>NZ_LS423008.1 GCF_900411375.1 Lentilactobacillus raoultii | reverse complement strand
TTCCTCAAAATGTGACGGTTAGTGACCAGTTAAGTTTTGTCAGCAATCAAAAGTGCCTGAAAAAATAAAAAATGGCCCTCAAAAGGACCAAATCAGGCAAATTTTAAAAGTAGAGATTATTCAGGTTAGTGAATTGAAATTCGATTTTAACTTTGAGTCGTTTGGCTAGGTTGGCCATTTTCTTGACGGACCAACTCATTATAGTAATTGGCAAAGCTGAGTGACATATATGGTTGAACCCAAATCGCTGCAATGCCGGCAGTCACCATGACGACTAACGCCCATCCCAGAAAGCTGAGACTCATGACAAAGTATTCCCATTTATGTCCGACCATTAGTCGGCGGCTTCGGGTAATGGCCTCTGTATAAGGGATGTGTTCACCTTGGTCAATGGCGTCCCGGTAAATGAAAAAGGTTTGGGAATAGGCCATGGCTTTCACAATGCCGGGAATAATTAATAAAATCATCCATAAAACAATGAAGATATACTGGATAATGCTGAGTAGCAACGCGCCAACAAAGTAATCACCATTACTAAAGACAAATAATGATTTTTGCAACGGCTGATCATAGGTTAGCTTTTCCCGAATCGCGTCTAGACAAACAAAGTAAACGCCAACTAACAGAACGGAAGTTAACCAGCTAATCAGTAAACTGGCGCCATCACTTGGCTCTGGATACGGATGGGCGTTATAGCCAAAAACGACCCCACTAATCAATTCCAGAATAAAGGCCGGTAAAAATAGCAAAAAATAAAATGAAAAATGTGAATTGAGAATGCTTTTGGCATCCTCCTTTAACGCAACTCGATTCATGATGACCCTCCTTTGAGATGCCTGACTAACAAAAAACGGCGTCTCCTTAAGTCAAGGATACACCGTTTGGTTGGTTGACGTCATGTAATTAACACTGATTTTCAGCTAGTGGTCAGTTGAAAGTGGCCCTTTAATCAGCTTGGTACGTTGGACCCAACCGTGGCCTTTGACGTAAAGGAAGACTCGGTTCTTTTGCGTTACGTTACTTTTGGCCTTGACGTATCGGGTAATGCGATACGTGGCCTTAGCCTTTAGTTTGCCTTTAGCCGTGAACGAAATGGTTGGTGTGTCAGCGCCGATGCTTGCTCGATAGAGAGTGACTTGATGTGAAGAAGTGTGATAAGCAACCGGATGATCGTAAAAATCAGCAGTCAGAATTGAAAATGAATAAGTCTTAGGTTTGGTTGCTGCATTTGCCGTTGACGCGGCTGTCAAAAAAGGAAAGGTGAGGACAAAGCCGGCCAATAAGATTAGCAATATTTTCATTTAGAAAACCTCCGAATTTTTTGGTCGTAAATGTAACTTAAGCTGAATGATTGGCTGTGGCTAAGCAATCCAGCAGCCGATTTAATAACAATTGGTTTGATTGAAAGGGTGCCGAAGTGATTTGAGCGGCCGTTTGGGCATACTTTGATCCGGGAACAAAGGCGGCATCGGTTTTGGCTAATTCTGCCAAAGTTGTTGGTGTTGATTCCAAATGAAACTGCAGGCCAATAGCTGATTTAAGCTTAAAGCCTTGAAATGGCCAGTATCGACTTGAAAAAAGCAGGGTTGCACCTTTAGGTAATTTGAATCCTTCACCGTGCCAATGAAGCACCTCAAGCTGATTAGAAATGCCAAAAAGTGACTGTGCAGTTGGGGTTGCTGTAACTGGCCCAAAGCCGACTTCCTTGGGTGTGGCAACAATTGCTTCGCCATAGGCTTTAGCTAACTGTTGTGCGCCCAAGCAAATTCCCAACATCGGCTTATTGGCTTCAACAACTGCTTTAATCAGTTGTCGTTCGGCCGAAAGCCAGGGAAGATTGTCATTGGCACTCATTGGGCCACCGAGAACTACTAGAAAGTCAACTTTGTCAGCAGAAGGCAAATGAGTTGACTTTTTAAATAGCTTAACAATCGTTAATTGATGTTGGTGCTGGCGGGCCCAATCAGAAATTAATCCCGGTACTTCAAAGGGGACATGCTGAATAATCGTTATGTTCATCTTAAAACCTCCCTGCTAAAGATCGTGATTAATCATTTCTTCTACAAGTAATTTATACAGTAAAGCTTGAATCGCCATATGTTCGTAAACCTTGGCTTCCAAATGGCCGGTGGGGGTTTTGACCAGTTCTTCATTAAATGCCTGAATAAACTGATCATATGCCTCATTAACCGGTGATAGTTTGACGGCTAGTGCAATGGCCTTCTTAATGGTTTCAAGGGATAAGATTGGTTTCATTAGACTGACCACGATAATTTCTGCCAAATGCTGCCTTGAGTAACGTTTTTTCTCAGGCCGTTGTACGAGGCCTTGTTTAACATAGCTGTTAATCATAGATTTAGTAATTTTGGTTTCCGTTAATGGCACCAAAAATTGGTTAACTTCGTCGATTACTTGATCCATATAGAGATTTAAACTGGGTAATTCTTCATATAAAGGAAGTGAAAGCTCAGTCAACTGTTTTGCGGTATGGTTTTTAATGATACCTGCCTCCTTGTTTCAAGTATCAACATTATCGCACAAATATAGGGATTCAGACAAATAGATTTCAATTCTATATGGTATTGACCTTTAGTCTATTTTATCTTATGATGGTGTTCAGGAGGTGCCATCATGATCAATCAATCTAGTCATTTAAAACGGCAGCGAATTATCTACGAGGTATTGAATGCCGTTACCCATGGAGTTTCATTTGTGGCGGGTGGCTTTTTAACTGTCCTGTTACTAACCCGGGCTTACCATGATCATCTATCATCGATTGCGGTGACTAGTTTGGTCGTTTACTGTGTCAGTGTCCTGATCCTTTACTTGGCGTCAACGTTATTACACTGTTTCGTCTTCACACGGGCCAAACGTGTCTTTCAAATCTTGGATCATAGTAACATATTTTTATTGATTGCTGGGACATACACACCGTATTGCATCATCTTTATTCACAATTTAGCTGGCAACATTCTGTTAGCCACTGTCTGGTTATTAGCAATCGCAGGGATTGTCAGTCACGTCGTTTTTCATGGAAAATATCAAAAAACGGAAACGACCATTTACGTCATTATGGGCTGGCTTTGCCTATTGCTCGGTAAGCAGCTGTATGCCAATTTGAGTGTCAGTGGTTTTTGGCTCTTAGTCAGTGGTGGTGTGATTTTTACCGTTGGCGCCGTGATTTACAGCTTTCCGAGAATCCCGGGACTACACTTAATTTGGCATTTCTTTGTCATGGGAGGCACATTAGCCATGTTTTTATCAATTTACATGAATATCTAGCTTGAAATTGGTGATTGACTCTTGACTTTTTTTCGAGACATGTTATTGTAATGTTAATCATTAATTAAAAATCAATAATAAATATGAAGTTACGATTAGAAAAGTAGGCAATCACATACGTTAAGAGAGTCCCGCCGGTGAGAACGGATCGCGAGGATTGCTGAAAACACATCTATGAACTGGATAGTTGAATTAAGTAGACTATTCCGCTAGCGAGCGTTACCACGGCTGCAGTAACTGTTCTCTATTTACGATGGACGACTAGTTGCCGACAGTGTAAGGTCGTTTCATCGTGAGGTGGCGACAAAAATGAGGTGGGACCGCGAGAAATCGTCCTCAGAAATTGTTTTTTACAATTTCTGAGGACTTTTTTTGTAGGAAAAATTAACCGTAACTGACTATTTATTGGAAAGTGGAGTGACAGATATGCAAATTATTGAAGCACCTTTGGAACAGTTATTGAAACAGGTGGCCATTCGAACAAATCAGGTGGCTAATCGTGAGGCAGTTGAAAAATCAGTTCGAGAAATCATCAGCAACGTTGCTCAAAAGGGAGATCAAGCTGTTAAAGAATATGAAAAGAAATTTGATCAGGTTGACTTGACTGATTTAGCGGTCAAACAGTCAGAAATTGACGCGGCATATCAAGAAACCGACCAAGCAGTCATCGATGCTTTGAATTTAGCCAAACGAAATATTACTTCTTTTCACAAAATGGAGGTTGAAAATAGCTTTGTCGATGCCAAGCAAAAGGGCGTGATCCGGGGTGAAAAAATTGCGCCTCTGGCAGCCGTTGGGGTTTATGTTCCCGGCGGCACGGCTGCATATCCGTCTTCCATTCTAATGAACGTGATTCCGGCTAAGATTGCCGGGGTCAAGCGGGTGGTCATGGTGACACCACCTCAAAGCGATGGCTTGAATCAAGCTGTTTTGGCAGCCGCCAAGATTGCCGGCGTTGATGAAATTTACACGGTTGGAGGTGCTCAGGCAATTGCAAGTTTGGCATTTGGAACTGAAACGATTCCACGGGTTGACAAGATTACAGGACCTGGTAATGCTTACGTAGCAACAGCTAAGAAACAGGTTTTTGGTCAAGTTGATATTGATATGATTGCCGGTCCATCAGAAATTGGTGTGATTGCCAGCAGCCAGGCTAAGCCAAGCCAAGTGGCAGCAGATCTATTATCACAGGCCGAACATGATAAAATGGCCAGACCAATTTTGGTAACTGATGATAAGCAATTGGCCATTAATGTCAATGCGGAAATGACTCGGCAGGTAAAATTATTGCCACGTCAAGAGATTGCCCAAGCGGCGATGGATAATGAAGGCTTTATTGCGGTCGTTAAAAACATTGATGATGCTTTTACATTAATGAACGCTGTGGCACCAGAACACTTGGAAGTTCAACTTCCGGATGCCATTTCTTATCTAAACCAAATTCAGAATGCCGGCTCGGTTTTCTTAGGCTTTTCGGCTTCTGAACCGGTAGGAGATTACGTCGCTGGGCCAAACCACATTTTGCCGACTGGTGGAACTGCTCGGTTCTTTTCGCCATTAGGCGTTCAAGATTTTGTCAAACGGACTCAATTTGTTTCATATACCAGGCCGGCTTTGAAAAAGGAAGCCGATGCCATCACGACTTTAGCAAGGGTAGAAGGCTTGGAAGCCCACGCCAGAGCAATTGAAAGTCGCTTTGATTAGTTTTAATTGATGACCTTATCCTTTATCTATAGAAGAGGAATTTCAAAAGAGTGGCTGTGGAGAACCAAACAGCTGCTTTTTTGTAGTCTGCTGGTAACATGAATGCAATATTATAAGAAATTTGGTCGGATAGTGAATTTTTCAAGATTGGTTAGACCACTATGAGAATAGTCACCGAAGTGGTTATGATAGATGAATAAGTTTGTAAAACAATTGTAGTCCGATAGTTAAATTGAATTGTCAAATGGCATGTTATACTTTTTAGTAACGGAGGTGCATGTCATCCAATGAAAAAAATACGACTTATTTTAGTAGCCTTATTCATTGTTTTAGGTATCGAACTATCAACCAATAACATTCAAGCACACGCGAGTTCTTCGACGACAACACCAAAATCGCTTCGGGGGACCTGGTATAAATATACCGGAAGTGGGAAGTTTAGTACGATAAAAATTACGAAACACAGCCTCACTTATAATGGCACGGTTTATTCGCCATCTAAAAGTGGCTCGCATAAGTTAAAAGTCAGCAAATGGGGATCCTGGTACTCGTTTAATAAAGGCTCTTCGACCTCCAATCTTGGCCAATTTAAGACAGAAAAACGACTGATTAAAGGATCTTATAAAAAATCTCTCGTTCGTTATGGGAATATCGGCACTTACTACGTGTTTACTCATCATAAATATCACCATGATTATTCATTTAAAGTGCTTGACTAATTTATCAAACAGAATAGGAACCGGTCTTCAGAGTTAAACGGATTTTCTGAGGACCGGTTCCTATTTTTAATTCAATCGGTCGCATTCAGAAGAAATTTTCTTTATACTTATTGAATAAAGAAGACACAGATTGGAGAGAATAACGTGAAAAAAGCAATTCTAATGACCTGTTTAATTGGAATTTTCTCAATTGGGCTGACAGGTTGCTCGTCAACTTCAAACAAATCATCGTCAACCAGTAGTTCTAAAGTACAATCTTCGCAAAGTGATACATCAAGTACGCAATCTTCAAGTTCAGATCATTCAGCGTCAAGCTATCCGATTAAAGGCCAAAAGGCGCTACGGATCCGTTATGAAAATGTTGATTATTCGACTCGGTTGGATAATGAATATCATGAGGAACGAATTTATCAACGGGTTCCAGGAAAATCAGAAAATAATCGGGTGTTTCACTGGGATCAATTAAATATTAGTGATCAACAGAAAGTTTATGTTGATAAGAAAGCGGTCGCTACGTTTAAGGACGATGATGATCCACACGACTACGATCACGAAGATTATTATCGCATTTCATTTAGCAAGCACGCTCAGCAGAAATATTGGGTTGGTGATGATGTCATTGAGCGAGAAGCAAATGAGGGCTATGATGATTAGCTGAGGAAGATATAATGGATCAGCTAAGCGTCTCTTGCAGATAATGTTTGATAACCCGCAGTTATTAGATCACCTATTTGTACGTGAGTAAAGCTTATTGGAAATTGCTACTCAAACTGCCCATCCGCTGGACTTGGAAAAGGATTGCTACAGTTGGTGAATACGTGGCTAGGAAATACACGCTTAAGTTGCCGATATATTGTAGCGTGGCATTTTTTAGTCAGCTAGATATCAAAAAGCGTCTCGTCATTAAATTGACGGGGCGCTTTTTGAATTGGCGGAAAAATGCGGTGGTTTGGCGGTAAGTTGTCCGGAAGTGGTCGGTTTTAAAGGCTGCAAAGGCGATATGCTATCAGTGTCAAATTGATTTGATGCAACAACCGCTGATTTAATACCGGAATTAAATTAGCCAACCAAAATAAATTTAAAGAAAGAAGTCATTATTATGTCAAGTAACATCGATGCACATTTGAAATATCGATTTAAAGGACTCCCCAAACAGAACGTGGTTCAAAAAGTCTATGTTGGCTCCACCTATGTGTACGCCCTCCAATTGTTCAACGCCAACACGGATGTGGTCATTTCACGAGTTAGAAAAGATTCTGCCAGTGGCTTTGACCTCGATTTCTCAAATGCAGAGAAGATGTATCTTAAAAACTTTGGTCACGGCCAAACGTTTGAATACTTTAGCTATAATGGTCAGGCTTACTGGTGGATTGTGACCAAGGGAGCTGGCGGTTCAGAGAATTGGGGCACGCAAGTCGGGCGGATTCAGTTTGAACCCAATACTGAAGCCACCACACCCTATAATGGAAATACCAGTATTACTCGCTTGTCAGCGCTTAGTACGGCGACGACCACTGGTAAAGCCTATGGTCACATTAAGCGGGTTGAGACCGCGCTATCTTCAACGAATGCCCCCGTTTCGGGAGGGACAACCGACCGATTATTATTGTTAGCTGGAATTGATACCAACAATAATGGGCACTTTACGCTTTACGATAACGATAAAGTAAACGCCATGCTTGATACGGTAGCTGCTAACCACGGTCATATTCCCTGCAGCGAACTGAAATCAGCGTTGGTTTCAGATCCATACCGTAAAGTAGCTAACTTAGCATCAAGGCTAACCAGTAATTCGGTTCAGGGATATGATATCTCCGATGGCCGAGCAATCTATATCTCAAGCGGACAGCCTAAGCAGCCAGGTCGTTCGAGTACTGATACTCCTGGTATTTCTAAGTTCTATTGGGGTGATTCACACATCGTTAAACACTCTTTACGCAATACAAATTGGAAAGGGATCAATACGGAAACTGAAGGGATTCAAATTGCTAGTGATCTGTATGTTGGGATTGCTTATCATAATGAAGATGCAAGTGCCACTAAAGGAAATCGATTGTATACCACAACAAAATCATCTTGGTAACAAATGAAACGTAGCCTCCACTAAAAACATCCGATAGATTTAAAGGACACTTCAAATCTATCGGATGTTTTTCGATGTGAGCATAAAGAGATTCGGAACCACCATCTCAATGCAGGCTATTAAATCATGAGTTAGGGTTTTAAGAAATAAATAAATCCTGCACCATAATCTTTACTATTGTTCCCTGCCTTAAGAAAGGCGACTTGCCACCCAGTAAGATCCTTGACCGTCTTGACGCCTGCTAATCCGTCCTTAAGATGATAAGAACCTTTAATACTAAAGGGAAGCTCTCTTTGTAAGAAGGCGTTGTAAGAAATTTGGCCGGATTGTAATTGTTTTAAGGATGTCGTTCGGCCAATGGCAGGAAGCGTGATAATTTTTAACTGCTTGTATTGTGAGCCTAAAACTTTTTGAAGATACTCGCCGCCACTGTCGCCGGGATAGTTTTTTCGTTGATTAACAATCTTTTGCAAATAGGGACTATAGATGGTTCCAGGTAAAGCATTTAGTGTCTGTTGTTTAATGCTCAAATGGTTAATCCGTCGCAGATACCCCCGCCAAACTAATCCTGAGACAGTATTCTCAGGATTCTTAATCCGGTAAAAGATCCCCGTTTTCTTGCCATTAGTCATTTTGTAACTTTTATAAACGTACCAATTAGTTTTGGGGTAATCATTTAATGAAAATTTTTTCTGGGTAAGATCATTATTCCAAATAACGGCTTTAGAACGGCTGGTTTTAGCGCGATAGGTGGGTAAAACATTCGCATAGCTTCTGCTCTTAATGGTGTGATAAGGTCCGGCTGCGTGGACTGCATAGGCTTGAGTCGTGAATCCGATCCCGCAAGCCAATCCGAAAACCAATAACCCTTTCATTAACTTATTTAGCATGTTAACGCTCCTTAGATAATTTATCTTCAGTATACTAGGCAACTGGCTAAAGATGAAATAAGTTGGCTGCGAAATAATTATTTGAAATAATCGGGGGGGTTCTTTTTACCGGTAAGATCATCAGCAGTTTCTGGAATGGCTCTTTCTTGGTTAACATTTGGCATTGGATAAAAAGGCGGTAACCTATCTGATACAACCATAGCTACCTGGGCTCTGACAAACTCGGACAAAGTAATTTGAGACTTTTGCAATTTGGCAATCGCTTTTTCCTTAGTTTCATCATCAATTCTAGTTTCAATTCTGGCCATACGCCAAACAGCATCATTCCATATAAGGGATTGATTGGAAAAATCCAAGCCCAGAATTTCCCAGATTGACGCCTTATCTTCCGGGTGTTAGGCGCTTTTGTCCACTCACTGAACTAGGATAGCTACACCAAGCAATTCACTGCGTCTAAGGGATCGAATGTCAAAAAGCCAAATTCGGGCTTTCACCATTCGACGCCTTAGTCTCCGTGAATTAATCGCTTGGCTTCGCTCACTAAACTAGGACAGCTACACCAAAAGCAACACCGCTCCAGATAAGGGATCAATCTGAAAAATCCAAGCCCGGGATTTCCCAGATTGACGCCTTATCTTCCGGGTGCTAAGCGCTTTTGCCCGCTCACTGAACTAGGACAGCTACACCAAGCAATTCACTGCGTCTAAGGGATCGAATGTCAAAAAGCCAAATTCGGGCTTTTCACCATTCGACGCCTTAGTCTCCGTGAATTAATCACTTGGCTTCGCTCACTGAACATTTCCCTTGCAATTTTTTTCCAAACATTGTATGATTTGGACAATCAAAAAAGGAGGTGATGCTTTTTGACTAGTGGAATATCTCAGAAAGCATCAGCTGTGGAGAACGACTTAAAATAGTTGATGTTTACGAGAAAGAACCGGTGAAATTAAAAAATCACCGGTTTTTTTGTGCCTAAAAATCGCTTTCAATCATTCTTTTTTGGTTCAACTATAGACGGTGACCAAGAAAACCTGTAATATGTAAAAGTCTGCGAAAAACGCCGGCCAAAAAAGAATGAAAAAGGAAGTGAAAATACAATGAAGCAGTTCAAAGTACAAAGTTTTGTTCTGGTATTGATTGCATTTACGTTAGGATTCAGTGAGTTCTTAATTGTGGGGATTTTGGATGATTTGTCAAAACAATTCGGAGTCTCCGTTGCCACTGTTGGTTACCTCGTGACAATTTTTGCGATGGTTTATGCTATTAGTACGCCATTTATCACCTTGTTGATTGGTAAATATAATTTGTTCTGGAGTCTAATGGTTCTGATGGGGATCTTTACTCTGGGCAACACCTTAAGTTTAGTTGCTCAAAGCTTTGTCTTCTTGGTAATTTCTCGGATTATCACGGCGTTGGTTTCCGGAGTTGCCATCTCAATTGCGTTGTCGTTTGTTGGGTATATTTCGCCGATGGCCAGACAGGGCTGGCTGCTATCATGGGTATTTTCAGGCTTCAGTATCGCTTCGGTGTTGGGTGTGCCACTTGGTACTTGGATTTCGACTAACTTTGGCTGGCGGATTTCATTTTTAACCATTATTGGGATTTCTGTGATCACCATGGGACTAATTCTGCTTTCACTGCCGCGCGGCTTTAAACAAAAGGGCAGCAGTATTGGCGGTCAGTTAGCACTGTTAAAAGATCATCGAATTCAAATTGGCATGTTTCTACCGATGTTTAATTTGGCAGCCATCTACGTCTTCTATACTTATTTGCGACCAATTATTACGACTCAGCTACATTTTTCAACTGGCATGTTGACGATTCTACTGTTTGTCTTCGGGTTGGCCAATATTATTGGTAACCAGACCAGTGGCAAGTTAACCGAAGGACCGGGCCTTAAGGCAATGCCCAAAGTTTATGTCACGCAATTCATTTTACTGGTTGCACTGCCATTTTCTTTCAACTACAGTTGGCTTGGTGCCTTTCTTTTGATGATGTTGATTATCAGTATGCCGTTATTAAATTCGCCAATTCAGATTCATTTTTTGCAAGTTGCTGAAAAAGACTATCCGCAATCCATTGTTTTGGCATCCTCACTCAACTCGATTTTTTCAAATTTTGGCATTGCGTTGGGATCAGCCACTGGTGGGGTGATGGTCAGTCACTTTGGGATGATCTCGGTGGGCCCAGGCGGTGCCGTCTATACTTTAATGACGTTCTGCTTGGTCGTTTGGTTAAATCATCTGAATCAAAAACTTGCGCCACAAAGCTTATGAGTTGAAAGTGGAAATAAATTACGGGTAACACTGATTCAAACTTGGTTTCGCTGGTTGACTTTTTTTCGGCAAATAAATATACTCACCATATTACATTAACTAAATGAGGTGAAGAATTTTTTGATAGATCGACCGCAATTAAAAATTGAAATGCGCGAAATGTTAAACAGCCATTTTCCGTTTTTCCTATTATTATTTTTACCGGTTTTGATTATGGAACTGGGGTTTGTTTTAGCTGACTACTTACCAGTGGTAAATACCACTAAGAGTTCCTGGAATCTTGGTGTTTACTTGGATGCATTGACAACTAACGGCCCCAGGTGGTCATTTAGTGGCAGTCCGAACCAACTCACGATGGGGTTGGCGTTGGTTATCTTACTAGCAATTATTAGTGAGTTACTGCTAACGGGAATTCAGTTTGTAGCAATTGACTTGATTCGAAACAAGGCGACTTTTGATCAACCAGTGACAAAGTCATTCACCATTTTTAACAATGGTGACTACTTTTTAGGCACAATTATGATTAACATTATTGCAGGGATATTGACGTTTCTATGGTCGCTACTCTTCATTGTGCCGGGAATCATTAAGGCATTTGCCTATTCACAAGCTGTCTTTATCTATCGAGATGCGCTGGACCAGGGAGAAAAGATCAGTTACCTGGAGGCAATTACCCGTAGTCGACAACTCATGGACGGTCACAAAATGGATTTGTTTGTGTTTAATTTGAGCTACATCGGTTGGAATATTTTATCTAACCTGACACTTAATCTTTTAGACATCTGGCTGCTGCCTTATTATAATTTGGCGTTGGCCAACTTTTATGTCAAAATTCATGACGATCAAAGCGACACGTTATAGACAATTCTGACGGATGATCATGCTTCAAACGACGCTGATCAAAATCATTCTAATACTCCTAAATAACGGGATGATTAAGTTATTAATGGATCCGTTCAATTGGCAAAGAGGTTAGAGAATCATGGCAAAATTTCAGACGTCAGATCACGTCCGACTTGAATACGACGACCTTGGTAGTGGCATTCCAGTGGTCATTCTGACCGGAATTGGTGGCTGTCGGCAAATTTGGACAAATCAAATTGCACAGCTGACAGCTTCCGGATTTCGAGTGATTAATGTTGATGCAAGAAATCAAGGGGCTTCACAACGAACCAGTAAAGGATTACGAATTTCCCGCCATGCGATGGACGTCTATGAGTTGATTCATCACTTGAAGCTCGAAAGGCCATTTTTGCTGGGAAATTCAATGGGCGCGGCAACCTTCTTTGCTTATGTGTCACTAGTTGGTGATGACGGCATTCGAGGATTGATTGACGTTGATCAGTCTCCCAAGATGATCAATGATGAAACTTGGTCCTATGGCTTTCATAACCTAACCTGGGAAACCTTTCCTGAGCTGTTAAAATTTCCACTTGGTCCGGCAACAAATCAACCACTTGGTGATCAACTTTATCGGGAAGTTAAACAGGCACAACGGGCACACCCTTATGATCCGGATTTAAATCGGCCGTTGCTGATTGACCATGCATTTCAGGATTGGCGGGATGTAATTCATCAATTTGACCGGCCATTATTGGTGATTGCCGGTCAAAAATCGCCTTATTTTAACCCAGCCTTTGCAGCTGAAACGGCTAAAATGGCTGAATTCGGTCAATCGGTTGTTGTGAGCGAGTGTGGCCATATTGTGATGGCAGAACAGCCGCAACGGTTTAACCACGTTCTAATGTCGTTTATAGAAAGCAACTGTTAGGAAATTTTCATGATTTAAAGATAATTAGCCTCACCCAATCGGTTTAAAAAAATTGGGTGAGGCTAACTTTTTTAAAAATTGAAATTTTAAATAAAGTCACTTTTATTACTACATATGTAAAAATATTCTCGAAACTATTTTTAAATTTAAAAATAAACCAGATTATTTTACAAAAATCAAAAAAGCGTGTAGGATACAGGATGTAAATAATCAACGAGTCTTTAAGAGAGGATAATGACTGATGGATAAGGATAATGATGAAATTTTTAAACTCCATGAAAAGCATAATGGCGTTTTAGGGATTGAGCCGGATATGGAAATTAAAAATAAGTCGGATTTGGGGAAAGCCTACACACCAGGAGTTGCCAGCATTTCCAAGTTAATTGAAGCGCATCCAGACATGAAGGATCGTTTAACGATGAGTGGTAAGTTGATAGCAGTAGTGACCGATGGGTCGGCAGTTTTGGGACTGGGCAATATTGGCCCGGCTGGTGGACTGCCGGTTGTTGAAGGCAAAGCACTTTTATATAAAGATTTAGCTGGCGTTAACGCCTTGCCAATGACGGTTTCTCAAGTACCAACTAAGGAATTCGTTGAAACAATTAAAAATATTTCGTTATCCTTTGCGGGGATTCATTTGGAAGATATCGCGGCTCCGAGGTGCTTTGAAATCGAAGAAGCACTGAGTCAGGTACTTGATATTCCGGTTTATCATGATGATCAGGAAGGTACGGCAATTGTGGTACTGGCTGGTTTAATCAATGCTGCCAAGGTAGTTGGCAAACCCCTTAAAAATCTAAAAGTCGTCATTAATGGCGTTGGCGCGTCTGGTTTGGCAACGGCTAAGTTACTATTTGCCGTTGGCATTCGTCATTTAACACTGGTTGATCTGTATGGCGTGATTCAAGGGACTGACTCCAGATATAATCACTATCAAACTGATTTTGTTAATCAAGCGGGTCTAAAAGTTAGTGGGAAAACCCTTGATGAGGTGATTGACCACCAAGATGCTTTTATTGGTTTGTCGACTTCAAAAGTCTTAAATCAATCCCAAGTGAAGCGGATGGCGGCTAACCCGATTATTTTTGCGTTAGCCAATCCGGTTCCTGAAATTTTGCCAGCTGATGCCCATCAAGCTGGAGCTGGCGTCGTGGCGACCGGTTCCAGTCAATACCCTAATCAAGTGAATAATATTTTAGTCTTTCCGGGACTGTTTCGTGGTTTGCTGAAAAGTGGCATTAAGAAAGTGGATTATCGGATCGAAGCGGTGGTCGCTCAGGCGTTGGCAGGCATGATTGAAGTGCCAACCAGTGAAAAAATTGTGCCGGGTGTTTTTGACCAAGATGTTGTTAAGACGATCACAGCTGCAGTTGTTAACAGTGCATCTACAAATGCCGTTAACCAACATCAACCTGCTACTTTTAAAGATAGGGATCATGATGTCATTTCTGTTTTATAATAAAGGGTAGCATTTAAAGGTGGTGATTGGCGATCGACACAATTGAACAATTAAATTTAACAAATCAACGTATTTTTAAAAAATGGCAGGCCTTTTTAAAATCGCTGGGCATTACCGATTTCGAGCAGAATGAACTGGCAACCATTGATGTCACTTTTGGGATGTTTAATGAAACGGGGGATTTGGTTGCGACCGGATCGGTTGCCGGCAATGTTTTAAAATACGTTGGGGTTTGCAACCGATTCAGTACCCAAGGGGCTCATTTCAATACCATTGTTTCAACACTGATTAATTACTTGGCTCAGCAGGGAATTTTTCATTTGTTTGTGTTTACAAAACAAAAGTATTCTGAAAGTTTTCAGCACGTTGGCTTTAGCGAGTTGGCACATACTGATAGCGGGGCCGTTCTTGAAACTGGTGATCGGAATGTTCAGGATTTTCTTGCTGAAATTCCGCGGATCTCGCAGCAGGATCGAAAAACGGTGGCGGCAATTGTGATGAATGCCAACCCTTTTACTTTGGGACACCGTTATTTGGTTGAACGGGCTGCCCGTGAGAATCAATTGCTTTATATATTTATTGTCAATAGCGATGTTTCGTTATTGAGAACGGCTGAACGGACACAACTTGTTAAAAAAGGCGTGGCCGATCTAACCAACGTGAAAGTAATAAACGGTGGCGATTACATGGTGAGTTACGCGACTTTTCCAGCCTACTTTTTACCGACCAGGGACGATGCAATTTACTATCAAACGAGCCTGGATGCCCGGATTTTTAAATTTCAAATTGCCCCACCACTTAATATTAAGACTCGGTACTTGGGAAGTGAGCCAAAATCTCGGACGACCGCTATTTATAATCAGGTACTGCAGCGGGAATTACCGCCTGAAGTAGCAGTAAAAGTGATCGAACGGCGAAAAACTGATTCTGGTAAACTGATTACTGCTACCAGCGTTCGCCAGGCGATTCAAAATAATCAACTTGATCAAATTCAGTCGTTTGTGCCAGAAACAACCTATGCCTATCTCAAGGCACACTTGGGAGAACTTCAAGCCCGGCTTCAAAGTGGGGCCAGGGTTGCTGGTAACTGAGTAAACGGTCACGGTAGTTGTGATCTAACGGCTCCATGTTAAATGTTGAATGATTTTCAAGTTAAGGAGGACTGAGTGGTGTCAAAATCAATTTTTGAGGCAGGCACGCCCCAAAACATCTTAGCTGTTTTAACCAATAAAGATCAACGGGCTGCTTTGCAGGCCAAACTATTAGCGGTTTTTCCAAAAGCGGCCGTTGTGGCTGTTAAGTTGAACGTAGCGGGGCCAATTAAAAGTAACCCGCAGTTAACAAGCCTGTTTGACGAAGGGCTGTCTCACTTTAATCGATTATTAGCACAACATCAGGTCTCACCTTCACTGAAAACCATTAAATGGCATCGTGAGACTGGTCAGGAAACGTTTATGGTCTTCAATGAATCAGCGGAAAAAATGAAACGGTTAGCTGTTAACTTTGAGGACCGATTTGAGCTGGGCCGGTTATTTGACGTGGACGTTCTAACGGCTAAGTGTGGAAGTCAGCCTCTTTCAAGAAGTGACTTTGGCTTAGCAGCCCGCCGGTGCCTGATTTGTGATCGCCCAGCTAAGGAATGTGCGCGCTCCAGACGCCATTCAGTTGCCGAACTTCAATCTAAAATTAGTCAAATGTACCAAACCTATTTTAATTAATTAGATAACTGAATGGAGGAAGCCACTCTTGAAAACAATGTCGTTAGCGGTCAAGCATGATCGTCTGATCACCAAAACCGTTGACAATGCCGTTAAATCGATGCTTTATGAAGTTACAGCTACACCTAAACCCGGATTGGTTGATCCGGTAAGTTCAGGTCCTCACCCAGACATGGATGCGTTTAATTTTATTGATAGTGCGGTTTCATTAACGCCGTATTTACGCGCTTGTTTTGATACCGGTTGGCAAACTAACTTTATGGCATTGCCGGCGTTGTTCGAACAAATTCGTCCCCTGGGGATTCAAGCTGAAAAAACAATGTTTGAAGCGACTAATCAAATTAATACGCATAAGGGAGCCATTTTCTCATTAGGCGTTTTAGTAACAGCAACCGGTTACCTATTCCGTAATGGGGAGGTTGCTTTTTCTGCCGAGCGGGTGACTGAAACGGTTAAACAAATGCTAACCGGATTGACCGCGCATGATTTTGATGGCGTCTTTGATAAGCCCCAATCAACCTTAACAGCTGGTGAGCGGCAGTTTGTTAAATATGGTGAAACCGGGATTCGCGGGGAGGCTGAAAATGGCTACCCGACTGTTTTGACAGTGGGGCTGCCATTTCTTCGCCAAGCCAGTGGGACCCGTAATCAGCGCTTGTTGGACACTTTGATGAAGATTGTCAGTCAATCAAGGGACAGCAACTTAATAAAACGAGCCGGCACCCGAAAAGTAATTGACTGGGCTCATCATGAGGCTAAACAATTTTTAGCTTTGGGTGGTAGTCAAACTGCTGAAGGACGCCAAAAGTTGGTTGAACTTAACAAGACCTTTCTGGCTAGGAATTTAAGTCTGGGTGGCTCGGCTGATCTCCTGATTCTAACGATTTACTTTGGTCTAATGGAAGGCAGCTTATAAAAGAAAAACCGACTGGGTAACGCATTATCAACGTTATCCAGTCGGTTTTTCTAAGATTAGGAGTAATTAGTCAGCCAAGGCCTGTTTTAAATCATCAAATAAGTCTGAAGCTTTTTCCAAGCCGACAGACAATCGTAACAATTTATCGGTAATACCGAGTTTTAAGCGATCGGCTTCGGCCATGTCTTTGTGAGTTTGAAGCGCTGGGATAGTCAATAGGGACTCGACACCACCCAGACTTTCGGCAAAAGAGATAATCTTGAGCCGTTTGAATAGTTGTTCAACTTGTTGCTGATTTTGAACATAGAAACTGATCATGCCGCCCTGTCCTGGATAAAGCACTTTTTCAACCTGAGGAAGTTTTGCCAGGTTTTCTGAAATGTAAGTCGCGTTTTCCGTGTGGCGTTGCATTCTAATCGAAAGGGTTTTGAGGCTTCGCAGTAATAGCCAGGAATCAAACGGATCGAGTGTGACACCGGTTGTGTTAAAGTTAAAAGCCAGTGTGTCACTAATGGTTGCTGATTTAGCAATCACGGCCCCAGCCAACATATCGTTATGCCCGGATAAGTACTTCGTGGCACTATGAACAACAATATCGGCTCCTTGGCGAATGGGTTGTTGATAAACAGGGGTTAGAAAAGTATTATCCACACAGACCAAACAGGCCGGATTGGTTTGATGGGCAATTTTGGCGACCTTTTGAATATCGATTACTTTCATGGTTGGATTGGAGGGTGTTTCGAGCCACACTGCTTTAGTTTGAGGAGTGATCAGTTGTGCTAATTGGTCATAGTCTTTGCCATTCCATTTACTGAATTGGAGACCGACATGATCGCTCAGGTAGTCGAAATAGCGGAAGGAACCGCCATACAGGTCATCAGAGGTAATAATTTGATCACCGGTTTTAAAGAGCGAGAAAACCAGCTGGATTGCTGCCATTCCAGAACTGGTAGCGAATGCCTGGCTGCCACCTTCTAATTTTGCCAAGGTTTCTTGCAAAATTCGCCGAGTAGGGGTTGCCAGTCGAGAATAGGAATATTGTTTGTCTGGATCAAAGCGTTTAACTTCTTCCAAGTCATGATGGCGAAAATTTGACGCTAGATAAATGGGCGTTGAAATAGCTTGGTACTGATCATGGTTATCACGGTTTCCAGCTTGGACCAATAATGTATCAATGTCGAATGGTTTCTTCTTAGTCATGTGAAAAGTTCCTCCAAAAAATATAAATTTAATGACAAAAAACCGCCTTCCTGTTTGATCAGGACGACGGTTAAATCATGTTACCACCTGGGTTTGCCGATACTTTGCAGTATTAGCCTCAGCAAGTTGAATAGGGTGCGTTAATATCCAACTCAGCAGGATAACGACTGCCGGCGATGTGTCAGCCAGACGACCCACACATAAGCTCCGAGCTCATCTTCACGTCAGCTATTGGGTTTCTTCTCACCAATTGAAACTCTCTTAGCCAATTGCTCACGTTACTCTTCTCATCAAAGCCTTAGTTCATTAAAATCTCTTCCATTTTAAACTAATCGAAGACTGGAATCAATAGCCGATAGGGAAGTTGCCCGATGATGTATCTTTTAACATGATGGTTAATTGTGAAAGAAATGGTTAATATCGAAATATATTATCGTTAAATATTCAACGATTGGCTTAGTTAACGGTTTTATAAAGCTTATTTAAAATGTGAAAAGGTTTACATATAATCCGCTGGAATGCTATTATGGGCGTGGTACCAATTAGGATCATTTAGGAGGAAGTTTATGATGAAAGAAAATTTTGATTTCTTGATGCCGAGTGTTAACTTCTTTGGTAAGGGTGTTATTCAAAAGATTGGCGATCGTGCTAAAATGTTGAATATGTCACATCCCTTGGTTGTAACTGATAAAAATTTACGGGCATTGAAAAATGGACCAGTTGCCCAGACGTTAGCGTCTCTTGAAGCTGCAGGGGTTTCCTATGCGATTTATGATGGCGTAGAACCAAATCCGAAAATTCGAAATATCGAAGAAGCCAAAAAACTTTATTTAGCCCAAAACTGTGACAGTATTATTACCGTTGGTGGGGGTTCGGCTCACGATGCCGGAAAGGGAACCGGCATTATTTTAACGAATGGTGATGATATCACCAAGTTAGCCGGAATTGAGACGTTAACTAAACCATTACCACCATTAATGGCAGTCAATACAACGGCTGGAACGGCTTCTGAATTAACGCGTCATTGTGTGATTACCAACGAAGAAACCAAGCTGAAATTCGTGGTTGTTTCTTGGCGAAATGTCCCCTTGGTTTCATTTAATGATCCGATGCTCATGTTGGATGTGCCGGCTTCTCTCACGGCGGCAACCGGGATGGATACCTTTGTGCAGGCCATTGAACCCTATGTTTCTACTAATCGAAATGAAATTACGGATGGTCAATGTATTCAAGCAATTAAGTTGGTTGAGGAAAGCCTTCGAGAAGCAGTTGCCAATGGTCACAATGTTGAAGCGCGGACCAAGATGGTCGAAGCAGAAATGCTTGGCGGTATGGGCTTTAATAACGCGGACTTAGGGTATGTTCATGCAATGGCCCATCAATTAGGTGGTCAGTACGATGCACCACACGGTGTTTGCTGTGCAATGTTGCTGCCGATTGTTGAAAAGTACAATTTAATCGCGGCTCCGGAACGGTTTGCCCAATTGGCTAAGATTATGGGTGAAAATACTGATGGTTTGTCAGTCCGTGAAGCAGCCGATTTGTCTATTAAAGCAATGCGACAAATGTGTGATGACGTGAATATTCCGCGAAGTATTAAAGCGATCGGCGCCAAGCCAGAAGATTTTGACTTGATGGCTGAAAATGCGTTGAAGGATGGGAATGCCTTTTCAAATCCGCGTAAGGGAACGAAGGCAGAATTAGTTCAGTTATTCCAAGAAGCTTATGATCAGAAGTAATGAATAGTACTGATTGAATACAAAATGAAAGCGTTAGCCAAAGCCAAAGTGCGGGCTAACGCTTTTTACTTAAAAATTTGGAAAAAGGTCATAAATTCATCATACTTTCTTCTATATATTTGGATATAATTATGATTACGATAAGGTTTAAGATAGCCAAATTAATTTTGTCTTTGGAGGGATGAACTGTGAAAAAGAATCTGTTAATTGATGCCGGGCTTCTGTGTCTAATACCACTGGGAATTATTGGCTTCTCAGTTAGTTCAGATACTCAACCTGAAACTGCTCGAATGACAACCGCCCATCATAACAAGGTGGCGGCCGCAACCGATACCGAGTATTTTAAGGGAACAAGATTACACTCAGACCAAATCCAAACCCTTGACTTTAGTCCATCTCGAGTATATCGAATCAAGTATTATAAAACTAATTTTAGAACAACATTAGACGATGGTTACCGTGAGGAAAAGCTTTATCGATATGTTCCGGGAGGCAAGAAAAATAATCGGACTTATTCTTGGCGTCAGATTAAAGCCAAAGTTGGTAAACGAGTTTATGTCGATATGAAGGCTAAGGCGTACTATCGAGATGACGATGGTGAACGAGAATCAGAAGACTTTTATCGAATTAGAGTAGCTAAAAGTGCATCGGCTCAAAAGTATTGGGTTAACGAAGATGTTCTCGAGGATGACTGATGTAGCTAATTAACTGAGCAATAATTGATTGAGGCCACTGAGATTAAAGTAATGGGGCCTTTTTTGCTGAAGCGAGTGCATCACCAGTTGATTGGCAGAGATTGGGGCAGTCCGGTTGGAAAATCAGTTTTTGAATTTCTCAATTTGTGATACATTAGACTTGTAATTTTCTTTAGAGCCGGTCAAGGAGGCGATTTCTTTGAAAATTCTTGTCACTGGGGGTGCGGGCTTTATTGGTTCGAACTTTATCCGGTTACTGTTGCGAGCACATCCCGAGGATCAAATCATTAACTTTGATTTATTGACTTATGCTGGCCAACTAACCAATTTGACCAATCTGCCCAATCAAGCAAACTACTCATTTGTGAAGGGAGATATTGCTGACAGCCAAGCAGTGGGACAAGTGGTTAAAAATAACCGAATTGAGGCAATTGTTAATTTTGCCGCAGAATCACACGTTGATCGATCAATCCTGAATGCGGCACCATTCATTCACAGTAACATTGATGGGGTAGCGACGCTATTGGCGATTGCAAAAAAATATCAACTGACAAAGTTTGTCCAAGTATCCACGGATGAGGTTTATGGAAGCACACCGCTACATACAAAGTTTGACGAACAAGCGCCCCTTAGTCCCAGTTCACCTTACGCTGCCAGTAAAGCTGCAGCCGATTTACTGACACTTTCTTACTTTAAAACGTTTGGACTCAAAGCTTGCGTTACGCGATCAGCCAATAATTACGGGCCCTATCAATTTCCGGAGAAGTTAGTGCCATTGATGGTCACGGCAGCGTTAAATGGTCGAAAGCTACCAGTGTATGGGACTGGTAAAAACAGCCGTGATTGGTTAAATGTTTTGGATAACTGTCGCGCGATTGACTTGGTTTTAAGAAGCGGTCACCCTGGCCAGATATATAACATTGCTGCTCATAACTATCGGACTAATTTGCAAATTGTCGATCGAATCAAAAAACAGTTGGAAGCCGCTCAACCACAGATCGCGTTTGTTAAAGATCGTCCGGGCAATGATGTGCGTTATGTAATCGATGATTCAAAGATTCGGCATGAATTAGGCTGGCGACCGGAATTTGATTTTGAAACCGGCATGGGTGATACAATTGATTGGTATGTCATTCACCCCGAGTGGTGGGAGCCATTGTTGACAGCAGTTAAGAATCGATAGGAGTGTTTGTAATGAAAATTGGATTTATTGGAACTGGTGTAATGGGCACTGGGATGATTAATAATTTATTAAAAGCTGGATTTGAGGTAGCAGTTTATAATCGAACCAAGGCGCATGCCCAACCGGTTTTGTCACGTGGCGCCACTTGGCAGGCGACTCCGGCACTGTTAACACAAGTTAGTGACGTCGTAATTACGATGGTCGGATTTCCCAAAGACGTGGAGACGGTGTACTTTGGTAATAACGGTATTTTTCAGACGGCCCAAACAGGTCAAACGTTGATAGATATGACGACCAGTTCACCGATGCTGGCTGAAAAAATCTTTAAAACCGGCCAGCAGCGTCAAATTGATGTGTTGGATGCACCGGTCTCTGGCGGGGATGTTGGTGCTAAGAAAGGTACATTAACCATTATGGTTGGTGGGTTAAAACCTGTGTATGATAAACTACTGCCAATTTTTAATGAGATGGGGACATCCGTTAGTCGCTTTGGAACTGCAGGCCAAGGACAGAATGCCAAGATGGCTAACCAAATTATGATTGCCGGAACGATGACCGGATTGACAGAGGCATTAGTTTTCGCAAAGAAAGCCGGTTTGGATCAGGCTCAGATGATTAAAACAATTCAAGGTGGCGGCGCTGCCAATTGGAGTATGGGGACTTACGGACCGAGAATCTTAGCAGGAGATTTGAAGCCCGGCTTTTACGCCAAACATTTTCTTAAGGATCTGAGAATTGCGCTGACAGTTGCTGATCAGATGCACCTTCAGCTGCCGGCAACCAAACAAGCCAAGGCATTGTATGAAGCGATGGTCGACCAATTCGGTTGGGGCGATTTAGGCACACAGGGGCTGATTAAAATTTATGATAGGCCCTGATACCGACTTTAAATTATGAGCTATTAAAAAGTTCTACAAGATCAACTCAGAAGTGTTGGTTTCGTAGAACTTTTTGTTGCTCACTTTAAACTTGTTTTTGATCATTTTCATTAGGCAATCAAGACTACTTGTTTTTTCGTTCACGCCGTTTTTGAACGGCATTGACAACGTTGATGACGATTGAAATGGTTAAAAAAATACTGGCCAGAATAATCAAACCGATCTTAACGTTATCCTCAAGATGAGCTGATTGACCGTAAAATCCAATTGCAATTGAAAGGATTAGTGATAAATCAGCAACAATTAATTTTGGTGAAAACCCCATTTTTTCCAGTCCTTTCAGTATAGTTACGATTACGCCACGTATTATACCAAATTTTCAAAAAGATTATCTGTAAATTTAGTTTCCGGCACGGATCGATGGTTAAAAAGTGAGCTTCAAAACTTTTTAAAATTTTAGAAAGCGGTTTATCGTTGGTCACGTTAATTTGTTATAATAATGGGCGTGTGACGAATATAGAATTCAACAGTTGGATTAAAAGGTGAAATTAATGGCAAATAAAGATTCGGATAAACCGCTAATTGACAGCGATAAGTTGATTTTTGGGATTGGTCAGGTACAGCAAATTACCGGTGTCTCCGGCCGACAACTAAGATACTGGGAAGAACAGCAATATATTGCACCGATTACCCAAGAAAAGGGTACTCAAAGGCAATATACATTTCGAACATTGATGATGATCTTTCATATTCAACGATACTTGACGCAAGGTTTTACACTGCAGTCGGCCGTTGAAAAAGCGAAAAAATTTGAAGCTCAGATGCCAGTGTTGCGAACCTTTATTAAGGCTCAATTACAAGGTGTTGATGTGGCCAAGAACCGTAGCATCATTGATTTTGGGTTCAAGGATGCTTCACGCAGTCAACGGGTCTATGGGGTTGTTGAAGGTGATAAAACTTATTTCAAAATAGTTGACGCTTCAAAGCCAGAAGATTAAAAATTGAACTTCTAAGAATGCGCGTCCAAATATTTTAGGAGTGGTTTTGGTTTGTTAGACTGGCGAATTAAATAAGGGTGACCCTTCTATCCATGGTCACCCTAAAATTGATTAAAAAGTAGTCTGTCACTTAATAATTGGTAATTACTGTCCTTCGCTATCAAACTTGTTATACAAACCAACAATGGTCTTGTCTTTTAACTGGATTGGCTGATCGTCCAAAGTGACACTGTCAATTTTGTAGTAGTCTTCCAGGTCTGGGACTTCCAAACGTTGATTAGCCATAAAGTCTGCCACTGATTTGTAAGTGATCGTTTCGCGAGCACCGCCGTTTTCGTAAATAATTTTAAGCATTGAAACCACTTTCTTTCTACTAAGACCGGCAATTTCTACCTTTACTTCAATTTTAGAAGTTCGACGCTTAAAATACAACTAAGATGATGTTTGACGAACTGAAAGTAGTTGGATAAGGACACTATTTTTGGAGAACGAAGGGTTGGTAATCGACCTGAAGTGAAACTAGGTATTGTCCCCTAAAAAAGGATCAGCCGCATTTTAAATTTTCAATTGACAACCAAATCGTCAACAATTATGATGAAGTTATTGTTTAAAGGCGATGAAATAAGTTCAGTAGTCAATTAATTTGGGAAGTCAGAAACTTGACGGCAATGTGAGTCAAGCGATTAATTGATAAAATTACGCTTATGGAGCTGACTATTGATTTAATAGACGAGTCATTTCGTTACCAATGAATTGAGAGACTGCTTTTAGCAGTAACTTGGGTGGTAACGCGGAAATTTCGTCCCTGGCAATGTTTAATTGTCAGGGATATTTTAATTTGGAGGAATAGTTGATAATGAATATATTAGATGACTTAAAATGGCGTGGCGCGATTAATCAGGAAACCGACCATGAAGGCTTGAACGAGTTAGTTAATCAAAAATCAGTTGGGCTTTACGTTGGTATTGATCCAACAGGGGATAGTATGCATATTGGGCATTTGATTCCGTTTATGATTTTGAAACGATTTCAATTAGCTGGCCATCATCCGGTTATTGTGATTGGTGGCGGGACCGGCTCAATTGGTGACCCAAGTGGAAAAAAGTCCGAACGGGTGCTTCAAACGATGGATCAGGTTCGCCATAATCAGGAAGCATTAACCCGCCAAATGGAAAAACTGTTTGGGCAGGATGGCTCATTTGAAATTGTGAACAATTATGATTGGTTATCAAAACTATCTTTATTGGATTTCTTGCGGGATTATGGCAAATTGTTCAATATCAATACAATGATTCGAAAAGAAATTATTGCCAGTCGACTGGAAGCCGGGATTTCGTTTACGGAATTTACTTATCAAATTCTTCAGGGAATCGATTTTCTACACCTTTTCCGACATAATGATGTTCAGGTGCAATTAGGTGGCGCTGACCAATGGGGAAACATTACGTCAGGAATTGATTTAATCCATAAAGTGGAAGGCGCTGATGCAAAAGCATATGGGATGACAATTCCATTACTACTGAAGGCGGATGGTACCAAATTTGGTAAGAGTGAAGGTGGCAATGTTTGGCTTGATCCTGAAAAGACAACGCCTTACGAATTCTACCAGTTTTGGTTAAATCAGGATGATCGAGATGTGATTAAGTACCTGAAGTATTTCACTTTTTTGAGTCAGGATGAAATTAATGAACTGGCTGAAAAAGTGCAAAGTCATCCGGAAAAGCGGGAAGCTCAGCGTCGTTTGGCAGAAGAAGTCACCAAGTTTGTTCATGGACAAAAAGCGGTGGCTTCAGCAGAGCGGATTTCCAAGGCTTTATTTTCGGGAGAAGTTTCCGATTTAACAACGGCGGAAATTGAGCAGGGATTCAAAAATATGCCAACAGTTGAGGTTTCATCAGAACCGCTTAGTATTGTTCAATGGTTGGTTGATGCAACTAAGATTGAATCATCTAGACGACAAGCGCGTGAAGATATTAAAAATGGTGCGATTCGAATTAATGGCGAAAAAATTCAGGATGTGGATTTTGAAATTGATCCAAGTCGAAAATTTGATGGTAAATTTGTCATTGTTCGACGGGGCAAAAAACATTATTTCTTAGCACGGGTTAACTAACTCTGCGTTAGTGATAAGTGATTAAAGCCTTCTTGTAAGAAGGGGTACTGGCAAAACTAATGATTTAATTGGTCAATGATTAGCAGCCAGACTTCAGATTAGTTTTAGACGGCGGCTTACTTGTAAATCAAGTGGTGCAGGCTATACCAATTTAATAAAAACTGATTTCAAACTAAATTTTGAAAGTTGTAAACGGGAGGCAGAGCGCCACTGTTTGCAACTTTTTTTGATTAGTTTGAAAATTTCTCTTGACCAACTTTCAAAATCTTGGTAAACTAGTTTTCGTTGCGTTAAAGCAATCGGCTTTCCATTGCGTGGCCCGTTCCAAGTGCTTCAAAAAAAGGCCTTGCATTTCAATTGGAAATCTGATAATATTAAATAGTTGTCAAAAGCGATAAACAAGCGCTTTGATAGCCGAGTAGACCTTTGAAAACTGAACAAAATTTTCGACAAACAATTGTGTAGGGTGCTTCGATCTTAATCGAAGCCAATTAACAAATTGCGAAGTCAATTCGCTAGTAAATTAAGAACAACAATCAATGAGTCACAAATTACTCATTTTAAGATGAGAGTTTGATCCTGGCTCAGGACGAACGCTGGCGGCGTGCCTAA
>NZ_LS423007.1 GCF_900411375.1 Lentilactobacillus raoultii | reverse complement strand
ATTTTAGAGTTGAATTGTAACGGAATTTTCGATAAAGTCATTAGAGAGGACTCCTTTTGTTGGTTCTTTCTGGTAAATTTAATTTAACAGATCGGAGTCATTTTTTCACCCATTGGGTGAAAAAAGCTGCTGCCCAAATCATTAATTTGATCAGGTCAGCGGCCTCTTTTTATTTTTTTAGAGATTATCCAGGTTTTTTAATGAAGTTAAAGAATCTGCTAGTGATTGAGTCGTGCTACTATAGGGATAGCCTAACAAATCAGGGAGGGGTTAATCGTGGATCCAACTTTATTTAGTCAGCTACCAATCGAACACGTCACCGATTATCAACCCGTTGGCGGCGGCGATATTAACGAAGCTTACCAACTAACCGATCAAACCGGTACCCATTATTTTTTATTGATTCAACCTAATCACCCGAAAAGTTTTTTCCAGCACGAGGTTACCGGTCTTAAACTGCTATCACAAACCGTCCTGACACCAAAAGTTCTCGATTGGGGTTCGTTTGGCAGCGATGCTTATCTCTTATTGAATTATATTGAACACCAACCGGCAGGCGATCAAACTGAGATGGGCCGCCAATTAGCTAGTCTCCACAAGCGTCACAGTCCCAATAAACAATACGGATTTAGTGAAGCTTTCACCATGGGAACCTATACAGCCGACAACAGCTGGCGTAGTGATTGGGAATCATTCTTTATTGATCAACGACTGGCACCCTTAAAAAAACTAATTCAGCATCACGGATTATGGACACCAGAAATGGAAACCCAATACGCAACAGCCATCAAAGTCTTTAAACATTTAATGATCACTTATCATCCCTTACCATCCCTGCTACATGGTGATTTATGGTCGGGAAACTTCATGTTTAATCCTAACGGCCAACCAGTTTTCATCGATCCGGCGGTTTTCTATGGTGATCGAGAGTTTGACTTGGGGATCACCCGGGTTTTCGGTGGCTTTAACGCTGACTTTTACAAGGGTTACCAACAAGTTTATCCTTTGGAACGGGGTACTGATAATCGACTACCATTCTATGAGCTTTATTATCTGATGTTTCACTTATCTCAATTTGGTGCCGGTTATCAGAGTAGTGTTTTGCAAATGCTGACACTCTGTGCTTCAAAATAAGCTTGTCTCAAAGTATTGTCATTATTTAAGATGTTTTACAAGCTCCAAAAAGAGGTTGAAATCAAAATTGGTTTCAACTTCTTTTTTATGCCAACAGTCAAGCATGTCCTTTCCGAGTATGAATTGTCCCCTTCATAGTTGCCCAAGATTGAACGAAAACCGTTCCGATAATTAGAATTGCCCCAACCACTTCTGGGAGACCAAATTGCACACCCAAAAAAATAATGGACAGTAAGGTTGCTGATAACGGTTCAAAACAGCCCAACATGCTGGCCGTGGTCGCAGTAATATAGTGCAGGCTCTTTAGAAAAAATAAGTAGGCAAACATGGTTCCAAAAATAACCACAAACCCAATTCTCGCATAAGTTTCCAGTTGAAAAGTCGGCAAATGCGCCCAGATTCGATAATAACAACTAAAGGCAACGCCACCGATTAACATTGACCAACCAACAATCGGAATCGAGCCATATTTTTCCAACAACGGTCGTGGTAATAAAGTGTATAAAGTAGCACTGACAGCTGTTAGTAACCCCCATGTAAACCCGTTTGCCGGGATCGCTAAGGTTGTCAAATGACCATGGGTAACCAATAAAACTGTGCCGGTTAAAGCCATTACCAGCGATAAGAGATCTACCCTTCTTGGCCAGCTCATTGTGCTGAAAGCCAGATACACGATAATAATTGCTGGTGATAGAAATTGAAGAATGGTAGCAGTTGCCGCATTCCCATAATCGATCGCTTTGAAATATGTATATTGTGAAGCCGCCATGCCAATAAAGCTAAAGAAAATCAAGTAACTGGCATCTCGCCAATGATGCCAAACCATCAGATTATGCCGGTGATCTTGAAAAAGTCCGAATAAGACTAACAATAATCCCGAAATCAGCATTCGAACGGCGACCAACCAATTTGAACTAACGGTGCCATTCGTGAACAATGCTTGCGCTGTCGTTCCAGAAACGCCCCAAAGTAATGGCCCGGCAATTGCTAAAATGATGCCCGTTGCCTTTGAACGTTGCAACTTAATTCCCCCTCTTTTTACATCGTCATTAAACTTATTATAGACTACGCCGATAATAAAAAAATAGGCCGAAGTAACTTTTTCAATCAAGCTACTTCGATACCTACAAGGTCAGTCATTTATTTACAGCTAACTCTAAATCTCAAACCCATAAAAACAACTAAAGAATCAGCAAATCCCGGTTAGCCGTTGTCAGCCGCTGATTACCTGTTTTGGTAATTAATAAATCATCTTCAATCCGAACGCCACCCTTACCTGGCAGATAAATCCCTGGTTCTACAGTCATGACATTGTTTTCGGTAATGACATTCGAACGCCATCGTGGCCCAAAATTAGGTCCCTCATGAATAGCCAAACCAATCCCATGACCACTACCATGATTATAATATTGGCCAAAACCTTGCTGATCAATGTAATCCCGACCAGCAGCATCGACTTCTTGACCGTTAGCACCCGGCTTGATAACTTGAAACATTTTCTCTTGAGCTTCATGGACCACTTGGTAGACTTGCCGCAATTCATCACCGGGATCACCGAGTGCAAACGTCCTGGTCATGTCTGAAGTATAACCATCGACATAATATCCAAAATCGATGGTCACCAACTCACCTTGTTGCAGCGGTTTCTCAGAAGCCGACCCGTGGGGCAATGCTGAGCGATAACCGCTCGCCACAATTGTATCAAAACTGGGCTTTTCGGCACCATGTTCCAGCATCCAATTATTAAGCCAGTTGGCAACCTGACGCTCAGTTTGGCCAACACGAACCTGCTTAATCAATGCTGAAAAACCGGCGCTGGCCAAAGCAGTCGAACGCTTCAAAATAGCCACTTCATCGGCACTTTTGACTTCCCGCTGCTTCTCAACAATTCCGTTTTCCGGCACCAGTCGATTGCCAAATAATTGGCTGAGTGTGCGATAAAGTTCATAACTGACAGACGTCTCAAAACCAATTTTTTGATATGACGGATCACTGAGCACTTTCCGAGCAACCTGATAATAATCCCGTGTAATTTCCACATTAATGTCTTTTGAAAGCGAATGACTTAATGCTTCCTGATACCGGGCATCCGTTATCAGAGTAACCGAGTCAGGGGTAACAACCAGGCAACCATCGCCATCAAGTCCATCAAAGCCGGTTAAGTACTTTAAGCTAAGTTCATTTGTCAGCAAGAATGCATCCAGCCCCAATTTTTGACCGGTTGCTTGTAACGTCAATATTCTTTGATTCAAATAATCATCCTTTCTCATTTTCTATCGTTGAAATTATTATAACCCCATTTTGATCTGTCAAAATAGATCAGTAGTACTAAAAAGCAAAAAGTTGAGATATAATAAATTCATTCAATCCAAAAATGAAGGAGTCTCAGCCAAATGAAAAAAATTGCGGTTTATTGTGGTGCTGCTTCCGGCAATGATCCCGTTTATACCAAAGCCGCTATCCAACTCGGCGACTGGTTGGTTGACCATCACCTTGAGCTAGTTTACGGCGGCGGTGGCATTGGTTTAATGGGCGCGATTTCCAAGCGGGTACTCGAACGTGGTGGCCAGGTGCATGGCATCATGCCAAAGGAATTAGTCGAGCGCGGCGCAGAACTGGCCGAACTGGCTAAATTATCGGAATTAACGGTGGTTAATGACATGTCAACCCGTAAAGAACAGATGATGACACTTTCCGATGGCTGTATCGCGTTACCTGGTGGCGTCGGCACTCTTGAAGAAATGTCTCAGGCATTTTCATGGGCTCGTTTGGGTAACAACCCTAACCCATGCGTCTTTTTTAATGTTACCGGCTACTATGACCCTTTAAAAGCCATGTTCGATCAAATGACCAACAGCGGTTTCCTTTCAAAAGCTGATCGGGATAAGCTACTATTTTCCGATTCGTTGAGTGACATTTACACTTTTATGACCACCTACATGCCACCTAAAATTCGAACTTACAAGTCCCAAGAATCATAAAAGCAACCGATCCAAAACAGATGATGCCTTATCACCGTTTGGATCAGTTGCTTTTTGTTTTAAATTTAGTTGATGAGATTAATCACATCCAACGTATAGCGACCGCTTTGAACCGTTATTTTAACTTGATGTTTAGCCGATGGCAATCCCAGCACCTGGCCATTTTCAGTACGATCACTCCCAGTTTGAGGATGAAGATTCCAATTGATGACCTGATCATCTACTGAAACTTTTAAGTTACTGGTGACAGTTTGTTGACCAACTAACGAAAACCCGGTGCCCTCAAACGCAAACCTCAAATGGGTTGGTTTCTCTTTGGATGCCTCGCCGTAAGAAAGCGTTCGGTTCCACTTCGTATTACCCAGGCCACAGACGTGTGTCCAATTTCCGGTGTAAGTGATGGCACTATCCAAATCATCCAATCGTTTTGTAATAATTGTCTGGTCACTCGCAATTTTCTTAATCGTGAGTTGACGAATTTGAGTATGGTAATAGCCACTTCCAAGTTTAACCCGGCCACTAAACTTCGGATTATTGACATCAGTGAAGTCAAAGACTGATTGGCCATCAAATTCGGCAGTTAAATGGTTACCGTTTGCGCTAAAGTTGATTTGATGAGTTTTTGACAAATCCAAGTTGTCAACATAGGCCAAGTCAACCACCTGATCATCCTTAATCAACTGGCAACCGCCATCACTGAAAACCTTAAAGACGTATGGAGCACTCTCCAAACGTCCTTTTACATCAGTTAATTCGCGCAACCCGATGCCAAAGTAGTTTCCGGTTGGTGAATTCTGCCAAGTGTGTGCATCGAACTTCATTGAAACAGTTACTGAATAGTTCGTCCAATGATCGTCTCCCACTGTCAGATTAGGCGCATAGGAATATTCCCAATCCAGTGCCCGGTATTTCTCAGAGATGACCTGTTGCAACACCCGCCGACCATCTACTTCAGCGACTTCAAACGCGCCGCCCTGATCCGTGGTAAACCGTGGTGTGTTTCCCCGCAGCTTTAAATAATCATCCGGATACTGCCGATATTGAAAATCATCGGTGTATAATACCGATCCCTGCTCCATTAATACCCGATCTTGATGTGGGCTTTCCAGTCGTCGATATTGAACTTCGCGGTCTGACGCTAAAGTCAATGTTGTGGCAGTGACAATTGAATGGGGTTGAACCAAAATCGTTACTCGATTATTAATCGGTCGAAGCGTTTCCCGCAGTCGTTTCAGTCGACTATCGTAATCATCCGATGGGGAGTTCGGACCGATACTTTCCCACACATTCAGCGGCTGATTTTTCTGCCGGCCGATGTGTTTGAACTGGACATGATAGGTTCGGGGCTCCGGACTATCATTCACTAAAATGATTGAATAATCCTGCTTATCCGGTGAAACCAGTGTCAGATAGCTGGGCGCTTCCGCATCCTGAGACAGATTTTCAGTGCCGCTCACTTTACTGTCACAAGCACTCGTCAAATAGCGCCATGCCTGTTCGTTATCCCAACCGGCTTTAGCGAAATCCGTAAAGTGTTTCATGCATTGCAAGCCGACATTATCGACTTCAAAGAATCCCGACCAAGGCCGATTGACTGCAATTAACTCCTTATGACTGTAATTAACGCCTGGATAATAAGCCGAAACGGCCGGTTGAAACAGGTAAAGACTGCGTCGGGATTTAACATAACTTTTAATTAATCGGTTGGCAACATCAAGACCACTTTGAACACCGCCAATGCCATCCCCGTTGCTAGCTCTCACTCGATACTTACCAAACGTCATGGGTGCAATTCCTTCACTGTACCAAACTTCATGGTGAAACTCATCTGCTAGTTTTGTAAAGGCCTGGTTTTTGCTGTCATCGGTATTGTAATGAAAACCCACGGCCGGCACCCTGACCCGTAATGCTTTGTCTGCCAGCATCCTGTCACCAAAATCTCGTTCATAGTTTTGATCGGCCGCAATGATTTTAATTTGTTGGTACTGCTCAACCGGAAACCCATTCGGAAATCCGGCTTGATCATTGGTTAATCGATCCGCAAACCACTTAATCCAGCGATACATTGGATGTTTGGTTTCATTTCGATCAGGATCAACATAATCAATTAGGTACCCATAAGTTTCATAGGCGGCAACAATCGTTTTTTTGTACCACTGATACATCGCCTCAAAAACATCTTCAGAAACATTTTGATCCGGATCGGCTGTTTTAACCGCGGCCCACTTCTTTCTTAGAAAGCCGGGTTCACCCCATCTTAAAATGGCCGTTTTTAAAGCCGGTTGAATCTTTTTGGCATCCGCAATCAGTTGAAAGCCGGCGCCACGTCGCACATTGGCCTGATCCTCAGCGCTTCTCATCGTGGCTGGTTCTGTTCCTGATGAGGTGTTGGCATCAACGCCCATTTCAACCTTTAATAGCCGCATTAACGGATGATTTCCGCCAAATAGAATTTGCAGGATTTGATCATAGCTGTCTCGATGTTCCCACTTGTAGTCCAGCAGCAATCGTGATGAATTATTACAGCTGATGTAGCCAAACCCTTTGAATGTATTCGCGTCCAAGGCATTCAAATCCAATTGTTGTCCATCCACGATAAAACTTGTCTCGTTCATAAGATTCTCCTTTACTGACCTTAAACATCAACATCTTTTCTAAAAAACGTCGTCACCCGCTTGATTAAACCAGGCGAATCACGATGTTTTTAAGATTTTCGGTTACTTACCGGCTTTATAGTCTAATGGCAGCTTCGTCCAGCGCTTTCTTAAGTAAAAAGCAGCGGCCTTCGGTTGGCGATCTCGTGTAAAGATCCCTTTTTTATTGCCATTAACTCGCATATTACCTTCAACCGTTTGAAAATCGGCTAAATTCCAAGGTTGCTCACCACGAATAAAATCGTATGAATCAAAGACGCGGTTAAACATCTCCAGCAATTCAATTTGATATTCTTCACTCCACATAATTGAAGGCAGTTTGTGGAGACCTGGTTCGGTATCGGCACCATATTCTGAGAACACAATCGGTTTGTCAATGTCGGATTTTTGCCATTCATCCAGTTCGGCACGTAAACCAGCTTCACCATCGGAAATTTCATATCCCCATTTGTGATACCAACCCGGGTATCGATTCAAAAGATAGAAATCCGGGAACTTCAGGCACTTAGACTTCTCATACGTATCGTCTTCATTGAGTGTAAAGGTCCGGGGCCGCTTTTCCGGATCCAGATTGGCCGTTGCCGCAAACAATTTTTCGAAATAGGGCACAGCTGAATTCGTTGAGGTATCCGGCTCATTAAATAAGCTCCAGGCCAAGACGCTCGGATGATTTTTGTCCCGCTGAATCATATCGTTGATTTGATCCAAGTGCTTTTTATACAGTTCCTTGGTCCAATCCCCATCAAAGAACGACTGATCCAAACCACCCAAGAAACTAGCGGCAGCCATCTTAAAACCAACGGCCGGCACTTCGTCAATCACTAAAATCCCTTCCCGATCGGCAAATCGATACACTTGTTCATCATAGGGATAATGTGAGCTTCTAAATGAATTGGCGCCGATCCACTTCATCAGATTCATATCCCGACGTTCCACGTTCAGGTCAAACGCCCGCCCAGCATAAATGCTGTCTTCATGACGACCAAAGCCGCGCAGATAAACAGACTTGTGATTCACTAGGATTTCATGACCTTTAATCTCAACTGTCCTCAAGCCAATTTGATCCTGGTACTCATCAATCACCCGATCTTGATCAAGCAGTTTGAATTGAATCGTGTAAAGATAGGCATCCCGGACGTTCCAAAGTTTGGGTTGGGTAACTATTAAATCACCGCTCTTACCTTCATTAGTCGCCACCACTTGGCCATTTTCGTCAATCAAACTGGCCTTAACGTTACTACCGGAGTCGGCTCGAACCGAATAGTGGACCGTTGCCTTTGACTCACCGAGATCGTAACTAGTCGAATAATCATAAATTCCCTTTTTCGGTACAGCTAATAAATGAACACTCCGATTTAAGCCGGAATAGTTATAGAAATCAAAGAAGGGTTTAGCCATCTTTTTTCCATTCTTTAAGGTTTCCGTATCACCAGCTGGTAAAGCATCCCGGTGAAGTTCATTATTCACTTTAACCGCCACGACGTTCTCTTGGCCAAACTTAACCGCATCCGTCACATCAGCAGTAAAGGGAAGAAAGCCCCCCTCATGACTACGAATTTCCTGACCGTTTACATAAACTACTGCGCGGTGGGTTGCCGCACCAAACCGGATTTGAATTTCCTGACCTTTAAAATAATCAGGAACAAAGAAATGTCTGGAATACCAAAAATCACCGGTATATTCTCGAGCGTCTTTATCCGTAAAAAAGTCATTAAAACTAGCCGGCACCGGCATTTTGATGCCATTATCAAAGCCTTTTTGCCAGCCCTGCTGCTCACCTTCTCCAGCAGGGTCGAATTTAAAATTCCATAACCCGTCTAGTTTTTCATCGGCGCGATACTGATTGATCACGGGATACAATAAACCTTTTTCCATTTTATAATTCCTCCATCACATGCTTTTTACCTAATATAGTCGAAGCCAGATCTACGCAAGCGCTTTCTTTTCATAGTCCAATTTTACTATTTTTAGAAAAATAATCAACGTTTTTAGTAAAATATATCCATAAAAGTCAAATTGTGTTAAAGGTCAACTTTATCAAGCATTTCAAAACAACTAATTTCTATTGGCCAATCATTCAAAAGTATTTCCAATTATCTGATTAAAAATCAATCAATTACATTTACTAAAACTAAATCCGATTTTTGATCATTTTACTAATTTTAAAATTAAATGAAGGGCTTACTAAAAGCCGATATCTGCAGATAATTACCTGATAGATCTCGGCTAAGTAATGATACGCTTAAAATTCGAAGGTTAACTGCCATGCTGATTAAGCTCGATATACCAACTTTTTTCAGCCGTCACTTGCATTTACTTTGCATCGCTATTATCTTAATGATAGTATCAGCATCAAAAATTAGTTCTTTAAGTTAACCATTACTCATGCAGCTTAAACGGAGATGAGATCGCTTGAAAAAGATATGCAACCGTACCCTGATTATTTTCAGTATATTAATTGGCTGGTTTTTCGGCATTGATGGACTCGCCAGTTTAGTTAGTGGCAACGGGTATGATGGATATCACTACGCCATTAACGTGGCTGGGATAACGGCGTTGTTTTTTCTGATCGAATGCTTACCGATATTTTGGCAAAGAGCTTTCAAAGGATCTTAAAATCATGACTTTTTAGTAAGTTGACTGATTTCTATGTTAAAAAATCTGCATGCTCAGATGATTCCATCTGGTTATGCAGATTTTTTAATCCCTAATCAATTCTTATAAACTGCTTTCTCTTTCCATTAACTCCGTTCCAATAATGGTTAACTCCGGAATCTTTTTGGGATCCTTAATTCGGTTAAGCAGCATTTCAATTGCCCGCTCACCCATTAACTCTGTGTGAACATGAACGGTCGTCAGCGCCGGGCTGGTATATTTGGCAATTGCCACATCATTAAAACTAATGAGACTAACCCGTTTTGGCACCTGGATATGGTGTTGCTGCAACGCTCTTAAAACCCCAACCGCCATTGAATCGCTTCCGATCATAAAACCATGCGGCAATGAGTTCCCCAAATCTTCGATCGCTTGATTCATTAAATTAAAGCCGGATTCCGGGCCAAAGGGGCCTTGATAAATAAACTGCTCGTTATAGAGACCTTTTTGTTTTAAGTATTGGTTGAAAGTGGCCACTCGCGGATCACGGACACCCTGCTTTTCGGTGACGGTTAGTTCTTTACCGGCAATCATGCCGATATCCTGAATGCCATTTTGGATAAACCGGTCGATAATCTTTCTCACTGGTGTTTCGAAATCACTTCGAATGCAATCCAGATCATAGGCTAAATAGTTCTCACCAATGCAAATGACCGGAATCCCGTAAGATTTTAATTGAGTCACTTCGGTGCGGTCAAATTTTCCCACCGCAATAATCCCATCAAACTTCTTGATGCGGTTTTTATCAATTGATTCATAGGTTACGCGTTCCACAGAAGCCCCTAGACTCACTGCTTTATTTTCAATGCCGTACTGAATCTGAAGATAGTACAAATCTGATAATTCTTCTTTATCAGTGTGCCACTGAACAATGGCAATCTGCTTGCCCAGTTTTGGCGTCCGCCGGTTTCGTTTCTTGTATTGTAATTTCTCCGCTACCTCCAAAACCCGGCGTCGGGTATCTTCCCCCACAGACAAAGTATCATCAAAATTTAAGATCCGTGAAACCGTTGAAATCGAAACACCGGCTTCATTCGCAACGTCTTTAATTGTCGTCATCATTATCACCTATTAACATACTGAATTTTAATTTGGATGGATAGTTTAGTTCCCCTAGAGAACTCTAATATACTGTTTTAGTTTACCACTGCCGCGTGATTTGATAAATCATTAGGTCTAACTCTTTTGGATTTTAGTTAAAAATTAAGCATCTTAACATCCCAAAATGGCCACCAACAAATTAAAAAAGGCAGCACCTTTAAGGTTGCTACCCATAAATTCACGGTTAAATTTTTAACTAAATTTGCTGATTAGACGGTCGAAATCAATCCTGGGATAACAATTTTATCAATTCAATCCCCACGATAACAATGGCCACAATTCCAAGCACATTATAGTCGCTAACACTAAAAACAGAGATTTATCAAATTACTTTCAGAAAAAAGACATTAAAGCACGCTCAATTTACATTAAGCAATGAAAAATCCCGGCAACTGTTTTGAAAACGGTTGCCGGGACAAGTTATAGCCACGAATAGTGTCGAATGGGGTTTCGAGTCACGCCATGTCAGAAATAACGTTTTCCTATTCGTTTTGATAACTCCGATAGTGTAACATGGGGTGACATATTTTTCAATTGAAAATCTTATACAAACGATTATTCATGATCTTTCAAGGATTGAAAATGGCTTGGTTCAGACTGGTTAACAAACGTTACTCGTTCAACCAAACCCGCATTTGACCATTTTCACGGTTAGCCCATGCATAGTACGGAATCATCGTCAACTCTGTTGTTTCAGTTTCTACCGGTTTAGCTTCCGTGTAGAGGTTAGCTTCATCGGAATCAAGTTTCTCGCGCTTTGCATCAACTTTAATCACACCAACGCCATCAAGTAACTTCTCATCAAAGTGATAATCTGTCTTGGCATCAGGTGCGACTTGATACAACCAGAGTGGTACTTGATTGTCAGCTTGTTCAGCGGCGTAAACAACTGGTCCACGCTGAACGGCAACCTTACCGAAGTCATGGCTGACCCGATTGTTGGCACGCATGATCTTGGTACTCATATCAAGTTTGAGATCAAGGGTTAGTGATTGACTGTCAACATCCAAGTAGATAAAGCCGTCTTTGACAGGCAATGTCTTGTTTTCGCCGTTTACTTTCAAATCATAATTGGCTGACCAACTTGGAATTCGAACCCCAAATTTGAATGATGCTTTATTAGGATTTTGAATTTCATAATGAATGTCGCCACTCCAAGGGAAATGGTTGGTTTGTGAGATTTTAATCCCATCATCGAACTCGGCCTCATTGGCAATAAACTGATGTGATAGGATTGTTTCGCCATTTTCGGTGTAGAGATACTGATCAACCGATGCAATTAACCGTGCCAGGTTAGCTGGGCAGCATGCGCAGCCAAACCAATCAGCTCGATGTGTTAAGACATGGGACTTACCCGGATTGCCTTTGCTGGCAGCTGGATCAGCTTCCAGTGGGTTGACGTAGAAGAAGTGCTTGCCATCCAAGGACATCCCACTCAACGCCCCGTTAAAGAGTTCCTTTTCCAAAACATCAGCGTACTCGCCTTTAGCATGGATATTCAACATTTGTCGGGCAAAGAATGACATCCCAACTGATGCACAGGTTTCACCGTAATCGGTATCGTTAGGCAAATCATAATCATAGGTAAAGGCTTCACCCGTTGTGGTTTGACCAATATTGCCGGTAATATACATTTGTCGTTTAACAATGTCGTTCCAGAAACGATCACAAGCCTCGAGGAGGTCCTTGTCACCTGTATAACGGGCAACGTAAGCCATTCCAGTGCAGAGGTAAACTACTCGAACAGCGTGGCCATGAGGAACCTTCTGATCCTTAATCGGTTCTGCGGCTAAATAGTATTCACGTGGGAAGTCACGCATACCGGGGATCAAGTCCCGATCAACACTGTCACCGTCTTTTTTGATTTGCTTTTCAAAGAAAGCCGGATCTTGACCTCGCTGAGTTAAGAAGTAGTGAGCCAAATCAAGATACTTCTTGTCTTGAGTCACTTCATATAAGCGTGACAATGCCAATTCAATTTCGGGATGACCGTCATAGCCTGGAATTTTACCTTCTTCAAGGCCGAAGTTCCGATCGATGCAATCGGCCATTCGCTTAGCAATGTCCAAGGCTTTTTCATTGCCGGTCGCATTGTAGTAAGCAACGCCGGCTTCAATGTAGTGGCCCATCGTATAAAGTTCGTGTGACTGCTGCAGCCGCTTAAATTTTCTCTCCGGTGCATCAATCTGGAAATACGTTGACAGATAACCATCGTCGTCTTGAGCCTTGGCAATTAAATCGATCAAATTGTCAGTGATTTTCTTTAAATCAGGATTTGGGTGGTAACCAAACGAATAGGCAGCCGCTTCCAACCACTTATAAACATCGGTGTCTTGGAATGGGAACCCGTAATGATGGCCCTTCATTTCACCGGCAGCAATCTTCAAATTAGCAACGGCGTGACTGTTTTTGTCTTGACCGTTATTTTGAGGATCTTCAGCAATTGAAATGTTGGCTTCATCATTCATGACTTTCCATTGGTAAGGAAGCACTTCCTTAACAACGAGTTCTCGGTAACGTTTCCAAAAATCGGACGTGACTTTAACTTTATTGAGCTTTGGCGCTGTATAAACTTGCATAAATGAACCTTCCTCTCGAAAAAATGTCTTGATTAAATACGGTTGTGATCGTTGAGGGCCAATTAGTTTGCTTGTGCAGCCTTGGCTGCTTCAGCGTGACGTTGTGCCAAATCAGCTTTAACAACTGGTTCATGGTTTTCCCACTTACGGTAGAAGATCATCAAAATCAAACTAATTGCATAGATGATGATGGGTGCCCAAACGAAGGTAAAGTTAATTCCTGTTAAGCTGCCGGCACTTTGAGTGGCTTTAGCAGCATCGAAGCCGAAGCCTTTGAGCAACATTGAAGCGATGAAGGAACCAAAACCAGTTCCCATTTGGATACAGAATGAAGCACCAATGGCCGTTAAGAAACCATTTGCCCGGATCCCGTTCTTCCATTCACCAAAGTCAACGGTGTCACCAACCATGGCGAAGAACATCGTGCAGGCAGAACCGGAACCGATACATGCGACACACCAACCAATTAATGCAGAAGTGGTATTTGAACCGGCAAACCCAATCCAAGCTTGGCCAATCATGGTCATTGCCAGGAAGAAGATGGTTGTGCCCCACTTGTGCATGAACTTAACGAAGAATGGCACTGACGCCATACCAATAACTTGAATGATGGTAAACCCATTAAAGAATGAAATCAAGCCTTTGCTGCCCATGTTGTACTGGAAGTAATAAGGCATTGATGAATTCCGAATGATAAAGGCTGTCCAGTATGCCAAGTTAGCCGTTACAATTAGGACCCAAGGCCAATTCCGCTTAGCAGCTCTGAAACTTTCTTTAATACTGATAACCTTTTCACTTTCGATATTCTTTTCACGCATATCGAAGAAGGCAATCAGTAAGAGAACGAAGGCCACAATGGAGTAGATTCCAACAGCCATTGACCAACCTTTTTGGTCATTGCCGCCACCGAGCAAGCCGGCAAACGGGATAATGAACGTCACAGCGAAGAAATTACCAACGTTACCAAGAACCAAACGGATTGAGTTGGCTTGCATTCGACCATCAGTATCGGAAGTCAGGTTTGGTAAAACTGAAGTAATTGGCGTGGAAACCGCCGTGTATGACAAGTCGGCTAAGATATACATAACCCCGGCATAGATCACTTTGGCACCTGAACTAATGGAAGGTGTCGTGAACAGCAACCAAACGAAGATGGCAAATGGTAGCGACATCCATAGGAACCAAGGACGACTCTTCCCATATTTACTGTGGGTGTGGTCAACTAGAATCCCCATGATTGGTGCCCCAATCGCATCAAAGAATCGGGCGATTAAACTGATAACTCCGGCCATCGCAACCGACAACCCAAAGACGTTGGTAAAGAAATAAAGCATGTAAGAACTGATGATACAGTACAGCAGGTTACCTGACATATCGGTAAAGCCGTAGGTAATTTTACGATGCCATGGCAATTTGTCATTTGCCAGAAGCGCTTGAGCACTTGCCGTGTTGGCATCAACATGACTTGCATTTGAACTCATGATTCAGACCTCCATTTATTAATATAACCGCTTACAATATTTAAAAAATTATTGCAAAGAATTAATACAGTTTGCCGTCAAACAGCTGCCTGTATGTGGGCAATCAATTGAAAAATTTCAAATCCGAAATTTTCTCAATCAATCATCAACATCCCCCAATAACCAACTGTCTGACCTCATAACTGCCAAGACGTGAAATGAAGTGGCAGGCTCGCGAGTTATAAATATCTTCAGGAATTTGTCCAACGGTATTTATCTTGTCCCTCATTTACGATATCTATAGTAAGCGTTTGCAAGAAAGAAAAAAAGGTCTATAATAGCAAAAGAAGTGATGATTTCCGACTAGTTGCAAAAATGGTTGGGTCGAAAATTAACTTCACAAGTGGCTTTGTATCAAGTTTGAGACTTTTGGTGATGATTTCCGACATCGTCAATCAAACTTTCAGGTGAGGCTCATTTTCAGATTTATGGTGACGATTTCCGACATTAGAATGGAGGCTGACAATATGTTATTTTCGACATTTAACATCGCAAAAACACTTCTCTACTATAAGGGCGGTGAATTTCTTGCGCATGGACCGTGGAAACACCGTCGAATGTATCATAAGGGGGATTATGAATTAATTTTATGTATCAAGGGGCCAATTTATCTACAGATCGGTGATCGGCGGGTCACACTGAAAGATCACGAGGTTTTGTTTGTGCCGCCATTTACTACCATGTACGGTTATCAGGATTCCAAAGGGGATGTCGACTTCTACTGGCTACACTTCTTTTCACAGTATCGAGAAGACGTCTTTGAATCTGATGAGGACCGAATGATTTCTGAGGTTAAAACCAACAAACAATCCAAACGAAAGATCTTTTTACCGTTGCAGTTTAAATTATCTGATTACGAAGAAGCCACCATCCTGATTCATCAGATTTTGTCAATTCACAACGAACTTTCATTCATTGAGGAACGGGATTATTTGGTTTCAGCTCTTTTGATTCAGCTTTATAAATCTTACTTCAACCATCCAGACGCCGGTGAAGAAAGTTCTCGGATTAACTCGATTAAGGAATGGATCCGGGCAAATATGTCCAGTACATTAACGGTGGAAGAAGTCGCAGAAAATGTGAACTTGAACGCTGATTACCTGACCAGGCTGTTCAAGCAGTGTACCGGGATGACCACCCTTCAATATTTAAACCACATTAAGATTGAAGTGGCCACTCTCTTACTGATCCGAACCGAGATGCCGGTTAAGCAAGTCGCCTACAACTCGTATTTTAACGATCCCAAAGTTTTTATGCGACGCTTCAAAAGCTCGACCGGCTTATCACCCAGTGAATATCGGAAATCCTACAACCTGATTCACCTCAATAACCCACACGTCGATCCACAAATCCCAATTCCTAAGCGAATTGCGGACTCGATTGATTACATTCCCGAAAATGGTGACATTCCTGAATAAGGCTGACACCACTGACACTTATCTCATCCATTTCTTTAGGAGGAATTTACAATGCATTTATTAACTAAAAAGTTCGCCGGTCAATCAATTATTTCATGGTTTTTTCAAGTTATCCTAATCTGGGTTGCCTGGGCGGTCCACGATGGCACACTGCCAAATAATATCACAACCATTACATTTGCGGCAGTTTTATTACTGGCAATTTACTGGAGTTTTTCACTTGATCGAAAAAGTGGTAACAACAGGTGAATTTGCTTTTGTTAACCCCGTATTCATGTTAGTATCGCTAGTGAACACAACGAATATTGAGGGGTTGAGAATCAGATGAAATTTAACTGTAAATCAAAACTGGCAATTTTAACAATGGTTGCCGGCGGCATTCTTTTGGGAAGCACAGTCACCACCCAAGCCGCCCTATCACCATCAAGTACGTTGCCAAAAACCGATATGGTCGATGTCTCAAGCTGGCAGGGCAACCTGACCGCCGCAGATTATCAAACAATGGCTAATAACGGTGTTAAAGCTGTCACCATTAAAGCAACCGAAGGCACTAACTACACGAACCCTTACCTGTCACAGCAGGTTCAGTACGCTCAACAGGCGGGGTTAAGCGTTAACTTTTACCACTTTGTCCACTTTACAACGACCCAGCAGGCGCAAAGCGAAGCGCAAAACTTTATTAATGCCGTTTCGATGGTGACCAACTCAAAAGACGTGGTCATGGTCGCCGACTTTGAGTCATCCGAATTGGCCGGCATCTCCAAGTCTCAAAACGATGCCAATCTGGCAGCGTTTGATGCCACTTTGAATCAAGCTGGTTACAACAAGACGGATTTGTACACGATGGCCAGTTGGTTGGGGGTTCACATTGATACAAATGCTTCAAATAACGGCTGGATTGCTGATTATCCGGCTAACCCAACCGGCAATAAGTATCCATCGGTCAATGCCTGGCAATGGGCCTCTGATTATCGATTCCCATCGATCAATCAGAATATGGACGTTAGCCAAATGAATAACGACTTTTATTTGAATTCAACGACTGGAACAGCAACTACTACGCCAACGACGGGATCAAGTTCAAGTTCTGCTTCATCATCCAGTTCATCCAGCATTTCTTCGAGTTCTTCCAGTACCAGTGGCAATATTAATGCCAATAATAAGCCTGGTGAAATTGTCAAAGTTCCTGGACCATCCGGCAAGCAATACTCTGCCAGCCGTTCTAAATCGGTTAAACTGATTTGGCGAACCAGCATGGGCCGTCACGCTTACAAAGCAACGGATGGGGCCCGCTACTCCAAGCATTTGGGGATGCGGTACGGTTATAACTCAGATATGTCGAACGTTACCTGGTACACCGATGCGCATGAAAAGTTATATAAGAAGAATTCAGGTCACTATGCCATCTATTACCACGTCAAAAGTGCAGATGGTCAACACGGCGGCTGGATTTGGCGCGGCTATTTAAAGAATTAATCAAGTTCATTTTCCAACAACCGGAAAGGCTGACAATCATCTCATTGTCGGCTTTCCGGTTGTTTTTGCATTACAAGTCGTCACCTGATTGTTGTCTGATTGTAAAGAAGGCCAACTATCCGCGCCACTTCGGGAGTTATAAGGATTTCGTCGATTTTTAAAAAAGTCAAAGCTGTGATACGATTCGTACTATATTATCATTAACAACAACTAAGAATTTAATCACAGGAGTTTATAATGAAAAAAGCACTTACCTTAAAACTTGCTGCACTGGCATTGGCCACTTTTGGAACGTTGGCCTTTAGCGGTTTTAGTCAATCAGCACAGGCTAATACCCTTTCAGCAAATCATCCCAACGCCGACATGGTAGATATTTCCGCTTATCAGGGTGCTCAAACCAATCTTGGTATTCAAAATATGAAGGACAAGGGCGTCCAAGCGATGACGATCAAAGCAACTGAGGGCAATTATTACACCAATCCACTGCTTGGCCAGCAAACATCCGCTGCTCAATCAGCCGGTCTCAGCATTAATTTTTATCATTATGCCCAGTTCACCACCAAAAAACAGGCCAGAAAAGAAGCCCGCTACTTTGTTAAAAAAGTTGAAGGAGTTACCAATCAACGAAATGTCGTCATGGCCATTGATTTTGAAGCACCTAAGTTAGCCAATCTGCCAATTGCAACTAACAACCGGAATATTAAAGCGTTCAACAAAGTTGTTAAAGCAGCCGGCTTTACCAAAACTGATATTTACACCAATGCAAATTGGGTTGACAGTTATGTCAGCATGAACAGTGACAATCTTGGCTGGTTGGCAAACTATCCAAATAATCCAACTGGTAAGAAATACGTTGCCGCAAATGCCTGGCAATGGACATCTAATTTCAAATTTGCCGGTCAGGCAGGTAAACTGGATGTCAGTCAATTAAATAACAATTACTATCTAAACGATTAACAAAAAATAGTGAATCCGCAAAGCAACTGTTCAGCTACCCTGCGGATCCACTATTTTTTTATAATCGTTATTCTTTAATCGTTACTAAACAATTTATTTTTCCAAGATTTTCAATAAACTGTTATATTGACTCAGCATCCATGACTTATAATTCTTACCATTTGGCAACGTTTCGGTAACTTTAAGCACCGGCACATTGTTCTTGTGTGACAAGGAAACTAAGTTGTTGACAGTTTTATCATCAACTTGTGAGTTGTAAACGAAGAAGGCAATCTTGTGGTTCTTGATCCCGTTTTGCATATTTCTGATTGTCTTTGGTGATGGATCAATGTCTTTTTCGGTATCGTTTTCGAATTGTGGATTACCAACTTTAAAGCCCATTGCTTCAAGTGCGTAGTCAAAGACCGGCTCACTTACATAAACGTTCTTGTTCTTACTCTTAGCAGCCACTTTTTGCAATTGAGAAATCTTGGCATTAACCGGTTTCAATGAGGCAATGTACTTCTTCGCATTCTTCTTGAAATATTGCTTATTCTTTGGTTGAAGCTTGCCCAGTTTAGTGGCAATCGTGTTAGCCAACTTTGGCATCGTCTTTGGATTGTACCAAAGGTGTGGATTGTCACCATTCTTTTTATCCATCAAGTCTTCACCAACTTTTATGTAGTCGGCTTTCTTGTTGCTCTTCATGAGCTTGTCCATCCAACCGTCATAACCAATCCCATTAGCAATAACAAGTTTTGAACCAGTCAAGTTCTTGGCAACCTTCGTTGTTGGCTCATAATCATGTGGATCAACATTAGGATTGGTAATCACAGATGTGACGTTACCTTTATTTCCCGCAACTTTCTTAGCAACTTCACCATAAAAGTCGGTAGTTGCCGTAATTTTGACCTTGCCGTTACTGCTGGATGATGAATTGCTGGAACATCCAGCGGCCACAACCCCAAGTGTGACCACCAAAAGAGCCAGTAACAGATACTTCACTCTAATTATTTTTCGTAACATTTGTCTACCTCTCCCATTTCAAATAGTAACGATTACTCTTATGATGATAGTATAAAAATGGAAAGTTGTAAACACAAAACATTAAAAATTATTTCTTTCATACATAATTTGTAAAGAATTTCGATAATGTTCCCTAACAAAGGTTACTTACGACGATAGTTTCTAAGCACCAATTTATAAAATTGACTCATCGTATAAGCTTTATGGAAATATTTCCTACCAGCACGTTTATAATAGCCAACAGGGTCCGTGTGGTCGGAACCGCCCAGATATTTAGCCACCGCATTATGGGACCAAACCGTCCCTTTACCATCATAAGCGGCATCGTTGGGCTTCAAATGATATTTACGCAGAATATAAGCCGTGTAGTAAGCAGCGTTTTCAACTTCATGGGCAAAGCTGGCCTTACTGTGCATTTCAACCTGTTCGAATTGAACAAACCGGGCATTGCCGGGATACCCGACGCCCCAGCAGAGATAATTGGTGCTGGCGATATTAATGATATGGCTACTGTCAACGAACGTATGAACAAACGCGTTTCGATAATTCTTTTTCATATAAGCAATTTCATCAAAAATTGTTGAATGGGGATTGCCGGTTTCGTGAACCACAACGCCTTCCGGTTTACCCTTTCCATGTCGATATTTATAGCGCGGAAAGCCCCGCCAAATTTGAGTCGAAATCTTTACCGGCGAGAGATGACGGGCGATAATGTAGCGATTAACCGAAGTTGCCTGAGCGTTAAAACTCATCATCATTAATAACATGACACAACTAATCATAACTAGAAGAACGATTTTTAATTGTCTTTTCACTATTCGCATCACCACTTAATTATTTTTAATGTCTGACTATAATGCTAGTCATTCCAAACGCTTCTTGCAAGTAACTTGAAGGCCAATCGATGCCTTAAAAGTGTCAATGTGTAAGCTTAAAAATCAGCGGTGGTTAACAGACAAAATAATGGTTGTTCATAAATCGCGGGTGTATGATGTAACCGGATTCAGTAACAACAGTTAATTCCTAGGGAGGGATTAGTTTATGACAAGTTTTGCTAAACGTGGGGCCGATGACCGACTTCTATCACCGGAAAATTCAGTTATGACATTTATTGACTATCAACCAACTCAAGTTAATTCGATTGGTTCAATGAAGCACGCGGACCTCGTTCATAACGCGATCTTGGTTGCTAAAATCGCTAATCAATATCAAGTACCGGTTGTATTATCAACCGTCAATGTTCAAAGTGGTCGAAATCAAGACACCATTTCACCTTTAAAAAAGGCAATCGGTGATGTTCCTTCATATGATCGAACTTCAATCAATGCTTGGGAAGATAAAGAATATAACGAAGCCGTTAAAGCAACTAAACGAAAGAAATTAGTCATTCTTGGCTTATGGACCGAGGCCTGTTTAACATTTCCAACGCTTGATGCGATCGCTGAAGGTTACGACGTTTATCCGGTAGTTGATGCCGTGGGTGGCACATCAACTATCGCTCACGAAACGGCGTTACGCCGAATCGAACAGGCTGGCGCTCACTTAATCACGATTCCCCAGTTGATTTGTGAATATCAACGTGATTGGAACCGGACCGAAACCGTTCCTGGATTTGTTCAAGATCTGTTTGATGATGGTGCTTTTACACCAATTCAATAAGATTACTCATCACCAAGTGCTTAATTCACAAAAGCCCCGTCAAACCACGTGCTTTCCAACACCGATTTGACGAGGCTTTTATTTCAGTCATTTAAACTATCATTTAATCAAAAATGCATATTCTATTTTGAAACCCGTTCGGAACTTACTTCACGATTCCGGGCAAATACTGGTCGTAAGAAGTGCAAACCTAAACCGAGAACCGCACCGAAAACTGCCGGTGCCACCCAATCCATGCCTAGATTGACAAACGGCAAAACATGATGCTGGAAAGTGCCTAAAGCTTGACCGAAAGCACTTTGACTAACGACTGGTGGGAAAGCAGCCACCATATCCAGAAGCGCAGGAATTGTGGTAAAACCGACAACCAGTGCGTAAACCAATGGATCGCGATTAAATAGTGGCGAGAAGACTGACAGTAAGATCAGTACCATGGCAAATGGATACAGGAACATCAACATCGGTGTCGACCAAAGAATAATTTGATCAAGTCCAAAGTTGGCCGTGAAGAAGGAAGCCAGACAAGTCAAAGCCAACCAGGTGTGATAACTAACCTTAGGAAAGTGTTTGTGGAAGTCTTGGGCAAAGGCAGCCACTAAACCAACCGCTGTTGTTAAACAAGTGACTGTAATCAGGGTTGCCAATAGTGCATGGCCCACACTCCCAAGATAGTAGGTCACCAGTTGGTTGAAGGCCACCCCGCCGTCAGCGGAAGCTTTGTAGTTTGCCAAAGTCGTGGCACCCAACCAGATTAACACTACGTAGATCAAGCCGATCATGGCAGTTGCGAAAACACCGGCTTTAGCGGTCACTTTCGCATTACTGCTTGGCTGGGTCTTTCCCAATTGGCGAACAGCTGTGACAACCGTTACTCCAAATGCCAAGCCGGCCAAGGCATCCATGGTATTATAGCCTTGTAAAAAGCCGTTAAAGAAACCGGCATGCTGATAAGCGGTGGTAGCCGCTTGATGAGCAGCCGAGCCCATTGGATGAACGAAGCCCATCAAGAATACTGAAAATAATAGCAGAAGAAATAGTGGATTAAGCACCTTACCAATTGAATTCATTACGTTGGACTGACGATATGATACTAGAAAGGCAGCGCCAAAGAATAACACGGAAAAAACAAATAAACCAACGTGGGCCCAGGAAGCCGGCAGCATCGGCTGAACACCGACCGTAAAAGGAACGGTAGCTGTCCGGGGTGTCCCGAAAAGCGGCCCAATCGTTAGGTGAATTAATACCATGAAGGCCAAGGCAAATGCCGATCCTAATGGTACCCCAATGTCATAGACCCCTTCCGAACGCGTCACACTAACGGCTAAAACAGAGAGCAGTGGCAATAGGACCGCTGTCACTAAAAAGCCGACCGTTGCTAAAACCCAATGTGAGCCGGCTAATTGTCCCAGATGAATTGGAAAAATTAAATTGCCGGCGCCAAAGAACAGGCCAAACAGCATGGAACTCACCACAAAATACTCTTTTTTAGTTAACGGATTTGGGTTTAAATCTTGTAAATCTTTCATTAATTTTCGACTCCTTCATTAAGATATGTTTTAATTGCAGCCTAATCTGACTAATGTCAATCTGAGATTTCAAGACAACCACTTCCTTTAAATTTAATTTGTAAATTACAGACGCAAAAAGCGCCCTTGATCCAGTTTGGACACTGAATCAAGGGCGCTGACGGCACGGTACCACCTTATTTCGCAGAACTATCACTAATTCTGCCTCTTCACGTACGGCTTTCATCACCAAGCGATACGCTAACACGTTAATGGGTGTCACCAATGCATGTTACTTAACAAATTCGATGCATCGCTCGAAAGGGATTTTCACAACTTCTGATCTGCTTTCTCTCACCAACCAAAGCTCGCTGAAGATTTAAAGCTGCTACTCAACTTTCTCATAGCGTTTTGTAATTTATTAATTCTTATCCTAATGATCGATGACCAAAATGTCAACTATTTTTTATATTTTAGTCAACTTATTTTTCAAGCCAGTTCAGAAAGCGATTTCATTTTTGCCGGATTGCTCCTATAATAAAGTTGTGAAATAAATTTATTTAAGGACGTGAGCATATGTCAAAAGTATTAATTGCGGGAAAAATTCCGGAACATGCATTGAACATTTTGAAAGATGCCGGTTTGGAAATCGATATGTATGATGACAGTCAGGCGCTCATTACTAAGGACGAACTTAGTAAACGGGTCGCTGACAAAGATTTTCTGATCACCCCACTGTCAACTCAAGTAGACTCGGACGTGATTGACCAAGCCCCTCATTTAAAGTTGATTGCGAACTACGGTGCCGGCTTTAATAACATCGATGTTGACTATGCTAAATCAAAAGGCATCCCAGTCACCAATACACCCAAGGTTTCGACCGTTTCAACGGCTGAAGTTACCTGTGGCTTGATGATTGCCCTTTCCCACCGCATGATGGAAGGTGACACCCTGATGCGCCACGAAGGTTTTAGCGGTTGGGCGCCGCTTTTCTTCCTGGGTCATGAACTAGCCGGCAAAACGTTGGGAATTATCGGCATGGGCCAGATTGGCCAAGCGGTTGCCAAACGAATGCATGCCTTTGATATGAAGATTCTTTACACTCAGCATCACCAACTGGATACTGACACCGAAAAAGCGTTGGGAGCAACCTTTACCAATCAGGATGATCTCATTAAACAGGCTGACATTATCACACTTCATTTGCCGGCATCACCTGCCACTCACCATATGATTGGCGCTGAGCAGTTCAAACAAATGAAGAATAGTGCCATGTTAATTAACGCTGCTCGGGGACCGATTATTGATGAAGCTGCCCTGTATGAAGCCTTGGTCGACCACGAAATCGCCGGCGCTGCACTGGATGTTTATGAAAAGGAGCCTCAGGTTGCTGATGGCTTCAAATCTTTGAAGAACGTTGTCCTAACACCGCATATCGGTAACGCAACGGTTGAAGCCCGGGATGCAATGGCTGAAATTGTGGCTGAGAACACGGTCGCAATGGACAAGGGTGAAAAGCCAAAGTACGTTATTAATGGCGTTGAATAAATTTTTAAATCAATAACCATGAAAAAAAGCCTTTGGAAAACCAATTCCAAAAGCTTTTTTACGTTATTAGGATGGTCTAAAGGCCGGTTTGATTACTTCAAAACCTTGAAGCGATCATCATCATTCATAAATTCCTTTTCGCCGGCTGGTGCTTCGATCGAACCGAAGTCCAATTGGGCACGCAGGTTCCAGCCATCCGGAATGCCAAAGGCTGCCTTGACCTGATCGTCAATCAGTGGATTGTAATGTTGCAAGTTAGCCCCAATGCCATTTTCAGCCAATGATGTCCATACGGCAAACTGAGCATTTCCTTGAGCCTGTTCCGACCAGTCAGCAAAGTTATCAGCGTACAATGCAAAGTCATTTTCAAAACGGTGAACAACGTCTGTATCCGTGTAAAAAAGGACCGTTCCGAAGGCTGCCTTGAAGCCGTTGATCTTAGCCAGCGTCTTTTGATAGGCTTCTTCTGTTGGTACTTCGGATTTCAAACGCTTGGCAACAATGTCCCAGAGTTTCTCATGGTGGTCGCCAAACAAGATGACAGCGCGAGTCGTTTGGTTATTAAACGGCGTCGGTGCCCATTTGATGTTTTCCTTAATCAAGTTGGCAATCTCATCTGGTGACTGGTCAACGTTACGTCCCAATGAGTAGATTGAGCGGCGTTTCTTAGCTAGGTCTAGTAGTTGTTCTTTCATCTTTAAGTTGAACTCCTTTAATGATTAGTGTTTAGAAACTTAGTGGGTATAGAGACATTATACCAGTTACTTTTTGTAAGTAAAGCACTTATAATAAATATTTTTGCTGTTGACCGTCAAAAAGCCGTAGAAATAACTTCCTGCGGCTTTTTGAACTACTTGATTATTCGAGTCAGATGGCCAGCGTTATACGTTACTAGTGTAACGTATCTTTGAAAAGCTAAATTATTGTGATAATCGTCGTTTCTTGATATGCTGGGGAAAAAGTTAAAGGAATGATCATCGATGCGCCCCATTAAATATCAGATTACCCTGACCGATGC
>NZ_LS423006.1 GCF_900411375.1 Lentilactobacillus raoultii | reverse complement strand
AACTTTGTTTTAGCCTACTAAAACAGGCAACAAAGTATGTACCGGTGGCTAGCCGGGAATTGACGCTTGTGGACTATCATATCAACCATAGTAGAGAGCTTATGTCGAGGTGGGATAGGATGAAGCAGGAAAAATCTGGGTATACATTCAGGTATATTTTCAGTAGCAGGAGTTTTATGAGTTATTCACAAACCGCATTAGACCAGCTTGAACATGGTCAACTTGATGATTTTAAAAAATCATATCAAAAAGCATTAACAAACGATTCGGATGATATGTTGTATTCGTTAGCCGAAGAGCTTTATTCGTTGGGCTTCTCCAACTATTCTCAAACTATTTATCGACAATTACTCAAAAAGTATCCAACTGATGACTCGCTAAAAATTAATTTGGCTGAATTAGCCATTGATGCAGATCATGATGACCAAGCTTTGAATTATCTTTCTCAGATTTCGACTCAATCTACCGAATATGTTCGTTCTTTGATGGTCTCTGCCGATTTATATCAAACTCAAGGTCTCTTTGACGTGAGTGAGCAAAAGCTCTTAGAGGCGCAGAGAATCGCTCCTAACGAACCGGTGATTACATTTGCGTTGGCTGAATTTTATTTCAACACCCGCAACTATCGAAAAGCGATTAATCTCTATCTGAATCTCATTAAGTCCGGGACGTTGGAAATGTCAGCCGTTAATTTGGTGGAGCGGTTAGGTGTCTCCTATGCGGAAATTGGTAAATTTGAACAGGCGTTGGGATATTTGGAACAGATTAAGCCGATTCATATGACAAGTGATGTGAAGTTCGAATTGGCCTTTACGTATTTTAATTTAAAAGATTACCAAAAAGCGGTTGAAACCTTTGTTGATCTCAGAGACAGCGATCCCCAGTATAGTTCACTTTATCCTTATTTAGCGGATTCCTATGTCGAACTAAAGCAAATAGATAATGCTCTTAAAACCATTCAAGAGGGGATTTCAATTGATCAATTCAATGAAAAAATATGGCAAAAAGCCGGCCAAATTGCGACGATGGCTGGCGAGGACGAAATGGCACTCAACTATTTAAAAAAGGGCCACGAGATTGCGCCGGAGGATATGGAAATTTTGAGCCTGCTTTCAGATTGGTATGTCACTCATCAGCAATCTCAGAACAATTTAAAATTGCTGGAACCCTTGGTTAAGGATCACGTTTTTGATGCTCATTTGGCTTATAATTTAGCCCAATCTTATCAAGATACTGGTGATTATCAAAAAGCCGCCAAAAATTATGAATTGGCAAGCCACGAGTTAAACGATAATCCGGATTTTCTCAAGCATGCCGCCCTGTTTTATCGAGAAAATGGGCACATAAAAGAGGAACGATCTTACCTTAAGCATTATTTGGAATTAGTTCCCAATGACTTGGAAATGGCCTCAATGTATGAAGAAGACGAAGATTATTGATTAACCAGTCGTTCAATCAGCCAGTTAGGTCCAAAGTCAAACCTTAAAATCAATGAAAAAACCGGTCGGACGTTCATTACCTGTCTGACCGGCTTTTCTTTGGTATCACTATAGGAGCTTAAATTTCTTGGGTCGTTTATAGGTAAAGCCTTCACCAATTGCTTCGTTAACTTCCATCACCGAAATGAAAGCTTCTTTATCAATTGATTCTACCAGCTTTTTTAAAGTGTGTAATTCGCTGGGTGAAACAACACAGTAAACAATTTTCTTATCTTTGCGAGAATAACCGCCTTCAGCTTTTAAGAATGTCGTGCCTCGGTTTAATTGTTCCATAATAGCTTCGGAGATAGTGGCCGATTGATTACTGATAATTAAGATCCCCCGGGCGGCATAAGCTCCCTGTTGAGTAAAATTGACAATCATTGAAAAAATCCAAACGTAAATAAGTGTATAAGCCATTTGGCGAACATCCAAATAAATTAATGAAGAAAGTAGAACCAGGACATCAATGGTTAAGAGTGTTTTTCCCATTTGAACGCCTCTAAAACGTTCAAATAAACGGGCCACAATATCGACACCACCGGTCGTACCGCCAAACCGATAGACAATGCCGCACCCAAAGCCACCAAATAAGCCGGCGCCAATTGCGGCCAGTAAAAGATCATGTTGAATATTGATTTCAATTGGGACTCGCTGCCAAATCCAAAGAAAAATTGCCAACATGGCAGTGCCGTATAATGTATACAACATATCTTTTTTGCCTAAATATCGATAGCCAATGGCAAATAAGGGAATATTGACCAGGATCGTTGAATAGGCCGGATCAAGATGAAACAGCGCTCTTAAGATTAAGGTAATTCCCGTGACGCCCCCATCTGCCAAGTGATTATAAATATTAAAAAAGACAATGCCAAATGAATAGATTGCTGATCCAAGGGCAATAATCAATAAATCGAGTGCCGAAATATCAAGTTGAAATTTTTTTGCTTTCTTCGCCATAATTTCCTCCTAAATTAGCGTGATTGTGGTTGAGTAATGTTTTTGGAATACGGGTTAAAATCGATGATTATCACAAACATCTATCATAGCAAGGCAGTAGGATAAAAGGCAATCTTTTTGAATAAAACTTTCCATCAGAATGTCATAGTACTTCAAGATTTTTCTCTTGACACTGTCATTTTAACTTACTTTTTTCGTTCTCGATTATCTGTTAAACTTGTTTAGTGAACAAATACAAGATGGATGGCGATACTGTGCGAATTAAAAATATTCCCAATGAATTTAAACTGGCACTGCCGATTCTTCGTAAAATTGAAGCTGCGGGTTATGAAGCTTACTTTGTCGGCGGTTCAGTTCGTGATACATTATTGAATCGACCAATTCACGACGTTGATATTGCAACCAGTGCCTATCCGAGTGAGGTAAAAGCGCTGTTTAAGCGCACTGTTGATACCGGCATTGAACATGGCACCGTGATGATTCTGGATCATGGTACCGGTTATGAAGTAACGACATTTAGAACGGAGTCCGGCTATCAGGACTATCGGCGGCCTGATAAAGTGACTTTTGTCCGATCTTTAAAGGAAGACTTAAAGCGACGGGATTTTACGATTAACGCTTTGGCATTAAGCGAAGATGGTCAGATAACGGACTTATTTGGTGGTTTGGCAGATATGAAAGCAAAAATCATTCGGGCAGTGGGCAATCCAGAGGAACGCTTTAATGAAGACGCCCTCAGAATGATGCGCGCCGTCCGGTTTGCCAGCCAATTAAACTTTAAAATTGAGCCGCAAACCCTGAGCGGCATTTACGATCACAGTCAATTGTTAAAAAAGATTGCGGTGGAACGGATTCACACGGAATTTGTGAAGATGATGCTCGGTCAGGATGCTCAAAATGGCCTGACATTAATGATTAAAAGTCATCTTTATCAATACGTTCCGGGGTTTACCAGTCGTTTAATCGAACTTCAAAAGATCGCGAACGCCCCATTTGATTTAAAAAATGAAGTTCAAGTCTGGTCATTGTTTACTAGTAACTTCCGATTTCAACGGGAGCAAATCGCATTGTTTTTAAAGAATTGGAAGACTGCCAATAAAATAATCAATGATGTTATACTAACTACTGAACTGATTTTTCAAATCAAGTCTCAAAAAGTTAACAATCTTAATTTATACTGGGCAGGCCGACAAAACGTTTTAAACGCTGTCGACGTCCTGTCACGTTCACTCAACGCCAATTTAGATGACTTACTCAGGGCCTATGACCGATTGCCGATTACGGATAAAAGGCAACTGAACATTACCGGTGGTGAATTAATTAAGCAGAAAATCTTGTCACCGGGACCGCAACTCGGTAAAACTTTAGCAGAGTTGGAAAGGGCAGTTGTACTTGGTCAAGTTAAAAATCAGCGTTCAGCATTAATTGCTGCTGCAATTGCATTGAATAAGGAATGATGAATAAATGGAAACAATGCGGGTTGAAGGATTAACCAAAACCTATGGTGAAAAAACACTTTTTGATCACTTGGATTTTTTAATAAATGAGCAGGATCGGATCGGGTTAATTGGAACAAATGGAACCGGAAAAACATCATTGCTTAACGCAATTTCTGGGCATGATCATGATTTTACGGGAAATGTTGTCACATCTAAGTCCTATTCGATTGGTTATTTAACCCAAGAGCCGAAGTTAGATGACCATTTATCAATTATGGAAGCTGTTTTTTCCGGTTCTCAGAAGATTTATCGAACAATTCGAAATTACGAAGATGCGCTGGATCAATATTCAACCCATCCGGAAGATAAAAGTGCGCTTAATCGCTTTACGAAGGCTGAGGCCAAGATGAACGAGGACGATGCGTGGAATGCGCAAAGTGATGTTGAAACCATTTTAAGTCAATTAAAAATTACAGATTACCATCAAAAAGTAGCAGAACTCTCCGGTGGTCAGCGACGCCGGGTTGGTCTGGCCCAAGTGCTGATTCAATCACCAGACTTGCTGCTGTTGGATGAACCAACCAATCACTTGGATTTTGATTCCATTGACTGGTTGGAAAAGTATTTAGCTGCTTATAAGGGTGCCTTGATCGTTGTAACCCATGATCGGTATTTTCTCGATCAAGTGGCTAATCAAATTTGGGAACTTTCATTTGGCAAGTTGTATCAATATCAAGGTAATTATCAGGATTATGTTGAGAAAAAAGCTACCCGAGTTCAAGGCGAAATTGATGCTCAGCATAAGACCCAGCAGCTTTACAAATCCGAACTGGCCTGGATGAAGGCTGGTGCCAAGGCTCGTTCAACCAAGCAACAGGCACGAATCAACCGCTTTAATGAGTTGAAAAAGAATGTCAATACACTTCAACTGGACCAGGATGTTGATATTTCGTTGGGACAAAGTCGATTAGGCAAAGAAGTCATTAACATTAAAGATGCTAATTTGGCAATTGACGGGCAAACGATTTTGAAAAATTTCAATTTACTGGTTCAGCCAAACGAACGAATTGGGATTAGTGGTGAAAACGGCGCTGGGAAAACAACTTTGCTAAACGTGATTGCCGGTCGCAGGAAACTGGACTCCGGCATTATTAAAATTGGCGAAACGGTTAAGTTGGGATATTATACCCAGTTAACCGAACCAATTCCCGAAGATAAGCGCATTATTAACTATTTAAGTGAAATCGGTCAACAGGTCACCGACAAAAATGGCCAAAAAATCAGCGTGGCGGAGTTACTCGAACAATTTTTGTTTCCACGTTTTATGCATGGCACCTTGATTCGAAAATTATCTGGGGGCGAAAAGCGGCGGCTGTATCTACTAAAGCTATTAATGCAACAACCAAATGTCCTACTTCTGGATGAACCAACGAATGATTTGGACATCGCTACTTTGACGGTTCTTGAAGATTATATTTCTAAATTTAAGGGAACTGTCATTACCGTTTCTCATGACCGTTATTTTCTGGATAAGGTGGCAGATCGTTTGTTGATCTTTAAGGGCAATGGTGTGATTGAGGAACATCGAGGCCGTTTCACAGACTATTTGAAGGCAGCGAAAGTTCAATCTTCAAAGAAAGCAAGTCAGCAAAAATCAGCCAAACAACAGTCGACTAACACAGCCCCAACAACTCACACTTCAGAAGCAAAACCCAAAAAGAAAAAGTTGACGTATGCCGAACAGATAGAATATGATCACTTAGAAGATGATATTGATCATTTGGAAGCTCAAAAATCATCTGTGAATGATCAAATGCAACAAAACGGTGACGATTACGATAAGTTGGCTAATTTACAGCAGCAAAAAGATCAACTTGATAAACAGATTGATCAAAAGATGAAACGTTGGGAATATTTAAGCAAGTTTGCTGAATAGAAACGATGAGGAGGAGACAACATGCTCGAAGATGCTTACTTAAACTTAGAAAAATATGTTTTAGAAAATGGTCACCAAAAAACGGATCGGACTCACACCGGAACAATCAGCACGTTTGGCTATCAAATGAGGTTTGATTTGGCTAAGGGTTTCCCACTTCTAACAACTAAAAAGGTCCCTTTTGGGTTGATCAAGAGTGAATTATTATGGTTCTTAAGAGGCGATACCAATATTCGTTTCTTACTTCAGCACAAAAATCATATTTGGGATGAGTGGGCTTTTGAAAAATATGTTCAATCCGATGACTATCAAGGCCCGGATATGACCAACTTTTCACATCGTGCTCAAAAGGATCCAGCATTTAATCAGGTTTATCAAACTCAAAAAAAGCGTTTTTGCCAAATGATTTTGGATGATGAAACCTTTGCCAAAAAGTATGGCGATCTCGGTCTGGTTTATGGGAGTCAATGGCGCGCTTGGAAAACGTCAACTGGTCAGACAATTGATCAAATTAAAAACGTGATTGAGATGATTAAAACTCATCCGGATTCTCGTCGGTTAATTGTGTCTGCTTGGAATCCGGAAGATATTCCAACCATGGCCATTCCACCTTGTCACACGATGTTTCAATTTTACGTTAACGATGGCAAATTAAGCTGCCAGTTATATCAACGGTCAGGCGATATCTTTTTGGGTGTGCCGTTTAACATTGCCAGTTATGCACTTTTAACGTCATTAATTGCCCGGGAATGCGGATTACAACCGGGTGAGTTTGTTCATACGTTAGGGGATGCTCATATTTATTTGAACCACATTAATCAAGTAAAAGAACAACTGACTCGCAAACCACACCCGGCACCGCAACTGTGGCTGAATCCGGAAAAGACCCGTTTGGATCAATTTGACATGGCTGATATTAAAGTTAAAAATTATGATCCTTATCCAACGATTAAGGCACCGGTTGCCGTTTAAGACTATCAAATAATTAAAGGAGCCAAGTGATGATTTCTTATATTTGGGCAGAAGACGAACAGGGGCTCATTGGTGCAGCCGGCAAATTACCTTGGCACTTACCGGCTGATATGGCCTTTTTCAAAAAAACGACGATGGGTCATCCCATCATTTCTGGTGCGCGAACGTTTCGAAGCTATAATCGGCCGTTGCCTGGTCGGCAAAATATTGTGTTGTCCCGTCACGGTCACTTTCCAGATGGGGTTTTAGTTGTTTCATCAATCCCTCAGCTTTGTGAATTAGTGGCGGCTAATCCTGGTGAAAATTATTTTGTAACGGGTGGTGCGAATCTATTTAGCCAACTTTTGGACCGGGTGGATCGCCTATATCGAACTAAAATTCATCATCAATTTATTGGTGATACGTACATGCCGAAAATTGATTATGCTCATTTTAAACGACTTCGGGTAACTGAAGGAAAAGTGGATGAAAAGAATCCTTACCCACACACTTTTGAGCTTTTTGAGCGATTAAAGTAACTTGAAAGTAAACCAATTAATTCACAATTTGACTTTAGCGAGTGATTTTTTAAACAGAGATGTTAGTGCAAAAGATTTCTGATATAATAAGACTTGCTTATTTTCAAAATTACTTGAAGAAACGAGTGGCACTAATGGCAAACGTGAAAATTGTAACAGATTCGTCTGCACAATTAACAGATGAAGAAATTAATCAATATCAAATCACAGTGGTCCCTTTGACGGTCATGATTGATGAAACCGTTTACGTTGAACGGGAGACAATTACGAATAAGACATTTATCCCTAAAATGTTGGCCGCAAAAGCACTGCCAAAAACTAGTCAGCCGCCGGTTGGGAAGTTCATTGAAGTGTTTAATCAACTTGGTGAGGATGGTAGTCAAGTCCTCTGCCTTAATATGTTGGCTGCAATCAGTGGGACTGTTCATGCCGCAGAACAGGCTGCAACACTCAGCACCAGTGACGTCACCGTGATAGATAGTCAAAGTACCGATCGAGGATTGGCTTTTCAGGTCTTGGCAGCTGCCAAGTTGGCGCAACAAGGTGCCGATTTATCGACAATTATTGATCAAATTACCAAAATTCGGGCAAATACACGACTTTATCTTTGTGTCATGACTTTGGATAATATTGTTAAAGGTGGTCGGTTACATCCAGTGGCTGGTGCAATTACTAATTTTTTAAATATTAAATTGGGATTGCAAGTGACTGATGGGAAGTTAAAGATTGTTTCTAAGGGCCGGGGTGATAAATCATTAAGAAAATTCTTCGGTCGAATCATTAGTGAAATGAAACAAACACCCGCGTTAAGAGAAATCGGCATTTCTTACGTGACAGAAACCAAGATTTTGAAGGAAACGGTGACTAAACTTCGAGAAAACTTTTCAGAAGTTCCGTTACTGTACCAAATAACATCACCCATCATTGCAACACACACAGGTGAGGGTGCATTCGCACTCATTTACTACAGTGATCCCGAATGAGCGGGTTGAGAGCTTGAAGGGCTGGCGCAAAACTGGAAAGTTTTGTTGGCAACCCTTTTTGTGTTAGAGTATGGCAGAATTAATTTAGACTTGAGCAGGTGATTTATTGAAACATCGACAAAAACAAACCAAAAAAGGCTGGTTGATAATGGTCTGTATTGGGCTGGTCATTTTGGTAACGGGTGGTTTTTGGGCTTTTAATCAATTTAATGCCCATCAGCCGGCAAAACCGAAAATTGTTCATTTAACAGCAATTGGTGATTCTCTGACGTATGGGGTAGGCGATCATCCTGGGAAGGGTGGTTATCCAAATCTGATTCGTCAAAAGGTAAATCATTCAACCCACCATATTACGATGACGGCCGCTAATTTTGGCATTTCAGGCGAGACCACTAACCAGATCAATCATCGAGTGGTTTCATCTCCTAAATTACGAAATAATATTAGGCGGGCCGACGTCATTACGGTAACAACCGGTGGAAATGATATGTTGCACTTTTTGAAAGCTAATTTAGCTGTCCAGACTCGACGTGATTTATCGGCTAAGTTACAGCAATATGCAACAGCTTATCAAACACGGGTGTCGAGGCTATTAACCAATATTCGACGGTTAAATAAGCGCGTTCACATCTTTGTTTTTGGCATCTATAATCCAGTCTATGTGTACTTCCCTCAAGTCTCGTTTATCAATCAAGCGATTCAGTTAAATAATCGAGTCACTAGTCGAGTGGTTCAGGCACAGTCAAGGACATATTTTATTTCAATTAATAAAAAGCTGTCAGATGGTCAATATCGAACCGCTAAGTCTCGTGAAAAATTGAAGCAGCGTGCCAGTGGAATCGGTGATCAAACTCTGGGAGCCAACCAGTTAGAAAAGTTGCTGACTGGCCAGGGGAATACCTCTAATCGCTATTTATCGACTGAGGATCATTTCCATCCTAACCGAACCGGCTATCAAATAATGACTAACTTATTATATCGAAAAATGTGTCAACATTTAAGTTGGCTTAAGGAGTGATGGGTATTAAGACCAGACGAAGGGCTGAAAAACGGCCAAGAAATTTTTGGAAAACGGCATTTTGGACATTGATCGGCTTACTCATTATTGGCATGGGCAGCTTAATTATCGCCATCCACATGTCTTCGAATGTTAAACTATCATCGCAGACGGTTAGGACCGAAAAAAACCAGACCGTTTCCGTTTCAATGAATAAGGCACAGTTAAACCGACTCTCCCAATATTATTTAAACAAACTCCAAACCCAAAATAATGGCCGGACGAAGTATCATTTTGAAGTTGCCAACCAAGGAATTGTTTATGGATCGATCAAGCTATTAGGGACCGATGTTGACTATTCAATGTTTTTTACGCCTAAAGTTTTATCAAATGGTAATATCGAGCTTCATGCGACCAGAATGGCCTTAGGACGGTTCCTAGTTCCAATCAGTTTCGTGTTATTTAATGTCAAAAAAGCTTATAAATTACCTCATTGGGTTAAGTTAATTCCTGATAAGAAAACAATTGTCCTGGATATTACACATATGAGCCGGCACGGTTTGAATTATCGTGCTCGTCAAATTAGTTTGCAGGGTCAGGGGAATTTTGCCTTTGAGATTATCCTGCCGAAAGGATCACAAGGTGAATAAATAAGATGCAAAAAACGTTCTACCAATTTTTAATGACAAAACGCAATCCCAGTAGTCGTGATGCGATTGCCGAATTTGCCAACAACGCGTTTTATGATCAGTCATTTCCCAAACAGTTGACTGACTTTGACACTATTTCAAAATATTTGGAAGAAAATGCCGGGTATTTACCCAATATGGGAATTTTTGATGAAGTTTGGAAACAGTATGAAGAAGATCGGTAAGGAAGTGATGAAATGGCAGTAACGATTCAATGGTTTCCCGGCCATATGGCTAAAGCAATTCGTCAATTTGAGGAAAACGTCGGCGTCGTTGACATTGTTTTTGAAGTCGTCGATGCCAGAATTCCATATTCATCCCAAAATCCCGAGGTGGCTAGAATTACCGGTCAAAAGCCCCATCTTTTAATTTTGACTAAAAAAGACCTGGCTGATCCAAACATGACTCAACGATGGTTGACTTATTTTCAAACTCACCGGCAACCAGCTATTGCGATTGACGCTAAAACCCGCTTTAATACCAATGATCTATTACCAATCATTTCACCGTTGCTTGAGGCTAAATTAGCTCGGGAAGCTCAAAAAGGGATGAAAAAGCGGCCAATTCGTGCAATTAGTGTGGGTGTCCCTAACGTTGGTAAGTCAACGGTTTTAAATCGGTTGGTTAATCGTCGGGCGGCCCAAGTTGGCAATCGTCCCGGAGTTACCAAGGGCCAGCAGTGGTTAAAAGCTGGTAAAAAACTTGAATTGCTGGATACCCCTGGCATTCTCTGGCCTAAATTTGAAAGTCAGGCAGTTGCCAATAAGTTGGCCTTGACCGGTGCCATTAAGGATAGCGTTTATGCCAGCGATGACGTGGCTTTGTTTGGCCTTCACCATTTTCGGGAAGCTAATGCTAAAGCACTCCGCAGTCGTTACCGGTTAACTGAAGCTGATCTGGCGCTGTCCGATGTTGATTTGTTACTAACGATTACCCAGAAAATGGGGATGCGTGACGATTATGAACGAGCTTCCAATCGGTTGATTCAGGATATCAGGGGCGGTAAACTTGGCCGCTTTACCCTCGATGTTCCAGGAGATGACCATCAAAATGACTAAGCCTACAATTCGCCAGCTCCGAGTAATGCTGGCAGATGTGACAACAATGGATGATCAGTTATTGACAACGTTGCGGGCTGATCCGCGAAAGGGCGTTCAACAGCTGGTTCGATCAAAGATAAACCAGTTAAAGAAGACACAACTCGAAAAGGCTGCTTTTAGACAGCGTTTTAAATATGAACAGGCTTTTTGGCACCAAGGCATTAATTACATTGCCGGGATTGATGAAGTTGGTCGCGGTCCATTAGCCGGCCCGGTTGTGGCAGCTGCCGTTGTTTTGCCACGAGACTTTGATTTGATAACAGTGAATGACTCAAAACAGTTAACCCCGGATAGTCGTGCGTGGTTAGCGCCTCAAATTAAACGTGAGGCTCTGGCAGTTGGGATCGGAATGGTGGATAACATTGGGATTGATCAGTTAAATATTTATGAGGCGACTCGGGTGGCTATGAAACAGGCGGTTGAACACTTAACTCTCCAACCTGATGAACTGATTGTTGACGCCATGACCATTGATGTCCCGATTCACCAACTTCGCTTAATTAAAGGCGATGCCAAAAGTATCAGTGTGGCGGCTGCTAGTATCGTTGCCAAAGTTTACCGGGATACTTTAATGGCCAACTATGCCAAATTATATCCGGCGTATGATTTTGATCATAATGCCGGTTATGGAACTCCCAATCATTTAGCTGCTTTAAAAAAGTTTGGGCCAACCCCGATTCATCGGAAAACGTTTACGCCAGTTAAAAATTTTTTGTAAAAGATTAATTCTTCCTTTTTCGTATCTACTTTTAAGAGAAAGGATTGATTATAGAATGCTTCTACGAGATTTTTTACTACGCCTGCATTTATGTCAGGGAATTGGGATTGTTGGTAAAACTAAAATTTACACGTGGTTATGTTCGCAACGAGCCACTCACTTCGAAGTGCCGACTGCTGATTCATTAATTCACATTGCCAATATTCATGGGGAAAATGCGACTCGGTTCTCAGATAGTTATCATCAGCTGATGACTCAGCCACAGCGGGTGGCCCAGTTAGTCGGCAGCGAAAAATGGCTGTGCATTTGTGACAAACAATACCCACTTCAATTGAGGGAAGCTTACGCACCACCGTTGGCCTTATTTTACAGAGGTGACATTAACTTGTTGGCGAGTCGCATGCTTGGTGTTGTAGGTGCCAGGGATGCAACCGATTATTCGATGGAAATCTTAAGACAACTCTTACCCGGACCCGTCACGACGCAACTGACGATTGTTTCGGGACTGGCCAAGGGGGTTGATACCTGGGCTCATCAGTGTGCCATTGCAAATCAGGGACGAACAATTGCGATAATCGGTACCGGCTTGAAGATAGCCTATCCAAGTTCAAACCGGGTATTACAGGAACAAATTGGTCGTGATTATCTTTTGCTCAGTGAATATGCCGGCAACAGTCGCGGTTATCGGCACCATTTTCCGGAACGAAATCGAATTATTGCCGGCTTGGTTGAGAGCATTTTGGTAACCGAAGCTAAACACCATTCCGGTAGTCTGATTACGGCTAATTTAGCGCTTCAAAATAATCGAAATGTATTGGCAGTTCCCGGCCGCATTGATAGCCGCTTATCTGCTGGTACCAATGAGTTAATCGCTGCTGGAGCCAAACCGGTTTTAAGCCCAAATGACATCTTGGATGAAATATATTAGTTGACACCACAAAATACTTGCAATATGATGTGGTAGATTTGAATTGAACAGTAACAACAAAAAAATCTACTATATTAACCCGAAAAAGAAAGGAGAAAAAATGGCTACTTCTACAAAAACAAAACCCAGTTCAAAAAAAGGACGACCGAAACGTCGATCGCCTAAAAAGAATTTGGTGATTGTCGAGTCACCAGCCAAAGCTCGAACAATTGAAAAATACTTGGGCCGTTCTTATAAAGTGATCGCCAGCAAAGGGCACGTGCGTGATCTTCCTAAGAGTAAGATGGGTGTCGATATTGATCATGATTATGAGCCACACTACATTTCAATTCGCGGTAAGGGCGATACCATTAAGGAATTACGTTCAGCGGCTAAAAAAGCTAAAAAGGTGTATTTAGCAGCCGATCCGGATCGTGAAGGGGAATCGATTGCTTGGCATTTGTCACATATTCTGGATCTTGATCCAAAGGAAGACAATCGGGTTGTCTTTAATGAGATTACCAAGGATGCCGTTAAGGAATCATTTAAACATCCCAGAAACATTGATATGGACTTGGTTGATGCGCAGCAAGCCCGTCGGATTTTAGACCGGCTGGTTGGTTATTCAATTTCACCACTTCTCTGGCAAAAGGTTAAGAAGGGCCTGAGTGCCGGACGGGTGCAATCAATTGCACTTTGGCTAATTATTCAGCGTGAAAAGGAAATTGAGAACTTCAAACCTGAAGAATACTGGTCAATTGATTCAGAATTCAAGAAGGGTAAGAGTAAATTTAAGGCTAGCTTTTACGGGTTAAACGGTAAAAAGAAAGCCTTACCGAATAACGAAGCAGTCCAAAAAGTGTTGAGCAAGCTTGATCCTGATGCTGACTTTGATATCACCAAAGTACTGCGTCGAGAAAGAAAGCGTCAGCCCCAACAACCATTTACCACCAGTACCCTGCAGCAGGAAGCCAACCGTAAGTTGAATTACCGTACTCGAAAAACCATGATGGCAGCTCAACAGTTGTATGAAGGCATTAACATTGGCAAAGCCGGTAGTCAGGGATTGATTACTTATATGCGAACCGATTCAACTCGGATTGCGGCAATTGCCAAACATGAAGCGTCAACGTTCCTACACGAAAAATACGGTGCTGAGTATGCAGCTACCAAGCCCATCAAGGGGAAATTGCCTGAAGGCGCTCAGGATGCTCATGAGGCGATTCGGCCAACTTCAGTTTTCCGAACACCTCAAAGTTTAAAACCCTATTTAACGAATGAGCAGTTCCGACTCTATCAGTTAATCTGGTCACGCTTCGTGGCTAGTCAGATGACACCGGCAGTGATGGATACCATGACAGTTACCATTGAACAAAATGGTGTCACTTATCGGGCAAATGGTTCCAAGATGAAGTTTGAAGGATTCTTGAAAGTTTATGGTGATGGTAAAGAAAAGGATAATTTGCTTCCGGATTTGGAAACGGGTGATCAGGTTAAACTCATCGCTAATAATCCGGATCAACACTTTACGCAGCCACCTGCCCGTTATAGTGAAGCGACGCTGATTAAAGCGCTTGAAGAAAACGGTGTCGGACGACCGTCCACGTATTCTCCAACCTTGGAAACTATCCAGCGTCGTTACTACGTTAAGCTAGTGGGTCGACGATTTGAGCCAACTGAACTGGGCGAAATTGTTAACAAGATTATTGTTGAATATTTCCCAGACATTGTTAACGTTGACTTTACTGCCAACCTCGAAGACAAGTTAGACGAAGTCGAAGAAGGAAAAGAGAATTGGATTCGGTTAGTCGATTCATTTTATAAACCGTTTTCTACGGAAGTTGAGTCGGCCACTGAAAATATGGAAAAGGTTCAGATTAAAGATGAACCAGCCGGCTTTAACTGCGATATTTGTGGTGCACCGATGGTCGTTAAGATGGGCCGGTATGGTAAGTTCTATGCCTGTTCTCGCTTTCCGGATTGTCGAAACACCAAAGCGATCGTTAAAAAGATTGGTGTAACCTGTCCTAAATGTCACATTGGGGAAGTCATTGAGCGTAAATCAAAAAAGAATCGGGTCTTTTATGGTTGCTCTCGCTTTCCAGATTGCGATTTTGTTTCTTGGGATAAACCGATTGGCAGAAACTGCCCAAAGGATGGGCACTTCTTGGTCGAAAAAAAGGTCAAAGGTGGGACCCAAATCGTTTGTCCGAACGGCGATTACGAAGAGCCACCACAAAAGTAAGTTATTTGAAAAATACTTGAAAGGCCTGAAACATAAAAGTTTTGGGCTTTTTTGGACTAGTTGATTAAGTGAAAGGTTGGAATAGAAAAATGAGGCAGTCAAAGCATAGTTCATGTACCACTATTTTAGTAGGTAAGGATGCTAGTTATGATGGGTCAACCATCATTGCCAGAAATGAGGATGCCGGCGTCGCGGTCAACCCTAAAAAATTTGTAGTGGTTCAGCCAACGCAACAGCCTAAACATTATCAGTCGAAGTTAACTGAATTTTCAATTAAATTACCGGATCACCCGAGTCGTTATACCGCGGTTCCTGATGCGACTTCTGAAAAGGGCATTTGGGGAGAAGCAGGTGTCAACGCAAACAACGTTGCGATGAGTGCCACTGAAACGATTACCACTAATCCAAGAGTTTTAGGGGCTGATCCGTTTGTTAAAAATGGTTTGGGTGAAGAGGATTTACTCACAATTACCTTGCCCTATATCGAATCGGCGCGCCAAGGAGTCAAACGAGTTGGCAGTCTGTTGACAAAGTATGGGACTTATGAAGCTAATGGGATTATTTTTTCTGACGTGAATGAAATTTGGTATTTGGAAACAGCTGGTGGCCATCATTGGGCAGCTCAGCGAATCCCGGATAACGCCTACGTGATTGCGCCTAATCAAACCGGCATTCAAGAAATTGACTTTGCTGATTCAGCACATTTCATGTATTCGAGCGATTTAAGAGAGTTTGTGACTAAAAATCATCTAAACTTATCGGATCATTTTAATTTTAGAGAGATTTTTGGATCAGACACGCAACTCGATCATCATTACAATACGCCACGAGCCTGGTACGGTCAGCGTTACTTTAACCCGGAAGCAACTAATGAGCTGACACCAATGAGTGCTAACTTGCCTTTCATTTGTCATGCAAATCGTAAAATTACTTTAGAAGACCTCAAGTTTGTTTTGAGTTCACATTATCAAGACACGCCTTATGATCCCTTTAAACCGGGCGTCGATTTCAAAAAAGTGCCATTTCGGCCGATTGGGTTTAACCGGAATCAGGAGTTATCAATGATTCAGTTACGACCTTATGTTCCATCAAGATATTCGGCCATTCAATGGCTGGCATTTGCTGCTAATCCATTTAATGAATTGGTGCCGTTTTTCACTAATGTTGAAGAGACGCCAGTCGGCTACCGCAATACCACTAAGATTGTTGATAGTCAGAATGCTTACTGGGTAAATCGGTTGATTTCACTGGTTGCGGCTGACCACTATCATGAAATTATGGAAAAGGTTGAAGCATATCAGGAAAAACTAATGGCCTATGGTCATCAACGAGTGGCCCACGTCGATCAAAAGGTAGCCGAGTTGTCGGCGACTAAGTTAAGTACCGCACTTCAAGCAGCTAACGAAAAGACAGCCAACCACGCGATTAAGATGACTCGAAAATTGCTGACGACGATTTTGACTGAGACGAGTAATGGCGTTGCCGGTTCATTTGATCGGGCTCATTATTAATATGATGAATACTAAACTTGCTTTGGACATTGTTTTGCGTTTTAGAAAACAATGTCATAAATAGATATCTATGTAGTAAACCCGGAATCAGGACAAATTTATTTTGCACCGATTCCGGGTTTTTCAGGATTATTTTTCGATAATTAATTAGGATGATTACAGGTTGACGTCTTGCTTAAAGTTAAGCGGAGAGAAATCGGTGGCAGTTGTAATCAGCTCACTAATCAGTTGACGGTAGGATGCTAGACCGATTTCAGCATTTTTGAAATTAACATTTGTCAGATAATTCGTCAATTCCGGACCATTTAAATGACTGTCCAAAACAACTTGATCGGTTTGTTGGACGGCTTGCTGTAGCTTGATTCGCAGCTTTTCACGAGTTGCCTTTAATTTAGGCCCTAGTTGGACGTAGTGAGCATCGACGAGTACGCCCGCTAATTTATAAATCCAGTAGGCTTCATTGGGATGATAAGTCCCATGAGCATGTTGGTACGTTGCCGGCGTTTGGTTGGCACCAGCGTAAAATGGGATAAAGACACTTTGCGCCGCCACGCCCATTGCCAGCCATTGGATCCCAGCTAAGGATGTTGGCATAGAAGGGCGTATTTGCAGGATATGAGCTTCTTGCGTCTTAGCTAGACTAATTGGTCGAAAGCGGTGTTTGTCCGCCTCAGAGCCCTCACCAATTGGATCGTAGGGGGTGCCTTGATAATGACTGCTCAAAAAGTTTTGAACATCTAACAGACTAAGTTGCCGATTAGCCCGACTGATAAAGGGCATTTCCTGGCTGGTTGGCTCAAATTCCAGGGATGGTGAAAACATCTTTAACCCATACCAAACTCGCGGCGTATTGTAATAGGTGTCCGAAAGATCGGCAGTGCCAAAAATTCGACGAAAATTAAAGGTTTGTTTACTTAGATCAGGATTAAGATGATGTGCATCAACAAATTGACGTAAATTAGTCGACCACATAAAGTGTTCCGGATCATTGAAATCGATCTCCTGAATGGCGCTTTGGTTAGCGATAACCGCATAGCTGTCATCTGGAATTCGTTGAGCAACCCATTGATGACCACCGCCAGTTTCCATGTACCAAGCTTCTTTCTGGTCGGCAAAAAGAATGCCATTTGATTCGGAAGTCCCATAATGTTCAATGATTTGGCCCAGCCGATGAACACCATCGCGAGCCGATTTAATGTAAGGCAGGACGACAGTTACCATCGCTTCCTCACCAATACCGTCTTTTTCAAGCGGATCGGCGCCCAGCGCAAGGTCATTAGTGTACGTACTTTCCGTGGCACTCATTGCAACGCCGTACTCATTGATGCCGTTTTCCTCAAAGAGACCGAATTTGTCGGTCCATTCGGGAGTTGCGGAATAAGCTGCTCGGACTTGTGGTAATGGCATGTGAAACCCGTTATCCTTTGAAGTAAAAGTTTGGGGCTGGCTGAAATCTTGATGGTGATGAATAACGTAATTTTTAGGCCAGGCCGCCTTACTATCTTCATTTCGAGCAATCATAATCGAACCGTTAATGCTGGCATCTTTACCAACAATCATACTGGTGCAGGCTGAATAAGATTTTGTTGGATACATGATTTCTATCTCCAATCATTGCTAAGAATTAAGATCCTGTTTATTGTATCATTTTTTGACATAAAAACCGGCTTAATGGTTCTTGAAATCTGTCCATCACAGTGGCATCAGTAATCACTTTAGATTTTTAATTGCGGGGAAAGAAGAATTACGGTATACTTTTTTCAGCTAAAAAATAAAGTAAAAATATGGAGGATTTAACTCATGCCAATTGTCAATATTCAACTGATCGCTGGTCGATCACAGGACCAATTAAAAGCGCTGGTTGCAGATGTCACCGCAGCTGTTGTTAAAGATACCGGTGCACCGGCCGAACACGTTCACGTAATCTTAAACGAAATGCAAAAGAATCGTTACAGTGTTGGCGGTGTTTTGAAGAGCGACGAAAAATAGGTCGTGATTTAAGCAAATAGGAATCCCGGGTATCTGTTCGGTTACCCGGGGTCTTATTTTCTATTAAGGCATCCGTCAGCTGGTGATTCTTTGGAGACGGTTACTCAAAGGCACTGCTATTTTCGCTTGGCCTGGGTAATTGAGTATTGTATACTGGTAAAGTAAAAGACACGAAATGTACTAATAACAAGAATGGAGACGTTTACATGAACGATCAGCAATACATAATGGCAATTGATGAGGGGACGACGAGTACAAGAGCGATCCTCTTCAATAGTGATGGTGAAATTGTTGGCAAAGCGCAAAGAGAATTTCATCAATACTTTCCGAAATCCGGCTGGGTTGAGCATGATGCTAATGAAATTTGGAACGCTGTGCAATCTGTGATTTCAGAAGCCTTAATTAATGCTGATGTGCCACCGTATAAAGTGCGTGGCATTGGGGTAACCAATCAGCGGGAAACGACCGTTATCTGGGATAAAACCACTGGTGAGCCAATTTATCATGCAATTGTCTGGCAGTCTAAACAAACGGCTGATTTAGCCGACCAGCTAAAAAATGCCGGTTACAATGACCTGATTCACGAAAAGACTGGGTTAGTCATTGACTCATACTTTTCTGCAACTAAGATTAAGTGGCTGCTCGATCACGTAGCGGGGGCTCGGCAGCGGGCTGAACAAGGTGAGTTGTTATTTGGCACAATCGATACCTGGCTATTATGGAAATTAACCGGGGGTAAGGTTCACGCTACCGACTATACCAACGCCAGCCGAACGATGTTGTTTAACATCCATACCCTGCAGTGGGATCAAGATATCTTGAAACTTTTAGATATTCCTGAGGCCATCCTGCCAGAAGTTCGGTCGTCATCTGAAATTTATGGCTACACCGCTGGGTACACTTTTTCCGGTGTCCAAGTACCGATTGCCGGAATTGCCGGTGACCAACAAGCGGCCCTGTTTGGTCAAATGGCTTATCAACGCGGGATGATTAAAAATACTTATGGAACCGGCGCTTTTATCGTGATGAATACCGGCCAACAACCGACCCTCTCCAAACGGGGGTTACTGACCACCATTGCGTACGGTATTAAGGGTCAAGTAACCTATGCACTGGAAGGAAGTATTTTTGTTGCCGGCTCGGCTATTCAATGGTTACGGGATGGCATGAAAATGGTGACTAATTCACCTGAGTCGGAACAAATGGCCATTGACGCCAAAAGTAGTGATGGGGTGTACGTGGTACCGGCCTTTACAGGTTTAGGCGCCCCTTACTGGGACCAGGAGGCGCGGGGGGCTGTCTTTGGCCTGACCCGTGGCACAAGTCGAGAACAGTTTGTTCGCGCAACTTTGGAATCCTTAGCTTATCAAAGTCGGGATGTCATCGATACCATGGTAGCTGAGACCGGCTTGGATTTGAAAACGCTGGCCGTTGACGGTGGCGCTGCCAATAACAATTATCTGATGCAGTTTCAGGCTGATATTCTTGGAACACCCATTCGTCGAGCAGCCATTTCAGAAACCACAGCACTTGGGGCGGCTTACTTAGCCGGTTTGGCAGTTGGCTTTTGGCAGTCATTGGCTGAAATTAAGCAAACTGCGAAGGGACAGGATGTCTTTAATCCTAAAATGCCTAAAGAGTTGGCTTCAGATTTATATACGGGTTGGCAGCGAGCCGTTCACGCAACCATTCAATTTCATCCGGTAGATAAAAAATCGGCATCTCAATAATGCAGTTTAACTAAATTAAAAACCGTCAACTTAGCTGCCTCGTTAAGTTGACGGTTTTTAAAATGAATCGTTAAGCTGGTAGTGCCTACTCACTAATTAGCAACGGCTAAATCTAAATGGGTTTCCAGGTAGCGGGCTACCCCATCTTGGTCGTTAGTATAATCCGTGATGTCATTAGCACTTTTCTTGATTGAATCAATTGCATTCTTCATCGCAACGCCGATCCCGGCAAATGACATCATTGAAGCGTCGTTTGCCTCATCTCCAAAGGCGATAATATCCTTTTGCAAAATTCCATAATAGTCGGCCAGAAACTTTAAACCGGTTGCCTTATGAACACCCTTGGTCGCAATTTCAACAATCGGATGAGGGCCACCCCATGGTGAGACGTCAATCTGATCGCCAAAATTACGTTTCATGTAAGTCAAAAGTTCAGTCTTTTGTTCATGGGATTCGAGCTGAACGGTGATGCTAATTGGATTGGCGGTGAGACTTTTTTGGCTCAAAATTTGGTTAGCTCGCAAAACACTTGGGAAAAATCCAAATCCGTTGCTAATTCCCCGGTTAGCCAAAAATAAGTCACGGCCTTCAACAGCAATTAAATTTAAGCCTAACTTTTGCCGGTTTACCAGTAATTCCATGACAATTTCTTTGTCGATGGTGTACTGATATTCGCGTGGCCAGTTTTTATGTGGTAAAATGCCTAAGTTGCCGTTGAAATTAATCATTGGCGTTTTTAAAGCCAGCTGGTCATAAAGGTTCTCAGAGAGCCGATTGGGCCGCCCAGTGACAATGCTGACCAGATAGCCTGCTTTAACAGCTTGATGAATGACTGCTTGTGTCCGTGAACTGAGTTTGGCTTCGTTATTAAGCGTTGTGCCATCCAGATCCAGGGCGATTAGTTTTTTTGGAATTGTTATCACTCCTTAACAAGCATATTCACTAATAATATCGAAAAAACTAGACGTCGTCAACGAATGTGCAACTTTAATGAACAATTAATCATCATTTAATGGCTAATTTTAGTCGATCAAAATGATAGCACTCAACGAATTTTGATTTAGAGGGGATCCTGCATGCAATTACCAGAGGAGTTTAAAAATAAATATCGTCAGCTACTGGGCGAAACTGAAGCTGAATCGTTTTTAGCCAGCTTTTCTCAGCCAGTCCACCATGGCTTTCGAATTAATCCGTTAAAGGCTGCCTTACCGGTTGACGTTGATCTGAGTCATCCACTAGCACATTGTCGCTTTGGCTATGCTGGTGACATTAGTGGTAAGACAGTTGCCCATCAAAGTGGGGCTGTTTACAGCCAGGAACCTAGTGCGATGTATGTTGGCGAGGTAGCTGCTCCTAAGCACTATGAGCGGGTTTTAGACCTATGTGCGGCACCTGGTGGCAAAACCACCCACATTGGCAGTTACTTAGCTAATACCGGCCTACTGGTCGCAAATGAAATTGATCATCAACGTGCCAAAGTCCTAATGGAAAATGTCGAACGGTTCGGGCTAAAAAATACAATTGTTACTAACAGCACCCCGGCAATCATTGCCCACCAGTTACCCGAGTTCTTTGATCGAATTTTAGTGGATGCACCATGTTCTGGAGAAGGGATGTTTCGTAAGGATCCGGACGCAATTTCCTACTGGTCATTAGATTATCCAAATCAATGTGCTGACAGACAGCGACAAATTTTAAGTGACGCTGTTAAGAGTCTGAAGCCGGGTGGTGAATTGATTTACTCAACCTGTACGTTTGCACCTGAAGAAGACGAACAAATTGTGGCTTGGTTAAGTGATCATTACAATTTTGAAATTCTACCCGTTGCCAAGTCTTCTGGAATGGACGCCGGCCGGCCGGATTGGGCTGATCATAATCCGGCCTTAACCAACTGTGTGCGAATTTTCCCTCATCATTTTAACGGTGAAGGCCACTTTATTGCCAAACTTAGAAAACCGATCACTAAAGAATCGCCGATAACCACGCCCAAGCGCCAGAAAAAGAATCACCGATCAAATTGGGCACCACTTACAGTTGAACAACAGCGGTTATGGCAAAAATTTGCCGCTGAGACGTTCCAATCACTTTCAATCGGTCAACTCCGCCTTTTCAAAGAGACACTTTACGCAGTGCCGGCTGAAACGCCGCCGCTTGGACCAATTAAAGTAGTTAGGGGCGGTTTACAGCTGGGAACGTTCAAAAAGAAGCGTTTTGAACCCAGTTATGCACTGGCCCTGGCTGTCCAACCAAATGAGGCCAAGCGTCGGTTGACCATTTCACTGGCTGATTGGCAAAAATACGTTCATGGGGATACGTTTGCTTTGGATCCACAATTGGAAAAGGGTTGGTATTTGCTGGTTTGTCAGGGCCAGTCCGTCGGCTTCTCAAAAATTGTAACTGGCACTGCTAAAAACTTTTTTCCTAAAGGCTTAAGATTTCGAGTTACCAATTAAATGAACCGCCTCGCAATTGGCATTTTGCCAAATTTGCGAGGCGGTTTTTAGGAATCAGTTTATTTTTCGATAAACACCATTTTTTGATGAGTAGAAAGAGTAGGACTATACCGATAATTGGGTGAATCAAAGTCTTTGATCCCAGCAATGTTGGTTAATTGATTTTTGGCGATGAAGTGAACCATTTCACCGCGGGCCATTTTAGCCCGGGTTGCCCGCACTTTAAATTGGCCACCAATTAGTTGACCAAATTTTATTTCCACAAACGTGTCCGTTGATTTTAAAAATGGTTTAATGGCTTTCGCATATTCTTGAGAAGCCAAATTAATGATCGGTTCGTGATCATCAGAGACCTGCAAAGCTTGGTAAAGGCGATCGCCCCAAAAAGTATATAAATTAGTGTGTCCATCAACGGATAACCGGGCCTGCATTTCCAAACGGTAAGGTATAATGCCGTCAAATGGTTTCAAAATGCCATAGAAACCAGAAAGAATTCGAAGGTGTTTTTGGAGGTAAGCCAATCCCGCGGACGTTAAAATACCAGGCGCCATTGATTGATATTGAATGCCGGTAAAACTTAAGATTGCCGGTGTCAGTCGATTTGTTAGGTCCATTTTCTGTAATTGATCAAAATTAAGCTGGGTCAGCCGATCACTCGTCCGCCAGAGTTGCTGCAATTCGGTGATCGATAATTGACGCATTGCTGCCAATAATTGCCGGGTTTGCTTCAAGTAAACGGGTAACCCTTGGTAATCAAAATCATCCAGGTTGACGGTCATCTTTTTGGCAGGAGAAATGATGAGTTTCATTTTAATGGCTCCTTTAACCAACAAGTCTTAATTTGTTAAATATTTGGAATCAATAGGTAATGTGTCGCTGTTTTAGATAACTCAATAAGGACTCATCCAATAGGAGCCTTTGTTGTTGCAAATCTGAAATGGTTTTGGCATTGGTCATCATCATGATGGCTTTCAAGCCGTAAGTCCATTGTTGGATAATATCGACTAGTTGATCAGCGTCCTGATGAAGCGCCAGATGAAGAAATTCTCCGGCAATCCCAACAGCATTTGCACCAAGTGCTAAACATTTTGCAATGTCCAAAGGTGTCTTCACACCACCGGATGCCAAGACGGTTAAACGATCTTGAAATTGTCGACTTTCCAGCAATGATTCGGGTGTACTTAATCCCCAATCTTTGAGATAGGCCATTTCTTTTGCCGGTCGTCGAAAATTTTCGATTTCGGCAAAATTAGTGCCACCGTGGCCACTAACATTAATATATTGAACGCCCAAGCTCATTAGCTCGGCAATGGTTTCACGGCTCATCCCAAAACCGACTTCTTTGACAATAACCGGAACACAAAGACCTGCCACAATCTGCTTGATATTTTTCACAAAGTTAAAGTGCCGGTCGCCTTCTGGCATGATCAGTTCCTGAGTTGGATTAATGTGAAGTTCTAAGGCATCGGCCGATATCATCTTAATAGCTTGTTTAGCATCTGCCAGCGTCCGATTAGCACCTAAGTTGGCAAAAATGATGCCTTGCGGGTTAATCTCCCGAACAACTTGAAAGGTTGCCGCTAATGCGGGATCATTTAAAGCCACACTTTGAGATCCCACAGCCATCGCTAAACCGGTCTTTTTGGCAACAGCTGCCAACTTTTGATTAATGGTTTTAGTGCGGGGACTCCCACCTGAAATCGCCTCAATGTAAAAGGGAAGTGACAGCTGTAGCGGGCCAATCTGAGTTGTCAGGTCAATATCAGTTAAGGCGAACTTGGGCAAACTTTGATGAACAAATCTAAGCGACTTGAAACTATTCTGGTCTTGATAGAACTTTTCTGCTAAGGAAAGATGTTCATCTTTTCGATGTGAATGTTTTGAAATCATGAATGCTCCTTCACAAGGTCAATGACCGGGTGAACGCGAAGTGACAATCTGGTAATGCCATTTTCTTCCCAACGTTTGATGAGGGATTTAATATCTTGATTTTTATCGATCACGACAATGCCGCAATCGCCGCCGCCAGCGCCGGAGGATTTAGCCGCTGCCGAGTGGGCAACCGCAATATCACACATCTTCTTTAAAGTAGGCGTCTCAATTTGAACTTTGGAAAAGTCAGCCAAGCGTTTTAAAATTTCCCGATTTTTTTGAATTCCAGCTTGAATGGCTGAGAGACTGCCCATTTTGAACCCGGCAATCAATTCGTTAAGGCATTGTTTGCTATCACTTAAAAATTGGTTGTAGGTTTCCAATTGACGGCTTTTAGAGATGGCAACCTTATCCACCAAATGCGAGGTTGACGCCGGCGACCCGGTCCAACCAATAATCAATCGCAAATTTTTAGGTGGTGTCAACTGGGTAATAGTTAAATCCGGCCATGGTTGAGCGACTAGTTCAGTTAATGATTGTTGTCTCCGAGCAGCCAATAACCAATCACGGTCAAAGGATTGATAAGCAATCCAACCGCCATAAACACTGGCGGCGATATCGCCTAATGATCCGTTGCCCTGAACTTCCAAATGGGCGATTGCTGACAATTTAAATAATTTGCTCTTAGTAAGCGGAATTTTATAAAATTCACACAGCGCTTTAACTGTGGCGACTGTCACTGCGGCTGATGAACCCAAACCGTACTTTTTGCCGTTGGGACTATCCAAGTCACTATTTACCCGCAAATCATAAACGGTCATGGATCGGCCAAGTGTCTGGGCATACTCTTCTGTTAAATGAATGGCTGAAATAATGTAATTAAATGTGTTGTCTCGGTTGTCGAGAATCATCTGATCCCCCTGACGCCGCCAGAAAACCGAATCCTCACGATATTGTTTAGAGACAATGCTGCCAAAGGACTTGCTCTGAGAAATTTCAACTGTCACGAATTGATCCAAGGCGACAATGATTGACGGGTAACCGGTTTCAACTACCGCATATTCACCCGCAATATATAACTTTCCTGGAGCCTTAGCGGTTATCAAGTGATCATTTCCTTTCAAAATTATAAATACTGAATGCCGGGTCCCGGCTTAGCAACGATTACGTTTTGTTTACCAAGCAGTTGGGAAAAGGTGTCAACAACTTTTGCCACCGATGCCTTTTGACAAAGAACCTTAACATTTGGACCGGCATCGATGGTGTAGTAACAAGCAACACCATTATGACGCAATTGCTTAACCAAATTCATAATGGTTAAGGTTTGGCCATTAAAATACGTAAAATCGGGATCGGCACTTAAAGTTAACGCATGCATCCGCATGGCGTTTAACTCACTAATTTTGCCAAATTTGGCAAAGTTGTTTTTTTCGATTGCCAGTTTTAATTGGGTCAAGTCAGTTTGACAGGTTTTGACCCAAGTCGGGTAATAAGGGGAAGTTGTCACTGATAGGTGCATCCCTTGGCGACTTGAAATAGCTTTTGGTCCCCGTTCAACAGTTAACGCGACGACTCGAATATCTTCCAGTAGAGCAGCAGCTTTAAGGGGCATTGCATAGGACGTTAAATCATCCTCTCCGCGCTGCCATTCAGCGAAGCCGCCAAAAATTGAGCGGCAGGCTGAACCGGACCCTCGTCTGGCCAGTCTGGAAAGTTCGCTTAGCGTTAAGTTTAATCCCGCGGCTTTACTAGCAGCTGCCGCTAAAGCCGCAAAGGCGGAAGCCGATGAGGCCAATCCAGCAGCTGTCGGGACGTGATTATGAGAATTAACAATTGCCGGGCTATTAATCTGAGCTTTTCGCCGAACAATGTCTAAGAAATTTGAGACCCGGTGAAGCGGTTGCTCTGAGGAAATTTGGTTATCAATGATGAGTTGATCAGTTGACCGACTGGCATCGAATTGAACAGTCGTGTCGGTATAAAATTGATCAAGTGTCAATGAAAGGCTGCTGGTATAAGGAATGATTAACGTATCATCCTTTTTTCCCCAATACTTAATCAGGGCAATATTTGTGTGCGCCCGTGCAGTAACGGGATTATTTGACAAGGTTGCCATTATTATCTCCAATTGAAAAGTTGTAGTTTTTAAAGGGTTGGATCCACGTTTGAGTAGCGCCGGCTTTTCGCAGCGCAGTGGCTACCTTTTGAGCGGCAACCTGGTTTTGGGTAATGGAAATCATACAGCCACCAAGGCCGCTGCCTGTCAACTTGGCACCTAATGCGCCGTTTTTAATTGCGATTTGGCAAAAGGCATTTAGGGCTTTTGTACTAACCCCCAACTTGGCCAAATCGTACTGAGATTGAGTCATTAGTTTACCAAGTTTAACTTCATCCGTTGAGCTAAGTGCCTGCCTAGCTGCTTTGGCAATTTGACCCAATTGATTGATTAAGGGGGTGGCAGTTTCCGGCTCGTCAATTAAACGATCATGAACCATTGACACAGCTTCCCCGGTTTTTCCCTTAATCCCACTATCGGCAATCACCATAAATGCATTTGACAGGTTAAAATCAATTTGTTCATTGAGCTGATGCCGAACAAACCAAACTGGGACCTCTGAACTAGCTGTTGCCGTGTCGAGGCCACTGGGATTACCGTGCGTAATTTTTTCCTCAATGTTGGCTAATTCCAGTAAGCGATTGCGGGTTAATGGCGCTTCAAATAATTTGAAGAAGACCCGAACAATGGCTACCGCAGTAGCAGCTGAAGATCCCATGCCCCTTTCGGAAGGAATTTTACTTTCAATTTTTAGATGGAAATTAATCTTTTGGGCGTTAAAAATTGTTAGAAGTTGATGAATTAATACTGACACGCCCTTTAAATTATCCACCATTTCATCAATTGGACCGCTAAAATAACGGCAATCAATTGTTTGACCACTTGTTTCGGTTGTCAAGTTGGTGTGGACATCCACATTATAAAGTGGTAAGGCAATTGCCGGCTTTCCATAAACCACGCTGTGTTCACCGAACCAAATGATTTTTGCATAACTTATTGCTTTAGCTTTTTTTCTCAATCTTTATCCGCTCACTTTCAAACAGTCCAATTTTATCATAATTTAGACTTGTAAAGCATCGTTACTATTTTTTTAAAATATTCATAAAAAATAGCCAACCATTTTTCGTAAGAATTTCGAGTCATTCATTTGAAAACAGGTCTGTTTGAGCAGGGGATGCGTAAGCGGGGGTGCCAAAAATTGGTTTGGGTTCTTGGATTGAATTCAAATGACCGCTAGGATGGAATTAGGTCCTTTGCTTTTTCAGTAGCCTAACACATCTTGACTGTAGTAACATAGATGATAGCGTCTTGTTTAAAAAGATTATCAAAAAATTAAACGATTTTGGTGAAACAACTATGAATTCAAAAATAACTTACGCGGTCGTTGATATCGAAACCACTGGGACCGATATGACCGTTAATAACCGAATTATTCAGTTTAGCTGCGCGCTGGTTGCCAACGGTAAAATAGTTAAAACCTATGTGACCGACGTCAACCCGCAACGTGATATCCCAGAACAAATTGTTCAATTAACTGGCCTAACGCCACAGCGGCTGGAGAAAGCCCCAACTTTTGATCAAGTATCGGCCAAACTCTATCAACTTTTAAGTGGCACAATTTTTGTTGCCCACAATGTTAATTTTGACTTCCCGTTTTTAAATGGTGAGTTTCAACGGGTCGGGTATCCCGAATTGGATATTGAAGCAATTGACACAGTGACGCTAAGTCAGATTTTACTGCCGACGCTTTCCAGTTACCGGCTTCAGGATCTCAGTGCCTATTTTAATATTACCCATCGGCATCCACACACTGCCGACAGTGACGCATTGGCAACAGCCAAACTACTATTGATCTTACTGCGACAGGTCCACTCACTTCCCAGGAGAACACTTGAACAGATTATCGCAGTGAATCCATCACTTCCTCAAGATACGATGAAAGTCTTTCTTGAAGTTAATGATCGAAACCGATCTCAACCGTTAGCTGAAAAGCTTCCCGAACCATTAAAACTGTCGACAGGCCTCGTCTTGCGAAAACGTCAGACAATTCATCAGAAAGTCATCGCCCCGTCACCGGATTTTAAATTTCCAAAAACCAAGTTGGCTAAAGCTAAAATTTTGCCGGCTCACTTAGAATCGCGTATTGAGCAAAATAAAATGATGAACATGATTTACAATAATTACGCTTCTCACGGTCATCATCCAGCCAAGCCACTGGTGATTGAGGCCCCAACGGGAATTGGTAAAAGTTTGGGGTATTGCCTGCCATTCGGTTATTTGACGAGTTCCCGAAAACCGGTTGTGATCAGCACTGCGACGACCTATTTACAGTTTCAGCTTCAGAACCAGACCATCCCAATGCTAAACGAAAGTCTGCCTTTTCACATCAACAGTGTTATTTTAAAAGGGGCCAGTCACTATATTGATTTGAACAAATTTCGCCACCTGTTATTTGTCAACGATCATTCAGTTCAAACAGCCTTTATTAAAGCCCAAATTCTTGTGTGGCTGACGATGACGACGACTGGTGATCTTGATGAACTGCATTTGAACGTTGAACAGACGCCCTTTGTTTGGAAAATTCAGCACGCCGGAATTCGTTGGTTGGATGCCAATTCGCCATTTTATGAAGATGACTTTTTACGCTACAACCTTAAAAAAGCCCAAAACGCCGACTTTATCATTGTTAATCACAGTTATCTCCTCAAAAACTGGCAATTCTTTAAAACATTTAAAGAAAAACCGTATCTGTTGATTGATGAGACACAGCAATTTACAGAGATCGCGATTCGAAATCATCAAAAACAGCTTAATCCACTTGCTGTGATGTCCGCCATCAATCGGGTTCGCGGTGACATCCAGGAACGCCATCACGGTAGTGCTCGGGATGCTTTCGCGGGAAATATTAGATTAAATCAACTTGCCGATTCCTTGGATGCTTCTCTTGATCATATTCATCAACTATTAAAAGCCCTTACCCAAACGTTATTTACCCAAATGGTTAGTCAGCAAACACTTCATAAAGACGCTCACTTTTTTGTTCGGCTGGTCCCAATTAACGAGTTAAAGACTATCATTCGGGAAAACCAACCGGCACTATCAGCTTTAAAGAACCAGCAGGATAAAATTGAAACCTTATTAATCCGGATTGATTCTGAAGTCAGCCGTAACCAACAAGCTTTTACCAATCGCGAGTATTCTGAAATTTATGATTTGTATGAAGATTTTAATGAGTTTATGGATAAATTGACCTTCTTTTTATCAATTTTGAATTCCGATAAGACAGTCATTGATCAAAATGTCGTTTGGGTGACGGTAAACCATCTTAAAGATATCAACAGTTTTACGATTAATCAGGGAATCCTTAAAACTAAGGATTATTTGAACCAACGAATCTACCATTCCTTTGAACCACCAACTTTTACCGGCGCCACGATTTTTTCATCGCGCCGTTCCCAGTTTATTTTTAACCTCTTGGGCCTTGATCGAAAGATGGCAACTGTTCGGCGTCTTCAAAGTGATTTTGAGCCACAGAACCAAGCCCGACTTTACTTGGTAGAGAATCCGGAAGCTGAACAATTTGTTACCAGCTCCGATGATTATTTAAAGCAGGTAGCCGAAGCAATTGAGACGATTTATAAGCATGCCTCAAAGCAGACGCTGGTGCTGTTTAATTCACTTAGCGCTATTGAAAAAACTCATCGCTTTCTCGCCGAGGATGGGTTTACGACCGAACATCAAGTCTTAGCCCAGGGCGTTAACGGGACTGCTGCCAAACTAAGTAAACAGTTTATCCATAACGAACCGGCGATCCTGCTTGGTGCCAATACTTTTTGGGAAGGGGTCGATTTTCCTGCCCGATTGTTGGAAAATCTCATCATTGCCCAATTACCATTTGATACACCAGAGGATCCTTACAATCATGCTTTATATTCGATTGAACGCAGTCGGGGGAAAAATCCGTTTTATAGTTTGACACTCCCTAAAGCGATTTTACGGCTTCGCCAGGGGATGGGCCGCTTATTACGGACCAAAGCCGACTATGGGACCATTTTTGTTTTAGATCCTCGGCTAATAACCAGACGTTACGGGCAAACAATTTTAACCAATTTAAGAAATCAGATTCCAATAAAGCATGGCAACCTGGCTGAATGCATCGATGACATGGTTAAATTTTTTGAAAGCAGGCCATAAGAGAGCGCCGCTAACATAATTATTTGATATAATAGCTAATGTATGTGAAAAATAGTTAAAAGTTGACGTGCAGATTGCCTTTGTGGCGTTGATCAGGTGATTGTGTTAAATAGTTAATTTTTGGAAGGAAAATGTCATGCAACGAGAACGGCGAGTTAAACGCGAACCCAAGGTCAAATTAAGATGGATCGTCCTTTTGATCATTTTAATTTTAGGCTTTGCAACGTTTATTGTGCTTCATCAAGCTGAAAAGCCAATGGCGACTGCTAGGAGCCAAACGATTGCAATTGCTAAAAAATACGCTGATTTGAAATCGGCAACTAATTTTTATTCGGCCAATCTTGGTAAAACCTATTATTCGGTTGCCGGTAAAACAACCAAAAATCGGCCGATTTACGTCATTGTTGCTAAAAAAGGTGGTGCCGTGACGGTTGTTAATCAACGTGCTGGATTAAGTGACACTCAAATTAAAAATCGACTTGAACAAACCAAGCATCCCAAGAAGATTAACAGTGTTGGGTTAACACTAATCAAGCAAAAGCCTTACTGGGTCGTTAGTTATATGAATCGACATAATAATCTATGCTTTGCGACCCTGAATTTTAAAACAGGATCAGTTAAAAAGCTAATTGAAAATATTTAGACGGACAAGAAAAGTCATGAAAGGATAAAATGATGAAATTTTCAAATCGGGCAATGCAAGTTAAGCCTTCTGCAACGGTGGGAGTATCTAATCGTGCCAAAGCAATGATCAGGGATGGCATTGACGTCATTAACTTAGGGATCGGCGAGCCGGACTTTACAACGCCAAAGATTATTTCACAGGCAGCCATTGAGGCAATTCAACACGGAAAAACCAGTTTCTATACGCCAGCCAGTGGACTGCCGGAGTTAAAGCAGGCAATTGCTCATCGGATTGCTGCTGATTATGGGGTCAATTATGCACCGGAACAAATTAGTGTTGCTAACGGCGCCAAAATGGCACTTTACGTCATCATTCAGGCCTTGATTGATGAAGGTGACGAGGTTCTAATGCCTAAGCCAAGTTGGGTCAGCTACAGTCAACAAGTGTCACTTGCTGGTGGTCGGCCAATCTTGGTTGATACCAACGCTGATTTCAAAGTCACTCCGGCAACCTTGTCTCAGGCCGTTACCAGTCGTACCCGGTTGTTGATTATCAATTCGCCACAAAATCCAACCGGCACTGTTTATTCAAAATCTGAATTACAGGCAATTGGCCAGTGGGCCGTTGACCATCAGTTACTGATGATTGCTGACGATATTTACGGTAAGCTGGTTTATAATGAAACAACCTTTCATTCATTAGTTCAGTGCGGCCAAAAAATAGCCGATGCGACGATTCTGGTTAATGGTGTCTCGAAAGCTTATTCGATGACCGGCTGGCGAATTGGTTATTTAGCTGCCGTACCGGAAATCATCAACAAAGTAAATGCGATTCTTTCGCACTCGACCGGTAACCCGGCAACTGTTAGTCAATATGCGGCTATTGCAGCGTTTCAATCTGATCAGCACGAAGTTGAGGTGATGCGCCAAGCATTTGAGAAGCGCTTAAACACCATTTACCCGTTACTTCAACAGACTCCCGGATTTCATATTGAGCAAAAGCCGGCGGGGGCCTTTTATCTTTTCCCAAACGTTGAGCAGGCAATGTCAATTGTTGGCGTTAACACCTCTGCCGAGTTGGTTGAGAGATTACTTAATGAAGCACACGTTGCACTGGTTGATGGTGGTGCTTTTGGGATGCCTGGTTATTTACGGATGAGCTATGCAGCTGGTCTGGAAGATTTAAAAATCGCCGTTAAGCGAATTAATACGTTTATGGCTCATTATTTAGATAAAAATGTATCTGGAGGAATTTCCATTGAAACAAATTAACATGATTGATGCACCAAAGTACGTCAACGAAAAGGTCAAGATTGGTGTTTGGCTGACAAATAAACGTTCCAGCGGTAAAATTGCCTTTTTGCAACTCCGAGATGGAACAGCCTTCTTTCAAGGAGTGGTTGTAAAAAATAACGTTTCCGAAGAAACCTTTGAACTTGCTAAAGAGGTTAAACAGGAAACCAGCATGTGGGTGACTGGGATTATCCATGAGGATAGTCGTTCACACTTTGGTTATGAAATTGAGGTAGAGGCCATTGAGGTCATTAGTGAATCTCATGATTATCCGATTACGCCAAAGGAACATGGAATTGATTTTCTGATGGATCACCGCCATCTTTGGCTGCGTTCCAGTCGGCCCCACGCTGTGATGCGGATTCGAAATGAAGTCATTAAAGCGACTTATGATTTCTTTAATGATGAAGGGTTCGTCAAAATGGACGCACCTATTTTAACCGGTAGCGCTCCTGAAGGCACGACTGATCTTTTTCACACGACTTATTTTGACAAGGATGCTTACCTTTCACAAAGTGGCCAGCTTTACGAGGAAGCGGGCGCCGAAGCATTTGGTAAAGTTTTTTCATTTGGGCCAACCTTCCGGGCAGAAAAGTCAAAAACTCGACGACATTTAATTGAATTTTGGATGATTGAACCTGAAATGGCTTTTATGCATCAAGAAGAGAGCTTAGACATTCAAGAACGCTACATTGCCTACTTGGTTCAAAGGGTGATTGACCACTGCCAAATGGAACTTAAGACACTTGGACGTGACGTTGAGACACTGAAAAAATACACCATTCTCCCTTATCCACGGATTAGCTACGATGAAGCGATTGACTTACTTAAAAAGAATGATTTTGACATTGAGTGGGGAGCCGACTTCGGTTCGCCGGAAGAGACTTTCCTTGCAGACCATTTTGATCAACCAGTTTTCGTTCTTAACTACCCTAAAGCCATTAAGCCGTTTTATATGAAACCACATCCTACTCGTGATGACGTGGTTATTTGTGCGGATTTACTGGCACCTGAAGGATATGGTGAAATCATTGGTGGCTCAGAACGGGCAGTTGATTATGATTATCTCTATAAGCAGATTATTGAAGCAGGGTTAGATCCTAAAGAATATTCGTGGTATCTGGATTTACGTAAATTTGGAAGTGTCCCGCATGCCGGATTCGGTTTGGGTCTAGAACGGGCACTAACATGGATCACAGGAGAGGATCACGTCCGCGAAACAATTCCGTTTCCACGATTGCTTAACCGGATTTATCCATAATTAAATCATATTAAAAGAGGGGGAATCTTTTTGGATAAGTATGCACATCATATCCTAAAGTTTGGTCAGACAACACTACCTAATTTTTTATTAAAAAATTATCGAAAAATTGGTCTGTCCAATGATGAATTGCTTCTCTACATTTTAATTAAGCATGATCGAACGTTGGTTATCCCCATGCCGGAAATTAACCAATTGGCCGAGTTAACCGGATATGGCCAACAGCAACTTTTTGAAATTTTTCATCAAATGATTCAAAAAAAGTTAGCTAAAATTACCAAAATTCAAATCGCAGGCCAACAAGTTGATGCGTACGACTTTACTTTGTTGTACGAAAAATTGGCATTACTTGATGAATCAGAGTCAGACGAGGAGGGCGAAGTGTTTTCTAATCCAACAGCCACCTCATCCACTCCACAAGTGAATGATCAAGAACGTCAAAAAATCTTTGAAAGCATTGAAAAAGAATTTGGCCGGACACTATCACCACTTGAAATGGAATCAATCAGCCAGTGGATTGATTTAGATCATTACACACCCAGAGTGATTGAATTAGCGTTAAAAGAGGCCGTTTTGAACCAGGTTTACAATTTGAAATACATGGATCGGATCCTAAGAAATTGGGAACAACGCAATTTAAAAACGCCTCAGCAAATTGAGGATTATAATCGTCGACGGACTCAAAGTAGTTCTGAATCCGAAACGACCTATAAGGGACCAAAGATTCCTTTTATAAATTTACTAAATCCCAAGGAAAAAAAGGATTAATAAAAAAGTCACCTGAAGTAAAACTTCAAGGTGGCTTTTTATTAACCGATTAGTCAAATTATTTACTGATCATTGACGTCGGTATTGTTATCTGGAGAATTAGTGTTGTTTTGACCATTCGAAGAATCGGAAGTACTACTACCTTCATTACTCGAAGATGCTGCACCACCGCTATTATCTGTCGAAGAAGAGCTGGTCGTACTCGAGCTCTTCCTATCATCGTTTCCACCTGATGAGGAGCCACTACCACTTGGCTGCTGAGTTGTTGGAGCAGTTTGAGACGACCCACTTGAAGTACTTCGAGATTCATCACTACTTCGGGGTGCAGTTGTCACCGTTCCGTTTGAACTGCTAGAACTGCTTTCAATAGAGTAACTGCCGGCAGCCGTTGTTGTATTGTCGGTTACGGTTCCGGGGTAGCCAGCCACGTAATACTCGGTTTTACCATCCCGATTAGTTGCCACCACATCACTTGGCTGCTGCCAATCGGTGTTGGGTTTGTTTTCGGAAACATAAGACATGACAGATTTGTAAATCTGCTGAGAAATTTCGGTTTGCGGTTGCGTAATATATGAATTGGCTTTAAATTGATGATCATAACCTGTCCAAATAGCTAATGAATAATTCTTTGTGTAACCTGAGAACCAAGCATCCATCGACGAATTTGCCGGTACCTTGTTCAAATAATCGTCTGGATACTGAGTTGTTCCGGTTTTACCCGCTTCGTATAATCCGGAAATCTTAGCTGCGGTACCGGACCCGTTCGAATCGGTCATGACACCTTTTAACATGTTGGTAATCATAAAGGCAGTTGCCGGAGACATGGCTCGCTTACCACTTGGATGAAAACGTTTTGTGACGCCGTTTGCCTGGACGATTCGATTAATTAGATAAGGCTTGTAATAGGTACCACCATTAGAGAATGCTGCGTAAGAGGCTGCCAGCTGCTCGGAAGAAATATATAACCCAATTCCATTCTGAAGACTTAAAGGCTTCTTAAACGGCATTCCAAGCTTCTTTAAGAAGGAAGTGGCTTTAGTAACACCAACGTTCTCTAAAGTTCGAATAGCTGGGATATTTCTTGATTCAACCAATGCTTTTCTCATGGTGATAGTACCTTGGTATTTATTATCAAAATCCATCACATTTTTATCGGTCCCCGGATAAACGTATGGCGTATCTTTGACGGGTTGATAGGTGGGGTATTTGAGATATTCAATTGCCGGACCATAGTCCATAATGGGTTTAGCCGTTGATCCAGATGAACGACCAGTTTGAACAGCTCGATTTAAGCCAAAGGCGACTTTGGTTTTTCGGCTTCCCTGCATGGCCATTACTTTTCCATTATTAACGTTGACCAACGTTGCACCTACCTGAAATCGTTTATTTGGATATGCAATGCTTGGGTCATTATTTGAAACTTTATAAAGCTTTTTTTGAGCATTTAGATTTAAGTTTGTGTATACTTTTAAGCCACTATTAGCTTTGTATCCCTTGTCCTTTAGTTCTTCCAACGTTTGTTTTAAATATGAATCGACGTATCGGGACGTTTTAGCGGAACCACTAGTCTTAGGATGGGTCTTGGCCAAGCCACTTTTAACGCTGGTGTTTTTAGCGTGCTGTGCCTGAGAAGCAGTGATGGCCTTATTTTTAACCATTGCGTTTAAGACTTCATTGCGCCGTTGGGTGGCATATTTAGGATAAAGATAAGGATTGTAATACTTTGGTGACTGTGGCATGCCGGCTAACAGAGCCAACTGTGGCAGGGTGAGATGGCTGAGAGTTTTGTTGTAATAGAATTCAGCTCCTGTTTGCATCCCATAAACACCGTTTCCCATGTAGACTTTATTGATGTAGAATTCAAGAATTTGTGATTTGGAGTAACGATTCTCAACTTGAATTGCCAGCCAAGCCTCCTGTGCTTTGCGTTTTAAAGTTCGATCACTGGCTGCAGTTGAGAAAACGGATAACTTGACCAGCTGTTGAGTGAGGGTGCTTCCGCCTTGCATGCCAAGCGATGAGCCGGTTAAATTTGAAAGAGCGGCACCCATAATTCGAATGGGGTCCACCCCGTGATGTTTATAAAAGCGTCGATCTTCAATGGAGACGACGGCTTTTTTTAAAGTGTCCGGGATTTTATTTGATTTAACATAATCCCGATTTTGACTGCCCAACCTGGAGATTACTTTCCCGCTGGTATCGAAAATTTTTGTCGAATTATCACTGGAAAGCGCAGTTCGGGTAATCTTTGGCGCACTTGAAGCATAGTAAGCAAATAAGCCTGCGCCAAACAAAATCAGCAATGCAACTAGACTAAGCACAATTTTAACAAAGCGCTTGAACGGGCCTTTTTTCTTAGTGAATTGACGGCCCCGCCTCATATCGGTTCGTGACTTCTGAGGATTATTCTGTGACATAGATTTCTCCTTCGTGATTATTCAATGATCGAATCGACCGCGTGTAAATAAGGAAGTATTGGATTGATTTGATATGGGATTTCAACACCGATTTCTTCAATAGTTTTGCGCGGAATGGATTTCCTTCCGCCGAGTTGTTGATGATCCCAGTAGTCGATTAAATCCGTTGCCTTCAATAGGAAAACGGATTGATCATTGACAAATTTAATAATAGCAAAACAAATTCCCTTCTGTTTTAAACATTCTCTCATATGTTCGATTTGGTGTTGATGAAAATTTTTTAAAGGAAAAGATGTTTTATTGGTTGTCTCTTTGGCATCAAAGTCAATATAATGGCCTTGATAAACGCCATTATAATCGGTTGTTGATGCCTTTCGAAAGTAAGCCTCCTTAATTCTTGCAGCACTTCGTTTAGGATAATCGACCGAGACAATTTGAATTGGGGTCGGTTTCTTGTGAATCACTGCAATTTCTTGTTTTAAATAATAATTGTTGCTTTTGTTCAATTCAGCTTCGAGTGTCATCCCACGATTTGAAAAATTAACCGCATCATTATGGTGACTGACAAAGCCGGATTGACGATGAAATTGATGACCATCTGGGTATTTAATCGTCATATAAACAAATTCCCCCTAACATCAATATGTACATTGTACTGCAATTTTGTTTAAAATAGTTTTAATAATGATATTATAGCAAGTGAGTATGTGGATGAAAAATGTTTTATCAATTAGCTAAAGCTAAGTCAAAATGGGTTGATCATAGTTGATTGGCTGACAGTGACAAAGGGGAACTTTAGGAATGTTTAACTAATTTTAATCATTCTTAACACTAACCGATTGATCTTAAAACAAAACATAAGCCAATTAAGAAAGGGGCGATAATCACGTGAGTCGCTTATGGATAACTGGCTATCGGAGCTACGAACTTGGCGTGTTTAAAGATGACGATCCCAAACGGAAAGTGATTGATTATGTATTGACAAATGAACTCAGACAGGCGATCATTAACGGGACGGACTGGATCATTTCAGGCGGCCAACTTGGCGTTGAACAGTGGTCATTGACGGTTGCAAATCATTTGAAGACTGAGTATCCTGGTGAGTTTGAAACGGCCATGATGCTACCGTTTGCCGAATTTGGTGATAATTGGAATGACTCAAATCAGATAAAATTGGCAAAGCTGAAGCAAGCGGTTGATTTTTACGCTTCAGTTAGTCAGCAGCCATATCAATCACCGCAACAATTAAGAAATTATCAAGAATTCATGCTTTCGCATACGGATCAGGTAATCATGATATATGATTTAGATAATCCGGGAAAATCACAATATGATTTTGATAAAATTAAAAAATTTGCCGATAATCATCCGTACCCATACCGCTTAATTACGTTTGACGATCTTCAGAATGCGGCGGATGAATATCAGGAAAACCTAAATAACAGTTTTCAAGATGATTAATATATGGTATCATCTTAATGGTTTGTTGCAAATTAAGACGAGGTGTAACCAATAAAATGGAAAATATTAACTATACGCCAAAAGATATCCTCCAAAAAGAGTTTCGACAAAAGATGCGTGGGTATGATCCAAACGACGTTGACAGCTTTTTAGATAACATTATTAAGGATTATGAAACCTTTAATAAACAGTTCCAAGAGCTGAGTGACGAAAACGAGCGATTAAAAGTTCAGGTTGACGAACTCAATAAACAGTTAGCCGTTGCTGGCAATCAACAAATGCCATCTGCTGGTACGGGAAATTCAACGGTTAGTCGCCCGACTGCCAGTCAACCAATGTCCAGTGCAACGAATATGGATATTCTCAAGCGGCTATCAAACTTGGAAAGAAGAGTATTTGGGTCGCAATTGGATAGTGGTTCAAATGAATCACATCGATTGTAAGTAGTTAACTTTTGCATATTTTCCGTGCAAATCTCAGGTAATCGCGGTCGCCTTTATGGTGGCTGAGGAAAGTCCATTCTCGCACAGACTGAGATGTCTGTAGTGTTCGTGCTCGGTGAAAAAATAAGCCGGGGAACTCTGAATAAGAGTGACGGCGGACTCGATGCTAAGGCGTTGCTATGCGGATGAGTCCTTAAGGTGCCACAGTGACGAATGTTGTGAGAAATCATGACAGTGGAACGCGGTAAACCCCTCGAGCGGGAAACCCAAACTTTGGTAGGGGAGCTTCACAGACGGTAAATGAACCAACTGTGGGGGAGAGACAGCATTGGCTGTTTCCCAGATAGATGATTACTACCTGCTGGTTCGTTCCTGGGAACAAGCAGGCACAAAACATGGCTTATCGGGATTTGCACGAAACAGGGAAAAGATGGGAGCTTGCTCCCATCTTTTTTAATATTCTGTATAAAATTAAATTTGGCAAAGGATTCAGATTGAAAATAAGGTATGATAAGATTGTATCTTATAAAGATTAATCACCAGTATCGTCTATTGAATTAATTTAGAAATATCAATAATAAGTGAGTGTGAGAGTAGTTGGAATTTCATTTAATTGCAACGTGTGCTGCGGGAATCGAAGCACTTGTTGGCAAAGAACTAAGAGCGTTGGGTTATAAAACCCAAGTTGAAAATGGTCGGGTTCGGTTTTCCGGTAATGAACAAGATATTATCAAAACCAATCTTTGGCTGAGAACAGCTGATCGAATCAAAATTATCATTGATGAATTTGATACCAAAACGTTTGACGATTTGTTTGAAAAAACAGCGGCCAACCAGTGGGACCAGCTATTACCGATGGATGCAGAATTTCCAGTGGAAGGTCGTTCCAGAAATTCCCAACTCCATAGCGTCCCCGATGTTCAAGCAATTGTTAAAAAAGCGATCGTCAAATCTTTAAGTGCAGCTTACCATCGGCGCACAAGATTACCCGAAACCGGCGCCAAGTTTCCATTAGAAATTGCATTGAATAAGAATCATGCAATGTTAACGCTGGATACAACCGGTGCCAGCCTGTTTAAGCGCGGGTATCGAATTGAAAAGGGCCCGGCACCATTAAAGGAAAATATGGCAGCTGCCCTTATTCTACTTACCAGTTGGCATCCGAATATGCCATTTGTTGACCCAATGTGTGGGTCAGGCACCCTGCCGATTGAGGCAGCGTTAATTGGTAGAAATATTGCACCCGGTTTTAACCGAGATTTTCTTTGCGAACAGTGGCCTTGGATAGATGATCAAATGGTTCAACAAGTTCGAGACCACGCAGATGCTCAAGCAGATTATGATCGACCATTGGATATTTCGGCTAGTGATATTGATGGCAACATGGTTGAAATTTCCAAGCGAAATGCTGAAGAAGTTGGCCTTTTAGACGACATTCAGTTCAAACAGTTGGCAGTGGCTGATTTTAAAACCGACAAGGTTAACGGCGTCCTCGTTGCCAATCCGCCCTATGGTGAACGTATGAGTGATAAACAGCGTGTCCATGACTTATATCGACAGATGGGTCGGGCTTTTCAACCTCTAACTAGTTGGTCAAAATATTTCTTGACAGCTGATTTGGAATTTGAAAAATTTTATGGTCAGAAAGCAACTAAACGACGTAAATTATATAACGGCGCTCTAAGAACGGACTATTTCCAATACTGGGGTAAGAAAGTTCGTGATATGAGTAGTTTATCGAATTATTAACGGTTTTTTAATCGCTTTTTATGTTAAAATGTGAATTATCAGTAAAAGGGGAGTGAATCAATGCGGAAACGGGTTGCAGTGATTGGTGGTGGCATCATTGGTGCAACGGCGGCGTTTTACTTAAGCTATCTGGATCGATCGCAGTCACTGACCATTAAATTATTTGATGATGATCTGGGCCAGGCAACAAAGGCGGCTTCTGGAATTATTTCTCCTTGGTTGTCAAAAAGGCGCAATAAGCGTTGGTATGCATTAGCTAAATTAGGAGCGGCTTTTTATCCCAAATTAGTGATGGATGCACAGTTAAATCAGCGAGTGTATCAACAAACCGGAACGATTGTAACGCGCCGAAACCCTGATGATCTAAAACAGCTTTTCCAAGAAGCAACGATTAAGCTTGAACGAACACCTGCGATGAAAAGTGTTCAACTTTTGTCTGCCAGTGAAGTGGGGCAACGCCTGCCATTCTTAACAAACCCGCCAGCCGGAGTCTTTGTGACAGGGGGCGCCAAGGTCGATGGCCGTCAACTGATTCAAACATTGCTGAAGCAGGCAAAACGACGGCGGGTGATTGTTAATCATCAACGAGTTTTTTTTGATAACAGCGGTCAAATCAGAACTGCCAATGGCTTGGAACAATTCGATGTTGTCATTGTAGCAACAGGAGCTTGGATGAAAGATACGCTGAGACCACTTGATTATTTGGTAAAAATTCGACCACAAAAGGGGCAGTTGATTGATTTAGCCGTTAACAGCTGGCATTATGGTCGCCAGTTACCAGTTTTAATGCCAGAAAGTCGTTCTGACATCATCCCATTTGATCAACATAAATTAGTAGTAGGCGCAACTCACGAAAATGAAGGTGGATTTGATCTGAGCCCTACCAATGAAGCTCGGCTAATGCTTTTAAAAAATGCCCAACTTTTTGATCATCGTTTGAAAGAAAATCAGATTAAGCGGGTGCGGGTAGGTACTCGTGGTTATACTGAAGATTTTGCTCCGTTTTTTGGGCATCTACCTGATCATCCAAATATTTTGCTGGGTGGTGGACTGGGGTCTTCAGGGTTAACCACTGGGCCCATTATCGGCTATTTGCTAGCCAAGGCAATTGCTGAGCAACGGTTTGAAAATTGGGATACTTATACCAAACCGGTTAGTCACTACATCATTTAGCGTGAAGTGCCTGATTGGCCAAATTGTGAGCACCGTGATTTTGGGCATCCGGAATCCAGGTGTTAATAACCGTTGTAAAATGTGATTGAAGGGACAATAGCTGGTTTGTTAATTCTTCAAAGTGTTTCGCGTAAGCTTTATTGATACTGTCAATCACGATTTGGCTGTCAGTGTAGTAAAAAACAAATTCTGTCGTCGCAACTTTTAAATTAATTAAAGTTTGAAAACCAATGATTGCCGCAGTAAATTCCGCCCGATGATTGTTCATGGATGGAATTCGTTGCTTAATTTGTGTTTGATGACCATTTTGAATTATTAAGATGCCAATTGCTGCTTGGCCAGTTCGCTGGTTAACGGCCGCATCCGTGTACAATTTAATCATGCTTACGCACCACTTTCTATTTGATGAAGGAGCCTTTTTAATGATAACGCAAAAGCGACATTTTTTTTACCAACCTAGTCCATTGAGCAGTATTATTTGCTGGAGTTGGACATTGGTTATTTTCTTTATTGGTGTCATTATCTGGTTGGAGATTACTCATTTTCAGTGGATAACTTTGTTTTTCTTTGTGCTGTTTGCCTTTTTGACATGGGCAGAGATTCATTTTCGGAGTATTAAAGTTTATGATGATCAATTGATTGTTAGTCGGATTACTAATCCCCACTGGTTGGTTGTTAGACTTGACCAGATCACGCATGTCACCACTGCAAAGTATCAGCTGGGCTTTGTCGCCAACACTAAAATTTATAGTTTTATTTTGCCGGCAAATTCGGTAATCGAAATTAATGAACTGATTTCAAAAAAATAAGTTAACTTGAAATAGTCAGTTACGTACGATTGAGGAGGATTTTAAATAATGAAAAGCGATGTTGAAATTTCTCAAGAAGCCAAAATGGCACCAATTACGACCATCACTGAGCGGCTTGGAATCAGCGATGATGATCTCGAACAATATGGTAAATATAAAGCCAAAGTTAATTTTAAATCAGAGAATGCTCACAACAAAGGTAAATTAATTTTAGTCACTTCAATTAATCCAACCGCTGCTGGCGAAGGGAAAACGACTGTGACAATTGGCTTAGGTGATGCTTTAACAGCACTACATAAAAAAGTTGCACTTGCATTAAGGGAACCTTCACTTGGACCTGTCATGGGAATGAAGGGTGGCGCGACGGGGGGCGGCTATGCTCAAGTAGTCCCGATGGAGGACATTAACCTTCACTTTACCGGGGATTTTGACGCATTGACCGAGGCGCACAACACCCTTTCAGCACTTATTGATAACCATATTCAGCATGGTAATCAATTAAACATTGATCCCCGCCAAATTACATGGAAGCGAGTTTTGGATGTCAATGACCGAGAACTACGGCAAGTTGTCGTTGGCTTAGGCGGCCGAACTTCCGGTGTACCCCGTCAAGACGGCTTTGACATTACAGTTGCCAGTGAATTGATGGCGATTCTTTGTCTTTCAACCAGTCTTCAAGATCTTAAAAAACGGATTAGTAAAATTTTAATTGGCTATACTTACGATCGAAAACCCGTTTATGTTTCAGACCTTCACGTTGAGGGCGCGTTGACATTGTTGTTGAAAGATGCCATTAAGCCTAATCTGGTTCAGACCTTAGAACAAACCCCCGCCTTTATTCACGGCGGGCCATTTGCCAACATTGCCCATGGTTGTAATAGTATTTTGGCCACTCAGGCAGCCTTAACATACGGTGACTATGCAATTACAGAAGCGGGATTTGGTTCAGATCTTGGGGCGGAAAAATTTATGGATATCGTCACACCGCGATTGGATAAAGTTCCCGATTGTGTGGTAGTAGTTGCCACAGTCCGGGCGCTTAAACTAAATGGTGGTGCTGATAAACATCACCTGGATACTGAAGATTTAACAGCCCTTAAAAAGGGTGTGGTGAACCTGAAACGGCACGTCGAGGGTATGCAACAGTACGGGAAACCGGTAATTGTTGCCATTAACAAGTTTGCCAGTGATTCAGAATCTGAGTTGAGTTATTTATCGAATTATGTGTCGACTCAATTAGGTGTTACCGGTGAAATGATTAATAGTTGGGCAGAAGGCGGCAAAGGTGGGATTGAACTTGCCAAAAAAGTAATTGCTGCCAGCGAAAATACTGATGAGTTTCATGAACTTTACGATCATCAGAATTCGACTATTATGGAAAAAATGCACGCTATTGTTACCAAGATTTATGGGGGCGCCAATGTTGAACTGTCAACGAAAGCTAAGAACCAATTGAAACGTATCGAAAAACTTGGCTACGGAAATTTGCCAGTTTGCATGGCTAAGACACAATATTCATTTACTGATAATGTTAAAGAATTAGGCGCACCAGAAAACTTTACCATTCACGTTTCGGATCTTCAGCTCAAATTGGGGGCTGGCTTTGTGGTCGCACTTACTGGTAAAATATTAACGATGCCTGGATTGCCAAGCCATCCAGCAGCTTTGAATATGGATATTGATGAGAACGGTCGAATTACCGGCTTGTTTTAAAAGGAGAATTTTAGTTGCCAGTTGTATATATTATCGGCATTTTATTGCTGATCGGGCTTGATCAATTTGTTAAACATTGGGTTGTCAATGCATTAACGCTTGGTCAATCATTTACGTTGATTCCGAGTTTTTTATCGATAACCCGAATTAATAATACGGGTGCTGCGTGGAGCATCTTATCAGGGCACCAATTTGTGTTTGTATTAATTGCAATTGTTGCCACTGTTTTAATTAGTTATTTTTTGATTCATTATTGGCCAAATCATTGGTATCGAGTTGGCTTGTGCTTATTATTGGCCGGAACGGTTGGCAATGTTCTTGACCGGATTTTTAGCAATCACGTTGTAGATATGTTTCAACTTGATTTTATTAATTTCCCGATTTTTAACTGTGCGGATATTTATTTGACGGTTGGAATTTTGATTATTGGTTTCGCAATCATCCGCGAAAAATAAGGTGGGGACAACAAATCAATGAAAAAAATTAGAATTACAACTGTTTTGGGCCGTCTAGACAAGGTGGTCAGTCAATTAGACCCTCAAATCAGCCGATCAATGGCAAAAAAGATGATTGAGGACGGCCATATTACCGTTAACGGTGAAAATAAGAAGCCAAAGTATGAGACCAAGCCGGCCGATATAGTCACAATTATGGAGGTAAAACCCCAACCGACGGAAATCATCCCTGAAAAAATACCACTCGATATTGTGTATGAAGATCAAGACGTAATTGTGGTTAATAAGCCACAGGGAATGGTTGTGCATCCGTCAGTGGGGCATCCAGACCACACCTTGGTGAATGCTTTATTAGACCATAGTCCACTTTCGTCAATTAACGGAGAATATCGACCGGGAATTGTTCATCGAATTGATAAAGATACTTCCGGTTTACTGATGGTTGCTAAAAATGATGCTGCCCATCAGGCGCTATCTGAACAATTAAAGGCCAAAAAAAATCTGCGAAAATACATTGCATTGGTTCATGGTCGAATTAAAGAAGAAGCTGGCACCATTAACGCTCCGATCGGTCGCTGTCCAAAGGATCGAAAGAAACAAGCTGTCGTTGTGGGTGGTCGACCGGCCATCACTCACTTTAAGGTGTTGGAACGGTTTCAAAATTATACATTAATTGAGTGCCGATTGGAAACAGGGCGAACTCACCAGATTCGAGTCCACTTACAGTACATTGGTCATCCGCTGGTTGGTGATCCCCTATATGGCCCTAAGAAAACAATTCGTGGGCATGGTCAATTTCTACATGCCCAGGAATTGGGCTTTGAGCATCCCCGGACACACGAATTAATGCTCTTTTCAGCGCCATTACCGGAAATCTTCAAGAAAACTTTGAGGACCTTACGAACCGATACCAAATAAAATCTTGACAATGGCGGATGACTTCCATATTCTGGAGTGGATAAGCTATCTTCCGATTTTTCTGTATTAAATCAACAACCAAATCATTTATGAGGAGATTTAGTGATGGGCAAAATAATTTTAGACAAAATGGCAATGCAACGGGCATTAACCCGAATTACTTATGAAATTGTCGAAAAAAACAAAGGTGTTGAAGATCTGGTTTTGATTGGCATTAAAACCAGAGGAATTTTCTTAGCAAATCGAATTGCTGATCGGCTTCAGCAACTGGAAAACGTTACCATTCCGGTTGGTGAGCTTGATATTACGAATTATCGTGACGATATTGAACACGATTCACTTAGTACCGACGTTAAAATGTCCAATAACAAAATTGATTTTTCCGTTGAAGGTAAACGAGTCATTCTGGTAGACGATGTTTTGTACACAGGTCGAACTGTGAGAGCTGCTTTATCAGCTGTAATGGATTTAGGTCGCCCAAAAAGCATTAATTTGGCTGTATTAGTTGATCGCGGCCACCGTGAATTGCCAATCCGAGCAGATTTTGTTGGCAAAAATATTCCAAGTTCTCAAAAAGAAAAAATTAAGGTTTATGTTTCAGAAATTGATGATAAAGATGCAGTCGAATTGATTAAGTAATCTTTATCATGGTAGTAAGGAGTCATTATGACGCAAAGATATTTGATATTAGAAGATGGTTCCGCTTATGCAGGTAAGGCTTTTGGGTCTCTTGCAACAACGACGGGTGAATTGGTTGCCAACTCCACCATGAATGGGTATCAGGAAATCATTTCCAATCAAATTTATCACAACCAAATTATTGTTTTTACCCAAACTTCAATCGGCAATACAGGACTCGCGCAGAATGCGTACGAGTCCGTTTTGCCGTCTGCAAAGGGTGTCATTGTCCGGGAATACGAAAATTTGGCAACTGACCATTTCAAACGCATTTCCCTGGATCGATATTTAAAGCGGCATAGGATTCCCGGAATTTACGATGTGGATACTCGGCAAATTAGACGGCATCTTCAACAAAAGGGTAATATGATGGCAAGTATCGTTGACGTTGCCGATGAACATGCTTTTGATCAGTTGCATGCTACCGTGTTAACCAATCAACAAGTTGCTCAAGTAGCCACTCCTAAGCCGTACCCTAATCCAGACGAAGGTGCTAATGTGATTGTTGTTGATTTTGGTCTGAAAAGCGGGATTCTTCGAGAACTTTCCAAGCGGGATTGTAATGTCACGGTAGTCCCGTGGAATTCGACAAGTGAAACAATTCTGGATTTAGATCCGGATGGCGTTGTTTTATCTACCGGTCCCGGGGCACCAGGAAATTTACCGGAGTCTGTTTTGCAAATGATTCGTGAAGTTCAAACTCAGGTCCCATTACTGGGAATTGGGTTGGGACACGAATTATTTGCAATGGCCAATGGGGCTAAAGTCAGCCAATTACGAGTTGAACATCATGGCAGCAATCACCCGATTCGTGAAATCATTACAAATGAAATCTTCTTTTCTGGTCAGGAACAGGGTTACGCTGTGGATTCAAAGTCAATTGACCATGCTAAGATGTTTATCACCCATATTGATTTAGTTAATGGAACGGTTCAAGGACTTCGCCATCGAGATTATCCGGCATTCTCAGTTCAATTTTCTCCGGATGGGGCTCCCGGCCCTAAAGATAGTGTCGGTTTGTTTGATGACTTTACAGAATTTATGGCAAGAAGAAGGGATTATAATGACGATGACTATTAAAAAACTTCTTTTGCTCGGCGGTGGCCCAACGAACATCGGTCATGAAAATGAATTGGATGCGGCCGCCTATGAACGATTGATGGCAATTAAAAAAACCGGTACACGTGTGATATATGTCGATAATAATCCGTTCTCTTTTGCTAGTGAAGAGGTCCAACCAGCTGACGTTTATGTTCAAGAAGTTAATTTTCAAAACGTTGTTAATATCATTGAAAAAGAAAAACCTGATGCAATTATGCCTAAAATTGGCGGGTTAAATGCCATGCAAGTGGCTTGGCAATTAGAAGAAAGTGACGTCTTAACCAATAACCACATTAAACTATTGGGAATTCGCCCGATTGATCTGAGAAAAGTGCTGGATAATCAAAAATTAAGAGAACTTTTGCTCGAAACTGATGAACCGATTATTGCATCCAAAATTGTCGCTGATGAGGATGAAGCCATGGATTTCGTGCGAGATGTCGGCTTTCCAGTAATCGTTAAACCACTATCAGCTAGCCACGATACCAGTCGGTTTATCTGCAATAATACGGATGAGCTGGAAGATGCTCTGGAGATTAGTTTTAAGCGAACTTATATTAAACGGGTGTCAATTGAACAAAGTATCGTTGGTTATAAAGAAATTGAAATGGTGGCTGTTCGAGATGAAAATGGTAATAAATTATTGATATCCGGTTTAGAAGACATGGATCCAATCGGTATTCACTCTGGAGATTCAATTATTTTTGCACCTACCCAAACATTAATTAATCAAGAATATCAAACGTTGAGAACAGCTACTTTTCGAATTATGGATGCTATTAATATAACGGGAACTTGTCATATACAATTTGCACAAAGTCGAACTGATTCCAGTTATTTTATTACTAAAGTCAGCCCATTTTTCACAAGAAATTCTCTTTTAGCTGCAAAATCAACGGGGTATCCTCTATCATATGTCTCGACTCTGCTCGAAATGGGCTACGCATTGCCAGAGGTCAGATTACCCGAAAAGTACAGTAAGTATTTACCATTTATGGAACCAACGATGGATCACGTTGTCGTGAGAATCCCATTGTGGCCATTCAGAGATATTCCGGATGTTGATCAGCATCTCAATACATTGATGAAATCGGTTGGTTCTACAATTGGTGTTGGCAGAACTGTTGAGGAAGCCATTATGAAAGCCATGCACAGTTCGCAGTTTTCGCCTCGCGATATTTTACCCAGCGTTTCAAAGGTGAATGACGATGATGTCATCAACCAGCTGATTCATCCTTTAGCAAGTCGAATTCTTATTTTAATGGAAGCACTACGTCGAGGATTTTCCATTGATGAACTTTCTGAGTTAACTAAAATTGATCGCTTTTATTTTTATAAAATGAATCAGTTGTTAAGGGCACAGGATTTTGTTATTAACAACCCACTCTCGCCGACTGCCGTTGAGGTTGGCCATAAGTACGGCTTTGGTGACGGCATGCTGGCTGAACTTTGGAATGTCAACATCTCAACGATTGAACGAATGAACAGGAATGCGAAACAAAGGGTGACCTTTAAGGAAATCGAGCCAAGCGCTGGTGAATTCATTGAAGCAACCAACGTTTTCTATAGCAGTTATGAGTTAGAAAACGAGAGTCAACCGTGTTCTGGGAAAACAGCGTTGGTGATTGGCCGAGGGGGTAATCAACTTGGGCCGAATGCCGCTGCAGATTACTATACGGCTCAAATTCTTAACACAACTAAAAAAGCCGGTTACCAAACCATTATTATGAATACCAATCCAAATGCGATTTCATTGGCACCGGCATTAAGCGATAAGCAATACATCGAGCCGATTCAGTTGGGAAATATTTTAAACATTATTAATTTGGAAAATCCGGATATTATTTTTCTGCCTGGAAATCGACATTATCTTTCAAAAAAATTAAAAGAATTTGCGGATTTAAATATCGTGGTATTGCCGCCAGATCAAAAAGTTGCTGAATACAAGCAACGGGAAGCCACAGAAGCTGTTGATTTGTTTATTGATAACGATCGGATCTTGCCTATTACAACTATTTCATTTTATACCCGAAGTCATCGGACTGATTTGCGTTATATTAATGACTATCAGCAACCAATGTCGAATTGGGAAAAGTATGAAGATGGGTTAATTCAAACGGCTATCCAACAAATCGACACGCGTTATTGGCAGGGCTTGGTTCAAGTTTTATTTAAAAAGACCGATCATAATGGTTATCAGTTTGCCGGTATTCGACCAATTCGAATTACTGAATCGGCTTTCTTGAATAAAACGACAGGCGTTAATTGGATTGATGCTTTAGTCAAGAAATACTTGGGTGTGCTGGATGTTGATCAGCTTTCTGAATACTACCAACTAGGGCAGCATCAGCGATACGCTGTTATGGAGGCAGTCTTTCCATTTAGAGAACTTCAGTCCAATCGAAAGGATGGGACATCTACTCAAGAGGTAGGTGCGTCACTTTCTTTTAAAAATGTTGAAAACGCCCTTGATTTAGCTGAAAAGAATAATGTTTAAACTAAAAACCAACTTTGCCTTATTACGAGTAAAGTTGGTTTTTAATTTTATTTAGTTTTAGTGGCTTCTGATAATTGGTTAATTAATTTTGGATCCGGTGTTACCAACAAAGTTTGTTGACTATCATAAATCACATAACCAGGTTTGGTCCCGTTAGGTTTACGAATGTTTTTAACCTTTGTATAATCAACCGGTACTTTAGTGGCGTGCTGAGCCTTCGAAAAGTAAGCGGCAAGGTTGGCAGCTTCTTCGATCGTTGTTTGTGATGGATCAAAGCTTCGGATGATAACATGAGAGCCGGGAATGTTTTTTGTGTGAAGCCACGTTTCTCGTTTATCCGCAGTATGCATTGTTAACCGTTCATTTTGCAGATTGTTTTTACCGACCAAGATTTCAGTACCGTCAGTTGATGTGAATTTTTCTGGTCGATTAATTTTTCGACGTTTATGCTTTTTCTTTTTATGCTGTTCATGATCTTTTAAATAGTGTCCTTGCTCCAATTCATACCGAATATCAACCAAGTCTTCGGGCTTAGCCAACTCAATTTGAGATTGAATATTTTCAAAATAATCAATCTCCTGGGCTGTCAGTTGAATTTGTTCATTCAAAAATTTAACCGCACTCTTTAACTTCTGATAGCGTTTGAAGTATTTTTGAGCATTTTCAGAGGGAGATTGTTGATTGGAAAGCTTGATTTTAATTGGCGCATTGTTTTCATAATAGTTTGGCAGCTCAATGGACGTCATTCCTCTGTTAACCCGATTAAGGTAAGTTGTTAAGATTTCACCCTTAATACGATATTCATCCGCGTTCTCGGTTGCTTGGAGATCTTTTTTCAGCCGTTTGAGCTTGGTACGATTTTTCTTTAACTGTTTTTTAACCACTTGGATTAAAACGGCACCTTGCTCACGAACTCGATCACGTTGGGCTCGATTGGCAAAGTAGGCGTCCAAAAGATCACTTAAGCTCGAATATTCCTCATTTTTATCTGTATCTGGATACGGAAATGCGGTAAAATTAATCTTGTTAGTACCAATATGGCTCAACGTTGGCTTTGGTGCATTAAATTGTTGAAAGAAAGTTTTGAAGTTTTTTTCAACATTTGAATCCTTGTGAAGGGTCTTTGCCAAAGCCATTGCAGTGTCTTTGCCAAGTCCTTGAATAGTTTTTTGAAGTGCACCTGCTAACACATCGACATTCGGGTAATCAATCAATAATTGACTAATGTCGTCGAATGAGCTTTTGGTAAATGGATTTTGCAATGTTTGTTTAGGCGGATTAATATAAATGGCACCGGGCAATAGTAATCGATAACGATTAACATCTGAGCCAACGTGTTTGATCGCGTCAATAATTTTATTGTCGGCCTGGTTAACTAATGTAATGTTACTGTGTCGTGCCATAATTTCGACAATTAGTAGTAACTTTGTCTGGTCACCCAATTCATTGCGTCCCGTAAAGCCAAAATGTAAAACCCGGTCATTTTCCAGTTGCTTGATTTCGGTTAGGATCGCCCCATTAAGATGCTTTCTCATAATCATTGCGAAATTAGTTGGAACCGCAGGATTTACATAGGGAATTTGGGTGATTTGCACTCTGGCGTAAGTTGGATTAGCCGATAAGAGCAATTGATGATTTTTCCCGTGAGCTCTGATGGTTAAAATCAGTTCATTTGGATAAGGTTGATTAATCCGGCTAACCCGTCCGGTTTGAAGCAAGGCCGCCAGTTCTTGTCTCATTGAATGGATAAAAGATCCGTCGAATGACATTGTATCACTCTCTTTCGTATATATAGCAGTTACTAGTATACCGCACTTTAAGACTTGATGCTAAGGGTAGAGGCAAGCAATAGGTGCTGAGAAGAAATGATGCTTTTTGTATCTCATTACCAAATAGCGTATACTATTTTTTCGGAGGTCTTTTCAGAATGAAAGATATTCTTGTTGCTTTAAGCTCTGCCGCAAAAAATCATCGCGCAAAGCTGATGAAGATTACCAAAGCACAAAATTTAACAATTTCAGAATGGAAACTTCTTAACTACGTGATTAATGGTCAGACAACTCAAGAAGCGTTGTCTGAAGTTACTAAATTAGACATTTCAACATTATCAAGACAGTTAAAACGGTTACTTGTTAAAGAAATGTTGGCTAAAACTGCTGTTGGCAAAGATAAACGTCAGTTAATTTACAGCGTAACGGATAAGGGAACCGAATCAAGCCAACGAGTCCAACAGGAAGTTGAAGGCTTTCAGGAACAAGTATTTAGTCACTGGACTAATGAAGAAAAGAATTTATTAAAAATTTTGATTAATCGGTTGGAACAAAGTCTTGATAGAATTTAATTGAGCAGGTGAAATTAATGAAAATTGCGATAGTCACTGACAGTACAGCTTATCTGACTAAAGATGAAGTTGAAAAATATCACATAACGGTCGTTCCAATGCCAGTGATAATCGATGGCCATGAATATCGAGAGGGCGTCGATCTTAATACGGAAGAGTTTTATGACAAATTAAAAAATTCGAATTCATTTCCAAGTACCTCCCAAGCACCCATTGGCGAAATGGTTGACCTATACAACTCGCTTGCTGACAAGGGATATGATACTGTTATCAGCATTCATTTAGCAAGTACAATTTCCGGTTTTTATCAATCCATTGCTAATTTGGCTCCTCAAATTGATCGAATTAAAGTAATTCCCTATGACTCGAAAATTACCGTCAAACTCATGGGTTATTTGGCAATTCAGGCCAGTAAAATGGCTCGACTGGGTCGGGATCCTGAAACAATTATTCAATACTTAGATGGGCTAAGGGCAACAATTGACGAACTTTTTGTTGTAGATGATTTACAAAATTTGGTTCGTGGCGGCCGCTTATCCAATGCTTCAGCGTTTATTGGTGGCATCCTTAAGATTAAGCCGTTACTTACTTTTGATGATAAAAGTAATGAAATTGTTGCTTTTGATAAGGTTCGTTCAAGAAAAAAGGCGCTGAAGCGGGTAGAAGAACTATTTGCAGCAGCCCAGCAAAAAGCAACTTACCCATTACGGGCATTAGTCATTAATGGTCATGATCCTAAAGCAGGAGCTGAATGGACCGAAAAGATTCATGGGCTGTATCCTCAAATGCCTATTGAGCAAAGTTATTTCGGGCCGGTCATTGGCACTCACTTAGGCGATAAGGCTTTGGCATTAGCCTGGCTTCGGGATTTTGAGCAGGATCAACTTTAAAGTAAAACGTAAAACTTAACGATTTCAAAAATAATCACTAAATTGTTCGGAAAAAGTCGGACGAAGTGATTGTTTTTTTTACTTAATATGATACACTTTAATAGTTATCAAAAATTATGGGGTAGGAAGCAATGCGTTAAGTGTCGAAGGGACGGAATGTGAACTTCGAACGAAAGCCAATCAACTTCGACTTGTCGATTGGTTGCGGTATTGTTTTCGCATTCGCCATTTTATTTAGTTCGTTTTTCTCTAAATATTGGTGAGCTCCTTCTAGGAGATGTCATGATCATGAAGTCATTATCTTTAGGCTTTCATAAGCTTCGGACGTTAGATGTTGCGGTGCTTTCGTTACTGCTAGCACTGGGTTTAATTGTTGATCGATTTACTGTTGGGACAAAGTCAATTCAAATCGGCTTTGGATTCATCATTATCGCAGCCGCCAGCTATTTGTATGGGCCACTGTGGTCATCGGTGATTGCGGCATTATCAGATATTATCGGCACATTAACTTCCGGCGGCGTTTATAATCCCGGCTTTACGATTTCAGCCATTTTGGGAGCCACCATTTACGGTCTCTTCTTTTATCGTCAGGAATTTACCTTGACAAAAGTTATTTTTTCGCAACTAATTATCGCAATTTTTGTGAATACAATTTTGAATACCCTTTGGTTAAGTATGATGTGGCATACACCATTTATGGGTTATTTACCGATTCGTCTGTTAAAAGAAATTGTCATCACGCCGATCCAAATTGCGATTATTTATCTTGCCTTCATTTCGCCTCAATTTGAGCGAATTAAAGATAAATTATTAGGCTAATTTGAGAAACGGCACGTCAGACAATCAATTATTGTGGCGAGCCGTTTTGTTGTCTTTTAAAAGGTGAGCTGTCCCAACAACTAGAAGAGGTTAATATGAGTTATAAAATTAGAATCCAAAATATGCAGTTCCATGGACATATTGGTGTTTATTCGGAAGAAAAGAAAATTGGTCAAACAATTCAAATCGATTTGGAAGTAGCTGTAGATGCAACACCAATGGATGACCAACTATCAAGTACAGTGAGTTATGGTGAATTTTATCCAATGATTCAAAAAATTATTGAACAAAATCACGTTAATTTAATCGAAACACTAGCCCAAAAAATTATTAACGCGATTAAGCAATTAGATCAACGAATTCAAACAGTCACAGTGCGTGTTCGTAAACTTAATTTGCCGGTTGACGGTGTTTTTGACAATGTAGAAATCGAGATGAAACAATCATAATGGAAAATATCATTTTAAGTTTAGGAAGTAATATTGGTAATCGAGAAGCCTATATCAACCGAGCAGTTGAACTCTTAGGAAATGACGCGCACATTTTAATTAATAAGCGATCAAGCTTTTATGAAACTTCGCCGGTTGGTAACGTCAAGCAACGTCAATTTATTAATATCGCACTGAAAATCACAACGACTCATTCACCTGAAGCCTTGCTGACAGTCATTCATCAAATTGAGTTAACGCTTCATCGAACAAGAGATATTCATTGGGGGCCCAGAACCCTTGACATTGATATAATCTTTTGGGGAGATCAAAAAATTTCAACAAGCGATTTAAAAGTACCTCATCCTGAAGCCTTTAATCGGCTGTTTGTCTTAGTCCCAACGCTTGAAATTATTGATGATGGTTTCCCTAACTATGCAAAGATTAAATCTCAAATTAAATCACTCCAAGAAAAGGACCAAACTATTAAATTAGTAAAGAAAGAATCGCAATCTGATCAATCAATTGAAAATTCAGTTAGAGCGATTCTAACAGGAATTGGTGAAGATCCCGATCGGCCGGGATTAGTTGAAACCCCTAATCGAGTTTCACGGATGTACCATGAAATCTTCTCATCGGAAGGCTTGGAAAATTTTGAAGATTATAAGCTGTTCAAAAATCAAACGTCAAATGATCCAAAAATGGTCTTAATGCGGGATATCCCATTTTATTCCATGTGTGAACATCACATGATGCCTTTTTGGGGTAAAGTGCATATTGCTTATATTCCAGATCATGAAACAATCATTGGCTTAAGCAAACTTCCCCGATTAGTAGATTTTGTATCACGCAAATTAAGCCTTCAGGAAAAGCTGACTGACGACATTGTGGCGCAACTAACTCGAATTCTAGCGCCTAAAGGAATTGCCGTCGTCGTCGATGCCCGTCATATGTGTGTTGAAATGCGTGGCGTTAAGAAAGCCGATTCATCTACTCGAACCATTCGTTTTTCAGGAGTCTTTGATACAAATCATAACTTGCAAACAGCATTTTTGAACTCAATAGGTGACATTAATGATAAAAAACTCTGAAACTAAAATAAGCGAATTCCCATCATTTCTTTACGATCAAGGTGATCGAATTAGCTTATTGAAAGAAATTCTCAAGGTATTAGGAAATCCAGATAAGCAATTTAAAATCATTCATGTGTGTGGGACAAATGGCAAGGGATCAACAGCTACAATGATCGCATCGATTTTACGCAGTTTGGGAGAGCGGGTTGGTCTGTTTACCAGCCCATACATTGGAACAATTTTAAACGGGATCCAAGTTGATTTTAAAGATATTTCGCAAGATGAGTTTGATGCTCAACTTACTTTGATCGAGCAAACCTTAACAAGACAACAATTTAGGAATAATCAAGTTTCAGAGTTTGAAGCCCAGTTTTTAGCAGCGATGCTTTATTTTGCCAATCAAAAGGTCACATACGTTGTTTTAGAATGTGGCTTAGGTGGGGAATTAGATGCAACCAACGCAGTTTTTACCACCATGTATTCTATCTTTACAAAGATTGGCTTGGATCATGTGGGGATTCTGGGTCGTAATCTTACTGAAATTGCAACTACCAAGTCAAAAATCATTCGTCCTCATAACACAACGATCGTTGCACCTAATCAGCCGACACCAGCATTTAATGTGTTGCAGTCAGAAGCTCATTTAAAGCAGGCAACGTTTTTAACGACTAAGCATGTTAGATTAAATGCCAATCGAAAGAAAAATGTTATACAAATCAACTATAAATTGCCGAATTTAAACAAAAGCGATCATTTTAATTTTAACCTGGTCGGTGTTTACCAACTTGAAAATTTAGCAACTGTCTTAACTTGGTTTTTCGATTTTATTACGAAAGTAGCGAATCAAAAATCGCCTGACCAAATTCTTAATCAAGCTTTGTCAACGCTAACAATTCCAGGCCGCTTTGAAACTGTTCAACAGAAACCACAAATTATTTTAGATGGTGCGCATAATCCGGATGGGATTCAAGCATTTACAAAAACGGTTAATCAACTGTATAGCGAAACGCCAAAGATCATTGTTAACGGTTTTTTAAAAGATAAGTCATATGAAGCTGCTGTTAAACACTTGATTTCTTTAAAAAACACATCATTCATCATTACTGAACCAGTTAATCAAAAGCGTGAACTATCACCAGATAAATTATCTGATGTATACTTTCGCTTGACAGGTAAACACTATCCAAACTTTCTTTCACCGATTGATGCGCTAAATGCAGCTATTGAACGTGCCGGCAGCAATACCATTATTTTTATCGTTGGGTCATTTTATTTACTTAATCCCATTCGAACTTATTTATTGACTAGGAGTGAGCCCGTTGAAAATTAAAAAGATTGTTAATCCAAGCGAAACTTTATCAAATAAATTAACATTGTTATTTGAAGTTACCAGTACTTCTGAACGGACCAAACTGATTCAATTGTTAACCAAAAAGACGCGTCATCTGGTAATCGAGCCAACTTTCGTTATGACGACATTAACCATCAATGAAATTAACCAGGTGATTAAAGCTTGGCCAACTATTTTTGAAGCTAATGATGGTCAACACCAATTAGAACAAATCATCGCGACAGCCGGGATTCATTTCAAAGGTCCAGGATTTGATTTTGATATTACAACCAATCCGTTGATTTATTCGATCTTAAATCTAACACCAGATTCATTTTATGATGGTGGGCGAAATGCGTCGATTGACGGTGTTCTTGCAAGAATTGAAACTGAAATGGCCGCTGGTGCTTCGATTTTTGAAGTTGGCGGTAAGTCTTCGAAACCACATTTTGACGATATTAGTGCAAAAGAAGAGTGGGGCCGAATTAAACCATTCCTTGACGCAATTCATCAACGATTTCCAAACATTATTTTAGCAATTGACTCTAATACCGATGAGGTTGTGGAAGAGGCCCTTAAGAACGGCATTCAAATTATCAATGATATCGATGGTTTTAAATCGAAAACTAAATTAGACTTAATTGCAAAATACAAGCCGGCGGTAGTTAGCATGTTCAATGGCCGACTCTTTAATGAGCAACCGGAAACTTTACCAGAAACAATGGCCAATTTCTTTACACATACAATAAGTAATCTAACGGCTTCGGGACTTGAAAAGGAAAATATTGTTCTGGATCCAGGTGTTGGCTTTTCAAACCACAGTACTTTAACTTTGGATGTGATCAAAATGCAATTCACAAAGTTCATGGCAAAGTATCAAGTTCCAATCATGATTGCCATTTCACGTAAAAGCTTCTCGAAGCAGCTATTTGATTTAGATTCGGCAGATGATCGATTGATTCCGACGTTACTTTTTGAATCATTGATGACCGTTTTAGGCGGTCGGATCATCCGTGTTCATGATGTTAAGGAAACCGAATGGCTCATTAAAACGTTTAATTTGTTAAAGGCATCGTTGTTAGCTTAATTTGAACTTGAGTCTTTAGTTAAAGAGGTGTTGGTATGGCGCCATCAGAAATTTTTCTTAATGTCATCCTATCAGAACTGACAAGATTAAATCATTCAAATTTTCCTTGGATTAGAACTAACAAAATAACAGAATTGAAGCGCCTTATTCAACTGAACAAAACTGGGTTGCGAAATCGACGATCGCCTTTACATTTATCCGCTAGTGCGGTCGTCTTTTTAAGGCAGTCAATCTTTTTTATTCGCCATCCATATTTAAAGGCCACGCTTTTACCTGCTGGACATGTGGAACCGGGCGAAATGCCATTGGCTTGTGCAGTGAGAGAATTTCGTGAAGAAACTGGCTATCAGGTACAAGATCAAAGCGGTCAATTAATTGACATTAATCTAATTTCCATTCCTGCCAACCCAATTAAGGATGAAGCGGCCCATCAACATATCGATTTTCGGTTTACTTTCAGATTAGCTAGCGGGTCAAAAAGTGATGCTGAATTACCGGTGCCATTACTGACTTTGTCCCAGGCACCGGCTGAATTCACCAAGTACTTTTCCTTAATAACGGCAGGTGGTTAAATGGCTAATTTTCGAGTTTATAATGCAAATCTGAATCGATTTCCTGTAGTGGTTGACTTGCCTCACAGTGGCACTAAAATCACAAGTTCAATGGCACAACAGCTTTTACCGACCGCCATTTTAGCAAACACAGACTGGTTTTTAAGAGAATTATATGACTTTTTGCCCAAATTAGGTTTTACAGTTTTGGAAAACAATCTCAATCGATACCTAATTGATCCAAACCGTGATCCAAAAGAAAAACTTAGTGGCACCTATTACCATTTAATCTATGCCCAAAATACTTTTGGTCATCCGTTATATAAATGGCCATTAAGCCCGTTAGAGATTGATTCGCGAATTAATCAATATTATAAGCCTTATCATCAGCAACTTGATGCGTTGTTAAAAAACAAACTAGCTGTTTTTGGTAAAGTGCTACTGCTCGACTTGCATAGTTTTGCCGAATACACTCATTCAACTACTAAGCCAACCGCTGATGTTGTTTTGGGAAATGATTTTAACCAAACAGCGTCACAAGCCACTTTAGCGGAATTCAAACAGCTTTTTAAAGCCCAAAACTATACAGTCGAAGAGAATTTCCCATTTCGTGGCGGGTACATTACACGACATTATGGTAGTCAAACTGGTGTTCAAGCACTTCAAATTGAATTACGATATAATCAATATATTGGAAAACGATTTTTTGACGAAGAAGTATTGAATGGTTGGGATCCGAGTACTTTTAATTGTACAAAACAACGACTTCAAAAGATCTTTGAAACATTAACAATTGGTTTAAATGAATCAAACTGAAAGGGGCGGGAAGTATGGCAGAATCTCCTGATGAATTGGTTGGCATTCGTAAAATGGCGGTAGAAGATTACCCGGATGCATATGCTTTGTGGGAAAAAACGCCTGGTATGAATTTACGTGATTTTGATGATAGTTTTGAAGAAATCAGTCGTTTAATTCAATTCAACCCAGATTTTTGTTTTGTAGCTGAAAAAGAACATCAATTGGTAGGAACTATTTTAGGTGCTACGGATGGTCGACGAGGGCGAATTTACCATTTGGCAGTTGATAAGGACTTTCGGCGTGAAGGCATTGCAACCAAACTGGTTAATTTAGTTATCAAACAACTTCATGATGTCGGAATTCGCAAAATTTCGGTGGTTGTGATGAAGCACAATCAGGTTGGCGAACGTTTTTGGCAAAAATTAAAGTTCAGTAAACGCTTGGAAATTGAAACATTTGATAAAATTATTTGAGAAAATGAACAATCGTTTGCTTTTAGTTGAGTCATCACGTAATTTAGTTGATGACTTTTTTAATTCAACAACAACATAGAGGGAAGTGCCTTGAAATTGAGAAGTGTTTTTAATATAAACTCTACTTTACATAATATACATTATCAGAAGTAAGTGCTTAAATGAAAAGAAACGTCAAATTAGTCATTAAACTAGTTGGCGTTTCTTAATCACAGATAAACAGATAAATTGATTTTATTTATTTTTTAAAGATTGTTCTTAACCAGCTTCAGCCTCAAATTGATTTGGTCGAATTTGTCTTTGGTTGTCCGGATCGTCTTCGGACAAAACTTGTGGATTATCAACCGATGCTTTTAAAATATGACGCTGAATGCGTTTCTCAACCGGCGGTAGTTTCATATAATCGCCATACAATCTTGTCAAGTATGAATCATATGCAGCCAAGACCGGTACCGACATGTCTTCAAATGGCATCTTAATGAATCGATTCATTTCATTTGGCAAAATTCGTTCTTTACCATATTCATACGGCGATGATAAGTTGATATACGGTAAACGAGCATGATGATCATATTTTGTCATCATTCTGAATCGTAAGTCATAAAGTTGTTCTAATGTCATTGACGTATATTGGGCATCCAACGGTAAATTTGGGAACAGATCTGGATAAAACCGTCGCCGAATCTCTGTCAAGATTGCTTGAAGAACGTGTTTTTGCTGACGCTGTTGACGCTTATTAATTGGCATTTTGTCAAACGGAAAAACATCAATAAAAATACCATTTTTTGACTTGGCTTCTTCACGACCACGTTCCAAAATTCTGGTTCCTTTAAACATCACTTTGGCAAAATCGTATTCATAAGCCGGATTTAGCCGATTTTCTTCAACAAAATAGTCTGTAGACTCAAATTCCGTTGGTGCTACTTGAAGAAACTTTTCAAAATCATGTCGAGTTAATCCAATATCAATATCATCATCCCATGGAATGAATCCGTGGTGACGCACAGCACCGATTGCGGAGCCTCCAGTCATAAAATATTTGATATGGTGTTTGGCACTCAGCCTCGCTACTTTCCGTAGAATGTCCAACTGAATACCATGAATTTGCTTCATATCAACCATCATATGAAAGCCCCCCTTTATTTACTTATTAATCCAGTTTCATCTGAAAACCTCTTTTGACTAATTTTGTTCGTCTATTTCATACTAATGAATTTTTAATTTTTGGTCAAATATTTACACCGAAAATCACCTAATTTTATGATATAATATAACTTAATAAAACCAGTATTTTATTAAGTTATATCTGTGAAAAGTCCGAAAGCCCCCGTAAATTCAATTTTACCATACAATTATTTAAAATAAATTTGGTGATTTTAATGAAAAAAGAAGCTTACATTGCTAATAATGATGCACTAGTTCAACAAATGCCCGATTATGTCCAAGATTACTATTTGGAAAAATCAACGGTGCCCCTGTCACCAGCAACCCTTTATCAATATCTGAGTGAGTTTCACCGCTTTTTCAACTGGCTGATTGCAACTAACATCACTTCTGCCAGTGATATTAAAGACATTCCACTTGCTGAGCTGGAACATTTAAAAAAACAGGACATGGAATTGTATAAGGCGTTTCTTCTAAATCGCGGTAAAGAATCTGCCAGCCGACCACAAGGAACACTATCACACAGAACAGTTAATCGATCATTGAACGCTTTATCTGCACTATTTCGCTTTTTAACTGAGGAATCTGAAAACGATGACGGTGAACCGTATTTTTATCGAAATGTCATGAAAAAGATCAGCTTGGTTCCAGAAAGTGAAACCTATCAAACTCGGGCTCACAACATTAAAGATAAGTTAATGCTCGGCGATGCTGATGTTCGTTACCTAGATTTTATTCAAAATGAATACGGTCAAAAGGTCACTGGCAAACGCTTGGCTAAATTATATGAGCGGGATCGTGAACGCGACGTCGCTATTAATGCGCTGATGTTAGGAACCGGCATTCGAGTTTCTGAATTAGCCAATGCAAATTTACGAGATTTAAGCTTAAGAAAAGCCACTGTTTCTGTTCAACGTAAAGGCGGCAAGCGTGATGCGGTACCGATTGCCAGCTGGGTCATTCCCTACATTAAACCATATTTAGAGATTCGAACTACCCGCTATCAAGCTATCAAGGCCACCCCTGCCCTCTTTTTGACAAAAGGGGCCACCCAACCACGACGAATTTCGACAGCCACCGTTGAATTACTGGTGGCTAAATACTCACAGGCGTTTAACCACGTTCGAATTACCCCTCATAAGTTGCGACATACGCTAGCTTCCAAATTATATTTAGAAACTAACAATGAGCATTTGGTGGCAACCCAACTTGGACAAACTTCTACTAAAGCCACTGGTTTGTATACCCATATTGTGGATACTAAGCAACGACAGGCGCTCAATCAGTTGCACAAAAATCAGAAGGATCAATAAGCTAATTGTTTTGCCAAAGCTATAACCCGATTTTTAATTTGATCACGGACCGTTCGAAAGACTACTAGCCTTTCATCCAGTGTGCCGGTTGCGTTAGCAGGATCTGGTAGTGGCCAATGAATTTTATGAGTTGTTAATGGCGTTGTTGGGCAGCGGTCACGAGCGTCACCACAAAGTGTCACTACCACATTGCATTGCTTCAGATAAGTTGGGTCGATTAATGTTGATTGATTATTAGAAATATCGATATTTAATTCTTGCATCACTTGAATTGCTAAAGGGTTAACACCATGAGCTTCAAGCCCAGCACTTTTGACTTGCCATTCTGAACTCAATTCTTGTTTAGCAAAACCTTCCGCCATTTGACTTCGACATGAGTTACCGGTACAAATGAAATAAATACGCTTCATGATGGTCGCCGATCCTTTCTCTGCTAAAATGAATTAACTAAAATTTTTTAAAGCAGCATCAAGGTTATTAATTTTTATAAAGGATTATACCATATTCCGAATAGTATCAGTAAAGCTCACTTCACTAGTGAACATTTAAATCTTGGTTAAACAGACTACCATAGTGTTTCATCAAAATGGCCCAGATTCTTTTAACCTCTAACTGATTAAATTCAGACTTAGTATACGTCAACCAACTGCCCAAATAACATTGGGGATTCCCCCATTCTGTAAGTTGGAAATTTAAAAGTGTCATTACTTGCCTATTGTACAGTAAGCGTTTACATTTTAACTGTAGTTTGATTATGGATAAATGACTGGAGGTCTTATTGATGACAACTGCTTTTGCTAGTCCTTCGACTTATGTTCAAGGAAAAGATTTATTAAAAACTGCTTCTAAGTATATTCGTCCCTTTGGTGACCACGGAATTCTTCTAACGGATGACATTGTTTGGAACCTGGTTGGCCAAAAATTTTATGACTATTTGACTAAGGACGGCCTAACGATTGAACACGTCGTCTTTGGCGGCGAAAGTTCGCCTGAAGAAATTGATCGGATTAAGGAAATTGGCCAAAAAGCCGATGCCAAATTTATCATTTCATTGGGCGGCGGTAAAACCAACGACACGACTAAAGCTGTCGGTGATCAATTAAAGATTCCAGTTGTGATCACCCCAACGTTAGCTTCCAACGACTCACCATGTACACGACTGAGTGTCATTTATACGGCATCCGGTGAATTTTTAAAGTATCTTTTTTATGACAAGAATCCTGATTTGGTCCTTGTTGATACAGCAGTGATTGCTGGGGCACCCGTTAAGTTTCTAATCGATGGCATTGCGGATGCATTATCCACCAATATTGAAGCGCAAACCGTAGCTCGTGCTCACGAAGTCACTTTACTACCTTTAAACACCCAACAAACGGCTGCTGGATTGGCACTGGCTGAAAAATGCGAGCAATTATTATTCCAATACACTGATCAAGCGGTTGCTGCAGCAGCTAACCATACGGTAACTCCGGCATTAGATCACATTATTGAAGCCAACACGCTATTGAGTGGTGTGGGTGCTGAAAGTTCCGGTTTGGCAGCCGCCCACAGCTTCCAGAATGGCTTAACAGCACTCTCAGGTGATGTGCATAAATTATCTCACGGCCAAAAAGTGGCTTATGGCTCATTGGTTAATTTAGTTTTAGAAGGTGCTGGTGATGATCAGCTAGCCCACTACCTAGCCTTCGAAAAGAAATTGGGATTACCAACCACTTTAAAGGAGCTGCATCTTGAAGACGCTTCCGACGAAGATTTGATGAAAGTTGCCACCCTGACCACGCAAAAGGGCGAAACGATTCACAATATGGGCTTTCCAGTATCCGCTGAAGATGTCTTTGAAGCTATTAAAGCAGTTGACACTTTTTCGACTCAATTCTCTTAATTTGCCTAGCAGTCTCAAAAGAGAGACTCACTCATTTCTGAAATAAACTAGTTATCCCCCGCCTGCTTGAATCAACTTGCAAAAAACATTTAGCTTTCAGATTTTAAACTGAAAGTTACTTTGAAGCAATTTTGATGAAAACATTTGGGGGACTTTTTTTACTCGTTTCAAAATAAACACTCATTTGATTATGTTCACAATTTAGGATTCCTATAATGAAGCTTGTTTCGAAATGACGCTAACTTTAATGCGTGATTGATAAGCAGCTTAATACCTTGTTTCAGCTTGGTAACGGGCCCACATTTTCGATTGTACCTTTGTAAAAGCCACGTCGCTAAATTCAGCTTCTGGGATCCACTTCCCTGGGAAAAAGCTGAGGTCGACTTGACTTGATAAAGTTGTTTCAAGAAGGATAATTTGCCATTTTTGGTGCGTAAATGTGTGACTAACAGGCTGTCCAGCCAACTTTTTAACGTGAATGGGCAATTGATAGGTTTCCAAAAATTGTTTTTCCAAGGTGGCTAACACAGTTTTCTCTGAGGCAGCCGGTTTAACTGGAAGTTCATCGGCTTTGATCAATGGAAACATCCAAAAGCCACTTAAAATGCCATTACTTGGACGCTTTTCAAATAGAAAGCCTTTTTCAGAGCGACTTATGAGGCCGAAGTACTTAACAGGTACCGGCCTTTTTTTCTTGGTCTTAACCGGATAGTGATCTTCCACTCCATCCAAGTAAGCTTGGTTAAAGGCCTTAACAGGTGAATGCTCAGAATCATAGTTAGTCGCACTCATATAGCTGGTGCCCAAATCCATAATTGCTTGATTGAAGTCTCCTGGACGATCTTTAGGCATGAGAGGTTGAATGGCCTTTTCAAAGATTCGTCGCGATTGGGGCTTGGCAATATCAGCATCAATTTCCAAAAGTCGCGAGAAAACCCGAAAAGCATTTCCATCAACCGCCGGCACCGGTTGATTAAATGCAATGCTGGCAATCGCGCCAGCTGTATAAGGCCCAATGCCGCTTAAGTTTTGCAGTTCCTTGGCCGTAGTTGGCCACTGACCGTCATAATCTTCAACCAGTTGCCTAGCTGCTTTTTGAAGATTACGTGCTCGTGAGTAGTACCCCAAACCCTCCCAAGCTTTCATTAAGTCCGATTCATCTGCCACTGCTAAAGCTTGAACCGTTGGAAATTTTTTCATAAATCGTTGGTAATATGGGATAACGGTTTGCACTTGGGTTTGCTGAAGCATAATTTCTGAAATCCAAACGTGGTATGGGTCATGGCCATGTCGCCATGGTAAATCCCGCTTGTTGTGATCGTACCAATTTAATAATGTCTTCTGAAATGCAGCAATCTTTGTCGGCGACCATTCAATCATTAGAAATCACTCTTTTCAACTTTAATTTGGTTAACTTTTAAATCATTACGATGACTGTAGAGATAATTATTGAATCTTTTGAATGCTTCAAACCGGTTTAAATTATATTGACGTTACTGATTAATTATCTTACAATTTTAAGGACTGATCAATTATAGAATTTCGAGGGGGCAGTTAATTTGGGGCTGAAACGTGTTTTTAAGCGGCGAGAATATAAGTATTTATTGTCAGCCGCTGACTATCTTAATATTCGTAAATTGTTAATGGGGTATATGACCGAGGACCAATATGGCTTAACAACGATCCTGTCACTATATTTTGACACACCACAGTTTGATTTTGTTAATCAAAGTATTCAGAAGACTACTTATAAATCAAAATTTCGAATTCGAAGTTATGGGCAACCGTTGCCTGATCAACCAGTCTTTTTGGAAATCAAGAAAAAGATTCAGGGGGTCGTTTATAAGCGACGCCTACAAATTCCCTATTTTAAATTGGCAGCAACACTGGCAACCCATACTGCTAATTTGGATCAACAACCATTAGTTGCTAACGAACGCCAAATCAAAAATGAAATTGCGTGGTTGTTTAATCGATACCAAATCGAGCCGAAAGTTTTAATTGCAAATGATCGGGTGGCTCTTTTCACAACCGAAGATCCTGATTTTCGAGTGACGTTTGACTTTAATCTCCGCTTTCGCGATCATGATCTCAGTTTAGCCAATGGCGGTGACGGACAACGGTTGAAGACAAATTTTGAGACCATCATGGAAGTTAAGGCAACCGGGGCCTACCCAATTTGGTTTACCAATATTGTAACTAATCTTCACTTGGTTAAAGGGCAGTTTTCAAAATACGGTTACGTTTATCAACATTATTTAAGACAAATGGGGGCAAAAAATGTTACAGCAACTGTTTAAAGCACATAGTTTAACTTACTCATTACCGTCGATTATCGGCAGTGTCATGGCCTCTATTATTTTAGGGCTGTTAGTTGCTTTAGTTTACATGTACCGCAATACTTATTCAAAGAATTTTGTCATTACGTTGGCAACTTTACCACTGCTGGTTCAATTGATCATTATGTTAGTTAATATGAACGGTAATTTAGGAACCGGAATGGCTGTTTTGGGAGCGTTCAGTTTAATTCGCTTCCGCTCAGTGGCTGGTAATTCCCGTGATATTGCAACCATCTTCTGGGCAATGGGTGTTGGTTTGGCTGCCGGAATGGGTTACATTTTTTATGCGATTTTCTTCTCAGTGATTGTGACCATCTACCTGTTAATCTTGAATTCATCTTCATTTGGCAACCGTGGTCACACAGCCGAACGTGAATTAAAAATCACCATCCCCGAAGATCTGGATTTTCCAGGATTATTCGATGATTTACTTAAGAAATACGGTTATGATTTTTCATATGATTCCGTTAAAACCACGACAATGGGTTCCGTTTATGAACTTTCTTACTACATCAAATTGAAAGATGTCAAGGATGAGAAACACTTAATCGATGAAATTAGGGTCAGAAACGGAAATCTACCAGTTGTATCAAGTAAGCTTTCCTCGCAAACCAATGTCTTATAGTGATAGATTGAAAGAACTGGCCTAATGTGAGGTCGGTTCTTTTTATGCACTTTGCGGCTAATTATTTTCAGAGTAGCCAAAATGCTGATCCAAAATTTGAATACGTTTTGTGACAACATTTTCTAGTGCCGGCAAGCCCTGCGTATACTGATTGATCTCTAACGGATTAATATCTTGATCATACGTATAGTTATCGTAACCAACTTTTGACATGAAATCAACGTACTTTTGATTGATAGTTTGAGCGCTAATAACATTTTCTTTTCGCAACCAATCGTAACGATCTATCACCTGTGGTCCAAATAATTGGCCAACTCGTTTTAGTAACGTATTATGCGCTGGGAAAAGGCCACCTCGACTAGCATCATAGTACATTGCGTATGGTTCATGGATACCAAGGCCAAAAAGGTAATTGCCGAGTGTTAAATCATTATCATAAGCTGTCATCCGCCAAGTCCTGCCACCATCATAGGAAAGGTAAGTGGCATTTTTAGCAATTTGGTCGTAAGCCCCTAAGACGTTAATAAACAAGTAATAATCAATCACATTGTTCAAATCAATATAGCGGCTCAATTTATCTTTGAACTCTTGATCAGATGATTGACTGACAAAACTAATAAAATCGTTTAAATTATTTTTAGCAGTGTCCGTAATGGTATCAGCACTTTCGGAGCTAAAATCCGTGTCATCAACCTTGGCATTCCCCTTATCAAACATTTCGGCAGGCGTGCTATTCACATTCCCTTGAACAGCTACTTGGTCAGGATTATCTTTATCCATCCCCCAGAGTTTACCACTCTTATCGGTCGTTAACGTGTAGAGTCCCCGTCCCTTACCATTAACGAAGACTAAAAGTGGGTAGCCTTCAACCGAACCTAAATGAGGCGTCTCTTTTAATTGTTGAGGAAGATTTGATTCTGAAGAAACCATCGACTGCCAAATATTGGCATTAACTAAATTTCGGGCCATTGTCGGGTCAGTTTCATTAGCCTTTAGTTGATAAGTATTGTCCTTTTTAGCATCTGGGAAAAGTTTCAACTTTAATTTATCGGTTAATTGCTGATCCTTGTAAAGCTTCACTTTATAGCTTTTCTTTGGTAACAGTTGAGTGGAGCTGCCTGACCAGTTGACCTCAGCATAACCAGTCTGTTTCTCACCAGTTTTAGGATTCTGATAGTCAAAAGTCATCGTTGAGTGGTTTGATTTATCAGCTAAAAATTCATTACCGTCCAACTTCATAATTGGTAACTGAGTTGAATTTTCGGGCATCTTGTCTTCTATTTTTGATTGCAAACCGGTTAAATTAACTTTACCGCCATTTTGGCTAATAGAACCGGTAATCCCTGAAAGCACATTGCCAACTACTGATAGGCCGTCTGAAATAATTCCTAGTGGAAATTGTGTATTAAACTGATCAATAATGCTCTTTAACCCCCGGCTAAAATCACCTAAAACATCACTTGAACTGGTTGGATTACCCAACATGTTCAAAACGGTTTGTGGTAAGCCAATTGTTAAAGCACTAATCACGTTTGGCCGCCCTTGAACCAGTTTGTCCAACGATCCGTTAATCACGTCACTAACCGAATCTAATAATGATTGTGCAGAATTATTGTTTCCTGGATAAATTTGATCAAGATTAACCGTTTTCGTAATGGTTTTGCCATTTAGACTTGGATCATTACTTGAGATCGTTACCGTGACCTGATTTCCCTTTATCGATTGCGTTTTAACTGGTAAATTATCAATCGTCGTTTGCTTCGCATAATCTCCAGTTGGCACCACCGTTGTTTTACCAATCTCAGCAGAACTAACTGTTTGATCAACGGTGGGCGTAAAAAGAATTGAGCCGCCCATCCCAACTGAATTCGATGATGACGATGCATGACTAGTAGACGAACCAAAGGCGAACATCCCTAAAGCCACGGTAGTTGTCGCCATCGTAATTATTAATTGTTTTCTCAAAAATACCCCTCCAGAATTGTTAAATACCAATGTTTATAGCTTACCACAACGAATTAATGTAGCGGGATCAATTTCTAATTTGATAGGTTGATAGTTTGCTTGAATCTAATGACCAACCAAGTTGACTACCTAATCTCGAAAAGGAGGTATACGTTCTAGAACGTTGAGTTTCTGCTTTTTCTAACTTATAATTAAGATATTAGTAGATAGTAAACAGGTCTAAAATTTTTAGCTAGCAGTTATTGTGGAGGCAGTTTATGACAACCAAACTTGTTTCAATTCTTTTTAATTTTTTTGATGACCTAGATCTCGAACATGTGACATTTAACGATGGCCTAGAATATATCCACGTCAAATTCCTAGTAGACAGTTCTAATGTCGAAACAAATGATGAGGGAGAGCCTATTTTCAATTCTCGATATCGAAAGTTATTGACGAAGATTCTTTCCAGTTTTATTAGGCGCCACATAGGTTACTTTGATAAGGGCTTTTATAATGATGAAGGATTCGACGCTTTACATTACGCAACTAAACTTAATCAGGATCTTCAAGAGAGTTTAACAAACCATTTTGTGATCCCTGGTAAAATTGAATTGTTTCAAATTCAATTTTATGGCAATTGGGAGGCCTACATTGGTGATAAGAAATCGGCTTTGCGTCAACAGAGACTCAAATAAATACGTGAAAACGATGGTTTTTAAAAATGCTGTATGTAATTTTTAACCTTTTGGAGGAATAGTATGACAACTACAAAGACTGTTCAAGAAACGTTTAATTTATATAATGATCCCAAGTTACCAAATAACCCAGGATTTCCAGCTCAAGCACCTTATTTACAGGTCTATTTTTTAGTCGCCGCCCCTTATTATGCTGAAAAGGAAAATAAACCCCCGATGTTGGCACGTCAATATCGCCGTCAATTTCGAGACTTCAGACAAAATTTTTCTAAAGCCCATTTGGAAAAATTAAAAGGTGCTGCATCTTTAGCTGGGGATGGTCCCATGGAAGAACTAACCGAAGTGGTAACCGATTTTAAAAAAGAAATTGAAGAGCATTTCCTAATTCCGGGCAAAATTGAATTAGATGCCATTAATCTGCGGGGCAGCTGGCTAACCTTTAATGGCCCGCTAGACTCACCAATGCGCCAAAACTTAGTAGACTAAAATTTTATGACCAATAAAGCATCCGCCTCAGTCATAGCAATCGATTTTTCTAGCTGATGAGGCGTTTTTTAATACCCAAAAACAAACTATCAACATGTCTATTAAATGACTGCCAAGCTTTTTTATGCTAAATTCTAAAGATAAGTACATATGTTCTAAAAATCATTGTGTTCGCCGACGAATTCGCCTATAATTAGAAAAGTAATAACCATAACCGCAACGAAACTTTCAAATGGAGGCTAATCCATGGCAACGAACACAATTAAGCCCGTTTCAATTCTTTTTAACTTTTTTGGTGACCTAGACCTAAAGCACAAAATTCTAGATGATGACGGGGTCGAATTTATCCGCGTCAGATTTCTGGTTGACGCTCCCTATTATACCGTTAACGATGAGGGTGACCTCATTTTAATTTCTCAGTACCGCACTCAGTTGGCTGAAATTTTAACCGATTTTATCGATCGTCACGTCGATCATTTTGACACCGGCTTTTATACAGAGAGTGGCTTTGATCCACTGCATTACGCAACAAAAGTCAATCAAGACCTCCAGCAGACTCTGACAAAGCAATTCACCATTCCAAATAAGATTGAACTCTTTCAAATTCAATTTTTAGGTAATTGGGAAATCTATGTGGGTGATACCAGTGCCGAATTACGTCAAAAGACACTTAGAGAAATCCGTAAAAATGGCGGCTTTAAAGATGACGATTCTGATTTTTGATTTTTGGGAGGTTCCACATAGCAATGAAAGAAATCATTCAAGAAACTTTCGATTTATATAACGACCCTGATTTAACTTATGATCCAGTTGTACCTGCTGAAATTCCTTATTTGCAAATCCTTTTTCGGGTCAGTGAGCCTTACTTTGTAAAGGAAACAAATGGTGTCCCGACATTAACCCCTGAGGTCCACCGGCGATTTCTCAATTTTAGACGGCAATTTACAAAGACTCACGCTGATATATTGAAATATGGTGTCTCGTTAACCGGCTTTGCGCCTATGGATAAAGTTACCAAGATTGTCACCGCTTTTAAAACTGACGTTGAAAAACAATTTACAATTCCCGGGGAAATTGAACTTGATTCAATTAATTTAAAAGGTGATTGGGTGACCTTTAACAGCCCTTTAAATCCGCCAATGCGCCAAAAAATGGCTGAATAAAAAAGCAGTGATCCTTCTAATTTGGAAGTTGATCACTGCCTTTTTACTTAGTCTGATGAAAGCTTTGCTAAAGCAGTATCTAGTTCACTTATCATAGCCCACCTTCGTGGGTAGGCCTGCTGTAATTTTTTAATCCAAGCTTTGGCAATTACTGGATCACCAAATTTGGCATAGGCCAGAATCTTCTTTGCAATTCGTCGATAAGCTGGTCGGCTGACTGACCTTTCATTTAAAATGACGTCATGATAATAAAGATCGTTAATTCTTTCAGGATATTGTTGATAGAGTGTCTCGGCAATCTCTGCGTTTAAATGCTTGGGCTTTTGTTCGATTAAATCCATCAACTTAAGTTTCTTTTTGGCAAAACAGCATTCTGCCTGGCAATAGTTAAGCATTTTCCCCACTTGACCTCTAACTAACTATTTCAAGATCGCGGTTTAAATTTAAAAATTGGGATAATTAAAAGCGATAGGAACGCAAGCCAAAGCATATCACCATAGATATCTAAGAATGCATGATTTAATTTAGCTTTTAAGTACCATTTAATCTGGGAGACTAAAATTTTTATTTTAGTTGCTAACTCAATGACCCGGTGCTTAATTGACTGCTGTACTTGATAGTAAACAAGATGTTTTAATTTCTGACTAATTGCTACAATATGATTACTCGATAGTCGTCCTTCTCGCTGCATTTGTCGAAGTCGTTTTTGATAAAGCTTTTTTGATAATTGAGCAACTCGTTTATTCGATACGTGGATTGGTTGAAAAGTTACCCGGGCTTTTTGATTTTCGCTAACGTCATTGTTCTGAGGATTTAGTTTATACTGCAGTTTATGACGTAATCTTGCCTGTTGAGCGGTGGATAGACTTAAAGCATTTATCTGCTGATCACTAAACCCTAGTGTTTTTTGCTTAGCTGTTCCAACATTATTTGCAAGGATGGTCATAAAAATTGCAATCGATAGCACCATTCCAACCTGTCTTAAAACATTTGCGACACTTTGAGAATCAGTCAACCGACTACCATGGAAATCAGCCACTGCTAAAATATTAGCCGTTGCGGCAACTAATCCATAACCAACTCCCAGTAAAATTGCGGCAACAATTAATTCATTATAATTGTGACGAAGGTTCATTTGAGAAAGTAACAGATAGCTAATGCCAATTAAAATAAATCCGGCACTGATTAACAGTTTATTATTAATTCTTTTAACAAATAGTGAGGTTAGAATGGCGGAAAACATAACCGCTATTGAATACGGTGTAATCAATAACGCGGCACGCAATTCGCTTTCACCCTGAACTTGAGTTAAAAATGTTGGAATTAAAATTGCCATCCCACCTAAGAAGAAATTACACAAGATCAGTGCGCTGCCAGCACCGACAAAATTTCGACTTTTGAATAGGGTCATATCAATCATTGGCGATTTCAAATAAGTTTCCAATAAAACAAAGATGACTAGCGACCCTAAGGCAATTGCAAACAATACCCAAATAACGGTGGAGTGCCAACCCCAAGTATTTCCTTTAATTAAGCCAAGAGAAAGCGAAAATAACATGGCGGTGCTTAATAAGGCGCCCAACCAATCAATTTTTACAGAAAATTTTGATTCCCGTTTCAACGGCAGAACAAATGGGTAGAGAATTAAATCTAATATAACTAAAGGAACATTAATGAAAAATACCCATCGCCAACCAAAATATTGAGAAACAAAGCCACCGATACTTGGTCCAAGTGCAACTGCCAAGCCTTGGACTCCAGCTAATGCCGCCACAATTTTGTGCCGATTTTGACGATTACTAATTTCTAAACCAATCACCATGCTGGTTGGGATGATAATTGCGGCACCAATACTTTGAATTACACGGGATCCAATCATGAACGAAAGATTATCTGAAATTCCCGTCATAAACGAACCGCCTCCAAAGATTAGTAACCCAATAAAGACGAATTTATTGCGGCCAATTTTCTGAGCAAATCGACCAAATGGGATAATCAGCGACGCAAAAACAATCGTATAGACGTTCAGTGTCCAAGATAAGTCCGTTAAGTTAACTTTAAAAGCCGTTTGAATTTCCGGTAAAACAATTGTCATGATAGAAACATCCATCATGCAAAGCAAGTTTCCCAATAATAAAATTGGTAAAACGTATTTAGTTTTATTCATTTGTAAATTGCCTCCCTAATTGCAATCACTTAATGACAGTAATTTATAGGCAATTACATTTGCGCAAATATAATTTGTCACATTAGTAGCAATTTGCTACACGTGTGACATATCACCTGTTTTTTAGTATACTGGGTTGGAGGGAAAATACCAGTCTTTTCAGACAAGTGCTACATCCTTTAATAAAGTGTGACAGGGGTAACAAAAATGAATGGAAAAAAACGAATGATCGAACAATCCCAATCTTGGCTGGTTGACGCGTTTTTTGACCTACTCAAAGAGAAGGCCTATGATTCAATCACTGTTAAAGAAATTTCTGAAAAAGCGCAATTATCCAGACGAACCTTTTATCGACTTTTTCAAGATAAACGTGCGCTTTTAGACTTCTGCGGTGAACAATTAATCCACGACTATCTTCAGCAATTGCAAGTAATACCGAAAGATGAATTGACTTTTGAAAAAGTTTTGATTATTTTCTTTAATTTTTGGTGGTCGAAAAGAAAACCAGTCCGGCTACTAATTAAACAAAACTTATTCATGAACTTATTAAATCAAATAAATCCACAAGCTTTTCGGCTTTACGATTTATTCAATGCACCTTGGCATATCGACGGTAGCCAACAGGAAGTTTCTTACATTATGAGTTTTTCAGTAGGTGGCTTTTGGAACTTACTAAACAATTGGTTAAGTCAATCAGATCAAGTGGCCCCCTCTCCGGAACACGTTGCTGAAACTTTAGGACAAGCCCTAAATAAAATTAAGCATCAGTCATAAATGATGATTTCAAACTACTTAGCTCCATGAAACAATGAAAATAAGGTGTCAGATGGCTAATTTAGAGAATCAAAAAAGAGTCATTCAAATTATTAAAGCCTCTCCGGATCCCATAACAATTTTAAAAATTATCGATCAACTTAACCCTATCTCTAAAATCCGATTCAGTTGACAATCAAGTAAATCCCATGCCATCAAAGTTTTAATACATTGATGACAAGGGATTTTTTTTGAAACTTGTTTATAGGAATTCTAAAGACAGCCTAACAACTCATTTTTAAACATTATGAAACTACTACAATATTTGAAATTCAGTGATTGATTATCGTTTATCGATGATATATACTTGAAATACAAATAAGAAGAGGAGATGTGATGCATGCCAAAAATTCTCAATCATGCGTTAACCGTCGTTTTAGTATTTGCCCAAATTTCGTTTGTGTTGATTTATTTTGATTTTTTACTACCAGTATTTCGTATTTACGAGGCTTTTAAGGGAACCGTTGTTACTGATATTTTAAATAATGATCAATTTCTGGCAATTGCCGGCCATTACCATGTCAGCCAAGCTGAAATCGCTAAGTTTCCGGTCTATCCATTTACCGCCCTACAATCAATTGGAATCATTCTCGCGATTATTAGTATCCTGTATTGGCTAAAAGCATTGATTAAGTTAATTACCAACCTAAAGCGGCAGCAATACTTCACATCTGAAAATGTCCACTTGATTTGGCTGATTATTATTTCTCAAATTTATTCAATCGCTGCTGATCCATTTCTTGCCGGAGCTGATCAACTGGTTAGAACACACTTGGGTCGAGTTGACATTGGGATCGGGGCAACTGATTGGTCAGATATTTTTGAAGACACCGTTACACTAGTCATTATCAGTGTGATCTATATCTTATTTAAAATCGCTGAACAAATGAAACAGGAAAATGATCTGACCGTTTAAACTAATCGTAAGGATGTGATTAATCTTGATCAAAATCACTTTAAATGTCGTTATGGCGAAACGCAATATTTCGACTGGTGAATTGGCTAAATTGGTTGGGATTACGCCAACTAACATTTCCATTTTAAAAACTGGTAAGGCCAAAGCGATTCGATTCACCACCCTTGAAAAAATTTGCAAAGCACTAAAATGCCAACCCGGTGATATTTTAACCTACATTGATGATGGCCATGATAAGCAGTCACTGAGCGAGTTTTGAATAAAATTATTTATTGACTAATCAAAAAAGCAATCACTGAACTTTAACCAGCGATTGCTTTTTTGATTAGTCAATTATTTTTGGGACTCTGCATTTATCCAATTTTTCCTACGACCTAACCCCGGTATCAAAAGTACTTAGCAACACTCAACTATTTGAAACTGCATGAGGAACTGAAATATTTAACTGATCGCCAATTTGATGCAATTCCTTAGCCGTTTGTTCATCAACCACCACGCCATTTTGCTGGTTTTCGGCATATCGGCGGTATTCTCGGTCACCCGGAATCTTAATTTCAGTATGTGGCAAGTGTTTTAAGTGACGGATTCGTTGAAACATTGCCGATGCATCGTGTTGAAGCTGCTTCAGGTCCCCAAAGAAGCCTGGATCAATCACCATCAGGAATTGGCTGAAGTCGTGTTTACCAACGCTGGTATCCGCTGAAATTGAGCCTTGGGCTAAAATCCCCGTCAATAGTTCAACTACCAGTGAATTACCAAATCCTTTGTAGTTGGAATTTTGTTCCTGATTACCGCCTAATGTTAAGACGCCACCGCCTTTTTGATGAGGGGTAAAAGCCGCGGTGGCCAATAAATCTTCGGCTTCATCAGCATTCTTGACGACCTGACGATCCGCATCCACCGCCCATTGACCAGGAATCGGTTGCTTATTCTTAGCTAAAACTTGAATTTTGCCACTTGAGACGACCGAAGTAGCGCCGTCAAAGACAAAGGGATGTGGATCTGCCGGAAAAGTAAAAGCAAACGCATTAGATCCAAGAAAGGCTTCCGTGGCATTGGTTGGTACCACTAAAGGTCTGGTGTTAGTTGTCGCAATGCCAATCAGTCCCTTTTTAACGGCCATTCGTGCCCAATAACCAGCAGTTCCAAAATGATTGGAGTTTTTGATTACCGCCATGGCAATTGACGATTTTTGAGCCTTTTGAATCAAACTGGTCATGGCTTGAAAGCAAGCAATTTGGCCCATATTTTGATTGGCATCCAAAAACAAACTGGTTGGCGATTCTTTTAAAGTCTTGACTGAATTTTGAGGTTGAATGGTGCCATCATCAACCATTCGAAGATACCATGCCAATCGTTGAATTCCGTGCGAAGAAATTCCGCGAAGATCCGCATCAACCAGCGTTTCCGCTAATAATTGACTATTAACGGTCGAAAACCCACGTTTAACAAATACCTGTTCGAGAAATTGCTGCTCATCATTTGCTTTAATTCTCAATTTAATCATCCCTTCACCATTTTCATATAAATAAAAACCGTCCCCGTTAACTATTTGAAGTCAACAGGGACGGTTAAAACCGCGGTACCACCCTTAAGTTATTACCCCTTCACAAAGGCAATCTTAATTACTCACCATTTAGTAAGTTTTGGAAAGTAACGCTTCCTCACGTCAATCACGCTTGCACGAGTTTGAATGCTCCGAGTTCATCTTCAGTTGTTATTTAATTGCGCCTTCTCACCAACCGACGCTCTCTTTAAAATTTAATTAACAACTTACTCTTCTCATCATCGTTATCTAAATATTAAAATCTTATGGCACAAAATTAATCTACACCCGAAAGTCATCCCTTGTCAATAGTCTTTAGTGACTTTAGCGTTATGGTCGATTAACGATTATTATCGTCACTAATCTTTCAAGATCCCAATCATTTTTTACATGCTAATCACTAGAAGATGTTATTTGTGAATAAATTTTCACACTTTGTTTTTGCATTTTAATTTCAATCGCCTACAATTGAATTAAATGCTACTTTGATACATTTTGTGACATGATTTTTGAAAGGGAGAGATAAGATGGCTGAAAAAGCTTCTGAACAATTAGTCGACGTCCTTATTGACTGGCAAGTCAAACACGTTTATGGGCTACCCGGTGATTCAATCGATACCACTGTCGATGCCCTTCGAAAAAAGCAGGATCAAATCGGATTTATTCAAGTCCGACACGAAGAAGTGGCTGCTTTAGCCGCAGCTGCCGAAGCCAAATTAACGGATAAACTGGGCGTCTGTTTATCAATTGGCGGCCCGGGAGCCATTCACATGCTAAATGGCCTTTACGATGCCAAAATGGATCATGTTCCGGTTTTGGCACTACTAGGTCAGGTTGATACGCAGTTTCTAAACGAAAACTACTTTCAAGAAGTCAATACGCCACAGCTCTTTTCAGACGTGGCTGTTTACGATAAATTGATTACGGCTTCTGACAATTTAGCCGAAGTTGTCGATGAAGCGATTCGAACCGCTTATCAAAAACATGGTGTGGCTGTATTAACGATTCCGGATAATTTACCGGAACAGAAAGTCACTGGTTCTTATACCAGTTCCGCAGCTACTTTTCAATTAACTTCACCGCAAATTGACAGTGACCGGCTTAAGACGGCAGCTAAATTAATTCGAGAAGCTAAAAAGCCGTTGGCACTGGTCGGCTTGGGTGCTAAGCATGCCGGCAGCCAAGTGGCCAGTTTTCTTGAGCGAAATCATATTCCATTTATCTCAACCTTGCCGGCGAAGGGCCTTGTCGGCGACAGCCATCCCAATTCACTGGGCAATGTTGGTAAATTAGGGACCAAGCCGGCTTATGAAGCCATGCAAAACACTGATTTACTCCTAATGCTTGGGACTAATTACCCTTACACCGCCTATTTGCCGAAACCCGGTAGTGCCAAAAGCATTCAGGTTAACACCAATCCATCAGCGATTGGCAAACGTTATCCGGCCGATGTCGGTTTGGTCGCCGACCTCAAGGAAGTCCTTTTCCGTTTGGATCCAACCGAAACAACGGTGCTTCATCCAGATGACAGTTTCCTGAAGGCTTGCCAGGAAAACGTTGCTAATTGGAATCGCTGGATGAAAGATAAGCGACGACTCGATACAACGCCGGTAGCCCCAGAAGCTTTGTTCAATGACATCAACGAAACAGCTGCTAAAGATGCCATTTACTCAATTGATGTTGGTACCGCCACTTCATGGAGTGCCCGCTTTCTTGATGTTAAACCAACCCAAAAATTTGTCCTATCGTCTTATTTAGGGACAATGGGGTGCGCTTTACCCGCTGCAATTGCCGCTAAGCTTAATTACCCAAATCGCCAAGTCATTTCCATTAATGGTGATGGCGCATTTGCGATGGTGATGCAGGATTTCATCACAGCCGTTAAATACAAACTACCGTTAATTAACATCGTTTTAAATAACTCAAAGCTGGCTTTCATTGAATACGAACAACAAGCAGCCGGTCAATTAAATTATCAAATTGATCTGCAGGACATGGACTATGCTAAATTTGCGGATGCGGCCGGCGGTGTCGGTATCACAGCCAAAACACCAGAGGAATTCGAACGAGCTTTAAATCGCGCCTACCGAGTCACTAAAATGCCGGTTCTAATTAATGCCTACGTCAGAGATGATGCACCGTTACCGGGCAAAATTGTTGGCGAAGAGGCCAAGGGCTATATGAAATTCGGTAGCCAATATCTCAAAGAAGAAAAGAAGATTCCAGAATTACCACCATTGAAAGACATTATGCGTCAATTCTTCTAAATTAACGCCGCCCCCTCCTACCTGTGTTAGTTATCAGGTAGACAGAGGGGCTTTTTTAGTTAATTTTTTCAAACAATAATCGTCATTTTTGACAGGGTTATTGGCAACGTGATAATCTTTAATTATTATATAATATTGGCTTTTCTAAAAACAATGATTGTCAATTTATATATTTAAGTAGCACATGTTGCTTTTACAAGTTCTGGTTTTGCTACGACGCTAATAAAGTATTTATTCATAAAGTGAAGGAACGCTTTATTGTCAAGTTAGGAGGAAATCATCATGGGAATTATTTGGGCAATTATTGTCGGTGCAGTAATTGGTGCAATTGCGGGAGCTGTCACCAATAATGGCGGGTCAATGGGTTGGATCGCCAATATCGTTGCCGGGTTAGTCGGTTCAGCGATTGGCCAGGCCCTATTAGGTTCTTGGGGTCCCAGTCTTGCCGGCATGGCACTGATTCCATCAATTATTGGGGCAATTATTTTAGTCTTGGTGGTTTCATTGGTGGTCAAACGAACCTGAGCTATTAATAAATGACCCCCGTAAAGATCATCTAAAAAGTCAATCGAAAGTAGGTGACAATTCATGCAAGTTTTAAAATCGATTTTTAAATTCATGATTGCCAGTACCTTAATTGTTAGCGGTTTGTTACTGGGAGGTACGATTTTTGCAACCAAAAAAGTCAATGTTTTTGGCGATAAATTACAGCATAAGTTATATGGTCGAAAATCAAATGACTAATTTCATCAAAATAGTCAAAGCGATACTAGTTGAGGAGATTAGAGCACATCCTCAAAGCTAACCTTCTCTGCCAAATTTTAAAAGGACGTCTGAGTCATCAACGTTAAATTAGTTGATAGCCCAGGCGTCCTTTAACCTATTCTAAATTAGCATGATGTTTCGCTAGATCTGTTTCGTCGAGATGCCAAGCCGACATTAAGTCCAAGACAACCGCTTCTAAATATAGAAACACCAATTGTTCAAATGCGGCCCCTAATGGCTGTTGACTCGATTTTTGGTCAGCATATTTAGCCTTACCGCCCAAGACAATGGTTTGATCGGTCAAGTCAGCAATTGGGCTATCAGCTTTAGTGCTCAGTAAAATGGTCTTAGCCCCAACTGCTTTAGCCGTTTCAACGAAGTGTTTAGTTTGCATCGTTTGACCCGATCCGGACGCTACCAGTAATAAGTCCTCTTCATGGATTGGCGGCGCCGTAATTTGGCCGACCACAATTGCTGGCTTGTCCATTTGCGCTAATCGCATCGCAAACATTTGAAGAGCCAAGCCGGATCGACCGGCACCATACACAAATACGTGCTTAGTCGTCGTTAATTCAGAAATTAAGTGCGCATCAATGGTTAGGTGATTTGTCAAACCCGTTAACTCTGAAGTGACTTGCTTGATTGGTTCCATTATTATGACCTCTTTTTAAGCATTAACTGTTTTAGCTTATTTCGGCATCATTGCTTTAATTTGGCGGGCGGCTTCGCTTGGATTGTCGACCGTTGAAATGCCGCCACCAACGATCAATAAGTCTGGCCCAGCATCGATAATTTGCTTAGCCGTCGAAACTTTGATCCCACCAGCCACTGCCGTTTTAGCTTTAGTAACTGCCTGTTTAATCGTATTAAATGTTTCAAAAGGCGTCTCACCAAGCGCTTGCAAATCATACCCCGTATGCGTCCCGATATAATCCGGACCCATCGCGTCAATTTCGGCAGCCCGCTTAGCAACGTCATGAACTCCGATCATGTCTACTAATAGTTGTTTACCAGCAGCCCGGGCAGCCTTAACAGCATCCTCAATTGATTGATCTTCGGCCACTGCCAAAATTGTCGTAATATCAGCACCATACTTATAGGCCTGGTTCACTTCATATTCGGCAACGTCCATAATTTTAAGATCAGCTAATAGCGTAATGTCCGGAAATGCCTGACGAATCTTTTGAAGACCTTCCAAGCCAAAATTAATGACTAACGGCGTGCCATATTCAAAGATATCAACGCTATCTTTTGTTTGGTTAATCAAGTTAATGGCGCCATCGATATCCTCTAAATCAATTGCTAGTTGTAATTTCATTGCAAAATCTTCCTTTCTTTGTCAGTGACGGGTATAATTATGATACCTGTTGTTAATTCTGACAATAGGGCACTTTAAAGTAACCTGCTTGACGAAAGGAAGTTCATAATGACAGACGTTGTTCGCAAAGGTGTTTTGGAAAAATTAGCCAATGGTGATTACAATTGTGAAAAGGAATTTACACTGTCAATGTTTAGCGGTAAATATAAATTGGTCATTCTTTGGGAACTCGGGCATGTTAGTGAGATGCATTTCAATGAACTCTACCGGGTAATTGACAAGGTGACTAAAAAGGTTTTATCAAATCAGCTGCACGAGTTAATTAACGATCAATTAATTGAACGCCGCACTTATCGGCAAAATAATCAAACTTTTGTGGTATATAAAATGACATCAGTCGGCCGTTCCCTCTTGCCAATTATTGATAGTATGTACGAATGGGGTAAGAAGCGAATTAATGCTTATCAAATTCCGGCTTCATTTAAATTGGATGTTTCCAAGGACCTTAAAGACTAACCCAAAAACGCTGGCAATACAAAAAAGCAGCCATTAATCAAGACTTCCACTCGTTGTGAACATCTTGGTTAATAGTTGCTTTATTTTTGTTAAATTAACTTCTCGTTTGACGAAAAATCAAATTAGCTTATTTAAGATCAACTAATTTTCGATCAGCTAAAATGTACTCACCGTTGGTTAAAACAAAGCAGGTCTTGCCATGTTCGCGAACAAGTCGCTTAACGTGAAGTACTTTACCATAACGGTAATGGGCTGCTTTACTAGTTAACTCTCGGTTATGATAAGCAGTGATGCCGGTAAGTCGAACTACTTTTACCTTAGCATGTTTCTTGTCATAGAAGACTGGTCGAACAAATTTCCGATCTGCCGTAATATAACCCCTTTTACCATAAGTTTTATGGTGTCGGTTAATGTCTTTGACTTGATAACGAAGCTCACCTGAAGCGGACCGAGCGTAACCTGTTACAAGGAACTTTGGCCAATTACGACGTGACTTTTTAGTGTAGTGAGCAATCCGTTGCGATTTCTTAAAATCAGCATGGCGATATAAAGAGATTCCCTTCACCGCATAAACTTCGGTGTTTTCACGAACGGTTCCTTCTGGCAAGCCATCCCGAGTTGATTGAACGCTTCCTGAATCAACTGCAGGTGTTTTAACTGAACTACTTGAGCTGGAATTGGTTGAAGAAGTGGTCTTTTGGGTTGGTGCCGTAGTTTTGATAGACGTTTTAGCAGGTTTAGCCGGAAGACTAACCCCAGTGCTTGGATGGGTTACTTGGCCGCTCTTAACCGTCGAAGCTGACTTAGTAATAGGTTTAACGGCTGTCGGCTTTTTAACCTGTTGTTTAGCTGGAGTCGCTGCGGTCGGCTTTTCAGATTTCGGTTCTGATTTTTTAGCATCTTTTTTCGAATGGTCTGTCTGATCGCCGTTTGCCGTTAGCTTAGCAGGTGATTGCTTATCAGCCAGCTTTCCTTTGTCAGTCCTGTCAGCATCGGATTTCTTTTGGCCCGCTAACTTATCTTTATCGCCCTTACTTAAAGATTTTGCTTGTGGCGATTCTTGTTGTTTAAGACCCTTTACTTTTGATTGAGTCGGATCAGCTTTTTTATCAGCTGAACTAGCTGTTCCAGTCGATTGAGATTTACCTGATTTAGTTGCTGGAGTGGTTGAATCAGCTGTTTTGTCTCGATCGTTGGATGAAACTTTAGCACTTGATGAACCTGTCAAGGTAGCCGCAGAATCAGACTTAGCACCTGAACCAGTCGTCTTCGATGAGGCTGAATCAGCGATTGGTGCTGTCAGGCTGGTTGCCGGAGCTGGAGTAGTTGCTGTCTTTTTACCAGAAGACGGTTGGGTATTTGGTTTAGATGTTTGCTGTGCAGTATGATGATATTTAATGGTAATTTCTGAAACTTGCTTGCCATCTGGGCCAAGTGTTCCATATCGGAAGCTTTGGGATGGCTTATCAGCTTCATAACCATCAATCTTCGCAATTAGTTTATTAGTTGTGTCACCAAATTTGCCGCTAAGGTCAAGATCCTTACCAATTGACTTACCGGCTTCATCTACGCGTTTAACCTTAATTCCGATTGGCTTTTGAAAGTCTTCAGGAGTGACCTTTTGATAATGTAGTGTAAATTCTTGCCCAGTGTCTTTAAACGGTAGCTTGACAGGTTGACTGTCGGCAAATGGCAATGCTTGCATTTTCTTATCTAATTGAACCCCGGCAGGTGCTTCAATCCGGACTAGTCGGTAAGTTTGACTATCAATTCCAGACTTTTGGTAAGCTGAAATGATCGCCTTTTCCGTTGAGTCACCACGTTGAATATTTGCTGGCTTGAGATAAGTAGTGGAACCATCAGACTTATCCAAAACGTAGTTGGTTCCGATCACGTTGACTGCATTATAGTTCATTTTTTGAATTTGAATCTGATCAGTAGCTTGTGTTCCACCATTCGAACCCGCAATGGCAAAACTGGCAAATTGGCCACCCTGTTGTTTTAGATAGTCCGCATAATTTTCCTCATCACTGACCATTTTTTGCCCTGCTTCATCTTTAATCTCGTAACTCAGAGTTTTACTGTCTGCTTTCCAGTCAATTTTTACTGACAAGTTCTTACCAACGTATTCATTAGTGCTTAAAGACTTCGGAGCCCCCAGAAATTTAATGTTTTCTGTATCATTATAAATATGACCATCCAAATCATGATTGGTTCCGTTGGATTTAAACAGTTGGATAGTTGGTACTTTCCCAGTTTTTGTAACTGGCGCACCCACACGAGAATTATCGATAACTAATCCAAAGACACCCTTTAAATCGCCAATACCTAATCCGGCACCACCAATTCCCATCACTCTTGGATCATTTAATCTAAATGAAAGTGACAGACCATCCCCCAATTGACCATATGGGCTGTTTACATCACTTGGAGTCACTTTAAGTTTCATTTGCAATGAAAAGTCTTTTCGCAAGTCAATGTTATCTCTCATGTAAGACTGACCAACGGCATTAATCCAATTAAATTTGAGTTTGGAATTTGCTGGATTCACACGGCCCCAATACCCGTTCAGATCAACATAATAAGAACCATCTGAATGCTTTACTGTCGAATAAGGGTGACCATCAATATAAATTGTGCCACTGGCTGGATCCCCTGTATAAACCGATTCGGGAAAAGTCAACGTACCATTTGTTGAATCATATTTCGCTAACCCTTTTGTCGCAAAATATTTCTGGTAACTGTCCTTCTTAATCGTGACCTCAGTTCCAGTTGCATCCCCATGAACTTGGGCTGGAATTGTCAAAACCATCAAACCGGCGGTTGCCACTCCGGCAAACACACCTAAGTATTTATTGAAACTTTTATGCATCAAATCCCTCCATATAGTTATTTCTCGATAAACATGATTGTCACCTTTCGATAAAAATCTGAAATCGAGAAAATTATTTTCAGTACATTAAATACTATATCATATTATTAGCATATTAGTTAGCTTTTTATTTATTTTTATGTAACCAAATTTTATATTATTTAATTATTAGTTATCATTTTATTACAATAAGTGATTACTTTTTTACATAACGTTCAAATAACGTCAAAAAAGGACGTCTGCAATTTGCAAACGTCCCTTTAAAGAATCAAATTAAATTATGAATTGATTTCGATGGTCCGGGTCAATGAATTATAGCCGGACTTGCTGACGGTGACAGTAAACTGAGTGCCACTGGCGTATTTAGTATCCAAATTTGTCCACCAAACGCCTAAAACTGAACTGGCATACGCTGTCCCAGCAACGTGTCCACTGGCTGTTTTAATTGTAATGATCGAGCCAGGTGTTGCCGTACCACTGGCAAAGTTACTTTTGACGGTGCAGGCACTTAGTGTTGTTGACTGCAGATCAGAATCTTGCAAAGAAGATGACTGAGCTGACTTATTTTGGCTACGTTGCTGGGTCGATTTAAAAGTTTGCCCATGTCGTTGCGCCGGGGTAACCGTCTCTGCGCTTGCCGTCAAAGAAGTGCCACCGATTGCTAATGCTCCTAATAACGCCGTTGAAACTGAAATTAATTTTCTCATATTACTTACTCACATTCCTTTCGTATCCCCAAAATAGGTATCAAATCTGCTAAGTAAGCTGATATAAATCTCACTTAACGATTTAAATAATACTGTGAGAAGCTTAATCCAAGCTTAAAGTAATCATCACTTAATGAGTCGGCTTAATAAAAGTCGCTTTAATCTTTTGAATCACAATCCCAAGGACCACTGGTACCATGACCCCAATCGTTAAGCGAACGAAGACGCTCTTGATTCCATTTATCAAGCACAAGTCCAAAAAAAGTTTATGGCCATACATAATGGCTAATGTATGACGGCCAATTAAAGGCAAGCCAAATTTAACCGAACTTTTAGCTGTCACACAAGCACCGGCCATCACTGCCAATGAAAAAATAATTGGAATCACAATGATGGCAATACCCATTGGAAGCGAACTTTGCATTAAATGGGATTTTAATGATAGTCGAAAACTAAAACCACTAATTTGATGCACAAAGATTAACCCAATTGCTGCCAACCAAATCAGTAGAATCATTTTAAATCTTTCAAGCCATATCCGATTATGGTGAAACAAAGCGTAACCGGCATAAGCATAAAAGGCTGTCACCATCACGGTATCCATGTTCCATGGCATCATCGCAAATCCATTGAGATGCATCCAAGTGATCTGCTTAAAACTGGTTTCAATCATCAGACCGCTGATTGTCAGTAAAAGATGAATCGACCAATTTTTAGTCATCGAAATCATGACAGTCACAACAATGATTGTCAGTATGTAAACATTGATGAACCAAAAAGTACTGGTGTAAAAGTTTAATGTTCGACCTCCTAGGACCAGGTCAAACCAATGATTTAACAAAAAACGTTGGCTTTTATGATGAATCACCGTATAAAGGTAAATCAGCAATCCACCCATTGCGACATACAAGAGTAATTCATTTCTAATCCTCTTCATAAAGAAACGTTTCCAATCGTTCGGGTTAGTCAACGGTTTTAAAAAAATGCCGGTAATCATAAAGAAGATTGGAATGTGCCACCAATATAGAAATCGTGCCAGCGGCCCATTAATTAAGATATGTCCTAAGACAATCGCAATCATCCCGTAGGCTTTAGCGATGTCGATCCACTGAACTCGAGTGGTGGTTGGTTGACAAGGTGACGAACTGATTTTTAAATGCTCATTCATAACAAATCTCAAAATCCTTTTAATTATTTTTAAAGCAAAATGAATTAATCAACCTGACGTAGCATTAGTGACGACTATGAATTTAGTCAATGCTTGCATGAATCCTTTCTTGAGATTTTTAAAGCGACTTTTTAGTATCCTAAATAATGATTTTACGATTGATCAATGAAGCCATTATTACATTATCGAATCTCTTCAGCCCTGTCAAACGGCACTTTAACACTTAGAATCCTTGATTTGACGGGCTTTAATAGGGATTCAGAATTAACTGAAAGCATTAAAAAAGGCTCAAAAACGAATTCAATTCAACGTTTTTAAACCCTTTTACTTAATTTATTGTTATAAACTAAGTATTAATAGAATCTTAAATATATTAACACTTCATTTAGTTTAAGGAGAGTATCTCACACTTCATAAAGCTTTCAGCCACCGTTGCATCCCTAACATTTCAAGTAAGCCACTGGCACACTCTGCCCCCTTATTGCCGCCCTTACCACCAGCCCGATTAATTGCCTGATCAAGATTATCAGTTGTTAAAACGCCAAACATGACTGGCACTGGTCCGGATAATGATAGCGAACTTAAGCCACTTGCAGTTTCCGAACAAACATACTGATAATGATCCGTTTGTCCCTTAATTACTGCTCCCAAGGCAATAATGCCGTCAACCTGACCAGAGGTACCAAGTAACTTAGCAGCCCTGGAAAGCTCCATTGCGCCAGGTACCCAAATAACTGTCAGTTGGTCATCTGTCACCCCATATTTTTTCAATTCATCCAAGGCGCCTTTCAACAGGCACTCCGTGACCAACTGATTAAAATGAGCTACCACAATGCCAATCCGATCCTTTTGATTAATTGTTTTCCCGGTATAAGTCTGCATGTTAATCCACTCCCTTTAATAGATGGTGAAATCGGTCTTTCTTGGTTTGTAAGTAACTTTGATCATCTGCTGTGGCTGCAATTTCAATTGGAATTCGCTTTCTAACACTGATTCCTAAATCACTAAGCTGCTGAATTTTGTCAGGATTATTAGTCATTAAATCAACTGTCCGAACGCCCTTTTCGTGCAAAATAGCGGCTGCCACACCATAATGACGTTGATCCGGTTCAAAGCCAAGGTGAAGATTGGCATCAAAAGTGTCGTATCCCTGTTCCTGTAATTTATAAGCCTTAAGCTTATTGGCCAGTCCAATGCCGCGGCCTTCCTGACGCAGGTATAAAACAGCACCGTGACCCTTTAATTGAATTAACCGCAATGCTTTTGCCAACTGCTCGCCACAATCGCAACGCTTTGATCCGAAAATATCTCCAGTCAAACATTCCGAGTGAAGCCTCAGTAGCAAAGGTTCATCTGGCTGAACTCGACCTTTTGAAATTAAAAGTGTCGGTTCCTGTGCCCGATCGGTCTGAAACGCTTCAAGGGTAAAATCACCAAATCGGGTTGGCAGTTTGACAGTTGTAATGGATTCGACAACCTCAAAGTTTTTAATATATCGGTAAGTAAGAATGTCAGCAATTGTTAGAAATGGAACACCGATGCCTTCCGCAAACGATTTTAAATAGGGACGCCTAGCCATTTTACCGTCTTTTCGCAAGATTTCGCAGATATACGCCACTGGCGAAGCGCCTGCCAGTCTAGCCAGATCAACTGCCGCTTCAGTATGTCCCTGTCGTTGTACAGTACCTCGATCAGCTGCAATCAATGGGAAGATATGGCCTGGATGGTAAAAGTCATCCCACGTTTTGGCTAGATTCGTTAATTGTTTGATCGTTTCCGCCCGATCAAAAGCTGAAATGCCCGTTGAAGTGGTTTTGGCATCCGTGCTAACGGTGAAAGCGGTGCCGTACGCATCAGTGGCATTGGCTATCATTGGGTGAAGCCCTAACCGCTCAGCATTTTGACGGCTCATTGGCACACAAAGCAGGCCTCTAGCTCGCGAAACCATTGTATTAACCGTTTCCGGTGACACTAAATCCGCCAAACCAATCATGTCGCCCTCTGCTTCACGGCTTTGTGAATCAGCAACAATTACCAATCCACCTTTTTTCAATGCTGTTAATGCCGTTTCGACTCGTTTAATAACTGTCTGTGAGTGTGTCATTTACCCCATTCCTTTCGTTGTGAAATTACGTATTTTCCTAAGATATCAGTTTCCAAGTTAACTAGATCACCAGTTTTTAGCATTGACAAGGTCGTCTCCTTTAATGTATGGGGAATCAAACTGACCGAAAATTTATGATGGCTAACTTGTGTCACCGTTAAACTGACGCCATTAACAGCAATCGACCCCTTTTCAACAATCTGATGATCATAGCTTGGTGGAAAATCAACGGTGACAACTATGGCATTCCCATCGACTCGCTGATCAACCACCGTTCCAGTTGTATCAACGTGACCAAGTACAAAATGGCCATCCAACCGTTGAGAAGCTTTCAATGCTGGTTCAAGGTTGAGCTTAGTTCCCACTTTAACCATTCTTAAATTCGTTCTGCGAAAAGTTTCCGGCATTACATCAACTGAAAAACAGTCCTCTTGTAAATCGGTAATAGTCAAACAAGCACCATTAACTGCGAGACTATCACCGATTTGGCTATGGATTTCTTGAATGAGCGGCTCGCTCACCGTCAGTCGCTGACTTTCCTGGCGGGTCGTCACTGACGTTACCGTTCCCAAGCCACGAATAATTCCTGTAAACATGTCAATTCCTCCTCGCCGTAATCAGCAAATCCTTGCCAAGCCGTTGGACCTGAGTCAGATGAAATTGTTGAATCGTTGAATTAGCGAGCCCTAAGACGGCCGGCAAGCCACCACCACCCAATACCAAGGGCGCTAAATAGAGCCAAATTTGATCAATTAAATTTGCGGCGGCAAAGGCTGCTTGAACCCGACTGCCACCCTCAACCATTAATGATTGAATGCCCTTTTCTCCAAGTAGTTTCATAATTTGGTGGGGTGTCCATTCCGCTGATTGAAAAACTTGAACAAATTCTGGCCACTGCCGGGTCGATTTCTTTCTGGTCAATAACCAAACCGGAGTTGCTGACTGAAATATTTTTTCTGAAAGTGATAGTGAATCAGCCTGGTTAACCAAAATAATTTTAATTGGGGGATAATCTGGTGTCACTGTGCGGACTGTTAACTCCGGATCATCAATCATTAAGGTGTGTTCACCAATCAAAATTGCTTGTTGGGAATACCGAAGCTGTTGACTACTCTGAAAAGCTTGGGTTCCCGTCAACATTGTTCGTTGATTGGGTTGACCATTTAATTTGCCGTCTAAGCTCATCGCATATTTCAAGGTTACTAACGGCCGATGATACTGAAAAAAAAATTATAGGCCCGGTTCAGTTCGCCGGTGGTTCCCAGAACGGTTACCTGAATCCCGTGAGCTTCAAGAATTCGAATCCCTTTTCCAGAAACAATCGGGTTTGGATCTCGTTGGCCAATCACAACCCGTTTAATCCCGACCTCCACCAATTTTTTAGCACATGGTGGTGTCTTACCAAAATGACTACAAGGTTCCAGTGTGACGTACATCGTAGCGCCCCGAGCATCGTTTGGATTTTTCAAATGACTGAGGGCGTTAATTTCCGCATGCATTTGACCAAAAGCGTGATGATAACCAGTGGCTAACAGCTGGTGATGCTTACAAATGACTGCTCCAACCAATGGATTTTGCCAAGTGTGGCCCAGTCCCTTTGCCGCCTCTTTAAACGCCAACGCCATCATTTCCTGATCATTCAATTTGTTTCACTCCAATCAAAAAGGCCGCCGCAGCAATATTGCGCGGGGCCTTTGTTAAGATCACTTTAAAAGCTTGGTTGCCTTAGGCCGACTCAAATAAGCCGACTTTTGGTTATCCCAAACATGTCGTGTTTTTCTTCTCCCATCCAGACTTTACTGTCGGTCCCAGACTTGCACTGGGTCCACCGCTATACGCGGGTCACGGACTTCAACCACCAAAGATTGTTACCGTCGGTCGGGAATTGCACCCTGCCCCGAAGAATTATTTAATTGTTAAAAATAAGTTAACACACAGCCGTCAAAAATTCAACGGTTAATTTAAATCACCACAAAAATAGGAAGTCCCTAAGCTGACTATCTGACAATTTTCTCATCAATTTCACGGTTTCTTAATTAGAAAATGACATGGATATGGTAAAATTACATAGTTATGAAAACCCAAAATTTTACCTTAACAGTTTCAACAATTATACTTGGCGGATTAGTTGGCATCAGTTCGCTTTTATTAAGCTTATTCTTAAATTTAATCGAAAAACTTTTTTTGCATTTTAATGAAACCACCCTTCACCCAATCGCAACGGGCGGATCCGGTGTAGCCAGGTTAATATCCGTTGTTATTGGCGGGTTACTGGCAAGCATCATTTGGTGGTTTTTACGAACCAAAGTGACGCCACCCGCAACAATTGAACAGGGTTTAGGTGGCCGAAATATGCCGGCTATTCAAACCTTCTTTCACGTAGTTACCCAAATCTTTTACGTGGGCACCGGCGGCTCAGTTGGCCGTGAATTAGCCCCCAGGGAAGCCGGTGCCATGATTGCTCAAAAGTGGCAGCAATTACTGACCAAAAGTCGGCTAACACAATTGTCGGAAGCTGACACCCGGTTATTAATGGCTGCTGCAGCTGGGGCAGGCTTTGCCGGCGTTTACAATGCACCGCTGACCGGGATGTTTTTTTGTGTCGAGGTGCTTTACCGAAAAGTGTCCATTCGAACGGTGAGTGTTAGTTTGGCAATGTCAATTCTATCAACGCTTGTAAGTACAAGTTTCAGGGGAACCGCTCCCTATTATTTGGTGCCCCATTCCGGTTTTTCGGCAGCCTTTTTGCCAATTACCGTTTTGATTGCTGTGCTAAGCGGTTTATTGGGCGCCCTGTTTCGGAAAGCGTTTAAATGGGCTGGGCGGTCAAAACCGCAAAATTGGCAGATGCTTTGGCAACTACCAGTAGCTTCCTTGGCAACCGGATTAATTTCAATGAATTTTCCTCAAATTATGGGAAATGGTCGTGCTTTGGCTCAATTCTCGCTTAATGCGACTAACCGGCAGTTACTAATCATTCTGTTGCTGGGGGGTGCCGCCAAATATTTGATAACGGTTTTTGTCATTCGGGCCGGTGCTTTCGGGGGAACGTTAACCCCATCAGTTGCGATTGGTGCGTCTTTGGGTGCACTAATCGGCATTTTACTGCTGCCAATCAGTCACCTACCAGTTTGGCAGTCAGCCCTGGTTGGTGGTTGTAGTTTATTGGCAGCGTCACAACAGGCCCCCCTGATGGCCCTGTTCATGATTTTTGAAGTCTGCCATTTAAATTCAATGGCCCTAATCCCCTTAGGAATTGGCGTCGCTATTTCAATTACTGTATCAAAAGCGATTTTAAACCATTTGTAATCATTAATTTAATCGTCACTGAAAATCTCCAGACCTTTTCAAGTTAGTTGAAAGGATCTGGAGATTTTTTCAAAAGTTAATTAGTAATGACTGATTGCTTTGAAAGTTGATGTTCACCAGCAATTTTAGTTTTATTAAGCAATAAAGAAGAGGTAACGACTGACACTGATGAAAAGGCCATCGCTAATCCTGCCAATTCGGGGCTTAGCTGAAGCCCAATTCCAACAAGGATTCCCGCCGAAATTGGAATGCCGATTAAGTTGTAAATGAATGCCCAGAACAAATTAAGCTTAATTCGATTAAAGGTCTTTTTGGCAATGTCCAGCGCCCGAACAACACCCAACAAATCGTTTTGAATTAGAACAATTTCACCGGATTCAATTGCAATATCAGTTCCAGATCCCATTGCAATGCCAACATCAGCAACCGTCAAAGCTGGTGCATCGTTCACACCATCGCCGACAAAGGCGACTTTACCGGTTTGCTGGAAGGCTTTAACGTGGTCAGCTTTTTCATTGGGAAGAACACCGGCAATGACTTGATCAATGCCGACCTGCTGGCCAATTGCCTGCGCAACACGCTGGTTATCACCCGTTAACATAACGGTCGTCAATCCTCTGGCCTTTAAGTCAGCAATTGCTTGGGCTGCCATAGGTTTTGGCGTATCCTGAATGGCAATTAACCCAATAATTTGACCAGCCAAGCCAACCAGGACGACGGTCTTAGCTGCTTCCTGCAGAGTGGTCATTTTCTTTTTTAACTTATCAGAAATTTGGTAATCTGCCAACAATCGATCGCTACCGACAATAGCTGGTTGATCATTAACCAACGCAGTAACACCCTTACCTTCGATGTTTCGGAAGTTTTCAGCTTTCGGATATGCAATTTTTCCAGCCTTTACTTTTGAAACAATCGCTGTCGCTAAGGGATGTTCAGAACTTTCTTCCAAACTGGCCGCAATGGCAAGAACCTGCGTTTGATTAGTTCCGACCACATCAGTAACAACCGGTTTGCCGGCAGTAATTGTTCCGGTTTTATCAAAGATAACCGTTTTTACATGATTAACTTCTTCAAGTGCCTGTCCATTTTTAATTAGTACCCCCATCTTAGCCGATCGGCCGGTGCCAACCATTAAAGCGGTTGGAGTTGCCAACCCAAGGGCACAGGGACAAGCAATGACAATGACAGAAACTGCAAACAGCATCGCTGACACAGCAGAAGCGCCAAGAAACACATTCCAAATGACAAACGTTAGAATGGCAGCGATTAAAACGGCTGGCACAAAAATTCTTGAAATTTTGTCAGTTAGATTCTGAATGGGTGCGTGACTAGTTTGAGCCTTTTTAACCAAATCAACAATTTGGGCTAAAGCAGTATCTTTACCGATCTTGGTTGCCCGAAAGGTGATGGTTCCATCAGTATTGATCGTTGAGCCAATCACTTGGTCACCGGTTTTTTTACCAACCGGCATGCTTTCACCCGTGATCATCGATTCATTGACCGAAGTGGTGCCAGAGGTGACAACCCCGTCAACCGGCACTTTTTCACCTGGACGGACTCGAATTAAATCATTAACTTGAACTTCTTCTAGGGGGATCTTACGATACTGTCCCTGACGAAGGACCTCGGCTTCCTTAACCTGTAAATTCAACAATTTTCCCAAAGCATTGGAAGCCCGGTGATGCATTCGCTCCTCTAACGCATCCCCCAACAGAACAAAGACCGTTACCAACGCCGCACTTTCAAAATAAACTTCCCGACCAGTTGCCATCGCAAACAATGAATAGAAATAGGCCACCGAAGTACCAACTGCTACCAATGTGTTCATATTAGCATTGTGATGCTTAAAGGCTGCCCAAGCACTTTTCCAATAGGGTAATGCTGAAATCAGCATAATCAACGTGGTTGTAATTAGTGCAATCCAATTATAAGCCGGCAGTTGCCAATGAAAGGGCATTAAAACCATTTGAAGTAACATCGGACTTGCTAAAATCAATGAAAGCCAAAACTTTTTCATGTTTGATAACGTCATTACTGAACGACGACCTTCCCATGGAACATATTCATCCCGCAAGCATAATCAAATTCACCACTGCGATTAGTATCAACTGAAATTTCAACATCTTGATTCAGCGGTAATGCTTGATTAAAAGCCAGTTTCTTTGATTGAACTCGTGACAGACAATCAGATTCGTTAATTCGGTGAAAAACCAATTTAGCCGGCACACCCTTTTTAAGCGTGACTGTTTCCGGTTCATAACCGTGATCCACCTTAATTTTAGCAATTTGTGACCCATCGCTTTGAATCTCAGCTGCATTCAAATTATCTTGACGACCAAAAAGTTTTTTAAAATTCATATTAAATTCCCGCTTTCTTTAAATTAATCCTTAACAATAATTTTTCCATGGAACATATTCATGCCGCATGCGTAGTCAAATTCCGTTGCCTGATCCGTGGGAATTTCGATTTGAGTCATTTTTTGTTTCGTTAAATCTTTATCAATTCCCAATTTTTCAAATACAACGTGTGACAAGCAAGCAGTTGAGTCGTTCATCTTAAAATTGACCTTGGCAGGCACGCCCTTTTTTAAAATCAAGGTACTCGGTGAATAACCGCCATCAACGATAACAGTTGGTGCCTGCTCATCATTTTTTATTTGAGCATCCGCAACCCGCTCTTGGTGCTGACCAAAGAACCACCAAAGAATAAACCCGATTAAAAGTACTGCAATGCTAACAGTGATGAGTTGTGTCAATGTGCATCCCCCATTTCTTTTATTAAATCTACATCTGTAGCTTCAACTAACAGCATACCACCTTTAGTCTACATTTGTAAACATAAAGTTAAAAATCTACCAAGTTTTTTCATTTAACGTAGTTTTCTCTGGGCTAATTCGGCATTATAAAAAGATATTCCTAACTTATTCGATAAGTTAAACAACTGAAACTTGAAAGCTAAAAATTAACCGAACACCTTAGTCGTCCTGGAATAATCCGTCAGAAAATGGAAATTCAAGCTGACACTAATTCCCTGGTCAAAACGGCCGGTAGATGCGTGAGAAAATGGC
>NZ_LS423005.1 GCF_900411375.1 Lentilactobacillus raoultii | reverse complement strand
GCTCAATCAGTGTCAACTACTTTTTTAACTACCGAAGCGGCAGTGGCAATCGCAACCGATCACTCTCTGAAACAGCATAAATAAATATACCCGATAAACCGCAATTCGTCAAGCGATAATCTCAAAAAATATTGAGTCTAAGTTAAAATCACTATTTTTTCACACAACATAATCAATTTAAAACATAGAAAAGTCGAACAAACAGATTTATAATCGAAAATCTCGTTCGGATTAAAAGTGGTATATACGCTCAAAACGCCAAATTCAACTAATTGAAATTCGGATTAATCATCAATACTAAAAAAGCTCCAATAAACTTGTAAAAACAAGTTCATTAAAGCTTTAATCAAAATATCACTAATCTTTTTCAGAATTATCTTCCGGTCTCATCGTTGGGAAAAGAAGAACATCCCTAATTGACGGTGCATCCGTCAGAAGCATTACTAAGCGATCAATTCCAATGCCAAGACCACCCGTTGGCGGCATGCCATATTCGAGGGCCTCAATATAATCTTCGTCAATCCCCTCAGCTTCTTCGTTACCTTCCTGACGTTCCTTAACCTGAGCTTCAAATCGTTGACGCTGATCAATTGGATCATTCAGTTCAGTAAAGGCATTGGCAAACTCATTTGTTAAAATATAAAGTTCAAACCGGTCTGTAAACCGTGGATCCTTTGCGTTTTTCTTTGCCAGTGGTGAAATTTCAACTGGGTGACCATAAATAAAGGTTGGCTGTTCCAGTTTAGGTTGAACCAGCTCTTCAAAGAAAGCATTGATAATATGTCCCGTTTTCCACCAGGGTTCATAATGAATGTGATGTTCATCCGCTAATTTCTTGGCGTCTTCGTCACTCATTGGTTTCCAAAAATCAATCCCTGTGTATTCTTTAATCGCATCAACCATATGCTGGCGCTTAAATGGCTTATCAAGGTCAATAGTCTGGCCTTGATAGGTAATGATACCATCCTCAGTAACCGTCTTGGCAGCGGCTTTAAAGATACCTTCAGTTTCATCCATCACATCATGGAAGTCATAATAGGCGACATATGATTCAAGCATTGTAAATTCAGGATTATGGCGGGTATCCATTCCTTCATTTCGGAAAACTCGTCCAATTTCATAAACCCGTTCCATTCCACCAACAATCAACCGTTTCAAGTGAAGTTCCAATGCGATTCGAAGGTAAAGATCAATATTCAGTGCATTGTGATGGGTAACAAACGGACGGGCGTTGGCACCACCTGCCTGATTATGAAGCACTGGCGTTTCAACTTCCAAATAATCATGTGAATCCAAGTAACTTCGAATTGCTGTAATAATGTGGCTACGCTTATGGAACCGGTCAAAACTATCCTGATTAGAGATTAAGTCAAGATAACGTTGGCGATACTTTTGTTCTTTATCTTGAAGCCCATGCCATTTATCCGGTAACGGCCGAAGCGCCTTTGAAAGAAAAGTGACAGATTCTGCTCGAACCGTTAGCTCTCCCATATCCGTTTTAATGATTTGACCGGAAATTCCTAAATGGTCACCAATATCTGATCGTTTGAAGATATGATAAACTTCATCGCCAACAATATCTTTTCGAACATAAATTTGAATTTTACCGGTTCGGTCTTTTAAATCAGCAAAACCAACTTTACCTTTTCCTCGTTTTGCAATCATTCGACCAGCAATCGTAACCTTTTTATCCATTTCCATCAAATCATCTTTGTCGGTACTATCAAACTCTTCGTGAAGCTGCGCAGCTAAATATGTACGCTCGAACCGATGCCCAAAAGGGTCAATTCCTTCACTCCGTAATTCGTTCATTTTTTGCCGACGAACAATCATTTGATCATTCATTTCTTTATCTTTGGCCAATGTCAAACCTCCTACGATAATAAACTATTAATAATGATACCACAAAACAACTTTCATTATTGGGCCATTTGTTGTCGAATCGCTTGTCGTTTCGCATTTTTTTCCAAAAATTGGTCAAAAATGTCATCCATTGCCTGCTCACCGTCGGCATTTACCAACGCAACTTTAGTTCTTGCAGAATGCGGAATCCCTTTAAGGTAATAGCCGGCCTGACCACGAAATTCACGTGAGCCCACATGCTCACCCTTCAGCTCAACTAATCGGTGGAGATGCTCCTTTGCCGTCGCAATTTTCTTTTCAGGGGTAGGTTCCGGCAATAAGTCACCAGTGGCCAAATAATGCTCAACCTGTTTTAAAATCCAAGGATTGCCTTCAACTGCCCGACCCATCATAACCGCATCAGCGCCAACTTCTCCTAACATTCGTTTAGCGTCCTGCGGTGTTTTGACGTCGCCATTTCCCATGAATGGAATATGAAGCTGACTAGCCACTTCTTTGAGAATGCCCCAATCAGCATGCCCCATGTACATCTGTTTACGGGTTCGGCCGTGCATTGCAAGTGCAGCAGCGCCGGCTTTTTCAGCAGCTAGTGCATTTTCAACAGCATAAATATGATCCTCATCCCAGCCAGTTCTCATTTTAACTGTTACCGGCTTTTTAACAGCATCTGTCACGTATGAAACCATCTCATAAACCTTCTTGGGATCCAATAGCCAACGAGCTCCCGCATCAGTTTTAACCACCTTGTTAACGGGGCAACCCATGTTGATATCGATAATGTCTGCCGCCGTATGCTGATCCACAAATTTGGCTGCCTGAACCAGTGTCTCTTTCGTACCACCAAAAATTTGAATACTCATTGGATGTTCTCTTGGGTCAACAAACATCATATCAAGCGTTTTTTTATTTTTGTACATAATGCCACGGTCTGAAATCATTTCGCAGACTACTAAACCGGCACCAAATTCTTTACAAATGATTCGAAAAGCCGAGTTAGTGACACCGGCCATTGGTGCAACGACTACTTGGTTGGGAATTGTAATATCACCAATTTTCCATTCCATAAAATTCACCTCAAAATTTAATTTTATTTTCCATCAAAGTCCGATTGCTATATTATCACATCTCAAAATAAATGAGTAGCTTTGTTCATTAAGTGTTTAGCCACAGAAATTAAGCACCACCCGATATCATTAGATATGTTAGTGGCCAATTACTCATCTACTTTATCCAGGCTTGCTAACCAGTTATGCCATCGAAACCGGTTAATTAGCACCGGCCTTCTTTTGCTTGGCAATTTCAATAATTGCTTTTAATTCATCTTCGCTATATCGATATTTGGATTGACAGAAGTTACAGGTGACACTGACGCCGTGATCCTCTTTCAGCATAGTTTCCAGCTGGCTAACAGAAATGCCGGCCAAGTCATGGGCAAATTTTTGCTTTGAACAATTGCAATAAAATTCCACTGGCATTTTATCTAAGAAATGTAGATTTCCCTTGCCAAAAATAAGCTCCAACATCGCTTCAGGTGTCTGGTGATCCAGTAAAAGTTCTGAAATCATTGGAATTTCTTTTAATCGCTGAACAACATGATTAATGGCATCATCACTAGCTCCCGGCATCGTTTGAATCAAATAGCCCCCGGCCGCACCAATTGAATTATCATCATTAACAAACACAGAAACTCCAACCGCCGAAGGAATCTGCTCAGACTGAGCTAAATAAAACGTGAAATCATCACCAATTTCCCCGGAAGCTAACGGGACACTGCTGGTATAGGGGTCTTCATTTGCTGAAGTTCGAGTAACCTCTAAAAAGCCGTCGACACCCACTGCCTTACCGACATCAATTTTATGCTTGCTGTTTAAAGGTAAATGAACATGGGGATTTTGAATATACCCTTTTACATGACCTTTTGAATCACTATCGACGACAATCCCACCAACTGGTCCCTGGCCGTTAACCTTGACGGTAATCGCTTCACCACTTTTATCAACTGAGGCTGCTAACATCACTGAACCAATCAATGTGCGCCCCAAGGCTGCCGATGAGGCACTCCAAGTGTCATGATCCTTCTGTGCAGTTGCAACTGTCTTCTTTGCATCAACTGCATAGGCTCGAAACATCCCGTCGGTCGTCGTTGCTTTTACTAAATAATCATTCATTTATAATCTCTCCGTCCATAAACAAAAACGAGTTTAGCAGAGGCTTAGCCACTCTAAACTCATTTTTATTAAATCTTCTAGTCACTATCATCGTGATGATCATTCTGATGAGATTGATCATTATCTGAATTCGAACTATCTTTTGAAACATCATCAGGCTTCTTCGCATCTTCATTTGAAGTTGTTGAATCATCATGCTGATCAGTATTTTGACCATTCTGATGTTGCTTCTCAAGTTGTGCCTGACGTTCGGCTTCCTTACGTTCCAATTCACGTTTAGCTTCTTCAAAAGTAGCTGCCCGCTCACTTGGAAATTCATTAGTCTTTGAACTTTCAGGCATCTTGCCAGTATTCCACAAAGAAAGAATTTGCTTCTCATCAAGTGTTTCGTACTTCAAAAGAGCCTGAGCGATCAACTTATGCTTATCACGATGCGCTTCAATAATTTTTTTAGCTGTTTCATGAGCTTCATTGGTTATCCGGCGAACTTCTTCGTCAACAGCCGCAGCCGTCTCTTGAGAATAACGAGGCCCATAAGTATCTTGGGCTGGATTCTCCAGTTGCACATTGCCAAGCCGCTCACTCATCCCGTATTGTGTAACCATTGCCCGAGCAATGTTAGTTGCCTGTTCAAAGTCATTCGAGGCACCAGATGATTGTGAGTTAAAGACAATTTCTTCGGCAGCACGACCACCCATTAAGCCAGCAATCTGTTCCATCGCATCCCGCTTAGACATCAGCTGTTGATCTTCACGTGGGAGCATAATTGCATAACCGCCGGCACGACCACGCGGCACAATCGTTACCTTATGAACAACTCTGGCATCATTTAGAACCAGCCCAACAACTGTATGACCGGCTTCATGATAGGCCACGGTTTCCCGTTCCTCTTTAGAGATAACCCGATTGCGCTTAGCAGGCCCGGCAATTACCCGATCTTCGGCTTCGTCGATATCACTGGCGTCAATCTTAGTCTTATTACGACGAGCAGCCAATAAGGCAGCTTCGTTTAACAAGTTAGCCAGATCAGCACCAACGAAACCAGGCGTTTGCTTAGCAATCTCGTGAAGGTCGACGTCGTTAGCAAATGGCTTGTTCTTTGAATGAACTTTTAGGATTGCTTCACGACCATTAATATCTGGCCGGCCAACCAAAATCTTTCGATCAAATCGGCCTGGTCGGGTTAAGGCAGGATCCAAGACATCGGCCCGGTTAGTTGCCGCAATGACAATCACACCTTCATTGCCACTAAATCCGTCCATTTCAACCAATAACTGGTTCAATGTCTGTTCACGTTCATCGTGGCCACCGCCCATACCGGCACCACGACGACGCCCAACCGCATCAATTTCATCGATAAAGATAATAGCCGGTGCAGCTTTTTTAGCCTGATCAAACAAATCACGAACTCGGCTGGCACCAACACCAACAAACATTTCAACGAAATCAGAACCGGAGATGGAGTAGAATGGGACACCTGCTTCACCGGCAACCGCTTTCGCCAGCAATGTTTTACCAGTACCCGGAGGTCCCTCTAACAAAACACCATGTGGAATGGTAGCGCCTAAAGTCGTGAACTTACGTGGATCTTTCAAGAACTCAACCACTTCGACAAGTTCCTGTTTTTCCTCTTCTTCACCGGCAACATCTGAGAAGCGCACCTTATTTTGCTTACTGTCGGCCGGTTTGGCTTTGGATTTGCCAAAGTTCATCACTCTGCCATTTCCGCCACCTTGACCACCGGCACGACCCATCATCATGTAAAAGAACCAGACAAATAATAATAGCGGCAAAACGTAAACTAATAAGTTTACCCAAAAGCCACTTGACTCTTCAGGCTTTGCGTTCATCTTAATATTATTAGATTGCGCAGCCTTGGTGATTTCAGCAATTGAGGAGTTATTCTCAAGAACGGTTGTCGTGAACTTGGTGACATTTTTGTCCTGGCTTTGGTTACCACCAACTAGGAAGCCGGTAGAAACTTTAGCCTTTTGACCTTGTCGATATTCACCGGTTACTTTATAAACCCCGCCTGAAGGCTGAATTGAAAAGCTTTTTACCTTGTCATTCTTTAAGTCCTTTACAAATTGACTTGACTGGACTTCCTGGGATTGTGTGTTGCTACTACTCCCATTGAAGAAGTAGATAACCCCCATTACAAGTAAGAATATGACAATGTAAAATAGACTATTTTTAAAAAGCCCATTTTTATTTGAGTTCATCAACGTCCTCCTCAAAAAAATTATTCATGTTGATAGTCAAAATACTACCACAATTGACTATTTTTGACCATTAATTGTTCGTATAAATCTCAGGTTTCAAAACACCAATATAAGGTAAATTACGATACTTTTCATCATAATCGAGCCCATAACCTACCACAAATTCATTTGGCACTTCAAAACCAATGAAGTCGGAATTCGCTTCAACTTGCCTACCAGCAGGTTTATCAAGCAATGTGCACACTTTAATGGAACTTGCTCCCCGCTGGTTAAGCTTATCCGTTAGAAACTTCAACGTCCGTCCAGTATCAACTATGTCTTCAACAATCAACACATCCCGACCGCTGACGTCCGTCGAAATATCCGTTACCATTTCGACCGTGCCAGAGGATTGAGTCGTGCCATGGTAACTCGAAACATCAATAAAGTCAATTTCCATATAAGTATCGGCCTGACGCACAATATCCGACATGAAAAAAGTGGCACCTTTCAATACCCCGATGACAACCGGCACCTTATGGGCATAGACTTGCTGAATCTGCTTCCCAAGCCTTTTACAAGCTTCGTCAATTTGCTCAGTACTATAAAGAACTTTTAAGATGTCGTTATTCATTATTAATTCCTTTTCTTTCTGAAGTTGATTGCGTCCTTTGCTCGACTAAGTAAACTCTCTTTCCCTGCTTAGTAGGTAAAAAAGCACTTTTAAGGCCAAGAACCGCCAGTATGTCGCCATCGTCCGTCACTAAAAGCTGGGTCTTTAATCGCTGTTCGCTGGGCAATTTTGCATTAATCATCAGCCGATTTACCTTTTGGTGGCCACCATTTTTTAATCTCAGTCGATCGCCGGGGTGCCAATAGCGAACAGACAAGGGAAATTGTTGTTCAAGCAAAATTAACGGCGTCACTTGATAATGATCGGCAACCACTTTCGATGTGAAAACACCAAACTTAGATCCGTTAGATAGCGAATACCATCGGTCTAATATTACCATAAATCGACTGCCAATTTTAGACTTTATAATAGGTTTGTCGACTTTTTTTTCAATTATTAACTGTTGATAACGTTTAATGACTTGCCAGTGATTGGGAAAATTAAGTTTTCCTTGAGGTTTTTGAGCGTTTGCCAACAAATGTTGAAGTTGGGCTAATTGATTTAACCCAATATTGTCAATTTTCAGCCAATGTTCAAGCAGATACCGAATCAGATTTAGTTGCACTTGATTTGAATAACCAATTAATTTTGATAAATCTGCCACCAGTCGCTGATCTGCCGTAAAAGAAACCACGACTTTATCGGCAATCGGTGCCAATAATTCATGGTTAACGGTGATCATCGACTTCAATTGTTGCGAATAATTGATAAAATGATCAAGCATCTTGGGGTTCTCTGCCTTGAGCTTCGGTAATATCTGATGTCGAAATCGATTCCGTTGAATTGCTAAATCCTGATTAGTTTCATCTTCAAACCAGCGTAGTTGGTTAGTGCTGGCAAACTGCCGCAAATCGTTTTTACTGAAAGTTAAAAGTGGCCGGATAAGTTGACCAAATGACGTCTGCCGAACTTCATCGATTCCAATCAATGAGTCAAGCTGACCACCTCTAACCAACTTCATCAACATGGTTTCGGCTAAATCATCTCCATGATGTGCCGTCAGCAAAATCGTTGACTGGTTGGCTTTTAAAACTTCTCGAAAAAATTGGTAGCGAAAGTGCCGGGCTGCCGCTTCAATTCCGTGTCGCGGGTGATCTTTTGGCTGCCAACTCTTTTTCGCCAATTTTAAGTGATGGGCTCGACAATAATTTTCCAAAAAAATGGTTTCCTGGCGACTTTGATGCCGTAAACAGTGATCAACATAGGCAACAATCACTTGCGGCCGCCGCTGGGACAAGTGTTCAAGCAAAGCCAAAAGAACCATCGAATCCACTCCCGTCGAAACTGCTACTACAATCGGCTGACCGGCCTGCCACCAATCATGCTGTGCCACTATGCGATTAAATCTCTCCTGTAACTTCACCGGTTCGTTCACCTTCCAACCTTAAGAGCACCATCGCCAAACTACCAAAATAAAAAGCTAGATCAAAACTCGTTAGTCTTGCTCCAGCTTTTAGCTATTTAAAATCACTTACTTAATTAACTTCGACGGCCACCACGACCACCACGTTTTCCTTCAGTATTCTTCCGAAGGGTTGCAAGGCGATCTTCACTTTGCTTAAGGAAACCAGACATTAAGTCGTCAAAACTCTCTGGACGACTTCCTGAGTGATTCCCGTGATTATTGGAATGATTGCCTCTGGAGTGACGACCATGATTTTCATGATAGTCATGGCCGCTCTCACGATTATTGTTGTGATTATGATGTGAATATTCACCATGATTAGACTCATGACCATGGCTTTCTTCGTGACCAGCCGAATCCTTGGCTTTTCGAATTGACAAACTGATCTTATTGTTACCTTCAATTTTTAAAACTTTGACGGTAACTTCATCACCAACCTTCAAAACATCATGAATATCTTTAACAAATCCGTCAGAAACTTCGCTGATATGAACTAGACCAGTTCGATGATCACCTAAATCAATAAATGCACCAAAATTTGTAATTCCGGAAACTTTACCGTTAACTTTTTCCCCAACTTCAATTGCCATTAAAAAAAATGTTCCTCCTATTAGTTCTAAATACAATCAAGTATAGCATATATCGTTTTACAGCGGGAAAACAAATTAAAGATTAATTAACTTTATCCTAATTCGTTTCATCCCATTAACAACAGTAAACCACAATTTTACTTTGGAAGCGAGAATTTAACCGTTCTTAACCGCTAATGGCCAAATTGAGTTAACCAAAAAATAATTGCAAAAAAATCAGGATAACGACTACTCATCCCAATTTCAATCAATCTATTTATATCTACAATGCTAAGTCATCGCTAATGAAGTCGTGTCACTACTCCTCACCATTGTCAACATCTTTTGGTGCCTGGTTTGGAAAGCTGTAAACCGTCTCACCAGGTTTGGTGTAATAATAGCGATCACGAATGAGTTGCTCAACATAATCTTTATTATTTAACTGTGATACTCGAGCTGTCAAATGTTTATGACGAACCCGTTCTTTTTTAACTGTTTGTTTTTGCTTTGAAATTTGGGCATTAACAGCAGCATAATTAACCTTCGCCCGAACAATCTGAACGGCAAAAATCATCGCAAAAATCATAAAGACAGAAATAATAATGCAAGCACGCTTTTTGCGTCGACGCCGCACTGAAACAGCCGTCGCTTGGTCGGACTGAAACTCAAGCTCGCGTTGCTTTGTATAGTCATTTTCAAGTTTTCGGATTTTCTGCTGTTGTTGTGCCATGTTCAATCCCCCTGAATTAAAACACTTTCTAATGATAAATTATAACAACAAAAGCGCGTTTGTCCATACAATTCAAGGGTTCTTAATAATTTTATTTATTCATTTCGATAATCATGCTCATAATCCTCTGAAATAATTTCATACATTTTTTGAGCATCATCCTTTTTTGTCGTGTCTAACAGCGCTTTTACCAAGATTGTTAACGTTTTGTTACCAAACTTGATCACCACCTGATCATTGGTGCTAACATCTGACGATGATTTAGCCACTCGACCGTTAATCGAAATCCGGCCCTTATCCGCAATCTCTTTGGCAACCGAACGTCGTTTAATAATTCTGGAAACTTTTAGAAATTTATCGATTCTCATATTTTCACCTTATCACTTTTAATTTTTAATCAATTTTTACTAATTTAAGCAATTTACTAATCATCGGAATTGCGAACCATTCCCGAAGTGAGAAAACATGGAGCCACTGACACTCGTAAAAAAAGCTCGTCACACCAATTGGTATCCCGATCAAAACGGTCAGCAAAGCCTGCAGTCTTTTTGCTTCAATTAAAATAAACTCGTTAACCAAATCTGCACTCACTCTCACTAAACCAGCCATTATTAAGAGGACTACGACTAGCTTCAGCAGCTGAACCAAACTCATTAACTTTGCCAACTGGTTGGCCGCTAAGATTCTCATTAAACAAGCCATCGTCAGCAAGCTGGCTAATGTTGCAAGACTTGCTCCCAAGATACCAAAAGTTGCAATCAGTTGATGATTAATAATCATTTTTACAGCAACCCCTAAAAGGATCGCCATCATCGTTACCCAATAATTATTCTGAGCTTGTAGCACCAAATTATAAGACAAAATAACCGTTGTCAAGACAATACTGAAGCAGTAGACCGCAATGGTCAAATTCAGATCAGCCGTTGAGAACAGTACCTGATTAATCTCAGGCATCAAAGCAGCCAAACCCACACTCATTGCCAACGCAACAGCCAAGTTAACCCTTAGATTAGTTTGTGCCAAATGTCGAAAAGTTGTCGCCTGCTTTTTAACGTGAGCCAGAGATAAACTCGGCAAAACGGCTGTTACAGACGCTGTTGTGATCACTAAGCCCAACTGGACTAAAGTTTGGGAGCGGTCATAGATTCCCTTTATATTTTGGGCCGTTGAAAATGATAGCCCGGTGGCATGCAGCCCGGCAACGACTGAAAAGGAATCCACTAGTTGAAGCAGCAACATCACCGCTGAAACCAGACAGAGGGTGCCACCTTCAAACAAGATTCTGGCAAAAAGTCTTGAATAAACCTGATGATGACTTGATTTTGGCAAAGAGTTTCTCCGCCGAACCACAAATAGCGTCACCAACGCGCAGGCCCCGGCAATTGGTGCTGAAGTCATTGCCAGAGTGCCTATTTGATAAGGATTGGCAAAATGGTGAATCGCCCAACCGGCAGAAACTAAAATGACTGTTACCCGAATGACTTGTTCGACCACTTGTGAATAAGCCGTTGGGCGCATATCCATCTTTCCTTGAAAATAACCGCGCCACGTTGCTAAAAAGGGTCCCAGCAAAAACATCCAACTAACTGCCCGGATGACTGGTGCTAGTCGATGATCACTCATCGCAGTTGCAAGCCAACCAGCCCCAAATTGTAACATCAAAAACACGATGACTGCCATCACAGTCATCAGTCGTTGAATCCGATAGACCAGTGCCATTTGATCAGTTGGATCTCTCACATCAACAACCAGCTTGGAAATAAACAGTGGCAGACCGTTTAGTGCGATGGTCATTCCAATACCATAAATCGGATAAATTTGCTGATAGACATAAAAGCCAACGTTTCCCACCATATTTTGAAAAGGAACCCGATAAACCGCACTTAAGAATTTAGCAATAAACGACGCGATTGTTAACAAAAATGTCCCCGTTAGAACTTGTTTTCGCCGAGAATTATTTGTCATTTGAAGTTACCTTGTCATTTTGATGTTTTTTCCTGGTTTTCGCCAAAGACCGATTAAAAGCAATTATCTGATCCAGCCAGTCCTTCATGTTAGGCTGAATGGTCATGACTACCTGATATTTATGGTCAGCACTGTTCACCGTTGCTCGGAACTTGGTCTGTGCAATGGCTGCCAGCAGATCTTTGCTACTAAAAGTTTCACTTGCCTGTTTAGCAAAGGTTATCGTGACTTTTTGATTTTCTTGATGAATTTTCTCAACCATTGAATAATCCGCATACATTTTCATTTCAGTAATTTTCAATAAATTGGTAACCGGCTGACCATAATCACCGAACCGATCCAACAAATCGTCGCTGACTTCGTTTAGTTGATCCTGATTTTCGACTTGCCGGATTCGCTTATAAATTTCGATTTTTTGCTGATTATCTTGAATATAGTCGCTTGGCAGATAAGCTTCAAGATCAAGTTCAATTGTCGCATCCGTTTTAAAAGCGACGTGTTGACCACGCTTCTTTGAAACCGCATCAGACAGCATCTGCGTATACAAATCGTAACCGACTGAATCAACAAATCCTGACTGCTGTTTGCCTAAAAGATTTCCGGCACCCCGAATTGACAAATCCCGCATTGCGATCTTAAACCCAGAACCTAATTCTGTGAAATCACGAATTGCTTCCAAGCGTTTTTCACCAACTTCAGTTAACACTTTGTTGGGCTGGTACATAAAGTATGCATAAGCTACACGACTACTACGACCAATTCGGCCCCTTAGTTGATAGAGTTGTGAAAGCCCCATATGATCCGCATTTTCTACAAACAATGTATTGACATTTGGAATATCGACCCCGGTTTCAATAATTGTGGTTGTGACCAAAACATCGTATTCACCATTAATAAAATCATACAAAATGTCTTCCATCTGGTTTTCGGTCATTTGGCCGTGGATGTATGCAATGCGGGCATCCGGTACCAGCTCGCTCAATTGTTCAACCGTTTTCTCGATATCAGCAACCCGGTTGTGTAAATAAAAGACTTGCCCGCCCCGAGCCATTTCCCGTTCAATGGCTTCTTTAATGGTCCCGGCGTTTTGCTCAATCACGTAAGTTTGAATTGGGTAACGATTCGATGGGGGCGTTTCAATCACTGATAAATCCCTAACGCCCATCATCGACATATTCAACGTCCTGGGAATCGGCGTCGCGGTTAATGTTAGGACATCAACATCGGTTCGCATCTTTTTAATCCGTTCCTTATGCTTCACACCAAATCGTTGCTCTTCATCGACGATTAACAGTCCCAGATTATTAAAGACCACGTCTTTTGACAGCAATCGATGCGTTCCGACAACAACGTCCACAGTGCCTTTTTTTAGTCCCGCTAAAGTCTCGCGAATTTGAGCAGCCGTTTGAAATCGAGAAAGTACCCTGACTTCAATCGGGTAATCGCTAAAACGCTCCAACATTGTTTCATAATGCTGTTGTGCCAAAATAGTTGTCGGAACTAAAAATGCAACCTGTTTACCAACTTCAACTGCTTTAAAGGCCGCCCGTAATGCCACTTCAGTTTTACCGTATCCAACATCACCAACCAACAGCCGGTCCATAGGCTTTGCCCGTTCCATATCACGTTTAATCTCATCCGCACTGCGTAATTGGTCAGGCGTCTCAGTGTACGGGAAGCGCGCCTCAAACTCGTTTTGCAAAGTGTCATCAGGTGGATAAGCGTATCCCTTTTCAGAATCCCGCTTAGCATATAATGTTACCAAATCATCTGCAATGTCCTCAATTTTTGAAGCCACTTTGCGTTTGGTTTTCTGCCATTCACTGCCGCCCAATTTGTTGATTCTCGGTTTTTTGTCCTCAGACGACACGTACTTCTGAATCATATTAAGTTGGGTCACCGGAATAAACAGTTTAGCACTATCACGGTAAGAAATTGTCAGATAATCCTGATGTTTCCCGTTAACCTCCATGGTTTTCATGCCTTCATATCGGCCAATCCCATGATTAACGTGAACTACATAGTCACCAGGCTTAAGATCCGTGTAACTTTTAATTCGTTCAGCATTGTTAAAAGTGGTTTGTCGCGGCCGCTTTTTAACAATCGTTCCAAACATTTCTTTTTCAGTAATGACAACTAGATTAGCCATTGGTAATTCAAATCCATTTTCAAGGTTTCCATGAACCAGTTGAACTTGATGTGGCAAAATTTCCGCCATTTCCGTTTGGACTGCCGAAATATCAAAATCCGCCAAGGTTTGAGCGACCTTCTGCATCCGATTTTGATTCTGAACCATAATGACCACCGACTGTTTCATTTTTTGCCAGCGGCCAACTTCAGTTTTTAGCATCGGCATCTGTGAAAAGAACTGTTGCATCGGACGAACGGTAATTTCAACAATGTTATCAAGCCGCATCCTGCCCAATCCCTTTTGGAAAAGTGACAAAATTAAGGTTGCTCGTCGGTTTTCTTTAAAAATCTTCTTAAAATCATTTGTATAATTAGTCGACTTCAATAACTCATGATTCTTTTCCTTATCCGCCAGCCAAACCTGATCATCACTTGCCAACTGGCGGTTCGCATCCATCAGTCGAGAATAATCATCAAAAACAACAACGCCATTAGTGGGTAAGTAATTTAAAATCGAGTTGGACTGATCATAAAATGAATCGGCAAACAGCAACCGCTTAGGATCATTCAACCCGTTTTCCAGATCCATCAGTTGCGGCTCCAATGTCTGAGTCAATTTCTTAGCCGCCTGATCATCCAGTTTCTCAGCCTCATTAGCCAACTGGCGTCTTAACTTGGTAACCGCTTGTTGGCGTTGTTGATTAGTAATTAATAAATCTGTTGCTGGAAGAATTTGAATATGATCAATTGTCCGAATACTTCGTTGATTGGCAACGTTAAAAACACGCATTGAATCAACTTCTGTATCAAAGAAATCAATTCGAACCGGATCCTGATGATTTAACGGAAAAATATCCAGAATCGACCCCCGAATTGAAAAATCACCTGGGGCAGCGACTAATTTTTGAAAGTTGTAACCCATCTGATGAAGTTTCAGTTTTAACGCCTCGAGCTCGTACTCAGAGTTCATGTCAATTTTCAGCTGGGCTTGCTTAAACTGGTCGGGCGCCGGCAGCAACCGTCGTAAGCCGGAGACCGACGTGACGATAACAGCTGGCTCATCGCTAACCAGCTGATTCATCGCCAAAACCCGCTGCGCTTTATATTCTGGTGAGCTGGTTGCCAATTCAGCCGCACCCATTTCTTCAACTGGAAATTCAAAGACTTGGTTATCAGGTAATAAATTGGAAAAGTCACTCACAAGTTGGTCTGCATGAAATAACGTGTCAACCACTACAACAATTGGCCGTTGGGTATCTTTCAGCAAATTGGTAATCAAGAGAGTTCTGGCTGAACCGCCAATTCCGGTAATTAATTGTCGGTTATCAGTGGCCAAACTGGCTTCAAGCCGTTTAACCTGTGGGGTCTTCGAAAGTAATTGATCAAATTGCACAGTTTATCGTCCTTTCGTCAATTATAACGATTCTCTAATTCGGGAATTGAAACATCGGCAACCCAATCTTCCAATGCGTTGACAGCATTATCCGTTGCAATTTTAAATTCAGGAAGCTGGTCTTTTGAGAAGCGTCCTAGTACATAATTAACCACTGAATGATGCTGGTCAGGATGATCAATTCCTATCCGAATTCTTGAAAAATGTTCACTCCCCAGGCTGCTTATTAGGCTTTTAATGCCATTATGGCCCCCTGCAGATCCCTTATCTTTAATTCGAATTTTTCCGATTGGCAGGTCCATATCATCATGAACAACCATCACATCCCGAACAGCGATATTAAAATAATCCATTAATGGTTTAACCGCTAATCCAGAATCATTCATAAACGTTGTCGGCTCTACCACTAAAACTTTTTCCTGGTCGATAAAAGTGTCGCCCATTTTAGCATTCATTTTTCGAGTTTTAATCTTAATGCCATGTTTTTGAGCAAATGCTTCAACGACCATAAATCCTGTATTATGCCGAGTGCTATCATATTGAGGGCCAATGTTACCCAGACCAACAATCATCTTCATTAATTTTTCCTCACATTCCTGCAACACAAAAGGCTGAACCAAAACAGTTCAGCAGTTGTTAACATTAAATTAATCATTTTTTAAAACTTGTTGAGTAAATTATAGCATACATCCGCCCAAATGCGCGAAGTTGGCGATTATCTCAAGCCAAAAAGCTGCCTTTAATTGGCTCAGTCAGCTGGCTTACTAATTGGTCTAGATACTTACTGAGCAAGTTTATTCACCCCTTATAATGCCTTTTAACCCGCTCTAATCAAATTATTATGATTCAATTTGTGAAAATCAAAACTACCCTGTGGTATAATTAATACTGATAAAAAATGATTAGGAGATGATTGTTTTGGCTTTAAAACGTCAAAAAGTTGCATTAATCGGTGACGGTGCGGTTGGTTCTTCCTATGCATATGCAATGATGCAGCAGGGACTTGCAGAAGAATTTGTCATTGTAGATGTTATCAAAGAACGAACCGTTGGTGATGCACTTGATCTTGAAGATGCCCAAGTCTTCACTGCACCAAAGCATGTTTACTCAGGTGATTATGCTGACTGTAAAGATGCCGATTTGGCAGTCATTACTGCTGGTGCTCCCCAAAAGCCGGGTGAGACGCGACTGGATCTTGTTAACAAGAATCTAAAAATCATGCAATCAATCATTAAGCCTTTGGTTGATTCCGGCTTCAAGGGAATTATTGTCGTAGCAGCCAATCCGGTTGATATCTTAACTTACGCTGCTCAGAAATTCTCCGGATTCCCAAAGAATCGGGTCTTTGGCAGTGGTACATCATTAGATTCATCCCGTTTGAAAGTGGCACTTGGCAAAAAGCTAAATATCAGTTCACAATCAATTGATGCCTATATCTTGGGTGAACATGGTGATTCTGAATTTGCTGCTTATTCTGCTGCTCGAGTTGGCGGTGAACCATTCTTGGACGTCGCCAAGCGAGCCGGTTTATCCGATGATGATTTGGCAACCATCGAAGATCAGGTTCGCCACAAGGCTTACGAAATCATTAATCGAAAAGGAGCAACCTTCTATGGAGTTGCAACCTGCCTAATGAGAATTTCACGTGCAATTTTGCATGATGAAAATGCCATTTTACCAGTTGGGGCACCAATGGATGGCGAGTATGGTTTACACGATGTCTACATTGGCACACCAGCTGTTATTAACGGCTCTGGTATTGAAAAGGTCATTGAAGTGCCACTGAATGATAAAGAAGCAGCCGCAATGAAAGCTTCTGCTGAAACTCTCCAAAAGACTACCAAAGACGGTATGGCACAACTGTAATCAATCAGTTTATTTAAAATGAACAAATTAATCAAAAACTGGTGTGAATTGTTTTGCACCAGTTTTTGTGTACACTCACCCAATACGCGTCTTTTTTCAAAAATCACTAACAAAATGTCATTTCGATTAGTAATTAGTGAGATTTTATTATTTTTATTTGTACTGTTCGAAGTGCAGCTATGGTATCATGATCATATACAGTCCAAGTTGGAGGAATTTTAAAATGCTATTAAAAACACTTGTTAAGCCTAAGGAACGCCTGGTGACCGTTAAAGAGGACGCAACACTTGAAGAAGCCCTCCAAACGCTCGAAGATTCTGGCTACCGATGTGTCCCAATTCTTGATGAAACCGGAACAATTTTCCGCGGCAACATTTACAAAATGCATATTTATCGTCATAAATCTCGGGGCGGCGATATGTCATTACCTGTTACGACTCTTTTAAAAAATGCCACTAAATTTGTTAATGTGAATTCAGCCTTCTTCCAAGTATTCTTTTCAATTAAAGATTTACCTTATATCGCAGTTCTGGATGCCCAAAATCATTTTTATGGCATTTTAACCCACACCCGTTTACTCGATATGCTATCACAATCTTGGAACGTTAATATCGGTAGTTACGTTCTCACCGTTGTCTCCAGTGGCGAACGCGGTGATCTTGAAGAAATTGCCAAGATCATTACTAAATACACCAACATTGCCAGTGTCATTTCACTGGATGCCCAAGAGGGTGAACTTGTTCATCGAATCATGTTTACCTTACCAGCAGAAGTTGACGAAGATCGACTTAATCGAATTATTGCTGCGCTGGAACGAAAAGAATTTCGAGTGCCTGAAGTGGAGAACCTAAAAGAAGAAAACAAATAATCAATTAATTAACGCAAAAGCCGGAGCAATAATCAGTGTTGCTTCGGCTTTTTATTAACTTGTTATTCTGTCGCTTCCCGGTTCTGACGCCGACGCTTCAAATACCAACCACCCAGCATAATTATGATCGAAGCCGCAATCGCTAACCAGAACATATGCTGGTAGGCTGAAACAGCTAAACGATAGAAATTAGTCAGTAACGATTGTTTATTGACGACAGTTGAAGATAACAGATGCCGATAATAATTTTCAATTGAAGTATTGCTATTTAGCGATGTAAAACCTGCTTGGACAATTGTGGCGTAAATGGTTGGGGCAATGGTCAATCCCACTTGGCGGCTAACTGATAGCGTCCCAAGTGCGACACCATTATCTTTTTGACTAGCTGCTTCAGACATCAAGACTGATAATGGTGCTCCCATTAACATGCCAAAACCCAAGCCGGCAATTGTTGACGACACGATAAACCAAACCGTGGTTGGACTAAGAAATGCAATCAGTGCAAACCCAACAGCTGAGATTAATCCTGAAACCACCGTCGTCTTATCAGCGCCCATTTTGGTCACTAATTTACCACCAAAAGCTGCGCCAAAGATTGACCCTAACCCAATTCCGGTCATCCAGACACCACTATTATCCGCAGAAATACCATATCGCTGCTCAACAAAACTTGGAATGAACACGAAAATCGCAATTAGCATCCCAGATAATAATCCCATTAACAACGTTATGATGAAGCCTTTATTCTTCAGCAATTGATAGGGTAAGAATGGATCAATCTTAGAAGAGACCTTTCGCTCACTTCTAACAAATGCCACAAATAAACCTAGTGAAATCAGTAATAATCCCCATACTTGCGGTCGTAATAAGCTAGCTATTAAAGCACCACTTTGCAAGTTAGTGACCGCTAGCATCAAACTGAAAATTCCAAGGCTCAGAAAAACCAGTCCCTTTAGATCAAGCTCCTTTAAATCGGCGCCCTTGGTTTCTGGAATTACAAGCCAGCCGCTCACAATAATGAGGATTGCAATTGGCAAATTAATTAGAAATAACCAGTTCCAACGACCAGTCATATTTAGAATTAAGCTTCCCAGATTGGGACCAACAACTGACGCAATGCCATTAACTGCACCAAGAATACCAAGCAGCCCACCCTGTTTATTTTTTGGATAGGTTGATAAAACGTGACTGGAAGCAATAATAAAGATTCCGCCACCGCCAATGGACTGAACTAATCTCGCTGCTAAAAACAATATAAATGATGGACTCAGTGAGACCAATAACGAGCCAAGGGCGAAAGTCGCAATTTCAATTAAAAATAATTTTTTTCGACCATATTTATCTGCCAACTTGCCAATAATCGGCGTCACAATGGCCATGCCCAGTGTGTACAATGTGATGCCCCAAGTCCCTTGCACTTCATTAACATTAAATGAATAGTTAATGCTGCTTAACGCGCTTGCAATAATCCCATTATCAAGGGCTGACATGAAGACGCCTAGTGTTAAGATGACCATCGCTAATGATGCATTTTTTCGAGCCATGTTTGTTTATTGACCTCCCTTTATTGTCCCATACCGATTACCACACCAACAATGTATGGTATCAGCCAGAATAACCAAACTAGTAAACTAAAACGGTGAAAGTTTGTTTTAGCTTTTTCAGTCCCCCTGATTAAAACATAGATTGCCCAAACAAAGTGAAACGCCATTAAAAGGATTGCCGCCATCCCAGTTATTTGATGAAGTGAGAACTGACTCCCGCCAGCTTCAGCATTCGCAATTGAGGACATGATCGTTGTTCCCGTCGTATCAAAAATCAAGCCTAAGCCAAACCAAATAATGTGTCTTAGTTTAAGTGAACCAGCATGGCGTTCCGAAAAAACACCAACTGTATAGAAAATAAGTGCTAAAGTAATCGTCGTGATGGCAAGAAACAATGTGATTGTCATAAAAAATCCTCCAAAAGTTATTAAGTGACACCGTGTCATTTACTAATTGAACCTAGTTTAACACATAAATGACACCGTGTCACTAAAAAGATTTTTTAAATTAAATTAAAAAAGTTCAACCAATTCCAATGAATTAACTGAACTTCGACTTTTATATTTAAATACCCGATCTGTCATCAATTAGTAACCAGCCTTCGTCACTGGTCACCAGGTATTCTCTACTTTTGTAAAAAATACCCTTGGACTTCAGTAAGAAATCCAAATTATTCACGCTTCCTCATTTCCCCTAGTTTCATTCACTTTGAACGTCCCTATATGTATACTGATCTTTCACGCGTTTTTGGCTAACCCTAAACTAATTCGAATCGCTTTATCAACCTTGGTCATTGTCGAATTATTTAAATGGGTTACCTTATCTTTTAGTCGTTGCTTATCAATCGTTCTAATCTGCTCCAATAAGATGACCGAGTCTCTTTCGATACCATTATTAGCTGATATTCCAACATGCGTCGGCATCTTTGGTTTTGAGATTCTAGCGGTTATGGCAGCAACAATGACGGTTGGACTATAGTGGTTGCCGATGTCATTTTGAATAATTAACACCGGTCGCATACCACCCTGTTCAGAACCGACAACGGGTGATAGATCAGCGTAGAAAATGTCTCCACGTTTAAAAATAACGTCAGTCACCCTCACACCTCCCATCATCGCAACATTTAATTATTTAACTAATAAAAATTCCGTAATCTCCGCCGATACTGTGCGAGATGAGCGTCGGCATCCTCCTCACAGCAAGAAAAATCATGACTGATTTCGCGATTAAGAGTTGCCATTTCGCGATACCCCTTCATGAGTCTACTAATTAATTTAGGATCATCAAAAAAATAGTTGATTACAAGTCCAACCGCTGCATTCTCAGAGACGCCAACGGTTGTACAGAATTGAGCCAACCTCTCTGCAACTCGATCATTGATTACAACTGAAAATTGCTGTTGATTAGTCGCCTTTTCCATTGTGATATCTCCTACTTTTCAAGATTACTTTACCTTCTAATATACCATGAAACCACGAATAAAACAGTAAGGTCAGACATATTTCCTTTGAAGTCGTTCGCTAAATCCACAAACCACCTCATAATTAATTGTCCCTAACTGCTCCGCAAGATCATCAACCGTAATCTCACGATTCCCGGATTTTCCAATGATCGTAACGGTCGTGTCAATCGGATAAGCCTTCGGTAACTTAATCATAAATTGATCCATGCAAACTCTGCCAACTACGGGGCAATACTGACCATCCACTAACACTGAAAAGCCCTGCATTTTCCTAGGAAAGCCATCTGCATAGCCAATTGGAACGGTGCCAATCCATTCATCTTCAGATGCCTGATAGGTTGCACCATAACCAATTGAGCGTCCCTTGGCGACACGTTTAACATAGGTTAATCCCGCTTCAAATCGCATTGCCGGATGTAATGGATAAGGTGTTTTAGTAATAGTTCTTCCAGAAGGGTTCAATCCATAAGTTGCAATTCCATAGCGAATCATATTGGCACCACAAACCCGATGCCAAAGACTAGTTGCGGTGTTGGCAACATGGACGTATTTGGGCCGTTGATCAACGACCGCCATCATTTTTTGATAATTTTCATATTGGTAGTTGAAATAGGAATCATTTTGGCTATCTGCTGTCGCAAAATGTGTAAACAAACCTTCTAGATCTAACAGTGTCGCATGCTGGTTTAAAATTGCAATTGCTTGCTGTAGTTCAGCCGGCGTTTGAAAGCCAATCCGGCCCATCCCGGTATCCATCGCCAAGTGAATGTGTAATTTAGTTTTTAAAGATTGAGTCGCTAAAATTGAAGCAGCCGTCGTCAACCATTCAGTTGAACTAACAGTCAACGAAATTTGATGTTCACAAGCTGATGGCGCAAAAGTCGGTTCAGTAATTCCCAAAACTAAAATTGGTTCGGTAAAGCCAGCCTGTCGCAGTTCCAATGCTTCTTCCAACAAAGCAACACAGAACCCCTTTGCACCAGCTTTTTCTGCCGCTTTGGCCACTTGAATGGCACCATGCCCATAGCCGTTTGCCTTAACCACCACAAATAAGTCAGTTCCTGAATCGGTGTTCTGAACAGCATTTCGGACATTATTAAAAATTGCTTTTTGATCAATAATCAATTTTGCATTTCGTAAAGTTCCAACTGTCATTACTTATCCTCGATTCTCTCTAAAATCACTTCAGTCATCACTATTTCATTTGTGTGAGAGATGGATACGAAGGCGCGGCCGTCAAACGGATGTGTCAAAATGATTGGTTTTCCCTTCTCATCGTCGACAATCGTTAAATCGTGAAATCTAACAGCCGATCCCAATCCGGAGCCAAATGCTTTTGAATAGGATTCTTTGGCAGAAAATCGCCCCGCAATGTACTCGATTCGCCGTTTTTCAGAAAAATTAACCATTTGTTTGATTTCAGCTTCCGTTAAGATCCGCTTAATAAAGTGACCATTATGAGCGACAGCTGCTTTAATTCGATCAATATCTGTAATATCAACGCCAAGTCCGGTAATCATAGATAAATTCCTCACAAATTCGCATTACATTTAATAATACCATATTTTTTATGTAAGTAACAAAAGCCGGAACAATCTTTTCTGCCCCAGCTTTTGTTATCAATTAATTAATGAGCTAACGTTGTTCATTAACACTATTTGTTTTTAATCGTAAACCGATGTTTACTGCTTGAATGACGTTCATCATTTCGTTTTCGATCACGATTACCACCGCCATTGCGACGATTTCGATTGTGTGATGAATGATGATCACCATTTCGTCGATTGTTCCAGTGGCCACCGCCGCGATTATTGTTACGACGTCCACTTCCATGATGCCGCCGTGATAATGGCCGCTCAGGCGTAATTTTAACCTTGACATAGTCTCGAGTAACATCATTCAATAATGCCGCTACTAAATCGGTAGCTTCATATTCGTCCAAAAGCTTGTCAGCCATTTTTTCGTACTTATCAGTGTTCGTGCGTTTAATTAATTCGCCGATATCTGATTCAGCAGCGTTTAACTGACCAACAAATGCTTCTTGTTCCGTTGGTGGCTTCAGTGGTAACATCCGCACCTTAGTTAATTTTTCAATTTCATGCAGATAATCCATTTCATTAGGGGTCGTAAAGGTAATGGAAACACCATGTTTCCCTGCTCGCCCTGTTCGGCCAACCCGGTGAACATAACTATCCGGATCTTGAGGAATATCATAGTTGTAAACGTGAGTCACACCTGAAATATCGATCCCACGAGCTGCCACGTCTGTCGCAACTAAAATATCAACCTTACCCCGTTTAAACTCGTTCATAATCTCGGTCCGACGGGCTTGAGTCAAATCGCCATGAAGGCCTGCCGCATTATAGCCACGGGCTTCCAAGCCTTTCGAAACTTCATCAACTCGGCGCTTGGTTCGACAGAAGACAATCGTTACTTCAGGGTCTTGGACATCGAAGAACCGAGTCATCGTATCAAACTTCTCGTATTCCTTAACACGAACGTAGTACTGATCAATTAGGTCAGTCGTCAATTCCTTAGCCTTAATCTTTACCTGCTTTGGATCCTTCATAAACTGAACCCCGACCCGCTTAATTTGCGGCGGCATCGTTGCCGAAAAAAGAAGGGTCTGTCGATCATCCGGAACCTGTTTAATAATTGATTCGATGTCGTCTAAGAAGCCCATGTTCAACATCTCATCAGCTTCATCCAACACTAAGGTCTTAACATGATCCAACTTTAATGTATGGCGACTAATATGATCCAAAATTCTTCCCGGAGTCCCCACAATAACCTGTGGATGACTCTTCAAAGCATTGATTTGTCGACGAATGTCAGCACCACCGTAAACAACCTGGACCTTAGCGTGTTCATCTTTTCCAAGTCGATAAACTTCTTCCTGGGTTTGAATAGCTAATTCACGGGTCGGTGAAATAATGAGTGCCTGTACATTAGGATTGCTAAAATCCAAATGTTGCAAAATTGGCAAGGCAAAGGCAGCTGTTTTCCCAGTACCGGTTTGTGCCTGACCAATAACGTCTTGTCCCTTAAGAACCATTGGAATAGTTTCTGCCTGAATCGGCGTTGCCTCTTCAAAACCACTCTTCGAGATTGCAGAAAGCAGAGAATCCGATAGTCCTAATTCACTAAACTTCAAATATGTTTCCTCCTAAAATTGAAACAATAGCAGTGCCGTAATTAACTGAAAAAAGTCCGTTTTTCGTAAATCGTTAATTACTTGACTAGTTTTCTTTAAATTTTAAATTAATCCAGCTTCTTTTTCAAACTAAATTTGATTTTCAAAAAGTAACTTATTAATTCTACATCGTTTACATCAATTACGCAAGGAAAAATCATTAAGCAAAAATCCATTATCAATTAATTTGTTGAAAAGCAACAGTAGAATTTTCATTTAACAATTCTTAATTAAATTGGGTAATTTTACGCAGTCAGCCTGGTCACCACATTCTCAAGATGCAGCCCATGACTGGCCTTAAGCATAACCTCATCGTCAGCTTGCAGTTCTTTTCTTAAATCCTCACTGAGTTGATCCAACTGATCGGCGCGATAGTAATGCAGATTTTCAGGTGCAAAAACCGGCTTTAATTTCTCGTATAATGCTTTCATGTCTTCACCAATTAGATAAACCATCGCAATTTCATTTGAATTAATCTCTTTGGCTAACGACGCATGCATCTGGGGTGACTTCAGTCCAAGCTCGAGCATGTCGCCCAATACAACAATTCGCCGCCCAGAGACGGGCGTTCGGGAAAAAGCGCTAAGAACTTCTCTGGCAGCCGTTGGGTTTGAATTGTAGACATCACTCAAAATTTTTTCGCCATTTTTGCCGGTTAACCATTCGGTTCGATTCTTCGTTAAATCAAATTTGGAAAGTTTCCGAACAATTTCAATCTGAGGAATTTGAAACAGTTTACCAACGGCGATCGCTGCCAGCGCATTATTAACGTTATAGTCTCCCATCATTGGAATGGTTATTTTTTGCTCTGGCCAAAGATTGACTTTAAACGACGTATCATACTGACCATCACTGGTTTCAGTCGCGTAAACGTCATCCGTCTTAGACCTGCCAAAGGTCATCTTTGCAAAGTCTACTTGTTTGGCTCGTTCAACCAATAAAGGCTCGTCACCATCATAAATGAAATATCCGTCAGCTTTCAAGCCATGCGTAATTTCCATTTTAGTATCCGCAATTTTATCCCTGGTGCCAAAAAACTCAATATGGGCTTCCCCAATCATTGTAATAATTGCAACATCAGGTTGAACTAATTTAGAAAGAAAATCAAGCTGGCCTGGCCGATCCATCCCCATTTCAACAACTAAAAAGTCAGTATTGGAATCCATCTGTAAAATAGTATATGGCACTCCAATTTCATTATTGAAATTATCATACGTCTTAGTGACATTAAATTCATCACTCAAGACTGAGGCAATCATGTCCTTGGTAGTGGTCTTGCCGTTACTACCGGTGACTGCAATGACTCGAGGGTTAATTTTAGTCAGGTAATATCGACTTAATTTCTGAAAAGCTGTTAACGGATCATCAACCACCAAAGCGGGAATCTCTAAGGGCAGCCGATCAGCATGATCGCGTCCCCAAAGCGTTGCAGCAGCGCCACCTTGAATGGCTTTGTCAATAAAATCATGCCCATCGTGTGACCCGTTTAGCGGGATAAAGAGCTGGCCGGGTGTTAGCTTACGTGTATCAAAGCAAACCCCAACCACTTCGGTTTGTAAAGCCTTATCAGTTTGATCATCAATGCTGGCATCAATTGCTTTGACAATTTCGCCAATCGTCATTTTCATTTTTAGCGCTCCAATTTAAAATATAATTACTATTTATTATAACAAAAAATAATCGACGAAACAGCCACCGTCTTTAAATCGGTGTGCCATCCCCTCGACACAAACTATTATTAGCTTTGATCGTCACGCCACTGCAAATCCCACTTTGAATGCTGTAAATCATACGTTAAATCACCCATATAATCTGTATTGGATTCAATTTCCTTTGTTTTTAAAATAATCGAAACCTGATCCGGATTTTTCAAAATCCTTAACGGAATATGGTAAATTCGACTTTTTTCTCTAAGTGCGCCAAATACTACAAATAAACCGTCATTAGCTCGTGTAATCAACTTAATCAAAATTGAATTGTCAACATCTTTAATCGCCAATGGCCGTAGAAAGACCCGTAATGTATTATGAACTTCTCGTAAATTACGCTTCAAAGCAATCTCCAAGACATGATTGAAATCCGAAAAACGGCGATAATAGGTTCTTGTGGTATTGTTTTCCAAATCAAGATAGATGTAATGGTTGAGCAGCTTGGAAGAAAATGGTCTCCCCATCGGCGTGCCCATATGCCCCAAGTATAGCAGTTCAGCAATTTCAAACGGCGATAAGCTATTTAAACTGTCTTCGTCATTAAAATCAATGAATTTCTTTTGCTTAGTCGGGTTCCTTAAAAGGTATCGGCGAATCTCACCCGACCCGCTCAGTAAATCAAACCGGGAATGTGAATTATACCCATTAGCAACATCATCGTCACCATTAAGCAAGATAATATTATCCGGAAGCTCGTCAAGCCCGTTAACATAATCAGCCGTCGTAATTCCAGACGACAAAATCATGTTGGAAATTGGATTTGTATTAATAAATATGAAATTACCCTTCATCGTTCATGTCTCCATCTCAGCTTTTCATTTTCATTGTACTCCGGAATAGAATATCTGTCTCTAAAATCTTTTTAAAATAACTAATTAGTGAACAAGCATTGCAACAATTTAATAAATTGCGAGTTGGTTGCCCTCCCAAGCGATCATTGGTATGATTAGAATTAATAGACTATTGATTTGAGGATGTATGTGATGACTAACGTTTTATTTGTCTGCTTAGGAAATATTTGTCGCTCACCAATGGCTGAGGGACTATTTAAAAAAATGCTGAAAGATCAACAGTTGGAAAACAAAGTCACGGTTGACTCAGCAGGAATCAGTACTGAAGAACAGGGCAACCCACCCCACCCCGGTGCTCAGGTGGAAATGGCCAAGCATGGTTTGGATATTTCCAACTTGCGTTCCCGGCCGGTTACCTTGGAAGACTTCCATCGGGCTGATCTCATCATCGGCATGGACAGTCAAAACATTTATTATTTAAAACAAATGGCACCACCAGCTGATCAGAAAAAAGTTCACCTTTGCTTTGACATTGTTCCTGAAAAAGCCGGCCAGGATATTCCTGATCCATGGTACGATCATCGATTTGGCCGGACCTATCGACAACTGTCACTGGCGCTGCCCTACTGGTTGGACTATATTAAATCAAATCTGCTTTAAGTGTTGGCGGGCCTCAAAAGGGCTCGTTTTAATTTTGGTGACGCCTGCGAAAGTGCCAAAGAACGAATCAAACGACCCCTCACCATTAACCGTCCCTTCCCAGTTGCATCGCACGTTATCAGCGTCACAATTGATCGACGTGTCTGTTTAATGACATCTATTCGATTAGCCGCAATAAACACTCGTTGATAAACCCGATATTGGTAGACGCGTTTCATATCCGTTAAATAAATTGGCTGGCCAACGCGCGTTTTAAAATAAAGCGGGCCAAACAGGACGTTTCGATTAACCATGTGGTGACCGGCGAGGGGATAATTTCCATCCCCCATTTGCTGATCTGGTCGCATCGTTCCCGCAGCCAATGCTAACGTTTGATTTGAAACTCCTAAGCCAATTGGTAAATGAATGCCCGATTCGGGAATTAGAAGTTGGCCGATTAATTCAATTCGTTGTGTATTGAAGCGCGAGCGAAAAGCCGTTTCGAAATCAAGTGACCTCACCTTTTTAAAATCATAGCTGACGTTTTGTTGATGTTGAGGGTTTTTCTCCGCCATTCGTCGTTTAGTTGCCGCAACTGTTTGACGTGTAATTTTGGGGTGGTAAGAATCAATTAATTGATTTTTGATTGGTCGATTAAAAATTAACCCCAATGCCGTCAAAGTTAACAAGCTAAAGATCAGTGTAAAAAATTTGGATTTAATTTTTATCTTTTTCATTTTTAATGACCACCATTACTTTTTGAAAGGAGTTTACCATTGCTAAAATTAAAGAGCCGACCCAATTCCTGGCGTCAAAATTTAACCGTTCTCTGGTTTGGCACCTTTATGGCTGGAATTGGTTTTAGTGAAGTTATGCCATTTTTATCGCTTTATGTTGATACAATGGGAAATTTTTCACATGATCAATTAAGCTTATACAGTGGCCTAGCTTTTGCTGCAACCTATCTTGTCACAGCTCTTGCCTCACCATTTTGGGGAAAACTGGCCGATCAAACCGGTCGAAAATTAATGTTGGTTCGAGCTTCAGCCGGAATGGCAATCGTCTTCTTTCTAATGGGATTGGTGACCAACGTCTGGGAATTAATTGCACTTCGATTACTGCAGGGCGTCTTTTCAGGATATATCAGTAACGCCAACGCCTTAATCGCCACCCAGGTTCCCAAAGATAAAAGCGGCCAAGCTTTAGGAACATTGGTAACAGGAAACGTTTCCGGTACTTTGCTTGGCCCTTTACTAGGTGGGATTTTAGCTTCGTTATTCAGCTATCGGATCACTTTTTTTATTACCGGTGGCTTGTTGCTATCCGTTTTCCTGCTAACGCTTCTCTTAGTTCACGAAGATTTTAAACCAGTTGCTAAGACCATGATGTTGAGCACTCGTGGTGTGATTAAGCGATTAACCAATTCCAAACTGGTTTTTGGGATGTTTATCACCACGATGATTATCCAAGCTGCCAACAATTCAATTGCCCCGATTCTGGCATTATACGTTCGGCAAATTATGAATGACAGCTCAGCTACCACTTTCTATAGCGGAATTGTTGCGGCCGTTCCTGGAATAGCAACTTTAGCAGCTGCTCCAATGTTGGGCAAACTCGGCGATCGAATTGGGACTGACCGAATCATAATTATTGGCTTCATTTTGGCCATGATTGTTTATGTGCCAATGGCCTTTGTCACTAATGTTTGGCAGCTAATTGGGTTGCGATTTTTAATTGGGATTGCAAACGCCACAATGTTGCCGGCCGTCCAAGCGATTTTAGCTAAAAACACACCATTTGAAGTAACTGGTCGGGTCTTTAGTTGGAATCAATCTTTTCAAGCGATGGGAAACGTCTCCGGCCCAATTATTGGCTCGATTATTTCCACCACGTTTAATTACGCTGGCGTTTTCATTTCAACTGCTATTTTAGTCTTTTTAAATTTAATATTAGTCTATAACAATACCAAGGTCATGCGAAAGAATCACGCTTAGTTTATTCAGCGCCCGCCAAAAAAGAGGTGACTGCTTTTTGACGGGCGCTTTTTAACTTATCAATAATTAATAAAAAAGATTGGAAGCAAAAATAATTTTCTGCCACCAATCTTTTAACTAATATTAGTTGTTTGAAAAACCATATTTCTTGTTGAATCGATCCACAGCACCATCGGCCTGGGTAAACTTTTGCTTTCCCGTGTAGAATGGATGAGAATCAGATGAAATTTCAACACGAATCAATGGATACGTCTTGCCATCTTCCCATTCAATGGTTTCATCAGAAGTCTTAGTTGAGCCTGATAAAAACTTAAAGCCAGTACTTGAATCTTGAAATACAACTTGATGATAATCTGGATGAATTCCTTTTTTCATAATATATCGCTCCTTTGCCCTGAGTCAATATGATGGCCCAGAGATTATCGATTAGTCAACCTTGTTAGTGTACCACACTTATTTATTCCAATCAACGATCTTTCGATAAATCCTTACATCAATCACAAAAAGTTGATTGCATGATTTTCAAACGCGTTCTTCGTCCTCAACACTTAGCTTAACATCAGCACCCAGACCAGTCAATTTATCAACCAGGCTGCCATAGCCACGCATAATATTTTCGGCATGCGAAATCTCTGTGACACCATCTGCCATTAAGCCAGCGATCAGCAAGGAGGCACCAGCCCGAATTTCGCCAGCATCGACCTTTGCTCCCTTTAAATGTGGTGAATTGTCAACAACGATGATGCCCTCATCGGTATCTTTGGACTTAATTCGCCCACCCAACTTATTAAGTTGAGAAATATGTTTAATCCGTTGTGGATAAATCGTATCAATAATGACACTTCGGCCGTCTGCTTTAAAGAGCAATGGCGTGATCGGTTGCTGCAAATCAGTTGCAAATCCCGGATATGGCATGACTTTAATTCGAATTGGTTTTAAATGTTGAGATCGTCCGACATAAATACTATCTTCATAAACCGTCAAGTCGCATCCCATCTCTTCCAACTTGGCAACAAATGATTCCAAATGTTCTGGAATGATGTTGGTAATTAAAACCCCATCCCCAATCGCTGCCGCTAAAGATAAGTACGTGCCAGCTTCAATTCGATCCGGAATAATTGTATGCGTATTTTTTGCCTGTAGTGTTGGTACACCTTCAATCCGGATCACGTCCGTCCCGGCACCCCGGATGTTTGCACCCATGTTATTAAGAAAAGTCGCAATATCAATAATTTCAGGTTCTTTAGCGGCGTTACCGATAACCGTTGTCCCGGGAGCCTTAACAGATGCTAAAATCGTGTTGATTGTTGCACCAACTGAGACAATGTCCAAGAAAATCTGGGCACCGTGTAACCCCTTAGGCCCCGTTTTAATAGTAACGGTGCCATCCACTTCACTGACTTCTGCTCCCAATGCTTTAAACGCCTTGATATGCTGGTCAATGGGCCGCGGGCCGATATTGTCACCACCGGGAAAGCTCACTACTGCCCGTTGAAACCTACCTAGTAAAGCCCCCATAAAATAGTAAGACGCTCTTAAACTTTTGATGGCTTTACTGGGTAAAGGAGCTTCGACAATATTTGTTGGATCAATTGTTAACACGTCACCCTTAAAAGTTGACGAAACATTCATTGATTTTAATATCAGCATTAAATTATGGACATCTAAAATATCTGGAACCGAATCAAATCTAACTGGGGTATCTGCCAAAATAGCAGCCGGAATCAAAGCAACTGTACTATTTTTAGCACCGCCGATTGAAACCTCACCAGACAGTCGGTTCCCTCCATTTACTATTAATTTGCTCATTGAAACTTTCCTCATTTTTTACATTCGAACATTTTTTCATGTCATGAAACATATTATAGAAAATAGCATCAAAATACAATACCTTCACTTGAATTATACAATTTGTAATATTTCAAACAGTTGAAGAATGCCCAACTGGTCGCTATAGTTAGTGTACCATGTTTCAATTGTGAAATTGAGGGTTAAGGGCTGGTTAAACAAAAAACAGCCAACTGAGAGTCACATCACTCTGTCAGTTGGCTGTCGATTAGCTTAATGATTAACTAAATTAACCTTTGTTTTTTGAAAGATATTGCTGGTTGGCTGCTGCCACGAATTCTTTAAACAACCCTTCAGGACGGTTAGGCCGTGAAATAAATTCCGGATGGTATTGTGAACCAACAAAAAATTTATTGGTTGGAATTTCAACCACTTCCACTAAATGATTATCCGGGGAGGTCCCAGAGATCACCAGACCATTGTCTTCCATTGGTTTACGGTAAGCATTGTTAAATTCGTAACGGTGACGATGGCGTTCTGAAATGACGTCAGCATTGTCATAAGCAGCTGCGGCAACTGATCCCGGTTTTAATTTACATGGATAAGCACCTAATCGTTGCGTGCCTCCCATATCGTGAACATCTTCCTGATCCGCCATTAAATCGATGACATTATGCTTGGTTCGCGGATTCATTTCTGTTGAATTGGCGTCTTTTTCACCCAGCACATCCCTGGCAAACTCGACACATGCCATTTGCATTCCCAGGCAGACGCCAAGAAATGGGACGTCCTTTTCTCGAGCATAGCGGATTGCTGTAATCATGCCTTCAATTCCGCGATCGCCAAACCCGCCAGGCACAATAATCCCGTCAGCCGGTGCCAATAATTCGGCCACATTTTCCGAGGTAATTTTTTCTGAGTCCAACATTTCCAAATCAATGTCGGCATCTACTTTATAGCCAGCATGTTTTAACGCCTCGGCAACGGAAATGTAGGCGTCGTGAAGGCCAACGTATTTGCCAACCAACGTAATGTGAATTTTGCGTTTAAGATGTTGAACGTGGTGCTCCAATTCTTTCCACTCTTCCATATCAGCTGCCGGTTTGGAAATGCCAAAGTGATCCAAAATTTGTTGATCCATTCCCTGCTTTTGCAAATTTAACGGAATCGTATAGAGGGTCGGCACATCAAGTGATTCAACAACCGCTTGTGGCTTAACATCACAGAATAACGAAATCTTTTTCCGCATCGAATCCGTAATTGGCTTTTCAGATCGAACAACCAACAAATTTGGTTGGATTCCCAAACTACGGAGCTCTTTAACACTATGCTGAGTTGGCTTAGTTTTCATTTCATGTGCGGCATGCAAATACGGCACCAAAGTCGTATGAATGTAGAAGGTATTCTCATCACCCACTTCAGTCTTCATTTGGCGAATTGCTTCCAAAAATGGTAGTGATTCAATGTCGCCTACCGTTCCGCCAATTTCCGTAATCACAATTTCGGCATCGGAAACTTTAGCCGCCCGCATCACCTTTTCCTTAATCATTCCCGTAATGTGAGGAATTACTTGAACAGTTGCCCCAAGATAATCACCATGACGTTCCTTTCGAAGGACTTCGTCATAAATTTTACCAGTGGTGACATTTGAATACTTATTGAGGTTGTTATCAATGAATCGTTCATAATGGCCAAGGTCAAGATCGGTTTCGGTTCCGTCATTTGTGACAAAGACTTCACCATGTTGATATGGATTCATGGTACCAGGATCCACGTTGATATACGGATCAAATTTTTGAATGGTGACATTTAATCCTCTATTTTTTAACAATCTACCCAAAGATGCAGCCACAATGCCCTTACCCAAGGATGAAACAACGCCACCGGTTACAAATATATATTTGGTCATTATATAATCCTCTCCTCTTAATGTTTGCCGGGGAATGAAAAACGAAAAAATTCCCTATCCGGTATGAATAGGGAACCATTTTATCATCGTTCAGATGTCCTTGATATCTCAAGGAGCCCAAAAAACATGATACATACATTACAGCCATTAGTCAAGAATAATCCTCAACTCAAGCTTACTTTTACTTTGAATCGGAATCATCGTCATCGTCGTCATTAAAATCGTCATCATCGCTCAACTCATTAAGTTGGCCCTCAATGCCGTCTGGTAAATCAGAATCATCCGGATCGTCGGCATTGTCTTCGATATCCTGCAAATCTTTATTGTATTTGCCAAGATCTTCATCCGATGCCGCTTCATCGTCATCATCAGCTTCATCTTCATCGAAATCATCATCGTCTTCGGGATCATCATCATCGTAATCAATGACATCGTCATCATCTGAAGCATCTGCCAAAAAGGCATTAACTTTCTTACGCTTCTTGCGCTTTGGCCGATCTTCATCCTCATCTTCCGCATGAACAGTGGCTTCGTCAATTGATTCGTATGGGTACCATGTTCGTAAGCCCCAAAGATTATCACCAAGTGAAATAAAGCTACCGTCAACGTTCAAATCAGTATAGAATTGCGACAAGCGATCTCGAATTTCTTTGTTACTATCGCCTAAATAAGCCTGTACCGCATTAGCAAGATCAGCAAATGGCATGGTATCGCCTCGTTTTGCTAAAATTGCGTGGGCAACTTCAATCATCGATAGTTCACTTTTATTTTGGCCTTTAAAGACTTCTAATTCCAAACTGGTACACGTCCTTTCAACAGTCTAAAAACTACTATACCCGATTAAATTGTAAATTGCAATCTAATATTGTATTTCCCTAATAAATCACTTCCAGCATATAGCAGATAATCAATGCCGACCGTTCCTCTTAATGGCTGGTTAAGAATCTCCATGTCCAGTGAGGAAGTCACCGTTTGGACTTCCAGCTGACCATAGGGCGTCCGATACCGGGCAGCCACCCGCTTCCCAGCCGAAAAGATTAACTGCAGGCGATTTTCGCCCGAACGGGTTAACTTAACATCTCCATTCTCCATTAATTTAATTGTTACGGGAACGGATCCGTCATCAGTTTCTTCCTGATAACGAATGTAGATTGACGTTCCTACCTGAACTAGTTGTCCCGTTGCATCAAACACAAAATTCGAAGTCTCACCATTCTGCAAAATATTTGTTTCCAAGTGAATCTGAACCGGAACCCCAGTTGCTAAATTATCCATAGTACACCTTCTTAAATTCTTCTTGTTCTAATTAGATTATTATATAACCAACGGTCGGTTTGTGCACATAATTGAATTGCCTGATCCGATGATGCCACTATTATTAGTATCGGCTGTGAAGCGAAAAATGGCTTAGATTCTGTTATAATTAAATGAGTTGTGTGTTAGCAGAATGGAGGGAAAATATGCCTTTTACCGATACGCCGATAACGGTCATCAAACGACGCTATTCGCCAGTGAACAAGTTGATTTCGTTTGCGGATACAAACGCGCTGTTGGATTATTGTGATCAATTTCAACGACCATTTGTTCATTTCTGGACGACGGATCAGCCCACCTTAATTTTAGGGATTAACGATCGTCATTTACCTAAATTATCAGCGGGGCTCAACAGCCTGACACATCACCAATATGATTATTTTTTACGAAATTCCGGCGGCCTGGCTGTTATCAGTGATCCGGGAGTCTTAAATATTTCACTATTTATTCCGGATGGCCCACAGAAATTAACCGTTGACAATGCATACGAAGTGATTGCCAATTTAATCAAGCAAACATTTCCGACACTTCAAATTGCGACTTATGAAATCACTAATTCCTACTGTCCCGGAAAATATGATCTGAGTGTGAATGGCCAAAAGATTGCCGGAATTGCCCAGCGCCGAACCAATCATGCCGTTGTCCTCATGCTGTACTTAAGCGTTACCGGTGATCAGGATGCCAGAAGCAGTGTGGTGGCTGACTTTTACCGTGCAGGCGATGCGTACTCACAAAGCCAATGGACTTTCCCGCATGTGGACAAAACAACAATGACCACAATTGAGGCCCTCGGTTTGCCAACAATTAATTCTCAAACCGTCACCCAAAACTTTTTAACCAGTATCAGCCGGCAGCAAATCCCGTTGGATCTCGATGGTGATCGCCAGCTTCTGAGTTCCGAAACCTTTTTAAATTTACAAAAGAAACATTTAAGAAAAATTCAGCTGAGAAATCAACAGCTTCCCAGCCATTAACTTTTCCATGGAGGGTTATTTTTGGATTACGCTCATCAACAATTAAAACGGGAAAAAGTTTTTCGTGATCCCGTTCATAATTACGTTTACGTCAAATATCAAGTCATTTTAGATTTAATTAATTCAACTGAATTTCAGCGTCTCAGACGAGTTCATCAGCTTGGTACAACTTCATTAATCTTTCACGGCGCCGAACATTCACGATTTTCACATTCTTTGGGTGTCTATGAAATTGCCAGACGAATTATTGAATCCTTCGAAAAAAACTTTCTTTCCACACAGCCGGGTGATGGCTTATGGAATCCAAGCGAAGATTTGGTTGTGTTATGTGCCGCCCTACTTCATGATATTGGGCATGGTGCCTACTCTCATACCTTTGAGCATATTTTTGGAACGAATCACGAAAAAATTACCCAAGCAATTATCACATCTGATTCAACTGAAATCAACCACATCCTGACACGTGTCAGTCCAGACTTCCCCCGTCAGGTAGCCAGTGTGATTAACAAGACTTATCCAAACAAACAAGTTGTCGAAATGATTTCCAGTCAACTGGATGCCGATCGGATGGATTATCTGTTACGAGACGCATACAATACCGGCGTTAAATATGGCACTTTTGACCTTTCCAGAATCTTGGAAGTCATGCGGCCCTATCGAGACGGGATTTGTTTTGAAATGAGTGGCATGCACGCTGTTGAAGATTACATCGTCAGTCGATTTCAAATGTACCAGCAGGTTTACTTTCATCCCGTATCGCGGGCAATGGAGGTCGTTTTGAACCGGTTATTAAGACGGGCGCGGGTAATTTTCGCTGAAACCACCCAAAATGGGCCAACAACGCCATACTTACTATTACCTTTCCTAAAAGGTGAATTCAACTTGGATGATTACCTGCAGCTGGACGATGGCGTTTTAAACACCTATTTCATTCACTGGAAACGTTATCCAGACGATATTTTGAGTAATTTGGCAACTCGATTCATTGATCGTAAACCCTTAAAATCTGTTAAATATGACCAAACAACTGAATCACTGTTACCACGGTTACGTAAAATCATCGAACAATCCGGATTTAATCCTGATTATTATACGGCTACCGATAACAGCTTTGATTTACCTTATGACGCTTATCGCCCTGGTAAAAAGCAGATTGAATTAATGCAGGACGATGGCAGCTTAGTCGATCTTTCAACGGTCAGTCCACTTGTGGCAGCCATTTCGGACCGTCAAACTGGCGATAATCGTTTCTTCTTCCCCCGCGAGGTCCTTCAGCCCGCTAAAAACGTTGATCTCTTTGAACCAGAGTATGAAGAATTCAAGGGTCACATTCACAACGGTAAACTAATTAACTAATGTTTAAAGGAGAATTTTTATGGACATTAAAATCATCGCAATCGACATTGACGGCACGCTGCTAAACGAAAAAAATCGTCTGGCTCAGCCAACCATTGATGCGATTACCGCTGCCCGACAAAAAGGAATCAAAGTTATCCTTTGCACGGGCCGACCTTTGAGTGGTGTTAAGCCTTATTTAGACGCGTTAAGCATCAACGGTTCAAATGAATACGCGATTACCTTTAATGGCGCAATGTCTCAAAATCTGAGTGGAAAGGTCATTACTCATCAAACACTAACCCGCAATGATTTTTTAGAGACTGAGATGCTTGCCAGAAAACTTGGCGTCCATTACCAATTTGAGACGATGGATGCGATTTACGTTTTTAATCGGGATCTAAGTCCTTACAGCATTGGCGAAAGTTACCTGGTACGTCTACCGATTAAATTCAGAACACCGGAAGAAATTCAAACCGACCTAGTCATTTCAAAAGCCATGTTTGTTGATTTTCCAAAGCTGATCACTCAGGCAAACAATCAGATCCCACAAGAACTGCGCGATAAACTGTACATTGTTCAAAGTGAGCCGTTTTTTATTGAGCTAATGAACCAAAACGCCAGTAAAGGAACCGCGCTTCAAGCATTAACCACCGACTTAGGCTTTTCTTCTGAGAATGTAATGGCTATTGGTGATCAGGGAAACGACTTGACGATGATCAAGTATGCCGGCTTCGGAGTTGCGATGGGGAATGCGATTGACGACGTCAAACAGGCCGCTTCTTTCGTAACAAAGCCCAACTCAGAAGATGGGGTGGCTTACGCGATTAAAAAATGGCTACTTTAAAAATAGCTAACAGGATTTAGCAAAAGCCCAACGACCAGTGTGATAAGCAATTTGATGCCAATCACCGGCCGTTGGGCTTTCTTCTTTGATTTTTTATTTACGATACAATGCTTGTTAAGACAATCCCCAACACAACTAAAAAGCCACCAACCCTTAAACAAAAACGGGCATGCCGATTCACTTTAATCGGTTGATTTTTAATTGAGGCGACATCTTTGGCTGCTGGGTGCTTAGGCATATTTTCATTTTCCAAATCCGTTTTCTTCTTTGAAAAAAACCGCCAACCAGTAAATAAATGCCCTGATCCAACAATGAAAATAGAAGCCAGTACTAGTAAAAAGAGACCAATCAAAAAGTCAAAGTTACCGATGACCATCATTGATAAACCACTTAAAATTGTCGTGACGTTCAAGAGAGTTACCAGAATAATCCCTGCTGAAGCCGGTCGCTGCTTTAACCAATCAATCATTAATCATTATCACCACGAAACCGGTTATTAAACAATGGACTAACCGGTTTATTTTCATTAATCCGCTTAATTGCATCACCAATTAATGGGCCTACCGAAACCTGTTGAATCTTGTCAATCCGTTTTTCAGCTGGCAACTGAATGGTATCCGTGACCACTAATTGTTTGATTGGTGACTGCTTAATCCGCTCAATTGCCGGCCCTGATAAAACAGGATGGGTACAACAAGCGTAAACTTCCTTTGCGCCGGCATCCATCAATGCCTGGGCACCCAAGGTAATCGTTCCGGCTGTATCAATCATATCGTCAATCATTAAGCACCGTTTACCGGCCACGTCACCGATAATATTCATAATTTCAGCAACGTTGGCTCTTGGCCGACGCTTATCAATAATGGCAATCGGTGACTTTAAAAATTCAGCCAAGGCTCTCGCTCGCGAAACACCACCATGATCTGGAGAGACAACAACATCGTCACTGCCAAAGCCCTCTTTGATAAAATGATCAGCTAACAAAGGTGCTCCCATTAAGTGATCGACTGGAATATCAAAGAAGCCCTGAATCTGGGCTGCGTGTAAATCAAGCGTGACAACCCGATCAACACCGTCCTTTTGAATCATATTTGCGACCAGCTTAGCGGTGATTGGCTCACGTGAGCGCGCTTTACGATCCTGACGAGCATAACCATAATAAGGAATTACGACGTTAATCGTGCCGGCACTAGCTCGCCTCAATGCATCTACCATAATAAGTAATTCCATCAAATTGTCATTAACCGGCGCAGAAGTGGATTGAATGATAAAAATATTGTCACCACGAATACTTTCCTCGATGTTAATTCGAATTTCGCCATCACTAAAACGATCAACAGACGTTTTTCCAAGTGGCACGCCCACCGTTTTCGCAATTTTTTCTGCCAAAGGGCGGTTAGAATTCAACGCGAAGATTTTTAATTTAGAATCAAAATATTGCCGAGCCATATGATCCTCCATTCCATTTTTCTAACTTAATTATACAATGTTTCAAGTGGAAAAATCAGGTTTAATCCTTTTGATACGGTAATTTTTTAAAATAACCCGGCTTATTGGTCTGACGAGACCTGGCAATTGCCATATCGTATCGGTTTATTGGCCGGTTAATGGTCGATCCTGCGGCGATAAAGGAATGATCAGCAATCTCAAGTGGCGCAATTAGATTGGCGTTGCTGCCAATAAAGGAATCATCACCAACCGTCGTCTCATGCTTTCTGGCACCGTCGTAATTAACAAAGATTACACCGCAACCAACGTTGATATTCTTACCCAACTTAGCATTTCCAACGTAAGTGAGATGGCCAACCTTGGTTCCTTCACCGATGGAAGCCTTTTTAACTTCGACAAAGTTGCCAAGGTGAACGTGTTTACCAATCAGTGCCCCCGGTCGAAGGTGACTGTTAGGACCAATATCAGAATGGGCCGACATCTCTGAACTTTCAATCAGAGAAGAGGTCACGGTGACATGATCATGAATAACGGAATCTCGAATTTCAGAACCGGCTCCGATATAACAATCATTGCCAATCGTCGTTGTGCCCTTTAATTGCACACCGGGCTCGATCACGGTATCAGCCCCGATTTTGACCCCAACATCAATGTAAGCCCGTTCCGGATCAATCATTGAAACACCAGCCTGCATGTGCTGGCGATTGATTCTGGCTTGCATAATTTTAGTAGCTCGAGCCAACGCAATCCGGTCATTAACCCCCATTGACTCATCAAAATTTGCCATCCGGTAAGCTGCAATCGTTTCGCCTTCTGACTTAAGCACTTCAATGACATCGGTTAAGTAGTACTCGCCTTGCGCATTATGATTATTAATTTTGTGAAGTGCTTCAAATAACGCTTGATTATCAAACACGTAAACCCCAGTGTTGATCTCATGAATGGCCTGTTCTTCAGTCGTTGCATCCTTTTGTTCAACAATTTTTTCAACAATTCCCAAATCATTACGAACAATTCGACCGTAACTCGTTGGATCCGGTGCCATTGATGTTAGAATTGTTGCTTTGGCTTTTTTATTTTGATGATAGGTAAACAAATTTTCAAAAGTTTGGGCCGTCAATAAGGGTGTATCACCACTTACCACCATCGTCATCCCGTCCAGTTTACCCAGTAATGATTCAGCCTGCAAAACCGCATGACCCGTACCAAGTTGCTTTTCTTGAACCGCATACTCAGTTCGATTGCCAAGATTATCACGGACCGCATCGGCACCAAATCCAACCACCGTAATAATGTGGTCCATATGGGCTTTTTCAACTTGAGTTAAAACATGATCAACCATTGTTTTACCGCACAATCGATGAAGGACCTTGTAAAGTTTGGACTTCATTCGTGTCCCTTTACCAGCTGCCAAAATGATCGTATTTTTTGTTGCCATTCTAACTTCTCCTCAGTAAATTTATCTAATTAAAAATCTTTTCAAGGTAGTTACCTGCCTGGGAAACCACCGTATTATTTTCAGCATCTACTCGCATTAGTGACGTGTAGTCACCAACTGTTCGACCTGCCGGCGCAGTGCTTTCAGCCACAACGCCAACCCCAATTAAATGGGCATCAAATTCTTCAACCATTGAGATCATCCCACCAATGGTGCCACCACCACGCATGTAATCATCAACAATTAAAACGTTTGAATCCGGTTTTAAACTTCGTTTTGAAAGGGACATTTTTTCAATTCGGGTTGATGACCCGGAAACATAATTGACATTAACCGTTGAGCCTTCGGTGATTTCAGTATCATGACGAACAATTACGAAGGGAACATTTAGAAAGTTAGCAACGCTTTGTGCAATTGGCACACCCTTCGTCGCAATTGTCATCACTGCATCAACGTCTTGATTTAAATATTGGGTCGCAAAGATCCGGCCAATTTGCCGCAACGTTGCTGGATTCCCCAATAAATCGGACATGTAGACGTAACCGCCTGGCAAATAGCGTTTATCGGAAGACATTTCATCAATTAAGCCACCAACAACTTGTTGAGCCTCTTCTTTCAAAATATAAGGCAAAAATCGGGTACCACCGGCAGCTCCGGGAATGGTTTCCAAAAGACCGGTTCCCCGGGCTTGGAAAGTTCGTTTTAAAATCGTTAAATCTTCGCTGATTGACGATTTCGCTGAATCATACCGGTCCGCAAAAAAGGTTAAAGGAACTAACGTATGCGGTCGTTCTAACAAGTATCTGGTCATATCAATCAGTCTGTCACTTCTTCGTACTTTCAAATTCTCCCACCTCTAGTTTATGTAATATCTATTTGATTTTATCATAAATGTTCGGGTTTAGGGAAGTTTGACAAAATTATCATCAATTTCTTAGTAATTTTATCAAGAATTACCCACTGTGACTCTGTAAATGACGATAGGCCAGTGAAAACGCATAGATTCCCGCTTCAATTGAAGAAATAAAAAAGGTCACCGGCCAATTTGTGATATAGCCAAGATATAGTCCCAACCAAACGCCTATTAGGGCAAAACCGACACTTAATGACATCATCTTCAAAACCGAGTGGGCAAAGTACTTAGCGCTGGCAGCCGGCAACGTTAGCAAAACAAAAATCAAAAGCGAGCCAACAATTTGGGCGGCAACACTGACACTGAATGCTAATAAAACTAAAAAGATTACCGAGATCAAAGCACTATGCACGTGATTAGTCTGAGCGCCCACCGGGTCAAAAGAATCAGCTTTTAAATTTCTAAAAATCAAAAACAGGATGAGTAAAACCACTACTGATAAGCCGACCATTTGATAAACGTCCTGCCGACTGATGCCAATAACACTACCAAACAAAATATTGGTTGCATAACTCGAATTTTTATTAGAGAGCGACAAGAATAAAATTCCCAGCCCGATAAAGAAACCTGAGATCGCACTAATCACCGCTTCACGCCGTGATTCAACTTTACCGCTAAGCTCGCCAACCAAAATTGAACTAATCGTCGTAAATGCCAACATCCCGTTTAGTGGTGTCCAACCGGCAAAAATGCCAAACGCTGCTCCAGAAAAACCAATTTCTGAAAGTGTATGGGTCATAAATGGCATATTTCGGGCTGTCACAAAGATCCCCATCATCCCGCTCACAATGGCAATCAAGGTCCCGGCAAGATAGGCATTCTGCATAAACTCAAAACTAAACATGCAATTCCCCCCTTGAGTCGGTTTGTAACTGCGATGTCAATCCAGTCTGGTAGCCATCCCGCCGAAGCCACAAAAACCGTTTAGGATAGTTCCGCACTACCTGCATATCATGAGAGACAAATAAAATTGTCAAACCCAATTTCTGATTCAACTGTTTGACAACATCCAGCAACTCTTTTTTGGTGTTTGGATCCAAACTGGCAGTTGATTCATCTAAGATCAATAGATCCGGATGCTTTAACAATGCCTGACCTAAATAAGCCTTTTGCTTTTCTCCGCCGGAAGCCAGCCCAAGCGGTCGATTGGCAATCTCTGTTAACCCAATGTGTGCCATTACTTCATCAACTCTGGTGTGCTCTTTTCTCGAGAGCCACGGCCACTTAATACCGGTATAACTCAGAGAAATAAAATCTTTAATAGATAACGGGTATTCTACGTCAATATTTCGAAATTGTGGCACATAGCCAATTTTTAGACCACTTTTCAACACAATCTCACCGGATGACGGCCGCAATTGTTTCAGAATCAATCGAACCAGCGTGGTCTTGCCAACCCCATTTTCGCCAATGATGCCTATAAAATCGCCGCGCTTAACATCAAAACTTAAATTAGAAAGGACTTGATGATTTGGAAAACTTAACGATAAATTTCTAACTGAAATGAGTGTCTCATTCAAACAACTTTCCCTCCACCTAAAAAAGTAAGTATTACTGTTATAGTTTAAAATACAATGATGCATTTCACAACGTCTTTGCCTCTATCCCCCTACCTAAAATAATGGTCAGATTAGCATAAAAAATGAACTGCTTTCTCAAAACAACTTTTAAAAGCAGTTCGTTTTAACCCATTTTTAATTAATACTCGGCTTCTCAGAAGTCACCTGAGTTAGATAAACTTCATGGCAAAAACCTGAAAGACTGTTGTACACTCGTTTAGCCCTGGATTCAGTTCGACAGACGCCAAAAACTGTTGGCCCACTGCCACTCATTTGAGAAGTGTCGCACCCATATTTTATTAATCGTTCTTTAAGCGTTAAAATTTGAGGATGCTCTGCAATTGTAATGGTCTCCAATGCATTGCCCATATTCGAAATAATTTCTTGATAATTACGGTTGGTAATTGCGGCAAGCAATGCCTCCGTTCTTGGGTGTTGCACAGCCGTTGTTGACAGTTTCTTTAAAATCCGTGGTGTTGAGACACTAGCGTGGGGTTTCGCCAGCACAAACCACATTTTAGGCAGTTTTGGTAAGGGCGTAATCACATCACCCCGTCCGCTAACCAACGCAGTATCACCGTAAATGCAGTAGGGAACATCAGAATCTACCCGAAGTCCCATTTTTGCAAGTGCAACTAACGGTAAGTTAACTTGAAAGAGGTCATTTAAAGCTCGAAAAACAGCTGCGGCATCCGAAGAGCCACCCCCTAAGCCGGCCGCTACCGGAATATTCTTTTCGATGGTAATCTTCAACCCCGTTTTAATTTGCGTTTCTTCAAGAAAAATTTGGGCAGCTTTGTAAGCCAGGTTTCGATTATCTTGTGGTAAAAAGCCACTATCTGAAAAAATCTCAATTAAGTTAGTCATGGTCGTTTCTACTTGAACGTAATCACTTAAACCAATTGAAATCATGATCATTCGCCACTCAATCGTTCCATCTGAATGAATGCGTGGCGTGTCCAAACTTAAATTTAGTTTTGCCGGCGCCCGTGTCATAATTTTCAACGGCGACACCTCTTTTCACACACTTATTTATTCTCCACCTAAACAATGACTGCCCAATCGGTCGACCATCGGATTAGGATTAATTAACAAAATTATACTAAATTATCCGGCACTTGTCAGTGAACAATCAGTAAGTGTGGTTAAAAGCTGTCACAATTAAAGTTTATTTAGGCCAGAAAAAAAGGCCAGGCACAATTCAAATTGCGCTCGCCCCTAGACATAGGTAAACATATTAATCGACTTGTTCATCATCAAAATTCACTGCGATATTCTTCGTTAAAATGTCAGTATAACTATACGATACCCTTTCAAAACTGGATTTTCCCGGATCCAATTCAACAATGAAAACGGCAGGGAATGTTTCCCTCAAAACGCCATGCCGCTTGGTTGTCTTGCGACGGCCAATTTGAGAAGTTACAAGAACATGCTGACCAATATGATCATCTAATCTGTGTTTAATCACAGATAAAGTAATTGGCATGTTACCACCTCATATTAAGTAATGATACCACTAATGTGAAAAAAATTCAAATTATATCACAAAATACCTTATCTGGCAACAAAAAGTTTAACATTTTACTCATTCAACCCAGCTCCTACTCAAATCAATTAAGCAGCCCAACTTTGTGAAATGCATTAGCCAAAGAGACAAATTGTTGCACTGCCAACTGCTCCGGACGATCGGTTGGGTCGATTGCCAAATCCGCTAATATTGATTTAATGTGCGCCTTTGCAGGCGGCTCTTTCCCAAAGATTCCTAACAAGTTATTCCATAATGTCTTTCGCTGATGCATAAAGCATCCCCTGACAAAACCAACAAACCGCTTATGATTAAATGGTTGCTCATCACCAGATGACTTCTGGGATAACCTAACAATTGCCGAGTCAACTTTGGGTTGGGGAATGAAAGCCGTTTTTGGCACAATAAACGAGATTTCAACTTCATTCTGTTGCTGAACGATCACGGAAAGAGAGCCATACGCTTTGGTCCCCGGAACAGCATTTAATCGATCCGCCACCTCTTTTTGCATCATCACAACAATTGAGTCAAACTTAACCGGATTTGCCAGTAGATCCATTACAATCGGTGTCGTAATATAATACGGCAAGTTGGCAACCACTTTCAATGGCTGATCCGGTGTCAATTTTTGACCAACTATTTCTGGAAGATTGGCCTTTAAAATATCTTGGTTAATAATTTCAATATTATCATAAGGCGCTAGTGTCTCCGCTAAAACCGGCAGTAAATTCTGATCAATTTCAAATGCCAGTACTTGGTTGGCAACCTTAGCCAACTGTTCCGTTAATCCACCAATCCCGGGACCAATTTCAATCACGTTATCATTTTTAGTTAAGTTGGCAGTTTCAACAATTTTTTTAAGAATATTGAGGTCTACTAGAAAATTCTGGCCCAAACTCTTTTTAGCCGATAACCGGTAGCGGTTTAAAATTGCCTGAGTCCTTGCCGGCGAAGCAATTTCTGGATAATCATTCATTTTATTTCTCACCTTTGTCTATCTCTTCAACGGCATGCTTAAACTGATCGGCGGTAATGCCAAACATTCGCAATCGATGTTGCAATTGTTTCCCATTAACGTAGCCGATGCCGAGTAATTCACCAAGTTTTTCTCGGCGCTTTCGAGCGTCTGGGCTCCCCATTAACCGGTATTTCATGAGCAACTCACGAGAAATTAATTCTTCGGCTTGTTCATCTTCTGTATAAACTCGGCTAAGTGCTTCTCGAATGGCCTCAGGGCTGGCATGTTCAACTCCTAAAGAGCCTTCTGACCGTTTAGGAATTCCCTGAGACTTGGTAATAAAAGCATGCTTCGCGTTTGGTACCTCAGCCGCAATTGTTTTTCGAATTTTTTCACCCGAAAAATCAGGATCCGTGAAAACAATAATCCCGCGCGTTTTGGCCACCTTCTTTATCAGTGCCAATGTTTCGTCTGGAATCGCGGATCCACGGGTTTCAATTGTATCAGCGTCAACGGCCCTTAAAACTCGCTTTGTGTCATCTTTTCCTTCGACGACAATAACTTCTTTAATTTTCTTCATTTTTATCAAGTCCAAATAATTTCAATGCATTTCGATAAGTATTCTCAGCAATCATGTCCGGATTCACATCGCAGAAGCGAGCAATCGCTTCAACGGTATATAGACTATAAGCCGGCTCGTTTTGTTTGCCTCTGAGCGGCTCAGGGGCTAAATACGGCGCATCAGTTTCTACCAACATTCGGTCAAATGGCGTCTGTCTAACAGCATCATGAACTTCGTGAGTCTTTTTAAAGCTCGCCACACCACTATAGGAAACCATCATGCCTAAATCCAAGAATTTCTTTAGCCACTCAGCATCGCCATTAAAACTGTGCATGACGCCACCGATTTCCTTCACATTCGATTCTTTTAAAATGGCGTAGGTGTCTTCAAATGCTTCACGATTATGAACTGAAATCGGTAAATGAAGTGTTTTGGCAATTTCAATCTGTTCTCTAAAGACTCGCTTTTGAACAGCACGCGGCGACGTGGTTTGATAATAATCCAACCCAATTTCGCCTAAGGCCACAACTTTAGGCTGTTGAAGCTGCTCGATTAACAATTGTCTTTGGGCCTCATGAAAGTGAATTGAATCTTCAGGATGCCAGCCAATAATTGAATACATCCCATCATACTTTGCACTTAACGCCAATGAACGATCGTTAAGGAGTTGATTAGACCCAACATTAGCCAGCTTAACGACCCCAAGTTGACGTGCGTGAGTGGCATATTTTTCAGCTTGAGGGTAAAGATGATCATCGTTTAAATGTGTGTGTGAATCAAAAATTTTCATTTAAAAATTCCCTTTATTTAATTTATTAATGTTATGAAAGAAAAACGGGCCGCTTTTCTTATCAAATGAAAAGATGAGAAAATTGGTCCATTTTATGAGTTATTCCAAAGTTAAACCATTTTCAAGATGTGAATCAACCGTTACAAGTTCAACGTTACCATCATCGTGTTCAACCGACAGTAACATGCCTTGGCTAATTTGTCCACGCATCTTACGCGGCTTTAAATTAGAAACGATAATGACTTTCTTACCAATCAACTTTTGGTAATCAGGATACCATTTAGCAATCCCGGAAAGAATTTGTCGATCACCATCGTCGCCTGCATCCAAACGGAATTGCAGTAATTTATCGGCACCCTCAACTTTTTTAACATCAAGGATTTCAGCCACTTTCAATTCGATCTTTTCAAACGCCTCAAACCGAACTTCCTTTTTGGTAAGTTTCAAATTGGTTTCTTCAGGATCAAATTGTTTTTCAGCTGCAGCTTTCATTGCCGAACGACCCTTCGCTTTAGTATTAGTGGTCATCTTAGTCTTAATAAAGTTGACTTCCTCATCGACATCAACTCGTGGAAAAATTGGGGTTCCTTTGGCCACAGTTTTAGCGCCAGCCGGCAAATCGGCAATGTCAAGATTCTTAAGGTCAATGGGTTCATCCAAACCAAGCTGATGAAAAATTTCTTTTGGTGCGTGAGTCATAATCGGACTAATCAACTCAGCAATTACCCGCAAGCTAGCTGCTAAATGCGCCATTACCGAAGCCAACTGCTCCTGGTCTTCATCACGTTTAGCTAAAACCCAAGGTTCTGTCTGATCAATGTATTTATTAGATTGTGAAACCAGTTTCCAAATTTCAGCCAGTGCATCAGAGAAGTGCAGCTCCTCCATCCACTTCTTGAAGTTGGCAATCGTCTGTTTGGAAACCGCCTCCAACTCTTTATCAAAGTCGGTAACCCCAGGTTTAAAGGCTGGAATGACCCCGTTCTCATACTTGTTAATCATTGAAACTGTTCGATTCAGCAGATTGCCCAAGTCATTTGCTAAATCAAAGTTTACCCGGTCAACAAAGTCTTCAGGTGTAAAAATACCATCATTGGCATACGGCATTGCCCGCAATAGATAATAACGCAGTGCGTCCAGTCCATAGCGATCCATCAAGGTTTCCGGGTAAATCACATTTCCCTTTGACTTGGACATCTTGCCATCTTTCATCAATAACCAGCCATGTCCATAGACTGTCTTGGGCAATGGCAACCCCAGTGCATGCAAAATAATCGGCCAATAAATGGTGTGGAATCGGACAATCTCCTTTCCAACCATTTGGACATCGGCTGGCCAATATTTTTTGAAACCACTGTCATCCTGACCATCATACCCTAATGCGGTAATATAGTTGGATAACGCATCAATCCAAACATAGACCACGTGCTTAGGATCTGATTTAACAGGCACCCCCCAGTGGAAAGTCGTTCTCGAAACCGCTAAATCTTCCAGTCCGGGATCGATAAAGTTCTTAATCATTTCATTCATTCGGCTGGCCGGTTGAATAAAGTCCGGATGCTCTTGGTAGTAGTTCCGCAACCAATCAGCGTACTTACTCATCTTAAAAAAGTAAGACTGTTCATGAACCAATTGAACTTCATGTCCACTGGGTGCCTTACCACCAATTACCTTGCCATTATCATCACGATAAACTTCAGCAAGCTGGCTTTCAGTGAAATATTCTTCATCTGAAACGGAATACCAACCGGTATATTCACCCAAATAAATGTCGCCTTGATCTTGAAGCTGCTGAAAAATTTGGGCAACCGCTTTTTCATGATAATCATCCGTTGTTCGAATAAATTTAGTGTTGGAAATTTCCAATTTCTTCCACAGGGCTTTAATTCCCTTAGCCATTTTATCAACATAAGCTTGAGGAGTCATTCCCAACTTATCGGCTTTTTGTTCAATCTTTAAGCCATGCTCATCAGTCCCCGTCAGGAAAAACACATCGTATCCCATTGCCCGCTTGTAGCGAGCAACGGCATCACAAGCGATTGTTGTATAGGAATTGCCGATATGTAACCTTCCGGAAGGATAATAAATTGGTGTTGTGATATAAAATGTTGGCTTACTTTCTGCCATGAAAGTACCTCTTTTCCAATCGTATTAATCTATGATTCTTTGATAATAATTACCATCAAGTATAGCAAAAAAAGCAAACGGGTGCGAGAGGTGCTAAGAAAAGTTTCTCAAAACAGATCCATTTGAAGAGGCGATAACCCGTCAAAGGAAATTCCCAGTAGCTTTTGCAACTCAAGGGCGTTGTCAGCGGCATCCCGACCAGCATTGTTATTGAAAATAACGCAAACCTCTTTTGTCCGTTTCTGCAGTGACAAAACAACCTCTTTTAATTGCATGAGTTCTTTAGTTGAATAGCGGTAAAGTGTTCGTTTACTTCGCCAATCTCCCGTCGTATCCGTCCATCCCTTAACATTACGACCATGCAACCGCAGCATGCACAGTTGGTCACTGGTGACCACCGGTTCAAATGGTACGCCCATATTAGTTGTATGGGGTTCGTCGACTACCACTAAATCAAAGCCCAACTCTTTCAAGTAACCGGAAACATCATTCAGAATGCCCTGACCATACCATGAGGGATTCCGAAATTCAACCGAAACCGGATAGCCGGCCATTAACCGGCTGATCCGACGTAAATATTCGATGGTTTCTACTCTACGGGAAAAATAAGGTGGAAATTGAAATAGGATGGTTTTTAACTGCCCCGCCTTCATTAAAGGCGTCACCGTCCGTTTATAGTCCTTAAAAATGGCTAAACGCTCTTCAGTACTTACCGGATCACCACTTCCCTGATCGTGCATCGTCATCACCCGGTTAGCTTTTAAAATAAACTGAAAATTATCCGACACTTGCTGTTGCCAATGTTGAATCACTGTCACTTTAGGAACTGCATAAAACGGCGTATCTAATTCAACAACTGGAAAATGAGCACTGTATTCCGATAAACGAACCTTTCGCTTGGCATGCCCGATGAGTGCCGGATGCTCCGAAAAAGTGGTTAACCCAATTGTAATCATCACGTCTCACCTCACTTTAAATGCACCAACGCAACCCTTAAGCGTTGACCTTTAAATCATCAAAGAAGTCAACCGCATTTTCTTTAATCATCGTGAATGGAAATGAAAATGATAGTTGTTCTTCATTAACGGCCAAAACAGTTGCGTGATTAGTTCGGTAATCAATCAGGCCGGCAAAGGGATAAACCCGCATGGAGGTGCCGACGATGACAATTAAATCGGCTTCTGAAACCGCCTTAATACTTTGAGAAATTGCACTGGGATTCAAGCCCTCACCATAAAGGACAATATCAGGTCGGAGAATCCCCCCGCAATTTCGATGATACATGCTCTTTAAATATTCTCGATAGTCCACTTTTTTCCGACATTTTTGGCAGTAAACATTGTAAAGGTTCCCGTGAAACTCCACTAAGTGCTTAGTCCCAGCTTTTCGATATAAGCTGTCAATATTTTGCGTCACAACCACTGCATCCCGCTTTTGCGTGAAAGCAGCCTGCTTTTCATGAATGACATTCGGCTTGGCATCCGGATAATACATATTCGACTTCTCATATTGATAAAAGACTTTGGGTTCATCGCGCAAACAGTCAGCGCTTAAATAATATTCAGCCGGTTTATCAGACTTATCATTAGTGTATAAGCCATTTTTAGAACGATAATCTGGGATTCCAGATGCGGTTGAAACACCCGCTCCTGTCAGAAAAACGATTTTTTTCGCATTATCAAATAAGTCTTGAATTTTTTGATCAATCATTTTGCATCCCCCTTAATTAACTACTCACGTTCAATATAAGGCATTTTTAAGCTATCGAACAGTTCTTTGACTGTTTTATCGTAAATTTTTTTGAAAAATTCCGGATTATCCTGGTCACCCTTTGGATTAGCCAAAACAAACGCATTTTGATCATCAACCCGATTAAAACCAACGTAAGCTCGCGTATTGCTGTGAATCTCAATTAATTCCGAATGGAAAACTTCGAATAATTGACGAACTTGAAGATTTAGTTGCCGTTTAGATAGGACGCTGGTTAACGTCGTAAATTCAGTATTGTGAAGGGGCGGCAATTCCCACTGCTTTAACTGCTCATCAAAAGCTTTAAACAATTTGACAACGTTTCGTCGCAAACCAAAGGGTGAATCGGTCGGTTTTTCGGTGATCACTTGATACAACTTTTCAGCGGCCGCTAATGAAATCGGAAAGTCCTGTTTTAATTTCCCAACAACTTGATCAAAATGATCGCCATAAAACACCATGGCATCCAGTAATGTCATTAAGCGCAAAGTCATTTGATCATCAAGTGGATTCGGTTCGGGTTTAATGGTTGCATAAATTCCCTTCAAGTACATCTCTTCAACGTCATCGTCAATCAAGCCGTGTTTTCGCTGTTCGGAAACCACCACAAAATGAGAAACGATATCATATAATTCAGTCCCCATCATTTTGAGTTGATCATCCAGTTGGGAATTGCCGGTGGTCAATGAAAAGAAGACTTGGGGGAACCCTCTTAAGACCATTAGCAAATGCAGCAATTCATGCGATGCCGTGTAGTTTGGCGCACTTAGATCTGCAATTTGGATAATCACGTTTTTACCATCCTGCACCACCTGTGACTGATCATGACGAACATACCCTGCCTGAAGCTTCCCCAGAAAAGTGACGGTCACCGTTCCCGGAAAATAATGGTTCACCGCGTCAATCAAGCTGTGCACCTGATCGTTTAAGTCAAAATTAATTTCATTATCCATGCTTTTATCCTACTTTCGTAATTCGTTCAAAATTTTTGCGACAGTTGTTGAATTCGGGTGATCAATTTTTCTGAGTCGTTTAACAACCATCGGTAATTCGGCTTCGGTTGCCCCGTTGGCCATTGCCAATGATCTCATTTGTAAACTCATATGGCCCTTCTGAATTCCCTCAGTCACCAGCGCCTTAAGGGCCGCCAAATTTTGTGCAAGCCCAATTCCGGCGGCTACTTGCATCAATTCACTAACATGATTAATCCCAATGATTTTTTTATTAACCATTGCCATCGACAAAACGCTGGTCGCACCGCCAACCACCCCAATTGGTAACGGCAACGTCATCTGTCCAACCAAGAATTCTCCTTTTAGCTGCCAAGTGCTCAGGCCCCGATATTGACCATCCTTGACTGCAAAAGCATGCACGGCACTTTCGACGGCTCGCCAGTCATTACCGGTTGCCATAACCACCGCATCAACCCCGTTCATGATTCCTTTATTATGAGTAACCGCTCGATAAGGATCAATTTGCGCTACTTGAGAAGCATCCGAAATTCGTTGGGCCACTTCCTGACCGGCCATTTTGGCACGCGAAAGGCGCGATACCGGCACTTTCCCGACTACCTGAACCAGGCTTTGATCAGCCGCATTTGACAGAATGGCCATTGTGACTTGACACCCAAGTGATCGAAATTCATCGGCAAGGGCTTCAAGCATGGTATTAATCAAATTGGCCCCCATTGCTTCGCCAGGATCAACTAACAAATCAACGGACCAAAAATGGGCGTTCAATGATCGCAGTGTCAGCGATTTCGCACCGCCACCGTGTTTTAGGATTTGGGGATGACTTTGATCGGCAATTTTTAGAAGTTTCACCTGTTGATTAACGATCAGCCGCTGCAACTTTTGAACATTTGAAACGTCTTTTAGGATCACTTGACCGCCCAAAAGTCGTTGATCAACCTTGCCCAGGATGCCCTCACCGCTCGCTAATAGCTGACTCCCATTATTAGCAGCCGCAATCACGGAAGGTTCTTCCGTAACCAATGGCACAACATAGGATTGGCCATTAATCTTTAAGTTGGTGACAACTCCTTCAGGTAATGGATAATCCGCCAAATAATTTTCGATTAAATGATCGAAAATCTCCCGGTTATCCGTTTTTAAATCAGCAAGCTGTTCAGGCGTTAACCCGGCAAACGTTGCGACTAGTTTTAAACGTTCCTGATATGATTTTTGATAAAAGTGGGCCCAGTGAGATGCCATTTAATCACTCCAACTCTTCTTAGCAACAAAAAGCTGGACAGGAATTTTCCCGATGCCAGCCCGTTCATCATATTTCCATCAACCAGTCCAGTGTCGTCAACTACGGCGATTCTTTTCAACAAATTCAGTGATAATTCCCTCACGAACACCACTTTCGGAAAAGAGGACCTTTCGCGTATCGACTTTATCCATCAAAACCATTAGTGGTAATAACCCACCAACGATAATATCGGCCCGATCACGTTCTAATCCTTGAATCTGCCGTCGATGTCTGACATCCCCTCTTAAGAGTGCCAAATAGGTCCGACAAACTTGGTCATAACTCAGGTGATAGCCATGAATCGAATCCACCCGTTTCATCCCTTGTCGCGTTCGATTGATACGGGCTAACGTCCGATTGGCCCCACCAAGCAGCACCAACGGTTCTCGTTGTGAATGTTTTAACCATTTAATTTTCGAATATCGTTTTTGAATATGAAACTGGGCATTAAAAAGATTGGCTCCCGAAATAACATCATTTAAGTGAAACCTTTCGGAAATATTGACAGCGCCAATCGGGATGCTGGTCAAATGTTTACCCTGGCCACCAACTACCCTAATTAACTCACAACTGGCACCGCCAATATCCAAAATCAAACAATTTTGAATTCCCAAGCGATTAATCACGCCCAAATAATCATAATAAGCTTCTTGAACACCCGAAAGGACCCGGATGGTAATACCAATTCGCTTTTTCACTGCCTGTAAAAAGGCCGCTTGATTTTTAGCTTGCCTAACTGCAGCGGTTGCAATGCCAATGACGTAATCCGCCCGGTATTGACGATAAATCACCTTAAAATCTGCCAAGGCTTGAATCGTCCTTTCCATTGCTGATACCTGGAGTACCTTGGCTTTGCCCATTCCTTCCGACAGCCGGCTGTCATTTTTAACCCGCTTAATTTCACGATAGCTGCCATCACTTAAAATCTGATTAATCGCCATTCGAACCGAATTAGAGCCAATATCCAAAATTACAAGGTTTTGCATCCCTGCCATCCTTTCCGGCAGTGCTAGCCAAAGTAATTGATTCCAATAGCATCACGAACTTCCTTCAAGGTTTGATTGGCAACCGTATTTGCATATTCGCTGCCCTTTTTTAAAATATCATAAACGCCGGCAATATCTTCTTCGTATTGATTTCGACGTTCACGAATCGGCTTTAATTCAGCTTGAAGCACGTCATTTAAATAACGCTTGATTTTAACATCACCAAGGCCGCCGTGTTGGTATTGGGCTTTCAAGTCCGCAACTTTTTGCTTATCCGGATCAAAAATGTCCAAGTAGGTAAAGACCGTGTTGCCCTCAACTCGTCCAGGTTCTTCAACATGAATGTGATTTGGATCCGTATACATCGACATCACTTTTTTATAAATGGTATCCTCATCATCCGATAAGTAAATTGCATTTCCAAGTGACTTACTCATTTTGGCATTTCCGTCTAAGCCAGGGATCCGCCCCATTCCTTTTGGTGGAAAGTAGCCTTCCGGTTCAACCAAAATATCCTGTTGGTAGATCGAATTAAATGACCGCACAATTTCACGAGTTTGTTCAAGCATGGGTTCCTGATCATCACCGACAGGAACGGTCGTTGCTTTAAAAGCAGTAATATCAGCTGCCTGACTAATCGGATACATTTCAAAACCTACCGGCACACTCTGACCAAAATGCTTTTGCTTGATTTCATTTTTAACCGTTGGGTTCCGGTTTAACCTCGCCACCGTAACCAGATTTGAATAATGCTGTGTTAACTCCGGTAGCGCAGGAATCTGAGACTGAACTAAGATGGTCGCTTTCTTAGGATCAATGCCAACAGCTAAATAATCCAGTGCCACTTGAATTAAGCTATGACGAATTTTCTCAGGATCCCGTGCATTATCGGTCAAAGCTTGCATATCCGCAATCATGATAAAGGTTTCATAATTACCCGAGTTTTGTAATTCAACCCGATTTTTTAAAGAACCGACGTAGTGTCCAATGTGCAACTTGCCCGTTGGCCGATCTCCCGTTAAAATAACTTTTTTTGCCATGAGACAACGTTCCTTTCAATTTTCGATAATTGATGACCGATCCATTATTTTCCGAAAAAGCGTCCTATTGATTGACCAATAGGACGCTAAAACGTGGTACCACCTAAATTGTAACTAGCTGTAAGTGTAGTTACCTCTCTAAGCGATAAGGGGGCCACCCTTTCATAAAAACCAATTCGTACCGCCATGGCCACTTTCAGCAAATGTAGCCTCTCTTTTTGCGGCGGTTCTACTCATCATTAATAACATATTAATTTTACTGATAAATCCCACAAATGTCAAAGGGTCCCTTGCCATAGCTCCCTAAGTCATAGCCGATCATCATGACCTCAAATAAAAGCTGTGCGCTTTCAATTGACAGAATGCAAAAATCAAACTAAAATTGTGCAAGCATTAAGATAAAAAAGTCTCAAGAATTGACAACTCATGACCAAATTTTCATCAAAAACCAACTCATTAACATCTATAAATTAAAGATAAGTGTCATGAGTGAATTATCCTTTATTGCAAGTTAAATTTGATGACCGGACAGTAAGTAGACTGGAGGAACCCTTTTTGGAAAGTAAAGAACAGAAAAAAGAACAGCAGCGGGTTGACAAGGTTATCGATAAAATCAGTGCTAAGATTACCAGCACGGAAAACGAATACAACCGTGCCCACACCGAAACCAAGAAGGTTCAGCAGACTTATTCCGATAATACTTCTGTCAACTATTTTGAAGTTGATGATCGAATTGAAACCAGTGCCGAACTCCAGCAACAACGTGGTTTGGTTTCTCGGCTAACTGAAAACGAAACAATTTTAAAACATCAACTTTCAACTCTGAAAGATTTGCAAAAATCACCTTATTTCGGCCGAATCGATATCAAAGATGATGATCAGGCTGAGACCGAAAAATTATATATTGGGATTGCCTCTTTCGAGAATGACGATGGTGAATTTTTAGTCTATGATTGGCGGGCACCCATTTCAAGTATTTACTATAACGGCACGTTAGGCAAAGTCAGCTATGAGACACCGATGGGCCAGCAACAAACCACCCTGACCAAAAAACGTCAATTTCAAATTGTTGACGGTCAAATTCGAAACATGTTTGATACAAACGAAACGGTTGGCGATGAGATGCTTCAAAGTGCTCTAGGCGCCCAAAATGATGACTATATGCAAAACATCGTTGCCACCATCCAGCATGAACAAAACGATATCATTCGTGACACTAAAAGCAACTTACTCGTTGTTCAAGGTGTTGCTGGATCAGGAAAAACTTCAGCTATTTTACAACGAATTGCTTTTTTACTTTATCACAGTCGCGATACATTAGAGGCTGATCAGATTATTCTTTTCTCACCCAATAAGCTTTTTAGCCACTACATTTCAGAAGTTTTACCAAGCTTGGGTGAACGCAATATGCGACAAGTCACTTTTGACGAATTTATTGACAACCGTTTGAAAGGGTTAAATGTTCAAAGTTTGTTTGATCGTTATGAATCCGATGGCCATCTCACTCCCCAGCAAAAAAAGATCCGTGAGTTCAAAGAATCCGCTGCCTTTATGGCCAACGTTGAAAACTATTGTCAATCATTAACCGCTGATCGAATTCAATTTAGTGACATTATTTTTAACGAAAATGTTTTCTTCAGCAAGCAGGAAATTCAGCAAATCTTTGCCTCGTTTCCGACAGCAATGGCCGTACCGGATCGCTTTTTAAAAACCAAAAATACCCTGATCAAGCGATTAAAGCATCGAATCTTAACAGAAACCAAGGCTAACTGGGTTAACGAAGAAATCGACCAGTTAAGTGAAGAAAAATATCATGATTTACTAGGTACTAAGCGACTTCGAGATTTCCAGAACGAAGACGACGAACGCTTCTATATTGCTAAAAAGATTGTGACCGCACGGCTTCAGGTTGTTTATGATGCAATCTTCAATAATAATTTCTTTGACCCCTATGTCCAATACGTTGATTTTCTGACCCGTGTTCCGCTACCAAATGAAATTGATTCAACTCAGTGGCACCGCACCATTTCCGAATTCAACCAAGAAATTGAATTTCATTCAATCAAACTTGATGATTGTGCGCCATTACTGTATATGCGGGATTATATTTGTCAAAGTGGCCAAAATAATACGATGAAATATTTGTTTGTCGACGAAATGCAAGATTATTCGGTCGCTCAATTAAAATATTTAAAGTACGCGTTCCCACAAACCAAGTGGACATTGTTAGGTGATAGCGAACAGGCATTGTTTAAAGACGTTGAACAGCCAAAAGAAATTTTGAACAAATTAAACCAGGCATTTCACGTTCGTCACTCACGCCTTATTAATTTAATGCGTTCCTACCGATCAACCTATCCCATTACCACATTTGCCAAATCGATCCTGCCAAATGGCGATGATATTGAAGCCTTTAACCGGGATGGCGATATTCCGGAACTAATTGTGACGCCGGATATGTCAGAAGCAACTGATCAGTTACTTAAGACTATTTCAAATCAACGCCAGACGTATGCAACCATTGCAGTTTTAACCAAAGATATGGCTGAGGCTAAAACGGTCTACCAGTTAATTCACAGCCAAACTGGGGCAAAGCTGCTTAAGGATGCTGATCGAACGCTGCCAAAGGGAATTTTGGTCTTACCGATTTACCTGGCCAAGGGGCTTGAATTTGACGCGGTGATTGCTTGGGACACATCAATTACAAACTATCCCGACAGCTCTCTGCTAGGGACCCTTTATACGATTATCACCCGGGCAATGCATCATTTAACACTGATTAGTATTGGCAATGTGACGCCACTTATCACCGACGAGTCACTTACCAACCGCCAAGTCAAAATTGAACGAACCCTAAAAAACAAAAAGGTCTAAATTCACGGTTCTAAAATAAGCTGTTTTACCTCAACCCGCAATCCTTAATCAGGAATTGCGGGTTATTTTTTTAATATTTCAATTATTGCCAATGATTGACAATTACCCAAGTAATTTGTATCTTAGATAAGGTAATTAAAATTTTCTTAAGACTTGAGGTTATATCCTATGGTTCATCGAATTTGGCACCAATTTCCACGCATTCAGTTAAAATTAATTCAACTTGAACCGTACCTTTTAAAGGCGGTTTCATTGTCGAATCAACCCGTTCATTCAAAAATTTTGGCTTTACTAAAATCTGGGGGAAAATTGCTACGACCAGGGTTTTTCTACATATATTCAGAATTTGGAGAACCGACACCAAGTAACCAATTACGTGCCGGTGCTGCAGCGATTGAATTGCTTCACGTCGCCACACTCATCCACGATGATGTAATTGACCAATCACCTCTTCGCCGGGGCGTTCAGACAATTCAAACTCAATATGGGCAAAAAAATGCCATATATGCAGGAGACTATTTATTTACCTGTTATTTCGATCAGGTTTTAAAATCAACCCACGATACAGCTGATCTAAAACGGCATATCAATGCAATGCAAACCATTCTCAACGGTGAGTTGGATCAAATGACCTTTAACTATCGACAAGACATGTCCCAAAGCGACTACTTTCACGAAATCACGGGTAAGACTGCCGAACTCTTCAAATTAAGCTTCGAACAAGCCGCAATCTTAACTCATGCATCCCCAAAAATCGTCAAGCTGGGTGAAAAAATTGGTCTTGCAGTTGGCCAGGCTTATCAAATCCAGGATGATATTTTGGACTATCAAGGTCATTCTGACCAGACCAAAAAGCCGGTTTTAGAAGATCTTAGGTCTGGGGTCTACACATTGCCGTTAATTATGGCAATTCAAACGGCTGGCCAGCAACTAGCGCCTCTTTTGGCCAAACGACAACAATTAACCGATGACGATATCCATCAAATTCAAAAAATTGTCATTGATTCTGGCGGCTTAAAACAAGCCCACAATATTGCGCATGAGTTGACCCAAAAATCCTTAGCACTGATTGACCAGCTTACTGATCAAAAAGCCAAAAACGACTTACGCAAATTAACTAAAATGCTTCTGCAAAGAAATCAATAACGATGAAAATTCCGCAAAACCAATGTTTTTGAAGCATTGATTTTACGGAATTTTTTAAGTCTGAATCATTAACAGCCAACTAAATCATTAGCTGATTTCATAATCAAATAATTTAATTTTCTGATGCACCAGTCGTCGCATCACTACTGGTTTCAGTGCTAGTGGACGCCGTTGGTTCTTCCTTTTCTGAAGCCCCAGTATTGGCATCTGCAGAGTCATCAGTTTGATCATCCTTAGCTGATGCGCCAGTGTTTGCGTCAGCCTTGGCATTGGGATCAACCGTTAACTTTTGGCCCGTTTTCTTTAGATACCATTTAACAATCGGCATAATGTCTGCCACAAATTCATTGATTCCGACATACTTGCCCTTCTCATCGTGCATCGCTTTATAATAATGCACAATATACTTATCGGGACCATTTCCAGGAACCGGCATTTTAACCAAATCGGTTTGGCCAGTTCGCAATGCGTGAATCACGTGCTTAACGCCTTTAATTGCCCGTTTGGGATGGACGAGTGCCAATGGGTCACCGACTTGGCCGGGACGCCTTGGTGCCAGCATTTTCTTAGTCTCGGTCATTTTATTATAATAAATAAACTGATTGTTACTATCAGCGTACGTCAACTCAATTGGCATTGAATTCAGAAAATAATTAAGCTGGTCAACCGTTAATAACCCCCGATCCAATTTAACATAAGTCGACCCATCAACCGCCTTAACTTTCTCTGCCGCCTTCTCAACCCAATCATCGGCTGCCATATCAACACCCTCAACTGTCGTCGAAATTTTTCCGGTAGCATTTAAATCTTCACTGTCGGAAGCATCACTGCCGCCCTTAGGTTTCTGATTCATTGTATTAATGACTTCGACAAATTTCAGAAACTTTTGAAGTGTTGTTTGAAGAAAGGCAACCGTTTTCTCGTCCTTTAAATTACCATTATCGTCAAATGCTTCCTTTACGTTAGCCAAAAGAAATTCATTTCCTGGAAAGACAATTGCATTAACGCCCGGGGCTTCCAAAATTTGTCGCAAATTCAACTGAGCTCTTGATGACCCTTGTTCATAATAAGAAGCACCAACGATCATCACTGGTTTGCCTGAAAATGGATGAACTTTAAATGATAACCATTCAATCACGCTTTTTAGGGCTGCCGTAATAGTATGATTGTGCTCAGGCGTTGCAATAATGACGCCATCGGCACCCGCAATTTTACGATTCAAATACTGAATGGCGCCGCTGTTTGTTTGATCGTTATCCTGATCAAACATCGGGATATCATCAATGCTTAGAATTTCAATATCAATTAACTGGCTAAAATGGTTCGCAATAAATTGAAGTAACATTTTATTATAGGACTTATCTTCCACCGTGCCGGCAATTCCTACTAATTTCATATGACGCACTCTCCTTACTTAAAATCCTGTTTATCAAGCTTCTGAATTGCTTTTCGATCAGCTTTTTCTGTATGCCAAAGTTCTTTTGAAATTTTGACAAATTGTTCAAAATCAGCGAATAGGGCGTCTAATTGATCAATTTTCTCCTGATCACATAAATTGCCATCCTTGTCAAACGCTTCAAGAACGTGGCCAACCAAATATTCAGAACTAGGCATCACCCGAGCGCCAATTTCTGGAGAATCCAGCATCTGACGCAAGTGGGCCTGCGCTCTGGAAGTTCCTAAAGATCCAAATGAAGCCCCGATGATCATCACTGGTTTATCAAGCAATGGATGAATCCCATAGGACAGCCATTCCAAAGCATTCATTAAAACCGCCGGTACCGCATGATCGTATTCCGGTGTACTAATAATCACACCATCGCTGCTATTAATTTTTTTGGCAATTTCGACTGCTCGCTGCGGTACTTTCAAATCCTGGGGCTTGTTAAACATTGGTAATCCGGATACTTCAATCAATTCAATCGTCGCTTGTTTTTCAAAATGACGTTTCATAAACTTTAGAAGCTGTCGATTAGTTGACTTGGCAGTCGTTGTTCCGACTAAACCAATATATTTTCTCATTAAAGATCATCCCTTCACTAGTTGCTCCATCATTTGACCACTAACTAAACTCCTCGTTTCGCCATTATCATACCATGATTAAATGGGATCCAAATGGTCGATTAACTTGTTTTATTAGCCAACATTCTAATAACGTATATAAAAATATAATATAATTATATACCATATTGAGATTAATATCACTAACTTTTAAAAGTAATTGATATTTTTTTCCGATATCCATTAATTTGTTTTTTAAAATAAGTTAAAGAGATCAGCCAATTTAGCTTAGTAAACGCTATCATTATTCAAAAAGATTGGCGTCACTCAGTTGCATCGTTTATTAATTTTTTCACAGATGAACATTCTTAGCTAGTTTAAAACAAAAAACGATTAACCAAAAAACATCATTGGTTAATCGCAAAACAATATTAAATTAATTCAATTAGCTGATTGTAAAATCAACTGAGCTATTTTCCTCGATCCAAATCGTATAATTGTCTGAATCTAGGTTCGGTTCGATACAACGTTTGGGGATCCCCCTGCATGTCAAATTGTCCGTTCTCCAAGAAGCGAACCTGGTCAACGTGACTAATGCCCGCCAAGTGATGGGTCACCCAAATAATCGTTTTATTCTTCAATAGATCAAAAACCTGGTCTAGCAGATAACGTTCTGTAATTGGATCCAAACTGACCGTTGGTTCATCTAAAATAATGATAGGCGCATCCTGGAGTAAAATTCTGGCCAACGATAACCGTTGTCGCTCACCCCCTGAAAACCGTTTACCGGCTTCTTGAACATGTGTTTGATACTGGTCAGGCAACGATTCAATTAAAGGCTTAAGTCCCACGGCTTCAATCGCTGCTTTAACGGCCTCATCAGAAGCGTTGATATTTCCCAATCGGACATTGTTCATGACCGTTGTGTCAAATAGGTATGGCTGTTGATCCAAAATACCAAACCAGGCGGCACGGTCCTGCTGTAGAGCGGAAACGGGGACATCATCAATTGTGACCTGACCACTTACCGGCTTCAAATCACCTACAATTAATTTCAAAAGAGTACTCTTGCCGGTTCCACTCGGGCCAAGTAATGCAATCTTTTCCCCAGGCTTAATAGTCATTGACAACTTGTTCACAACGTTTTTTGGTCCATCAGGATACCGAAATGTTAACTGATCAACTTTTAATGACTTAAATTGTTCTTTAAGGTTCTTTTGAGGCGCTAAGTGAGGTTGATTCTTATCCAACTGATTCACGCGTTCAATTGATCGCCGATAAACTGGCCACTCACTCAATCCCTGGCTCATATTTAAAAATGGCGAAACAGCAGGGAAAATTGCCAGCGCAAATGCGGCAATCCAATCGGCTTCCGCCTTCGTGTCGGTTAGTGACAGACCACTCCAAATCAGTAGCACCAGCACCGTCAGCAATACAATAACCTGGACGAAAAATGACCGCCACCATTGATAAAAATGATCTTTCCGTCGCAATTTAGCAATTGATTTAATCGGCTTTTTTTGAAGGGCCATAAAATCATCATATCGGCCGGAAATCAACCAGTCTCCCAATCCAAGCACTTCGTCAGTTAAATTTGTATAAAATTCGTGCTGAATTTGATGTTGCTTAAATTCGCGAACCCCGTTGGTGGCAACTGATGTCAGCGGCATAATAATGACAATAATTCCTAGTAACAGCAACAGCAAGAGGGCCACACCCCAATTAAGACTGCCAATCCCAATCACCACAAACAGGTACAGTAACCAACCAATAACCATTGGAAAGACGGTCCTAAGATAAAGATTCTCAATATGATCAATATCATCCGCTAAAATACTTAGAATATCTCCTGTCTGGTGGGAACGCTGAATTGCCGATGCCTTACGCTCAACAGTCTGATACAACTTTTTTCGAAAATCTGATACAATTCTTAGAACCCAGTTGTGACTAGTCAGTCGTTCGACATAACGAAAGACTGGGCGGGCAATCCCAAATGCCCGGGCCAAAACGACGGGAACATAAATATAAACAATACTAGAAGGTTGTCTGGCAGCTTCACTAATTAGATAACCTGAATTAAACATCAGGGCGCCGCCGGAAAAGAAGGTCATGAAGCCCAAAAATAAGACTAGCAGCAACAAAAATTTATATTTCCGCAAATAAGGCATGACCCAAGTATCGTGCGTAAAAGTTTGTTTTAGTTGTTTCATTATTCGGCTGCCCCCATTTCTGAACGTAATTTAACATATTCGCCATTACGAGTTGCCAATTCCTGAGGTGTTCCCTGCTCAACAATTCGTCCATGATCAATAACTAAGACATAATCCATTTCACTAATCCAGTGGAGACGATGTGTTGCAAAAAAGACCAGGTGATTGTCAAAGACTGGCAAGATATCCTTTTTTAAGGCCGCCTCAGTTTCAATATCCAAATGCGCGGTTGGCTCGTCAAATAGCAAAACTCGTCGATTCGGGTCCAAGAAAGCCCGGGCCAATGCAATTCGTTGGGCCTGACCCCCGCTCACACTTCTGGCACCTTCACCAATCATCGTTTCCAGCCCCGCTGGAAGGGTTGCTACCCAAGCAGACAACCCGGCACGCTTTACTGCCTCGTTAATTTCTTTTGGTGTTGCATGATCAACGTAAAAAGCAATATTTTGGGCCAGCGTTGCATGAAAAAGATATGGGTTTTGAGGAATATATAAAAAGTTCTTCTGCCAAGCCGTTTGATTTAAATGCGGCAAAGATTGCCCATTAATGGCGACCTGGCCATCCGCATCCGGCGCCAAAAAGCCACCAATTAAATTGATCAGCGTTGATTTCCCTGATCCTGAAGCACCAATAATGCCAATCTTTTGCATGCCCTTTACCGTTACTGAAACATCTTTTAGTGCCGGCTGGTCAGCATCTGGATAGGTAAAATTCAATTTTTTTAATGTTAAAGAAGACGTCGATTGCCACTTAAAGTCTGGCAACACATTCGTTTGTGACATCTCAGGTTCATTCAAAACTTCCAAAACGGCCGTCAAAGCATTTTTACCATTTAAAGTGGCATGATAATCATTGGCAAAGTTTCGAATCGGCAAAAAATATTCGGGTGCCAAAACTAAAATCGTTAATGCCGGCAGCAGCATGACTTTTCCATCTAGTAGATCAAACCCAAGGAAAACAGCTACTACCGCAATTGATAACGTTGTAAAGAAATCCAGAGCAAACGTAGATGTCAATGCAATGCGCAAAGTTGACATCGTTTCTTTTCGATATGACTCACTCACTTCATAAACATTATCCGCATAACGCTTAGAAAGCCCCAACTGCTTTAACGTTGAAAGGCCGCGTAAAGTATCAACGAAATGGTTGGAAAGGCGCTGATAGCCCTCATATTGACGATCAGCCTTACTTTGAGCGGCTAATCCTAAAATAATCATAAATAATATAATAACTGGAAAAATCATAAATAAAAAGATGGCCTGCTCCCATCGCAAAAAAAGAATATAGATCAAAATCAGCCATGGTGTAATCGACATATCCAAGATTTTGATAATGACCAACATCAAATATGTCTGCACCTTGTCAATTCCTTCGAGTGCCATCGTGACGATGTTACCAGTTCCCTGTTTCTCAATTTCTGCTGGGCCTAATTTAAAAATTTTAGCCATTAAATGTTCGCGCATCTCACCACTCGTTTTTTCAACAAAGGGAAAAAAGACGCGATTCTCGGCCACAGTTAATAAATGGCGACTTAGAAAGGCAATGGCAAAAACGATCGTTGGAACCAAAATTGAATTTAATGCTTTCAAATTCCAAAGATTCACGATCGCAATCGATAAATACCTTGCCTGAACAATGATGGCAACTGCTTGCACAAATACCAGGATTCCTAAAATTCCCATGTATCGCCGCATCCCCGGCAGTGCCAAAAGTCGTTTATCAATCAACTCGTTCACTCCCCCAACTATTATTAATTACAAGTACCAGTATAGTGAAAAGTTGCACGCAATAAAACCGTAAATGTCAATAAATTAAAAAAGCAGTGATTCATTACTCCTTTTAAAACGGAAATAACCAACCACTGTTTTTTTAATAATTTGAACTTAAACGTTTAGGCTGCCTGTTTTGGCGACCGTAACCGCTTATAGAATACCCAATAACTCCAAATGAAGTAAATGAGCACAATCGGTAAAATCGAGAACGTTAAAATGGTCATCAAATGCAACGTGTAAGGTGAGCTTGAGGCATTTTTGATCAAAATTGAGTTAACGTTATTTTGACCAACCATGACCCTTGGAAAAATTCCGTTAAAGATCAAGACGACCACACTGATCAAGGACAAACCACTTGCTAAGAATGAAGCCCAATCGTGGGACGCCATCGCACCCCACCATGCAATCAGCGTGAAGATGACTAACGCAATTAAAATGCTCCAAGTAGTTGCTGGCTTCTTGGTAAAGAAGTCAGTGGTCAGATAAAGCAGGATAACAAAGACAACCTCGCCAGCCAATAAGACCGGATAAAGCACTTTGCTCCATTTCTCAGCACGTTGTCTAAGTTCGCCACTCGTCTTCAAGCGCAAGAAATTCAATCCGTGAATGAAGCAAAGCAGTGAAACGGCAACGCCACCAACCAAGGAGAACCAGTTGACGTAAGTTGTAAACGTTCCTGTCATATTCCCCTGCTTATCCAATGGCACACCTTGAATCATACTCGTGAACATCATTCCAAAGAGAAAGGCGGCGCAAAAACTGCCAATTGTTGCAGCCCATTCCCAAAAGTTTCGCCAAGCCTCTGTTCTCATATTAGCTCTAAACTCAAACGAAACACCTCTGAAAATCAAGGCAACTAAAATCAGGAACAACACAATATAGTAACCGGAAAACAGGGAAGCGTACCACATCGGAAATGATGCAAACATGGCACCGCCAGCTGTGATCAGCCAAACTTCGTTACCATCCCAGTGCGGACCGATCGTTTGAATAATCACATCACGTTCATCACGATTTGCCGCAAAGAACCGAACGGCCATTCCGATACCAAAATCAAATCCTTCCAGGAAGAAGAAGCCGCTGAACAAAACACCAATCAATAAAAACCACAGTAACTGCAGATTAGTCATTATGAGCCGCCCCCATTTCATATGGATCTACATCCGAAGATTTCTCCGGCTTGCTGGAATAACCATCAGTCAATACCGAATCTGGACCTTCTTTGAGAACCCGATGACTCAAAATGACCATCACGGCTCCTAAAGAAGCAAAGATCAGGAAGTAAACGATATTGGTAAACAGCAATCCGACAACGGTTGACGTTGGTGAAACCGCATCGGCAATTGTGAGTAGTCCGTAAACAACCCACGGATAACGACCAAATTCAGTGATAAACCAACCTGCTGTATTCACGATAAACGGCAGCCACAAGCATATTCCCATAATGTACAGGAACCAGCGCTGCCTCATAATCGCATCGGATTTCTCCCGATTGAGCCACAAACCAACGATTGCCAGTAAGGCAAACAAGCCAGCCGACAAAGCCATTACTCTAAAGCTCCAGAAAAGTGTCTTGGTCGGTACATAATAATTCTTAATCTTTTGGCCCTGCTTGGTGTTATCGTACTTGGCCTTTAACTCTTTGTTAACTTGATTTTGGCCTTTAATAGTGCCACTTAGTTTATGATAACTCAAAATGTTCAGCACATAAGGAATCTCAATGGACCAGGTCTTTTTATGCTGCTTAGTGTTAAAGCCAGCGCCTAAGTCCCAATCACCTTTATTAGTAGAGTTCTTATAAAGGCCTTCCATCGCAGAAAATTTCATTGGTTGATTGTTAATTAAGTAACGGGTTTGTGTATCACCTGACCAAATGGAACCTAAGCAAGCACACAGACCAACGATCAGGCCAACTTTTAGCGACTTACGATAGAAGTGTTCATGATCCTTCTTAAGCAATCGCCAAGCTGAAGCGCCCGCAACGACAAAGGCTGCCGTTACGAAAGCACCGAAAATAACGTGTGGAAACTCATTCCACAACTGACGATTCATGACAACTGCTGAAAAACTCGTCATGTTAACTCGATGGGTCTGTGAATTGATCACATATCCCACCGGATTCTGCATAAAGCTATTAGCAGCTAAAATCCATAAAGCCGATAGCGTTGACCCAAATGCAGTCAACCAAATAAACAAGCAATGAACAACTTTGTTGAAGCGATCCCAGGTAAACATCCAAAGACCGATAAATGTCGATTCTAGGAAGAATGCGGCCAAGGCTTCAATTGCCAATGGCGCACCGAAAATATCACCCATAAATCGTGAATATTCGGACCAGTTCATACCAAACTGGAATTCTTGAATAATCCCGGTAACGACCCCAACGGCAAAACTAAACAGGAAAATCTTTCCCCAAAATTTCGCCATATTCTTGTACGTCTCATCTTTCTTAACAACGTAGACCGTTTCCATAATTGATACGATAAAGGCTAACCCAATCGAAAACGGAACGAAGAAGAAGTGAAAGACCGTGGTCATTGCAAACTGAAATCGCGATAAACCTAATATTGATAAACCAAGATTCAACATTGTTGTATCCCCCCTTAACTTACAAATTATGAGTACTCCCCATATACTTCTATTGTATCGATTGGCCGGTTAATATTCAAATGAAAATATCATTTGAGCATGAATATTTATTTATGTTTTGTGAAAGAAAATTGCGGTTAACTCAACAATCCCAGAAAGCGCTTGAATCACAGGCACACGAATACTTGTGAAAAGAATCTCACAAATATTTTTTTCGTTTTGTAATGGCATTCATTAGACAATCTGGCCGCAGGCTTTTATAATATGAATGGTAAGAATAGGTTATGCTATTATTCATTTCATTATATATTTTTAATTGCTTAACTTATCGTCAAACTTTGTAAGGGGGAAGTTACTATGGCAAAAAATATTGTTGTCATTGGTGCCGGCTTTTCTGGCGTTTACGCCACTAAAAAGTTAGCCAAACATTTCAAGGGGAATCCTGATGTTCAGATTACCTTAATTGATCGTCATTCGTACTTTACGTATATGACGCGATTACACGAAGTTGCAACGGAGCGGGTGGCACCTGATAGTATTCAGTATGATTTGCAGCGAATCTTTCATAAACAAAAAAACGTACAATTGATTACTGATAATGTGACGGAGGTCGATAAAGAAAATAAGCAAGTCATTGGCGAAAATGGGACCTATCCGTTTGATAGTCTGTTAATCAGTATGGGCGGTGAACCTAACGACTTCGGTACACCTGGCGTTAAAGAAAACGGCTTTACACTTTGGTCAATGGAAGATGCCATGACCTTACGTGATCATATTAACTTAACCATTCGCAGAGGTGCTTTGGAACGCGATCCACAAAAACGACAGGAAATGCTGACACTGGTTGTCTGCGGATCTGGCTTTACCGGCGCCGAAACGGTTGGTGAATTGATTGATTATAAGAAGGTTTTGGCACGCGAAAATAAAATTGACCCGAGTGAGATCAAGATTATGCTGGTTGAAGCTGCACCAACCATTATCAATATGCTTGATCGAACAAACGCAGCACATGCAGAGAATTATCTTAAGAAAAACAACGTCGAAATTCGAACTGGTTCCATGATCACTCAGGTAAACAAAAACTCTGTTGAAATTAAAGATCAGGATCCTATCGCCACGGATACCCTGATTTGGACGGCCGGTGTTAAGACCAACCATATCGCAGACAGCTTTGGAATCGAAGCCGGTCGAGGTGGTCGACTGGTTACCAACAAGTATCTACAGGCAAAGGGCTTTGAAGATAAAAGTATCTACGTTGCCGGCGATGATGCAAATGCTACCGAAGAGGGTGCCGAACGAGCTGTCCCACAAACTGCGCAGGAAGCCGAAAATGAAGCGATCGTCGTTTCAACCAATATGGCAGCTGATATCGAAGGCAATCAAAACTATATGGAATTCAAAGATAAGAACATGGGCTTCACCGTATCTTTCGGTGCTTACTATGGCATTGCGCAAGTCTTTGGTGGCAAGCGGATTCGTGGTTGGGTTGCAACCATCATGAAACACTTCACGAACATCATGTACTTTATGCGCATCCATTCAGGGTACTTCATGTTTAAATATCTGCTGGAAGAATTCTTCAGAGTTAAGAATGGCCGAACCGTTTTTGGGTATAATACTTCTAGAAGAAGCAACGTTCTTTGGAGTGTGCCACTAAGACTTTTCTTTGGCCTGGCACTGTTCTTTGATGGAATGGCCAACGTTAACGATTCAGTCAGCTTTCTAGTGACTGCTCATCCTGGTTGGGGCCCGCTTGAAATTGTTCTAGGTGTTCTGATCTTCTTTGGCTTCTTCACTTGGTTAGCAAACCTATTGGTCATTTGTCTCTTCTTCTTTGGAATGCTGACTTGGACAACCACATGGGTACTGTTTGTGGCATTAGCTTTGATGAACGGTTCTGGTCGTTCATTTGGACTGGATTATTGGTTTATTCCATGGCTTCAAAAGACATGGGGTCGTTCACGTTACGGTGTGCCACAATCAATTTATAAAAAGTAATTCGTTATAAATCAAAATTAAAATAATACTCCCGTCAAATCTGTTAGAAGAATTAAGGATTTGACGGGAGTAATATTTTAATTGAACCATCATTATTCGAAAACACCCAGCAACCCCTACTTTAATTGGATGGTAATTCAATAATATAGGGGCCGTATCCGGGAATTTTGACAATGTGAATTGACGTTTGAAAGACTCTGCTTAGTAGTTGCTCATCATAAAATTGAATCGGTTTGCCACTAGCAATTAATCGCCCATTTTTAATAAACAATAGTCGGTCGCTAATTTTAAAAGCTTGATTAATGTCGTGAAGGATCATCACAATCGTTATCTTTTGAGTTTGATGCAAGTTTCGAATAATAGCCATCAATTCTGATTGGTACCGAATATCTAAATAAGTGGTTGGTTCATCCAGCAATAAATAATAGGGCTCTTGTGCAAGCGCTGCTGCAATCCAAACTCGCTGTCTCTGACCACCGGAAAGCTGTAGCATCCCCCGGTAGGCATAGTCACTTACGTTCGTCATTTCCAGAAAGGGCAAAACTTCTTTATCTTCAATTGTTGATAATAAATGATGTTTTACTAACCGCCCCATTTTGACTACATCAATCACCCGCATATCCTCATATAAATTATTTTGCTGATTAACGACTGCAATTTCTGAAGCACGTTGAAGATTACTCATTTGGTCAATCGAACGGTCATCAATTTTAATTTTGCCAGAAGTTGGCTTCAATTGATGAGCCATTAATTTTAAAAGGGTGCTCTTGCCAGCCCCATTTGGACCAACAATCGAAAGAATCGATCCGGGTTGGATGTCAGCGGACACATTCTGAATAATTGGGTGAGCAGATTGAAAGCTAAAACTAACATTATCTAATTTCATTAAATTTTTGCCTCCACAACATCCAGATTAAGAATGGCCCACCCAGAACTGTCATAATTGTTGCAACAGGAATTTCCCCGGGTAACACAATAATTCGACCGATGGTGTCAGTCATTAGTAATAGCCATGATCCCAGTAGCATTGACAATGGCACAATTGTTTGATAATCATGTCCCACCAAATATCGAACAACGTTAGGGACAATAATACCAACAAAAGGAACCACCCCAACTTCAGCAGTCGCTCCCGAAGCCAAATAGACAACAATTACCAGAAGTACCAATCGAAGCTTTGAAGCTGTGACCCCTCGAAGTGCTAATTGCGAATCCGGCATTTTTAAATAATTAGCCCAGGGCGAAAAGATAATTGCAAAAGCGAGGCCGATGACCCCCATTATCAATAGTGTTAACGTATCTGGCCAGGTAATGCCGTTAAATGAGTTAGTACCAACCAGCAAATTACCGGAAAACAACTGTTGAAGTCCAGAAAGCGTTAAATTTAGGGCAACACCAACAATAATTAATTTATAAGAATTTTTCAGGAGGGTTCTTGAAGAAAGAAAAACAAGCGTCAATCCCCCTCCCAAAAATGCATAAATTAGCTTATCAAGTGGAAAATCCGGGATTACGAAGCCAGCCAACAGCGTTAGAAAGCTCCCCGCAGAAGTAACCCCTAAAATACTGGGATCGGCTAAGTAATTATGAAAAGTCGCTTGACTTATTGCGCCGGCAACTGACAACATTCCACCACAAATTAAACTTGCCAATACTCTTGGCAACCTAATTTGAACCAGGAGTGCTAAATCAGTTTGATTGTGACCCAAGAAAGCCGTTAAAAGGCGCTCTAGTGAAAAGAAAGTCGTCCCAACCATTAACGATCCCAAAATAGTGACTAACAACAATATAATAACCACTACATAACAAATGACTTCACGTTTTGTCACCGCATTGAGCCCCCCCCATTTTGTGGGTATAGCCACTTTGAAACCTTTTTAATTGCAGTAGCAGCTTTCATATTAGCTGTCGCATCGAAATCAGGTTCCTGAAGATCATAAACTCGATGATGTTTAACCGCTGACAAAGTTGACCACATTGGATCAGTTTTAAACGCTTGTTTAAACTGTGCTGTCACCATCTTCGGAAGTGCGTGCTCTAGTCGGAGAATAACGTCTGGGTTCGCTTTTTTAATCGCTTCATCATTTGGTTGAATATATTCCTGATTTGATGAGCTAAAAACATTTCGACCACCTGCAGTGGCCACCAAGTTACCAACATAAGAACGATTGGTGCCAATCATGTAGGCAGCACCAGGCAAACCCATTAAGACCAGTACACGGGGGCGTCGATGATGCGTTAAAGCAATTTTTTTAGCTTGGCGCTTTGCCTGATTAATTTGGCTAATCGCTGTCTTTGCTTGAGTGGTTCGCTGATACCGTTTTCCCATCTGAGCAACCGTCGTCTCCAAATCTTTAACACTAGTTAGATTTAAAAAATAGGGCTTAATGTGTCGTTTAGAAAATGCTTTCCCAAATTGATCCTTTAAAGTTGTAACAGAATAAATCACTGTCGGCTTTAAGTCAGCAATTTTTTCCACGTTTGGATTCATCGGATTACCAACCTTAGCAACATTTTTATAACGAGTGGGTATTTTATTGGCCGTTGTCGGCACGCCCACTAATGGCAAGTCCAACTTGTCCGCAATTTGGACAACGGCATAAGTCGTTGCGATAATTCTTGGCTTGGTTTGACGCGGCTTAGTTGATCGAAAACCAAAAACAAGACCTAACCCGATTCCGATGACGGCAATGACCGCTAAAAAGACTAAGCCAATTTTTCGTGACCCTTTCATTTATTTTAAGGCCTCCTAGTGCCGATAAATCAACCAAGAGCCAGTCCCAATAGCCGCTACTACGGCGACTACGCCACTAACAATCCATGGTGTATGATTCTTTGAATGAACACCCTTTGATTTGGACTTTGGAGCCGCTTTTTGATGGGGAGTTGAACTGACAGTCGAACTTGGCTTTTTAGAAGAACTCGATGCCCTTTGTTTTAATTTTTTTGGCTGCTGTGATTGTTTTTTGGATTGTGATGACTTTTTGGGGCTAACAGCTTTTGCCGAAGAATTTTGTTTGGATGGTGAATTAGTTGTTTTTTCCTTATTTACATGTGTGCGCTTACTCGCTGATGGTCGTGTTACTTGCTTTTTCTTAACTGCCTTTTGGGGATGAGATTTGGAAACTGTCACCTTAGCAGTGGAAGCAGTGGATCGACCAAGTCTTGGCAATCCTGTTGGATTAAACTTAAAAGTGATTAAGTGATGAGCCTTATAAACCTTGGGAACATCAATAGCTAATTTAGCGTTAACTTTTTTGCGCAGGTTAGTGGTTGTAAATGAGTAAAAATAGTGTGAATTGCCAGCCCGGTCCTTAATTTTTCGAACATGCTGGGGCTTTTCACCATTAACCCAATTTACAGCTACTGGAAAAGATGATAAACTCTTAGCCGTTTTAATTTGCATCGTCACAACATATCGATGATGTTTAACAGTTACCGTAGCTGGCCTCACAAAATAGCCGCTTGCCATGGATGTTTGGTTTGCCCCATAGCGAAGTGCTTTATAAGAAACTGATTTAGCATTTGCGACAGTTTCGAAACTTGAAAGACTTGCAATCGAAATAATAAAACTAAAAATCAACAGTAGAAATTTCAATTTATTTAATTTCATGACTTAACCCCCAGCTAAATAAGAGACCGCTTCCAAGGACTGCCCCAATAACTGAGGCAGAAGTATTCCGATCATTACCAGTTTGTGGTAATTGTTCACTTTTACTCTTAGATTGACTGCGTGCAATTGGTAAAGCCGTGGCTGTTTTAGCTTTTAATTGATGACTGCTTGATTTGGTTACCTTTGTCGCGGTTTTAGAAGTCGTTGCAGCATGGCTAAACTTAAATCTAATCCCGAAAGTTTGGCTAATATTGAGATAAGGCACCTTCACATGAATTTTACCGGCAATAACCTTCTTCAATGTCTTTGTTGAACTAACATTGAATGAATAAGTCATTGTATATGTCTTAGTCGTTGATCCATATTTAATATTTGCCGGCTTTCGACCATTGATTAAAATCGGCCGAACGGCTTTAGAACCTAATTTAAGCGACTTTTTATAACTAACCTTTAGTAAAACTTGATAATGGTGCTTGATCTTTTTAACTTGTGCAACGTGAGTATAGTACTTATTGGCCATTGATTTTGCATTAGAATCAGCCTTTAAGACAACGTATTTCCATGTAGCTGCATTGGCTTTATTGGACACTTTCTTTGACTTAGTGGCCTTCTTGGTTGCGGTTGATGGGGCCACCATATTGGGCTCCCTCGTTACAACGGAACTGCTTGACGATGAAACAACTGGCGTGCTAGATGTTGAAGACGAAGTGGCAGCCGGTGTTGCTGCGCCACTATTGCCAGCACTCGATTCATTTGTCGAGGCACCTTCCGTTCTAGTCGCATTCGACCAATCAAATTGAAATTGAGCTGATTGTTTCATTGCACCAAGAATCGGTATCATCTGTAAGTCGAATGTTACGGGAATCAGGTCACTGGGACTAGTTAACGTCACAGTTAATGTCGCATTTGAACCTGAGCGATCTTCTTCATTCACCGCCTGACCTCCCATGGTCATTGACTTAATGTAATTCGCACCAGTAGTGTTTAACTGGATTTGGTATTGTGAACCAGTGACTTTAACATTAGCGGTGTTTTTAAAAAACACATTGGCCATTGAAGTCGCACTACTACCAGATTTTAATAATGTTACAGGAACACTGTAAGACCCATCACCAAGACTAGCTTGATCAGCCTTAACCGGTCGCATTGAAATCAATGCAATAAACAAAATTGCAATAACAGCCAAAATCCATTGGCCAACATGGTGATTCTTCTTATTCATAATAAATCCCCCCAGAATTTTTAGGTACAAATAAATTTTACATGACCTATTTAAAAAAGTTAATACATATTGTTAAAATTTTCTCAAAATAAATTGTAATCTGTTAAATTGTCTAAAAGGTGTTGACCTTTTGAGAAAAAACTACCAAACTATCTATTAGCAATTTTAAAAATAGGAAGAATAAGGAACTGGAATTCCTCGAGATTGATAATCAGCTTGATACATATCATAAATTTGATTGCATACCTGCCAATTTTCTCCCAAAAATGTTTGGTGAATCTTTTGGTCATTACAACAATCCTTCAATTGGACTTTAGTAGGCCGATCAATTTTATAATCAATTGTCAAAGTGCGACTAATTTCCGGTTGGTGACCCTGGTACCCCTTTTGATAAGATTTCACTCGGCCATTGAAACGTAGAACATCGCCAACATGCAAAATGCCTAGATTTTTGAATCCTTTAGTCAAGTTGAACCACAGATGGTCCGTCAAAAGGTTCCTTTCTTCATCCATCACGTCTTTCAATAAAAGTGTGGGTTGAGCATGTGTTTTAGATCGATCTGTGTATTTAAACCCATATTTTTCAAATTTTGCAGAAAAACAAAATCGATCGTTACCGCCTTTTTCTTTTAAATTGATTCGAATTTTTGGCTCCATTTCTATGACTCCCTTTACATTTTCACGATCTTTCATTCGTTATTATATTATAGCAAGAAAGTAATTATATCTCAACATTAATTTGATATTGAGTAAATTTTTATGTCATTCAAATTAATCTTAGTCAGCAATCAAAAAAGACGTTGCAGCCATAGAAGCTGATCAACGTCTAATATTTCATACACTTATTTTAAGCCGTTTCCGGGAGTTGAACCCGGGACCTTTTCCTTACCATGGAAATGCTCTACCTTCTGAGCTAAAACGGCATAGGAAGCCAGATAAACTGTATAATACTTTCGTATATTATTAGGCTACTAATTTATAAAACAGGCTCACGGTTTAAACGAAAATGAGGTCAAAACAACTATTAATTGCTTTAACCTCATTCGTGTTTGCGTGGCAACGTCCTACCCTGGCAGGGGGCGATCCCCCAACTACTCTCGGCGTGCAGAAGCTTAACTGCTGTGTTCGGCATGGGAACAGGTGTCTCCTTCTGGCTATCGCCACCACACTATTTTCCTGAAAGAACTTCGTTCTCTCAAAACTAGCTAATATTAATTTTCCGCTTGAAAACA
>NZ_LS423004.1 GCF_900411375.1 Lentilactobacillus raoultii | reverse complement strand
GAATCCAAGCCCCAAAGAGGGTGTCATTGACCCAGTCACTGCCAATCGTGCCGATGGTTTGAATGGATAAATAATAAACTGCCCACATGACCAAGACAAAAATTGGTAAAGCCAACCAGCGATTGGTCACAATCCGGTCAACTCGATCACTCATTGACATTTTAAAATCACTGGTATCTACCACACACATTTCAACTATTTTAGCAATCAAGTCATAGCGCGCATTCACGACAATGCTGTCACTGTTATCATCAAAGATTTTTTCGGTGGCCTTAATGGTCGCTTCAATTTCGCTTTGCTGCTTATCAGTCAAGTTTAAAGTAGCACTAACCGCTTCATCACGCTCAAACACTTTAATGGCGTACCAGCGTAATTCGTTTGCCGGCAAATGGCCCTTCAATTGATTTTGGATCATTGATAGCGCCGACTCTAAGCGCGGATCGTAGCCTGGATAGGCATATTGATGATCCTCAGCGTCCCGATCCTTGATCTTTTCGGTTAGCTGGCCCAGGTTCTGCTTTTTTAAAGCACTCACACTGACCACCGGCACATCCAATATGTAAGCCAATTTTTTCAAATTGATTCGCCGATGATGCTGCTTTTTGAGAATATCCATCATATTCAAAATAAGCAATAGTGGAATCCCAGTTTCCATCAACTGGAGTGTCAAATATAAATTTCGTTCCAAGTTGGTTGCATCAACCACATCTAAAATTTCACTGGGTAAATCATCCAGTAAATATTTTCGAGTGATTAACTCTTCCGAACTGTAAGGCGACAGCGAATAAATTCCCGGCAAATCCTGGACCAGGATTGACTTATCAGACTTTAATTGGCCGCTCTTTCGTTCCACCGTGACACCCGGCCAATTACCAATATGCTGATTAGACCCGGTTAAAGCATTAAATAGCGTTGTTTTACCACTGTTGGGATTGCCCACCAGTGCTAATGATGACAGTTCCATGAGCCTAGACCTCCTCAATCAACACACAACTTGCATCCCGTTTCCGCAAACTCAATTTATAGCCGCGGACCATTAATTCAATTGGATCACCCAATGGCGCGATCTGATTAACCTTAATGACCGTATTATTAGTTAAACCCATGTCCAATAATCGGCGACGCAGAGCACGATCACCGACCATCTTTCGAACAATGCCGGTTTTGCCAATCTTTAAATCAGATAACGATCGTAATTTATCCCCTGCCTGCTCCTTGACGTCCCGGACGACAATGCGTTCCGCAATATCCAAACTGATTGCCAAGCGCTGCCCTTGAAAGTAAATCATCATGCCACTTGAATCCGTTGAAAGTGAAATGACCGTTACCTTTTTACCGGAAATCATTCCCATTTCAGATAAACGTCGGACAATTGCCCGATCTCCCAAAACGTTCATAATAATGTATTCACCACGATGTTTGGTTTCAGATAAAGCTTCCATTGCCAGTCACTTCTTTCGATTTTATACTTTTGGAATATTTAAATATGTAATAAACTTCAATTTTATTGGCCTAAAATACATTAACATGGCATATATGATAATCAAATCATAGATGTAAACTTAAAAAATGTCAATATGATAAGAAAAATGAAAATAGTTCTAATTATTTGTTGAGAATGATTCTAAGTTTTCATCGTTAAAATAACGCGGTTTACCCCGACCTATAGGGAAAAATCCTAAAAATTGGTTGAATTTATTATTTTTTTCTCGTATACTCGTAGATAGTTGAGTAACCATCATGAATGGTACTCCAATAGGTATCAGTCATTTTATATTTCGTAAGTCTTCGAGTGCAGCGGGACGGTAAATGAAAATACTGCACGCCAAAGCAGTTGGCTGACATGGGCCGGTTGCTTTTTTTACATAAAAGCGCCCCACCAAATCGATAGGTTCAACTATCGAATTGGTGGGGCGCTTGTTATCCATGACCACTCTTAGGCAGATTCTTTGGTCCCTGAATCTTTTTGAACAGCCACTTTTCTTGATTTTAAATATCTAACCAGTACAATTACCAAAGCTAAACCGGAAATGGCTGTTGCAATCCAGAATACATTATAGAATGCTTGGACAAATTTATCGCCAACTGCTGGCGTAATTCGAGTAACACCCGGCAGCTGGAAGAATAACGTAGAGGAAGCAAAACTGATCCCAACTGTCATCCCTAGGGTCCTGGCAAAGGAGTTAAACGAACCGGCAATACCGGCAAACTTTTTATCAACCATGCCCATTGTCAATGCATTATTCGGTGATAGGAAAGTGGCCATCCCCATCCCGTTTAAAATAATGGGCGGTACGATTTTCAACATATCTAAATGATTCGGGAAAAACGCATAACCCACCTGAGAGAACATCAGGACAGCCAAGCCGACAACCGTCATTAGTTCCCGATTGACCCGGTCAGCTAAGAAGCCGGCAAATGGTGTCGTTACCAGCATCATAATTGATTGAAGCATAATGACCAAGCCACTGGTAAAGGGGCTCATCCCATTGTAGCTTTGAAGATAAAATGGCAATAAAATATTAGAAATGGCGTTAACCAGCATGACTAAACTCAAAGCTAAAATGGACGTCATAAAGCCACGATTTCGTAAGATTTCCGGTGCAATCCATGGTAGATTGGCTTTGTCATCTTGAATAAACGAATAGACGGTAATAGCACTACCAATCAGGAAAAAGACCAGCCCCATCAGCAGGTGATCCCGACCACTTTGAAAGAACGAGCCACTCAAGAAGAACAGGATAATCCCAATTGTAAATAAATTTTGCCCGGTCCAATTAGCACCTTTCGTAACGGCTCGGACGTGGTGCCAGGTTTCCTTTGGAATTGGCAAAAATTTAAAGCCCAGCCAAAGTACCAAGATCCCCAGCGGAATGTTGATCCAATAAATCCACCGCCAACTGGCAGCCGAAATAATGAAACCACCAATCCCCGGTCCGGAAATTGACCCGACCGAAATGAACATTGAAATCATCGCCAGCGCTTCGGCCCGTCGATTATCCGGAAAGTATTGTGTGACAATGCCCATTGAGTTAGCCATGATCATGGCCGAGCCAACCGCTTGAATCACCCGGCCAATTAAGATAACAATGAAATCGGGCGCAAAGCCGGTGATGGTTGAACCGATTAAAAAGGCCACACCACCGGCCAAAAAAACAGCATTTTTAGATAAGATATCACCAATGTGGCCAAACATGACCAGCAAAATTGCCGTCGTAATCAACCCGATTTGGACAATCCAAGTGGCGGCACTACTTGAAATGTCCATTGAAATCGCAATTTTGGGAATAGCCAGGTTGGTACTGGAGCCTGATAATGATGTCAAAAACGAGAACATTCCCAAAACGCCAATGATCGATAGATTTTTCCCCCGACTATCAGCCATTGTTAACTCCCCCTTAGCAAATTAATTGAAATTGATCAAAAGCTGTTGATTTTTTAATTTTTAATTTCATTTCCATGATGTATCAATACATTTATAACACCAACTCGACAAAAATTTGAAAATAGTGACTTCCTAATTTACTGCTAAACCAAATTAATCGTTAATATTTTTGCATCACATATATAAATGTGTTTATATGTAGGTGGAACCTCAAATGGTTATCTTTTAAAGTATAGGAGGATGATTTCGATGGCAGATTCAAATGTTGATCCTAAAGTGGATCCAAAAGAATTAAATCCAAATCACACACACAGCTTGGCTTGTGGCCACACCAAGATTCTTCATAATGGTCACATTGATTACGTAGAGGCAAATGGTCATCTACATCACAAGCACGGCGATCATTGGGATGAATGCAAGATTGAAGTATCTGACAAGAATCCCGACGCTGAAAACCATGTCGAGGGTGAATTACACAACCAATATTGCGGTCACGAACGCATTCCACACGGCGACCACTACGACTATTTAGTTAACGGTCGTTTGCAACACGTTCATGGTGATCACGTTGACGACCATGGGCCGGTTGATGTGGTTAACTAAAACGATTATAATAAAGTGATAGCTTTGGCTGATAACTGCTTCTTTGATGTCGGTTATCAGCCATTGTTTTACCTTGATCAACTTAAAGATTGGAGGTCACTTAATATGGTTACTCTCTATCGTCGTTTATTTGTCATGACCAGAGCACTTAATCACCCGGTTCGATTGCAACTCCTATACTACTTAATGGAAAATGGCAAAAGCAATGTGACACAGCTAGTGGATCAGGTTGAGGTTTCCCAGCCGGCCGTTTCACGTCATCTTAGGATCTTGGAAGACGCTCAATTAATTACCAGGGATCAGGCTGGCAAAGAACATTTTTATTCTCTTAAGGACCAGCACGTCAAAGCACTACTAGACAACCTCCGGAATCATGTCCAAGAAAAATAAGCAGGCGAATTAGTTGCACTTCATATCAAAATATGTTTATATATAAATGTAAACAGTTACAGAAGCATTCAAGGAGGTCCTTTCAATGGCAAACGATCCAAAAGCAGAAGTAAACTCAAACCATACTCATAGTCTCGCATGTGGCCACACTAAGATTTTACACGAAGGCCATATCGATTACGTTGAACCAAATGGCCATCTTCATCACAAACATGAAGATCATTGGGACGAATGTAAGATCGAAGTTACCAGTCAAAATCCCGATACTGAGGCACCAGTAAAGGGTGAACTCCATAACGAATACTGTGGGCACCAACAAATTCCTCATGGTGATCATATGGACTACCTGGTAAACGACCGACTTCAACACGTTCATGACGGTCACGTTGACGACCACGGCCCACTTGATATTATTGAATAAGCTAAAAAAATGAAGCCGAGAAACTAAATTCTCCGGCTTCATTTTTTATTGCCGCCTTAAATACAAATTTTTAACTGATTGTTTTTTAGAAAGAATTTCTTACCACTTCATCCAACCTTGATGATAGATCCCTTTAACAACCCAGATCGTATTTGAGGATCGCTGCAGGTAAGGGGCTTTCACCACCCATCCCCACGTTGTGGTATTTTCAACTTGAATTTTAGAATTTTCCAAAAGAACCATTTTTTGTTTAACTCGTAAATTTTCGGGATTCATTTGATAAACCTTCACAGGATACTTCACGTGAACCGTCCGTGGTCGATACCAATACGAGGAATAATAGCCGGGCAACCCACTGGCATGTGACGGGGTTGTGATCAGCCCTGCCGCTAACATTAATCCAACTGTTAAAAAGAACAACAACTTTCTGGCCATGTCGGATTCCTCCTTCACACTATCCTCACCTTTAACATAGTCCTGGAATGCGACAATCCTGTAAATTTGATGTAAAGGTTACGTAAAAGATCGATGACCAAGAAATTTTTTCTAAAGTTTAAGCATCCCTAGAGTCATTCACAATGATAGTCAAAGATATCCAGGCACGCACGGTAGCAACTGTCCGGATATCGTATTAATCATATTTAACTTTCACTAAACACTGTAAAACCTAATTTGATAAATCATGGTTTCCTGAAGTTAACTCTATTTTAGTGTAAGAAACACTGCTGCCCATAGTTGGCAAGTAAACGATAGCGTGCGTATTAGCAGGAACTGTGACCTTAACCGACAATTTCGAACCAGTCTTCTGATACGCAACCAAAATTGTGCCCTTAATAGTTGGCACTTTAATTGCTGCACGGCTAACTGTTCCCGGTTGCAGTTTAATCTGAAATTCTTTGAATCCAGGTTTTAGTGGTTTAATGCCAAACATGCCACTAACAATTTGAGTTATTGGTGCAGATCCCCAAGGATGTGAAAATGTCATGTTAGGTTTAAGTGAGGGGTCCCAAGCTTCCGGTGTGATTGTCGCATGAAGGTCGTTCAAAACATGTCCCCAACTTCGCAAGCCATTTGAGTTTAGTAGTTTAACCGCTTGATCACTATTATTCCCTTCATAAAGCCCTTTCAAAACAAAGTATGCATCAAAAATACTTGTGTGAAACTCATCCCCTCGATTGTCAATTACTTGCGTCAATTTATGCGTTATATCAGAATTATCAACAATCCCAAAGGCCAAAGGGAAAGCCTGAGCATGTTCGGATGCATGATCGGTATTCTCTGAGTCTCTAAATTCACCACTCTTACTGTTATAAAGTACCTTCATCATCCCTTGCTTTACATTTTCAGCGAGTGAACTATATTGTTCCTGATCCTTGGTCTTACCAAGTACGTGAGCTATTTTGGCCATGTCACTATAGGCCCCATAGCCAATCGCATTAAATACTGTATCATAATCACCAAATACATAATCGTCTCTTTCCGATTGTGGCCAATCCATCAGCACAGCGTTCATCGTACTGGAAGTTGTATTATCATTTTTAATCAACCCATTAGCATCAATTTGATTCATGAACAAATTGTTTCGGCCTTTTTTCAATTGTTCATACACTTGAATTAATAAAGACTTGTCACCCGTGTATTGATAATCGTTCCAAGCATTCATTACGGAGAAGAATCCATATTCTGCTGGCCAAGTCGGATTATTAATGCCCCAAAGTGTACTAAATCTTGGCATCGAATATTGGCTCTCAACTGCATATGATGCAAGTGAATTAATTAACGTATCACCTTCATAGACCCCACGTTCGCGAGATTGAGAATCAACCATTAGATCTTGATTTGTAGCCTTAATGGTATATTTGGAAAGACCATAGAGCTGATTAAGCCGACTATCACTTGATTCAAATGACGCCGCTTGATCGTCAAATGGTTGTCGAAGCGCTAAACCTTCTACATTATTTTTTGTTAAATCAGCTGGACAATTTGAAATCTCAACATATCGATATGTTAATAAGTCCGTATTAGCTAATGTTTGATTACCGCTTTTTAACGTCCAGTATTCATCATAGTTGTTAGTTGTTCTCATTGGATACTTAACGGCTCCCTTGGCTAACTCCTCGCCATACCGGATCTCCATTTCACTAGCATGGGGCATTCTAAGATTTTTCAGGCCAAAACTACCAATAATCTCTCTCCCAAAATCAATTAAGTAATGACCGTTACCTTTTTTAATCACTGAAGTTGGTTTGAGTACATGACGTTTAACGTTTTCAGATGGATATGAAACAAGTGACTGATCAGGCCCCAAAAATTGCCCATCATTAAACGGTGTTGTCCAGCCTCGTTGATTAGTCTTAACGGTTGGTTTATTCCAGTTCACAGGAAAGTATTTTTGATTCAAGTTTTCAGCTGCCGCTTTGTAATAGAAAGTGCCCAAATTCATCAAATCATTCTCGCCAAACGCTTTGGTGCCGTCCATTACTTGCCATCCTGAATGGGGTTGTCCACTATTAGCTAATATCTTTTTGGTACCATCCTTATAATAAATAGTTAACTGGCTCAGGAATCCTTGATCCTCATTAGCATAATTGATTGCTCCAAGCATATTTCGGCCAGCTCGTAAATACTTAGTGATATCGTAATTATTATAATAATAAGTTTTTTGATTATTTCTGGCTGGTCCCTCGCCTACAAAGTGATTATTAACGAAGTATGAATCAATAAATTGACGGCTGGTTGTATTGCTCCTACCAGTGACGCTGACAATCGCTTTTTGAATTTTTTGAGGATCCTTAATATCAATCGCTTTTCTTGCAAAGATGAAATCAGCCGGTACCTTTGTCCCCTTTTTGAGTGCCCAAATCATGTTAGTTGATTGCCAACTGGTCTTAGTTGTAAATGCCTGAGGCGTTGAAAACTGGCTAGCTTGTCCGTGATTATCTTTAACCCTGACCTGCCAATAATATAGTTGATTATTGCTAAGCCGATTAATCTTCTTAATATGCACACCATTAGAGAGACTGGCATTTACCCAGCCAGTATCAATCACTGGATTTGTCTTTGGATTTCCTTTCATTATCTGGATCTCATAAGCAGTTTGTTGACTACCATTAATTGAATCAGACATTGCCCAAGAAAATGACGGATTACTTTGCTGATCAATCCCATAGGGGTGCGTCATTAAATTTAACGTTTGCTGAAATGTTGAGACACTTGACTCTGCAGATGCCTGAACATTTATTGATATTAACCCAACAACTGAAAAAAATACCCCAAGGAAGATCGCCAAAAATCTTTTTTGCATAATTACTAATACCCCTCCCAAATCTTTTAACCAAAGAATTATTAATAGCGATAATGATAACGCTTACTTTTCAATATAAATAATATTAACGCTTTCATTTACTAAAGTAAATATATTTTTAGTAAAATATAAAAAATGCTATGATGCTTTTACTGAATTTGCCAACATATAAAAAAGGTTATCTTATGTATTCTCCCCTTCAACTATGATCGGTTTATTCAAATGCTTTTAGACCTTTATCTATATATAATGACTCCATAAAAAAGCCCTTTTCTCTCGTACCGTTAAGGGCACATAAAGAAAAAGGCTTTAAATATTAGCGACTATCATTAAACAACTTATTTAATCATGAAGTCAGTTAAAAGACACCCCTCATACAGCCAAACCATTAAATCACTATCATGACCATTATTATAATAATTTTGAAGCAGTTTATAAAACTCCGACAACTGCTGATCATCAATAATTAATAATCCGGCACCTGCTCTAATCAAAATATCGTTGGCTGACAAAAGTGCTGTTCGCTTGTTACCATCCCAGTAGAGTTGCTTCCGCATAATATAGAGCATAACCTTTAACGCTTTCCAAGTCGCACTCTGATCGGTAGACATGATGCTGGTCAGATCGGCCACAACCTGATCATACTCTGGAATTGGTGGTAAATAATTGGTGCCACCAATTTTAACTTTGCCGGTTCGCAATTTACCCCAGGCAAGTGATTCGTCTTTGGCCACCAATCCATTGATTGCGTGACTGACCTTCAACGAAAAGGGCGCTTGGTTTCTAATAATTAGTTCAACCGCACTTTGAAGCTGGCGAATAATTTTCATATCGTCAGCCGAGAGACCATAAACATCCGACCCCAAAATAATCGTCTCGGTTTGGCGGAACGTTGCCCGATCATCTTCGAATCGGGAAGCCGTATAGACTAACCGAACCATTTCTTTGATCGCAAGTTTTTGATTCTGATATTGTGTCAACTGAAACTTGTCTGGAAAATCCATTTTTGCTTCTCCTCACTTAAGCATCCCAGTCCGCTCATCATTTCTAAACGGACCAGCAAATTAAATCATAGGCGAACCTGATAGACTTGTCTACTAAAATCACCAATTTTTCAATTGGCTTCACCAGATTTCAAGTCATCCTCCTTATACTCTAAAAATCATTAAAAATATCCTTTTAAAACCCACTCAATTATAAGCTCCCTCACAAGCCTAAATTTTTATTGCTTGCAATATTACAAAAATGTTTCAATTGATACTTAATCAATGCTTGGCATAATCCTTAAGAACATTTAAGGGTTGGGGTAAAAGCAATTGAAACCATTTCACTTCATTCGATTTGATCAGCAAATTTGTAACAGTCTTGTTACAAACCGAGCGTAGAAACATGGTATGGTATAGGTGTCTTAATAAAGTCTTAAGAATTCGGGGAGATGATTTTTGATGAGTATAAAGAAGGAAGTCGCTTTAGGTTTATTTTCAATGGCCAGCGTCTTTACCTTGAGCCAAGTTGCCGCAAATGCCGATACCAAAGTGACTGTTAAGTCCGGTGATACACTATATAAAATTGCAACAAAGTATCACACAACTGTTAACACCTTAGCTAAGGCAAATCATCTAAAAGATGCGAACACCATCGTTACTGGAACCAAGCTAATTATTCCAAGTAAAACAACTGGCAATTCAACTGCCACATCATCAAATTCAGGTGCTAAAAAGTACACGACGGGGAAAGCCTATACTGGGAAGAAGAAGCAAACCACCAGTACATATGTCAGTCCAAGTACCAACAAACAAACCAGCACCACCAAGTCTTTAAATAAAGCAGCTGCCAGTTCAACGGTTACCAAATCAACCAAAAAGACTAAGCAAAAAACGACACTGAAGGCTAATACAGCTAAGAGCACAACAACGGGTACAAGCAGCAGTTCTGCAGCCAGTGGTGTCACTACTCTAGCACAAAAGTTAGCAACTCAAAATATCCCATATCAATGGGGCGGAACAACCACTAAAGGGTTTGACTGTTCTGGATTTGTTCAGTACGTCTTTAAACAAAACGGCGTCTCCTTGCCGCGAACAGCTGAAGCTCAAGCGGAATCAACTACTAATAAGTCAGTTGCCAACGCGCAAGCTGGTGATCTTTTGTTCTGGGGGAGCAAAGGAAGCGTTTATCACGACGCCATTTATTTGGGCAATAATCAATACGTTAATGCACCAGAACCTGGTCAAACCGTTCAAGTACAAACAATTTCACCGTACTTTGCCCCAAGTTTTGCTGGTTCGGTTAACGCGTAATATTTCAGTCGTCATTAAGCAGGGCCTTTGGTTGTCCTGTTTTTTTCTGCCTAAAATTGATTATTCATATAAAATGCCGCACTTTTTGGTTGTTTTCGATAACAATCAATTAGTGCGGCTTTTTAAGTTAATGCAAAAATGGTCGTCCCTGTGACAGAATAAGTCCAACGGCCCCTACCAGGATGCAAAAGCCACATGCCCACCAGATCAGGCTGCGATGGAACTTATTTTCCTGCTTACGAGCAAACGCAATTTCAATAAAGGCAATTAAGCCAAGTGCTAAGATGACTTTGATGGCGCTCAAAACCGGATTGTACTGCCAAGTATTCCAAAGTAAAATGACACCGCTGATAATGGCGATTAAGTAAAGTATTCGAGCCGTCATTGCCCAAGGCATAACGTTTGCCGATCTGACGGCCAACCCCGCAATGACCACAATCGTCAAAACAACCCACGTAATCAGATGGATCCACAACCAAAACATCGTTTAACGTTTCCCCTCTCAATAGTTAATAGTTTCATACTACGCCTTTTTTCATGAAATGTTTAGAAACTAAAATAAGCACCTGATAACGTCAAATTGACGATTACCAAGTGCTTACCTGCTTAATATGAACTTTCATAAATCAACTACCAACCCCCTTCTTCAGAAAGGTCGGTCAATTCTCATTGACATGATGCTTCATTTTTGACAAATTTGGGGGAATTTGTAACTACGAAGCAGCGACTGCCGTTGCTTGGCCCTTCTGACGTTGCAGTTTCTTCTGTAACTTCTTTAACCTTTGACGAGACTTGAGACCGGTAACTAATTGTCCAAAAACAGTCATTTCTAATTGTTTCATTAATGTCATCCAACCACCTTCCCTTGAATACTTAAGTCAGACTACGACTAACTACGGACGAAATCAGTTACGGGTTTCAATTAATTGGCCTTGAAAGATGATCTTTCAATCACCTTTCACCTCATTATTTTAAAAAAATATTATCAAAATTCAACCCTTTTTCAGAAATTTATTATGAAAAATTAGTTATTGTTTTCACGATTATCAGCAAGTAAGCTAACCGCTTATAACGTCTCATTTAAAGTGATTTGTTCATCAATAAACCGGTTACCCATTAATCTTGTTAGCATAACATCAACGTTATTTTTGAAAAATTCAAGTTATCGTCGAAGTTGACAAGTAGCCGGTCCTTGAAAATATAATAAAGTAATGAGGGGATTATCATTTTCACTGAACATTGCGATTGTCAATTACCCAAGGAGGTCGATTTCCATGTACTTTGTGATTGATCAAGCCCCAGATGGCCACTTTCAATTTTTTATCAAATCTTCTGACCATGAAACCGTTGCGATGAGCAAAAGCTTTGATACCAAAGAAGCAGCTCAGCATGCTGTTAAAGCAATTATGAACGCTCACCTGGGTTCCGAATCTCGGATCGAAGACTTAGTTTAATTTTAATTAAGAAACAATTGGAGCCTCTCGCGTTTTCCGCCGCGGGAGGCTCCTTGCGATGTTTTACCTCAGTATTATATCATGCTTCACCCATTCTGCAATTAAGACCAACCACTGGCTAATAGAAAAGGACATGATTTTTGACACTACTTTGTCAAAGACGCCCGAGTGTAATCCGTAAAGCCGGCAACATGGTACTCAACGCCGGTTAATTTAGGATTTACCAAATGATCTTCCTTAACGTAGTAGAGTGGAATGACGCCCGTTAGCCGCTGAAGTCGGGCTTCTGCCTGGCGTAGTGATTGCCAGTAATCTTTCTGGTTATTTGCCCGCTTGGCCGTCGCAATCAACTGATCATACGTCCGATCGCTAAAGTGACCAGGATTCATTGAGTTACCGGTCGTTAAAATGCCTAAATAATTGATGGGATCCGCAAAGTCTGCTAACCAGTACCATTGACTTAGTTGCCAGTTATGACCGCTTCGGCGATTTTGATAGGCTTTATCAGGCAGGTTACTGATCGAAACCTTAATACGTGGCAAGTTCTGATTGAGTTGACCTTGAACAAATTGAGCGACGTTTCGCGTCACGTCTTGATCATCCCCGATTACCGATATTTTAAGAGTGCCGGAGACTTTAGCTTCTTTGCGTCCCTGATCCCAAAGTTGGCGGGCTTTTTTCAAATTCGGTTCAATACTACCACTGGTTTCTTCACTAAAATCACGTCCCGTTGTTGGGTCTATCGACGTCTTTGGGCTGACAAAACCACCAGCCAGTTCAGACCCATCGGCGAGCACTTTTTGGGTCAACTCATTGCGGTTGATCACTAGTGAAATTGCCTTTCGCAACTTTGCATTTGCTAGAGGCTGGCCTTTTTTCTGATTAACCTGTAAATAATAGGTCCAAGCCTTTGGAACCCGCTTTAAATTTTTATTCTTTTGCAAGCTCTTGGCAGTCACGCCCGAAATAATGGCGTCATCCAGCTTATTGGACTCGAATAAATTATGTGCCGTATTGGCATCTTTAACCGTCTTATAATTGATTTGCGTCAGCTTAACCGCTTTTTTATCCCAGTAGTAAGGATTTCGAACCAGTCGGTATTGATCATTGGTTCCAGTCCAACCAGCAATTTTAAAAGCCCCATTTGAAACTGTCTTTTTGGCGCTGGTTCCATATTTATCTGTACCGACTTTAGTGACAAACTGCTTGTCCTGAGGCATAAAAACCGGCATACAGAGCAGTTTATTGAAATAGGCCATCGGATGATCCAAGGTGACTTCGAGCGTTCGGGTTCCCATCGCTTTAATTCCAAGTGTCCGATAGGATTTTTGATGTTTCATAATTGCATCAGCATTTTTAATACCACTAAAGACATAGGTGTAAACTGGCCGATTAGCCGGATTCATTGCCCGTTTCCAAGCAAATTCAAAATCAACAGCTTTAACCGAATCTCCATTACTCCATTTTGCATCCTTTCGAATTCTAAAAATATACTTTTTCCCGTGATCGGTCGGCTTCACGACGCTGGTTGCCATCGCCGGGACCGGTTGATCATTTTCATTCAATCGATAGAGGCCTTCGGAAATGTTGGTTAGCGTATTAAATTCCGGTAGGGTCGCCTGATTAGTATTATCCAAACTTGTTAAATCCGAGGTTTGCATGAGATTAAGGGTTCGCTGATTTGATTGACTTTGTTGCCCACAGCCGGCCAAAATGACTGCCACGATTACTGTTAGTAACCCGACCATCAAAAGATTAATTGTTTTCACTATTTTTCCCCCAAAGAATCACTTTTTACAACGATCAGTCACTCGTGATTTCAATTGGCACCGCATGTTTTAACGTTTCGTGAACGGTACATTCTTTAATCACTTGATTGATAAATGTCCGGTGCGCCGACTCATCCAAATTTGTTTCTGCGTGAATAGTTACCTGAATTTTAGTCACTGCCGATCGGCCATCCTGATACTGGGTCGTTTCACCGGCTGTTTTAACTTCAAAACGTTTAATCTTAATTTCAGGTTGTCGACGAACAATATCGTTCGCTGTAATGGCTAAGCAAGAGCCAACCGCTGATAATAGAAATTGAACTGGATTTGGGCCGGCATCGGTGCCACCGCCGGCGACCGGCTCATCAACCAAAAAATGATGGATCCCGGTTTGAGTTTCAACCTGAGCACCGACTTTTCGTAACTTCGAATTGATAATATACTTTCCCATGATCGTTCTCCTCTTAATTTCTTCAAATAATCAACGACAGCCTAATTCAAATTGTTGTCCGTACTTTTAATAAGCATACCAAAATACCAGCAATGACTCAAAACAAATCATCGCTGGTATTTTGACTACCCTGTGGCCCTATTCTTCTGTCTTCTTGTCAGCTGCCTTAGCTTCCTTGGCCTTGGCTGCCGCTTCAGCTTTTCTAGCCGCTTTGGCTTCCCTAGCTTCCGCAAAAGGATCCTTAATGTTGTTATCCTTCAGAAACTTCTTAAAGGGCCTGACAACGTGGTACGTATGAACGTCATTCTTAGTGAATCGGTTGACGTGACGTAACTCATCAGCAGCTTTAACAGCCGCTTCACCAGTCACCTTTTGTTCACGCACAACCACCACTGGTCGCCAGCCGTACTGAGTCTCAACAATCGCTACTCGTCCCAATTCAGGAAAGCGACTAACTAAATCGCCACCTTCGTTGCGGGTCCGTCTGCCGATCTTCCAGAAGAATTCACGATCGGTTTGCAATGATCGCTTGCCGTTTTCTTCAAGTCGAAGGTGAATGCCGCCAATCACATAACGGGTTTCGACCTTTGGCTTTTGCCCTTTTTTATGGTGCATCGGCTTCTTATGATTAGCTTTGGCAGTTGCTTTTTTAGCAGTTGCTTCTGCTTTCTTGATCGTCTTACCATCTGATTTCTTTTTATCCATAATCTTTAATTCCTTATCCTCATTCTTTTTCTTAGAATTGTCGACCAATTATCTGAATTAAAGTTCAATTTGCCCGACATGTTACACTTTCATAATACTATCATCAATTCACAATTTCCAATAACCTTTGATTACAAATTTCGTAATATTGTTGGCTGCGCTCACTGTTCTTAGGACAGCTACCACAGGCAATTTACTGCGTCTAAGGGATCGTAAGCCAAAAAGCCAAAACCAGGCTTTTCACCATTCGACGCCTTAGTCTTCGTAAATTAACCGCCTGGCTGCGCTCACTGATACTAGGACAGCTCCTCCAAGCAGACTCCTGCATGTAAGGGATTAGATGAAAAAATCCAGGCCCAGGATTTTCCCATCTAACGCCTTACACTCCGGAATCTAACCGCTTGGATCCGCTCACTCATAACTTAGACTCTCAATTGGATCCAACCTTGCGGCTTTTCCTGCCGGTGCCAGAGCCGCCAGAAGAGAAATTACGATCGACACAATAACGCCAAACAAAATATTACCAGGAACAATCTGCATGATCTGATAATGAATGCCGGATTGAGCAATGTGGTTTGCTACCGCTGCTAAGCCCTCTGCCAGCCCAATCGCCAGGATTGACGAAAACAGTCCAATGAAAAAGGCTTCTGAGAAAAACAGATTTCGAATACTCCCTTTGGAAGCCCCCAACGCCCGCAAGATACCGATTTCCTTGGTTCGTTCGGAAACGCTGATGTACAGAACCACAATAATCATAATGGCCGATACCAAGAGTGAAATACCGGCGATGGTTGCCAAGACGTTAACCGCCAGATTAATGTAAGTATTCAAGGTATCAACAAAGCCACCCACGCCGGTAATCGTATATTGCTGCTTATGGCGACTATTTCGATACGTTTTAATCTTGTTTTGAACCGGTTTGACATTTTTAACGCTGCCGGTCACTTCAAGTGTCACAAAGTTTGGCTGAATCTTGATCTTCTTCGCCTGGTAGATTGCTTTCATCGTCTGATACGTCATTGAGGTTGACCCGGTATTAGCCTTAGCTACCCCACTGACTGTTAAAGTTTTACTCAACGTCACCGGTCGCTTTTGCCGGTTTAACGTATTTTGATAAAATGTAATTTTTTTGCCGATCAATGAATAAGGATGCTTTTTATTTAACTTAGCTGCAATCTCCTTGGTTAAAAGGATCTGACCATTTTTAGGTGCTGAGCCCTTCGTAATACTCTTTTTTAAAATCGTTGGGTTAAACGTCTGCATAAAAGAAACCGCAGCTGTTTTCCGACCCAACCGCAACTGACTGCCGCCCTGCACATAATAGCCGTCGGCCACGTTTTTGACGTGTTTAATTTTCCTTAGCCGGTTTTTATCCTTTGATTGCATGCTGATTTTGTTAGGATTGGCACTCTCACTATCGCTAACATTCTTAGCAATCTGAAGAGCGTTGGGATTAACCTGTGAGTAAATTTCGTGGTTAATATAACCCTGCACACCGTTTCCAAGTCCCAACATGACAATCACACTAAAAATTCCGATGGCAGCACCAATAATAATTAAAATATTTCGTTTTAAATTATACCGCATGTTCTCAAGTGCCATCTTTAAGGTAGCCGTAAATTTCAAGGTATGGGTCGATAACTCATTTTCATTACCAACTTGATAAGGCTGTTTGATCTGTTGATCCTCACTAATTTGGCCATCAGTCAGCCGAACAATTCGGGTCCCGTAATTAGCCACTGTTTGCGAGTGAGTAACCGTAATCACCAATTTACCATCTGTCGCAATCTGATCCAACAACTCAAGGATTTCTTGCGTATTCTGACTGTCAAGCGCGCCCGTCGGTTCATCCGCAATAATGATCTCCGGATCAGAAGCCAACGCTCTGGCAATCGCCACCCGCTGCTTTTGCCCACCGGAAAGTTGATTAGGAAACTTCTTGATATGTTCAGCTAAACCAACCTGATTTAATAATTCACGTGCCCGGTCTTCCTGCTGTTTACGAGTGAGGGTCGTCATTTCAAGTGAGACCATGACATTTTGAAGAACCGTCAAATGACTAATTAAATTAAAGTTTTGAAAAATAAAACCGATCGTTTGTCGTCGGTACGCATCCAGCTGCTTATTTGTATCGTGTCGTAACGACTGGCCGTTCAAAACCACATCACCGGTGTAATTGCTATCCAATCCGCCAATAATATTCATTAAAGTTGTTTTACCACCACCGGATTCACCCAGAATGGAAACAAATTCCCCTTGTTCAAATGAGAGATTTAACCCCTTCAATACTGGAAAAGCCTCATTGCCAAGGTAATAGGATTTTTTTATGTCGTGCAACTCTAAGTAAGCCATTTTCTCCTCCGTTCTTCTAAATCGGGAAATACCTGTACTCGGTGTATTGTAGCGCAAAACACCAGATTTGGGAATAGTGGCTCATCTCAATTTCCAACCATTATGTTCTCTCAGTCAACAATTACTTTGAGCACAATCATGACCGGCAGCTGCCAAAGTGGCTGTTTACCGGTCATGAATGATAATAATCTGATTTTAAATTAATGCGACTCATTCTTCAACATTGCATCCGTCACCAACTTTAACTGCTGGTATACTGCCGTTGGGTCAAAATAATACAGTTTATTTTCCGGAAGCTCAACCACGTGGCCCGCTCTAACTGCCGGCAAGCTTTGCCACACTGGATTTGATTTCAAATCGGCGATGGCCTGTTTGTTATTGGATTTCCCACTGGTTGTATTAGTAAAAAACAACCAATCTGCTGAATACTTTTTCAAGGATTCCAGCGAAACCTGTTTAAAGCCGGCGCCTTGATCGATTTTTTGAATCGATGTTGGTAGTTTGAACCCCAAACCGGTCACAAGCGCTTGACCGCCGCGACCCCATTTGGCTCCATCAACAAATAATTTTCCGTTCTGCATGTCGTAGATCCCAACAGTTGTTTTGCTTGGCTTAATTCCCGCCTTAGTTAGCCGCGCTGCCTGATCGGTTGACTGACGATTAAATTTGGTGATCCAACTCTTGGCCTGTTTTTGCCGATTTAGCACCTGCCCAAATTTAGTCGCTGTTTGCCTAATATTTCCAGTAGTCCCATACGGAATGTAAACGACCGGAGCAATCTTCTTCAATGCTTTGACATCTGCTTCATTTGAAGTCACCACTAAGTCCGGCTTTAACTTCAAAACTGCCTCTGGCTTCAAGGTCAGGCCCAGATTGGTGATCGATTTCTTTTGGCTTTTTGTGATGTATGGACTGGCAAAATCAATTGACGTTGCCCCCACAACATGACCACCCAATGATAAGACATCTCCAGTATAAACATTTGTCACAATCCGCTTTGGATGTGTCGGAATCTTCACCTTGCCCGTTGAGGTGTCAATCACCCGGGTGCTGGTCGACGTTTTAGTTGTCGACTGGTTGGCATTGCCGTTACCACATCCCGTTAAAAATAAGACTGCCAGTATCATAACTCCCAGTAATTTTAAATATGTAATTTGTTTTTTCATTTGTTGTCATCAAACCTTTCTGAAAATAATAGATAAATGAAATATGGCATCGTAACCGCTGAGGCCACCAGTCCCACCGGCAGTGCCGTTTTACCAAACGCATTGGTGGCAACCAGCTGGGCCAGCATCATCAAACTACAGCCGATTAACCAGCTAACCGGCAATAGGTACTTCATTCGTTGCCCCACCAGCTTTCGGCCAATGTTTGGTGCCATCAGGCCTACAAAGCTGATAGCGCCGCCAACCAAGACCGCCCCCGTCGCGCATAGAATGGCAATTCCCATTAAAACGTTGTTAATCAGCTTTACGTTGACACCAATCCCGTAAGCACCTCGATTGCCCAGAGTCAGTGCATTTAATGTCGGCACCAGAAATTCAGCCAAGACCAATAAACCTGCACAGATGATCAGCTGAACCGACAAAAACGATAAGCCAAGATTCCAAAAACTGCCATTTAGCCAAACCAGCACTTTATCAAAATCAAACTGGTTCATTTCCAACTCCAGCATCAAAATGATTCCGTTTAAAACAGCAGTCAACGCAACACCGGCCAGTAGTGTCCGAATAGCTGACTGTTGTCGATTCACCAGCATCAACAACCCTGAACTGGCCAGGCCACCCAAGAGCGCTGCAATCAATAGCCATGATGATCCCAACCGGCTACCGACGATGCCTGCAATAAACGTTGCAGCCACAACACCAAGACTGGCACCGGCGTTAATCCCAAGAATACTGGAGTCCGCTAACGAATTCTTGGTGATTACCTGAAGGATCAAGCCGCTAACGGCTAACTCACCACCAGTAATTATAGCTGCCAAAAGCCCAGGAAGTCTGAGCTGCCAAACTACAAAATTAGTGGTGAAATCAGTGCTGACGCCGATCAGCGATTTCACAACTTCTAAACTATTCAGTTTAATATCACCAACAACTAACAAAGCTAAGCCAAGAAATAGCCAAAGTCCTGCTAACCCAATTAGAATGCCGATTGCGCGTCGCCGTCGCGTCATGATGTCACCACCTTTTGTTTGACCATGACCAAAATGAAGAGGCAAATGCCACCAACGATGGCACTTAAAGCTGACAACGGCAATTCAACTGAACTAATAGCCGTCTTGGCAACCCAATCGGCCAGTAACATAAAAATACCTCCACAAACCGCCACCGGAAAAACGTTGGCCTTAAAGGAACCTGGATGAAGGAAGTTCACCATCTGAGGCACTCCCAAACCGACAAAACCAATGTTGCCGCCAACCGCGACTGAACTACCAGCCGCTAAAACAATTAAAATAATGGCAATGGTCATGAGATGCTTCACTGAAATTCCCAGTCCAACGGTTGTTTGTTGATCCAGTCCTAAAAGCGTGAAGGCAGTCGCAAACAGCCTAACGCCGACCAGAACAACGATCGCGACAAGTCCCAAAAGTAATACTTGCTGATAGTTGGTACCACTGAAACCGCCAACTAAAATCACACGAAATTGTTGACTGGTATTGGTCATTAAGCTCAGTGCCATTGAAAGGCTACTAATAAATCCTGAAAAAACTGTGCCACCCAATAACAGCCTTAGTGGATCAAATCCCCGTTTACTTAGTGACAGCGCAATGATCATTAAAAAGGCTGTCATGGCGCCCAGAATTGCCAACCAAAAGGCATTTAAAACCGTCAGCGTTATGCCTGTTAGACCACCGATAATCAATGCCAGGTTAGCCCCGGCATTCACCCCAATAATCGATGGATCTGCCAACGGGTTATGGGAGATGGTCTGCAATAACAGGCCGCCAACTGATAGTAATAATCCTACCAGCAGTGCCGCTAACATCCGGGGCACCCGAATTTCCCATAAGACCTGGGCGGCCAATCGTGAGGTTGGTTGCCATAATTCGGAAAATCCATACCATTTGGGGCCGCCCAGTGTGTCCAGAAATCCCGCCAGGACCAATCCAACCAACAGAACCCCCATCCAAAAAATCGGTCGACGCATTCTCATGATGACGTCGCCAGTGTCTGACAGTTCATGATCTGGGGGCATCCATGATCATGACGAATTTCGCCATTAACTTTAAAAACTTCGGCCAAAATTGACTCGGTAATCACATCCGTTGGGGGTCCCCGTAGCCTTCACCCGACCATTAACCAGACAAATCAAATGGTCACAGTATCTGGCAGCCTCGTTTAAATCGTGCAGTACCACGATAATCGTTTTTTGAAATTGCTGATTTAATTCTCTTAAAAGATTCAAAATTTCTAACTGGTTAGTTAAATCCAAATATGTAGTCGGCTCATCCAGCATTAGAATTCGGCTGTCCTGCGCCAGTGTCATGGCAATCAGCGCCCGCTGCTGCTGGCCACCGGAGAGATTGGTTAATAACTCGTTAGTCATTTCAGTCATGTGCACTGCCTGGATGGCATCATGAATGATAGATCGGTCGGCCTTAGATAGCCGATGCAGCCCACGTTGTCGACAATAACGGCCATACGATACCAATTCAAAAACCGTGACGCCTTCCGGAATCATCGTGCGCTGCGGCAGGCAGGCAATTTGTTGAGCTCGTTGACGGGCATTGAACGTTGTGATCGGCTTGCCGGCTAATGCCACTGTTCCGTCAATCGGCGCTTCAAAACCATTTAACGTGTTGAATAAAGTTGACTTGCCGCTGCCGTTTGGCCCAATCAAGCCGGTAATTTGACCATCAGGGATCGAAATATCTTGATGATCGATAATCACTTTACGACCATAGCCGGCTGTTAAGTCAGTCGCTTTTAAAATTTGATTCATCCCAATCAACTCCTTTAACTTATTTTCCAGATAGGCCATTCTCACCATTTTAATTTTACACAATTAAATAATAAAAAAGAGGCTGGCCCATTAAAACGTGTGCTATCGCCTCCCCCACTAAAATTGATATGCTAAGTATACGGGGTGATTATTACGATTGTCAATATATTTTTTAATATGATTAGAATAAAATTCATCATACTTTTGATCATTTTTTACATAAAAAAACACCCGTGTCATGCTAATTACACATCAGACGGGTGTTTTAAAATTATTCCATTATTATAAATCTATCGGATCACCGATCCATTAATTTAACGGTGACGTCGACTGCATTAACTCAGGTGGCCACAATGCCAAGAGGTAGCCATAACCATCTTGATCAAACGTTAAGCTTTCAAATTCACGTTTGGAATCAAAAGCCTGATAATGAATGTCATCGGCATTAAAGTCACTGTTGCGAACCTTATCAGCCGGAATTGACGTCAAAATATCATCAGAGACGAAGTAAACCCGGTCATTTTGTGGATTATAACTCATCCCTTGATTGGTACTGCCGCCACGGTTACCGACCATGTTTTGAGAAGCTTGGAAGGACACGCCGTTTTCATCTAAGCGACCATAGAAGAGAATATACCCTTTGCCATATTTACGGCCCCAATAAGCATTGCCATTCTTATCAAAAGCCAATGTATGAAGCTGTAGGTTGGCACTGTCACCATGATACATCTTGAAGTTGTACTCGCGAATTGGTTTTAGCGTATTCGGATCCATTTCAAGAACAGTGTTGTTTTCATCACGACTCTTCAAATCGCTTAACGTATTATCTTCAGCTAAATAAATGTGTTTATTTTGCGGATTAAAGGCTAACGTTTGCCCGTGACCAATATCAACTTCTGGAGACAACTGCGCCGTTTGGGCAATATCAACGTATTTAAACATTTCAGGATTCTGCGACTTAACCGCATCAACCTGACTCTGATACGTATTAATTTGATTTTGGATGGAAGCAATCTTCTTGTCGTAATTAGCAACTTTCTTCTTATGCATCTGATAAGACTTCATCCATTGCGCCATCTTGGCAGTTGCCTGTTTAACAACTTTTTTGGCTTTTTGCTTGGAAGTATAGGAGTACTTGGCTGATTTGACAATCTTCTGGTTCTTGGCCCTCTTATTCTTCCAGTAATAATACCACTTTTGCGCATTCTTCTGATAGTTGACCTGGTTGTTTTGCCAAGATTTGTTTTGGTTCAGCGTATTATTTAATGTCTTGATTTGATCAAATGACCCCTTCATTTGATTGTACGCATCCTCATATTCCTGGTTATGTGCTTGACCATCAGTCGTATACGGATTGAAGTAATCAAACGCTTGCCAGAGGGCTAAAGGCTGATTGTTAACACCAAGCTGCTGGAGTTTGGCCATGTTAAATTTAACAATCGCCCCTTGATTGGTATTGGTACCGTTTGATTCAACGAAGTAAACGTTCCCACTATCATCCATGGTGACACTTTGGAAGTTCCCATGTTGCAAGTCGGAAACGTTAAAACCATCCGGCAAAAACCACTTGGTCTTAAATGTATTGGATTGTGAACTGCCAGCAATTGTTGAGTAGGAGTTCGTATAGTTATAGCCAGTTGGGTCAAGATCATACTTAGCGTACTTTCTGGATGTATTCCCCTGTGGTGTATCATTATTGACCGTATTAAGAGATTCTTCGTCATAGTCCTTTAACACGTTACCGGCATTAACTTGTTTGATTGAGCCAGCCGAGCCGGGTTCATCGATAACGTCAGCGTTGGCGTTAGCAGCGATTCCGAATATTCCGGCGGACGCAAATAAGAGTGCTGTCAGCACAGCAAACTTAAAATGTCCCTTCATTACATATCCCCACCTTAATTTGAAATAAAAAATAAATGACTCATATTCATTTATAACGAGTTTAACGAAAAAGTACAAGGCTTACGCCTCCGTTTTCATTGAAACCCAATAAATGTAATCAGCAAGTAACTACAGTGTAACATTTTTTAAAAAATGAATGTGATTGAAAACCGTTAGCTAATAGCTTCACTCAAAAACAGATGGCCTCAACTATTCGACTAGTCAAGACCATCTGTTAATTGTTCAAAAATGAATAAGGGCAAACCAAGCTTAATTGTCCTGAAGTGAAACCGCAATGTTACGGGTTAGAATCACTAACTGCATAAATTCAGTAAACGTGTAATTGTTTGGATCAAACTTTCCGTGTTCAACCGTATGCCTGGAATAAGGCATTGTCTCCAGATTATAGGAATTAAAATCAAAAAATTTATATAATCCGGATAACACATCCAATTCGTTAAGTTCAAGCAGTCGGCCAAATTGTTTATGGCGGTCGGTTTTGATCTGCTCGTTAATTCGCTTAATTTCATTTAATGATGGGTTATAATTCCACGTTGCCGTTCGTGACTTGCCGTATTTTTGGACCGTCACCATTTCCAAGATTGAAAACAACACGTTAAACAACACGATGTAATTGTCACGGGACTCCCCCAGCAACCGTTTGATAATTCTAATTTGTTTGGCATGACCACTATCTAAAGCCGCTGCCAAATCATCCAAATTCTGATTTAGCAGTCAGTGTCCACAAACACTTGATTCAGTGCCTGATTATCTAATTCCAACAACTGATCGATTCGATTGACATCCAGTGGCATTTGATCAATCCACGACCAGTGCAGCTTGGCAATCCGTTCAAAAAAGGTCTTATGAGCCGGATACCGATCTTCCAGTTGACGACCACTTTCACTCGCCTGACGAAAGCTGTCAACCAGCCATTCAGGCCCATTGAAATCAATCGCTTTACCATGGGATTGAACCCGAAACCGGTGCTGATTGCCATTTAGCTTAGTATTGGCGATGATCTTCCCGGGTTTACCTTTATCAATTTGTTCCTGTATTTTACGAAATTGTGCGGAGAGGCTCCGCGATGATTGAGTCGCCATTTATTCTCACTGCCATTCGTTAAGAATTACTACCTTAATCATACGGTAATGGGGGAAAATTAGCAAAGTGAGCGAAGCCAAACGCTTAGCATCTGGAATATAAGGCGTCGATTGGGGAAATCCCGGGCTTGGATTTTTCCAATCGATCCCTTATATGGAATGATGCTGTTTGGTGTAGCTGTCCTATATTCAGTGAGCGAAGCCAAACGCTTAGCATTTTAACCAAACACTGTCCGCATTCGCTTGACGGTTTGAGTGATGTCCGAGCTTTGCGCAATCATCGAAATTACTGCTGCTCCAGCCGCACCGGTATCCGGCAATTCGGCAATATTTTCCTCTGTAATGCCACCAATGGCGACTACCGGCCGCTGACTGAGCTTGACCAGTTTTTTCAAACCAGTCACCCCAATAACGGGATCAGCATCCGCTTTTGAACCAGTTGGATAAACCGGGCCGCTTCCAAGATAACTAATCCCTGACGTTTGATTAGCCACTTTGACTTGCTCTTCAGTGTCACAGGATAGGCCAACAAACATGGTCTGACCTACCTCTTGGATGACAGAAGTGACCCGTTCATCCTTTTGGCCCACGTGGATCCCGTCAGCACCAACTTCACGAGCTAATGCAACATCATCATCCACAATAAAGGGTACCCGATAAGTGGTACATAAGTCTCTTAAGGTTTCCGCCATTTTCACTTTTGCGGTGGCATCAAGTGAGCCGGGGCCCTTTTCCCGGTATTGAAACGCTGTGATGCCCGCTTTTAGTGCTTGAGTAAGGACTTCTGGTAATGTCAAATTTGGGTCTTTAATATCCTGCGTGCCGGCAATAAAATAGGCTCGCAAGATTGGCGTTTTAAAAGGCATTGTCATTGGTGATCACCCGCTTCGTCGAAAGTGGCCCAGTGATTTAGTGGCCCATGGCCGTGACCAACCTGAATGCCATTGGCAATTGTTGCTTGAACGTACTTTTTACCAGTTCGAATAGCCGTTTCAACGTCATGGCCTTTAGCCAGCTCAGCTGTAATGCAAGATGACAGCGTATCACCAGTGCCATGAGTTCGGTTGGTTTTAATTCTTGGCGAACTAACCCAGAAGGAATGACCATTTTCCAATAAAACAAAATCAGCTGATTCTTTCGTGGTTTCCTGATGGCCACCCTTAATCAAAACGTTTTTAACACCCAACTGCTGAAGCTTTTTAGCCGCTTGCATCATTTGATCCCGGGTTTCAATCTTCATACCCGCCAATTCTTCTGCTTCAGGGAGATTAGGGGTCAAAATATCTGCTAACGGCAATAACTTTTCGCGAACCGTCGCAATGGCATCTTCCGATAATAGCCGGGCACCACCCTTGGCGATCATCACCGGGTCAACCGTTAGCGGCCCCAAATCATATTTCTTTAAGTTTTCAACGACTGATTCAACCGTTGGCACATCAGCCAGCATTCCCGTTTTACAAGCGCGAATCTTTAAATCATCCGCCACTGATGCGAATTGTTCATCGATCATTTTTTTAGGCATGGCCATAAAATCCTGCACCCCAATGGTATTTTGAGCTGTCACGGCCACCACAACCGCTGCTGAGAAAACGTGACGTTCCTGCATGGTTTTAATGTCCGCCATCACACCGGCACCGCCACCACTATCAGTTCCGGCAATCGTTAATGCCTGTACCGTTTCATTTACCATTTCAAAAACCTCTTTCAAGTTTAATGATCATTGATTATTCAAAATTGGCATATTTTTCAACCGTCTTTGGATCGATCAGATGCAATTCATCAATCAGTCGAGGTCCAAATGAGCCGGCTAGTGGTTGGGACATCGATTTTGCCACAACTTCACCCGCAACGTCGAAGACAACAACTGCCGTTTGAGCGGCCTCGAAGTAGTCATCCTCAACGCCAACAAAACAACCAATCGTACTGGAAAGCATATCGCCGGACCCAACGTGCAGCTTAAATAAATCCGATTCGTTAAAGACTCGAATAACTGCGTCACCATTTGTAATAATATCAGTCTTGCCGCTTTCAACCACGGTACAGTGATATTGATTAGCCAGTTTCTTTGCCGTTTCAACCAAGTCACCGGTTCCTTCACCGGCATCGATCCCCTTTGATTGCCAGTCTACGCCGGCCAAAGCTGCAATTTCGCCAGCATTTCCCCTAATGACTGCCACTTTCTTTTGATCCAGCAATTCATTGCAACGTTCCAATCGGTAATGAACTGCACCAACCGCCACTGGATCGACCACAATCGGTTTATGGTATTGATTGGCGAAAGTCATCACCGTTTCAATTTGGGTTAATTGCTGTTCGGTAAACGCCCCGAGGTTAATAGTGACAGAATCGGCCATCTGAACCATCGCTTCGGCTTCATTTTTTTCCTCAGACATAATTGGCGAGGCACCAAGCGCATTAATCCCGTTAGCAACGTCTTGAACCGTCACAAAGTTGGAAATGTTAAAGGCAATCGGGTTCTTTTCCCGTAAAGTAGTTAATAAGTCAATTTTCATGATTTTTTCTCCTTAAACTAAAATTGAGCTGCGACAACTTAAAAATTGCCTGCAGCCCAAATGCCAACGTCTGGATAATTGAGGGATTCTTTATGTAAATGAAAAATCCTTATCAGTGCTTTTGATCACTTCAACTCAACCGAGATTGTGACGAGCACAACCATAACTTCGACACACAGATAGCTCATCATCCTCGAACACTGCTATCAATATGTCTCACTGTCACTTTCCCTACGCAAGCATTGTCTTACAGGTTCCAAGGGACCAGATCGAACAGATCCATCTCAGCCGCTTGTGGCGACACCCCTAGTGTTGTCTTAATTTAAGAATAATGGATGTTGGCGGGAGAGTCAACAAAAACAGTGAACGAGCAAAGGCGGTTAGCACCCGGATGCTAAGACGTCAATCTGGGAAATCCCGCTTTTGGATTTTTCAGATTGATCTCTTAGCAGGAGCGGTGTTGCTTTTGGGAGTTGTCCTAATTCAGTGAGCGGATTCAAACGGTTAGGTCTCGTAATGTAAGGCGTTGATTTTGGAAATCCTGTTCTGGATTTTTAAAATCAATCCCTTACATGCAGAGACCTGTTTGAAGAAGCTGTCCTTAAGTGAGTGGAGCCAAGCGGTTAACATCCGGAGCATAAGGCGTCAATCCGGGAAATCCTGAACTTGGATTTTTCGGATTGAACCCTTATGCGGAGCGATGTTGCTTGGCGAAGCTGTCCTCACAGTGAGTGGAGCCAAGCGGTTAATTAACGGAGACGAAACTTCTTAAAAAAAGAGCAGAAAAAAGGGGATCCAGTAAGGCTTGAATTTACCGCATCCTCAATTCTTCCCCTCAGAAAGAATTTAACTTTTTCCTTTACATATCTAACAAAATCATTTTCACACATTATAGAAGCTTTTGCAACAAAACTGATGCCAAATCAGCTGCTGTTTTTATCGATTAAAAGCCGTCTGTTTATTCAAGATCTTTTGAGCATACTTATTGGTTGCCGTCAAGAAGGCATCAAAGCACCGATCTGGTAGTAGTCGCCTTAGGCATAAAATTGGCTTGGCGCCTGCACCACCTGCATATCTGGTCTTGGGCCGCCGGGAAAAAGCCGCTCGATCCACCATTCTGGCCACGACCCTGGGTTCCGACGCAAACTTGTAAGCTAATGAAAAGAAGTCAGCCGATTGACGGGCGAGCTTTGCATAGGGGCCATCTGCAGCTGCCGCTACCATTTGGCCGGTTGCCGTGTCTTTCCAAGCCGAGCGAATGGCGCCCGGTTCAATGACAATCACATCAATACCGAACGGTTTTAATTCCAATCTCAAGGCATCGCTAATTCCCTCAAGAGCAAACTTTGATCCCACATACCAACTGCCGAGGAGGTTATAAATCTTGCCGTCAATTGATGAAATATTGACAATTCGACCACTCTTCTGCTGACGCATGACAGGCAAAACCGCCTGAATCATCTTCATCACAGCGAAGACATTGACTTTAAATTCGTATTCACCGGCTGCCAAATCTACTTCTTCAACTGGTCCAAAAACACCTAAGCCGGCATTATTAACCAGGACATCAATTCGCCCGGTTTCCTGAACAATTTGGTCAATTACCTGCTGAACTTCATCGTAATCTGTCACATCTAAATGACGCGTGTGAATTCCCAAATCATCCAGCTCATTCATTTGATAGACTTTCCTCGATAATGCGTAAACGGTCATCCCATTTCGATGAAGATTCTTAGCAATTTGCTTGCCAATCCCGGATGACGCACCAGTCACAACGGCAACTTTTCGACTCATAAGCGATCCCGTCCTTTCATAATTTCGACCACTAAGCAACCCAGTTTAATAAAGATTCTAATAGTGCCATTATATCACGACCAGTTTCCTGCCGACCCATCAACGAATTTGTCATTAACCGGTCTGCTTAACAATTAACTATCAGCAGCCGATAATTCTTAGCATCCCTGTTATTAGAGGTAAAAATGTGCTACTATTTTTGTCAAAACCAACAGAAGGTGATTTTCATGTGTCTTATTCGACCGATTCAACAAACTGATGATCCGCAATTAGCAACCATCATTCGTGCCTCATTAAAAGCTTATGGTTTGGATATTCCAGGAACAGCTTACTTTGATAAAGAATTGGACCATTTAAGTGAGTTTTATCAACAAACTTCTACCCGCCAATACTTTGTGGCTACTGACCACTATGACCGGGTCTTAGGAGGCGTCGGAATCGGTGAATATGATCCAGCTCACGGCGTTGCGGAGTTACAAAAGCTCTATCTAACGCCGAGTGCCCGCGGTCACCATTTAAGTTACCAACTATTGGACATGGCCGTCTCATTTGCCAAAAGTGCCGGTTATCAACGACTCTATTTGGAAACTCATCATAACTTAAAAACCGCTATCCACCTCTATGAAAAATATGGCTTTAAAAATCTTGGCCACCCACTTAATCATGGTGAACACTCTTCAATGGACCTATTCTATTCCCTAGCCCTTTAGTATCTGCCAGTTACAGGAAATGGTCACTACTTGTCTAATTTATCATTTTCAAGTACGATAAGCGTATTGAATTAAAAGATTTGCAATCACAAGGAGGAATCAAAATGTCATTAACGGATACGTATACCCTTTCAAACGGCGTTAAAATCCCCCAGGTTGGCTTTGGAACTTGGCAATCAGCCAATGGGGATGAAGCTTACCACGCTGTTTTAGCCGCTTTAAATGCCGGTTACCGGCACATTGACACAGCGGCCGCTTATGGCAATGAAGAAAGCGTTGGCCAAGCGATTCGCGACAGTGGTGTCAGCCGTGAAGACCTATTTGTCACGACTAAACTCTGGAATGCCGATCACGGTTATGAAAAAACCAAGGAAGCTTTTGGGCGATCACTTGAGAAATTAGGGCTTGATTACGTCAATCTTTACTTAATTCACTGGCCCAATCCGATTGACTTCCGGAATAATTGGCAGCAGGCAAATGCCGAATCTTGGCGGGCAATGGAAGAATTTTATGCAAGTGGGACTGCTAAGGCGATTGGCGTTTCCAACTTCCGCGAAAAACATTTGGATGCATTACTTGAAACGGCAAAGGTAGCCCCAATGGTCAACCAAATGTTCATCAACCCTTCGGATATGCAGCCGGGAGTCGTTGAATACAATAACAATCATGACATTTTGACCGAAGCTTACAGCCCACTTGGCACTGGCGGCATCTTTAAAATTCCGGAACTGGCTCCAATTGCCCGCAAATACGGTAAGACACCGGCTCAGGTGGTCCTGCGGTGGTCTCTTCAGCACGGCTTTTTGCCACTGCCAAAATCAGTTCATGAAAAATACATCAAAGAAAATGCCGACATTTTTGACTTCAATTTAGCAAATGCTGACATGAAAACAATTGATGGTTTCCACGGAAAAGCCGGCTTGGCAACCGATCCGGATACCGCTACTTGGTAATTTAGGATCTGAATGCTAACATTATGTGGATTATGCTATGGGTACGATTCTCAAATTAGGGGGTCGTGCCTTTTTTGATTTTCTAAATTAACGTCTTAGTCTCCAGGTATTAATCTTCCACACGCTTAGGACAGCTTCGCCAAGCAGACTCCTGCGTGTAAGGGATCAATCTGAAAAAGCCCAACCCAGGCTTTCCCAGATTGACGCCTTACACTCCGGATTCTAACCGCTTGGCTCCGCTCACTCTCTTAGGACAGCTCCTCCAAGCAGACCCCTGCATGTAAGGGATTAGATGAAAAAATTCAAGGACGGGATTTCTCCATCTAACGCCTTACATTTCGGGGTCTAACCGCTTGGCTCCGCTCACTCTCATAAGATGCACCCGATTCCACTCTGTGCTATGATACTTAATAACTATAGAGATAAGGACGGTTTCATGTATACTAACAAATCACGCGTTCACGTTCAACAAGGTGAACGCTTAAAACTAACGATTAAACGACTCGGCATTAATGGTGAGGGCATCGGCTACTATGAACATAAATTAGTATTTGTGCCCGGTGCCCTGCCCACTGAAAAAGTGATTGCCGAAGTGACCGAAGATCTTCACAATTTTATTCGAGCTTCCTTGGTTGAAATTCTTGTGAAAAGTGATGATCGCATCAAACCGGTTGATGATTATGCAAATGAGGTTGGCGGATTTGAATTAGAAAATTTAGCCTATTCCAAACAACTCGAATTCAAACGAGACGTCATCAAAGATTCGCTGGAAAAATATAAACCTGCCGGCTATCGGAAATATCAATTATTGCCAACTATCGGCATGGCAGAACCCATTCATTACCGCAATAAAGCCACCTTTCAGATCCGCAGTGATGGTGAAAAAGTCATCGCCGGTCTGTACAAACACCGCAGCCATACCGTTGTTGATTTAAAAACTTCAGCACTGCAGTATCCTTTAACCATGAAAGTGATGCGAGCCATTGTAGGGATGATTGATGAATTGGGCATTCCGGTTTACGATGAAGAAAAGAATGCCGGTATTATTAAAACAGTCGTTGTTAGAGCAGCAACTGCTACCAATCAGGTACAGGTCACCTTTATTACACAAAGCCAAAAACTTCTGAAGAAACGACCCCTTTTGGAACGAATTGCCAGCGAATTGCCGGAGGTCGTGTCCGTCATGCAAAACGTTAATCCAGGTAAAACATCCCTGGTTTGGGGTGACAAGATGATTCACTTAGCCGGCCGTGAGCGCATTACAGAGGTCTTAAACGGGCTATCCTTTGATCTTTCTGCCAGAGCCTTTCTACAGGTCAATCCTCAAATGACCGAAGTGCTTTACCGAGAAGCTTTTAAAGCGCTGGAATTAACCGGAAAAGAAAAATTGGTTGATGCTTATTCCGGAGTTGGCACTATCGGACTCTCGGTCGCAAATCAGGTCCGAGAAGTTCGCGGTATGGATACCATCAAAGAAGCTGTCGATGACGCCAATGCCAATGCAATTAAAAATGGCATAATGAACGCGATCTACGAAGTTGGCGAAGCTGAAAAGCTCTTACCACTTTGGCTTGAGGATGGCTGGCGGCCCAACGCAATGATTGTTGATCCGCCCAGAACTGGTCTAGCCGATTCATTAATCAAAACCATTTTAGATGTGGCGCCTAAAAAATTCGTTTATATTTCATGTAATCCTTCGACTTTAGCACAGGATTTAGTAAAATTAACGAAGAAGTATCGGGTCATTTATATCCAATCAGTTGATCTGATGCCCCAAACATCACGATGCGAATGTGTTGTAAAATTTAAAAAGAAATAACCATTGAAACACCATCAAGAAGGGAGACAATCATGCAAAATCCATTCGGAAATGGTAATGACAATAACGATAATAACAACGACAATGATCCACGGAATCTGATTCCGATCCCACCCAACTTTGCGACCGTTGTTAATAAAAAGACGGGCCAAATTAGAATTGCCAAAGTCGGACTTTCATTTACAGCGCTCTTCTTTCAAATCCTAGTACCGGTTTTTCGCTCTGATTGGTATAATTTTTTCTGTATGCTCGGCGTTGAAGTCATTGTCGGCATGGGCTTGTCAATGTATTTAGTTCAACCTTTAAACATGACCTTTTATACAGGTGAATCTTTTTTAGGCATTGTTTGGATGCTGATTTATAACATGATGTACTTCAAACATTTATTCAAATTAGGCTATACGCCTGCCGATCAGCGGTCAAAAGAGCTGCTAATTAGCGCCCATTATTTAAAAAATGACCAACAATAAACCATCTAAAAAGACTGGGTCGCATCGCGTTGATATGACGTGATGACGGCTCAGTCTTTTTAGATGACTTTGTTATAGCGCTGTATAAACCTGTTCAAACTCTTCTTGTGTAAAAATCTCAATTCGATCACCGAGGCTCTTTACAACGACCTCGTTTGGTTCAACCGAAGTCGCGCCCCTGGGGGTTACAATTTGGATTTTATTTTTCTTTTTGGTGACATGACTATCAAGTGGCTTGACAAAATTCATCACTTCATCATGATTTTCACCATCATAAACAACATAGCTTTCTTCGATCTTTCGCTTAGCTTTTCCATTATTTTGAATCTTAATCGCCTTCTCACAATAATTTGATCTTTGCTTATTTTACCATTAAGTTCAATTATTTTTAAAGTTTAGTCAAGCGATAGGAACGCGTTGCTTCAATGGCGGCCTGCCAACCCCGATACAGCCGATTTCGTCGACCGGCTTCCATGTTAGGTTCGAATTGTCGACCTGGTTCGGCCAATGCCTTGACTTCATCCAAATTCTTCCAGTAGCCCACTGCTAAACCAGCCAAAATAGCGGCGCCAAAAGCCGTGGTGTTTTCGTCAGCGGCCCGCTGAATCGGAATATTTAGGATATCTGCCTGGAATTGCATCAAATAACTGTTTCGCGATGCCCCACCATCCGCTTTCAAAGCCGGAATATGCATGTGAGTATCCTCTTCCATTGTTTGAATAATATCCTTTGTGCCGTAAGCAATCGACTGCAGGGTGGCCTTGACGAAGTCTTCCCTGGTTGTCCCACGAGTTAGGCCAAAAACAGCGCCCCGAACATCCTGTTCCCAATACGGCGCACCCAACCCATTAAAGGCCGGTACAACATAGACTTCATCATCGTCTGTCGAATTCATTGCAGCCTGTCGGGATTCCGGAACGTTATCAATTAGTTTCAGACTATCCGCTAACCAGCTCATCGCCGTGCCGGCTGAAAAAATCGATCCTTCAAGCGCATACGTGACTTTACCACCGATATTATAAGCAATTGTGGTTAACAGATTATCATCAGAAAGTTCCGGTTTAGTGCCGGTATTCATCATGATAAAAGCACCATCACCATAAGTATTTTTAATCATGCCAGGGTCAAACGCTAGCTGGCCAATCAAAGCAGCCGACTGGTCACCGGCAATCCCCGCAATCGGTACCTCAATCCCGTAAAATTGGTAATTTTTAGTTGTCCCATAAAATTCACTGGAAGTTTTAACGGTTGGTAGAATTGCCCGTGGAATATTCAATAATCTCAAGATATCGTCATCCCAACGGAGCGCGTGAATGTTAAACAGCATTGTTCGACTGGCATTGCTATAGTCAGTCACGTGATATTCGCCACCTGACAGCTTCCAGACCAGCCAGGTATCAACGGTTCCAAAAAGTAATTCACCCTTCTCAGCCCGCTTCTGAGCGCCGTCTACGTGATCTAAAATCCACCGAACCTTGGTTGCCGAGAAATAGGAGTCAATGATTAATCCGGTCTTCTTATGAATGAGATTCGAATAACCATCATCCTTCAACTTTCGAGCCAAAGCAGCGGTTTGTTTGGATTGCCAACCAATTGCATTATAGATTGGGTCACCGGTTTCTTTGTCCCAGACCAACGTTGTTTCACGCTGATTGACAATGCCGATTCCGGAAATATCTTCCGGGTGAATGCCGGCATCGATAAAAGCTGACGAAATCACGTTCAGAACCGATGTCCAAATTTCATTTGGATCAGTTTCTACCCAACCATTGTGGGGGATAATCTGTTTAATCGGTTTAAAGGCTTCAATTACCTTGCGTCCATTATGGTCAAAAATCATCGCTCGGGTACTCGTCGTACCTTGATCAATAGAAAGTACATATTTTGGTCTATCAGTAAGCATCTAATTCCCTCCGATCGTCGGAAACGATTTCATTATTATGAAAAAATAGTACCATGAATCGCGCCGAATTAATTGTTTGACAATCCCATTTTCTTAACAAAAAAGCACATTATGAACTATACCATAATGCACTACTTAGTTCAAATTGCCTAGTAATTAATGATTTAGAAGAATCAGACAACTAGACCAATTAACGTTTTACGTCAACATGAATATCGTCACCGTCGCTTGTATTCAGTTGCTCGTCATAACTAAAGTTAGCGTCGGTAAAGTAATGCTTGATTTCTTTATTAATCTCTTCGAGTGGTCGTTTGTCACCATCCTGACGATTAATCACAATCTCGTATTCCTTTTTATCATCATCGGTGTTGACAAACTTATAAATCACATCGACGGTGTTTAAAATTTCCTGGATTAATTGGCGTTCCGTCATCTCCATGTTCATTTCACCTCACTTGTCTCACTATATATCCACTTTAGCGCTAAATTGAAAAAAGTGACAGTAAAAGTTGTATTGGAGATGAATTTTAAGAAACCAGATCCGAAATTCCCCGGATTGACACCTTACATTTCAGAATCTAACCGCTTGGTTTCGCTCACTCTTCTTAGGACAGTTATGCCAAGCAGCATCGTTCCGTATAAGGGATTGATTTGAAAAAGCCAAGCCCAGGCTTTCCCAAATCAACGCCTTATACTCCAGATGCTAACCGCTTGGTTTCACTCACTCTTCTTAGGACAGCTACACCAAGCAGATCCCTGCATGTAAGGGATCAGGTGGAAAAATCCAAACCCGGGATTTCCCCACCTGACGCCTTACACTTCGGAATCTAATCGCTTAGTTTCGCTCACTCTTTACTTTTTGCTTCTTCCTGCACTATACTTAAGGTTATTATCGAGGTGAAAATGATGACAATTACGTCAAAAGACTTTTCAAACGAATTAATTAATGCTTACAAAACTCAGAAATTAGTGATGCTGATCACCAGCAATGGTCATATTACCGGTACCGTTGCAGCAGTGAACGATGATCGGGCCTATATTAACCGCCCAGCCAAAGGAGTAACTGCCATCAAGCTGAGTGAGATTATTAAAATCAAAGAATTCAATTAACCATAATCAAAATCCCCTTTCAAGAACCAGTTTTTCAACTGGTTTTGAAAGGGGATTATTGTTGCCTTCTGTTGATTAAATTAAGATTAGTTGTGTTTTTCATAAAGAATTTGTTCAAATTTCTTTCGTAACCCTTCTGTCAGTAAAATAATATTCTTGGGTTTGTGGTAAACACCCAAATCAAAGCAGAATCTGATTGGAACGCCCATATTATAATCATCCTCCAAGATGGTTATCTTTTTGGGAGCCACGTGTTCTTCAGCCCCCATTAAAATCGACATTGCTTCTGTCTTATGGGCATCCCAATTTTGGTGATTTTGATGTGCATCCAGCAATTGTTGAGTATTAACTTCATCAATTGCACGGACTAACGTTTTGGCATTGCTGATCTTGTGCTGAACCCCTAAAAAGATGAAGTACCTCCGCATGACAGGAATAACTGAAGTAAAAAAGACGTTAGTGGCCGCAATTCTTTTAGGGAATAACTCCAGTAATACTTCCCTAACCAACTTAGCAGTGTAACGTCGCGGTTCCCGTAACTCATACCGATAGGCTAAACCAACAAATGCCTGTGTGACATACTTTGCAGCTACCTTTTCCGGTTTTGTCAGCTTTTGAAATGAACGAGTCGTTTTAAAGCGACCAAACCAAAGGCGATTTTTTTCGAAGTTTTTTTCTGCTTCAACTTCTGAATATGCTTTTTCCACAAGATCACCTTCTTATCATAAATGTTAACATGATTAATTCAGTAATTGAATCAATTAGACCTGTGATTTAAGGATTGGTGTTAGGTTTGTTTCCAAAGTGTTAACCGCTTTGCTCCACTCACTTTTCCTAGGACAGCTCCTCCAAGTAGACCCCTGCATGTAAGGGATTAGATGAAAAAATCCAGGCCCGGGATTTCCCCATCTAACGCCTTACATTCCGGAGTCTAACCGCTTGGATCCGCTCACTATTTTAGGACAGCTACCAAAAAGCAAGACCACTTCAGATAAGGGATCGATTGGAAAAATCCAGAACCAGGATTTCCCCAATCGACGCCTTATCCTCCGGGTGTTAACCGCTTTTTGTCCGCTCACTATCATTTTCAAACCCAAAAGATTATTATACAATAAGTCGTACTGAAATTTTTGAGGAGATTTAAAAATAAAATGGCTAAAATTCAAGATTTTAATCAGCGGTTTAATTACTTGTGCCTTTCCATCATTATTAATTCTGCTGGAAATGCTCTGGCAATTTCTTCCAATCTGGGAAGCGCTGTATGGACAGCTTCGGCAGTTAATCTTTCCAAGTGGATCAACATTTCGCTGGGGACCACCCTCTTCCTATATGGGATTATCGTCACCATTACCAACCAGCTGATGATCGGTTCGTTTGATCGTCGCAGATTTGTGTCCAACCTGCTTTACACCATTCCATTCAGCTACCTGGTTCAATTTTTTCAATGGATTTTTGATTCCTTAGGAGTGCCTACATATAGCTTTTGGCTACGGCTAATTTTAGATATGATTGGTCTCTTCTGCGTGGCCATGGCCGTTTCCATGTATTCCCGTGAAAATTTAATCATGCACCCAAACGATGACCTGGCCTACATTATTCGGTTTAAATATATCTCGGGCAGCGCGGTCCTATCGCAGTGGTTAAGTTATATTCCACCCGTGATCATTTCAACGTTGGCCTACCTGTTTACCGGCAAAGTTTTTGCGATCGGCTTTGGAACTGCCTTTGCGCTTATTTTCCAAGGCTCTATGATGAAGTGGTCGGATACCCACGCCTTTCCAAAGCTTAAACATCATGTGGACCTTTAAACTAACGATCGAATAAATTCCACAATTTTCTTAAAGGTTTTTTTGGTTTCCGGCAATTTAAACCATAAACTATAATCATGAAACCCATCCTTAAAAGCCGTCACTTCTACTTCAGCATTGGCTGCCTGATTAAGGGCAGCAATAAATTTTCGGTTAACCGGTGCCAATAATTCATTTTCTCCGTAAAAAATTTGAATTTTACCAACTTCTAAATTTTGCGGATTAAATACATCTGACCAATTTTCATCAGTTAAATCAGCAGCGAACTGCCTGCCAATTTGTCGCAGCACTGACAGCGATAACATGACGTCTGTCGCTTCCCGTGCTGCCAGCTCCGGCGCTTCTAATCCCATATCCAACCAAGGAGAAATTAGCGACGTCCCACCGATCTGATCTGCGTGCCGAATCAACACCTGCATGGCCAAAGCAGCTCCAGCGGAATCAGCGACAATAAAAATTGGCAACGACTTGGTCTTGGCAAACTCAAAGGCAGCTTGAGCCGATGCCAAGAGATCAGCAGAGGAATTCGTTGGCAATAACGGGAAATCAACTACCTGCACCAAACTGTTCGCCTTAGTTGCAATTTTAGTAATCATCTCCAGCTGATCTGCATTCATCGGCACGGTAAAAGCACCACCATGAAAATATAAAATTTGATTATCAGGATGATCGGTCGGCTGCAGTGTCACGACCTGGCCATAATTCATCAGATGAATCTGCTGATTAAACTTTTTGTCCGTAAACAAGCTGACTTTTTGATTAGGATGTAAAAAAATATGGTTAACCGTTGTTTTGTAATCCTTTTTTTTAAATTTTTTGAGCAATCTTTTTGCCATGAAACTCATTTCAAACACTCCCAACAATTAAATTTATGTCATAAATGTCATAATTGACGCAAAGATCCATATATATTTCCTAAAATAATCGATAAATTCACAAAATCTTCACAAAAATTTCACTATTTGGAAACAACTCACCTATATAGTTATAGCTGTTGCATGAGGTAAGTAAGTTCACTCATGCCGCAATAAATTAAATCCCCCTTTAATTTAATTTATTACTTTTGTATTCATATTCTTCCCCTAGAATATAGGTATCAAGATAAGACATCCCCGTGTCTTATCTTTTTTTGTGGTGAAAAAAGTAGGAAACATATTACTTTTGTATCAATGTAAGCGTATCACCTTTGCCCCCTTTTTCGACTAAAAAGTGTCCAGCAAGATCATTTAAGCAAAATCCACCCTTTTTGAGGGCGTCTAATGGCTTGCCCTTCAACGGTTTTGACGATCTTCACACTTTCTTCACATTTTGAGCATAATTTCGTTACAATTTTAGAGTACATTATAGACAGTGAAGAGATGTCAAAGAACCGTTAATTAATTTCCACTAAAAACGAAATTCAGGTTATTTTGGCTTCACTTTCATTTCCCCCTCAAATTAATAAAGATATTAGCAAAGAAAAGGTGCCCCCACACCTTTTCTTTTTTGGTTTTAGTTCAAACAATTTCACCATTTGTCAATAGAATTTAAGAAATTTCCGACTGTTTTTCCACTTTCTTAAAGGTGTCGCCAAAGAAATCACAAAATATTCACAGTTTCGTCCTTTTTTGTTTAAATTTATCCTGTATATTAAAAACATGAAGAAGAGATAGGTGATAAATTAACCCCCATTAATTTGTTACTTTTCATATTCATATTCCCCTCAGAATATTGATACTACGAAGCCAAGGCCCCCCAGCCTTGGCTTTTTATTTGGTATAATGTGCTTAAAGTCCATGACAAAGAAGTGAATATTACGAAATATCGGGTAAAATACCAATCACGTTTCAAAAAACATTATCGAAATATGATTCGAGCCAACCGCTATTCCGAAGCCGAATTTAAAGCCATTGAAACCATTCTTACCAGTGGCCGACGCCCTGATGAGCGATATGATGACCACGTTATTAAGAATCGAAAACCGCAACGTGCTTTATTCATTAAGGGAGAATGGTTGCTAATTTACGATTATCAAGGTGACCAAATTCGATTTTTGGATACTGGCCGCCATGGAGATATCTAGATCAACGAAAAGCCGCCGTAAAAGTAAGTTAAAAAATCTACTTTTGTGGCGGCTTTTAACAATCTCCCTTAGGCATACAATACTTTCAAATCACCCAAACTAACCCGGCCGTTTAGATAGACTGTCGGTTGACTTGGATCTACCGTTTTGGTGTTGGCAGAAACGCCACCCAGATACGGATCAATATGATTGACCACATGCCAATAACTGGGGACTGTGATGTTGATATCGCACATATAACCTTCAATATTAATGATTGCCGAATCTCCTTTGATCTTGGCCTTATTAAAATAAATATTCACATCAGCCATTGAGGCTCGAATATCGGCCTGTTTGAAATTTTGGCTTTCAATATACCGGTCCGCACTGCCCATCTGAGCATTAACGTGAATATAGGAGCCATCGTCAGCACCGGTATTTTCAATAAAATTTGGTCGATGCCAGTCATTTCTTTGATCATCCCAGTCAAACCATCGCTGCCACTTTTTCCAGCGTTGCTTATGGATAAGGGGTCTCAAAATTAGTGACAAGCCAATTCCGATCAACAGAGCAATGCCTAAAATTGTCCATGGGACGAGTCGTGTAATTCCGAGTGGTCCTGCGTACAACATCACTAAAAAGGCTGCTGAAAAGACACTGCCAAAAACATTTAAATTGATTAAACAGGACCCTAAAATAATCACTAAAACAATTGTCACCAAAAAAGTCATTAAACTAACGTGGAAGTTTAACCACCCAACTTCAACCGACAACCAGGCCAGAGCAGCCAACAAAAACACCAAACCGGCTAACCAACGTTGTCTAACTGCTTTTCTCATAATTCTACCGTCTTCTTTCTAACCGATCTTTCAGCGCTTTGTAATAGCGCCGAGAAACATAAACCCGCTTTGGGGAGTTTTGAAAACGAACTACTGTACTAGAGAGGGAGTGGGTCAAAGCATAGATTTGATCAAGATTAATAATGGCTGATTTGGAAATTCGTGCAAAGCGCCCCGTCAATAACTCTTCCAGCTCATACAAACGATGATGAATCACGTACTGATCATGACTTGTATGTGCAAGGACCTGCCGCCCGTCCGTTTCAAAAAAGAGAATTTCGCTCAAATCAAGGTAATACTCTGATGCTCCCTTATAAAAGACAAGCGGCTGGTGTTGGCCAAATGATTTTTGAACCGATTGATACAGCGCCGCCACTTGAGCATCATAGTGTGGCGTTTTGATCACGATTTCTTTATCAGTTAATTCATTATCTATTTCCACTCGAACTTTCATGACTTGCATCCACTCCCTATAACCTTATTAGACCATTATAAGCTAAGCCGGTAAATCTATTTTGCGCAAGTGGTGCCTTAATTCGCTTAAGCGGTCAAAAAATTAGCTCTATCAACAACTTTTCAAACAAAAAATCGTGGAATCAAGAGCTGCCTTCCTGCCGCTTAATTTAAATGACAAGAAGTGTGCCACTCAACCACGATTTAAAAGTAATCGAAGAAATAAGTCTATTTTAAGTGTAGGCGATACAGGCGAGCCATCTTAGGCTTTGGAAAAGTTAATTCAAGTGTTTGATTAACTAATTTGTGGGTCGTACTCCGATCCTCGTGAGGATAAAGCTGCTCAACCTGAGTGACTTGACCATAACGGCTTAAATCAATTTGATGATTTTCCTGGTCACCTTTACCCCGCCAAACGGCCAGATAAAGCTCATGATCACCCTTTAAGCCGTAGCTGAACCACGGATCATCCAGTTGACTCAAACCTTCCGGCCAAATTGGCAGCATTGATGGGATTTTATCCCAATAAATTTTATATGTCTTAATTCCTTCTGCAACCAAATCCAACCGATGACCCGTCACTTTATTTAACAACCCACTTTGGTGAATTCGTACTAACATCGCGTTGACCATGTTAAAGATGACTTCCTCTTCATCCCCCTTTTGCAGTGGATAAGACCAAATGGCACATTGCTCTGGTGTGACTACTGAAGCACCCACCGCTGCGATGTTGCCGTTACGAACATAATCGGTTTGATCAGTCATTGATTGGATGCTGTGACGTTGTAACATGGCGTAATCGTGACGCATGCCACCGCTACCACAGTTTTCAATCACCAAGTCAGGATAACGTTTGAAAACGGCATCCAGCCATTTCAGATAAGCCCGATTGTGTTTTAGCAATCCATCTCCGACACTGTCTGAATTTAATTCCGTGCCAATGCCAGTCGTAATGTTGTAATCCATTTTAATGTATCCAACACCATATTGCTTAACCAATCGATCAATGACTTCATCAGCGAATTTTCGGACTGCCGGATTGGTAAAATCGAGGTGATAACGATCGGCATCGATGACTCGCTTACCATGACGCATAAAGAACCAGTCATCTGGCAGCTTATCTGCCAATGGCGACTTGATGCCAATTACTTCTAATTCCAACCACAAGCCAGGGGTTAATCCCTGATCACGAATATATTGAATCAATTTTTCAATGCCACCTGGGAAGCGTTCTTCTGAAGGCTGCCACTCACCAACACTGTCCCACCAATAACCAGGGGCGTACCACCCACAATCGATCACAAAATACTCGCAACCAACCTTTTTGGCTGCATCAATTAGGGGCATCTCTTTGGACGTCGTCGGGTCACCGGACAAGCCATTCATATAATCATTGAAAATAACGGCCAAGCTTTTGTTGTCTTCATTTAACCGCCGAATATTTCGACGATACTGAGTCATTGCGTCTAAAGCCGCTTCATAATCACCGGATAGTTGACCAAATGCCACCTGAGCTGTTGTGAAGCTTTCACCAGCCTTTAAGTTTTTCCACCAGTGATTATCCAGCTCTTCCGGTCCGGAAAGACGAATCGCCAATAAATTACCACGACCAATATCCGTCAATTCATAATGCCAGGCACCATTGTTTTCGATTTGCCAAACTGCCGCCTGATTAGTTTTAGTGTTAACTAAGATGCCATTAGGTGAATATTCGGAACACGACCAGGAAGAATTATTGGTAATACTAATTCGTTTGGTAGAAGCTTGATTCTTTTCACCATCTACCCAATAATCCAAGCCGGCATCTTTTAAAGAATTGGCTTTCCACTGGGCTTCAGCTGTCCAATCGTTGTTAGGAATATAAATCACATTGTCTTCTGAATAGTTGCCGGCCAGATCATTAGCCTGGTTGACCCCACTTAGTGCAAAGGAAGAAACGTATTCGATTCCCAGTGCTTCTGTTCCCACATTCTTAATCTCGACCCAACTTCGAATCACTGGCGTGTTTTGATAAAGCTGATAATAACTGGTTGCTTGCAGTTGCTTAGCATCATCTTCTTGCACGATAGTTAATAACTTGCCATCCGGCCGATCTTCAACATGATGACTGACATATTTTAAATCACGACCAGGATTAGTATCCACAAAGCTCAAGCCCTTGTGATGAAAATCCCTTCCGGTAACTTGAACTTCCACCAATGTCATGTGTTGTTTTAACTCCGGATCAGCCTGAGATAAATCGTTTGTGCCAACAGTGGTTAAAACGACTTTATGATTTTTTAAAATCTTAAAGCCCATTTTGGTTGCATCAGTTTCAATGTTAAATAACGTCACATTTTTCACTCCTATATTTTTAAACTAGCTTTTAAATTAACCTTACAAGTATCATTGTAATCGGTTTCACTTTCGTTTAAAATGGAAGATGTGATAGAAAAGGTGTTGTTTTGTAACTATTTTTTCTCACATTAGGTGTTCTTTTATCACTTAAGTCAGTTTCGACATTTTCGGCACGGATAGGAGGCCAAACCAATGCTTTCAGTTACCTGTTTTAATCTCAGTGCACCCGTCCTCCACATTTCTTCAGGTAAATTTACGGCAGGTAAAAATTGGATGCACAAGCCTATGTATCACAATGGCAACTTCGAGATTATTATTGTCATTAAGGGAACCTTGTACATGCAGGTTGACGATAACCATTATGAGCTTAATGTCAATGACGTTTTTGCTTTGCCACCTTACCATCACCTACATGGTTATAAAGTTTCTCCTGAAGGTACTCAATATTTCTGGTTTCATTTTTTCACCAAACCCAATGGCTTAAAGGTGGTGGATTTGGAAAAGCAAAACATTAAACCAATTGATCTATTCGATGGCCAAACTGCTGTTTTACCACTCATCTTTAATCTTAAGTCAGTTGAAAAGGAATTTGTTTTGGCAAAACAAATTCTTGATGTTGCCTCAAATCATTATTTTACAAGTTTATCAGTTGATTACTTACTAACTGAGTTGCTTATTCAGTTATCTGAAGACTATTATCAAAAAGTGATTGGTCCGCCATTAACTGAGCGTGCAGCTCGAGTTAATTCAATCAAAAGTTGGATTCGTGCAAACTTATCAAAATCTCTCAGAGTAAGTGACGTTGCCGAAGCGTTTGACCTAAATCCTCACTATTTGGTTAGGATTTTTAAACAACAATCCAAACAAACTGTTATTCAGTATATTAACAGCTTAAAGGTTGACAAGGCTAACGAGTTATTGGTGCGCACCAATCTGCCAATTAAACAAATTGCCGGGATGGCCTATTATTCAGATGAAAAGCAATTTATGAAAATGTATAAAAAGCATACCAGTTTGACGCCTTCTCAATTTCGTCGGGCCTATCCCCAACAATTTCTTGATAGTAGCAGCTTCGATCCAGAAGTTCCCATCACAAAAAACACGGAAAATTATCGTCGTCGCTTTAAATAATTCTTTGGAGGCTTAAAAATGAATCATCCAAAAAAACATGGCAATTTTTTGTTTCTATTACTAATCATTATTATTGTAGATGCACTTTTCATTGGTTACTCAATGCTTCAAAAACATCACCAAGAAGGCCAACCAATTCAAACTTCGCTATCATTAAATTACGACTTCTTAAAAAAGAGTGGACAACCAGCACAATCGCTGATTACCCACTCTTTTTAATTGACCACACAAGCTAATTTTAAGCTCGAGTCTTAGAAAGTTCTTTAGTAATATCCTTTTCCATCTTTTCATAGTGGAAATAAAGAAGTGCCGGTACAATTGCAACTCCATACATTAAAATTGTGACCCAGTTAAAGGAAAGCTTGATCCCAATTAACGCATGGGCAGTTTGCGCCTGATTAGCCACGTAGCCAAAGGCTGACATAATTTTACCGTTCAAAGCGCCAGCCAGTCCTTGGCCCATTGACATACAGAATGCTGAACCGATCGTAGTCAAAATGCCAGCTGCGTTAACGCCATTTTTCCATTCACCGTAATCAACAGCAGAGCCTAACATCGCAAACGGCATCGATACAGCAATTCCGGACCCAACATTAGCTACCAGCCAGCCGACAATTGCGCCAACTGGATTTAAACCAGAAAACATAATGATAAATTGGCCAATTACAGCAATTGCTAATCCTGAGGCCCAGATATGGCTTTTAGACATCAACTTGTTCAGGAATGGAATGGAAAGGACGCCAAGTACTTGAATGATCGCAATTGAGTTAAATAATGTCACAAATCCTTTATTGTGGAAGTAATACGTGAAGTAATAAACCATTGATTGCTGACGGCCTTGTTGTGCCACCCAAAATAGGAAATTACCCCCAACAATAATGAACCATGGCCAATTTTTGTTCATGGCATGGATACTTCTTCTTAAAGTAACTCGCTGGCTACTTGGCACAATAACCCGTTCACGAACGTGGCCAAATGAGAACAACGTTCCAGCTAAATTCAAGCAGGCAAAAATGACAATAAAAATTCGAAAACCAACAACATCATTTCCACCACCAAAGAAAGCAACTAATGGTAACGTTAATGAATTAACGACAAACACACCTAAATTTGAACCAACCATCCGCCAAGAGTTCAATACAACCCGTTCGTCAGGCTTGGAACTAATCAACGGTAAAATCGTAGTAATTGGTGCGTTGATCCCTAAATACAAAACACCATAAATCATGTAAACAATTGCACAATATAAAGCTTTAGCAGACGTACTTAAACTGGGTGCCCAAAATAGCAGAATACCACTGGCCGCATAAGGTAACGCCAACCACAGGAAATAGGGTCGTGCTTTGCCGTATTTTGAATGGGTCATATCGATAAATGTTCCCCACACTGGCGCACCAACGGCATCTACTACTCGAGCGATTAACAAAATGAGTCCGGTCGAAGCAGCCGAAATTAAGGCGACATCAGTAAAGAAATACATTAAATAACTATTGACTACCGTTGCAACCAGTTGTCCTGAAAAGTCCAAGTTAGCATAACTTAACTTTTCAAGAACACCAACTTTTTTGCGGGATGAACCCGCTGGAAACTTCTCATTTTTCACTTTCATTGCTGTATTTTCAGCCATTTTTATCAACTCCTTAGTAAATAAACATCATGCGACTCAATTTTAATTGACTGATCTTTCGAAAGTTCAACATCTTTGTTCTGCCAAATATCATGGCCAGTTAGTGGTAATCCCAAAGCAACAAATTGGGCACCAGTCAGTTGCAATTCAGTATCTGAAATATTAAAAATTGCATCGTACTTGCTCTGTAAGCTTTCCGCATGCCACGTGATAAGTTTGGCATCCCGATAAGTTTGATATTTTTCAGTAATTTGATCATCCATTTTTAACAATTCCTGATTAGTCAGTAAGCTGGTCGTCCACTCATCAAGATCTGGCAACTCTCCGCCCATGATTAATGGTGACTGCATCATTGTCCAAAGGGTCATCATAGTTTTTTGTTCAGACTTGGTAAAACGGGTTTGTCGATTTCCGCCAGGCCCGTCAACTGAACGAATCCCAATATGTCCCAGTGGTAACATATCACAATCCGGCCAATTTCCTGGGCGTGACATGGCTGACCATTTTTCGGCTCGATCAAACATGTTTAAAAGCAGTGACCACTCATCCCAAAAATCATCCGTAATTCGCCACATATTGGCATTACGCTGGAAAAAAGCCCCATTTTCAACTGGCGCCGGACCTGGCGACAACGACAATACAATGTTACGGCCGGTTTTATCGATGGCTTTTCTTAACGCTTCAACTTCTTTCTTAAGCGTCCCATTATAAATGACGGAATTAGCAATATCATCACATTTGATAAAATCAACGCCCCAGGAAGCATACAGTGCCAATAACGAATCATAATATCCCTGGCCTTCCGGCATGTCTGTATTGACACCATACATATCTGAGTTCCATGGGCAAACGTTATTTAACGCAATGTCGCGCGCAGTTTTACTCGTCCCTTTAATTGGTGTGGCATTATGCACTGCCTGACGCGGAATGCCACGCATGATATGAATCCCAAATTTAAGTCCCAATTTGTGAATATAGTCAGCCAGCGGCTTGAAACCGTTACCATTTCCAGCTGAAGGAAACCGCTTTGCATCCGGTACTAATCGTGAGTACTCGTCCATGACCAACGGCGCAAAATTATGATATTTTGACGAATCGGCTGTGGGCTCATACCATTGAATATCAACTGTAATATATTGCCAGCCAAATTGTTTTAAGTGCTGACTCATATAATCAGCGTTTCGCTTGACTTCATCTTCACGAACTGAGGCCCCATAGCCATCCCAACTATTCCAACCCTTGGGCGGCACTTCGGCGAATTGTCTAAACTTTTCCATTTATAATTCAACCCCTCCAAAATTTCTGATTACCCATCATTAGTCAATTTATTAAACCGTTGATGCACCCCTTTTTATTTATGATTACCCGTACCTCATTGTCCTTATGTGATTCACAATTATATGTTAATACAGCAAAGAAACCGGTTTCAACGTCATCAAAAGTAGATTTAGTGCTAAAATGTCACACGAATCTGTAGGTTTAGTGTATAAAAGTGACATTTCTCAAAACTCAGAAAAATTAATCATTAACTGATCAACTTTTGACCATCCATTTCTATTAAATTTAAAGAAAAAAGTATCACTAGCCAACACCAACTTCCTTATTTTTCGGAAGTGATGACGACTAGTGATACTTTTACTTTGTAGTATTAGTTAAACAAGTAACATTTACTTTCGTACGGTCGCAATTGGGTTCCCCGATCATCCCGATAATTACTAATCAACAGTTGACCAGCTTCGCGCTGCTGATAATCGCGGGTAACGGTTTGATCGGTGAAGTTACTGATCACTAACAATGTCTGCCCCTGATAATGGCGTCGATAAGCGTAAACTTGGTTATCGGCTGGATCAAGTTCCTCAAACGTGCCATATTTAATCAGATCTGTTTCATGCCGCAACTGAATCAACTTTTGATAGTGATAAAAAACCGATGTGCGATCTGCCAAGGCTTGTTTAACATTAATTGCCGGATAATTAGCATTTAAGGCATACCATGGATTCCCTTTGGTAAAGCCGGCGTTTTCCCCATCCGTCCACTGCATCGGGGTTCGAGCGTTATCTCGAGAGATATTAGCCATGTACTTTAGCATGGTTGGTCCGTCAACCAGTTTTCGGTGATCAACCATCTCGTGATAAATATTAATGGACTCTAAATCCTCATATTGATCAAGCCGGGTGAAATGGGCATTGGTCATCCCAATTTCTTCACCTTCATAAATATATGGTGTGCCTTGCATCATATGAAGTGTAGTTGCTAACATTTTCGCTGCCCGGACACGGTACTCGGGATCGTCGTTACTAAAGCGGGAAACGGCTCGCGGTTGATCATGATTATTCCAGTACAAGCTGTTCCAGCCTTTACCATCAAGGGCCTTCTGCCAACGATTTAAAGCGACTTTCAAGTCAGTTAGCTTAACTGGCTGATCGTACCATTTCCCGATTCGTACATCCGGGTTGGGACTTAAATTAACGTGCTGAAATTGAAAGACCATATTTAGTTCATGACTATTCAACCCAGTGTATTTAATCGCGTCTTCCGGCGTTGATCCTGGCATCTCACCAACCGTCATCACATCGTAGTGCGACAAAACTTCAGCATTCATTTGTCGTAAAAATTCGTTTAGACGCTTCCCATCAGCGACAAAATTTAACGTGGTCCCAGCCGTTGGGGTTCCCGGAACATCCGGTAGTCCTGCCGGTTTGGCAATTAAATTAATCACGTCCATTCGAAAACCATCAACGCCCTTATCCAGCCAAAACCGTTCAATGTTGAAGACTTCTTCTCGAACTTTAGGATTTTCCCAATTCAAATCGGGCTGCCCCGGTGCGAACAGGTGCAAATAATACTGACCACGCGCCGGCACATAGGTCCAAGCCGGGCCACTGAAAGCTGATCGCCAGTTATTTGGTTCGTGACCATCAACCGGGTCACGCCAAATATAGTAGTCAGCATACGGATTGTCCTTTGATTTTTGACTTTCTTGAAACCACTTGTGCTGAGCTGACGTATGATTGACCACTAAATCCATCAACAGTTTCATCCCATGCGCATGCGTAGCCGCCAATAGCGCGTCAAAATCGGTCATCGTGCCATACTTTGGGTTAATTGCTCGATAATCGGCAATATCGTAACCGTTATCTTGATCGGGTGACCGGTAAATCGGGTTAAGCCAAATCACGTCAACCCCCAACTTTTGAAGATAGTCCAAGCGGCTGGTAATTCCTGGTAGATCCCCGATACCATCCTGATTGCTGTCTTGAAAACTCATTGGATAAATCTGATAAACCACTGCGCTTTGCCACCATTTATGTGTCATGTCAATTCTCCTTATCTTCGTTTTCTAGTTTGATTATCATGCGGAACCTGCTTAATTTCAATCAAATTTTGAATGAATCAAACGAACCGACAGTGTCGCCAAAATCAACGAGATACCACCAACCAGAAACATTCCCGGCATCGAGTGGCCAACCAGCGGAAAAATCCAAAAGCTGGCCACCGAAGCCACAATTTGTGGCAGGCAGATACTGCAGTTGAATAAGCCTAAATAGGAGCCTTCATGGCGACCATTCAAAGCTTCAGTCAACAATGAAAACGGCTGGGTGTTCATCACCAGATAGGTAATCCCAATCAAAACAAACGGGATAATCAACAAATATTTACTGTGGATGAAAAAGATCGAAATGAAGCCAACCGCCCCAGCTGCCAATCCAACTTGATACCAGAATTTTCGGTGACTTGGTTGGGTATGAGATTGCACCAGTAATCCCCACAGGACGGCCGCAATTGACTGAATGCAGGTCAAGACGCCAAACCAATTTCCAGCCGCTTGATAGCCTGCCGAAGCTGGATTACTGGTGTGCCAAACATTAAGTGAAATCGCACCAGTCGCATAGGTCCAAGAATATAGAATCGCAAACCAAGTGAAAAATTGGACAATTGAAATTTCCCAGAAAACTTTTGGGGCCTCTTTTAATAATTGCAATAATCCCGGCTGATCCGCCTGTTGATTGACATCTAATCCATGATAAGCAGCATACTGCTTAGGATTGTATTCGTGAACCTTGATAATCGTCAAAATCGATGTCAGCAATAAGATTGCGGCAGCTAAATAAAATGCAATGCGAACGGTCAGTGGAACTTCCCCTTTGGATGCCACGTTGGGAATCCCAATAAATGCCAAGATAAACGGAATGAGTGTGGCAACGACACCACCCAGGTTTGAGAAAGACTGCTGCCACGACCAGGCCAGATCTTTTTGATCCTCATTCACCATGTCACCAATCACCATCTTGAACGGCTGCATGCAAACATTGGACGTTAGATCCATAAAAAGTGTCGCAACGGCTGCAAACCACAAGGCAGCGGCCGAGCCGTACCCAAAGCCAAATGAACCGGCATTGGGCAACAAAATCAACACGATGGCAGCGGCCGGCGCACCGATTAACAGGTAAGGCATCCGTCGTCCGAAGCGATTCCACGTCTGATCAGAATATTTACCGATTAATGGCTGAATCACCATGCCTGCAAGTGGTGGCAGAATAAAGAAGAAGCCTAACTTATTCGGATCAGTGCCAATGGTTTGAAAGATTCGCCCCAGTTGGGATTGCTGAAGTGAAAAGGCCATGTTGACCCCAAAGAAGCCAAAGGTCATCGCAAAGATGGTCAGGCGGCTTAATCGCGGTAAATGCTGGCTTTTTGTCTGTGTTGATGGGTGAGAGACAATTTCTCCTTCGTTAGATGCAACTTTCATTATTAAATTCCCCCTTATAAATTAAGTTAAGCGGTTACATTTTTGACTAATTTGACTTAAATCAATTGAATTGGCTATCCCCTGTTAGCCAGCCAATCATTAAAACTAAAATTTAGCTTATCGATCCATGTTGATCATGTATAATTAAGTTATTAATGATAAACGGGGATGACGAGCCATTGAAAGTTAAAATTTCAGATATTGCAAAAGCTGCCGACATTTCTACCGCTTCGGTTTCCAGAGTGCTTAATCACCAAGGCGGCTATAGTCAAGCAACCGCCGAACGAATTACTAAAATCGCCGATGAAATGGGATATTTCAAAAATCGTTCAGCTTCAGATTTAGCCAGCCGAAGCAATAACACCATTGGCATTATTTATACCGATTTCGAAACTAATTTTAACGATCTGATCATTCGAAATACGATGCTTGAAGCCAAGCAACATCATTTGGACGTCATTTTGATGATTGCTCAGCAAAATGACCCAGCTGGCCTCACCAAAATCATTCGGGATATGATCGAACGGCGAGTCTTTGCCCTGCAATTTATTTCAACCCACCCTAGTCCACAGATGATTGAGATGCTGAATCGGGCCAACGTCTTCCCCCAGGTAATCGGTGACGCAACTAATCACACCGTGTCATCCGTGTCATCTGACGATTACGAAATTGGTTATCAGGCAACCAGCTATCTAATCAATCATGGTCACCAACGAATCGGCTTTGTGAGTCCAAGTGTGACCCGGGATTACGTCACCAGGTTGCGGTTTTCGGGGTATCAACGTGCTTTAGACGACCATCATCTTCACTTTAAGGCCGACTGGCTGGTTGAAGAAAACTACAGTTATCAAGCTGGCCTTAAAGCCGCCAACCATTATCAGCAAACCGATATTGACGCGGTCATCGGTGTCAGTGATGAAGTTTCATGGGGGTTACTCAACGGCTTTTACGACGCCGGCTGCAAAGTTCCCGATCAAGTCGCACTCATCAGCGTTGACGGCACCCAATTATGTGAGCAAACCCGTCCACAATTGTCAAGTGTGACCCAGGATTTTGCCTCAATGGGTAAAACCGCTGTCAGACAACTCATCGATAATCGCGCCACACCCCATCAGGTCACCACTTTGACGGTCCCATTTAAAATTGATGCTCGTCAAACCACTTAGTTGCGAATTCGATTATTAGAGTAATAACTAAAAAGCTAATTTTTAATTACGTAAGCGCTTACGTAACTTTATTGTATGACACTTTTTCAAATTGTCAACCTGTCTTATTTCCTCTGCAACTAAAAACCGCCATGTTAGATTTTCCAAGTCACCTCTCTTTGGAAAGTTCACATGACGGTTTTTAGTGTCAATACTGACCATTTAATATCTTTAAGATCGCTTAAACAGGACTTCCTGTTCATATTTTCGAATAGGTTTAAGCCAATCCAACCCTACCGGGACATTATTTCGAAGACAAAATTCATCCCAGACCGCGCCAAACGGGTAAGATTTAAGTTCCTCTGTCTCAGCTAGCCGCTGCGTAAAGTCAAAATTCAACTCCGCTTTTTTAAGATCATCAATTGGCGCCAACATTGCTTGTAAGAGTGCCTTTTGAGTTGCTCGGGCGCTGACAACCCAACCTGAAATTCGATTAATCGTTGCATCAAAGAAATCCAGCCCAATGTTGGTTCGAGCCAACTCGTTGTCCCGGACCAGGGTTCTGGTAATCCGCATCAATGCATCATCCATAATCACAACGTGGTCACTATCCCAGCGAACCGGGCGGGAAACATGGAGCATCAAGCCTTTGCCGAATAACAAAAATGATGAAAATTTATCTGAAACATCTTCCGTCGGATGCCAGTGACCAACATCAATCGTCCACAGCTTATGCCGACTAATTGCGTAATTGTTATAGAAAAGATGCGAGCCAACTGTATACGATTCAATGCCAGTGCCAAACAGTTTTCCTTCAACTGATTCAATCGTATTCTTCTCGTCAAACTTTTTAGTAAAAATTTCATCCAATGAATTTAACAATCGGCGTCGAGGATCAACCTTATCGATTGGATTATCTTTAAAGCCGTCTGGGATCCAAAAGTTATTAATTGCTTGTTGTCCCAAAGACTCACCGAAATAATTGGCAATCTCTCGAGAACGCTTGCCCACCTCAATCCAATAGCGCCGAACCGCTTCATCAGGACTCGCCAAAGTAAAATTATGTTTAACCATCGGATGCGAGAAGAACGTTGGATTCATATCCAATCCCACGCCCTCTTGCTTTGCCCAATCAACCCAGTATTTAAAATCATCAGGCCCGACTTCATTTAACTCTTTTTTGTGATCGGCTACCGCATAGATGGTGTGCAGCTGAACCTTATGGGTCCCTGGAATCAGTGACAGCCCTTCATGTAAATCAGCCGTTAATTCGTCAGGCGTTCGGGCTTTACCTGGATAATGACCACTCACACCAATTCCACCCGTCAACTCGCCATTTGGATTCAAGAATCCCGAAACGTCATCCCCTTGCCAACAGTTAATGGATAAACTAACTGTCTGCAATCGGTGAATTGCTTGTTCAGTATCAACACCGAGTTCGGCATAACGCGACTTGGCAACTTCATATGCCTGTTGAACTTCTTTTTCCTTAACCAAACTGAACTCCTCCTTGCCCTACGTTACTAAACTTGCGTAAATCCGCCATCGATTAGGTAATCGTCACCCGTTGAGAAGCTACTGGCATCACTGGCTAAGTAAACGGCGATTCCTTGCAACTCATCAGGTCTTCCCATCCGTCCAAGGGGCGACCAAGCTTCCCATTGCTTAATCAGCGGTTGCAAATCTGGTGACTTGAGTGTCATGTCGGTTCCCATATAACCGGGACTAATAGTATTTACTCGAACGCCGCGTTTCGCCCACTCAATTGCTAAAGATTGGGAAAGCTGAAGGACGCCACCCTTGGTTGCATTATATGAACTTTGTGGTTGTGGTCGATTAGCGATATGAGCAGACATTGAAGCCGTATTCACAATTGATCCTTTTCCCTGCTTTAACATATGACGGCCAGCCGCCTGTGAGCAAAGAAAAACCGAATTTAGATTTAAGTCAACGACCCGTAGCCAATCTTTGTAAGCCATCTTTTCAGCCGGAATCCGTAATGACATCCCAGCATTGTTAAAGGCTACATCCAAGCCACCCAGTTTTGCGACTACCTCATCAACCATTTCAGTGACGGCCTGTGGATCTGTCACATCGGTCTTAATTGCGATCACTTGTTGGCCTGTAGCATCTGCAATTTCCTTTGCGGCTGCAGTAGCCTTTTCACCATTAATGTCAACAATTGCTAAATCTGCTCCCGCTTCTGCCAAAGCAGTAGCCATGGATTTGCCCAATCCTTGGGCACCACCGGTTACGTAGATTTTTTTACCTTTCAATGATAGCCGATCTAAAATTCCCACTTTCCAAACCCCTTTCGATTTCTAATCATTAACAAACATCATCGTTGGTACATGTTGAATTGTAAAATATTCACAATCTTTAATCAATATTCGTTTACTAAAATTAAAAATGTTGATATTACAGCATTGTAAAATATTTTTAAATGAATTTTAAATCACAATAAAACATCTTTATTCTTGATAACGCCAACCTGTATAAATGATAATTGGTTCTTGGATCAACCCTAATTAAAATAAGTTAAAAATAATAAGAAAAGCCTTGATTCCCACCAGTTTTAACCGATAGTCATCAAAGCTTCCCGTTTTTAATTCAATTAGTTGTCTTACTTTTTAGTAATAATCAGGAAAATTTTACTCCAACCCAACTCGGGCAAAAATTTCATCCACGTGACGAATATGATAATGATAATCAAATGCATCTGCAATTTGATCTTCAGTTAAAGCATTTGTAATCTTCTTATCGCCTTCTACCAAATCACGGAATTGAATTCCCTTGTCCCAGGATTGTTTCGTTAATGGCTGGACCAAATCATAAGCTTGTTCACGCGTCATACCGGAATCAATTAATTTTAACATCACCCGCTGACTGTAAATCAAGCCATAGGTTAACCCCATATTTTGTTTCATCCGCTCAGGGAACACGGTTAACCGTTCCAAAATTCTTGAGAAACGATGCAACATATAGTCCAGCAAGATTAGTGTGTCTGGAATGATAATCCGCTCAGCTGATGAGTGAGAGATATCTCGTTCGTGCCATAATGGGACATCTTCATAGGCCGTAATCATATGACCGCGAACCACTCTGGCCAGTCCACAAATATTTTCAGAGCCAATCGGGTTCTTCTTATGGGGCATGGCCGATGATCCCTTTTGACCGGCATCAAAGTGCTCTTCAACTTCATGGATTTCAGAACGTTGAAGGCCACGGATTTCAGTCGCAAATTCCTCTAAGCTGGTCGCAATTAGTGCCAACGTTGAAATATAGTCGGCATGCAAATCACGCGGTAAAATTTGACTGGTAATTTCCTGAGCGTGCAAGCCTAATGAATCACAAACATACTGTTCAACAAACGGCGGCACATTGGCAAACGTTCCAACTGCACCGGAAATTTGTCCCGCTTCCAGTTCTTTAGAAGCTGTTTCAAACCGGCGTTTATTCCGATTCATTTCTGAATACCAGCGAGCCAGTTTTAACCCAAAAGTTGTGGGCTCGGCTTGAACACCGTGAGTCCGGCCGATCATCACCGTGTCTTTGTACTTTTTGGCTTGTTTGGCAATCACATCAATAAAGTGATCAATGTCTTTTTTAATAATCTGATTAGCCTGCTTAATTCGAACACCATAAGCGGTATCGACTACATCCGTACTGGTCACGCCATAGTGGACCCATTTCTTTTCGGGCCCCAGCGACTCCGAAACGTCCCTGGTGAAGGCCACAATATCATGGTGAGTCACGGCTTCAATTTCGGCAATCCGTTTGGCATCAAATTTGGCATTCTTTTTAATCTTCTCAACATCTTCTGCCGGAATCTTTCCCAACTTTGACCAAGCCTCGTCAATTGCAATTTCAACTTTTAGCCAAGCAGCATATTGATTATCAAGTGACCAAATCTGCTTCATTTCTGGTAACGAATATCTATCTATCATAATGGATCCTTTCCATATAAATATTAACACCCTCATAATATCATATTGTTCACGTTTTAGCTACATTCTATATAATATGGAAAGATTTTGTTCGCATTTAAATCTAAAGTCGAACGTTGAACGTTTTAACGTTTAAAATCATTAATGTTTTTGTTGACATTCCCGTGCAAGTTGGTAAAATTAAAAATGCTGGGTTGATTCCCGGCAATAAAATTTAGAGGTGTTCATATGTCATCTATTGTGGTTGTTGGAAGCCAATGGGGCGACGAAGGAAAGGGTAAAATTACCGATTTCTTTGGTCAAAATGCCGATATTACCGCCCGCTACCAAGGCGGCGACAATGCCGGCCACACCATTGTATTAAATGGCAAAAGTTACCATTTACAACTAATTCCATCCGGAATCTTCGACCAGGAAAAGTACAGTGTGATCGGAAACGGTGTGGTTGTGAATCCAAAATCCCTAATCAGTGAAATTGATCAGTTGAAAAAGGACGGAATCAGTACTGATAATTTGCGGATTTCCAATCGGGCTCACGTGATTATGCCATACCATATCCTGCTGGATGGATTGCAGGAACAGAAAAAGGATGCCAAAATCGGGACAACCAACAAAGGAATCGGCCCCGCTTATATGGATAAATACGAACGAATCGGCATTAGGATTGCAGACTTAATCGATAGAGACAGCTTTGAAGAAAAACTTCACAGTGCTTTAAAGATTAAAAACGAGTTACTGACCAAAATTTACAATGTTGAACCGTTGGATTTTGATACCATCTTTAATGAATACAATACCTATGCGGATCGAATCCGGCCATACGTCATTGACGCTTCCTATTTAATCAACAACGCATTAGATGACCACAAAAATGTTTTGTTTGAAGGTGCCCAGGGCGTCATGTTGGATGTTGACCACGGCACTTATCCGTTTGTCACATCTTCCAACCCCACTGCCAGTGGTGCAGCGGTTGGGACCGGGATTGGACCTAATCGCATCGATAATGTCATTGGTGTCTGCAAAGCCTACACCTCTCGAGTTGGCGAAGGTCCCTTCCCAACCGAGTTAAAAGACGCAACCGGTGACCATATCCGAGAAGTCGGTCACGAGTACGGTGTGGTCACAAAACGCCCACGTCGAATCGGTTGGTTTGACAGTGTCGTTTTGCGGCATTCAGCTCGAGTTTCAGGCTTCACTCACTTATCATTAAACTGCCTGGACATTTTAACCGGCATTAAAACGTTGAAAATCTGCGTAGCGTACAAACTAAATGGTCAAGAAATTGACGACTATCCCGCAACCTTAAAAGAACTAAACAAATGTGAAGCCGTTTATGAAGAATTACCCGGCTGGAACGAGGATATTACCAAAGCTAAAACCCTGGCCGACCTTCCTGATAACGCCCGTCACTATTTAGAAAGAATCTCAGAATTGGTTCACGTTCCGCTGGCCACCTTTTCCGTTGGTCCAGATCGGGAACAAACCAACGTGGTTGAAAAAGTTTGGGCAGATTAAGTTCAGCTTATCTAAAAATTCAAAATGCCAATGACATCTGGGAACTTCTTGTCATTGGTATCACACCCCGCTCATAATTCGGAGGTAACAAATAAATGGAAGTTTTTGATTACGAAGATATTCAATTGATCCCTAATAAATGCATCATCAAGAGCCGTCGCGATGCTGACACATCCATTAAGTTCGGCCCAAGAACCTTTAAGATTCCGGTTGTACCGGCTAACATGGAAACCGTCATTAACGATGACTTGGCAATTTGGCTGGCAGAAAATGATTATTTCTATATTATGCACCGATTCCAGCCGGAAAAACGTGAAGGGTTTATTGAAATGATGCACGCCAAGGGGCTTTACGCCTCCATCAGCGTTGGCATTAAAGATGATGAATATAAATTTATCGACGACCTAGTGGCCCATGATCACAAGCCGGAATACATCACAATTGATGTCGCACATGGCCACTCGGATTTTGTCATTCAAATGATCCACTACATCAAAGAAAAATTGCCAGACAGTTTCTTAATCGCTGGTAACTTGGGCACACCGGAAGCGGTTCGTGAAATTGAAAACGCCGGTGCAGATGCAACTAAAATCGGGATTGGCCCCGGAAAAGCCTGCATCACTAAGCTCAAAACCGGCTTTGGTACCGGCGGTTGGCAGCTGGCAGCATTACGGCTATGCTCAAAAGCGGCCAGAAAACCATTGATTGCCGATGGTGGGATTCGGTTTAACGGTGATATTGCTAAATCGGTCCGGTTTGGTGCCTCAATGGTCATGATCGGTTCTCTACTAGCCGGCCATGAAGAATCACCGGGCAGCGTCATCAGTATTGACGGCAAGAAATACAAACAGTATTGGGGATCGGCATCCGAAAAACAAAAGGGTGCCTATCGCAACGTTGAGGGCCGTCAAATGTTGGTTCCTTATCGGGGCAAACTTTCAGATACGTTGTTTGAAATGCAACAGGATCTGCAGTCATCCATCTCGTATGCCGTTGAAAAAAGCTAAAAGACATTCGAACCGTTGATTATGTGATTGTTAAAAACTCAATTTTGAATGGAGATTAATTCCCCTAGCATCAGGGTTTCAGCTAAACACTTTTGGCTGAAACTTTTTTAGTCTCCGGCAATTGACATTTAACTGACTAAGCTGTATTTTTTAAGTGTAGTTGAACACGTTGATGATTTGTCATATCTTATTCAACCAGACATTGGAGTGATCATGATGACACTAAAAAAGGCCTTACTATTAAGTATTATCACCCCCTTAATGATGATCGGGTTTCTCACCATAAATCCGACCACTAGTGTAACGTATCTTTGATATACTTAAAAATTTACTAATCAGTTACGAGCGTAATATCGGGATACAAGGAGCGCAATTTAATGCGGGCATCCGCGGTTGTGAACTGCCAATGAATCGCTTTTTTC
>NZ_LS423003.1 GCF_900411375.1 Lentilactobacillus raoultii | reverse complement strand
CCTGTTCCTTGTGTTGAGTTGGTACTTACACTATGTCGGAACTTTTGGGGGAAGGCAAGTGTTTTTTGATTAACGTTGATTTGACAAGGATTACCAAGGATGGAACTAAGAAACTTTGGACATTACGTCAACTTTAGAGGGGGATGGCATCATGACGAAAGTGACATTTATTGGAATTGGTGATATGGGGACAGAAATGGTGAAACATTTACCGGCTGCCGGTTATGACGTGACCATTTGGGATAAAGTGCCTAATAAAATGGCCGGTTTTGATAATCCCGATATTCACGCCGCCAGCTCACTGTCCGAGGCCGTAAAAGCTTCCAAAGTGATTATCACATCTGTCATGTCCGATGATGTTCCAGCACTACACCTGGGGCAGGATGGTCAAAGCGGCATTGTGGACTTTTTGCAACCTGATAGTACGTTAATTGTGACGTCGACACTGGATCCGAAAAAGATTTTTGACATTGATAAAGCCCTGCCGAAGGACACTCATCTATTGGACGTTCCGTTAATTGGTGGGGTGCGTTATGCTCGTGAAGCTGCCCTGGTGTTAATTGCCAGTGGGGATCAAGCTACCTTTGAAAATGTCCTGCCAATTCTAAAGGTCTTTGGCACCGTCAAATACGTCGGGGCACTTGGGAATGGTGCAAAATTGAAATTAATTACCAACGTCGGCATTATGGCTGCCGAAGCCGGGATTCGTGAAACACTTGATTTGGCAGATGCTTATAACATTGATTACGAAACTGTGTTGGGCTTGATGCAAATGGGCCCACTCAAAGCAGTTGTCAACCGGGCACTAGATACAACCAACCCACGGCCGCTTAAGGGCTCCGTTGCTGATGAGGAAGAATTACTGAATGCCACTAAAGACCTCATCAAACTGCCATTGGCTAAGGGCTCCCGTGATCGACTGCGGGACGCCGTCAATGCCGTTGAAGGCGACGCCAGGTTCATTGATATTACGAATAAGAACACGGCGTTACCAAAATTCAAAAACTAATCGATATCTACTAAAAATCACCTGCAATTCTTTAAATGGAATCGCAGGTGATTTTTTCTGTCTTGGGGGAGATCAATTTCATTGAAATGACTAATTAGAGCTCTGCCAAAGATTCTTTGATTGCCGTTTCAAAGATGTCCAGGCCCGCATGAATCTGTTTTTCGGTTGCAACCAAAGGACTAAGGAAGCGAATCACATTATCATGGACACCGGCGTTTTCAATAATTAAGCCGTGTGCTACCGCATGTTTAATGATCTTAGCTACCAATTTGGGGTAAGGTTCCTTGGTTTCTCGATCAATGGTTTGGAACGATTACTGTTTGGGGCTTTTTGATTGCTTACCTGCTGGTGACAATTAGTGCGCCGGCTTTTCTATACAAATTAGGGTCTCTAAAAGGGCATCACATTGTGTCGTCCGCCCTCACCGGAACTTTACTCATGATTCCGATTATTAGCAGTCTTTATCCCCAGCCAACGGGGCCTGCCAAATATTTCCCTTACATTTTCGGTGGCTGGTTGATCCTATCACTGGTTTTTCACGAAATTCGGGATCGACGGCTGACAACGATTCAGCAAACAGATGAAAATTAGTTGATTCAAAATCAAAAAGCTAAGGCTTAGGGGGTGACCGTCATTGATAATTTCTTTAGATATGACTGTTAAAAATACACGTCCACGCATTTTTAAATGCCAAAGCAAGAAGCCAAGCAGGTTCTGCGGTATACTTGAAGTATAGATTTTAACATTATCCTTCAAGGGGGTCGATCTGATTGAGACTTAAAAATGTTAACGTGTCATCTGCTGTCAAGGCTGGGATGGTCGCCGGTTTCCTATCCGGACTGGTCAAACTAGGCTGGGAAGACTTGCTGCCACCAAGAACCCCGGACCGGGACGCAACCAATCCACCGCAAGCAATGCTGGAAAAGTTCGGCGTACCGGCATCAGTCACTCATTCAACTTATACTTATTCTGACCAGAAACTGCCATGGGTCAGCTATTTGATTCACTTTGGTTTTTCCACAACGTTTGCGGTCGGCTACAGTGTCTTACAGCACGTCACGCCACCCATTCGTTGGGGGCATGGTGCCATTGCTGGATTAGGCCTTTGGAGCGCCTTTCATTTAGGTATCCTGCCAATGATGCAGCTAACACCCGCTGCTAAAGATCTTCCGGCTGAGGAACAATTTTCCGAGGCGCTTGGCCATATTGCTTGGATGAGTACCATTGATTTGGTAAGTAATGCATTGTATCAGGGGAAACAGTTGAATAAGTAGAAAAAGAAGATGTTGAAAGCTTCGAAGAAAGGAGTTTTCTGCATCTTTTTTGTTTCTGATCTGATTCGTTTAACCTCATTGATTTACGCCATCACTAAAACTCATAAACCCTTCAATCCCCTTTAGTCGGCTCAAATCCGTGAACCATTTAATTATATTATCGGCTGAGGTCATGTAATAAGCAATAGTTAATTTAACTTTTTGCAAGCGCTTACCTTACCGCGTTTACTCACTAAAAAACGCCAGTCGCTAACTCCTCTAATTAGAAGAATTATCGACTGACGATAATTTTAACTTAGTTATTCACAGCCACTTTTGCCTTATATTGAGCGGTAATGGTTTCCAACTGACTAATCGCTTGAGCAACGGCTGGTTCAGTCACTTTGAACGGCAGCAAATGAATCGCTTTTTCCGGTGTCACCGTTTCGGCAGCAATCTGGTGAATCAGCTGACTAGACGGCTCTTTAAAGCCGAGTTCTTCAAGGCTGCGAGGCAACTTCAATGTTCCATACAGTTTCAGCAGAACTTGAATCTCTTCAAAGTGCTTCTCCAAAGATAACTGAACCAAATTTCCGTATGCGACCCGCTCACCATGCAACAGCGGTTTGGTTTCATCAAAAGTGGTCAACGCGTCATGGACAGAATGTGAACCGGTCGATCGGCTGTATTCATCACCCCAGCCGCCGACAGTTCCAGCTGTACAAATGATGGTTTCCACGACACTCAACCATTCATCCGTCAGTTTACCGGCTTTCATATCCCGAACGGCCGCAACTGAATTCTTAAGCAATACGTCCTTGCAATTCTCAGACATTTGCTTGGAAATCGTCAACGCCACGTTTAGCGAGCCCTTTTCTGCCAAATCCTGAAAAATCAATTCAGATTCATAGAACTTCGCTAACGTATCGCCAATGCCGGCAACAAAGTAATCAATTGGTGAGTTCAAGATCACTTTTGGATTGATCAACAGAAGATTCGTCGCATTATCATAAACTTCGTGGTCAATGTGTTCACCGTTTTCTTTATACCGTACACTCAAACACGACCAAGGTGCACAATTACTAGCCAAAGTCGGAATCGTGACAATCGGTCGATGTTCATAATGGGCAGCACTTTTCGCCGTATCCAAAACTTTGCCACCACCCAAACCAATGATCAACTGGATATCGTATTCTCGAACCAAACCACGAATTCGAGCAATTTCTTCAGGTGAACATTCGCCGTTAAAATGAATATCATGAACGGTCACACCGGGTTGCCAATCTGGTAAGTATGGTTTCGCAGCAGCAAGTGATTTAACGCCATGTAAAAATAAAACACGTTGGTACTGATTGTTAGTTATGTATTTTGGTAAATAGTCATAAGCGTCCTGATTTGACAAATACTGTTGTGGTCCGATGCGGGAAATGATCATACTGATTCCTCCAATTCTCAATTAGTTAAAATAACAAAATAATTAATATAATAAATGGAATTCTAATTCAAATAGTTGGCGCTGTCAAGCCTTTCCAGAAAAAAGTAACATTTTGGCGTCAGATACTTCTTCTTAAAGTGTGATTTATCCCAATTTTATTTTATTTTATTTTTAGCTATTGACTTTTACTTAACTGATTTATATGATGGATCTAAATTAAAATTTAGTTAGAATCCGCAAGAAGAGTAACGCTATTGATCGCTTTCAGAAAATTCGGATGATGGGAAAGAATCGTGACCATGTCGTGAAGATGAACTTGTGAATGGTGGTCGTCTGTTAACGCAGGCGACTCGGCAGGAACCGTTACCTTCCCTGATATACTTAGTATCGCAGAGGTGGTTATCGACAAAGCGAAACCACAAATTAGGGTGGTAACACGACACAAATCGTCCCTTGGTCAACATTGACTGGGGGACGATTTTTTTTAACTGTTGAATTGGAGGATAAAGAAATGCAAAAGAACATGTTAACAATCGGATTGATGGTAAGTAGTTTAGTCCTGGTCCTGGCCGCCTGTGGGCAGAAACAGTCGAATAACCGAAATGATCGAGTTTTCAACGCCACCGCTCAAGCCAACGTTTTAACCGTAGATCCTAATCGGGAAACTGACATCGGCAGTGACATGGCCACAACCCAAGTTCTGGAGGGCTTATACAAACAGAATAATCAGGGGAAAATCGTACCATCTTTAGCGACTAAGATTGTCACGCCGACTAACCAGGGTAAAACCTATACTTTTAACTTAAGAAAAGACGGCAAATGGAACGATGGCAGTCCGGTAACTGCCCAAGATTTTGTGGTTTCGGCCCGTCGACAAGTGAATCCCAAGACAAAATCGCAACGGGCCGCTCACTATTCAGATTTAAAGAACTTTACCGCGGTGAATACCGGCAAAGCCTCACCAAGTAAATTAGGAATTAAGGCCCTTGGCAAATACAAACTGCAAATTACGTTAAGCCACGCCGTTCCATATTACAATTCAATTTTGGCCACCGAAGTCTACCCAGTTGAACCTAAAGCCTTGGCAAAATGGGGAACCAAATATGGTCAGGATGCCAAACATGCCGTTTCTGATGGTGCCTATCTGATCAAAAACTGGAATTCGTCAAAAGATACCTGGAATCTGGTTAGAAATCCCAAATATTATGCCGCCGACCACGTTAAACTTAAGAAAATTCATTTTCAAGTAGTTAAAACCCCACAAACCAGCTTTAAACTTTTCCAGGCTGGTGACGTGGATGAAACACAAATTTCCGGTACTTGGGTAGCCGACGCCGAAAAACAATTTAAAAAAGACGTCAAAGTCCGTCGATACGGGCAATTAGCCTTCATTCCCTGGAACAACTATAACCACATTACTCATAACTTAAATCTTCGCCGAGCCGTTAGTTACTCAATCAATCGACGAGTGCTGGCTGATAAAGTCTTAAACGATGGCTCACTACCAGCCAAATCAATTGTTCCAGCAGGTGAAGTCAAGGGTCAAAACGGCCACAACTTCAATACCAGCTTAACAACTCAGCTAACCTATAATCTCAAGAAAGCCAAACACTACTTCGCCCTTGCTCAAAAACAACTGGGGACAAAAAAGATCAGTTTTCAGCTTTTAACGGCTGACACCGACGCCTACAAAGCTGTTGCTGAATACATTCAAGGCCAAGCCAGCAAAGTCTCCCCAAATCTTAAAATCAGTGTTCGCTCAGTTCCGTTGCAACAAGAGATCTCCTCTTTCTCAGATCACAAGTTTGAAGCCGGCACGCTTGGGTGGTCAACGGATTACCCGGATCCAATTGATTATTTAAACATCGCCGCCAAGGCTGGGCAAATCAACTTTACAAAATGGACAAACTCAAAATATGAAGCCTTGATTCGCAAAATTAACCAAACTAATGGCCAGACACCCGCCCGACGAGTAAAGTTGGAGCAGCAAGCTGCCAGCCTACTCAATCAGCTTCAAGGGGTCACCCCTCTTTACCAATATTCTTCGGTTCATCTACAAACCAGTAAAGTTAAGGGATTGGATTATCCATTAATCGGGTACCAAAAATACGAATTTGCTAGTTGGAAATAACCAATAAAGATCCAAAAGGAAGTCGTAGATGGTTGAATTTCGGCCCCAAATTCGTTACGCTGGGACAAAAGAAATTTTAGATAAGGTGGCTATTATGCAAAATAAACGTCGATTAACCGGTGCCCAGATTACCGGTTGGATTATTTGGTGGCTTGTAACGATTGTGATTGTCCTCATCATGCTGTTGTTAAATATTGGCGGCAAACATTCCTGGGTCAATAACACTATGGGCATTGCGTTTGGCATCGCCTACATTGTCCAACAAGTGGTGATGATTTTCGCGTTGAAGCGGCTTCATAAAGATGATAACTATGTCTGGCCGATCGTTTCTTTGGTCATGGGTGTTCTCGGTAGCTTTCTATATCTTATCCCGGGTATCTGGGCATTGATTGTTAATAACAATGCCCGCAATCACCGTCAACGCCCCATTAATCAATGAATGACAAAAAGGCTGAGTAACTCCCAAATTGAGAGTCGCTCAACCTTTTTACTTTGTCGCCATTATTTAATCAGCTATCGTCTTTAAAATAATTAGCTTTTTAACAATTAGAATTCACGATGCCCGTGAAGATAAACTTCCTTGTCGCCTTGCTGAACAGCTTTCGGATCCTGCAACGGGTCAGCATCCAACACTTGAAAATCGGCAAATTTGCCGACCTCTAACGTTCCATGATCTTCGTTAATTTGGCAGAGTTCAGCAGAATTTAATGAAGAACATTGATAAGCCTGGGCGGGCGTCATCCCAAGTTTAGTTAATAACTCAAATTCAGCCGGTGTCTTATCAAAACCGTTAAAAGGTGTGCCGGCATCAGTCCCACACGTGAATTTAACACCCAGTTCAAAAGCTTTAGACAAGTTCTTATAAGTATCATCCAGTGCGTCAGCCGCCTTCTTAATCTCCCATTCAGGCAAGACGCCGTGACCATACTTCGGAATAACCAGCTCGGCAACTAACGTCGGGGTCAAGTAAGTCCCCTGTTGCACCATCTGGCGGGCTTCCTGCTCGTTAACGTAGAAGCCGTGCTCAATTGAATCAACACCGGCATCCAGAGCATTTTGAATCCCCGGATTGCCTTCCGCATGGGCTGCTGCCCGACGTCCCTTGTGATGGGCTTCAACCACACCGGTTCTCATCTCCTCAACGGATAACTGTGGATCAGCCATAAAATCACCGGGTGTCATCACACCACCGGTGGCCATCATTTTAATGACTTCGGCACCATTCTTTAGTCCTTGACGAACGCTTTTACGCATTTCATCGGGTGAGTCAACCAAAAAAGCTGCATGGGGTGCATCCCCGTGACCACCCGTCATGGAAAAAGCCCGCCCGGAAGGTTGTAATTCAGGCACATGGTTCAGCTGGCCGGCTTTCATCAGCCGTTTTAATTTAATATCAACGTCATATGACGTCCCAAGTTCACGAACAAAGGTGACCCCAGATTTCAAAAGTTGCTGAAGACTTTGGTAACCAAAAACGGCTGCTTCGGTTTCTGAGACGTTAAAGCCACCATCAAATTTATCCGGGTGCGACGTAATGTGACAGTGAACGTTAATGAAGCCAGGCATGACGTAACGACCACCTAAATTAACTTCGTTTTCAAAGTTCTGATGATGGCCAGTCCCCCGATCCTTTAACTGGCCATTTTCATCTACGACAAACCAAGCATCGGTTTCATTTTCAGAAGTTCGACCATCGAACAAGTTGAAATTGTAAAAAAGTGTTTCAGTTTTCGTCATTTTAGCTCTCTCCTTTATTTCCAATAAGCGTATTGATATTGTGCTTCATTTAGTAATGAGTAATTCAGCCCGCCAATCTTTTTGCTGATTAATTTGGCTTCTGAAGGCTGATACAATGGCACATAGCCTTTCACTGCCATTAATCGTTGATCTGCCGCTACTAATTTTTTGTATCGACTTTCTCCGGTGAGATTATCAGCTTGATGAGCAAGTTGATCAAATTTAGCGTCTTTCCAGTGTGTGAAGTTCACGGAGTTATCATCGCGGGCAAGTCCAAGAAAGTCCGACGCATCCAGCCAATTAGTTGACCATCCAGTTAAATTCATCTCAAAGTTTCCGGCAAAGTCTCGTGAAACATGCTGAGCGTGCGGCAATGAGGTGACTTGAACATTGAGTCCTTTCAACGCTTTTTCCGCGGCTGATTGAATATATTGACCAACGTGCTTATCCTCATCCGTATCATCAGTCAATAGATTTAACGTTACTTTCTTTTTGCCAATTTCCTTTAAGTAAGCCTGCCAATATTGTTTGGCTTTCTTAACATTATGTGGTAATAAATTGCCAACTTCTTTAGCCATATCCTGTCCAGTCGCCGGATTGGTTTGATCACCAAGCGGCACCGCACTTAAAGCTGGTTTTGACCCATCTTGCAGCACATTTTGAGTTAGCTGCCGACGGTCGATTATGTAAGACATTGCTTGTCGCAAGTTGGTCGAGTTAGTCAATTTCTTTTGATTGTTGAAATACAAATAATTGATTCGACCAAGCAGATGGGTCTTCATTTGGGGATCGTTCTTATTCTCACGAACGTATTGTCCCGTGACCGTCGTCTCTTGGACCTTGTCACTCTTAAACAAATTAACCCCGGTATTTTGATCTTTAGCAACCGTGACATTAACCCGCTTCATTTTGACTTTCCCGGCATTATAATAATCTGGATTTTTAACATATCGCCAAGATGAATTAGTCCCTGTCCAGCCGGTTAGTTTATATGGACCATCATAGACAGCATGATTAGCATTCGTTCCGTATTTTAATCCATACTTTTTAACCACTTTGGTATCTAACGGCAAATATTTGCTGGCAGCCAGGTCATTAAAGTAGGGAACGGCGCGAGTCAATTGTACTTGCAGTTTATGCGGCCCCAAGGCTTTAACCCCTAATTTAGTTGGCGATAGTTTACCCTTTTGGACGGCATTGAAGTTTTTAAAGTATTGATAAACTGATGCAAACTGAGCTTTCGTCTTTGGGTCAACCGTTCGTCTAAACGACGTGACAAAGTCTTGAGCTGTCACCGGATCGCCATTACTCCATTTAGCATCCCTTCGTAACGTAAAAGTATATGTTTTCCCATGATTAGTGGGTTTAACGACCTTTGTCGCCACTCCCGGCACCAGTTTGTTATGCTGATCATATTTGTACAACCCCTCCATGGTCTGCAAAATCATACTGGCACTATTGGTGTCATAGGCCGTATTTGGATCAACCGTTGCTGGTTCATCCGGTAGTGTGACGTTTAAAGTCTGACTTGCCTTATTGCTGGTTGATTTCTGGCCACAAGCGGCTAACCCAAGACCCATAGCTGCCACTACGCCAAATGCCACAATTTGATTATGTTTCATACGCAGAACCCCCTATGTAGAAATAAATGGTTTCAATCAGGATTTGATGAGCAACGATTCCCGGACGAAAAAAGCACCCTCTTGAAGAGTCATCTTCAAAAAGGGTGCTGATGCACGGTACCACCTTTATTCACTACTTTTAAATAGCCTTAGCCAAACAGTCATTAGGATCATTTTAACATCACAGTTATCCTAATCACGATTCGCTGCAATTGTAACGGCTGCATTCCCGGTGGTCCCTACTAATGCTTCTTCAGTCCACAGCTCCGAAGTGATTTTCTCAAGTCACAATCACCACCCGCTTTCACTCATCCGGGTTCGCTAAGATGATTTTGTGGTTCGATACTTTCTTCATCAACGCTTCATCAATATCTCATCAAATCTTAATATAGACACCATACGCCACTTAACGTGATGCTGTCAACCCATCGACAAATTTTTCTAGTTATTTACCAGCCGGATCAGTTGCTTAACCGACGTCGACCCGGGATGGGCTTCTAACTTTCCTTCACCAATTAATTGTTCAATCCGATACCGATACCAATCACTTGGGACATTGCTCCCGTAATTTATCGATAATTGACAAAGTAATTGATCCAATTCTATAAAGTTTGTTTTGCCCCGATTTAAAATTGAAGTGCAACACTTGATAACTAGACCAATTAGACTAGCTTAAAAGGCCATGAAGACCTATTCTTATTATTAACGACAAAATCAACAGATAAGGATAGGTATCTTCATGACCCAAACTAAGAATATCATGCCTAAGCATTACCAACAACTCCAATCTTTTGAACGCGGTCAAATTGAATCCCTGATTCGATTAGGGTTCGGCGTTCGTCAGATTGCCAGCCAGCTTCACCGGAGCCCCAGCACCATTTCTCGTGAATTAAAACGCGGGTTAACCACCCAGATTGATTCCCAGAAACATTGTTCGTATGAGGGC
>NZ_LS423002.1 GCF_900411375.1 Lentilactobacillus raoultii | reverse complement strand
CTGGTAAATTTAATTTAACAGATCGGAGTCATTTTTTCACCCATTGGGTGAAAAAAGCCGCTGCCCAAATCATTAATTTGATCAGGTCAGCGGCCTCTTTTTATTTTTTTAGAGATTATCCAGGTTATATTATAATAGGAGTTAAAAACCCAACTGTCTAAAGAATTGCTTCTAAAAGAACGATTCTAATTAGGCCACTATTAATTCAGAAAGAAAGATTGCCTTGGAATCACAACAACACGCAACTAATACTCAAAAATGGCTCATTGGCATTTTAACAACGCTCTTAGTTATCATAATTGGCAGCTATTTTTACTTGGATCATTACTATAGCCAGTCAGCAACCGCCAACCGCTTTGTCAGTGCCATTGAAAAAAACAATCCCAAAACAGTCGCTTCATTAATTCGTACTGATGATCCGGATTTTAAAATTACCCCACGTTCAGTTCAACCTTTAATAACTTATTATCAACATTATCCTAATCAACGGGCCAAACTCAAACGACGAATGTCAGCAACCGGCGTCGTCAATCGGCTCTTAGACTTTGTCGATATCGGTCATCACTTTTTCCTTTTTGAAAACTATACATTGCAAGTTGCCCCGATTTTTCCGACGATCAGCTCCAACCGCGATCATGTTCAGGTAAAAATCAACGGCCATGTTGTGGCTAAAAGTCTAACTCAAAATACCACCAGAACTTTTGGACCGTATATCCCCGGTCGCTATAACATTCAATTGACAACCAAGACACATGGTCACCGTCAAACCTTAACGCAACGCTTTGACTGGATTGATCCAACTGTCCAGCAGCTTCAAGTCCACGACACTTTTAAATAGTGAACGGATTCAAGCGGTTAACACCCGATTGATCTCTTATCAGGAGTGGTGTTGCTTGAAGGAGTTGTCCTATTAAAAAAATAAGTCATTCTGATTGGTCCATACGTAATTTCGTGATATTTTTTTCAAAAAAACTTTGTTAAATTTTGGCCTGTTCCCTTGTGATAACTGGAAATTACTAGTATCCTAAATTCACAAGTTAAAGGAGGAATTTTCTATATGGTATTAATTAATAATCAATCTTTTTCAACTAACGATTCATCATCTTTTAGTGACCAACCCAATTCAGAAGTTCCTGAATTAAATCGGGCTAATGTGAACCTACCTTATCCTGACCTTCAAAAGTTGCTTAGTAAAATATCAAGTCTTCAGAACCAACTGCTTAGTTTGCAACAGGAAAACCAAGATAATAAGACCCCATCTCTTGATCAATTGACTTCTTCTATAACCATTGATCAACTATGGGATTATCTACAGTCTCATGACGAATTAAAGAAGGCCCTTTTAAGGAAAATCGAAGTCGAAAAAGCTTACCCGGTTCGATTGCACCTTTCCGGGGCTAATATTGGCACCAAGTACGTTAATGAAGAAATTGTTCGACGTTATGGTCTCTCTGATGGCGATTTAGCAAATGCCAACTTTGAGGATGGTAAGATTGCAGTCAACGTTATTAAGCATAGTGGCAAATCGTTGGCCGATGCAGGCATCAGATTTTATACGGGTGAAATCGTTGAACGAAATGGTCATCTAGAAGTCGATAATCCAACCGGTGAGGGTAATATTAGTGGAACAGAAGCTTTTGAAATGGGCGCGCTCCCCTATGTGCCAACACCTGAAGAGCTCGAAAAATACAACCTTAGAGTCGGCCAGATTGTCGACGTCAGTTGGTATGACAGCAATCCCGGGACGATCAAAATTGTTTGGATTCACCCTCAAGACAGTGAGTCGGCAACTGAAAAGCCCGATAAATCAAAAAAGCCTTCCGGAAACACGCCGAAACCTTGGACACCGAACTATCCTGAAATTCAACCAATTGTTTCAGGAAAAACGGTTCTTCTGGTTGGAGACAGTGTTTACGCTGAAAACTTGCGCCGAGTAACCGATGCCTATGATGCAACTTTAACCGAAGTTGACTCAATTGATCGTGAACGATTTGAAGCGATGGTTGAAGATGCGGATATGCTGATCATTGCTTTGCACTATGTCAGTCACCGCGACTCTAATCTGGCAATCGATTTAGCTAAGGCGCACGGCCTTACCTACGCTACTTTCAATCAACACGCTAAGATTCCTTTCGAAATTGCTTTAAAGACGGCCGCTGAGCGTTATGAAGCTTCTCGAATTGATGCTGAAGAACAATCATAAGCTAAGCACTGTTTTATTTAAAATGACCCTTTGTGGACATCTTTCAACAAGATATCCGCAAAGGGTCATTTTCATCGTTTAACTCACGTTATTGGCGCACAATCCCGTATTCCAGCATCTCCATGTAACGGGTCACTTGCTCGACAATTTCTGTCATGTCTTCCATTCGTCTAATCCCCGGATGTTGATCAAAATAGGTCTGAATTTGCCGGGTCATGCCTTGTAACACCATTGACAAAAAAGCTTTAACCGTGGTTTCTTCCAACTCAGGACGCAATGTTAACTTGTCAGCCATCGCATCGACGACTTGATGTTGGATGCGTCGGGCCCATTTATCAATGATAGCAAACGTGTCATCATCAAGGGACTGGGGAATATCACCATCATGTGTATAGACTCTGGTGAGTAATGCGAACTCATTTGGATAGCGATGCGATAACTCGGTTTTGTACCGAGTGGCTCGAATAATCATGCTGACCAAATCATCGGAGGCCAGCCAAATCGTCAAATCAACCACATTGGTAAGCGTAGTCATTGCTTGACGAACTGCAGATCTGTACAATTTTGGTTTATTATCAAAATAGCGAAAGACCGACCCTTTGGCGACATGAGCCGCCAGGGCAATTTGATCTGTACTAGCGCTATAGCCAGCGGTCCCAAAGATTTTAACCGCCGCATTTAAAATCGCTGTTACTTTTTGAGGATCTCGGGATAATCGTTTTCCCACCATTCTGTCACCCACTTTCTTAGTTTTCCAAATCACGTTGCCGATAACTAATAATCCCCAAAATAATTAAGAGAAGTGAGAGTCCCAGCAGCCAACCAACCGGTGTCGCGTTAATTGAAGCCAGGGGGACTTTTCGGAACCAGTAAAATGGTGACAGTTTCATCGCCCAAACTGGGAGATCCATTAAGCGGCCAAAGTATGAAATGATAAATGAGCCGCCCAGCAGCAGCCAAATAGCAGAATGTCCCTTTGGCCAAAGTCCAATCAGAGCAGTTGATAAACCTGTAAACAACGCTAAAATTGGCAGCATTGCCACAAAAGTTCGCCAGAAGTACCGAAATGCCAGCGACCGTTCAAGAACTGCGTTTCCAGCCAGCATAGCTGACATCAAAGCAACAAATAGGATGACCACTGACAGGCTAAATCCGTAAATTAAATAAACCATCATGAGATGAGTTCGACTCTGAGGTTTGGCTTCAACTAACTGTAAGTAACCCCGACGTTCTTCCGTATACAATCGGTTAATCACCATCAAGCCACCGACAATCGCCAAGACACTAAAGATAACGCCCAGAATACTGACAAATGACAGTAATTGGCTTTGCTGCAATTGATGGCGACCACTCTGGCCAAGCACCTGTTGCACAACTGGAGATTGATTGACGATCTGACCAATGCTGTTAAAAACCGATCCATAGCTGCCGCCAAGAACAGCCATGCCAATCAGCCAAAATAAACTAACGGCTTTCTGGTTCCAAATTAATAGGGTTCCGGGTCCCCGAAGAAAGTGACTAGTTTGTTTGCCACCTCGAACCTGGATCATTCCAGCACCAATGTCTCGAGACCGATTCAACACAAGCGCGAGAATAAACCCAGCCAGTCCAAGAATGAGCAGACTGCCAACCGGTAACCAATCATTTTGCGTATAAATACCGGCCTTTTCAATCCACCCAAATGGTGACAGCCAGGTTAGTTTTGGATGAGTGACGTCCGTCATCATCCGAATCAAATAGGTAATTCCCAGAAAAGCGCTATTGTAAAGGGTAACATTATGACTGTCAGCCACTAATTGAGAAAAAATCAAGGAGATTAAGCCAAAACTAAGTCCAACTGAGCCCAAGGTGATGGCAAATAACCAGTCACCCCTCACATGACTACCAGGCATTTTAGCCAGTCCCAAGCCAATTCCGGTGATCAAAGAAAAACCAATGTCGGCAATCACCAATTCAAGTGCTGCCGCTGAAATCGGGGCTAATCGGCCCACTGGATGTCCGCCCAAAATCATTTCCGTCAAGCCACTTTCTTCCTGCCCCCGCGTTGCATTCACAGAAAGAGAAAAATTAAAGAGCACCATGAAGCCGCCCCAAAAGACCATCATTTCAGCCGCAAAAACAATTGCCGGTGTTAATTTAGTGGTGATCATCGGGCCAAATAATGCAACCATTGCTTGTGATTTCAAAGTTTGGGCAATTGCGGCCAATTGGGCAGGTGTGCCATAAATTCCCTCAAACTTTGCGGCCACTGCCACAAAGAGTCCCGCCAAAACCAGCAGCCAAATCATTATTTTAAGCCCGTCCCGTTTTAAATTGGCGTTTAATAGTGTTAACGTTTGAGCCATCCTACTCACCCGCCCCTTGTTGATTATCAGCTTGATAATAACGGAGAAAGAGATCTTCCAAAGTCGGCGGCATGGTTCTCAATTGCAGAATCGACTTTTGGGCTAGTCGTGTCATGACGCTGCTCAGTGCTTCCGAATCAACACTAAAGGTGGCAGCTGTTTGCGCCTGATTCGTAAATTCTAACTGGTGAATGCCGGTAACCGTTTGTAAGTCAGCCATAGTTGTGGCAGTTTTAACCGTTACGGTGTTCCTGGTCAAATGCTGCATCGCTGCTAAAGAACCTGATTCAATAACGCGGCCATCCCGAATAATGGCGATCGTATCACACATTTTCTCAACTTCCGACAAAATGTGGCTTGAAAGTAAGACACTTTTGCCGGCCCGCTTCAGCGCAGCAACCTGTTGTTGAAAGATCAACTCGTTAAGTGGATCTAGTCCAGAAGTGGGCTCATCAAATATATAAAGGGTCGCATCAGTTGAGAATGCCGCGATTAAGGCCACTTTTTGGCGATTCCCTTTTGAATAGGTTCGGTTTTTCTTAGCAGTGTCCAACTTAAATGTTTCGATCAACTGATCTGTCTTGGCCGTATGCGACTGACCTGACATATGAAGCAATAAGTCGATTGTCTGCCCACCGGTTAAATTTGGCCAGAGGTAAACGTCTCCCGGCACATAGGCTAACTGCTGATGAATGGTAACTGAATCTCGCCAAGCATCCCGATTGAACACCTTGGCCTCACCACCTGAAGATCGAATGAGTCCTAAGATAATTCGAATTGTGGTTGACTTTCCGGCACCGTTTGGCCCAATAAATCCGAGCACTTCCCCTCGATGAAGCTGCAGATTAACCTGACTTAACGCTTGAAACCGACCAAAATTTTTCTTTAAGCCATTAATTTCCAAAATCATTTCACTGGCCATGACTATTCCTCCCCTGATCGAGTTGGTTAATTAATGGCCCAAGTATAGAAGCTAATGACCGGGCAGTCAATAACTAATCAGTCATTTTTATCTCATGTTTCAATAGTCATTGAAAAATACTGTTATCACACTGATTTTTGAACTGCTTTTTTGCTGAGTCAGCCAACTTTTTTTGATAAAAATTCCCTGGTTAAAGTCAGCGCCGACTTTTAGCCAAGGAATATTTTTATATGCCAATTTTAAATAATTGATTTTAATTTGTCAGGTCAATCCTTACTTTCGGGTATCCGGCCACTGATCAATGCTGTTGCCATAAGCACCCTTAGGATTATGCCACTGAAAATCATCATACCAAAGGCCGCGCTTTCCTTGATCCAGTTGATTAATCTTTTGGACATCTTCATCACTTAACGAGAAGTCAAAGATTTGACTATTTTGAATGATCCGCTTTTCGTGAGTTGATTTAACCACTGTCACAATATCGCGTTGCCACTCCCACCGTAAAATGATCTGAGCAGCGGAACGTTGGTACTTCTTGGCCAGTTCTTGAATTAACGGGTTGCTGAGAGAAGCGCCACCGCCAAGTGGTGACCAAGCTGTCATCTCAACGCTGTGACTCTGGTCAAAGGGCAAAATGTCATGTTCCTGATTGGTCGGGTTGAATTCCATCTGATTGACGGCTGGGACAATTTCAGAGGCTTCAAGCAGTTTAGCCATTCGATCATTATCAAAATTGGAAACACCGATCGCCCGGATTTTACCTTCGTGATACAGCCGCTCCATCGCGTGATAACTTTCAATAAAGGTGGCATCGACCGGCCAATGCATCAAGTACAGATCAACGTAATCCAATCCCAAATCACTAAGTTGATGTTCAAAAGCTTTAGCGACTTGATCATAGTCTCCCTGTTCACCGTTATATAACTTGGTAGTAACGAAAATATCGTCACGTTTTAAGCCAGCCTGTTCAAGACCCAATTTAATCCCGGCACCGGTTCCCTGTTCGTTGCCATACTGCCGAGCCGTATCAATTGCCCGGTAGCCGTTACGGATTGCCGCAGCGACCGAATCACGAGCCGTGTGATTATCAGTTTTCCAAACGCCCAAACCAAGCCGCGGCATTTTAACACCGTTATTTAAGGTAATGACTGAATCTAATCCATCCAATATGAAACATCTCCAATCAATTTAATTATCACCTAAAGCGTATCATAACAGGCCTCCGGATACAAAAAACAATCCGTTAAAAGTTAAAATTAAAAAATCTGGTTCGATCACCGGATAGCAATTCGGATGATGAAACCAGATTTGACTTATTTCGCTGCAAAAATCAGTGTCGTCAGTTCTTCGGCGCTAATGCCCATAATCGGTGTTGCCTGAAGTTGCCGGTTAATAATCTTAAAAATCCTTGTCCGTTCAAATGGGACCCCAATCAGTGCCTGTTCAAACTGACTTGGATTCAACTCACTGAAAAAGTCACCCGATAACCGGACAGCTGTCAATTGATGTCGATTCAACGCATAACTGATTTGAACCAAGCCGCCGCCTTTAAAGTACTGTTTACCAACGTGGGTCAATTCAGCTGATTTCCCGTAGATAAATGTTGGATCTGCAAACCGTTCCCGACTAATTTCGGCAATTCGGATTTCATCCTGATGATTCAACGGCTCGATTTTGTAAGTTCCCAGTGCTAAGACTGCCTGTAAGAGCCGAGTTTTAAACTCAGTGGCAGACCACTGTGGATGCTGTTCCTTTAAATTAATCGTCCGCTGGTGGACCGATGCGATTCGCTTTGCCCGCAACTTTACCGGGTCAGCCCGGAGAACTTCACTCATCACCGCTAAATTAGAATCAAACAACAGGCTGCCATGATGTAATTTATAGCCGGGAGTCAGATATTGGGCACTCCCAGAGACTTTACGGCCGGCAACCACCAAATCGTTTCGACTATCGGTGACTGCTTTAATGCCCAATTGATTTAAGGCAGTTTGAATCAACCTCAGTCCCACCGAGAAATCGATTTCTGACTGGTTGGTTGGATAAATCAGGGTGAATTGACAGCCGCCTTCATCCGTATAAATGGTCCCGCCGCCTGAATAGCGTCTGGAAACGTGAACGCCGTATTCCTTGATTGCTTGTAAATTGAGTTCAGCCGCTGCATCCTGATACTTCCCCAACATCACTGTCGGCGTCGTTGACCATAGTAAAAAGACCGGCTCTTGAAAATGCTTTTCGCTCATTAAATAATATTCCAAAGCAAAGTTATGATAAACGTCCGTTGACGTCACCGGCACATAAATCATTTTCCGTAAACCGCCTCCAGCTCTTCCTTAGCTTTATAGGAGCTTCGAACCAATGGTGAACTAGCCACAAAGCGGAAACCACGCTTCTTAGCTTCACGATAGTAAGTGGCGTAACGCTTCATTGGCACCCATTCTCGCAGCCGATAGTTCTTGGGACCTGGCTGAACATACTGGCCAATTGTCAGGAAGTCTACGTCAATAGCCCGTAAATCATCCATCAACTGGTACACCTCTTCATCCTTTTCACCAAGTCCCAGCATAATCCCGGTTTTAACGAACGTGGTCTTGGGTGCGTGTTCTTTAACATATTTCAACACCTTTAATGAAGTGTCATAGGTTGCCCGATGCCGAACTTTCGGCGTAATTGAGCGAACCGTTTCCATATTGTGGTTAAAGACATCCGGCTTTGCGGCAATCACCTTGTCCAAGCAATCCTCGCGTCCTTGAAAGTCTGGTGTTAAAACTTCGATCGTCGTCTTCGGATTCAATCGTCTGATCTCATTGATTGTTTTCACAAACTGGTTGGCTCCCAAGTCCGGTAAATCATCCCGGTCGACACTGGTGACGACCACATGACTCAAGCCCAGTCGTTTCGTTGCTTCTGCCACCCGGTATGGTTCCATCAGATCAACCGGCTTTGGATGACCATGGGGGATGTCACAGAATCGACAAGCCCGGGTACAGTTCGGCCCTAAAATAATAAACGAAGCCGTCCCGCTGCCAAAGCATTCTCCTAAGTTGGGGCAGTTGGCCTCAGCACAAACCGTATTTAATTTCAAGCCGGATAATAGTTGGTTCATCTGGTCAACTTTTTTCTGATCATACGTTACCTTTAACCATGCCGGTTTTTGTGTCGTCTCTTTTTCCATTATGAACAATCCCCTTTTATTTGTCCGAAACTTCGATTGTGGCAACTAAATCGCCAACCTTGGTTGTGTCACCGGTTGTGACTTTTTGTTCCTTTAAAACCCCATCTTCTTCACTTTCCACTTGGCTAATGACCTTATCTGTTTCGACTTCAAATAGAATATCACCCTGCTTAACAGCTTCCCCCGGTTTTTTAATCCATTCGCCGAAGAAGTACTCGTCCGACTTGGGACTTAACTTTGGCATATGCACTTCTTTTAACATCATGGCCACTCCTTTTTGATTAATTCATTTATTGGCCCCAATATAACATCGTTTATTGATTTGTGAAATAGCGCTTTCAATAAATTAGGGATATCCCTTAAAAGCCCCAAAATGCCAGGGTTTATTAGCCTAATTTTTTATTTAAAGTTGGAATATTTATTTTAAAACTTTTGGCATAAAAATGATTTATCGACAAAAAACGCCAACGCTCATTTTTTATGAACGTCAGCGTCAATTATCAAATGTTTTTAATTTCGGATAAACTTTATTAATTAGTGGAACTGCATCCCGCCATCAACGATGATTGTTTGACCGGTAATGTAATTAGAATCCTTACCAGCTAAGAAGGAAACGGCTGCGGCAACGTCTTCCGGCTCGGATAACCGCTTCAATGCAATATCCTTGGCAAACTGTTGCATGCCCCACTCATCGTCTTTACCGGCATTCTTACCAACTTGGTGTGCAATATCATACATCATTGGTGTCTTAACAATGCCTGGTGCATAAGCATTTGCGGTGATGCCTTCTTCAGCCAAATCACGGGCTAACACTTGGGTAATGCCACGAACGGCGAATTTAGTTCCTGAATAAAGTGCCAGGTTTGGATTACCAACTACCCCAGCTTGTGAGGTGGCGTTAATAATCTTACCGCCATGTCCTAATTTCTTAAAGGCTTTGTGAGCTGCTTGAGCACCCCAGAGCACACCACCAACGTTGACGCCGTAAACCAATCGGAACTGATCCGGCGTAATCGTATCAAGCGGAGTTGTTGGGCCAAGGCCGGCATTATTGACAATCACATCAAAGCCGCCCAATTTGTCAACTGCCTCATCCACAGCTGCAAACATTGAGTCACGATCCGAAACATCAACTTTAATCCCAACGGCTTCGCTGCCGTCTGGTGATAATTTAGCCGCTACTTTGTTGGCATTATCAAGATTTAAATCCGCAACCGCTACTTTAAAACCATCGTCATGCAGGCGAGTAGCAATTGCTTCACCGATTCCTTGACCGCCACCAGTTACAAATGCAACTTTCTTTGCCATAAATAAAGCCTCCAGTTTCATATTTTTGTATCCGTTTACAGTATACTTCCAGCGAAAATGATTCACAATGAAAAGCATTTTAATTTCAGTGATGATGACTTCCATGACATTTGTCATTTTGATTGATGACAAACCTTACTACACGCCACTTCTTAATCGCCTTATACTGGCACTACCAATAAAGAAAGAAGTGACACCAATGCCAACAATCATTCAACTAAAAAACTTATCATTTACCTATCCTCATCAACAGGTCCTTCAAAATCTTAATCTTGAAATCAAGCCCGGAGAAATCTTTGGTTTAGTAGGACCAAACGGTGCCGGTAAGACCACCCTTCTTAACCTAATTCAAGGTGTTTTACCAACGTCACCAGATACAATCAACGTGTTTGATGGCCAACCCGGCAGTCTAACCGCCAAAGAAAAAATCAGCACCATGTTTCAAGATGATCTGCCATTGGAAAAAGTGACAGTTAAAGAATTGATTAACTTATTTGCCGCTCAAGCCAGCCATCCAGCTGATACAGACACAATCATTCACGACCTTGACCTCACTTCAATCGAAAATCAATTGCTCAATCAGTTATCGGGCGGCCAACGCCGAAAAGTGAGTTTTGCAACAGCAATTATCTCAAAACCCCAATTACTGTTTTTAGATGAACCCACGGTCGGCATGGATGCTCAGGCTCGTCAAAATTTCTGGCGCTATATTGAAACCTTGCGCCAACAAAGCGTTACCATTGTGATCACCAGTCATTATCTGGAAGAAATTCAGCAAGTTGCTGATCGAATTGCGATTCTTCAAAACGGCCAATTTCGTTACGTTGGCAGTTGGCAAAATCTTCAAAATCACTATGACACCGGCCAACTCACTTTCCAAACCTTGTTGGCACCAACCATTTTTACCCATTTGGCAGCCGTCACTACCGTTGCCAAAACCGACACTTCAATTAAGCTTAACAGTGACGATACCGATCTGACCCTAAAGGCCCTCTTACCATTTATTGATCAGTTACATGACATCACCGTTACCCGAAAATCACTGGAATCAATCTTTTTAGAGCTTACCAACCAAGGAGGGACTTCAAAATGACCCCACTCATTCGTCAAATCAGTTTTAACATCAAACGCCTTTTTCTACGAAATTTCAGTTATCTATTCTTTACCATTTTAATGCCAATCGGCTTCTATCTCTTATTTACCAAAATTTTGGTTTCCGGCACCCCCGCTCAGCAGCTTATCTTCGCCAAACAATATCTCGGTAGCATGATTGTTTACAGCGTTTTAATCAACGCGATGTTTGGCTTGGGTCAGATCATGCAGGCGGATCGTCAAAAGAAGCTTCTGGCCGCACTTTCACTCACTCCCAAGGGAGCCAAATACTACTACTTGTCAATTGGGATCATCATGTCACTAATCAACATGCTATCAGTTATCCTCATGCAATTAGTAGGAAACTTAACTTGGCAAATCAATCTGTCTTTACCCGAGATTATCAGCGTCATCATCATTGCTTTACTAGGAACGTTACCCGTAATGGGACTTGGTGTCGCCTGCTCATTTGTCAAAACACCGCAACTCACCAGCATTATTTCTAATTTGACCGTTTTCCCGTTAGCCGTTATCAGCGGTCTCTGGTGGCCGCTTACAACGATGCCTCACTGGGTTCAAACAATCGGTAAGGCCACTCCAACCTATCTCACCAGCCATCTAATCAATCTTTCGATCAATCATCATGATCTCCCAATCCATGATATGATGGAAATAGCAATTTGGGCCGTCATTGTCCTTGTTCTGATTTTCGGACTTGTTAAACTGGCTCAAAAGAACGAGGAATTGAAAAATGTTCAAAGGACTTCGGAATAATTTCAAAGATTATTGGCTTTCGTATATTTGGCTGATCTTTTTAGGAGAGATCATTTCAGATAAGTTACCCCCGAAATCGGCTACAGACTGGTTTTGGATTGGCTTAGCGGTTCTGTTCTTAATTGCCTACATTACAACAAGTGTCTCACAAAAATACCAAATGGCCGGTATTGTCGCGCAAGTTACTATCGGGATTATTTTTACGATTTTTGATAATGATTTTTGGATCATGCTTTTTCCAGGTTGGCAAGTATCATCAATTTTTGCCTACGCACCCAAAAAATATTTTCGATGGTTTGCGGCCATTTACTACGCCACTTTTACTGTGATCATAATTAAAACTACCTTGCAGGATCACATCACATTTGATTACTGGTCATTTCTTTTCCCATTGGTAAGTCCAGCGTTTGCTTATGGGATCTCCAGTTCCATTAAGCGAATTCAGGATCTGGCTCATACCAATCAACGATTAAAATCCGTGATTAAACGCAACGAACGAGAACGCATTGCTCGTGACTTACACGATACACTTGGTCAATCGTTTTCGATGATTACCATTAAATCTCAGTTAGCCAAAAAATTACTGACAAAGCAGCCTAAAAAAGTGCCGGCCGAGTTGGATGACATTATTGAAACCAGTCGGCAAAATCTGCAGTTGGTGAGAAACATCGTTAATAATCTACGACAGGAATTATTGGATGAGACAATGCTTAAACAGCAGAAAAATTTGCAGGAAGCCCATATCAACCTCCAAACTGAAGGTGAACAAGCCGCAAACAGTTGGCCGACAACCATTCAAACCAAGCTCACACCGATTATCCAAGAAGCGGTGACCAATATTATTCGCCATAGCCATGCTAATTTAGTCGGAATCACTTTCAGTCAACCAAATCAGGATCTTTACCAAATGACGATTCAAGATAACGGCCGTGGGACCGACTATCAACGTCAGGGCTCGCATGGGGTTTCAGGTATGCAGGAGCGAATTAAGGCTAATGGTGGGCATTTCAGCATTCAAGCCAACAAAATTGGAACTTTGGTTGCTGTCACATTACCAAAGGAGGTGTTAACCAAATGATTACACTATATTTAGCTGAGGATCAAAGCATGTTAAGTTCGGCGCTGGCACAACTTTTAAATCTGGAAGACGATTTAAAGGTTCTCGGTACCAGTGGCGACGGCCAGACGGCTTGGTTGGAAATTAGCCGGCTAAAACCCGACGTTGCAATTTTGGATATTGAAATGCCAAAGGCTACCGGGCTGGACGTCGCTGACGAAATTCTCTCAGCCGGTTTAAAAACCAAAGTGATCATTTTAACAACCTTTGCCCAAAAAGCCTATTTTAAACGGGCATTAAAAGCCAAAGTGAGTGGTTACCTCCTAAAAGACAGTCCAAGCGACGAACTGGTCGCTGCGATTCGCAAAGTGATGCATGGGCAAACTATCTACGATTCGGAACTGGTTCGCAACATGGTCAACGCGGCAGACAATCCCCTTACAGATCAGGAAATGGCCGTTCTAAAGTCAGCAGCCAATGGCGAGACCACCAAAGAAATTGCCGAAAAACTGTTTTTATCGGATGGCACCGTCCGAAATTATTTATCAGCTATTTTCAGCAAGTTGGGCGTTCACCATCGTTTGGAAGCCGTTAACATTGCTAAGCAGAATAAATGGCTGTCATAGTTTTTACCAAAAAACAAATACAGCACTAAAGCCTCCATTCGAATAACGGATGACGGACCTCAGTGCTGTATTTTGTTACAATGTAAAATGATTAAACATGATGGGATTGAGCTATTCCCTAATCATGTAGTTTCTCGTCTTAAAGGGCTATTTTGAAATGATCTCTGACCAGGTAAGTCATCACCCATGACATGACCAAAAAGCCGGCCACAATTACATATGGGATGTGATAGTTCAGATCCAATAAAGCGCCTGACATAATTGGGCCCACGATGTTACCAACACTGGTCAATGACATGTTCACCCCATTGATCAATCCCTGGCCGGTGGCACTAGCCTTGGTCAGTAGTGTGGTAATCGCTGGTCTGATCAGATCGTAAGACGTAAACACAATCAAAGTCGCAATAATCACTTCGAGTTTGGTATGCGCCAGAATGATCCAAACGGTCCCGGCAGCCGCTAAGAAAAAGCAATAGCGGGTTAATCGCTTTTCCGTCAGCCAAGTCACCAGGCGATCAAATAACAATGCCTGAAACATCAGCGACAAGACCCCGTTTAAGGTTAAGACCAGGGCAATATTACCAATTGTGAAACCAAAGACTTCGTTAACATACAAACTGTAAATACTTTCAAAGCCTACCAAACCAAATGATGAAATCAGAATTAATAAGAATAAAATTTTCATTGGACCGCTAAATAATCGCTTGCTCTGTTCCCAGGTGGCTTTGCTTGGCCCCTTGGAAATTGGTGGCACGACATTGTCTTTTGAAATTGATTCGATCTCTTTTTCACTTGGCAACATCGCTTGAAGCGAAATCATACTTAACAGGCATAAAACAGCCGCACTCCAGAAAGGTGTTTTATAATCAATCTTAGCAAGAAAGCCACCAATTCCCGGGCCTAAAATAAGGCCACCACTAAAGGCCGCCGATAGCAGGCCAATGACTCTGGCCCGTTGACGCGGTGTCGTTAGATCCGCAGCCAGGGCATTAGTCGTTGGCACCACCATTGCGGCCGACAACCCACCGATGGTCCGCGAAATATCAAACATCCAGAGCCAGTTGGTTGCTGCAAACAAAATTTCAGATACCATATACAGGCCAAGCCCCCAAACTAAGACGGGCTTTCGGCCAATTCGATCAGAAAGCTGACCCACGATTGGGGAAGCAATTAATTGGGCAAAGGCAAACAGCGAGTTCATAATCCCCATATCAGTGGCTGATAAATGAAGTTCATTTTTAATAAATGGCATGACAGGAAAAATCAAGCTCATCCCGATACACACCAAAAAATTCCCAAATATCAACACAATAATGGCGTTTCTTACTTTTGCTGACAATTAATCATCCCCCTTGTATGAGTCATAAAGCGCATACACAATAGTATAACGCTACTCTTATCGGGCTGTCTACGAAAAAGGGTAGCAACCATGATGGTTATTCTGTACACTACTCATAATGAGAAATCTATAACTGGGAGTGATCTTTTGATAAACAACGGGCACCAATTACCTTCGAAAATTAAAACAGTTTGGCGATTTTCTGCCTTACTAAACTTTGCCACATGGGCCATCATTGCCGGCTGTTGCGCCGCAGCCGTTGTGATTTTTAACTGGCACTGGCTCTTTTGGGTAGCAGTGGGTTTAGGAATCCTTGCCTTCTTCGGTTTAGTGGTTGAACTAATTTTGGTTCCTTACCGTTACGCTTTTTGGCGTTATCACTTAACAAATGACGCTGTTGAGTTACAATCCGGCTATATTTTCAAAAAATTAGTTTCAATTCCCATTGCCCGGGTTCAGGACGTCACTCTTTCAGCCGGCCCGATTCTTCAATCACAAAAGCTGCAGCGGGTGGAAATTACCACTGCGTCAACTTCTCATAGAATTGATGGTCTGACACCGGCCGTTGCCGATCAATTGCGTCAGCAAATTTTACAGCTGGCAGTGGAGGTGAAAGAAAATGATGTCTGAAACACCCAAACAGCATTTAAGCTTATTTTCATTATTTTATTATGCTGCCAAGGGACTGGCCAACTGGGGACTACTGATTTTAGTGTTTATGCCTGCTCAAAATGCTTTAACTGACCTACATTTAAACGTCTTGATGGTTGTGAGTGGCCTGCTTGGGTTAATAATTGGTTGGGGGTTATTAAAATTTTACTTTTTTACTTTTCAAATCTCGGATGAAATGATCACGATTAATTCGGGAATTCTCATCAAACGCCACACTCATATCCCCTACGGTCGTATTCAAACGATCCAACGCAACCAGTGGTTTTTCTTAAAACCCCTGCATTTGGAACAGTTAAAAATTGAGACCGCCGGCCACGATAGTCATCGACCGGAAGTTGTGTTGCCAGTGGTTGCCGAAACCGTTCGCCAGCAAATCGAACAAAAACGGGCAGCAATTAAAAGTCCCCTGACTCAACCACAATCGACCTCGCCATCGGAAACTATCACTCCCGTCTCGGCAACCGCTGCCACCGACCGCCAAAGTTATCGGATCAACACTCATGACTTGAACATCTTTGCGTTAACATCATTTGGTTTCTTGCCCCTTCTTGGTATTTTGTTTGCTATTTATGGTAAACTCCAAGATTATTTGCCACAGCACCTGCTTAATACAGTCACCAACGAACTGGTTTCCCAATCAATTTTAATTATCGCGTTAGTCGTTGGCTTTCTGGTCATGATTGCAATTATCGGCTCTTACCTGTCCTTAATCCAAAAATATTATCAATTCACGTTGACGGCCCAACCCGGTCAGCTCAAAACTTACCGGGGCTTGTTTCAACGGAGTTCAATTACCATTCCGCTTGACCGCATCCAGGCCTTGAAAATTAAGCAAAACGTGTTGCGGCAGTGGGCTAAGTTGGCGACCATTCAAGCCTTGGCTGCCTCCTCAGCCGGTGATGATGACAAGGGAAATGACATGATCATTTTGCCGGTGATTAAAACCCGCGAACTTTTTGATCGGCTTCATCAGTTTGTCACCTGGGTGCCAACCGCACAAATCCAACTTAACCAACTTCCTAAAAGACATCACTACTATTTCATTCGAAATGCCATACTGATCGCGCTAGTCCCAGTAATTGGGTGCCTTTATTTTTTAAAACTTTGGGGATTACTCAGTCTACCTTTATTGATCATCGCTTTCTTTCTCGGGTGGTATGCAGCCAATAATGTTGGCTGGCAGATTCACCAAAAATTATTAATTATGCAAACCGGCTCGTTATTCACCCGCACTGAATTCATCGTTCCCAAAAAGAACGTCCAATCATTTAGCCTTGATCAGTCGATTTGGATGGCTCGTAAATCATTAGCCCATATTCGGGTCAACGTTCGTCACGGTAATCACAATGAACAAATTTCCGTTCGTTACTTACCCCTTAAAGATGCCCAAATGATTTTCGAATGGCTGAAAATCAGAAACTAATTGCTTCAATCACTGATTTTTCCTATAATGAAAATGGTTATATTATTTTCATAGCGTGCCGACTGTGAACGAAAATAAATTCTTGACGACACACTGCCACTATCAAGGAGGGTTAATTTTAAATGAAAGAATTACAGCTTGGCGATAGAACGGTCCCGGCCATTGGGCTTGGTACCTGGCATATGGGTGATTCAAGCGCCACCCGATCAAAAGAAATCAAGGCCATTCAAGCCGGAATCGATGCGGGTGCCGCCGTTATTGACACCGCTGAAATGTACGGTAACGGTCGTAGTGAAAATCTGGTGGGTGAAGCCATTCGCGATTTAAATCGAGAGAAACTTTTCTTAATCGACAAAGTACTACCTTCCAACGCCTCGGCCAGCAGAATGGAACACAGTTTGGATACCAGTCTGAAACTGCTGGGAACTGATTACGTCGATCTTTACCTGTATCACTGGCGGGGTGCCGTTCCTTTGAGTGAAACCGTTGAAACCTTGCAGTTGATGCAGAAAAAGGGAAAGATCAAACGCTGGGGTGTCTCCAACTTTGATCTGCCGGATATGCAGGAATTACTTGACCTTCCGGGTGGCGATCAAGTTGCTGCCAACGAAGATTTGTACAACCTTGGCAGTCGCGGCATCGAATACAGTTTACTACCATGGCAACGAAAGCAGGGGATCCCGTTGATTGCCTATACCCCGGTAGCCGCCGGTGACGAACGTGGGCAACTAATTAACAATCCCGCTGTTAAAGCCGTTGCGGACGCTCATCAGGCAACGCCATGGCAAATTTTGCTGGCATGGGCAATTCGTGACGGCAGTACCTTGGCAATCCCACAATCAGGTGATCCTAAGCACGCTGTTGACAACGTTCACGCTGCTTCAATTACTTTAAGTGAAGATGATTTGGCTAAATTAGATGCCCAGTTCCCAAAGCCAACCAGTAAACAACCATTGGATATCAGATAAATTTTCTACACAATTTAACTAAAAGCCGGGGCAGTCATCGTGCTGCTCCGGTTTTTGATTAATTTCAACTTCCTGAAACAGGTTGGTTGCAAAAAAGCCCGCCCATTCACTACCAAATTTTCACAATAAGAACGATAATAGGAACTAGATATCGTACGCGTGAAAGGATGATAAATATGGCTGGTAAAATTGATGATTCACGTTATTTCTGGAAAGCCCGTGCCAATGACGGCCACTTTAAAATTGGGCTTAACGATGTGGCCCGGGTTGCGTTTGGCGAGATCTCTTCAGTTTCTTTTGCTACCGATAAAAAAGAAATCTACGATGGGGATGACTTTATCACAATTGAAAGCCCCAACACCGTCAGTGATACGACGGTGCTTCATTCCCCGGAAAGCGGTGAAGTCGTTAAATACCACACTGAGCTGCTATACCAACCTCACTTAATTAATAGTTCTGATCGGGAGAAAAACTGGATTGTGGAAGTTTATTAAACTAAAAACTTAATTTGCTACCAACTTTAAATGGCTCGACAGGCATGTCATCATGATCATGTCTGTCGAGCTATTTTTCTATCCGGCTATTTGATTATCGAATCACAACTTTTGTTCCATAAGGAATATTTTTGTACATCCAATAAGCGTCAGCCACCGTCAGTCGAACACATCCATGTGAAGCCGGCGTACCAAGTTTCTCGGCTTCAGAAGCAATATATTGGCCCTTTCGATTAATTGGTACACTGTGGAATAAATAAACACCATGATCCAACCAGGAAACCCAGTAGTTGGCACCCTCACCTGAGGCAGCATTATAGAAAGTCCGACCACGTTCAGCTTGGATGTGATAAGTCCCTTTAGGCGTTGGCGAAGACGGTTTACCCGTGGAACAAATCATTTTGTAGATGACATGACCATTTCCGTGAAGATAAACCCGTTGATTTTTCTGACGTAGATCCAAAGCTTTGAATAATGCGCCAGATTTGGATAGGCTTGACTTTCTGACGGTTTCCGCCAATTAATGGTTAACCCTGTCAGCTTAGTTTTTGCATAAGTCGGCTGCTTTGAATTTGAACTTATCAACACTAACCCAAGAATCACAACGACAAGTGTGGAAAACACCATTAGCAATCGTTTCATAATCAATTTAACCCCCGTTATGTATTAATTGACACATCCTCTACTATAATGCTGATCCCATCCCATTTCAAATTCAGTTAATCGAAAAATAGTCGATTAAACGGCCAGAATGTTATACTGATTGGCGAAAACGGTTACTTAGTTTTTAAAAAGGACGTGATAGGTTGAAATACGTAGATCTTGCCACTGGTGCCCAATACATGGGCTCGCCAACGATGTTTGAAAGTGTTTCCCGTTACCTAATGACTAATCAGCAATTGACCGATACCTTATTTGTCTGGTCACGACCGCTTAATGCTTCCGTTGTCATCGGTGCCAATCAGGACGTTTATTCTGAAGTTAACTTGGAGTATATCAAGCAACATCAGATTCAACTTGCCCGACGAGCTGGTGGTGGCGGTGCCGTCTACGTTGATTCGGGTAACCTGACGTATGCTTTCATCGATACCGATGATGGGACCAACTATATGAATTTCAAGAAATACGCCACGCCCATCATTGGTGTTTTGAAAGAATTGGGTGTTGACGCAGCGCTGACCGGCCGAAACGATTTAACGGTCGATGGCAAAAAATTCTCCGGAATGGCCGCCTTTAAAGTGGGCCAACGCTTTTATTGTGGTGGGACCCTCATGATTGATGTTGATCTAAACACGGCCGATAAATCGTTGAACCCGCCAAAGTCGAAGTTGGCATCCAAAGGCGTTAAGTCAGTTCATAGTCGCGTCACCAACCTTCGCCCCTACTTTAAGTCGCCCTACCAAGATATTTCAATTGATGACATCACCCAGATGATTTTAAAAGCCGTTTTTCAAGTTCAAAGCTTGACCGAAATTCCAACCTACACCATGACCAACCAGGATTGGCACAATGTTGACCAAATTACCGGTCATGACTATCAAGATGAGTCGTGGACCATGGGCAAGCACTATCATGACGATTACTATCACGCTAATCACTATGATGGCATCGGTAACGTTGAAATCAGTTTTTCGGTTAGTGACGGACTGGTTTCACATATCAAAATTTTTGGTGATTTTAATCAAGCAACCGGCCACTTAAGCGAAATTGAAGCCCATCTTACCGGTGTTCCTTTTAAGCGGGCCAACTTAGAGGAAGCCTTCCAAAACAGCCGCTTAGCGGAAAACATTGGCCCGATATCCCCTGCGCAAATGGCCGATCTAATGCTCAATAAAGTTTATCAGGAATAAAAAGATTTGGACAAAAGACTCATAAATGACAATCAACCAAAAGAATCCCATCTCATCAAACTCTTAACACGCTGATGAGACGGGATTTCTATTCTTAGATTTAATATTAAAGCGCGGATGATGTTTCAGATTCGAAGGCTGGCCGCTGGTTCATCATTCGGCCCATCAATCTTTACGGGGCTACTTTGACAGACACTGATTTATCACCAAATACTGTCTGCGTAATCGTCTCAGAATCCATATTTAGCGTTTCTTTTGCCCCGGCCGGCGTTGATTTTAGCTTGAACGATTTGAAATGTTTCACTTTGTTCAAGGCTGCTTTGGTCAGTTTGAATTTAAACTTTCCTGCTGCCTTGGCTTGGGCTGTTTGGATTGGTGATCCCTTTTGATCTAAAATCGTTAACAATGCCTTGGGAGAAGTCTTTCCAGTCAACTGGTTCTTTTTCAAACTGTAATGACCAACAACCAGTCGATTAGCCGGTAATTTTTGTAATTTAGCGCCCTTGTTAATCGTATAGAGAAGCGTTTCACTACTAACATACTTTGGAAAATAGAATTTACCGTGCTTATAGGTCACTTTCATAACAGCTTCATTCCCCCAATTTACAAACTGATTGACGGTGTAATTAGTTTGAGCAGATAACCACTCCGGAATTGACATTCCTGAACTCACAACCAGCACATTACCGCCCTTAGCCGCAGCTTTTTTGGCAATGGTTGTTAATTCCGTATTCATTCTCGAAATCACTTGATTAGCAGATTCAGCTTTTAAATTAGCTGGCAGCGTCGGATCGCTATATTTGCCGCCATCAACTGATTCTGCATCATGATAAGCATCTTGGAGTACCGGCCAGAAGTCCTTACCAAGCGCCTGCTGTGCTTTAGCAAAGTCCTGTGGTCCCGAGTAGGTTCCCGCAGGTCGTAGTAGTGGCATCGTGATCTTATTAACCTCATCGTACTTTTGCCCCTCAAAACTACCATAACCACCTTCCCGCAAGTTAGGTGTCCATTTAACAGCCACTCGACCGTTCCCAGAAGAAGTCAGTGCGTAATGAGCTGTTTTGAAAGTTCGCATATTATCAGCTGAGTACGCCGCTTTGAAATGGATTCCATAAAGGCCATATCCCAATTGATGAGCTACTTGAATTCCCGTGTCCGTCAACGGGCTATCAGCCCAACCCTGGCCTCGCCCGTTAATGTTAAACATTGTTTGTCCGTGTCGGGTTAAGTATACGTTAACCGGCTTTTCGGCGGCCAAGACCGACTGTTGATGAATCGAACCCCAGAAGAACGCTCCGGATAAAATTGCTGTCGCCAGAATAATTGATTTTTTCATTTGGTTATATCCCCCTACTCCTTATAGTCAATTCCAACCCCTAATGGCTAACAGAAGTTTTCCGTCACCTGCTAAACCGTTTTAATTATATCATTTTATGATACCGCTTTCATTAAAAACAATATTCCACTCTTACAAATTCATTTCAGTCAAATGAGCTGCCACAAAATTAGCATCTGGGCACACAAAAACCAGATGGTGAAGTAGTCCATCTGGCTCTTTTCACAAAGTCATTAAGTTTAGTAATACGTTGCGATTTCATACATTTTTTCAACAAACTTCTTTGCACCCAAATTTAGAGGTGGTTGGTTTTCAAAAACAATGGCTAAATGATAATTATCAGTGGTTGCCAAATAGCCTGAATGAAACCCTTGACCGTCAAATGAGCCGTTACTGTATGCCACTCCTTTCTTGGAAACATACATGCCACCCGAATAAACGCTGCCATAGCTCAATAATTCTTGATATTGTTGGGCTGTCAGAATCGTTCCATCCTGCAGCCCTAAAATCAACTTATAGTAATCGCTAGGTGTTGTTAAGAGATTACCTGCTCCAGGAATTGAGGAAAGTCTTGGCAACGAAACAGATTGCGGATTAGTATAATCTTTTAAACCATCTCGAAAATAGCTAATGGCAATCGAATTAGCATCCACCTTCTGAGCATTCACAATTTCTGTACTGTTCATCCCCAACCTATTGATAATCCGATCCTGCAAGTTCTTTGTATAGCTTTGACCAGTGACTTTAGCGATAATGCCGGCCAAAAGAACATAGTTAGCATCACTATATAGATAACCTTGCTTTCCTGTTGAGTTTAGCCGTTTAACTATATCTGCATAAGCTTGTTTTTCAGTCATTGCACGATCTGGAGTAATATCTTCATTATCAATTCCCGATGTCATTGAAAGCAATTGACCAATTGTAATATTCTGACTTCCTTTAATTTGAGGATAGTAACGATTTAAACTAGTTGTTGCAGAAAGGTCCCCATTTTCGATCAGTTGTTGAATAATCGCGCCAGTCATAACTTTTTGTAAGGAAGCTAATGGATATAACACAGCTCCACCACTACTGTTCGCGATCTTTTTAGCAGCATTGGCAAAGCCGTTGCTAACGACTGCTATATTACGACTCCCAGCTGAAGCAATTAACGCGCTTCCACTCACATCGTATTGTTTCATCATTTGACTAGCGATCTGAGAAACCGTGACCGGTTTAAGTCCACTAATATTCATCCATCCAATATAGCGATTAAAATACCTTAGCTTTGCGTAGATCCCCGTTTTGGTTATTTTTGTCTGCATCACCCGAACATAGTCACCTACATAACGTTTTCCATTACTGATGCCAGTTTGGGTACTTGAGCTGGTATTATATGGCCCAGATTTATAAATTGGATAAGGATCGCCAGATTTAGTGTGCTTAACAATTTGAGCATCATACCGTTGACTACTAACTTTTAAGACGGGATTATAACCGTTCATCATACCGCGAATTGCCCATGATCCCGCCAATAGCAATCCGCTTAAAAATAATAAAAATGCCCTCAATTTCTTAGTTGTTTTACTCCAATTCATCATTAAATCACCATCTCGATTCTATTTTTCGAAATTGGAGTCAGTTTGCTGCCACGATTTAGAATAGAATTTTTTATTAATTTTATAGTGGGGTGAAGGCACCTTCTTAGTTAAAAACGGTTCAATCTTTCGATCCATTTTCAACCATCCCCGCCAGCCCGGGTGAATCGTATCTGTCATAAAATAATTAACTTTTCCATCGTTGCTTAAATCATCAATGTGATTAAAGCCCTGAGATCGCAGTTGATATTTAATTTTATGATTGAATTTCTTCAACATTCCAAAGGATAGCCCCGTGTACTTTTCCCATTTTTGATTAACAGGTGGAATAATAAACAAAACGTTAGTCCGTTCATTAGCAAATTGGTTTAGCACCAACTGAAAATCGCCATACTCAGGCGACTTTAAATAGCTCAAGCCAACTTGAAAATCCTGTAATCGTTTAAAGTGATGCTTTAAGCGATATCTCCAAAAATGATCATTAATTTGATAATCATTAGAAGCCGTCTTTTGCCGTCCAATTTTGCCAGCCAAATCATTTAAATATTGAAAGTGATATTTTGCAGGCAACTTAGCAGCATTTTTCTCGATTTTTTTCTCATTGGCCGCTGGAATTCTAAATCTGGCATATATTTGATCCTCATTTAATAGAATTCGGTGACGCCAATTAATATAATTCATTTGAAAAGCTGTTGGTTTAAGCCCAGTGGCAATTCTTGACAAGGTATCTGCGATGATTTTGTCCGAATGACCTGCTGGCATTTGCAATAATCGATGAGCAGCAAATCGAGTCATCTTAGAATCCTTCTCTGATCGAATCCAACTAGTCGTTTCGAGTGGCGAATCATAAAAGGAGAAAGCGTTAGGATTCTCTCCCTTAGGAACAAACCACTGAGGTGAAATAAAGAAAACTGCCTTTTGAAGATGTAATTGATGATGCATCAGTTGCATTCCAAAAAAATGCGTCAGCGATTGAGTACCTCGTGTCCCCAAAAGAAAGGGTCGGTAAGATCGGTGATATTTTTCTGCCAAAACAGCTGGGTGAAAGGGATCAAAACGTGACCATTCTGATGAGCCAAAGAAAGGAACATACTCGTCATTTAATGCTGCCTGTTTAATCAATCTTTCTTTCAATACTGACGGTGATAAAGAAACCGCTGCATCTTTTTGAGAGGTAGGACTAACATAGCCAAACTTTATCCAAACTGGCGAGGCAAAAGTAATTAATACCAGCAACCCTGCACAGAATACCGGACCGAAGATTTCAAAAAGTCGCTTTTTGATTCTCATTGCATTTTTTGAACCTTTTCAATAATTTTGGCTGGTGTATCCCAATCCGATCGATTAAATTCTGAAATTGGTGCGTTCACTCCCAGCTGATCCTGTAAATCCAATAAAAGCTGAACCGTTCCCATTGAATCCAGTAATGCACTATCGTAAAGATTCTCATCCAATTTACTTGAGAAATCTTCACCTGTTAAATCGTTTAAAATCGAAAGTACTTTTTCTTTTGTATTATTCATCATTGTCAACCCCTAGATAAGTTATTTATTGTTAAAACTGTTTCCCCTTAAAAAACAGTGTATCAAGAAACCCCGAAAAGATTAGAAATGTAAAGCACACAAAGTTAAATGTGATAAAGATTGCAATTAATTCCGTAACCTTGTTATGAGGAATTTTAGCTTGGTGTTTTTTCTTATAACGCAACCAGGCATCGTTAGTAACTAGCGCACAGCCATGGAGAAACCCGTACAAAATATAATACCAGGTTTCGCCATGCCAGAATCCCATGACTAACATATTGATGATGTAACACACGTTGGCTGTCACAATTCGACTTTTAAAAACGCGATGTTTCATCAAGAAAAACACTAATCTCATAAAGATATAGTCTCTGAACCAAAAAGAAAGCGTCATGTGCCAGCGATTCCAAAACTCTTTAATATTTTTTGATTTAAATGGGTAATTAAAGTTCATCGGCGTCTTAATTCCCATGAAGCAACTAATCCCAACTGCAAATAAGCTGTAACCAGCAAAATCAAAAAATAGATCCATGCTGTAAACATACATATATCCAATAACGTACCAGGAGAAGCCGTGAGCCATTAAGGCATCAAATTGAATTTTTGGAAGTAAGACTGTCCCAAAAATATATGCCAAAATAAACTTATAAAGAAATCCCATGAAGATATACCAGACCCCTTTTTGAACCAGGTCTAAATAGTCTTCTTGGGTAGGCACCTTTTGATAGTCATTAATAAATCGTCGATATCGATCAATCGGACCCGACGAGATGGTTGGAAAAAACAATAAAAATTGGGCAAACAAAATCGGATGGTAGTCTTTAATAATGCCATCTCTAGTTTCCATAATAGTTTGGACAACCTTGAAGGTTAGGTAGGAAATGCCGAGAAAACCGATAATCGACTGTTTTCCAGATTGAACAGCCGGCGTAATCTTAACAACTATTAATGGCGCAATTGCTAAAACAACTGCTAAAACAAACACCCAACCTTTATTTGAAGATTCTCTACGCTGTCGATAATATGAATATCCAAATACCAGCAGTACTTGATAAACTACATAAGCAACCAGCGCAATTCCAGTCTGCCAATTTGGCCCACCAAACGTTAATACTAGGAAAAAGAGAGAAATCAAGGTTTGGTAACCCTTGAACCGATGGCCATAAAATAATCCCACCATTAATGGCAGTAACGCAGCGATTAACCAGATAAAGTAGGTCGGATCTCCATAGGGTATATACCATTTCATTATGAATTAGCCTCTTGAATCATTGACTTAATGTCTACTTTGCCATTTTGACTCAGCGGGAGTGATTCCCGATAGACAATCTTCTGAGGAATCATATATGACATCATTAGTTCCTTCAAATCCCCTTTAATTGCCGACGTCAGATCCAATTCACTCTGGAATTCATTCTTGTAAGGAACAATATAAGCAATCAACATTGCTGCTTGATGTTGAGCATTATATTTGGGGACAACAACACTTTGTTTAACATATTTTTCTTTGTCAACCAAGACGGCAATGTCTTCCAGCTCTACTCGAAATCCGTTTATTTTTACTTGAAAGTCTTTTCGACCAAAGTATTGAATCAGGCCATCTTGGCGAATTGTTGCCACGTCGCCGGTTCGATAAGCTGATTGACCATTTAATACAGAAAAAACTCGGTTTGTTTTTTCTGTATTATTGATGTAACCCTTTGAAACACCCGTGCCATAAATTTCAAGTTCTCCTTGGCGACCATCACAAATAGCATTCCCAGCATCATCAATAATTCTTGCATGCATGCCGTCTTTTACATATCCAATCGGTAGTCGATCAAATTTTTCAATTATATCATCAGTAATTTCAATTTTGGTCATCGCAACCGTAGCCTCAGTTGGCCCGTAAGTATTAAAAATTTTGGCCTGTGGAAACCGTTTCTTCAGCATGCGAGCCGTTCTAACCGGTAACTCTTCTCCGCAAAAAATGAAGTTCATTAATTGGGGATGACTTGAAGCATTGAAGGCTGGTTCCAGCAAACAAATATTAACAAATGAAGGCGTTGAAACCCACACGTTAATAGGCAATGACGAGAGTGTTTTAAAAAGCGTTGAAAAATCATCTGTCATTTCCTTTGATAAGACCTGCAATGTGCCGCCTTTAAACAAAGTGGGATATAGGCTCATAACTGATAAATCAAATGAATAAGCCGGTTGCTGAAGCATCTGCAAATTAGTTGGTAAATCGAAATCATCACCAACCATCCAATTTACAAAACTCATTAGATTACGACAGCTGATTTCAACCCCTTTCGGAACACCCGTCGTACCAGAAGTGAAGATAATATAAAACGTTTGATCTCCATCGACCGGGTGATTAACCTGATAAGCTTCTTTCCTTGAAAAGATAATTCCAAGTTCAGCTTTACTGATGATTGGCATTCTTTTAAAGGTAACCGGTAAATCTTCAACTGCAATAATTGCAACTGGTTTTGCAATCATCTCGATTAACATTAATCTTTCATCAGGTGAATCAACATCAACCGGAATATAAGAATGACCAGACTTAATAATGCCAATAAAAGTTGCTAACATTTCAAAACTTTTGCTGCCAAATACCATAATCGGACGATTTTCAGGTAACTTCATATCGTCAATATATTTTGCCAAAGCATCTGAATAATTTTTCAGTTCAGAATAAGTGTTTGTTTGATCACGATAATGATAAGCAACTTGGTCTCCTTTACTTTCAGCATAGGAATCAATGACACTGATTAAATTATTTGACATGCTAACTCACCTCATTAAAAGTCATTGTAAATAAATTTTGCTTGATTAATGCCGCTGTAATCGTACAAGTAAAAAAGAATCATCATAATTGCAAAGTAAAACAGCGTCTTCAAAATAAACCTTGCAATAGGTTCTTTTAATAACGTCATTTTCATAACTATTGCCACCTCTTTTTTCTAAAAAGTGCATTTTATCAGTTATTTTAAGGGCTTCACTCGATTAGTCATCACTTTATCGAACAACGTGATTGCCAAATCTTGAATTGAAACGGCTGGTCGATAATCATTGCTAAGAAGAACGACGCCCGTTTTTCCATTGCGAGAAATCAAAATTGACGCTTCATATCCATAACCAACGCCATGTGACCGAATACCATTTGATTGGTTATAAACACCGCCACCGTAAGTCGATGGGTTACCGGGCTTATGCAATCTCTTAACATTCGCCGATGAAATTATCTTTCCTCGAAGTAATGCATGTTCAACTTTAAATAAATCAAAAGCAGACATATAAACCTGCCCTGTGCCAAGCTCATTGTTCATCGCTGACAACGATTCTTGAAATGGTTTTTGATAGTTAGGGGTGACTTGAGAAGAACTCAAGTAACAATATCCCATCGTTTTATTAGCTGTTAGTGGCTGATTTTGAACAAACCCACTATTCTTTAATTTCAGAGGTTTAATTAACGTTTTATCAAAATACTGATGATACGATGTTCTCATCAGTCGAGAAATAATTCCAGCCAGTAAGACATAGTTAACAGGCTGATAACGCCACTGCCCATACATTCTTTCATGACTCAATAAATGATTGGTTGCATACCTAACGACTTTTCTTTCACTTAGTTGTTTGTTTGAGCCAGCCCCGTTCATTGATAATCCCGAATTCATATCAAGCACATTTCGAATACGAATATGATTTGAATTCGGAATATGAGGATAAAAACGCGATAAAGGTGTCTTTAAAGACAACCTTTTTTCTTGAATTAGCTTCATAATGCAAGCCGCAGTCAAAGACTTTTGAATTGATAAAATCTGAAATTGCGAAGTGGTTTTATTTTTAATATGCTGATCGTAATTAGCGTATCCAAAGGCTTTTCGATACAAGAATCGATCATTTTTTACAATTAACGCCGAACCGACAAAATGATTTTTTTTCAAATAGATCGTAACCGTTCTAATATCCGAAGCATCAGTCAGTTTCCTTTTTGGTTGAAAGCCACGCTTCTCGTTATTCCGGTGACCACTATTAGAATGTGTCGTTTTCTTTGGTGCTACCGGTGAATTCTCATTTAAATGTCTATTAAAAATCAACGCTCCACCAACACAAAAGAATATAAGGAGTAACACTATGCAAATTAGTCGGTGACTTTGTCTCATACTCTGAACACCTCGCTTCTTTAGACAAGTTACCTAAAAAATAATTAGATCTTTTTGCATAATTCCAAGGTTACTACATCAACTCTTACAAACAAGTAAGACTTGTTTTACATGCGGTTTACATCCCTTGAGCCTCAAGTATTAAAAGATTTGAGATTCTTAGTAAGTTTCCGGTTAGTTTTCGTTTAAGTTTCCGATTTAAATTTCTGCCTAAAAGAAAAAGACAATCGATCAGGCCCAAAAAACAGGCCCAACTAATTGTCTTTTTACATTACTTAACGCTACATTTATTCATTCTAGCAAAGCAACTTTGCAGCAAGTTCTCTAAACTTGTCTGGTTATCTAAACCTCATCCTTATTCTTCATTTGCTCCAACAGCTTTTTTAAATGTCTCGAATCTTCATCGACTACAGTTTGCATACTCTTAAACCGCTTTGAATATGATGGATGATAAAGTGGGAAAATTTTTCGCGGCTTATCAGTCCATTTAAATGCCTGATCTGATTCATCAAAGTATTGGATGGGACGTTCAATCAACTGACCATGTAGTTCACCAACTTTGGCTTGATTCCCCAATAATCTCTGAAGACTGGCATTGCCCATTGGAATCATCAACAGATTCCTAAAGTAGGTCATTTCATAATCAAACATAGGCGCCCATTGCTTAACTTCAGTATTATTAGGCCGTCTATCACGCTTTCGACCGGTTTTGCCAATTGAAAATGGTCGTGCACTGACAACCCCAGTAATGTAGATATCCTCACGAGTCAAGCCAAGTGAGGCTAACCAACGATCCAGCTCTTTTCCAGCAGGTCCTTGAAAGGGATGGCCTAACTTGACCTCTTTATCACCAGGAGCTTCGCCGAGCAATAAAACTTTGGGATGATAGCCGCCTTCTCCAGCAACAAAGCCTTCCAAGCGTGGATTTTCTGCTGATTTCTGCTTCCCCCATTCGATCCATTCCGGTGTTAAAACAGTATGTAAACGCATAACCTTAATCCCTCTTTCACGTTTTGATTTCTAGAGATAATTATACGCTACTTGATCGTGCAATCGTGCAAAATTAAAAAGGCGCCGATTTTTTTAGGCGCTCACTGTCTTTTTCTTAAATTAAACTTGCCAAATGTTTCATGACCTTGTCATTATCCTGGTTCTCTAACTCTTGAATGATATGCAGGTAAGTTTGCTGCGTCGTATTCATGTTGGAATGGCCCAACCTACGGGCAACAGAAGCAATACTCACTCCTGCATATAGCAATAGTGATGCATGCGTATGCCTAAGCCCGTGAACTGAAATAATCGGGATACCCGATCTTCGACAAACCTTTTCCAAATAATGGTTGACTGTGTCATTATAAACTTTTGATTTTACAAAAATCGGCTTATCTTCAGGTAATCCTTTAGCCAATTGAGAAAACTGGATCACTGTTTGCCAGTCTAATTGAATTTTTCTCATGGATGAGAAATTTTTAGTTGGCGCGAATCCGGCTTGTTTTGATTTATAGTCCCAAGTTTTATTGATATTTAACGTTTGTCTGGCAAAATCAAAATCATTCGGTGTAACTGCCAGCGCTTCAGCAAAGCGCAAGCCAGTCTTGGTAATCAACAAAATAAAATAATCCCAATTAACCCCTTCATCCAGCACCAAATCATCCAGCATTAATTGAACCTCATGCTGATTCAAAAATTTAGTTTTATGCGGTCCAGGCTTCTTGCCCTTAATAATTGCTTTACGAGTTGGATCCCGTTCAATAATATTTTCCTCTAAGGCATCAATTAATGAGCTTTTAATATGCCGATGAAAATCCATCACCGTTTGCCTTTCATGAGTTTCTGCGTAATCATTCAGTAGTTTTTGATAAGTTAATCTTGATAATTCAGACATTTTTAAATCCGGTGCTAATAAAACAATTTGTCGATATGACATCTCGTACTTGCGATAAGTGACTTCTCTAACAGCATCTTTCTTATACAAATTCATCCAGTCTTGAAAGTATCGGTGCAATTTAATATCGCTGGCCATAATATACTCCTCCAAAAATAAAATTGAGGACACTTCCACCACAGAAGTCCCCTCAGTCATATTAAACAGGTAAAGTACTCTAAAAAGCCAATTTAAACTCTATCAATTTTCGATCGACACTTACCGCATCCAGCGTCCTATAACGTAACCATCATCAAAGCTGCTGTCATCATCACCTCCTGATGGCGGTAACTTATAAAACCAACGAATAATCAGAGCAATTATTAAAATAACAATCGGAATCATGATAATCGTGATGATGGTTCCCCAGCTAATTCCTGGATTAATCGTTTTAACGCCAGCCACATGTTTATTAATAAATGGTGCAAAGCGACTAAAGTATTGATAAATCACACCTTCATCGGCAATTCTATTGGATAGTCCTCTATGTAGTTGCCAATCCTGAAAGTCGGATGCTGCCGCTGCCAGGTCATCACTCTTGATCACTTTAACCTGAGTCCCCTTACCAGGATAGGCTACTAATAAGGAAATATTTCGATGGAGTTCCTGTGTTTTTGTATCTATTTCAGTTTCCCAATCATAATCACCATTTTTAGGTGTAACTTTTTTGGCGATGGACCTTAATAGATCATCTCCCAAGTCTTCGATATCTGCTGGCCGCTTTTTAAGCGTGTAAACCCAAAGTTGCGGTCGATTCCTTTTATGTTCCCATCGTTGGTTCTGCAGAATAATTTTCTGCTTTTGAGCCGGCATCAGCAAATGCAACTGGTCTTGAATCATGTAAGGTTGAAAATTAGTGGCTGCTTGAACACGATAACTGCCAATAACGAATAACAAAACAGCCACAAAAATCATAACAAGAAATTGCTTAGTTGCTTTCATAAGCACGCCTCTTTTGAGTTAAGAAATAAATGATGCAGTCAATATCTGATTCTATTGAACGCCTATTAGTAAAAAATAGTGATGCTTGTCAAGAATGAAGTCTATTCTCATAAATGGCTATTTCTAATGCGCTTGGGAACAGCGTAAGTTGGGGGATGTTTCAAAAAAGGTGAATGAAAAAAATACAGAGAATACTTATTCGGACACTTTAACAAATTCTGCTGAGTTTGGAATTATTAATCAACGGGACTTTTTTGATAAAGATATTTCAAATTCAAAAAAGCTTAGCGGTTATTACATTGTTAGACCAGACGACTTTGTTTATAATCCACGGATTTCTAATCATGCACCTGTTGGACCTATTCGAAAGAATAATTTAGGAAAAGCAGGCGTTATGTCTCCTCTATACTATATTTTTCGAGTGCATGGTATTAGCATTACTTTCCTTGAGCAATACTTTTTCACTGATCTCTGGAGACATTTTATGATCCAAAACGGTGATTCAGGTGCGAGATCTGACAGATTTGCAATTAAGGATTCGGTATTCCAAACCTTGCCACTACCCTATCCAAGTTATGATGAACAATTATTGATCGGCCGTTTTCTATTAAAAAATGATCATCTTATCGCTGCCAATCCGCGACAAGCAAACAATTACAAAATAGATAATTACGAACTATCCATTCGACTAAAAAAGGAATGATTATTCAATCCGAAGACATTTACAATAATTCAGCCATCAGTCCATACCTGTTACTTCCGAATAATATGCAATACTCAAGATAAAAATAGTCAAACAAGACTCCAATCCCAAAGTTAATGATACAACAGCACTTTTCGTAAATCCGAACGCTTAAACCAAACGTAATGACTTAGTGAAATCCGGTTTCAGTCACTTTAATCTAACTTCGACTTATTCACCCAGGCCTGTTTAATAAGGCTTAACAGATATTCTAATTTAGCATCATCTCTGATACTTACTTCATAGTCACCATTTCCCCAATGCCCAATCTGACTAACATCACGAGTTAGCTTCAATGGATCTGTAAGCTCACCTTTTGAACAATTAATGCATATTTTTAGTTGCTTCTTTTGGACGTGCATATCAGTAAAACTATGCTTTCGAATTCGGAAGCCAATATATTTCTTAAGAGGTTTCACTTCAATTGCATTATCCCAATCCAAAATCGACTCTTTAATTTTTTGATATAGCTTCTGAACTTCTTCAGAACCATTACTTAATTGATCTTCTTCAGTATACGGTGTAAGTGTTGAAGCAACTTTGTCGCCGTCCTTTGCATTACTAACCACGACTTGCGTATGTGCAGTCTGTGAGAAATTACTCTTTTCAATTTTGTTTACCGTCACAAAATCGTTTGCGTACTTGTTGATTTCATATAATTCTATTGGCAACTTTGGATTATTAACGGCGTCTTTTTGATACTGAGTGAACCCCTTTGCCACAAAGATTACTTTGGTTTGCGACCAATCAAAATAATCTTCAGCTTTATTCAAATCATAAAAATGATTATAAAGCAAAATAAAGTCGGCTTTATGATTCATTAAGGTATTCAGATACGAGTATCCTTGGTCAATCACACTTGACCGGGTCATATTCTTATATTCCAGGATAACAAACGCTTTCAGTTCTGCATCAAACGCTACTGTATCAAGTCGATAATTGCCAACCGTAAACTCTGCAGCAAGAAACGCATCCCCAAAAAGTTGATCCAGATTATCCTGAACAATATTCTGCATCACTCGTTCAATTGCAAAATCTTCAGGCTTAACACTTTTTAATCGCTGACCATCAATTAATTTATAAAGATCCACTGGTAGCTCTCCTCTTTACATAAAAACATGTGACAACTCAATAAAAACATATCGATACTAACTCTCTCCAAAATCAGTCGTTAATGTGACTATCACTGATTAGCAGTGACAGGACCATTCTCAAGTTAAGAATTTAAACGAATTTAAACGAACATATTCTGCATCAAATACTTCTTGACTTTCTTTAACTGATCAAGCCGTCGTTGATTGGCAGCGATAACTTTATTCGTATGTTTTAACAAATTTCCTATTTTCCCTTGTTCAAAGTTACTTCTTGGAATTATTAATTTCGTATCAAAAAAGTCTTGAGGAGAAATATTCAAAAGGCCGTGATTTCTTGCACCTTCTGTTGCTTTTGCTGAAACTTCCTTATACCAAAAAGAGGAGTCATAATATGCTACAAGAAAATCTGATACAACTTTAAGTGGCTTAAAAACGATATAAAGTGTTGACAATGCACCTTCAGAATACAAATCAAGCCTTTTTATAGTTCCCCAAGGATAATCATTTGAATAGCTCTTGTTATAAGCAAATTCACCCTTTCTTACCAAGAAATAGTTCTTCATATTTTTACTTGCAACCTGTTTACTGAAAAAGGATCGTTGATCAACTAACCCAAACTGAGCAGAAATCGTTAGTGGTAATTTTGATTGAAGATTTTTGTTTTTTCTAGTAACTTTATCTACTACATCTCCCAGCTTACGCTGTTCCCAAGGGTCATTAAATCCCTTGAACCGCCACTCTTGGCTAAAAATCTTTTGCATCAGTAACTTTTTTAGCTTCTTTAACTGTTCAAGTTTACTCTGATTGGCAGCGATAAGATTATCAGCTAACGAGAGAAGACTTCCAATCTTCTCTTGCTCATCCTTTACTGGAAAATTTAACTTGATTCCGAAGAATGCATTTTTACTTATATTTAATAATCCATCCATGCGTGCACCAGAGGTTACAAGCTTTCGGAGCTCCTGATCTGGTATCTTGGAAGAAAAAAGATAGTCTATAAACGTACCACTAGACAGGTTATTAACTTTGAAACTGTGATAAACTTTCGGGACCAAAGCTTCATTGTATGCATGAAGCTCAAATACTGCACCAAATTTAGCAAGCTTGGAATTACCATGATTATACGAGAGTTGTCCACGCTTCAACAAAGTATAGTTTTTTAGTTCTTTGCCAGCGATCACTTGAGAAAAACGACTCTTTTGATCCATCCAACCATGTCCTGCAGATATTGTTAAAATTGGTAAGTTTGTTCTCCCGTCATTTCCAGAAATTCCTTCGGTGACATCTCCCAACTTACGCTGTTCCCAAGGGTCATCAAACCCCTTAAACCTGATTTTAGGTTGATTTTCTTCACTCATTTTTAAACAACTCCTTAATCTTAGCAAGCTGCTGTTGAGCGACAGGGTTCTTGCCTTCAAGATCATTCAGCATTGGCGAAAATTCAGACTCCAATTTGCTAATTTGTTCGTCTGTATTCTTAATATCCGAAACCAACTTGTCAACGTCAACTGGTGGTTCTGGTTCAAACGTATCTACATATCTTGGAATGTTGAGATTAAATTCGTTTTCCTTGATTTCGTCCATGGTGGCAACATGGGCGTACTTATCAACGTCTTGGCGCTTTTGATAAGTTGAAACAATCTTATCAATATCCTGAGCACGCAGATGGTTTTGATTTTTCCCCTTTTCAAAATCACGACTGGCATCAATAAACAAGACGTCATCGGTTTGTCGCTGCTTTTTCAAAACCATGATAATCGTTGGAATCCCCGTCGAATAAAACAATCCGGCAGGCATCCCGATAATGGCATCAATCTGATGCTTTTCCAACAAGGCTTGACGAATTTTACCTTCCTTGGCACCTCGAAAGAGCACACCATGTGGCAAAACAATTGCCATTGTGCCCGCATTGTTAACGTGATAGAGGCCATCTAATAAGAAAGCAAAATCGGCCTTCGATTTAGGTGCCAAGCCATACTCCTTAAATCGCACGTCCTTCATCTTGCTGTCCTGATTATCCCAATGAGCAGAATACGGTGGGTTTTCGACCACTGCATCAAAACTACGTGGGTGATCGATTCCTTGAGCATCCACTCCATCCGGCCAATCCATCTCAAGTGAGTCCGCATTTCGTAACGTCATATTCTGATAAGAGACCCCATGCATCATCAAATTCATTCTCGCCAAGTTATATGTCGTCGTATTCAATTCCTGTCCATGAAAGTGAACCCGTCCCGACTGATAACCACCCGGCACTTCTGAACCAACCGTTAATAGCAGAGAACCCGATCCCATCGCCGGATCAAATACCGTGAACTGTTCGTTATCCTTCTGTAAATGCAACGTCACCAACTTTGCTAATACCTGTGAGACTTCGTGTGGCGTATAGAATTCACCCGCTTTCTTGCCGGAGTTCCCAGCAAATTGGGCAATTAAATACTCATACACATCGCCAAGAATATCGTGACCATTTTCATCGTTATAATCGAAGGTATTAATCATTGTCACAATGTTACTCAGCGCCTTACCACGAGCAGCTGTTGAGTTACCCAGTCGGCTATTGCCTAAATTAATGTCAGTAAAAATGCCCCGAAAGTCAGCCCGAGAATTAGGATTTAACAATGCATTCTTTTCAAAGTTATCAAACATATCTTGAAAGTCGGAAGTTCGAATCTCGTCCTGTTCCACTTTGTTAACGATAGTGGCCCAAGTGCTCTCAGGTGGCATTGCATAGCCTAAAGAACCAGCAATATCTTCAAGATAATCGTTTAGATCATCCCCGCTGGCTTCCCTTAAATAAGCGTCATTGACCGATTCACCTACCTGGATGTCCAATAAATCCTGAGCCTTCAAATAAGCTTCTTGATTTTCAGAAAGGTACCGATAAAACAAAAAGCCTAAAATATAATTTCGAAATTCACTTGCGTCCATATTTCCTCGCAGCTCATTTGCCATTGCCCAGAGCTGATTGGTAATATCTCTTGCTGTATTTTTAGTTTCCGCCATCTTTTGTCTTTCCCCTTAAAAGTTACGTTTTAATTGATCAGCAAATGCTGTGAAAGCTTGCCGTAAATGATTACGATACTTGAGTTTGTGCAAAGTTCGCACGTTAGGATCCTCAGCATCCGTTTCATAATAGCCTTGAGCTTCGTGAATAATATTATTCAGCTCACCCATCTGGTTTAAATCATCTGCCCCAAGTGTGTGATGTAGCAACAAGCCATTAATTTGTTTGGTTGATGGAATATCGACTAACCCCCATCGCTTTTTAAATGCCAGAATTTGCATCCGCTTTCGATTATTAGCATGATCAAGAATTAACTGCTTAACATCCTCTGTTTGTACAGGATAAGTGGCAACTTCTGTATTACCTTCATATAAGTCTTGATTAAAATGCTTAACCTGTTGTCGATAATGTTCATCCGGAATTTGATCCGCAATCTGATCAACCGTTCCCCTGGTCTTTGCAGCATCTTCCATTTGATGCTCATGAACCTGATTAGCCAATTGAGCAATTAATTCTTCCAAGTAATCGTAATTGACCTGAATGTCTTTAACATGTTCCATCCGAAGATCCAAATCGCCGACACTTAAATGTTGCTTCTTGGCAATCCGATCTTTCAATTCATTTGCAAAAGTCGTTGTTAATAATTCTTCATGATCAGGTGTCATGCCAACTTCTTTTAATAACTTCTCCGGATGATCACTGTCGTATCGATCATCCTGCTTTAATTGAGCCATTGTTCGATTATATGTTTGCAATTGACTATATAACTCATCTTGAGAATTTTCACTTTTAGGAACCGCTTCAAAATCATTAGTTAAATCACTAATCGTTGTCACCGTTTTTGAAAGATCCTTTTGAAGATCCTCAAAAGTTTTAGCTAAAATGGTACCATCGTTTGGCAAATCCAAAGTGGTTTGAACATTTGCAGAGTCCGGATTAGCGTAAACTGCTAATGCTTCCTTCATTAGCTTTTCAGTCTGCTTCGGCCATCGATAATTGACAATTCTACCCCACGGTTTGGATTGCATATCAACAACTCGATTAGTTCTTGAATAAGCTTGAATTAAACTGGCACCTTTTAATGTTCGATCAACGTAAAGCGTGTTTAACTCCGGTGCATTGAAGCCCGTCAGCAATTGGTCAATGACAATTACCAGGTCAAGATATTTTCCATCATCAGCTGTTCGACTCAACCGATCCACCACATCCTGTGTATAGTCGCCCATGTTTGTATCGTCAAAAGATGTGCCGAATAAATGATTATAATGATCAACTGCTTCTCGAAGATCTTTATTTGCCTGTAATTGGTGATCGCCATTATTAGTTGACTGGCTAAAAGTAATTGCAATTTTCAACGGTTTTGCCAAATGCTTATTTTGCGCAAGAAATTCTCGATAATACATCATCGCCATAGGAGTAGAGGCCTTACCGCCACCAACATGAGTTGTGAATAGTGCATTATAACGATACTCTGATGATCTGTTCTGCCATTTCGATAAGATATCTTTTACAACCAGATAAACATGCTTTTGATTCATATCATAGACGCTTGGAACAATGGCATCATCCATATCTTCAGGCGTGATATTTTCAATTCGATGTTCAATTTGTTCTGAAGACCAATTTGGATATCGAAACTTAAAATACCGTGGTAAATACTGCTTTCGCAACGTTTCATCAGATAAGGTTGTCTCAAAATCAACCTTAAATCCTAAAACATTTTTATCAGCGATTGCATCCCGAATAGTGTATGCATGAATCAAATCACCAAAGATGTCACGAGTCGTGGGGCCATCATCTTCATCAAATCGTGGTGTCCCGGTATATCCAATCCAAGCCGATTTCTTAAACGCTTTTTTAATTCGCTGCAACATATCGCCAGACGTTGATCGGTGGGCTTCGTCGACAATAAATACTACTCGCCGCTCAAACGGATTATGGTGCTGGCGAACCAAACCATCCATTTTTTGAATGGACGTCACAATAATCCCAGTTCCTTTTTTCTTTAGTTTAGCCAGTAAAGCTCGTTTATTAGCCGTATCCTCAACAATGCCGCCTTTAGTACTTTCCTGATCTGTCCCAGGATCATAAGCACTGTACTCATCATAAGTCTGATTTGTGAGTGCAATTCGATCAACCAGAAACACGACTTTATCAACATTAGGAAGCCGTGAAGCCAGCCACGCTGCTTTAAACGAGCTGATGGTTTTACCCGAGCCAGTTGTGTGCCAGACATAACCAATCTCTTTATCATCGACACCAAATTGGTGAATCCGCAGCTTATCCATTATCCGTCTTGTTGCATAAACCTGATAAGGCCGCATCACTTTAATCATTTGTTTATTTGGTGTTCCATCCAAAATCATATAGTTGGTGGCCATTTGGTGAGCCATCGGAATGGATAGCACCGCATTTGTAAATTCCTGCCAGTCATGAACTGGTACGTTGTCTTTTTCACGTTGCCACCTAAAAGTAAAGTCCATATTAAATTGATGCTCCGTTGCATTTGCCATGTAGCGAATGTCATGGGGCGTCATGCCGACTAGAATTTGCAAAGTCGCAAAAATTCCCGTGTATTGTTGCTCAGATATGTACTGTTTCATCTGGTTCAACGCTTCTTTAGCATCTTTTCCGTCGGCTTTTTCTTCAATTTGGATAATTGGCAAGCCATTAATGAGCAATGTGGTGTCAAATCGACGTTTCTTTCGGCCAGCTAAAACCGGTGCCCGCTCAATTTGATTCACAACTTGATAAACAGTATCTCCAGCGCCAATTTGGTCCTGATCAAACACCGTTAGATAAACGTGACGACCATCATCCAAATCCAACTCAATTTCAGATTTTCCATTTAACCCATACAAAAATTGGCCAGCTTGATAAGGTGTTCTCAAATTGTTAATTTCACGTTTAACTTGAGCAAATTCGGTTTTAGAAAGCGGTTGAGATAGTTTATCGGGATTATTCAGTTCCAAAATATGTCTGAAATTTGCCCAAAGCTGCTCCGTTGTCTTAACGTTTGGCAAATACTGCCATTGCTTAGTGCCACCAATTCTTGTTAAAAAATGAATCAGCTCATCCTCAAAAGCTAATTCGTGAGTTTCTACAACCATTCTTCCCGACCCCCTGCTAATTCTAATCACAGAATAACTTATGTTAATTTTATCATAATAAAAGCTTAAATACCGAATCACTGTAATAAAAAAACAGCTAATTTTCGTAGCTGTCCATGTTTATCTGGTTAAATTTATCAATCCTATCCTTTAATCTCATCCAATATCTGCTGCTCATTATACAGCCGCATCACAAAGTACATCCCTGCATAGATCGCCAATGGCAGCCAAACGTAATTGACGTTAATCATGGTAATCGTCGCGGCGTTCTGTTGATGATTGGCAACGTAACCGGAAAGGTGAAAGAGGCCGGCGGTAATCAAACCACCGATTCCCAGGCCAAAGTTAACACCAAAGTCATCGGTTGAAGCGAGAATACCTTCAGCTTGAACGCCCATGCTGACGCCATAACGAATGGTATCGGCAATCATAATTGATACCAGCCCAATAATAATCCCGTTACCAATTGAATTGATGAAAATCCCGCCAAATAACGTCGGCACCTGATTGAGGTAGACGCCTAGTGCAATCACAATTTGGCCGACAAATGCCACTAAAATCCCACTCATCATGGTTCGCTTTTTACTCTGGGTTTCCGTGATCCGCATAATCAATAGGACCCCAATCAATGACGTAAAGGTGAAACTATTGGCCAATGGAACCAGATTTTCATTTCCCATCACGTACTTGAAATAGTAAATGGTGGTTTGATTCTTGATTGACGTTACCAACCAATACATAAAGATTGAAACTGAGATAATGATCCAAGGCTGATTACGTCGAACCATTGCCAAAACTTATTTTAACGGTTGATGGGCAATCTCTGGGTTAGCATAACGCTCACGAACATGAACGAACGTGTTCAAAATCAAAAACAATGAGATGATACCAAATAAGATAATCGTTCCTAAAAAGCCGGTTCGCTGATCGCCTTTACCAAACAAAGCGACTAATGGCAGAGTGAACACGGCCACAATAATCTGAACCAAACTGCCAAAGAATTGACGAATTACCCCCAACAAAGTTAGTTCGCGAGAGTTCCGTGACAGTGTTGGTAAAATTGAAGTAATCGGCAGATTAACGGCAGTGTACAGGAAGCCGAGTCCCAGGTACGTAAAATATGCCCAGGCAATTTTCCCGCCATATGAAAAGTTCGGTGTAATGAATGTCAAAATTGCAAAAATAACGTATGGAAATGCGTACCACAAAAAGAAAGGCCGACTTTTGCCAAATCTGGAATGAGTGTGGTCAATCATCACACCAATCACAAAACTTTCAACAACGTCTGCCACTCGTGCAACAATAAATAGAATTGCAGCTGCACTGGCACTTAATCCGTAAACGTCGGTATAGAAGAAGAGTAAATAGGTTGTCATCATTTGAAACACTAAATTGTCAGCCGCATCACTTAACCCATAGCTGATGCGCTCGGGCCAGCGGGTTGCCCATCTAGTATTCGAGCTTGCCATTTAACCACCTGATTTCTTTTAGATTGTTAGCATTTCTCTTGTTAACAACCATTTTAGGCGCTTAAGTATGGCTTTGGCAATTAATTATTGTAAAAGTTGGCAAAAATAGATCATATTCACGACATCTTAATGATGTGATGAATATGATTTTTTTAGGCTTCCTTTAAGGTTCTTTAATAACGCGTGGTGCTAGGGCCACCAATCAAGCATTTTCATTTTCAAAGTAAAATTAATTTTTCTTAGTGCTTTCGTGGCAGCTGATTAAATGGTGGTTATCTCATTCAATAAGATAAATTAAGAAATGGTTTTGTGATAATTAAAAAAGAATTATAAAATTCCTAAAATGTATTGATATAATCAGGGGGTATCTGATAAGATTAAATCACACCAAAAAGAGGAACATTAGCGCAGATTTATATGGAGCGCTAGTAGCTGGAGGATTGGAAGAGCTCATTGAAAAAAGCCTGGGAAGAAGCAACTAAACTAATTGTTCAAGAAGGTATTGGCAGTTTGAGCGTTTACGCACTCGTTGCCGAATTATCTTGGATGGCGATTAAATGTAGTTAAGTCAACCAATTGAGAAGGGGGTGATTGATAGATGAAGGAATTTTTTCTATCACATGTAAGACTGAGCATCTGGCTACTTGGAATTGCGTTTACCTTTTCCTCTGTTATTTTTTCTTGGAACTTAAACTATTTCAGTTTTATTTGCGTATTTGACACTTTGTTCACTATAAAATTATTAGCTGAATGGCAAGTTTCAAAGAGAAAGCATAAGAATGATTAAGATGGGACTACGTTACGAAAAAAATATTTTTATTAACAACATTGATTTTTGCAGTTATGGTATCCTGGGTCAGTTTTTCCGATCCCCACACAACTTTAGCTGCTGAGAACAACTCGGCTTTAACGTCGTCTTCTTGCTTTAGCAGTTGGAATCAGGCAAAGAAAAATTATCAAAAAAGGCCGGACGTCTTGATAAAGTCATTTCTGGCAGCTTTAAAAATATGATTAAGCATAACGCACAAACATATGTCTACTTTGGACGCTCAACTTGCCCAGATTGTCTATTGTCTATTAACAAAATTTGGGGATATGTCAAACAGCATCATGTTAAGCATTTCTACTATTTCAATACTCAGAATACACCCAAAATAAGAAATTATAGCAAATTCGAGAGAAGTATCAGGTAAAATATGTGCCGACATTAGTTAAATTTGCAGGTCACGGAAGCAAATACAAGTTGATTAATTTTGATTGATCTTAAAATCATGGCTACATAGTGAAGATAAGCTTTGACTACCATTTTGTGAAAATTAAAAGCATGATGATCGTTAGCAGTTCAACAGTTACCACGCTCTAGAATTTTATAATACCTTATAAGTTTAAAAAAAGACCCAAGCACGTGGCTTAAGTCAATTTAGGGGGGAAGATTTTTCATTAATATTGAAGGGTTATTCATCTAAAGTTGGTTAAGAAATCGTTGGGGGAAAATAATTATTTTGAGGGGTTAATTATTATCAACTTTCTTAAAGCAGCCAATCAAGTACCGCTACACCACTTTCACCAAATAAGGGTTGCTTCCACTTCCCTTATTTGATTGTCATTATCATATCGTTTCTACCTTAACTGAAGCTTAAGCCACTTAAATTTCTTTCCAAAACTTTGTCGTAACTAGAATCCTAACTTTTGAAGAGGGGCTTACTAATGAAAATTAATCGACTCACAATTTAAACATTGCCACTGTTATCGCCCTAAAGAGATGCGTGGACGCTGCAATTCGACGATCGCCACTTAGTCAGTATCAAATATGATTCTCTATATCCTATTGCCAGTGACAACGCTACTTGGACTTTATTTAACCCATTAATCAGCAATTGAAAATCACACTTTCTCACCGTATGATAGTTATAATCAAGCAATTAGATTAGCAGTGCTCTGGTTATTTTTAGAACACCATTTTAAATTGCTTCACAAATGAGGGAGTGTGCTTTTATTGCAAAGTTTAATATCGAAGCTCCGACAGCACAAAGATTTAACTGTGACTGTCATATTCGGCGTATTATCATTTCTAGTCGTCTTGCCATTCTGGGTGACCATGCACTTATATTCCGGCCCGGACTTACAATTTCACCTTAGCCGTATTCAAGAAATATTTCTTAATCTAAAACACGGCACCTTAATCAGTCATATTGCCACCCACACTTTTAATCAGCTCGGTGATGCGGTAGTGGCGTGCTACCCGTGGGTATGGTTGTATTTATTTGCCGGATTTAAATTCATCTTTTCAGCCGTCAGTGCCATCTACTTTACATATGTTTTGATAATTCTCACAACATTGCTTCTCGCCTACTAAAGTATGAGATTAGTTGCCCAGTCCCGCAGAGTTGCATTTCTATTTGCTATTTTTTATGGTCTGACCACCTATCTGGTGATGGAGATTATCACTACCCAGTTTGGTGAATTTCTTTCCTATCCGTTCATTCCGTTGGCCTTTGCTGGTCTTTATCAAGCAATGTTCAAAGACTATCGACGCTGGTACTTATTAGTTATTGGAGTCATTGGCATTATGTACGCCCATGCACCAACCAGTTTGATTGTGATTGTTGCCCTGCTTATTTTTTACTTGATTTTCTTCACAGAACAGCCGGTTAACGAACGACTAACCCGTTTCTTCTACCTAGCCATTTCTGCGATCTACACCTTAATACTCAGCTTAATTGTCTGGGGACCATTGGCAACTTTGACGTTAAGCCAAAAGTTAATGCGACCAGAGCCACAAAATCTCTACAAAGATCCCCAAAATTTATTCACCTTATTTAATCAAAGTATTGCCAACAAAGGGATCGGCCTTATTCTATTGTTTTTCCTGATATTCGGCTTCCTTTTTCTCAAATCAATGCCTAAGGTTGGTCGTCTGGCATACTTTGGCGGAATTGCCACACTGTTTGTTTTATCAAATCTTTTCCCATGGAATCTGATTCATCATCTGCCACTTATCAGAGGTATTGAAGCTATCCAAAGTGGCCACCGGATCATGCCGGTCGTGCTCATGTTTCTCGCCGCTTTTGGTGCTTACTTCATTAATGCTAAATTCAATCACCACTGGTTGAGTGCTTGCGGGTTGTTGATCGGTTTTAGTTTCTGCCTACTCAATTCTTTCAGTTATTCAGCGCTTTATCCGATGAATGTCACAACCAGCCAAAATCCATTCGATAACCAATTCGATCGAACCAGTCAGCCAGAACTATCGTACAAAGCCACCCCCACTCATCAAATTCCCAGATCCAATCTGAATTTGCAAAATTATAAAGTTAACAATGAGGATTATAACAACCAATTTCCAACCGATAACGGCTCCGGTCGAACAGATTATTTACCGACTACTTCTGGCCACTATATTGACGAATTAGCCAATAAAGCAGCGATACTAAATGGTCAATCGTTTAAAATTGCCGCTGACAGTATCCAATCGGGAAGCAACGTCATCACCTATCATCTGCAGGTTCCAATGAAAAAAGCTACTTTCTTGGACTTACCGTTTATTCGTTATACCGGCATGAACTATACCGTTAAATTCAACGGTCATCCCTTAAAATCATCACTTTCAAAACGTGGCACCTTTAAACTACGAATTCCCAAAACAGTTAATCAGGCAACTATTAGTATCCAAAGTCACGGCACAAAGTTGGGAAGCCTGTTTTCAATGCTCTCCTTGCTGGGATGGCTGGGACTGATTGTTCTGGGGATCTTTAGGAAAAGAAGATCTTAATTGTTGGAAATCCATAAGAAAAAGCCCTGTTCGCGCAGGACTTTGAGGGAAGAGTTTATTATATTGAAGGGTATTTATCATAAAGTTAGTTAAGAAATCGTATTTTTGATTATTTGAGGGGTGAGTTTTTAAGTGCATGGGTTGCACTAAGTTACAAATTACAAGTTACAAGTTACTGGTCATCGCATCACTTCTTTCAAGATTGTGTTGGCGAGTGCTGAGTTTCAGCTCTCGAACTGAATTAACTCAGGTGATTCGCCTAAATAACTTGGGTCGCAATTGTTTAATAACAACGCCATACCACCACTCGGTATTTTTTAGTGATTGTCTTATCATATTTAAATTTAGGTCGTCTCTTTATTGCCACTGTCATTGCAATCATTCCTTTCGTTTTCATTCATCAACTTTGATTAATTGTCTGTATCATATAACTTACAGCTTAATCGAAGCTTAAATCAATTTCAGTTTGTTAATTATTTTTTTGAATTATCTCTACTTGCTTGGTCATATTTGATTGTTAATAGAATAACCGGCACAGCTTAATTGAAGCTTAAATATATTGTCTAAATTAAAAAATGGTCGGCTTGATCTCGTTAAAGAAATCAGCCGACCACTTTCAGGTTTCAAACAAAAAAGCCCTGTGCATCTGCAACAAGGCTACTTTGAGGGAAAATGTAACTAGAGTGTGTATTCGTTAGAAATTATTGGTATTAGTAATTATCTGGGGCGAGTTATTATCGGGTATCCTAACAGTACATTGCATTTCCCAAAATATTCAGAGCGGGGGTATTAAGGGTTCATCATCTTCAAATACATTTTCGCTTGGAGTAGGGTATCATCAGAAGAAATCATTTGCTTAAACACTCTGAATATTTAATATCTAAAGAATAACGGTCCTACCTTAACTCAACCTTAAAATTGGTTTTAAGCTTCAAAAAAGTTTGGTTGAAATATCTTTCCAGAGATAATTTTCAGTCTTGCAACTGCGATTAGAACCGCTACGCCAACCATAAACCTACATGTAAAGCGTCATCAGCAAATTCCAAAAGCGGGAATTAACTGATGACGCTTTACAGTCCGGTTTATCCTGGGTTGGCTCCGCGCACTACCCGAAGTCACTCCCATTCAAATCATCCAATCGCTGCATGTCATCCTGACTAATCTCAAAATTCAACTGGGTGTTATTTTTAATGTGGTTTTCATTAACCGCTTTTGGTAACGGTAACACACCATTTTGGAGTACAAATTTAATTGCTAATTGTGCCACACTAACACCATACTTATTCGCCATTGTCTGGATGTCCTCATTTTCGAACAAGGCCCCGGTTGCCAATGGCGAATAAGCCTCCACCAAAATACCGTTATCTTTGGTGAATTTCGTGATCTGCGGTTCCGTGTAGCCGGCAAAATACCGAATTTGGTTGACGGCCGGCTTGATATCCGCGGTTGCTAAAATATTTTGCAAGTCGTGAACGTTGAAGTTGGAAACGCCAATTGCCTTCACTTCACCACTTTCATAGATGTCCTGCATTGCCTGCCAGACTTCGCGGTTAGCCTGATCATAGTCTGTTGACCCTCTTTGAGCCCACGGCCACGGTGCGTGAATTAAATATAAATCCAAATACGAAAAGTCCAACGCTTTCATCGTGGATTGAAAATCTTTAATCACACCGTCATAAGTTTTAGTTTCAGCCGGCAGCTTAGAGGTCACAAACACATTTTCACGATCGACATCGGAATCAAAAATTGCCTGACCCACACTTTCCTCGTTTCGGTAGGCTTTTGCCGTATCAACATGTCGGTAACCCGCTTTTAAAGCTGCTGTTACCGCCTCATACGTTGGTTTACCTCCCGGAATCTGCCAGGTCCCAAAACCAACTTTGGGAATTTCATTACCATTATTTAACTGGTACGTTTCAGTTAAAATTGACATTACGATGCCTCCTCGGATTTCTTTGGTAATCCTATTATGGTACGGAACGATCAAAAACGCTAGAAATTAACATTAAATTAAAATCGAAATTCTACCAATCTGAGTATTGTGTTTATTGTTGAAAACGGTTACCTTAGAGATGTAACAGACATTATTCAAAGTGCCAACCGGTTATTTTCGGCACTTAATTTCGAAAGGATGGCGCAAATGACAATTCATATCAACGATGACCATTTAGTTTTTCATCTTCAAACCGATCACACCAGTTATATCTTCCGCATCATGGAAAACGGTGAAGCTGGTCAGATTTATTACGGTCGTCAAATTCACGTTCAGCCTAACTATCAAAATTTAATCACTCGGGAATGGCGAAATGACAACCCATCCCTCAGTGAAGCCGATCCCCATTTCCAACCGGGCGCCCTCAAAGCCGAATATTCAGGCCTTGGCAAAGGTGATTTTCGGCTTCCCGCCTTCCAGGTCACTCAAGAAAACGGCAGCCGAATTACCGAATTAAAGTATGACCATTATCAACTTTTAGCCGGAAAGCAGCGATTAGTCAACCTGCCGTCGACGTTCGATGATACCAACGATGATGCCCAAACATTGATTGTTTACTTTAAAGATCAGATTACTGGCCTCTTATTGGAATTAATTTATACACTCTTTCCCCATCAGGACGTGATTGTCAGAAGCACTAAGTTTACCAATCCCACGCCGGAAAAATTATTCCTCAACCGGGCGCTAAGTGCCCAACTCGATCTGCCAGATGCCAACTACGATTTTATTCAATTTTCCGGAACATGGGCTCGTGAACGGCACCTCTATCGTAATCACCTACGACCAGGCGTCCAAAGTATTGGCAGCTTACGAACCTCTTCCAGTCACCAGCAGAATCCATTCGTCATGTTGGCTCGACCAGACACCACTGATCAGCAAGGTGACGTTTTGGGGTTTAATTTAATTTACTCCGGCAACTTTTTGGACTCCGTCGAGGTTGATCAATATGCCACCAGCCGTGTTCTGATTGGGATTAATCCTGACGAATTCGGGTGGAACCTGCCGGCCAAAGCGTCATTTCAAACGCCGGAAGCCGTCTTCAGTTACACGAATGCTGGGATGAATCAACTTTCACAACAAATGGCAGCCTTCTATCAGCAACACTTAGTCAATCCACGATTTGCGCATGAAGATCGCCCAATTTTAATTAACAATTGGGAAGCAACCTATTTTAATTTCAACGAAAGTAAGTTAATGACAATTGTGAACCAAGCCCACCAGTTGGGAATCGAAATGTTTGTCCTGGATGATGGTTGGTTTGGCCACCGCGATGATGACACAACCTCGCTGGGTGATTGGTTTGTCGATCGGAAAAAATTCCCGGATGGCATTGAACACTTTAGTCAACAGGTACATGATTTAGGGATGAAATTTGGTCTCTGGTTTGAACCGGAAATGATCTCAATTGATAGTGAACTCTATCAAAAACATCCTGAGTGGATGATTCGAGCGCCCAAAGCAACCCCAAGCCCTGGGCGGCATCAATTTGTTCTTGACATGACCCGACCAGCCGTTATTGACTATCTCTATAACCTCATGAGTCACATGATTGAATCTGCTCATTTAGATTATATTAAATGGGATATGAACCGCCACATCACAGAAATGTTCAGCTCAGCTTTGGATCGCTCCCAGCAGTTGGAACTCCCACACCGTTACATTCTTGGCGTTTACCAGCTTTATGACCGACTGACCAACGCTTATCCGGACGTCCTGTTTGAATCCTGTGCTTCCGGTGGTGGCCGCTTTGACTTGGGGATGATGTATTACGCACCGCAAGCCTGGACCAGCGACGATACCGACGCCGTTGAACGATTGCTGATACAATTTGGGACATCCTATGGTTATCCGCAAACCATGATGGGCGCTCACGTTTCAGCCGTGCCAAATGATCAAACTGGTCGGATCACCTCGCTCAAGACTCGGGGTGACGTGGCTTTCTTTGGCGACTTTGGTTATGAATTGGATATCACCAAACTCACAGATGCCGAACGCGACCAAATCAAAGCGCAGGTGGCCTTCTATAAGCAATATCGCCGCCTCTTTCAATTTGAGACTTTCTATCGAATCGACAGTCCATTTACCGGCGACGGCAACGTGATTAGTTGGCAGGTAGTCAGTGCTGATCAGAAGCAGGCGATTGCCGCGCGTTACCAAATACTCAATCACGTTAACGTCCCTTACACCCGTTTCTACTTTAAAGGCTTACTGCCCGATCAACAGTATCGCGTTAACGATGATACCGAGATCTATTATGGGGATGAACTCATGCATGCCGGTTACTTTGTGCCGACCATTCTGCCGGATGGTAACTCATCCAAGGACTTTCACTCACAGCTCTTCGTTGTGAAAGCTGTTGAATAAACCGGTTCAATCAAGCCAGACACCCTATATTAAAAAACGGCCTCCAAAGATGGAAGCCGTTTTTATTAATCATTTTTTTGATGAATCCTAATTAATTTTCATCGTAATAAAGCTTAATCGTGTCACCGTATTTGATATTGGCATTTGCCTGCTTTGTTTTCGCCGCATCAAACCGCCAACTTGGTGTGAAGATTTGGCCACCGGCGTTGATTGTGTTTCCGGTTAACCCGGATAGCCGGCCACCGTTTGTAAAGATGGCGTTATCAAACAATGCCGGTTGAATCGTCGTTTGTGTTGGGCTACTGAAAATTCCCTGTTCAATCGTTGACAATTGTGGATAAGAGTTACCCTGCAACTGCGAACTTAGAATTTGATTGTTGGTTTTAGCATCGTAATAAGTCAATTGCGAGGCATATTTCTGAACGCTTTGATCCACATAAACCGTGTAGTTACTACCGACAGTCACATTAGCCACCGGATTATTCGGCTGACTCTTACTGATGGTGTAGCCAGCCGGCACATTCTTATTGGCCACATCCGTTAATTCAGTCGAGTTGGTTAATATGTCGCCTAATTTGGCACCATTCGTCAGCTTAGCGCCAGACTTCAAATCACTGCTTTGAATAATCCAGTTGTAAGTCTGACCGACCTGCTGACCGGACGCGTTCAAGTAAACAATTTGAATGCTGTTATCCTTGGTTGGCGTCGTGGTATTGGTTGATGGATTAGTCGCCGGCGCAGTTAACCCGCCAGCAAAGACCCAGCCAGTTACAGCAGAATTGTTATCATCTGTCACTTGATAGTACAGCCAGCCTTCACGGGTCTTAGTGGCAGCGCTGGTAATCGTAAAGGTATCGCCGCTCTTATAACCGCTCATATCTGCCTGCTTTGCTTTATATTGACTCCACTTTGGGTTCACCCAGAGTGAATTCTTATTAACATTCGTCAACGTATAGCCTTTGGTGACTGATGGCAAGCTTGCCGGCGTCATGGTATTGGCCGACGCAATGCCGCCGCCAAATGCGTTTGTTGAACGGCCGCCATAAATCCAGCCTCTAAGGTTGCCGTTAAACGACACCACCTTATAGTAAACTGATCCTTTATTAGTGGTAGCGACCCGATAAGCCCGGAAATACTGCTGGGAACTGTTTGAATTGCCATACTGAGCCAAAGTGGCTTTGCCAGCAACCACTCGCGCGCCCCGCAACGTACCAGCCTTTGTATATAAGGCGTTGGAACCATTTGTCGTGACGTTTCGAGTGGTTGGATCAGTTGTCAAAGTGGCATTTGATGTCACCCTGGCATAAGTCTTAGCACTTGCTTGAGTCGCCGCAAAACCAGTTGCTGCAACGAATGACAAGGCCGCTAATCCAACGTATAGTGATTTTCTTGCTTCAAATTTCATATCCAATTCTACCCCCATCAATGATCTACGTGGCACTGTTTACCACAGCTTTAATGTACCACTAACCAAAGAAAAAAGGATATTTTTGAGCTTAAACTTAAGTTAAAACTAGTGTTCAGCTTCTGAGTCGATATTCAAACCAAAGCCGATCCTCGTATGGTTTTAATGCTTTTTCCAGTTGGACTCTCACAATGTTCACCCGAAAGTCGGCCGCCAAAATAACGCCACAAATGACCAACATGGTGACCTCAATCACAACCAGTCCCCAATTTTGTTTAGCTGTCATCACCAGCCATTGCTGCAGTCCCAGAATTCCGATCATCGCCAAGGTTTTATTAGCCAGCCAGTACCAACGGTGAATTGCCCGAATCTTCTTTGTCACCAGCTTTTGAAGGTCACTGGTAAAATTAGCCGGTTTTTCAAGAGCAATCTGTAGCCCCTTCGCGTCCTTTTTCAGCAGTTCGGAAACGTAGGTGGATGATTTTCCAACCCTTCGCATTGAGAAGAAGTCACCAACCCAAAGTGCAATTAAGATATAAATTAAGATGAAGTCAGTCAGTTTTAAAAAGTCAGTCATTTTAATCCCTCCAAACTCTCGTATTTGTACCCTTGACAAGCTGTTTGTTGGCACTACTTGTCCATTTCTATCGGCATCCCCCAATGCACTTCTGATCACCCTTGATGATTTTTCCCAAAGTATACAACCATCCCTTCAAAAAGTGTAATAAGATGCCTGTGAATTTGTAGTAACCAAAAAGGCGGCCAAACGCGTTTAATACGTTAACCACCTTTTTGTTGTAAGCCCATTGAGGCCCTAACATCAACTTCGAAGTTGATACTCAAACCACAACCGGTCTTCATACGGCTTCAATGCTTTTTCAAGTTGAACCCGAACATGATTGACCCGCAAATCAGCAGCCAAAATAATGCCACAGATCACTAACATCGCCAGTTCAATTGTTACCAACCCCCAGTTTTGCTTGGCTGTGATTACCAACCACTGCTGAAGACCTAAAACAACCAGCATAACAACGTTCTTCTTGGCCAGCCAGTACCAACGGTTAATCGATGCCAGCTTCTTGTCAATTAAGGCTTGAGTCGCATCAGAAATATGTACCGGATTCTCAATTGCAATCTTCAGTGGTTCAGCATCATTCCTTAATAACTTGGAAACGGCCTCGGAAGCTTTCCCCTGCATTCTCATTGAGAAGAAATCGCCAACCCACAGTGCAATTAACAAATAAAGCAACAGGAAATCTGTAATTTTCAAAAATATTGTCATATGTATAACCCCCTGATAGTCTTCTCAGTTCTCTCTCTAAAAACCGGTGTCCTTAATCTGGCAAAATTAAGCAAGTGACTGCCATCGAATCAACGCCTGACACTCCGAAATCTAACCGCTTTGATCCACTCACTGTTTTTAGGACAGTTCCGCCAAACAATCTACTGCGTCTAAGGGATCGTAGATTACTGTTTGGTTTCACTCACTTTTTGGAGGACAGTTCCTCAAAGCAGATTTCTACCTGTAAGGGATTGATTCAAAAAATCCAAAACCGGGATTTTCCGAATCAACGCCTTACACTCCGAAATCTAACCGCTTTGATCCACTCACTTAATTTTGAACCGATTATACAATCAATTTGTTACCACGGCTATGCCCTTTTGACGATTTTTAACGAGACCGGTTTCATGAAACCGACACCATTTTGATAAGCCTCCCAACTAGTCAAATTATTAAGAAATGGTAAAGATTCTCTATTTCGAGTAAAAAAAGTTGAGGCAGAAGTTAAAAAGCGGTAGTAACTTCTGTCTCAACTTTTTTAATACTTAATTTACTCTAAAGGCGCCGTTCGACGACCACGATCCTTATGGTAAGCGATCAACACGATCACCAGGTTAAGTAAAACCAGTAGGGTCGTCATTAAAAAGACATATCGATAATCTAAAATTCCAGCAACTCCTGAGGCCATCATTGGGCCAACGACCGCTCCAACCGCTTGGGCAGACTGATTATAGCTGAAAATCCGACTAACCGAATTAGCTGGTGTTTCCAGCGTCATAACGGTTTGAGTAATCGGCATTAACGCGGCGTTGGCAATTCCAATCAAAAATCTTAAGATCCCCAGGACTAAAACCGTGGTCACAAAGGTCATCGGGAAAAAGACAACCGCCGAAAAAATCAATCCGGCCAGCAAAATCTTTTCCGGTCCAATGTGGTCCCCTAATTTCCCTAAAGTCGGTGCCGTTAAAATGGTGGCAATCCCCGGCAGTGCCGCGATCACCCCACTGGCAAACGCCACGTTACCGTGCCCGTGCATCAGCTCTCTAACAAACAAACTGATAATTGGATTAATCGACATAGTAGCCGCCATGATTAGCATAGATGAAATAATCATTGCCGAAACAATCCACTTCTTTTGAATCCCGGCAAAGGCATCCCGAATGCCCAACTTGGCATTTTTCTTAACCGGTTTAAAGTCCTCTTTAACAAATAACCAAGTTGAAATCGATGCCAGTAACATCATAAAACCAAAAATGTAGAAGGGCAGTCGGTAGCCAAAGATACCGGACAAATACCCGCCAATGATTGGCCCAATGAGATTACCACCAACGTTACCGGTGGTCAAAGTGCCCATTGTGTGGCCGCTTTCTTCTTGTGGCACTTCACTAGCCATTAACGCATATGCATTGTTAATGTAACCCGAGAAAGTCCCCTGGATTAGTCGAATGAAAATCAATACCCAGACATTGGTAGCCAATCCACACAGCGTCGCACTGATTGTCATCCCAATTGACGCTCGCAACAGCATTGGTTTTCGACCGGTTCGATCCGCTAAATTTCCCCACATAGGTGACACAATCGCCTGACTTAAAAACACGCTTGAAAAAGCCAGTCCAGAGTATAATGTCAACTCCCACTTGGGAAAATTCCCCAGTTCAGTAATAAACAGCGGCAGAAATGGGAGTGCCATACTCGCGCCGGCACCGGTGGCAAAATTGCCAAACCAAAGCGCCCATAAGTTTTTCTTCCATTGTGGTGTCTTTTCTTTTGCCATAATTTCTTATCAAGATCCTAACTATATATTGCTTTCGAATTAATTGCACAAGCAATATTATAGCAGAACGGTTGGCTGTTGCAATTTTGGTGGGCGAAAAACGGTTATTTGAAGGATAGTTTCATAAGATGATCGGCCAATTCAGGCCATCATTTCCAGTTTAACGATCCTGATTTTCCCGCCGATAAGCAACTAACTCGTGCGTTATTTGCTTAGTACTTGGATAAATCTGCTTATAGATCTCATGAAGTCGGCGATATTTTTCAACGTTTCCCGGCTGAGGCAAAAAAACATCCTTAAAGTGAACAAAGACCTTAGTACACTCGGAAATATCTTTAAACCACCCAAGACCAACGGCGGCTAGCATCGCGGCTCCCAGTCCCGGGCCCTGTTCGTTTTTCAATGACACCACTCGCGTATTGAAAATGTCGGCCTGAATTTGTTGCCACAATCGACTTTTGGCACCACCACCAATGGACACAACCGTCTCAAAATGACTGCCCTTCGCTTCATACTTATCCATCAGGTCTCGGAATGAAAAGATAATTCCTTCCAGTACCGCTCTGACAAAATCATGGCGTTGATGGATACCGTCAACCCCGATGAAGCTCCCCCGGATATCTGCATCAGCGTATGGTGCCCGCTCACCAACAATGTAAGGGGCAAATAACAGACCGTTCGCCCCCACCGTTGATTTTGCCGCGCTTTCAACAACCGTTGTAAAGTCTTCATCGGCCGCAAAGGTCTTTTTAAACCAGCTTAGCGAAAAACCTGCTGCTAACGTGACGCCCATTGAGTAAAAAGCGTCAGGAATTGCGTGATCTTCATACTGAAGAACGCCTTGATAGTTGGTTTTTCTGTTTGGTTCATATTTTAAAATCACGCCGGAAGTCCCGATACTGGATAATAGTTTAGTCGGACTATCAATACCGGCCCCAACCGCGCCACACGCATTATCAGCACCACCGCCGAAAGTTTTAGTTGTCGTCGAAAGACCCGAATATTCGGCATACCAGTCATCAATCTGACCTGTATTATCAATTGATCGGACTAATGGCGGACAAAGACTTTCTGAGATTCCAAACGTCTCAAGAATTTCACGACTCCAAGTTTGTTTTTCAACATCCAACATCACCGTTCCAGTGGCATCAGAGTAGTCAATGGCCAACTTGCCGGTCATCCGAAATCGTAAATAATCCTTCGGCAGTAACATTGTCTTGGCTTTGGCAAAGATTTCCGGTTGATTTTCTTTAACCCAAAGCAACTTTGGTAGGGTAAAGCCCTCCAATGGCTGATTGTGGGTAATTTCAATAAATCGGTTGCCCATTTTAGCCATAATTTCTTCACGTTGCTTAGTGGAACGGGTATCATTCCACAGCATCGCCGGCCGTAACACTCGGTTATCCTTGTCCAAAAGAACCAAGCCGTGCATTTGGCCGGAATAACTGATTCCTTTAATTTCTTCAGGTTTTAATTGATCCCTTAAAATCAGTCGCACAATTGCGACCGTTGCCGCACTTACCCAATCTTCAGGATCTTGTTCCGCGTATCCGGGCTGCGGTTGACTGAGCGGAAAGTCCATACCTTCCTGGGCAATAATCTCCCCCTTCTTAGTCACGGCGGAAACCTTCACGGCACTGGTTCCTAAATCAACACCTAAGACACATTCGGTCATCACAATTCCTCCTTTTCAAAAAAAGAAATGGAAGATCAGTTCCATTCCCTTGTTTATAGTTAGTCTCTTACCAAATTGTTAGTTTAAGAATAACGGTTTTTATTTAATAGTGCTAGTAAGTTTCATACATCGCTAAGCTAACCGCTTGAATCCACTCACTTAGGACAGTTCCGCCAAACAATCTACTGCATCTAAGGGATCGAATGGCCAAAAGCCAAAAGCGGGCTTTTCACCATTCGACGCCTTAGACTCCGTAGATTAAACGTTTGGCTGCACTCACTTTAACGTTTGAATAATATAGTGATTAATCGTGTCCTTAATCTGTTCCAGATGATCAGAATGGGTTGCGTCCCGTAACTGTTTCTGAGTCTTATCAAGTGAATAATCTTCTAATTCAGCCATCGTTGCCTTACCGCTTTCGATTTTGGCACCAATTCCTGAATCAAAGGAGCTGTAACGATCCTTAACCAGGTTATCCAGTACGCCGTCTTCCTTCATGGCAACGGCAACTCGCAGTCCAGCCGCGAAACTATCCATTCCGACAATGTGACCATAGAACAGGTCATTTGGTTCAAATGATGAACGACGTGGCTTAGCATCGAAGTTCAACCCACCGTGAGGACCAATACTACCATTTTCAACAACTTCCGTCATGGCTGCGGTTGTTTCATACAGATTTGACGGATATTCATCAATATCCCAGCCAATTAATTTATCTCCCTGGTTAGCATCCAATGAGCCAAGCAGACCGGCTTCACGAGCTACTCGAATCTCATGTTGGTAAGTGTGGCCGGCTAAATTGGCATGGTTGCCTTCCAAGTTGAGTTTGAAATCTTTATCCAGTCCATATTCTTTCATAAAGGCAATGGTCGTCGCTGCATCAAATTCATATTGATGGGTGGTTGGTTCCTTTGGCTTTGGCTCCAGTAACATCTGAGCATCAAACCCAATTTCATTTGCGTAATCTTTTGCCATGTGGAAGAGTTTGGCAGCATGTTCCTGTTCACGCTTCATATCCGTGTTCCAAAGTGATTCGTAACCTTCACGACCGCCCCAGAAAACATAGTTCTCGGCACCAACCCGTTTACCGATTTCCAAACTGTGCTTTAATTGCGCAGCTGAATAAGCAAAAATGTCAGCGTATGGTGAGGTCCCGGCACCTTCTACAAACCGTGGATTAGTAAATAGGTTCGAGGTGTTCCAAAGAACCTTCATGCCGGAAGTCTTTTGATAGTCGACAATTTTATCAACAACCTTATCCAAGTTCCGGTTGGTTTCCCGTAACGTGTCGCCTTCAGGAGCCAAGTCACGATCGTGGAAGCACAGGAAGTCGACACCTAATTTATCATAAAATTCAAAAGCCGCATCCACTTTGGCCAAGGCCAGGTCCATCGGGTCGGTGTATTGATCATAGGGCCGAATTGCCGTGCCATCCCCAAATGGATCAACCAACCGCTGATCAAAGGTGTGCCAATAAGCAACGGCAAAGCGCAGCCAATCGCGCATTTTCTTGCCGCCAATCATTTCATCAGGATTATAGTACTGGAACCCCAGTCCTGATTTCTTATTCTTAGTGCCAATATACTTGATTTTATCTACATTCCAATATGCCATAACGAGTATCCTCCAAAAATTCATTTTATTTAGTTCGTTCACGCAACCAACTTACAAATGCTATTATAATAACCTCTTTTTCAAAATGCAAGCCCTTTCAATAAAATAATAACGATTTCGGGTCGTCGAAACGACCATCATTGACTCTGAAAATGACAAGAAGGTGCGAGTTCTCGGCAAATTCAAAGCAAAATGATATGATATAGAAAGACTTCAATCGTTATTTTTTAGAAAAGAGCGTTGCTTTACATGGATAAACTTGATCGTAAAATTTTAAATATTGTGCAACAGGATGGTCGAATTTCGATTAAAAAAATTGCCGAAAAGTGTTTTATTTCAGCACCATCGGCTTCGGTTCGCCTACAAAATTTGGAAAATCACGGGTTTATTACCGGCTACACAGCCCATGTGAACTATGAAAAGTTGGGCTATTTAATTAAGGCGTTTGTCCGAATTGACGTCAGCTACAAAGAATTACCCAAATTCGTTAAATTTGTCTCTCAGGTCCCCAATGTCGTGGAATGCAATTTTATTACGGGGGATGCTTCCGTCCAATTAAAAGTTTTTTATAAAACCATGACGGAACTTAACCGATTTAACGCGTCATTAAAGGAATTCGGCAATACGCATACCAACGTTGCTTTTACAACCAATATCGGACCACGGCCATTAAACTTACCTGAAGAAAAGTCGGATTAAACCGGCTTTTTCTTTTTGCCGGTATAATCGATCTTGATCATTGTTGTTAAATCATTTCGACTTCATTTTCATAGGTAATTTTCTTCATCTGCCTATTTTTCATTAAAGATTTTCATGAAAAACAAAATCATCTAAAAACTTCCCTCAAAAATAATGGATTTTGGACACTGACATGTTAGGATAATTTCAGATTAATCAGAGGGCCTCTAATTTTAATAAACATGATTCCATATTTAATCAGGGAGGAAATTAGTTTCATGAAAAAGTCGCAAATTACTGAAAATGCGGATGGTACGATGCGCTCTCTAAGCAACCGCAACGTCCAAATGATTGCCATTGGCGGAACGATCGGAACCGGATTGTTTCTTGGCTCCGGTACCACCATTAGCAAGACTGGACCATCAATTTTATTAGTTTACTTAGTCTTAGGAATCTTTTTCTTTTGGATGATGCGGGCAATCGGCGAAATGCTTTATTCTGACCCGTCTCAACATACGTTTGTTTCATTTATTACCCGCTATCTTGGGCCAACAGTTGGTCACTTTACCGGCTGGACCTATTGGCTGGGTCTGACCTTCTGCGCCATGGCGGAACTTTCTGCAATCTCCACTTATGTTCAGTTCTGGTTCCCAAATCTACCGGCCTGGATCATTCAATTGGCCTTTTTGGGCACACTGGTATCGGTCAACCTAATTGCCGCTAAGATCTTTGGGGAAGCTGAATTCTGGTTTGCCTTGATTAAAATTGTTGCCATCTTGGCCCTAATTGTTACCGGGATTTTTATGATGACTAGTCATTCAGTCACCCCACTTGGTCACGCTTCGGTTCAAAACATTTTTCACAACTTCAGTATGTTCCCGCACGGCGGTTTAAGCTTTATTTCAGCCTTTCCAATGGTTTTCTTTGCCTTTCAAGGAATCGAGTTTGTCAGCATTACCATTGGGGAAGCCACAACCCCGCACCGCATCATTAAAAAAGCGGTTAATGAAACCCTACTGAAAATTTTAATCTTCTACTTTGGTGCAATGATCGTGATCATGGGAATTATTCCTTGGACCCATCTGACCCCCGAAAGCAGTCCCTTTGTTCAAGTCTTCAAGTTAGCTGGTTTGCCGGCAGCGGCTGCTTTCATTAACTTCGTTGTCTTGACCTCAGCTTCTTCATCACTGAACAGCTTCATTTTTTCGGCTGGTCGTCACTTCTATCAAATTGCGGATGAATTACCCAAGGGCTCTTGGCTGCACGATCACTTTGCCAAGATTTCTAAAAATGGCGTTCCGGCAGCCGCTATTAAAATTTCCGCGCTAGTGTTGCTGATCACCCCACTGATGAGTTTGACCAACGCCACAAACGCCGTCTTCACAATCGTGGCTGGTTCTTCAAATGATATGTATATTATTGTGTACGCATTAGTCATGCTTGCTCACCGAAAGTACCGGGAGTCATCTGACTTCCTGCCTGACGGATTTAAGATGCCTTGGTATCGAATTACCAGTCCATTAACGATTGCGTTCTTTGCCGTCATCTTCATGACCCTGTTCTTTATTCCACAAGATATTATCGGTGCACTTGGCGCCATTGCCTGGACCGTCATCTTTGGCGGGATTACTTACCTGCACCAACGCAGTATGGTTTCGGCTAATGCCAATGATTAGTTAACCGGATTTAATTAAGTCATTATAAAAAGCGTCTTTGATCGGTTGCATTTAAACAGTTGATTAAAGGCGCTTTTTGGGTTTAAATTTTTAACTGTATTATCAGGTTTCAATTCCTCACAATCCTGTCAACAAGCAACGTTTACCAAATTGATGAATAAAAGCCTTCCATGAAAAGACAAACACATAATCCTTGGATTAGTAAACCAAGGAACACCCATCTTGGATTAGTTGATTTCCAAAACTTGTAATTAAGCCAAACTAATAATGCCAAGGCAATTACTGATGAAAAGTCATTGACCACGACGGCAATTTGAAGCGCTTCGCCAGTCATTAATTTCACAATCACACCACCCAGAAGCACTAAGTTTCCTACAATTACTAACGCAACAGTTACTCGGTCAGAAGTGCTTTCCATAATTGGTTGATTATCAAAATAGTGTTTGGCTAATAGTCCAATTAGTAAGCAGCTGATGAGCAACGAAAACAAAAATGTGTTGCCGATCAGTCCCGGCATTAGAGACGGCTTAACAAATGGTTGTGAACCAGACTTAAAAAATTGAAAAAAAGTAAACCCGTTAGCAAAATAAATATATATGGGACTGACTAAAAGATTTAGCCAAAATAGCAGGGTAATTTTTAATTTTTGGCTCATTGGCAAGCCCCTTTCTAATCTGTTATTAGTTTCCGGTCAATGATCCCCGATTTAGGCACTCATCCCCAGATTTAACCCGATAACAAAATATCTTTTCCAATAATTGATAATTTATGATAGCCTATATAAGGCATCGTTTTAAAGCAAATCAACGATTTAATCATTATCAACTGAGGGGGAAACTGCCATGACCAAATTCAAATTGCAGTCCATTGTCTTTGTGTTGGTTTCATTCATGTTAGGATGTAACGAATTTATTGTTGTCGGTATCCTATCTGATCTTTCCAGACAATTTCAAGTACCAATTTCCATTATGGGGTATCTGGTCACCATCTTCGCGACAGTTTATGCCATTAGTACACCGTTTGTAACGGTGCTAACCAGTCGCTTTAGCCGATACAAAACGCTACTAACTTTGATGATAATTTTCTTAATTGGGAACACCTTGAGCGGGCTTTCAACCAGTTATCTGTTTATGGTAGCCTCTCGAGTAATCACCGCCATGACCGCCGGTTCAATCATTTCACTGATTATGACCTTTGCCAGCACGATCGCCCCTCGAAATAAACGGGCCAGCCTGGTGTCGTGGATTTTTGCCGGTTTCAGTATTGCGTCAGTCTTTGGTGTACCGATCGGCGTAGCGGTTAGCACCAGTTATAATTGGCGATACACATTTTTTGGCATTTCAGTGATTAGCATTTTAACCTTCATTTTGTTGGTCTTTCTCCTGCCAAAGAAAGTCAGCCAAACCCAAAGCTCGATCAAGAATCAGCTAGTGCTGTTGTTGGATCCGCGAATTTATTTTGGCATCATTCTGGTTCTCTTCACAGCTGCCACCATGTATGCTTACTACACCTACATTCGACCACTACTAACCACGTCGATGGGCTTTAGCACGGCCAGTTTAAATTGGCTATTATTCATCATTGGTATTATGAGCATCCTAAGTAACCGGTTATCTGGCGTCATCGCTGAAAGGCCCAACAGTTTAGGAACATTGCCAAAATTCTACTTGGGTGACATTCTCTTACTACTATTACTGCCACTCGGCTTGTTGAACAAGTTATCAGGAATGACAATTATCTTGATTTTAACACTCATTGTGACCGTCCTAAATTCACCCATTCAACTTCATTTTCTCAACATTGCCGAAACCGATTACCCACAATCACTGGTCTTGGCGTCATCCCTAAATTCCATCTTTTTTAATTTCGGCATTTCACTGGGTTCTGCCACTGCGTCTGCCATGGTCGGCATTGTTGGCTTGGACAAAATCAGTATTGGAGCTGCAGTTTACGCTGCTATTTCGCTCGGTTGTTTATTTTTATTAAATCGCGCCATTCGGAAAAAACAGGTTAATACGATTTCTTAATCCAAAAACGTTAAAGAATTCATTTATCACTGAATTTTTTAACGTTTTTTCAGAAAGCCCCCTGAATACTTGACGGAAGTAGTATATTAGAAGTATCTAAATTTTGAAAGGGTGTGTCATCTAATTTGATACTTGCATTTATTTTTCTGATAATTGCCGGTTTTGCGGCTGGTTTACTCGCCTCCGTTGCCGGATTAGCTTCTCTGGTTTCCTACCCCGCCCTTTTAGCTGTCGGTTTACCACCGGTTCTTGCCAACGTGACCAATACGACCGCGTTGATTTTTTCCGGAATTGGAGCCACCGTCTCTTCATTAAAGGAGTTACGGGGACATTGGAAAAAGCTGATGCTGTTTGTGGTGCTCTCTCTATTCGGAAGTATCGGCGGTAGCATTTTGCTCCTAGTCGCACCGGCGTCTTCCTTTGAAAAAGTGGTTCCTTTCTTCATTCTGTTCGCCGGGATCCTCCTGTTTCTTTCGGGTCGTAAAAAGGATGTCTCCACTTCGAAGCTAAAGGAAGCCCACGCCACGCCTCACAAAAGATGGTGGGTTTCACTCATCAGTTTGATCGGCATCATCCTTGTCGGTGCCTACACCGGGTATTTCGGTGCAGCTGGTGGCGTTATCTTTTTGGCCATTTTATCAGTCATTACTGATGATCGGTTTGCGGTCGTGAACGCCATGAAAAACGTAATTGCGTTTGCCGGAAATTTGATTGCGACCATCATTTTCATCTTCAACTCACAAATTGATTGGTTAATGGTGATTCCACTGGGATTCGGTCTGCTAATTGGCGGTTACACCGGCCCGATTATCGTTCGTCACGCCAATATTCACCTGTTGCGAGCCTTAATTTCGCTGGCCGCCTTTGGGTTGGCTGCCTATTTGTTTGTGACGGCATACTTTTAATAATGACCCATACATAAAGTGACTCAGAAAATTGTCTTTTCAAACTTTCTGAGTCACTATGTTTCTATTCTATTTTTGGTGCCGAAGCCAATTAATTCCAAAACCAACCGCAAGTACAAAATTAGGAACCAACCAGTCTCCTAGAAGGTCTGCTGGTGGATTGACTTTCATCACCACGTCCATCACAAGCATTCCAATTCCTGAACTTACTAAAAAGATTAAAAAAGTGACCGTTCTGGGAAATAAAACAATTATTTTCAACTAAGCCATCTCTCCTAAAATTAATCATCATTTTCGAATTTCCAATCAATGGTTCACCAAAAAGTTTTACGATCGCATCAATTTTTCGAAAAATCTAGCGAATACCCCACTAAATCCAACGCATAGTGTGTAATCACCGAACAGGCACCCAGTAACGTGGCTTTATCCGAATCCGTCAACCGTACCAACTCAATTTCGGACTTGCCAAGTTGCTGAACCCGAACGGCCACTTGATCAAAGATTTCCGGGGCAGCTTCCATTAATGGTGAGCCGATATACATCGCCCCCGTATCAAAATACATGGCCGAATTGTAAATTAAACCGGCAATTTCTTGAATAAATTCATTGATTGCCGCTACAGCGTGTGGTTCACGGTTGCGGTACATGTCAACAACTTTATAGCGGTTTAAGTCCGTCAAGTTCAATTCATCACTCAACCGATTAATAATCGCATCTTCCGAACAAATTTGTTCAATCGGCGTTAGTTGACCAGCCGCATTCTTAGTCAGGGTTCGTCCCACTTCACCAGCCTGGCCCTTAAAGCCCCGAAACAAACGGTTATCCAAAATGACCCCCGACCCGATACCTTTATGAATACTAATAGCCACCAGATTCTTATGGTCAAACGTCATCATAAAGTCCCGAACGTAAACGGCCGTTAAATTAGACTCGTTTTCCAGGACAACGGGCACGTGATACTTGGATCCCAAGCGTTCGCGTAAATTCTCGTTGTCAAAATTCACAAAGGGGGAATAAGTAATTTCCTGCTGATCGTTCACAATGCCGTGAATCGACAGACAGATGCCGAGTAACCCCTTAATTGACGTCACCGTTGTGAGATAATGATTAATTTGCTCGTCAATAATTTGACTAATCTCTTGAATCGACTTTTGATAAATCGGGGCCTCGGATTGGTCAATCACTTGGCCATTTAAGTAATTCGCCATGAAATGTAAATTATGAAATGAAATATCAAAACTCAGCGTAAACCCGTAGTCGCCATAGATTCGAATATTGGTTGGTTTGCGGCCGCCAACGTGCGAAGCCGCTCCCTCACCGACTTCTTCAACCAATTGTTCGGCCTTTAATTCATCATAAATCGATGAGACGGTTGATTTGTTTAGCCCCAGTTGGCGGGAAATGGCCGCCCGTGTCGTATACTTATTATTAAAAATTTCTTGAAGAACCAGCTTGCGATTGGCCTGGCGCATCAGATCCTTGTTCGTGATTGTTTTCATAAGTTTTGCCTTCTTGCATTGATTTAAGTTAACCCTATCTTATCAGAGGAATGATGGAAGAAACAGCTTGAATTCGATAGTCGGTAACTTTTTCAGTCTAAAATAGTTATATGTTTAGTTTACACTAACTGACTACTTTACTAAAACCCCAAAGGGATCAATGATGATGGTTGTTTGACCATTGCCAATTTAGAAAAAGGCCAATTCCGACCAGCAGTCCCACTACGCAGTCGACCATAAAGTAATCCAATTTCATTAAAAACAGAAGTGACGAAAAGATAATCATGAGCCCCAGTAACCAGCCACTTAATCTGGGATGTGACAACATAAAAGCTTTCATTATTGAACACACCACTTTCTAAAAAATGTTCTCTGATGTTCTAATTAACGTGTTCTTAGTGTATCAAATTAAACCAATTTAGTAAAAAAGCGGGCTAGACAACTTTTGCAATTTCAAAGTTGTTTAACCCACTTTAAGAATAAATTTTAATGACTAACCGTTAATTGTATATAAACTGGTGGTGACATTGCCAACCTGGTCTACTGCCTCAACTTTAAAGTGATTAGGTCCCGGCTTTAATGAATAAGTCTTTTTAAATGATTCAGCCGGATAAGGATTCAATGGCTGGCCGGCAACGTGCTGATTTAGACCGGCATCATTTTGCTGGGTCAACAGATTACTTCCATTAATCAGCAATCGCACCCCTGACACATTATCGTTTGCGGAACCGGTAAAAGTAACTTTATTAGCCGCAACCGTTTTCTGAACTGTTAAAGTTGGTGCAACGGTGTCCAGATAAATTTCCAAGACACCCCGGTGACGCTGGTATTTAACTCGATGTTTTTCCTTAACTTTAGTTGTCAGAATATAACCAACGCCCCTTTGTTCCGTCGGTTTAAAGGGTACCTGAACACTAAAGTGACCTGTCGCAGAAAGGGGTACCTGATTGATAGCTGCTTGATCATCTGGAGTCACCAAGATCGTCAGTTGTTGCCGCTTAGGATTCTTAACCTGGCCGTTGATTGTTAACTCTTGGGACTGAGGATTATAAATTGACGCACTGGTTTTAGCATTCAGCCAGCTTGGTCCGTTATCCTTTAACTGGCTAAATTTAATCCCCGGTGTTGCGGCCGCTCGATCTGTCAAATCCTTCTGGCGATGACCATAAATCTGCGGGGCGCCTTTGGAAATGGTAACCAGCTTTTTAGCCTGCCGATTGGTTGCCAATTTCGGTGCCAACTTTTTCAACTTTGCAAAAGCTGGCGAGCTTGGAAACCGGCCCAAGGAAGTTTCAGCTGAGGCAGACTTCAAGTAAGTCCCAACCTGACTGCCAGGGACTTGACTCCAACCACTCAAAACAATTGAGCCGCTTGAATCAAATTTAAACTTAAAGCTTGCAATTCCCTTGGCAGAATTAACGTGTCCTTTGGTCACCCGGTTGGTCAACGTGTTTTTCGCATAGGCTGTTAAACCAGTCACATGCTTAGGCACCCGGGCCAACAACTTAAAGGTCCGATCCCGAATATCAATGTAGGAACTTGAAAAGCCGGTTTGACTGGTTCCATATCGATACCATTTAAATTGTGGCATAGCTTGACGGGTCTCCGTAGTCGGTTTAGCCGAAGCCGTTGCTGCTTGATGGCGTCGTACCGCAAAAGTTGCCGAGTTACCCGCAATATCCGTCAACTTAAGTTTAGCTGAATGTCGGCGCAAGGCTGTTCGCGCTGCCGAGTTCAAGTGATCGCTAAAGTGTCCGGTTTTAGCTGCTTTAGCCGTGACTGGCACGGCATATTGTCGGCGATTGATTTCAAGGGCGGCTCGAGAAATTTTGGTAAAGCCGGCACCCCGATCGCTGAAACGACCAGTTAGCCGCCCGGATTTTCCGGCGTAAACCAAGTGAAAGGCCTTTGGTGAAATCGTATCGACCATCACTGGATAGGAAACTGTCTGTTTCTTTTGGATCCCGTCATTATAGTTGGTCGTAATCAACTGATAATGGTAGCGGCCGTTTGGGACAACCCGACTTTGACCAGTGGCTACATCGTCATATCGACCATCCCATTCCAACGCATTTGGATGTTGCCGCATCGAATACGAGGTTGTCAAATCCAAATTATCATCGTCACCGGCAATCGATTTATCCAAATTGGTTTCTTGATCAATGACTCGGACAACCCGGCCGGCCTGATTGACAATTTGGGCCTTAACACCGGCTAAGCTTTGTTTGACATACACTAATGGCTCCACCAAATCCTGATGATGATCATCGTTAGGCGAAAAGGCAACCAACGATGGGTGAATGCTTTTAACAAGTTGCTTCCAGCTGATTCGATCAGCGTGGGCATTGACATATTGATTGAGTGACGCCTGATCACTGATTCCTAACGGCGTATTGTGTTCATCGATTAAATAACCGCCTTTAAAGGCACTGCCGCGTTGATAAGCCGGGGCGTCGACAATCCGCTCTTTAGTTGCGTCACCGTAATATCCCATATAAGGCACCACTAAAGATTGATCGGCCTGATCAGCCTTAAAAGTCAGATACCCTTCAACCATTCGTTGGGGAGCGACACTATCAGCGAGGGTCAATTGAAAGTCCAGCGTCTGGCTTTCCCCCGGTTGAACGGTAATCCGGGAATAATTTGAAACCACTGAGGAGCCTTTCAAAAATGCATCATGAACCTGACCCGCCTGCTTTTTATCACGAACTTCGGTCATGGGGCCGCCATTGTCATTAACTGAATAGGTCATTGGTGATGTCCCATGATTGGTAATGTTAATTCGAAAATGCTTGGTTGATCCGATTTGTCCCAAAGAAACCGAAGCCAGGTTGGTAGTCGGGTCAACTGCACTAGCGTTTAAATTTGCAGACCGAGTCACGTTGATTTGGCCAGCCCCCTGTCGTCTGGGTGACACTGGCACCTTCGCTTTTTTATCATTAGGATCTCTTAGCGGTGAGGCACCGTTCATCAACGCATTCTTAACGGCCGCAACTTGGCCCGCTCCCGTCAAATTTGGCTGATCCTGGTGTATCTTTTGCAATAACAGCGCCGCCGCGCCGGAAACATATGGGGTGGCCATCGAAGTGCCTTCCTGAACCTGATAGGTATTATTAGCCCAAGTTGATGTAATGCCCATTCCGGGAGCTGAAATATCTGGTTTTAACGCAAAATTGGGAGTGGGACCCCAAGACGAAAAACCGGCTTCATCCGATTTCTTACCCTGCAACGAATTTTCTGCGCCAACCGTCATGGCATTAACAGCCACGCTTGGATCGGCCAACGTCCCACTATTAGCCGGCTCAAAGGCCGTGTTAATGCTGTTGGTGTCGGCTAACGGATTACTGGTAAAAATGCTGGCAGAATGACCACTATTCCCTCCGGCAAGGGAAACAAACACTCCATGATTAATCGCGTATTGAACGGCCGCCTGCTCTTCATCCGTCATTGACTGGTTGGGTAGTCCCACCCCAAGTGAGATGCTAATCACATTCGCGCCCAGATCAACCGCGTCGTAAATGGCCCGAGCCACGTCATTCTTGGTTTCATCATTAATCATATCGGAGACTTTAAGATCCAGCAGCTGGGCTTCCGGTGCGACACCGATAACATATTCATTACTTTTTTTGGTTGTCGGTTGCCCGTTAGCTGCAATAATGCCGGAAACGTGTTCACCGTGGTAGGTCGAAACGTTATCCGGTGCCGTATCCCGGCTACTGTTGGTGACATAATTATAGGCAAACGGAATCTTAGCGTTCACATAACGGCCATATCCTTTTTTAGCAATCAATTGTTGGGCATCGCTTTTGGAAAGTTTAGCACTGCTCGGATCAGATAATCGCAGATCACGATGCGGCTGGATGCCCGTATCGATAACCGCTACAACCATCCCCTGACCACGATAGCCTTGGTGCCACAAACCACTCACATTGCCCTTGGTAATAGCTGCTTGATTGGCATTAGGCTGAATTTTGGCAAGGGCCGTTGGCACAATCGCTGATGGTGTATTGATCATGATGGTCCCAAAAAGCAGATTCAGCCCCATTAATAAGCTTATCAGGGCCACTTTTAACCAAATGGGATGTTTTCTACTTTCTGTTTGCATCTTTAATCCCCCCTGATTATCTAGCCGAATTCGTTTTTAACTCGAATAATCCCTTATCATCACTGTCTATTTAACCATATCCGACTGAAATTGGGTTAAATTTGTTTGGAAGCGGTTGCAATTATTTTTTCAACGCGCTATAATCAAGCCACGTTAAAAAGTTCAAACAACCAACCTACTTACAATTAATTTGTTGTTGAAATTTTATAGCAAATATGAGGTGTTAAGAAATGCAACTTAATTCTAATCCGACTCCTAAGGTTCATAAGGTTTCGTCAGCGTTTGTCTACTTTTTCGGCGCACTGGGCGGCCTGTTATTCGGTTACGATACCGGTGTGATCTCCGGGGCGATTCTCTTTATTGAAAAACAACTTCACCTGGATTCCTGGCAACAGGGCTGGGTAGTCAGTGCCGTTTTACTAGGCGCTATTTTGGGTGCCGCTGTCATCGGACCAATGTCTGATCACTTTGGCCGACGAAAACTTGTTTTGTTATCTGCCATTATCTTCTTCATTGGGGCCTTGGGATCAGCCTTTTCCCCTGAATTTTGGACACTGATTATTTCCCGAATCATTTTGGGGATGGCCGTTGGGGCTGCTTCAGCACTGATTCCAACCTATTTGGCTGAACTATCACCGGCTGACAAGCGGGGATCCATGTCCAGTCTCTTTCAACTGATGGTCATGACCGGGATCTTTATTGCGTACGTGACCAACTACTCCTTCTCCGGTTTCTACACCGGTTGGCGCTGGATGCTGGGCTTTGCGGCATTACCGGCGGCCCTGCTCTTTTTGGGCGCCCTGATCTTACCGGAAAGTCCCCGTTTTTTGGTAAAAGAAAATAAAGTTACTGAAGCCAAACAAATTTTAGAAATCATGAACCGTCATGATACCAGCGTTGTGGACCAGGAACTTGCCGACATTAAAGAACAGGCTGCTATCAAGAGTGGCGGCTGGTCAGAATTATTCGGCAAATTGGTCCGCCCGGCATTAGTCATTGGCGTTGGTTTAGCCATTTTTCAACAGGTCATGGGCTGCAACACCGTGCTTTATTACGCACCAACTATCTTTACCGACGTCGGCTTTGGCGTGTCTGCTGCTTTAATTGCCCACATCGGCATTGGGATCTTCAACGTTATTGTGACTGCTGTAGCCGTGATGATTATGGATAAGATTGATCGAAAAAAGATGCTGATCGGCGGTGCCATCGGGATGGGTGTGTCACTATTTATCATGAGCTTCGCGATGAAATTCTCCGGTCAAAGTCAGGCTGCTGCAATTATCTGCGTGATTGCCCTAACCATCTACATCGCCTTCTTCTCCGCCACTTGGGGACCAGTCATGTGGGTCATGATTGGTGAAGTCTTCCCATTAAATATTCGTGGCCTGGGAAACTCTTTCTCCAGCGTGATCAACTGGACCGCTAACATGATTGTTTCCCTGACATTTCCACCATTACTCGATTTCTTCGGCACTGGAAGCCTCTTTATTGGTTACGGGGTCTTGTGTTTTGTGGCCATCTGGTTCGTCCACGCCAAAGTCTTTGAAACCAGAAACCGATCATTGGAAGATATCGAAGAAGACCTGCGAACGCGTAGTGGCGCTCAGGAGGATGTCGCCGAACAAATTAAATAGTTTTGAATTCGGATAAGAAAATCAATTGATTGGTGATTAAAAAAAGCGCTCATTACGAGTGCTTTTTTGTACGATTTTCAATTTTTTAACCGAATTATTCATTTTTTACTACCTCTGGTTTAGACATCAATTAAGACCATGTACAGCAATCAAAAGGTTGTGAATTTCCCTGACTTAGGTTTTCAACTAGAATTCAGTTTGGTTCAGCTCACAAAATATGATAAAGTGATCTCAACGCTTATTTCATTTCTAAATCAGTTGAATTTTAGATCACACAAGCTGCTCGATCATTAACTTAAAATACAGGAAGTAGGGTTATCACATGGAAGTTTTCACCGAAAAAGCTTTATTATTAGAAGTTCTAAATACCATTTGCGATAAACTTGAGATCAAAAGTAGTGCATTGGTCTTTTTAAATCGATCTTACTCAGACAGCGACATTCAAAATTTGTTTTCATTTTTAGCAAAAATTGAAATCAAAAAAAGTCCGGTCACTTCCAATCAATTAGCATCCGAAATCCAAAAAATCAAGCCCGACACTTCCCTTCAAACGGCTCAAAGAACGGTTGACGAGTTGATAACTGCCTTTCAATCCGAAAATCGATTTCCATGGATTCTAAGCCAACTTGGCCATTAAAATCAATCGTATGGGTAAAAATAAATTCCAAAAAATCAAAATTACCAAAAAATCCGGCAATTACTTCGCGTATATAAAATATGGAGGGGGTAAAAAAGGATGTCATGTACCCGTACAAATACATTAATTCCTTCTTCTATGTCGTGTCTGTTACTATTTACTACGCCCCCTCTGAACGAAAAATCAGGAAGCATCGGCTTACTCCGTCCAGTACTTCCTGATTACATAAGTGTCAAAATTCTCAGTGATTAGTCTCACTGGGATTTTTTGACTTTTTGATTGGCATCTGTTTTATTTTTATGAATCCATACCCAAAATAGCCATCCCCAAAATGGCAATGCAATCAAGACACCGACATCAAATGGAATTGATACATAGAACAATGCCCCCGGACTAGTTTGGTGGTTGATTAAAACAAAGTAGATATAGGCCAGCACTGAAATTACTAACCCTGCAAACGGGACACTCTTCGTGAAATAGGTAAGCAATCTTTTCTTAATAACTGACATTATCCTCATCACCTTTCCAGATAATGATTCCTTTATGCCAAACTTAATTCTTAACGACGACTAATTTTTAATCTGCCAGTCCGCATGATCCAATCTGAAATGCCTGTTGAAATCAAGAATTCCAAGGTTAGGCCCTTATTGATGATGACGATGCGAACTCAAATAAAATTGCTCACCAAACCCAAGGATGCCGACAGCAAATAATAAGGCAATTGCAACATTGTCATCCTTCAACAGATACGCTACAAGCAATGCCAACATTAAGATGATTAACAGAATTCGAACAGATAAGGACAGTTTCATGTTACTTACCTCCCCACGTCAATGTGCAACCCAACTTTAATTTCAAAATTGAGTCAGCCACAATTGCTCTAACAACAGCCGATGCCGCAATTAGCATTCCTTAATATAGCCAAATTGAAATATAATGTTTGGCTAAGTAACATCAGCAGTCGCCTTTACATTGCATGATTGACGAGAGAATTAGAGATTCTTCAACCCACTAATCAACCAAAAGTAATCACTTCTATGTACAGCCTTATCATACTACGGGCTGAAAAATAGTAAAGAAAATCGTCTATAAAAATTCTTTGTATGCGCTTTTAAATTTACTTTTATGCTAAATGCTTTTGCCTTAAAATCAAACTATTCAATTGCTAAATGCTGTATTGATGAATCTAGAATTAATTATTGGTATCAAAAGTCCCCTAATTTAGGTACTGTATTTATGCAGTTATAATTTTTTCTGTTCTTACACCAACTAATAACTAATCATTTTCTGCCCCATTACACGGGGAAGAAGTCCAACTAAGTTAGCAAATATGGAATTTATGATTTATTTTCCCGATTTTATTTAAACCTTCAGAATCTTATTGGCTTTACCATCCAAAATTCAATCGTATTGATGTAAGTCCAGCCTTCATTTTGATGCTTAAACCAATAGGAAAAAATCGGTGTCTTCGTACCGTGACTAATTTTAATTTTTCGATAATTGTATTTAGCCTTTAGATAAGGGCTTACTGTATTATACCTAATGAGAAATGTTCTATTTTTTCGAGTATATTTATACTGGGGATGGCGTTTGGAGCTAAAAAGCATGTGTTGATACCCGTCAAAATCCCCCCAACCAGTTGAACTATACTTAAGGATCTTTTGCCTTTTGGCATATCCAAACAGGAGATCATTATATGGATGCCAATTACTCTTTGCCTGAGCATCGTCTGGGTCTAGGAAAAAGAGCCCACAACTGATGGTTAAGAAAAGAAACGTAACTGCTTTATTTAAAAATTTCATTAGGATCTTCCTCTCTGTATCCCCAAAGTTTGGAGTGATGACTCAACAGCATCACCCTATTTCTTATATCTTAACTGAAACTTGAAAGCTAAAAATTAACCGAACACCTTAGTCGTCCTGGAATAATCCGTCAGAAAATGGAAATTCAAGCTGACACTAATTCCCTGGTCAAAACGGCCGGTAGATGCGTGAGAAAATGGC
>NZ_LS423001.1 GCF_900411375.1 Lentilactobacillus raoultii | reverse complement strand
GGTAATGTCCAAAGTTCTATGAAAACTTACTCGTGACCAAGTTTGTACCTAGGTTTGTACTTTTCGTCAGGCTGCGACCAACTGCGGGGCGTCAAATGCCCTTGACAAGCCACGCAATGGGTTGCGGTGAGCTAGCCGCGGCGATGATTATACGAAATCAAGGCTACTTAAATAAGCCCCGGGAATCTTCAGTTTAACCCATTGTTTGCCTGGCTTGTCAAGGGTTCGCTAACGCCATTTGACGGCAACTTAAGCGCCGGGCTCCAATTACCGAAATCAAGTGGTCAGCAGTTGCGTTTCAGCGACTTGAATCAGTTGAAGCCACTTATCCGGCATCTTGTTGACGGCCTGCACGGCCGGCAGGGCCACCGGTACTTGATGATTTAAACTTTGATGGGGCATTAAAAAGTTGTGGCAGGCGGAATACAGGGTCACATAATTAACGGATCCGGAAGTCGAGTTGAATCCACCCATTGGGCGATAATTGGCTTTAAATGAACGATTGAGGCGTTCAATCGTTTGCTTGGCCGGACGATGTTCGCGCGCCACTTCGGTTTCGTTCGTCAGTCCTTTGACGATGTTTAAGTTAAACCGGATATCTTCGTGTTGTGCGTAATATAGCCGAGCGACCCGGTAGATCGGGTTATCATCCACGGTAAATCTTAAGTCCTCAGGGATCTTCGCATAGCGCTTAACTACTTGGTAAATGGCAATACAAGCCGATTCAGTTGTTCGATGCGGTGTCACGTAGTCGGCCAAAATAATTTTGCGAGCGACATCGTAAAAGTAAAACAGATAATGCCACTTGCCTTTTACCCGCAGGTAGGTTTCATCGCCGACTAAATCGTCGGAAAGTTGGTAAGGATAGTCGTTTAAGAACGGTCGTAAATGCGTAGCGACCGCTTCGGCATAGTTCAAAATGGTCTGACGGGACAGTTTAACTTCATGAACGTCGTACATGAGGGCGGCTGTTTTGGCCGCTGACATGCCATAATTGACATAGTAAGTCAAAATCAGTCCAAGAACGCGTGGCGACGCTTGGATGCGGCTTAAATCAACCCGTGATTGGACTGGCGACTGCTCTGCTAAACGACGAACATTAAATTCGAATTCTCGGTAGGTATAGCGTAACTTGAATTGGCTGGGCTGTTGTTGGTATTGCCGGAATTCATCTGGTGATAATTTTGCCAGTGCCGTTAATCGGTGTGGACATTGAGGATTTGGGCAACGCCAGACTTTGAAGCCCACCCGTTGCTTATAAAGCTCCAGCTTCCATTGGCAGTCCGGACAACGCAGAACCAGTTCCTTGGCGAACCGCTTTTTCGGATTAAACCCGTGATGACAGACCTTGCACTGGACCAGCTTTTGCGAACCGCCACCATTGGCGTACAGATAAGGCTCGGGCGCTTGACAACGTGGACAGTGAACCCCGGGGAAGTCGAAAGCTTTCCGGCGGTTGATTGGGCGTAAGGGTCGACCATGTTGCTGTAAATACGCCTGCAGTAATTGCTGATAATCTAAGGGTTCACCTGCTTTATCAGCTTGTAAAAGCGGTAGCTTTGGATCCGCTTTGAATTGGTTGAACCGGTGGTAAGTTGGCGCATCTAAACGTGGCGTCTTGGAGTGAAGATAAACGTTAGCGAGTTGGGTCAGTAGAATTAAAATAAATTGTTGTTGAACCTTGATAATTTGAACTAAATACGTTAATAATTGTGTAAGCACTTGTTTTTCTCCTGTTCCTTGTGTTGAGTTGGTACTTACACTATGTCGGAACTTTTGGGGGAAGGCAAGTGTTTTTTGATTAACGTTGATTTGACAAGGATTACCAAGGATGGAACTAAGAAACTTTGGACATTACG
>NZ_LS423000.1 GCF_900411375.1 Lentilactobacillus raoultii | reverse complement strand
GAAAAAAGCGATTCATTGGCAGTTCACAACCGCGGATGCCCGCATTAAATTGCGCTCCTTGTATCCCGATATTACGCTCGTAACTGATTAGTAAATTTTTAAGTATATCAAAGATACGTTACACTAGTCCAGCGAGTCTGATATCAAAAATTGGTTTCATGGTTAATAAAAAGCGCCCAAAACTTCTTGGACGCTTAAAATATTTTTAAATTTAAGGTCGTACCTGAAGGACCTTTGGCCCATTTTCTTGACCAACAATGACGGTATTAACGATGTTTAAGAAGAGGCCATGTTCAACAATGCCAGTCATTTGATCGAGAGTTAGTGCCAAATTTTGGGGATCTTTAATTTGGTGTAAGTGAAGATCAATGATGTAATTATTGGAATCGGTGGTAACATACTGGTTGTTTATCATTCGAAAAACGGGATTGAAGCCACGGGCCACCAACCGTTGAAATAGTTGATGACTGCCATAGGGAATCACTTCAAGAGGCAGTGGAAAGGAGCCGAGTTGATCGGCTAGTTTGCTTTGATCGACAATCCAAATATTTTTGGTTGAGTTGATCGCAACAATTTTTTCCCACAAATGGGCACCACCACCGCCTTTAATTCCCTGAAAGTTTTTGTCGATTTGATCAGCACCGTCGATCGTGAGATCAATGTGATCGACTTCATCAAGGTCTTTAGTTGGAATGTCTAGATGATTGGCCTGTTCTTTGGTTCTTTTTGAGGTTGGGACGCCGACAATTGAAAGATGTTGATCAGCTACTTTTTTGCCAAGTGCGTCAACCATAAATTTAACAGTTGAACCGGTTCCCAGGCCGACGATCATGCCGTCTTTGATGAATTTAACGGCTTCTTGGCCTACGAGTTGCTTTAATGCGTCTTGATTTGTCATGACGAAGTTCCTTTCATTTTAGGCTGCTTAAAGGTTTTACTTACCTACATTTTGGCCTTTTTTAATGGATTTGTCAATTAGCTGGCAGGCCAATTTTGGGTCAATAATGAAAAGTTAACGTTTAGGGCGTTAGAAAGCGATCAGAGGACTTAACTAAATTTTAAAAGAATGTTCGTTTGCCTCCGTGCTATGATTAATCCATTAAAGATGTTCCAGACGTTTGATCTGATTGCCAGTGAATTCTATGAAAGAGGTTGGTATTATGACACGTGGATTTGAAATTGTTTCGAAGTACCAGGACCAAAATTTAACGCTCCCGTACCGGACAACTGTTAATGCGGCAGGGTATGACTTTGAGAGTGCTGTTAATATGACGATTCCATCAATTTGGAAATTAGACTTTCTAAAGGTGCTGTGGGCCATTAAGCATGAAAAAAAGTGTCAACCGGAGAAACTTGACCGGGCCCGGCAGACGTTAAAACCGTTTCTGATTCCTACCGGTATTAAGGCCTATATGCAGCCAAATGAAGTGCTTATTATTGCAAATCGCTCCAGTAATCCATTAAAACGTGGGTTGGCTATTCCAAATGGGATTGGTGTAATCGATGCAGATTATTATAACAATAGTGGTAATGAAGGCGAGATTTTTGTCCAAATCCTTAATTTTGGGATTTCAGACATAAAAATTCAAAAAGGAGAACGAATTGCCCAGGGAATATTTATGCCATACTTATTGGCCGATCAGGAAAACAGGACCAAAAAGCAAACCCGCCAAGGCGGTTTCGGCTCCTCTGGACGCTAAAGTGAAAGTATAAGAAGCAGTTAAAACCGTGCATGTTTTGCAAAATTACTTGAAATAAGTGATAAAATTTAAATGGTAATCTAATTTTAAAGAGGAGAATTTGATTGGCGAAAGTTAAAACCCAATATGTATGTCAAAACTGCGGTTATATTTCACCGCGATACCTTGGTCGTTGCCCCAACTGTAATCAGTGGAACACACTGGTTGAAGAAACCATCACACCAAAGTCGGCGACAACGCGGACCGCTGGTTTACGAAGGGCGGGGGTTGATGAAGTTAAGCCCGAACCATTAAGCCACGTTAAGTTTCAAAGTGAACCCCGCTTTAAAACCGGCATGGAGGAACTAAATCGGGTTTTGGGTGGTGGCGTTGTGCCGGGGTCGTTGATCCTAATCGGGGGTGATCCCGGCATTGGTAAATCAACACTGATGCTTCAAGTTTCTGGTCAGTTAAGTCAATCCGGTAAAATTTTATACGTCTCTGGAGAAGAAAGCGCCAGTCAGATAAAAATGAGGGCAGAGCGTCTAGGCGTTAATAGCCAACAACTCTACGTTTTTCCGGAAACAGATATGGATGTTATTAAAAGTACAATCAGTGAAATGAAACCAGACGCGGTGGTGATTGACTCTGTTCAAACGATGCAAATCCCGGAATTACAGTCGGCGACTGGTTCGGTTGCCCAGATTCGGGAAGTGACAGCTGATTTAATGAACATCGCTAAGGGTCAAGGAATTACAGTCTTTGTCGTTGGTCATGTAACCAAGGGTGGCGCGATCGCCGGGCCTAAGATTCTTGAGCATATGGTTGATACGGTGCTTTATTTTGAAGGAGATTTACATCATTCATATCGGATTTTGCGAACTGTAAAAAACCGATTTGGTTCAACTAACGAGCTGGGCGTATTTGAAATGATGACGGATGGTCTTCACGAGGTGACCAACCCCTCTGAAATTTTTCTTGAAGAACGCTTAAAAGATGCGACTGGCTCAGCAATTGTGGTCTCGATGGAAGGCACTCGGCCGATTCTGGTTGAAATTCAGGCTTTGGTGACGGCGTCCGTTTTTGGAAACGCCACCCGGACTGCAACGGGGTTGGATCGTAACCGGGTTTCGCTGATTATGGCCGTTTTGGAGAAACGAGCGGGCTTACTGTTACAGAATCAGGATGCTTATTTGAAGGCTGCTGGTGGTGTTAAGCTTGATGAACCAGCGATTGACTTGGCCATGGCAGTTAGCATCGCGTCTTCATATAAAAATCGTGGGACACCACCGGCCGAGTGTTATGTTGGTGAACTCGGTCTAACTGGTGAAGTTCGGCGCGTTACCAGAATTGAACAGCGGGTATCGGAAGCTCAAAAATTAGGCTTTAAACGTGTGCTGATTCCCGCAAATAATCTTCAGGGATGGACACCGCCAAGCGGAATTAAAGTGGTCGGGGTGTCAACCTTATCCCAAGCACTTAAAATAGCACTTGGTTGAAGAAAGTAAACAGACGGCTGCAATTAATTTAAGCTAACCGCCGTTTTGACGATTAAATAAAGAGGGTGAAATGTTGAAAAGAAAAAGAATTGTTCAAATTGTTTTTACACTTGCGGGTGCCGCGATTGGGGCTAGTTATTTTCCACTTTTGTGGTTAATCCTTCAAGTTGCATACGGGACACTTTTCAATAATGCCATTACGAACGCAATTTTAGGTGCCATTATTTTTTATATTATTTCATTGGTTACTGGAAATGCTGTCCTGAAAGCTATTGATCGAATTGAATCACGCTTAACGAGTCAGAGTCCGATTTCATTGTTGTTTGGCACATTGGGATTAATTGTCGGATTAGTATTGGCCGTTTTGATTTCAATTGTGTTCTTTAAGGCCGATACGTTTTTCTTGAATACCATGATTCCAATTATTTTAATGCTGGTATTAGGTTATTTTGGCTTTCGGTTGGGTAATACTCAGAGTGATCGCTGGCGAAAGGTCTTTCAATTTCGTCGTAAATCCGAAGCTGCTAAGGCCCCTGGTGAAAAGATTATTGATAAGCCGGTGGATGACAATTATCATCATTATAAAATTTTGGATACCAATATTTTAATTGATGGTCGGATCTACGATGTGATTAAAACTGGATTTGTGGAAGGGACACTGTTAGTCCCCAAATTTGTTTTGTATGAATTACAATATATCGCCGATTCCAGCGATAGTGTTAAACGTGTGCGTGGTCGTCGAGGACTTGATATTTTAAATAAACTTCAAAAGGAAAAAATGATTCCCATTGAAATTTATGAAAAGGATTATGATGATATCGATGAAGTGGATACTAAATTAATTCAATTAGCTAAAGATGTTGATGGTGTCATCATTACAAATGATTATAATCTGAATAAAGTCATTCAATTCCAACACGTTAAGGTTTTGAATATTAATGCGCTGGCAACGGCTCTTCGGCAAAAGATTTTGCCGGGTCAAAAGCTGAACGTAATGGTTGTTAAGAATGGAACTGAAAGACAGCAAGGGGTTGCTTATTTGGATGACGGCACAATGGTTGTGGTTGAAGATGGACGTTACTTCTTTAATCAACATATTGACGTGGTTGTTACCAGCGCCATTCAAACGGATGCTGGCAAAATGATCTTTGCCCGTCCTGAACATTCAACTAAAAATATCACGGACAAAAATGGTAACGACGAAGGTAAGACAAGTAGCCGGCAACAGTCAGGCAAACGAAATACCTCAAAAAGTAATCGATAAAAAGTAAACACCATTTTGGAGCGGTTAACTAAAAGTTACTTGGAAGTTAATCGCTTTTTTCGTGTACTTATTGAGCTGCTACTTTATTTTTCCGACACTTCATTGTAAACTTAAAATGCTGACAAATTTTGAAATAAACTTAAGAAAGAGGCGCTGATACATTGGCAAACAATGCAATTCGAGTTCGTTATGCTCCTAGCCCAACTGGCCATTTGCATATCGGAAACGCACGAACAGCCATTTTTAACTATTTATTTGCCCGCCACAACAAGGGTAAGTTTATTATCCGAATCGAAGATACTGATACTAAGAGAAATGTTGCCGACGGCGAAAAAAGTCAACTTGAGAACCTCAAGTGGCTTGGCTTGGATTGGGATGAAGGCCCCGATATTGGTGGTGATTTTGGTCCTTATCGGCAATCAGAACGAAACGATATTTATAAGCCGTTATTGCAACAACTTTTGGATGAAGGTAAGGCTTATGAATCGTATCGGACTGAAGCGCAACTGACTGCTGATCGAGAAGCTCAAAAAGCTCGTGGTGAGATGCCTCATTATGAATACGAATATGCAGGAATGACTGAGGAAGAAAAACAACAGGCGATTGCTGACGCAAAGGCTAAGGGACTTAAACCAGTCATTCGTTTTCGAGTGCCAAAGAATCATGAATATGCCTGGGATGATATTGTTAAGGGAAACGTGTCGTTTAATTCCGACACGATCGGTGGTGACTTTGTCATCGCCAAGCGTGATGGCACCCCGACATATAACTTTGCGGTAGTTGTTGATGATCATTTAATGAAGATCAGCCATGTATTTCGTGGGGATGATCATGTTGCCAACACGCCAAAGCAATTGATGATTTATGAGGCATTTGGTTGGCAGGCGCCCAGATTTGGTCACATGAGTCTGATTATTAGTGCTGACACTGGTAAAAAATTAAGTAAACGGGATGAATCTGTTTTACAGTTCATTGAACAATACCGTAATTTGGGATATTTGCCGGATGCAATGTTTAATTTCATTTTACTATTAGGATGGTCACCCGTTGGTGAAGATGAAATCTTTACCAAAAAACAATTTATTAAGATGTATGATGAAAAGCGTCTCAGCAAGTCACCGGCGAAGTTTGATTCTAAGAAGCTTGAATGGATTAATAATCAGTACGTTAAAGAAGCTGACGGCAGTACAGTGATGGACTTGGCACTTCGTCAATTAATCAAGGGTGGCAATATTCCGGAAAATCCTGATGCCAAAACAATTGAATGGGCTCGCCAACTAATTATGCTTTATAAGCGTGAGATGAGTTACATGGCCCAAATCAATGATATGGCTTCAGTTTTTTTCCAAGAACCAGAAGAAGTTAGTGGTGACGCATTGGCTGAGATTTCCAATGAGACAGCCCCCATCGTTTTAAATGAATTTTTAAAGCGAATTGAGAAATTAAATCCATTTGATAGTGTGGAAATTTTCCACACAATTAAAGCCATTCAAAAAGACACCGGAATTAAGGGACGCAAGTTATGGATGCCAATTAGAATCGCGGTAACCCATGAGATGCATGGCCCTGAGCTTCCTGAATCGGTTGAATTAGTTGGCCGAGATAAGGCTATTCAGCATATTAAACAGACGTTGAATCAAATTAATAAATAATAATTTATAAAAAATATTTTTAAATTAATTGGTCTCGTTGATTTTTCGGCGAGACCTTTTATCATAATGATTGGGCGTTCATGAAAAAAATGCTTGAAAACTATGCTATCATTTCTTATATACACCACAATATTTAACTGAAGATAACCAGCAGAAGAGAAAGGAATTAGACATGTTGCAGATTTTTAATACGCTTACTCGTCGAAAAGAAAAATTTGAACCTGTTACCCCAGGCGTCGTTAACATGTATGTCTGTGGCCCAACTGTCTACAACTATATTCATATTGGCAATGCTAGAAGTGCCATTGCGTTTGACACCATTAGACGATATTTGGAATATCGCGGCTACAAGGTTAATTATGTTTCCAACTTTACGGACGTTGACGATAAAATGATTAATGCCGCCAAGGAAAACCAGACGACTGTTGAAGCAATTGCTGAAAAGTACATTAATGCTTTTATGCAGGATACAGCAGCGCTTAACATCTCTAAAAATGTCATTCACCCTCGAGCAACTCAAAATATTCCCGAAATCATTGATTTTGTTAAAAATCTTGAAGACCAAGGCTATGCTTATAATGTCGATGGGAATGTTTATTTTCGTGCTCGAAAATTTCCGACTTACGGTGAATTGCCACACATTGATGTCAATCAGTTGGAAATTGGTGCCAGTCAGCATGTTGAACAAGGAGAATTTGAGCAAAAGGAAGACCCTATCGACTTTGCCCTTTGGAAGAAGTCTAAAGGGGATGAAATTTCTTGGGATTCGCCATGGGGTAAAGGCCGGCCAGGATGGCACATCGAATGCTCCGTGATGTCGATGAAATATTTGGGCAAAACCATCGATATTCACGGCGGTGGCGAAGACCTTATTTTCCCGCATCATGAAAATGAGCGCGCCCAAAGTGAAGCCCGAACTCACCAACAGTTTGTCAAGTATTGGATGCACAATGGATTTGTAACCATCGGCGAAGACAATGAAAAGATGAGCAAATCATTGGGAAACTTCGTGACGGTCCATGATTTACTGAAAAAAATTGATGGGCAGGTGATTCGCCTATTAATGTCGACGACTCACTATCGACGACCCATTCAATACAGTAATGCCAGTATTCAAGAGGCTAAAAGTAATTTAAAAAAGCTGCAGACGGCGTTTAATAATCTGACCTATCGACTGCATAATGCAGAAGCGGGCAGTGATCCAAAAATTGAACAGGAAGTTCGCCAAATCGTTGCTGACTTTAATGATGCAATGGATGATGATTTTAATGCTCAAAACGGCATTGCAGCGGTCTACGAATTGGCCAAATTTGCTAATATGTATAGTGAACGCGACGTCGTTTTTCAAAATAGTTTGCAGTTTATCATTAATACATTAAAACAATTAGCGTCGATTTTTGGCATTAAATTAGAGCAAAGCGAACTCAAGGACGATGAAATTTGGGCACTCATTCACGAGCGGCAGCAGGCCAGGGCTGATAAAGACTTTATTCGCAGTGACGAAATTAGAGAAGAACTAAAAGCACGCGGGATTATCTTGGAGGACACGCCTCAAGGAACCCGTTTCAGAAAGGAATAAGTTAAATCTATGACAGATGATTTCTCACAGCTCAACGGCATTGCATTGGCTTACATGGGTGATGCCGCATATGAAGTCTTTATTCGGCGACATTTAATTGAAAATGGCATCGCCAAACCGACTCGTTTGCAGCATGTTGCCACGAAGTACGTTTCAGCAAAGGCTCAGGCCGCTTTAATTGAGTTAATGACCAAAGATGGGGTATTGACCAATAAAGAATGGGACTATTTTAAACGCGGCAGAAATGCCAAAAGTCACACCCATGCTAAGAACACCGATGTCATTACCTACCGAATTTCAACAGGCTTTGAAGCGGTTTTTGGCTACCTCAGCCTAAGTGACCAAGATGATCGAATGAAACAGTTGGCTGATTGGTGTATTAAACAGGTGGAAAGTGGGCACTTAAAACATGAAGCATGATCAGGAAAACGAAGAATTTATTATTGGCAGGCACCCTGTCGAAGCAGCCATGAAAAGCCAGACGCCGCTTAATAAGCTGTTTATTCAAACGGGTATTAAAAAAGATGAATCAACAATTACCGAAATTTTAAAATTAGCGCGAAAACAGCGCTTGGTTATTTCGGAAGTACCTAAACAAAAGATGGATAAACTTGCCAATGGTCAAAACCATCAGGGAGTTGTGCTATCGGTAGCAGCATTTGAATATGCGACCATTGATGACTTGTTTAAAAATGCAGAAGATCAGGCGATGCCGCCCTTCTTTGTAATTTTGGATAATATTGAAGATCCTCATAACCTTGGCTCAATTATCAGGACGGCTGATGCAGCTGGTGTTTCAGGAATTATTATCCCTAAGCACCGGGCAGTCGGCTTAACAGCCGTCGTTGCGAAAACCTCTGCCGGTGCTATTGAACGGGTTCCGGTTGCTCGGGTAACCAACTTATCAGCAACGATTAAAGACCTTAAGAAACGTGGCTTATGGATTTTTGGAACGGATGTCGTTGGAACAGATTATCGACACTGGGATGCAACTGGTGCCGTTGCGCTTGTGATTGGAAACGAGGGCAAGGGAATTTCACCATTGCTAAAAAAGCAAGTTGATGAGATGTTAACGGTTCCGATGATTGGTGACATTCAGAGCTTAAATGCCAGTGTTGCTGCGAGTGTCCTGATTTACCAAGGCTTTAATTCCCGCCATCCCTTAAGGACGAAGTAAGGTCGGTGGGCGTATGAAAGAGGATTTGCTTATTGTTGATGCTTACAATATGATCGGCAATTGGCCTCATTTAAATAAATTAAAACAGGCTGATCGATTGGCAGATGCCAGGGATCAGCTACTGGCTGAGTTGTCGGAATACAAAAAATATCGAGACATTAACATGATTGTTGTCTTTGATGCCATGTATGTGCCGGGAAATTCAAAGAGCTTTCGAAAATTTGATATGGAGATTGTTTGGACAAGTAAAGATCAAACGGCCGACAGTTACATTGAGGCATTGGCCAGGAAAAAACAAAATCGATTTACCCAGGTGATTGTGGCTACCAGTGACCAGGCTGAACAATGGACAATATTTGCTGCAGGGGCGCTGAGAATTCCTGCCAGAGAACTGTTGCGCGATATCCAGCGAGCTAAGCAGGAAGTGGATATGGAAGCCCGTAAAATGACCGATAAATCGCACGCGCTGCGACAAACGCCGTGGAGCCCAAAACAATTGTTAGAGTTGGAAAAGTTACGTGATCATTTAACTGGTGACAATAAATAATGATTATAAATTATAATATTGATTTTTTTATATCATTTGATTGGTATAGTTAGTTTTATAATTGATGAATTGTCGTTCCCTTGAGACTAAATTAATCCTTCTGTAATCTAATTTGCGTTAATTAATGCGTAAAAAGGAGAATCTGATCGATGTTTAGTATGAAGGAATGCGATATAATAAAGTCACTGGCAGACGGTGATGAGCAGGCATTTATACTGCTTTTTCACAAGTATTATCCAGTTATAAGAAAAATGAGAAGGACCTTTCGCATAGAAGGAATGGACAAGGATGATTTTGATCAGGAAGCAGGTCTTGTACTGATTAAATCGGCGAAACATTTCCAACAGGGGCATCGGGCAAGCTTTGGGACCTTTTTTAAACATAATTTAAAAAATCGAACAACCGACTTGATCCGAAAGATGAATGCTAAAAAGAGAGCACCCAAAGTCCCTCTGGTCAGACTGGATAGGGAATTAGAGAGTCTCTCAACGAAGTTAGTGGATTATTCAGCAGTTAATCCCGAAGATTCGGCACTATTGAAAGATCATCTGGAACGGCTATATCAAGTGGCCACGCCAATTGAGAAGGAAGCACTGCGATTTATCTTTAAACTTGATTCGGAAATTCATCTTGATCATGGTGCGTTCATTAATGCCCGTTCAAGGTGTCGATATAAATATCTTTTGATGGATAAATTGACTGGATTGATTTAGAATGCTAGAATTACTATGCTTGTTAGGAGGTGCCACGATGGCACAAAAGAAAGTTGCTCTGGCATGTTCTGTTTGCGGGTCGAGAAATTATACTATCCCTGCAAACCCTAATCGAACGAAACGGTTAGAGCTTAATAAGTTTTGCAAGTATTGTGGGAAGTACACACTACACAAGGAAACTCGCTAGACAAACGATGTAAGGGGATACGAATTTGAGACTCTGGAACTTTTGTAAAAATGTTGTTAAAGAAATGAAAATTGTTACATGGCCAAATGTTAAGCAGACCCGAACCGATACATCAACGGTAATCGGGACTTCCATTATCATGGCTATCTTTTTGGGCTTGATTGATTTGATCGTCCAGTGGGCACTTTCATTTCTTGCATAGCCTTTTGGGCAAATTTTTGATATAGTTATGTTGTTAAAACCTGCAAATGTTGTCAGGTTTTTTTGTTTGAATTAATATTGTTTTGAAGTAAAAGAGGAGCTGTAAACATGGTGGAATCAGCAGAGAAAAAATGGTATGTGTTGCATACTTATTCTGGGTATGAGAATAAAGTTAAGATGAATTTGGATAGTCGGAAACAGTCAATGGGAATGTCTGATTTGATTTTTCGAGTGGTCGTACCTGAAACTGAAGAGCACGAAGTTGATAAAAAAGGCAAAGACAAGGTTAAAATGGATAAGACTTTTCCTGGCTATGTCTTGGTTGAAATGATTATGACGGATCAAGCTTGGTACGTGGTTCGTAATACACCAGGAGTTACCGGCTTCGTTGGTTCTCACGGGCAGGGAAGTAAACCAACCCCGCTGCTTCCGGATGAGGTTGAACTGGTATTGAAGCGAATCGGGATGAGTTCACGCCATGAGGAGCTCAACGTCAACGTCGGTGACACCGTTAAGATTGTCGATGGAGCCTTTACTGGGTTGGATGGCAAAGTAACTGAAATTGATAATGAAAAAATGCGCCTGAAAGTTAATATTGAAATGTTTGGCCGAGAAACCAGCACCGAGTTGGAATTTAATCAAGTGGATCCGGAAATTTAGATTGCACTTGGGTGACGCGCATAACCTAAAAGTTGGTGATTGGATTGAAACTAGTTTTGATTACCGGCACAACACTGGTCTTACTAATTAGCTTGACGCTTTTGATTCGGTGGGTAGTTGCCTTAGGCCGCCCTATTAAGCGTCAGGGCCGTTTGGCGACAGAGATTGGTGCTGTAACCCTTTTTTTACCAGGGTATTTTGGCAGTCGGTTTTCCTTTGGCCCACTCTTAAAACGACTGGTTAAAAATTATCAAGCGGATAAATCGCTGGTCATTATCGTTAAACGAACCGGCCGTTTGAAATTGATTGGTGAGCTTGCAGCAAAACGCAGTGTCGTTCAAATACTGTTTGAAGACAAGACGTCAAAACCTCGGCAGCAGGCCGTTTGGCTTGATCAAATTTGCCAATTACTAAAGAATCAGTATCAAATTGATCATCTCAATTTGGTTGGTCATTCGATGGGATGCATTACTATTTTTTGGTACTTAACTCATCAGCAGCAACACGCTGCCGTGACGATTGATCGGGTCGTTGCAATTGCGGGGCCGTTTAATGATTCCGAAATTGCCCGTAATACGGCGATCGTTGATTCGGTGCCACTAACAGCCGCTGGACCGCTAAAAAAACGGCCAATTTATTCAGCCTTAGCGGCCAATATCGCAACACTACCGGCTTCCATTCAAGTTCTGAACATTGCGGGTAGAATTAGTGATCAACAAAAGGATGACGGTCAGGTATCAGTTAACAGCGCCTTCTCATTGCGATATTTGCTGAATCGATCATTAAGGCGGTATCATGAATTAATTGTCCGTGGTCGGCGGGCAAGCCACCGATTGTTACATGAAAATCGGCTGGTTGATAAAAGTATTGCCAAATTTTTGTGGACACAATAATTTTTATATTGTTTGTTGGAGCTGTCTGTGGTATATTATGTTGGTATGTTTATTTAGATAATAAGCATATGGACGTGGGAGGAGAAATATTGCTCTCCAATTTACCACACACGGACTTAAGGAGGTATGTCTCGTGGCTAAAAAAGTAGCTAACGTTGTTAAATTACAAATTCCTGCGGGCAAAGCAACACCTGCCCCTCCAGTTGGTCCTGCTTTAGGTCAAGCAGGGATCAACATTATGGGCTTCACCAAGGAATTTAACGCTCGTACTGCTGATCAAGCAGGTATGATTATTCCGGTTGTTATTACTGTGTATGAAGATCGTTCATTCGACTTTATCACCAAGACACCACCTGCTGCTGTGTTACTCAAGAAAGCTGCCGGTGTTCAAAAGGGTTCCGGTGAACCAAACACTAACAAGGTTGCTAAAGTTACTAAAGACCAAGTTAAGCAAATTGCCGAAACAAAGATGAAAGACTTAAACGCAGCTGACGTTGAAGCAGCCATGCGAATGGTTGAAGGAACTGCACGTAGTATGGGCTTTACGGTTGAAGATTAAGGCCAACAACATACTGACGAAGTAGGACCAACGCTATTGCAAGCGTTGTTTGAACGTTGCGTGGGAGGTTAATCCGTTAGAACCACAAACAAGGAGGAAAACACATGGCTCGTAAAAGAGGTAAACAATATAAAACAGCTCTTGAACAAGTAGACCCGTCAAAGGCTTACCCACTTCAAGATGCCGTTGAACTTGTCAAAAAAATTGATTATGCAAAATTTGATGCAACTGTTGAAATTGTATTTAAATTAAATGTTGATACTAAGCAAGCTGACCAACAATTACGTGGGGCGGTTGTTTTACCAAACGGAACTGGTAAAGAACAGACCGTTATCGTATTTGCTAAGGGTGACAAGGCTAAGGATGCCCAAGCAGCCGGTGCCGACTTTGTTGGGGACACTGACTTGGTTGAAAAGATCCAGGATGGCTGGTTAGACTTTGATGTTGCCATTGCCACACCTGATATGATGGCTCAAGTGGGTCGTTTGGGTCGAGTTCTTGGCCCTAAAGGGTTGATGCCTAACCCTAAGACCGGCACGGTTACCATGGATGTTGCCAAGGCGGTTGAAGAATCTAAGGCTGGTAAGGTAACTTATCGGACTGACAGAGACGGGAACGTTGCTGTGCCGGTTGGTAAAGTTTCATTTGGAACTGACCAATTAGTCGGTAATTTGAAGACCATTGAAGACGTCATTGTTAAAGCTCGTCCGGCTTCTGTTCGGGGAACTTATGTCAAAAACGTTTCAATTTCTTCAACCTTTGGCCCAGGTGTCAAAGTCGATCTTGAATCATTTGGTGAATAATGATTTTCGATTTAAATTAAATCCCTAATTGACTTGCTAAGATAAATTATGATATGCTAGTCAATGCTGATATATGCCTAAGACTCAGGTGGCAATTGCCTTAATATCCTGCCGAGGAAACGAATTTTTTTCCTATGTCTAGGTTGGCATAGGGATTTTTTATTAAATCCCATAAAATTTTTGGGAGGTGAAACTCGTGAGTGAACAAACTGTTGCGGTTAAAGCAAAGAAGGTTGAAGAAGCTGCTGAAAGTATGAAGGCGGCTTCCTCAATTGTCATTGTTGATTACCGTGGTTTAACTGTTGCTGAAGTAACCGATTTACGTAAGCAATTACGTGATGAAGGCGTTAAGATGCAAGTTATCAAGAATAAGGTTTTGGTTCGAGCTGCTGAAAAAGCTGGCTTGGATGATTTGAAAGAGACATTTGCAGGTCCAACGGCCGTTGTCTTTTCATCAGAAGATCCAATTGCCGGACCGAAGATTGTTCACAACTTTGCTAAAAGTAACGATGCCCTTGAACTTAAGGGTGGTGTGATTGATGGTAAGGTTGCCACACTTGATGAAATTAATGCTTATGCTGCATTGCCGAGTCGTGAAGAATTGCTTTCTACGCTTGCTAATATTCTTCAAGCACCTGTTCGTAACTTTGCATACGGTGTTAAAGCAATTGCTGATAAGAAACAAGAAAATGGCGACGGTGACGCTGCCTAAAGACTAAAATCAATTCCAATTAAACTGGAGGAAAATATAATGGCTTTCGATAAAGATAATATTATTGATCAATTAAAAGATGCTTCGATTAGCGATCTTAACGACTTAGTTAAGTCAATCGAAGATGAATTTGGTGTCTCCGCTTCAGCTCCGGTAGCTGCTGCTGGTGGTAACGGTGACGAAGGTGCTACTAAGGATTCATACGATGTTGAATTAACTGAATCCGGTGACCAAAAGGTTAAAGCAATCAAGGCAGTTCGTGAAATCACTGGTCTTGGTTTGAAAGATGCTAAAGGGCTTGTCGACAAAGTACCTTCAACTATCAAGGAAGGCGTTTCTGAAGATGAAGCTAACAAAATCAAGGAAACTCTTGAGGCTGTTGGTGGCGTCGTAACCTTAAAATAAGCTAATTAAAATTAGTTAAAATATAGCACCCTGTGTCAGTAAAACTGATGCGGGGTGCTTTTTTAATTTGCTTGAGTGTTCAAACTCAATCGTTTATTCACTTTTGATTCAGCTTGTAGTTGTGAATTTTTTTAAAAGTGCCATAATCAAGATAACAGCTTGATTGGGGAGATGAGGATCGAGTGAGAAGACTGATTTTAATGATCATAACGGTTTTCTTGATTTCTTTTGGAATGGTCGTTGTTGTGCAAGCCGATTCGCTTTCAACGGAAACCATTCATGATCAACGTCACTTACTAACGGCTTCTCAAAAGAAGCGAGTGATTGAATGTAATCGAGGTTGGCAGCGTAGTCGAAATCAACCAGAGATTTGGGTTTACACCTTAAAGAGATTGCCATCAAGCGTCCGTGATGATCCGACTTTTGGAACTCATGACGAGGATGCAGCAACTTCTTTTCAGTCGTTTGCCGAGGATGAATTGCAAAGGGTGGCTCGCACTAAGCCAATCTCTCATGTAGAAGGTGATTATCAGACCGCAATTATTCAACGAGCCAATCGTTTGGAAAAACGGGTTTCGTTCATTATTGTGTACCCGATACATAAGCAATTACAAATAGTAATGGTTCCCTCTGATCAATTAGGAACAGCGATGTCTGATTTTCAAGCTTGGTATTTAGCATTGGGGTTGCCAAGAAAGCATGGTAATGGGGCTAAAATCATAACTTATTTCAATCGTTATCAACCATTTGTGGCAAAGCACGTTGCCAACGTCAAGAAAATTAAGGCCGGTCCCAGCTGGAATGTGTTAACGCTGGTTATTTTAGCGGTTGCTTTGATTCCAAGCTTAATTATTTGGAAGTTAAGGCATCCTGGATGGCAGCTTAGTAAAGACATGCCTAACGATAATGGCTTTGGTGAAGGCTACTTTTGGGGTTGGTTTGACCATGATCATTTTGGTGGAAATGGCTGGGGACCACCTTGGTGGTAGTTAGTAATGAGAAACGCTTTGGACCAGCCAATAAGTTTTCTTAACGGATAGGTGTCATTTCTTGTTATCAGCGCCGTTAATTGGCATAATAAAACAAGACATTTATTTTGGGGTGAGTTATTTGGCAAAATTGAAAGCCTTTCTTGATAAACGAATGACAGTCATTAAGTTGTTATTCGTCTTTTCGGTTTTAATTTTTGTTGTTCGACAGTTGGCAAAAATTATCCGTCAGGTTAATGGTGAAGCATTTAAGCAAATTTTAAGTAATCAAACGAATACATCGTTGTTGATTATGTTAGTGGTGGGGTTCGTTTCGATTCTACCGATGTTGATTTATGATTTCTCGATTGTCACTTTTTTACCAACCAAATTTTCACCTTGGTACGTCATTCGAAGCGGCTGGGTTGTTAATACATTTACAAATCTATTAGGATTTGGCGGGCTTTTGGGTGCTAGTCTGCGGGCTCACTTTTATAGTAAAGGAGCTTCTCGTAAACAAATTCTTTATGCGATTTCCAAAGTGGCCTTATTTTTAATCTCTGGTTTATCACTTTTATGTCTGGTTTCTTTAATCATGATTTTTGGCTTTGGAGTCGGTCAGACTTTTTCGCATTACTGGATTTGGTTATTGGGCGGCGCCAGTTATTTCCCGGCAGTCTTTTTAATGACTAAATTAAATCAATCCGACTTTTTTAAGGATCTTTCAACTAAGCAGGAAATGATTATGGCAACCGGTTCCTTATTGGAATGGTCAAGTGCCTTGGGGTTCTTTATCTTAGTTGGTTTCTTAATGGACCTGCCTATTGATTTTGCGGCGGTGGTGCCAATTTTTGTTGTTGCCAACGTTGCCGGAGTCGTTTCAATGATTCCTGGAGGATTGGGATCATTTGATATTTTCGTGATTATCGGGCTTGGTTTTATCGGCGTTGGTCGAAGCGATGCCTTAGTCTGGATCCTACTGTACCGAACGTTTTATTACTTAGTGCCATTTGTCGTTGGTGCCGGTTTATTTATTCACGATACTGGCGATAAAATCAATGCTTTTTTGGACAACCTGCCTAAAATTTTGATTCAGCGGTTTGCTCAAGTGATTTTGACGATTTTTATGTATTTTTCAGGTATTATGATGTTGCTCTTTGCGACCGTTCCCAATGTTGTTGCGGTTAACCGACTTTACATTCGATTGTTTCCCTATTCAATTTTCTTTGTTAGTCATATTATGAATATTATCGTTGCCTTTTTATTAATTGGGCTGGCAAGTGGCATTTGGGCACGAACAAAGCGAGCGTTTTGGCCGACGGTGGTAGTCCTGATTATTTCGGTTTTAAACACCTGGCTTAATGAAGCGTTTACTTGGCGAATGATTGCCCTGTTCCTTTTTATTCTGGCTATTCTCTGGCTTTCAAGAGGCGTGCTTTATCGTAGTCGGATGGCCAATTCATGGGGTACCTTGTTATTTAATGGGTCATTATTTGTCATTACCTTTATTAGCTATACATTGGTGGGGATTGCTGCCAATCCCCACACACCATTACATTTTGACAAAGCCTATCTGTTTCCGTCACAGGCAGCTTGGCTGGCCGGTTTTGTCGGTTTGGTCATCGCTTTATTAGTCCTGTTCGCCGTTAATCGATATTTGTCTGCTGGTCGACCATCATGGTTGTATGAGCCGTTTAATGCTGACCGGGTTCGGCACGTTATTGATCAGTATGGCGGCAATGAAAACAGTCATTTGGCATTTCTTCGAGATAAGCAGCTCTACTTTTATCAAGAAAATGGTCAGGACCAAGTCTTCTTTATGTTTCGTAAAACGGCTGATAAAATTTTGATTATGGGTGAACCGGTTGGTAATCAGGAGAAAATTAGTGCAGCAATCGATCAATTTATGGTAGTTGCGGATAAAGCCGATTATAAACTGCTATTCTACGAAATCAATCAGGAACTGACAATGCAGTTGCATGAAAGCGGCTTTGATTTTATTAAAACCGGTGAAGATGGGTTAGTGGACGTTACGCAATTTACGTTGAGTGGTAAGCGCCATCGCGGAGAACGAGCGTTGATAAATAAATTCAACCGGGAAGGGTATCAATTTGATCTTTTGAAACCACCCTTTGATGATCAGCTGATGACAACCTTGAAAAAGATCTCGGCTGAGTGGTTGGAAGGTCGGCCTGAAAAGGGCTTTTCGCTTGGCTTCTTTGATGAATTTTATTTGAATCAATCACCGATTGCAGTGATGAAGAATCCAAATGGTGAAATTATCGCTTTTGCGAATTTGATGCCGGATGGTAATCAAGAAGTCACTTCGATTGATTTGATGCGTTCCTCTTCAAAGGCGCCTTCAGGAATTATGGATGGACTTTTAATTAATCTGTACGATCGGGCCCGTGAAGCTGGGTATCATTACTTTGATTTAGGCATGTCACCACTTTCGAATGTTGGTACATCGCGATTTAGTTTTACCCAGGAACGAGTTGTTCATTTAATTTATGAATACGGTTATAAACTATATCGGTTTGAAGGGTTACGATCCTTTAAAAATAAATACGTTGATAAGTGGCAATCCAAATACATTGCCTATTACCGGGGAAGTGGACTCGTTTTCTCAGTGCTTCAAATTTTACCGGTTGTTAATCGACCGCAAAGGAAAGTTCGGCTGGGATTAGTTAAGTGGCTTATCGCTGATTAGTGGTGGCAAACAAATTAAATTTAAAAAAACAGCTTGGCATTGATGAAAATGTCAAACTGTTTTTTTAGTTAAATTACGAGTTGAATTGAACAGCTACTTTTTCATTCGGCTTGGTAAAACTATAAAAGATCCGCTGACCGTGATGTGTGATCAGTGATGTGCGGTTTCCCTTAATTTTGGGTGCTCGTTGCCCGTTTTTAAGAAAACCATAGGTGAAATTGTTAATGTATTTATGGGCGACAATGTTTTTCAATTGGTAGGGATGATTCAGATTTTGAGCAGTCATTTGAGTCACGTGATATCCCTGAGGTGCATAGCCGCCCAAAATTCGTTCTCGAAATTGAACAATTAATTGATTCCTTTTAGTGAATCCCAAAACAACTTGATCGCCGCGGTTATCGGCGGATAAAGCCACAACACTTTTTTTATCAATCATTTGATGACTGTGTTGTTGAGCAAGCTGATCCATCGCAATTTGGGGACTTCGATTATGAATTAACAAATAAGTCGATGCCGTTAAACTAAAGATCAAGCAGACTATAACGAAGATGGAAAATTTCCAATGCCGTGGCATCAAAGTGACCGGCTGTTCCACAAAAATGCTCCTCCCAAATACTATGCTGATTATGACAGTGAGCAGCCCCAAGCGAATGGTTAGCGAAAGTGGGATGCTCGGGTGCAAAAAGTCGAATGTTAACTATTTTAAAAACTGACCTAATACAAGCATTATAAAAAATAAATATGGTTTTTTTGTGAACAAATTGTGAACAGAATGTGACCTTCCCTGAAGACGTCGTTTAAACGGTCACTGACCCAACAACCGCTTGATAATGTTAGCCATTTGTCGATACTGAGCTTCATAATAGCTTTGCCGTTGAAAGACCATACTAAGGGTTCTGGTGATTTTAAAGTCGGCAAGGGGAAGTTGGATAAGTTGGCCGTTTGCCAGCTGCTGTGGCAGCAGTGAACGATACATGAAACTAATTCCCAGATTTGACTCCAGTAAGCCGATAATGGTGGTCATGTCACCAACCGTAATGACTTTGGAAAAATCGGTCACGGAACGGTTCATTGTTCCAAGCCAGTTTTCAAGAATTGAACGGGTGCCGGATCCGCGTTCTCGCAATAAGAGTGGCCACTGTAGGCAGTCTGTTAGCTGAACGGCTTTTTTCTTAGCTAAAGGATTTTTTGAATTACAGACAGCAATAAAGTCGTCCTTAAAAATCGGGATAAAATCATAATCCGCTAATTGAAAATTTCCTTCAACCAGTCCAAACTCAATCTCACCATTGTCGATTTGAGATAAAATCTGATCAGTGTTGGCAACCAGGCAATTGATATCTGTAAATTGATCAGAAATCTGCTTAATAAATTGCGGTTCAACAATTGCATTAAATGAAAGTGTGGCCCCGAATTTCAGTGGTCGTTTGTCGTTGGGCTGTTTTAGGTGGGCCAAAATTTGGTGGCTTTTAATAGTGACACTTTCAATGAATTTCGCCAATTCTTGTCCGGCCGGCGTAATAATCAATTTGGGCCGTTCATATTTAACCAGTTCAATCTGAAGATCTTTTTGCAAGCTAGCAATTTGCTGGGTCACTGCTGGTTGTGTAATAAACAGTTGCTGAGCTGTTTTAGTGTAGGAGGCGGTTTTAGCCAGTGTTAGGAAAGTTTCGTATCGTCGGTCAAGTATCAAAGTGATCATCGCCTTAATTAGAATTATTTATATTGCTATTATACATTATAATTTTATATAATTGCTCTTTTCTGGTAATATTCTATGAGTATTCATGTTGAACAAAGAGAGGAAAAGATGATGAAAAATTATGGTGTGCTAAGGACAAACGGCTTTTTTATTGCGTTAGCGTTAACACTGGTTTGTGCTTTGGCAGGTAACTATTTTGGTGGACTGCCGTATTTAAGTTTAATCGGGGCTTTGGTTATTTCGTTAATTTTAGGAATGCTTTTTCAAGTGTTTCAACGACCAATTGAAGCTTCACGTGAAGGTATCGGTTTTATTTCGAATAAGTTTTTACGGTTAGGCATTATTTTATTAGGATTTAAATTAAATCTAATTGATTTGGCATCAGCAGGCGTGAAAACCATTTTATTAGCCGTAGTGGTGGTTGCCGGCACGGTTTCAATGACTTATTTTATTGCTCGTAAATTTGGTGTTGAAAAAGAATTAGCAATTTTATCCGCTGGTGGAACGGGAATTTGTGGTGCAGCTGCCGTCATGGGAATCTCCCCGCAAATTAAAGTTGCTGAAAGTAAACTGACGCGGCAACGAGAAAATGAAGTCATGGCAGTTGCCGTGGTTGCAATTCTGGGAACTGTCTTCACCTTGATTGAAATTGGCATTAAACCCCTGTTGCATCTAACACCAACTCAATTTGGTGTGATGACTGGCGCATCGCTTCACGAAATTGCGCATGCTGTTGCAGCCGGAAGTTCGGGTGGCCCGATTAGTTTGGATACGGCCATTATTACGAAACTGTCGCGAGTTCTGATGTTGGCGCCGGCAGCACTGGTCATTGGTGGTTGGTATCAACGAACGACACCGGTTAAGGAAGGCGAGCTCAAGCAAAAGTTGCCCATTCCGTGGTTTATGGCCGGCTTTATTTTGGCGAGTGTTCTAGGCACCTTTTTACCACTTGGGAACGCTACACTTGGTTTCTTGGTAAAAACTGCTTATCTATTTCTTGGGATGGCAATGGCAGCTTTGGGAATGAGTGTCAACTTCCGGGTGATTCTTCAACGAGGGCGCAACGTTTTTCTGGCCGCTTTTATCTCTTCAGTAATTTTATTAATGTTTACAATTGTTGTTAGCAAAACTTTCTTTTAAATTAGCCATTTAAGGGTCAACCCGCCATCGGTAACGATGCTGAGTTGGCCTTTTTTTAACGATTAAATGACGTAAGATTCATGATGACTCCAAGAATTTACTTAACTTTACTAACGGTTATTAAGAACAATCAAAAAATAATTAAGCGCTTCCATTATCTTGTGAATTTTTTGATCCAAGACGCTTTTATATCAGTCATATTAGTGATTCAATGCTTTATTTAATTGAGCAAGTTGATTGATTTTAGGAAATCAGGAGTTGACAACGCTCTCAAAATGAGGTACCTTGTATTTGAGTAAAATTTACTAAAAAGTAAAGGGATGAATGTAATGCTTTCTGATGACGTAAAAAAGATTTTTAATGATAAATTTGGTTATGATTCAAGTCGGGTCTTCTTTTCTCCCGGTCGAATTAATTTAATTGGTGAATATACTGATTTTAATGGTGGTCATGTTTTTCCTTGTGCAATCAGCATGGGAATTTATGGTGCGTATGGTGCCCGTGAAGACAAGACGGTCCGTGTCTTTTCGGCTAACGTTGCTGATCAAGGCGTGATTGAATTTTCACTGGATGATTTGGCTTATAGCAAATCAGACGGCTGGGCCAGCTATCCGAAGGGAATGATTGCCCAGATTGTTGAACATGGTCATCAATTAAACCATGGTTTTGATTTGGCGGTTGATGGCAATCTTCCCGATGCGGCCGGCTTATCATCGTCAGCCTGCATTGAATTATTAACGGCTGAAATCGTCAATGATGTTTTTGGCTTTAACATTGATGAGGTTGAACTGGTTAAATATGGTCAGTTGGTTGAAAACAGCTACTTGGGTCTTCAAACCGGAATTATGGATCAATTTGCCATTGGGATGGGGAAACGTAATCAAGCAATTTTGCTTGATACCAATACCCTGAAATATGACTATGTTCCCGTAGAAATGGGGGATCGAGTCGTTGTCATCATGAATACTAAGAAGCATCGTGAATTGCAGGATTCCAAGTACAATGAACGTCGAGCTCAGTGTGAAGAAGCACTAAAACGGCTTCAAACAAACTTGCCAATTAAAACGCTTGGTGATTTAAGTGAATCCGAATTTGATGAAAACAGCTACCTGATTAATGATGACATTCTGATTCGTCGGGCTCGCCACGCAGTTTTTGAAAATCAACGAACTTTGAAAGCTAAGGATGCATTGGTTAACAATAACCTTGAAGAATTTGGTAAATTAATTAACGCTTCTCATATTTCGTTGCATTATGATTTTGAAGTAACGGGTAAAGAATTGGATACCTTGGCTGAAACAGCTTGGAAACAACCTGGTGTGGTTGGCGCTCGAATGACGGGTGCCGGTTTCGGTGGTTGCGCGATTGCAATTGTTGACCGTCATCAAGTTGAAGCTTTTAAGAAAAACGTTGGTCAGGTTTATGAACAGGAAATTGGGCATCCGGCTGAATTTTACATTGCTGAAATTTCAGATGGTCCTAAAGAGATTAAGTAGTTTGATAAAGATAAATTGAGAAGGAGAGGATATTAAGATGGCAATTTTAGTATTGGGTGGTGCCGGTTATATCGGCTCACACACTGTTGATCGATTGGTTCAAAAGGGATACGATGTTGCAGTTGTCGATAATTTGGTGACTGGGCATCGGGCTGCAGTTAATAAAAAAGCCCGCTTTTACGAAGGCGATGTTCGTGACAAAGCATTTCTTAATCAGGTCTTTGATAAGGAAACAATTGAAGGGGTGATTCACTTTGCGGCCTTCTCAGTTGTTCCGGAATCAATGGCGAAACCGTTAAAGTACTTTGACAACAATACCTATGGAATGATTAGTCTTTTGGAAGTCATGAACGCTCACCACGTCAAGAAGATTGTCTTCTCGTCAACTGCAGCAACCTATGGTGAACCTAAACACATCCCAATTAAGGAAACGGATCCCCAGGTACCAACTAATCCCTATGGCGAAAGCAAATTAGCAATGGAAAAGATTATGCACTGGAGCGATGTTGCTTATGGCATTAAATTTGTTGCTTTACGATACTTTAACGTTGCTGGTGCCAAACCAGATGGATCAATTGGGGAGGATCATTCGCCAGAAACGCATTTAGTACCGATTATTCTTCAAGTAGCGGCCGGTGAACGTGATCAATTAACCATCTTTGGTGATGATTACGATACTAAAGATGGGACCAACGTTCGTGACTATGTTCACGTCGTTGATTTGGCTGATGCACATATCCTTGCCTTGAAGTATCTTCAGGAAGGTCATGACAGTGATGCCTTTAATTTAGGCTCTTCAACTGGTTTTTCAAACAAAGAAATGCTTGAAGCGGCCCGAGATGTAACTGGAAAGCCAATTCCGGCAAAAATGGGACCACGCCGGGCTGGTGATCCAAGCACTTTAATTGCTGCCAGTGACAAGGCACGTCGCGTACTTGGATGGGACCCACAGTTTGATGATGTTCATGAAATTATTAAAACCGCATGGAACTGGAAGCAAACTCATCCAAAGGGTTACGATGACAGAAAGGAAAATTAGCGAGTATGAGTCAATCAGCAGTTGAAAAATTTGTCGATTTAGTTATTAAATCGGATTCACCCTACCAAAACATTGATCGAATCTACGTGACCAATTTAATTTTTCGACTAATTGGTGATGGGCTTGGTGATCCTACTAAGAATGAATCGCCGGTTGATTTGGCAAATGAACTAGTCGAGTTGGCAATCCAACACGGAAAAATTTCAGATTCGATTACTAACCGGGAAATTCTTGAGGATCAGTTGATGGATTTATTAACACCAATTCCATCAAAAGTAAACGCACTTTTTTGGGATAAATATCAGCAATCTCCAGAAAAAGCCACTGATTATTTCTATCAGTTAAGTCAAAACAATGATTATATCAAGACACGCGCCATTGCCAAAAATATTTCTTACAAAGCGGCGACGGATTATGGGGATTTGGAGATTACCATTAATTTATCCAAACCGGAAAAGGATCCAAAGGCGATTGCGGCTGCGGGCAAGAAAAAGGCAACGGGTTATCCTGTGGGGCCCTTGGCAATTGAAAATGAAGGCTATTTGGGTCGTTTAGGATATCCGGCCCGAAGTAACCACCGGGTCATTCGAATGATGATTGGTGGCCAGCCGTGGGGGTTCCAGTATTCACCATATGCCTACTTTGGCGAACACGCGATTTTTCTCAATCAAAAGCACGTGCCAATGAAAATTAATCAGCAGACTTTTGTCAATTTGACAGATATCATTAAGCAGTTGCCCCATTATTTTGTTGGCAGTAATGCTGATTTACCAATTGTCGGTGGGTCATTGTTAGCTCAAGATCATTATCAAGGTGGCCGCCATCAATTTCCAATGATGAAGGCCGGTATCGATCGATCAATTGATCTTGGAGTTGACGGCTTAAAGGCTGGAATTGTTAAATGGCCAATGGCAACCATTCGTCTTCAAAGTGCCGATGCTAATCAAGTGATTGTCGCAGCAACTAAGATCGCCAATACTTGGAAAAATTATTCAGACGAGTCTGTCGATATCAGAGCCTATACGGATGGTGAACGTCATCATACTGTGACGCCGATTGCATATAAGAGTGGTGATCAATTCACACTGGATGTTGTGTTGCGTGATAACCAAACCTCAGTAGAATATCCGGACGGCATTTTCCATCCGCATAAAGATGTGCAACACATTAAAAAAGAAAACATTGGCTTAATTGAAGTGATGGGACGGGCAGTTTTACCGGCTCGGCTCAAAACGGAAATGAAAGAGGTTGAAAAATACCTACTGAATCAACCTAATCAAATGGCTGCTTATCACAAGGCATGGGCCGATGATTTAAAGCAGCGATACGAGTTTAAATCGGAAAATGTTGAAAAGATTGTCGATAAAGAAATCGGGTTGGTTTTTGCCCGAGTCCTTGAAGACGCAGGCGTTTATAAATGGAACGAGAAGGGACAAGCGGCCTTCGATAAATTTATTCAAGCACTCAAATAACTGATATGCTTTCATTTGCGTTCGTTTAAGAAGGGGGACTGACAAACCCGATCATTGGGTTGCCAGTGCCTTTTTTGGTATAGTATGGTTAAAAGAAATGTTAAATAGCCGGTTCAAAATAACCGGCCATTGGTATAATCTTAAACATCGAATGCCAACTGAGGAGGCCTTTTTTTGAAATTTATTATTTACAACGTTCGTGATGATGAAATCCCTTTTGTTGAAAAGTGGGGCCGAGATCATCACGTCGAGGTTGTGACAACGACAACCACGCTTAACACTGAAACGGTTAATGAAGCACAAGGTTTCGATGGTGTTTCATGTCTACAAACGATTCCTTACACCAAAGAGTTATTTGAAGCCTTTCACCGCATGGGCATTCGTTACTTGGCACTAAGAAACGTTGGCGTTGATAATATTGATCGGGCAGCGGCCAAGGCAAACGACGTCACCATTACTAATGTCCCGGCCTATAGTCCTGAAAGTATTGCTGAATTTGCAGTGATGATGGCACTTTATTTAACCAGAAAAGTCGGTTACATGCGTCAGCAATTACAAGATCAACATGAATTTCACTTTTCGCCGGAATTTATGGGTCGGCTGATTAGTGAACAGACGGTTGGAATCATCGGAACCGGTCGGATTGGCCGAGCCGCAATCCACTTATTTCATGGACTGGGTGCTAAAGTAATTGCATATGATAAGTACCCACAAAAATCGACTAACGGTGAATTTACCTATGTTGATCGTTTAGAAACATTATTAAACCAAAGTGACATTATCAGCCTGCACATGCCGGCAACTTCGGATAATCATCATCTTTTCAATCATGAAGTGTTTGAAGAAATGAAGGCCAACGCGATTCTGATCAATACGGCCCGAGGTTCAATTGTTAACACTAACGATTTAATTTTTGCTTTGGAAAGTGGTGAAATCGCGGCCGCCGGCATTGACACATTGGAAAATGAGTCGGCTGACTTACAAGATTCACGCTCAACTAAGAAGGTGGCCGATGCGGAGTTAATTAAATTATCGGTGATGCCCAATGTCTTGGTTACGCCACATTCTGCTTTTCATACAACTGAGTCGGTGAAAAACATGGTCAACATTTCTTTGAATAACTTAAAGGCCATGGTTATGGGTGAAAAGCCCGCTAACTTGATTGATGAAAATTAGGATTAAAAAAAGGAACCCGTCTGGATTCCTTTTTTGATGCTCATTAAATTAAAAGAGACTAGATATCGTAATCGCTGTCAGACATTGATTCCACATTGCCTAACAAGTAGCCATTACCGACTTGCGAGAAGAAGTCGTGATTAGCAGTTGAAGTAGAAATCCCGTTCATGACAACCGGATTAACATCTTCGGCAGTATCGGGAAAGAGTGGGTCCTGACCTAAATTCATGAGGGCTTTATTAGCATTGTAGCGAATAAAGACCAATACATCATCTGTCCAGCCGGTTTGATCATACAACAGATGGGTATACTTTTCCTCGTTTGCGTAAAGCTTATAGAGTAGGTCGTACAGCCAATTTTTCAAATCTTCCTGCTTGGGCTTTGAGAGTTGATTAAAGCCAATCTGGAATTTATAACCAATATAAGTACCGTGAACGGACTCATCCCGCAAAATTAATTTGATAATTTCGGCAACGTTTGGAATCTTGTTGTGGCCAAGATACCAAAGTGGGGTGTAGAAGCCGGAATAAAAGAGGAACGTTTCCAAAAAGACGCTGGCAATTTTCTTTTTTAACGGATCGGAATTGCTTTCGTAAATATCACGGATTTTAAGGGCTTTATTTTGGAGGAATTCTTCAGAATCACTCCAATCAAAAATTTCGTCGATTTCTTCAGGGGTATTCAGCGTTGAAAAGATTGAAGAATAACTTTTGGCGTGAACAGATTCCATAAATTGGATATTGTTTAAAACAGCAGTTTCATGAGGTGTTTGAACGTCTTTTCTCAAGGAAGCCATCCCTTCTTGAGATTGCAAGGTATCTAGTAAAGTCAAGCCACCAAAGACGTGGCCAACCACCCATTGATGATCTTGATCCAGTGTTCGCCAATCGGCTAAATCGTTTGAAAGCGGAATTCTGGTGTCCAGCCAAAATTGTTCCGTTAATTTTTCCCAAGTGGCTTTATCAATTTGATCATCGATCGCATTCCAATTAATTGCTTTATAGTTTTCAGTCATAACTAACTTCCTTTTTCTTGTTAATCGCACTGGGTTAATTAAATAACGCAGCTTTCACACTGATTTGACCCAACTTCCTGTTGATCATCGGTGAAGGTCCTAATGTAGTAAATGGACTTAATGCCTTTACGATGCGCATAGTTTCTAAGGATGTTTAAATCACGGGTCGTCATTTTATCAGTCCGACCTTTTTTCCAGTCATAAAGGCCTTCCGGAATCGTCGAACGCATAAAGAGTGTCATCGCCATTCCCTGATCAACGTGCTCTTGTGCCGCAGCATAAATGTCGATTACTTTTCGCATGTCCATGTCGTAAGCGGATGTGTAGTAGGGAATGGTATCGTTGGAAAGGTATGGTGCTGGATAGTAGATTTTACCAATCTTTGATTCCTGGCGCTCTTCGATTCGATTAATAATCGGGTGAAGGCTGGCCGTTGTGTCGTTAATGTAGGAAATTGACCCATTTGGCGCAACTGCCAAGCGATTTTGGTGATAAAGGCCGTCCTTCATAACAGCCTTTTTTAACTTAAGCCAGTCCTCGGCTGTCGGAATAAAAATCCCGTCGAATAATTGCTTAACTTGATCTGACTTTGGTGCGTAGGATCGTTTAAGATACTTATCAAAGTAAGAACCATCGGCGTACTTACTTTTTTCAAAATTATCAAACGTTTCATGACGTTCTTTAGCGATTTTATTTGAAGCAACCAGACTCCAGTAATTTAATAACATGAAGTAGACACTGGTGAATTCAATGGATTCCGGTGAGCCATAGTGCATATGATTTTTAGCGAAGTAACTATGAAGCCCCATGGCACCCAAACCGATGGAGTGTGATTCACGATTGCCCTTTTGAATTGACGGCACAACATCGATATTTGAATGATCTGTCACAAAGGTTAATGCCCGAACCATTGACTCAACTGAATGGCCAAAATCTTGAGCGTTCATCAGGTTGACGATGTTTGTTGAGCCTAAGTTACAAGAAATATCTTTTCCTAATTTAATATAGTGCTGTTCGTTATCAACGGTTGAGGGCGTTTGAACTTGAAGAATTTCTGAACATAAGTTACTCATGACGATTCGACCGGCAATTGGATTTTCCCGGTTAGCCGTATCAATGTTAATAACATATGGATAACCGGACTCCTGTTGGAGCTTACTGATTTCAGTTTCCAAATCCCGCGCCTTGAGTTTAGTCTTTTTAATGTGTTGGTTAGCTACTAAATGATCGTACTCTTTAGTAATATCAACGTATGAAAACGGAACGCCATATTCCCGCTCGACATCGTAAGGGCTAAACAAGTACATATCAGCGTTTTTCTTAACTAATTCATAGTATTTATCCGGAACAGTAACCCCCAACGAAAGCGTCTTCAACCGAATTTTCTCGTCAGCGTTTTCTTTCTTAGCACCTAAAAACGAAATAATGTCTGGGTGAAAGACGGAAAGATAGACGACACCGGCCCCTTGACGTTGACCCAGTTGATTGGAATAAGAGAAACTGTCTTCCAGTAATTTCATCACCGGAACGACACCAGATGCAGCGCCTTCGATATGTTTGATGGGATCGCCGGCAGCCCTTAAATTGGATAAATTAATGCCGACGCCGCCGCCAATTCTTGAAAGTTGGAGTGCTGAGTTGATGGTTCGGCCAATTGTATTCATGTCATCAGTGGTTTGAATTAAAAAGCAGGAAACAAATTCCCCACGATTTTCTCGACCAGCATTTAAAAAGCTTGGAGTTGCAGGTTGATAACGTTGATGAACAATTTCATCAGCTAAATCCATTGCCAATTGCTCGTTACCGTCAGCAAAAAACAGGGCATTGGCTGCAACCCGGTCAAGAAAAGTTTCCAAGTATTGATCATTATCATTGGTTTTAAGTGCGTACTGGGCATAAAATTTGTAGGCAGCCATGAATGATTTAAAGTGAAAATCCTGGTCCTTTAAATATTGATAAAGTTTTTCAATGAATGCCATCGAATACTTTTGGATAAAGCCCGACTCGTAATAGTGATGCTTGGTAAGATAATCAAACCGCGCTTGTAAACTGTCAAACGTCATTAAATTCGGTTTAACATTCTGCACCAAAAATGCTTGGAGAGCTTCCTGATCTTTTTGCAGAGGAATTTGGTTGTTGACTGGGATATTGATTTCATTGTTCAAATCAAAGTAAGTAACATCTTTAAGGTTATGAAGAGACATAGTGAACTCACACTTTCTGTAATTTTGAGAATAAAATAAGCGAAGCCAAATTTGGTTCCGCCCGTTTCAAACCGATCAATATGTTAAAATGGACAAAGATTAACCGGCGATTTTTTGAAGTTGGTCGGGACGAAAGCCACTGAAAGCTTTTTGTCCGTCGACATCAACAACTGGTAATGATAGAAAACCTTTGTCCTTAAGGTAATCTACGTATTCCGGTTGTTCATTAATGTTGTGTTCTTCAAACTTAACATTGTGTTCAGTTAAGTAACGCTTTGTCATCTTGCACTGCATGCAATTGTTTCTTGAATAAACTGTAATTTTCGGCATTTGACGTCCCCCACTTAAGTCATTTCTTTTTTATTTTATGATTCTAGTTTACACTAAACTTACAAAAAATCAACGGATTGACACAATATATTGTGATGAAATTGCTTGTCACTACCAAATATGGTTAATCCCAACAAAATGTCAGCCAGAAGGAGTTTTTTTATGAATCACGATCAATTTTACTATTCAACACACCCGGATGTCGAGTCCGAACCGATTACGTGGGAATATACGCTGCTGGGACGTAACTTTGTGTTCACTTCAGACAACGGAGTGTTTTCAAAACACCGGGTTGATTATGGGAGCAGAGTGTTAATTGCCAACTTTGACTATCATGATCTTCCGGCTGGAAAGATTCTGGATATGGGAACCGGCTATGGACCAATCGGACTTGCAATCGCAATGGTTCAACCTAAAAGGACAGTTGACATGGTAGATGTCAATGAAATTGCGCTGGCTTTGGCGGTTAAAAATGCTCAGGTTAACCACTTGGATAACGTTCATATTTTTGCCAGCGATGTTTATTCTAACATTACCGATGATTATGCGGCAATTGTGACTAACCCACCAGTTAGAGCAGGGAAGAAAGTGGTTGACGCTATGATTAGTGGCGCAATTGATCATTTAAAACCAACCGGGACACTGACCGTTGTTCTCCAGAAGAAACAGGGGGCACCGTCGACTAAGAAATTAATGACAAGGCTGTTTGGCAATTGTGAAATTGTTAAACGAGACAAGGGATATTATATTTTAAAAAGTGTTAAAAATTAATTTTAATTTAGAGAGGATTTAATGGAACCCACAAATAGAGACGAAAAATTTATGACAGCGGCATTAGATGAAGCTAAAAAAGCTTATTTGATTGGTGAGGTGCCAATTGGTGCCGTGATAGTCAAAGATAACCAGATCATTGGTCGAGGTCATAATCTACGTGAACATCTTCATGATGGGGTCGCTCACGCAGAAATACTGGCAATTGAAGAAGCTTGCCGCTACTTAAGAAGCTGGCGGCTCATTGATTGTGAGCTTTACGTGACAATTGAACCTTGTCTGATGTGTTCAGGGGCAATTATTAATTCACGCATTAGCAGAGTTGTGTACGGTGCTCGAGACCCCAAAGCCGGCGCAGCCAGAAGCTTATACCAAGTGTTGGAAGATTCTCGTTTAAATCATCGTGTAACGGTTTCTGAGGGCATTTTGCAAACGGCTTGTTCTCAAATAATGAAAAAATTTTTTAAAGCTGCTCGGAAAAGAAAAAAGCAAAAGTGACTGGCTTTTTTCTTGAAAATACGATATGATAGTAAATGCCGCAAGGCCCTGAGGCAAGGGTCGGGTTACGAACTGTGTCAGGTCCGGAAGGAAGCAGCACTAAGTATCATCGACACTGTGCCTCTTGAGTATGAAATTAAGGCCTCTGATTATTATCAGAGGGTCAATAACAAAGGTTTGAGTACGGGTAGACTGGTTGTCAGTTTATCCGTATTTTTTTGGTCGTTGATTTGATTCGGAGCGGGGCAGCTTTTTGGTGATTTGGAAAATTTCAGTGTGGGATTTTAGTTGGCATTTCTTGTCAATTCAGCATATAATTATTTAAGTGTTTTATCGTTGGAAATAGCCATTTCGGCTTTAGGAATAACCAAATTGAAAGGAGGATCGGACTTGAGCTATCAAGCACTTTATCGGGTTTGGCGACCACAACGATTTGATGAAATTATTGGTCAGTCGATTATTACTCAGACATTAAAAAATGCCATTTTGACCAAGCAGATTAGTCACGCCTATCTGTTCACCGGTCCTCGGGGAACTGGAAAAACCTCGGCCGCTAAAATTTTTGCCAAAGCAGTTAATTGCCATCACTTGGAAAATGGTGAACCCTGCAACAAGTGTGAAACCTGTCGGGCAATCAATGATGGTAGTCTTAATGACGTGATTGAAATTGATGCGGCTTCGAATAACGGGGTTGAAGAAATTCGGGATATTCGTGACAAAGTCAAGTATGCGCCTACCAAGGCCGATTACAAAGTCTACATCATTGACGAAGTGCATATGCTTTCAACGGGTGCTTTTAACGCCCTTCTAAAAACGTTGGAGGAGCCGCCGGCAAATGTCATTTTCATTTTGGCAACCACGGAACCCCATAAGATTCCGGCAACTATTATTTCACGAACACAAAAGTTTGATTTCAAGCGAATTAGGCCGGAAGACATTTTGGAGCGAATGGCTTTCATTTTAAAGCAAAAAAAGATTAATTATGACGATCGGGCATTGAAACTGATTGCCAAAGCTGCCGAAGGTGGTATGCGAGATGCGCTAAGTATTTTGGATCAGGCCATGTCTTATGGGGATGATCAGGTGACCTATGAGAACGCCCTTCAAGTAACAGGCAGTGTGAATAATGATTTATTGACAACTTATCTTGAGCAAATCATTCAAAAGGATACTAAAAGCGCACTGATTACGGTTCAAAACATTTTAGAAAATGGCAAGGATGCCAGTCGGTTTGTCGAGGATATCACTAGTTACTGTCAAGACATTCTGTTATATCAGCAGGATCCACAAATTGTTGAACAGATGGAATTGGGCATGGTTGACGACAAGTTTAAAAAACTAAGTGGCCAAATTAGCGACGAAGCCATTTATCAAATGATCAATGAATTAAATGACATCGCCAATTCATTAAGATATACAGCTCACCCGGATGTGTATTTACAAGTTTTGACGGTTAAACTGACACATTTACAGTCAAACCACGTGGCAACTACGGTTAATCCTGGCGTTTCTGCCGATGAAAATGATAAAATTAAGGCGTTAACTGAAAAAGTTGATGATTTACAAAAAGAAATTGAGCGGTTAAGGACAGCAACGCCCACTGAAGAAACTGAAAGCCAGTCGTCTTCAGCACCAAAACCAATTGAAGCCAAAGGTGGTCGGGTGCACGTTGAATTAGCTAAGGTTTATCCAATTCTGGGCAAAGCAACCAGAAAGGATCTAACTGAAATCCAGCAAGTTTGGCCTGACTTGATGAATCAGCTGTCAGTTAAGCAAAAAGCTGTGATGGGGGTTTCAACACCGGTAGCGGCCAGTTCTGACGGGGTGATTGTGTCGTTTAAGTTTTCATTTATTTTTCAACAAGCGCAGGCCAGCCAAGAACTTAGTGATACATTGGAAAATAATTTAGATCGATTGATTGGTAAGGTGCCACAAATTGTTTTTGTGCCTGAAGACCAGTGGCCAAAAATTCGTCAAGACTATTTAGCCAGTCATAAAGATGAATTAAAAAATCGACACGAAACATCCCAGCAGGGACAGGAGACATCATCGGATGAAGACAATGATGGTGAAGGGGAGAAGCCGCCCACAGACGGTGCAAAACCCATCGTAAAAAAAGCCGAGGAATTGTTCGGCAAAGAAATTCTTGATATTAGAAATGATTAGTCAGCTTAAGTTGGAGGAATGGAGATTATGATGAATCGAATGAATATGAACAAAATGATGCAACAGATGCAGAAAATGCAAAAACAAATCAAAGAAGAACAGGATAATTTAAACAAGCAGGAATTTACCGGTAGTTCTCCTGACGATATGGTGGTTGTGACATTTAACGGCCAACGAGAAATGACGGATGCTAAGATTAAACCGGAAGCAATTGATCCAGATGATCCGGAAATGCTATCTGATTTGATTGTTGCGGCTGTCAATGATGCCATGAAGAAAATCACAGAAACCACTCAAAGCAAAATGGGGAAATACACTAAAGGCATTCCGGGAATGTAGCATTTTACTGAGGAAGGAAAAATTATGCAGTATCCCGAACCAATTGCAAAATTAATTGACAGTTATATGAAACTACCTGGGATTGGTAATAAAACAGCGACCCGACTGGCTTTCTATACGGTTGATATGAATAAAGAAGATGTGAAAGAATTTTCACAAGCGTTAATCGCTACTAAGAATGATTTGCACTATTGTTCAATTTGTGGCAATTTAACTGATGAAGATCCTTGCGAAATTTGTCGTGATAAAACCCGTGACCAAACCAAAATTTTGGTTGTTGAACAGCCAAAAGACATTATGGTGATGGAGAAAGTTCAGGAGTATCATGGCCTTTACCACGTGCTTCACGGTGTGTTGTCACCGATTGAGGGCAAAGGGCCGGAAGACTTGAATATTAGCTCTTTAATTAAACGGCTTCAAAAAAATGACAAAGTTAAAGAAGTAATTGTTGCAACTAATGCGACCCCAGAGGGCGAGGCAACGGCTATGTATCTCAGCAAATTAATCAAGCCGGCCGGTATTCGGGTGACTCGGTTGGCACATGGCTTGTCAGTTGGAACAGATATTGAATATGCAGATGAAATGACGCTGTATAAGGCTGTCCAAGGCCGAACTGAAATGTAACGGAGGCAATGATGATGTGGTTTGGTGGCTTTAAAAGACAAAATATTAAAGCTGAATATGATCAACGGCTGCTGGATTTGATTAACCAACTTAAAGAAGAGTGGGACCATGCCGTTCAAACTCAGAATGCCGTTGCTGATAGTGACATTGAAATGACTCAGGAAACCGCGTTGGCAAAGCAAAAATTCTTCTTTATTTATAAAGAGGCCCGACTTAGGCATATTAAAAATGATCATATTCAAGCGTCAGTAATTAGTTATGACCATGATGATTTTCAGTAGCTAAAATTAGGGATAAAATTTGAGTGATTCTTGATGAATGTTCGGTGTTTCTGAGACACGATTGTTTGAGATTTAAACCGGCATTTTAACGTGAATCACTTTTTTATTTATCCAATTGTTTACTCAAACTATTGACTAATCGCTGCATGCCTTAATAGACAGGCTTGACAACATACAGTACAATTGATCTAAATATAGAAGTGAGGGGAAGTATTTTGATTGGCAAATTTATTACGTTTGAAGGCCCTGATGGTGCTGGGAAAACGTCTGTTATGCACAAAGTTGTCGAACAGTTTCAATCTCAACTCGGTGATCGGATGTTGGTTACCAGGGAACCAGGCGGTAATAAGATTTCTGAGCAAATTCGGCGGGTCATTTTGGATCGAAAGAATACAGAAATGGATTACCGGACTGAAGCCTTATTATATGCGGCTGCCCGTCGGCAACATTTAGTTGAAACGATTTTACCGGCTTTAAAAACCAATAAATTGGTTCTCTGCGATCGTTACGTTGACAGTTCGGTGGCGTATCAGGGCGCTGGTCGCCAAATTGGCATGCAGGCTGTGGCTCAAATGAACGAATTTGCGACTGAGAAATTGTTACCCTTCAAAACCATTTATTTTGATATCCCTGTTGAAGTTGGGTTGAATCGAATCGCCAAGCATCGTGACTCAAGTAAGATTGATCGCTTGGATGTGGAGACCGTGGCTTTTCATCGGCGGGTCCATCAAGGTTATTTGCAAATTATTAATAGCAATCAAAGACGCTTTTTGGTGATTGATGCCACCCAGCCAATTGAAAAAGTCGTTGAAGACACAACCCATGCGATTCACCAAATTGCCAGTGAATTTTTTGAGGAGGACTCACTATGAAATTAGTCATTGCCATTGTGCAAGATAAGGATGCCAACAAACTACGCTCGGTTTTTGTTGCTCATGATATTGTTGCAACCAGATTTTCAACAACCGGCAGCTTCTTGAGAGCCGGAAATACGACTTATCTAGTGGCTGTTGATGACGAAAAGGTTCCTTTAACACTGCAATTGATTAAGGAAACTTGCTCGGCGCGTCAGCAGTTTATGACGCCACCCGTCAGTTTGAACGGTGATACGGCAGAGCACACGTTTCCAATTGAAGTGCAAGTCGGGGGCGCAACGGTAATGGTCTTACCAATCGAACAGTTTCATCAATTTTAGAGGTTAAGTATGGCGGAAAATGTTTTAAATGAAGCAAAAATTAAACAACCTAAGCTATTTCATCAATTTATGCACGTGATAGATCGAAATGAATTGTCCCACGCTTATCTTTTCACGGGCGAGGATGGTGCCGGTCAAGAAGCAGTTGCCATTGGAATCGCCATGCGGCTGTTTTGTACCAATCTTCAGGATGGATACCCCTGTGGCAAATGTCCGGAGTGCACACGGATTATGAATCATGATCATCCGGATGTTGTGATGACTAAACCGGACGGACTCAGTATTAAAGTTGATCAAATTCGCCATGTCAAGAGTGAGTTCACGAAGAGTGCTATGGAGGGAGCCAAAAAGGTTTTCATTATTTCCGACGCCGAAAAAATGACGACCAGTGCTGCTAATAGTTTATTAAAGTTTATTGAAGAGCCGACTGGAAATGTGGTCAGCTTTTTATTGAGTCAAAATCGACATTTGATTTTACCAACGATTGTGTCGCGAACTCAGGTCGTTGAGTTTCCCAGCGTTGGGAAAGACATCATGGCAAAAGAATTGCGTGAATCTGGGATCCTGCCCAGTCAAGTTAATTTACTCATGTCATTAACCAACAGTTTATCGGAAGTTCAAAGTTGGCAAGCCGACAATTGGTTCACCTCTTTGCAGCAGGCTATTTCAAAATGGTTTGACTATTTAGTGAAAGGCAACCCGATGGCAATGCCGGCGATTCAAATGACACTGATGCCATTAATAACGGGTAAGGAACGACAACGGGTAGCCTTATCAATAATGATCAGCATTTTTGATGAAGTGCTTGAAATTAAATATCACACGTTAAAGAAAACCGCCGTTAAATTTCCGGAGATAGCGGCTGATACCCAGCAAGCCGCTCAAAAGTGGTCAAGTACTCAGCTGATGGCGATGCTTGGAGATTTATTGGAGACACACCGTAGTATGGCAGTTAACGTCAATTTTCAAAATATCATTGAATCCGTGACGCTAAAGATGTTAGCGATTGTTAAGCCAGCAAACTTTAAAGGATGAGGTAGTAGTGGATAGTCAAAACTTATATGATGAGTTAAAAGAAATGAATCAGCATCTAGGCGCAACTGCGGCAGAATTCTCTCAATTGCACGAATCATTAATTGAATTAATGGAAAAGAATGCTGAATTAGAAATTGAAAACCAGCATTTACGAGATCGAATCAATCAGATCACGGAGAAAGTCGGTCATAATTCTCCTGAATTATCTGAATCTCGTAAGAATCTTGAAAAGCTTTATAATGAAGGCTTTCATGTTTGCAGTTCCTATTACGGTAAACGTCGTGAAAACGGTGAGGATTGTATTTTTTGCACAGAAATTATTTATGGTCGAAGGGATTAATAGTCAGTGATAACTCAAAAAAGTTTTGATCCAAAAAATAAATTTGGAACCCTTTACTTGGTCCCAACACCCATTGGTAATTTGGCGGATATGACGTTTCGGGCCGTTTCGGTAATGAAGCAGGCTGATCTCATTGCTGCAGAGGATACGCGAAATACTCAGAAGCTGCTTAATCATTTTGAAATTGAAACCAAGCAAATTAGTTTTCATGAACATAATACAGTTCAAAGAATTCCTGAATTAATTAATCGATTAAAAGATGGGTTAACGATTGCCCAAGTGAGTGATGCTGGGATGCCGTCTATCAGTGACCCGGGTCACGAGTTGGTAACTGCCTGCATTAAAGCACAGATCCCGGTTGTGCCGTTACCGGGCGCCAATGCTGGCCTAACTGCCTTAATTGCGTCGGGAATTTCTCCCCAGCCCTTCTACTTTTATGGTTTCCTGCCACGAAAGCCAAAAGATCAGCGACATGAATTAACCGAATTGGTTGATCGTCCGGAAACGTTGATTTTTTATGAAGCGCCCCACAGACTTCTTAAGACTTTAAAAATGCTGCAAGCTGTTTTGGGTGATTCCAGAATGGCTTCACTCTGCCGAGAGTTGACCAAGAAACATGAAGAATTTATCAGGGGGTCACTTGAACAACTAATCGCTTGGGCTGATGGAACCACTATTCGTGGGGAGTTTGTGATCATTGTGAGTGGTAATCAGCATCCCGTTCAGACGGACCAGGATGAGTTGATTGCCAATCTGTCATTATCACAGCAGGTGGACCGCTTTATTGAAGGTGGGCTGCCTGTGAATGAAGCCATAAAAAAAGTTGCCAAGTCCCATCACTTACGCAAACAAATCGTTTATAATGAATACCATCAGATTAAATAAGTCATCATTTGAATTAAGATGATGCTGGAAAGAAGACGTGTCAATGCCTGCAGATCAGTATAGTGAAAATCATACAATTCCCTTTTTTGAGGGAGATGTCACTTATCGAATGACGATGCCAATGCTTATTAACATTTTAATGCTTTGTTCAGATCATCAAAACGCAAAGCTGGGAGTTGCACAGCAAACATTAATTGATCGTTACGGAGTTGGCTGGGTAGTGACTCAATATTCAATTAAAATCAAACAACTGCCACGGGTAGATGAAACTGTTAAAATTACAACTAGAGGAACTTCATATAACCGTTTTTTTGCTTATCGAGAATTTTGGATACACGATGAACAGGGAAATGAATTAGTTAAGGTGGATAGTATCTGGGTCTTGATGGATGAAAAAGCTCGCAAAATTACCGAAATCCCACAAGATATTATTCGGCCCTATCGTTCAGAGCAGGTTCGCCGGGTTCCCCGGCTGCCGCGTCCGAAGCGAATTGACGATGCGAGTCAGACCACTACTAAAAAATATCAGGTAAGGGCAAGTGACATTGATTTTAACGGCCACGTCAATAATGCCCATTATCTTGAATGGATGACAGACGTTTTGCCGCTTAATTTCTTGGTTGCCCATACGCCTCGCCAAATTGATATTCGGTTTGAAAACGAGGTTAAATATGGTAACTGGGTAACGAGTACGGTACTTGTTGAGTCACAAGACCATGACGAGGTTAAAACGGTTCATGAAATTATGTCGAATGACGTTTTATCGTCCAGTGCCACCTTTTTATGGCAGAAAAATGATGTAGAAGGTAATTTTAGATGAAAATTTTAGCAATCGACACATCCAACCAGCCATTATCCGTTGCAGTAATGGATAATGATCAGCTATTGGCCGAAACCACGTTAACGACTCATCGGAAACACGCCGAATTTTTGATGCCGGTGATTGAAGATTTGGTTCAAAAGTCGGCATTAACGCCTAATGATTTGGATCGAATCGTGGTGGCTTCTGGACCGGGGTCTTATACGGGCATTCGAATGGCTACAACTGCAGCAAAAACGCTTGCCAGTACATTGCAGATCGAACTGGTAACTGTTTCGAGCCTATTAACATTGGCTTTGAACGTTTCAACGTCTAAGAGCTTAATTAATCCGATTTTTGATGCTCGAAATCAAAATATGTTTACGGGACTTTATCGTTGGGAAAACGGCGTTATGACAGCCGTTATTGCTGATCAACACACAAATCTTAATGATTGGCTGACCAAATTGGCAGACGTTAAGGAGCCGATTACAATTTTGGGAGAGACAGCGCCGTTTCTAGATGCTTTTTCAAAGCAGTTTGGCAATCAATTGCAAGTAGCTGACAATTTAATGGGTGTCCCCAATGCGGCTAAACTTGGTCTCTATGGTGCCAAATTAAGGCCGGTATCTGATATTGATGCGGTTGTGCCGAGATACTTACGCCTAACCAAAGCTGAAGCTGATTGGAAAAAAGATCATCCAGGTGAGGACGCGCGTAACTATGTGGAAAAAATTTAAAGACTGGTTCCAACAAAACTTTTATAACAAACAGGTTCAGCTTCGTGAGCGTTATCTGGACATTAAAAATCATGATGTCGAAATTAACGGCACGAAGTATTTCCTGGCCAAAGCGATGATTCCGGATATTCCGGAGATTTTGGGGATTGAACGAGCTGTTTACGGCGGTCAAACACCATGGGATGAACGTGCCTTTCGAACTGAATTGATGCGTAAAAATGATCGGTTGTATTTAGTCCTTAGACGAAATGATTGGTTGGTGGCTTTCATTGGATGTTCGTTGAACGATCATACTAGGGACTGTCATATCACAAACGTGGCCGTTGCGCCCAATTTTCAAAATCACGGTCTCGGCTATTTTTTGGTCAATACCATTATTAAAAAGGCTCGTCAGTTAAAATACGATAAAGTAACACTGGAGGTTCGAGTTAGCAATACCCGCGCACAAAAACTGTATCGGGACATTGGCTTTATAGATAACGGTTACAAAAAAGATTACTATTTCAATGACCGAGAAGATGCATTAAACATGGTGTTGGATATCACTAAAGTAGGTTAACTGAATTAAGAAGGGTGAAATTTTTGGAAAAAAATCTGATTCTCTCGTTTGAGACAAGCTGTGATGAGACTTCCGTTGCCGTGATTGAAAATGGGGAAAAAATTCTTTCGAATATTGTTGCAACGCAAATAAAAAGCCATCAACGATTTGGCGGCGTGGTGCCTGAAGTCGCCAGTCGTCACCACATTGAACAAATTACCGGTTGTATTAATGATGCCTTAAAACAAGCTAATGTGACCTATGATGAGTTAACGGCAGTGGCGGTAACGTATGGACCAGGATTAGTTGGCGCACTGCTAATTGGGGTGACAGCAGCTAAGGCGGTTGCTTGGGCCCATCAATTGCCATTAATTCCGGTGAACCATTTAGCAGGCCATATTTACGCTGCAAGATTAGTTAAACCAATTTTATTCCCCGCAATGGCTTTAGTTGTTTCAGGTGGCCACACCGAGTTGGTTTATATGCCTGAAGAGAATCGGTTTGAAATCATTGGCGAAACCCGTGACGATGCGGCAGGTGAAGCTTATGACAAAATTGGCCGGGTGCTGGGCATTAATTATCCAGCTGGTAAGCAAGTTGATGAAATGGCCCATCAAGGACATGATACGTTTAATTTTCCACGGGCAATGGATCAGGATGACAACTTTGACTTCAGCTTTAGTGGATTGAAAAGTGCCTTTATTAATACGGTTCATCACGCTGATCAGATTCATGAGCAACTGAACAAACAGGATTTGGCAGCGAGCTTTCAACAAGCGGTCGTGGACGTACTGGCTGATAAAACGGTTCGGGCACTTCACGACTATCCGGTCAAACAACTGATTCTAGGCGGTGGTGTGGCAGCCAATCAAGGCTTGCGGAGTCGACTTGAGCACGAAATACAGGCTTTTCCCCAAACAACATTGATGTTAGTGCCGTTATCTTTATGCGGTGATAATGCCGCGATGATTGGCGCGGCTGGTGAAATGCTATATCGTCATCGAGTATTTGCGGATGCTTCGTTGAATGCCGACCCCGGCTTGGAATTTGATTGGCTTGGCGAGTCTGTATCAAATTAGTTACAAAGTGAATGTTTAATAAGAAATAAAATAAGCGGTCCTCGTGAATCATTATCTAAAAGGATAAAGCCAATTTAGATGATGATTCTGAGGACCGTTTTTAGGATCACATGGTCACTACGAAGATTGAAGATCTTCCAGTGCCAAACTTTTTTTCTCCCAATCATTTTCAGTCTGTTTAATTTGCTGATTGAGTGCCTCGAGCTTCTTTTGAAGTTCAGCTGATTTGTCAAGATCATTGAAAACTTCAGGCTGCGTCATTTTGGTCTCAACTTCAGTTTTTGAATGAGTCAGCTGATCTAGTCGAGTTTCTAGATCAGTTACCTCGCGGCTTAACTTTCGGGTTTTCCTTTGAGCTTGCTTATTAATTTGGTAATTTTTTTTATCTGCTGATGAGGCAACGGGATGTTCGGCTGCCTCACTGGTTCCGAGCTTTTCTTGCTCGTGGTGTTTAATCGCCAATTGCTCAGCTTTTTTATCCACATAGTAATCATAATCGCCCAGATAAAGAGTTGTGCCGGTTCGTGAAAGTTCAACCACGGATGAAGCAACTTTATTAATAAAGTAACGATCGTGAGAAACAAATAGAATGGTGCCGTCAAATTGGTTTAAAGCTTTTTCAAGAACCTCTCGACTGTCGATATCCAAATGATTGGTCGGCTCGTCCAGAATCAAAAAGTTATTATGTTGCATTGCCAATTTGGTTAAAAGCAGGCGGGCCTTTTCACCACCTGATAAATCATGCACCATTTTGGCAACATCATCCCCTGAGAAAAGAAAGCTGCCTAAAATGCTTCTAATATCGCCCTCAGGAGTTGTTGGATGATCATCCCATACTTCATTTAGAACGGTTTTGGAAGGGTGCAGTGAGGCCTGCTCCTGATCGTAGTAGCCAGTATCAACACCCGTTCCAAACTGAGCTGAACCTTTTAGAAAGGGGATGATTCCCAGAATGCTTTTTAATAACGTCGATTTACCGACGCCATTAGGGCCGACAATTGCGATTGCCTGGTGGCGTTTAATGTCCAAATTAATCGGCTCTGCAAGCACTTTGGTATACCCAACTGCTGCGTCACTGACTTTTAAGACGTTATTACCGCTTTTGGCGCTTGGTGAAAAAGCAAAGCGGATTGTTTTACCGTCACTGGTTGGTTTTTCAATGCGGGGCATTTTTTCGAGTTGTTTTCGGCGGGCTTGGGCCTGCTTGGTTGTGGAAGCCCGGACAATATTTTTATCAACAAAGGTTTGTAATTTGGTGATTTCTGCCTGTTGTTTTTCATAGGCTTTCCAACGCAGGGAAATGTCCTGGGCCTTCTTTTCCGTATATTGTGTATAATTTCCAGTATAGTGTTTCAATGTCCCGTTTGCTAAGTCATAGACTTCGTTGACAATTCGGTCTAAAAAATAACGGTCATGTGAAATAATTAGAAGGGCGCCACTATAATTTTGAATGTAACCTTCCAACCAAGTGATGGTTTCGACATCCAAGTGGTTGGTCGGTTCATCAAGGATTAACAGTTCCGGTTTTTCAAGCAGTAATTTTGCGAGTGCCAGTTGCGTTTTTTGACCGCCCGAAAGTTCGTTAATCGGCTTATTATATTGATCCTGATCAAAACCGAAGCCGTGAAGAACCCCCCGAATTTCAGCATCGTAGCCATACCCGTTGTGTTGTTCAAAATCTGCTCTGATGTGGTCATAGGTTGCCGAAACCCGTTGAAAAGCTTCTGATTTCGGATTGAGTGTTCCCATCTGTGCTTCTAATTCATGAATTTGGTGTTCCTGTTTTTTTAATTCTGAGAAAACACTTGCCATTTCTTCATAGATGCCCTTATCGGAGTCCAGACCAGTGTCTTGGGCGAGGTAGCCGATTGTGAGATTCTTTTTAGTGGTTACTTGACCACTGTCAATCGATTGATCGCCGATGATCATTTTGACTAATGTGGATTTGCCGGCACCGTTTCGACCAACTAGTGCAATTCGGCTTTTTTCCTGAATTGATAAATTAACTTTAGAAAATATTGTCATGCCGTTGAATCTTTTAGTTAGATCTTGGGCTTGTAAAATAATCATTGGAGTGCCACCTTTCTGTTAGATTGCTTATTTTTTTAATTTTATCATATCCTCTGATATTAAGCGGTTTAGTTAAGTTTGTCACCCCTTTGACAGCTTTTATGAAGTAATTTCAGCGCTAATATTTGAAATGTATTTCACAAGATGTTATCTTATGTTAGAATACTAAGTAAAGAGGGATTCACAAAGTATGCTATTATCAAAAATATATGAAATTTAGGAGGAAATTTTCTTGACAGCTGAAAATATTCCACGTGCAACCGCAAAACGGTTACCAATTTATTACAGATACTTAAATATACTACATGATACAGGAAAACACCGAATTTCTTCAACCGAATTGGCCGAGGCAGTTCAAGTTGATTCTGCAACTATTCGTCGAGACTTTTCGTATTTTGGCGCGCTGGGGAAACGGGGTTATGGTTATGAAGTTGACAGTCTGCTGACATTTTTTAAACAGATTTTAAACCAAGAGCATTTAACAAACGTTGCCTTGATTGGAGTGGGGAATCTGGGTCATGCCCTGCTGAACTTCAATTTTCACAAAGACGGGAATGTAAGAATTTCGGCGGCTTTTGATATTGACGACCACATTGTCAATAAGATTGAAGACGGGGTCCCGGTTTATCCAATTCCGGAATTAGCCCATCAACTTCAGGAACAGCAAATTCAAGTGGTGATTTTAACGGTACCATCAAAGGCTGCCCAAGCCGTTACCGATGATGCGGTTGCCGGTGGGGTAAAGGGAATTTTGAACTTTACACCGATTCGGCTTTCCGTCCCGGATGATGTGCTGGTGCAAAATGTTGATTTAACTAATGAATTACAGACGTTGATTTACTTTATAGAAAATTTTGGTAAGTAATGACGCTGGTAAATAATGATCATTTGGCTGAGGCTGAAGCGGACAGAAATGTTTGTTTCGGTTTTTTTGTTTCACTAACAGTCAATTAATTAGTGAAACCAATTGGAAAAAGTTTCAATAATCATGACTTTCAATCAAAAGTCCTTGCATTTCGTGCCAAAAAATAATATATTATAAACAGTGATTAGCACTTTTGTCATGCGAGTGCTAATGATGCTAAAAATTGTTGCAAATGGAGGGACTAACGTGTTAAAACCATTAGGAGATCGCGTCATTATCGAAAGAGAAGAAGAAGAGGAAAAAAACGTTGGCGGCATTGTGTTGGCTGACAACGCTAAGAAGAAGCCTCAGACAGGCACTGTTGTTGCCGTTGGCTCCGGCCGGGTTTTAGATAACGGCCAAACGGTTGCTCCGGTTGTTAAGAAGGGCGACAAGGTTATGTTCGATAAGTACGCCGGTACGGAAATTGAAGATAACGATAAATCCTATTTAGTTTTACATGAAAAAGATATTGTCGCAATTGTGGAATAATCAAATTGCGAATTAGTAATTCAACAATTTAACAAATAATCAAAAAAATAATTTTTTGAGGTGAAATTTGGAATGGCTAAACAAGTTAAGTTTTCTGAAGATGCTCGCAGTGCAATGCTCAAAGGTGTCGACAAATTAGCAGACACGGTTAAGGCCACAATTGGTCCTAAGGGTCGAAATGTTGTTTTGGAACAAACTGCTGGAACGCCTACAATTACCAATGATGGTGTGACGATTGCCAAGGCAATTGAGTTACCGGATCATTTTGAAAACATGGGCGCCAAGTTGGTTTCAGAAGTTGCTTCAAAGACCAATGATGTCGCTGGTGATGGTACAACAACTGCTACGGTTTTAACACAGGCGATTGTGAATGAAGGAATGAAGAACGTAACCGCTGGTGCCAACCCAGTTGGTATCCGTCGTGGAATTGAAACAGCCACTAAGACGGCGGTTGATGCCCTCCATAAGATGTCACACGATGTCAAAACCAAAGATGACATTGCTCAAATTGCATCAATTTCATCCGCTAATACTGAAGTTGGTCAATTAATTGCCGACGCAATGGAAAAGGTTGGTCACGATGGGGTTATCACTATTGAAGAATCCCGTGGTGTTGAAACCAGCTTGGACGTTGTTGAAGGAATGCAATTTGACCGTGGCTATATGTCACAGTACATGGTAACCGATAACGACAAGATGGAAGCCGATCTGGACAATCCTTATATCTTGGTAACGGATAAGAAGATTACCAACATCCAAGATATTTTACCACTTCTTCAAAAGATTGTTGAACAAGGTCGTTCACTCTTAATCATTGCTGATGATATCGGTGGTGAAGCATTACCAACACTTGTTTTGAACAAGATGCGTGGGACCTTCAACGTGGTTGCTGTTAAAGCACCTGGCTTTGGTGATCGCCGCAAGGATCAACTTCAAGATATTGCGATCTTGACTGGCGCCACCGTTATTACGGACGATCTAGGTTTGAATTTGAAAGATGCCACCCTTGAACAATTGGGTCAAGCAAACAAGGTTAACGTGACAAAGGATTCAACAACGATTGTTGACGGTGCCGGTGCTAAGGATCAAATTTCTCAACGGGTTTCAGAAATTAAGACTCAAATTGAAAAGACTACTTCAGACTTTGACCGTGATAAGCTGAAGGAACGTTTGGCTAAGTTATCAGGTGGAGTTGCCGTTGTTCGTGTCGGTGCTGCTACTGAAACTGAACTAAAGGAAAAGAAGTATCGGATCGAAGATGCTTTGAATGCTACCCGAGCTGCCGTTGAAGAAGGCTTTGTCCCAGGCGGTGGTACTGCTTTGATCAATGTAATTCCTGAAATTGCCAAGCTTGAAGCTGATGGTGATGAAGCAACTGGGATTAACATTGTTCGTCGCGCACTTGAAGAACCTGTTCGTCAAATTGCGGAAAATGCCGGTGTTGAAGGCTCAGTCATTGTTGAAAAATTAAAAGATGAGAAGCCTGGAATTGGGTACAATGCTGCAAATGGTAAATTTGAAAGCATGATTGACGATGGGATTGTTGATCCTACTAAGGTTACCCGTTCAGCACTTCAAAACGCCGCTTCTGTTTCAGCTTTGCTGTTAACCACTGAAGCAGTTGTTGCCGAAGAGCCTAAGAAGGATGCGCCAGCTGCACCAGTTGCACCACAACCGGGAATGGGCATGTAAGTTAAATTAAAAAATAGTCATTCAGACAAACAAAATTGGCGTCCGAGCTTGTCGGGCGCTTTTTGTTGTTGTATGGTATTAGTGACTATTTTTGTGTACATAATCAGTACTTGTAATTAAAGGCAAGATGGACTATTATTTTATGGTTCACCATGAATGGTAAATATGATAAAAGGAGTAACGATTATATGTGGCGATATTTAAAACGGCTTTTAATTGGTAAGCCGTTAAAAACCACTGACGAAGGCGGCCAAGCCTTGACCAAATTTAAGGCTTTGGCGTTATTATCATCTGATGCGCTATCGTCAGTTGCTTATGGGACTGAACAAATTACCACCATTCTGATCACGTTATCAGCTGCTGCGTTGATGTATCAAATTTGGGTGGCAGCGCTTGTGTTGGTTCTATTGGCCGCAATTACGCTGTCGTATCAACAAATTATTCATGCGTATCCTTCTGGTGGGGGTGCATACGTAGTTGCCAGCACAAATTGGGGTGAACGGGCCGGCTTAGTGGCTGGTGGCTCCTTGCTGGTTGATTATATGCTGACCGTTGCGGTATCAACAACTTCTGCAACTGAAGCCATTACTTCAGCGATTCCGAGTTTGTATGCTCACCAAGTGTTGATTTCTTCCCTGATTGTTGTCGGAATTATGTTACTGAATTTGCGGGGGATTCGCGAATCAGCTTCTTTTCTGACCTTACCGGTTTATTTGTTTATTGTCATGATTTTAGCCATGATTATTTTCGGGGCTTATAACATCATGAGTGGTCATTTGGAATATCATGCGGCTGCTCATATTGGTGCGCCGGTTGAAGGAATGACTTTGGTGCTTTTCTTCCGGGCATTTTCATCCGGGTCATCTTCACTAACCGGTGTTGAAGCGATTAGTAATGCGGTACCCAACTTCAAGAAGCCTAAGAGTCACAACGCTTCGGCCACTTTGGCAATTATGGCCACCATTTTGGCAATCTTCTTTGGCGGGATTACGTACATGAGTTATTATCTTGGAATTGTACCAAATAACCACGAAACGGTCCTTTCCCAGATTGGGGTTGCTGTCTTTGGCCACGGGATTATTTATTACTTGCTTCAGTTATCAACGGCGATGATTTTGGCCGTTGCTGCTAATACTGGGTTTTCAGCGTTTCCAATTCTGGCTTACAACCTGGCAAAAGATAAATTCTTACCACACGCTTATTTGGATAAAGGCGACCGCCTTGGCTATTCAAATGGGATCATTTCACTGGCGGTTGGTGCGATTGTCTTGATTTTAATTTTTGGTGGTCGTACCAATTCTTTGATTCCTCTTTATGCGGTTGGTGTCTTCATCCCATTCACATTGTCTCAATCCGGCATGATTATTCATTGGCAGCGACATCGGGGAAAGAATTGGCCGGTTAAATCCGTTATTAACTTTGTTGGGGCCTTTATTTCCCTAGCATTGGTGACTTGCCTCTTCTTGCTCAGGTTTCCGAATGTTTGGCCGTATTTAATCGTGATGCCGATCTTATTGCGCTTGTTTTATCGGATTAATCACCATTATAAGCGAGTTGCTGAGCAGTTACGGGTTGTTGAGGAAGATACGCAAATTACAGCCACTCATCATTATGACGGCTCCACAGTCATTGTATTGGTTGGTGGGGTGACCAGAGTGACGGCTAATGCCATTAGCTATGCGCAGTCAATCGGTGACTACGTGATTGCCATGCACGTTTCCTTTGACTCTAATCCAGAAAAAGAGCATAAAACATCTGAAGAGTTCAAAAAGGAATTTCCCAATGTGCGCTTTGTAGATATTCACTCCTCTTACCGGTCCATTGCCCAACCGACTTTAAGGTTTTGCGATGTGATTGCTAAACGAGCTGCGGATCGTAATTACTCCACAACCGTCTTAGTCCCGCAATTTGTTCCCAAGCATCGGTGGGAAAATTTGCTGCATAACCAGACCAGCTTGCGGTTACGAACAATTTTAAATTCCAGACAAAATATTATTATTTCCAATTACAATTATCATTTAAAAGAGTAGGTTCATTAATTAAAAAAAGTCGGCTGGCTAACCCTGATATTCAAGGTTAACCAGCCGACTTTTTTAATTTGATTGGTTACTGATTATTTAATCAGTCCCATGAAGTTTGCAAATGTTGGCACTACCAAGTCAACAACGATTGAAATGATAACAACGGCAATTGCGGCCATCGCACCAGATGCTGAACTTAACTGAAGTGCCTTTGCGGAACCAACCGTGTGGCCGGCAGTTCCTAAACCAAGCCCTTGGCCAATTGGTTCAGTCAAGTGGAAGATCTTGATCAACCAAGTTGCCAATGCGTAAATCAGAACAGCGTTTAGGATACATGCCATTGCGGTGATTGCAGGTGTGCCACCAATGGCGCCGGAAATCGGCATTGCAATCGCTGTAGTAGCTGCTTGTGGCAACATTGAAGCGATACCATTGTTGTCCAGCCCGAGTAACTTAGAGACACCGTAAATGACGAATAGGGAAATGAACAGGCCAATAATTAGCGACAATAGAATTTCCAACCAGAAACGTTTAACGATATCATTTCGTTTGTAAAGCGGAACGGCAAATGCAATGGTTGCCGGATTTAAGAACCAGAAAATGATGTCACCGCCTGGTTTATAGGCGTTGGTGTAGAACCAGGTAACATTAACACCAAAGGCTTTAGCCATCAACCACAGGACAAAAATACCTAATACCATACCAACAAATAGTGGTTGAAACAGGAAGAAACCTTTGCCGATCTTAAACAACCATTGACCAAACAGGAATAGCAAAATTGAAAGCGTGATCCCGAAGATTGGCGTACCAAGATACGTGATAATCGTTGTTTGTGTTGCGCTCATAAATAACTCACCCTTTCTAAATTAAATTATTTTTTCACTTCATCACTGACACTAACGTCGCCGTGCAAAAGTGACTTTCGGATCCAAATAAATAATGATGTGGTGTAAGCAACCACAACCAGTAGGACAACGGTTGAAATAATAATAGCAATAATGATTTTGACACCTTGGGCCTTCATAATATCCAATGACGCAGTTAATTGGATTCCTGAAGGCACAAATAGGAATGCAATCAAACTGATCATGAAGGAGGCAAACTTATCAACCCACTCAACTTTCACGATATGGAAAGTCAACAATAAATAAAGCAGAACAAGTCCAACAACCGGAACCGGAACTGGGAAGTTTGCCGGGAACAATGGTGAGATTAAACTTGAAACAAATAAGACAGCTGCAAAGATCCCCATTTGAATTAAAATAGGGGCATCTTTCTTTTCATCTGGTGCACTTTGTGTAACTTTTGCTTTGTCAGCCATGATGAAAACTCCTTTCATTTGTGAAGTATAGGTTTACATAAATGCTGTCACCTTACAAACTTAAGTATAATTGTTTTTGTGAAATATGACAATCAAAAACTCTGAATCTGTCAAAAATGTGAAAAAATGTACAATTTGTAAGTATAAAAAGAAAGCGTTTCCGATTTGTCCCTATCAATTGTCCGCGGCTTGTTTTTATGAAACGTCGTCTGTATAATTGATTTGATAAGAAATGTAAAGAAGTTAGCGAGGTTTCAAATTTGAAATTCGAAATCATTGTATCTTTATTTGCGACTATGATTATTTCCGCGGTATTAACACCGTTTGTAAGAAAGCTGGCCTTCGCGGTGGGGGCTGAAGACCGGCCAAATAAACGGCGGGTTAATAAGATTCCAATGCCAACAATTGGTGGGTTGGCCATTTTTATTGCGTACACCTTTTGTACAATGGTGCTGCTACGTAATCAATTTCCGACTAAAACGATTTGGGGAATATATGGCGGTGAAGTGATTATTATTTTAACCGGAATTGTTGATGACATTTTTGTACTGCGGCCGCGGCAAAAAGTACTTGGAATTTCGGTAGCAGCCCTCTGGGTTTATTTTTTTGCCGGCGTTAAGATGACCACCATTACGCTGCCGTTTTTCACGCTTCATTTGGGCTGGCTGAGTTTACCGGTTACCTGGCTGTGGATTTTGGCCATTACAAATGCAGTTAATCTGATTGATGGGTTGGATGGTTTGGCAACTGGGGTGTCAATTATTGCCTTGACGACTATGGGAATTACCGGGATGTTCTTTTTAAATGTCGGTAATATTTTCGTTTCAATCATGATTTTTGCTTTGGTAGCTTCATGCGTTGGCTTTTTACCTTATAATTTTTTTCCTGCTCGAATTTATTTAGGGGATACTGGTGCCCTATTTATCGGGTTTATGATGGCGGTCTTTTCATTGTTTGGTTTGAAGAATGCCACTTTCATTACGTTATTGATTCCTGTGATGATCCTGGGTGTGCCGATTACCGATACGGTGTACGCAATTTTTAGACGATTACTCAATCGTGAGCCGATTTCTCACGCTGATAAACGACACCTACATCATCGATTAATGCAAATTGGTTTGACCCATCGCCAAACTGTCCTGGTGATTTACGGAATTGCCTTAATTTTTTCCTTCATTTCGCTATTGTATCCAATTTCAACTCTTTGGGGCTCGATTTTGCTAACAATTGCCGTTTTAATTGGATTGGAACTGTTTGTCGAAACGATTGGGTTGGTTGGTGAAGATCGGCAGCCACTCTTGAACGGCATCAAAAAATTGGTTAAGGATACGACAAGTAAGGAAAATCATGGTAACGATGATTAGCCATTGGGTTACATACTTTATTGGAAATAATTAAAAACGACTTTTCGGTGTTCTGGCAGGAAATTTATTCCCTGGCCGGTCACCGAAAAGTCGTTTTTAGTTTTTGTGTTCTAACTGTTCGCGTTCATCACGAGAAAAGGGTTCTTCAAAAATTTCGTCATCTCCGACGATAAATGCAACGTGACCGCCAAGCAGATCTAATATTTTTTGTCGAAACAAATCAAGCTCAGCGTTTTTAATGGCAACCGTGACTTTTACTTGGGCGCCGTACGTCGTATCTTGAATTGTAATCTGATTGGTTTTAAGAAAATAAGTTAACGGATCGAATTGATGATAGTCAACAGTCATTGTTAAGCGTCTTTTTAAGACTCGATTAACAATGCCGACCTGATCGATGGCAGTGGAAGTGGCGTTGCTATAGGCTCTGATCAACCCGCCGGCACCTAACTTAATGCCGCCGAAGTATCGAGTGACGACTGATAAAACGTTATGAAGTTGATTCATTTTTAACGCTTCAAGAATTGGGATTCCCGCTGTTCCGGATGGTTCACCATTATCACTTTCCCGTTGAATTTGATCCTGGTCACCAAGTAGATAGGCGTAGCAGTTGTGGGTTGCCTTGGCGTTTTTCTGACGGACATCATCGATGATTTTTTTAGCTTGCGTTTTATTTTCGATTCGCGCCAGTGTACAAATAAAGCGGGACTTTTTGATGACGAGCTCAGAAGTTCCGTTTTCTTTAATGGTGAGTGATAGATTTGTCAAAAAGATCCCTCCTGATTTATCGTATTTAAAATTTGTGAGGTGATTACATGATTAATCATATATCAGAGTTGTATGGTCGCCAAATAAAGTTATCAGAATTGCCGGCCAAAATCAAAGCGCATCCCCAACTTATCCTTCGCCCGGCTGTCACGCTGGAACATGGACGTGTGCGATGCTTTCGGTGTGGCGCCAAGTTAAAACCAAAAGAGGTTCAATTGCCAAATGGCACTTATTACTGCTGGGTCTGCATCCAGATGGGCCGAATGGATACGGGACAGCAATTGGCAACGATGGTTGAGCCCAATCGGTTTAAACGGTTGGCTAAGCCAATGTCTTGGCAGGGAGAATTGACGTCGCTTCAGCAAGCATGTGCAGACAAGGTTATTGAGGTTTTTAAAAAACGTCAACGACATCTTTTGTGGGCGGTTACTGGTGCTGGGAAGACTGAAATGCTGTTTCCGGCGATTAATTGGGCGGTCATCAACCAGCTTCGAATTTGCATTGCTTCACCAAGGGTTGACGTTTGCATTGAATTATTTCCCAGAATTCAAGCTGCCTTTAGCCGAGTTTCGAGTATATTGCTGCACGGTAAAAGTGAGCAACCTTACCAATATTGTCAATTGACTGTTTGTACGACTCACCAATTGCTGCGCTTTTATCAGGCTTTTGACGTTATGGTAATTGATGAAGTTGATGTTTTTCCGTTTTCCGGAAATGAAATGCTGCATTATGCTGTTAAGAACGCACTAAAACCCGACGGTGCGGTTTTATATTTGACAGCCACCCCGGATGCGGCGCTTTTAAAGAAAATCAAGCGTCATGAACTTTCAGTTAGCTACTTACCAATTCGTTATCATGGGCACTTGCTGCCAACTGCGAAAGTGATTAAAATTCGGCATTTAAAACGAACAATTAATCAGCAAAAACTCCCGAAAACGGTTTTAAAGATGATTACCGATCTGGTCAAACAACGTCAACGCTTTTTGTTGTTTGTTCCAAGAATCAAGGATTTAGCGCTTGTAAGTGCGGCCATTGAACAGGCCAATATTGACTGTCAGTTTTTGACTGTTTACTCAGCCGATCCGGCAAGGTTGGAAAAAGTGGCCGCCATGCGTCGTCAAGCAGTGGATTTTTTAATTACCACAACAATTTTGGAACGGGGAGTTACCTTTCCTGGAATTGATGTGATCGTATTAAAAGCCGATGATGACATCTTTTCGTCATCAGCACTTGTTCAAATTGCTGGCCGAGTTGGCCGAAACAGCGATCGACCAACTGGCCGGGTGCTATTATATTGTGATACCAAAACGCGTGAAGTCAAAGCTTGCGAACGCCAAATCAAGGAAATGAATCGAAGGGCGGGCGCTATCAAATGAACTGTTTGCTGTGCCAAGGGATCGTTTCCTCAGACCTAACATTATCAAAAATTTTTTCGCTTCAAAGGTTAAACCCAGTTCCCGTCTGCGATACATGTTTAAAGCAATTTGTGGCGCTTTCAACTGTCAAAACCTGTTGCGAGTGTGGCCGAAAACTGACGGCGAATTCTATTGATCCGTGTCAAGACTGTGTTAAATGGCACCAGCAATTCCCCCATTTGTTCGTTAACCAGGCACTCTTTGAGTATAATGCGGCCATGAAGGCGTATATGAGACAATATAAATTTCTGGGAGATTATCGCTTAAGGGCGGTTTTTAATCAACTAATGGTTTCAAAGTTAAAATCGTTCAGATCATCTATTGTAGTTATTCCGGTTCATCCAAGTACCATTCAGCGACGCGGCTTTAATCAAGTGCGGGGGCTGTGTGAAGGCGTGCAACTTCTTGATTGCTTGAAAACCCGCTATGAAACCAAAAAGCAGCGTCAATCAGAAAAGGGCCGGTTTCAACGACTTAAAACCGAACAACCGTTTGAACTGATTCCTGAAAAAGCTTCTCTGATAACCAATCAATCGGTGGTAATAGTCGATGATGTCTACACTACCGGAACGACGATCAGACACGCTGCGAGTTTGTTATACCGCGCTGGTGCCAGTTCTGTCAGTGGATTAACCCTGGCCCGCTAAAATTATTTGGGAGCTGATGATTGTTAAAAGACGAACTTTCATTTATACTAAAGTTGTAGCTGGTAATGTAATCACTTTCATTACCGGACCATTAATGGTGAAGGGAGAGAACGTTATGCTAAATTTTAACATTCGTGGAGAAAACATCGAGGTCACTCAAGCGATTCGTGATTATGTCGAAAAACGGGTCAGCAAGCTGGAGAAATACTTTGAAAAGGACATGAAGAATACAGCTCATGTCAATTTGAGGGTTTATCCGGATAAACAAGCTAAAGTTGAGGTAACCATTCCTTTGCCATTTCTAACTTTGCGGGCTGAAGAACTTTCCAATGATTTATATGCCAGTGTTGACTTGGTGACTGATAAGCTCGAACGACAAATTCGAAAGTATAAGACTAAGGTTAACCGGAAATCACGTGAAAAGGGCTTCAAGAATTTGGAATTTGTTCCAAATGAGGATCAAACAGCTTCAGATTCAGATGATGATAATCAATCTCAATTTGATGTGGTCCGCACAAAACGGTTAGCACTTAAACCAATGGATAACGAAGAGGCAATTCTTCAAATGGACATGTTGGGACATGACTTCTTTATTTATGAAGATGCCGAAACTTCAAATATTGACATTGTTTACCGTCGAAATGATGGCCGTTATGGTTTGATTGAAACCGGTGAAGACTAAAATTTAAATTCCCTTTAAGCCAACTAAATTATGTCAATTAGTTGCTTAAGGGGAATTTTTTCGCTTAAATTATTAAAAATTGATGACTTTAGCGAGCTTATCCTTTTCTATTAAACCGGAATGTACTATGATAAATGAATGCTGCAATGAGTTCTTTTGGTTAAACAATTGGTTAGGCAACGTTAATCGTGCTTTTAGACATCAATTGTTATCAAAGTATTTTCATTGTTGGCCTTGAATGTTACAATGAATAGGTATGTAGTCAATTAAACGACAAAAAGATAAACTAAACTGATTAACTTGATTTAGAAGGGAATTTTCCAATGGCTAATGTTTTAAAAAAATGGGTTGAAAGCGATAAGCATGAACTCAAACGATTAAGCAAAATTGCTGATAAGGTTGGGGCATATGCGGATGATTATCGTCAACTCAGTGATGAAGAATTACAAGCCAAGACGCCTGAATTTAAAAAACGCTATCAAAACGGTGAAACGCTTGATGATCTACTTCCGGAAGCCTTTGCGGTTGCTCGTGAAGGTGCTCGCCGAGTCCTTGGCCTCTATCCATTCCATGTTCAAATTATGGGTGGCATTGTTCTTCATGAAGGTAATATTGCTGAAATGAAAACCGGTGAAGGAAAAACGCTGACTGCGACGATGCCGGTTTATTTGAATGCGTTGGCTGGTAAAGGTGTCCATGTGGTAACGGTTAACGAATACCTTTCTCAACGTGATGCAACTGAAATGGGTGAACTATATAATTGGCTGGGACTGACAGTTGGTGCCAATTTAGCTGAAATGACACCGGACCAAAAGCGAGAAGCCTATGCCTGCGATATCACTTATTCTACCAATAGTGAAATTGGTTTTGACTATTTGCGTGATAACATGGTGGCCTATAAAGAAGAAATGGTTCAGCGGCCACTTAACTTTGCGATTGTCGATGAGGTGGATTCAATCTTGATCGATGAGGCGCGAACACCGTTGATTATTTCTGGCCAATCAACCGGTACATCCGAATTATATCAACGAACTGACCGGTTTGCCAAGACCCTTCATGAAGGGGAAGACTTTAAAATTGACTTGGAAACTAAAACAGTTTCGTTAACGGATAAAGGGATTGAAAAGGCTGAGAAGTACTTTAATTTAAAGAATTTATACGATACCGACAACACAGCCTTAACCCACCATTTGGATCAAGCACTGCGGGCTAACTTCATTATGCTGCGGGATAAAGACTACGTGGTTCAAGATGGTGAGGTCTTGATTGTTGATTCCTTTACTGGTCGTATTATGCAGGGACGTCGATTCTCCGACGGCCTTCACCAGGCGATCGAAGCCAAGGAAGGCGTTGAGATCCAAGAAGAAAGTAAGACAATGGCAACCATCACTTACCAGAATATGTTCCGGATGTATAAAAAACTTGCCGGAATGACTGGAACGGCTAAAACCGAAGCTGAAGAATTCCGTGAGATCTATAACATGGAAGTCATTTCAGTCCCAACCAACAAACCGGTTGTTCGAGTTGACCATCCTGATGTGTTGTACCCAACGTTGGATGCTAAATTTGATGCCGTTATTAAAGAAATTAAAAAATTGCATAAAAAAGGGCAACCCATGTTAATTGGTACTGTGGCGGTTGAAACTTCCGAATACTTGTCTAAACGCTTGGATGAAGAGCAGATTCCACACGTTGTTTTAAACGCAAAGAACCATGCCAAAGAAGCGGATATTGTCATGAATGCCGGCCAAAAGGGTGCCGTTACGATTGCCACCAACATGGCTGGACGAGGAACAGATATCAAACTTGGCCCCGGCGTCGTTGAACTGGGCGGTTTAGCTGTTATCGGAACTGAACGACATGAATCTCGTCGAATCGATAATCAGCTTCGTGGCCGTTCCGGGCGTCAAGGTGATCCAGGCTTGTCACAATTTTATTTGTCACTTGAAGATGATTTAATGCGTCGATTTGGGTCAGATAAAATTAAAAACTTCCTGGAACATCTAAACGTCGAGGGTGAAGATGCGGTTATTCGTTCTAAGATGATTACCAAACAGGTTGAATCGGCCCAAAAGCGGGTTGAAGGAAATAACTACGATTCACGAAAAAACGTGCTTCAATATGATGACGTGATGCGTCAACAGCGTGAAGTCATTTATGGTGAACGTCAACAGGTGATTGAAGAAAATAAAGATCTTAAGTGGGTTATTATGCCGATGATCGAACGAACGGTTAACCGGATTGTTGATCTGCATACCCAAGGTGAAAAAGAAGATTGGGATCTCCAAACAATTCTTGATTTTGCAATTAGCGCCATGGTTAGTCCGGATAAGATTTCGCTTGAAGACTTTCAAAATAAGACACCTGATGAAATTAAAAAGATGTTAATGGGACTTGCCGATTCAGTTTACAAAGAGAAGCAAAAACAACTTTACGATGAATCACAAATGCTTGAATTTGAAAAAGTGGTGATTCTGCGGGTGGTTGATTCTCATTGGACTGATCACATCGATATGATGGATCAACTTCGACAGTCGATCGGTCTTCGTGGCTACGGTCAATTAAATCCATTGGTTGAGTACCAACGTGAAGGCTACAAGATGTTTGAAGAGATGATCGCAGATATTGATTATGATGCAACCCGGCTCTTTATGAAGGCCGAGATTCGGCAAAATATGCAAAGATAGCTGATGATTGGGAGGCTGGAACAAAGACAACTTGTTCTAACCTCTTTTTTGCCGTTGTTAAGTAAATCGTAGATAAAATAAATGAAATGGGGAATTAAAATGGCATTCGAATTAAGTGAAGCCAAAAAACAAATCGCAGAGATGCAAAAAGCCATCGATGGCTTTAGGAGGTCACTTTGACTTTGATGCCTTGAGTGAAAGCATCAGTATTAACGAAGCTAAAATGGCTGAGCCCGGTTTCTGGGATGATCAGCAACGGGCCCAGAAATTAATTGATGAAACGAATCAACTGAAAACCAAGCGGGATAACTTTAATGCTTTAGCCAATCAGCTGGAGGATTTAAAAGTCACGTTGGAACTAATCACGGAAGACCCGGATTCCGGGATGCAGGACGAGTTTGTGGATCATGCGGCGAAGTTGAAGAAACAACTTGATCGTTATCAATTAGGGTTATTATTAAATGGCAAATATGATCGCAACAATGCGATCTTAGAAATCCATCCGGGAGCTGGTGGCACTGAAGCCCAAGACTGGGGGTCGATGTTATTAAGAATGTATACCAGATGGGCTGAGGCACACGATTTTAAAGTTCAAGTTTTGGATTACCAGGTGGGCGAAGTGGCCGGTATTAGCAGTGTTGCCATTTTAATTAGTGGTGAAAATGCGTACGGGTATTTACGCTCTGAAAAGGGGGTTCACCGATTGGTCCGAATTTCACCATTTGACTCTGCTGGTCGACGGCACACGTCGTTTGCATCAGTTGATGTTATGCCGGAGTTAAACGATGATGTCTCAATTAAAATTAACCCGGATGATTTAAAAGTGGATGTTTATCGATCGAGTGGTGCCGGTGGCCAGCATGTTAACAAAACGTCTTCAGCTGTTCGAATTACGCATTTGCCAACCGGAATTGTCGTTGCCAGTCAAGCACAACGATCTCAGCTTCAGAACCGGCAGACGGCGATGAACATGTTGAAATCCAAACTTTATGAATTGGAAGAACAAAAAAAGGCGGAAGAAAAGGCTAAAATTGAGGGTGAACAACTGGATATCGGTTGGGGATCACAAATTCGATCGTATGTTTTCCATCCCTATTCGATGGTTAAGGATCATCGAACAAATTATGAAACGGCTAACGTTGATGGCGTCATGGACGGTGATTTGGATCCCTTTATTAATGCTTATTTACAATGGCAGTTAAGCAAAGCCAATCCTGAATAATGGAATCAATTTTATAGACGGACCAGGACAAATCAGTTTTGAAAGAGTTGTCTTGGCCCGTTTATTTTTCAATAGCACTTTAAAAGGTTGTTTAATCAATGCTATACTGATAGCATAATCATGCTTAATGAGGGAAAATTTATGAAATTTTTATTAGCAGTTTGCTTTTATATTGGCCAACCAATTCTTTGGGTGGGTGTCATTCGAGCTTATTTGATACATACAAATCGGATAAGGCGTGAGCGCCACATTTTCAGTTCTGCAATTTATGAAGATTTTTATGAGGGACGCCATTTCTTGAGGAGTGGCTTGATCTTAGGAATCGGCACCTCAATTATTTTTAGTTGCTTGCTGAACCTTTCCGTTCAATGGCTGATTCTTTACGAAGGATTGAGTTTATTGACATTAGTGTTCATTCCTTGGCAGTTCTTCGGCGTTACGTTGGTGGGAATCACGGGAATTTTATCATTGATAAGTCCACGAATTGATCAACTTCAAGGAGTTGAAAGTTGGTTGGCTAAGCTTGGCCTTTCAGCTCAAGCTGTCAACCCGGTTAATTATTTAGCCATTTTAACATTAACTATTTTATTAACTGGGTTGTTTGTTCGTGAAAATGCCGGCCGCTTTGATTCACCGGCAATTTCTAGAAATAAGCGTCACAATAAAGTGGCTGTTTATCCGTTTAATGAACTAACCATCATGCCATTTTTAATTTTGCTGCCGGGAGATTGGTTTAAGCTTAATTTGCCGGGAATCCCACTCTTTCAAGTTAATGGGCATTCGTTTGTAATCCTAGTGATGCCACTGTTGATTGGCTTAAAATTGACGGTGAAAAAAAGTAATCCTCGGGAATTTTTTAGAAATCTGGGTAAATTAATGGTCGTGGTCGCTGGAATTGGTGTTTTAATGGTCATTGGGGCGATCTTTGACCGTGAGATTATTTTACCAGCCATGATTGGGTTACTATTAATTTATTATTTGGTTATTTTGGTGGTCAGGCATCGTGACCGAAAGCAATCCTTTGAGTATAGCGAAGTGATGGATGGCATTCGGGTGATTGGGATTCAGCCCGGTACGCCGGCAGCCAAAATGAATTTATCAGTTGGTGATGTCATCTTAACGGTTAATGATCTTCAAGTGACCAATGAAGATCAATTTTATCGAGCTTTATCGACGAGCCCCACGTATTGTCGATTTAAAGTCAGAGATCGTCATGATCAGCTTAAGATGACAGAATCGGCAATTTTTAAAAATTCGCCCCATGAAATTGGTGTTAAAACGTATTCACAAGCCATTGAATAAGTGAACATAGGAGGAGCTTCCCTTGAAAAAAGTGTTAGTCGTTGATGATGAACCAGCAATTGTAACGCTACTTGAATATAATTTGAAGCAGGCTAATTTTGAGGTTCAAAGTGCTACTAATGGGACCGATGCACTTTCGATGATTGAAAGTCATCATTATGACATTGTCTTACTTGATTTGATGTTACCGGGAATGAGTGGTGAAGAAGTGTTAAAAAGGGTCCGCATGGATCGAAATGACACACCGGTTATCGTACTGACCGCTAAGGATACCGAATTCGATAAAGTTTTCGGCTTGGAAATGGGTGCGGACGATTATGTCCCCAAACCATTTAGTCCGCGAGAAGTTATTGCCCGAATAAATGCGGTTTTGAGGAGATACGAAAAAAGCGAAACATCGACAGATACTACCCCAACAGGCAAAAACGCTGAAGTAAAAGTAGCTGGCCCATTTACAATTGACCATAAACAATATAAAGTCAGTGCAAATGGTAAAAATTTAAAATTAACGCCGAAGGAATTTGAATTAATGCAATATCTTGTAGGCCACGAAAATCAAGTGTTAAGTCGGGACCAACTGCTTCAGGGCGTTTGGGGATTTGATTATTCGGGGCAAAGCCGAATGGTTGATATTCAAATTGCTCATCTTAGAGAAAAGATTGAACCAGATCCTAAGCAGCCAAAGTATTTGAAGACCGTTCGCGGATTTGGTTATGAATTTTCAACGGGAGATGATGACGCTGAGTAAAGCGTACCAACAAATCTTAGTCATTCTTGGGCTAAGTATCTTCACAACGGTCACATTATTCTACGGGTTTTTGAAGAATAATCGGGAATGGTTATTTTTTTCGTTGGTAGTTGCTTTAGGGCTTGTTTTAGCTATTATTCAGGCAACTATCGACTTTCGAAAAAATGAAAAAGTTCGCCGACAGTTAGAATATATGGCTAAAAATATTGTTTCCCATCAGCCGGTGGCGCCACTGTTCGTGAGACCAGGCAACCCATATAAACAGATTGCCGACCAACTGACAGAATTGCAGTCAAGGCAACAAGATGAAAATAAAACGATCAAGAACAGCAACACAGAATTGGTAACGATTTTGTCAAGCTTGCCCGTTGGCATCATGGTGATTGATTCCAGTCAAGATGTGATTTTTGCTAATCATCAAATGGCATCGATGATTGGTCGTCGCATCCTGAACCAACCCCATTCTTACTCCCAAGACATTCGCAATTATCAATTGATTTCGATGATTGAACGAACCTTTGATGATCATGAGTCGCAGCATGCCGAAATTAGAAGTGTGGGTGATCAACCGGCAACTTGGGACACGAGTGTCATTTACAATCAACTGGAAAATGATTTTCACGTATCGGTGATCATGTATGACATTTCAGATATCATTAATGTGAAGCAGATGCAAATTGATTTCTTGAGAAATGCCAGTCATGAATTAAAAACGCCGGTAACAGCGATCTCAGGGTTTGCGAAGACGCTATTGGGAGGTGCGATGGATGATCGCAAGACCTTAGTTGAGTTTTTAAAAATTATCGATCAACAAAGTGCCCAATTGACTTCGTTGATTCAAGATGTTTTAACAATTTCACATATCCAAAATGGGGCGCCGAAGAAACCTCAGTTAATTGAATTGAAGAAATTTGTTGATAACTTACTGAGAGGCTACACGTCGATGGCGAAGCTTCGTGAGGTCACATTAGTTAATCAAGTTCCGGCTGAAGCAAGTGTCACAATTGATTCAAAATTATTAACCAGAATTTTACAAAATTTAGTCAGCAATGCAGTAAAGTATAATCGTTCAGGTGGTCAAGTAACGGTTAAATATTCTGCTAATGACAGTTTTTGGCAGCTTTATGTGAGTGATACAGGAATTGGCATTGCACAAAAAGATGTTTCCCGATTATTCGAACGGTTTTATCGAGCTGATGATTCACGAACTAAGCAAAAGGTCAGTGGCACTGGTCTGGGATTAGCAATTGTCAAAGAGTTGGTGGATTCAATCGGCGGTGTCATCCACGTTAAAAGTCAGCGGGGTGTTGGGTCAACCTTTACAGTGGAGTTTCCAATTAATGACGCATCATCGACCACTCCAGCGAAAACCGCGTCAACCAGTCAGACGTCAAAAGATAATAATTGAACGAATTAAATTGGTTTGGACGATGGTCTTTAACCAATTTTTTGAGTATCGGGTAAAAGTAGATGGTCCGAGAATTTTATGAACCCCCTGTTGGATTTACATAACTTTTACATTTCAAATATCAAATTTTTACATTGATTTAATACAATTGGTAGTGGAGATTTGAGGAGGAAGTGCAGATGCGGAAACAAACAATAATTAAATGGCTGTTGGTCGTGGCGGTGATCATCGCGGGAATTGGCTCTTATACAACTCGTAGCAAGCAGGCAACTAATCAGCAGTCGATTACAGCGGTTGGCTCAACCGCGCTGCAGCCATTGGTTGAAGCTGCCAGTGAAGAATATACCACTCAACATAGAGGCGTTTTCATTAATGTCCAAGGTGGCGGATCCGGAACGGGGTTAAGTCAGATTGAATCCGGTGCGGTTCAGATGGGAAATTCTGATCTGTTCGCTCAAGAAAAATCCGGGATTAATCCAAAAAAATTGGTGGATCATAAGATTGCCGTGGTGGGCGTCACACCAATTGTGAATCCGGACGTTGGCATCCATCGGTTAACGACCCGTCAACTAATTGCGATTTTTACTGGAAAAGTGACAAACTGGCGACAAGTTGGTGGTAAGAACTTACCGATTACTTTAATCAACCGAACTCAGGGTAGTGGGACTCGAATGACTTTTGAAGCATATGGCTTAAAGGGCCGTTCAAGTGCAGTTGCTCAGGAGCAGGATTCTTCCGGCACGGTTCGCCAAATCGTTGGCTCAACCCCAGGGGCTGTTAGCTATGTTTCTTTCGGCTATGTTAACAAGTCGGTTCGCCCCATTTCAATTGATGGCATCGCGCCAACTAATCAGAATGTTAAACGTAATCGTTGGAAAATCTGGTCGTACGAACATATTTATACGAACGGTAAGCCAACCGGACTGACTAAAAAGTTCCTCGATTACCTTCAAAATGATCATATTCAGCATTCGCTCTTCAATAAGCTTGGTTATATTTCAGTTAAAGAAATGCAGTACCAGCGAACTTGGCAGGGGAAAATTTCGAAAGGATCAGGGATCGCCTAATGCAAGATCAAAAATTAGCCAAACAGTTATTTAAAAAATCAAAAACCGCTCGCTATGAACGAGTTGGCCGATTAATGTGCTTTTCAGCCTTACTACTGATTATGGCCGTTGTGATTGGCATCATTGTCTTTATTGCCACAAAGGGAATGTCGACTTTTCTAAAAGATCATATTAAAATGACCGATTTCTTTGCGGGAACCCTTTGGAATCCGGGAGCCAAAACACCAAGCGGCCATGCTGCGGTCGGGGCATTACCAATGATTGTCGGTTCGTTTCTGGTGACTATTTTGGCTGCTGTGATTTCAACGCCGTTTGCTATTGGAACCGCGGTTTATATGACGGAAATTTCGCCTAAGCGCGGTGCCAAAGTTCTTCAACCGGTAACAGAATTATTAGTTGGTATTCCGTCCGTGGTTTATGGTTTTATTGGCTTATCCGTTGTGGTGCCCTTTGTTCGTCATCTATTTGGCGGCAGTGGGTTTGGGATTCTTTCCGGCACATTTGTCCTGTTCGTCATGATTCTACCAACGATTGTGTCGATGACGGTGGACTCTTTAAAATCGGTTCCTCAATATTATCGACAAGCTTCGATGGCACTCGGGGCTACCAAATGGCAGACAATTTGGAAAGTCGTGCTTCGAGCCGCCACCCCCGGAATTTTAACCGCCATTGTGTTTGGCATGGCCAGAGCCTTTGGTGAAGCCTTGGCCGTTCAAATGGTGATTGGAAACGCCTCACTGATGCCAGTTAATTTGGTTTCACCAGCTTCAACACTCACTTCTGTTTTAACCGCTGGCATGGGGAACACAGTGATGGGATCGTTGCAAAACGATGCCCTGTGGTCACTAGCGCTGGTCCTTTTAATCATGTCGCTATTCTTTAATTTATTGGTTCACTTTATTGGCCGGAAGGGAGCGTTTAGTAAATGAATCGAATGCAAAAACAAAGTCGATTGGCAATTTTACTACTAAAAGCCATCGCCGGATTCGTCGTTTTGATTCTAGCGTTCCTGATTGGGTATATCTTCGTCACGGGGTTACCAAATGTGAGTTGGCGCTTTTTAACTTCTCCAGCCAAGGCGTTTAGTGCCGGTGGCGGCATTGGCATTCAACTGTTTAATTCTTTTTACCTGTTAATTTTAGCGATGGTGATTTCATTACCAATTGCGTTGGGGGCTTCGATATACTTAAGTGAGTATGCTAAAGATAATTGGTTTACGGCAATGATTCGGACGTCGATTGAAATTCTTAGCTCCCTGCCGTCAGTTGTTGTTGGGTTGTTCGGCTTTTTATTGTTCGTTGTCCATTATAATTTTGGTTTCTCAATTATTTCAGGCGCGTTAACACTTACAATTTTTAATTTACCTTTGCTCACCCGAAATATTGAAGAATCACTGGCAGCCGTTCCCGATGACCAGCGTCAGGGCGGCTTGGGACTTGGCCTATCAAAGTATGAAACGATTATTCACATCGTTGTTCCTGCTGCGTTACCTGGGATTATTAGTGGAATTATTTTATGTGCCGGCCGGGTCTTTGGAGAAGCGGCTGCGTTGATCTATACAGCTGGCCAAAGCGCACCGGCCCTTAACTTTGCCGATTGGAATCCCTTTAATATTGATAGCCCCCTCAGTCCGCTACGACCCGCTGAAACACTGGCAGTTCATATTTGGAAAATCAACTCTGAAGGGATTATGCCAGATTTAACCAAGGTTTCGTCTGGATCGGCGGCTGTCTTAGTTTTGGCCATTCTAGTTTTTAACTTGTCTGCCCGTTATATCGGTCGGAAGGTATTTGAAAAGATGACTTCGGTGAATTAGGGAGAATCCAATATGCAATTTGAAACAAATCAGCACGAACGATTTATTTATCAATTTAATCCGGAAGAAAATGACATTGAGATGCAGACCAAGGATTTGGAAATCTATTACGGCAAGCAACTAGCCATGCATCATGCGGATATTCAATTCAAAAAAAATACAATTACAGCTCTGATCGGTCCGTCCGGTTCGGGGAAATCAACCTTTCTACGAGCCCTAAACCGGATGAATGATGATGTGGCAACCGTAAATGGTCAAATCTTGTACAAAGGGGTTAATATTAATCAACCCGGGATCGACGTTTACGAAGTTCGGCGGCGGATCGGGATGGTCTTTCAACGACCAAATCCGTTTGCTAAATCCATCTATGACAATGTGACATTTGCTTTGCAGAGACGAGGGATTCATGATAAGCGGACACTGGATAAAGTTGTAGAGACAACTTTGAAACAAGCGGCTGTTTGGGACCAAGTCAAGGACAGCCTTCATAAAAGTGCTCAGGCATTATCCGGTGGTCAAGCACAGCGGGTATGCATCGCCCGGGCACTGGCGGTTAAACCCGATGTTTTGTTGTTAGATGAGCCAGCCAGTGCGCTTGATCCGGTTTCCACTGCGCAGCTGGAGCAAACACTTCGAGAATTAAAACCTAATTACACCATTATTATTGTGACACATAACATGCAGCAGGCGGCCCGGTTAAGTGACTATACGGTTTTCTTTAATTTAGGTGAGGCGATCGAATATAACAAAACCCGAAAAATCTTTACAAGGCCTAAAATTCAGTTAACTGATGACTATGTTTCCGGCAACTTTGGTTAGGAGGATCTTTTGATGGTTGAACCAATTATTTCAGTAAGCAATCTTGACCTGTACTATGGTGATTTTCAGGCACTTCATAATATTCAGATGACTTTTCAGCAAAATCAAATTTCCGCTTTAATTGGGCCGTCCGGCTGTGGAAAGTCAACATTTTTGAGGTGTTTAAACCGAATGAATGATATGATAGATGGTGTCACAATCACCGGAACCGTTAAGTTTCATGATCAAAATATTTATTCACCACAAGCTAACTTGGTTGATTTAAGAAAGGAAATCGGGATGGTTTTTCAACAACCCAACCCATTTCCATTTTCTGTTTATGACAACATTACTTATGGATTAAGAATTGCCGGCGTCAAAAATAAGCAAAAGCTTGACGCGATTGTTGAACGGAGTCTAAAACAGGCGGCTGTTTGGGATGAAGTTAAAGATCATTTGTACGATAATGCGTTATCGTTTTCAGGTGGTCAACAACAACGAATTTGTATTGCCAGGGTGCTGGCAGTTTCGCCATCGATTATTTTGATGGATGAACCAACCAGCGCATTGGATCCGATTTCAAGTGCTAATATTGAAAATACGTTGCTGGAATTAAAAAAGAATTATACAATCATTATTGTCACGCATAACCTTCAGCAGGCGTCCAGGATTTCTGATAAAACGGCTTTCTTTATGGAAGGTCGGGTTATCGAATATGATGATACTACGAAAATGTTTGTTAATCCTGACGAAAAACAAACTGAAGACTATGTTAGTGGCCGATTCGGATAGGGGATGACTTAATGGGAAAAGTTTTTGATGAAGAGATTGTCACGTTAAAGGCAGATTTTATGAAACTCGGGGCACTGGTGGGTGAAGCTGTGGCTAATGCAGGTCAGGCATTTATCGATCATGATGTTCATAAAGCGGAAACGGTTATCACCAATGACCACCAAATTAATCATTTACAGATTTACATTGAAAAGCGGTCATTTGAAATGATTGCGCTTTACCAACCCGTAACGGGTAATTTACGGGAAGTCGTTGGGATTTTAAAAGCAGTCACTGATTTGGAACGAGCCGGCGATCACGCGCGTAATATTGCCAGATCGACAGTCAGCATTAAAGGCCAACCCCGCATTGCTGCCGTCGAAGCTATTATTGCGTCAATGGCAAAGGATGTCAGTGAACAATATGATGAGTCAATTAGTTCATATGGCCAAGCTGACCAGGAAAGGGCCAAACAAACGGCTAAACGATTCGACCAGATTGTGGAAAAACACTATAATGAAATTGCGGCGCCAAGTTATCAGGCAATGGCAAAAGATCCAGAGATTGTTAACGCAGCGATTTTGTACCTGAATGTTGCCAAAGACTTATCTCGGATCAGTGATTACAGTACAAACATTTGTGAATGGACCATTTATCTGGCAACTGGAAAAATCATTGAATTAAATTAAAAAAATCTATTTTTTAGCGCGGCATACTTGATTGCCGTGTTTTTTTTGATACGCTTAGGTCATAAGAGGCAATTTGAGATGGAGGTTATTCTATGAGTGATAAAAAGAAACTATTCAGATCATCTAAGGACCGCTGGATTGCCGGTGTGTTAGGAGGAATTTCAAGCTACTTTGATTGGAATTCAACTCTGGTTCGAGTTTTATACATTGTTTTAATGTTGACACCGGGAATCGGGATGGCAGCGATTTTGGCCTACGTTGTGATGATCGCCATTATCCCGGCAGAAGACGCACCAGCTTCCTTTTTTAATCAATTAAAATCAATTTATCAGAATCAAAGCACCTCTAAAAAATCGCGAAAGGTCATTCATGGTGTAGAGGAAGAGGACGTTAACCGTAACAAGAAAAGAGGGTAATCTTGAGATTTTTATCGACAGTATTGATCGACGCGTTGTTATTTATGGCGATTAGTGGCTTTTTCCCAAACAGTCTTTATGTGGCCAGTGCCGAAGTGGCCGTCATTGCTGCCCTGGTTTTAGGTGTCTTGAATTGGCTGGTTAAGCCAATTCTGGTGATTCTTTCCCTGCCAATCAATTTATTAACTTTGGGATTGTTTGGAATCGTCATTAATGGTGCGATGCTGGAATTAACATCCGGGATTGTGGGGACCGGCTTTGAATTAGCATCTTTTTGGACGGCAATGTTAATTGCTATTTTAATGTCGATTGTCAGTGCCATTATTGCATCATACTTTGATCGATCCGATTAATAAATTATTTTTGACATTTTGCCAATCCACTTAAAGACGCGGGATGTCTAAAAGTGATAAAATTGTAGTGATTATTAAGGAGGGATGTTCTTGACTGAAAGTGTAAGTGTTGCGGATTTAGTAACCAATACCCGCTTAGATGTTTATTATGGGAAAGAGTATCTGGAAACAAAATCCATTTCAACCAGTGATATATCCAGACCCGGGCTTGAATTAACCGGTTTTTTTAATTATTATCCAGCCAAACGGATCCAACTACTTGGAATTACCGAGATTTCGTATTCCAAGGGAATGTCTCACGAAAATTTATTAGAAGTCATGAAAAAAATGTGTCAACCGCAAACGCCGGCCTTTGTGGTCTCAACGCAGCTTGACCCACCAGAGGAATTGTTGGAAGCTGCTAAGGCTGAACACATTCCAGTGCTTGGGTCAAAATTAACGACGTCACGAATTTTAAGTAATATGACCAATTATCTGGAAGATAAATTAGCTGAGCGTAAATCGCTTCACGGTGTTTTGGTTGATGTTTACGGGTTGGGAATTCTCATTACCGGTGACAGTGGAATTGGCAAAAGTGAAACTGCTTTGGAACTCGTTAAACGGGGCCATCGATTGATCGCTGACGATCGGGTTGAAGTTTACCAGCAGGACGAACAGACGTTGGTCGGAACCGCACCGGCAATTTTACGGCATTTGCTTGAAATTCGCGGAATTGGCATTATTGATGTCATGACCCTTTTTGGAACCGGTGCTGTGAGAAGTCAAACTAAAGTGGATTTGATTATTCATTTAGCAAATTATACAAAAGATGCTAAATTTGATCGATTAGGTAACGGGACTCAAAATGTGCATATTTTTGATGTTGACGTTCCTAAATTAACGATTCCGGTTAAAACTGGGCGAAACTTGGCGATTATCATTGAAGCAGCAGCGATGAACTTCCGGGCAGAATCAATGGGATATGATGCTACTGAAACGTTTGATCGAAATTTGAACAACTTGATTAAACTCAACAGCCAAACCGATGCTAAGGAAAAGGTCGAAGAAAAGCATGTTGAGGAAAAGAATAAAAATCTGATTGGCAAACCATCAAGGCAAACCGATTCGGAAAAATAGGAGTGGCAAGTTTTGTTTGGTTTTAAAAGTTTAGCATTGAATCCGATCGCATTTCATTTAGGCCCGATTGAGGTTCACTGGTATGGTGTGATCATTGCCTGCGGTGTCATGTTAGCCGTTTATTTAGCCGTTAGAGAAGGCAAAAAGCGGGGAATCGCGCCTGACAATATTTATGATATGATTTTATGGGCATTGCCGGCCGCACTGATCTGCGCCCGTTTATACTATGTTATTTTTCAATGGTCTTACTATAAGAATCATCTTGATCAAATCGTCCAAATCTGGGATGGTGGAATTGCCATTTACGGGTCGCTAATTGGGGCAATGATTGTGGTGATCTGGTTTTGCCGTCGCCGATTTATTCCGGTTTGGCTGATGCTTGATGTTGCCGCGCCAACGGTGATTTTGGGTCAATCAATCGGTCGTTGGGGCAATTTTATGAATCAAGAAGCGTTTGGCAAAGTTACCTCGTTGGCGTACCTTCAGGGACTTCACCTCCCTCACTTTATTATTTCGCAGATGTATATCAGCGGGGCTTATCGCCAGCCAACTTTTTTGTATGAATCTGTTTGGAGCTTTCTTGGCTTTTTGGTACTGATGACACTGCGACATAATCCACAGCTGTTTAAACAAGGGGAGGTCTTTCTGGGATATGTGATGTGGTATTCCTTTGGTCGCTTTTTTATCGAAGGAATGCGAACGGACAGTTTGATGCTGCTTAACTTACGGGTTTCTCAAATCTTATCGATTTTTTTGTTTGTGGGCGCAATAATGGTATTAATTTATCGACGGCGTGATCAAACAAATCCGTGGTATTTAGAGGGCAACACACTGAATGTTCAATTTTAAGGTTGATTTAACAAAAATGGAGGAAAATGATGACTACTAAAGAAATTGCGGTTCTTGGCGCTGGATCATGGGGAAGTATTTTGGCAAGTGTGCTTGATGAAAATGGGTCACATGTCAGGTTGTGGTCGTATAACGAAAAACAGGTAAAGGAATTTAATGATCTGCACACAAACACCAAGTATATTAAAAACTTTACCTTTGCGGAATCAATTAAGGCTTACCATGATTTAGGAGAAGCAATCGACGGTGTTGACTATATTTTATTTGTCGTTCCAACACAAGTCACCAGATCGGTTGCCCACCAGGTTGCTGAAATTTTAAAGGCCCGCCATCAAAAAGTAAATATTATTCATGCTTCAAAGGGAATTGAAGAAAAAACCTATTTACGATTATCTCAGGTATTAGCTCAAGAAATTGCTCCCGAGAATCGACAATCGATTTCCGTTTTATCCGGTCCAAGTCAGGCAGAAGACGTGGCCGTTAAGGATATCACGTTGGTGACGTTAGCCAGCAATGATCAAAAAGCTGCTAAGACGATTCAAGGACTGTTTATGAATCACTATTTTCGGGTCTATACCAGTGACGATGTGATTGGCGTTGAGATTGGAGCAGCTTTAAAAAATATCATTGCACTTGGTGCCGGCGCACTCTACGGTTTGGGATACAAGGATAATGCCAAGGCGGCGCTAATGACTCGGGGATTGGCAGAAATTTCGCGGCTTGGGACTTCCTTTGGTGCCAATCCCTTAACGTTTATTGGTCTTTCAGGTGTTGGTGATATTATCGTAACCGCTACCAGTTCTAATTCACGAAATTGGCGGGCCGGAAATGAATTAGGTCGTGGGGAATCGTTGGATCAAGTTATCAAAAATATGGGTATGGTAATTGAGGGAATTGCAACCACTAGAGCCGCTTATGAACTTTCTAAGCAGCGGGGAGTTGATATGCCGATTACCAGTGCAATTTATCATGTCCTATATGATGGTGCTGACATCAAAGAGACAATTAATCAATTGATGACCCGTGAAGGTCGTTCTGAAATCGAATAGAAAGTACGAGGTACACAAATGCAGAAAAAAGTAACCAAAGCTGTTATTCCGGCCGCCGGATTAGGAACCCGCTTTTTACCGGAAACCAAGGCACTCCCTAAAGAGATGCTTCCGATTGTCGATACGCCGACCATTCAATTTATTGTTGAAGAGGCCAAGAAGTCCGGCATTCGAGATATTGTGATCGTGATTGGCAAAGGTAAGCGGTCTATTGAAGACCATTTTGATGCCAATCCGGAACTGGAACAAAATCTTGAAGAACGCCATAAAACAGATATGTTGGAAACAATTCGTAAAACCAACGATATGAATATCTACTTTATTCGTCAGTCACATCCAAGAGGACTTGGCGATGCCATTTACACGGCGCGAAGCTTCATTAGTAATGAACCCTTTGTGGTTATGTTGGGTGATGATGTGATGAAAGATAAAGTCCCCTTAACCAAACAATTGATGGATAGTTATCAAAAGACCGGTGCCTCAACATTGGCTGTTAAACGGGTTGCCCATCAGGATATTTCCAAGTATGGGGTAATCGATCCTTCTGAGGAAGTTCAGCCGGGATTATTTAACGTTAAAAAATTTGTTGAAAAGCCGGCACCAGAAAAAGCCCCAAGTGATTTGGCCATTATTGGTCGATACTTATTAACACCGGAAATTTTTGGAATTCTGGAAAATGCTAAACCGGATGCCAGTGGTGAAATTCAGTTAACTTCTGCGATTGACACTTTGAATAAAACTCAACGGGTCTTTGCCCACGAATTTAAAGGTCAACGGTACGATACTGGTAATAAACTCAGTTGGCTTAAAACCAACATTATTTTTGGCCTACAACATCCAGAAATTGCCACTGGTCTGCGGTCTTATTTAAAGACACTTGGCAAGCAGCTGAGTGATGAGGATCAAAAATCAAAAAAATGAGTTTCACAATCTTGACAACTAGGTTAAAATAGATTTATTAGTTGTTTAGAAAGATTAAAAACTAAAAATCATTCTACTGGACAAGCTTACTTTTTCATAGTAGATTAGTAACAGTAATTGATTGTTAGACAAGGAGGATCCGAATGGCTAAAAGTTATGATGTTGTTGTGATTGGCGCTGGCCCTGGTGGCATGACGGCTGCACTTTATGCATCCCGTGCCAATCTATCTGTCGCTATGGTTGATCGTGGTATTTATGGTGGTCAAATGAACAATACGGCCGCCATTGAAAATTACCCTGGATTTAAATCAATCATGGGTCCGGATCTCGCCCAACAAATGTACGATAGTTCCGTTAACTTTGGTGCGGAGTACGTTTACGGCTCGGTTGAATCCGTTGAAGACAAGGGCGAGGTCAAGCTCGTCAAGACTGATAGTGATGAGCTTGAAGCAAAAGTGGTCATCATCGCAACCGGTTCCGAATATAAGAAATTAGGGATTCCCGGCGAACATGAATATGGTGGCAAGGGTGTTTCATACTGCGCGGTTTGTGATGGCGCGTTCTTCCGTCACAAGAATGTTGTCGTAGTTGGTGGCGGGGATTCCGCTATTGAAGAAGCTTCCTACCTCGCGGGAATTGTTGATCATGTAACAGTTATTCATCGTCGTGATCAGCTGCGGGCTCAAAAAGTCCTTCAAGACCGGGCATTTGAAAATGATAAAATTGACTTTGTCTGGAATAGTAACGTTACTGAAGTTTTGGGTGATGGTAAGAAGGTTACGGCTGTTAAGGTAGTTAATAACCAAACCAATGAAACTTCGGAATTGGAAACTTCAGGGGTCTTCATTTACGTTGGTCTTTTACCGATGACAGAACCGTTTGCCAACCTCAAAATTACAAATGAAGATGGTTGGATTAAGACGAATGACCAAATGGAAACCGCTGTTCCGGGAATTTATGCCATTGGTGACGTTCGTCAAAAAGAGTTGCGTCAAATTACTACTGCCGTTGGTGACGGCGGCATTGCTGGCCAACAGGCTTTCAAGTATGTTGAAGCCCTGAGTTCGAAAGGCCAAACGGAAGCTGCCCGTTAATCAAAGGATTTAACTTAAAAATGACGATTAACGATGTCACAATATCATTTATAAACAGAAGGGAGGTCGGAAGAATCTTTTCCGACCTTCTTTCGTGTAGAAAAGATTAGTTGAGATGGAGGCCGAAAATAATGGGGATGCACCAATATTTGGAAAGTTTGGCAGAACTAGAGTTGATTAACCGGGCACCCGGTTACTTTAAATTCGAACAGCATTCGGTTGCTGCACACTCATTTAAAGTGACTGAAATCGCTCAATTTCTGGGTGACGTTGAAGAGAATGCCGGTGAAAAGATTGACTGGCGATTGCTTTATGAAAAGGCATTAAATCATGATTATACTGAGCGGTTTATCGGTGACATTAAAACGCCGGTTAAATATGCAACGCCGGTTTTAAGGTCAATGTTGGCGGATGTTGATGATAAGTTAACCGAGAATTTTATCCAAAATGAAATTCCATCTGAATTTCAGAAAGCTTATCGTCGGCGGCTTTCCGAAGGTAAGGACGATACTTTGGAAGGCCGTATTTTAGCTGTTGCCGACAAAGTTGACCTGCTTTACGAGTCATTTGGTGAAATCCAAAAGGGCAATCCGGAAGACGTTTATCCTGAGATGTATAAAGAAAGTCTCTCAACGATGCTTCAATATCGGGATATGCACTGCGTTCAATATGTGATTTCAAAGGTAATTCCGGAAATGTTGGCCGAAAATTTTACAACCCAGGCAAAGCTGCGGCAATTGACAAGAAGAGTTTTAAAAAATGAAAATTCTGATGAATAATAGTTTTCGAAGATATGTTCGTATGGTAGAATGTGTATTGAGAGAAGTCGTTGAAATAATTGGCTCAACTAAGGATAATCAATGGCCTTTAATTAGCTAGGTGGACGTTACTTAAAGGGGCGGACGGCAGTTTAACATCGTTCGGACCTTTTTTAATCTTCTTGAAGATGATGGAGTTTAGTCAGGGGGGAATTCGATTGATTGAAAGAGAAAATGATCATAAATTTGATTTGGTTTCCAATTATCAGCCAACCGGTGATCAGCCGGCCGCAATTAAGAAGTTAGTAAATGGCGTTGAATCGGGCAAAAAAGCCCAGATTTTGTTAGGTGCAACCGGAACGGGTAAGACGTTCACCATTTCAAACGTAATTGCGCAGGTCAACAAACCAACACTGGTCCTGTCACATAATAAAACGTTAGCTGGTCAATTGTATGGTGAATTTAAAGAATTTTTCCCTAACAATGCGGTAGAGTATTTTGTTAGTTACTATGATTATTATCAGCCTGAAGCCTATGTTCCCTCGAGTGATACCTATATTGAAAAAGATTCTTCGATTAACGATGAAATTGACCAATTACGACACTCGGCAACCAGTTCTTTATTGGAACGAAATGACGTCATTGTTGTTGCCTCAGTTTCATCGATCTTTGGCTTAGGTGATCCAACTGAATATCGTAACCACGTTGTGTCATTAAGAGTGGGCCAAAATATTGAACGGGATCATTTATTGCGACAACTGGTTGACATTCAATATGATCGAAATGATATTGATTTTCAACGGGGCAGGTTTAGAGTTCATGGTGACGTGGTTGAAATTTTTCCAGCATCTTGGGATGAACATGCCTTTCGAGTTGAATTTTTCGGGGATGAAATTGATCGAATCAGAGAAGTTGACACGCTTACTGGAGAGGTCATTGGCGATCGTGAACATATCGCAATTTTTCCGGCTACCCACTTTTTAACCAACGATGATGTCATGAAGTTGGCTTTGCCGGAAATTAAGCAGGAAATGGAAACCCAAGTTGCTAAGTTTGAAAAAGAAGGCAAGTTGTTGGAAGCGCAACGGCTAAAGCAACGGACCACTTATGATATTGAAATGATGCGTGAGATGGGTTATACCAGTGGCATTGAAAACTATTCCCGCTTTATGGACAGACGAAAGCCCGGCCAACCACCATTTACACTTTTGGACTTCTTCCCGGATGACTACCTTTTGGTCGTTGATGAATCACACCAGACGATGCCTCAGATTAGAGGAATGTATAATGGCGATAAGGCCCGAAAGGAGCAACTGGTCAAGTATGGCTTCCGGCTACCAAGTGCGTTGGACAACCGACCACTCAGGCTGCCGGAGTTCGAAAAACGGGTTCACCAAGTCATTTATATGTCCGCCACTCCGGGGCCTTACGAATTGGCTCAAACCAAAGACGTTGTTCAGCAAATCATTCGACCAACCGGGCTATTGGACCCGACGGTTGAAGTTCGCCCAATTATGGGGCAGATGGATGATTTGGTTGGCGAAATCAACAAGCGGGTTGATAAACATGAACGCGTATTTGTCACAACTTTAACTAAAAAAATGGCCGAAGATTTAACCGATTATTTAAAGGATCTGGGCATTAAAGTTAAATATCTTCATTCAGACATTAAAACGCTTGAACGAACGCAGATTATCCGTGATTTAAGACTTGGTAAATTCGATGTCTTGGTGGGTATTAATTTGCTTCGTGAAGGGATTGATGTGCCGGAAGTATCGCTGGTGGCCATTTTGGATGCCGATAAGGAAGGTTTCCTTAGAAATGAACGATCGTTAATTCAAACGATTGGTCGAGCATCGCGAAATGAGCATGGAGCTGTGATTATGTACGCTGATACGGTGACTGATTCAATGAAGGCCGCAATTGATGAAACCGCACGGCGCCGAGCGATTCAGATTAAATATAATCAGGAACACGGAATTACGCCCAAGACTATTATTAAACCGATTCGTGACGTTATTTCGGCAACTAAAACCAGTGATGATACTGGTAAGAAGGATGACTTTGTTGAAAGTGATTTTGAGCAGATGAGTGACAAGGATCAGAAGAATATGTTGGCTCGGTTAACGACAGAAATGCGTGAAGCGGCTAAGAAGCTTGATTTCGAGCAAGCCGCAACGTTACGTGATACCATTATGGAACTAAAAGCTCAGATTAGTTAAAGGAGAAAAAATTGGTAAACGATAAAATTATCATTCGCGGGGCCCGCGCGCATAATTTACAAAATGTCAATGTTACCATCCCCAAAAATAAATTAGTGGTGATGACCGGCTTGTCCGGATCGGGGAAAAGTTCGTTGGCTTTTGACACATTGTATGCCGAGGGGCAACGTCGTTATGTAGAAAGTTTGTCTGCTTATGCTCGTCAGTTTTTAGGCCAGATGGATAAACCCGATGTAGATTCAATTGATGGCTTAAGCCCGGCCATCTCAATTGACCAAAAGACGACCTCTAAAAATCCCCGATCAACTGTCGGAACAGTTACAGAAATTAATGATTATTTTAGATTGTTGTGGGCTCGGGTTGGGGTACCGATTTGTCCAAATGATGGAACAGTCATCACCAGTCAGTCGGTTGATCAAATGATCACTCAGATTATGAAGCTACCAGAACGAACTAAAATGCAAATCTTTTCGCCAATTGTTCGTGGTAGAAAGGGTCAACATAAAAAGGTTTTTGAAAAAATTAAGCGGGAAGGTTTCGTTAGAGTTCAGGTAGACGGTGAAACATTGGATATTGATGATCCGATTGAACTGGACAAAAATAAGAAGCATGATATTAACATCGTGATTGATCGAATTGTGGTCAAGGACGGTATTAATACCAGACTATCAGATTCTTTGGAGGCAGCGCTTAGGCTCAGTGGTGGTTATGCGATTGCTGATTTTCTTGGTCAACGTGATCAAATGATTTTTTCTGAACATTATGCTTGTCCAAATTGCGGTTTTACGGTTGGTGAGTTAGAGCCACGATTATTTTCGTTTAATTCACCCTTGGGCGCTTGCCCTGACTGTGACGGTTTGGGAATGAAACTTGAGGTTGATCCCGATCTCGTTGTGCCTGACAAGACTAAGACGTTGAATCAAGGGGCATTGGCGCCATGGAGTCCCAGCGGATCTAAATGGTATCCAAATATGTTGGCTCAAGCTTGTCGAGCCGAGGGGATTGATATGGATACCCCATTTAATAAGTTGTCGAAAAAACAGCGGGAGTTTGTCCTTTACGGATCAAAAACCAAATCCTTTCACTTTACACTGGAAAGTGACTTCGGCGGAATCCGGGATGTTGACGGTCCCTTTGAAGGCGTCATTAATAACGTTAATCGGCGATATCATAACACCAGCAGTGACTTTACCAGGAATAATTTGGGCAGCTACATGACTGAATTAACCTGTCAAACCTGTCATGGTTATCGATTGAATCGAAAGGCACTTGCCGTTAAAGTTGGTCATAAAAACATTGCTGAAATTTCTGCGCTGGACGTCTCTGCCGAGCTCGACTTTTTCAAGGGCCTTAAGTTTGGCGAACAAGATTCAATGATTGCCAAACCAATTATTAAAGAAATTATTGATCGACTGACGTTTTTAAGAAACGTTGGTTTAGATTATTTGACACTTTCCAGGTCTGCCCGAACACTTTCGGGTGGTGAAGCGCAGCGAATTCGGTTAGCAACCCAAATTGGCTCGAATTTGTCGGGTGTACTGTATATTTTGGATGAGCCCTCGATCGGCCTTCATCAAAGGGACAATGATCGCTTAATTGCTTCTTTAAAGAAGATGCGCGATCTTGGCAATACATTGATTGTGGTCGAACACGATGAGGACACCATGCGGGCAGCTGACTACATTGTTGATATTGGGCCGGGTGCTGGTCGTGATGGCGGTAAAGTCATGGCAACCGGCACACCTGAACAGATTGCGGCAGCTCCCCAGTCAATTACCGGTCAATATTTGGCTGGTAAACGGTTCATTCCAGTTCCTGAAAAGCGGCGAACCGGTAACGGCAAAAAGATTCGCATCACCGGAGCCTCTCAAAACAATTTGAAAAACTTAACGGTTGATTTTCCATTAGGCGAATTTATCGTTGTTACTGGGGTTTCCGGTTCTGGAAAATCAACACTGGTTAATGATATTTTAAAGAAGGCGTTGGCCCAAAAGTTGAATCACAATTCTGAGCGACCGGGTCAGTATAAAACCATTTCAGGCTACAAAAATATCGAAAAAATTGTGAACATTGACCAGACACCGATTGGTCGGACACCTCGGAGTAATCCGGCAACTTACACCGGTGTGTTTGATGATATTCGAGATTTATTTGCTAACACAAATGATGCCAAACTGAGAGGCTTCAAAAAGGGGCGCTTTAGTTTTAACGTGAAAGGTGGCCGATGTGAAACCTGTCACGGCGATGGCATTATTAAAATTGAAATGAATTTTCTACCAGATGTTTATGTGCCATGTGAAGTTTGTCATGGCAAACGATATAATTCAGAAACTCTGGAAGTTGAATATAAAGGAAAAAATATCGCGGATGTGCTGGATATGACGGTGGAAGAAGCGTTGGATTTCTTTAGCGCGATCCCCAAAATCACCCGCAAACTCCAAACGATTAAAGATGTTGGTTTGGGCTACGTATCATTAGGCCAACCAGCCACGACACTTTCTGGTGGTGAGGCGCAGCGGATGAAATTAGCTTCGGAACTTTATAAAAAGTCCAGCGGAAAAAACTTTTATATCTTGGATGAACCAACAACTGGCCTGCACAGCGAAGATATCCGTAAACTGCTCACAGTACTTCAACAATTGGTTGACCAAGGCAATACGGTCTTGATAATTGAACACAACCTTGATGTGGTTAAAAATGCCGACTATCTGATCGATTTGGGACCAGAAGGCGGCGATGGCGGTGGTCGGATTGTTGCAACCGGCACGCCGGAACAAATTGCTGAAGTTAAAACCAGCTATACGGGTCAATATTTAAAGCCGGTTTTAGTACGTGATAGAAAATTAACAGAGCAGGCCAAGCAAAAGAAACAAACGTCGATTGCCAGGGCCAATTAGTCAACTTCATTCAAATTAATGCTTTAGACGCTTTGCCTTAGCAAAATTGCCGGCAAGGCGTTTTTTAGAATTGATGACACTATGTTGGCCTTACGAGCTGTATTGACTGCATTAAATAGTTAAATTATGATTAAATCTTCAGCTTGTGGCAGGTTTGACAAATTTGGCACTTAAAATGATACGCCCGGTATGTTATACTCAAATGAGTTTGTGATACGAAAGGACATCATTCGACATGGCTATGAATAATCAATTCGTTATTATTACCGGGATGAGTGGCGCTGGTAAGACGGTGGCAATGCAAAGCTTTGAAGATTTAGGATACTTTTGCGTTGATAACATGCCACCAACATTGTTGCCGCGCTTTAAGGAGCTCATCAGAATGGAGCGCGATATCAATAAAATCGCGCTGGTGATCGATTTGCGGTCACAGGTATTTTATGATGAGATCATTGGCATGTTTGCCGATTTAAAGAAAGATGATGATGTCGATATTATTTTTCTTGACTCCTCGGATACGAAGCTGGTTTCCCGATACAAGGAAACTCGCCGCGCCCATCCGCTCGCTCGCAATGGACGGGTAATCGATGGGATTAAAAAGGAACGGGAGTTACTCGCAAATGTCAAGAAAGCGGCGGATCTGGTAGTTGATACAACTAATCTATCTCCCCGTCAGTTGCGTGAAGAAGTTTTCCATAATTTTGAATCGACCGATACGACTCACACCTTTCACGTGGAGGTCATGTCGTTTGGGTTCAAATATGGACTGCCATTGGACGCCGACATTGTAATGGACGTTCGATTTTTACCCAATCCGTACTATAATCCCAAAATGCGATTTAAGACCGGGTTGGACCAGTTGGTTGCTGATTATGTCATGCATTCCAAAGGTGCTCAGCTTTTCTATGATAAACTACTTGATATATTGAAATTTACTTTGCCGGGATATGAAAAAGAAGGCAAGGCCAGCTTGACGGTTGCCATTGGTTGTACCGGTGGTCAGCATCGTTCGGTTGCCATTGCCCAGCGTCTTGGTAAGGATTTACAACAACAGTTCCCAAATTATCCGATTAATATTTCTCATCGCGATATTGATCGTCATAAAGGGAAGGGGGAAAACTGAGATGATTGACGCATTACACACACACCGGCCCAGAATCGTTGTGATTGGCGGTGGCACTGGGTTACCGGTTATTTTAAAAAATTTAAAAAATCGACACGTTGATATCGCAGCAATTGTGACGGTTGCCGATGACGGCGGTTCATCCGGTATTTTAAGAAATTATATTAACGTAGTGCCACCTGGTGATATTCGCAACGTGATGGTTGCTTTGTCTGATTTACCGCAACTTGAACTGGACTTGTTTCAATATCGTTTTAAAAGCAGTGATCAGTTTTTTGCAGGCCACGCGATTGGTAATTTGATTATCGCGGCACTGTCTGAAAAACGCGGTGGTATTTTTGATGCCGTGCAAATTTTAAGTAAAATGATGAAAGTTGATGGCCACATCTATCCCGCTGCCAATGAGCCGCTGGAATTAAATGCGGAATTTAGCGACGGCACTCAGATGAGCGGTGAATCAGAGATTACAGCTGCAGGTAAACTTATCAAACGAGTTTGGGTTGAGACTAACGACGATTCCCACAAGCCTGAAGCAGTTCAACAGGTTGTCGACGCGATTATGAACGCTGATCAAATCGTGTTGGGACCAGGAAGCTTATTTACCAGTATCTTACCTAATTTGATGATTGAAAATGTTGGCGATGCGTTAAAACGAACAACGGCTGACATTGTTTATATTTGTAACATCATGACGCAAAAGGGTGAAACCGAGAACTTTACTGAAGCTGATCATGTTCGGGTTTTAAATCAACATCTCGGGATGAACTTTATTAATACGGTTTTAGTTAACATGAAGGAAGTTCCCCCAGCATATATTGATCATAAAAAATGGAATGAAGTTTCCCAACCGGTTAAACATGATTTTGCCGGTTTGCGGGCAATGGGTTGTCGAGTGATTTCAGCTGATTTCTTGGAGTTGAAAGATCGAGGTGCCTTTCACAACGGTCAGGAAGTCGCAGATGAATTATTAAACTTGATTGGTCGTTCACCTGACGAAGAATAACACAAGGAGGGCTGCTCATGTCGTATGCAAGTGAAGTCAAAAAAGAGTTGACTTCTTTAACAGTCCACCGGGATAATGCAAAAGCCGAATTAATGGCTTTAATCCGGATCAATGGTTCGTTGTCAATTTCAAATCGCCATTTTGTCTTGAATGTCTCATCAGAGAATCCGGCGATTGCCAGACGAATGTATCAATTACTTTTAAAGTTTTACGGCATCACTGGTGAATTAAGTGTTCGGCGAAAAATGAAATTGAAAAAAAATAATCTTTACATTTTACGAGTTGAAAATAAGGCAACCGAGGTGTTGGATGATCTGGGGATTTTTGATGGTCTTCAAATTGTGGAACGGGTGCCACAACCATTGTTATCAAATGATGGCCAAATTCGATCGTATTTGCGAGGCGCTTTTTTAGCAAGTGGTTCAGTTAATAATCCTGAAACTTCCCGTTACCATTTGGAAATTTATTCATTATATGAAAATCATAATGAAATGATTGCGGAAATGATGAATAAGTATCATTTGAAAGCCAGGACAACTCAGCGTCGCAGTGGTTACATTACTTATTTGAAAGAAGCAGAAAAGATTGCTGACTTTCTTCAATTAATCGGTGCCACCAGTTCAATGTTGAAGTTTGAGGATATCCGGATTGTCCGCGATATGAGAAATTCGGTTAACCGATTGGTGAATTGTGAAAATGCAAATTTGAATAAGGTTGCAAATGCGGCCAGTAAACAAATTGAAAATATCAGGATGATCGATGAAGTAGTTGGATTGAATAAATTGGATCCAAAATTGGCACAGATTGCCAGAGCTCGATTAAAGCATCCTGAGGTTAGCTTGAAGGAGCTGGGTGAATTGGTGGAGGGCGGTCCGATTTCTAAGTCGGGCGTCAATCATCGACTAAGAAAGATCAATGAATTTGCGACTAAATTGGCCGAAGGTAAAATTGCATAAGCAAAAAATAAAAAACAACGAAGATGATAAAACGTCCTCGTTGTTTTTTATTTTTCAGTTAAATTGTGATTTAACCTTCACTGATTCTTAAAACACAGGCACCTTGAATGTCACCAGCTGCGACGTATTTCAGTGCTTCGTCAGCCTTTTCAAGTGGATACTCGTGAATTTCAGGATGAATATCCAATCGATCAGCCAATGTCAAAAATTCTTCACCGTCACGGCGAGTATTACTTTCAACACTGGTTAAATTCTTTTCATGGAAGATATGATCTGAATAACTGAGTTGTGGAATATCGGTTGAATGGATACCGGCCATCGCCAGTGTGCCACCCGGCTTGAGTGCCTCAAGTGCCTTAGGGACGATATCACCAACTGGTGCGTAAATAATCGCCGAATCAAGTTTGACTGGTGGTAGGTCATAGGCACCGTTTGCTGAGGCTGCGCCAAGCGACAACGCAAATCGACGGGCATCTTTACCACGAGTTAGAACGTGGACCTCAATTCCCTGAGCCATGGCAATTTGAGCAGTTAAGTGAGCCGAACCACCAAATCCATATAGGCCCAGTCGACCGCCAGCGGGCACATTGGCACGTTCAAAAGCCCGGTAACCGATGATACCGGCACAAAGTAGTGGGGCCGCCGTTAATGAATCAAAGCGTTCTGGAATTCGATAGGCAAATCCTTCAGGCACGGTAACATATTCCGCGTAGCCACCATCGTGATCCCAACCAGTATATAACGAGTTTGGACACAAATTCTCTTTGCCGGCACGGCAGTATTCACAAACGCCGCAGGTCCAACGTAACCAAGGAATGCCAATCCGATCACCTAATTGGAACCGACTGGTATCTGGACCGTTTTTGACGACCCGACCGACGATTTCGTGACCCGGTGTGACGTGTTCATGATGAACTGGTAAATCGCCTTCAGTAACATGAAGATCGGTATGGCAAACGCCACAGGCAATGACGTGAACCAGAACTTCTCCACGTTTTGGTTTCGGAACTGGCTTGGTTGTGAACTTTAAGGGCGACGGTGTGGCATCAATTGGCCCTGGTTGAACAACTTCCCAAGCTTTCATTTGGGTTGGAATTTCTGGTGCTTTGGTTAACTTGGTTTGATTGACAGTTGTCGTTGATTTCATTTTAAGGACCTCTATCCATTAATTGAATTCAGTAACCCGAATGTTTCAATGAATCAAGACTAAAGTCGACAAACATTTAGATTACCATGTGACATCATTAACTTTACCATCTTCATTTTAGGTCGTTCAGGTTGATTAATCAATCATCGTCGTTTCGCCATAGAAGTAAACAAAAAGCCGAAACCAGATAAACTGATCTCGACTTTGAATGACTTTAAAATTAAGCCATCCACAAATGATTATTTTAATTATTTTTTCTCAGAACTGTTAGTCATGATACCATCCAACAAGCCATAGTCAACGGCTTCTTGAGCAGTGAGGTAGTTATCACGCTCAGTGTCCCGGTTAACTTTTTCAATTGATTGGCCCGAATTCTTAGCTAAAAGTTCGTTAATCATTTTACGAGCTTTCAAGATTTCTTCAGCCGCAATTTCAATTTCGGTTTGTTGCCCTTGAGCACCACCAGAAGGTTGATGAATCAAGACTTGGGCATGTGGTAAAGCAAATCGTTTGCCCTTCGCACCGGAAGAAGCCAGAACAGAAGCCATTGAGGCAGCCATTCCCATAACGATCGTTTGAACATCTGCTTTAACAAAGTTCATGGTATCGAAAATTGCCATTCCAGATGTGATGACACCACCGGGTGAGTTGATGTAGAGATAAATATCTTTTTCAGAGTCTTGAGCATCCAAGAATAGCAATTGTGCGATGATGGCATTGGCCATGTCGTCTTCGATTGGACCTGACAACATGATGATACGGTCCTTTAACAAACGTGAGTAAATGTCATAAGCACGTTCGCCATTAGCGGATTGTTCAATAACAGTTGGCACTAAATTCATTGAATATGCCTCCTTAGCAGTTTTATGAAAGATGGCATTTGCCAAGTTCATGATTACAGTTTAATTGATTGGTCAAAAAAGGTCAAATGGTTTGCTCGATCATTTAAAAAGAGTGATGGCAGCAAATTTAAATCAGCTGTCTTAAAACGTCATAATTATTAGAAAGCGGATACATTCATGATACAATTAAATCGGAATTATCAACGGGTAACGAGGAGTTGATTACATGCAGACACATCATATTTCACTATTAACAAGAGACGCCGTTCAAAACGTTCATTTCTATACGAAAATATTGGGGATGCGGCTTGTTAAGAATTCAGTTAATCAAGAAAATATTAGGATTCGGCATTTGTTTTATGGCGACTACTTAGGAAGCCCGGGAACGGTAGTCACTTTCTTTGTCTTGCCACTACTGGGAAGAAGAACTGACGGCAAGCACTTCTTTAATAATATAAAGCTGGCAATTCCCTATGGCAGTGCTGATTTTTGGCATCGTCGATTGGAAGACCTGGCAATTCCTGTGACGGCGATTGAAAATGGACTTAGATTTGAAGACCCGGATAAAATTGAAATTAAATTGTTGGAAACAGCAGATCAGCTAACCGATTGGCGGGTGGTTCCTAATAATGGGATTCCACCGGAAAAGCAAATTTCGGGATTCTTAGGGACTGAACTCCATGTGCCTGATCCATCTGCCACCGCAGCGTTTTTTCATGATTGGTTAGGATTGCCAATTCAAGATCACGCAGTTCAATTGGCAGGCAAGTCTTCGATTGAACTGTTTAAAAGTCCGCATCCCGATACGCGAACCCGTTTTGGCCGGGGAAGCATTGATCACATTGCCTTACAAGTCTCAAGTGAAAAAAGGTTATTTGAACTTTGGGATAGAGCTGAAGAACTACAGTTGAATCGTGAAGAATATGCAGATCGTGGTTGGTTTAAGAGTATCTACGTTCGCGATCCCGGCGATAATCGAATTGAGCTGGCAACCACCACACCAGGATTTAGTTTGGAAGAATCCATTCTAACGATGGGGTCGCAATTGTCGTTGCCACCAAAATTCATGGATCAAAAGCAGACGATCATTGACTTTTATGCGAAACAGGGAGTCGATTTTCATGATTTGGATGATTAGGCATTATTAGTGCGGACATTGCCAAGTTGGTGGCTTATCTTCAATAACTAAAAAACAAAAACGGTTACGACAGCTGAATTGCTACCGTAACCGTTTTGCTTTTTAACATTTGCAATGCGCCCGGGGGGAATCGAACCCTCATCTCAAGAACCGGAATCTTACGTGCGATCCATTACACTACGGGCGCATAAAAAATGCTTTTATCGTAACGTACTATATAAATATACTAGAAATCGAAGCTTTTTTCAAGGGTTAGATCAAAAATGTTGACGGCTTTGATAATACTGATTAACTTTTGCTTGCTCGATGATCGTTTAAAATTGGCAGTTATTACTAAATATGGCATTATTCGTCATAAGTTTGCGATCCCTAAAAAATAGTGAAAAAAATCAAGTTAGTGAAAGCGGTTACTAATATAGAACGCATTGCAATTATTCAATCGTCTGCTATACTCGTACTTGGGTAATATTTCAATTTACTCGATGCACTCTAATTGAGAGTTTATTCACAAGGGTGCTGACTTTATCTCCAATTAGTGGTACGATTAACTTTGTACTATTAATCATATTTAATATTTTCTTATTTCCTAAAGGAGGAAAACACAGTATGACTGTAAAGATTGGTATTAATGGTTTTGGCCGAATTGGTCGTTTGGCATTCAAGCGGATTCACGAATTACACTCTGATCAAATTGAAGTGGCCGCAATTAACGATTTAACCACACCGTCGATGTTGGCATACCTTTTGAAGTATGATTCAACTCATGGTCGTTTCCCTGGTGATGTTTCATCAACTGATAAGGGAATCGTTGTTGATGGCAAGGAAATTCCGGTTTACGCTGAAAAAGATGCTTCTAACCTTCCTTGGGTTAAAAACGATGGCGTTGATTTCGTTCTTGAATGTACTGGTTTTTACACATCCGAAGAAAAATCACAAGCTCACATCAAGGCCGGCGCAAAGCGTGTTTTGATTTCAGCACCTGCTGGTCAAATTAAAACCGTTGTTCCAGGTGTTAACTTGGACACTTTGAACGGTAACGATGTGATTGTTTCAGCTGGTTCTTGCACAACCAACTGCTTGGCGCCAATGGCATACTTCTTGGATAAAGACTTTGGTATTAAAGTTGGTACCATGACCACTGTTCATGCTTTCACTGCTTCACAACAAATTCTTGATGGTCCTAAGACTAAGAAGAAGCGTAACAACCGAACTGCTTCAGCAAACACAATTCCTCATTCATCTGGTGCTGCTAAGGCACTTGGTTTGGTTGTTCCTTCCGTTAATGGTAAATTAATGGGTCACGCACAACGGGTTGCCGTTGTTGATGGGTCATTAACTGAGTTGGTAGCTGTTTTGGATAAGAAAGTAACTGCTGACGAAGTCAACGAAACAATGAAGAAACATACTGAGAATAACGAAGCCTTTGGATACAATGATGATGAAATTGTTTCATCAGATATCATCAATGATCCTCATGGTTCAGTATTTGACCCAACTCAAACTGAAGTTACAAATGGTGACGACGGCGCACAATTGGTTAAGACTGTTGCTTGGTATGACAACGAATGGGGCTTCACTTGCAACATGGTACGTACCCTGTTGAAGTTTGCTTCACTTTAATAATTAAGTTAACCAATCGACGGAGAGGGCGTCTTCTCCGTCTTTTGTTATCTAAGTGTATGTTCTAGGAATCACAAACAATTTTTGTGCGTAGGAGGTTTCTAAATTGGCAAAATTAACAGTTTCTGATTTGGATCTTGAAGGTAAAAAAGTTTTGATGCGTGTCGACTTCAATGTGCCAATCAAAGATGGCGTAATTGGTGACGATAACCGAATTCAGGCAGCTTTACCAACGATTAAGTTCGTACTGGATCATAAAGGTAAAGCCATTCTGTTTTCACACTTGGGTCGAATTAAGAAGGAAGAAGATAAAAAAGGCCTTTCCTTACGGCCGGTTGCCGAACGGCTTTCAAACTTATTGAATAAACCGGTAACCTTTGTTCCAGTAACGGAAGGTCAACAGCTTGAAGACGCGATTAACAAGTTGACAGACGGCAGCGTCTTACTAGTTGAAAACACCCGTTATGAAGACGTTGTTAACGGCGAATATGTCAAGCGTGAATCTGGTAATGATCCCAAACTTGGTGAATACTGGGCTTCACTTGGCGATGAATACATTAACGATGCTTTCGGAACGGCTCATCGTCAACACGCATCAAACGTTGGGATTGCTGAAGCGATGCACAAGAGTGGCAAACCGGTTGCTGCTGGATTCTTGATGGAAAAGGAAATCCAATTCCTGGGAGAAGCCGTTAATAATCCACAACGACCATTTGTTGCCATTCTTGGTGGTGCCAAGGTTTCTGACAAGATCGGCGTGATTGATAACCTATTAAGCAAAGCTGACAAGATCATCATTGGTGGCGGAATGACTTATACCTTTTACGCCGCTAAGGGGATCAAAGTCGGTGATTCGTTGGTTGAAAAGGATAAGATTGACGTTGCCAAGAGTATCCTTGAAAAGGGTGGCAATAAGATTGTTTTGCCTTCCGATAATGTTGTTGCTAAGAGCTTCAACAACGATGCAGAACACAAAGTCGTTGAAGGCGACATTGATGATGGCTGGATGGCCCTTGATATCGGTCCTAAGTCAATTGATGAATTTGAAAAAGTACTCAAGGATGCCAAGACCGTCGTTTGGAACGGCCCAATGGGTGTCTTTGAAATGAGTAATTTTGCCCAAGGAACCCTTAAAGTTGGTGAATTCCTGGGTTCATTAACTGATGCAACGACCATTGTTGGTGGTGGCGATTCAACTGCCGCTGTTAAGCAATTAGGTGTTGCTGATAAGTTGACTCATATTTCAACTGGTGGTGGCGCTTCCCTTCAATATCTTGAAGGCAAGACATTACCTGGTATTGCCGCAATCGACAATAAATAGTTAAAAAATCCCGCTTTGTCGGGATTTTTTTATCATGCTTTAAAATGGAATAACCTTCTTAATGGCTTTTAGGGTTTCTTTTGTTACAATTATTTATGAGTAACTAATTGTAAAGGAATGATTTAATGATGAGGATTCCATTTATCGCCGGTAATTGGAAAATGAATTTATCGGTTGATGAGGCGATTAACTTTTTAAACACGATCAACGGAAAGCTTCCGGACCCCAAAGTCACTGAGACTTGCATTGCAGCCTCGCCCTTATTTTTGGAAAGTATGCTTGAACATAATACAAATTCCCCACTGATCATTGCGGCGGAGAACTGTTTTTATGAAGATGAGGGTGCTTATACGGGTGAAACCAGTCCAAAAGCATTGGCTGAAATGGGCGTCACTCACGTTATCATTGGCCATTCAGAGCGTCGTAAGTATTTTAACGAGACCGATGATATTATTAATAAAAAGGTCCATGCAGCCTTTCGAAATCACTTAACACCGATTATTTGCTGTGACGAAACGATGAGTCGTCGACAATCAGCAGATCGGATTTCCTGGGTTGTCAGTCAGGTAACTAATGCACTGAAGTCCGTGACGGCGCAACAAGCCAAAAACATTATCCTGGCCTATGAACCAAGTTGGGCAATTGGCAGCGGTAAGACAGCCAGCACGGATGAAGCTGAAGAGGGCTGCTACCTCATTCGACAAACCATTGCCGATTTATATTCGGACGACATTGCCAACCAAGTTCGAGTTTTATATGGTGGCAGTGTTAACGATGATAATGCTGATGATATTTTAGCTCAGACTGATATTGATGGTGTCTTGGCTGGTGGTGCGAGTTTGAAGCCGGATTCGTTTTTAAAGCTTGCAAACTTTTTACAAAAATAACTAAGATTCACAGTTTTATATTGAAACTTGGTTGCTAAACTAATAAAATTAAAGTGAACCTTGTACAAAAGGTCACAACTTTCGCTAAGGAGAGAAAAAACATGTCAATTATTTCTGATATTTATGCCCGTGAGGTTCTTGACTCTCGTGGTAACCCAACTGTTGAAGTTGAATTATATACTGAAGCAGGTGCAATGGGCCGCGGTATTGTTCCTTCAGGTGCTTCAACCGGTGAACATGAAGCCGTTGAATTACGTGATGGTGACAAGGACCGTTACATGGGTAAAGGCGTTACCAAAGCCGTTGATAATGTTAATAACATCATCGCCAAAGAAATTGTTGGCTACGATGTTACTGACCAATTGGCAATTGATAAGGCTATGATTCAATTAGATGGGACACCAAACAAAGGTAAGTTGGGTGCCAACGCCATTCTTGGTGTTTCATTAGCTGCTGCCCGAGCCGCTGCTGATGAATTGGAAATGCCGTTATATAACTACCTTGGCGGATTCAATGCACACTTGTTGCCAACACCAATGTTGAACGTCATTAACGGTGGTAAGCATGCCAACAACAAGGTTGACTTCCAGGAATTCATGATCATGCCGGTTGGTGCACCAAGCATCAAGGAAGCCATTCGTTGGAGTTCTGAAACATTCCATAACTTGAAGAACTTGTTGAATGAACGCGGCTACTCAACGGCGGTTGGTGACGAAGGTGGCTTTGCTCCTGATTTGAAGAACAATGAAGAGCCATTCGAAATCTTGGTTGAAGCTATTCAACGTGCCGGCTACAAGCCTGGTAAAGATATTGCCATTGCCTTTGATTGCGCAGCTTCAGAATTCTACAATACTGAAACAAAGAAGTACGATTTGAAGGGTGACGGCAAGTCATATACTGCTGATGAATTTGTTTCCTTGCTGGAAGGCATCGTTGACAAATACCCAGTTATTTCAATCGAGGATCCTTTGGATGAAAACGAATGGGCAGATTGGCAAATGGCAACTCAACGTCTTGGCAAGAAAGTTCAGATTGTTGGGGATGACTTGTTTGTTACCAACACTGACTACCTTCGTAAGGGAATCAAGATGGGCGTTGCCAACGCTATCTTGATTAAGCTTAACCAAATTGGTACCTTGACTGAAACGGTTGAAGCTGTTGAAATGGCTCGTGAAGCCGGCTACACAGCAATCATTTCACATCGTTCCGGTGAAACCGAAGATACGACAATTGCTGACTTGGTTGTTGCCTTGAACGCTGGTCAAATTAAGACTGGTTCAATGAGTCGTGGCGAACGAATTGCCAAGTACAATCAATTAATGAGAATTGAAGACCAATTGGGCGATGTTGCTGATTACAAGGGTGTTCACGCATTCTATAACTTATCAGAACAAGCTCGTGAAGACATTCAAAACAAGTAGTTTTAAAAAAATCGCAGAGATGCGATTTTTTTATCTCTCTTTTATCGAGAAAATTCCTCCTATTTTGCGTATTTAAGTTTTAGAAGGCAAAATTAGGAGGAATTTTATTTTGAAAAAAATCGTTTTATTTTCAGTAAGTTTAATGAGTTTAGCCATGCCGACAGTGATCCACGCGGCTGATCAGTCAGAAAAGTCGGTTGATGTAAAAATTTCGCTTCGACAGTGGGTTAAGAACCCGGATGGCAAGGGCTTTAGCACTAGTTCAATGGGGACTTATCAAGGGAAAGCTTATCTGGATAAGGATGGTGATTATGAACCGGTTCTTAAACCAATTGATGGTTATAAGCTGATTAATCCGAAGATCGACAAACCAATTAGGGGGACTGTCAAAAGTGGGTTTACTGTCACTTATGTGGCGTGTAAGCCTGATCCTGGATCATCTGAGATTGCTAAACAAGCTGGTCAGTCGGCGAGTCAATCAACGTCTGATCAATTACTAACATTGCCAAGTTTGACGACTTCTGCGGGAGAGGGAAAAGGCCAAGCTGGTGATCAACAATCAGAAGTAAAAATTATGCCGGCATCGGATAGTAAGCCAGCGTCACTACAACCACCGATTTCCAGGGAACAACCAAGTGACAATAAAAGAACAAATTCACCCAAAGATTCAGTGCTTCAAGAAACTAAGGCTTCTCAACAACCATTGCCGTCTAAACAGTCAAGCGATGTTACCAATCTCACTAATCAGTCAAAGGGCCAATCAATTTCTGACCAAATAACGACTCACGCTAGTTCGACATCTTCTGAAAAATCACGAAAAAATCCAGCTGGTGGACAACAATCAGAAATTAAGCCGATGACTGGCTTAGTTGACAAGGTCACTCTAACTCAATCATCAACCTCCATGAAACGGCCAAGTGATGTTAAAGAAACTGGTTTATCTCAACCATCAGCACTTCTGGAATCGGGGATTTCTTCTCAGCCGTTAAAGCCGATTCAAACAGTCACCAATGAATTGGTGCCAACGATCCCAATTCTTAAAAAAGATGAATCGCAAGGCCAGTCAGAGCTGCCTGGGTCGCATAAAAGATTGGCTGACCGTGAAGCTTCACAACCGGTGTTGACTAAAGTGTGTGGCGTCAACGAAAATGGTGAGCCCTTGTTTGAAAAAACGGTGGACCGTGACCAACTTGCGACGATTTATCGTCAGGGCAGTGAAGTTTATGGCTATGATTGGCAGCGAACGACTTATGACCGGGCTCGTTCGTGTTATCTGTTGCAATACCAACGAAAAACCATTCCAGTGACTATAATCGGGGTCGATCAGGCCGGTAAACGACTTGAAAGCCATCAAGTTTTCGGTAAGTTTGGCAGAGAAGTCACGTGTCAGGCGGTGCCGATTCAAGGATATCAACCAGTGATTGCCTCGAAACAAATTAGCCTATCAACACCTGAGCCCCAAACGGTTGAAATGCTGTATTTTAAAAATGAAGCTCCAAAACCAGTATCGACACGCGCCGTTGATCAAGCGCTTTCCACAACCAATAATGTACCTGCGTCCCTTTCTAACTCAGAAAGTAAGCCAATAGAGCAAGCTACCACTCATCATGTGAAAAAGTCGAAGACACAGTTAAAGAAGTCCAAGCACTCCAAACATGCAAAGAAATCAAAACGGCACGCTGGGAAGAAAAAAGGCATCCACCAGGCAAAGAAGGGTGCTAATTCCGCCACTACCAGCCTCTCAAAGCCAAAAGCCAGCTCAAAGCCAGCCACCTCAGTAAGTAAAAAGCAGTCATCAAATCAGCAGACGAGTCGGCAATTGCCACAAACTGGTGAAAGTGATTCCAAAAAAGGGATGATTGTTGGATTGGGCCTGCTTTTAGGATTGTTATTCCCAATTGTTAAAAAGAAAATCTAGAAATTTGTGATATGATTAAAAGCGAAACTAATTAAGCGGGTGGTGTGATTGTGCAAGTTCATGGCAGTTATAGGATGACCCAATTTAAAACCATTTTAAACGGCATCTTAATCGGCGTATTCGCTGGTGCTGTGGTTTCCTTGTTTAGATGGGCCATTCAACACATGATGACTTTAATGCAGCTGTTATATACCGGTGGGCTTAAGAACCCGCTTTTAATGGTGCTGGGGCTTGGCATTAACTTATTGGTAGTATTAATTGTCGGGATTCTGTTAAAACAACAACCGGATATCAAGGGATCCGGTATCCCACAAGTTGAAGGCCAGTTACTTGGAGAAATTGACTATTCCTGGTGGTCCGTTTTGTGGCGTAAATTTCTTGGCGGCATTTTAGCAATTGGCAGTGGCTTGTATTTGGGACGTGAAGGGCCGTCGATTCAGTTAGGATCGACCCTTGGCCAGGGAATTGCCCATTTAACCAATCAGGTTGGATTTGACCGTCAGGTATTAATTTCAAGTGGTGCAGCTGCCGGACTGAGCGCGGCATTTAACGCACCGATTGCCAGCACCCTCTTTGTGTTGGAAGAAATTTATCACAATTTTTCAACGAACATCTGGGTGATTTCATTAACGTCAGCCGTGACTTCCGACATGGTGGCCACGTACGTCTTTGGATTAAAACCAGTCCTTTATATGAAAAGTAATCCGTTACCGTTAAGATACTTTATTTGGGTGATTATTCTTGGGATTGTTTTGGGGGTCCTGGGCAGAGGTTACCAATTGGTTATTCTTAGAATTGGTCGGTGGTATCAAAAAACAATCAAACTGCCTTGGTATTTCCAGAGCATTTTGCCCTTGGTTTTGATCATCCCACTTGGCGCTTATTTTCCCCAACTCCTGGGTGGTGGCAGCCGGATTATCCTTGGGTTAACTGGCGCTGGTTATTCAACCCTGGCACTCATTATTTTCTTCCTAATTCGCTTTATTTTTTCAATGATTTCATATGGCAGTGGCGTTCCCGGCGGTATTTTTCTGCCAATTCTTTGCCTGGGAGGACTGCTTGGGGCCATTACCGGTAGTTTAGCTATTCAATTTGGCTTTGTTTCGCAAACGTATTTTTCAAGTTTTATTATTATGGGAATGGCGGGTTACTTTGCGGCGATCAGCAAAGCGCCCTTTACAGCGATTCTCCTGATAACTGAGATGGTTGGCACACTCACCCATCTCTTAGGGCTGGCAACCGTTTCTTTAATCGCATACGCCGTTTTAGACGCCTTGAACGGCAAACCGGTCTATTATTCAATGCTGCAGCAATTATTAAAGGTCAAACAACAATTTAATTTGGGAAAAACGGTTCAAATTGTGTCATCAATTTTTGTTGGTTCTTATATGGATGGTAAAACCGTTAGTCAGATTCCTTGGCCAAATGGCTCCCTTTTGACCAAAATTGTCAGAAACGGCATTGAGATTGTGCCGTCTGGTCAGACACTGCTTCGATGGGGTGACACACTGTATATTAATGTCTCAACCAAGAATCAGCATCAAATTACTTCTAAATTAACGCGACTTAGTTCAGAAAGTTAGCGGTTAACTGTGGAATAAACCGTCATTATGTGTTAACTTAGTATGAGTAGTATTGAGCCGAATTTACGGTAGGAGGCTGTAACGTGTACAATTTATTGATAACATTACTATTGATCGACTGTGTCTTAATAACAATCGCAGTATTAATGCAACCATCAAAGACTAATGACGCGATGTCTGCCCTAACCGGTGGTGCGGATGACTTGTTTGCCAAACAAAAGCCACGTGGCTTTGAAGCGTTTATGCAAAAGACAACCCTTGTATTAGGAATTATCTTTTTTGCTTTAGCGCTTGGGTTGGTTTGGCTATCATCCCATTAGTCGTTATTCCTCCTGTTTAAATACAGGAGGATTTTTATTATAATGAAAGTAAAAAGTAATGTAATTGGTTTTAACTCATCTAATCAGCAGAACCGGTTATCAGTTAGTTGGGCAGTTTGATGGTCAGTTGCTTTGCTTGAGTTTAGAAAGGGATGAAAAGTGATGCAGACACCAAACCAGTCGTTTTATTTTGAACATGGTCCCAAAGCAATTATTTTATTGCATGCGTTTGCCAGTGGTCCGGTCGACGTCAGATTGTTAGCGCGTCGGCTTGAGCGAAGTAATTATTCTGTCTATGCACCGTTATTAACGGGACACGGTACGCCGGACTTTAGGGACATTATTCGTCAAGGGTCACCAGAGGTCTGGTTGGCAGATACACAACGGGCCTTGGCGTTTATGGAAAGCAAGGGCTATGAGAAGATCAGTATCTTTGGCATTTCACTGGGTGGGATCTTTGCGGCCAGGGCATTGGAACTGCATCCCGAATTACTTGGCGGCGGGTCATTTGGTTCGCCAATTGTTCGAAAACGTCAATTTAGTGTTCATCAAACTTTTATGCAAATGGCAAAGGCTAATTATCTTCGTTACCGAACTGCTCCTGAAGTGATGGCAACGAATCTTGAATGGTTGGATACGCACATCGATCAGCTTCTCAAAAGAATTTCGGATTTCAGTGCCCAAGTTGCGGCTGACTTACCCAAAATTCACCAACCTTATTTCATTGGTCAGGGGTTGAAAGATGAAATTGTCAATCCTGAAAGTGGGCGTTTGGTCCGAGATCAATTGGTTAACAGTGAGGTTAGTTATCACGAGTATCCCGGTGCCAGTCATATGATTACGGTCAACTCAGCTCACCAGCAGCTTGAAACCGATTTGAATAGCTTTTTAACTAAAATTTATGAATAATACGAGGAATTAAGATTGCAAGATAATGATTTAAAAACAGAAATTGAAAATGTACTTAGAACTTACCCGGATAATCAATTCTCAGTGGAAAAAATTGCTGATGTGTTGAAATATCATGGATCATCCGCTTTTAAACTGATTGTCCAGGGATTAGCCGGTCTTGAACGGGATAAAGTTGTGATTGTCACTTCAGATGGAAAATTTCAGTTAAATCCTGATAAACAAAAGCTGACAGGGACTTTCCATGCCAATGATAAGGGATTCGGATTCGTCGCTTATGATGATGCCGAATCGGATGCCTTCATTGCACCTGATAACACGATGAATGCGTTAAACGGCGATACTGTTGAAATGGAAATCATTAAGCAGGCAGAACCCGGTTCAAGTCAGGGTCCTGAGGGTAAAGTAGTTGCTATTGTTGATCGAAAATATAAGCGGGTAGTTGGCCCGTTTTCTAAAACCGAAAATCGTCATTATTTCGGTGAAGTAAAATTGACAGACAAAAAAATTGCCAAATATAAATTTTATATCAATGACGTTGGATTAAAACCAACACCTGGTGAAGTGATTACTGCTCAAATTACTGAATACCCCAATGAAGCGCATCCCGATTACATGGTTGGAATTGCGGACGAAGTGATTGGCTCGGTTGATGATCCTGGAATCGATATTTTACAAATCGTGTATGCCCATGATATCCCAGCGGAATTCCCAGAAGACGTGCTTCAGGCAGCTGATGCCATTCCAGATCACGTAACCGATGAAGAGAAAGTAGGTCGTGAGGATATTACCGATCAGGACCTGGTGACAATCGATGGCGAATCTTCCAAAGACTTAGATGATGCTGTGACAGCTTGGAAACTGCCAAACGGGCATTACCATTTGGGCGTGCACATTGCGGACGTTAGCCACTATGTCAAAGCAGGCAGCTCGATTGATAAAGAAGCCTATCGTCGCGGAACTTCCGTGTATTTAACGGATCGGGTCATTCCAATGCTGCCACGGCGGTTATCTAACGGCATTTGTTCATTAAACGAGGGCGAATTGCGGCTTTGTATGAGTTGTGAGATGGAAATTGATCAAAATGGTAATGTTATAAAGCATCGGATTCATCCCAGTTTAATGCGTTCTAAGGCCCGCATGACTTATACAGCGGTTAACAAAATTCTGGAATCTCATGATGAAAAGACAATGGCTAAATATCATGATTTAGTGCCAATGTTTGAAACAATGGGCGATCTTCACCGAATTCTGTACAAGCATCGTCACGCACGTGGGGCCATTGATTTTGAAGATAATGAAGCCGAAATCATTGTTGATGAGAAGGGTCATCCGATTGATATTCAGTTACGAGTTCGTGGCTTGGCCGAAAAGATGATTGAATCGTTCATGTTAGCTGCCAATGAAACGGTTGCCAAGAATTACTATGAGGCTCATGTGCCGTTTATTTACCGGGTCCACGAGCAACCGGATGCCGATCGAATTAAATCTTTCTTTGAGACGTTGACGGCTTTTGGCATCACGGTCAAAGGTGATCCCAAGCACATTACGCCCAAGATGCTGCAAAATATTCTAAAGAAGGTCGCTGGTAAACCAGAAGAAATGATGGTTTCTGTGATGCTGCTTAGAAGCTTAAAGCAGGCCCGCTATGCGGATCAGTCACTTGGACATTTTGGCTTGGCAGCACCGTTCTACACACACTTTACTTCTCCAATTCGACGTTATCCGGATACAATGGTTCATCGGATGATTCACTATTATGAAGATAATGGCATTAATGATGAAACCAAGAAGAAGTACGCTAATGTGTTGGATGAAATTGCCACAACCACTTCCGAATATGAACGCCGGGCAGTTGACGCAGAGCGTGATACGGATGCGATGAAGAAGGCTGAGTACATGAATGATCATCTCGGTGAGGAATTTGACGGGGTGGTTAGTTCTGTAATGAAATTTGGTTTATTTATTGAATTGCCAAATACGGTTGAAGGATTAGTTCACATTAGTCGGATGAAAGATGATTATTACCAGTATGTGGAACAATTTATGGCTTTAGTTGGTCGAAAAACACATCGGACCTATAAGATGGGCCAACCGATCCGAGTTAAAGTTGTTAACGTTGATGTGGCTCAAAGCGCGGTTGACTTTGATATTGTTGATCCTCAGGATACCCCAACTAGTAATTATTTACCGAAGGAGTCATCATATCATCATCGGGATAACGAGCGTCGAAATAGTAATAACCGTTACGGTGGTGCCAACATTCATTTCAGCAATGGCAATAACAAGAACGGCCAACATCGCCATAACAATCAAAAATCAAAGAAACGCTATGGCCGTAAAAGACGGTAATTAGTGTTAAAAAAGTAGGTGAGATTTAGATGGCCAAAAGAAAGCATAAGCAAAAAAACGATAATTTGATGGCGCAAAATAAAAAAGCCCGTCATGATTACTCGATTCTTGAAACTTATGAAGCGGGCATTGTCCTCACCGGAACTGAGATTAAGTCGATTCGGGATCGACGAATCAATTTAAAAGATGGATTTGTCCAGATCCGAAACGGTGAGGCGTATATGATGAACGTTCACATTAGTGAGTATGCTCAAGGAAATCAATTTAATCACGATCCGTTGCGTAATCGAAAACTACTGCTGCATAAAAAAGAAATTCGAAAACTTGGTCAGGCAACTCAGGATAAAGGGATTACGATTGTACCGCTAAAGGTTTACCTAAAAAGTGGTTTTGCCAAGGTTTTGATTGGCGTTGCTAAAGGAAAGCGTGAATATGATAAGCGTGAAACGATTAAGCGACGTGATGAGAAGCGGGCAATTGAACGGGTGATGAAGCGTTATTAGCCCATAGATAGCAACCCTTTTGACAATCAAAAATGAACATAACAAAAAAGACCGGGACAAATTTTGTCGCGGCCATTTACATGCGCTGAGATTGATTCTTAACGCGATTATTGTGCGAAACTATTGCTTCTTAAAAAGATGAAACTCACCCCATTGTGGCTTGACGCCCTTAGGATACTTTTCCAGTGAGGGTAGTTTAAGTTTTGAAGCATGGACTAATGATGGGTGATTTAAAATTGCGGCAATTAGTGCTACGATTGGTTCATGATTAATGTTTTCAACAGTCATAATTCGGATAATTTGATCGGCTTGAGCATATGATTTGATTGTCGCAATTTTTTGCCGTCCGTGAGTAATGGTGTAGGATTGTTTTTCCTGATTACCGACAACCAGCCAATTAATGCCATTAATAAATAGCGTGGTGTAATGCAACGAAAAATGCAAGACAGAACTTCCCACAAATTGGTTGAAGCAGAAGAGGTCGAATCTGGGGGTGACCCCAAGGGATTGCTGACGGGCTTCTGCCAAAACGTCCCCCGCAATGGAGTAGACCGAAAAAGTGTCGGAAATCAATCCCCACTTACCCACGATAAGATATTTTGTGTCTTTATATTCATCAATGATTCTGCATGATCTTGTATGATCCAGTTCGGACAAATTGATCTGAATTTTTCGACTCATAGAGACATTTCCTTTTCGTTTGTTATGAACATTTTAACACGGATCGGAAAAATAGTTGCTAATGTTATTTGAAAATGGATATGGTAGAATAAAACGTGAGGTGTTGGGAATGAAACCGTTTATAAAAAATGATTGGTGGGATGTTCTTCAACCGGAATTTGAAAAAGCCTACTATCAACAATTGCGTCAATTTTTGATTTCTGAATATCAGACTCAGTATATTCACCCTGATATGAATCATATTTTTGAAGCATTTCAGTTGACGCCGTTCAGCAAGGTCAAAGTGGTCATCCTTGGACAAGATCCATATCATGAACCACATCAAGCTCACGGCTTAAGTTTTTCAGTGATGCCGGGTGTGAAAATTCCGCCGTCGCTCCAGAATATTTATAAAGAGCTTCAGTCTGATCTGGGAATTAAGCCCGTTCATCATGGGTGTTTAACCAGCTGGGCCAAGCAGGGGGTCTTATTACTGAACTCCGTTTTGACTGTTCGAAATGGCCAAGCTTTCTCACATAAAGGGAAGGGATGGGAACGGTTGACGGATGCGGCTATCCAAAAGTTATCGGCACGAGAAAAGCCGGTGGTCTTTATTTTGTGGGGTCGAGCAGCTCGTGACAAGATTTCGTTAATTGATACGTCGACAAACGTAGTGTTGCAGTCTGCTCACCCAAGTCCGTTATCTGCGAATCGCGGCTTCTTTGGCTCAAAACCCTTCTCCAAAACAAATGAGGCTTTAATTGCAATGGGGGAAGAACCGATTAATTGGCAATTGCCGGAAAAGGTTACCCAAACACCTTAGGATAAATTATTTTGCATGAATTGGAGGATTTAGTCATGGAACTATTTGAAAGTCTCAAGCAAAAAATCAGTGGGAAGAATATCAGCATTGTTTTTCCTGAGGGTGATGATGTTCGTGTACTTGGTGCCGCTAGTCGGTTAGCAAAGGATGGGCTTATCAATCCAGTTGTGCTGGGAACTAAGGATAGCGTTGAAAAAGTTGCCAAGGATGCTGGAATTGATTTAAATGGCGTCCAAGTTTTAGACTATTTAAATCAGCCCCAATCCGAAATCGATGCGATGGTCTCAGCAATCGTTGAGCGGCGAAAAGGTAAGACGGATGAGGCTAAGGCGCGTGAATGGTTAAAGGATCCAAATTATTTTGGTACGACACTGGTTTACATGGACAAAATAGACGGAATGGTTTCAGGGGCTAATCACCCGACGAGTGATACAGTTCGGCCGGCTTTGCAAATTATTAAAACCAAGCCTGGAATTAAATTAATTAGCGGGTCGTTCCTCCTGATTCGTGATGATTTGCGATATCTTTATGCGGATGCAGGAATTAACATGGATTTAGATGCTGAAGGAGTAGCAGACGTTGCGGTTACTAGTGCAGAGTTTGCCAAACTATTTGACATAGACCCTAAAGTTGCACTGCTGAGTTTTTCAACTAAGGGATCTGCAAAAGGTGATATGGTTACAAAAATGCAAACGGCTACCAAATTAGCACAGGAAAAAGCACCAGATATTCCAATTGACGGTGAACTTCAGTTTGATGCGGCAATTGTGCCTTCTGTGGCCGAAAAGAAAGCACCGGGATCAAAAGTTGCCGGACATGCGAATGTCTTTATTTTCCCAGATCTTAACGCTGGAAATATTAGCTATAAAATTACTCAACGATTAGGTGGCTTTCAGGCTTTAGGGCCTTTGTTACAAGGCTTAAATAAGCCGGTTAACGATCTCTCACGAGGTACTAGTGAAGATGATATCTATAAAGTTGCAATAATTACTGCTGTAGAAGCACTCTAAATATTACAAAACGAAAATTGATATTTTCAACTGTTCAATTTTAAAAATAGCCCTCATAAGATCAGCTCTTGCTGGTTTCATGGGGGCTTTTAAGAAGAATATTTTTACCACTTAATTTACTGAATACTGAGGAACTTTCTTTAAATCCAAAATACTAAAAATTCATTTTTATTAAAAATAAATTCTTTTAAATGATAAAATTTCATCACAATTTTTTAAATGAAAAAGGAGAAGTATAAAATTTTGCTTGCTTTCCTTGATAAAATACAGATGATCATTGGTGATTTTATTTTCTTAAAGGGAGGGTGTTGGCATTGAACGGTTTTATTGGTGAGTTTTTTGGAACGATGATTTTAATTCTGTTAGGTGCGGGAACCGGTGCGGGATTGAATTTAAATAAGAGTTATGCAAAGGGATCAAGTTGGCTCTTCGTTTGTACCTCATGGGGATTGGCGGTTACGATGGGGGTGTATGTTGCGGGAGCATTAGGATCTCAAGGGCATTTAAATCCAGCAGTAACAATTCCTTTTGCTATCTTTGGCTTTTTTCCATGGTCTGAAGTGATTCCTTATTTGGCAGGACAGTTTTTAGGCGCTTTTTGTGGAGCAGCATTGGTAATTATACAATTTACACCACATTTTAAAGCAAGTAAGGGTGAAGCAAACGGGAATCAAGTTGGCATTTTTGCAACGCGGCCTGCGATTAAATCTCCCATATTCAATTTTTTATCTGAAGTTATTGCTACTTTTGCGTTTGTATTTATTTTACTTAATCTTGGAGATTTTACACAGGGACTTAAACCCTTTATTGTTGGTACGTTAATTTTGGTTATTGGGACTTCACTTGGAACGACAACTGGTTTTGCGATCAATCCAGCGCGTGACTGGGGACCTCGATTGGCTTACACTATTTTGCCTGTACCTAATGGTGGCAGTGGCGAATGGTGGTATGCTTGGGTTCCAATGTGTGGGCCGCTGGTTGGTGGCGTAATCGCTGCTGCGATTAAATTTTTGTTATAAAATAAATTAAAAGAGCCACTGAGAATTGGATTTTGAGTTTTCATTTCCTTGTTAAAATCCATAATTCCAAGTGGCTCTTTTAGTTTTTATAAACATCATTTGAGTAAACATGTATGAAATTAATTATAAGCGGTATAAATCCATTGAATAACGGAATTGTTTGAGGCGGGAATAGTGCTGGCTGATTTGGTAGGTTGTCGACAATCGATAGTGTAAATCCAGCCACGATCGTTAACTGAATCAGCAAATTCTCCAATTTGGTTGATATAAGGGTAACCATTGACAATCTGAACTGAGTAAGGAATATTATGCCGTTCGAAGAAACGACGTGAGACATCATAAACCGTATCATCGTCGCTCCACGTAATATCATGAGGAATTGTGTAAATCTTTTCAACCGATCGATTGTTTCGCCTGTAAGTTAAAGGTGTTACGCCTGTTAGGCTCTTGAAAACTTTCGAAAAATAACTTGTTTGAGAACAACCAACTTGTTTAGCGATGGTGCTAACTTTTTCTTCAGTAGTAATTAATTTTTTACAAGCTAGGGAGATTTTTAGCATATTGATGTGGTTAATGAAATTAACATGTAACTGTCTTTTGAAAATTTTACTTAAATAAGATGGCGACAGAAAAACGTTTTGGGAAACGGATTCTAGAGAAAGTGGTTGTTTGATGTTTTGATTAATATAATCCAATGCACACTTTATACTGGTTTTATTATCAGCTAATTCAGACACTTGATTTTTGCCATGAGAGGGGCTTTTTTCTTTTTTGATACCAACAAGCGTAGGACGAAAAAGAAGAGATAAAGTTCGTAGCCTTGAAATACTTTGCTCGTTTAAAGGATTCAAGATCTGAATATGAGCATTGTTTTCTTCTGAGATGACCGAATTAAAAATATTTTCAAGATAAGTCCTAGTCAAGTTAATGCGCTCTTGAGAGACACTGGTTGCGTTGCAAATAATGCATCCAAAAATATCATCGTTAACAATAACCGGAAAAATAGAAAGCGTTTCAGTTCTTTTAAAAGATAGATTTTTTTGAATATCATCAGCACTTGTGAAAACACCCCCGCCTTTGAGTAAAACCCCTTCGGAGAGATAGACATATGTTTCAATCTGTGTGATTTTCGAAAAAAGTTCAACTTCGTTAGAGAGTTTAGAGTAATCATATTTCTTGTCAATTTGGGTAAGCAAGGATAGTTACCTCCATTCTTGTGAAAAAATAATCAAGCTAAATAACAAGATATTGTAATTAACTCTAATACTAACGCATGACCCTAGGAAAAACAAGATAGCGCTTACAGAAATTGCAAAATTTAATCTTATTTGCATTTTTTTGTGATGAAAGTTGCTTATATTGTGATAAAAAAAATAATTTTCTCAAGATATTTGATTCATAACATCTTATAATGTAAGTGTTTTCAAGAACAAGCAATTCATTTTTTGATTGAATTGTACTTTCAATATTTATAGGAGGTTTCACTCATGGAACAAGAAGCTTTAGGTATGATCGAAACTCAAGGGTTAGTAGCGTCAATTGAGGCGGCAGATGCAATGGTAAAAGCAGCAAATGTTTCTTTAGTTGGTCAGGAAAAAATTGGTCATGGGCTCGTAACAGTCATGGTTCGTGGTGATGTTGGTGCTGTTAAAGCCTCAGTCGATGCAGGTGTTACAGCAGCAGAAAATATTGGTGAGGTTGTTTCTAATTATGTTATTCCACGTCCTCATACTGATGTTGAAAAATTATTACCAAAACCAGGAACACCAGCTTCAAAGTAAAATAACGGTTAAAGACTATGACAGAAACTAACGAAAAAGCCGTTATTGAAAAAGTTGTTTCCGAATTGTTAAAACGTGGAATAGAAATTGATTCAAAGCAAACCCCAAATTCGTTGGGAGGGCAAAAGATGAACGACTTTTTAAGTTCAACAAGTACGGTTCCCGAATTTGTTGGTACCCGAGAAATTGGAGACACAATTGGAATGGTAATTCCAAGCGTTGATCCATTAATCTTAGATAAGCTACATGTGACTAAAAAGTATCCTGTTTTGGGTATTCTGAGTGCGCGTTCTGGTGCTGGCCCCCATATTATGGCGATGGATGAGGCTGTAAAACAAACCAATATGGAAGTTGTTGATATTGAGCTGCCTCGAGATACAAAAGGTGGTGCAGGTCATGGATCTCTGATTATTGTCGGTGGTGATGATCCTTCAGATGCTCGTCAGGCAATTCGCGTTGCGCTCGATAACTTAAGTCGAACGTTCGGCGATGTTTATAATTCACCTGCCGGTCACTTAGAGTTACAGTTTACTGCTAGAGCTTCAGGTGCGTGTCATTATGCGTTTAATGCCCCTGAAGGAAAGGCATATGGATTGATTTGTGGTGCACCATCTGGAATTGGAATTGTGATGGCGGATACAGCTGTTAAAACAGCTGGTGTTAATGTTCTTTCCATTGCTTCACCTGCTCACGGAACAAGTTTTTCCAATGAAGGAATGGTCCATATCAGTGGAGAATCAGGTGCTGTCCGCCAAGCTGTTATGGCAGGACGAGAAGTTGGATTGAAATTATTGACAGAATTGGGTGAGAAACCAGTTAATGATTTTCCATCATACATTAAATAAACGAGAGGAGGATTTCATTTGAAACGACAAAAAAGATTTGAAAAGCTTGAAAAGCGTCCGGTTCATTTAGATGGATTTGTTAAACAATGGGATGATGAAGGCCTAGTTGCGATGATGGGCAAAAATGATCCTAAGCCTAGCATTAAGATTGAAAATGGTGTTGTTACTGAGCTGGATGGTAAAAAGAAGGAAGATTTTGATCTAATTGATCAGTACATTGCAAAATACGGCATTAATTTAGAAAATGCTGAAAAAGTAATGGGGATGGATTCCATTAAGATCGCAAATATGCTTTGTGATCCCAATGTTCCCCGAAGCAAAATTATTCCTTTAACAACTGCAATGACACCTGCAAAAGCAGAAGAGGTTATCAGTAAGCTGAATTTTGCAGAAATGATCATGGCAACTCAAAAAATGCGTCCTCGCCGAACACCTGCAACGCAATGTCATGTTACAAACACGTTGGATAACCCGGTTGAAATTGCGGCTGATGCTGCTGAAGCAGCCTTAAGAGGCTTCCCTGAGCAAGAGACGACGACAGCCGTTGCCCGATATGCACCAATGAATGCAATTGCAATTATGGTTGGCTCACAAACTGGGCGACCGGGTGTCATTACGCAGTGCTCTGTTGAGGAATCGGAAGAGCTTAGTTTAGGAATGCGTGGTTTCACTGCTTATGCTGAAACAATTTCTGTTTATGGAACAGATCGAGTCTTTACAGATGGTGATGATACACCTTGGTCTAAAGGATTTTTAGCTTCCTGTTATGCCTCACGTGGGCTGAAAATGAGATTTACTTCTGGTGCCGGCTCCGAAGTTATGATGGGGTATACAGAAGGAAAGTCGATGCTTTATTTGGAAGCCCGTTGCATTTTCATTACCAAAGGCTCAGGTGTTCAAGGCTTGCAAAATGGTGGTGTTAGTTGTATTGGAATTCCGGGTGCGGTTCCTGGAGGTATCCGTGAAGTCTTAGGTGAAAATCTGTTATGTATGATGCTTGATGTTGAATGCGCTTCAGGGAATGACCAAGCATTTTCGCATTCTGATATTCGACGAACGGAACGAATGATTGGTCAATTCATTGCTGGGACTGACTATATTTCATCCGGATACGCTGCAGAGGAAAATAAGGATAATACTTTTGCAGGATCAAATATGGATGTTCTTGATTATGATGATTACTGCTCCATGGAGCGAGACCTGGCAGTTAATGGCAGTATTTTACCAATCCACGAAGAAGATGCGATTAAGATTCGAAAAAAGGCTGCTAAGGTAATCCAAGCAGTTTTTGATGGTTTAGGTCTACCAGAAATTACGGATGAAGAAGTTGAGGCTGCTACTTATGCTAGCAATTCTGATGATATGCCAAAACGCGATATGGTCCAGGATATGAAGGCTGCTCAAGATTTAATGTCAAGAGGGGTAACGGTTATTGACATCATTAAAGCATTAAAAGATCACGGCTTCGACGATGTCGCAAATGCAGTTGTTCATCTTGCTCAACAAAAAGTTTGCGGTGACTATCTTCAAACCTCTGCAATTTTTGATAAAGACTGGAATTGTATTTCTGCCATTAATGATGCAAACGATTATGAAGGGCCAGGCACCGGTTACCGAGTTTGGGAAGATAAAGATACTTGGAAGAAGATTACTGATGTGCCTTGGGCAATGGATCCGAAAAAAACAGATTTTTAAACGTTGAAAGGAGGGTTTGCCTTGAGTCAGGAAATTGATGAAACACTATTAAGAAATATTATTAAAGATGTATTAAGTGAAGTGGGTGGTGTTGATCAACCAATTTCATTTGGTAAAAACGATTCTGCGACCGCTACCGCACCTGCTAGTTCTTCATCAGACATCAAACCAGTCGATTGGTTTAAACATGTTGGAATTGCAAAGCCTGGATTTTCAAAGGATGAAGTTGTGATTGCCGTCGCACCAGCGTTTGCTGAAGTTATCACTCGGACAATGACTAAAATTCCACACAAGGACGTTTTACGACAAGTCATTGCAGGAATTGAAGAAGAAGGGCTAAAAGCCAGAGTTGTTAAAATTTACCGAACTTCCGATGTCTCATTTTGTTCAGTTGAAGGGGATAAGCTTTCAGGTTCTGGGATTTCGGTAGCAATCCAGTCAAAGGGAACAACTATCATTCATCAAAAAGATCAAGAACCGTTAAGCAACTTGGAGTTATTTCCGCAAGCTCCTGTTCTCACCCTTGAAACCTATCGAGCTATTGGTAAAAATGCGGCTCAATATGCGAAGGGGATGTCACCTAACCCAGTCCCAACGGTTAATGATCAAATGGCTCGTGTACAGTACCAAGCATTATCTGCCTTGATGCACATTCAAGAAACAAAACAGGTCGTAGTTGGAAAACCAGCTGAAGAAATTGAGGTAAATTTTGATTAAGAGGTTAAAAAGGAGGCATCAATAATGGCTGAAGTAGATGATTTGGTTTCTAAAATTTTATCACAATTACAAAATGGTAAGTCAAGTAATCAGTCAACTCAAAACCCAGATTCAGATTCATCGACGAATTCTACGGAAGAGCTTGGACGCAAAGATTACCCGCTCTACGCTAAACATCCCGATAAAATTAAATCGCCAACAGGAAAGGCGATTAACGACATTACACTAGAAAATATCGAAAATGGAAATATTTCGTCCAAAGATTTACGTATCACTCCTGATACGTTAAGAATGCAAGGCGAGATTGCTAAAAATGCAGGTCGACCTGCAATTCAAAAGAATTTTCAACGAGCTGCTGAATTAACTAAAATTCCTGATGATCGATTACTTGAAATGTACAATTCGTTGCGACCGTATCGGTCTAGTAAACAAGATTTATTAGACACGGCTGATGAATTAAGAAACAAGTATAATGCGCCAGTTTGCGCCGGATGGTTTGAAGAAGCAGCAGCTTACTATGAAAAAAACAAGAAGCTTAAAGGCGACAATTAAAACGATAGGAGTCCTATTATGAAACGTGTAATTGGTGTTGATATTGGTAATTCCTCTACCGAAGTAGCATTAGCAGACGTTTCAGATAATGGGCAGGTAAATTTTTTGGGTTCTGGAATTTCGGAAACGACAGGGATTAAAGGAACTAAGCAAAATTTAATTGGTGTCAAGAAGTCAATTAATCGTGTTTTAAGCGGTACTCACACTGAAATTAGTGATGTTGATATTATCCGAATTAACGAAGCAACGCCTGTTATTGGGGACGTTGCAATGGAAACCATTACTGAGACCATTATTACTGAATCCACAATGATTGGTCATAATCCTGGTACACCTGGTGGTATTGGTACGGGAGTTGGTTACACTGTTAAAATATTGGATTTATTAAAACAGACGGACCGATCGCGTCCTTACGTTCTAGTTGTCCCTAAAAGTATTGATTTTGCCGATGTAGCCAAACTTATTGATGCTTATTTTGAGGCCGGATATAAGATAACAGCAGCAATTCTTCAAAGTGATGATGCAGTGCTGGTTGATAATCGACTAAAGCACAAAATTCCAATTGTTGATGAAGTTGCTGGAATTAATAAGGTTCCCATTAACATGCTGGCAGCAGTAGAAGTAGCAGGAAGTGGGAGAGTAATCTCACAACTCTCAAATCCGTATGGCATCGCCACTTTGTTTGGATTAAATTCTGACGAAACCAAGAACATTGTTCCTGTGGCCCGTGCACTAATTGGTAATCGTTCAGCTGTTGTCATCAAAACACCGGCTGGAGATGTTAAAGCACGAGTGATTCCGGCTGGCTCAATTCAGATCGTTGGCAATGATAAAAAAGGTTCAGTAGATGTTGCTGCAGGTGCTGAAGCTATTATGAACAAGATTAATGAGTTTCCAACGATTCAGGATATTACGGGAGAACCGGGAACTAACGTTGGCGGGATGCTCGAAAAGGTTCGTCAAACAATGGCCAAACTTACTGGTAAACAAAATCAGGATATTGCCATTCAAGATTTGCTGGCAGTTAATACTTCTGTGCCTGTAAAAGTCAAGGGAGGCCTTGCAGGAGAATTTTCAATGGAGCAAGCTGTCGGGATTGCTGCAATGGTTAAGTCCGATCACTTGCAAATGCAAGCAATTGCCGATCTTATCCAAAAGGAGCTTAACGTTCCAGTTGAAATTGGTGGGGCTGAAGCTGAAGCAGCCATTTTAGGTGCCTTAACGACACCCGGAACAAATAAGCCGATGGCGATATTGGATCTTGGAGCTGGTTCAACAGATGCCTCCATTATCAATAAAAAAGATGAGAAGGTTGCAATTCATTTAGCAGGTGCCGGTGATATGGTGACGATGATCATTAATTCTGAGCTTGGTTTAGGTGACATTTACCTTGCTGAAGATATTAAACGTTATCCATTGGCAAAAGTTGAAAATCTATTTCAACTTAGGCATGAAGATGGCTCGGTTCAATTTTTTGAGAATCCATTACCTGCTAATCTCTTTGCACGAGTGGTTGTTATTAAACCAGATGGTTATGAACCAGTTCCTGGAAATTTAAGCATTGAGAAAATTAAAATTGTTCGACAAACTGCAAAAAAACGGGTTTTTGTCACAAATGCAATTCGTGCGCTTCAACATGTAAGTCCAACTGGAAATATTCGAGATATTCCTTTTGTTGTCATTGTTGGAGGCTCTGCATTAGATTTTGAAATTCCTCAGTTGGTAACAGATGCATTATCACATTACAACCTTGTTGCAGGGCGAGGCAATATTCGCTCAATTGAAGGCCCTCGAAACGCGGTTGCAACAGGACTGATCCTCTCATTTGCCAGTGAAAGCGGTGGTACTAATGGCAATTGATCAAAATAAGCCTGCGATTATTATTGGATTGCCTGAAAATATCGCCAAAATCCCTGAACGTCTCATACCAATGCTTTTTGGAATTGAAGAGGAGCAAATACCCTTTCAATTTGAAACGATCAATCTTGATACAGCTGTTGAACGGGCTTACCGTGCGGCAGTTATCTCTCGATTATCCGTTGGAATTTCGTTTGATGATAATAAAATTATCATTCACTATAAAAATTTGCATCCGGAACAACCTCTATTCTCAAAAGAAATTGGTAATCCCTCAGAAATTAGAAAAATGGGTGCTAATGCTGCGAGACTGGTGAAGGGCGTGCCATTCAAATTATAAAGGTAGGTGAAATGAATGCAATCGATTGGATATATTGAGGTGGTAGGTTTATCAAGCGCTATTGTTGTTAGTGATAAAATGCTAAAAACAGCAGCAGTATCAATTAGGAATGTTGAAAATACAAAAGGTGGCGGTTATATCACTGTGTCAATTACAGGTGATGTTTCAGCAGTGCAAGCAGCAATTGACACGGGTCAAAGTATTTCTGATGTTCAAGTTGTAAGCGCTGTTGTGATTGCCAATCCTGCAGAAGGAATTCCTGATTTGGGAAAAACGGATGCGTTTAAAGATCGAGCACCATTTACTGATGATTCACCTATTGTTGATTCAACGCATAGTGACATTGCGGAGACAGCAGCGAATACGGGGAAGGAAAAAGTTGTCAAAAAAGAGTCGACAACTAAGCCAAAAACAGTCACCAGGAAAACACCAAGAAGAACTAATAATTCAAAGACTCCTCGTTCGAATTCTTCAAATACAAATCGAACGAGTAAATCAAATACGGATAAGGGTTCTTCTGACAGTAGCAACTCAAATAATAAAAAATAATTAGGAGGATTTTATTATGAACAACGCATTAGGAATGATTGAAACAAAAGGTTTGGTTGCCTCGATCGAAGCAGCCGATGCAATGGTAAAGGCAGCAAATGTCACAATGATTGGCCAGGAAAAGATTGGTAGCGGACTTGTAACAGTTATGGTCCGTGGTGATGTTGGTGCTGTAAAAGCAGCCGTTGACGCAGGTGTTCAGGCTGGTGAAAATGTTGGCGAAGTTGTTACATCATACGTTATTCCTCGTCCACATTCAGAAGTTGAAGCAATTTTACCAAACGCTAAATAATTTTGATAGAAAGTTGGATGTAATTCATGGAATTAACTGAAGAAAATTTACGAAAAATTATTCATCAAGTAATTCAGGAGCAATTAGGTTCCAACAACGATCCGAATGCTATCCCAATTGGGGTTTCAAATCATCATATTCACTTAACTCAAGAGGATTTCGACAAACTTTTTCCGGGACAGCAAATGGAGAAATTTAAGCAATTAAAGCAACCTGGTGAATTTGCTTCTAAGCAGACATGCGATGTTATTGGCCCTACAGGTACTCTAAAAAACGTTAGAGTATTGGGACCTGTTCGAACGCATTCACAAGTTGAAATTGCACGTTCCGAAACCTTTTTGCTAGGTGTAGATGCACCAATTCGACTATCAGGCCATTTGGAGGGTACCCCTTCAGTTAGATTAAGAACAAAGGACGCTGAAATTGAAGTTCAAGGAGTCATCGTTGCCAAGCGACACATCCATATGAGTTTGGAAGATGCCAAACGATTTGGTGTTAAAATGGGTGATTCTGTGGCTGTTGAAATTAACTCTAAAGATCGACGGACAATTTACGATGATGTTATTGCTCGTCCTCGCAAGGATTTTGTCCTTGAAATGCATTTGGATGGGGATGAAGCGAGTGCAGCAAATGTTCGTGGAAATACGGTAGCTCATATCATTCCAAAACCTAAATCGACGTTTTGATGTTGAAAGTTGGTGAAACAGGGTGGACTGGATTGTTGAAGAAGTTCTAAAAAAAATTGAAGAGCGAAAGCATAACTCTCAAGTAGTTTCATATTCAGAACAGGAACAGGTACCCAATGAAAAGTTGTTCATAGATTTTGGGGAAATCCAGTTGAACGGTATGACAATTAGTTTATTAATTGATTTATATCAGGTTAATAAACATAATCAATGGGTCAGTTGGATATTAAAAGGGATTAGCTATAACGTTAAATTCTTTTTCCAGATTAATGAGAATATGTTGAATTTTGTTCCACTTACAATGCTGCATGATTGGCCTGTAACGTTCATTGTTGGAGACCATTCGCCTGTTTTCACCTTGTATCAGAGAAACATCGGCCGAAGTGATATAGCCAGATTTGCTGATTATTCAATTTTGATAATGACTACAACGCAAAAGTTAACATCAGAGGCTTTAGAAGTGATAGAACAGAAGCACATTATTAAAAAAGTGAGGACTGATGAAGATTGTATATGGCAAAAGTAATGGGTAGCGTTGTTGCAACGCAAAAAGATCGTTCATTAGTCGGCCGCAAATTAATGATTGTGCAGCCAGTTGATGCTTATGGGAAAAATACGAGAGCCGAGGAAGTCGCTGTAGACACAGTTGGAGCTGGAATCGGTGAGTTAGTATTGCTTGTCAGAGGTGCCGGGGCACGAAAAGCAACGGTAGGTGAGTTCCATAACGATGTTAACGATTGTGCAATTGTTGGCATTGTTGACCGAGTAGATTTATAAAGAAAGGCGGCTTGGATCATGTCAATTTACACAAAGGGTGGCGACAAAGGTTCAACGAGCCTTTACGATGGTCAACGGGTTAAAAAAAACTCACTAAGAGTTAATACCTATGGAACTTTTGATGAGTTAAATGCCAATGTTAGTCTGGCTGATAAATTCTGTGTTGATCAACGTAACGTAAAATTATTGCAACACGTTGAGTATCGAATGTTCTTTGTTCAAGGGGAGATTGCTACCCAAAGTTTTTCAAAGTTTAAAAAAAATAGCAAAGTTATAACCGAAGATGATGTCCATTTCCTTGAAAAAGTAATTGATGACTATTCAGCATCTCTACCGAAAGTGACTAGTTTCATTCTTCCGGGTTCAAGTGTAGCAGGTGCTCAGCTTCACGTTTGTCGAACTGTTTGTCGGAGGGCCGAACGTTTGCTGGTGGCTTTTATGCATTCAAACTACGTTAGGCCAGAACTTGAAAAATACGTTAATCGCCTATCCGATTTCTTTTATATTGTTGCTCGTTCGGAGGATTATGCTTATCGAATTAAACAAGTCGAAGACGAAGTGATTAAACGGTATAAAAAAGTAGTGGAGGAGAAAAGCAATGGATGTTGAACAAATCAATCAAATAGTCAAAGAAGTATTGTCAAAGCAGTCAAGCACAGCGCTTTTTAGACGAAAGAAAATGGAAAAAGTAATTGATGTCGCAGTTGCAAAGGCTGATGAGATTGGCGTTGGTGTGACGATTTGCTTTATGGATCTCACTAATACGGTTCAAATGCTTTATCATATGCCAAATGCCAACCTTGTTAGTTCAACACTTGCACCTAAAAAGGCTTGGTCAGCAATCGCAATGAAAGAGCCAACTAAGGATATTAGTAAAGATATTCAACCAGGAGCGCCATTATATCAAATGGAAACGATGCTTGATGGCAAACTGGTTTCTTTTCCTGGAGGCATTCCAATTGAACTAGGAGGTAAAATCGTTGGTGCGATTGGAGTTAGCGGTGGTCTAATTGAAGAGGATCAGGCAATTTGTGAAACCGCTATTCGGGAATTTTTAAAGGAGAGTAACTAAAATATGCAGGTTAATGATTTAGAAAAAACAATTAGACAGATTCTAAAAGAAGAGTTGTCAACCGTGTCACATAACAATGCTTCTGAAAGTGTTTCCCAACCAGAGGGACTTGGCAATGGAATTTTTACAACGGTTGATGATGCGGTTGCGGCTGCAAAACAAGCTCAAGAGATTTATGAAGATAAGCCGCTTGCTTTTCGAAAAAAAGTTGTGAAGGCCATAAAAGATGGCTTCGGCCCTCATATTGAAGAAATTGCTAAAGCAACTAAAGAAGAAACCGGTATGGGAACGGTTGAAGCTAAAGTGGCTAAGCTAAAAAATGCATTGTACAACACGCCAGGGGTTGAAATGTTAGAACCTGAAGTAGAAACCGGCGACGGCGGCATGACGATGTACGAGTATACGCCATTCGGTGTTATTGGCGGAGTGGGTCCAAGTACTAATCCTGGTGAAACGGTCATCAACAATTCAATTATGATGCTTTCGGCAGGGAATGCATTGTTCTTTGGTGCACATCCTGGTGCTAAAAAAATTACTCGTTGGATGATCGAACATTTAAATAAGTTTGTCTATGATGCAACGGGCTTAAAGAATTTGGTTGTTTCACTAGATAAGCCATCGATTGAATCTGTTCAGGAAATGATGCATCATCCGGACATCGCAATGTTAGCGGTTACTGGTGGTCCTGCTGTCGTTCACCAAGCCTTAATTAGTGGCAAAAAAGCAATTGGTGCCGGTGCTGGGAATCCGCCAGCAATGGTTGATAAGACTGCTAATATTGACTTAGCGGCGCATGATATTGTGACATCTTGTGCCTTTGATAATAATATTCTTTGCACAGCTGAAAAAGAAGTTGTTGTTGAGTCGGCTGTCAAAGATGAATTAGTTAAAAAGATGCAGGAAGATGGTGCTTTTCTCATAACTGATCCTAAGCTGGTTGATAAATTGGCTGACATGACGATCGGTAAAAATGGTGCTCCAGATCGAAAGTTTGTTGGTAAGGATGCAACCTTTATCTTGGATGAAGCTGGCATTTCATATACTGGAAATCCAAGCGTTGTTATTTTTGATGCACCAAAAGATCATCCTTTGGTAACTACTGAAATGCTTATGCCGTTGTTACCAATTGTGACCTGCCCTGATTTTAGCAGTGTGTTAAAGACTGCTGTAGAGGTAGAAGGCGGTAATCATCACACTGCTTCGATTCATTCGGAGAATCTACCCCATATTAATAAAGCAGCTCATAGAATGAATACTTCAATTTTTGTTGCTAATGGTCCAACTTTTGCTGCAACTGGTGTTGGTGATAATGGTTACTATACAGGAGCAGCAGCATTAACGATTGCAACGCCAACTGGAGAAGGGACAACAACGACTAAGACGTTTACACGTCGTCGCCGCTTTACAAGTCCAGAAGGATTTTCGTTAAGAAGTTGGGAGGAATAATGATGGAAGAAATTCAAATTCCAACAAAAATTTTTTCAGGAATTGATAGTCTTGATTGGCTAAAAAGTTTGAAAGCCAAAAAGATCTTGATGGTGTGCGATTCGTTTTTACCTAATACGCCAACTTTAGACGGCATCAAGAATCGAATTGATAATTCAAATGAAGTCAATATCTTTTCAGACGTCAAGCCTGATCCACCTTTGGATAATATCATGGAGGGGGTTAAGCAGTTTAACGATGTGAAGCCCAATGTGATGATTGGTATTGGTGGTGGTTCTGCTATTGATACCGGTAAAGCAATTCGCTTCTTCGGTGAGAAAATCAATCATTATGACATTGACCTATTTATTGCTATCCCGACAACTAGTGGGACTGGTTCTGAGGTAACCAATACAAGTGTCGTCTCAGATACCAAGAATCACACTAAGATGCCAATTATTAAAGATCACTTAACACCGGATATTGCATTACTTGATCCAAAACTAGTTATGACAGCACCGAAGAGTGTTACTGCTTTTTCGGGCTTAGATGTTTTGACTCATTCCTTAGAATCATTGGTGGCCCGAGATGCCAATACAATAACGGATGCTTTGGCTGAAAAAGGAATTGACATTATTACGCATAATTTAGTGGATTGTTATCGCCATGGTGATGATGCCGATAAACGTAAGGTTGTTCATGAAGCATCTTGTGCTGCTGGAATTGCTTTTAATAATGCGGGCTTGGGGATCTGTCACTCAATTGCCCATCAACTGGGTGCAAACTTTCATATTCCACATGGTTTAGCTTGTGCAATGACATTGCCCTATGTGATTGATTATAATGCCAAAAACTGCCAAACTGCTATGCATAAATATGGATGCGCTATCAAAAAAGCGGGTTTGGCCTCACAAGGACTGAGTGATCGGATTGCTGTTCAACGTTTAATAGCTAAAATTAAACAAATGATGGTTCAGATGGATTGCCCGCAAAGTTTGAGGTCATTTGGTATTGATGTTAACGAAGCGTTATCAAAGACGCAGGTGGTAGTTGCTGATGCTCGTAAAGATGGAACCTTTCCCGGGAACCCTATTGTACCAACGGATGATGACTTGGCTGATATCTATAAAAAAGTTATCAAGTAACAATTTTTAATATAGAAAGAGGTACATGAATGTCAAAGATTCTTTCAATTAATGCAGGCAGTTCTTCGCTTAAGTTTAAATTGTACTCAATGCCAGCAGAAGTGGTTTTGGTTAGTGGATTGGTTGATCGAATTGGACACGATGACTGTATTTTTAGTTATCATGTTGGCTCTAAGGAGTATAAATCAACACAACCTATTAAAAATCATACTGAAGGTGTCAAACTAGTTATTGATGCGTTACTTGACAGCGGGGTCATTGAAGATAAATCAGAGATCATCGGTGTTGGTCATCGAGTATCGCATGGTGGTCGTTACTATACCAAATCAGTTGAAATTAATCATGATGTTCAACAGAAGATTGCTGATTTGGCTTCTGTATCACCACTTCACAACCCAGTGAATTTACTTGGAATTGAAGCTTTTGAAAAATTACTGCCAAGCGCTAAAGAAGTTGCGGTTTTTGATACGTCGTTTCATAGTACGATCCCTCCTAAAGCATATATGTACGCTTTGCCATACGAATATTATGAAAAATATGGTATCCGACGGTATGGATTTCATGGCCAATCACATCAGTATATTTACAGTGAAGTTAACCGACGTTATGGTAAGGACTACTCTGATAAAGTTATTTCTTGTCATCTTGGGAATGGTGCAAGTATTTGTGCAATTAAGAATGGAAAATCGGTTAATACGTCAATGGGATTCACGCCTTTAGCAGGATTGGTAATGGGCACTCGTTCTGGTGACGTTGATCCGAATATCTTGCCATTCTTAGCTGAAAAAGAACATTTAAGTGCTAATGATATTCGACAAATGTTAAATCATAAATCTGGTTTGTTAGGGATTTCCGGAATTTCCAATGATGTTCGAGACATTCTTAAAGCTGAAAGCGCTGGTAACCAACGAGCTAAGTTAGCATTGGCAGTTTACGTTCATCAAATTCAACATTATATAGCTGCCTATACTGCAGACCTTAACGGGATAGACACATTAGTGTTTACAGCTGGTGTTGGCGAACACTCTGCTCCTATCCGCCACAGGGTTTGCGCAGGATTGACATATCTCGGCGTTAAGATTGATGAGTCGGCTAATAAGGATAACGATATTGATATTTCTGAGGCAGATAGTCGAGTTAAAGTACTCGTTATTCCAACGGATGAAGAATTGATCATTGCGCGTGAGACAGCCAAAATTATTGGATAGTTTTAAAGAGGGTGGACTGAGTGACTAGAAATATAGAACGATCAATTCAAGAATATGTTCCTGGTAAACAGGTTACTTTGGCCCATATTATCGCAAATCCAACCGAAGATGTTTATACAAAGCTGGGAATTCAATCTCACAAAAATGCACTGGGAATTTTGACTATTACCCCAAGCGAAACTTCAATCATTGCAGGTGATATAGCTACGAAGGCGGGTAATGTCGAACTCGGATTTATTGATCGATTTAGCGGCTCAGTTGTTTTGGTTGGTGAAGTTTCTGAGGTTGAGGCGGCTATGAGGGAGGTTGTTAAGACGCTTAGAGATTTATTGGGATTTGATGTTACCAAGATTACTAAAACATAACGTATAATGATGCAACTGAAGGGAGGTCTTGGTCATTAATGTGCGACAAATAAGTTTATCCGGTGCTCTTAACGTACGAGAACTAGGTGGTTATCAAGCCGTTGATGGCAGCCGAACAAAGTGGCATAAATTGATTAGATCTGGGGAACTTTCCAGGTTAACCGATGATGATCAGTACAAACTTCAGGATTACGGTGTCAACTGTGTTATTGATTTGAGATCTGAGGCAGAAATTGATTCTGAACCAGATAATATATCAAATGGGATGGATTATGTTAAATTACCAGTATTTAACGATGATGAAACCGAAAGCCATGAAACTATTCAACAATTAAATAAGTTTTATTCGGATAACTCTCGAAGTGGCTATTTGAGAATGCTTTACGTGTATAGAAGACTGGTTGTAAATCAACAACCCCGAATAGCCTATAAAAAGTTCTTTCAAGCATTGATCAAAAATGGTGAAAAGAAAACAATTTTATTCCATTGTTCTTCTGGGAAAGATAGGACAGGTATGTGTGCGGTATTGTTTCTTGGACTTTTGGGGGTTCTAGATACCCAAATAAAATCTGATTATTTATTGACGAATCAATACTGCATTCCCAGAGTAAAGCAACGGGTAGCTCTTGCTAAACAGCATCATATGAATAAGAACTTCATCAATTCAGTGATCTCTCTTTCGACAGTTTCCACTGATTATTACGACCAAGCCATCACAATTATCAATTTAGGCTTTGGGGGCATTAAACCCTATTTGTTAGACTTTGTGGGATTATCAGAAGGAGATATCTATCAACTCAAAAAGATTTATTTGGAATAAATGATTTGTTATTAAAGATTTCAAACTACCAAGGAATCTTCGTAGTTTGAAATCTTTTGGTGAAAAAGAGGTGTTCTTTTGAAAAAGATTGGAATCATTGTTGGAAGTCTTCGCAAGGCATCCTTTTCGAAACAATTAGCAAAAAACATGGCTTTAATGTTTCAAAATGAATTTATTCCTGAGTTTATTGAAATTGATAAATTGCCCCTATTTAATCAAGACTTGGAAGGCATTCAAATCGAAGCCTGCGAGAAGTTTAAGGAACAATTAAAATTGGTAGATGGTTTTCTATTTGTCACCCCTGAATATAACAGATCTATTCCTGGTTGTTTAAAAAACGCTTTAGATGTTGGTTCTCGTTCAAATAAAGGAAGTTTATGGTTAGGTAAACCCGCCCTCATTATCTCAGATTCTATTGGAAGTTTAGGTGGTTTTGGCGCAAGTCAACATTTGAAGCAAGTTGCCATGTCTGTCGGCTTACAGGTCATCCAACCATCTGAAATATATTTAGGGCACATATCAACCATGCTTGATGATCAGCAACTTCTGACTAATAGGGTAGTTGCCAATAGTCTCGTTAAGGCTGTAAAAAATTTAATGAAGTTTGTTTTATTGAACTCAGAATCTTCAACAGCTGGTTTTGATGTGTCCAAAATGACAAGTCCATTATTTATGATTTGGCAACAGGAATTAAAAGCTGTTGATGGGCAACAAAAAATAGTTGGAAGTGGTAGCTTTTCCATTGAAAATCGGCAACTGGTAATTATTGATATTGCCGTTAATTCAGATTATCGTGGACAGGGGATTGCAGCTCAACTCGTTTTAAAGTTTATTTTGATGGGACAACTATTTGGCTTAAGAGTTGTCCCAAAGTGTCCATATGCTAAATCATTTTTTAGTAAGTATTTAGCCAAGAATTAAGGGTATCAACATTTTGAATAAAGTGAGACGATTAAGGCGGTGATAATCATTATGAAGCAAAAAGATTTGGTAAGTTTAAAAAAAGTCAATAAGCAATTGACTCAGTTTGCAAAAATAGTCAATAAGAATGTTGCAACACGAGCGGTATCTCCTTCTGAAAAAGTTCAAGTTGGAATTGATTTGGGAACATCGTCAATTGTTATGACGGTTTTAGACGAAAATAGCCAAATTTTATATGGCTCATTTGAATATGATACCGCTGTTCGTGACGGCATTGTTGTCAATTTTATGGAATCAGTCAATATTCTGACACGCTTAAAAGAAGATGCTGAGTCGGTATTGGGAGTGACTCTAGAGACTGCTTGCGGTGCTATTCCACCAGGAACAGGTGAAGGAAGTGCGAAAATCGTTGCAAATGTGATTGAGTCGGCAGGATTTGTTTGTCGTAGAGTGGTTGATGAACCGACTGCAGCCGCAAGATTTTTAGGTATTAAAACAGGCACGGTTGTAGATATTGGTGGTGGTACGACTGGGATTAGTATTTTTAAAAATGGCCAATTAATCGATTCTTTGGATGAAGCAACCGGCGGTTTTCATATGACATTGGTTCTTGCTGGTCATAATCATATTGATTCAAAGACTGCCGAAAAATGGAAGCGGGATAAATCGAAAGAAAAAGAAGTCTTTTCAACGATCAGACCAGTCGTTGAAAAAATGGCCATAATTACCCAAAAAATGACTGCTTCAAAAATTCAAAAACCAGTTGTAGTCGTCGGTGGCGCAATTAATTTTGAAGAATTTATTGAAACTTTTAGTAAAGTATTAGGGATTTCAGCCGAAAAGCCGGATTTCCCTCAGTTTGTAACTCCTTTAGGAATTGCAATGTACGATCATGATTAAGGCCCCAAAAGGTTACTTTTGATTAACCTGAGTCGAGATAGATAAATGAAAAATAATAAATGAATGGCACATCTAAGTTCTAAACCAATTTGGATGTGTCAATTTTTAATCCATACTATATAGGTCAAAGATTTTTGAAACACTGTTTTTAAATTGACAAGATAATTCTATTTGCTAAATGAATGGCAAAGAACCTAATGATACTGTTCAGTTAAGCTGCTATCATCATGATAATATAATCACAATGTATCGTGGTACTATTTCATCGTTCGAACAAATGGTGGCTAGAAAAGATTAATGAAAATGCTTTTTACGGTGAATTTATCAGGTAATCATATCGACGTTGGATCGGTGCACGATTCTTACAAATTTATGGTTGAAAAAATGGAGGCAATTCTTTTGGAAACTGATCTGCAGCATCATTATGCGCTTCAACCTGACATTTTTAAATTTGGCAGTTACATTATTATCTTATTAATTATTGGTTGGACGTTGGTTTTGTCTTATTTGACACGTTACCCATCATTATTGGCAATGGCATTTTTATCTTTTACATTTGGGTTACAACATGCTTTTGATGTAGATCATATTACTGCAATTGATAATATGACTCGAAAGTTGGTAAACGATGGTAAAAATACACATGGTATCGGTTTTTATTTTTCTTTTGGGCATTCACTAGTGGTTTTCATAATGGCAATTATCACCGTCTCCTTTGTTGAATGGTCAAAGAATCAATTACCAAAGCTTCAAGACTTGGGTGGCATTTTTGGAACTTTGTTTGCCGGATTAATGCTGTTGCTGCTCGGATTAATTAATTTGCTAATTTTAATCAGTATTTGGCAATCTTTTAGGGCAATAAATAAGGGTGATTTTTCAGAAACCGATCAATCAACTGATTCTAAAATCTTTAGATTTTTTAAAAGAAGCCTGAATTTGATAAATCACAATTGGCAAGTCGTTTGTGTTGGCTTTTTATTTGGCTTGGGATTTGACACGGCGACTCAAATTGCTGTTTTAGCAACTTCAGCAGTTGCAACAAGTAAGGGCGTGCCGTGGTTTGCTGTTCTTTCATTTCCGATTTTATTTACAGCAGGAATGTGTTTAATGGATACAAGTGATGGTTTATTTATGAGCACAGCATATAGCTGGGTCTTCTCGTCCCCGTTCCGAAAGGTTTATTATAATTTGGCTTTAACCGGTTTATCTGTTACGGCTGCTTTTTTTGTTGGAATTGTAGATGTTCTCCAAGCACTGGGTACTGAATTGCATTGGCATGCAACAGTTGTGAGATGGGCTCAAGCACTTAATTTTAATGTTTTGGGAATGCTACTAGTTGGTTTATTTATCTTGACTTGGACAATTGCCCTTATTTGCTGGTATGCATTCAACTTAAACGATAAGGATAAAAGGTTAAAAGACAGGCAGTAGTTAAAAGGGTGATTTGGCCTCTTTAATTCATTACTTTTCAAATAAAAAACGTCAATTAGTAAATCTAGCTTCATAATTTACAAATTGGCGCTTTTTCATTTGAATTGTCAAGGTCCTGGATCATCTAAAAATTGTGTGACTGTTTCGATATACCACGTCACTTTGATGATCCAAAAAATTAGCGTATCGAGCGCAGGCGAAGAAGTAATCGGATAATCGATTAATAAAAACTAAAACATCTGGATTTATTTTTGAGTGAGACTGTAATGCTACAATCCGACGTTCGACTCGTCTAGTAACTGTTCTTGCAATGTGAAGTGTTGAGGCTAGACGGGTACCTCCAGGGAGAATAAATTTTTTAATTGGCGGGACAACTTTCATGTACTGGTCGATTTTTTTCTCGAGCCATGTAATCGAAGCAGGATCAAAAATAAATGGATGATTTTGATCATCTGCAAGCATTGCTAAGTCATGCCCGGCATCGAAAAGCAATTGCTGAATCTCTTCTAATTCATCATGTAGAGAATTGGTTTTCTCTCCCAATAATGAGATTGCCAATCCAACATCAGAATTTAGTTCGTCAACTGATCCATACGCTTCAATTCGATCATCGTCCTTAGCTAGAACCTTTTTCCCAATAATTCGAGTTTTCCCTTTATCGCCAGTTTTGGTATAGATATTCACTTAGCTGCCTCCTCAGTTTAAATTAAAAGTTCTCGATAGGTTTTATTGTACCCGTTTTTACTAAACATTTCTTTACGAAATTGAGAAGAAATCGATGGTGTGGTATTTTTAATTCAAGATCACAAAATTTTGCTATTTCATCTAAATTAAGCACAAAATATGATAAATTCAAATAAATATTTTTAATAGGAATTGCAATTTACTGTATAAATAATTTATAAACCGAATAAAGAATGGCTTCGAATTGATTTAACAAGGCTTAAAAATGAAAATATAAACTAAATCGTTACTATATTGTGTTTTTAGGATTTTTTATCAATAAAATTGTCTAATGATTCACAAACTATTGTAACCACTCTGGATTTTGCGATAAGCTTGCTCATGATGAGAATAAGCAGTTGTGAAGAGAACGGAGGGAAAATTTTTGATTAATTCAATTAAATTAAAAAGACTGACATTAGCGTCAATCTTCTTAGCTCTTTGTGTTGTAGGAGCAAATATTAAAATTATGGGATCTGTTGCGTTTGATTCAGCACCGGCATTTTTAGGAGCGGTCATGCTTGGACCATTATATGGTGCTTTTTTAGGTTTCTTTGGACATATGGTTTCTGCAGCTTTGGCAGGATTCCCACTGACTCTACCCATTCATTTAATTATCGGCTTCTTTATGGGAATCTGTATGGCAGTTTTTGGATGGATTAGACTAAAGTTCGGCACGAGTCGTTGGGGAACTGTGATTATTTCCGATATTGTTGGCTATGCCATTAACGTCCCTCTGGAAATGCTATTTTTATATCCCTTGATGAAGGCAGCAATTTTAGCTTTTTTTGTTCCTTTAACGATTGCAACAATCTTAAATATTATTGTGTGTGAAGGAGTCTATGCTTTTTTGCCGAGGGCAATCAAATCAGAGTCATATTTGAGAGGTCACTAAAGATGAAAATTATTCATGGCGGAAATCGGGAAGCCGTTTCTCAACTAACAGGTGTTGATTCAAGAAAACTAATTGATTTTAGTGCCAATATTAATCCTTTAGGGTTGGATGATAAATTACGAAATTATTTAGTAGAGGCGCTTAAAGATATTATTTATTATCCTAATCCTCAGTACCCTAAATTAAAACATTCCATTAGCACTCACTTTAGTGTAAATGATACCGACATTTTTGTAGGAAATGGTGCAGTTCAAATGATTTTTGATACTGCATCCGCATTAAAATCCCAAGTTGCGTTAGTTTTAGCACCAACTTTTGGAGAATATGAACGCTCCCTCAAGCGTGCTGGTGCACAAGTTGCCAGATATTTATTAACTAATCAAGATAACTTTCAGATCAAGATAGACCATTTATTACTTTATTTAAAAAAGCATCCAAAAATTGATTTAATTTGTCTTTGTAATCCTAATAATCCGACTGGTCAAGTATTGCCGCCTGAGCCGGTTAAGAAGTTAGTGAGGTATTGCAGACAGAATGACATTTGGTTGATTTTAGATGAAGCATTTATGGATTTTGTTCAACAGGATAACTTGAGTTATGTTGGGCATCTTTCAGATAAAGATCCGGTCATCATTATTCGCTCGGCTACAAAATTTTTTGCAATCCCCGGGTTAAGATTGGGGTTTGCAATTACTAAAAATTTACAACTTAAGGAAAAGTTGTCAGAGCAATCTGAACCGTGGTCGGTTAATACTTTGGCTCAAGCTTTTGGAGAGCATATGTATGAAGCAAACCATTATATTAAGAACACGTATGAATGGCTAGACCAGGAAAAGACTTATCTATATCAAGAGTTAAAAACGCTTTCATTATTGACTGTTTATCCCTCCGAAGTTAACTATTATTTGTTTAAGAGCCGATTACCCAAGCTTCGAGAAAAATTGTGGTCCTTTGGAATTATGATTCGCGATTGTTCTGACTATTATGGCTTAGATGAGAATTACTATCGGGTGGCGGTTAGAACGCATAGTGAAAATGTTCGGCTTATTGATGCCCTTCGTCAACTTGAAACATCTTTTTTATTGAAAGAAGGCAGTTGAAATGAAGAAAATTTTGATTGCTGGTGTAACTAGTGGTTCCGGTAAAACCACCGTGACATTGGGAATTCTGTCGGCACTTAGTAAACAGGTTAACATTCAGCCTTACAAGGTTGGGCCTGATTATGTTGATACAAAGTTTCACTCTAGAATTACCGGCAGAAAGTCCCGAAATATTGACAGCTTTCTGGTTCCAAGTGATTCGGTGCTTCGCTATCTTTTTTCAAAAGAAACTGAGCGTATCGACTTAGGGATTATTGAAGGTGCAATGGGGCTTTATGACGGATTAGGGACAGATAAGGATGCTTATTCGACATCAAGTATCGCAAAGAAACTTCAGACGCCAGTCATTTTGGTGGTAAATGGCAAATCTGCATCAACGTCTATTGCTGCAATTGTTAAAGGGATGGTTGAATTTGATTCACAAGTTGAAATTGTAGGAGTCATTATCAATAATGTGATGAGTCTTGGCCATTACCAATTAATAAAGGGTGCCATTGACCGATATGTACATCTTCCGGTTTTAGGATATCTACCTTACAAGAAGGAAATTTCACTGCCTTCCAGACAGTTAGGTCTCGTGCCGGATGATGAATTGCCAAAAGTTGATCAGCAGATTTCTGAAATCGGTGAATTAGTTAAAGAACATATAGATTTAGGAACAATTATGAAGTTAGCTGTGACAGATCAACCTGCAAAAAAAGTGTACTTTAAAGTACCACATATTCGACTAAAGTTGGGAATCGCTTTAGATAATGCTTTTAATTTTTATTACCAAGATAACCTTAAACTTCTTGAGGAAGCAGGAGTCGCCCTCAGCTATTTTAGTCCAATTCACGACGATCACTTACCAAACGTTGATGCTTTATACATTGGTGGCGGGTATCCAGAAGAGTTTGCCAAATCCCTTTCTAAAAATTTGGCAATGAAGTCTGAGGTTAAAAAATTTTCTAAATCTCAGAAATCAATTTATGCGGAATGCGGGGGTCTTATGTACTTGGGAAAGGCATTGATAACCGATCATCATCGCTATTCAATGGTTAATTGCTTTGATGGTGACAGTAAAATGACGCCAAGATTAAAAAAGTTCGGTTATTGTTCGGCAGTCTCAACTCGGGATACGATATTAGGAAGTCACAACACTAGAATTGTTGGTCATGAATTTCATCATTCGATTTTTTTACCAAACGATGATAAATTGCAGCCAGTTTTGTCCTTAACAAAAGTTAGAGATGGCAAGGTTGTTGATAGGTGGCAGGGTGGATACCAAATCAGGCAAACGTTTGCCAGTTATCTACACGTTAATTTTTATCAGGACCAGAATTTCTTTAAAAGATTTCTAGAAAAATTAGGAGCACAAGACAATGCAACTGATTAGCATAATTACTGGTAGCTTTCTTCTAGATCTTGTCTTAGGGGATCCACCAAGTTGGCCGCATCCTGTTAAGTTGATTGGAAAGCTGATTGCTTTTTTAACAGTTCATTTTAATTATCCCACTTTTAGACCATTTACGAGAAAAGTATGTGGGATGGTAATGTGGCTAATTGTGGTAGTCGGAAGTTGGAGCACAGTTTTTTTGATTCTTAGGGTAACTGCAACGTATATGTGGCTGCAATTTATTATTGGCTTATATTTTAGTTACACGTGTCTTTCAATTAAGGGGTTGTCCTTTGAAGGTAAAAAAATTATTAAAAGTTTAAATGATGGAAAATTAGAGCTTGCTAGAAATCAAGTTGGGATGATTGTTGGTCGAGACACTGAAAAGCTTTCAACTGAATCTATTTGTAAGGCAACAATAGAAACGATTGCAGAAAACACCAGTGATGGTGTCATCGCGCCTTTGATGTATTTAGCAATTGGTGGACCAGCGTTGGGGATTGCTTATAAGGCTGTAAATACATTAGATTCAATGGTTGGTTATAAAAATGAACAGTTTGGCGACATTGGCTATTTTCCTGCTAAACTTGATGATTTGTTTAATTATATACCGGCAAGATTAACTTGGATATTTCTGATGTTAGCAAGTATTTTTCTAAAGTATGACATTCGCCAAGCGTTCAAAGTTGGTAAACGGGATCGTGAACATCATCGAAGTCCTAACAGCGGCTTTTCAGAGTCAGTTGTTGCGGGTGCGCTTGATTTACAATTAGGCGGTCCTCATTATTATTTTGGCCAATTAGTTATGAAACCTTACATTGGGGACGCTAAAACGATTGCGACAACTAATGAAATCACTAAAACAATTCGAATGTTGTACCTCGCTTCATTATTAGGTCTGGTTATGTTTCTGACGATTCGTATTTTATGGTTAAATTATGGAGGCCAAATGCAATGGTAAGTAGACGTTATATTACGATTCCAAATCAAATAACGGATAAAAGTTTTGAAATGATTCAAGAAGAGATCGATAAAATTGATCCAACCTATCAATTTAACTCACCAATTGAAGAAGCCATTATTAAGCGAGCTATTCACACAACGGCTGATTTTGACTATTTGAATACCCTTCGGTTTACTCATAATGTGATTAAAAAAGCACAACACGTATTAACTCATCATGGCACAATTTTGACAGATACCACAATGGCCTTAGCAGGAATTAATAAACGTAAGCTTGATCGTCTTGGTTGTCATTATCATTGCTATATAGCTGATCCTGAAACATATCAAGTAGCAAAAGCACAACAAATCACCCGATCAATGGCTGCCATCGAAGTTGCAGCTAAGATCCCAACTGAAAAATTATTTGTTGTTGGAAACGCGCCTACAGCCATCTATAAAATTCTTGAAATGACCAGAATGGGTCAATTAAACCCTGAAGCAGTAATTGGCGTTCCAGTTGGGTTTGTTGAGGCAAAGGAGAGCAAAGATGAGCTGTTTCAAAGTGACATCCCCGCAGTTGTTGCGTTGGGAAGAAAAGGTGGTAGTAATTTAGCCGCTGCTTTAGTGAATGCAATTTTATATAACTTGGATTTAAAGTAGGTGAAGTAAATGTCTGAAGAGGATTATGTTTATTATAATGGTCGAAAGTTGCGTAAGGGCTTTACGACTGGAACCACGGCAACAGCTGCCTCAATTGCAGCTGTAAACGCGATATTAACTCAAAAGTCTCAGAATAAGGTAACGGTCCGGGCTGCTAATGGACAAGAAGTTCAATTTGAAGTTCATCACTGTCAATTTGATCAGAATAAGGCCAGTGCCGCGGTGGTTAAAGATGGTGGTGATGATCAAGATGCAACGGATGGTATGCTGATCTACGCTGAAGTTATCTTGCAAAGTGATCCTCATATTAGTTTGAATGGTGGTAAAGGTATTGGGCGGGTAACAAAAAAAGGATTGGCTAATGATCCAGGAATGCCGGCGATTAATCCGACTCCTCGGAAGATGATTAAACAAAGCGTACGAAAACTAATTGGACCAAATAGAGGAGCCAAGATTATTATTTCAGCACCGGAAGGCGAACGGGTTGCCAAACTAACATACAATCCTAAATTGGGAATTGTTGGCGGCATTTCAATTTTGGGGACTAGTGGAATCGTGACACCGATGTCTGAGGAAAGTTGGAAACAATCAATTTCTATTGAGATGAATATCCATCGTCAACGTGGGGATAATGAAATTATTTTAACACCTGGTCAATATGGTGAAGACTTTTTAAAGAACGAGATGGCGATTCCGGTTACTAAGCAGGTTCAAATGAGCAATTTTGTTGGTTATGTATTAAAGGAAACACAACGTTTAGGATTTCAACATGTATTGATAGTTGGTGACTTAGGCAAATTAATTAAAGTTTCGGCAGGGATCTTTTCAACTCATAGTAAAGATGCTGACGCGAGAGCTGAGATTATGGTTGCAAATTTAGCATTACTTGGAGCTCCTACGGAATTAGTTCAAAAAGTTTATAAGTGTTTAACAACAATTGACATGGTTCGTATCGTCAATGAAGCGGGATATGAAAGCGTTTACCAGAAAATTGTTGATAAAATCAAATATCGATCTGAAAGGTTGTTGGCACATAAAAAGCCTAAAGTGACGATTGATGCAGTTATTTTTTCAAGTCAGACTGGACTATTAGCTGCCACTAAACCGATTAAAGAAATCGAGGATCATTGGCAATGATAATAGTTTTAGGCATTGGACCTGGCAGCGATGACTTAATGATAAATGGTAGTAGTCAGTATTTGGAAGAAGCAGAAACTTTGATTGGATCCAGTCGCCAACTTGCACTTTTTCCAACTTTTAAGTCAAAAGCTGTTGTTTTACCAAAATTGAAAGATCTGGAAATATTTTTGAAAGCCCATATTGATAAAAAAATTGTCATTTTAGCTTCTGGTGATCCGTTACTTTATGGAATTGGCAATTGGGTTATAAAAAAATTTCCTGGAGAAAAAATTCAAATTGTCCCAGGAATAAGTGCTATTCAATATTTTTTTCATCGATTAAAGTTTCCAATGAATGATGTGTATTTAACCAGTAGCCATGGTCAAGTTCCTGATTTTGATTTTTTGTTACAACATACAACGATTGGAATGGTGACAGATCAGGTAACGGGGCCGTACGAAATTGCTCAAGAAATAAAAAAACGGGGACAGCACCGGCAAGTCTTTATTGGAGAAATGTTGAGTTACCCTGATGAAAAAATTTCAGTTGCAACTGAATTAACTGTTAAAAAAAGAAACTATCAAATGAACGTGGTGATTATTACAAATGCGTGATGAACTTTTTCTTAGAAATAAAGTTCCGATGACGAAGTCGGAAATTCGAGCAATCAGCTTAAATAAATTGGATTTAACAAAGAAAGATAAACTTCTTGATATTGGTGCTGGCACAGGGAGTATTAGTTTAGAAGCGGCATTAACCTTTCCTCAAATTGAAGTGACTTCGATTGAGCAAAAAAGTGAAGCTGTTGAAATTATGAATCAGAACATTCAGAAGTTTGAGGTTAATAACATTCATTTGATTCAGGGAAGTGCGCCTGAGGGTATTCCGGACAAAGAGTATGATGCAATTTTCATCGGAGGAAGTGGTGCTAAATTAAATTCAATTATCGATTTTTCACTAAATCATTTAAAATTGCAAGGTTCTTTAGTTTTAAATTTTATTTTATATGAAAATGCCATGAGCGCAATCTCATACTTAGAAAAAGCTGATTTGGCAAACTTTGAGGTTGTTCAGGTATCAGTTGCAAAGTGGCATGCCTTGGGTAAGGGACACTTCTTTAAACCCAGAAATCCAACCTTTGTTATTAGTGCAGAGAAGAAAGGATGATTGTTAATGACAGTTGTTAGTTTTGTAGGTGCGGGTCCTGGCGATAAGGATTTAATTACATTGAAGGGTTATCGCCGATTGAAAGATGCGGATGTGGTTGTTTATGCGGGATCTTTAGTTAACCCGGAATTATTAGGATATTGTCGACAAGATGCCAGGAAATTCGATAGTGCCTCAATGACCTTAAAAGAAATTATCGATGTGATGACGAATGCAGTTAAAAAAAGACAAAAGGTTGTTAGGTTACAAACTGGAGATTTTTCGATTTATGGATCAATCCGTGAGCAAATTGAAGAGTTAAGGAAGCGTGGGGTTGATTTTGAGTGTATTCCAGGTGTGAGTTCGTTCTTAGGAGCCGCTTCTCAAATGGGCGTCGAATATACAGTTCCCGAGGTAGCCCAAAGCGTTATTATTACAAGAATGTCTGGGAGAACGCGGGTCCCTGAAGCGGAATCATTAAAATCTTTAGCTTCTCATCATACGTCGATGGTCATTTTTCTATCTACTCAAAGTATTAGAAAAGTTGTTCGTCAGTTGCTGATGGGGGGGTATTCGCAGGAAACGCCTGCAGCGGTAATTTACAAAGCAACTTGGCCGGATGAAAAGGTAGTTCGAGGAACTTTAATGGATATTGCCGATAAGACTAGTGAAGCTAACATTTCTCGAACGGCCTTAATCATGGTTGGTGCGTTCCTTGGCAAAGATTATACGTATTCAAAATTATATGATGCTGCTTTCACTCATACTTACCGGAAAGGAATTAAGAATGTCGAAGAATAATTCTGGTCAGATTGCAATCATTGCTTTAACTCAAATTGGTGCCAAGTTAGCAAATCATCTTCATACACGGATTGCCAATAGTGAGCTATATTTACCAGAAAAGTACGCTAATAATAATGATTATAAATTTGGCAAGGGAGAGTTCAAATCGACTTGCCAAGAATTATTCGGTCGGTATGACGGGATTGTTTGTATTATGGCTACTGGCATTGTGGTCAGAACGATTTCTCCCTTGATTAAAGATAAATTAGTTGACCCGGCTGTGATTGTTATTGATGAATTAGGCAATCATGTGATTAGTCTTCTTTCGGGTCACGTTGGTCACGCCAATGAATGGACTAAAAAAATTGCAAAAATTTTGGAGTCGGATCCGGTGATTACAACGGCGACAGATACCGAACAAGTTCAAGCACTTGATACACTTGCTGGATTATTCGATGGATGGTATCCGGATTTCAAGTACTATACAAAATTAATCAATGCACGATTAGCTGAAAAGAAGCCAGTGGAAATTTACGTTGAGTCAGAGTTTAAAGATGACTCAATAAATTTAAGTGGTTTTACAGAGATTTCATCTGTTACGGAAAGAAATAGGGAGGTTCCACTGGTTATTATTTCAGATAAAGATTTTTACAAGAAGGAGTTCAATTGCGTCCAGCTGGTTCCTCGGATCAATATATTAGGAATCGGCGCTCGCAAAGCTGTTAGTTACAGCATGATTCAAGACGCATTTATTAAATTTTGTGACCAGTATCACCTGCTATGGCATTCCTTTTGTGAGGTGGCATCAATTGAAAAAAAACAACATGAAAATGCCATCCATTATTTGGCAGATACATTGAATATTCCGGCAAAATTTTATATGACGGCTCAGCTAAAAAAGATTGCGACCGACTATCCCCAATCGGCATTTGTTGAAAGGACGGTCGGCATTGGTAATGTTTCACAGGCTGCAGCTGATTTTGCAGCAGGGAGACCTACTTTTACAAAAAAATTTAGTTCCAATGAAATTACCTTAGCAGCAAGTCGAAAAAACCTAAAAAGGGGTGGATGCTAGTGTTATATATTGTGGGGCTGGGGCCCGGATCAAAAAACTTGATGACGCAGGAAGCACTTGATGTCATCAAAAAAGTCCATACCATTGTTGGCTATATTACTTACATTCATTTGGTGGAAAGCATGCTGAATGGTAAAGAAGTCATTACAACCGGAATGCGTGGTGAGATTAAGCGTTCGCAAAAAGCGCTTGAAATTGCAGCTACAGGAAAAGATGTTGCGATTATTTCAAGTGGAGATGCCGGAATATATGGGATGGCTGGGTTGGTTTTGGAAGTGGCTTCAAAGATGGATCAACAGATTGATATTCGCGTCGTTCCAGGTATCACTGCGAGTATTGGTGCGGCTGCTTCTTTAGGAGCACCACTTATGAATGATTTTTGTCATATTAGTTTAAGTGATTTGATGACTCCTTGGGAAGTGATTAAAAAACGAGTGGATGCTGCTGCAAAGGCTGATTTTGTAATCTGTTTATATAATCCCAGAAGTAAAGGCCGACCGAATAATTTACGGGAAGCATTGGACATTATCCTTCAGTCAAAGTCTGAAAATACGATTGTTGGTATTGGAAAAGATGTTGCTAGAAAACACGAAATAGAGAAAATTACCACAATTAGAGATCTGGATGTGACAGAAGTTAATATGACGACCATTGTTATTATTGGCAATAAAAACACTTATGTTTCTAACGGCAGAATGATCACGCCAAGAGGTTATACATTATGATATTACTTTTGGGTGGAACGAGTGAAAGCCTTCAAATTGCTGATGAGCTAACAAAGCGTCGCTTGTCATTTATCCTGTCAGTTACAACTGATTATGGTGAAGCGCTTGCTAAAAAACATACTCAACAAGTTTCTAAGCAGACGTTAACATCGGATACATTCAACAAGTTTCTTAATAACCATCATATCCAGTTAATTATTGATGCAACCCATCCGTTTGCTCGGGTGATTTCAATAACCGCCATGGAAATGGCAAAAAAGAGTAATGTCAAGTATATTCGATTTGAGCGTTCGAATTTGTTTAAAACGAGCCCTTATTTAAAGCTGGTGGCGAACCTTAAAGCAGCGTGCGACTACTTAAAGTCATTAAGTGGCACTGTTTATTTATCCACTGGAAGTAAAACTGCTGAAGAATATGCTAAGAGTCTAGGTATTCAAAGGTTGCATATTCGAGTTTTACCTACTGAGCGAGTTTTAACTCAGCTAACAACTATCGGATTTGAAGCTGACCAAATTGATGCAATCGAAGGCCCTTTTGGTACTAACTTAAATTTTGAACTTTTTAAAAAAGCCGATGCAGTTGCAGTTGTAACCAAAGAAAGTGGTCGTCGTGGTGGTGTACAGGAAAAGATAACTGCTTGTGAGCAATTAAAGATTCCTTGCATTATTATTAAACGACCAACGATTCAATATCCAAATCAGGTTGGAACTTTTGACGAATTATGGCAAGAAATGAAGGTGTTATGTTGAACGGATTTGTTTCTTTAGTTGGTGCCGGTCCGGGGAACCCGGAACTATTAACGGTTTTAGGTAAAAGAAGATTGGAAGAGGCCGACGTGGTTGTTTACGATCGATTAGTGAATCCCGCTATTTTATCTGCTATTCAGGCTGAAAAGATTGATGTTGGTAAATTACCTCATCATCATAAAGTTAGTCAATTTCAAATTAATCAACTACTAACTAACCTTGCACGTGAAGGAAAGCGGGTGGTTCGACTGAAGGCAGGTGACCCTTACGTTTTTGGTCGTGGTGGAGAAGAGGGCAGTTACTTAAAAAAACATCATGTGGCTTTCGAAGTGGTTCCTGGTATCACCAGTGCAATTGCCGGACTAAGTGCCGCTGGAATTCCGATCACAGATCGAAATTTGGCTTCAAGTTTTCATGTAATTACGGGCCATCGAAAAGTGGAAGGAAAATCTCTCAACTGGGACAATATTGCTCATCAAGAAGGGACCCTTGTTTTTTTGATGGGAATGGAGGAATTAGCCCAAATTACGGCAGAATTAATTACGCATGGTAAAACCCCAAAGACGCCAGTTGCAATTATTCAGTGGGCAACGCATTGGAATCAAAGATCTGTTAAGGCTGATTTGGCTCACATAAATGATGTGGTTAGAAAATATGGGATTGGTTCCCCCGCATTAATTGTGGTGGGCAAGGTAGTTGATTTAATGCCTGAATTGGTTTCAAATTTGCCACTTCAAGGGATGCACTTATTAATTCCATTTAAGCGCTCTTCTAAATTGTTTGAGAAACTTCAGGATGACGGTGCTTCAGTAAACTTTTTCAAGCGTCGGAAAGTCCATTCTATGAAATTTGACCTGCCAAATTTGGAGTTGCCAGGGACTCTTCTGATAACTAGCATGGTAGTATTTAATCTATTTATGACTAAATTACTCAGTAGAGGTTACGATTATCGAAATTTGCGTGAATGGCACCTAATCGCAATGAATCACGCCATTGAAAGAAAAATGAAGAGTAGTGGGATTATTGCTGACGGCGTTTATGATAAAAATAATATTTATCCTCAGCCGGCTATTGCGTTGGGAGTTCAAGACACTCAAGATTTTATAAAATTAACGAATAATCAGTTTAGTTTTTTAGCTGTTGGGAAGAAACAAAGTTTACATCAATCCGTCGATTTTAAAACATTCCATGCAATTATTATCCCAAGTACGTCGGCATTACAAGACTTGGTAATCGGCTGCGATAAAGATCAGTTTGTTCTCTTGAAACAGGCCAAAATAGTTGCAATGGGAAAATTGGTTAAAAATGCTTGCCAACAATTGGGGCTTGAAAATGTCAGTGAAGTTCAGCCATCAGTAAGAGCAGTTTTAAGCAGTGTAAGGAGGGTTAAAAATGAAATTAATTGCCATTTTAGTAGTTAGTTTTGGCACAACTTACCCAAAAACTCGGCGAAAAACGATTGGTGCGATTGAAAATAAATTCAAAGAAAGATTCCCTCAGGCAGAAATATTTCGTGCTTTTACATCAACCGTTGTTATTTCAAAAATTGCCCAAAAAGAAAGCCTTCAAATTGATACGCCAATTGAAGCCTTAAGGAAAATAAAGAAACATCAATTCAGAAAAGTTTATATCCAACCTCTTCATATTATTCCTGGGATTGAATTTCATCGTTTGCTTCAACAAGCGAGACAATTTGAAGGCAATTTTGAGCAAATGGTAATTGGTCAACCGCTTTTATCTTCGTATGAGGATTATGTTCATATAATAAAATTTCTAAAGAATATAAAGTCTTTTAGCGATCCGAATGAAGCAATTTTATTTATGGGACATGGAACATCGAGTCAATCATTTACTGCTTATGCTTGTTTAGATCATATGTTAACGGGATCCAGACACTATTTGGGTGCTGTGGAAAGCTTTCCAAACATTGGTTTTGAAATTAACCGATTAAAGAAAGATCATGTTTCTAAAGTAACTATTCAGCCGTTTATGATTGTTGCAGGTAATCACGCGCACCATGATATGGCCTCTGAAGAATCTAAATCATGGCGGCATTTATTAGAAAAAGAGGGGATCCAAGTTAAAACACAACTTAAAGGGCTTGGGGAATATCCGTTTATTCAAAAGATGTTTATTAATCATTTAATAAACAAACTGAAAGAGGGCTGAGGCTTTATGTCAATTTTTTATGGAATTGGAGTTGGACCAGGAGATAGTGAATTAATGACTGTTAAGGCAATTAAGGCTATTCAAAGATTAGATATTGTATATACACCCAAGGCTCATCGAGATGGGATAAGCTTAGCAGAGAAAATTGCTTCTAGCTATTTTCCAAAAAAATTAATTGTTAAACGTCGTCATTTTCCGATGACTAAAAATCTTAAGGAGAAGCAAACCAATTGGCGTACAATTGCTCAAGAAATTGTCGAAGATGTTCAAAAGGGTTATGATGTTGGTTTTGTTACCTTGGGAGATCCTTCCGTGTATAGCACTTATAGTTATTTGCTAAATTTAGTTCGTAAAAGAATCACTGTTAAAACAATTGCCGGTATTTCGTCATTTTCTCAGATTGCTGCGTCAGTTTCGATTCCATTGGCTTTAGACAATGAGTTGCTAGAGGTTATTCCAGCAACTGCTAAAAAAGCGCAAATTGAAAAAGCTCTTGATGATAATGACAATGTTGTGATTATGAAAATCGCGGTTAATTTCCCAATGATTTACCAACTATTGGTTGAACGTCACCTATTAAATCAAGCAATCGTTGTTGCTGATTCATCTATGTCGGAAGAGAAGATCTATGATTTGAGAGATGTCAGTTCCTCAGAGAAATTGCCATATTTTTCGACACTATTATTAAAAAAATCAGAAATAGTGGAGGATTGATAAAATGAAAACAATATTTTCCAAATATTTTTCACGAAGTAGTTTAGTCCTTTGCTTAATCGCACTATTTTATGGCATTTTATATCCAGTGCCAGCTCATGCCATGCATATTATGGAAGGCATGTTGCCGCCAGTGTGGTGCATCTTTTGGTTTGCAGTTAGTGCGCCTTTCTTTATTTATGGTTTATATCGAATGCAAAAAATTGTTCACTCAACGAAGCAAAATGCCAAAATCATGTTGGCACTGTGCGGTGCATTTGTTTTTGTTCTATCGTCGCTAAAAATGCCATCGGTGACAGGATCAAGTTCTCATCCAACAGGTGTTGGGTTGGGAACGGTCATGTTTGGTCCTTCAGTCATGGCTGTTTTAGGAGTGATTGTTTTGCTATTCCAAGCGCTGTTATTGGCTCACGGCGGATTGACAACACTGGGTGCAAATTGCTTTTCCATGACAATTGTTGGTCCATTAATCGGGTTCGGCGTTTATAAATTATGTCGAGCTTTGAAAGTTAGTCGATCAATCTCTCTCTTTTTATGTGCGATGTTAGCTGATTGGTCAACGTATGTGACAACCTCATTTCAGTTGGCTGTTGTTTTCCCAGATCCAAATTCTGGAGTAGTGGGTGCCGCGGTTAAATTTTTGGGGATCTACGCAGTGACTCAAATTCCGTTGGCAATTGCCGAAGGCTTCTTGACGGTAATTGTCTATAATTTGGTAATTAGCAATAATCTTTGGAAGGAGTCGGCATTACTGTGAAATCTAAAAGGAGACAAAATTTGATTCTGTTAATTTCAGTTATTATATTATTGATTTTGCCGTTCTTTGTTGCTAAAAATGGTGCATTTTCCGGAAGCGATGACCAAGGAACCGAACAAATTAAGAAAAATGATCCAAATTATAAAGTTTGGGCGCACCCTCTTTGGACACCGCCTTCTGGAGAGATAGAAAATCTCTTGTTTACTGTTCAAGGTAGTATTGGTACTGGAATCATTGCTTACGTGATTGGTAATGCTCATGGAAAGAAAAAGGAACGGGAGCGCCAACTACGTACTCAGAATCATCGCTGAAAAATGACTAAAATCTGGTGGGAATATGTTAAACATTGATAAATACGCATATAATAATCGAATTTTGCGTTGGTCACCAAAATTAAAGGGAATGATTTGGCTATTAGGTATACTAATTGCATTTCAGCCAATGTCATGGCTGAAACTACTGCTAATCTTAGCCTTTGTGACCCACACGTTGTATGTTGATCGGTTAACTTTAAAACAATATATGAAGTGGTTTTATGCAGTGGTACCCTTTATTATCTTGAGTGTATTTGGCATCATATTAACGATATCTCCTCAAAGACAGACAATTTATTTTCCAATTCGAATATTTAATGATTATTTTGGAATTTCAAAATCTATGTGGCCGATTGGCTTGCACGTTGGGTTGCAAGTGACAGCGGCGATTGTTTGTACGTATTGGTTTGCATTAACAACGCCGTTTCAGCAAATTATTATTATTTTAAAAGCATTACGATTACCAAGTATTTTAATTGAAGAAACTTTGTTAATGTATCGTTTCATTTTTATTTTCATTGAAGCTTTTGAACAAATCTATCAGGCTCAAAAATTAAGATTTGGTTATCAAAACTTTAGATTATCGATTCATTCCGCGGGTATTCTTTTAAAAATGTTATTTGAACAAGTGATGATTAATTATCGTGATATGGAGTACGCGTTAGAAGCAAAACTTTTTAATGGTGATTTTAAAATTTAAAAAGCTAGGAGGTTGCCAAAATGATCGAAATTCAGCATATTAACTTTTCTTACGAAACCTCGAAGCCGATTTTAAAAAACATTTCAATGAATTTGGGAAAAACAAACGAGAATGTAATTGGCATAATTGGTCCAAACGGTTCTGGGAAATCGACTTTATTTTTAAATTTAGTTGGAATGCTAAAGCCGACGTCTGGGAGGATTTTGGTCGATGGGCAAGAAATTAAGTACCGTAAACAGGATTTGAATCGTCTTAGGAAAAAAATTGGGATTGTTTTTCAAAATTCTGATCAACAAATTTTTTATTCCATTGTAAAAGACGATGTGGCCTTTGCACTTCATAATTTAAGATTGCCACAAGAAGAAATTAATCTTCGTGTTAATGATGCGTTGAAAAAATTAGATATTCTCCAGATTAGAGATAAGCCAATTCAGTATTTGAGTGGTGGTCAGAAAAAAAGGGTCGCGATCGCTGGAATTCTAGTTCTTCATTCCGAATGGCTCCTATTGGATGAGCCGACAGCAGGACTTGATCCAGATGGTCAGCGACGGATGGCAGCTTTGATTTGCCAATTAACTAAGAACGGCCAAAAAATCATTATTTCAAGTCACAATATGGATTTTATGTACGAAGTCTGTGATTACTTTTATATTCTAAAAAAAGGTCAATTAATTAAATCGGGTAGAAAAGAGTCTGTATTTCTTGATGAGCAAACTTTATGGGATTGTAAGCTAAATCAGCCTTGGCTCGTAAAGTTACATGAAAAACTTAATTTACCACTTTATCCGTCTGAATCAGCACTTTTGACAGATTTAAAGGTAAAGGAGCAATTAGCAAAAATATCAAGGGAGAAGGAATGAAATTATGGGAACTAAATCAATTATGTTTCAAGGAACGACATCGGATGCCGGGAAAAGTTGGACCGCAGCAGCGCTCTGCCGACTGTTAAAAAATCGTGGTCTTCGAGTAGCTCCCTTTAAATCACAAAATATGGCACTAAATTCATTTATTACTAAAAACGGTGATGAAATGGGACGCGCCCAAGTATTTCAGGCAGAGGCTGCTGGCAAGCAACCAGACGTTCGCATGAATCCAGTATTATTAAAACCCTCAACTGACAAGGATGCCCAAGTTATTTTTATGGGAAAAGTATTATCGGATATGAGTGCGGTTGCTTACCATCAATATAAGTTTGAGATAAAGGATAAAGTACGTACTGTCTACCAGTCACTGGCGAAAGAAAATGATGTGATGGTTTTGGAAGGAGCCGGCAGTCCCGCTGAAATTAATTTGAATGATCGGGATATTGTTAATATGGGGATGGCACGAATGGCGGATTGTCCGGTTATCCTGGTTGCTGATATTGACAAAGGCGGTGTTTATGCGGCAATCTATGGGACCATTAAATTAATGCCAAAAGAAGATCAACGGCGAATTAAAGGAATTATCATTAATAAGTTTCGTGGAGATCGATCGTTGCTGACGTCTGGAAATCAGATGATTGAAGCTTTAACTGGCGTTCCGGTAATTGGTGTGATACCAATGACGACTGTTGATTTAGATGAAGAAGACAGTGTTGTTCTTTCTCAGAAGTCACAAGTGAAAAAGGGGACTTGTCCAATTGACATTGCAGTGATTTCTCTGCCAAAGATTTCCAATTTTACTGACTTTCATGCTTTGGAAATCCAACCGGATGTTTCTGTTCGATATATTCTCAACCCTGAAGAAATTGGATTACCGGATATTCTAATTATTCCTGGTAGTAAAAATACTAATGAGGATATGGCATATTTACGGCGTTACCATTTTGTTCAGCCAATTAAAGCTGTTTACAGTAAAGGTTCAATGGTTGTTGGGATTTGTGGTGGTTATCAAATGTTAGGAACCAAGTTAGTTGACGAAGATCATGTTGAGTCAGATATAAACGATCAAGAAGGTTTAGGCTTGCTTAATATTGAAACAAGCTTCACAAAAGAAAAGAAGACCACTCAAGTGACTGCAAAGCATGGTGTATATTATTTAAACGGCTATGAAATTCATATGGGTGAAACCTCTTTAGGCAAAGGAGTGACACCATTTTCGGTTATTGTGAAGAGTAATGGCAAGTCAACTCGGCGAAGTGATGGGGCGACTAATGCTGATGGCCGAATTTGGGGAACTTATCTCCATGGCATCTTTGATAATGAACGTTGGACACGTCATTTGTTAAATCAGCTTCGAGTTCAGAAAGGCTTACCAGCGCTCCACCATGTTCAAGCGTCAATGTCGGCATACCGCGAAGCACAGTATGAAAAACTCGCCAAAGTATTTGAAGAAAATGTTGATATGAAAAAAATAGATGAAATATTATCTTCTTCCGACGTGAAGAAATGAGGTGGAGTCCATGCAAAATCCATATCCGGTGAATTTGAACTTAGTTAATAAGTCGGTTGTAGTAGTTGGTGGTGGAAAAGTAGCGGCTCGAAAAATTAACTCCTTGTTAGCGTCTAACGCTCGAGTGACGGTGGTCAGTCCACAACTAGATCCAAAAATTGATTGCTTATCAGTTTATTGGATTCGAAGAAAATATAGAGTTGGTGATCTTAAAAATGCAACCTTAATCATTGCTTGCACAGATGATCGTCAAGTTAATCAGCAAGTTGTTAAAGATGCTGATCAGTTTCAGTGGGTGAATAATGTTAGTGATAAATTACAGTCGGATTTTTATAACGTTGCCAAACTTGAAAATAAAGAATTGCTAATAACGGTTTCTACCAAAGGGCGTTCACCGGCGACTTCTAAGAAAATTAAGCAATATCTTTTAGAGTGGTTAACGCAGAACCATTATTTTAGAGAGGATCGACAATAGCATGTATATTATTTATGTTAGTTTGAATTATCGACAAGTTCCAATTGCCATTCGGGAAAAGTTCGTTGTCTCAAAAGAACAGCTTTCGCGAGTTAATCAATTACTAAACAGCGAAAAAAGTATTTTGGAAAATGTGATTTTGTCAACATGTAATCGGACAGAAATCTATGCAGTGGTTGATCAAATTCATACGGGACGTTACTACATTAAACGATTCCTTGCTAATTGGTTCCACGTGACATTAAATGAATTAAATAAATGGGTGGTTGTTGGGACAAAAGAATTAGCTGTTGGCCATTTAATGAAAGTTGCAACTGGATTAGACTCTCTATTGGTTGGTGAGCCTCAAATACTTGGTCAGGTAAAAGATGCTTTTTTCAATGCGCGTTTGTGTGGCAGTACAGGCATTATTTTAAATCATTTATTTAAGGAAGCAATTACTTTTTCAAAGAAAATGCATACTAATTATCGAATGAGCGAATTATCTCAAACTTCCGGGCAGGCAGGATTACACCAAATTAAATTGACATTAAAAGATGTTAGAGGCACGGATTTGGTGATTGTTGGTATAGGAGAAGTTGGAACCCATGTATTGAAAAATGCTGTTGATATGGGCTTTGGTACTATTCACCTCTTTAACCATCACAGTGATCAGGCAAAGCTGGTTGCAGAAAGTTATCCTGCTTGGGTAAAGGCCGAAAAGTGGCAGGACCTTTTACCAACCGTATTGAATGCTGATGCTGTTGTGATGGCTGCATCTGTTAAACGTCCTCTTTTATCTGGACAATCTTTTCAAATATCCAGAGTAAAAACTCGAATTATAGTTGATCTTGGGGTTCCTAAAAACCTTGATGAACGTTATTTGCCTGAACAAATTATCTATCATGACATTGACCATATTACCGAAATCTTGACCCAAAATCAGCTGCTTAAAAAGAAAATGGTTGCCGAAATTACTAAAGTAATCCCAGATGCTGTTCATGATTTTTACGTTTGGCAAAAGCAACTTCACGTTGTTCCTATAATTAAAAAATTACGTGAATCATCTTTAGATGTTGAGAAAACAGTTTATGACAGTTTACTAAGAAAGCTTCCTGAATTGAATGCTCATGAGCGCAAGGTCATTAGTAAACATATGAAAAGTATCATTAATCAGATGATTAAGGGGCCAATTAAAGAGGTTAAAGAACTTTCAATTGAAGACAATGCTAATGTTGATCTGGCATTTTTTTGCCAAATCTTTGGCTTACCGGTTGATGACGAAATTCAGAGTATCCAACGTGGTGGACTAAAACAAACTTCTGGAATGGTTGATTTTAAGCAGGAGAAACTTTATGAAAAATAGATGGATTGTTGGCACTAGGAAAAGTGACCTTGCATTAAAACAAACTCAACAAGTAATTGAAGCATTAAAAGAATATACACCCCATATAGAAATTATTGTTCATGAAATAACAACCGAAGGGGATCAAAATTTAAAAGACAGCTTACAAGACATTGGTGGAAAAGGCGTCTTTGTGAAAGAAATTGAAAAACAGTTACTGGTCAAAAAAATTGATTTTGCCGTTCATAGTTTAAAAGATGTAATGCCGTCATTGCCGAAAAATTTGACTATTGGGTGCATTCCAAAGCGCGCGTCGCCCTTTGATTGCCTTGTTACTTCCAAACCGTTTCGCCGATTAGCTGATCTTCCAAGAGGAGCCAGGATTGGAACAAATAGTGTGCGTCGCCAAGGACAATTATTGCATCTACGACCAGATTTAAAAATAATTCCAATTCGTGGCAATATTGATACAAGAATCAAAAAGATCTCATCAGATCATTTGACAGGAATCATTCTTGCGGAGGCTGGTATTAGTCGATCGAAGATTGATTTATCCAATCTATACCAGTTAACATTAAAGGGTGATCTTTTACCGGCAGCAGGTCAGGGGGCAATTGCAATTGAATGTCGTTCAAGTGACCAGGACACACTTCAATTGATTCGTAAGATTGAAGATCCCGGAACAAGGCAAGCTGTAACAATTGAACGTCAATTTTTAAAAGCGTTAGGTGGCAGTTGTAATTATCCAATTGGTGCATATGCTGATTGCAAGGAAAATGAAATGATATTTTCCGGGATGGTTGCTTCAGAGGATGGAAAAAAATTGTTTTTAAGAAAACAGGTTGGAACTGTTGAAGACGGCTTAGGCATAGCAACGGCCGAGAAATTGATCAGTATGGGTGCGTTAAACCTGATTAATAATTAAGAAAGAAGTCAATAAAAATGTTGAATTTTGATCGTCATCGTCGATTACGCAGTAGCTCAGAAATGAGAGATTTGGTTCGTGAGACCCATTTAAATAAAGAGGATTTAATTATGCCTGTTTTTGTTGATGCAACGATTAAGGGTAAGGAAGAAATTAAATCTATGCCTGGAATCTACCGATTTGGTTTAAATGCAATTTTGGACGAAATTAAGGATATTGTGGATTTGGGGATTAAGTCAATTATCATTTTTGGCATTCCCGATCATAAAGATGATGTTGGGTCTGGCGCTTGGGAAGACAATGGAATTGTTCAGCAAGCTATCCGTAAAATAAAAGCTGCTTATCCTCAGCTAATCGTTATTGCGGACACTTGTATGTGTGAATATACCTCAACCGGGCATTGTGGAATCGTTAAGGATCACCATGTCGTAAATGATGATTCGTTGGTTTACAATACAAAGGTCGCAGTTAGTCAAGCTAAAGCTGGCGCAGACATGGTAGCACCCTCAAATGCAATGGATGGGTTTGTCGCCGCTATCCGGAAAGGATTGGACGAAGCAGGGTTTAAGATGATCCCAATTATGGCCTATTCAGTTAAATATGCATCAAGTTTTTATGGCCCATTTAGAGATGCCGCAGATGGTGCTCCTAAATTTGGTGATCGTAAGAGCTACCAAATGGATCCAGCTAACCGTTTAGAGGCTCTGAGGGAAGCTGCAAGTGATGAAGAGGAAGGCGCAGATTTTGTGATGGTTAAACCAGCAATGGCATTTCTTGATATTGTGCGGGATATTCGCAATCATACTAATTTGCCGCTAGTTACTTATAACGTTTCTGGCGAGTATGCAATGATTAAAGCTGCCGCCCAAAACGGCTGGATTAATGAGGATCAGATCGTTAAAGAAACGTTAGTTGGAATGAAGCGAGCCGGGGCAGACTTAATCATTTCGTATTTTTCTAAAGAAGTAGCAACCCGAATGAATGAACAAAGGTGGTAAAACGTTATGCTAAGTTTTGAAAAATCTAAGAAAGCTTTTAAAGAATCAAGTAAGTATCTGCCTGGAGGCGTTAACAGTCCTGTCAGAGCGTTTAAAAATGTTGGTGGGGACCCACTGTTTATTAAGAAAGGAGTTGGGTCACATATTTTTGATATCGACGATAATGAATATATCGATTATGTGCTTTCGTGGGGCCCATTAATCTTGGGGCATGCGGATCAAAAAGTTGTTGCCGATCTTCAGGCAGCTGTTGCCAAGGGGACAAGTTACGGTGCACCAACCTTATTAGAAACGGAATTGGCAAAGAAAATTCAAAAAATCGTTCCCTCTTTACAGATGATGCGAATGGTTTCTTCCGGTACCGAAGCAACAATGAGTGCCATTCGATTAGCAAGAGGATATACGCACCGTGATAAAATTGTTAAATTTATTGGGAATTATCATGGTCATAGTGACTCGCTATTGGTGGACGCTGGATCTGGTGTCGCAACCTTTAATGATATTCATGAAGCACCTGGTGTTCCTAAAAATTTGGCTTACGATACGTTAACAGTTGACTACAATGATATTAATGGAATTAAAAAGGTCTTTAAAACACATGGAAATGAGATTGCGTGTGTCATTGTAGAACCGATTGCTGGTAATATGGGAGTTATTCCAGGTACAAGGGAATTTCTACAAACACTTAGAGAATTGACCACAGAATCAGGCTCATTATTAATTTTCGATGAAGTAATGTCAGGCTTTCGGGCTGCTTTTCATGGTGCTCAAAGTCTCTACCAAATTGTTCCGGATCTGACAACATTGGGAAAAGTCGTTGGTGGTGGCCTTCCTGTTGGTGTATTTGGCGGGAGAAAAGACATTATGCAATGGATTACGCCCGAAGGTCCTGTCTATCATGCTGGAACGTTATCCGGAAATCCACTCGCAATGACTGGTGGCATCAGTACACTTGATCAGTTAAATGAGGACTTATATAAGGAAATGGTTGCCCGAACAGATTATTTGGCAGCGGGAATTAAACAGGCTGCAGTCTCACATCATGTTGCATTAACAGTACATCATGTCGGAACAATGTGGAGTTACTTTTTTAACGCGGGTCCTGTTAATAATTTTGAGGATGTTCAAAAAAGCAACGTTGATTATTTTGCAAAGTTCTTTAATTTACTGTTGCAACACGGTATTTACACGGCACCTTCACAATTTGAAACTAATTTTATGTCCAGTAAACATACTAAAGAAGACATTGAACGGACTATTTTGGCGTTCAATACGGCATTTGATGAAATGGGTGAGCGTTAAAGATAATGAAAAGCAAACAATATCGAGACCTATCGTTGATTGATTTACCTGACGGTGAACAATTGGTAATTGCCTGCGATAGTAGTGCGGGGATAGGTGACAAAAAGAATGATATGATTCAGATTGATCCAGCAATTATGGCGGGTTATTCGTTAAGGGTACCGTTAATGGAATTGATTTGTTTTAATGCTGATCCAATTGTGGTCATCGATACAGTCGGAAACGAAATGACACCAACGGGTGAAAGAATAATTAAAGGAATTAAAAATGAATTAGTTAAAGCCGGGTTGGAGCATATTCCGTTAAATGGCAGTACAGAAGATAATATGATCACCAAGACAACTTCTTTGGGAGTGACTATCGTTGGAATGAGGCCACAAGGAACTATTCGGGCCATCACTAATCCGACACTTAGTGTTTTTCAATTAGGAACCCCCTATGTGGGCGAATCAGTTAAGCAACATTTATCGGATATTTTCTCGTATGATTTAGTTAGAAAGATCCGTTCAGATTCGGCCGTCTATGATATGTTACCGGTTGGTTCAAAGGGAATCGGTTTTGAAATTAAACAAATGGCCGCAACCCATCAACTACAAGTAACCCCTGTTATTAGTTGGACCCGCCCAGAAATTAAACAATCTGCTGGGCCGGCAACTGTCATTTTAATTGGCGTAGATGAGAAACTAGCAGAGAGTTTTCATGAACGTTATCCCGAGCTGAGATTGGTTGCCAAGCTCAAAAGAGGTGTTATTAAATGAAAGCGCACCTAACTTTTGTTACAGGAGGCTCTAAAAGTGGCAAATCAGCCTTCGCGGAAAGTCTTTTTAAGAGAACTGACCCGATTTGTTATATTGCTACCGGAATCGCATTGCGGGGAGATTCAGAGATTCAATTGCGGATCAAGAAGCATCAAAAAAGACGCTCTCGGAATTGGGTAACCGAAGAACGATATAAAGATTTTGCCTCATTTATTGCGACACATCAATACGCTGGATACTTATTAGATGATGCGACAATGAGTGTTACTAACCTTTTTTATGATCTGATAACTAATCATAAGAAAGAAAACTCATTGTCTTTCGATTCAATCGTTGAACAACTTTCAACGGAGTCGCTTCAATCATTCGAAAATGTGATTCTTGGTGAATGGAATCGACTATTTGAAATGGCTGAGAACAATCACCAACGATTAGTGATTGTTTCCGATGAAGTTGGCTTAGGAATTGTTCCAGCAACAAAGCAATCTCGCGTTTTAAGAGATTTATACGGAGAAGTTAACCAATTGATTGCTCGAAAAGCGGACGATGTTTATTTTGTTATTAGCGGGTTGCCGCAAAAAATAAAGTAAGGAAACGATTATGTCATGTTAAAGGCAATGATTTTATTTACACAATTTTTTACGAGAATTTCCATCCCTATTGAAATTCCAGATGTTACAAATAAATTTAAAACTAATATCCAATACTTTACTTTCTTTGGATTGTTACTTGGAACACTTGAGGCATTATTATTTTGGGGAGCAACGTTTATTTTTCCGGTTTGGTTTTCTTGGATAGTTTATTTAATATTTGATGGCCTTATTACTGGTGGCTTTCACTTAGATGCTTTGGCTGACACGGCTGATGGGCTCTTTTCTTCCAGGACAACTGATCGTATAAGAGAAATTATGAAAGATAGTCGACTTGGTACAATGGGAAGTTTGGCACTTCTTTATTTTTATATGGTGATGGTTGGATTAGGGAGTATTTTAGGTCAAAGTTTACCCATCTGGCAAATGGTAGGGTTAGCCGCTATTACGACAATGATGACAAAAACAGGAATCAGTCTTTTATTTTATAAGATGGTTTATGCCGGAAACGGATTAGCCAGCATATGGACAGGTGTGGCAACTTGGCGAATTATTGTTGCTCAACTTTTTTCAATTTTAATTATTGGCAGTATTTTGAAAATTAGTGGTTTAATCAGTTATATCGTTGTTTTGATCACTGTTTACTGGTATCGACATCACATTATTCACCTATTGGGTGGGTTAAGTGGTGATACAATTGGTGCTTCAGGAGTGATATCTCAAGTTGCCTTTTTGTTTATCTATACAATTTTAATTAGGGTGGTAGGATGAAACTTTTTGTACTGCGTCATGGAGAGACTTTATTAAACAGACAAAGGAAATTTTATGGTTCCTTAAATGTGTCTCTAGATAAAAAAGGGTTTCAGCAGGCAGATGAGGTGGCTAAGAAGTTAACCCCCTATACATTTAGCAGAATCATTATCAGTGATATGTTAAGAACAAAACAAACGGCCGTTCCGATTTTAAATCAAAATCCTACAATCCACCCAATTATTGATGCCAGATTCAATGAAATGGGTTTTGGAGATTGGGAGGGACTTAATGCTAACGAAATTCAAGCATTAGATCCGATTGGCTGGCAAAAATGGTTAAATGAACCATTTAAAGTGGCCCCTGGGAACGGCGAAGGTTATATTTGTTTTAAGCATAGGGTGCTGGAGGCATTTCAAGATTATTATCAAGATGATCGTACAGGGTGTCAGACGCTGTTGATTGCTCATTTGGGTGTCTTGAGAGCATTACATCATGTTTGGTTTCCAAATTTAAACTACTGGAATACCAATTTTTTAGCTGGTGACTATTCAGTCTATACAATTAACAATGAAGGCGTGCAACTAACTAGTTACAATGTGTGAGGCAGTGAAAGAAAATGACATTTTTAATAACGTATCCAGAGGGAAAAATCAGTAATGAACTAAGGAAAAAATTATTGATAGCTGATAAAGTACTATATTGTCCCCTCAGACAGTTACTTCCGTGTAGCTTAAAAAGTGAGGATAAACAGCTGATTAAGACTAGCTCAGCCATTGGTATAACCAGTCAATTTGGGCTTAGTGTTTATACAAATCAATTACTCTCATTAAATACCCAAGCGATGTTCTTGCTTTTAAGTGATAAAATGCGCAAAAAGTTAATAAAAAAAGCCTCTAATCATTTAAAAATCGTAGTTGCAAGATCTGAAAATCAGCAGGGCTTTATGGAATTAATCGCGAATCTACACTTAAAATCATTGACTTTGTTGACGGGGAATATTGGTGCTGGGAATCAACTTCCGAAGTTTGTTAGGAAAGTTCAAATTTATGAAAATAAGTGGTCTAAAGCATCCGAAAGGGTGGTGATCGAAAAATTACGTTCAGAAAAAATTCACCGAATTCTGGTAACAAGTCCTTCGGCTTACCAGAGATTGAAAAAGATAGAAGTGCAAATCCCAGATAGTTTTGATTCGCCTATTTATTACACGCTAGGACCAACTACAGCTAAATTAATAAACGGTGATCATCAAACAGCTGTAACGCCAATCCAAACGGATCAGGTTTTAAAACGGAGCTTGTTGAAAATGATTCAAGACCAAATGGGGTAAGCAGTTATTTAAAGTTAAAGAATTGTCTATTCAGTTTATTTTGCAATTGGCTGTACTGTTGGCTATCAGAATTTTAATTAGTGACGGAAAGCTTTAAAAAATCTCTTAATTGGTCGACATCTTTGCCCGTTAAAGCTGAAAGTTCAAAAATCCTAGAAACGCCAGCGTCTATCAAACGATCTTTAGCATATTTAAGCTGTGATTCATTAGCAGCATCTATCTTTGTGATCACACCGATAGTTTTAGATGGAAACATCGTTGTAAAACCGGCTGGGAAAATTGCCCGGCTATCAGTGGCACTTTGAAGGATCACTACTAAATCTGCTTCTACGGAAGTCGTCATTAAAGAAGGATATAAATAACGATGCTCAACAAACTCACCAGGAGTGTCGATAATATCATCTGAAAATTCAACAGCCTGAGTTTTATCATAATTTATTTTTTGATTATGGAGTCGTTGGATAAGGGTTGTCTTACCGCAACCGACGGCGCCAACAAACATTGCTTTTCTCACTAGAAAACCTCCTCGCAATCAATAAATGGTGATTACAGTTATAAGTGAAATTATTTTTAAATGACACTTTTGGATGGCTTTTATAACATGGCTAATTTTAATATTAAGTGAACAATAATTGACTAAAACTATGGACTATACTTTACATAGTGGTCAATTTATCATTTAGTAAATGAATTTAGCATGCTTTGAAAGCCCTTACATATAATTATAACACCTCTCATTAATGGAGGAAGTGAAGAACTATGGTAACTTTGTTCATTATAATTGGATTAGCAAGCTTGGACTCCCTAAACCCATCGGCAATTTTAATGACTTATGCAATTTTGGGATTTTCAAAAAACTATAAAAAGTTAAGAAATTTATTTTCTTATGCGTTTGGAATGATGTTAACAGAATTTTTGATTGGAAGCATTGCTGTTTTTGGAATGTTATCAATTATTAACCATTTTTTAGCTAATGACGTTCAAACGATCGACAAAAAACTAGGTCAGTTATGGCATTCATCAATATCTTGGTGGTTACTCTTAGGTTTATCTACTATAATTTTTATTATTTTGCTAAAACATTCTGATAATAGAAACAAAGTCGCTTTAATTGATAAATTTTCAAAGAATATTACTGATAAGGGATATTACTTTGTTTTACTTGGAATAATGATAACGTTTGTCGAATTTTCGACTGCAATGCCATATTTAGGCGCAATCTCATTATTGATTGCGTTAAAACAAAACTTTTTGTTAAAAACAGGATATTTGGGATTATATGCTTTTATTTATGTTCTACCAGAAATTCTTATAATAGGACTTTATTTTTTTAAAAGGGAAATGATCAATAACTTATCGCAAAAGTATTTCATGCAGTTTCTTAACACCGTTACAACGAATGCTGGCACAATTTTCAAAATTCTTTTAAGTGTGCTTGCAGCTTTGGGCTTTATCATCGCTACTTGGCATCTTGTTTAACAAAAATTGAGTGCAAATGTTAACTAAAAATTTAAAATAAGGGATGACGTTATTATGTCAAATTGGTCAAAGACTTTGCCGACAGTTTCAAAGGTGGACCGTCATAAAATGCAAGTCCGATTAAATCATTTATGTAAACCAATTGGTGGTTTGGGGAAACTGGAAGAACTAGCAATAAAATTGGCTGGAATTGAGCACACTCAACAGTTAAAGACCAGTAAGCGGTGTTGCTTAGTTTTCGCAGCTGATCATGGGATCGTTTCTTTGGGCGTTTCAGCAACCCCAAGAAAAGTAACTGCGATTCAAGCTGTTAACACGGTTAATGGACATACAACAATTGCATCCCTTGCAAAACAATTTAATTGTGATGTTAAGGTGATCGATGTTGGAGTAGCTGAAGATCTGGAAAATTCAAAAATTATTCATCGAAAAATTAGGTACGGAACGGCTAACATGATGACCCAACCAGCAATGTCGTATCAAGAAGCACTTCGCTCGATTAACATAGGCAGGGAACAAGCAGATTTGGCTATTCGAAACGGTAACGATCTTTTACTGATAGGCGAGCTGGGAATGGCAAATACAACGGCTTCCTCTGCAATTCTCGCGGCTGCATATGGTCTTTCGGTTCAAGAAATTGTCGGCTTTGGTTCCGCCATCTCTGAGAAGCGGTATCAACATAAAAAAAGGGTCATTCAAGAAGTCCTTAATAGACGTCAACCCGATTCTAATGATCCAATTGATATTTTAAGCAAAGTTGGTGGATTTGAGATTGGTGCAAATGCGGGCGTGATTTTAGAAAGCGCGCGTCAAGGCATTCCTGTGGTATTAGATGGATTTATTTCGATTGCAGCATTATCAATCGCTCAAAAAATTTATCCCAATATTACAGATTATGTTATTCCATCACATTTATCACACGAAAAGGGTATGAAAATTGTATTAGAAAAAGTTGGTCTACATCCTATTCTTGATCTTCATTTAGCTGTTGGTGAGGGAAGTGGTGCAGCGCTTTTATTGCCAATGATTGACGCCATTCAAGCACTATTAGCTAACATGAACACACTTGAAGATCTTCACGTTGGGTTTGTAAAATAAAAGAATCTGCGCTACGACATTTTAAAAATTATATGTTATCATCAATTGGTATGATTAGTCTAATTTAGGTATGGAAGTGATGACCGTTTGAAAAAAACACTAACAGTAACGTCAGCTGATCAAACAATTGAACTTGGTGAAAAACTGGCGAACTTCCTGCAGCCAAGGGATTTAATTTTGTTAGATGGTGACCTTGGTGCAGGTAAAACCACCTTTACTAAAGGTTTAGGAAAGGGATTGGGTATTAAACGACCAATCAAGAGTCCTACCTTTACAATTATTCGCGAATATCAAAGTGGGCGAATCCCGCTTTATCATATGGATGTTTATCGCCTTGAGCAGGGTGGCGGTGACGAACTGGGATTAGATGAATATTTCAATGGCGATGGTGTCAACGTCGTGGAATGGTCGAAATTTGTCACTGACGAGTTGCCTGATGATTATCTGAGAATTGTTTTTCGACGAGACGATTCTAAAGGAGACAATGTCAGACAGATCACGTTTGAGCCGAAAGGAAAGCGTTTTGAAACGTTAACAGCTGACGTATTGGCGGCAAAAAATGGCTAAGGAGATCATCTTCCGGTTAGCTGAACCAACGGATGCCGCAAATATTTTACAATTGCTGAGACAATTACAAACAGAATCTGATACTTTCCTCGTTGATTCAGATTTGACAAGTTTGACACCAGCCGTTGAAGCCCAGCAGATTAAGCTGATTAATCAGTCGCTAACTAATTTAATGGCGCTGGCCGTTTTGAATGATCAGCTCATTGGCATTGTGACGGTCGATGGCTTAACCAGAGAGGTCGGCGAAGTTGGGATAGCGGTGTTGAAGGCCTATCAAGGTTTCACGATTGGAACCAATCTAATGGCTTTGGCAATTGATTGGGCAACCGATTACAGCCAGCTCTCAACGTTAACGCTTGAAGTGTTTAAAGATAATCAAGTTGCGATTCATCTTTATCAAAAGATGGGCTTCAAATTGGTGAAAACTAAAGTCGATCATGATCGAACGGTTCTTGAAATGTCATTGACGGTTACAGATAAATCAACAAAAAAAGATTGACTAGGTAAAATAATCGGGTCAATCTTTTTTGCTGGTTAAATTGCTTTAACAAAATTTCTAAGGGCACTGCTGCCAAATTGTTGTTGCTGAGTTAATAAAATGTTTGCACAAGCAACACTGTCGTCTAATGCGTTGTGATGATGTTCCAGACTGATATGCAATTCATCACAAACCGTATTTAGTTTGTGGTTAATCATTTGCGGATAGAATTGCTTAGACGTTTTCAACGTATCGAGTGTGAGGTAGTGTGGCGGCATTAATTGATATCGTTCAAGCGTCCGCTTTAAAACGCTGTTATCAAATGACGCGTTATGGGCAACTACCAGTTTATTAGCAGTAAACAAGGGCGAAATATGAGCCCATACTTCGGGAAAAGTCGGTGCATCGACCACATCCCGTTGGTGGATTCCATGAACGTTGATATTACGCCAACTAAAATCTGTTTCCGGATTAATTAAAGAATAAAATTCATGGGCAACCTGATTGTTTCTAACGATGGCCAAAGCAATGGAGCAGGCACTAGCCCGTTTACCGTTCGCAGTTTCAAAATCCATTGCGACGAAATTCATTTTTTTCACCTCATTCTATTGTTCTTATTCTACAAACATTTGTGTGTGGATGCAACAGAAGTGGACAGAGAAGGGGGAATTGAAAGTCAAGTGTCCTTCTTTGACAACACTGGGATGTGGAATCGTGGTAAAATAAAATTATACGTTTTAAAAGTATCATCGTATTTTGGAATACTTTGAAGGCAAGGAATTTAACTATGAATGATTACAAATCAATCGCTAATATTGATCCAAACATTGAAATCTTATTTAATGAACCACTTTCAAAATATACGCATACCTTAACTGGTGGGCCAGCCGATATCTTGGCGTTTCCCCAGTCGGTCAAGCAGACTCAGGCACTACTGGATTATGCTAATCAGCAGGAGATTCCGGTGACGGTTATTGGTAATGCCAGTAATCTGATTGTCAGGGATGGTGGTATTCATGGATTAACAATGATTTTGACTAAAATGAACAAAATTACGGTCCATGATAACCACACAATCACTGCAGATGCCGGTGCAGCCTTAATTGACGTGACCAAGGCGGCTCAGGCTCATTCGCTGACCGGCATCGAGTTTGCGGCCGGTATCCCAGGAAGCGTTGGCGGAGCAATTTTTATGAACGCTGGTGCTTATGGTGGCGACATCGACGACGTTGTGACCGGTGCTGAAGTATTAAGTCCTAATGATCAGGTTGATCATCTTAACTTTAAACAACTCGACTTTGGTTACCGTCACTGCAGCGTCCAAGAAAATCATCAAATTGTGTTATCGGCTACTTTTTCGTTAAATTCGGGAATCGCTGAAAAAATTCAAAAACGAATGACCCATTTAAATAACTTAAGAGCTAGTAAACAGCCTTTAGAACTACCGTCCTGTGGCAGTGTTTTTAAACGGCCAAAAGGGCATTTTGCCGGTAAATTGATCCACGATGCCGGCCTACAAGGATTTCAAATTGGTGGTGCCCAAGTTTCGTTAAAACACGCCGGCTTCATTGTGAATGTGGATCACGCAACGGCAACGGACTATTTAAATGTGATTGCGCACGTTCAAAAAACCGTGTTTGCCAAGTTTGGGGTTCATTTGGAAACTGAAGTTCGAATTATCGGTGAAGAACCGGTTAAGAGTCTGTAAAAGTGATGATCTATTTGATGTGTCCTGGAGCGCGATTGACTGCTAATAATCAAACGAATCCGCTTGTCAGGGCATTTTTTAGTCTATTTATAAGGAAGGTGACTGTTTGTGCACATACTTGAAGCCGTCATATTACTGATGGCCTTGGTTGTAATCTCCAACGTCATTGATCATTTTATTCCGGCAATTCCGGTCAGCTTGATTCAAGTTGCTTTGGGACTTGGACTTGCACTAATCTTACGAATCTCAATTCCGTTAGAGACGGACTGGTTTTTGCTTCTTTTTGTCGCACCATTACTTTTTAATGATGGTCGTCGGTTCCCGAAACGTGAATTATGGAAACTTCGAGGGCCAATTTTGGCAAATGCCATTGTGCTGGTCTTTTTAACAACGTTGCTTGGTGGCTTATTATTTCACGTCCTAATTCCGGCAATGCCGTTTTCGGTGAGCTTTGCATTGGCCGCAATTCTATCACCGACTGATCCAGTGGCCGTTCAGTCAATTTCTCAGCGGGCCAACCTCCCTGAATCCGTTTTACATATTGTGAGTGGGGAGAGCTTAATTAACGATGCCAGTGGTCTGATTGCCTTTAAGTATGCGATCGCGGCGACGGTTACCGGTATTTTTTCCATTAAAGCAGCTACCATTGACTTTTTTTATATTAGTTTGATGGGCTTCGTTAGTGGGATTGTGATTATTGCCGTTATTTTAATTTTGGAAAATTGGTTATATCGGCAGGGTATTAATGATGTGATTTTTAGTACTGTTTTACGAGTAACAACGCCCTTTGTTGTCTATCTGTTAACTGAAGAATTATTTCATGCTTCAGGCGTGATTGCAGTTGTCGCAGCAGGCATTGTCTTTCATTTTTATGGGACGGCACCTGATCGTAGCCAACCGGAACTGACGTTAGTAAGCGAAAAAACCTGGGATATCATTATTTATACCCTCAATGGGATTGTTTTCCTGATTTTAGGGATTGAATTGCCGATCGCAACCACAAACGTGATTGAAAATGATCGAATTAACACCTTTGCTGCTTTTGGGATTTCGTTTGTCGCCTGGCTAATTCTATTAGCAATCCGGGTGACTTGGATCTACGGTTACCAGTTCGTCAGTGATTGGCGAGCCCGTAAGGCGAACCAATCTAAAAAGCAGACTGGGTCTTTTAAAGCAGCATTATTGGCTGGACTATCCGGTGTCAGAGGAGCTGTCACCATGGCTGGTGTGTTATCCATTCCAGCTGTGATTTCGTCAGGACGGCCTTTTCCGTCGCGTTCGCTGGCCCTATTTGTAGCTGCCAGTGTGATTATTATTAGTTTGGTTGTGGCAACTGTCATGTTGCCATTGATTTCTGAAAATAAGGCGCCCTTACTGACCCGGGCCAATTTTTCAGGTGAGGATGAACTTGATGCGACTGTCAAGGAACCAGAGGATCCCAAGTATATCTCTGCTGATGAAGCCCGCTTATACATTATGAAATTAGCCGTTCAACGAATCGAAGAAGAACGACGGCCGACCAACCAAAAAGAAGCTTATGATTTAATTTTGGATTATCAGTTCTTAATTCGAAGATTGGAACTAAAAATTCAAGACAAAAAGGAAATGGATTCAATTATTTCTGACGAATTAGCCTTGAGACGAGTAGCACTACGTGGAGAGCGGGCAGCTATTCAACGGTTATTTAACGAAAAACAAATTTCCAGGGAAACCTTTCTGGTAGCGACTGAACGACTACAGCGACTGGAACGTCAAATGATTCATTCAATTGGCCGTAAGCGTCACATGGGCCGAGGATCGATCCAGCAATTAGTTCGAGTAAAAAACAAATTTTCACTATGGCTGATTCAGCGAAAAAGTAAAACTGATATTACAGATCAATTAGCTTTGGTTCAACGTGAACAGGCTAAAGGCGCAATTAAAGAGTTATCCCGTTATTTTGCGCGAGATGACATTGATAATCAGCGTTTTGATAGCCAATCAGTTTATCATTTGATTATCCACTATCGAAACCAAATTGAATTAGCCAAGGAACACAGTAAGCAGCAAATTAAAGACCATACGATGCAATATCAGCACCTGCGGATTAAAGCTTTGGCAGCCGAGCGTGAAGGTGTGCAAATTCTTTTGGAACAAGGCCACATTGATTGGTCAATGGCGGCACATCTTCGTCAGTATATTAATTATTCGGAGACAGTGTTGATTATGGATTATCAAAATACCGACTAGTTGAGGGGGGGCACTTAACAAAAGGTTTTGAATGAAAAAACCTGTGATTAAGCAGTTAAAGCTTCCCACAGGTTTTATTTTTTCGGTGGTAATTGGCGAGTAGAATTTGAAATAGTGACTAATTTTAATGTGTAGAACAGCACTAATTGGACAATGGTCAGCAACACGATAAAGATGATGGCATCTTCACTCCACATGTGCAGTAGCGGTCGAATAAACATTTCCGGGGTAAGAATTAAATAAATCGTGTGAATCCTCAGGAAGCGACCAATAAAGATGCCAATCGATGTAATGAATGTAAGACCAACAATCAGCAGCTGCGTAAAAATGGTATGATTGAGTCGAAGGCGGGCCGATATCGCTTCAGCCACTCTTTCCAGTCCCCATAGCCCAAGTAATGTTGAGAAGGTTGTTGAGACCAGTAGCAATGAAAATTTTAGCCACATAACGGCGTTAAGTCGCAACAGTCCGTTCGCACCATAAGGTTCCAGTAATGAAAGATGGAATAAATCGGTTAAGAGGTAGGGTGTATTGGGATAAAACAATAGCCAAACAATCACAATTAACCAAAAAAGTAGGGCGTTTCGGGGCTTGGCAATTCCAATGTGAAAGCTTAACTCAATCGGAATGTAAGCCAAAAAAGTGTTTAATACTAAAAAATTAAACGGAGGCGTTTTTAAATACCAATATAGTAATGCCATCCAGACGATAAAAGTTGTCCGGACCACCCATTTATTTAACTGACTCAACTAAACAACCTCCTATCACAATCCTTATTAAACTATTTTTTGTCGGCAAAAGCTATCAGAATTTTGCTAAAAGCTGACTTTTTATAATTTATTTAAACATCTGACAGAATTTGGTATGATTAGTTGTTCAGCTAATTTGAATGATATAATATCTTTGAAAAAAACTTGAGGGGAGACCGCCATGAACTGGTCAGATTTTTTTACGCTTCATAACTTGACAAACTTGATTGATATCCTGGTCGTTTGGTTTATTATTTATAACTTAATTTTGATGGTTCGAGGTACCAAGGCGGTCCAACTACTTCGAGGCATTGTCATTATTGCATTGATTAAAATTGTCAGCGTTTATGTGGGCCTCTCGACAGTATCGTGGATTATGGATCAAGTGATTAATTGGGGAGTTATTGCCATGGTGATTATCTTCCAACCTGAAATTCGTCGGGGACTTGAGCATTTGGGCCGTGGCTCCTTATTTGTGAAGGGTAAAAAGGAAAATGAGGCGGCTAAGAAGTTGATCCATGCGCTTGATCGGGCCATTCAATACATGTCAAAGCGTCGGATTGGTGCGTTAATCACCATCCAAATGAACACAGGCTTGGAAGAATATATTGAGACTGGTATTGACGTTGATGCCGACGTTAGTGGTGAATTATTGATTAATATTTTTATCCCCAATACGCCGTTGCATGATGGGGCTGTCATTATTAAAAACAATCGGATAGCCGTTGCTGCTGCCTACTTACCACTTTCGCAAAGTAATTTGATTCCAAAAGAATTGGGAACTCGGCACCGTGCGGCTGTTGGTATTTCAGAATTGACAGATGCACTAACAATTGTCATTTCCGAAGAGACTGGTGAAGTTTCCATTACGCAAAATAATGAATTGTTGCGTGGAATGACTCAGGATGACTATCTAAAATATCTTCAAAATCAATTATTAACCGATACGGATGAGCAGGATCACCGCACATTCATTAATACCGTTGCCAACTTCATTGAAAATCATTTCCGAGGAGGCCAATCATGAAAAAGTTCTTGTTAAATAATTGGGCCTATCGGCTGCTGGCGTTGGCGTTTGCGATTTTACTTTTTCTATATGTTGGTAGTAGTCAGCCGGGAACCACTTCGTCTGTCAAAAATAACAGTAATTCGCCGACGTTAACGTCCAATCGCTCAACCACGATTTCGGCGCAGCTCTCGCTTACGGTGAATAGTAATAAATATTTTGTAACGGGTTACCCAGAAAAAGTTCAGTTGCATTTAACCGGCCCTTCGGCATTAGTGACGACCACGGCCAATACTCAAAACTTTAAAGTGTATGCAGACTTGTCAAAATTGGGGGTTGGCACGCACCGGGTCCGAATTCAGCAAGATGGACTCAACAATGATTTGAGATATCGGTTTGAACCGGCTACAATAAAAGTTGACATTCAACCACGCAAAACGGTCACTTATCCACTTCAGGTTAAGTACAATAAGGAAAACATTGCGTCCGGATATCAGCCTGGGAATGCCTCCGCAGATGTTAAAAACGTTAAAATCACGGGTGCCTCCGATCAAATTAATAGGATTAAAACGGTTGTGGCCCAACTTAACGTCCCACAAAATGCCAAATCATCCGTTGATAGTCAGGCAATTATTGAAGCCCTCGACAGTAAGCAGAATACGGTTAATGTGGTTATTACACCGGCAACCGCGGATGTCACGTTGCCGATTACGCCTGGAAACAGTAAGGAATTACCAATTAAGTTGGAACCAAAGGGCATTACTGATGATAATGAGAGCTTCACACTGACATCGGCGACTAAACGTGTCCGGGTATTTGGTACAAAGGCGCAACTTAAAAAATTGGATTCGGTTAAGGCTGAGGTTGATACCAGCGATGTTCGGACAACTAAGACCAAGGAGGTTGAATTGGATCCAAAGCTTAATAATGTCAAGGGCTTTGATCCAGATCGAATTTCTGTCAAAGTTAACAGAAACAATTAATAATTTATTTGAAATGAGGAAATTTTCATGAAGTATTTTGGTACTGATGGTGTACGTGGCGTTGCCAATAAGGAACTGACTCCGGAATTGGCCTTTCAATGTGGTCGAGCCGGTGGATATGTTTTAACGCATCATTCCGAGAGAAAACAGCCACAGGTATTGGTGGCGCGTGATACCCGAATTTCCGGGCAAATGCTCCAAGAAGCTTTGATTGCCGGTTTGTTATCTGTAGGAATTGAAGTATTAAACTTAGGAATCATTACGACGCCAGGTGTGGCGTATCTGGTTCGCAATCAAGGTGCGGATGCCGGTGTCATGATTACAGCATCACATAATCCTGTTGAATATAATGGCATCAAATTCTTTGGTGCCGACGGCTATAAGCTTTCCGATGAAATGGAAGAAGAAATTGAAGCCATTCTTGAACGGGATAAAGATATTTTACCGCGACCGGCAGCCGAAGGGCTCGGGGTTGTTGGCGACTACTTCGAAGGTAGTCAAAAATACATTCATTTTTTGGAACAAACCATTTCAGAAGATTTGTCCGGAATGAAAGTTTGTGTGGATTCAGCAAATGGGTCAACCAGCAAGCTGGTAACAACCCTATATGCTGATTTAGGAATCGATTTTGAAACACTGGCCACCACCCCTAACGGTCTTAATATCAATGACCATGTTGGGTCAACACATCCCGAAAATTTACAAAAGATGGTTGTTGAAAAGGATGTTCAGGCCGGGGTTGCTTTCGATGGTGATGGTGATCGTTGCATTGCCGTTGATGAGAATGGCCAATTGGTCGATGGTGATGCCATTATGTACATTTGTGGTAAATACATGTCTGAACGTGGTCGGTTGAAGAAAAATACAATTGTCACAACGGTAATGAGTAATCTGGGAATGTATAAAGCCATGGAACGTGCTGGCATGGTCAGTGTTAAGACTCAAGTGGGTGATCGTTATGTGGTTGAAAAGATGAACGAGGGCGGCTATAACCTTGGCGGTGAGCAGTCCGGCCACATTGTTTTTCTTGATTTTAATACCACTGGTGATGGCATGTTGACCAGTCTGCAGCTTTTATCCGTCATGAAATCTACTGGTAAGAAGCTTTCCGAATTAGCCAGTGAAATTAAGAAGTATCCGCAGCGCTTGATTAACGTTAAGGTTCATGATAAAAAAGATGCCCTTAAAAACGAAAAAATTCAAGCGGCAATTCAAGAAGTTGAAGAAGAAATGCACGGTGATGGCCGGGTATTGGTTCGACCTAGTGGGACTGAACCGTTATTACGAGTGATGACAGAAGCCCCAACGCAAGATTTGGTTGATGACTATACGCAAAAGATTGCTGATGTTGTTCGCCAAGAAGTTGGGATTGATTAATTAAACAGATAGTGAAAAAGCTATTGGAAAATTCCGATGGCTTTTTCATTTTGCTCAATAAATCGCGGCAAACTTAGGGTTTGAAATAAAACGGATGGCTCCTATACCATTTGCAACAATCAGTTGACTTTTTCTTTAGAATTGTGTAGATTATACGTGTTATAGAAATTTAATAACTGCTAATGATGTATATACCAATTTTAATTGTTGAGGAGAAGACAAAATGTGTGGAATTGTTGGAGTAACCGGAAATGATAATGCGGTTTCAATTTTATTGGAAGGCCTTGAAAAGTTGGAGTATCGGGGCTATGATTCTGCCGGGATTTATGTAAATGATTTAAATGGCAAAGATTATTTAATCAAGCGTAAAGGCCGGATTTCTGAATTGGAAGCAGCCGTTGGTTCTGAAGTTCACGGTTCTGTCGGAATCGGCCATACTCGCTGGGCAACTCACGGTGTTGTCAGCGAAGCAAATGCGCATCCTCAATTTTCTGAAGACCATCGTTTTTACTTGGTTCATAACGGGGTTATCGAAAACTATAAAGAATTAAAATCAGAATATTTGAGTAATACAACCTTTACCAGCCAAACAGATACGGAAGTCGTGGTTCAACTGGTTGACCATTTTGTTCAAACTGAAGGATTATCGACTAAACAGGCCTTTTTAAAGACGTTGAGCTTGTTAAAGGGATCGTCTTATGCTTTCTTGTTGATTGACAGTACCGACCCAGAAACACTTTATGTTGCAAAGAATAAGAGCCCACTCTTAATTGGTTTGGGCGATGGCTGCAATGTTGTCTGCTCTGATGCACCAGCCATGCTGAACGTCACACATGACTTTTTGGAACTTCACGATGGCGAGGTTGTAACGGTTAAACCTAATGCGGTTGAAATTGAAGATGCCAATCATCACCAAGTTGAACGTCAACCCTTTCATGTTGATATGGACGCCAGTGAAACCGATAAGGGACCTTATCCATATTACATGTTAAAAGAAATTGACGAGCAGCCAAACGTCATGCGCAAGTTGGCAGCACTATATACGCAAGAATCCGGTAAACCAAATATTGATACCAATCTGATCAATGCTTTGAGTGAAGCCGATCGAATTTATATTGTGGGCGCCGGAACCAGTTACCATGCCGGTTTAGTTGGAAAGAAATTATTTGAAAAATTGGCCCATGTGCCGACGGAAGTCCATATTGCGTCTGAATTTGCCTATGATGATCCATTGCTTTCAGAGAAACCGTTTTTCATCTTTCTTTCTCAAAGCGGTGAAACGGCGGACAGCCGAGAAGTTTTGGTTAACGTCAATGCCAATGACTACAAGAGTCTCACAATTACCAATGTCGAGAATTCGACCCTTTTCCGTGAAGCAACTTATACCATGTTACTTCATGCCGGCCCGGAAATTTCAGTGGCGTCAACGAAGGCTTACACGGCTCAAATTGCGGTTGAAGCAATTCTGGCCAAAGCACTTGGTGAAGCTAAAGAACAGACCATTGCCGAGGACTTTGATATTCGACAACAATTAGGATTGGTTGCAACTGGTATGCAAGCCATTATCGATGAAAAAGACATGATTGAAGGCTTGGCCAAAAAGTACTTTGTACCAGCTCCTCGTGCATTTTATATCGGTCGAGGCATTGATCAAACGGTCTCGCTTGAATCGGCTTTAAAATTAAAAGAAATTTCCTATGTCCAGGCTGAGGGGTTTGCTTCTGGCGAACTAAAACATGGGACAATTGCGTTGATTGAAGAGGGGACGCCGGTTATTGGCATTATTACACAGCGTAAAACGGCTAATTTAACTCGAAGCAACCTTCAAGAAACAATGTCTCGTGGTGCATCAACCTTTACAATTGTTCGTCGTGAATTAGCACTGGACGGGGATACAATTGTGATTCCAGACGTTGATGAAATGATTACCCCACTGCTAAGTGTTGTGCCGGCTCAATTAATTGCCTACTTCACTAGTTTGAATAAGGGATTGGATGTTGATCGCCCACGTAACTTGGCAAAGAGTGTCACTGTTGAATAAAAATTGAGATGTTTTAATTGACTAAAAAGCCAATTCAAAGCCAAAACGGTTTTGAGTTGGTTTTTTGGTTCGGATATTTCTTAAAACTTTTGTGCTAAAATAACAATTAATAGGAAGCTGAAGATTCGGATGATTGTTAGTAACTACATCAGTAACGTCGATTAAGAGTTAATTGTTTGAAATACTTCATTTTTTCCGGCTTTTCTAATATGATAGGTGTGAAGCGTCAATCGAGGGGTGGAAATGTTGAAAAAAATAGTTAAACTTGCAATGGCCACTGTTGCAGTTCTTGTAACCGCGCTATTTTTGTTATTGGTTAAAAATCAGAACACGGGCTTTTTGACGGCACGGGCTTCATCAGCTGCTAGTTTTATCAGTGACTATCAAAGTGATGTTAAAAGGGCAGCCAATAAATATAACCTTTATGGCTCTGTGATGATGTCACAAGCGGCATTGGAAAGTGGTTGGGGTCAGAGCGAATTAACTCAACAAGCAAATAACTTTTTTGGTATTAAAGGAGCTTATAATGGCCAATCGATGACAATGCCAACGGTTGAATATGATAGTAATGGCCAATTAAAAAACACAACGGCTAGTTTTAAAAAGTATCCTACCGCCTATGCCTCCTTTGCGGACAATGGGGCAACACTTCGAAACGGCACTAGTTGGGATCCCGACTATTATTCAGGAACTTGGAAGGAAAATGCGGCTACCTATGAAGATGCAGCCAATGCATTGACGGGTAAGTACGCAACGGCGCCCAATTATGGTAGTTCCCTCATTAAAATTATTCAGCAATACGGATTAGACAAAACCTTTGGGGAAACCAACAGCCAGTCTTCTTCATCAAGTTCGGCTAGTGTTTCATCAGCCAGTTCAAGTACGACTACCAGTACTCAGGCGGCAACACCGACCTTGGCAACGGTTAAATATTATAAAGGAGACGCTTCCCAAGCGGTTCAACTATCCAAGCACTATAGTAAATACTACGTTTATAACCATGTAAAAGGAACCAGTCCAAATGAAAAGCGATACCGTTGGAAATCTTTAGGGATTCGAAAAGCTGTGACGGTTTACCTTGACATGCGGGGCGTCAAAAAGGGGACGTCAGGTAATTGGTATCGATTCAGGCTTTATCCAAACAGCAAATCCAAGCGGTTTTGGGTTTATGCGCCGGCTCTTCAATTTTCGACAATCTATAGTGGTGCCACCAGTGGGCATTTAAAGGCGAATAACGCTTCAGGTGGCGAACTGTACACGCATGTATATGGATCACCGTTACTCGCCTCAAAAGTCGCTAGAGTGAGCACCTTAAAGGCCAAGACTAGTTATCCGGTAGATCAAACTGCGTTGGCTAAAACCAGCAAGGGGTTTAAAGTCTGGTACCGGATTAAAGTTGGCAAGCACAAGGGATGGCTTAGCAGTTCACATGTCACCACTTTTCCTGCCAAAGTGGCTAAAGTAGATTTTAAGACAGCTAAAGTCGTCTCATCGTCAGCCAAAGCGGATTACTTATATACTGATCTTCAAGCTTCAGGTCAATTTCAGAAACATTATAAATTAGCCCAAGTAGATTTAAATATTGGTAATAAAGTCAAGGTGGATAAACTTGGCTATCGGTTAAGCGATCAGTCACTGTGGTATCGGATTGTCTGTCCTACGACCAGCTCAAAGTATTGGGTCTCTTCAAAGTTTTTGTCATAATTGGCGATTATCCATTGATTCCATGCCGGTTTAAGGTATAATTATTTTTTGGCATGTAATGCGCAACTATGTTTTAGGGGAGGTTTTTTGAATCAAATCTCATGTAACAACGCTAATCGCCAGGGGCTTTTTTTGCTTACTTGCTGCGGTCAGTTTCTGGATAATTGGCTTTCATTCAGTGTCGGCCAGTGTTTCAAGTGACTTTATTAACCGAATGAAGGCGCCAATTGAAAAAATCAGTCGGCAAAATCACCTTTATCCGTCTGTGATGATGGCGCAGGCCATTGTTGAAAGTGACTTTGGGCGATCAACATTATCCACTGAAGCTAATAATTATTTTGGTATTAAAGGAACGTATAATGGTCAATCTGTCACGATGAGTACGGGCGAGTATACATCTAAGGGGAAGCATTATATGACTGCGGCCCAGTTTAAAAAATATCCGGATGTTGAAGCATCAATTCGGGATAATGCCAGTCTTTTACGACATGGCACGCTGACTGATCCGACTTATTACTCCGGAACTTGGACAACTAACGCATTGACAGCAAGTGACGCAGCAATGGCGCTGGCAACGACTTATGCAACCGATATGAATTATGGCAATAAGCTTAACGCGGTGATTGTCAGATATAATTTGGATCGACTGGATGCAACCGATGGTGATACCAATATTCAAACGGCTGGCAACATTAATGAACAAATTGAGCAGTCTTTAAAAAAGGAGTTGGGAACTTCTTCGGCTGCTCAGACTAAAAAAGTCACCCAGCCTACAGTACTTCGCTCAAAGATTACCCGAATTCCAGAAAAAATTATTCCTCGATCGGTTTTTGAGCCACAGCGATCACAAACTTCAACTGACAATGAGTATACGTTGCCATTGAATTTGTCATTAGAAAAGCTAATTAAAAGCAAATCACAGACAATAAGTCATTAATAGTTTGTTAAGAGTCGGGGGAAAAGATTAAGCTTTTCTCTCGGCCTCTTATTTTGTTCTGGATATCTGTTATAATATTGCAGGAAAAGTCTAACCTCTAAATTTAGGAGCGTTTAATGGTCATGGAAGAAAATTATAAAGTAAAGGTTCAAAATGTTACCAAAGAATACGACCTTTTTAAGACACAGTCAGAAAAACTGCGATCCTTTTTTTCGATTTCCAAGCGTCAGGTGCCACATTTTTGGTCACTGATGGGAATTTCGTTAACCATCAAACCAGGTGAAACACTTGGGTTAATCGGTGTTAACGGTTCCGGTAAATCGACATTGTCAAACATTATTTCCGGGATTATCCCCCAAACAACTGGATATGTTGATGTCCGTGGTGATACGTCAATTGTGGCAATTCATGCCGGTCTTCGAAATAACTTAACCGGTCGGGAAAATATTAGGTTGAAGTCGCTGATGCAGGGCCTAACCAATGAAGAAATTGATGAAATGATGCCTGATATTATTGCGTTTGCTGATATTGGCGACTTTGTCGATCAACCGGTTAAGAGTTATTCAAGCGGGATGCGGTCTCGTTTGGGATTTGCTATTGCGGTCCATATCAACCCGGATATCTTGATCATCGATGAAGCATTGTCCGTTGGAGACGACACTTTTTATCAAAAATGTGTTGATAAAATCGGCGAGTTCAAGCAAGAGGGCAAAACCATTATCTTTGTCAGTCATTCATTAAAGCAAATTGAAATGTTGTGTGATAAGGTTGCTTGGATCAACTATGGTGAATTAAAAATGGTTGGTGACACAAAAGAAGTTACCAAGAAATATCGTGAATTCACAAAATGGTTTAAAAAATTAAGCAAAAAAGAGAAGCACGCTTTTGAAACTGAACGTAAAAATGTTCAAAAAAACTTTAGCATCCAAAATTATCAAAAACAGGTTGCTAAGGAGATGCAGCAGGCGGCACCGGAAGAAAAAAATATTCGAGCAAAGGTTCATAAATTGTTTTATAGCTCTGTTATTAGCGAAAAAATGTCTGTCGGCAATCAGCTGCTAACCTGGGCAATCTTACTAATTGTGGTCTTCTTTTGCCTGGTCAATATTTCCGGCTATTCGGTGGACCATATTTTAAGTGATCCATCGTTATTACTTCATCCATCAGGTGTCTTGCACCTACCAGATGTGAAGTAGTCAGCCTTAATTATCGAGGATTCACTCACGTTTTAATGATGCGTCATTTGAAATGTGCGTGAATTTTTAAATAAATGTTGACAGCGCTTACAGAAAACGCTATATTATTCATGGGTACTAAATAAATACCTTCTAATCAATTCTCTTTCTCTCTTAAAAAAACTGGTAGCCATATTTGGAGCTATCAGTTTTTTTAGTGTATAATTGTTTGAGCAAAATAAATTCGAAACGGGAGTCCGAAAATAATGAAAAGTCATGAGGTATTGACGTTAATTGAAGAAATTACCAGAAATGATGGCAGCAAATATATTGAGATTAGTAATATGGTTCAAAATGGCCGGGCTGAATTAGCCGCTGAGAGAGGTTTTATCAAGCAGGTAAGGATATTACAGCTAAACATCCCGCACTCGCCTCACGTGCAAAAATATGAGCATTATATCAACGAAAATTACACGATGCCAACTGAAGACATGGATCATTTTGAGGAATGGAAAAAAACGCCCGAGATGCAAAAGGAAATCAACATTATTCTAAAAGAAAATCATATTGGCTAACAAAAAAACTAATTTTTGTTTGCATCATATGAGAATCTATGTTATAAATATATATGTTGTTTTTTAGAAAAGCATTTTTGCTCCGTAGTTCAGTGGTAGAATAATTGACTGTTAATCAAGAGGTCGCTGGTTCGAACCCAGCCGGAGCAGTCAGAGAAGGTGGCGTCATTGCTTTCTCAGTAAAATCTTTTTTTATTCAATTTTTATTGCATTTTGCTCTTAGGTACGATATAATTTAATTACCGCGTTTGAGAGAGAACAAATTATTGCTCCGTAGTTCAGTGGTAGAATAATTGACTGTTAATCAAGAGGTCGCTGGTTCGAACCCAGCCGGAGCAGTCAGAGAAGGTGGCGTCATTGCTTTCTCAGTAAAATCTTTTTTTATTCAATTTTTATTGCATTTTGCTCTTAGGTACGATATAATTTAATTACCGCGTTTGAGAGAGAACAAATTATTGCTCCGTAGTTCAGTGGTAGAATAATTGACTGTTAATCAAGAGGTCGCTGGTTCGAACCCAGCCGGAGCAGTCAGAGGTTTACTAAAAAGCAGTTGTCAATATCAACATTGACAACTGCTTTTTTGCAATCAAAAAAACGAGTAGCTTTTATCTACTCGTTAAGAATTTCAGATCACGCTAAATGTTAATTTCAGATGGGGTTGCAATGATTTGTCGATTGCCACTGTCATAGACGACCAGGGACTTTGGATAACTATTGTCATAAGGGTATGGTGAATCGAACGTGGCCACCAATTCATTGCCCTGAATGAAATCGTATGACAGATTACCGTCGCTGTTGACCAGATTAAACTTAATCAGATTTGATAATGGAAACACGTTTTGTAAATCGTTGTCAATGATAAACCAAACATTGTCAATTGCTTGGTCAGGCAGCGTTGAAACGATGCTAAAACTTGCGAACCGTGATTGGTTAGGATCAAACATGATAACACCTTCATTCCAGTAATAACTAATTGTTGACAAACTACCAAAAAATTGGTTTAAATGCAAGTAACTAACTTGTGAGGAAGCAGCTACCACCTCTCTATGATCTGCTGAAAGCCTGATTATCATAAATTAACTTAACGATATGTTTTTCTGACCGCTGATTTTCAGGCGGCAAGGTTAAGTAGTCACCATATAACTTGGTTAGAACGGTTTGGTAGTCTTTGGGAACTGCTATCAAAGTGTCTTCAAACGGCACGACCGTTAAATTTTGGACTTGGTCGATCGAAAAGATCTCTTTGTCATAAGAGTATTGGGAAGCTAGATTTTTAAACTGATCTAAATTCTCTCGATTATTATAGGCAACCATGACCTGTTGTCGATTTTGCTTAAAAGTCTTTGCTGCTAAGAGTTGTTCGGACGAAAGAGTACCATATAATCTTCTAATTGGATTATCAATAATATTATACCGCAATTTTAAGTAGATTCGGCTATCGAGACGACGAATATCAATCATCTGGCGCCGCCGCTTTTCTTTGGACTTTGGAATCTTGTCTAAAGGAAAAATATCCAAAAAGACACCTTTGCGAGCATTATTGACGTTGTTACGTTCTTCAATGTAAGTATTTCGATCCAAAATTTTAGCATAACTCAATGCGTAATTTTGATCACTCCAAGGAGTTTGCAAAAAGTAGTGATCATTTTTGAATTCAGCGGGTGCAATTTGTAAGAAATGTTCGTAGTCGTTTCTTGGAAGTGCGATATCCATGTCATCATCCCAAGGAATAAACCCTTGGTGACGAATTGCACCAAGTAAGGTACCGCCAATGGCGACGTAATGAAGATGATACGCTGCCGCGATTGCACTAAACCGTTTGAAAATCGCTAATTCAAGTTGATGAGTGATTTGAGTTAACTGATCAGTCATGTAGGCCTCCAAACTTATTTTCCATTAATTCATTATAAAACAAAATCAGAAAAAGTTCCTAAATCTAGCGGTATATTGTTGAACCAATAGTGCAGACAATATATAATTAGTGCAGTATTGATATTAATAATTATTGGGGAATGGTGAGGGAAATGACAAAAACGCATGAAGAATTATTGCAAGAGGCAATCAATGTGTATCTGTCATCGCTAAAATATTTGGATAATTTTGTTTCAGAGCCGGCGACGAAGTATGGATTGTCTTTTGAACAGTATTTAATCTTGCATACCATTGCAGATCGCGAGCACGTTTCATTAATGGACATTGCCAGTGAACGAAAAGTGACGCGAAGTGCAATTTCAAGGCAAATCAAAGTGCTATTACAGCACAATTATATTTATCAAAAACCGGCTGAAAGCGATCGCCGACGATTATACTTACATTTGACCAAAAGTGGGCAACAGGTTGAAAATAAGGTTTACGAATTAACCAGCGCCCGATTTGATGAATGGATTAATCATTATGGTGAAGAAAAGGTTCGCCAGGTTCTTGATTTCATTAAAGATTTTGCCCAAACCGAAATGAAGAATTTCAATTCTTCCAAGCAAACAAACCAAAGTTAACGGCAGTTAGTGGCTGCTTCATGGGGGACGACAGTTGGCGATAGATCGAGTTGACTGTTTTCGCGAAGCATCATTAACATCTTGTCGTTAATTCAAATTGTCAATTGAACTAAATTATCAATACTAACAGTGAAGATTGGGGAATTGCTGATCAAAACAATTTTTTGACCAGTATGAAACTGATCATGATAAGGGGCCGGACAAGTTGTTTTTATCTTGGCCTCTTTATTATCCTGTGAGAAATTATGAGGAGAAAATTTATGAATCCGGTTTATAGAATTACAGTCACTATTTCAGTGATTCAAATCATCCTAATTGGTTTATTAATTACATACTTGATTAAGCGGCGAAATTCATCGGTCGTGGGGTGGTTGGTGAATTTAAATCTAATCTGCGCTTTCTTGCTGCTATTTGATATTCTTTCCGTGACCCGAATTCCAGCGCTCTATTTAACTGCCGGCGTCCTATTTGCTGTTGTGGCGGCGCTAATTACATTTGGAATTATTTTTAGTTTTGTGTTTCTATTTATCAATGCTTGGTTTGTAAGAAAACGGGAAGGTCGCGGCTTGAGCAGTTTGTTGGTACTAATTGCGGGAATCGCGATTGTTCTTGCCGATGCCTTTTTCTATTTTGGCGGTGGCAAGGCATCTCGGCCAATTCAAGCGATCAATTTTTTTGTCTTAGTCATGCTGATGTATCTTTTAATGACGGTTTGGAATACGTTAATGTCAATTGTTGTTTATAACTGGTATTTTCCTAGAAAAAATAAAGATTATATCATTGTGTTGGGAAGCGGCTTGGTTGATGGTAAACGAGTTGGCCGATTACTGGGAAATCGAATTGATAAAGGGATTGCTTTTTATCGTCAGCAATTAGCAACTACCCACAAGCATGCCAAGTTGATTTTTTCAGGTGGCAAAGGCGGCGATGAAAGATTGCCGGAAGGTGTCGCCATGCAACAATACGCAATTGACAAGGGAGTCCCGGCAGCTGATACCTTAGTTGAGGACCGGTCGACCAACACTCGGGAAAATTTAATTTTTTCGAGAGAATTAATTCACAAGGATAGTGGCCGGACTGATAATCGAATTGTCTTTGTCAGCAGTAATTTTCATATTTTAAGAGCTGGCATTTTAGCTGGCAAGTTAAAATTTAAAGCAAATGGGATTGGTGCCAAAACGCCATTTTACTATTTACCCACGGGGACAATTCGCGAATATTTGGCACTGTTTGTCATGCATAAACGGTTTCATATTATGGTGACGTTAATGATTTTAGCCATTTCCATTATCTTGAATTTACCTGGCCTAAATCATTGAAATAAGTGCCGATAAATCAGATTATGAAAATGAAAGGTGGCTGGTGACCTGTTTTTAATGTGTTCAGGTTTTGGCCAATTAGCATAAATTGAATTTTGACAACGAGCAGACCATTTCTTCAAAGAAAGTTCTTTGAAGAGATGGCCTGCTTTTTTGGTCTTAAAAGTTTCCACTTTTCTTCACAACTTATTCACACAATAAGTTTCAAATTATTATAGACTTAAAACATAGCAAATTTGCTATAACATTTTTAATCCTAAACGAAAGGAATGATGAAAATGCTTAGCTTGATTTGGACATTAATTATTGGTGGTGTTATCGGCGTCGTTGCCGGTGCTATTACCAGTCGGGACCTACCATTTGGCTGGATTGGCAACATTGCAGCCGGGTTAATTGGTGCCTGGCTGGGAGAGGCGTTGCTTGGATCTTGGGGGCCACAGCTGGCTGAAATTGCGATTGTACCAGCAATTGTTGGCGCTGTGATCTTAGTCTTCCTGGCATCATTGATTACTCGTGGCTTAGCCGATTGATCAATCACTGTGAAAGGAGGAGATTCGATGCGCAAAAGCACTAAGACAGCAATCATCATTTGGGGGTTGCTTGGTTTGAGCCAGAGTATTTGGTTGATTGGATTGGTCGCACCGATTGATTATCTCTCCAAAATGGTATTGTCAACGGTTCAAACTTCTGAGACCTGGATTGAAATACTGGCCGTTAGCTTAAGTTTAATCGTTGGCATCGCCGGCATACTCGGAATCGTGATTGCGTTGTTAGCACCGGCAAAGGTTAAAAGTCTTGACTTTCGATCACCAAACGGAAAATTAAGCGTTTCTCAACAAGCAGTCGAAAAGATGGTCCAAGAGGCAATTTTAGCTGAAAAATCGGTGACTGATGTCAAAACAAATTTGAAAATGACCGGACGTAAACCGAAAGTTCGAGTGAAAGTCTCTGCAGTTGATCGAAAGGATCGGGATTTGGTGAAATTAGGAGAAGAAATTCAAACCACCGTCATTAATGAAATTGGTCGAATAATGGCTGTGCCGGTCAAAAAAGTAAAAGTTAGAATCAAACCGGCCAGTTCCGTGAAAAGCAGTCGAACTAATCAGCCACGCGTTGTATAGGAGGGAAAAACATGAATTTAATCATTTATGGTGGCATTATCGGAATGGTTTGCGGCATCGTTTGGACTTTCAGTGGCTTTAGTGCCGTTTTACTTGTCCTGACACTTGGCGTTGTCGGTGCCATGATTGGTGCCATCGTTAATAAGTTTGGCGGGATTAAAAATCTCATTAACCAGTTGGTAAGTGATGAATAATCAATTTAAAGGAGCTGATTTCTAATGGAAACTAAAAAAATAACAAACAACCCAAGCATGACACGCAAATTAACGTTTAATAATGCGGTCATTGAAAAAATTGCCGGACTGGTTTGTCGCAACATCGATGGTGTCTTATCGTTAGATGGCGGGATGATTAGTGAATTGGCAGGAAGATTTTCAAAGAAAACCGATCCAACCAAGGGCATTGATGCAGAGGTCGGTGAAAAACAGGTTGCTCTGGATATGGACGCTACCATCGAGTATGGTGCAAACGCCCGTCAAATTTTTGATGATGTCTGTACCAGAACCCAAAGTGCAATCAAAAACTACACAGGGTTAGACGTTGTTGAGATCAATTTAAATATTAATGATGTTTTAACCAAAAAAGAATGGGAGCAGCAGAGTAGTCGCCAAAAAGATGAACTGGCCAACACAGTTCACGACGACCGGGTAAAATAATGCAGAAAATTGGTGTTCCCGCTATGACGATTAATTTTTAGGAGGAAATGACATGACACAAGAAAACCCAACTTTAGAAACGGTGCTCACTTATAATGACGATGTTTTAGCAAAGATTGCTGGTAATACGGTTAGAGATGTGGATGGTGTTCTCTCACTCGAGGGGAATTTGATTGATTCGATGACTGACCGTTTTTCGGATAATACGGATCCCACCACCGGTGTTAAAGTTGATCTGGATAACGATGAAAAACAGGTTAAATTATCAATGGATGCTGTTGTAGAATATGGTAAAAGTATTCCAACCGTCTTTAATAAAGTGACTACTAAGCTATGCAACGCTCTAGGAGAGATGACAGATTTAAAGCCGGTTGAAATTAAAATCAATATTAAAGATTTACAAACCAGAGAAGAATTTCTTCAAAATAATCGTAAATCCGACAAATCGGATAAAAAGAAAGATAAAGGCTAATTGTGCATAATTAAAACGAGACTTAACGATAAAAATGAAAAATTTTATCGTTAGTCTCGTTTTTGATTGTTTCAAGAAAAGACGCTGTAGCAGGCCAATTTCATCTAAGCCATTGCTTCATCTTCCTCGAGTTCAAGCCAAAGTGCCAATGGCGTTGGATTAAAATCGGGCCAGTTCGAAATGTGGGTGTAGCCACGTTCCAACAATGAACTGACCTTTCGCTTCTTTAAGTCGTTAAAAATACTTAGAGCGAATACATTATCCTCAAGGTCGGTGATGACCGTGTCCAGTTTGTGCTGCCATTCGGCAACCAAATCTTGGTAAATAAGCAATTTTCGGGCATTCTTGATGGTGTAATCAACCCCCTGTTGTCGTAGTGATTGCTTATAGTCTTCATATTCCGCTAAAACCGCGTCTTTGGCCCGTTGCCATTGATCGTGATTGTAGGTGGGTAATTTATCGCTCATGTACTGTTCCTCCTTATTCGCACAGTTTAGACCGCTTAAAAAGCCGATTACGCTGTGGAGAAGAAAATTGTCTTTCGTATTTTATTCGTCGAGACCAAAAAATCTCTTCGCAAACCATTAAACAATAAAAAACGTCAGATTGCAAAGTATGTCGAAAAATTACGTCAAATAATCCTAAAAAGCTTTTAAGTTGTTTAAAATATAATTGCAAAAAATTAGAGCATATCATTTCTGTTCAAATTTTGATAATGATATACTTTACTCAATGATTCTCAGGGGTGAGTGACGATTGAATCAAAATAACTTAATGGGGGAAATATTATGAGACGTGGATCCACATTTCTAAGCTTAGCGACGGCACTTCTAATCACTTTGGGCATTGCTGACACTAGAGCTAATGCAAGGGAAACGAAAAATACTGTCAAAACGGTCACCATTGTCTTTAAGCCAAATCATAATCAGGCATTTACTGATGAAGCTTATGCCACGGTTGATCCAAATTCGGCTCAATTTCATCAGTACTTGTCAACTAGTCAGGTCGCTGACCGTTATGGGCGATCGGCTGCTCAATTGAAACAGTTTCAGGCATTTTTTAATCGATATCAGTTGAAAACGTCGGTTTATGCAGGCAACTTATCAATGCGGGTTATGGGGAACTATTCGCATTTAAAAAAAGCTTTCCAAGCAAAAGCGGCTTCCAACGCTTATCAGAAGAAACATATTCAGGGCACAATTTATCGACTACCCAAAGCTTTAGCTGAACAAACAATTGCTGTGATTGGGATGAATGTTAATCGTCCCAAGTCAAAGACTGATGGTAAGGCAAAAAGTAGAAGCCATCAAATTCAAGCAAAGGTCACTCAGCCGCTGGATAATTCAACCGTTCGGCCAAACACCAGCTTGGCGCAACAGGATTTTTCAAAAAAATACGGAAGTCTCAAATATGCTAATCAGTACGGCCTAAACCAGCTTTACCAACAGGGACTCAGTGGTAAAGGACAACGTGTCGGCTTGATTATGACAAAAGATTTCCGGATTCGAGATGTTAAATTATACCTTCAAAAAGATGGCAGTAACGCTGATACTAGTCGAATCCATCGTTATTATACGGTTGACGGTCGAAAACGCGTCCAAAAATATAATCAGTACACGAATGCTGTCAAAGAGGCTTATCAAGAAGAGTCAAGTTTGGATGTCGAACAAGCAGCTTCTGTCGCGCCAGATGCCCAAATCGACACTTACATTGGTGAGTCAATCGATTCGGCAACCGATCGGCCAACGATTTATTTTAATACTTTTGCGGCAGCGATTGCAGCTAATCGCGATCGGCAAATTTCCACCAGTTTTATGACGGGGACTGAAAAAGCAGGCTTTAATGATAATACTGTCAGCGTAACACCCAAACAATACGAAACCGCATCAGATGTGATCTATCGGCAGGCAGCAGTTCAGGGAATTACCATTTTTGACGCTTCCGGTGATCGGGGACCGTATGAGACTCAAAAGTCAACGCAAGAAGCAGCCCTCGGGAAATCCGGTTTTGTCACTCAAATCGGTGGGACGACGATCCCTTACCAAAAGGTGACGCATGATAAATTAGTTAACGTCACCAAGGAACGTGCTTGGGGAGATACCTACTCACTGGCCAAACAGTTTTTAATTCATGGCGTCTTTCTTGGCGGTGGTGGCGGTTTTTCAAAGCTTCATGCAACCCCAAGATTTCAGCAAGGATACCCAGGTGTTAACACCTATCACGCGTTTACGATGCTTAAGTGGAACGATAAGAAACATCAATGGGGTGTTAATCCACATCCTAAACTAATTAGTGGTCGGGCAACGGGACGAAATTATCCTGATTTTTCATCGGATTCCGATATGCAAACCGGCTTTGCAACTTATTTATCAACCACATCGAAAAAAACCAAGCGGACGACGGGTAAGTGGTTTCTTTCCGGTGGCACTAGTTATGCAGCACCTCAAGCGGCGGCAGCTTTGGCGGTGGTTAACAGTGGTTTAAATCAGCCGATTGGTTTTATGAATCCTCAAATCTATCAATTCGCTGAGGGACCATCATCGCCGTTTACAACTCTAAATGACGCATCAATCAATAATACGAACCTTTATTATACCGGTCAGCCCGGAAAACCTTATAATCAGGCGACTGGCCTCGGGATCGTTAATTATCCAAAATTGCTTGATAGTTTTAAAGCACAGGATAAGTAAAGACCACTTAGGTTGATTTGCTTAGGAGGGAATAACGAGATGCATCAGACCAAAAGAATTTTATTGGTTGTCGTTGGTAGTCTGTTGTTTGTAACTGGACTCAGTCAACCGGCAGTAGCTAAAAAAGCTAAAAATCCGGTTTCAACGGTCATGTTGATTTTAAATCCTAAAGATTCCGCGGCATTTACTCGTTATGCCTACGATACTGTGACGCCAAATACTGCGAATTTTCATCAATATCTAACGCCAAATCAGATTGCTAATAAGTTTGGTCGTTCAGAGGGAGAAATAGAACGGCTAAGAAGCTATTTTAAAAAATACCATTTGGCAACAACAACCTTTTCAGGACGCTTAACCATCAAAGTGGCTGGCCATTATCAAAATTTGAAAAGGGCGTTTCACGCTCAGGCATTGACTCGTTCGGCCGCTAAAGGGGCACTTAAAGGAACTGATACTAAATTACCGAAATCATTAGCCAAGTTAGTAACAGCAGTAATTGGGATGGATGTTAAAGCGACTTATCAAGCCAAACAAGCTTCTAAAAGTAAACAGGGTGCCTTTAAAACAGCTTTTACTCGTTCAATGACCAGACCTGATTTAGATGAGTCAACTTCGAAATTCTCGAAAGCCTATGGGTCCGCAAAATATGCGGATCGCTATGGTTTGACAAAATTGTATGCTCAGGGAAATAAGGGTCAGGGACAGCGGGTCGGCCTGATTGTATTTGCCAACTACCGACTAGGTGATATCAAAAAATACTTGGCAGCTGATGGTCAAAATACTGATCTTAGCCGGATTCACAAGTATTTTACCGTGGATCATCGAAAAAAGGTGATGGCTTACAGCCAACGGGTAGACGGCTATACATTTGCCCTCCAAGAGGAAACCACTCTGGATGTCCAACAAGCAGCAAGCGTTGCGCCAGAAGCTCAAATTGATACCTATATTCCTGTCGCAGTCAATGGGGCAACCGATGAATTATCACTAATGGTAAACAATTACGCAGCAGCCATTGCGGCTAATCGGGATCGGCAGTTATCAACCAGTTTTGCGATTGGTTCGGAACACGACGGCTTTGATGATATTCCAGCGACCAGTGTGTCTCCGGCGGCGTTTAATCGAGCGATGAATGTGATTTATCGGCAAGCAACGGTTCAAGGAATTTCATTATTTGCAGCCAGCGGGGATAACGGACCTTATAATGACGTCGCCAAACCAATTTGTGATTTTCCGGTCTCAACCTCACCATTTTTAACTGAAATTGGCGGGACAACGTTGCCTTACACCAAAATTGTTAATGATAAGTTAGTGCGGGTGCCAACGGAGCGATCCTGGGGAGATACTTACTCACTCTCTAAATCGGAACGCAACAATGGCCAATTTGGTGGTAGTGGCGGTGGTTTTTCGATTTTGAATTCAACGCCACCCTTCCAGCAAGGCGTTTCTGGGGTCAATACCTTCAATGCTGTGACCGAGTTGTCTTACAACCCAAAGAAAAAACATTATGTCTTAAATTCTCACCCCAAACGGCTTTCTGGTGAGTCTAATGGTCGAAATCTCCCGGATTTTTCTACTAATGCGGATAGAAATACAGGATATGCCGTATATTTGACTGGGACGATGTTAAATAATGCCAAACAAAAATTATGGCAGATTGGTGGTGGTACCAGTTTTGCGGCGCCTCAGGCCGCGGCGGCCAGTGCGGTTTTGAATAGCGGTTTAACGACGCCAATTGGGTTTTGGAATCCACAAATTTATCAATTTGCGCAACAAACAACGACACCATTCAAAGTCTTGGATTCACCTACTGATAACAACAATTTGTATTATACCGGGCAGCCCGGTAAACGATATAATCAGGCAAGTGGCTTGGGAACAGTTAATTATCAGAAATTATTAACGGCATTTCAGCGGGTTGATCAACCTATTCGTTGACTCTCCGCTGATTAGATGAAATAACGGCAGCGACTCGATTTTAAAGAAGAGTCGTTGCCGTTATTTGGTTTAAAGTATCGTTAAATTTTGCGACGTAGGAAGGTAACTTTTAATCGACGACGGTCGCACCCAAGACATGTTTAAAATGATCCAATGCCCAAGTTTGACCTTCAGGGCTTAATGCAGCAACGCCTTTTTCATGAATAACTAAATTATAATTCAGATTGTAGGCGTCAACTGCCGTATGCAGGACGCAAATGTCCGTGCAGACTCCCACTAGATGGAGGGTATCAACGTGTCGCTCACGCATCCGCAAATCAAGATCCGTACCGGCAAAGGCACTGTAACGGGTTTTATCATACATGTAAACTTTATCGCGGTTTTTATTTTGATCATACCATTTGGCAACATCCCCGTAGAACTCTCGGCCCCAAGTGCCACGAACGTTGTGAGGTGGGAAGAGTTTGGTTTCGGGATGATAGGGATCATTTGGGGTGTGCACGTCAGTGGGCAAAATGACCCAGTCGTCGTTTTTAACAAATTGATTTGCCAATTCAACAATGTGCGGTGCGAGCTTTTGGCCGGTTAAGCCGCATGATAATGCACCTTTATCGGCCACAAAGTCGTTTGTATAATCAATAATTAAAAGAGCAGTATGAGATGCCATTAGTCATTAACCTCCGTTCATTTTTAAAAGTCTTTTTAACTTTTATTGAGTCTAACGTACACTTATTTTTACGAAAATTCAATGAAAAGGCATTGAAGTTAAAATTTTGTTTGAGCCACTACTTTAGGGATGAGAATACGAGGAAGACATCAAAAATAATTGTGTTTGATGTGGCTTTGTTCATTTTAGCTTGACATTTGTATACGAATCATTATACTTGATAATTAATGAAAAGAGAGCTGACAATTGCTGAAAGTCGGCAAAACGATCATGGCGAATCAAAACAGGCGGCATCCTTTATCTGCAAACAGAGACAATTCAAGAATGAGTTGTAGAAACTTGGGTGGAACCGCGTTGATAAGACGCCCCTGGTACTTGCGAATGGACAAGTATCAGGGACGTTTTTTTGTTTAAAAATTTAACTGGAGGAAATTATGACTGAGCATAAAAATAAAACAAGCTTATCACGATCACTAAAAAGTCGACATATCCAAATGATTGCGATTGGTGGGGCAATCGGGACGGGGCTGTTTTTAGGATCCGGTAGCGCCATTCAGACATCAGGTCCATCGATTATTATTTCTTATCTAGTTGTTGGCATTTTCTGCTTTTTATTGATGCGGGCAATTGGCGAGCTGCTATTATCTGATACGTCAAAGCATTCTTTTTTGGACTTCGTTAAAGAATATTTAGGTGACCGATGGGAATTTGTGACGGGCTGGACCTATTGGTTTTGCTGGATTAGTTTAGCAATGGCTGATTTAACGGCTACCGGTATTTATATTAAATATTGGTTTCCAAATGTCCCACAGTGGCTGCCACCGTTAGTCATTTTAGTTTGCTTGTTTGCCGCTAACATGGTTAACGTTGGGTTATTTGGTGAATTGGAATCCTGGTTCTCAATGATTAAGGTAGTGGCCATTATCCTGCTTGTTGTGGTGGGGTTTGGGTTGGCAATTTTTTCAGTCAAGGTTGGTCACTCAACTGCCTCATTTGGTAATTTATTGACCCATGGCGGGCTTTTTCCAAAGGGCGCCCACGGCTTTTTGTTATCGTTTCAAATGGTCGTTTTTGCCTTTGTCGGCATTGAAATGGTTGGACTAACGGCGGGTGAAACGGATCATCCGGAAAAGAACCTGCCAAAAGCCATTAATAGTTTGCCCATTCGAATTGGTTTATTTTATATTGGTTCCATGATCGCCGTAATGAGCGTTTATCCATGGAATGAGATCACTACAACGGCCAGTCCATTTGTCCAAGTGTTTTCCGGTGTTGGCATTATTGGGGCAGCTGGAATCCTGAATTTTGTTGTTCTGACTGCCGCAATTTCGGCAACCAATAGTTGTTTGTTTAGTACCAGTCGAACGATGTACGCACTAAGTATGGGTGGAAATGCTTCCAGTTTCTTAACTAAACTTGGCCGCAATGGTGTTCCTAATATTGCGCTTAATTTTTCAACTGCCTTTTTACTGATCATTGTGATTTTAAATTACTTTATTCCAGCTGGGGTCTTTAATCTGGTTTCGAGTGTTTCAACGATCAATTTTGTGATTGTATGGGTGGTGCTTTTAGTTGTTCACCTCAAGTATCGGCGACAACATGCGACTGGTGTCGCTCGGTTTAAAATGCCCGGCTATCCGGTGACGGATTACCTAAGCTTGGCATTCTTTATCTTTATACTGGGTTTCTTACTGGTGAGCGGGTCGACCAGAGTGGCAATGTTGATTTCAATTTCCTCGATTTTTGTGATGTTGGCAGCTTATCAATTAATTGGTCACAAACAATCAGTTTCTCAACGAAAAGCCGATGATTGAATTTAGCAGTTGCTTAACCTACAATTTAATAGGGACTTCATGATAACATGTGAGGAATTGTCCAATGATAAAAATTCATAAATTGAAAAATTATATTTGGATCGAAGTCGTTAAACCACAGGCCGATGAACTGGACAAAGTGATTGCGACCTACCAGTTGCCACTAAAGTTTAAGAATTATATGCTCGATCGTCATGAACAACCGCGAGCCACTTATGATCCCATCACAGATACAAGCGTTGTTGTGATCAGAGCATTGGCAAGCGGACTTGATAGTCCCATGACAACGGTGCCAATATTTTTAGGCTTCAATGATGACGTGATGATGACGGCCTGCCATGGGGAAGCTCAGGCTAAGCTGGTCAACCAACAGGCAAATCAGAACTTGATGCAAATTAGTGATCATATTTTCGCAATTTTACGGGCGTTACTTTCACCCTATTTTGACATGCTTGATGAAGTAAGTAAACGAGCGGATAAGTTTGCCAGCCACCGATTAGGTGTGATTACCAACCGCCAATTAGCAACATTAACTACTTTAAAAACCAGATTGGTATACCTCCGTTCAGCAACCGCCGGTAATTTGGTGGCTTTGGAAGAATTGGCAGGGGTTTTGAAGCAAAAACTCCGGTTAACGACCGATATTGAACAACAAGTGACCCAACAAATTTCTGATTTAGTGATTGAGTACAAACAATGCCAAGCGATGTTTGATGTTCAAAGTAACGTTGTTAACGAAACTGAGGCGGCCTATGGAAATATTTTAAATAATCGCTTAAATCAAACGATGAAATTTCTAACTGTTTGGTCGCTGGTGTTGGCGATTCCGCCGATTGTTTCCGGTTTTTATGGGATGAATGTTAAATTACCATTCGCCGGAAGAAATGAAGCCTGGATTGATACATTAATTTTAACCATTGCGTTGATGGTTTTGATGCTACTGATTTATCGTCATCGCAATAAACGTCAGAGGTAACTCAAAGCGCCTCCCTGAATTAAGCAATCGTTTTAAATCGATCACTTGATTCAAGGAGGCGCTTTACATAAAGTCTACATCTAGGAATCCTGATTGAGGTGTTTTAAACTGTCTAAAACCTTAACAACATTACCGCGTACCAAGTCATTATGATCAACATCGATGATTCGATATTTAGTCCGAATATCATTGGGGAGAAGATTTGAAATTCGACGATCCATTAAAATGAGATCATCCGTTTGAATGGTCGGATTAAAAAAATGTTCAGCAATAATGTTGATTGAGCGGTCAGTTTGGGTGACCTGATGCCGAAGTTCATTACAAAAATTCTGGATTAACGCGTCGTCTACAATGGCATTTCCGGTTAACGAAGGCTGAATTTTACCGGTGCGAATGTCGCCAATTACTCTAATGTTCAATGAATGTGTCCCCCGTCATTTATTAATCATTAGGTATCGTAACATGTTAATCAGCAACTGGATTAAAAGTCAGACGGATTTTGCACAAAATTAAAGTAAGTAAAGAAAAGCTTAACATTTGATTAGAGGTAAGCGGTTAATGAGAAACAAAGCAGGCAAAAAATGGCGATATTGGACTGTTGAGCGCTTTTGTTAAGCTTAATGTGCCAATCCAAAAATAAGTAGAGACCGAGAATTGCCCCAATGATTAAAATTTTAAGCGGTGCTAATGCAAGACTTAAGCAAATTGCTAAGATTAGTCCCATGATAATTAAGCGTGACAGCCGATTGCCTGATTTCATGAAAATTGGGGCGGAAAAGAAAATGTTGACAAAAATTAATAACGTTAGACTCATAAGCGATTCAAGGGAAAAGTAATGATGAGCGGTGATATTAAACAAAAAAACAATGCCACTGCCATTAATTAACCCATAAATGATCCATCGACAGTGGGGTTCCTTAACGATGTTGGTCAAAATAAGCAGATTGGCCAAGCCAAAATCCAGTAGTAGGAGCCAACTGTTAAATGAATCAGAACTAAAAACGCCTTTTAGACATAACAATAAAAAGGCGGTGTCAGCCGCAATAAAAATGATCGGCTTTCTTTTACCAGAAATCAATTGGCTCAGTAAAGCCGAAAAACTCAACGCGAGTAAAAGCAGGTAACTCAACTGGTGATTGGTAAAAAAGGCTCCCAGCCGAACTTGTGAAAAAAGCATCCAAGTTAAAACTGGGACCAGTATCTGAATCAATAATTGACTGACTTCAGATCTCTTGATTGTCAAAGTATCACCTTCAATCTAATAATTTCTAAAATCAATCCTACTGGTTTTTGATGGGGTGGTCAATGGATCAACTGCCATGACTAATTGACTTAACTGGCGACACTTGTAGAATTAAGCTTCCAAAAGCTGTCAAATTATGATAATATAGTGAAGTTATGAGTTCCCGATAGGATTCACGGTTAGCGTGAAGAAGCCTTGTAACCTAAAAAAATATAGGGGGAAAATAAAATGCGCGAAAAACATTTATTTACTTCGGAATCTGTATCAGAGGGTCATCCGGATAAGATTGCTGATCAAATCAGTGATGCCATTCTGGATGCCTTATTAGCAAAGGACCCGGATGCCCGGGTTGCCTGCGAAACTTCGGTTACGACCGGGTTGGTGCTGGTATTTGGTGAAATCTCCACCAAGGCATACGTTGATATTCAAAAAGTCGTTCGTGATACAATTAAACGAATCGGTTACTGTGATGGTAAGTACGGCTTTGACGGTGATTCATGTGCTGTCATCGTTGCCCTTGATGAACAATCCCCAGATATTGCTCAAGGGGTTGACGAAGCTTTGGAAGAGCGAAACGGCCAAACCGATCCGTTTGATAAGATTGGGGCCGGTGATCAGGGGTTGATGTTTGGCTATGCCATTAACGAAACACCTGAATTAATGCCCTTACCAATTGCACTATCCCATAAGCTGATGCGCAAGCAGGCTGAACTGCGTAAAAGCGGTGAGATCAGCTATCTTGGTCCTGATGCCAAAGCAGAAGTCACGGTTGAGTATGACGATGACAATCGACCATTTCGAGTTGATACCGTTGTTTTAAGTACCCAACATGCGGATGGTGTTGAGTTGGATCAGGTCCGTGAGGATGTCATCAACAAAATTATTAAGCAAGTTATTCCTGCTAAATATTTGGATGATCAAACCAGGTATCTGGTCAATCCAACCGGTCGATTTGTCATTGGTGGTCCGGAAGGCGATGCCGGGTTAACCGGTCGAAAGATCATCGTTGATACTTACGGCGGTTATGCTCATCATGGCGGCGGCGCCTTCTCCGGCAAAGATGCCACCAAGGTTGACCGATCAGCCAGCTATGCAGCTAGGTATATTGCAAAGAATATTGTGGCGGCTCATTTAGCTGATCAAGTTGAAATTCAATTAGCTTATGCCATTGGGGTTGCTAAACCAGTTTCAATTGATGTCAATACGTTTGGCACCGGCAAAGTTTCTGAAGAAAAATTGATTGATGCGACGCGAGCCCTCTTTGATTTGCGGCCGGCCGGCATTATTAAAATGCTGGACTTAAAGCGGCCAATTTATGAGCAAACAGCGGCTTATGGCCATTTTGGTCGGACTGATATTGAACTGCCTTGGGAACAGACTGATAAAGTTGAGGCACTTAAAAAGTACTTTAATCAATAATTTAATATTTTAATTACGTATTCAATTACGTGGGTTGGGGCTGGTACAAATGCTTTTTTGTACCAGCCTTTTTTCTGTCTAAAAATTAATCAGAACTAAATTATGAAAGGGGTCATTTAATGACTGCCATTGCTTCAAGAAGAAATTTAATTTTTGTGACGATCGCATTGTTTATCGCGACATTTATGTGTGCAATTGAGGGAACAATCGTCTCGACTGCAATGCCGACCATCGTTGGCGATCTGCACGGTGTATCACTTATGAACTGGGTTTTCTCGATTTTTCTGCTGACCAATGCCATTGCTACACCCATTTATGGTAAATTAGCGGATAGTATTGGCAGAAAACCAATCTTTATGGTTGGCACAACGATTTTTATTATTGGGTCCGTGATGTCCGGTTTGTCAAATTCAATGGTTGTGCTAATTCTTTGGCGGGCGATTCAGGGAATTGGTGGTGGCGCCATCTTGCCAGTTGCCAATACGATTATTGCTGACATTTACCCTTTGGAAAAGCGAGCCCAGGTGTTAGGGTTGAATAGTTCGGCTTGGGGAATCGCCTCAGTTATTGCGCCGCTATTAGGTGGTTTCATTGTTGATAACCTAAGCTGGCATTGGATCTTTTTCATTAATTTGCCAATTGGGATTATTGTGTTATTAATGATTCAGTTTTTTCTACATGAACAACGACGAAAAATTGACAGCAAAATGGATATTGGTGGCACCGTTTGGCTAACCGTTATGTTATTAGCGGTGATGTATGCTTTTCAAATAATTGGTCAAACACCGATTGATTGGCGAATTGTGGCCATTTGTGCCGGTTTAACCATTGTTTCCGCTATCATGTTTATTAGAAAGGAACAGCTGGCAACTGATCCGCTCATTCCAATGGGGCTCTTTGCAAATCGAACGTTTGTGGTCCAAAATTTGATTATTGCATTGATGAGTGGCTTTTTAATTGCCTACGAAGTCTACTTACCTGACTGGACCCAGGGAATCTTAGGATTACAAGCTTCAATGGCGGGGTTTGCTGTCACACCCAGTTCATTGATGTGGATTGTGGGGTCCTTTATTGCCGGTAAATTACTGGTTAAATATTCACCAAATCAGATCATCAATATTAGTTTGGCATTTATTTTAGTTGGTGCCGTCACGATGGTTCTGATCCCCGCGTATACTCCCTTTACGGCCTTCTTACTAATTTCAACGATTTGTGGCACGGGTTTTGGGATGACAACAACGACGTCAATTATCAGCGTCCAAAACGTGGTTAAGTCGACAGAAATCGGTGTGGCCACATCGTTCAATACACTATGTCGAACGTTGGGTCAGACACTGATGATTTCGGTATTTGGCATTGTGATGAATATGACGATGCTGAGAGGAGTTCGCCAAACTGATGGCGCAACTTTGAAAATGATGGATAAATTAATTAACCCACAAACGGCGAACCAATTATCCGGGGCAATTTTGCCCAAACTGAGAATGATTTTATTTGAATCGTTGCACCATGTGTTCATTGTTGGCTTAATTTTAATTCTAATTGCGTACGTGACAAATTGGTTTGATCGACAGCACCGCACCCATTAATTACCTTGCTCATAAGTAAGATCCCACATCCGCTTAATTAATTTTTTGGATTGCAAGGACGAAGGGTGGTTCATGAACTTGGTTAATAAACCCGTAGTTCAAAACGCTATACCTTTTTTGAGGTAATTTTTGACAAAAGTCTAAGATCGCTTGCTTCTCTGCCAGCCCACCTGGGTGACCGTAATAAACGACGACAATTACCAAACCGAATTTTTTTAAATGCTTTAGGCAAGCTTTAATAGCAACTAAGGTTGAGGCAGGCTTGGTAATAATGGCTTTACTGCCACCGGGTAGGTACCCTAAATTAAAAATTGCTGCCGAAATTGGCGTATCCGTTGGCAAAACTGTGTCAATTTCAGCATGACTTTTCTGATAGAGCTTGACAATCGTGGGGTCAATCTTGTGCTGAGTTAGTAAACGCTTAGTTGCTTGAATGGCGGGTTCTTGAATATCGAAGCCATAAACTTGGCCGGCTGCCCCAACTAATGTTGCTAAAAGCAGGGTATCGTGACCGTTGCCGACGGTGCCGTCAATGACGTTGTCGCCTGATGCAACGGCTTCTCTTAAAAGTTGATGACTAAATGTAAGCCCATTTGGTAAACGGTTCATAAAAGCCCTCCTAAAAATCGATTGAAAATAAATTGACTGAGCAATAGTAAAAAGAGCCCCAAAGACCAGCCACCAACAACATCACTGGCAAAATGAACGCCTACGTAAATCCGACTGAGACCAACCAGGCCAATTAGGAGGCCGACAAGCAAACCAAAAATAAATCGACTGCTTTTCTTCTTAAGTAAGCGATTAGCAATTAGGATCAGGCTGCCGCCGATCATCATGGCACTCATTGAATGACCACTTGGAAAACTGGTAGAATGAACCATGACCAAATGATGTAGCAAGGGGCGTGGGCGATTAACGAGATGCTTAACTAATGTGTTAATCGGTCCGGCCAAGCCAAGACTGTTAATCATTAAAAAGGCAGCGGCACGAAGTTTTCCAACCAGAGCCAAAATTAACGTGACGCCAATCGTAAAAGAAATCACCGGCACAACGTTTACCAGCTTTGTAAAGTGGATTGCTAAAACGGTTAGTTGTGGCGTTGCTTCATTTCTGACGAGTTGGCCGATTTGATGATCGAAAGTGCTGATCCAGTCAGCATGTAGTAAAACACCGGTTAAAAAAATCAGAAAAGTTATGAGGGAAATACTTCCCAAGAAAAACTTTGGTTGTCGTAATCTTATCATTAATTAACTCGCTACTTTCATTTGAATTGGGATACAATTTATTATAGCACTGCGATGTATTGTTTTTTGAAGAATGATTTGTTATGATAATAGGCAATAATCTCAATATTAGTGAAAATGAAGAGACGAATTAGTAATCTAAAATTAATTTTAGAAACCGAGTGGCTGCTGGAAACCCGGATTGATTTTTGATGAACTCATCGTCGAATGTCTGGTTGAATTAAGTAGACCAGGTCGGTTAATCGCCGTTATCGGTTATCGAGTGCTTAATATCCGTAGTCGATATTAAGAATATAGGTGGTACCGCGATTAATCGTCCTATAGGAAGCTTGCTATGGCTTCTTATAGGGCTTTTTTCATTAATTTTTGAAAATTTGAAAGGTGGACGTTGCAAAAATGGCATACAATCATGAAGTAATTGAACGAAAATGGCAACATTACTGGAAAGAACACAAAACATTTAAAACGTTAGATGATACCAGCAAGGATAAGTACTATGTATTGGATATGTTCCCGTACCCTTCAGGTCAGGGACTCCACGTTGGTCATCCGGAAGGCTATACGGCAACCGATATTATGGCGCGCATGGCCCGAATGCAGGGGAAAAATGTCCTTCACCCAATGGGATGGGATGCCTTTGGATTACCAGCCGAACAGTATGCCTTAAAAACCGGCCATAACCCGCGGAGTTTTACAGCCCAAAATATCAAGACCTTTAAGCGTCAGATCCGTTCTTTAGGTTTTTCATATGATTGGGATCGGGAAATCAATACAACGGATCCAGCTTATTATAAATGGACACAGTGGATTTTTGAACAGCTATATAAGCGTGGATTGGCTTATGAAGATAATATTGAGGTCAATTGGGCGCCTGACTTTATGGGAGGAACCGTGGTAGCCAACGAAGAGGTGGTTGATGGTAAGACTGAACGTGGTGGTTATCCGGTTTATCGAGTTCCAATGCGTCAATGGGTGCTTAAAATTACGGCTTATGCAGATCGGCTGATTGACGATTTGGATACGGTTGACTGGCCTGAAAGTATTAAGGAACAGCAACGTAATTGGATTGGTCGTTCACGTGGGGCCAGTGTTTTCTTTAAAGTAAAGGGTCATGAAGATGAACAAATTGAAGTTTTTACTACTCGACCAGATACTTTATTTGGCGCTACATACATGGTTTTAGCTCCGGAACACGAGTTGGTAGATCAGATTACAACACCGGAACATCAAGCAGAGGTAGCTGCATACAAAGAACAGGTTTCTCGAAAGTCTGATCTGGAACGAACAGATTTAAACAAGGATAAGAGTGGTGTCTTCACCGGTGCTTACGGAATTAATCCGATCAATGGCAAAGAGGTGCCAATCTGGATCGGTGATTATGTGTTAGTATCGTACGGAACCGGAGCCATTATGGCAGTGCCGGCTCACGATGATCGAGATTTTGAATTTGCCAAAAAATTTGGCCTGCCAATTGTTCCCGTCATTGAAGGCGGTGATGTACAAGATGCTGCTTATACTGGTGATGGGCCGCACTTTAATTCCGGCTTTATGGATGGCATGAATAAGGAAGACGCCATCAAAGCGGCAATTGACTGGTTGAAAGCACACCATGCCGGCAAGGAGAAAGTCAATTACCGACTCCGCGATTGGATCTTCAGTCGTCAACGTTACTGGGGCGAACCGATTCCAGTCATTCATTGGGAAGATGGCGAAACCACTTTGGTACCCGAAGATGAGTTGCCACTTCGACTGCCAAAAGCCAAAGACATCCAGACCTCTGGTGGGAAAGAAAGTCCACTGGCTAATCTGACCGACTGGGTGAATGTCGTTGATAAAAATGGTCGTAAAGGTAAACGTGAAACCAACACGATGCCACAGTGGGCTGGTAGTTCCTGGTATTGGTTGCGTTACATTGATCCACATAATGATCATGCGATTGCCGATCCTGAAAAATTAAAGTATTGGTCACCGGTTGATTTATACGTTGGTGGTGCGGAACACGCTGTCTTGCATTTGCTCTATGCTCGCTTCTGGCATAAATTCCTTTATGATTTGGGAGTTGTGCCAACACCAGAACCCTTCCAAAAATTAGTTAATCAAGGGATGATTCTGGGAACCAACCATGAAAAAATGTCAAAATCCAAGGGAAACGTGATTAACCCCGATGACATTGTTAATGAATATGGTGCCGATACGCTGCGGGTTTATGAGATGTTCATGGGACCAATCGACGCGGCCAAGCCTTGGAGTACGGAGGGCATTAACGGTGCCCACCATTGGTTGGACCGAGTATGGCGGTTGATGATTGATGACAATAATCATTTACGTGATCGAGTGACGACGATTAATGATGGTCACCTTGACAAAGTTTATAATCAGACTGTTAAAGTCGTGACGGATGACTTTTCCCATATGCGGTTTAACGTGGGGATTTCTCAAATGATGGTTTTTGTTAATGATGCCTATAAAGAGGACGCACTGCCAATTCAGTATATGGAAGGGTTCGTTAAGTTACTGTCACCAGTTGCTCCCCATATCGCCGAAGAATTATGGCAGTTGCTTGGCCATGATGGGACGATCACTTATGAAAAGTGGCCAACGTATGATCCAAGCAAGTTGGTGGAGAACACTGTTCAGATGGTCGTTCAGGTGAATGGTAAAGTGCGGTCACATTTGACGATTGCGCGTGATGAAGCCAAAGATAAGGTTGAAGCAGCTGCCAAGGCTGACGAAAACGTTAAACGTCATTTAGAAGGTAAAACGGTTAGAAAAGTGATCGTTGTGCCAAATAAGATTGTCAATATTGTTGTTGGATAATCTCCTAGTCATTTAAAATTTAGAATATGAAAAAAGCGATGTTCATTCCCAACTATGCAGGATTGAACATCGCTTTTTTGCGTTAAAATTGTTAACTGACCGGTTTTGGCTTAGGCTGTTTAATTTTTCGTTTGACGTAGCTATAAAGCAGTGATAGTGCAAATGAAATGATGACTGCCAAGATGGTTTCCATAATGGCGCTCTGATAACCCATTTCGTCTACGATATCAATCACGGCTTTATGCAGGTACATAATTCCCAGCGTTTGTTGCCCCAGTAATTGAATTGGCTTGATGACAACCTGTGGGAAAAATTGACAGAAGTAGTAACTGAAACTGAAGACCACCAAACAAATAAGGATTGGAATAAATAGGATATAGGAAACCCGTGAAATCGGAATATGGTGGAAGGTTGCGTGGATAATTTTCGATTTTAAATAAAAAGCAAAATTAAATCGATCCATATGCTGCATCCAGAAAATCCAACCAGTGATTAAGGCACAAGGAATCATGATCCATAAATCTTTAACGAATTGCTGAATCTTGTGGAAATATAAGTATCCAAATAGCATAAAGAATAGGGCGATGAACGCCACATCGAAGTCCCAAGGAATATATTTCCAATGAAAGAACCAGACGTGTTTATAACTGGTTGAAACAATTAACGAAATAAAGGCAATGATAATTTGATATTCACGACTTTTTACGTATGTAATCACAATTGACGTGAGTACTAAGGCCAATAAATAAACGTTAATGTACCAGAAAACACTGAGGTAGTGATTAAGTGTTCGGCCACCCCAAAGTAATCTGACGAAGTAAAAGGCGGTATACGACCAGCTCTCCTTTCTGATGAAGTGTGACAGGATAATTAAACCGCCACCACAAATCAGATAGGAAATCAGCAATGGAATGATTCTTTTTTTGATAAACCCCCACCAATTATTATTAACAATTGGTTTTAAGAAAAAGCCTCCCATAATGAAAAAGATCGGCATGTGCCACCAATAAAGAAAATGAAACATGGTTCCATGACGAGTCATGGCGTGACCAAAGACAACCGCGACAATTCCGATTGCCTTGGCCACGTCAATCCACTCAATTCTCTTTTTACTCACAAACTTTTCACCTCTACGATTTTTAACACATATAATCATATTTTAGTGCATAATCCACCCTCGTGACAATAATTTTTGATTACAGTCTATCGACACTTAACCAAAAATGATTGTTTAAGCGGGTGGATTGAAGTTGAATTTCTCTGATTTAATCAGTTTTCTGCCTGATTCTTAAGCATAAACTTTGGTAAGGCTTCACTAATTTGGTGTGGTAAAACGACGTACTGTTTTTTAGCTAATTTATCAGCAATGGCACTATGCGTATAAACGGCTGCCAAAGTTGCTTTTGCTTTGTCTGAAAATTGGGCCGTAAAACCGCCAATCATTCCGGCAAGTGTATCACCCATTCCGCCGGTTGCCTGAGCAGGAGTGCCACCCGTATTTTGATAAACGGTGTCGTTCACATAAACTTCAGTTCGATGGGATTTGATGACAACAATTGCGTGAAGGGCCGTTGCTGCTTTTTGATTGGCCGTTGGCGTCTGGTCAGCAATTTTAATTCCGGAAACCCGCTGCCATTCCATTTGGTGAGGTGTGAGGATATTTAACGACGGTTTTGGCAATGATAGATGATTGTGTGCCAGTAAGGTTAATGCTGATCCGTCGACAATCAGTGTTTGATTTTCGTGGACCAATTCGAATGTTCGAGTTAAAAGCGATAGGGCCAGGTTATCTGTTCCCAAGCCAGGACCGATGACGATCACATTGGCTCCCTTGATAATCGGGGCAGCTGTTTTAAAATCGTGATTATCAACAAACATCGCTTCCGGTAACCAGTCGTGTAAACTGGTCTGATTAGTGGGATCGGTAATGGTCGTTACCAAGCCGGCACCGGCGTACACGGCTGCCAATGAAGCCATAATAATTGCGCCGCCAAAGTTTTGACTGCCACCGATGAGGGCGATTCGCCCGTAAGTTCCCTTATAGCTGTCCGCTGGTCGTTGACGAATTACTTTTTTTAAGATTTGATTTGTAATTTTTTTCATTAAAAAGCCCTCCCATATCAAAAATAATCTCAATTTCAGTATACCATTGCAATTTATCAACGGGTGCTTTGAGCAAATGAATTTTAAGAGACCGTTTAAGCGGGGCCACTGCCCGGTACCAATCCTACATGCCTGGTGAGATGTGCTAAAATATAATCATAAGATGACAGGAGTGAGAAAATTAATGACAATCAATTGGCAAGAACAGGCAAAGAAGTATCGTGACCAGTATTTGCAAGATTTGAAAGAATTAATCAGTATCCAAAGTGTTCGGGATGACGCTAATAAAAGTGATGATTATCCGTTAGGTGAGGGCCCGGCCAAAGCCTTGCTTAAGTTTTTATCATTTGGTGAACGAGACGGATTTACCACTAAAAATTTGGATAATTTAGTTGGTTATATTGAATATGGTTCGGGTGACGATACCTTTGCGATTCAATCACATGCCGATGTGATGCCGGCTGGAGATGGTTGGGAGACTGATCCGTTTGTGATGACGGAAAAAGATGGCAAGCTTTATGGCCGAGGAACGTCGGATGATAAAGGCCCCGGCTTGGCAGCTTATTATGGTCTGCGAATGTTAAAAGATAATGGGATTGTTCCCAAAATGAAGATTCGGTTAATCATTGGAACGGATGAAGAGAGTGATTGGACCGGAATGAAACACTACTTTGAAGTAGAGCCACAACCGACACTTGGTTTTTCGCCGGATGCTGAATTTCCACTGATCAATGGTGAAAAGGGAAATGCGACTTACGAAGTGACCTTTGGCAATTCTAACGGAACTGAGTATACCCTTAAGTCGTTTAATTCAGGGTTGCGGACTAATATGGTTCCGGGAAATGCAACTGCACTGGTTGAAACGGATGATAACGAGGGCTTTGTTGATGCCTTCACGGACTTTTTGGATAAGAATCCATTATCTGGTGACATTAAAGCAACTAGTGACGGAATTGCCGTTCATTTGATTGGTAAACAAGCGCATGCAATGGCACCGGAAAACGGGATTAATGCCGGGACGTATCTGGCGGCTTTCTTAAATCAGTTTAACTTTAAGGGGGATGCTAAACGCTTTCTCTCACTGATCGCGGATTATCTGCACGATGATACCCGGGCTCATAAAATTGGGGCAGCCTACGTTGACGATGTTATGGGAGAGCTAACCATGAACGTTGGCATTATGAAATTTGATTTCCGAAAGGGTGGTTTGGTCAATACCAACTTCCGCTACCCTAAGGGAACTGACGACACTGAGATTTTGCAAAGATTGTTAAAGGTAACGGATAATCTATCTGGGAAAATCAAAGAACTTAGTCACATGGTACCGCACTATGTTGACCCCACAGATCCCATCGTCAAGACCTTATTGGCTGTTTATGCGGCGCAAACTGGTCAAAAAAATGTTAAACCGGAAGTTGTTGGTGGCGGTACCTATGCACGAATGATGAAACGCGGGGTTGCCTTTGGTGCCTTATTCCCAGGAACTGAAGACACCATGCATCAAGCTAACGAGTTTCAGCCGATTGACGATTTGTTAAAGGCAATGGCGATTTATGGCCAATCAATTTATGAACTAACTGCGAAGTAATCGTCGATGGGGGTGGTATAAATGTTGGCATTTAACTATCATCATCTGCTGGTTGGCGTTGATGGGTCCAAAACTGCTGCCAAAGCCGTTAAAAAAGCGATTGCGGTGGCAAAACGTAATGCTGCCAAATTAACCATCGTAGCGGTGATTAATAATCGGGACTTTATTGGCGTTTCAAAATCAGCTTCAATCGGTTTTGGCAATATCGATCCGATAACTATCGAAAATTTGAAAAGGCGGTTTGAAAAATTAGTTGCCGGATACGCTGAACAGGCAAGAGCGGCTGGGGTCACTGACGTTGATGCATTAGTAACTTACGGCGATCCTAAGTCCTTGTTGGCAACTGAATTGGTGACGGAGCATCATGTGGATGCGATTGTCATTGGCGCAACAGGTGTTAACTTTTTCAGCCGATTAACGTTAGGGTCAACAGCAGCTTTTGTGATAGCTCATGCACCTTGTGATGTCTTTGTGGTTCATCGCGATAGAAAAAAGTTAACGCGTGATTTGTGATTTTATTACGAATTAGTCAGGATAATCTAAAAGCCGAGTGGTTAAAACAATTGAAAGAATTGTTTCAGCTCACACGGCTTTTTAGTTGAAATTGATCATTGATGGTTGCAATTACTCGGGCAAAACAGTTATACTTTTCAAAGTCGTCTTTTCGAATCGTTCGGCAATTTTTTGAAAGAATGAGGGATCAACGTGGCTGATGTTGTATTTAGTGATTACTTTGCCAATAACTTGAAACAATATTACAGGACCTATCACATCAATCGACAAGTCATCAGGTTACCTTTATTACTCGGGTTGGGGGACATTGCTCAAGCTGATTTATTTGAAACTCGGAGGACCTTATTGAAAATTCGAAGTGCTCATGAAGCTGGGTCAACAATCGACAGATGGGACCAGGCAATTCATGACGGCGTTAGCGAGTTGGATGAGGCAATTGGTAAGCGGGAGACGCTGCGAATTTGGTGGACTGATTTGCCCGATGAGAGTTGTGGATTTGCCTGGTTATGTGATTATTTAAAAGATCAGTTGGTTTCAGCCACTTTCGTTCATGTTCCGCTGATTTTTAAAAATTATCCGTTTGAATTTCAATTGAGTCACTTTGAAGACGCTTCCTTATTTGATTTTGTCTATCATGATTGCTTAAAAACAGAGCAGCTGCTATCTAGAAATATCTGTCTTACTTACAGCTATTTGTGGCGTGACCTTCGCCGGGACAATACACCATTGCGTATTATGATAAACGGTTATTTAATGAGTCAGCCAATTAATTTTTATGACCGGTTCTTGTTGCCACACGTGACATCAACTCATTTTAACCGGATTGCATCAGTAATTGAAAAAACCATTGAAGAAGGCCCTCTGGGTGTCCCCGGATGGTGGTATCGGCATCGGATTGATTATTTAATTTCCAACCGAGTCCTTTGGTTTGAAGCCTCATCGGGCCGAATCAAGTTACGACAGACTTAATCGTAATTATCATGCCATGAAAAAAAGACCTGACTGACAGGTCTTTTAAAATTGACCCTATTAGAAACGCGAAAAAGCTTAGATGGCCTTGTTTTGAGGTTGCCGGATTTCGGCTAGCTTTTGGTCGATCCTGTTAAGAACCAAGTCAACATTTTTTGGATGAGCGAGATCGTATTTTTGTAAATCGATCTTAATCTTAGGACTGACATGATATGCCTCAAACCATTTCTGATAAGCCTGCCACATCCGATAATAGTAATTTTCCAACTCGGGATTGTGGTCAAACTGTTCGTAATCACGTCCCCGCTTTTTAATCCGATACTTAATGGTTTCAAAGTCGCTATCCGCGTATACGAGCAAGTCTGGCGCCTTTTTTGGTAATTGGTGTAACTCTGTCATCATATTATCTAACAGGTTGAGATACACCGACAGCTCTGTATCGCTGATATTACCATCCGCGTTATTTTCTCGGGTAAAAAGCGCGTCTTCGTAGATCGAACGGTCTAAGACATTGTTATCATCACCGAGGGCTTTTTTAATCATCGAAAATCGTTTATTTAAAAAATAAATCTGTAGTAAAAAACCGTACTGCTTTGGATCAGAATAGTAAAGTGGCAGGACAGGGTTATCACCAACCGGTTCAAAAAAAGCTTTAGTTCCTAAATGTGCTGCAATCTTGCCTGTTAAAGTTGTTTTGCCGACACCGATCATTCCTGCTGTTATTATCACCATGGTAGCCCCTCTTTTTATAAAATAGACAATATATAGTGTATCACAAAATAAACTGATACAACATCTGTAAGTTAAAGGGCCTTCAAGTTCACGAGTCGTCAAAGAGATGCCGGTCAATTTAGTGCTTTATCAAAATCCGAAGAAATTTGCAGGTTGCTTTTCACGAGGAGATTTTAAATAAGTAGTACAATAAAGATAGCGAATCGAATGGAGGGAACTTAATGTATAAAGCGGTTGTATTTGTTGATTTGGATGGGACATTTTTTGATAATGAAAAAAATGTCTCGAAAGAAAATATTGCAGCAGTTAACGAATTACGTGAAAATAATATTTTGCCAATTATTTCGACTGGCAGAAATATTTTTGAAATTCAGTACGTTATTGATGAAACCGGAATTGATTCTTTAGTAAGTGCCAATGGAAGCTACGTTCAATACGAAGGGAAAAAACTAAAGGCTGAAAAAATTAGTGACGAGGTTATTGAAGAAATCCTTGATTTTGCTAAAAAGCAGGGGGATGTCATTTCATTTTATAATAATAAAACCTTTGCATTAACGGCTGAAAATGATTTAACCAAAGTAAATTATCGGTTATTACGGTTAACACCCCACGTTGATCCGACATTTTACAAAACCCACGAGGTTAATTTCTTGAACGTCTTTAACTATGATAAAGATAAGCTTTACCAGGATCATTTTAAGGGAAAATTATCACTAGTTCGAAATAATCCACGTTGTTTGGATACAATGAACTGGGGAGTTTCCAAGCAAACCGGTATTCAAACGATGTTGTCCAAAGCCCACCTGGATAACATTCCATCTTACGCGTTTGGTGATCAACTAAACGACTTGCAAATGTTTGAAGAGGTTGATTACCCGGTTGCAATGGGCAATGGTCATCCGGATGTTAAAGCCAAGGCGTCGTTTGTGACAACCTCAAATATTAATCACGGGATTGTGAATGGGTTACGACACTATGGGCTGATTAAATAAAAAAACAAACGCAAGATCGAAATTTTCATCGATCCTGCGTTTATTTTTTGTTTAAGCCATTTGTTTCTGAATATTAGCTAATGTCATTTCACTTGTGTTTTCAAAATTGATATCGGCATCTTTTAAAGTTTGTTTATCGCCAATGCCGATTGATGTTTCACCGGCTGCATTAATTGAAGCAACGCCAGCAGCCGCGTCTTCAACGCCGATGCACTGTTCTGGCTTTAGTTTAATTAATTCGGCACCCTTCAAATAGATTTCCGGATCCGGTTTACCTTTCGAAAGTGTTTTAGGATCAACAATCTTTGGAAAATAGTCAGTTAGTTGCAGCTTTTCCAATACCTTTGGCGCATTCTTGGAAGCGGAGGCCAAAGATAACAAGTAGCCGTGATCTTTGATTTCATCTAAAAAGGCTTTGATGCCGGGAAGAATATTATCAGGTGTCATTTGATCAACCAATTTTAGATAATTTGTGTTTTTTTCGGTTGCCAATGCGACTTTTTGATCGTCCGTGTATTTGTCTGAAAGGTTGCCGGCCTTGAGAATCATTTCCAATGAATCCATCCGGCTAATCCCTTTTAGACCATCCTCTAATTTCTTTGACCAAGGGGCACCAACTTTATCAGCAACCTGATGCCAAGCTTGGCTATGGAAAACGGAGGTATCAGTAATTACACCATCGAGATCAAAAACGAACCCCTTAATATCGGAAAATTTTGCCATTGCAAATCACTCCTTCAAATTATTCGTAATGTCCAAAGTTTCTTAGTTCCATCCTTGGTAATCCTTGTCAAATCAACGTTAATCAAAAAACACTTGCCTTCCCCCAAAAGTTCCGACATAGTGTAAGTACCAACTCAACACAAGGAACAGG
>NZ_LS422999.1 GCF_900411375.1 Lentilactobacillus raoultii | reverse complement strand
CAACCAATTGCTGACAGTGCTGTACGTTTGACATTCACTGATGCTTCTGGTAAGACCATTAAGTCTGTTGACTGGACTAAGACTAACGCCAAGAAGGGCGATACTCTTGGTCAATTAACAAGAGATAATAATGGCGTTTATACATGGAACCTTGGTAACTTATCAGCTACCCAGTTGCAAAGCTTGAAAGATACCATTAGTGATGCACTAAATGGAACAGGTTATGGCTTTAGCGTTGACAACAATGCTGCTGTACTTGCACAAGCTAAGACTGGTTCTGAATTGAAGATTCCTTTGACTAAAGGAAATACGGTATATCAAACACTTACTCCATTAGCTTATAACACAGCAACTGGTGCAACAAATAACAGTGCTGCAACTGCTACTAAGTTAGCTAAGAATTCTGCAGCAACTACAAGTCTATCAGATCAATACTTTAGTGCTAAGGCTTCAGCTACTCCACAAAGTGGTGATGCTTTAGTAATCAAGGGTGATAAAAATTCAAAGAATTATGATCTTGATTTAAGTCAAGTTGATGCTAAGACGGGTGCTGCAAATTCTACTTTGCAAGCTCAAGTAAAGGCTTATGTTGATGCCGGCAATACACTAGATTCTTTAAACAAACAAGTTTCTGATGCTGCTGCTAACTTCTTTGTTGCTCCAACAAGCACAAGTGTAAACGATTTGTTCAGTGGTACTGATAACGCTACGTACACTGGAACAGATGTTATGAACTACTTGGCAAAGCACTCTAACTTCAGTACTTTGAAGTCACCTGTATTCCCTGTATTCACTTCTACTGGTTCGGTTGCTTCATTCAGTCAGTTTAACTTTACTGCTCGTCAAGCATTGGGTGGCACATTTGGTTCTGGCACTACGACTGTATATTACAGTTATAACTCTGCTTTGCCTTCAACCAATGTTTCGTTCCCAACGAGCACAGGTAATGGCTACAGCCCATTCTAACTTTCAATAAAGGTTTTCTGAATTAATCAGTATTCCCTGATTGAACGAGTTAATTAATTTTAAAACAAAAGAGTCTTGGTAAATCCAAGGCTCTTTTTGTTTAATGCAAAATTCAGACTCGTGAGGTTTGCATTTCTAAATGATTAATAACTGGTTGAGTTTTTATAAAGCTGACGGTACTCTTTAGCATACTGCTTATCAAATTTATTTTCGGATTTCACTACATCCTTGATAGTATCATCTGTTACCAGCATGAAAATATTATCAAAAAGAGCACGACGATAATCCGACCATCCATTAAATGCTTTTGCCTCAGAGATCCTAATAGTCGTTTTGACAATCACTGTTTTTTGTTCCTCTGATAAGATTTTAACACTTGTCTGTGCTAAATCACTAATAGCCGTAAGCGCATCATCAAATACTACATTTCCATCATCGTCTTTTAGTTCAATTAACTCAAAGCCTTCAAACACTAACAAAATTTCTTGAATTGCCAAGGATAAGTCCTTTTTAGCAACAATTCCAACTGCGTCCTTAACGATACCACTCAAAAAGTCAGAAATATGTTCATAATCTTCGTCATAAGTAATGGCGCTAGACAAGTTCTTTTCAAATGCTAGGTCAATATCACCTTTTAGCTGGGCTAGCTTTTCTTGCGTTGATTGTGGCTTGAAATTTCTTTGAAGTTCTCGATAAAAGAGCTCATCTCGCTCAATGGCAACTCTAACTAAAAATTCGTATAAATCGACTTTATCCGCTCGGTCTAACCACTGTTTAATTTCTTTAGAATTTTCGGGATACATATTCTTCTCCTTTTGAAAAATGCATTAGATGCTATCAATAGCTTTCTTCATCTCGTCTACCAGCGCTGAACGTCGTGAATATTTTTCGATTAACCGTTGGCACCATGCTTTGGCAGTCTCCTTATTACCATATTCTGCGTACTCGCAAATCGCCCTTCCTAGTTTTCGATAATGACTACGAGTATTGCCAATTTCAGTAACCAGTGTGTCATGGTATAGCTTAGTGACTTTGTCTGGGTAACGATCATATAAAACTTTGCCATATTTACCAATTAGCAACGGTTTTCTTTCAACCACTGCCATTAAATCATCTTGGTTACCTTCCAAGTTAAGGATGATTGCATAGTTCTCTGGTGATAATCTTTCAGAAAATTCTTTAAGTAAAGCAGGCGATTCTTGTTCCCATCGGCCTTGTTTTTGAAGAATAGTTTTCAGCTTCTGATAGTCATTTCCGTCAATTAGCCATCTTTCGGAAAGTAACCTATTTTTATAAACTCTGGCTAACTTCCGATCATCATGGGTTTTTAGATAAATCTTTTCCAAGTAATCCAACCAGACCTTTTCAGGACCGTTTCCCTTACTGGCTAATGATCCATTAACTGCTAATTTTTCGGCTGTCCTAAAGTCCTCTTGCGACATATAAAATTTAATTGCGAGTTCTCTGACCTGGTTAACTTTAATGTGGTCAGCCATAAATTTCTTGACGCGCGAATAATCTCCAATGACGATTAACGCTTTGATTTTAAGTGATAGATAGTAGTCTTCAGAAAGCGAAAAGCTATAGTCGTCTGCTGAATAGCGTTGGGGAACCTTGGCAGCTGCTTGATCAACCAAGTCAAAGGTTTCCGGGGTTAGTAAAGGCAAAATGCTTTCCAAAATCGGAAATTGAAAATTGTCCCAATTATTAAAGATCTTAAGATTAAACGTTCGAATAGCGGCTTTTACTAATAGTTTCTTTTCAGCATCAGAAAGAGCTTCTGTGGCAAAGAGAGCCAACTGTTCCAAAGAATCGTAAGCAAAATCCAAGGTGTCTGTTGTACTTCCCGAGCCATCGTCCGTTCGTTCCAGAATGCGGACAGTTTCCTGAATGACTAATAAAATCTCTTGGATTCCTAAACCCACTTTCTCTTTTGACTGTTTATTCAGGGCTTCCAAAATTAGCTTATTGAATTTATTGCACATCTTGATACAATGCTGATAGTCAATAAAACCGCGGTGAGCATTTTTAGAAATAATTGTCCTAAGATCTTCTCTTAAATGTGATAACTGGTCTTTTTCTGAAAATTCTCCAAATCGGCGGCGAATTTGACTATACAATTCATCATCTTCACGACCCATCTGAATAATAAAGTCACGTAACGCTGGTTCGCTTGCATTGGACAACCATTCTTTCATTAATTCCTCTTTACTTTTTGGCACGATAATTCTCCTTTCTTTAGAAAGAGGGAACAACGCCCATCGTTGACATTGTCCCCCTCTAAAGATTGATTCTTTTGATTAATTATTTAGTTGAAGCCTTGCGCTTGGATTTAAGATTCAAAGCATTTCGCCACTGTTTCCAAACGTTCTTGAATTCGTAGTCTTTGGCACTCTCATAACTGTTAACACTCATTCGTTGCAACATTTTATCATTTGTTAACAATGAAATAATGTCTTGAGCATAGCCATACAGGTCACCTGGTGCCAGTAGATAACCATTAACACCATCTTTAATAATTCTAGATGGACCAAAGTTGGTATCAAATGCTACCAATGGTAAGCCGTGTGCCAATGCTTCAGCCATCGCTAATGGAAAAGCATCTTGATGGGCAGCACTGGCAAAGATTTTGGCTGAGTCGTAAACTGGCTCAATATTTGATGTGTAACCAGAGATTGTAACGTTATCCTGCAGGTTTAACTGCTTAATCAAATTTTCAAGTGATTGAACAAAGTCTTGGTCGCCAAAGCCTCTAATATCCAATGTAGCATCTGGGACTTGTGGCGTTACTAGGGCAAAGGCTCGAATCAAGTTATCGACACCCTTGTCAACACCCAAGCGACCCGCATAAAGGACTTTCTTACCTGGTCGACTATTCATTAAAATCTGCGGTTTCTTTAATTCTTGATTACTAAAGGCCACGCCAGGGATCGCTGTAATTTTAATATTCCGACCTTTACCTTTCAGTCGCTTCAACCGAATTCTTAATTGACGAGCTTGGTCTTCAGTCATAGTGATCAAGCCATCCAACTTATCCAAGTGTTTAAAGACTTCAGCGTAGCTTGGCTCAAGTTCGGAGTTGATTAAATCTTCCGGATTAGCCGCGTGAAGGATTGGGAAGAAGAGGTACTTCTTAGCCCTGGTCTTCATATTAACTAACGGGATATCAGTAATTCCTGGTCGATCAGCAATAAAGGTATCTTCGGTTTTAGTTTGACGATTAATTTCATCCAAAAAGAAGGTGAACAAATCGTCTTCTGAATTAAAGTAATAGTCATTGCCTTTGTAATTAATCAGATGGATACTGAAAATCACTTTACCTTTTCGATCATCAGTAATCTCCCAAAAGCGTTCAACAGCGCGCGTACCATCTAAGTGATAGAGAATTTCGGCATGTGGTGCGCCATCATAGTCTAATAGCTGGCTGGCGGTATGAAAGCCCCGAGAGTCCCATAACTCGCGATTAGCAATGTTACCGAACTCATCATAATGTTCAACGGAGGCTACTTCGCCAACCCGGCCAGGCGTATGATGAATGGTTTGAGCTAAACGGCCTCCCTGATAAGCCTTTGAGACGTTACTATCATATTTTAACTGATAACTGATTGGAATGTTAAGCTTTTTGACACTAGTTGAGTTCTCTTTAACCTTCACAGTGTCTTGAAAGTAGTCATACATATTTAAAATGTCATCCTGAGCTAAACCAAAATTGGCCGCATTTAAGTGCTCCATCGGGTCAAAATCCCGGGTGACAATTTTAGTCGTTAAACGTTCATGTTTGAACAGCGCCAAGCGATGAAATTCAGCGTGTTCGACACTTGAATTTAATGCTTTAATATATTGATTTAAAAAGTAATACATTCTTACACCTCAAGACTTTCCGGAATTTGTGCGTGTTTTTTGGCATCTTTAATCAATGGTTGCCACTTTTCCCAAATAGCATCGGAAGAATAGTTCCAACTATCTTTATAGGCATTCTCACTAAACTCTTCCAGTTTCTTTGGATCGGAAAGTAGTTCAATAATCCGATCAGCCAATTGATCGACATTCCGGTTTTCAACTAAGTAACCATCCTTGCCATCATTAACAACGTCTCGGGGACCATACTTGATGTCAGTTGCTACAATTGGTAAGCCGTGGGCTTGAGCTTCAACCAAGGTTAATGGTAGGCCTTCTGCTCGACTAGGTAAAATTAATAGTTGAGCTTTGTTATAGACCTCACTGATATTCTTGGTGTAATCATGGAACGTAATTTTATCGTTCAAATTCAATCGGTTAACCAAATTAGCTAAGGTTTTATCGAAATTGTCGTTACTGTATCCCCAGAAGTCAAGAGTGGCATCTGGAACAGCTTTGAGAACTTTCGGCCAAGCTTCAATCAGAACATCTTGTTGTTTTTCACTGGATAGTCGGGCAACCATGATAACTGATTTAGGATTGCGGTCAGACCATTTAACATGAGGCTTTTCTAAAACTTTCTGATCAGTTACCGCTCCAGGAATCATATAGACATTTGGATTAGTCTTGCCGAAGCGTTCGGTAAAGTCTTGATACTGCCAAGGGGTTAGTGTGGCAATGCCGTTCCAACGACGTCGGTTTTCCAACATGTATTCATAGTTGTAGTTGAAGTCGGAATGCATGTGGTCGGTACCTGAATTAACGTGATTATTATGTAGGTACATCACGGAATAAATCGGCGTCTCCATTTGTTGGATGGAGTAAGCCAATTCATAGGAACGATCACAGATAATGGTGTTAGCTTCACCAGTTGAAAGATTGAGTTGATCCAACCAGAAAGTCGTCAGGTCGTCATAGGTCGCAAAGTCGAAGTCTTGACCTTTATAGTTAACCAATTCATGAAGCGATGTTTCGGTGGTGCCATCACGTCTTGGCATTGTGTAGCGACGCAAGGCTACTTCACCATTGGGCTTGAGAATCTGTTCAGAGACTAATGTAGTATCATAAGCAAAGAATTGTTCTAATGCCGCAAAGCCCCGCGTATCATAACGAACCATTCGAGTTGGCCGACCATTAAAACCGGAGTATTGAACCCAATCAATTTGATCGTCTTTCAGCGTTTTAGTGCCGACAATCATGACTAACTGATCGCCAACAAAGACATCGGTTTTGGTTTTATCTTTTTCAGGCTTTAATTTTGCACCCTTTGGTAAGGTTAATTCTTTGATCGTCATTTTGCGACGCTTAAAGTTAGTAGTTCCTTGAAAAAAATCAAATAAATTAACAAACTGATCGTCTGGAATCCCAGCATCTTTAGTCACATCGTGTAGATTAAGTGAGAGTGTCCTGGTAATGATTTTAGCTGGAACATGCTTTTCGTTAAACAGTTTTAGCCGTTTAATTTCCGCATGTTCGATACCAGATTTTTTAAAGCTGATATTGTCATCGTAGAAAAAATACATAAATTAACGCTCCTTGTAGTGTCTTCCCTTATTTTGAACGGCACAAGATACTTCTAGTTTATCATATGAAGTAATGTTAAAAGACGTTGTTGTTAGGATATTTAAAGTTGTAAAGGAAAAATAATAATTTTGAAAATAAAAAACGCCATCCTGGAATCTTACCAAGATAACGTTTTTGAAAATTGATTTAATTATGTGGAGTTAACACAAACTAATTTTTAATTAAAATAAGTTACTCCAGAATTGTGTGTTGCTAGTTCCAGTTGCACTACGTTTTTCAATATTGTAGTTAACTTGCAAACTTGCATCACGATCGCCAGCTTTAAGATTTGCATTGGCGTTTGTACCCTTTGCAATATCTTTAAAGGTGTAGTGCCATACTTGTACAGCTTCACCTTGGCTACTGAATGGATTTGCATTATCCTTAAGTGTACCACTCTGGTCTTGATAAATTACATAGAAGTCATCTAGACCTTGTGCTTTCAATGCAGCTTGAACTTGATCTTTAGTTACAGTTGTACCAGCTGGGGCACGCAAACCAGTAACAAATGCTGCACGAGCAGAACTGTAAGGTGTTGCAGCTTTACCTTTAACAGCGAACCAAGCATTGTCATGAGCTAATTGATCTCCTGCAGAGGCATCGTTTACACCGGTGCTAGGACGGTCACCATTATCAGTTGTGTTAAACGTGACATTTGCATCCGTAAATGCTTGAACATTAGTTGCTGGAGATACTAAAATGGTAATTTCTTTACCAAATGATGCATTAGCAATTGCCGCAGCATTATTAGCTTTTTGCGAATCAGTTAAGCCATTGTATGCGTAAGAACTCAAATTACTCTTTTGAGATGTCCAGTAATTTGAAATTGCTGATACATTGTTTGAACCACCAAGAGTGTTATCAACTGTTGATAACATGCTTACTGCAGTTGGGTAATTGTTGTTATTAGTTACATCAACAGTAGCAACTGATTTGTTTGTTGTTGAATCAACAAAGTTTACACGTACAGCGTTTGCTGCTAC
>NZ_LS422998.1 GCF_900411375.1 Lentilactobacillus raoultii | reverse complement strand
AGCACTCCTTTGTATCTTTCTTTTGTCAATTAAAGTATACAGCGCAGGAGCCCTTGCGTTTTAATTTTGATCAGAAAAAGCCAAAAATCACGCAATATTGAAGTGATTTTTAGCTTTCAAGTTTCAGTTAATAATAATAAAATTGCACTAATTGTTGAAACCATGATTATTCCTCCATGCCAGTCTTCAATAGTGCCATCTGAGCCGCAATCTGGTCATCAGTTGCCATTGGATATTCCAAGGCAATTGGCACATCATTTGGTAAGTCGGCTAAAATTTGCTGCCAATCATAGATCCCGGTATTCAAATCATCTGACGTTGTTAAACGACCTTGATTCTCAATGGTATTTTTTAGATGAATATAGTTAGTAAACTCTGCCAAGGCTTTGGCACTGGCAATGGCATCGTTACCGGTAAAGGCCCAGTTTCCCAAATCATACACATAACCGATTTGATTAAGTCCAGCCCGGCGTGATGCATCCAAGAACTTTTTGATTGGTGCAACGTTACCGGAAACCTTAGTTTGATCATTTTCGACGTTTAGTTCGATTTCATTAATCGGTAATTTACTAAAAGCCTGCTTTAAATCACCGCTAAACCGATCGAAAGCCCCGGTATTAAACTTGATCTTCGAAACGCCCATCGCTTTGGCTTCATCAAAATAAGTTGGCAATTTAGGGTTCAACGTCCCATCTGACAGAAACAACTCGTCTGGCACACTATAATTAACGATTAGGCCGGTTTTTTCGGCTTGGCGGCCAACCGCTGCTGTTTCGGTCAAAACATCCTGAAAATACTCGCGCCGAACCTCAATCCCATCCGCGCCAAGCTTAGCTGTTCGATTAACCAAGTCGGCTTGAGTGGTGCCGTTTTTAACTGCTTGTTCAAAAATCCACGTGTTTAAAATGAGTGTCATGATTAAGTCCTCCATTGCCTTGGTGTCTTCAATTTTTCCCTGCAACCATTCTTCAATTTATCTACGATTGATATGGTAAACGATTACCTAATTAATGTCAACAATTTTGAAAGCGTTTAAGATAACTGATAAACCAGTGAACTCGATAAAATATAACAAGAAAAGATATTTTTAGGTTAACGATTACATTAAAAACTTTATTCAAAAAATTTCAACAAAAAATCCCGCTACCCAGTCAAACAGAACGTACCGCTTTCTGTTTAACCAAGTAACGGGATTTTTAATTTTGCCTGTGAAAAGCCTGATCTTAATTGATTGGTTCACAAGTTGATAAAGTAATTGGCACAAATTGTCCACCGGGGGATCGTGATTAAACTACTTTCACAGTTAATGTATTCTTCCCCATTTATTGTTAGGTATCTGCTTGATTCAAAAAATCAGTTGCGGTTTTATTTCGAACCTTGATCTCACATACCGACACTGAGGAATTGTGCCGGTTCTCCTAACATTGGCTGAATCATGAAATCATTAACCGTGAATCACGAAAAATTTAACCAGGCTTTTCACAGTGGTGACAATCATCATCACGATTGCCACGCATGATTAGACTAGCATAAAATAATAAATTTAGCATGGAGTGGCGCATAAGTGCAACGTTATTAATTATTGCAACAACCAATCCTCAAGTTGTCGTTCATCATTAACCAGCGGTTCAACTAATTCATGGCTGACAATATTTTTGACAAAAGCTAAACACTCACGGGCCTGCTTAATTTCGATCAAGTGATGGCCCTGCTCACAATAACTCAAAAAATATCGGTAAATTCGGCAGCCCACACCGGCTAAAACCGCCGTTTGCGGAATTTTAACCCGATTGGTCATTCGCACAAATTTTTTAAAGTAATGATAATTTTGATGATGAATCGCCGTTGTCACGGCATGGTTTAAAACTTCAACCGGTGTCTGATGTGCCAACGTTGGATTAATAATTTTAGCAGCCGTTCGCATTGCCCGTGGTAATAACAAGTCGAGAATTTCCAAAGGTTGTAATTGGCAAATCGAAATAAAGAGGTTCAGCTCATACTGATAATAATGATCAATATTAAATAAGTAATTATTAAGGGTCGTCAGATTACAAGCCGTTTTTTCCAACCGACCCCGTTCGAAGTATTCGATATACATCGCTAATCTCAACATATTATGATAATCAATTAGGCTTCCGGTTTGATGATAACGAGAAGCCGCTTGTCGTTGCTCCAGACGAAGCGAGCTGAGACTGCAATTAAGTTTAGCCTGCTCTAAGCCAAGATTTAAATCAGCAATCACCCTTTGATAGCCATCCGAATGATAAAACAGCAGCGAAACAAACTCACTAATTCCTACCTGCATCCGACTTAAGAAGGCCATTAAATTTTGAACGTTGGTATTATGCTGCCCATTTTCAAATCGAAAATAACTGGATCTCGAAACGATCCCATCATAAACGTCTTTTGCCCGCATTCCCTTATCGAGCCGGACTCGCTTTACGGTCAGCCCCACTTTCAGCTGATTCTGAAATAGCGATTTATTTGTTTGCTGTCCCATTACCCAACCCCCTGACTATAAGTAACCAAACCAATCATTAAATGGTGGTTATGAGTTAAACTTTAAGTTATACAATGATGCATGTCAACAAGCTTCCTCAAGATGTAACCTAGATTAAATTTTTGAAATCTAATCATAATTAGAATGACACCTAATAGTCACTAAACCGCATAAATTTCCAATAAATTTATTATTAGGACTGCTCCTCCAAACAAACCTCTGCATGTAAAAGATTGATTTTTCTCACTTCATAAGGATAGCTGCCACAGGCAATCAACCGGTTTATCCAGCACTCATTTAAAACCCTTTTCGTTGAAAAATTCCTTTTCCGTGCCATAATGATGAATGTAAATCCAAATAATTTTGTTTGATTGGCTTTTCAAAACAGGGCTGGATGCTTCGTGATAACAGTGTTTATCTCGTTTTCATAATGTCTTGAGAGGCTGATGCAAACGCTTGCGTTCTTACTGAAAGGGTTTACAATTAACAATCGTAAAAGTTAATAGCTTACTTTAAGTCAGGGGGGATTCATATGCGTGCTCGACACTTAAGCATTTTCTTTATCTTCATTTTCGGTGCCTTAGGAGGCCTGTTATTCGGATTTGATACTGGCATTATTTCGGGAGCCTCTTCCTTAATCGAAAATGACTTCAATTTAAACATTGAGCAAACCGGCTTTATTACATCCTCTGTTCTGATTGGTTCCTCAATTGGAGCGCTTTCTATTGGAACACTTTCGGATAAGTTTGGTCGAAAACGACTATTGTTGGTTGCTTCAATTCTCTTTTTAATTGGTTCCGGCCTTTCAATGGTGGCAGTTGGTTTTGCTTCCATGGTCACGGCCCGAATTATTCTAGGTTTTGCCGTTGGGTCGGCTTCCGCTTTGACACCGGCCTATCTAGCTGAATTGGCTGATGCACCTCATCGGGGATCGTTAGGAACCATGTTTCAACTAATGATTACCGCTGGGATTCTACTGGCTTACGTTTCCAACCTGAGTTTTCTGCATCACAACCTGTTAGGAATTCGTGATTGGCGATGGATGCTTGGGTCAGCTTTGATTCCAGCCGCAATTCTCTTCATTGGTTCATTGATTTTGCCTGAATCACCACGTTACCTGGTTGAAAAGGGGGATGTCAATAACGCCCGTGACGTCTTACATGAATTACGAAAGAATACCGGTGAAGATCCGGATAAGGAACTCGCTGATATTCAAAAAATTGCTAATCAACCAAAAGGTGGCTGGAAGGAACTGGTAACCTTTGCTCGTCCGGCAGTGATTGTTGCGATTGGTTTAATGTTGCTGCAACAATTGGTTGGGATTAACTCAGTCATTTACTTCCTGCCACAAGTCTTCATTAAAGGATTTGGCTTCGCTGAAGGCAACGCCATTTGGATTTCGGTTGGCATTGGTGTTGTTAACTTCCTTTGCACCGTCTTGGCTTATCAGATTATGGACAAATTCAACCGTCGAACCATCTTACTCTTTGGTTCAATCGTGATGGCTGTTTCAATCGGAATTCTGTCCGTTTTGAATTACACGTTAAGCGTTCAAGCCGCCGCTGTGCCAACCATGATTCTAATTGGCATTTACATTTTCGGCTTTGCGGTTTCATGGGGCCCAATTTGCTGGTTGATGCTGGGTGAAATTTTCCCATTGAACGTTCGTGGCGTTGGGAACTCCATTGGTTCAGCTGCCAACTGGATTGGAAACTTCATTGTTTCTCAATTCTTCCTGGTTCTGCTAAGCATGTTCCATAACAACGTTGGTGGCCCATTTGCCGTCTTTGCTTTCTTCGCTGTCCTTTCAATCTTCTTCGTGATTTACATGGTACCGGAAACCCGGGGCAAATCACTTGAACACATTGAAATGGAAATGCGTCAAAAGGCTGCTTTGAAGAAATCAGCCAATTAATTCTAGAAATAACTAAAAAATTGGTTATCGTTTCTCGCTATCATGAGTGAGAGCAATAACCAATTTTTTAGTTAATAGCCAAAATCTGCAGCTGTCCAGGTCCCCATAAACCCACCAGTGTGTTCATGCAAAGTGGCACCCATCCCAATAGTTTTTAAATCAGCATTTAGTAAGATGTCCCGGTGACCCCAGTTGGAATCTGCATCATTGTATATATACTCATGGACGTCTTTTCGGGCAACCGAATCACTGGTACTATCACTGTCCCAAAAATTTTGGGCCAAGCATTCGGCACCAAAGTCATCAACATTGAATTGACCGGCCAACTCCTCAGCAATGATGTTTCCCTGGTCATCTTCATGGGCAAAATGCGTCACAATCTGGGTCGACCGAAGCTGAGCCAAGGCATCCAAATTTGAATCTTCGGTATAAGGTTGTAAGCCTCGAGTTGCCCGTTCCTGATTCAAATATTTAAGGAAGCTGGCCCGATAATCACTTAATGAAAAATTGCTAATCGGATTATCAGTCTTTTGAGATGTTGCATCTGAATCGTCAGTTGCTGACTGCTCGGCTTTGGTTGAAGAAATACTACTACCCCCGGATGACTGGTTCGAATTCGTTTTTGAAGATTGCTTATCAGGAAGTTTCTTAAGGTCTCCCTGCCAAATCCATCCAAAAATCCGGCCATTTCTGGAAATCACGTACTGATACTTTGCTCGGTGGCCATTCGCGCGCTGAATGGTCACCACACGATTCGAAAAGAAGCGCGTCTGCCGATAATTTTTTGCATTATGGATACGTTTAGTTAACTGTTTAGTTGAATACAAATAACCACCTGTGACATGATAATCGGCTCCCGCCAACTTGGCCGTTTTAATGACTTTTATCCTTTGGCTAGCGTTAACTTGATGGCTATTTGCTAAATCTCCTCCAAATGCCGTTACCCCTAACGCTGCGGTCAAAATTCCCATTATAAACTGCTTTTTCACTGCATTCACATCCCCTCAAATTAGGCTGCCTGCCGATTGACTGACAGTTATATTTTCATTCTACAATATTAATTTTAAATTCACCATTTAACTTCAAAAAAGTTTGGATTACTCTTGAAATATTAAGTTTTAATGATATTATGGTGTGTAAATAATCTATCATATTGCGTGGATGAGAAGAGTAGCAATCAATCATTTTCTAAAGAGAGCGACCAATTGATGAGAAGGCCGCAAAGTGATGACTGCGAAGATGAGCTCAGAGCATTAAGACCCGTGAAAGCGGAACTTACGGTAAGACCCGTTACAGTCTCAGACTTAATGACATCAGTCAAGTGTAGCCGGCTAATTGTCAAATGAGTTACTGAGGTGATTGTCGCAAGACAGTCATAAATTTGGGTGGTACCGCGTCGTCAACGTCCCTGTAGAAATTAATTTTCTGCAGGGACGTTTTTAGTTGTCTTCAAAATCAGTCACGATAGGAGTTGAGTAGTTACTATGACAAAAAATAATGTTGAAATCAATGCTGATGGGACCATTCGCGGGCTTTCCAACTTAGCCGTGCAAATGATTGCCTTTGGTGGGTCAATCGGCACAGGATTATTTTTAGGCGCCGGTAGTACCATTCATCGAACCGGCCCCTCGATTTTGCTGGTCTATCTAATCATTGGTGGGTTCTTTTTCTTAATAATGCGGGCAATCGGTGAAATGATGTATGCCGATCCGCAGCAACACACCTTCGTCTCATTTATTGGCAAGTACGTTAACCCCCAATTGGGTTACTTTGCGGCCTGGAGCTATTGGCTGGAGTTGGTTTTGGCCGGAATGGCTGAATTAACCGCCATTTCCACCTACTTCAAATTTTGGTTTCCAGGAGTTGCGCCTTGGGTGATTCAAGTTGCCTTCCTGCTGCTTTTAACTTTGGTCAACCTGGCCATGGTCCGTTCCTTTGGCCGCTCGGAAACCCTTTTATCCGGCATTAAAATTCTGGCCATTCTGGCACTGATCATCATCGGCATCTACCTGATCACCACTCATCACCAAAATCCAGCCGGCACCAACGCTTCTTGGGGTAATTTAGTTCATCACTTTGCCCTATTTCCAAACGGAGCACATCAATTTATCAACGCCTTTCCGATGGTCTTCTTTGCCTTTCAAGGAATGGAATTTGTCGGCATTACCACGGCCGAAACCAAACGCCCCCGAAAGGTACTACCCAGAGCCGTTAATCAAATTATCGGCAGGATCCTGCTATTCTATATTGGCTCGCTATTGATCATCATGGCAATTACCCCATGGAACACGTTAAATCCAAGTGAAAGTCCGTTTGTCCAAATCTTCAAATTAGCCGGGCTACCCGCTGCTTCGCAAATCATTAATCTGGTCGTTATCGCGGCCGCTTGTTCAACTTTAAATAGCGCCATTTTTTCAACTGGTCGCCATCTCTATCAACTGGCTGAAGAGTCGCCGACAAGAGGAATGAACTTCCTTACCAAGGTTTCTAAAAACGGGATTCCCATCACAAGTGTTCTGTTTTCAGCCGGCATGATGCTACTGGCACCAATTATTAGTTCCTTTAATTCGTTGAGTACTGCCTTTGCGTTTATCGCATCGGTCTCCAGTGACATTTACATTCTGGTATGTATGCTGACCATGGTGGCTCACTATCAATATCGGCACTCAACTGATTTCAAAACAGATGGCTTTAAGATGCCTCAGTATCGATGGTCCAATCCGCTAACCATCGCCTTTTTCCTAGCCATTTTCATCAGTTTATTTTTCAATCAGTCATCCCTGTTTCCAGCTGTTGGCGCACTAATCTGGGCCATCGTCTTCAATGGCTGGTTGGCCTACCGACAACGAAAACTGACCGTTACCAATTCCGAAGAATCCCTTTAGGAGGTTTTTAACATGAGTCTGATCGATTTAAAGAACGAATTAAGCTACCATCACTTAAAAGACCGATACATTGATTTACCAGCCACCGGTGCCACCGTTGCAGAAGCCGCCGACGTCCTGCACGTTGACCCTGATGCGATTGCAAAATCACTGGTGATTGACGTTAACCAGCAACCAATTGTGGTTGTTCTAAGTGGCAATGCGCGATTAAACAACCACCTGTTTAAAACCGAATTTAATGTTCGACCCCACCTGCTACCGCCGGCAGAGGTTCAACAATCCACTGGCTATCCGGTTGGCGGGGTTAATCCAATTGGCTTGGAGAATGATTTACCGGTTTATCTCGATACTTCATTAAAGGGATTACCTTGGCTGTATCCGGCAGCTGGCGACCAATATCATGCTTTAAAGTTATCGTTGAGCGAATTAACTGAACTGAGTCATCCCGTCAGATGGGTGACCGTTAGCGTTTAAAATTAAGACTTTTTTCTTCTCTTAAGCTATCGGGATTTTCCGATGGCTTTTTTGGTTAGGTGCTTTGATCTGCTCACTTTTCCTAGGACAGTTTCCTCAAAGCAATGTACTGCGTCTAAGGGATCAAATGACAAAAAGCCAAACCCAGGTTTCCCGCCATTTGACGCCTTAGTCTCCGTAGATTAACCGCTTTGATCCACTCACTTTTATTAGGACAGTTCCTCAAAGCAGCACCGCTCCAGATAAGGGATCGATCGGAAAAATCCAAAAACGGGATTTCCCCGATCGACGCCTTATCTTCCGGGTGCTAATCGCTTTGATTCACTCACTTAATTTGAGTATAATAGTTATCATATGAGGGGTATTAAGAATATGATCACTTTTTAATCATTTTCGTGTTCGAAATTCTATTAAGAAAGGACTGCACCCAAAATGAATTATCGTCGAATCAGATCTGTTATTCTAGCGACACTTTCAGTCGCTATTCTGGGGACGGTCGGCGTCTTCAAACCGGCCAACACAATTCAGGCCAAATCAAAAATTCAGGCCACCAAAGTTGTTAAAACCAAACCCACCAGCTACTGGGTCAAAACCAACATTTCAAAAAAGGCCTATGCTTATAATGCCAATTTAAGCAAGAAACTCTTTAATTTAAAAACTCACCAAAAGGTTGTCTTTTCCAGTCAATCCCAGCGAAAGATCAAAATTAAGGGAACCTATCGCACTTATCGTTATGTTACAAACGATGCCAATACCTTAAAGGGCTGGGTCAACAGCAGTTACTTAACTAAAGCCAACGTGCCGGTCAAAAATGATGTCTCAACAACCACAACTTCGACAACGCCGGCCGTTGATAACAACTCCTCGACCAGCAGTAGTTCAACGGCCACTCAAACGGTTAAAACACCGGTTAAGGATCCCAATAAAGTCTACACGCCGGATCAGGGCGTTAGTTGGTCGTCAAGCAATATCACCTATGCCTTTTATCCGGCAATGAGCCTTGCTGAACGAACGCTGTGGACCACTGCTATTCAAGAATGGAACAGTGTCAATGTGGTCAACCTGACCGAGACCAGTAATTATAATAAGGCTAATATTAAAATTACCAATGTTGCAGCTGATTCCAGCGGTGCCGATGATGAAACCCTTGGTATTTCTTATATTCAACGGGACACCAAACGTAATCCAGCAGGGTTCTACGCCATGAAGTCGGCAACCATTGGGATTTTGCCGGAACAGGTTTTACGCTTCAACTTAGATTACGCCTACACGCAATTTATTGCGGTTCATGAACTTGGCCACGCCCTTGGATTGGCTCACAGCACTGATGAAAACGATGTGATGTATCCTTATGAAAAGAGTCCATATACGCAACACATTACCGAAGCAGACGTCAATACATTGAAATATTTGTACAACAAACAATAACTTAACAGTCATCAGAAAATCATTGCGAAAGTAATTAATGACTCCGATTAAAATAACAGCTGCCGGAAACTTTTAAATTTCCTGACAGCTGTTATTTTAACCTATCAACTAGCCCTTGAGGCCTTCCTGCTGAACCTCATTGGCTAACTTCTTTAATTGTGAAAAGGTACCGGTTTCAGCCGCGTAAACCTTGTCGGACACGGCAGCCAAAAGTTTAGGGAAATCTGCTGGCAACTGATATGGTTTATCCGGATTCCCATATGGAATGGCAATGACAGTCAGCTGATTTTGACTATTCAGTTGAGCAACATACGTGTTGTCGGCATGTCGGGACGCTTCCCGATTAAATTCAATAAATGCGTCATTAATTTGATCAGAAAGTTGTGATTTTTCCATCCAAAAACTCCTTTTAAGCTTAACTAAAACTCACCAATTGTATTAAAGTTATCTTATCAGAATTAAGTTGAGAATCAATGACAGAAAAATTAAATATTGACGACCTCTTTATTTCAAAGCGAAAAACGTCTCAAAGAGAAAGGCTCACCAATTATGAACTGGTTCCCCTCTCTGAGACGTTTTTAAACTAAACTGCTACACCAATTACTTTTTAACCAATATCCTTTTGATTGGTCTCATCACCGAACACCCAAACCACAATTCCGGCAAAGAGTGCAATCCCACCAATTGTCCAAAAGATCATGTTGGCATTCGTCACTTTCAGCATCCAGGCCACCACGATCGGCATCGCAACAGTAAAGAGCTTGGCAGCCCCATTGGCAATGCCGGAACCGCGGAACCGAAACTTGGTTGGAAAAAGTTCAGCAACGTAAACGGCAATCACTGAGGCCATCAACACGTAAAAACAAGCTTCCAGCAAAAAACCGATTGTCATGACACCAACTACCGTTGATTGCTGGCCATACATGAAACCGAAGACGGCCGTCATGAAAAAAGCCGGCGCAATCGTCTTTTTACGACCGATTCGATCAACCAAATAAGCACCCACAGCACATCCCACAGGTGCCCCTACCATCATAAAGGCTGACATCCAAAGTGATCCGGAAATATTAATCCCCCGACTACTCAAAAGTGTTGGAACCCATGAAGTAAATGTGTACTGGCAAATAATGGTGGCCGAAGCCGCAACCGTTGCGACAAATAAGCTTACCCAAAGTGAATGGTGGACCACTTCACGCTTTTTGACAGTGACAGAATCAACATCGTCGTTAATCCCATTAACTTCCAGTCTTTCGATGATCGCTCGGGCCTCATCATCTCGTCCATGCGCCATCAACCAACGTGGGGATTCAGGAATGTTGCGCCGCAAGTACCAAAGAATGGCAGCCACAATCCCAACGGCCATAAACATCACCCGCCAGCCATAGCGGGGAATAATCGCACTGCAAAGAATCATTGTGATCGGGGCCCCACAATTCGCAACCAGCGACGTTGTGGCACACCATTTGCCGCGACTATGTATTGGGGCAAATTCATTAATCATTGAATATCCGGTCACAATTTCTGATCCCAAGCCGACACTGGCCATCAGCCGGCAAAAAATCAAGAAAGCCATATTGGGAGCAAAAGCGCCTAAAAAGGTAAATCCACCAAACATTAATAAGTTAATCTGATAAGCGACTCGCCGGCCCTTCAAATCGCCGATAAAGCCGGCAATGATCGAACCAAGAAATAAACCGAGAAACCCACTTGATAAGAAGTAGGAATTTAATTGTAAGGTTGACCAATGCGCCTTTAAAACGGTGGTTGCTACGGCACTGGCCAGGTAAACATCTACGGCATCCAAAAACATGCCGCCAGCTACCAACGCAAAAATTTCATAGAATAATGGTGACTCTTTTGTTCGGTCAATTCGACCCTGTAGACTGATTTGTCTTTCCATAGGCACCTACCCCCTAAACTTTCTCGTCTCTTAAACTTAATTCAAGTTAAAGTCAATTATCCAAAATCAGGAATTTTTGATTCGTAATCTTCAATTTGCTGTTCATAATTCATCGTAATGGCAATGTCGTCCAAGCCATTCACAAATTTATGTTTCCACAGCGGGTCAATCTCAAACGGGAAAACCTTTCCCCGAAAGCTGACCGTTTGGTTGGGTAAATCAACGGTAATTTTTTCATCCGGCGCAGCTTGGGCCAAAAATTCCCGCTGATCCTTTGGCAATTTAATTGCTAAAAAACCATTTTTGGTACTATTCATATAGAAAATATCGCTGTACCCACCGGCAATTACAACTCGAAAGCCCCAGTCTTTCAATGCCCAAACCGCGTGCTCTCGAGAAGAACCGCAACCAAAGTTGTCACCGGCAATCAGAATTTCGGCACCCTGTCGTTCCGGCCGATTTAAAACAAACTCAGGATTGGGCTTATTTGGTCGGAGATATCGCCAATCATAGAATAGATTTTTGCCATAACCGGTCTTCAAAATATTTTTTAAAAATTGCTTGGGAATCAGTTGATCTGTATCGATATTATCCCGCATAATCGGAATCGACGTACTCTTAATCACATTAATTTTTTCCATTTAACTTACGCCTCCTGTTTTCGAAGATCAATAAAGTGACCATGAATGGCGGCTGCGGCTACCATCGCTGGGCTGGCCAAATGCGTCCGTGAGCCGACACCTTGGCGGCCCTCAAAGTTTCGATTAGAAGTCGAGGCACAGTGAATGCCGGCCGGGACATGATCAGGATTCATCCCCAAGCAGGCGGAGCAGCCGGGTTCCCGCCACTCACAACCAGCCGCTTTAAAGATCTTATCAATCCCAATTGCTTCAGCCCGCTCCTTAATGGCTCGCGAGCCGGGAACCACCCAAGCCGTCAGCCCTTTCGCAATGTGATGACCCTTTAAGACTTGAGCAGCAATTTTCAAATCAGACAACCGGCCATTGGTACAGGAACCAAAGAAGGCCCATTTAATCGGAATTTCAGTAGCCCTTTGACCCGGTTTCAAACCAACGTAGTCATAAGCTTTACGGTCATCCTCATCCTGAATTTCGGGGAATTGCTGATCGATTGGAACGGCCATCCCAGGATTAGTTCCCCAGGTGACATACGGTGCCAAATCAGTCACATCAAAATCGACCACTTTATCAAAAGCCATTTCATCATCGGTTTTAAACTGTTGCCAATAGGTAATGGCCTTCTCAATATTTTTAGGCGCGTATTGCCGGCCTTTTACGTAATCAAAAGTGGTTTGATCGGGATGAATGCTACCCATCTTGGCGCCGCCTTCGATTGCCATGTTGCAGAGGGTCATCCGTTCTTCCATGCTCATCCGATCGATAGTATCGCCATAAAATTCGGCAGCATATCCGGTGCCAAACGCCACGCCTTCTCTGGCAATAATCCCCATGATAATGTCTTTAGCATAAACGCCACGTGGCAACTTCCCATGAACGTGGATGCCCATGGTTTTGGGTTTAGTCTGCCAAATTGTTTGAGTTGCCAAAACATGTTCGACCTCGCTGGTCCCAATCCCAAAAGCAATTGAACCAAAAGCACCATGGGTGGCAGTATGGGAATCACCACACACAATGACCATGCCGGGCTGGGTCAATCCCAACTGAGGGCCAATCACGTGAATAATTCCCTGATCTTCGTCCCCCATCCCAGCTAAGCGAATGCCAAACTCTTCAGCATTTTTCTGCAAGGTATCAATCTGTTTTCGAGCAATTTCATCTTGAATGTTAAAGATATCGACGGTGGGCACATTATGATCCATTGTCGCGAAAGTTTTGTCGGTCCGGCGAACTTTTCGGTGATTTTCACGTAATCCTTCGAAAGCTTGGGGTGAGGTTACTTCATGTAGTAAATGTAAATCAACATAAATTAACTGTGGCTCGCCCACTTTCCCGGTAATGACGTGTTGATCCCAAATTTTATCGAACATTGTTTTCGACATACGCGTTCCTTCTTTCACAAATTTGATTAATAATGGCGCTGGTAACTTGATCAGTTGTCGCCTGACCACCTAAATCAGGGGTCACAATGCCGCTTTCAATAACGGCGTCGACACCCTTCGCAATTTCATCGGCCAAATCCGGTCGATCAAACGAGTGCCGAAGCATCATGGCAACCGAGTTAATCATCGAAAGCGGGTTGGCAATCCCCTTGCCGGCAATATCCGGCGCCGACCCATGAATCGGCTCATAAAGCGCTGGTCCGGTGGTTCCTCGACTCATCGACGGGATGGTCCCAAGTGAACCCGTAATTTCAGCGGATTCATCACTTAAAATGTCGCCAAACATGTTCTCGGTTAAAATAACGTCGAACTGTTCCGGGGCACTGATGATTTTCATGGCAGCCGCGTCAACATAACTGGTGTCATACGTCACGTCCGGATAGTCGGCTGAAACGTCTTCAACCACTCGCCGCCAAAGGTTGCTGGTTGCCAAGACGTTAGCTTTATCCACCATCGTAACGTGTTGACGTCGCTTTTCAGCCATTTCAAACGCTACTTGGGCCACTCGACGAATCTCATCAACCGTATAGTGCATCGTGTCAATCGCGCGGTAGTCATCAATTTCTCTTGGTTGGCCAAAATAGATGCCACTGGTTAACTCACGGACAATCACAAAGTCGACTGGCTCGACCTGCTTAATCGGCGAATACTTTTGCATTGCCCGGCTAATTGAAGTTGGGCGAATATTCGCAAATAAATTTAATTTCTGACGAATCTCCAGCAGCCCCTTTTCAGGCCGTTTAATTGCCCGATCCCACTTTGGCCCACCAATCGCGGCTAATAAAACGGCATCACTAGCTTTTGCCGATGCCAAAGTGGCCTCAGGCAACGGATCGCCAGTTTCATCAATTCCGGCCCCGCCAAAGGGTCGCTCATCAATTTGGTAAGCAAACTCATCTTCGCTGACGGTTTTTAAGACGGCCAACCCGGCTTTCATAATTTCCGGGCCGATATAATCACCCGGCAAAACTGTAATCTTTGCAATTTGATCACTCATTAATGAACGGCCTCCTTTACTTTATCCATAATTTTCTTTAAATCAGTCTCAGTGACAATTGATTCATCATCTGCCACCCGCTTAAAGATTGGGAAGATTTTCTTCATATCCTCGCGATCCACGTGATAGCCGATTTGGTTTAATTTGGCCATCACAGCGTGCGATCCTGACAGTTTGCCAAGTGGTAACGTCGTCTTGTTGGCACCCACTGATTCCGGTGTCAAAATCTCATAAGTTTGTGGATTCTTCAGCATCCCGTCTTGGTGAATCCCCGATTCGTGGGCAAAGGCATTAGCACCAACCACGGCTTTGTTATGTGGCACCGGCATGTTGGCGAAGTCACTGATCATATCAGAAATCCGTTTAGTTTCTTTCAAATCAATGTTGCTGGTAGCGTCATAGTAGTCTTTACGGACATAAAGAGCAGCGGCCACTTCTTCAAGAGCGGCGTTTCCGGCCCGTTCACCAATGCCATTGATGGTGCCTTCAATTCGGGTAGCCCCATTTTCAATTGAAGCCAAACTATTGGCAACCGCCATCCCTAAATCATCGTGGCAGTGAACGGAGAAGGTAATCTCATCAAACTCTTTAACGTTTTCGCGAAGATTCTTAAACAAGCGGGCGAATTCTACCGGGTTGGTGTACCCGACCGTATCGGGAATGTTGATCACGGTAGCACCGGCATGAATGGCGGTTTCAATTGAATCAACTAAGAAATCGGGTTCGGTGCGAGTCGCATCTTCCGGTGAAAATTCAACGATATCAAAGAATTTATGAGCGTATGTGACAGAATCGCGAATAGCTGCAATCACCTGCTCTTTAGTCATATGAAGTTTGGAATCCCGATGAATTGGGCTGGTGGCAATAAAGACGTGGACCTGTTTGTTCACCGCATCTTTTGTGGCTTTGATGCAGGCATCGATATCACCTTTTCGGGCTCTAGCTAAGCCGGTAACCTGCGTATGAGAAACTGCTCGTGACACGGCCTGAACGGCTTCAAAATCTTCCGGGGAAGCCACGGGAAAGCCGGCTTCAATCACATTAACGCCCCATTTTTCAAGTTCCTTTGCAATAGCGACTTTTTGTTCAACACTGAAGTTCACGCCAATTGTCTGTTCACCGTCACGCAACGTTGTATCGAAAAATTGAATTTGTTTTGTCATTATAAAGATCTCCTTAATAAAATTTGTAAAAAAATAGTACCACCAGTCATCTGGGGTACTTTCACCGCCCCATTGCTTCTCAAATAGGGCTCGTCCAAATTGTCCGAGTCCGCTTCAAAGTAATAAGGCTAATAACGCAGCTGCTTTAAATGAAACCTTGTTGAATTTTACTGATGCAATTGCCTTAGTCATTTAAAACAGCTCCCTTCGTTTAATCGTTCTCGTTCATTCAGATTTAGTTAAATTAACTATGTGTCGGGATTGCTCCCGAATGTTCTTCACTAACTTGTGAAGATATGTGGGTTCATTGTGAAGTTGGTCGATGCCAACAGATCGATGAAGGTCAGACTGTTAACCATAAATGCGGCCAACTCACATTTGAAGTTCTTTGATTTTGATACATGGTCAACCATCTCCTAATTTATTTTTGATGAACAAAAAACGCCCTCTCAGCTTAATGCTGAAAAGGACGTTTAACCGTGTTACCACCTAACTTTGTCATTCACTCACATGAATAACCTCAACGAGTACCGATTTAAGTTCGATACTCCGACTTTTTTAAGGGAAGCCAGTCCCAAGTCCCTCGAAAAGGATTTTCGCTCAACCACACTTTCATTCACCAGGAAGATACATCTTCTCATCAACGATGCTTTCTTTAAACTTCGCTGGTCACTACTTAACGATTGATTAACACGTCGTTCATCAAATTGATTGGTGCTAGTATACAAAGCTTTTTCACAGTTTGTCAACACAGTTTTTAATTATTTTCTTTTTATTTTCACATTCAGAAAGTGATCATCGCCAAAGAAAATTAACTAAAATGTTATTGATTTTTAGAAAGCATCGCTAGTTTAACACTTCGTCAAATTCGATCATGACGAATACATGAGGATTCAAAGTCAAATTCAGTAATATATCATCGATTATAGAAAAATAAAAAGGAGCCACCTTAAATTTGACTTTTTAGGCAGCTCCTTAAATGAGAGAAATTAGGGTTATCCCTAATCATTATTCTGGGTCATTTCACTCGACTATCCAACTTGGCGTCACTTGATACTTGGTATAAGTCGTCTGGCGATCACACAGATAAAGTTGCTGTGAACTTAGTAGCCTGACATTATACGTGTATCGTTCACTGGTTGGCGCGATTTCTCGAAAATCCTGAGAAGTTGAGTAAGTCCAACCGGTAATTCGATAGGTATGATAGCCCAAATATTTGTATTTAACATACGTCAGTCCATACGGGTCAGCCTTCAAATAACCGCCATAGGTTGGCGAATATTGAAGCTGGTTCATTCCCGTGTGGTTTGCCCAATACTCCAAATACGACTTTTTCCCTGAATACCAGCATCCCCGCAAAGCTTTAGGCGTCCCACGATGATAGGTGCTGGCCTGAGCACTGGTATTTAATAACCACGCTCCCCCTAAAAGAAAGCCGATTACCAATAATTTCTGCGAACGCATCCTCATAACCTCCAGATGATAAAATATGTCACAACAAAAAATATTTTATCACTTTTTTCACATTGTAGTGCGCCCATTCACAAAAATTTAATTAAATATTATCTAATTAGGCTTTTTGATTTATAAATTGCTATCAATTAAATTGTGATCTTTTTAGAATTTGTTTCGAAACTGTTTAAGCAAGTTAAAGTGGCAGTGATGCAACTGCTCTGTCATAAAGCACAAACTAATTCATCAATTTTGCAGGCTTCTTTGATTTCTAAAAAGTGACGTAAGCACTTCCTTAAATTTTTTGATTTGTAAGTTATTCTTTGAAGAAATTAAATAGATATTCCTCTCAACAGGAAAGCCACTAATACTTAAGAATTTTAGATTAGCATCATTCTTTGGAATCCAAAATTTTGATAATAATCCAATACCATTTCCCCTACTAAGCGTTCGATATACCGTTTCGTGTTGAGAAACGCGAATAATGTTTTTGGCTTTAATTTGATTTTGACGCAAAAAACAACTTAACATGTCAGCTGTACTAGACCCCTCTTCTCTCATAACAAAAATTTGGTCCTGCAAATCAGCTATGCCAACTTTACGTTTTTGGGCTAAAGGATGGCTTCGATTGGCAACAAAATATACGATGTCTTTTGCAACAACTGTTACATAATACGATTTTTGGTAATTATTTAACTGCCGATCATTCAGAGGGGCAACAACACAATCCATGTCTGCTGAAGTTAAACTGGCAAGTGCCTTTGAAGAATTACTGATATTTATCATCAAATAAGTATTCGGAAGCTTTTCGTTGACTAAATCATAAATTTCTGGAACCAAAATAGTCCCCACTGATGTTGCCGCAACTCTTAGGTTGGTCTCTTTAACGTTTCGGTTCTCAAAAGCATGGCGTAAATCCGTTTCAAGATGGGAAATTTTATAAGCGTAGTTCAAAACAAAATAACCATCTTCAGTCGGCTTATATTTACTGCCATCATACTTTAAAAGTTTAGTATGCAATTCGTCTTCAAGGGATTTGATATGAACTGAGACGGTGGGCTGACTTAAATGTAATTTTTTGGCAGTTTTAGAATAATTTCCAATTTCAGAAAGTTGTATAAACGTTCTTAACGATTTTAAAGTTACCATGATTAATATTATTAATACCCCTATTTAATATTTTTATTCAATTAATCTTAACGTAATACTGACAATACAAGCTTTTTACACAACAATGATACTCTAAAACTGCATTAAAATAAATAATAAAGAAGGATTCTCACATGATGAACAAAGCAATGATTGTCTTAATTGATGGCGCCGCTACAGATTATTTAACAAAGTCATCAGCTCCTAATATTAATAAATTAGCTACAGACACCAATGGATTTTATAAAATTATTGATAGTCAAATCCCAACTGTAACAAATGTTAACCATGCTCGCATCTTAACCGGCAAATTCCCGGAGGTTAACGGAATTAACGGGAACGTCTTTTTTAATAAACGAACCAATGAAAAAACGTTTATCGAATCACCAAAGTATCTCAATGCTCCTACAATTTTTGCTGAACTCAAGAAGCAACATTTGAGTTCGGCTTTGCTAACGGTAAAAGGTAAAATTGACGAAATTTTTGGGCAGAAAGCAACTTACCGAATTAATGCAGAAAAACCAGATAACGATTTCCTAAAGTCTATTGGCACTAAACTGCCACCAAGGATTGATAGTTTAGAAAGTGGCAAGTGGGTTGTTGAAACTGCCAAGCAACTAATCCGGTCTAAATCTCCTGACTTTGTTTATGCGACTACCAACGATTATATAATGCACCATTTTTCCCCAGACAATCCGCACGCCCGTCAGTTCATCAGCCAGATTGATCAACAAATTGCTGAAATTCACCAACTTGAGCCTGACAGAACAATCTATATCACAGCTGACCATGGCATGAATAATAAACCTACACTAATTAATCTTCAGACATTTCTTAATCGTCAGAATTTTTCAACTACTGTTATTCTGCCACTAGCGGACCGCTATCTAAAGAATCATCAGTATCAGGAATCAGGAGCCGCATATATCTACGTAAGCAATCCTAGCGATGTTGATCACGTTAAAATTGTTGTTCAACAATTACCAGGTATTGAGAAAGTGCTAACAAGAGACGAAGCAGTCGTTAATTACCATTTAAACGGGCAAAGAATAGGTGACTTACTTGTATTTGCCGCAAAAGATGTCGCATTTGGATTACAGGATAAAGAAGTCCTCAAAAATTACCCTGGTCGTTCACACGGGTCTCTTCATGAATTAGAAGTACCGTTATTTTGTATTTCAAATCAAGAGACTCGACCTACTGAATATGAAACTTCACGAGATCTTTTTAACCATTTGAAACAGCTGTTGGCCTTCTGATTTGAGAAAAACTGAGGTTTCACTCAAAAAAGTGTCCCAGATAAACTGGATCGTAATTGTCATGTTTACCTTTTGACAAACTCTCCTAATAGATGACCTTTCATTCAAAATGCTTTAACGATTTTACCACGGTTGACACCGAATCTTTCTAATTAGTGGCTCTTTGTACAGACCATGCTTCAGAATACGTTTCAGGGTGTGCGTCTTGAAAAATCGAATAATAGCCATTTCGAAGCCCCCTCGTCTGTTGATAATCAATTTCGGCCTGAATGTATCCGGCTCGTTCGTGATCCAAATCGGCAAGCACATTGCCTAGCGGATCAATAATTTTGCTATGACCAAAGAATTCCAACCTATTATCAAGCCCAATCCGATTAGCTGCGACAATGGGCACAATATTATCCAGTGCCCTGGCTCGAACACAGAGTTCCCAATCGTGAACCCGCGGTCGTTCCCAGTTGGTGGAAACAGTGATCAGATCAGCCTGCTTCAGTGCCAACGCTCTGGCTGCTTCCGGATAGAACGTGTCGTAGCAAATCATCATTCCCAAAGTGCCAATTTTGGTTTTAAAAACCGGGTATGCGTTACCAGGCGTGAAATACCGTTGCTCGGTATCAAAAAGATGCACCTTGCGATAAACACCCACCACCTGTCCGTCATCGTCAATCAAGACACTCGAATTATAGAGTCGCTGTCGCATTTTAGGATCCCGTTCGGCAAAGCCAAAAATCAGATGGACCCGATATTTAGCGGCCACCCTTTGCATAAATGAAACGGCTGCTCCGTTAACCGGCTCTGCTAAATCAAAAAACTTTTGCCCACACTCATAGCCGGTCGTGCTAAGCTCCGGAAAAACGATTAACTCTGTTCGAAAATGTTGGGCTTTAATCTGATCGACCCAATCTGCCATGGCATTTAAATTAAAGCTGACCCGGTTTAGCTCTGGTTGAAACTGAACAGCTGCGACTTGAACCTTCATCATTAACGCCCCCTTGAGCACTAGATTAAACGAATAATAAGAGTCAAATTTATTTAATGTGATGTTTTCTAACATTTATTGACTAAATTATAATCATTTTGATTAATTAGTCAATCGCTTTTAAAAACTTCTTCAAAGAAATGTGATGACCGATTTATCTTAGCTTGGGCACACCAATTAACTAAAATAAGCTTAGATGACTATTGACTTTATTAATTATAAGAACAGCTTATGTCAAAATAAACAATTGGAATCGCCAAATCCATTGACTTGCTTGATCTTTAGCCGTACACTACAGTTGTAATTTGATATTGGACCGGTCCGATAAGCAAATTGGTTGTCAATAATGATGAACAACATTTTTGGAGGGATTTTGATGCCAAACTTTGATTCCGATGATTATTTACAAAAAGTCAACCTCTACTGGAACGCAGCAAACTATTTATCAGTTGGTCAACTCTTCTTACGCGACAATCCACTATTGAAACGAGAGTTGGTGGCTGACGATGTTAAAATCAAGCCAATCGGCCACTGGGGCACGATTGCCTCACAAAACTTTATGTATGCCCATTTAAACCGGGTCATCAAAAAATATGACTTAAACATGTTTTATATTGAAGGCTCCGGTCATGGTGGCCAGGTAATGGTTTCCAATTCTTATCTGGATGGCAGTTACAGTGAGATTTATCCTAAAATTGCCCAAAACGAAACCGGGTTGCAACGACTATTTAAACAATTTTCGTTTCCTGGCGGCATTGCTTCTCACGCGGCGCCCGAAACACCGGGTTCCATGCACGAAGGTGGCGAACTTGGTTACTCGATTTCTCATGGGACCGGTGCTATTCTGGATAACCCAGACGTCATCGCGGCCGTTGAAATTGGTGACGGGGAAGCTGAAACCGGGCCACTTGCCGCTTCCTGGTTCTCAAACAAATTCATCAATCCAATTAATGACGGCGCCGTGTTGCCAATGCTTAATCTAAACGGATTTAAAATTTCCAACCCAACGCTGCTATCCCGAATGAGTGACCAAGAATTAACCAACTACTTTGAAGGCATGGGCTGGAAACCATACTTTGTTGAGACCGACGGTGATCCAAAAGATTATCAACGCGTTCACCGGACAATGGCTGTCACCATGGACACCATTATTTCCGAGATTAAAGCCATTCAAAAGCACGCTCGAACTCAACAAGATGCTTCACTGCCTCATTGGCCAATGCTGATTTTACGTTCGCCAAAGGGCTGGACGGGTCCTAAGACTGATTTGGCCGGTAACCCGATTGAAAACTCCTTTAGAGCTCATCAAGTACCGATTCCAGTCAGTGCCGGAGATATGACTCATAAGGAAATGCTGACGACTTGGCTGAAATCTTACTACCCTGAAGAAATTTTCAACCAAAATGGTTCAATCAAACAGGTGATTAAAGAAACCACCCCTGATGGCAACCAACGCATGGCAATGAACCCGATTACCAATGGTGGCATCAATGCCCAACCGTTAAAGATGCCTGATCCACAAAAGTTTGCCCTTAAGATCACCAAGCCAGGCGCTAAAGAAGCCCAGGATACTGAAGTGCTGTCTCATTTCTACAGTCAAATTATGGCGGATAATCCTCACTCGTTTCGGGCATTTGGACCAGATGAAACCAAATCCAACAAATTCTTCTCCATGTTGGATGACGGCAAACGACAGTGGTTGGAACCAATTAAGACACCAAACGATGAAAATATGGCTCCAGCAGGCCGGACAATTGATTCACAGCTATCAGAACATCAGGCTGAAGGCTGGCTTGAAGGTTACGTTCTTAGTGGCCGCCATGGATTCTTTGCTTCATACGAAGCCTTTACCCGAGTCATTGACTCAATGTTGACTCAACACTACAAATGGTTACGAAAGGCATCCGAACAACCATGGCGTCATGATTATCCATCCCTTAACATCATGAACGTTTCCCACGCCTTCCAACAAGATCATAATGGTTACACTCATCAGGATCCCGGCATGTTGGGCCACTTGGCAGAAAAAGGTCATGAACTAGTTAACGAATATACGCCGGCAGATGCCAATTCCTTGCTGGCAGTGATGAATTCGGCCCTGCAAGCCCGCGAAAAAATTAACTTGATTGTGGCTTCCAAGCACCCACGCCCACAATGGTTCTCGATGGATGAAGCCACCCGGCTGGTTAAAGACGGCTTGGGGATTATTCCTTGGGCTTCCAACGACGGTGACGGCACACCTGACATTATCTTTGCGACAGCCGGTACTGAAGCCACAATGGAAAGCTTAGCCGCTATTGATTTGCTGCACCAAGCCTTTCCAAAACTCAAGGTTCGCTTCATCAACGTCATCGACATCTTGAAGTTACGGCCAGCCAATGAAGATCAAGACGGTCGCGGCTTAACCAATGATGAATTTGACAAGTTATTTACGACTACCAAGCCGGTCATCTTCGCCTTCCACGGCTTTGAAAACACCTTCCGTGGGCTGGTTTACCACCGTCATAATCACAATCTCAGTTTTCATGGTTATCGTGAGAACGGTGACATCACCACACCATTTGACATGCGGGTTCTAAACGAATTGGATCGTTATCACTTGGCAAAGGATGCCATCAGCCGTACCAAATTTAACCAGGAAGCCACTGACTTTAAGGCAAAGATGGATCAACTGCTTCAAAAGCATCACGATTACATCCGTGAATATGGGACTGATATTCCGGAAGTTAAAAACTGGCACTGGTCAGGGACCCTCAATCGTGATTTAGCGACTAACTAAACTTCATAACAACTCCTTCTAAAAAGCGTCCTTCTAGCCTTAATGGTCAGAAGAACGTTTTTGAATTTTCTCATTTCCTTGCCAGACAAACAAAGTTGGTTATATACTGGATGGCGAAAACGGATCAAAATTTTATTGTAAAGGAAGAATTCAATGCTTAAAAAATGGGGGCATTTTAGCCTTTGGCTGTTAGTTGGTGTCGTCGTTCTTTTCGGCTTAGTTGGTGTGGGCTGGCATAACGCTGCTAGTCACCATGGTAATCATCCCGAACGACATCATTTCACTACTGCTTCAGCTGCTCAATTAAAGGCTAAAAAGATTCATTTGACTCATCGGGAAAAACACGTGGCCAAAAAATACCGGTTGAACAAACTTCAGACCCGAACCGCCAGTAAAATTCACTTAACCGCAATTGGTGATTCGGTCATGGTTGACGTCAAACCCGATTTGAAACAGACTTTTCCCCACAGTGCTATTAGCGGCTCGGTCGGCCGGCAGTTTTATTCACTCCCCGGCATTGTTCGCCAGCTAAAAGCCAGCGGTCACCTTGCCAAATACCTGGTGATCAATTTAGGAACCAACGGCCCACCGACTAAGGCCGATATTAACTCAGTTTTAAAGACGGTCGGCAAACAACGACACATTTTCTGGATTAATACTCGGGTCCCGCGGCATTGGCAAAATACCACCAATCGCCTTATCAAACAAACCGCTAAAAAGCATCATAACGTTCACGTGGTGGATTGGTACAGTGCCAGCAAGGGGCATGTCGGCTGGTTTGCCAGCGATCGAGTTCATGTAGATTTGACTGGTGCCGTTTACTACACGCACACGTTGGCTAAAGAAATTTCCAAAGATTTAAATTAGAAGTTAAAAAACTGCTTGTCTGGTGGAAACTGGACAAACGGTTTTTTAAGTTGGTACTTAATCTGCAGAGAGTTAAGCTTGTAACAACGCCTTTAACTCGTCGAACGCCACTGGAAGCTTTTTATCGGCTCCGGCATCTGTAAAATGATGACCAGTGGGCATTAAGACAAACTTGGCATGCAGGTGGCGAGCCAGCGTCAAGGTATATGGGTATGGCACACTCGGATCATTGATGGCCGAGATGACGGTTACGTTTCGAATTTTCGGTAAAATTGCTGAATAATCAACTGGATGTTCAGTAAATGCATCCAGTGCCGGCAATGTCCAAATTGGTTCATCAAAGCCCGAGACCAACAAAACGTTGACGTTTTTGACCTCGTGTTGCAGCAAATAGTGCAACACTTGAATGCATCCGAGACTATGGCCAACCAGCGTCATTCCGTCAACCGGCTTAATCATCTGATCACAATACTGATCCCACGCCAATGTCTTTGGGTGATTGGAATCCGGAAAGTTCAACTTTTTAAACGGTACCTGCAACTGTTCCTCAACCTGCTTTTCCAGCCAGGGAAACCAGTGATCATGTGCAAATGATGTGTAACCATGGAACATGTAAATGATTGGGGTCGTCAAATTATTTCACCTTCATTTTTATAACTTGATTCGATTATAGCCTCAGTGACGGTGAATTTCGAGAGTTGCTTCCAGATTTTTTTGGCAAAAGATATGTTGCAACAACAAATCTTTCAATTATCATCTGTATCGTCAATTTTGTCCGAATTTGGGTAATATCAAAAAAATTATCGATATTGATAGTTTTAATTGATTCGAAATCCGAGTGGCTTATAATAAGATTAATTATCTAGTTAGCTAGGGGAGATCATCTCGTGAAATTTAATCGGTTTTTCTTAATTGCTATTTTATCGATAGTGTTTACTGTTATCCCAATTAATATCCATGCCTCTTCGGATCCAGATGCTGTGCCGCCTCACCAAATCTCTAAAAAACAGTTGACGAATCTTCAAAAAAAGTATCGATGTTTGGATAACGTCTCTTATTACAAAGCCAAACGGTCAGCTCCTGTCACATTTAGTTTTTACGACACGAATAATCCCAAAATTGTCCACCAAAGAACCGTCCAAATTCCCAAAGGCACCGTCATTATCGGTAATAAACTAGCATTAAATTCAAAAACAAACACGCCTAATATTTTCCAATTTAACATTAATACCCTAAGTTATGCTTTAAAGAAGTCATGGGTTAATGACAACACGCAACACCCAGATCTGTACACTAAGGATATAAATTCAATCAATAACACATTTTCAAAGATTAGCCGTCCTGCTTACATGCCGGTCTATTCTGAGGGTGCTTTCTATAAATATCTTGGCGACAAAGTTGATATTAGTCCGTGGAATGCCTCCACTGATCAGGTCAAATTAACATCAGATGGCTACGTTGAGTTTAGAAAGATTAATCCGGGGCAAGATACGGACCACCTGTTTAACCTAGTTCCTGTTTCAAGCTCAAAAATCTATAAAACTCTTGTGAAGCGCAATACGCGTTACCTTTACTATTCACATCACTTGAAAGGCGTTAATGACCGTAAAATCGCCAACTCGGGACCAACTAAGTATCGGTTAGCTGTTCGAAACTTACACCACCCATTTACGCTATTTGATGGTGATCAGGGCGAAGTTATTATGAGTAAATACCAAGTTGGAAACGCGACTTACTATACGGAGGATGGCGCTTATAGTGAGTAATCACTACCTTTCAAAAGCTAACGAAAGGTCCTGCACATCAGCATCTCAACTGCTAATGTACAGGACCCTTCTAAGTTGTGACGATTCATTTAAATAAATAAATAACTTTTTCAAAATCTATCCTCACCACCATTCTAAGTAACCATTACTTGGCTTCTTGTCATGATCATCTAAATATTGAGCAATATGTGAGCCTGGATCCGTATAGTCTAAGGCGAAATCTATAGCTACACTAGCTAGTGAAGCTGCATCACCCATTTTACGAATGGTCCTGATTTTTTTAGTTATCCGGGTATAAAATTAATTTGAAATTCTCAACAAAAACCAGTTAACACCTATATCACTTGAGATATAAATGTTAACTGACTTTTTAAATTATCATCAATGTTATCAAACTAACGATTAAGCGTCAAAATACGTTTGCTTCTCCCAATCCGTGACACTCAATTGAAACTTGGTTAATTCAGCCTGCTTCAACTCTAAGTATTTTGGAACCGCAATGCCCAAAGTATCGTTAAGGACCGCATCCTGTTTTAAGTTGGTTAACGCTTGAGACAGTGAAGCCGGCAACTGAACAATCTGTTGAGACTTGCACTGTTCATTACTCATTTCTGTTACAACATTAGCTTTACGCAAAAAAATTATAAGTAATAATTTTAAAGAAAGTAAGAAAGCGTAAACAAACAGTAAGGGCCTCATTTCAGATGAAAGAGTCTCTTTAACTGCCCGATACCAATTAACAAAGAACTTTTCTTTATGATTATACTGCAACCGATATTTGTATGAATAACTAAGATCTCTAAATAACAGAAGAAGCAATAATTGGAGCAGTAAAATTCCAATCACGTAAAAAAAATTTATAGATAAAAAAAGCCAGTCATACTTTTTTAACTGTAACTCCACAACCATTGCAGCAAATGGCATTAATACAATTGCAAATTGTCCAGAACCAATAATTGAAAGAAAAACTCCACATAAGAAATAGGTTGGCAATAAGCTCAAAAGAAGAGTTGGCAAAATTAGCTTCATTGTCCACACAACCCAAAATAATAATTGATAAAAAATGTATACCATACCAATTTTTGGCTCATTCGATGCCACATAAATTGGTGGAGGATCAAGAAAAGTTGTTATCCCTTGCAAAATACAAAGGCATCCCCATAAAATAAAAAAAGGATTTTTTAAAATCTTATCAAGTTTTCTTTTAAAATAACCCTTTGTAACCATTTGGCTCTCTCCTTTTAAAATATTCGGGATTTCTTACCAAGATATTTATGTATAAATCGAAATCATCCTTCAATGTGTAAAATGATTTCGATTGATTTGTACTGTTAAAAACGAATAGGATGAATCATCCAAAATTTCACGGTATATAAATAATTATACTTCCCATGACCAATCTTATAATAATACTTTATGATAGGAATTTTATACCCATGCGCAAAAATCAATTTACGATAACTATAACTTTTTGAAGGAGTAACTTTCGACTTATTTATGTATCGAATAATCATCACTCTCCTTTTGCTATCATACCTATACCGTGTTGTTCTCGAATCCTTAAAGTATATCCTCTGGTCATAGTCTTCATACTGTCCCCAGTTTGCTCCATTGTATTTAAGGATCAGCTGTTTTTTGGCGGAACCTAGTATATACGGGGTATATCTATGCCAAGTACCAGCTGAAACGGGCAAGGCATATGCCTGTTGAAACAAAAACATTCCAAAAAATGCAGTAATAAATAGCAAAATGCACGTTGTGGTTTTTCTCATTAACTATCCCTCACATCACATATTTTCTCCGTAACCATAACCCCTTATGCCCTATGTGGATGAGACGTTATGTAACTTGAAGTCCCAATTATTCTTGAATGCCGACTATTGAGATACCATGTAAATTTATCCTTAGTATAAATTTCATATGCATCTTCGTCAAAATAACGGGTAACTTTGAAGTTTAAAATATGATAGCCTGTTAAATACTTTTCTACTTTACTTGCTTTGCGTGTCGCCCAATCGGATGGATTCACTTTAAGAGGATACTTCCTAGAAATATGAATGCCAACATATCTCTCCCTATCTCTGTAATTTAAAAACCAGTTAACGTCAATATTGCTTGAGATATGACTATTAACTGGTATTTTTAAATTATCATCAATGTTATCAAACTAACGATTAGGCGTCAAAATACGTTTGCTTCTCCCAATCTGTGACACTCAATTGAAACTTGGTTAATTCAGCCTGTTTCAACTCTAAGTATTTTGGAACGACAATGCCTAAAGTGTCGTTAAGGACCGCATCCTGTTTTAAGTTAGTTAACGCTTGAGACAATGAAGCCGGCAACTGAACAATTTGTTGGGACTTGCGCTGGTCGGCCGTCATTTGATAAATGTTGTCTTCCACATTCTTGGGTGGCGTCAACTTTTGCTTAAGCCCATCAAGGCCGGCTGCCAAAACGGCCGCAATAGCTAAATATGGATTGGCCGATGGATCACCGCTTCGCAACTCAAAACGGGTTTGTGGGCCACGGCCATCTGGTACCCGAACCAGAGCCGTCCGATTGGCAATTGCCCAAGCCACATAGGTTGGGGCTTCATACCCTGGGACCAGTCGTTTAAAGCTATTAATACTTGGATTGGTAATGGCGGTAAACGCCGGTGCATGTGTCAGAATTCCTGCCAGGTAATGTAATCCTAGTGAGGAAAGACCGTGATCTGCCTTGGGATCATCAAATAAATTACGAGAACCGTCAAATAGTGAGGTGTTTAAATGCATCCCTGATCCATTGACACCCGCCAACGGTTTTGGCATAAAGGTTGCCCGCAAGCCGTATTTCACGGCAACTGTCTTAGCAGTTAGTTTTAATAATTGAATCCGATCGGCTGTGGTGACCGCATCATCAAATCGAAAATCAATTTCGCTTTGGCCCGGTGCAACCTCATGGTGATCCGCTTCAATCGCGAAGCCCATCTTCTTCAACGTGTTAATGGTTTCTCGTCGGCAAGCCTCGCTTTTATCAGCCGGATACACATCAAAGTAGGAGGCTTGGTCGTTTAAATCAACTGTCGGCCGCCCTTGTTCATCCGCTTGAAACAGGAAATATTCCATCTCAGCGCCGACATTCAAATGCCCGCAGCCAATCTCGGCCAGTGATGCGTCCAGTTGCTTCAAAACAAACCGCGGATCGCCTTCAAACGGTGTCCCATCACTATTATGCACGTCACAAATTAGTGAAGCTGTTTTGCCGCCATTGATAATCCACGGATAGACCGTCCAAGTATCCAAGTCAGGATAAAGATACATATCAGAATTTTGAATCGGCAAAAAGCCGGCAATCGAAGACCCATCGATTTTAATCTGATTGTTTAACGCTTCATCCAACAGATCAACCGGAATTTCAATATTTTTCAGTGCCCCGTTGAGATCCGAGAACGTCATTCTCAAATACTCAATTTTTTCGTCTTTTGCTAATTTACGAATCTCATCACTTGTTCTCATGAAAAACCTCCTGAGTCGTCATTGTTTTGGGATCCCTAAACTCATTATCCAGGTTCCCTTAACCAGTATTATACACGTAATATCTTCTGACATCAGATTTTTTTGAAAGTTTTGATTTTATTTTCAATTATTTTCATTTAAGGCTACAAACCAAAAAGGGCTCAAAATCATTCTGAGTCCTTTTAGAATAATCCTTGCTTTTAGCAAAAAATTTCTTTTTTAATCTAAAAATTAATCCCTCTGTTTAGCTTTAGTCAAAGCATCTCTAACGGCCGCCTTTAACGCGTTACTTGAAGTAGACGCCCCCGAAATACTATCCACGTCGACCGTGTTTTCGCGGACCATTGCTTTGGGTAATTCCGTCATCGCTTTTTGACCCACGTCTTCGCTTTCACTTTGTTGCAAAACCTCAACGGCTGAAATTTTGCCATCGTTTAAAGTCACTCTAACCACCACATGGCCGCCGATGCCATTGTTACTTTCACCAATGAATTGATTGGCAGCCGTCGAGAACTGTCGATCAGTTGCTTGATGATCAAGATCACTCTTTAAAAGCGCCTTTGGAGCAGCTGATTTAGAAGCGCTGGTTGTTGCATCCAACACCTTTTCAGCCGCGACTTCTTTAGTGACAGCCGCGTTTTCACCGGCAATTTTGCCAAAGATTAAACACTCCGCTAAGTTGCCACCGCCATTGTATTGATTAGCGTTAATACCGCCAAATTCACCAGCACTGTACAAATGCGGAATCGGTTGGTCAAAAGCGTCTAAGACTTGCGCCCGCGCATTGCGTTTGGCACCACCTTGCGTATTGAGCATGGCCGTGGCCAACGGCGTCGCAAAGTAAGGCCCACCGCCAAACGCCCGCATCGTGTCACCATTTCGATTTAAGCTTAAATCCTCACCATTTTCTGCGAAAACATTAAATCGTTCAACGGTTTGCTTGAGTGTCTTGGGGTCCGCCTTAATTTTATGGGCCAGGTCTGTCAGCGTGGCCGCTTTAATCGTGATTTTAAAGAAATCCGGATATGGCAGTTTACCCTTTGATTTAATTTGATTGTATTGTGTCCGATCAAAAATCAAATGGGGATGGGACTGTACCGTTGGCACCCGCCAACTGCCGTGCTCAAAGGCATGACCGTGACGGCCATTTTCGTCTTCGCGAACGTAACGACTCCCATCATCGGCGGCCACAAAAATACTGCCATTTGATAAATCAGGCCACGGACTTAAAATGAACTTCCCTCTGGATTCGAGTGGATTTTCAAACGTAAAGCCGGTGTTAAAGCCAAAGCCCTCAAAGGCACTCATATGCCATAGTTTGGCACCGACCTCCTGAGCCATCTTTAGCCCATCGCCCTTGTTGTACAGTGTGCCAATGACTTTTAACTTAGGAACCCCGATAAAATTCTGAATGGCTTCTGGGTTGTTTTCGAAGCCACCCATGGCCATAACAACCCCGTTGGTTGCCTGAACGTTAATCAATTGACCGTGTCGTTCAATTTGAACCCCGTTAACGACCTTAGTCTCAGGATCTTGAATGAGATGCTTTGCCGGGGAAGCCAGCCAAACATCAATCTGTGACTGACGCTTTTCAACCTGTTGACGCAATGTCTGCCACAATGAGGCATCAAAGTACCCATCGTGAACCGTCGTTAAGTCAACGGTTTCAGCGCCCTCAAATTCCGGGTATTCTGGTGACAACCCATTCGCAAACGCTTCAAAATCCGGATCACGATGAACGCGGTTATACGAAACTGGCTGATCAACACCTAAATATTTTTTAAAGTATTCTGGGATGGTCGTTAAGCCATGGACGTAGGTTTCAAGAATCTGCTCATCGATCTTGATGGGACCAAATAATTGTTTAAAATAACGTTTCATCTTGCTAAAATCATGCCCTGTCAAAACGACCTGCCCAGCATACCGGGTGTTGCCGCCTTCATGCCCTTCAGGAGCTGCATCAATTAACAAAACTTTGGCACCATTATCAGCCGCAAATCTGGCCGCTGTGGCTCCTGCGGCACCAAAACCAATCACTATAACATCATAAGTCGCCGCCCATTGAGGTTGGGTTGTTTTAAAATCTGATTGTTCCATTGTCAACTTCTCCTTTTTAATCGGGTCTTCCAATCAATGATGAAACCCGAAGCATTTAAGAAAACGCTTTCGGTTCTATTATCCTCCGATTCTTAAAAAAATGAAACGTCATTTAGTCACTTTCATCAAGCCAGCCTTACGACACTGCCGCCTTGAATTTCAACATTTCAAATTAGATCGCTGACTGACAGATTTTTAAATTCATGATAGGATGAAGGTAATCAAATGGCATAGGAGGTGGTCGGCCAACATGGGATTTAAAGAGCTGATGCTAAGTCGGTGGGGGCTATTTACTTTCATGATCATTGGCTTATTTTTTCTTGACTTCTACTCTTGGCCTACCAAGTTGATGTCTTTCAATACGCTTACTAAGTTAATTGCCTTTTCATTTTTTGGTATTGCATTTGGTATTGCCGTTTGGCAGGATCACCACAAAAATGACTAATGGCTCAATACCTATCAGTCATTCCATGAAAGGGAGGTCCAGCCGATGCTTAACAAACTTTTCGTGAAAAATTACATTGGTCAATCATTGATGCAATGGCTGGCACAACTCAGCCTTGCAACTGTCGTGTTATTAATCGAAACACGACAACTAAGTCAGCCAATGGGAATCAGTCTGTTTTTAGCGACAATCTTCTTAGAAATTGGCTGTCTGATTATTAAAGTCAGGCTTAAGAAACGACACGCAACCAAACTTTAACCTTCTAAAAGAAGACAAAAAGCCCTGACATTCTACAGGTTCATTTGTAGAATGCCAGGGCTTTCAAGTTAGTCAATTACATATTGGAGTTATACTTCGACAACGCTATACTGCTTAATTAACGCCAGTAGTCTCACCATATCGTCATTAAAGACCTGTCCGATATTGCCGATTCGAAAACTATCAATGGTTGAGACTTTGCCGGGATAGATAATAAACCCTTTTTCCTTGAGGTAGTTATAGAACTTCTGGAAATTGAAGTCTTTACTTGGGTATCTGAAGGATGTAATAATCGGTGACTGAACGGCTTCATCAATCACTGGTTGATACCCGAGTGTCATCATCCCTTGACGCAACGTTTTTTCATTATGTGCGTACCGTCTGTTTCTCGCTGGCACCCCTCCTTCCGCTGCCAATTCTTTCAGCGCTTGAAGAAAAGCGTAGACCACGTGAGTCGGTGAGGTAAACCGCCACTTGCCGTCGTGGACCTCAAAACACTGATACTGGTCATACAAGTCTAACGCCAATGAGCGGGCATTCCCGGCAGTTTGATCAATCGTTTGACGTTTGGCGATCACTAATCCAAATCCCGGAACACCTTGAATACACTTATTGGAACTGCTGATCAGATAATCGATTCCGAGCGCTTCGACGTTGATTGGGATGCCGCCAAAACTGGACATGGCATCGACAATGGTCACGATGCCCATGGCGTGAATTTTTGGAATCAGCGTTTCAATTGGGTTTAAAATGCCGGTAGTCGTCTCACAATGAACCATCGCAAAGTGGGTTACTTCCGGATGAGCGGCCAGTTTATCCATAATTTTTTCAAGCCCGGTCACTTCATCTTCATCAAAGACGACGTCAACGTGATTAATCCCCAGGTAGTCGGCAATTTGCGCCATTCGCTGTCCATACGCGCCGTTAATGGCAATCATCAACGTAGCCCCCTGTTTGGGAACCGCCGTGCCAATTGTTGACTCAACTGCAAATGTCCCGCTTCCCTGCATTAACACTGCTGTATAGGTCTTTTTTGACGCATTGGCTAATTTAACCAGGGCTGCGCGGACCTGCTGGGTATCTTCCTTGTACTCATCGTCCCAAGTCCCGTGGTCCACCAACATCTGTTCTTTCACCGTCCGACTGGTGGTCAACGGTCCCGGAGTTAGTAGAAGTGGTGCCGTTTCAACTTGTGGTTGAGTGGCCGCCTCATTAATTGCCGGAATCAACTTAATCAATTCACTAAGTTGGTTAACAACGTAGTCGGCCCCGGCTGCTTCCAGCTCTTCAGCGGCTTTGTTTCTTAATTCATTTTGTTCAGCGATCGTCAATTGATCAAATTCACCTTGAGACAACCCGATCAGATTTCCGCCTTCAACAACCCCTACCGAAATAGCATGGGCTGCTTTGCCCTCCAAAATATCGTTAACCGTATCGCCGACTTTAATCACGTTTCGTGGTTCAGTCACTCCCAACTGTTTAATTGCTGCCAACAGCATGGCGGCATGGGGCCGACCAACGCCGTTTGTTTGTTCGGAAGTCACGTTCGCTTGGGGCCGGTAGCCCTGTTTGGCAGCCAGTGGCAGAATTCGGTCCAACATTGACTGAGTATAGCCAGTGGTTGACCCGTATGAAATCTGGTTGGCTTCTAAATAAGTCACCAATTCTTTGACACCCTGCTTTAACTGAGCGGTTTCTGCTAAAACGGCTGTAATTCGACGTTGAAATTCAGTATAAATCTCGGTAACGGCCGTCTCAATTGGCGTTTCAGGATGTTTAGCCAACCATTTGGCCTGAATAGCGGGATTGGCCAACATTTTTTTAACGTGTGTCAATTTATCAAGACCCAAATCCAACCGAATTTCGGCGGTCGGGATATGAATATCGAAATGAGCAAAGGCTTGTTTAAACGCGATAATTGGTGCCTGACTGCCATAATCAACGGTCGTTCCGGCCCAATCAAAAACAACGGCTTGAATCATGTCTATCTCTCCATTTCCTCTAATGACAACTTTTCATTACTAAAGATACTGATTAATTTAACGGTGATGCTGCGATTAATGAGCGCTACGTTTGATGTATCTGGTTCGCAATTGATAGGAAATAATTTCCAGTGGAATCGTAAAGGCTAGGATCAGGTAAACAATCATCCCCACTTCATGGAAATCAAAGTAGAAGCCACTGGCCATAAACAGCTGATAACCAATGCCACCGGCTCCGGCAGCCGCACCGACTGCCACTGCATTGGCAAAATTAATTTCAAACCGAATGAAGGTCCAACTCAGAAAACTTGGCATCACGGAAGGCACAATCACCTGAGTGACCAGCGGCCAAAAGCCGACCCCAATCGCCCGCAGTGCAGCCAACGATTCCTTTGGCAGTTCATCAATACTGTCAGCATAGACTTTAACCAGATAGGCAACGCTGTGAAACGTTAAACCGATCACTGCCGCGTTGGCACCTAATCCCAACGCAACACTGTAGATTAACACCCACAAAATGGTTGGAATTGCCCGAATTAGCGCCATGCAGCTTTGCACTGCCACAATTAACCAACGGGGTGCTAAATTACGGGCAGCCATCAGCGCAATGAAGAAGGCGACAAGCGCCCCAATCAACGTTGTCAAGAAGGCCAGTGAAATGCTTTGCACCAGTGCACCGAGCAAACTCGTCATACTGGTATTTGACGCAGCCGGATGCAGCAGCATAATTCTCAGGTTATCAAGTAAGCCCTTGGTGGCCGCTGCCAAATTGACCCCCTTTGGAATAATCGTCGGAATGGTCAGCGCCGTTGTCAGTAACAGTAGCAACAACACCCCATAAATGGTTCTGCGCCGACGATCTTTCAATCGAAACGAAAAATTCAGTTTAGGAATCACTTTAGGCGCAACCGGCATCATTTCCAGCTGCTTTTCAGGCTTGCTAATCATGGGCAATTCTCCTTTCAACGAAGTTTGATGACAGTTCAACGGCAATCACCAGGATAATAATTGCCAAAACCACTAATCCGGCCGGTCCGTATCGAAGACTCTTAAAATACAGATCAAAGACAAAGCCGATGCCGGTCCCGGTTAACAGTCCCACCAAAGTAGCATCCCGGAGGTTGTTTTCAATCATGTAAAGAACCCAGGAAATCAATGGTGTACAAATTTCCGGCAGGACCGCTTGGGAAACCACCTGAAAGTAGTTGGCGCCAGTTACCTGAAGCGCCTGAATCTTTTCAATATCCACGTCTTCAATGGTTTCCATAAATGCCCGGGTTAGAAAGCCAACGCTTAAAAATAGCAAGGCCAGAAAGCCTGTAAAATCATTCTGCTTAAACGAAAACAGCAGTAGCATTGCCCAGCCAACGATTGGGATATTCCGCATGAACGAGGCAAACCCACGGATCACCCAGCTCACTACCTGACTCGGTCCCGTTGATTTTGCGCCCATCAAGGCCAAGCCCAACGAGATGACCGCGGCCACGCTGGTTGCTGCGACTGAAACCAGCAACGTCCGAATGAGGGCGCCCAAGATTTCCTGCCAATAGGCCATCGATTGGGAATTAGGAATAAAGTTTTTAGCTAACCAAATGATCCCGCGATCCAAGTAAAGAAAAGCGGCCGAGTTAAAGTCAAGAACTAACGATGCGCCGACGTACAGGACACCAATCAGTCCAATCAGCAGGGTTAGCTTTAACCGCTTTTTTAAAAAAAAGGCGTTGCCGTTGGTTTGACGAAGTTCCATTAAATTCACTCCCTCCTATTCGGTTACTAGTGAATCGACACCCGAGTAAATTGCTTCAATTTGACGATCAGTAGCTTCAGCTGCTTGGCCGTCAAAGACAATTCGACCGTTATTTAAGCCAATTAAATGATCGGCATAGGTCTTGGCAATATCAACCTGGTGCAGGTTAATTAAAATCATCAATTGTTTTTCGTCAGCCAGCCGGCGTAAAATGGTCATCACCATCGTCGTAGACCGGGGATCCAGTGACGCAATTGGTTCATCGCACAGCATCATTTTGGGATGTTGCATCAATGATCTGGCAATGCCGACCCGTTGCTTTTGACCACCACTTAAATCGCTGCAGTAGTTGAAAGCAAACTCTTTTAGGCCAACTTCATCGATTAATTGAAGGGCTTCCTGCTTTTCCTGCTTAGAGTAAAGCGATAGCACGCCGGCGATGGTTGATTTACGCGCCAAGCTGCCGTGAAGCACATTTTCGATGGTAGTTAACGGTTCAATCAAATTATAATTCTGAAAGATCATCCCAATTTTTGAACGGGTCTGTTTGAGCTGACGGCGAGATAGCTCACGAATATTTTGACCGTCAAAAAGGATTTGACCACTATCATCCGTAATTAATTGGTTAATACTGCGAAGTAACGTGGTCTTACCGGCACCTGACGGCCCAATAATCGCCGTTACTTCACCGGCCTTGGCAGTAAATGAGACATCACGTAATGACTTTTTCCCACCTTCATAAGTTTTGGATAAGTTTTTGACTTCAAGCATTGACTTAATTTTCCTCCCGAACTTTTCAATTAATTGTTCACTTTTATCACAGTATGCCGCGGTTACAATAGTCAATCAGCATCTATTCGCCCAAAATTTTATGGGTTGGTTGATACCATTTATCCGAAATGGCGACAAACTTGGTGTTACCATCTTTTGTGAATAATCCCCGGACCTTTGCATTTTCAGGCGCGAAGAATAAGTGATTGTTAGTAACGGATTTTGAAGTCAGCTGCTTGATGATCTTGTTGGTATCCTTGTCGCTGATCTTGCTCTTATTAACCACCAGAGGTTCGTTTTGAACCGCGTAAGCCGCAATGGCAACTGAGGACTTCCCTCTGACCGAGTTAAATGGTGCCGGGGCATTTTGATTAATTTTGAAAATGGCACCGGCCTTGGTTGAATCGTTTTGGAACTTACCATATTGGGTTAAATCCATGTCATCAAAGGCGGCAACATCCGCATCCCCCTTCAAAAGGTTAACTGCAGATCCCTGGTGTGATTGGCCATACATCACCTTGCTAAAGAACTTGCCACTTTGGGCCAAATCATCCGTACTTTTCAAATTAAAGGCTTTTTTGATTGCGCCGGCTGGAATTGAAAAACCGGAAGTTGATGTATTTGAGACAAACGACATCCGCTTGCCCTTAATATTCTTCAAAGAATACTTGCCGTTTACCTTATACTTAGCGGCTTGCGCTTTTGGCACCATGATATAACTATGATAATAAGCATCCTTTAAAGTACCGGACTTACCGGAATAAGTTAAAATCGGTTGAACATTGTGGCTTTGTTTATGGGCTTGAATGTACCCATCAGGCCCCATCAACGCAATCTGGGCCTTCCCAGAAGCAATTGATTGAATCGCCACATTATAGTCGGTGGTCGTTTGAACATTCACCTTTTTACCAGTTGCTTTGTGAATTTCGGTTGTCAGTGCCTTTCTGGCTGCCGTCTCCTCCTTCGCTGAATCACTGGGAAGAAAGACCACGTTTAACGTATCCGAACTTTTCCCACCGCTGGCCAGCGATCCCTTCCCACAAGCTGCCAGTGAGACAGCAACTCCTAGTAAACCGGCTGCCATCATTGTTTTCTTCCAAATCGTCATCACTCATACCCCTATCTTTTAAATTCTCACACGTCCGATCACGTGCGGGTTAAGATTGTCGATTAGCTTTAACCGTGATTAATTGTATCGAGGCAATGTAAATTTTCAGCAAATTCCCTGTAAGCCTTTGTAAACAACTTGTCAAAAATACTAAAAATATGTAAATTTTTAATAAATGAATGGATTCATTAGGCAGTTATCCTATTGACAAATACCGGTGATCCCCCTATGCTTGTAAAAATGAGATGAATACTAATATTGCTTTAAGTGTTTGTAACAGAACACACCATTTATTAGCACTTCTTTAATCATGATCAATTTAGAAGAATTGCAGGAGGATCAAGAATTATGGGAAAACAAGTTATTGGGACCGATGCCGTTAAACGCGGGATGGCCCAAATGCAGAAAAACGGTGTCATCATGGACGTCGTGAATCCGGAACAAGCTAAAATTGCCGAAGATGCCGGGGCGGTTGCCGTCATGGCTTTGGAACGAGTACCTGCCGATATTCGAAAAGCCGGCGGGGTTGCCCGAATGTCAGATCCGGCAATGGTCGAGTCCATTATGAACGCCGTTTCAATTCCGGTAATGGCTAAAGCCCGTATCGGCCACTCTGCTGAAGCCCGGGTCCTTGAAGCCGTTGGTGTTGATTACATCGATGAAAGTGAAGTTTTAACTCCTGCCGATAATCAATACCATATTCTAAAGAGTGACTATACGGTGCCATTTGTTTGCGGCTGCCGAAATCTCGGCGAAGCGCTGCGGCGAATCGGTGAAGGTGCTGCAATGCTACGAACCAAGGGCGAACCAGGAACGGGTAACATTGTCGAAGCTGTGACCCACATTCGCAAAGTTCAAACGCAGATCAGAGACGTAGCGGCTGCCAAGCCTGATCAATTAATGACCATTGCCCGTGATCTAAGAGCGCCATACGACTTGGTTCAGTGGGTTCACGAAAATGGCAAACTGCCGGTGATTAATTTTGCTGCAGGTGGTGTTTCAACACCGGCCGACGCTGCTTTGTTAATGAACCTTGGTGCAGATGGGATTTTTGTCGGTTCTGGAATTTTCAAATCAAAGAATCCGGCTAAATTTGCCAAAGCCATCGTTCAAGCAACGGCTCATCCAACTGACTACAAGTTAATTGCCGAAGTTTCCAAGAATCTCGGAGATCCCATGAAGGGGATTGATATGTCAGAATTGGCTGAAGCCGATCTAATGGAAACCCGTGGTAACTAAAAGGAGGTCGAAGCCATGATTGGCGTTTTATCCTTACAAGGTGCCATCAGCGAACACGCCCATGTTTTAAATCAAATTGGTGTTAAGAGTAAGCCGATTCTTAATCGAGACGACTTAAACGGGATCGACGGCCTGATCATCCCTGGTGGTGAAAGTACGGCTATCAAAAAATTAATGGCCTACAATCATCTTTTCCCGGCCATCAAACAACTCATTCAAGACGGATTGCCGACCTTTGGAACCTGTGCCGGGATGGTTCTCTTGTCACAACCGGATTCCTTTGATATGTTACCCGCCACCGTGGTTCGAAATGGTTTTGGCCGTCAGCAGCAAAGCTTTGAAGCTGACCTGACTTTTAAAGCATTAGCCAAGCCTTTTCACGCTGTCTTTATTCGGGCACCCTATTTAAAAAATGTCGCGGACAACGTCAAGGTACTTGCGTCAATTGAGGACAAGGTCGTGGCCGTTGCCAAAGATCACGTGTTGGCAACCGCCTTTCATCCCGAGTTGACCGGCGACGTCCGGCTGCATGAATACTTTATCGATCACTTTGTTCACTAATTCAGCAATCTAATAACCGGACAACAAAAAAGACTGAACCCAATTCAAAGTTTTTCTAAGAATTGACTTCAGTCTTTTTTATTACATCATACTTTATTTGGTTTATTAAAACGGTTGCTTCATTTGACGCCTTAGTCTCCGTAGATTAACCGTTTGTGTCCGCTCACTTTTTAGGACAGCTACACCCGGCAGACTCCTACATGTAAGGGATCAATCTGAAAAATCCAAAAACGGGATTTCCCAGATTGACGCCTTACATTCCGGAATCTAACCGCCGGACTCCGCTCACTATCCGTTAACCAAAAGTTCCATTTGCCCCTTTTGTGGCGCAAAATTAATGCCCACTAATGGTTCTCTTAAAATCTTACCATATTCTTCCAAAACATCATCAGGCAATGGTGTGTGCGCTTGCAAAGATGCCAAGACGTCACCGGCATCATGAGCGGCGCCCAAATCAATAAATAAATTAATCTTATTGACCACATCTCGGAAAAGATCTGTTAGTAAACTATTTGGCTTCCCCGCTACGTCAGTAATAACGACTTGTGAAGCGTCAAACCCCAAATGGTTAAAACTCACCATTTTTAATACATCGAATAAATTATCCATTGCCCTGCAGTCCCTTCATCACGTTTACCTTATTACTTAATTATAGTCATAATTTACTGGGAAAGGAAAGCATTTTTACTTCTTTGGCCGACAATTTCAACATTAACTTTTGACAATCGTCCTCATAAGATTAAATAACCCTTTTAAAATGATGAGAATTGGTGTTATACTCAAGTAACAGTTTTAAATATTATATTTTAAGAGGTGTCCATTATGACAAGAAAAATTGGTGTTATTGGGATGGGCCACGTTGGCTCAACCGTTGCTCACTACATAGTTGCGGAAGGTTTCGCGGACGAATTAGTCTTAATCGATACAAATGAAAAGAAGGTTAACGCCGACGCAACTGATTTTGAGGATGCAATGGCCAACTTACCGGTACATACAAATTTAACAGTCAACGATTACGATGCTTTAGCAGATGCTGACGTCGTGATTTCCGCGGTCGGCAACATCGGCCTTCAAAAAGACAATAAAGAACACGACCGGTTTATTGAATTGCCATTCACCAAAGAAGCCGTCAAAAGCGTGAGTCGGAAGTTAAAGGCCTCAGGTTTTCACGGAATCCTAGTTAATATCACCAACCCGTGTGACGTGATTACCATGATGTATCAACATTACACCGGTTTTTCAAAGGACCGGGTGATGGGAACCGGAACGCTCTTGGATTCGTCAAGAATGCGACGTGCCGTGTCGGCCGAATTACAAATTGATCCCCGCTCGGTTGGCGGCTACAATCTGGGTGAACATGGTAATTCCCAGTTTACTGCCTGGTCAACAGTCCGCGTTTTAGGCCAGCCGATTACCAAGGTTGCCGCAGAACGCCAAATTGATTTAGCTAAACTTGACGAAGTTGCCCGGGCTGGTGGTTACACAGTCTTTCATGGCAAACGTTACACTAACTACGGCATTGCCTCAGCTGCCGTTCGCTTAGCTAACATCATCATCAGTGATGCGCGAACCGAAATTCCAGTTTCCAATTACCACGAGGAATACGGTACCTACCTTTCTTATCCGGCCATTGTTGGACGAGAAGGCATTGCTGAACAATTAAAGCTTGATTTAACAAAGGATGAAAAACAAAAGCTCCAAACTTCCGCCAACTACATTCGAACCCGCTTTGAGGATACTGTAGCTGAGATGGAAAGTGCCGAAGCAGAATAATGTTTTCAGCTTAAAAGTCGGATATGCCATTTAAGGTGATCCGACTTTTTTGGTGATGCCGCTTTTAGCCTATCAATCAACCAGACAGTGATTTCAAACAACTCCAGTTAACGTTTTTGCTTATTCTCAGCCTAATAAAAATGACCACCAATTTCCATCCCCCAACAGCAAGAGAAAATTGGTGGTCATTTATGCTTTTAAGAAATTGCTTTTTCAGTATCCAACTCTTTAATCAATCTCATCAAATCCTTGGCATTTTCAACTACATAATCTGCGCCAGCTCTTTCCAGTTCGGCGGTTGCTTGATTTTTCAGCGAATTCCGACGAGCAAACGGCAAGGCACTGAATTCCGATTGAGACAGGCCAATCAAGCTACTGCCTTCAACCATTCCAATCGTCACAACGCCGGCGGCCTTTCCTTCAAAAATATCACGCGGTGTATCGCCAACTTTAATAACTGACTCGGTATTTCGAATCCGGAGCTTGGTCATTGCCTGCTTAATCATTTCAACTCCTGAATAAGCAACGTCTTTAAATTCATCGGCCGTCACATTAATAACCGGATCAAAGCCCTGCTCACTGGCCAGGGGCAAAATTTGTGTCAACATTTCCCTAGTATAATGGGTGGTCGTCGCAAAGCGGATGCCTTGAGTCCGAAAATATGAAATCAGTGCCGGCATCCCCGATTTAACCTTGGCAATTTGTGGCAGAATCTCCAGAATATTACGGTTAAACCATCGATTAAGTTGCGCAACTCCCGTTTCCAAAGATAAATCAGGATGAGCTATGTACCATTCTTTTTGGCACTTTTCGGTTGCCATTAAGCGTTTAATTTGAATCAGGGGGTCAGTCCCGTCACAACTAAAATCAGTCAAGTTTACCTCAATCCCAAATTGGTTAAATGTTTTTCGCAGGGCAATTGCTGGTGCTTGATTGCCATAATCAATCGTCGTTCCTGCCCAATCAAATATCACTGCTCGAATCATGTCGTGTTCTCCTTTAAATTGCTTATTTATATTTTTATTTTAGAGATAATGTGTAAATATTTAACGAAATCAATGTAAAAGTTATGTAAATATAACTATACACGAAACCATTAATGCATGAGTAGTTTCTAAATTTTTGATTTCTTTAACTGGCGTTTTCATTCACACCCTCTATTAATTTAAATACGATAAAAGGCACCGCAATTTTTGAGAAATTCGCAAAATTAGTTAGGCCGGGTAATTAAGGGATTTTCACAAATTACTCAAACATTTCCCTTAATTTCTTCACAAATTCTTCACAGCTTTGACACGAACGTCGCTTAAACTATTATTTAATGAATAAAAGATTCCCCCAATTTCACAAACATAATCACAACCTAAAAATAAGGAGTTTTTTGATTGCACAATACAAAACAAACCGTCCTTGATGAACTGATTTCATTAATGGATGCAACCCGTGACAAAGCGATTGCCAGCATCAAATTGGTAAAGCCCGACGATCCAATTTCCTATCACCCTAACCTCGCAAATGGCCCAATCCCTTCTGATTCCAGCCTGGCTCAATTCAATGTGGCTTCCGAGTTGGCCAAACGAATTCTGAATGATGACCCCACTGCGACAGCCATTGTGGCCCAGTATCAATCGGGGATTATTCTTGAGTTAACGAAACAACACGAAGTTGATTACGAAAATCCTCGAAACGTTAAAAGAGTCATTAATACCTGGCTGGGAATCACTGAATTAAACGATTGATCGGCTTCATTTCAAAACATCTCAAAAATAGCTTTTAAACTTCAGTGCTGGGATGTGACCGGCTTTTTGAACTTGCAATGGCTGGATTGACTCACTATAATACTAATCAACGAAGGGAATTTTCATAAGCTTAGTTAAGAATCACCAAGGAGCTTATGAATTGAACGAAACAAAGCAACGCATTATTAATGAGTTGATTCAAATTATGACCGACAATCAGGATAGTGCAATTAAAAATCTATCCATGCGAATTTTGATAAATCATCAAACCAGTAAAATGGTTCATTCGACCCCATTGCCTGTGGAATCAATCCCATCAAATCGCAGTTTGGCCTGCTTTAATGTCGCGGCTGAATTAGCAAACTTAATGATGAATAACGTCACCATCACTAAGCGAATCGTCGAGAAGTACGAGCCGGGGATCATTGAGACATTGGTTGATCAGCATCCAACCGATTATAATAATCCAAAAAACGTGATGCGCGTGATCAATGCTTGGTTAGGGATTAAAACAAGTGAATACTAACTGAATGCCATGGAGAAATGATTCCAGGCATTTTTTGTTTTTAAGAACCGATTGGAGGAAAACATGAAATTTGTCATCGCACCTGATTCATTTAAGGGCGGCTTAACCGCCAAAGAAGCTGCCAACGCTATGGCGACTGGCATTAAGCGAATTTTCCCAGATGCCGATTACACCTTGGTGCCAATGGCCGATGGTGGTGAGGGAACCGTTCAATCATTAGTTGACGCCACCAACGGCCAGCTGGTTGCTGAAACGGTGACCGGTCCACTGGGGCAGCCGGTCACCGCTCAATTTGGCCTGCTGGGTCATCAGCCAACTGCCGTGATTGAAATGGCCCAAGCCAGCGGTCTTCAATACGTGACCAAGCGAACTGCCAACCCACTTAAAACCACCACTTACGGCACTGGTGAATTGATCCTAAAAGCCCTTGACCATGGCGTTTCAAAAATCATTTTAGGAATTGGCGGCAGCGCCACTGTTGACGGCGGTGCCGGGATGGCCCAAGCAATCGGTGTGCAACTGCTGGATCACGCCGGCCAAGAGATTCCGATTGGTGGCGGCAACCTCAACCAATTGGCCCAAATCGATTTATCGCGGCTCGATGCCAGAATTGCCAACACAAAAATTCTGGTTGCATCAGACGTGACTAACCCGCTCATCGGTCCCAATGGTGCTGCTACTATTTTCGGCCCTCAAAAGGGGGCTACTGCGAAAATGGTCCAACAACTGGATCATAACTTGACTCATTATGCCAATTTACTTCACCAGACCACCGGCCAGTCCATAGCTGATTATCCGGGAGCCGGAGCGGCTGGTGGTTTGGGGGCCGGTCTGCTTGCCTTTACCCACGCTAAAATGCAGCGGGGTGTCGACGTGGTCATTCAATACAGTGATTTCAAAGAAAAAGCTTTGGGAGCCGACTTTGTCTTTACCGGAGAAGGTGGCATTGATTTTCAAACCAAGTTTGGCAAAACACCCTATGGCGTTGCCCGAGCTGCTAAAAAATTTTCCCCTCAAGCGCCGGTAATTGTGATTGCTGGTAACGTCGGCCAGGGAATTGACCAGCTTTATGGTGACGATGCTATCGATGCGATTTTCACCAGTGTTGCTGGCGTCAAAACCTTACCAGAGGCTTTAGAATCCGCTTCCCATGATATTTCACAAACTGCTGAAAATATTGCCAGATTAATTAAAGCCACAACCCGATTCAATTTATAAGAAAATTGCCATTGAAAATTGCTGCCAATACTTAAAGAAATGAATCAGCGAGCCAAGATCGACGCAATTTTAGCGCCGCCATTATATAATTTTAGTTGTGGCTAACCATTAATTTTCTGACACGTTGTAGCGGAGGGTTATCATGACAAAACTCAAAAGAACTATTGGATTTGGTGGACTGATTTCACTTGGCGCCGGTGGGGTGATCGGCAGCAGCTGGATCTACACGAACAGTCAATTTTTCAAGGCCTATGGTGCCGGTGGGGAAATCTTTGGCCTGATCATTGCGGCGATCTTAGCCGTCATGGTTTCCCTGTCCTTTGCCGAACTTTCAACAATTTTTACTAAATCGGGTGGCGAAGTGGTTTACGCCTATGCCGCCTTTGGTAAACGCGGCGCCTTGTTTGCCGGTTGGGCATTGATCGGCGCTTACTTAAGTATTCTGGCCTTTTTTGTGACCGCTTCCAGTCTTTTGATTGCGTACCTGTTTCCAGAAATTGCAACCGGTCCCGCCTACTCGTTTGCGGGCGTCAAGGTTCACTTTTGGGAACTAATAATTGGCGTCAGCATTACGTTGCTGGTATTCGGGATTAACTACTTCGGCGCCAGATTGACCGGCAACGTTCAACTTGTGCTTTTAATGGGGCTGCTCATCTTAGGCGCCACGTTAGTCATCGTTGGGTTTACACAGGGACAACTTGATCATTTTTGGCCGGCTTTCTATTCACATCAAAACAGTCTTTCGTCGACCATCCGATTTGTGTTGCCGGCCATGACCTTTTTAACCGGCTGGGAATCCGTGGCCATTATGGCCGAGGAAGCACATCTCAATAAACGTTTGATCGGTAAAGTGGTGGTTTTTTCAATCGTGATTGCAGCCGGCTACTACATTCTGGTGCTGATGTCATCAGCGTTAATCTTTCCTTGGAAACAAACAGCGACTCTGACGATGGGGACAATTGATGCTTTTAAAGCGGCCGGTTTTCCACTCTTGGGAACTTTTGCGTTTATTATCTCTTTCTTAGGGTTGGCCACCAGCTTCTTAACTTTGTTTGCGGCCACCCCACGCTTGATTTTTGCTTTAGCTCGTGGACGAATGTTGCCAGCTGGATTAGCAAAAGTCCATCCTAAATACGGCACACCAACCAACGCTCTCTGGTTGGTTCTAGTGCTGGTACTGGGAATCGGTTGGTTGGGCAAGGGCGCTCTGATCTATTTTCTGGATATTGGTGGTTTCTTAATTGCGCTCGCATGGTCGTTTAACGCGCTAAGTCTCTTCAAAATTCGACGCGCCCATCCCGAATTAAAAGCTGGTTTCCATGTTAAGCACCCGATTTTCCCAGCGATTGGCGGCTTATTTGCCTTTAGTGTTGCCGCCCTAACGCTTATCCCAGGCACTCCGATCTCACTGGTTTGGCCTTACGAATACGTTGTTTTGGGCATCTGGATGATCCTGGGTGTGATTGGCTTTTTAACCAGTCGTCATGCCAAACCAGCCCCGGATGATTTCCTCGGTGAGACCCGTCAGTCATCAAGCAAGTCTCGGTAACGTTGCTATCCTTAATCAGAATTGCTTTCGACGACATTACTGCTAACTCATTCTTTCATTTTTCGGGCCTCTAAAAAATTTGGTAAATCCGTTCAAATACCTTTTTTAACGGTGTGAAACTGGTTTTTTCATGGTACAATTTTACTTGTGTAACCTTTTTGGCAACACAAATAAATCTCAGTGAAGCAGGGAATTGACCATGATTATTACTCGGCACAGCAAAATGTGGCGAATCGGCTACTTTGTCATTGGCAGTTTAATCTTTATCATCATTGGATTGTTCATCTGGCATGACCACCAAGAGCAGGAGCGACTTGCCCAAAAAAACTACATCAATTCAAACATCCCCACGCTGTTCATTCACGGCTGGTCCGGCACACTTCGGTCAGAACGGAAAATGGCCGCAGACGCCGAAGCCAGTGGTGCCGCCCAACGCCGAATGGTCATTCGGGTGCGGCCCAATGGTAAAATCAAGGTTACCGGAACTATCAAAAAATGGATGAGAAATCCAATTATCTTCTTACGCATGGATAATAACCGGGCTGGCGAATTTCAATATGCCCGTTGGCTGACCAAAGTTTGCAAACTGTTAAAGGCCAAATACCACATCAATCGATTGAACTTTGTCGGCCATTCGATGGGTTCTTATGCCACCGTTTACTACAATATGATGAACGGTAATCGACGGGATCTGCCACGGTCAAATAAACTCTGTCTGATTGCCGGCCCCTATAACGGCATTATCAATAACGGTAAGCAAAATCAGCCGATTGTCGGCCCACTGGCAAAGTTATGGGATGACCAACCAAACGCTAACCGACTGCTCAAAAACAATCGACCTAAGATCATTCATCCCGAATACCAAATGCTTAATCAGCTAAAAGAGAACCTCCCTCATCAGGTCAGAATTTTAAATATTTACGGTGATCTAAATGATGGTTCCCATTCCGATGGTGTGGTGACCAACGAATCCGCTCTGTCACTGGGATATTTGGTCAAAGGCCGAATCAGCTACTACCAAGTCTTCAAAACTTCCGGCCCAAATGCCCAACACAGTGCGTTACATAACCACAATCTGGCAGTTGATCGGGCCCTCACCAATTTTCTTTGGGGTAAACATTACAACATGTCTTCAAGTGCACCGAAATATAATCCGATGCTCGATAAAATGATGAATCCCAGCATGGCTTTTAAAGGCCGCCATCAATCAACGGCTAAAAACAATTAGTCAGTGCTTTAAAATCAGCTGATTGCAGCTAAAAAACACCAGTTAAGCTTATCACGAGAATTAAATTCTCCCAACAACGCTTAGCTGGTGTTTTTTCGATCAAAATTATTAAGTCAAGGCATCAATTTTTAATAGTGAGCGCTGATATTCAGCTAAAATATCAGGCCCTGCGCCGGCAGTCCGTTCTTTTCGATACTGGGTAGCAATTTTTCGACGAATTTCAGCATTGTAGCTTCGACTGATTCGGCCAATCGCGTAAGCGGCCGTCGCCCGAATCATCGGTCTTGGATCCTGTTGCATGACTTCCAGTAAGTCGGGGATAGCCGTTGAATCATTTAAATTTGCCAAGGCAATGATGGCGTTGCGTTGAAGGGGTTTCTTTCCCCGCCAGGCACCGGCCATTTGGCCAAACTGCTCATTGAACTGTCGGTTGGACAATTTCAGCATGGGTAATAGTTCCGGTCGGACCTTTTCAACATCAGGTTCCATGTCGGCATGTAAATGAAAGTCTTTGCCGCGATTAAAGGGACAAACCACTTGGCAGATATCACAACCATAAATCACATTTCGAATTTTGGGCCGAAATTCATCGGCCATTAAGCCCTTAGTCTGAGTCTGATAGGATAAGCAACGTTGCGCATTCATTCGCCCATCTCCCAGCAATGCCTTGACCGGACAAGCATCCAAGCAACGCGTGCACTCGCCGCACTGGCAAGGAATCGGCGAATCCGGTTCAAGAGAAAGATTGGTGATAATTTCGCCCAAATACACAAAGGAGCCAAATTCTTCAGTGATTAGCAAGCCATTTTTACCAATGAACCCCAAGCCGGCCCGGTTAGCCACCGCGACATCGATCAGCTGACCGGTATCGACCATTGGTTCAAAGTGGATCGTGGGATCGTTAACCAGCGCTTGAATTCGCGTAATCAACGCCGTCATTTTTTCACGTAACACGCCGTGGTAATCCTTTCCCCAAGAGGCCCGGGCAAATTGGCCACGCTTTAATTTAGTGTGCGTCGGTCGTTTCCTTAATCGGCTTGGATAGGCCAACGCAATCGCAATGATTGATTTAGGGTGATCAAAAATCAGGTTGGGATTTAAGCGGTCATCAAGATTGGGATGTTCAAACCCACTGGTGTGGCCCGCCGCCTTTTGTGCTTCCAAGCTGCTTCGGAGCTCCTCGAAATTGTCGGCCGTCGTAAAGCCAATCTTATCGATCCCCAACTGTTGGCTTTCGTTAATAATTTGCTGCTTCAATGCGTCATTGATCGACATCGCGGCTCCCCCATTTCGGTACTAATTGGTCTTTATCGTACCGTATGGTAGCCATATGGTCAATTAATCAGTCAAAAAAACGATCAATTAACCGTAATTCATTAATCTTCGCGGTTAACTGATCGCTTTCATTAGCTAATCAAAATCCAGACGCCGACAAATCATTCCATTCGGCAAGCTCCCCTATAGGTGGCGCATCCTTAATTCATATCGGCAGGCACCATCTTTCGCTGACGGAAGTATTCCAAACCACCGAAAACCACTGTCCAGATAATCGCACCAACCGCACCAATCACATCTTCAGGGACAAAGAACAGGCTGATAAAAATCACACCAAAGAACAGAATGGTTAGCGGACTGGTAACCCGATACCATGGCATCACAAAGCCATCTGGTAAGAAGTCCTGTGAAGCCCGGTACTTTCTGTGGGCAACCATTGCAAGCGTGTAAACGATGATGTACATATCACTTGAAACCCCGGTCACAATGGTGAAGACAGACGTAATCGCCGTTGTTAAGCTCATCAATGGCGTAACCAAGACCAACGCTGCTGAGAAAATAATGGCGGCTGCCGGGACCCCATTTTTAGAAATTTTAGCAAAATGCTTATGCATCCAGCTAGTTTCCGGGACTTCAGTCGCCAATTGATAGAAATGCCGACCGGCGGAAAAAATACAACTGTTCAAAGCTGAAGCCGCTGACGTTAGCACCACAAAGTTAATTAAAGCGGCTGCCGCCGGAAAACCGGCCAGTTTGAACACCTGAACAAACGGGCTGCTATCGGCCGACAACGATGTCCAGGGAATAATGCCCATGATGACGATCAATGCACCAATATAAAACAACAGGATTCGAATCAGGGTTTCGTTGACCGCTTTTTTAATAATCATATGGGGACTCTTGGCTTCACCAATCGTAATGCTGACAAATTCAATTCCTTGAAAGGCGAAGAAAACCATTGGAAAAGCAGCCACAAAGTTAAAAATCCCGTGGGGAAATAATGTAAAATGGTGGAAAACGTTAGTCAGTGTCGCATGGCCAAGCGGTGTGACCGCATGACTACTCATCATAAAGATACCAGTTACAATCATGGCAATAATTGCAACAATTTTAATCATCGCAAACCAAAACTCCGCTTCACCAAATAACCGGGCGGCAATTAGATTGACACCGGCTAAAATTCCCAAAAAGAGCAGTTCTACCAACCATGACGGCACGTTTGGAAACCAATACTGAACATAGGTGGCGGTTGCCGTCAATTCGGCCATGCAGACAAATATTAAGCCAATCCAATAGGTCCAACCAGTAAAATGGCCGGCCGTTGGTCCCAAATAACGGGAAATAAATGACACAAAGGTGTGTTGGGAAGGATCGGAATAAAACATTTCGCCGATGGCCCGCATCATAAAGAAGAAAAAGAGTCCCAACACCAAATAAACCAGCATCACCGATGGTCCGGTCTTACTAATTGTGCTACCCGCTCCCAAGAATAACCCGGTACCAATAGTGCCGCCAATCGCAATCATTTGAACATGCCGATTGCTCAAAGCCCGCATGGTGCCATCTTGATTCTCGACAATTTTTGATTTCATAAGCTTTCCTCCTGTAAAATAAGAGCTGGATAAGACGACTATTAAAACATTTCTCATTTTAATAGTCATAGTTTACCACATTTCCACAATCAGTGTCATGTTTTTTTACATATGAAATCATAAATAGAATTTTTAGGCCTTTAAAGACCATCGATAGCAGGCTTTATTAGTATAGATGTTAATAAACTTTACATTTAAAAACGTTGAAATTAAAAGGGCCTCCTTGATTCGAGTACCCTTTCGTTTGACTAAATTAAATATTGTAAATCACTTGCAATTGACGGATAAGCAAAGATTGTCTGCTGAATCTGTTGATTTGTCAGCTTCAAATCCAACACTGCCGTCAGTGCATTCAGCAGGTGTTCCGCCATTGATGACAAGACCGTTGCCCCAATCACTTGATGGCTTTTTGCGGATCGAATCACAATCACTCTAGCTGCTTCATCTTTAACCCGATTATAAGTGTACCAGTGCGTAACGTCCAATGAGCTGATATCAAAGCGATCCGGATGTGCACTTGCTTCTTGATAGCTAACGCCTACCTGACCGATTTCCGTTGTGCCAAAGAGAATGTGGGGAATCGCTGGATATTGAATTGGCTGCGTTGTTTGGCCCGTTAGAAGTTGGGCGACATACCGGCCCTCATACGAGGAAACGGGCGTCAGTTTGGGTTGTGGCTTGTCCAAAACGTCCCCCACTGCATAAATGCTGGTCGCACTGGTCTGTAAATGATCATCGACAATGATTCCCTTCTTGGAAGTCCGTACACCGGCTTTCGCAAGTTGCAAGCCTTCAAGACTGGCATCCCGACCAACTGCGGCAACAACATAGTCGGAAGCCAGCGTCTCCTTATCAGTTGTTAACTCATATCCCGACTCAGTTTTAGCCACCGCTTTAACCGTCTGATCAAAATGAAACGTCACCCCCTCATCAATCATTTGCTGAATCAGAATCTCAACTAGTGGTTGGGCAAATGCTTTTAAGGGTTGCTCGTTATGATGGACAATGTCAACATCCGCACCGGCCTGATTGGCAATGTTGGCTAATTCCATGGTCACCAACCCCGCCCCAATAAAGGTTATATGGGCTGGCAGCGTACTTAAATCCAGAAAATCAGTGCTGGTTTTTAACAAATCGCTGCCGGGCAAATTCAGCTGACGCGGCTTTCGACCAGTTGCCAAAATAATATGATCAGCCGAAACAATCGATTGATCCGCCAATTTTACCCGATGCTCATCAACAAATTCAGCCTGCCCATGATAAGTCTCAATGCCGGCAGCAGTCAGACCTTTTTGCGTGCCGCTCGGAATCTGTGACGTGTACGCCCGCTTAAAGGCCATCAACTGCGGCCAATCGATTTGTGGAACATCGGTTAAGCCGCTACCCTGCATTCTGGCAACCCGATCTTTAGCTTCTACCGCTGAATATAGCATTTTCTTGGGATCACAGCCGCGGTTGGGACACGTCCCGCCAAATAAATCATTTTCAATGACCAAAACCGATTTCTGACCGATCAATCCATAAGCAGCTGCCGTGCCGGCTGGTCCCGCGCCAAAAACAATCACATCATACTGTGTTTTCAAAATCGCCACCCCTTTCACATATACTTTAATTGTAACGGATTTTGAACCAGGTGGTCTGACTGATACTTGAAATTTCCGTTTGATTTTTGGGTGTCATGAGAATTCAACAATTTGAGTCACCTTTCTTCCAGTTGTATAATATGATTTTATACAATGTGTTTTCAATTTTAGGAGATGTCTTTTTTGCCGTTTACTGCCCTTTCGCATTTCTTAGCTGCTAACGCTAAATTTATTAATGCACTCACTGAACATCTTTACCTGACCATTATTTCATTGGCAATTGCCATTTTAATTGCCATTCCGCTAGCAGTTTATGCTCGCAACCACGCTTTTTTTGCACGTTTAGCGTTGGGCTTTGCTTCAATTATGCAAACAATTCCGTCACTGGCCATTTTGGGAATTTTGATTCCAATCGTCGGAATTGGCAGTCAGCCGGCAATAATTGCCTTGGTGCTTTATGGCATTTTACCAATTTATAGCAATACATATACCGCTTTGACCACCATTGATCCTAATTTAACCGAAGCCGCTGAAGTTTTTGGTTTAACCAGATGGCAACGACTGTTTCGAATTGAATTGCCCCTTGCCAAAGCTAATATTCTGGCCGGCATTAAAACCGCCACCGTTTTGATTATCGGCACCGCCACTCTGGCCGCTTTAATTGGTGCCGGTGGTTTGGGAACTTTTATTTTATTGGGTATTGATCGCAGTAACAGTGCCCTCACCCTAACTGGGGCGATTGGTTCCGCTGCACTGGCGATTATCTTTAGCTGGTTGATTACCCAGTTTGGCCGGTTAAAAGCCAAAACCATGGTCATCATTGGTGCCAGTGGATTAGCCTTACTATTAATCGGGACTGCCGCTCCCAAAATCTACCAGGCAACTCAACCGGAAAAGATTGTCATTGCCGGTAAGTTGGGCTCTGAACCGGATATTCTCATTCATATGTACAAAGATTTGATTGAAGCCGATGATTCTCGAGCAACCGTTACTTTAAAGCCTAATTTCGGTAAAACCAGCTTTTTGTTTTCCGCCCTTAAAAGTCATCAAATTGACGTTTACCCGGAATTTACCGGCACTGTCTTGGAAGACCTGCTTCCAGTAAAGAATCGACAACTCCAAGCCAAGTCAGCTCCCCAAATTTATCACTTGGCTAAATCCGAATTGGCTGATCGGGCTCACATGACTTATTTAACGCCTTTAAACTACAACAATACTTATGCAATTGTTACCACCCGCCATTTCGCACGAATCCACCATCTCCGCACAATCAGCGATCTCAAGAAGCTGCCCACCCGCCTTCACAGCGGGTTTGATCTGGAATTCATGAACCGGCAGGATGGCTATCTGGGCTTGATTAAAAAATATGGATTAAACTTCCACAATACCGATTTGGACCCGGATTTACGGTATCAGGCCATTCGGCGGGGTCAGGTTCAAGTCATCGACGGTTACTCAACCGATTCACAAATCCGCCAGTATCATTTGGTGGCCTTGAGAGACGACAAACACCTCTTTCCGACCTATCAGGGTGCCCCGTTAATGACCACCACCTTTGCCAAAAAGCATCCTAACATTGTTAGGCAATTAAATCGCTTGGCCGGTCACATCACGGCCAGTCAAATGCGGGAAATGAATTATCAGGTCAACGTCAAAAACATCAGCGCTGACAAAGTTGCCAAGTCATACTTACGCGCCCATCATTTACTAGGGAAGTGACTTTTATGTCATCAAAACCAATTATTCAACTAGCCAACGTTTCGGTTGTCTTTGGCCAACAAACGGCTATCGACCACCTTTCTTTAGCGGTTTACCCTCATGAGATTCTGGTTCTGGTCGGTGAATCCGGTGGTGGTAAAACCACCATTTTGCGAACCATCAGTGGACTGGTCAAACCGATCAGCGGCCAGATCTCGGTCAATGGGCTACCGTTAAATAAAGAAAATCTGCGTCATATTCGCTTGAATATGGGCTATGTGCTTCAGCAGATTTCACTTTTCCCAAACATGACCATTAAGCAAAACCTAACGTTACTACCAGAAATTAAACATCAAGCGAAAAAGCCGACCGATCAAATCATTAAGGAATTGATGGCGGCCGCCAAACTTCCCCTTGATTATCTGTCAAAATATCCCAGTGAATTATCCGGTGGTGAGCAACAGCGAGTTGGAATTATTCGCGCTTTTGGGACCCGACCGGCGTTAATCTTAATGGATGAACCCTTCAGCGCCCTGGATCCGGTCTCACGAGAACAGCTGCAGGATTTGACCCTGGCAATTCACGCCCACTTTAATAACACGATTCTGTTCATTACTCACGATATGAATGAAGCTCTGAAAATGGGCCAACGAATCGGCGTCGTGAAAGACGGTCAAGTTCTACAGTTGAGCACACCGGATGAAATTGTTCGGCATCCTAATAATGCTTACGTCAAAACGTTATTTAACGGTAGTGAGGCTCACCAAACCCAAAACGTCTATCTCCGCCGACTGGTCTTGGCAGGTTATGGACAATCAACACCATTTCAGGGCCTTGAGATTACAACAATTGCCGGCGATCAGACGTTGGGAACCACCTACCAGATTCTGGCCGAGAACCACCAATTAGCTGTTAAACAACAGGACCAGGTAATCGGCTATTTAAATGCAGACAGTGTGCTGAGATTTTTGGCTGCCAGAGCAAAAAAAGATGATGCCAAGCACACCTAAGCCACTTGATATCATCCCATATTTTTGATCGTTAAATTCGTTGTTCAATTTGATCGATGTTGATTTCCAATACTCTGGTAATCCAAGGAAATTTTTGTTTCATTTCATCAAATTCGGTCCCCGACTTAATGAATTGACCGGTACCGTGAACGTGAAAGCCCGCACCAGGGCCAACCGTTCCCTCGACTTCCTTACTGCCAACCGCAACGGTCACGTGATTATCCGCGGCAAAGTCCTGCTCAATGCTGTGCATGCCAGCTGCCGGAATCAATAACTGATGATCGGTCACCTTAACATACGATGCCCAAGTGTTCACAACATGTGCCGGTTGAGCATTAATTGTCACGATCGTCACGGGGCCTTCATGCTTCATGACGTCTAAAAATTTTTGATCCATCTCGAAACTTCCTTTCATCGAAAACGGTTAATGATCGCTAAAAATAACTAGCAACCATTACCATTTTACACCATTGAGTTGCCCAAAACGGGTACAATTTTAGCTTTCTTTTACCCTGTACCATGGTGTCGGATGCAAATGCCGATACTTCGGTGTACAATAATAGGACGGCCTTTTTGTTGACACCGTTAACAAATCAAGCCCAACGAACCACTAAACTAAAACGATTGGATTGACGACGAATGATTATCACGGTTGTAGGTGGTAACGGCTACGTGGGTAGCGGCCTTCTACTGGAACTAAGTCAATTTGCGGATTTTCAGCTTTTTAGTATTTCGCGAAGCGGCCAACCGGCTCGCTCATCGATGCTAAAAAACGTCCACTGGATCAAAGGCGATGTCACCCAGTCCGGTGATTGGGAAGCCATCATTGCTAAAAGTGACTGGGTGATTGACTGTGTTGGTATCTTATTACCTAACCCGATTAAACAAACGACCTATTGGAAAAACAGCGTTCAACCAGCTAAAACGCTGATCAATCTGATTCATCGCCAAAACCTGGCAGCTGATAAGACACCCAACACCCACTTTCTATTTGTTTCTGCCAACTATGCGCCATCACTAATGAAAAATTACTTAAAAGCCAAGCTGGAAGTGGAAAAGGATATGGCAGAACTACTACCTAAAAACTCGGTCGCCATTTACCCCGGCATTATCACTGATCAGTCAAAACCACTAGTTAAACTATTCAAAGCCATTGCCAAAGTAACCACTCTAAGCCCTTATTTTAAACGGTTGCGGTTCATCCCAAGAACCGCTGTGGCTCAAGAAACTGTCCGAATTTTAACTGGTGAAGACAGTTTCTTGACTAGTCGGATTGAGGGGTAGGGGTCACTTTTCTTAGGACAGTTTCTTCATGCAAATGACTGCGTCCAAGGGATTCATTCGCAAAAAGCCAAAACCGGGCTTTTCACAAATGAACGCCTTGGTCTTCGTCATTTAACCACTTGAATCCACTCACTGTTATTAGGACAGCTCCTCCAAGCAGACCCCTGCACGTAAGGGATTAGATGAAAAAATCCAGGCCCAGGATTTCCCCATCTAACGCCTTACATTCCGGAGTCTAACCGCTTGGATCCGCTCACTTTTCCTAGGACAGCTCCTTCAAGCAAATGACTGCGTCCAAGGGATTCATTCGCAAAAAGCCAAAACCGGGCTTTTCACAAATGAACGCCTTGGTCTTCGTCATTTAACCGCTTGAATCCACTCACTCGCTTAGGACAGTTCCTCAAAGCAGCACCCGGAGGATAAGGGATCGATCGGAAAAATCCAAAATCAGGATTTCCCCAATCGACGCCTTATCCTCCGGGTGCTAACCGCTTTGCTCCACTCACTTGCTTTTTTTCTCCACACGTTCTATACTTATCCCAATATTTAAAGTCGAGTGACATTGAAGTAGGTCCTTATCTGGGTGTCAGGAAGTCGGTGGTTGCTGCAAACCGATCAGGGTAAGGTTTCACGAAATACCGTCTATCATCGGCAATGGGCAATAACTAGATGCCATTATCTTCTAGTGAGCGGCGTTTTCTTTTTTAAAACGCAAGTTGGGTGGTACCACGGTAAAAATCGTCCCGATTACAGTAATTTGTAATCGGGACGATTTTTTGACTTTATAGAAAGGGATGTTGAGGTTGACACGATCGACTAACGGGGGCTTGGCACGATATTGATTGACCAAGTTTTAGCAGTGACGTTAAAAATATAATTTAAAAAACGAGGTTAATCAATATGACAAAAAACAAATTAGGTTTAGGTGAAGCAGCACTTGTATTAATGGTAATTTTAGCAATTATGGGGATTGGTGTAATCGGTTTTGGCCTTTCTCCACAAGTCCCAGTCCTTTTGGCAATTACCGTCGCCATCTTCTGGGCTAAAGTTCGGGGCTTTGATTGGCAGGCAATTAACGCCGGTATTAAAGATGGAATTGATAAAGGGATTATCCCAATCGTCATTTTCATTTTAATTGGTGCCATGATCAGTACTTGGATCGCTGCCGGTACCATTCCAACTCTGATGGTGATTGGCTTTAAAGCCATTAGCGCACAATGGTTCCTGCCAACCGTTTTTCTGGTGTGCTCACTAGTTGGTGCGGCAGTCGGTAGCTGTTTTACCGTTGTATCAACCGTAGGCATCGCCTTCTTTGGCATTGGCGTCACTATGAATTTCAATCCAGCCTTGGTTGCCGGTGCCATTATTGCCGGCGGCACTTTCGGCGATAAGTTGTCTCCGTTATCCGAAACCAATAACCTGGCGGCGGCCGTTGTTGACACGGATTTATTTAATCATATGAAAACCATTTTATGGTCAACTCTTCCAGCAGCGACCATTTCAACCCTTGCTTTTGCACTCCTGGGGATGGGGCATAATCACGCAGACATGGCTAAAATCACCACAACCGTCACGGCACTTAATCAAGATTTTCACATTTCAATTATTTCGTTGATTCCAATTGTGTTGGTTTTTGCTTGTGCCGCTTTCAAAATGGCCGCTATTCCAACTATGCTTCTAAACATCTTTGTTTCAGCGGGAATGATGTTTATGAACAACCCTCAGTTAACCATCACCAAAGCCAGCAATATTATTACAAATGGTTTCGTTGCCAAAACATCCAACCACGAAGTTAATTTACTCCTATCCCGTGGCGGCATTGTCAGCATGATGCCAACCGTTGCCCTGATCGTCTTAACCTTGTCGCTAGGCGGGCTACTGGTCCACTTTGGGTTAATCAGCGCGGTGATGTCACCATTGGCTTCCAAGTTAAACAGTGCCGCTAAGTTGATTACCGCTGCTCTGCTTGCCTGCATTGGCGTTAATATCTTTGTTGGTGAACAATTTCTCTCAATTATCCTACCGGGACGAGCTTTTAAACAAACCTTTAACAAAGGTGGTTTGGCAAGTGCCGCACTGGGGCGGGTTCTTGAAGACGGGGGGACCGTCCTCAACTACTTAGTACCATGGGGTGTCGGCGGTGTCTTCATCGCCAACACGTTAGGTGTTCCAACGATGACTTACCTGCCATTTGTCTTCTTCAGTCTCCTTTGCCCAGTCTTTTCGCTCCTGAGCGGATTTACCGGCATCGGGTTGAAACGACTGGATTCCGAAAAAGAAAACGCCGGCAATCAAGCCGTTGCTACCCAAAATTCAAACTAATTTTAAGTTTCAAAATCCTTTTAGATATTAAATAATGGAGAGAGCAGTTGTGGCCTTAAAGCCTAATGCTTTCTCCATTTTAGTAATGTTTTTTTCGATGAACATGCCAACGTTTAGCTAAAAAATAAGCTAAATCACAATAAAGTATTTCTAAATCTTTCAATTCAATCATCCTCCAAAATAAACATGACCCGCTCAAGTTCACCTAACGCATCGGCTGGATCTTGCCATTGGAAATCATATCCTAACGAAATGTTTTGATAATCAATGCCTCGATAGCGAATAATTTTAGGCATATGAGAATGGCCACTTAGTGATCGACTAACGTGATTTTGTTCAAAGATTTCCCGATACCGTTCACTGCCGAGCTGATACAAGAATCGATCATAGAACGGGATAGGCAAGCTTTTAACCAACTTTTTAGTCGGCAGCATATGCATTGCCACCAATAACTTTCGATTTCCCAGCGAGAGTTGATTAATCTGGTGCTGCCAATCAAATATTTGAGAAATGACCCAGCGTCGATCGCGGTAGTAATCAATTTGGTTACCGTTGATGTACAGCTGATCCGGCCAAACGTGGCGCGCAATCCAGTTAGTTGCCAACTTTGGGCCGCGTTGCTCGGTAAAACGGCTGGCAAAGGTGTCATCATACCACCCGTTAATGCCTGTAATTACCCAGTGAGCCGTCTTTAATGGATGTTGTGTCAGTGAAAATGGCAACTGATTCAATTGACGATAAGCTTCACGGGATGCTCGTTGAATCTGGCTAACCGTTTTTTGCCGCGGATGATCGACATATAGATCATGATTGCCAATTAGGGTTTGAAATGGCACCGGCAGTTTGGCGGCTAATTGATCATCAAAAGCCAAATTTCGCTCAAGGCCATTTGCCGTATCCCCCATAATAACCAGCCGGTCCAAATGCTTTTTAGCAACCAACTCGGTCAGCGTCGAAATGAAATCATGCTGCCGATTAAAATCAACATGTAAATCTGAAACAAAGCCGATGCGCACCATTTACACTTCCTTTGAAATTAATTTCAAGTTTATCGTAATCGCTTTAGGCCACTTTTTCAAAGTAACTGTTAAAAATTAATTTTTGCTTAATCCCGCAAATTAGCCAATTTGATTTGGTCAGCCAAGTTATGGTATTGACAAATTTGCGAAATGCTTTATATTTGAATAGTATGTATTGCTATCTTTTTAAAGGAGTGAGTCTAATGCGCATTCACGTTGTTTTACGTAGTAAGGAAACTGGCGAGGAATATTTGACTTCCAAAAATCGCCGAAATAATCCCGATCGTTTGAAATTGATGAAGTACTCACCAAAGCTCAGACGAAAAGTATTATTTGAAGAAAAGAAAAACTAATTAGAATCATCATTAGTTGTAAAAAGCAGCTGGACAGGAATTTACCTGCTCAGCTGCTTTTTTGCAATCCATAGGTTAAGACTGGGACTGGGCAATCGCCTTAAAGCCATCCCCATATGCCAGTAAATGGCGCCGCGTGCTTGAAAGACCACTGGAACTCACCGTAGGAACAATCTTTAAATTCGCCACTCCACTTAGTTGCAAACTGTATAAGCTGCGGTACAAATTCTGCACTAATTTGGTCATCATCAATTGGTCCGATTGACTGGCATCGCTCTCAACATTCGCATAAACCATATCGGAAAAAACGTACCCTTGAGGAATTGGGCCGGCCAAAATAATAAGATTTTTGGCTGCCTGATGCTCTTCCTTAGTTAGGGATAGTTTATCCAGTGCATCCCCAAACTGACCACCATGTTTTAAAAGTGGTTTTTCATCAGCTGCTGTTAGCTTAGTCCCACACTTCAAGCAAAAGTTGGCGGTCACTTCATTGGCAGTCGCACATTTGGCGCAAATTCGATAGACTTCACTAAGCATCTTCAATCACTCTTTTCAGATTAATAATCATCTACATCATCTTCATCGTCATAAGTATTGAACGTATTATCCAATGTATCATGTCCGTCGCCGTCAATTTCAACTGACACATTATGATCATATTTGACATTGGTAACAGTGACATCAACCGTCGTTTGATCACCATCATCATCTGAAACACTGGCGTACCCACCATATTGGTTGTCACCGTAGCTTGAAGTGATCGTCACATCGTCACATTCAGCATCCAAATCCCAATCATTTTGAATCATATCGGTGACCACATCTACCGACTCATGCGCTAATTGTTTTTCGATATGATTTTCTTTGGCTTGCTTTTTCTTTTTAATGCTTTCTTTTAACTGAGACGATTGAATCATAGCTGCTTTTTTTGCTTGTGTCTGTTGCTTAGTAATGATTGAACCGGCAATCGTAATCGTCACCACGAGAAGTACCGCTGTGATGATGCCCGCAATCAACCAGTTTCGATGTCGAAAGGACTTCTTACCCGTACTTCTCAAGGGTTGTGGTGCTGGTCTCTCCGATTCCTCTGATTCAGAATTTCCGGCCACCATATCAATAAACTTATTCCCACACTTGGGGCAAAATTTGGCATCTGCTTTGACCTTAGTCCCGCATTTGGGACAAAATTTACTTTCATTTTCCATTATCATTGCCACCTTTGTTCAAAATCAGTTACTCGTCTTCGTCATAATCATCCACTTTTTGGGCGCCCGACATTGAACTGATCTGCAACGGCTGATCACTGTCGTCACCATTTACTACCACATTGGCAGTATAACGAAAAACTTGAATATGATAATGGTCGCCGGCATCAAATTTATATTTTAAGTCAAACGTCACGTCACTACTGTTCTGGGAACTGAGTTTAATCGTATCGATTGTTTCACTCATGTCCGTCCCATCAATGTCATCGTCGTTATAATAGCCTTTCCCCATTTTTTCAAATTGGAGATAATTGGTATCCGATTCACCACCAACAAAGAAAGATGATAAATCATCCCCATCATCATCGGTAGCATCCGCAAGATCCCCATTATTACTCAAGCCAGACGTTGCATCACATAGATTACTCAACAACGTGTCGGCATCATCATAGCTAACCAGTCCTTTAAATGGCAGTGTCACATCATGATCGCCATTTCGATCGCTAATCATTCTTGACTGAGATGTCACACTCTGCTTGCCAGTCTGATAAATGCCTTGGACTTTAATTTCTTGCGTCCATGGGAAATCCTTGAAGTTCATGACACCAGTTGTCCCAATTCTTCCCTGATCTTTCGAATTAATGACAACTTCTGTGCCTTGCGGGCCGTGAACATTAAAAGTAACGGTCTTTAAAGTTAGTGGAATCGTCTGTTGACCGGTATTTAAATGATAAGTATTATTATTCGAAAGTTGGTGACCGTTAATATTTGCCGAACTGGACAACTGATAGTTACCAGGAACCAATGGGCCGATTTTCTTCACAAAATGGGTCGAATTGGAAGTTGCAATTAACTGACCATCCTGTTTGGGCTTGGCATTCTTCTTGTTAACACTTAATGATGCATATACCGGCCTAATTTGAACTTGATACTTTGGCAAGATTAAAAAGTGATGACCATTTTGACGATATTCAAGCCGGTTATTATCAAATTTACCCAAAGTCTTCAGCTGTTGCTTAAATGCAGCCAAAGCTTTAGGATTATCCTGAAAATATCTAAACAAGGGTTGCAATGTTGCCCGACTAACTTTTAATGTCGGATCTTTAGTGTAAAAGTAAGTATGTACCCCCTGATGTCTTTTCACTGATCGGACAAGTCGATTTAATGTATTGGCCTTTGAATAATAATACTCCCCATAGCCAATCAATCCGGCCACTCCAGCAACCAGTACCAAACCTAAGCTAATTAATCGCTTACGTCTTTTTTGACGCTTGCTGAGTTGCTTTTTACCAGTTCGACTAAACAATTTCTTTTTACTTTTGGCTGACTTACCAGCTGGAGCTGCCGGTTGAGACAATTGTCCCTTTCGGTATGCTGCTAAATGATACCCACAGTTAGGGCAAAATTCATCGCTGGTTGCAACCTTCTGGCCACAATTAGGACAAAAAGCCACTGCTTGCGGTTGCCCGCCATTACTTGATGCCATGATCATTCCCCCACTTGATTAAATGTTTTCAAGTAATACCAATATAATAATTATAGAATAAAGGAGATGCCGTGTCAGTATGATTTTTTAGTAAAATCATTATTTTTTTAAATCTTACCGGGTCATCTACAAATATGACGAAAAAATTCCGAAAGCATTAACGCTCTCGGAATCTTTTTAATGATTGTAACGATATCAATATTGCTAACTTCTTGACTGACCAGCCACTAACTTTTTCTCAATTTTTTCTAAATCCGCCAGTGTTCCCATCGTGCACTCGTTGTTCTGAGCGTTTTTCTTAAGGTGGGTCATCAGCCTGGGTAAATCATGGGGAATCTCAAAATATAGCTTACTACGGCTGCTGTGAACCGTTGCCATGCCATTTAAATCTTCTACGTAGTACGCGTCCAGATCCTGTTTTTTTGCCGCTTGATTATAGTCCTCAAACGATAGTTGCAGTTGGAGAATCAGTTCAGGTAATTTCATTTCCGACATTCCTCCTTCTTCTTTTATTATAAGATAATGAAATAAAAATTGTGACAAAGTCATCAAATTGTATCAATTTTTCTTACTTTTTGTCAGTAATCTGGTTAATTATGACGATAACTGACAAATATTTCAAAAAATGGGACCTTGCGACAAGAGAAATTATCCTGTAACCTACTCGGTAAGTAGATCGATAGCCAATTGAATACTGGAAAGGATGCATGATATGTCAAAAAGAAGCTTCGCAACGCCATTATTAGTTGCCGTTAGCTTAGTGACTTTAACTGCCACCACTGTTAAAGCTGCTCAAAAACCGGCTCAAACTTATAAGATAACCAACCACAGTCAAACATTCACTCACCCCAAACGGTATCACGTTAAAAAAAGCACTGCCAAGGTTTATCAAGCGTTGCTTAAAAACGACGGTGAAAGTATCGTCTACAAACCAAAAGCAACGTTAACCCAGGGCCAAAGTTACCATGCTCTACGCAAAACCCACGTCAAGGATCGCCAGGGGCACTCCCAACTTTTCTACTACATTGTTGAAAAACATGGCTGGGTTAAGCAACAAATTTTGGCTAAAGACTAAGGAGCATTTGATGCCCACCATTTAAAAACAGGTCAGTTCATCCCATAATCGGAGGAACTGACCTGTTTTAAATTCATTAAAAGCAAATCCCCCTTTCAATCGTTAGGTATCTCATGATACACTAATGTATTAAACAAGACTTTATTTTATATAAGTTAATTGTATACCGGCGTTATATATTAAGGGGGTTAACTATATTTCAATCCTTATTTATTTGTTATTATGGCTTTCACTGTTAGACGCTGTGGGTTTCAGTATTTGGAACCTGTTCACAGCCATGCGGGACAAACATGATATCCAACACTACACGGACGATCCGGTCAGAAGTTTTGATCATCTGTTCGTTTTTGTTCCCGCTTTAAATGAAGTTCAGACAATTGTTCAAACCGTTAAGAGATTATTGAATTCTCTTAACGGTTTGTCAGTCGAAACAACTTTGGTCGTCATTGACGATGCCTCACAAGATGGCACCACCCAAAAACTAAAAGGCCTCGCCCATCAGCCAGGCCTCAAAATTATTTTTCGGCATTTTCCGAATGCCCAAAAGGGAAAGGGAATGGCCTTAAACAACGCATTGGCCTGGGTCGAGTCACTCAACCTCAATTCACGGCGAACCCTTATCGGTGTGATTGATAGCGACAGCCGGCCCGACTCTCAAATTATGGCTCGAATTTATCATGCTTTTACCCACTCAAATTATGACTTGATTCAAACCGGCATTGGCATCTTTAACCAATCGTCATTTTTGACTTTGATGCAGGCGTTCGAATTTCAGGTTTCCAACTATCTCGAACAAATTCTACGAATGGACTTTGGCTCAGCAATGGCTAGTGGCAACGGTCAATTTATGACATTGGAAATGGCCAGTACCGTTAGATGGCGTGCCTCCCTATTGGATGACTTAGAGTTCTCAATTAATGGCCTTTTTAACGGCTTCTATGGTGGCTTTCTACCGGAAGTGCTCATGCCTCAAGAGGCCGTGACCGACTATCACGCCTTGATTAAGCAACGGACCAGGTGGTGTCAAGGTGGCATGCAATGTCTTTTCAAATATGGACGACGAATCTTTTCCAGTCAGCGAATTCCATCTGCTCTGAAAGCCAATTTACTCTTATTCATGCTGATTCCATTTGGCTCAATGTTATTTTCGTTAGGTGCCTTTACCTCAATTATGACGATGTATTACTTATTGATTTCAAATTATCAGGAAACTTTCGGAATCCTAATGACCATTATCATTTTAGGCGCCAACGTTTCGGCCGTGATGATCATTGCAGCTTCTCGAATGCATTCACCAAATTATCCAATGATTACCATTAAAGTCGCTTTCAAAATGATTCTGGGAAATCTCCTCTATATCTGGTGCCTGATTCCAGTCCCATTTATCTCACTCTGGCGACTAGTAACTGGCCAAAACAACTGGGTTAAAACAGCCCATCGGATGCCAAGCGGATCCAGGGAGGTTGACAAATAATGCGACTCTTTAAACTCGGCAGTCAGTGGACCATTCGATTTTTAACAATTGGCATACTGGGATATTATTTAATAATGACGATTTCCGGTTATTTCATCGATGAACAACATGTTTTAGCACCTAGTAAAACTCAGTTGATTATCGGGGCCATCGTCGCCCTTGGCAGTTTTGCTTTAATCTGGGGTGGGGCTTACTGGCTGGCTAACCGATATGTTGGCTGGTTGGTGACAACCTTAATTGTGTTGACAATCCCCAAATTCCCTTTAATTTATTTTTTTAAAATCAAACCGGCTTCAGATATGTATTCTTATAGTGTCATCGGTGGCTCCAGTGCCAGCGGTGATTCGTGGAAATGGCTTTATCTTCACAATGGTCTTGACCTGAACACCCTGTTTCCACATGTGATTCATATTAGTAGTACTTTTGGCTGGATCGACCGATTCTTTATTAATCGGCCGCTAACCATCCAACTTTTTAACTTAGTCATTACGTTAATTACAGCGGTTTTATTTTATTATCTTGGTCGCCAAATCGGCCATCATTTTATCGGCGTTTTAGCCGCACTGGTCTTCTACCTGATGCCCAACTACTACATATACAGCGTTTTGTTGGGCGCCGAACCACTGTGGCTGCTTTGTTTAACCATTGCCATGCTGTGCTTTAACCGCTGGCGACTTGGTCACTGGTCAATGACTAACGGCTACTATTGGAGTTGGCTGACTTTGACGATTGTCTTTCTAACATTGGCTCAATTGATTCGCCCGATTGTCTTAATTTGGCCACTAGCCTTTGTGATTTTCGCCATCTTCATGATTCATGACAATCACTTAGTCACTCATTCCAAAACCCGAACTGCGCATCAGTTAGGTGGCTGCTTGTTGATCTTAACAGTCTTTCTGGTTTTTATGACTGCCAGCCCAAAAATTGATCGACAAATTTATCACATCCCTTTTACAACTCATACCTCTCTTTATTCACTTGCGGTCGGTAGTAATTATCGCGCTAAGGGGATGTATGATCCAATTCTGATTAATCAACTTGAAAAGATCAACCATCATTGTCCCAGAAGTCAGCGTGATAGCAAAATGGTGGCATTACTAAGAAAACAGCTTAGCCACAATTTACGATCACTACAGCAATATCATCAATGGTTTTCACTATTAACCATTAAAAGCCGAATCATTTCTCAACCGATCTACGGCCTGCAACTATTTAAGCAGAATACCCATCAGGTAAACGGTCGACCTTTCGCTAACAATTTGAGAACCCCCTTTTCCCGTTGGTTTATCAGTTTTAACTTTGGCTTCCAGCTGATTTTAAACGCCCTAGCCCTTTTGAGTTTATTGGTTGATTGGCCAAACTCAAAGCATTGGCGGATCGGCAATGGCCTTTTATTAATGGCGATCATCTTGGACGGGGTACTAATCGCTTCCAGTTTGGTAGAAGTCCAAAGCCGATACCAAATTTCCTGGTATCTGCCAATGATCATTTTAGCTGCCTCGGCAATGGGTCGGTATGAACCTGATCGGCCAGATTTCAAAGCAAAAGAAGAACAACTGGCAGCTCACTCTAAAATCTCTCAGTAACACACTTAAAATTAAATCGGGGATCCGGCTCAATTGCCTGGATTCCCGATTTTAAGTAAGTTTAATTAATATGTTTCTAAAAATCATCATTCAGTTCCAACCACCAACTCATGAATGTCGCCGATACTACAACCGCTTGATCCACTTGATTGAAACCGGTATTGGGCTATAGTGTGGTAATTTGGTAAAACCTTGAAGATCCAGATAAATCACCGCATTGACGTCTGATTTACTTGAATTTTTAACCGTCATTGGGGTAATCCGCTCCTGATCGGCAATCTTGACAATCCCTGTATAATCGCCACTAGCAGGAATTTTGGCCGGGTCATCTTTGGGATTAATAATCGAGCGACCATCCATTTGGGCATTGATTAATTCACCCTTGGTTTCATAACGGTATTTCAGCAAATCGTCAGTTGTCAGTTTCTGATTCTTATTTGGTGATGTCTTAGCTTGTTTTGAATCCATATTTTCCCTCTTTTCGAGTCACTTAGTCAACTAGCAAAATTGATCAGACAAATTAAAAATTGATCTCAATATTTCAATAAACCAATATCCCAAGGACGGTAAATTCGATAATCTCGGCATTTACTTTTTAAGCTAAATTAATAAATTAGCTTATGTCAATTATAGTAAGCGCTTTCTTTTATTTAATCAAGTCCTTTTTGCGTTATTTTAGTAATTATCCCAATTTTTCCAACTAAGTGACTGATAAATTGGCAAAAAGAACCGCGTTGTCACTTCCAAAAAGAAGCGATAACGCGGTTAGTTGTTTCAAGTCTGACAATTGTTGAACCAACTTCCATCAGCTGGTCCTTTTTAACAAAAGCTCCAAGTTTCGTTTCCGCAGTTCCCGTGGCAGGAAATTACGGATTTCTTCATCATTAAAGCCAACCAGCATTTTTTCCTCATTAAAAATAATTGGCCGTTTTAACATTTCCGGATGTTCAGCCAATACCTGAATAAACTTGGAAAGTGGCATCTCACTCAGTTCGGCTTTCATTTTCTTATATGCTTTGGAACGAGTTGCCACAATATCCTCGCAGCCATTTTCGCTCAGGCAAAGCAGCTGTTTAATCTCATTAGCGTGAAGTGGGTGCCGAAAAATATCACGCTCATTAAACGCTAAATCGTGTTCACTTAACCATTGACGTGCTTTGCGACTTGATGTACTACTTGGTGCAACTAATAAATTTAACAATATGCATCTCCTCCTCACGAAGATGGCGATCAGGATAAACTTAAAATTGGTTTAATATACTCACATCGTAACACAATAATAAGTCCAATGAAATTATTTTTTGAGAATCTATTCATTATTAAGCTATAATGATGGCTCGTCACCTCTTTAATTTGCTAAATTAAAACGCTTTTACAAACGGGTAAACTAATTGCGTACAATTTAATAATTTAACTTTAGCACGTTTTGCAACTTAATACAATTTCTCAAGCCAAAAAATTTAAAAAAGAATCTGGTTGATTAACCTTATCAGTTAAACAGATTCTTTAATCAGAAACTTTAACTCATCACTTTGAGTGAGCATTAGAATGCCTTAATCTAAAGGGATCTTGGCGGACATCAATCACTTCATCTTCACGCATTAAGCACTGGTCCAAGTCATGAATAATTTTATTGCGATTCATATTCTGACCAATAAAAACCAATTCAATCATCCGATCCCCAAAGCGTGGATCCCATATTTGGCGAAGATTCTGACGAACCGTAAATATTTTTTTAATTTCCCAATCCTTCATCGACGCAATCCAATACCCCGAAGGAATAATATCCATGGCCCGACCCGATTGAGAAATCGTGAAGACCCGTTCCGGCTGGGTAATTACCCACATCACTCCCTTACAACGGGTAATGGCAGGTGGCCATTGATCAAGCCAGGCATCAAACCGCATCGGATTAAATGGCCGACGGCGCCGGTACACGAAAGAATCAATTCCGAACTTCAAATCATGATGTTCCTTAAAATGACTCAAGTCGTCTGAGCGATCATAGGCCTCAAGTTCATGTTTTTCGTCAAATAAATGGGTGTTGATCACCTTACTGACAGGGACAATTGCAAATTTAGTTTCCAGGAAAACGGCCCGCGGCTGCAACTGGCGAACAAATTTTTCGAGATAGGTCTGTTGCTCAGCCGTTAACAGATCAGTCTTATTGAATAACAACACATCGCAAAACTCGATTTGGTTGATAATCAACTGGTTGCTTTGTGTAAAATCCTGATTGTACGCGCCATCTCCCGGCAAAAATTGGTGCAGTACCCGAAAGCCATCCACCACCGTGACGTTGGTGTCTAATCGACACACGGTTGCCAATTTTTCGCCATCAGTCGTTGTGCCCCTGGCAATTGCCTTGGCAGCCATGTCAGGTTGGACAATGCCAGACGATTCAACTAAAATCAGATCCACAGTTCCCGAAGCAGCTAATCGATAAGTTTGGTCAATTAATTGTTGTTGCAGTTGGCCACCGATGCTGCCATGCGTTAAAGCAACCAGTTGATCGGCTTTGGAAAAATCAGGGCTTCTTTGAATCATCTTTTCATCCACGTTAACCGCAGCCAAATCATTGACGATAATGCCGACGCGTTTACCTTCTTTGCACTTCAGTAAATGCAAAATCAATGTGGTTTTGCCGGCACCCAGATACCCCGAAATGATCGTTACGGGCACTCGTTGCCCCATGTTCATCACCCTTTCAACTAAATAGTAATAGATACTATTTAACATCATACCACGATTTTTCCATGATTTTAACCAGCTTGGGTTAACAATTATTATTCGCATAACTGATTTTACGATGAGAAGTCAAGTTTTAATATTTGGCTTCATCAGCATTTAATCGGTAATCCACTGGACTTTGCCAATTTAATTTTTGTTTGATTCGGTGACAATTGTAATAATCAAGATAGCGCTCAATTGCTTGTTTTAAGTCATCATAACTGCGATAAATCCGGCCATTGTACATTTCCCGTTTTAGAATACTGAAGAAATTTTCCATCATCGCATTGTCCAGACAGCTGCCCCTTCGCGACATGCTCTGGAAAATTCGCTGCTGCTTAAGTTTTTGATGATAGGCCGGCATTTGGTAAATCCACCCGCGATCTGAATGAAAGGTCCGTCGAAATCGGCAATCTGACGTCACTTGAATGGCTTCAGCCAATCCATCCAGGACTGTTTGCTCTGTGGGCTGTCGTGAAAGCCGATAAACAATCACTTCACTATTGAACATATCCAAAAAAACGTCTAAGTACAAAGAATGGGACTGGCTTTCTTGGCCAAACTGTTTATCAAAATACACCAATTCGGTCGTATCGGTTGTTATCTTTTGATGGCAGATTGACGTTTCAAATCGGCGGTGAATCCGATTTGGACAAATCATCCCCACCTGACCTTCATAAGAGTGATAAGTGCTGGCTGGTCCGGAAATCCGCCTGACGTAACCGGCTGCATGAAGGTCCATTTTGCGCATCAGGCGTTGAACGCGCTTCTTGTTAACCAGTAATCGTTGCTGGCGAAGCGTCATGGTAATTCTTCGGTAACCATAGTCGGGATGAGCTTGGTGAATTTCCAAAATCCGGTGTTCTAATTGGGCATCCCGGTCAACCATAAACAAACGTTTCTGCCAATACATATAGGTTGCTTTGGGAAAAGCCAACGCATTCAAAATAGCCGTTAAAGTAAATTTTTCCCGTAAGCCAAAAATAAATTGAGAAATTTCATGATTGGTTAAGTCAGCCGCTTGCTTCCCAGCGGCCGCCACCCTTTTAAATATAATCGTTGAATCTGATCAGCCAATAACCAATCTGACAGTAATTCCAATTGCTGATAGCGTTGCATGATCTCGTTTCCTTTCAATCTATAAGTATGAAGCTAGTGTACCTCAATTTTTCAGTTCTTAAGCTTTTAAAACCTTGAAAAATAGTGCTTTTTTCTTCAATTTGTGCCATAATAATTTTTAGGGGAGGCAAAAATTATGAGTAAACTAAACCGAAAATCTCGCAAGCACCTTGAGGAAATTCTGGTCAATTATATTCTGGATGAAACCATTCACGATGATTTTGGTTATATGTACCGTTCCGTGGGGAGTCCACAACTGATTTCTCAATTAATTCAGGCGCGGGAAAAACCAGTTAAACGGACCGTTGCTAAACTGAGTGACAAGTCCCTTTTGAAAAAGCTGGATCAAATCCAAGCGTTGGCCGTCTCTGCTGATTCGATGCGATAATCTTAGCTTTTGTCAAAATACTGTTAATTAACTCAAGGCCACATTAATGAGGTGAACACCATGGACGAAAAAAATCGGCGACGACCACTAACTGTCTGGTATAAAGATAAACTTTACTGGTTAATGATCGGGGTTGCCATCATCGTTGTTTTAACCTCGATGGCTTTCTTCTAAAAGTCATTCAAGAAACCACTTAAAGTTACCCTTTTTAAACATTATGATTAAATTTTGGCTACAAAAAGTTGAGCAAATTATGAACCCCCTTAATGATAGTTGCTCTATACTAAAAGTAGAGGGAAAGAAAGAGGTGCATTTCATAAACGCACCACTCGTTAAGCTCATCTGCTAAGGAGGAATTTCGATATGAAAAACTTTAAGAGTTTGTTGAATCGGATCTTTAGAAAAAAGGGTACCCGTCACCCAGACAGTTCAAAAACAGCTGTTAGGAATCGATTGTTCTGGAATTCAGTATTAAAGGGTCAATGATTTTGAAACGTTCGAAAATTAAAGGGACTATCTAAGCATTTTCACTTAGATAGCCTCTTTTTTTAATTCATTTTTTCTATTCCGGCTGACTTTGGGAATCTAAATATCGCTGACGCGTTGCTTCCGACTTAAAATGGTCATAAGCCATTTGAAGTAATTCCTTAGGTGACGCGTTGTTTAATACGCGAATTTTTTCCGGATGAGCTGCCGGTCGATCCTTATAAATCCGACTGTTTACGTGGTGGGAACCTTCAATTAAAATAAAGGCCAGATCAGTATCGAGATTTTCAATTTTTTGATAAATGTAATCCCCGCTCCGTTCACTTGGATCTAAAACCTCTAAATTGACATCAAAAGGTTGAAAAAGTCGTTTATAGCTGATTTGTTTGAACCAGGTAACTACCTTAACATTTTTACCGGCTAAAATTCTTTTGGCATCGGGATATTCCTCCACAAACCGAGCTAAAAAGGCGTCCTTGGAAAGCTCCCTAGTCTTATGGTGCTGATAAGTTGGTAGATCACCAGCCGCTATCTGGCTGGCTGATAAGGCAGCATAGCGTTTATTAATGATAAATTGGTCTGTTGCCGCAATATAATTTCCTCGGTACACATCATTTTCAACCAGCGGAAATTTTTCATCCTTAACTTGGGGATTGGGGAAAACTGACCCATCCAATGACACAAAGGCTTCCTGATCTTCAATTGTTTTGAGGTAACCGTAAAGCTGCTGATTATCATGTAATCTAAGTCGGTCAGCTCTATGTAGTTCCTTATCTTCTGTTGCAATCTTCAGTAAATATTCAACCCGGTGGTACAGCCCCAAAATTGGTAAATAGGTTTTAACATTCTGAACATCCAACCGGTCAAATAATTCATCAATTAATTGTCGAGGCGTTGCCCGATCAATCACCAACTGGCCCGCCAACTGATTTTTAGTTTCGGTCAGTGACTTCTTTAACTGCTGCTGATTCTGTTTTAACTGATTGATTTGATTACTCAACGCCTGATTTTTTGATTTTAATGCCTCTAACCGTTGATTTTCGGTACTATGAATCAGATTTTGCAACTGATGATTTAAGTGTCGATTAGTCGCTGAAAGGGATTGATTGTAGCGTCGCTGAATTTGATAAGCCCGTTCCAATTCATTCCGGGCATCGAACAATTGCTTGATATACTGCTTACTGCCCTTCATATCATTCAAATTTGCCTTAACAACCTTTAACTGTTCCTGTAAAGCCGTGTTTTGATCATTTAAATCTGCCTCCTTTTTCTTTAATTGATGAAGCTTTTGCTGTTGCGTGTGACGATCAGTTTGCATCTTTTGAAGCTTGGCCTTTAATTGCTTATTGTGATGCCGAGCTTTTTTAAGTCGACTGCCCAACTTATTTTGACGAGATTTAATCTTCGACTCTTTTTTAACTGAATCTTTAGTCTCTGACGTTTGTTTTGCTAAAAGTTCCTGTTTCTTTTTAAATTCTTCTAAAACTCTATGACGATGTTGATCTGCCAATCTTTGAATTTTTTTCTGCTTATCCGTCATTCGTTCTGGATCATATCGCACATCATCCACCTCTCTTTATTTTAAATGCTTTATAGTCATGCTATCAGCAACGCTTATTAACTTCAACCATTGATCGTGTATCAGTAAAAAATGCCAATCATTATAACTATATAATCATTATATATGGATATTAATTAGATACAAGGAAAAAAATCAGTTTCATTTACGTATAAGAATCAGTCCCTACTTAAAGTGACCGATTATCTTTTACCAGTAACTGGCCATGACGACGCAGCATTTTCCATTTAGTCATCCATTCGTTGTTCGATCACACTTGTTTGCGATACTTCAGCCAAATGCCATTAAGATATTTAATTTTACTAAAAACAAGGAAAGCACTTTGGTTGGATGCACGATTACAATTTCTTAATTACGAATCACAAAACCAATTGAAAAGAAACCATTAATTCTATACCTTTCCACCTGTACATATGGCACATTACCGTACCATATCTAAATAGATTCTTCGTTTATTTACTAAAATTAAGAAAAAATATTGACAGCTTTACCTGTAAGCGGTTAAATATTCTTGTAAGCGGTTACGTTGTTCTACTTTACATCAAGTATTAGTCATGAAATCAACACAACTTTTGTGTTCCTAAGGAGGAAATCTATTTTGAAACGAAAAGTTACTTGGCGAAACATCGTTGGATACGGTGCCGCCGACTTGTTTGGAAACGGGGCGTTAACGGTTGCTTCCACTTGGATGCTGTTCTTCTACACATCATTTGGTGGTCTATCACCAGTCCTTGGTGGCACCATTTTAGCCATCGCCCGGGTTGCCGACTCATTTATCAGTCCATTGACCGGTTATTTGACCGACCACTTTGGCGCAACTAAATTAGGTCGCAAGTTTGGCCGTCGGCGATTCTTCCTGTTAATTTCAATTCCATTAATGTTTATCTACGTTATTATTTGGGTTGCCCACATGGGATTCTGGTATTATCTCTTTACTTACCTATTAATGGAAGCCTTTACAGCCTTGGTCATGATTCCATACGAAACCCTGGCAGCCGAAATGACTGATGATTACGACATGAAATCCAAGCTTTCCAGTTCGCGAATGCTTTGGTCAGCTCTGGCAACCTTCCTGGCGTCATGGTTACCAGGTCGAGTCTTTGCTATTATGGGTAAAAATAACCCCGAAGCCTTCCTAACTGTCGGAATTGTTTTAGCCATTGTCTTTGTTTTAGCCATTGGGTTAACCTACTTCTCAACCTTTGAACGTGAAACTGACGGGACACCTGAAGAGAAGAAAGCCATTATTGAAGAAAGTTCCAACAAAGGTGAAAATCCATTAGCTTCCCTTTGGAACATGCTTAAAGATATGGGATCGGTTTTCCGAATCAAATCCTACGCATTACATTTAATTATCTACCTCTGCTCCTTTACTGCCAGAGATATTGTGGGTGCTACTTACGTCTTCTACGTTGTTTACGCAATGCAGGGAAACCCGACAGAAGCTTCAAACATCCTAACGTTTGGCTCAATCATTGGAATCCCATGCAACCTGTTGTGGCCACGAATCATGAGTAAACTCGGGCCTTCTAAACTGCTTCGAATTATGTACATCACCATGTTCTTTACGGTTGCCTGCTACGCTGGTTTGTACTACGGTCAAGCTGCCGGTACCAGTTGGGGCATCATGGCACTTTACGCACTCCAGGTAACTTGGGGCATTTCAAACTCCGGTACCGGTTATGTGCCATGGACTGTTTACACCTTCATTCCTGATGTCGATGAAATGGTCACTAAAGAGCGTCGTGAAGGTGTCTTTGCCGGCATCATGACCTTTGCCCGAAAGACGACTTCCGCCTTAGCACCCTTCTTAACCGGGATTGTTTTATCAGCATTTGGCTTTAGTGAAACTGCCAAAACCCAAAGTGCCGGCGCCTTAAATGGCTTAATCATTTGGATGCTGCTGGGCTCAGGTGTGATGCTATTAGCGGCTCACCTCACTTCTTACCTCTTCCGATTGGATCGCAAGCATCACAGTATTTTGCGGGCCGAAATTGATCGCCTTAAGGCTGGTGGTAAGATGAGTGATGTCACGCCAGAAACCAAGAAAGTCGTTGAAGATTTAACCGGCTTTAAGTACAACCAACTTTGGGGCCACAACAACATTGTTTAAGCCCTCCTAATTTAAGCATCTTAACGTAACTATCAAACCGCCCAGGTGAATGCAACTTCAATGGCATTCCTGGGCGGCTTTGTTTTTTCACATCTTAAGTTATTGATTGAAAATCAGTTTTCAATTAAATGCGCCTTGAGAAATCGAATAATCAGTTGCGCAATCTCCGGCTGCATAAATGCTTCATCCATGTGATGAGCGCCCTGCAACTCATAGAGGTCAGCATCAACCCCATGACTAACCAGATCATCGTATAGTGTCCGACTGTCATCTACTGGCACTACTTCATCATCAGTTCCATGCAGAATTAAAAACGGGACGGTTTGGCCGCTAATGAAAGTGTGCGGATCGGCTTGAGCCACCAATTCCGGATGAGTTTCCGGCTCACCACCCAAAAGATTTCGATAAACAAAGTCAAAATCCGACGTGGTACTGTTTTGTTTGGCAGAAAGTGGATTAACCACACCATACCAAGGAACGGCGATTTGGACCTGACTTGATTGAGTCAAATAATCACCTACGTCAAATTGAGATTGACCATTTGTAACAGCTACCATACTGGCCAAGTGGCCGCCGGCTGACTCCCCCATCACAACCACTTTTGCTGGATCGATTTGATAGTTGTCAGCGTGCGCTCTAACATAACGAATCGCAGCTTTAGCGTCTTCTAATTGGGCTGGCCAAACGGCTTGATTACTGTTGCGGTATTCAACACTTACCACCACAAAGCCCGCTCGAACAAAATCAACTAAGTTTGGCAAATGAACGTTGTGATCAACGGTCATCCAACCGCCGCCACCAAACCAGAAAATAACCGGTAACGGCTTAGGCTGGCCTTCGAATTGTCGCAAAACCGTCAGATGCAACTCTAATGTCGAATGTCCCAGCCAACCTGGCACTTGCGCATACGTAACGTTGGTATCCTGCCATAATCCTGGCCGTTCATGGGAAACGTGAAGCACTTTTTTCATTTTGAAAACCTGTCCTTTCAAGTGAAAATATTTGTCACAACCTAATTATACGTTATCTAACTTTATTAATAACTGAAAATAGGATTTCAAATACTAGAGATAGCTTAATTCAGTCAGCCACTGTTCTACCATGATAATCGTTTCAGAAAAGTCAATTCCTGTAGCAAATTTATGCTCTCGTCGATAATGCAACCAAAATGTTTCCATTGATTTGTTATCCTTAATTGCTGACAAGATTTCTGACCATTGCTCAAAGTCGGATTGAAATTGTCGCTCTGATAATAAATTTGACCAAGCCACTTTTAAAATTGATAAATTGATTTCTTCCATTTTGGTCAAAATGTAAATATCATAAAAATCTTTCATTCTAGTGTTAAAAGCGCCTCTTGTTATAACTGTTTGTAACTTTTCTACTAATATTCGTTCAGGCCGGTAAATCAGCAAATTGATCTTTTCAGTCCCCAATAACGGTGTATATGAATATTGAATCTCGTCTGGAATTAATTTCTCACCTGTAGCCACATCAAGATGAAAACTATCCTTAATTTGTCCTAAACGAGCTTGCAGCCTTATCCGTTTTCCAGAATACTCTTTTGTTTCTTGAATATTCTGAATATCAAGTAAATAATATCTTACGCCATAATAGTTGCGAGAAGTGATTATCTTATTCACCAATTGCTCAAGATTAGCGGTCTCGACACTTATTCCTTGGATCATCGTATCAAGATCGACCGTCGTTCGTTCACGCACACCAGTAATTGCTGATAGCACAAAACCACCCTTCCAAATAAACCTTGTTTGGTAATCTGATGTTGATAATAAGCTTAAAAAGCCGTCGATAAAATACTTTCTAAGTAAGATAGTCATGTCAATTCCTGTCTGTGCTCGAATAGTCTTCAAACGATCCCTTAGGCGATTAACTTGCTTATCATCATTCACAGTAACGTCTCCATAATAAACTGAACTTTCTTTTCAGCCTTTAACCGTTTAGAAACCATTAGTAACTGATTTAAATTACGCTGAGGAGATCTTAAATAACGTTGAATTCCAGCTTTTAATAACTCTTTATCAGTTTCTGTAGATTTAATCAATTCTACTAATACACGTTCAGGTGAATAAACTAATATTTTTCGGGTCGTTTTTGCCACATCAATTTTTTTTACGTCCTCTTCTAAGCGTGGTTGGCGAACCTGCTTGAACTGAACATTTTCAGTCCATTCCAAATATCGTTGCTTAGGAACTTGATATCCCATACGAACTGCTAATTGAATAGTGTAAGGAAACGCATCACTTAAATGCCACAAATATAATGCTGTATTTCCCGTATAAACTCCTTGTCCTAAAACTAATTGGCGCAAAAGAAAATCATTAATTGGAAATTGCTTTGTAACGAAAACACGCTGAGCAATATTTTCTAATAATCCCATGTGAACCATTTCCATTGCTAACTCTCTCTCCGCAGACGTTAGTTCATCAGCAACTAACAATTGATCTCGATTTAGTTTCTTCTCAAGATCTTCTAAGCGTCTCTGATAAGTATTAAAAAAGCAATTAATTGTTGACATTTTCTTCACCTCATAGATTAAGTATGAAGATTTTTTCAAAAAATGCAATTAATTTATAAAAAAGATTACTTTTATCAAAAAAGTAATTAAATAAAAAATGTGATTACATAAATTAGAAATGTAATCTCTTTTCAAAATACAATTACATTTTAAAAGCCTTGATTTCTGACCAACTTTCAGCCAGCCAACATTCAATTATCATTCCGAATTACTAAATTCTTCTGCATTCCCCGAACCCGACCGGCCGCTCGATCTGAATTAATCTGATTGATCACTTTCCTGACTGTCGCTGTCTGCGTCAAATTTTTCCGAAACGAATGGACCACAAAGCTGTGATAGATCACCCGGCCATTTTCTTTTAACTCAAACCAATTTGGCTCGAGTTGTTTCTCTTTAGCTGTAATACGTTTATCTGGCCACACTAAATAGTGAGCCCCTTGGCTGGTTCGGTGGATTTCAATTTGCCAACCAAGATTGAAGTCGGAAACCTCTTGCCAGCGCTGTATTTTAACGTGCTTAATTGCAAAATAAATCACGCTGCAGAATGCCAGGTCTCGATGACTTTTAAAAGCTTTGAGCGTCAGTGGTTGATACTTGTGGATGTGATTTTTCCTGAGTTGGTGCGTTTTAATCTGGGTCGACTGAGATCCATGATTGACAATCTTTCCAGCAAAAACGAAGCCGGCGATTATTAAAAGACCTAATGTACCGACTATTAGTCCCCACTTTGTGCGGTGTTTAAAGAACATCATTCTTCTCCTCCAAATCTATAGTTTTCTCTGTCTTCTAAAATAAAATGATAATTTTATTCATTTCCAGCTGACAATCATAGAAAAACGAGTTATAGTGTAATAGTGAAATAATACATTAAAACAGGCAGGCAATCGTGACTTTAATGTTTATTTTATTCTTAAACTGTTTTTTAGAAACACATTACATGTCAGATTTCAAAGGAAGCGAGTTAAATGAAGTGTTGGGGTAAGTACATTGTTTTATCAATGACCGGGGTATTAGTTGCAATAGGCGGTAGCCATCATCAGGCAGTTGCCGCAAAGCCGATCAATCCAATTAATAAGGCTTACAATCAGATCACAACGGCGCCATTGCTTAGGCCAAGTCGTGTCAAACTAAACACGCACATGACCTTTGATATTGTGTTAAAGCCTAAAAATGAGCAGGGCCTTTTCAAACGCGCCATGGCTGTTAATACGCCAGGCAATGCTCAATTTAAAGATTATTTAACGCCATCTGGAATTCGAGCTGCCTATGGGCAATCAACCCGTGTGACTCACCAGTGGCAAGTTTACCTTAAAAGGCATCATTTGAAGACTTTTGTCTACGATAACGGACTACTATTACGAGTTTCTGGAAAAGTGAGGTATATTGACAAAACTTTCAAGACAAATGTTAGTAAAGCCACTTATCACGCTAATCCGTTGCAATTCAGTAAAGCCAAACCAACCATTCCAAAAGACCTGGCTAAAACTGTTTGGACCGTTCTCGGGATGGGTGCCCATAATCGCAAGTATGTGTTTCCAGATGCCGATGTTCAAATGATGACACATCACCTTAACATGCCAAAACAGATCAATACGCCAAAGCAATTTGCTGATTTATACCACACAGAGCCACTCTACAAAGAAGGCTTAACTGGTAAAGGCCAAACGATTGGCATCATCGCCTTTGGAACTTTGGTTAAATCGAACGCTTTTAAATTTTGGCAGCACCAAGGTGCCGGAACCAACCATGATCGGCTTAAAGTTGAATCAGTCCCAGGCAGTACCTTTAAAAAGGGCTACATCAGCCGGGATGAGGCGGAAACAACTATGGATGTAGAATACGCCGGCGCACTGGCTCCAAAAGCAAACGTCAAAGTCTATTGGGAGCAAAATCCATTAGCAACGCCCATGGATACGATCAACGCCTATTCGAATGCCTTTAATGAAAACCAGGTCAGCTCACTTTCAAACAGTTGGGGAATTGGACCCAGTTCGATATCCAAAATGTTGGTTAACCGTAAAGTTCAATCTCCAGACTACCGACAAGCGCTAAATTTAGTTTTAGCACAGGGCGCATTACAAGGAATTTCCTGTTTTACTGCAGCCGGTGATACGGGTGCCCTGATTAATTCTTTACGGGGGATTTCCGGTAATCACGCGCTACTTGATCGGACAATCAGTGATTCAGATCCGCTAAGTGCTAATCCGTGGATTACTTCATGCGGCGGGACAATTCCGCCAGCCACAAGAACTATTCACCAAAAGGGATTAAACTTTAAAGCTTCTATCAAGAAAGAACGTTCGTGGGGCCCAGATTATGCGTGGGAATATCTTCAAAAACACGCTCACAATATGAAGATGATCCTCGCAATCACTCATGGACTGGACGGAAGTGGCGGCGGCTTTAGCCATCTGACTGCGACACCCACTTACCAACTCGGCGTTCCAGGTGTTAATACGTTCAACGCCAGACAATATTTCTCGAATCTTGCCCAACCCATTTTTAATCCACCTTTGATTCATGGAAAAGATTCCGGTCGAAATTACCCGGATGTTGCTGCTGATGCCGGTGGATTAAAGGGCTATCTAATTTATCAAAAAGAGAAAAAGTATTCCCCTTGGACTGGTGGTGGCGGTACCAGTATTGTCGGTCCGCAATTTGCCGGGATGACAGCTTTAATCAACAGTCAATCTGGAAGACCAAGAATGGGCTTTTGGAACGCTCAAATTTATCAGTTAGCGCAACAACCGGATTCACCTTTCCATCCTCTCAACGACACAACCAATAATTCTAACATGTATTATACGGGCCAACCAGGAACCGTTTATAATCAGGCAAGCGGCTTAGGCACCATTGATTTTGCCAAATTGGCCAAAGTATACAAGTAACTGCGTTTGAAAGAGCAATCGTAAAATCCCATTAAATCATCCTCATACTTTATGGAGATTGATTTAACGGGATTTTAATTGGTCGTCAATTTATTTTTAGCCCAGCTCCAAAATTAATGTCTTACAAAGTCTAACCGTTTGAATCCGCTCACTGAATTTCGAAAAAGAAGCCCCTCGGCCTCACCGGCGTTGAAAAGACCATCATAGTGTTGGTCTTGCCAAATCGCTGTAGCCGATTAACCAAATCATCCAATTCCTCCGGTACCTGATACGCGACTTTCAGCAACATCGCATAAGGACCAGTCACAACGTTGCACTCTAAAATATTCGGAATATGCTTGATAAACGAATAGAATTGCGTTTTCTGATTTGGACTAACATCAACTTGGACAAAAGCCCGCACACTTAAATCCAACTTATTTAAATCAACTTCTGCCCGATATCCTTTCAAAATTCCCTTATTCTTTAAATTAGTTAACCGTTGTGAGACCGCCGGCGCACTGAGTCCCAATACCATCGAAAGTCGTTTGACCGATAGGCGACCGTCTGCCTGAAGTAAATTAAGGATTTTTTCATCATTTGGATCCAGCATATGCAGCACTCCTCGTGTTATTAAGTAATTTGCTTATTTAATTAATTATTACCAGTATATATCAATAAATAGTTAAATGAAATGATTAATTATTATCAAGTGTCAGCAGTCCTAAAGGTGATTTTTAAGCTTGCTAGGTTTACTGACGCTATAGGCAGTAATTATTTTCGAAGAATATCGCTTGTGATAATATGATATAGTTATAAATGAGAGTCGTTTTAGTAGGGCGGCAACGCTCCTACAGATCCAAAAAGGAACCGCAGCAACTGGCCAAAGTTGAAGTTAACAGCGGTTCTTTTTTATTTTCTGCCTTAACTTAGTCGACGTGCTGATGAACCACACACTCGATTTAAATTTAACCAAAAACAGCTCTTATCTATGGTATAATGTAATCATAGATAAGAGCTGTTTTAGTAGAGCGGCAACGCTCCTACAGACCCAAAAAGGAACCGCAGCAACCTGCCAAAGCTAACGACGGTTCTTTTTTGTTGCCTGCATAAACTCTGCCAACGCACGGATTAAATCCGCAATTGACGCGTTGTACTTGGCAATCGCCCTGATTAACGCAGCCCCGCCAAAAAGCAGGACTGCCCAAGACATCAAAGAATAACACCTTTCCACTAAGAATTTGATTGATACGTTCCATACGCATCGCTCCTTTCTTTGGAAGACTGTTACCGCCCAACTAAACTCTACAATTAATTATTTTATCATATTGGTAGAATTAAATCATTAATTAATTAAGCGTTGTTAAAAAGATGTTGTTATCTTTAGCAATGCTTTTTTCTTAAAAAATAAGCTTGAATTAATGCATGACACTCTCTATACGTATTTTAACCAAATTCTTTTTGGCTTTATTATAAAGAGTTTTTTAACTTCTTTAGTATTTACTTAACGATTCTGATAAGCCCATTACCTCTTCAAAAATTCAGGTAAAATCAAATTATCATTTGAAGGGGTGACTTATTTTGAAAAAAGTTAGGTTCGTCATTTTAACAGCAACATTATTAATCGGTATTTCTGCCTCGCATCCAGCCGCGGCCAAGGCAACACATCAAAAAGAGCCAATGGTTGGCGTTGAGGTAACGTCAAATACGACCATTCAAAACGTTGGGCCGCAAAGCTTTGTCACTAAACGGACCGTCACTGGTTTTGAACTGGTGAATGATCAGCCGGATACTCATAATCCAGTCACGATCCCAAAGAATACGGCCCTGACCGTCCACGAAAAACTTGCCGGAAATCGTTATCTTGTGACAGTTCCCGGCAATCCAGCCGAGATAATGGTTCAAAATCCAAAGCAATCCGCTTATTCATTTAAATCGCTGAAAAGTGATCCTCAAAAAATCAAGCGGCTAACGACTTCCTCGCTAAAATGGGCGAAACATTTAACATCTGACCAGAAACGAGCTATTCGATATTACACCGGTGACGGTTATGACGCTATTAATAACACACTCCGGGGATTAGAAAAGAAACAGGCCACCAAAATCAATGCAAAAATTCAAAACATCAACAGTGGCTTGCGGAAATTCAAATTGACTAAACCCATGACGGTCTTTCGAGGAACTTCGACTGCTGGCTTGAAAAAATCTTTAGATACCCATGCGATTCAGGTTGGCGGCCAATATCTCGACCCAGCTTATTCTTCAACGACATTAACTCGTTCAGTCGCAGTCGAATTTTCAAAACACGTGATTTTAAAAATCAATGTCCCCATAGGCTATCATGGTGCCTATATTGATCCAATTTCAAAAAACAAAGGCGAAAAAGAATACCTACTGAATGCCGGCACACCAATGATCATTACCAAACTTCAAAAGGGCTACACCACCATCAGCATTAAAGTGATGAAAAAGCAGTCTGACGGTAAAAAGAAGGTCCAAACGCTTAACCGACATTTCAGATATTGGTTTGTCACGTTGGATTTGACAAACTAAATTTTCTAAGCGATGCCCACGGTTGGCTTAATTGTCATGCCTACCACGTTACTCTTTTCCAGCAGCACCTATTAAACACTCTCAACTCAAAAAGATCGAAGTTCACGTATATCTCATACGCGGCTTCGATCTTTTTCATTAACCAAGACGATGCCTTGTTAGTGATATTTGCGACTGCTCTTTTCACCATTTCGCCGATCAATATCAGTCTGCAATTTCAAGAAATAATCATCCGAAATATTGAAGAATCTCCCTAACTTAGCAGAGACATCAGCTGTCATTTTACATCGATCATCTAAGAGATCTTGAATCTTAAGCTCACTCATATGCAACGACCGGCTTAAAACAGCTACAGATAGATTCAACGGTTCCATAAATTCTTCTTTCAAAATTTCACTAATTTTAGGCGTTGGAATTTCATTCATTCCTTTTCCTCCATTAAGTCGATATTTTCACCCTAGATTTATTTGCAGAAACAAAATCGCCATTAGTTAGAATGGCCCCATGTATCCGCACAATTTCAAAAGATAATTACCAACAAAATTTTACCCGTTTTCAGACCAGCTGTATAGCAATAACTACTTTCGCTTTGCCTAATAGATCCTTTCTGAGAGCCCAAAATTATTCAGAGAAGCAATTGACAGCATTCTAAAATAAGTATAGCCTGATATTAATTAAAATATGATGAGATCAATGAAAACTAACCATTCATCGACTTTACCAAACGATTTAACAGAAAGCCGGTTTTAATTTGGAAAAAAAAACTACGTTAAATTTGATTCAATCACTCACAAATGCCAATGGCCCCAGTGGGTTTGAGGATGAAGTCCGTGACGTTATCCTCAAAGCCGCTGATCCATTTTCAACCGCCCATGCTGATTCAATGAATAACTGTTTTATTGAACACCGTCAAAATGATGCTCAAAAGCCAGCAACCTTAATGATCGATGCCCATTTAGACGAAGTCGGGTTAATCGTGCAAGCCGTTAAACCCAATGGGACTTTGAAATTCACCACATTGGGCGGCTGGGTGCCGGCTAACTTAACTGCTGAAAAAATGCGGATTCGCAATCAGAATGGTGATTGGCTAACCGGGTTGGTAGCAACCAAGCCCCCCCACTTCATGACTGCTGAAGAACGTCGTCGACCAATTACCATCGATCATTTATCGATTGACGTTGGCACAACCTCGGCTGAAGAAACTAAAACCAAGCTCAAAATTGATACTGGTTGTCCGATTGTTCCCGACACAGCCTGGCAATATTTAAAACCGCAGGACGTGATGTTGGCTAAAGCCTTTGATAACCGGATTGGAACCGCGGCATTATTAACTGCCATAAAAGAGTTAGCTTCAGAATCTTTGCCAATCAACGTGGTTGGAGCTGTCGCCGCTCAAGAAGAAGTTGGCACTCGTGGTGCAAAAGTCACGATTCGAAAAGTAAAACCGGACATTACCATTTCTTTGGAAGGCTGTCCGGCCGACGATACTTTCACGCCCGACTGGCTAATTCAAACCGGCCTGCACCGCGGCCCCATGCTTCGTGACATGGACACTTCCTTTATTGCCAACCCGCATTTTCAACAATTTGCGATCGACCAGGCAACGATGCATCAAATCCCGTTTACTCGTTCAGTGCGGACCGGTGGCGGTGTAGATGCTGCCGAATTTGTAACCTATGAAGGAGTTCCAACCATCTGCATTGGCATTCCGGTTCGTTATGAACACACCAATTACAGTCTGGTGGCTTACGACGACTTTGAAAATACCGTAAAACTTTTAACTGAAATTATCCGTCATCTAGATACTGAGAAAATCAAAGAACTGTGAGGTTGATGACCATGCAAAAACAACCCATCATTGGCGTTCCGGCTGAAAGCCGTTTATTAGCCGGCGCCTTTCGAAATAGTGTCAATGAACCTGAAATTAACGGGATTGCCGACTATGGCGGCGTCCCGTTAATGATTCCAACTCGTCACCCGGAACTCATGCCCTACTACCTGCCGTTAATCGATGGGTTACTTCTGCCGGGTGGACCAGACGTTTCTCCTGTTCTGTATGGGGAAGAACCTATTCCGGGAATCGGTCCAACCGACACGCTACTTGATCAAAGTGAGATTCAATTAGTGAAGTTGGCCGTCGCACAACATATCCCAATTTTTGGTCTTTGCCGCGGCCTGCAAATTATTAATGTGGCACTCGGCGGGACCCTTTACCAGGATTTGACGACGCAAAAACCGAAGGGACTCTTAAAGCACCACCAAGATGCCCCAATGTCACAAGGCACTCACCACGTTTCAATTGTGGCAGGGTCCAAGCTTAGCAAGATTTTTGGGGTCACTTCCTTATTAGCCAACAGTCATCATCATGAATCCGTCAAGCAGCTGGCCTCTGGTTTAAAATTATCAGCGACTGCCAGTGATGACGTGGTTGAAGGTGCCGAAAGTTTGGATGACGATTCGATCATTGCCGTTCAATGGCATCCTGAGACGATGTATCAAGCTGATGAGGTGATGGCGAGATTGTTTGCGGATTTGATTGAGCGGGCAAAAAACTTCAGCAACAAAAAGTAATTAGATATCAGAGGGAGCGTTTATCGGGCTATTAGTTTATCTTGGAGGGGTATTCCATGAAAATATCGCATTGGTTAATCGGTTTAAGTATGGCCACTTTGCTGACGCTGGTTGGATGTGGTCAAAAACAATCTAAAGAAAATAATGGCAATTTAAAAGCCAACATGGCTGATAAACAAGTCATCAATTGGTCAGAAACAACTGAACTTAGTAGTATTGATCCATCAAAATTAACTGAGCCAGCTGACCTAACCTTAGTTGGAAACGTGGATGAAGGTCTCTATCGTTTGGGGAAAAATCATCATCTTCAACCGGGAATTGCTACCAAAACAACCATTAGCAATCACGGTAAAGTCTATACTTTTTCACTTCGGAAAAATGCTAAGTGGAGTAATGGTGATCCCGTCACTGCCCAAAACTTTGTTTATGGTTGGCAACGAACACTTAATCCTAAGACAGCTTCTCAATATGGCTATATTTTCGATGGGGTAAAAAATGCCAATCAAATTCAGGCTGGCAAATTAAAACCGGCCAAATTGGGAATTAAAGCACTGAACACTCATAAGCTTCAGGTGGCTTTGGTTCGGCCAATTCCTTACTTCAAATTATTAATGGCTTTCCCACTCTTCTTTCCGCAAAATCAAAAAACTGTTGAAAAATATGGTAAAAATTATGCAACAGCTTCCTCAAAAATTGTTTATAATGGTCCATTTGTAATGAAAGGATGGAATGGAACCAATGATAACTGGCAATTAGTTGCTAATCAGCATTATTGGGATAAACAACATGTTTACTTACACAAAATTAATGACCAGGTAATTAAAGACCCTGCCACTGCTTATAATATGTTTCAAAGTGGCCAACTTGATGAAGCGGTTTTATCCGGTAGTCAGGTTAAAAACGAATTAAATAGTAAACAAATGCACGTTTTAAAGGATTCACGAACTTTTTATCTTGAATTTAATCAACGAACCCGCCCTGCTTTTAAGAATCGGGCACTCCGTCAAGCCTTTTCACTAGCTTTAAATCGGCAGTCATTTACCAAGAATGTATTGGCTGATGGTTCAATTCCAGCAACCGGCTTTGTTACGAGCGGCTTGGCTAACAATCTAAAAACAAATGAAGACTTTGCCAAACAAGCTCGGAATGGGATTGGCCAAATTGGCATTGCCTATAATCCGACTCAAGCTAAGAAAAAGTATCGATTAGCTTTAAAACAGCTTCACAAGAAGTCGCTTCATTTACAAATTTTAAGTGGTGACTCTACTGCTGCCAAGCATTCAGCTAGTTACGTTCAGGGTCAATTAGAAAAGGTTTTGCCTGGCCTAAAATTAACAATTGCTTCTGTACCATTAAAAACGTTAATTCAGCGACAAACCCATCACCAATTTGACTTTTTTGTTTCTAATTGGGGTGCAGACTACGCTGATCCATATACTTTTTTGCAAATTCTTCAATCAAACAACACCTTTAACGAAGGCGGTTGGACCAATAAAACTTATGATAAATTAGTTTCAAAAGCCGCAACCATTGATGCTAATCGCCCTACGCAACGATGGCAGGACCTAATTAACGCTGAACGGCTTATCATGAAAGATCAAGGCGTTGCGCCAATTTATCAAGCTACTATTCCACAAATGAGGAAATCAACCATTAAAGGCCTCATTTATAATAGCGCCGGAGTGTCCTTTAACTTCAAAGGGATGTATCTGGAAAAATAAGTCGACTTTTTTGAATCAGCGATGGACAACCTATTTTCTTAAAGAGAATCAAAACGTTAATCATCATCGATATTCTTTTATTGAACTTAAACAGAAGAATCCCGTGTAATCAACACTTTAATTGATTGCACAGGATTCTTTTAAAATATGGTCATTTCTTGTTAGCAACTCCGAGATTTGTATAAGCCAATTTACGGTTACCTTCTAAACCCTAACTTAGTTAAAAATTCTTACAACTGGTTTAATGACGTTACCATTTTTCGAGTCATCAAATGCTTGATTAATATCATTTAAATCATAAAATTTAATCAGCTTGTCAAAAGGAAACAATCCTTTTTGATAATACCTTATTAATTTAGGAATGAATAACTGCGGGACAGCATCTCCTTCAATCACACCAACAACTTGCTTAGATTCCCCCATAATTTCTTGTTGAATATTAAAGGTCACATCACCAGCAATTCCCAGTAAAACACACGTTCCTGACGGTTTAAGCACGTTAACTGCCTCTTTTATAACTGATGGTACACCAGTTGTATCAATGCTGTAATCAATACCGCTTTTCGTCAGTTCTTTCGCTACTTCTGCAACGTTCTCTTGATTACTATTAACCGTTTTTGTCGCACCCAATTCTTCAGCAAGCTTCAACCGATTCTCGTGAACGTCAACTGCAATGATGTTATCTAATCCAATAATTTTTGCTGCCATCAAAGCTGATAACCCAACAGCGCCTGTACCAAAGATTATAATCGAGCTGCCAAACTTCGGTTTTAAATAATTTAAGACTGTACCAGCACCAGTTTGAAATCCGCATCCCAACGGCCCTAACAAGCTAATGTCAATGGTACTTGGTACTTTTGTAACTCCGTGTTCATCTACAACTGCGTACGTAGAAAAGGATGACTGACCAAAGAAGGTCGAAATATCGTTTCCTGAAATACTATGGATCCTATGAGTGCCATCAAAATTACGACCTCCAAAATTTAACTCATTAAGATGAACACAACTCGCCGGATGACCAGTTAAGCAATTTTCGCAATGTCCACAATAAGAAAAAGACAACACAACATGGTCCCCTGGTTTAACCGTTGTCACACCATCACCAACCCTTTCAACTACCCCGGAACCTTCATGCCCCAAAGCAACTGGATATGGCGTCATTCCTAAATCTCTACCAGCTGCGTCTGTATGGCAAACTCCCGATGCAAAAACTTTAACAAGCACCTCATTATGCATTGGTGCACTTAATTCAGCTTTCTCAATAGATAAGGATTTTCCTTGATCGTTCACAACTGCTGTTGAAATTCGCATATCTGTTCCCTCCATACATAAAATAAACAATTATAATGTGTTTATCGTTTTACTTTTGTACCCTCATCGATTTTCTTGAGCGCGTCTTTTACCGCGTTTTTAATAGCACGACTAGACGTTGAAGCTCCAGAAACAGCATCTACATCATAGGTGTTCTGTGCCACCATCCTTTCAGGCAATTCATCAACAGCCTTACCGCCGATATCACCACTTTCACTTTGCTTAACGATCTCAACATTTTGTATTTTATTATTAACATATGTGACTCGAGCAACTACTTGGCCGCCAATACCATCATCACTGACACCCAGATACTGATTAGGTCCCAATTTTACACCAGCAAACGGATTAACCGATTTAATATCGTTGTTCAAAAGTTCATCTGTCCTTTGAGAATACTGATTTTCTGAGGATCCTGCACCACTCATCTTATCATTTTTAAAATCATCTTTAATCCTAGCAGCATTTTCCCCAGCGATTTTACCAAAGATTAAGCATTCCGCTAAATTTCCACCACCTTGATATTGATTAGCACAAATGCCGCCCAACTCACCAGCGCTGTACAAATGTGGGATTGGATGACCACTTGCATTTAAGACTTCAGAACGTGCATTTCGACGTGGTCCACCCTGTGTATTTAAAACATTATTTGTTAGCTCCAAAGCATAATATGGACCACTTCCGAACGGACGCATGGTCTTGGGATCTCTGCCAAATTCGTAGTCATGTCCCTGCTTGGCGAATTTACTAAAGGTGGTTATTGTTTGCTGAAAAATTTTGGGATTAACTTTAATAATTCGAGCCAAATTTGATGGGTCTTCAGATTTAATCATTTTTTTAAAAAAGTCAACAACTGGAATATGACCATGATTTTTGATTTGATCATACTGTGCTTGATCAAAAACCAAATATGGATGGACATTTGTACGAGGAACTCGCCACGTACCGTGGTCATAAATATGCCCATGACGATTGGGTTCCGACTCATTAAAATATCGACTACCATCATCGCCTATCGTCATAATGCTACCGTTAAAGGCATCTGGCCATTGTAAAATTAATTGGCCACGTTCTCCTTTGGGTACAGCAACTGACAAGCCATGCAACATCCCTAAAGACTCGTAGTTATCCATATGCCAAAGATCGGCACCAACCTCCAAAGCCATTCGAATTCCATCACCCTTATTAAATACCGTTCCCAATGGTGATAAATGATTTGCTCCCAAGTAGTCTTGAATGTTTGATTGATTATTTTCGAAACCACCCATCGTTAAGACAACACCATTTAGTGCTCGAATATTCAAAAGTATATGATGTCTTTCAATCTGAATACCAATAATTGCCTTAGTTTCCGGATCTTGAATTAAATGTTTAGCAGGAGAATCCAACCAAACATCGATTTTATCAGATCGTTTAACGACTGCTTTTCTCAGAAGCTTCCAAAGAGCTGCATCAAAAATCCCCTTATGAACTACAGTCAGATCATATGAATTGACACCGGGATATTCAGGATATTCACGAACCGCACTCTCTAGTGAAATAGTTGAATCGCCCTTTTGAAAATCATTTTTAATACTAACCGGTGATACTCCAAGATATTGACGAACATAATTACGCATATTTACCATACCATTCACATAAGTGTCGATCATTTTTTCATCTAATTCCATTGGGTAGGTTAATCGTTTATAGTATTTTTTTGTTTCATCAAAATCATCACCTGTCCCAATTAGCTGTGCGGAATAACGTGTATTGCCTCCCTCATGTCCCTTTGGAGCAGAATCAACTAATAAAACCTTTGCCCCCGCATCAGCCGCAAAACGAGCAGCCGTTGCGCCAGCACCACCAAACCCCAAAATAGCGACATCATAAGTTGCATCCCAATTAATTGACTTAATTTCTACCATAGTGATTATTCTCCATTCCTTGAAATCAAAATCACAAGTTTTACAACATCTTTATTTTGTACCCGCTTACACTTTTTGTATAATACTATTTATAGTGATCTTTTATTTCAAATTGGGAATGGTTAAAGTCTTATTAACACTTCAGTTTTCTTCACGCTCTCGAGCAATAGTTGTGTCAACCTGAATCGGGATTAGCAATTGTGTATTATCATGAGGAATCGTTTGTGGATCAACAGTTGGTGCTGGTAACTTATCTCCGTAGTCCTCTGCGGTTAGCAAATACTCCATCAACACATCTTTAGCCATCGATAAAGCATCAGCAATGTTATTTCCAAAAGTAGATGCATTCGGTGTAAAGTCGGGAAAGGTAACTTCCACTTTACTTTCTTGGTCAAAATTGAATAATGCATAGTACATATATTTCATAATTAGTTCCGCCATCCTCCTGAATAATCATAGTATTGCACATGTAATCACGAGTGTTCAAGCAAATATAAATTCAGAGCTTCCACGTTATCGCCAACTATAAGCGTCATAGTTTCATTAATATAGGTCAGTTTGATATGACTGGTGCCGGGGTGTGCCTTTACCGGTTCGTTTGCCCATTTATTATGCAAGTGAGGGAACATTCCTACGGTTATAAAACATGCCAATAAATACGCAGCCGTCACGGTGACTAAGCAAGGAACACAGAAATCCTATCCAGTAGTCGAAAACCTGCCACTGATTTCCGAATAAATTTATCAAATGCTAAAAATGTCATCTCAATGGGAGCTTGAGATGACATTTTTAGCTTATTCAAATTTAATTATTTTGTGCGATTTTTCCAATTCTTAATTTGGACTTTCGCATCACTTTCATTTACTAAAGCCCAAGTATAGGGGAAATAGTTTTTCCAAATTTTCTTTTCAAATGCCTCTTCAAACTTATCTATATACGGAGAAACTGTCCTTGATGGTTGCAATAAATTAGCAAGCAACTCCAAACCAACTGTCGAAAATGCAGTAATCGTAACCTCCCCATCAGTATCAATCGCTTGTTGTAATTTAACAGGATTCAAAAACAAAAAAACATCATTTTCAATCTCATTAATTGCCATTCGTTGTTGCATCAAATACAGTTTCCATTCAGTTTCTGATGGAATATATTTGTGAAAATAGAAGTCATGAAGAAAGGATGGAAAACTTCCAGCATAATCTTTAGGGTCTTTAAAATTATCTTTGTCAGGCCTACTATAGACAGATGCACTGGATAAAACATCCCGTAAGATTTGAAATGAATTACTGCCATCCATAAACATCGATAAAAATCTTACTTGTCTTTGATATAATCTAACAACATCGTTGATCTTCATTGATCGAACCGTTGAAATTTGCAACGATTTGTCAAATTTATCAATATATCGTGATTTCGTAAATTCAACTAGCCCTCGCTTTCGAAGGCTTGCTACCTCATCCTCAAATTCATCAAATAAAGCTAGCCTGTCCTCTAAATCTGGCAAATCATTGTTTGGATAACGTCTTGTGTACAAATATGCGTCACCAATATTCTCAATTTCACTAGGTAAGCTATATCCCGGGTTATCATTAATAACCTTTTCAACCATCTTTTGAAATTTTCGAGAAGGCCAAAAGTTACTTTGACCAACCATATCAGGCTGGACTTTTTCAACTCCCTTATATGCGAATAGATAATAACCAATCCCTACCATTGCCAATAATCCTGTGATCATGTCTTTTGACCTCCTTCTATTACGATTAGACGTAATTAATTTAAATTCATTAATAATGATTATATTAATAAATTTATTATTGAATATCATATACGGAATTCTGCATTTTATCAATCTATTTACTGCAATTTTCGTTAGACAAAATAGCAATTATGTATAAAAAGCGTCTAACTCCTAAATTTCACATCTAATCATAAAGCCGTTTATTCAGACCGTGATTGTTGTCCCTGACAATTTTTTATTAACTAAATCAAGTAACGTGAGAATTCTTAAAACACAAAAAAGCCTAACGTGATAGCTTTTAACTAAGCGTTAGACTTTACACACTCCTTATGAATATTGTACTTGATCACCTTTCAAGTAATTAATGGATTTATCAAGTAACTTTAAGATAGTACTATACGAATACAGATTCATGATTTCATTAATTTGCGGTGCAGATTGATTCCCAGTAAACGAAATATTAAGTGGAAAATACAATTTCCTTCCTGAAATTCCCGTTTCTGTACTCACCATATCAATCATCTTTTTAAAGTCAACCTTATCATCAGGACTATTCTTTAATTGCTTGATCCTATCACTTAGAGAGTTTAGCACAGATAACGTATCATCCTTTGCTAGTTTATCAAGACCCTCCAAATTCATATCCTGATCGCAAACATTAGCATAAAAGTCAACATGTTTCATAATATCAGTAAGTTTATAAGACTCATTTTGATAGATTTTAGTTACCTGATAGATAAATTCCCGTAGATTAGTCAAGGATAATCTTTGCAACTTTTTTGCGATATCCGTTTCACCCTCTTTGATTAATCCAGTAATTCGATCAACCAAATCTTCAGTTGAGTCTTTTCTGATATACTCAGCATTCATCCAATCTAATTTATCTTGATTGAAATATGCTGGTGACTTTGACATTCGACCAAGATCATATTGCTTAATCAATTCATCTCTTGAAAAGATCTCATCCTCACCCACAGGCGACCAACCAAGGAAAGCAATAAAATTAAAGATTGCTTCGCTCAGATACCCTTGTCGTTTATACTCGCTAATAAATTGAAGCGTATCTTTATCTCGCTTACTCAACTTTTTACGAGTTTTTGGATTATAGATCAGAGAAATATGACAAAAGTTTGGACACTTCCATCCTAAAGCTTCATAAATCGCAATTTGCTTAGGCGTATTTGCAATATGATCATCACCGCGAAGAACATGTGTGATGTCCATCAAATAATCATCAACTACAACAGCAAAGTTATAAGTTGGAATACCATTACTTTTTTGAATAATGAAGTCGCCACCCATGTTGTCACTGTCAAAAGACACATGTCCCTTTGCAATATCGTTCCAAGCATAAGTGTGATGAGGTGGCAAGTGAAGACGCACGCTAGGCTTTAATCCACTAGCAGCCGCCCTTTTCTGATCTTCAACACTGCGGCCATACCATCTCCCGTCATAGTGAGGGGCTACACCGTGAGCTTTTTGAATAGTTCTCATTCTTTCAAGTTCATCTTCAGTTGTGTAATCTTTATAAGCAATTCCTTCTTTTAATAACTCTTCGATGTACTTGGAATAAATTTTCGTCCTTTCAGATTGCCGGTAGGGTGCATACTTAGGATTAGGCCTATCAGGTCCTTCGTCCCAGTCAATCCCCAGCCACTTCAAATTATCTTTTTGGCTTTCCTCTCCGTGAGGTACATTTCTTTTCGAATCTGTATCCTCGATTCTTAAAACCATCGTGCCATCAAAATGACGTGCAAAAAGATAGTTAAATAATGCTGATTGTGCATTACCGATGTGTAAAAAACCCGTTGGACTTGGCGCATACCTCACCCTCACATTTTTATGATTATCTTCATTATTCATGACTAATTCATCCCTCCACCTATCATTTGTTATTTTGTCACCATATGTTGAGTGGTAGTTTGACTAGTTGAAGTAGCATCAACTAACGAATGATTCTTATTTAAGTCATTAATTGCTAAATGCAAGTCATCAAGAAAATCATCCGCAATTGTCATCGTCATTGACGGACGAACAACGATTCTACTGATAGTCGTATCATCACGATTTTTCGGTAGTGGATAAGCAGGTACTTGCCAGCCATACTTTGCCAACTCTGATTCGAGATCATACAATGTCCAGCTGACGTTAGCATCATCAGCTAATTTCCAGCAATTAATTGGCAGCTGTGAACCATCATTTACAATTTCAAAGATTCCAAACTCCTTTAACTTGTCCGTTAATTTCAGAGAAACCTTTCTAACATTGTTCATAATTGCTCTAAATCCATTCATACCAAACCGGACAAAATTGTAATACTGTGCAACAATGTGCGCACCGCTGTGTGAAAAATTAATAGCAATTGAATCAACTGTTTTGCCCAAGTATGGCACTTGAAATCGCATTTCTTTTGGCAAATAATCATAATTGTTCTTTTTCCAAACGATCCATCCAATGCCTGGATAAACCATTCCATACTTATGACCAGAAACATTAATTGAAACAACATTTTTCAGTCGGAAATCCCATGGCTTAAATCCATTTACGAATGGTGCAAATAACCCACCAAACGCAGAATCAACGTGAATTCTAATCGGTAATACAGCTGTTTTATTGTATTCAGAAACTAACTTATCAAGCTTTTGAATATCATCAACAGCTCCGGTATATGTGATCCCTTGGATACCAACGATTCCAATTGTATTTTCATCTACATAGTCCATTACATGATCCATATCCATTGACATATGCTCACCGTCAATGGGTACTTGACGCAATTCGACATTCCAATACGTGCAGAATTTTTCCCATACAACTTGGTAGCCAGACATAATTACTAAGTTTGGTTTATGTGTATGGAGATCATCAACATCAAACCCAGCTGCTTTTGCTCGATGTTTCCAACCAAGGAGAAGTGACAATCCTCCTAGCATGCATCCTTCAGATGATCCAACAGTTGACGTTCCAATAAAATCTTTATACATTTTCTGCCCATCTGGAATTCCCCATAAATGAGCTAAAAACGATACACAATAATTTTCCATTGCCGCAGTTTTCGGGTATTCTGACTTATCAATTGCATTGGTGTTCAATGCACTTAGCATTAGCTTATCTGCCTGAGGCTCCATCTCCGTTGTACAAAACGTTGCTAAATTTTGATCTGCTTTAGCTTCATTTAATCGGTAATGCTGGACAAGCTGGGCAGCAACATCTGGTGCCATCGGGTGTTCCGGCATCTTATCAGTTGGTAGAGATTGACCAGATTCAATACTACCCAAAAAGTTCTTTTCCAAATCTACTCTGTCCAAATTTTGTTCATCATTGTTTGTCATAATATTACGCAACCTTTCTTTGAATTAGTGTGACGATTTATTATCAACCTCGTGTGTTCCAGAAACCACATGTGCTGTTTGAGACCCCGCAGGAAGAGTCGCCTTCCCTGCCTGTGAAGGTGATTGAGTAACTGGAATCCCCAATTCGCCAGCCCATTTCTTATGGTATCGATAAAGGACAAATGGAATAAACACCACAATTGCAAATGCACTCCCAAGTAAAAGTAAATACGTTTGTTGAGATGAGGGTGCTAATTCAGCAGGTGGAAAGAATGTAACGACGAATCCAAAAGCTGATAATATCAACCCTAAAACACCATAAACTTTTCTAAAAAATGCATTTTTTGAAGCCACAAAAGTACGATTCAATTCTTTATGTTTAAATTGAAGTACCAAGTAACTTGCAAATAATAACACATACATTAACGTGTAGAGTGCAACTGTTAAACTAATTGCGGTTTGGAAGGAAAGATTAGACGAATTCTTACCAGACCCAAAAGTAAGCAGGGCCCCCATAGCGGAAACAATTAACCCTTGAAGAATCATGACATTAGTTTCTATCCCATATTTATTGGCTTTTGAAAATCTAGGGGGAAGGAATCCAGATTTGGCGGCTTCAAACATTCCCGCATTAGGGCCAACAACCCAACTACTAATCTCTCCCAGGACACCTACAGCAAGTAAGAATCCTGTTACCTTTTCAACAATAACAACGCTAATGCCAAACTTTTCTACTAATTCACCATAAGCATAAACAATTCCATCACTCAGTTGGATTTTATCAGCCGGAATCGTTCCAGCAATAGCCATGCTTCCGATAATATCAGAAGCAATGGCACAAATTGCTAAAGCCATCATAACCTTAGGATAAACACGTGGATTCTTAAGATTTTTAACATGTGGAGCTGATCCCTCAGCCCCAGCAAAAACAAGCATAAACGGTACAAAACCAACCAAGACATTTCCGCTCCAGCTTTTAGGTAAGAGCGTGTGTAAATTAATGTTAATCAACATTGGATTACCTTGTACCAAATAAATGACAAAGATAATCAACAAGAAGAAAACTGGAATAATAACGCCAAGACTAAAGCACCACTGAGCAATTTTTCCTGTAATGGCCGTTCCGTGTTGCTGGGCCAAAATCAATCCCCATAAAATTACCATCATCAATGTAAATTTAATTGCGGGATTATTATTGATAATTGGCATATCAATTGAAATCGATAAACATCCAATGATGAAAAACATCATCGTATTCATTCCAACAGTAATGTGAATCCACTGATAAAATAGCGCCGCCCATCCAGTCTTTTCTCCCAGCATATTTCTAGCCCAAGTAAAAATGCCGCCTTTACTCCAACCGTCAATTGACGCCATCTCACCGGATGTACGTGTCACTGGGATAAACCAAAGGATACCCGCCAAAAATAGATAAAAGAATGCAACCGGACCCTGCTTTGCCAAAGCTGCAAATCCGTAAACCGTCATAACCATTGAGGTAGTCATTGAGAAAAGCTGAAAACCATTAATTTGATTAGCGCTTCTTTTAACACCTACATCAGATGTCTTCTGTTCGTCCAAAACAATCATTCCCTTCAACAAAGGATATTCGAACGATCGATCGCTGTCTTTCGTAATTACAGTATGTACTATAGATCACAAATGATAGTTTCTAAATAGACACTGACAAGGATTTGTCTAATTTTTAGACAGAATGCGTTTTGTGATTGAAAACGCTTCCATTTTTAACACCACCTAACATATGCATTAAAGTTTCTCGATCAATTTCAGCAATATCTTTAACCAAAAATTCTGGATTTTCCCGCATTCCTCCACGAAACCAACTCAGCACAATTCCTTGCATACCGTACTTAAGAACTTGAATGTTGGGCTTTTTATCAAATACATAATCTGAACAACTACTTTGCAATGAGACAATTAACTTCCTCAAAATGGAAATAACTGCTTCTAAAACAAAGTCGTTAAAAAGGCTTGACGCACTCGATTCATCAATGTGATAGAAAAATGTTGGCCTCATATCAATATATCTAAAAATATGCAAATAGCACTCACTCCAATTTTCAATTGTCACCGCATCAACAATTTTTTGAGATTGATTATCCAAGTACACCCGCAAACAATCATATTTATCTTCAAAATGATAATAAAAGGTTTGCCGATTGACTTGGCTTTCTTTAACAATATCCTTAACTGTGATGTCGTTAAACGACTTCTTTTCAATCAGTTGACTCAGTGATTCGCACATCTTATCTTCTGCATATGATTTCATAATTATAAATCCTCTCAATCTTATAATTAAAACGTTTCGATTGTTTTTACAATTTATTACAAGCCGAAGTATAATGTTTTATCATTAAGATAATTTAATACCATCATGATAAAAACCACTAAAATTAAAAAACTCCCAGAACTAGAATAAGTGAAGTCCTGGAAGCTTAATTGGGTTAGCTGGGATCGAACCAGCGCATCACGGGATCAAAACCCGTTGCCTTACCTCTTGGCTACAACCCAATAAAAATGACCCGTACGGGATTCGGACCCATGTTATCGCCGTGAAAGGGCGGTGTCTTAACCACTTGACCAACGGGTCATTTACTGAACAACTTATATTATGCACTAGAAAGATTATAATTGCTTTATACAAAAATAACGTATTGTCTAAAAATCCACAACTAAAGCCGTTACATCAGCCTTTATAAACCTTTTTCAAAATTAAAGCGCTTTCAAAGCATAACTATCGGGAGTATACTTAATCGGCGGAAAGACCAGATTAGCAATTCTTATGATTTAAAATTTGCTAACCGTCAAAAGTACTATCTTTTCGTTGTAACATACTCAATTTTGGCTTGTTCAGTTTAAACACTAAATGTATTTAATTATAAGGAGATAATCAACATGCACATTGAATTAACTAAAAATCTTAAAATAATTCAAGAAAACACAGAAAATGTCCTTACAGATTATTTTGATATCGTGAAATTCCCGCAAAACAGCATCTTTGTTTTAGGATGTAGCACTAGCGAAGTTAGTGGAGAATGGATGGGAACTCATCCAAGCTTAAACATTGGTCGAATCATCATTGAAACACTAGAAAATTTTCTCATGCCACGACATATCAATTTAGCAGTTCAAGGATGCCAGCATATTAACAGAGCTTTGCTTGTTGAAAGAACGGTCGCTGAAAATAATAATTTAGAGGTCGTTTCTGTAGTACCTGCAATGCATGCTGGCGGTGGCGCCCAAGTTGTCGCCTATAAAAAGATGTCTGACCCAGTAGAAGTAGAACATGTTTCAGCTTTTGGCGGCATGGATATCGGTGGAACAGAAATTGGCATGCACGTTAAGTTTGTTCAGATCCCGGTGCAGACTACTCACCATCATATTGGTGCGGCTAACGTTGTTTCTCTTTACTCTCGTCCTAAGTTAATTGGTGGTCCTAGAGCCATGTATCAATTCACTGAAGACAACACTGTAAATTAATAGCTCCAAAAGAACTCGATGATCATTATTTGTGAAGTATTAAATTAAAGATTAGTATCAATCCTAAAATCTATTTTTAATGGTTTATTCCATTACTACTGAGGGATCTGTACGCATTTCACCTTTTGAATTTCAATTTCAAATTAAAAAAGTATTGACAATCGTCAATCTAGGTACTATTATTTTCATAATCTTTTAATTCCGTTTTAATAATCCTGTGAGAAGAAGAGTAACTGAGTAGATTATTCAAAGAGAGTCCAGCTAGGTGAAAATGGATATTGATCTTGAGGTGAAGATGAGCTTCTAAAAGGAACCACTTGGTTGTTTGCTGAGTTGGTCGGTAGGAACCGTTAACTTCCCTAGTATTATCATGTACTGTTTGAGGCACCTTTCTTTTAGGTGTAAATGTAGGGTGGTAAAGCGATTAAAATCGCCCCTTATTTGTCATAAATTTGGCAAATAAGGGGCGATTTTTCGTTTAACTAGGAATTAAAAGTGTAAATACTGGTAATGGTTACAACAAATATTATTCACTTTATTTTAGGGAGGTATTGCTTATGGCGGAAAATGTAAGTGTAGAAAGCGGTCTTAAAGTTAGTCTTTCTACAAAAGATTTATTGGTATATGGCATTACATTTATGATTCCAGTTGCACCACTTGCTTTCTATGGGTCTTTTTTAACTCCTGCAAATGGAATGGTGGCTTTGGCTTATTTTGTGGGGATGGTCGCAATGTTATTTACAGGCTTCAGTTACGCGACGATGTCAGCAAAGTATCCCTTTTCAGGCTCCGTCTACACTTATGTTCAACAAGGAACAAATGCAGGGCTTGGGTTTATAGGAGGTTGGGGAATTACCTTAGACTATTTCTTAATCCCGACAATCACGTATTTAATTAGTCAATCGTTTGGCGAATCACTATTTCCTGCCATTCCTGGTTGGGCTTGGATTGTTATTTTAGTCCTATTCAATACTTTCGTAAATATTTTAGGAGCAAATGTTGTCACCAAAGTTAGCTGGGCCTTATTTGCACTTCAGGGAATCGTACTGGTAGCTTTTATTATCGGAACAATTCGATTGCTCCTTTCAGGTACAATTCAACCACAATCAATTTCTTTCTACAATCCTCAGCATTTTAATATTCAAGGTGTTCTACAAGCAACAGGCATTGTAATTGTTAGTTACCTTGGCTTTGATGCAATTAGTACACTTTCTGAAGAAGCTGAAGACCCGCATCACTCAATTGGAAGAGCTATTATTCTTTCAATCTTATCAATCGGTATTCTATTTGTTGTAATTACAATTTTAGCTGGCTTCGTGGCACCTGATTACCAAAACTTAAATCCAAATACGGCTTTCTTAGGGATTCTTCAACGGGTTGGTGGCACCTGGCTAGTCAAATTGGCAGATATTACAATTATTCTTTCATTTGGATTTGCGAGTGGCCAAGAAGGCCAAACCGCTGTTTCACGAATCTTATATGCAATGGGACGTGATGGTATTTTACCACCTGTTTTTGCAAAATTGCACAAGAAATATCGGACCCCGATCTTCGCAATTATTCTAGTTGGAATCGCCTCACTTATCTTATCCCTAACCCTTTCGCAAGACACAGTTTCTAATTTGGTCAGCTTTGGTGCCTTGTTTGGATTCATCCTGTTAAATCTGTCAGTTATTTGGAAATTTTATATTAGAGGTGTTCATAACTCATTTTCATCATTTATCAAATATTTGGCATCACCATTTATCGGTTTTGCAGTTAGCACTTGGATCTTCTTGAGTCTATCAATCGAATCAAAGATTGTGGGAATTGTTTGGATTCTGATTGGATTCATCATCTTAATTGTTAAAACTCACTTCTTCTCAATGAAGACCCCAAGCTTAGACTTTTCAAGCAAAAATTAGGAGGACTTATTATGGGAATCACTACAAAAGCAAACGCAAAAATTACGAGCAAAATCTCAAGACCTCAATCCGTTAATGAGGTTGTTGAACAACTGAAATCTTTCAACTGGGTCGACTTAACACACTCTTTTGGCCCAGAGAGTCCCCGTTTCCCATCTTTTGCACAGCCGGACTTTAAAACAATTTTTACACATTCCGACGGCTTCTATGTGAAACAATACACTTTCCCTGGGCAATTCGGAACTCATATTGATCCACCTATTCATTTCGATGAGCATCAGGATAAATACGTTGAAAATTTCTCGCTAAAAGAACTGGTGCTACCACTTGTCGTAATTGACCATTCAGCCGCTGCAAAGAAGAACCCTGATGCCTCCCTTTCAGTTAACGATATTAAAGAATGGGAAAAATCTCATGGAAAAATTCCATCTAATTCTTTTGTAGCTTTGCGAACAGATTGGTCAAAGCGTTGGCCAAGCCAAGAAAAATTTGAAAATATTGATGATAAAAATCAAGCACATTACCCAGGTTGGGATTTGGATGCTTTAAAGTTCATTTACGAACAACGTGGTGCCTCCGCAAATGGTCACGAAACGTTTGATACTGACACCGCCGTTAAACAAAGCAATGGACTTGTTGGCGAATATTATGTCTTATCACATGGACACTATCAAGTTGAATTACTAGACAATTTAGATTTGGTTCCTGCAACAGGTTCCTATATTTTTATTTCTGTTCCCAAGGCCGAAGAAGCTCCTGGATTCCCTGTGAGAGCCTTTGCGGTCATTCCAAAGTAATAATTATTCTAAGTATCTTACACTACTAAAAAACATTGACTTCAGAGCTTTAGAGTCAATGTTTTTTAATTGGATTTTACAAATTGATGTGATCGATTCGTAGTTAGTGCGTCATTAATAATAACGTTTTAACCTATTAATTCGCAAAAAATTTCGAATGAGCAACTCTTCTTTACGACTTCATATACTTTTTAAAAGTATCAAACCATAACAAAAACTTCAGAAAGTAATAATCTCAGTAGTAATTTTATCCGAAATTAAAATTTCTTTAACTCCTCGAGATAAATTACTATCACAATTATATCCCGTAACATTTCCGTAATTTAGACCAATTCCTTGAAAAACACTATCAAAGTTATTGTAATGATCATGTCCAGCAAATACCGCCTTCACATTACCTTGCCTTCGCAATGCATAAAATAATCCTGAATTAGTAATTGGTGAACATATCTCTTCACCCTTAATACCATCAAATTTATTTTGAATCGCCTGATGATACTCCGGTAGTGGAATATGCAAGAAACCTACGTCTACATTTTCGGATGAACGAGATGCTGAAGCATCTAAAAACCACTGGACTTCCTCCGGTTCAATCGCGGCATAGAGATCTTGAGAATTGGCTTTCAACCAATGTGAATACGCGCCACTATCCCAAACATAGACTGCATGACTCCCCAGTAACAGTGAATAGCATTCCCGGTTATCCATAATACGAGAATTCAATTTTAATGCTGGATGAGCAATTAGGCTTTCAGTATCTCTAACATTGGTTATGTTAAAAGAACTTTCTGTATCATGATTACCGTAAGTCACCGCGACCAAAAAATCGTACTGATTTAATAAATTATACAAGGGAGCTAAGGTCGCCTCGAGACTTATCACTTGTTTTCCCCACATTAGATCCCCAGTTATCATTACCAAATCATATGAATGATGTTTTTTAAAAAAAGTGTCTAATTTTTTCAACGTCTGACAATCTTTTTCATTAAATGGCGCTTGACCAAAGTGAAGATCTGTTAGCTGACAAATTTTATATACACGATTTTCTTCTGGCATTATATTTTCCTCCCTAAGATTTATAATACCTATTTTCCAAATAAGTATTGAAGCCTTGGGACACGTCTCTTACCTTATGAGCATCTGAACCATAAACAAGCGGAATTCCTATTTTTTGTGCCGCAGTAAGCCACTTTTCATTTGGAGATGATTCCGTTTCTGTTTTACGGTAAAGGCCTGCCATATTGCAATCTAAAAATAAATTTTGATTCGCAATTTTTGTTAAAATACGATTCATGGTGTTTCTTGTTTGGTTATCTTCCCAAGGCTCGTTATTTGGAAATAAATTTCGCCATTTTCTGTACAACATTATGTGTCCATAACGGAAAGGCTTATACCGAGTGCGCCAATCTAGGGCGTCATTAACGGTTTTTAAATATGTTTTAGCAACTCCAAGTGGGCTGCCACAATGTTCCAAAACACCAGATTTAAAATCAATGATTGAGTCATCAACCGCCCTAAGACCATTTTGAGTTGGCAAAAAATGAATTGATAAAATTGCATCATCAATTTGAGAATGAAATTTTCTGAATTGTTCAGCATACCAATCCCGGTATTTCTCAATGTAATCAAATTCAAATCCTACCAAAATCTGAATTTGATCCTTATACTTTTCTTTTAAATAGTTCATCATTTCAAAATATTTAGGAAGTTCATCATAAAACATTGCTGCTGTATAAATAGCATGTCGAGACCCGACTGGATGACTATAAAATACATCTGGAAGCGGAAAGTGTTCAGTAATTGAATAGGTTCTAAAACCACATTGAATAGCCCTTTCAATAAACAGCTCTGTTTTTTCACCTGACCCATGTGGACAAAATTCAGAGTGGGTATGGCCATTCCAAGATTTTCGATCAATATACCTTAATTTATTCTTTCCCCACATCGCTAGCTACCAACTTTCACAATATCTGAATCACGTAAGTATAGCTTAGCTAGTTTCCCAATAGAAAATGATGAATTCTTATTAAGCCTTTCGAATCTTAATAATAACCCCTTTTCTGTTTGAAACTCACAACTAATCCTATCGCCAAGGACCGAAATTGATTTTATTTTTCCAGAAATCTCCAAAGCGTTTTCAATCTTTTGATCAAAAGAGAAAAGCTCAGGCCTAATAACATACAATGCCTTAGGATTAATATTTTGATTTTTAATCGTGTTAAAGCCTAATCTTAAAAGATCCTTCCCATCCAAGACATTATGACTACCAATAAAATTTGCCATAAAATTATTAGCAGGGTGAGCATAGATTGCTGCAGGAGAACCTTGTTGTTGAAGGATGCCATGATCCATTACAATAACATTATCCGAAATTGCCATCGCTTCAGTTTGATCATGTGTTACAAACAACATTGTAATACCAAGTTGTTGTTGATAGTGCCTAATTTGATTTCGCAATTCCACTCTGGTTTTCGCATCTAAAGCACTTAAAGGTTCATCAAGTAACAAAAGCTTTGGTTTCAATACCATAGCTCTCGCAATGGCTACCCTTTGCTTTTGACCACCTGAAAGATTATTTGGGTATGCATTGATTTTGTCATCTAATCCAACTAAAGAGATCATCTTTTCTACGCTATCATGAATCTCCGAATTGGATTTTTTTCTTGCCTTTAGCCCATAAGCAACGTTTTCAAAAACAGTAAGATTAGGGAATAATGCATATGATTGAAAAATCATTCCAATTTTCCTTTTATTAACCGGTAATTTTTGAATTTCTTTTCCATCAAGCAAAATTCGACCATTTAATTTTTGGTTTAATCCCGCAATCGCCCTTAAAACCGTCGTTTTTCCACTTCCGCTTGGGCCTAAAAAAGTAGTTAGCGTATTTTTATGGATTGCAAAATTCAATCCTGCAATGATTCGGTCACCGTCAAAAGAAATTTCCAAATTTTGAATTTGCAGAAATGCATCTGTCAAAATATATCACCCATCCTTTGTCCAAAGTTTTCATATTCTTTTTTTATGCCTAACTATAGTTACCATAACCAGAGAAATGATTGCTAAAAGCAAAAAGTAAACCGTAGTTAACACACTTCCAGCTTGACCATTTGTTTTCATAAGTTGATACATGTAGATCTTTAATGTGACAAAATCACCACCTAGCAATAAGTTTGTCATGACATATTCCCCAAAAGCCGTTGTGAAAGTGAGTAAGGCTGTAACCAATATTCCAGATTTTATATTGGGTAAAATCACTTTCAAAAAAGCTCTTATAGGATTGTCTCCAAGGATTAACGCTTGTTCAAACATCCCTTTAAAATCCATCGAAATAAACGCATTATCAAGGGTCTGATAAGTTAGAGGTAAACTTGACAAGGCAATGGCCAATAACAAAATGAAAATTTGTGGAATAACAAGATTGTGATAAGCCTGGATTAATCCTGTGACAAGAATAATTCCAGGAATGGTGAATGGCATTATCGTAATAAATCGTAACTTTGATTTAATTTGAGGTCGATAAACATTTGCATAGAAAATTACTGGCAAAAAACAACTCATTCCTAGAATGGTTGTTCCAATTCCTAAAGTTAGAGACCTTAATACTGAAGATAAGAAAATTGGTTTAGCAACTAATTGGTAATACCAATGTAAGGTTAGGCCTTCAGGTAACACTGTCTTAACCCAATTTGTTGAAAAGGAATAAACAATTGTTGCCAAAATTGGAAGCGTGAGGTAAATAAGTATTGAGGAAATAAACAAAACAGACAATTCGTGATACCGTTTTTTCAACTTTTAAAATTCCCTTCTCTTTTCCTTGTTAGATAATTTCCAGTCATCACCATCATCGTCATTAGGACAGTAAATAGTCCTGCAATTGCACATGCCATTGGCAAATTTGATGTTAGTTCTCCATTAATCAGCGTTCCAATCAATATAGGAATTGAAAGAACATTATTTCCTGTTAATGCATATGCGGTTTCATACGTTCCCATCGCATTCGCAAACAGCAATATGAAAACCTCAATTAAGTTTGGAAAAACAATTGGTAAAGCCACCTTTTTTAAGAAGAAGAAATCACTAGCGCCTAAAACTTGTGAAGCTTCCGACCATGAAGAATTTAATTGTTCAAATACAGGGAAAAGAAACATAATCCCTAAAGGAATTTCAAAGAATGTATAAGAAAATGTCATCCCCGTCATTGAATAAATATTAAAAACTTTTGTTATATGAAAAGCCGTTGCCATTGCTTTCCATACTCCAGCATTTCCAAAAAGAATTATAAGTGAAAACGCCAAAGGAATTCCTGCAAAACTTGATGACATATCAAAAAACGTAATCAAAACATCTTTAGTTTGAGTTTTTAAGTTTTTCAAAGCCCAAGCTCCCAGAATTGCTACCAACAGAGATGGAACAGAAGCAACCAGAGAAATCCACAAACTATTAAAAATAGCTTCATGATATTCATGATTTTTGAAAATTTGAGTATAGTTTTCTAAACTAAACTGTCCATTTATTGTCTGGAAGCTCGTAACAAACATAGTAACAAGTGGAATTATCAATGCTATGAGCACCAAAATCATCAACGGTGCATAAATTTTTAATCGTTTCATCGTCTTACTTTGCTCCTAAGACGTCTTTTCGCCAGAGATCGCCTAGCTTTAAAGTCACTTTATCCCAAGCCGCATTATCTTTTACGTGGAAAACTTTTTTATAATCTGAAGATGGCAATAGCTTTCTTTTAGCGCTTTCGGGCAATTTCACACCTTTACGAATTGGTCGTGCATATCCTTCAGCTAAGTTTATTTGGCCTTTGTTCGATAGAATATACGACCGTGCAAGTTTAGCTGCATATGGGTGCGGCGCATCTTTATTGATAACCTCTGCATATCCACTACTTACAGTCCCATCGGTTGGAATTGTAATTTTATACCGCTTAGAATTAATTTGGTGAGCATAATTCAAGGCATTAAAATCCCATAATACTGTAACTGGTAGTTCACCCTTTTGTAAGTTCTGAATGGTTGTATCAGCAGCGCTTATCCTGTTTTCTTTTTTTAATTTAGCGAAAAAGTTTAATCCTGGTTTTAGATTCTTTTCATTTCCACCATTAGCATATGCAGCGGCCAACAAAGCATATTGAGACTGGGCACCCATCCCAACATCTCCAATCGCAACTTTGTAATTTCCTTTTGCTAACTGTTTCCATGACTTTGGTGCTTGTGATGCTTTTACATCTTTTGTATCCGTTATAAAAGCAATGGTTCCTGTGTAGCCAGCAGCCCAATAGCCATCTTTATCTTTTGCCCAATTAGGAATTTGATTCCAGTATTTCGTTTTATATTTGGTTAAAAGGTTTTGCTTAACAGCAGTTGGGCAAACATTCAAACCAATGTCACTCATATCCGGTGCATTTTTTGAAGTACCTTCTGATTTGAATTTTTGAAGAGCTTCAGCACTTGACATGTCTGTATCTGAATGAAAAATTTTATACTGGTTTCTTATATTATCCCAAGTGCCGCCCCAATTTGCCCAAGAATTAGGCATTCCAACTGAACGAATTGTCCCTTCCTTTTTAGCTTGCTTAACAATTGTGTGCCAATTATTCGAAGTATTTTCAGCACTACTTTTTGCACATCCGCCTAACCCAATGATTGTTAATACCGCTAACCCCCATACAATCTTGTGTTTTAACATAGGTTTCACTCCCACTCTAATTTCTTGATCAACTTCTAACAACGTTTAAAGAATATCAATCAAATGTAAATTTACATGATGACTTTTAGTGAAATTATCGTAAATTTTTTGTAAATGGTGGTAAAAAAATGATATACGTGGTACATCACTGTGGTTGTCAAAACATAATAGCTTAATTAAAATCATTTTTCCTTTTTCCTTAATTTCTAGGCTAATTATTAAAATCGTCTTGAATTTGAATCTAGACCTAATTCTTAAAATTGGCCATTGACTTTATACAATTTTAAGAATACCATGAGAATATATTAAAATTAGATTGCATTTCAAAAAGAGGAGAGGCGGATTCGAATGACTATCGATATGATTATTTTGATTATTATTGTCTTAGTGATTATGGTCAATCAGTCGTTTGATTCGAATCGTCCTAAGGCTTTTTAGTCTTAAACAACATTCCATTATCTGCCAAGCGACTGAGTTGACCTTCAACTTAGTCGCTTTCCTTTTCTGACTTGTAACCTTAACTAGGAGGAATTTGGATGAAAAAAACTTTTACATATAGCTTATTGCTAGCAACTTCAGTTTTATTACTTAGTGCTTGCTCTACAAAAAGTTCCCAAAACTCAGGTACCAAGCAAAAGGCATTAAACGTTACCATTGGAATGGAACCGTCAACCGCAGATCCCAATAAGGATACCGATGTATATTCAGCCAGCATGATTAACCAAACCCTAGAAGGGCTTTATCACACAACGAACAGCGGAAAAGTTGTTCCAGGTGTCGCAACTAGAGTTGTTAAACCAACGAATAGCAATACAACTTACGTATTCAATCTAAGGAAAAATGCCAAATGGCAGAATGGGCAACCAGTTACTGCACAAGATTTTGTAACGTCATTTGATCGCCAGGTAAATCCCAAAACAAAATCACAATATGCTAATAGATTTACTTCGTTTAAAAATTATACTGCTATTCAAAAAGGAGCAAAGGATCCAACCGCACTAGGTGTCAAAGCCTTGGGTAAGTACAAATTGCAAATTAATCTATCGGCACCTGACCCTGACTTTAACTTTAAAGCTGCAAACGAATATTACCCAATTAACACTAATGCTGTTAAAAAGTGGGGATCCAAATATGGGACAAGCTCAAAGAAAACCGTTTCGAATGGACCGTTTACACTACAAAATTGGGACCCATCTAAGGGAACTTGGACTTATAAGAAGAACAAGAACTATTGGGATGCAAAAGATGTAAAGCTCCCTAAAGTGAAAGTTCAAGTAGTTAAAGATCCCTCAACAGCACAAAATCTTTTTGCAAGTAACAAAGTTCAAGAAACCGTGATTTCTGGAGGATTTGTTAAAGCAGACGCTCACCAATTCAAAAAGAATCTTGTGTATACCAAAAAAGGACAAATGCGTTTTTTAAACTTCAGTACTAAAAATAAAGTTACCAATAACCGAAACTTTAGGTTAGCTGTTAGCTACGCATTGGATCGAAATCAGTTAACAAAGAATATTCTGGAAGATGGCTCTACTCCTGCTAAATCACTCGTTCCAGAGGGAGAACAAACTGACCCAGCCAACGGAAAAGATTTCAACTCTGAACTGAAACAAACTCTCACACATAATAAACAGATGGCTCAAAGTTACTGGAAAAAGGCCCAAAAGCAACTTGGAACTAAAAAAGTGACTGTTAACTTACTAACAGAAGATGATAGTGATCAAAAGAAACTAAGTGAATACATTCAAAGCGCTGTTCAATCAACATTAAATGGTGTAAAAATGACCCTAACTTCTGTCCCACAGCAACAACAACTTAGTCGGATGTTTGGTGGTAAATATCAAATTACTGCTTTGGGTTGGAGCACAGATTTTCCAGATCCTTCTGACTATCTAAACTTGATGACGAAATCTAACACGGTCAACTTTACACATTGGACAAATTCCAATTATGAAAAACTAATGTCAAAAGTTAATAATACTGCTAAGTATACGGGCGAACGACGATGGAAATTAATGGTTAAAGCCGGCAACTTAGCAATGAAACAACAGCCTGTTGTTCCAACTTATCAAGATACTGAAGTACACTTAGTTTCTTCCAAAATTGGTGGCCTCAAGTATTCGTTATTAACTGATTCACAGTATCGATATGCTTATTGGAAGTAAGGAGAATTACGATGAAAAAATTAACAGAAGAAGACTTTTATAAATTAAAAACGCTTAGTCAGCCAGTTGCTGCCGGAAAGTATCTCGTTGCTACTCAAACGTATCTAGACAAGCCCACTAATGGTTACCGTTCCAATCTGTTGGCGTTCAATAGAAATGGTAAATACATTGGGAATTTTGATAACAATGATTATTCTTCAAAAGCACCCACTCCTGCCAAAGACTATTTATTTTTCATTGCTAAAAAAACCGAAAAGTCACCTTTTCAACTTTATCAACTGGCTTATAGCGATCATACTATTACACAAGTTTCAACACTCTCACATTCAGTTGAACAATTAGTAGCGCCTAGAACCACAAATCTGGTTTTTTTCAAAACTCGAGAAACTACTGAGGTTCCAAAGAAACCGTATAAAAAATTTCCCTCGGTTCGTCATATTTATCGAGTCGATCACAAAGCAGACGGCTTCGGCTTCTATCCAACAGATGGCGTGTACAAATTGTTTTTATACAATCCCAACGCTAAAAAAACTCAACTAATTTATTCATCCCAAAATAACTTCAATCTTGCTGATGTCGACGCAAGTGGAAATCGGTTAGCCTTAACAATGGACAATGATCCCGACAATGATCTAAGTTTTGGTCAAGGAGTTAAACTACTTGACGTTGAACTTGGTAAATTAACGGCGTGCACTTCAAAATATCCTAACTGGGTTTTCACTGAAGCTAAATTTTCGCCAAATGGAAAAAAATTACTACTAGTAGGTCATTCAGATAAATATCAAGCAAATACACAATTTCATGTTTATAGCTATGACATTCTTTCGCGGAGCCTTAATGATTACATGAAAGGCCTGGATGAAGATGCCCATGATTATCTATTCACAGACTTTACTCAAAATTTAAATGGTGATAACGCATTCTGGTTAGATGACCAACGTTTCGCTTTTCGAACCTCCTACCATGGTCGTTCGAAAATGTTTTTAGGAACTAATGATAAAGTTAATCCATTTTTCAATGAAGCGGAAAGAATCACCGATTGGTCAATCTTAGATAGTGATCACTTATTAATTACTTACTCAACAACCACTCATCCGGTTGAATTAGCCACCCTAGATCTCCATGGTAAGCAAGTCAATCTATTTAATCCTAATGAAGTGTTTGATAAAAATCATCAATATGTTAAACCAAAGCGTTTTGTTTATGAAGCTAGCGATGGGCTTCCAATTGAGGGATGGTTAATGGAGCCGTTTGAGCCTCAAAAAAAGAATCCTTTAGTTCTTTACGTACATGGCGGTCCACACTTTGCCTATGCTGAGAATTTTTTCTTCGAGATGCAAGTACACGCTGCTAATGGTTATGGTTTGTTGCTCTTAAATCCCCGTGGCAGCAAAACCTATGGGCAAGAATTTTGCCAAGAAAATGTTGGGAAGTATGGAGAAAAGGACTTTTCCGATCTGATAGAGGGAATGGATTATATCTTAAAAGAACACCCGGAATTCGATTCAAAACGTCAGTATTGCGCAGGAGGTTCTTATGGAGGTTTTATGACAACGTGGATTGTTGGACACACCGATCGATTTGCTGCAGCAGTCGCCCAACGCCCAGTTACAGATTGGATCAGCTTTTCTGGAACCAGTGATATTGGCTTTATGTTTACCCCCCCAAGAACTTTTAACTAACCGCTATGATGTAAAGAAACTTTGGCATTTTTCACCAATCGCATACGCAAATAAGGTCAAGACTCCCACTCTTATTATGCAAGGTGAATGGGATACGAGAACTCCTATTGGCCAGGGTGAAGAATTTTTCAGTGCTTTAGCCGAAAACGGCGTAGAAACTGAAATGTCACGTTATCCTCAATCATGGCACGGCGTTTCTCGAGATGGGCTACCAAATTTAAGAATCGAGAGGATTAAAGAAACTAGGCGTTGGTGGGATAAACATTAAGATTAAATATAGAAGTGTTTAGAATACCAAAATCAATTTAAATCTTTTGTATCAGGCTTAAAATCGAAAAGATCCCATGTAATCAATGAATTAAAGTATTGATTACATGGGGTCTTTTCAATTTATTTTACACCGTTAAACGTTACTCTCTAAATTAATTTCAAGAAAACCGATGCGATAATAACAGATGCAACCGAAACAGTTGCAAAACCACCAACTAACATTTTAGGCATCATATGGTGAAGTAAATATTGTTCTTGATCTTTATCTCTCGCAACTGTGTGAGCAACTTCAGAAGTTAAAATATAATCTGCCGGGAAGCCAAACAATGATGTCAGAGAGCAAGCATAAGCCATTTGCCAAGACATTCCGAATGGCTTAGCTAAAACCCTAGAAGCCAAAAACATTCCCAATAATCCTAAGAAAATCAAAACAATAATTTGAACAATGATGTTTCCCATAATTGATGGCGTCGTGACACTTAATTGAGCGAAAACGTACGCTAACAAACCATACATTAACCAATTAAAGACGCCAGCCCTGTTCAAAGCATTGTCTTCAAGGAATCCAAATTGATGTGCAACAACACCAAAAACTAAGCAAACCACGTTAGGATTAATTACATTTTTAATTAAACTAGCACACCACATACTTAACAATGCTACAGCTGCCACTCTTGCCAATGTAAATGCTGATGTTTCGTATTCTGGTTTTAAGTTAAAAACATTTTGTGACCTAAAAGCTTGCGAATTTACAGATGAAGTCGCCTCTTCTTCTGAAAGCTTGCTCCCTTTACTCTTAAATTCCTTAACTAGTCGATCGCCTTCTTGCCGAAGCATCAATGACGTCAGTGGATAACCAACAACTGAGTGAATAACAAACATTGAAACAGGTAATGCAACCAACGTTGTTACACCTTGGGCCTTGAGACCATTTGTCATTAGTAGTGCTGAAACAAGTCCCCCTGTCAGTGGTGGTACAGCAGCAATTACGGTACGCCAATTAAAAATCCACGTCCCAACTAGTAAGCAAAGTAACATTGTCCCACACACTCCCAAAAGAGCAATGCAAACCGCTTTCCATTGTTCAAGCAACTCTTTCAGGCTCATTAAGGTTCCTAAATGGACTAATAGCATCGAAACGCAAATACTAATAAACTCACTTCCATAAGAAGCTTGTGTGACAACATCTTTCGGCAAAATTGTCCAAAAACCGATTACAAATAATACGGCAGAAACAAAAACTGACGGAATAAATGCATGTGACAGACTAGACACCCATTCACCAATAAACATAAATACCATAACAACTAAAAACGCAATAATGAAATTCATATGTATACCACTCCTTGCAAAAAATAGATTAAAATAATTATAATAAACTCTATAGTATATCTCATTTGTTTGTTAGTCAATTCTATATTTAAGCATGGATATCTCATTAATTTTTATCTAGATTTAGAAATTGGCCAGTTATTAGCGGGTTGACTAATCATAATATGAGAGCTACGCTAATAATTAATAAAATTAAAAAGGAGAGTTGATTTAATTGAGTAAAATAACGTATGAAAATTTCACTTTATTTGATGGGAAAAATCAATCTGAAAAACAATCGGCATGGTTTACGGTAGATGATGCAACTGGAAAAATTGTAAAAATGGGAACTGGAACTGTGCCAAAGACTGATGCACAAGTTGATTTGGATGGTAAATATGTGATGCCCGGCTTGATTAACTGCCACACTCATATCTGCATGAATCCATTGAGGGGTGATGGTGGTATGAATGTCAATATCGTTGATGCTACCGTCCATGCTGTTCAACATTTACGTCAATTATTAAAATCCGGTGTTACCTATATCCGAGAATGTGGTAGTTCATATGATATTGACATTTATCTAAATGAGTTACATAAACAAGGAGAACTAAAAAAAGTGCCTAATATTCTTCCTTCAGGACGGCCTTATTCCATGACAGGCGGGCACGGCGACTTCCCTAACTTTGGCCATCTTGTTGATTCTCCAGATGAAATGAGAAAAGCTGTCAGAACTGGGTTAAAAAGAGGAGCTATGGCAATCAAAGTTATGGCTACCGGTGGTGTTATGACTTCAGGTGACTTTATGGACGATCCACAACTTAGCATTGAAGAACTGAAACTTGAAAGCTAAAAATTAACCGAACACCTTAGTCGTCCTGGAATAATCCGTCAGAAAATGGAAATTCAAGCTGACACTAATTCCCTGGTCAAAACGGCCGGTAGATGCGTGAGAAAATGGC
>NZ_LS422997.1 GCF_900411375.1 Lentilactobacillus raoultii | reverse complement strand
TCGATTAGGGTTCGGCGTTCGTCAGATTGCCAGCCAGCTTCACCGGAGCCCCAGCACCATTTCTCGTGAATTAAAACGCGGGTTAACCACCCAGATTGATTCCCAGAAACATTGTTCGTATGAGGGCTACTTTGCCGAGCGCGGGGCAGCTAATTATCGAGAACAACGGGCCAAGTGTCACCCCAGGGGGTTACTACAGCGGGCTGCCGTGTTCTTCAAGTCCCTGCCAAAAGCTTTAAAAGCCAAGCCACGAGTTTTCAGTGTCGATACGTATGTCCACTATTTCAAAGCTCATTACCCCGGCTTTCCCTGCCCATCAACGGCGACAGTCTATCGGTATATCGAGGCTGGCAAGCTCTCGGAGCTTCACAACTATGATTTACCCATGAAGCTACGTCGCCGCGTTAAGCGCCCGAGTCACCGACATGCCCGCCTGAATAAAAAAAGGCTTGGACAATCCATTGAAGACCGGCCCGCAGTGGTTCAGAAACGTCAGGAGTTGGGCCATTGGGAAGGCGACTTAGTGAAAGCCAAACGGGTTGAGTCCGAACCAGCTTTAATGACGTTAACTGAGCGGGTTAGCCGGATGGAAATTATCGTTAAATTACCTGATTACCGGGCAGAGACTTGCCGGCAGGCCCTCCAAGATACGATTGATGATTACGGTGCGGAAAACTTTCGGACGATCACGTTTGACAACGGTTCGGAATTCGCTAGTTTAAATCAGGTTAAAGGAACGGAAATCTACTTTGCCCATCCATATTCTCCCTGGGAACGGGGCACTAATGAGAATGTAAATGGTCAATTAAGAGAGTTCTTCCCCAAGGGACATTCCTTTAAAAACCTTTCATTAGTGGATCTGCAGTTGGTTCAAGACACACTGAATCACCGTCCCCGCCGCTGTTTAAGCTATAGTTGTCCAGCAGATGTTATGCCACAACTGGTTTAACTTCCTAGACCAATTATAAGAATAGGCCGTTAGTGTTGCACTTAACTTGACAATCGAGG
>NZ_LS422996.1 GCF_900411375.1 Lentilactobacillus raoultii | reverse complement strand
CTGAAACTTGAAAGCTAAAAATTAACCGAACACCTTAGTCGTCCTGGAATAATCCGTCAGAAAATGGAAATTCAAGCTGACACTAATTCCCTGGTCAAAACGGCCGGTAGATGCGTGAGAAAATGGCCTAACAAAGTTTCAATCACTGATTTTCGCAACGCAACTTCTTTTTTTAATAAAGATTTTAATTGATTTAATAACCATACCAATGCGTCAGCGAGGGCAATATCCGGTAAAGCTGCGTTCAGCCAATAAAACAAATCGCCCAAGGTACGGTCATCTTTGACTTGACGTTCTTGCCAAGCCAATAGGTCATAGGCTAGCATGACCACGGCTAAATGACCGCAAAGGCCATCGTAGCTTTGGATTTGGGACTTATCCAGACGCAAATATTGTTTGGCAAATTTGAAATAATTTTCGATCTGCCAACGGCGACCGTATAGTTGAATTATTTCATTCGGGCGCAGTTGAGTTTGCGTCGTCCCCAGCACCAAGTAGCTGCTTCGGCGGTGCCGATTAGCCACAAAGACCAGGCGAAACGGAAAGTGCAAGGTGCCAACGTGCGCCTGAACGAGGCAACTGTACTGATAAGCTGATTTAGGGTGATAGTTGGAAGCTTTTAGTAATTGATAGATCGCTTTGACCGAGAGTTGACGACCACGATAAAAGTACGACACTTTGGCACTGCGTTTAAGCATCCCCAGACCATCCAGACCGAGCTGTTTCAGTTGGTGGAAAGCCGTTGGCGAACTGAACCAGCTGTCGAAAAGGACATACTGGGCCGGAACACCGTTTTTTAAGGCCTGCTGGATCAACTCAATCACGACTGAGGTCATCTTGCGTTGGGCCTGATGACGTCGGCGACCAGCAAGCGAACGTTGATCGGTGGTTTGGGCTGGTCGGCCCAGCACGTTTCGGGGAGTCTTACTCGACATTAGGGCATAGTTGACGGGTAAGAAAGTATTCGCATCACTCCAGCCCAAAGTCAGTGCCCGGTAGCCGCGACAAAACCGGCCTTGATCATGATCATAAGCTCGCGCGAGCAGTTCGGTAGTCCGCGCGTATTCTCGTGAAAACAAGGTATCATCAACGATGAACGCTAATCGACGCCGATGGTCAATCAGTGGCCGTAGGTGTTTGATTAAAGCTTGCGCAATCAAGCAAACCAACCGCTGCCAGTTAATCCGCCCATCGTTTAAGACATTGCGCACCGTCCGGGACGTAAAGCTTTGACTCGTCGTGGCCCGATAGAGTGAACGACCACTCAACTTAACCATTAACAGCCACTTGAGCAGTTGAAAAAGGGTAAGATTAGTGCGCCGTTTAAAGTTAACCCGTTGGGTAATCTTACCTAGACCAATTAACGAAACAAATTCGTGAATAAAATTCAGCAGATCGTTTTTATCATGATTTTGATTTATACTATTCATAGCGCAAGCACTCCTTTGTATCTTTCTTTTGTCAATTAAAGTATACAGCGCAGGAGCCCTTGCGTTTTAATTTTGATCAGAAAAAGCCAAAAATCACGCAATATTGAAGTGATTTTTAGCTTTCAAGTTTCAG
>NZ_LS422995.1 GCF_900411375.1 Lentilactobacillus raoultii | reverse complement strand
TGAATCACCGTCCCCGCCGCTGTTTAAGCTATAGTTGTCCAGCAGATGTTATGCCACAACTGGTTTAACTTCCTAGACCAATTATAAGAATAGGCCGTTAGTGTTGCACTTAACTTGACAATCGAGGAGAATATAAATTCCGTAGCACATACCAATAAAATCAGCTACCCAAGGGTCCGTCACGATTCCTCCAAGTCTTTCCGTTTTGGATAACCACCATCTCCGTAGAGTTAAATTAGTTGTAAAAGACGGTAGTGTGTATCCGGTACCCACTTGACTAAGATGCCGGGAGCGACTCTTTATCCTTAATCGTGGGTTTTATTATACACTTGTAATAACTCATATCAAGATTTCTTGTAATCTCACAATTTCAAGCTAGTCCTTGACATTTAAGCCAATCTCGTCTTAAATGAATTTGTATCATAATTAAATACGTTTCTTGTGGTCTGGGGTGCTTTTAACTAAGCTGAGATAAACCCATGGAACCTGATGCAGTTAGTACTGCCGCAGGGAGACCATTTTCAGTATCTTTTGATAATAGATAATTAGCTGAAAGTCCACTTTTGAAATTTTGGAAGTGGGCTTTTTTATATCTACGTAGTCAAATAGCTACCGACAAGATGCGAGTTGAGGTGATAATGGCAAATTGATTGATCTAGGAAAAACAGTTTGAAAAGCGAGGACTAAGTGGACTCTAAAACGATTATTTTCATAAAATTAGGAGGAAGTTAACGATGTCATTTTCTCAATCTTTAATTCAGGATGCGCAACCATACCTGGAAGCCAATAAGCAGAATGCGTTTATCCAAGATGTGATCAACGATCAATTGACTGTTGATGCGCTCAACTATTATATTCAACAGGATTTAAGGTATGCTGACGCTGAAACGATTGTCCAAACGCAATTAATTGCTAAGAGTAAAACGATTAGTGATCAGCGGCTTTTCGCTGACCAGTTAAGTGCGCACCTGCGAACTGTTAACGATCTATTTGAATCTTTGACTAAAAACGTTGGTCGAGATTGGTCAACTCAACGTTATCAGCCAATTCAACCGATGACCTTTCTATACCGGGAGCATATTTTATCCCAAGCTCGGGATGGGTCTTTGATAGATGTTTTGGCACCTTTCGAAGCCGGCATTTGGATGTACATTGAACTTGGAAAATATTTGAAAGCCACTAATCGAATTAAACCCGATAATAAATTTTATACCTGGGTTCAAGATGTTCAGGATCCGGCACTAGCTGGGCCAACCGGTATTTCCAATCATTTCATGAAAGTGATTGATCGGGAGGCTAAGTATTTAGATGATCAGCGGTTAACTTTAGTTAAAGAGAACTTTTTGCGAAGTTGCTTGCTGGAATGGTATTTTTGGGAAGCCGCTAATAAGCAGCTGACTTGGGTAGATTTTGAAAGATCAGCATTCAAAAATGATGGGAGTGGGTTATTATGATTCGATCTGGGCATTGGCATATTCAGCAAATTATTCTGGTCACACTGATTGGCATTGTTTGTGGCGTAATTTATCAATACGGGATTAATTCAATCTACAATCTTTGTAAAGTGCTGGTGGGGCCAACTGGATTAAGCCCATTTGTGGATAATATTTTTGCGGGACTATGGTTTATTGCCGCTCCGTTAAGTATCTATTTTGTGCCGGTAATCGGGTCGGCAACGATTGGTGAAACACTAGCTTCCTTAGTAGAAATGTTTCTTGGAGGTCAGTGGGGTGCATTAACGCTTGCCTATGGGATCGTTCAAGGAGTCGGCAATGAATTTGGCTTTTTCCCAAAAAACTACAAATCATTTACGTGGCAAGCCTGCATTTTAGGTGCCATTGGTGCGGCCGTTACCAGCTTTGCCTGGGATTATTTTGTATCGGGATATAATCACTATGGTTTGGTTATGTTACTGTCATTATTGATGACTCGGGTTATTTTCAGTATCTTATTAGATGGGGTGCTGGTTAAACTCATCACATTGCAGTTTGATCATGTTTGGCAAAAGGAAACGACAACGGCAAAATAGCCAAATTTTTAATTGAGGAATTGCAGCTCATCTGTCGCATACAATTTTGTGGACTTAGGTGAGCCGCTTGTTAGTTGAGGGATTTAAATCGGGATCTTGCTGGCAAATTTTTATCACCTAAATTTAAGTGAAAAACTATTTTCACAATTTTTACCGCCGCTTTACACCACCTTTACATGATTTTGATACCATAACTTTGGTTCAAAAACTAATTGGGGAGCGTTATTTAAAAATGAAGAAATCAATTCTATCAGTTATGGTTGCTTTAACATTAAGTTCGACTGGTTTAGCAATTGCATCACCAGTGACTAATCTATCATCACAAACGGTAACGGCTGCTAAAAAATCCGGGTATGGTGTCGGTTCACAGATTAAGCTCACGGGCGCCGTTAATGTTCGAGATCTCGGTGGCTATAAAACGACTTCCGGACTAAAAGTAAAGCCGAATTTATTAATTCGTTCAGCCAAATTAAACCAGCTGACAAAACATGATCAGCAGGTGTTAGTTAAACAACACCATTTGGCGGTTGATGTAGATTTGCGGACGCCGGCTGAAATGAAATCTGCCCCAGATGTCAGAATGAAAGGGGTTAAATACATCGCTGATTCGGTTGTTTCCAATGCTGAAGGTAAATCAAATGATCAGATTGCTAAAAAGAATGGGGAACAGGCGATGATTGATTACTACAATTATTTTGTCGATTCGAATCAGGGTCGAAATGCCTACAAAAAACTGTTTCATGAACTCTTAACCGTTCCAAAAGGGAAAGCCGTTTTGTGGCATTGCAGTGCCGGAAAGGATCGTGCCGGCTTTGGGACGGCGTTGGTTTTGTCAGCTTTGGGTGTTGATAAAAAGACAATCTACAAAGATTATTTATTATCCAACAAGTACCGAAAACAAACCAATGCGGCCGCGTTGGCAACTTTGAAGAAAAAGGGCGCCAGCGATAAGAAACTCAAAAGTACCCACTATGGTCTAATTGTTGAAAAGCAGTATTTAGATCAGTCTTACAAAGATATTCAAAAGCACTACGGCTCAATGATGGGCTTTCTTCATAAAGGATTGGGATTGAGTAACTCGGATCTTCAGCAGCTTCGTGGGAAGTATTTGGAGAAGTAGCAGTTTTAATGTTATTGAAAATAAGGATTCTATATAATTAGCGGACTAAAACGCTGATTACACGGAATCCTTATTTCGAGTTTTAAATAAAAAACCTTAACTCGATTGAAATGCTTATTGTTCCTCACCAGGTGCAACGTCGGTTCGATAGTCTGGCGTAGGATTTAATTTGAAACTATTATCCTCTGGGACTTTGGACTCGTTGATACTAACTCGTGATTTGTGCATCGTTACAGTCCCCCAAGCGGGAACTGTAACTTTCTGCCATTGATTTCCACAGCCATTAATAGTTACAGCGGTTTCAATCTCCTCACCGGTTGGATTATATAAATGCGCAGATACCGAACCATCTGGTGCTAAAAAGGCTACCGAGCCAATGCTTCCCGTATATCCATCAGTCGTATAATTGGTTGATCCAATAACCTTTGATCCAACTGGTACATCTTGGCCAAAATTACGTAACATATAATACTCAAGATTGCGTTGGACTTTACCCGTTGTATGATCAATTGTCACAACGCCACGCCGGCCGGTTGAATCTGCAGCATTAGGTAATCCCCGCTCATCGAGAGCTAAATTCCAAAGGGTAATCATACTTAAACCATTATGAACAAGCCAGTTACCGATTACACCAAACATGATATGGGATGCATCTTCGGGTGTTTCACGCATCATGCATCGGCGTTCAGTCATAATCATCGACCAATTTGAAAAAGCACGGCTAGCATGATACAGGTTATCATAAGGTTCCATGTAAGTGTGTAATGCCAGTCCATCAAAAACCATTGCCTGTTCTTGTGGAACTTCTTCAGTAATTGGCTTTGTCAGAGCATGTGGGCTGTCATCTAAGAAATACATTTTCGTATCTGGAAAGGAATGGTCTAATGCTGGTCGCAAGAAATGGTAGCCAAAATCGGCAAGTTGTGAAGGTGTCCAGATCATGGCGGGCCAATGAGCCGCATTAGAAGGTTCATTTTGAATGGTAACCCCATAAATAGGGATCCCTAGTTTTTGATATTCCTTTATATATTGCACAAAATACTGTGCATAAACATATTCAATACGATCTTTATCTTCATACCCATTACCGGTGAACTCACCAAATCGTAAGTGACCGCCATAAGTTAGATGACCTGTATTTTTCATCCATGCCGGAGCCGACCAGGGCGAAGCAATCACTTTAACTGCCGGATTGATTTTCAAAATCTCTTGTAAGATTGGCACAATATGTTTTAAATCCTTAGTTGCGTCTTTAGTCCCAGGCTCTCCTTCACCGATGGAAAACTTTTGGAGTTCAGCATCATGCTCGCCTGACGGTACATCATCGTAAGTGTAATATGCTTGGCTTTGGAAGTCACAGGAGCCTAATGGGACTCGTACTGTAGAACAACCGCCTTGCATTGGATCAAACAATTCATGTAATAAATGATCACGTTGTTTAACGTTCATCACGTCCCAAATCAGTGAGGCTGCTGAATCCGTGATCGCCGTCCCCACACCAAGCCAATCTTGATGTTTTTCTGCAGGATCAATCACAACCTTTGTTGCATAGTTGACAGAAGATGTCACTGACGGTGTTGCAATATGATCACGTTTTTGAGACAAGTCTCCTGACGTGGCCGTCCAAAATTCATTTGGAAATTTTAATGAAAACTCACTATTTGACATAACTAATTACCTTCCTAATTTACTTATTTTAACCTGTATTCACAGTGCTATAAGTTCATTTGATAATTGGCTTAACTAAATTGAAATCAAATCTTTCATACTAAAGTTAAGGTCTACCGCATAATTTTCATCTTTTGGATTAGGATATCGAATTTCAACCTGACGAGTTTCACCATTGAAATACCAACCTGATTTAGTAGCTTCAAATTTCGATGAGTTTAAGTAACGAGTCAGTTCTTTAGTACCCAAATGAACACTGAGTGGAGCTAATTGAGGACAACAAACCGACAGTTCGATCGTTTTAACTCGAGTTTGATACTGACCACTTCGGTTAAAGGAAACTTTTACTCCTTTGTTAATCTTTTGAGAGGTAACGACTGTCCGTAAGGAGTTTCCTCTTAAATAGTTATTTGAAACGCCATCATCTTCATAAACCGTAAAAGTTGCAGTTTCACTTGGCTCAATTAAAAAGTTAAGTTTGTCAATAACTTCATTGTGAAGGTTCATTAATCCTAGACTACGCGGAATGATACTTCCTGTTCTTAAAAACATGGGAATACTACCTAGATCGACCGGAATCGTAATAGTTTGACCGCCGTCATAATAAGTGGCGGTTTTTAAATCCATCCAATCTGCACCTTTAGGTAAATAGACATCTTTTTGAGTTTGTCCTTTGTCCAAAACATTAGCGACTAGTAAAGACGAACCAAGCATGAATTCAAAGCTTTCTTCTGAGACGGCCGGATCGTTTTGAAATTCGTAAACCAATGGCCGCATAATAGGGGATCCTTTCGTTGAGGCTTCATACAACAGAGAGTAAAAATAAGGGATTAATGAATATCGTAACTGAATTGCAGCTCGAATATACTTTGTATAGTTTGGATAGGTCCACGGTTCAGTGACTGTATTGTCATTATTGCTAGAATGAATCGAAAATCGGGGCTGGAAAACGCCGTTTTGAACCCAGCGAACAAACAATTCAGGTTCCGGAAGAGGACCATCGAAACCGCCGATGTCACAACCCTGATTAGCTACGCCTGACAGTCCCATTCCTAGAATTGTCGGCACATTATACTTAACATTTGTCCAACTTGTATAATTGTCACCGGCCCAAGTCTGAGCATAGCGTTGAATTCCGGCAAAGCCTGCTCGGTTAATAAGGTAGGGCCTTACGTTAGGTGCCTGTTTCTGGACAGCTTTTTTGGCAGTTTTAGCCATCATGGTCGACATAATTGGTTTTAAAGAACCAACTGGTTTTCTCAACCCCTCCGCATCAACTTGTGCTTGAGTATTATTAATTTCATATTCATTATTATCGTTCCAGATCGAAGTGATCCCAATCGAAACTAATGAATCAATCATCTTTTGTTCCCAAGCATCACGCCCATGGGGATTCGTAAAATCGATAAAGTGAGCCTTGCCGCCCCAATACTGATCAACTTGGTCCTCTTTACCGTCTGGCGTTTTTATATAGGCATCTTGATCGCTAAAAGTTTTAGCTAACGGATGAGTTACTAACATCCCAGGCTTAACATTAGGTGCTAATAAAACACCACGTTTTTTTAATTCTGTGACAAATTCCCTAGGATTTGGGAAACGTGACTTATTCCAATTAAAGACATAGCGTTTACCGTCATCGCCGGTAGTGTAACCTGAAGATAAGAAAAAGCCGTCACATGGAATCCCGTTTTTCTTGCAAGTATCTACAAAGTCTAAAATGGCTTGATCAGAATTTTTATCAAGTTCCGTATAAAACATGGTGGATCCCATATATCCTAAGGAGGCTATGGGCATCATGGCGGTTTTCCCTGTTAAATCAGTGTAATGCTCAACGACGTCCTTGATCGTTGGCCCACCAATAAAAAAGACATCTAAATCTCCACCATCGCACTGAAAATAACTGTATCGTTTCCAATAATTACTGTGCTCACAATCCATATCAAAAACAGAATCATAAGTGTTGTTATAAAATAAACCGCTCGCGATATTATCTTCAGTATTAAAGTCGATGTAAAATGGAATCATTTTGTATAATGGATCTGATTTGGCAGCATTCCAACCTAAGGAATCAGTATTATGCATGCGCATGCGTCGTTTAAACTTATTAAGTTTCCCAGATTTTTCTCCAAACCCATAAAATTTGTTATGATCTCCCATTACGCTATAGTGAAAGCTTCTCCCCAAATCATCTTGCAAGAATGATCGCTTTGGCAAGTCTTTATGCAACACATTGCCATTTTGATCTGTGATCGTAAAATAAAATGGATCAATATGAACGTGTAGGGTATATTGACCATTCAAAATTGTATATTCATCTTGAGCCTTTTGAAGGTTAATTACATTTGGCTTAACTCGTTGACGTTCATCAGCCAATAAGTTATCTGTTTTATCAGCCCAGGCCGTTTTAATTAATCCATAGGATGCTTCTGGGGCAAATTTATCGTCGAAAGTGCCCCGGATACGAATAATGTTGTCGTCCAACAAATAAATCCGAAACTGGGCACCATCTGTCTTTAGATCTAAATGATCTTGCTTATTTGTAAGATTTAGTAGCTTAGAACTCGTTTTCATAATGCGCCTCCGTAATAAATGAAGTTCTGATTACAGTTAAGGAATATATGTCGAAAATTTTACTTAAAAAACAGTGATTTTAAGTAAAAGTAATATACTAGATATTCCTGTATACAACCACTTTATCTCGAAAAGTAAGCGCTGTCAATCCAGCCGAATAAATTTTAACAATAATTGTTCACCGTTTAAAGGGTTCTTCTTATCGTTTAAATCATTAATAATCGCAATTACTAACTGTTTTGAGATTAAAAATTTAAAAATAACTATTGAAAGCGCTGTCTTTTAATGTTATCCTTTGGTTATCTTATATATCAGTCAAAAATTTAAGAAGAGATGTATCGACTTTGAAATAAACAATCAATTATTTTTAATCACTTTTAAATGCGATTTCAACTAAGCGATACTCTTTCTTAATTTTTGATCTAGAATATAAATTTTGATGATTTTAGAGGTGGAATATTTTGGATAAGACACAGAAAACGGTTACTGTTTCTGCAAAACCCTTTGGATTTAAAGATAAAATTGGTTATATGTTTGGCGATATTGGCAATAATTTCTCATTTAACGTGGTCAATTCGTTTTTAATGATTTTTTATACTAACGTTTTGGGATTGACTGGCGCCCAAGTGGGAATCTTGTTTTTAGCTGCTCGTTTCATTGATGCTTTTGCTGATATTACGGTGGGGCGTTTGGTTGATAACAGTAAACTGCATAAAAATGGGCGTTTTCAACCATGGATGAATCGGATGCGATATCCTCTAGTCATCTTTTTCATATTGACATTTGTCCCCTTGGTTAAGGATTTGGCATTACCGATGCGCTTAGTCTACGTCTTTATTACCTACTTGGGTTGGGGAATCTTTTACTCATCAGTTAACATTCCTTATGGCTCAATGGCTTCGGCAATTAGTAGTAATCCAAATGATAAAACATCATTGTCGACTTTCCGTGCCGTTGGTTCAGCCTTAGGTTCGGCAATTACGAGTTACATTCTGCCGATGTTTATTTACATTGGTGCGTCACAAAAAATATCAGGCAACCGCTTTTTCTGGGTGATCTTGGTTTGCGGAATTTTAGCTTATACATGCTATGCTTTAACTACTGGTTTGACTACCGAACGTGTTCGAACCGAAAAGAGTCAAAAAGTACCAATGAGCAGCTTAGTTAAGGGTATGTTTGCCAACAAAGCTTTGATGGTGTTGGTCTTGGTTGACATTATGATCGTTATTAATCAGAATTTGTCTGGTACCATGATTTCTTATCTATTTAATGATTATTTTAAGAGCAAAACTGCCATGTCCATTGCACTAATTTTCAACTTTGCGACAGTTATTCTACTGGCACCATTCGGAACTTGGATTACTAACAAATTTGGCCGTAAAGAAAGTTCAATTGCCGCCTTACTTTTTGGGGCTGCTATGTATGGCATTCTATTTATTGTTCATACCCACAGTGCCATTTTCTATTTAGTAATGTTGTTCTTTGGATCGTTGGGAGCCGGAATGTTCAATCTAATGGTCTGGGCATTTATTACCGATGTCATTGATAATCATGAGGTCTTAACAGGGACTCGAGAAGATGGAATTGTTTATGGCGTCAACTCTTTTGCCCGTAAAGTTGCCCAGGCAATCGCCGGCGGGTTTGGTGGCTTCATGTTGACTTTTATTGGCTACCAATCATCTACTTCTGGCGGGATTTCCCAAACGACAGCAGTTGTTAACAAAATTTACCACTTAGCGACTGGTATTCCAACATTTTGTCTATTAGTTGCCGCATTGTTATTGCTCTTATTCTACCCATTGAGTAAGAAAAGGGTTAACGAAAACGCTTCTAAGTTAGCTAAAATTCATGCTGAAAATACTGAAGAAGAAGCAGCTGATAATTAATGATTTTTCGTTCTCCAATTTTTCGTTACTTAATCGATAAGCTTTAATGACAAATGAAGACAAGGATTTTAAATGTTGGAAGGCTTTGTCTTTTTGAAAGAAATTCTAAAAACATGACAATCGTTGGATATTCAACAATTGTCATGTTTTTCAGGATCTTAATTTTTTGTGCGAATAGGTGAATAGAAAGTCATAATAAAAGTAAGATTTTAGTGAACCAGTTCGACAGTCTTTTGAGTATATTTTACGTGGTAATGCCCATATTTTCCGTTAATTTTAACTTGTTTGAATTTGCCCAATCGCTTATGCACCTTAATGATCACTAATTTTTTGGCCGGCCGCGAGTTTAGACTCACCACTAACTTACCTGCAAATCGCCCGTTTCTTTGGACAGCAAGACGATTATTGCTGGAAAGTTGAAGCGTCCCTTTACTGGTTTGCGCATAATGCCCCTTAACGGTTACTTTCCTAGATGACAAGTTAAGTGTGCCACGAGAAATTTTAACATTTCCTGAACCCAGCGCATTTTGTTTACCGGCAATCAAAGTGCCACCTTTAATGACCACGCCACCTTTGAAATGGTTAGCACCTAGAAGCTTTAGAGAACCGGTTCCTTTTTTGATTAAGGTACCGTCACCGGAAAGGTTGTTTCGCCACGTATCCCGGGCATTAAACAGGCCCTTGTGAGCGTCCATGTTAACCGTGGTATTCGTTAGTAAACGACCAAATCCGTTGGCCGCCTTAAATAAATTCAATCGTCCCCAACCTTCCGGATCCTGCGTCAGTGGGTAACCGGCGGTAAACCCAGTGGTATAGAGGACCTCTCGACGTTGAGTAGCATTTAAATAAGGGAAGCGGGTCTTCAGTAAGACTTCGGCACCCTTGGGTACCCGCATCGGTACTTTGGTGGAAGAGAGGGGCTTAAAGCCATAAGTCATGCGAAGGGTATAATTTTTTAAGTTCTCCTGATAGTTTTGATAATCATCCTTTCCCTGAGTTAATTTAGACTTGGCGAGGACTTTTTGGGCATTTCCATAAGCTTTTTGCGCAATCTCTTTATTCTGGGAATTATTTAAAACCGCAGCTGCAACCGCAGTCCCCAGTACCCGACCACCCATGACGGCAAGCGGTGAATGGCGGCCAACCAAAATTCGGTCATAGCCAACTTCTGAAGAGCGCGTAACCAGTTGTTGGAATCGTTCAGGGAATGCATAGGCCATTGCTAAGCCACTTTCAAAGGCTTGAGTAGTATGACCACTGGGAAAATCGTAATCGTTTTGTGGTGTCGCATCAAACGCCGCCTTCAAATAAGGATTAACCTTCACCTGACTGTCCTGACGAAAGGGGCGGACATATTTGTAATATTGTTTAGCATTACCTGATGATGAGTAATAATACAAAGCCATCGTATCCACTAAGTTGACCATTGGTCCCAATTGAGATTTATCGTCAGCCCAGATTAACCCCGCTGATGGATCGTCTTTGGTGTCGGCTGGCAGCTCATGGGTTGGTAAACTGGTATACTGCGTTTTGGCATTGGCTTTTTGAATAAAGCTATTGGCATACGGTCCCAGCCCCCGAATCAGGTCATAGGGACTATCTTCACGATCAGTTAAAAAAGATCGCAGCTCTTCGGTTTTAGTAACATGTTGCGAAATAGCTGCTGATTTATCGAGGTTTTCTTGTAAAATCTTGGGATTCTTCTTGGTACCATCACCCGACCATAGCTGTCCAAAGGTATTAGTGAATAGCGCCGTTGATGGGTTAGTTGCCGGTGTTGTGTTGTCCTTACGATTTAACAGGTATTGATCAATGTAATACCCGTAACTGGACTTATGGGGTGCCAGCAGCTCGTTAACCCGCTGACTAGATAAGGCATTTGCGTGTGCGACATCTTGCGACAGTAACCCCACAGGAACTGATAAAAGTACAGCTAAAGAAGTGAATAGAAATTTTTTAACATTACGATGGTGATTACGCATGAACTTACCCCTCCAATATAGATACAAAATATGAAACTTCTCCTAAGAAGTACAATACGTTAGGGAGGTAAAATTTCTATTATTAACACGTAAAAAATATGTAAAGTAAAAAGGCCTGAATGTCTGAGACCTTTTTACGTGATGCTTATTAATTTTGATTGAGAAACAATGATCACCTTCCATTATTTGGCTTGATTAACCAGTGGGCTGTCTCCATTAGCCGACTCACTGGCATCTTCGGATTTGACCTGTTCGAAATCAATATGATGACGCGAATAAAGCGTGAAAATGATGCCACCAATAATTAACCAAACAAAGTAAGTGATCCAAGCATCCAGTGACGTGCTGACCAATAGAATGACGCAAAACAGCATGGCTAAGATTGGGATCGTGTACTTGAACGGTAATTTAAACGGCCGTTCCAAATCCGGTTGTTCCTTTCTTAACAGAATAACGATAAAGGAAATCAGAAAGAAGACACACAAGGACCCGACATTAGAAATCGTTGCCAACTGTCGCACATTGGAAACGCCTGCGATAACCGCGCCAATCGATCCGATTAACCACAGCGCATGATTTGGACTCTTGCTGTTACGATTTAATTTTGATAAGGTCTTGGGTAGGAAGCCCCCACGACTCATGGACATCATAATGTTTGACGCTGCGTAGACAAACGCGTAAACCACTGCCAGAATACCAATGATCGCCCCGACCGAGACAATTTGAGCAACCACGTTGTGTCCTTTAACCATCAGCACATAGGCCATCGATTCCGGCACATTTAGTTGCCGATAACTCACAACTCCGGTCATAATCAGACTCACCAGAATATACAGCACGGTCACGACCAATAAAGAAATGATAATCGCTTTCGGCAGGGTTTTCTGGACATTCTTGGTTTCTTCGGCCGAAGTTGCCAGGGCATCGAACCCTAAAAAGGTAAAGAAGACTAATGATGCTCCCGAGAAGATTCCTTGAACACCAAACGGCATGAAAGGTACCCAATTAGCTGAATTAACATCCTGACTTGCCAAAAAGATAAACAGTAGAATAACTGCCAGCTTAATGATAACCAAAACGTTATTGAAAATCTTGCTTTCACCAGTTCCACGCGTAAGAATCAGGGTGATTAACAAAATCATCAGAACCGCTGGTAGGTTGATGATACCACCGTTCGAAGGCGACGCGATCAACGAGGCTGGTAAATTAATGTTGATTTCTGAAAGGGAGGCTTTCACATAACCGGTCCAGCCATTTGCGACCGTCGCCAAAGTGGTGATATACACGCCTAAAAGCGTCCATCCAGCTAAAAAAGCAGTTCGTTGACCAATGGCTACCCAGGCATAGACGTAGGCACTTCCCGAGTTCGGAATGCTGGTCGTCAGCTCCGAGTAACACAGGCCGACCACGGCACTTGCCAAGCCGGCAATTAAGAAAGAAATAATAACAGCCGGACCAGCAGCCGTAGCGGCAACGATCCCGGTTAAGACTAAGATTCCCGTTCCGATAATGGCGCCGATGCCCATAATGGAAAGGTCAAATAATCCTAACGTTCGTTCTCGTTTACTATCTCGCGCATTTTTGAGAACTAGGTCAATATTGATTCGACTATTTTTCATAATAGAACCCCGCTTAGTTGGTCGTTGTCGCCTCGTTAAACTTGACATATGGTAAGTTCAGGCTTTCGGCAACCGCTTCATTTGTTATCCGGCCATCAAAGGTGTTAATTCCGGTTAGAACTGTGTTGTCATGAGCGGCCTCGTTAAGACCTTTCTTGGCAATCTCAATCGCATACGGCAGAGTAGCACTGGATAATGCATCAGTAGCCGTTTTTGGGACTGCACCCGGAATATTGGCTACCGTGTAATGAACCACACCGTGGGTGACATAGATTGGATCATCATGGGTGGTAGCTTTAATACTGGTTTCAAAAATTCCACCTTGATCAATTGGCACGTCCACGATTACTGAACCGTCTTCCATGCTATCAACCATCTCAGTCGTCACTAATTTAGGTGCTGTATGCCCTGGAATCAGTACGGCACCAACCACTAAGTCGGCATGTTTAACGGCCTCACCAATGTTATGCGAATTTGAGATTAAGGTTTGAACCCGCCCATTGAAGATATCATCAACCTGAGCTAAACGCTGAGCATTGATATCCAAGATCGTCACGTTGGCATTTAATCCAACGGCAATCTTCGCGGCATTAAAGCCAACTGTTCCGGCACCGATAATGACGATATTGCCACGATGAACTCCGGTAACGCCAGCCAAGAGAACCCCTTTACCTTGGTGTGGTTCCTCTAAGAAATGAGCGCCAACCTGAATGGACATTCTGCCGGCAATTTCGCTCATTGGGAATAGCAATGGTAAACCACCATTTCGACCAACCATTGTTTCATAAGCTACCGCCGTTACTTTGTTCTCCAGTAAGGCTTCGGTTAAATCAGGATCCGCGGCTAAGTGGAAATAAGTGTAAATGATCAAACCTTCGTGGAAATACTTATACTCTGCCGGTAGGGGTTCCTTGACCTTGATAATCATATCAGCATCCCATGCTTCATCGGTCGAGCCTAATTTAGCTCCAACGGCAGTATAAGCACTGTCTGGAAAGCCCGAACCGGTGCCGGCATCCTTTTCAACAACCACTTCGTTGCCAGCATGAACCAAAGCATTAACCCCGCCTGGTGTCATACCAACCCGATTTTCCTGTTCCTTAATTTCCTTAGGAATTCCAATTTTCATAATAACTCATCCTTTCTTGAATGCGCTTACATCTGTTACCAACCATAAAATACCATGTTGATTTGGGTAATACAAATAAAAGCATTTGATATTCATTTATTTTTTTGTAAATATAAAATATACTGTTTATTAATAAAAAATATAGGCGGTTATCCTAACAATTAATAATTTATTCACAATAGAGAGCTAACCTTCTTTAATTTTGATAATATCACTCATTGACTTAGTTTACGGGCTTATTTAAATAGCCATAATAATAAATAAATGATGATAAAAATGATAATAAAAATACAAAATAAGTTTATAGATGTTTGCGAGTATTCATGAAAATGTGAGATGCTCTGAGCTGATGACTTATTCAGAAACTTTGTACAAATATTCTTAAAATTAAAATAAATGTATTAATTTTAGCTTCTTGGTATACTTAGTCAGAATTTTGCTTTTGGGGAACTAATTGATATATAGAAACAGAATTTTTATGGAGAATGCGAGTAAAATGAATGTAGTTGTGAGAGGACATGTTACTAGAAGCGCCGTTAAGCTGAGAATCAGACTCTTATTACTTGTAAGCTAGTGTTTGTGCAAGGAAGTTATCATGTTATTCGAGTAAAGCTATTTTGGCTTGAGGATTGAAGATGCTCTAAGCTAATATTGTAAATTAGTAAAAATATGCTTTGGAGGTTTTAAATAATGGTGAAGACAGTTTTAGTGACGGGTGGTAGTCGTGGATTGGGAGCTCAAATTGTTAATCAATTTTCTAAAATTGGATATAATGTTGTGATTAATTATTATCAGCATCAGAATTTGGCCGATCGGCTGGTATCTCAAATTGGGGATGATAAAGCAATTGCCCTTAAAGCTGATGTTCGAAACCGTCAAGAAGTAGATCGTATGACCGAACTGGCATTGAAAAAATTTGGGTCAATTGATACAGTTGTTAACAACGCTTTAGTTGGGTTTAAATTTGATCCGATTGCTCAAAAATCCTTTATAGAACTGAAGTGGGATGATTATCAAGCGCAACTTGACGGCACACTTAAAGGTGCTTTTAATGTCATTCAGAGTGTTCTTTCAAGTATGATAAAGCATCATTTTGGGCAAATTGTGAGTATTGGAACCAATCTCTACCAAAATCCAGTTGTAGCGTATCATCAATATACGACTGCTAAGGCTGCATTAATCGGTTTTTCACGTAATTTAGCAGTAGAATTGGGAAAGTATGGGATTACTGTAAATGTCGTGTCAGGTGGCTTACTAAAAACAACGGATGCCAGTTCTGCAACAACTCCTGAAGTTTTTAAGATGATTCAAGAAAATACGCCATTAAGAAAAGTTACAACACCAGAGGACGTTGCTAAGATGGTGGCTTTCCTTGGGTCTGAACCTGGTCGTGGTTTGACGGGACAAAATGTGACAGTTGATGGTGGCTTAACTATGAATTAAACATTAAGTGTAAATAACCAAAAAGTGGCTGGAAGATAAGTCGAAAAATGGTCGTAAATCAAAGGAATCCCGTGTAATCAGCACGAAAAATTGTTGATTACACGGGATTTTTATTTTTAAATATAGATCAAAATTTTGAGTGACACCTTTATGGTCTCAGCTTCTTTTTTGCAAGAAGTGAAGCACTTGGAGTTAGAATTTAAATTTATAATTTTTCGCCATTGCTTAAATCATTTAAAAGTCGCTTGGCAACCCTAACATGTAACTGAGCTGCGTATTTCAAACCTTCAGGATTAGCAATAAAATCGGAGTGATGTAAATTTGAATTTCCCTTACTGCCAACAAAAACATAGCAGCCAGGAACGTGCTCTTCAAAAGAGGCAAAGTCGTCATCTGCATTGGTTTTTTCAGCAGGAATAACCTTCATAAATTTACTGGCTTCTTGATACACTCGCTTTGTGATGGAGACATTATTATTTACCTGAGTTGGTCCTTGGTCCCAAATAACATCTGCGTGTTCATCATAAGCAAGTGCGATTTGTTCTGCAATTTCTTGTAATCTTTTTTTTGCAAGTTGTCGACTTATTTCCGAAAAGGCTCGAATAGTTCCAGAAAAAGAACAACTATCAGGGATGACGTTGTTAGTATGGCCTCCACTTATTTGACCAACGGTAATCACTAGTCGTTCAGCTGGATCAATATTTCGACTTACAATAGATTGCAAAGACGTAATGATACTGGCAGCTGCTACGATTGGGTCTTGACCTGTATGCGGCATTGCGGCATGAGAGCCTCGGCCATGGATAACAATTTGAAAATTATCATTTGAAGCCATTAGTTTTCCTGATTTTATAGCAACTGTCCCGACAGGAATTTTCGGCATGTTATGAATTCCGAAAATGGCTTGTACATCTTGAAGGACGCCAGCTTGAATCATCTGCTTGGCACCAAAATGTTTTTCTTCTCCAGGCTCAAAAAGTAAGCGAACACTACCGTTTAAAGAATTTTTCTCCTCTTGCAAGATTTTTGCGGCACCAAGTAGCGAAACCAAGTGAAAATCATGGCCGCATGCGTGATCTACACCGGGAATTTGCGAGTGATATGGTAGGTTGGATTCCTCTTGCAGGGGGAGGGCATCAATATCTGCTCTAAGAGCAACTATGGGTAGTTTAGAGTTCCCTTCTATCTCAGCAACGACGCCGGTTCTTAAACCGTATTTTTTTATGGGAATGTTAAGGTCATTTAGATTTTTAATGATTTGTTGAGTTGTCCAAGTTTCCTTTCCTGATAATTCAGGATGCTTATGCACATTAACCAATAATTTATACATTAAATCTTCCAATGATTCATTAGCTTGTGACATTTCCATGTAAAGGCCTCCTTAGGGTTATCGTTCTCATCTACAATTAATTTTTAGAATATTTTCTTGACAAATTCTTGTGTAAACGGCATAATTGTCACAACAATTTCTAATCTTAATTTAATATTGTATCCTTGAGATACGATTTGGTCAATGATGAATTGGAGGAGTTAGTAATGGAAAATGTATTGGCACTCGCTCTTGTGATGCTATTTTTATTCATTGGTGAATGGGTTTCAACTTTAAGCCGAGCTTATATTCCATCAGTATTTGTTACAGCGGTTTTGTTTTTAATTGGGTACTGGACGTTTGTTCCTAAAAATATTACAAGTACAGCTACTTTTACTCCTACTTTTGTCGGGGTCGTTCAAGCAGCTTTATTAGTACATATGGGAACATTGATGGACTTAAAAGTTTTAATCAATCAATGGAAATCCGTATTAATTGCTATTAGTGGAATTTTAGGAACTGTCATTTTAGCAATGGGAGGTGGCTTACTACTGTTTAATTGGCATACAGTTATCGCTAGTGTCCCACCTCTAACTGGAGGAATTGTAGCAGCCTTTTTGATGACGGATGGACTAAAGGCACAACACATCACAGCATTAGTATCATTTCCTGTTTCAATGTTTGTAATGCATAGTATTATTGGTTATCCATTAACGGCCGCATTGTTGAAAAAGGAAGGAAAGCGACTCCTCAAAAATTTTCAACCGGGAGAAAAAGTTAAAGTTTCCAAGGATCAAGAAGTACTTGAAACAACTTTTGGTACTAAGCGCCCCCTTAAGCTGCCAAAAGTATATAAAACTTCTGCTTTTCAAATTTTCTTGGTTATGGTTTTGACAGGGTTAGGGCTTTGGCTTGGAGATTTAATGAATGATGTGATTAGTCCATATATTTTATGTTTAATAATTGGCGTAATTGCACATCAATTTCATATTTTGGATGACCATGTTTTGGAGAAGGCGGGGGTGTTCAACTGGTTCATGTATGGGTTATTGGCTTATATCTTTTCCTTTCTTTCAGAAGTAACGCCTCAAAACCTTTTCAGTATTGTAATCCCGATCTTAACGATGATTGTTCTTGGAATTTTAGGAATGTTTTTAGCTTCTGCAATCCTAGCAAAACCATTGGGATTTTCACGCGAAATGGCTTTTGCAAGTGCTCTAACTGCATTATTTGGATTCCCAGCAGACTATATTGTAACTCATGAAGCGGCTCGAAATTTAGCAAAGAACAAGGAGGAAGAGGACTATATTTTAGAAAATACATTACCTAAGATGTTGGTTGGTGGGTTTGCAACTGTATCAGTTGCTTCCGTTATTATTGCCTCAGTCTTTTTGAAATTGCTTTAATTACGTTGGAGGTTAATGTGGATGAAAGAATCAGAAAAAATTGAAATTCTCGAAAAACTTGTGGATATTGAGACGGTAAATGGGAATGAGAAGGAGGCAACTGACTACTTAGTCTCCGTGTTGAAATCACATGGTATTAAAACTAAAGAGATTTCTCAATTCCCTAATCGAAGTAATTTTATTGCTCAAATAGGGAGTGGTAGTCATCCAATTTTAGGATTAAGTGGCCATTTGGATACCGTTCATCAAGGGAGCCTAAAGACCTGGAATAGCGATCCGTTTAAAGCAACAATTAAAAATAATCGAATATACGGACGGGGCACAACTGATATGAAGGCTGGCTTAGTTCAGTTTGTAATAACTTTAATCGAATTAAAAGAGGCTAGTTTACCAAAGAATGGAACAATTCGTTTGTTAGCAACAATTTCTGAAGAGTTGACTGAACAGGGTGCTGCTTATCTATCAGACAAGGGATATGGAAAAGATTTAGATGCCGTTATTTTTGGTGAGCCCACTGGAGTACCTGTTACAGAAATTAATGATTATTTTGCAAGTGGTGGTGCAAAAATTAATCCAGAACAATTAAGAAAGCTTCTCAATAATGTTAAGCAAGTATCGACGCCAGAACAACATTTTATTTTTGGCGCTCACAAAGGATGGATGAGCTACACTGTTACTTCTCGTGGAAAAGCGGCCCATAGTTCAATGCCTAAATTAGGAATCAATGCGATTGATAATCTGATTCAGTACTATATTGAAGAGAAAAGATTCTATCAGTGTTTGCAAGAATCTAGTGAGATACTGGGATCCACTATTTATGCTCCGGATATTTTCAATGGTGGGAAGCAAGTTAATAGTATTCCAGATTTTGCTTACGAGACAGTTAAGGTCAGGACAATTCCAGAATTGCCTAATGATCAATTGATCTTGCGCTTGAACAAGATAATTTACCGTCTTAACCAAAATGATGGGATGAATTTAAACTTGAAAGTTGAAAGAAGCGAAATCCCAGTAGCTAATAAGTGGAATGGCAGATTAACTGTTTTATTAAAAAAGTATGCAGATCAGTACCTGCATGAACCATTGCCACTGCCAGTTATTGGGGCATCATTAGGGACTGATGCTTCTGAATTTCGTAGAAATAATTCCACTGGGGAATTTATTGTTGTTGGGCCGGGAAATACAACAGCTCATAAATCAAATGAATATGTTGAATTAACGGCATTTTTAAACATGCAGCAGCTTTTCAAAAGAGTTGCTTTGGAATATGTAGATGGGTTTTCCAAATAGAATGTTAAAGTTTACCAAAAAACATAATAATAGGGGAATTACTGAAAGTATCAGATGATTTCTACTTAATTTTTTGGAACGTTAATATTTGGTTTGTTGAAACTAAAGCTTGATCACTATTTTTTAACATATGGATTAACTATGTGATATGATTAGGATAATGTTTAGTGGGGTGCCCTTAGGCTGAGATTAAACCCTTTGAACCTGATTCGGTTAGTACCGGCGAAGGAATTTTTTTATTGAACTTTTCCTTTTGATGACACCTCTCTTTTTACGGAGCTGTTTTTTATATGCGTCAATTTACACTAAAGAATATTATTCTTTTGACTTTGATTTCGTTATTTTTTGGAGTGATCTATTGGTCTTTAGGACCAATTTATACAGCTTTAACAGCTTTTTTAACACCATTTGGTTTAGGACCGGCTGCAAATGATGTCTTAGAAGGAATTTGGGTAATGGCTGGTCCCTTGGCTGGATTTGTTTTTAAACTTCCTGGTGCAGCGACATTGACTGAAACATTATCCGCTGTCGTGGAAATGTTTATTGGTGGTCAATTTGGAGCAGCAGCTATTTTAGCAGGACTGTTGCAGGGCTTTGGAGCTGAACTAGGCTTTTTATTAACAGGCTATAAATTTTGGAATTGGTTTAGCTTAGCTTTGAGTGTTTTCTTCGTGACCATTATGACTTTCGCAAGAGAGTTGATCTTTTATGGTTATGCTAAATACGCATTGTCATATCTTTTGTTACTGTTTATCATTAGATTAATTTCTACTTTTATTTTTAGTGGAATTCTTAACATGATGATTCTAAAGATGTTATACAAAACTCAAGTATTAAACGAAACGAGGAAATAGTTTTGAGTAGTAATGTTCGATTAGCACTAGAATGGATTCCGAATACAAATCATACAGGGTTTTACGTGGCTATGGAGAATGGATATTACGCAGATGAAAATTTAGATGTATCATTGTTTATGCCAAATAACCACGGAGATGGCAGAGAATGGTTGTTAAACGGCCAGACAGAATTTGCTATTACGGAGCAAATGTCATTATCAGATATATTTTTAAAAAATAAACAGGCACCGTTGGTTGCTATTGCAGCAATGCAAGATCATAATTTGTCTGGATTATTAACAAATCATTCAATTAATCGTCCAAAAGATTTAACAAAGGGCATTTATGCAACTTTTGGTTATCCAACGGAGCAAGCAATCGTTCGTGACACGGTTAACGCAGATGGTGGTGATTTTAAACAAACGAAAATTGTTACTAATAATATGATATTTGATCCTGTCCAAGATTTAGCTGATAATAAATACAATGGAATCCTTGTGTATCATCATTGGGAAGGTGTTATGGCTAAGCAAAGTCATAATAAAGAAAAGTATCATTTTTACTACGTGAAGGATTATGTACCTGAGTTTGATTATTATACGCCTGTTATTGCGACTAACAGAAATTATCTCAATGAGCATGGTGATATCGTAAGACGATTTTTAAAAGCAACGCGAAAAGGATTTGAATTTGCTGAAGCTTTTCCCAATGAAGCAGCACAAACTTTGATGAGATATGTGCCAGATCGACGATTACAAGAAAAATTAGTTGTGTCAAGCCAAGAGGAGATCAGCCAACATTATCGATCAAAAAATGGTATATGGGGTAAGATTGATGAACATCGGTGGCGAGCGTTTTATCATTGGTTGAATAAACAAAGTATGGGCGAAGAGATCCCTGAATATATTGGATTTACCAATAAGTATTTAGATATTTAAATTAAGTTTCAAGCTATACAAAAAGGGTGAATGTTTGGGAGATACTTAAGTATACTCATGAACATCCATCCTTTTGTTAGCAACTTATTTATAAGACTCCAATAACTTAGCCAAGAAATAAGTTCCTTGTTGATAATCGTTTATTCGAATATTTTCATTTGGCGAGTGGGGATGGCTTCCGGAATAATGAATTCCTACCATCACGATTGGAACATGGAGACTATCTTGAAATTGTTTCATGGGGCCACCACCTGGCATATTTGGAATAAGCCGGACTTTTAAAGGAGTGTAAACTGTATCTGCAACGCGGTTTGTCAACTGAATAAACGGATTCTCCAAGTTGCTTCTGGCAGCATCTTCACCAAGCAGATATTCTAGTTTAACGTCTTCAAAGCCATTTTTAACTAGTTGTTTGCTGATTAAACTAGCAATTTTTTTAGGCTGCTGGTTGGGAGCCAACCGACAGTCGAGTTTTGCAGTTGCTTCTTTTGGAATGATGGTTTTGACTCCTTTACCTGTGTAACCAGCATTCAATCCGTTAATTGTCATTGTTGTGCCATTGACAAGTTCTTCTTTTGGATTGGCGTACACAAATGGCCGCGTCAACCCATAATTGGTTTTAACTTTATCGCTATCGAAGTCCATGCTTTGAGTTGCCTTTTCTTCAGTAGGTGTTAATTTTTGAATGTCATCATAAAATCCGTCAATTGCAATACGATTATCGGAATTTCGAAGTGACGATAAAGCCTGAACTAGTCGCCAAGCAGCATTGTCTGCGTAACTGGCCAATGAAGAATGCAAATCAGCATTTGCAGTTTTAACGTGTAGATTAAAACTTACAATTCCCTTTGCTCCGCAAACAATTTGGAAATTATCATTTTCATCTTTTCCGCCGCCTTCCCAAATACAAGCATCGGCTTTGAGTTGCTCAGCATGGGCTTTAACGTACTTTCCAACGTTAGGACTACCCACTTCTTCTTCTCCTTCAACAAAAAATTTTAAGTTGACTGGAAGTCCACCGTGATTATTAAAGTACTTAACAATCGTTAGACGTGACATTAACTCTCCTTTATCATCGCATACACCACGTGCATACATCTTGCCGTCAATGATTGTTGGCTCGAATGGTTTCGTCCTCCATTCATTTAATGGTTCTGGTGGCTGGACATCGTAATGGTTATAAAAAAGGACGGTCTTATCACTGTTTCCAGTGAACTCTGCATAAATGACAGGATTACCACCTTGATCTATCCACTTTTCAACCTTAACTGCACCTAAGTTGTTAAATTTATTCATTAGCCACTCATCAGTCTCAGTGATTCCTTTATTTTGAGCAGAGATACTAGGAATTTTTAAATATCCTGTTACATTGTCTAAGTTATCTAAAGCAAATTGTTCAACCTTTGTTTGATCCATTTAAATCACCACTTTACTTAATCTTTTTACCATGCTGATACACGGCTTTATCTTCCTGTGTTATAGCGTCAATATTCTGAGTTGGGTCTTTAGCTAAAACTATGAAGTCAGCGTACTTATTTGTTTCAAGTGTGCCATACTCGTCAGAAATACCGAGTAACTCAGCAGCATCTCTTGTTGCTGCAAATAATGCTTGGGTTGGGGTTGCGCCAATCTCGTTGACGAGTAACTGCATTTCTTCCCAAGTACCAGTTTTAAAGTTGTTAAATGGTGTTCCTGCATCTGTGCCAACAATTATTCTGACGCCTTTTTTAAACGCCATAGAAATATTCCTAAAAAAGTCCGCTTTAACTTGATCATTTTTACGAATCATGTAGTCTGGTAATTTACCGCGACCGTATTTACTAATGCTTGCTGCTGCGTTTAATGTTGGAACCAGTCGGACGTGATGTTTTATCATAAATTGGGCTTGTTTCTCATCTACATAAATGCCGTGTTCAATTGAATCAACACCAGCATCAAGAGCATTCTGAATGCCACTATTTCCTTGAGCATGTGCAGCAACTGTTTTTCCTTTATGGTGAGCTTCTTCGACAGCTACATTCATTTCGGAAGGTGTAAGTGCAGTATCATTAATGTTATCACCAGCCGACATAACGCCACCAGTAGCCATTACCTTGATATTATCTGCGCCAAGTTTCAAAGCAGTTCGAACTGCTTTTCTCATTTCGTTTGGGGAATCGGTTAAATATGACCAATCAATTTTGCCATCTGAACCTTCTTTAAAGTCTCCGTGACCACCTGTCATTGACATTGGTCTACCGGATGCGATAATCCCGGGAGCTTTAATAAAATGTTTTTTTGCAAAATCGCGTAATTTTATATCTGTATTAAAAGCACACCCACAATCGCGAATATAAGTGACGCCAGAATCAATTAGATCGCTCAAGTTTTGGAGAGCCGTTGCGGCCACTTCTGTTTCAGATAAATATTCTAATTTATTTGTAACGGGATTCATCATAATATGTGTATGAGCATTGATTAATCCGGGAGTTACATATTGACCCTTTAAATCCAAGAATTGTTTTTTATTAGTAAATGAAGGAGAACCCTTAGAAACTTGACTGATTTTACCATTTTTGACTTCAAACCATGAATTCGATTGAATATTACCGGTTTTGCCATCAAAAATATTAGCATTATAGAAGATAGTTGACATTATTTTCAAGACTTCCCTTTAGAAAAAAGAAGCTAGGCAAAACAGACGGTTTTGTCATAGTTCTTTCTTAGATTGCAATTTATTATAAAGTAGTATTGCTTAAACTTGCGGACTTTAAAAAACACGAATTCCATTTTTATAAACTGCTTTATTCTCCTGTTGGACAGCTTTTACGTCTTTTAAGGGATCGCTATCAAGAACAAGAAAATCGGCATATTTATTTGGCTCTAAAGTTCCGTACTCGTTATCAATTTTCATTAATTTAGCAGAATTTTGGCTGGAAGTTTGTAAAGCTTCAAATGTACTAGCACCCTGTTCTACCATTAATTGTAATTCTACGGGTGTCATTGAAAAATCGTTATAAGGCGTGCCAGCATCTGTTCCGAGAGTAATTGGAACACCACGTTTCCAAGCATGCATAATGTTTTTGTATAGGTCTTGCAATGCATCAGCAGCTTTTTTAATTTCCCAATCTGGCAGCTTTCCCTTTGCAAATTCAGGGATTGCCCAATCTGCAACAAATGTTGGTGTTAAATAAGTACCTTGTTTTAGCATTAAATCAATTTCCTCATCTGTAACATAAAATCCATGTTCAATGGAATCTACGCCAGCTTTTATGGCATTCATAATACCAGGATTCCCTTCAGCGTGGGCTGCGATGATTCGTCCTTTATGATGAGCTTCATCAGCTGCTGTTTTCATTTCTTCAACTGAAACTTGAAAGCTAAAAATCACTTCAATATTGCGTGATTTTTGGCTTTTTCTGATCAAAATTAAAACGCAAGGGCTCCTGCGCTGTATACTTTAATTGACAAAAGAAAGATACAAAGGAGTGCT
>NZ_LS422994.1 GCF_900411375.1 Lentilactobacillus raoultii | reverse complement strand
CAATTTTAGAGTTGAATTGTAACGGAATTTTCGATAAAGTCATTAGAGAGGACTCCTTTTGTTGGTTTTTTCTGGTAAATTTAATTTAACAGATCGGAGTCATTTTTTCACCCATTGGGTGAAAAAAACCGCTGCCCAAATCATTAATTTGATCAGGTCAACGGCCTCTTTTTATTTTTTTAGAGATTATCCAGGACTAATATGGACCACTAAATCAAGACGATGCCTTTAGCGCATGGTCTTTTTTGTGAGTTGAGTGATTTTAGGGAACTTTCAGAGCGCCTAATCATCAACCAATTTCTCACCATCATATTAAGCTAAGATGCCCAATTAAAAGTTGCATTTTTAAAGAAAATATTTTGCAACAGCCACTGAGGTCATTGAAGTTTGGCCTTTTAATAGTCAATGACTAATGTCATTAAATGGTAATCATTTTGATAAAAAAATGCTTAAAGGTTGAAATTACCGTTTTCAGCCATGTAATATTAAGATTTGCCAGGTGATGAAAGCTTGCTATAATGCACTGTTTGCCTTAGTTTATATATTGAAGTTATTTTCCAGAATATAAAAACTTACATAAAAGTGAGGACCAACATGATAAAAAGAAAAATTGCCTACTGTTTAGCGACGCTCGGTGTCAGTTTAGGAATTTTTGGCGCCACGACCACTAAGACTCAAGCAGCTGCCGCCATCCCTGATGTTTCGGAATGGCAGGGTAAGCTTAGCAATCTTCAAGCACAAAATTTAAAAAATCAAGTTTCGTTTATAATTAATCGACGACAATATGGCAGCAGCTACGTCGATAAATACGCTACTAATTAACACTGCCTTGTACGTTAAATACGGAATTCCATTCGGCGAATATGACTATGCCATGTTCACCAGCCCGTCAAGTGCACGAACCGAAGCTAAAAACTTTTATAACCGTTCAAACAAGAACGCTAAGTTTTATGTATTGGATTACGAACAAAATAACGTTAAATCCGGCTCTTCCAAATCAGCCGTTTTAGCTTGGTATAACGAAATGCGTTCATTAACTAAGAAAAAGTTAGTATTTTACTCTTACCAGTCATTTGCGACTCAATATGCCGGTAGTGCCCGCAAGAACTTTGATGCACAATGGATCGCCAATTACTCGGCTAAACCAACTATTACAACCGACCTCTGGCAATACACTAACAAACATTATTTAGCAGCACTTGGAAAATATGTTGACAACAGCAAAGTTGTCACCCATCCAGTTTCATGGTGGACCGGCACCAGCACCGCAAGCACTGCTTTGGCTGACACTGCTGTCGCTTCGTCTTCAACACCAAAGTATTACCATGCACTTAATACGGCTAAACGTGTCACCACTAAGAAGAAAATCTATCTCTATGATTCAAAAACGTTCTCTAAAGCTAACCGCGTCAAAGCGCTAAGTGCCGGCAGCACGGTCAGCGTTCAATCTGTCACAAAGCGGTCCAGCGGTTCCTACTACTTCACCACCACATCTGGTCAGTACATTACGGCTAATCGCACTTATGTCAGCGAATAAGGAGGTTTATCGACATGCAAATTAAAAAGAAAATCATGACGTCACTCATTGCCGTTGCCGGTACCGCTTCCTTGGCCTTTGGCGGCTATGCGGTTGCTGACAAAACTGTTTTCCACGCCAATATCGGGATTAGTTCTGCGCAACAAACGCCAGCGCCCCAATCGTTAACGGTAGACGGCACCCAGCTCACAGCTTCTGTTACTAATTCGAATCCTAAAGATTATCAACTTGATTATAATGATTCAAACAATAACCGTCACGCAACATTTGAAAAGCAAACTTTTGACGATGCTCAATCAGCAAGCAACGCGTTAGACTATCTTGGTCAGCAGGATGGCACGGCGGATAAACTTAAAAATGGTCACTCGGCCACTTCTCAAGGAACACTTGGCCACGTTTATACTCATTGGAATCAGGGAAATTGGTCGATCACAACCGTCACACCGTCTGAAGCGGCCGGCGGGCCTAATCCAACCTCGTTTGCCAGTCAAGTGGCCAGCCAAATTAAGCAATCACCATTGCCAAGCAAGGATGTTAATCATGGCGCGATCGTGTTATACTCCAATAATGAGTCAGAGTTAGCAAATACCGTCAAATGGCAGGCAAACAATCGTGTTTACCAAGTGGCAAGCGATCAAGCTAATTTAGCAATTCAGCTTAGTCACCAAGCTAATTAAGGAGGATCTTTTATGCGTCACAAAAAATTAATCGGCTTAGCGGCTGGTTTACTTTTGGTGGTTGGTGGTCTTAGTGGCTGCAATTCCAATAAACAAAGTCAGGGAAGTCAGGATAACGGCTCCAAAGTGTCTAAATCATCCAAAACCGACATGCAGAATTCCAGCAGCGACCAGTCATCATCTTCAGCGACCAGTCAAGCTCAGTCCAGCAGTAATAGTGAACAAAGTAGTTCGACTGCTCAAAGCAGCAGTTCATCGAGTCAGACACCAGCAACTAGTTCCAGAATTGGCACGCTAACCGATCAGCTCCAGCAAAAGCTCGGTAACGTAAAGTTGCCCACTGATGATGGCCTAAGTTCACAAGACGCTCACTTAAATATCCGGTATTCCGGAAACCAAAACGATTACACTATTTACTATAGTGTTGGCAATCAGGCATTAGATTTAAATGCCAGTGCTGTCAAAAATGAAACGCCCTATGCGACCTTCCAGAAGAAAACTTATTCTTCTACCAGTCAGGCAGCTAGTGCCATCGACTACTCACAGGCTTCAACTAATAAGGGATTGCCTAAAGTTAAATTAAGCAGTCAAATTACCGGTTACGAAAATGCCGGTGGTGGCCAACGCTACATCTCTTGGAACGAGGGTCACTGGTCAATTGCTGTCCACGGTAGTGTTGTCAATAACACCACGCCAAAGAAGACCGCTATTCACGCAGTAAGCTTGTTTGACCAATACATGTTGCCCGCACCACAAAAGTACGGTGCAATTGAATTTAACGTTCATGGTGCCAATGACCATACTCGTGATCAAACCATCAGTTGGCAGGATGGCCAAAGCGTCTATACACTCAAGGGTGCTGATATCGACACTGCGGTTCAAATGGCCGCCAGCGTTAAATAGTTTTTCCAAATTGCATTAATCAATTGCTAATCAAACAAAAAAGCAAAAGCACAATGGCCTCGGATTTTATCGAGATCATTGTGCTTTTGTTCGTCGTTTCAACATCATCACCCACACGGTTAAGGGAATCACTAAAACGACCCCCAGAATTGAGATCAGTATTAGCAGAAATTCAGCCACAAAAATTTTATTGTTGATTAACTGACCGAATGAGTAATCCAATCGCAAGAACCAGATAAATAGCGCCAGAAAGCCGCCGAAGAAACCGAAAAACAACGTATTAAGTGCCGTTGAAAGCATTTGACGACCAACCGCCATCCCGACAGAAAAAAATTGTCGATCCGATAATTGCGTATAGGCTGTCTGGGTCTTCTTTAAGCCGGACGCGACTGAAACAGCGGCCTCACCCACTGCTCCCAAACTGCTCAAAATTGCAGTAGCCATCGATAGATGAATAAATTTCATGCCAATCAGTAATGACATGCTCTCTAATTCTGACGTATTCTCTTCGCCAAATCCCTGAACCTGAGCCCACTGGTAAACCGGGATAATTAAAATGACCAGTATTAAGGCCACTAATCCGGCACTGATAAATGACGCATCCGCAACTGTTGCGTCACTCACCCCCAAGTAAATGGTCATACTAAGGATAACGGCAGCGCCAATCAAAGTTACCCAGAGAAACGGAAAATCCATTGATAAAAGCCGAATAATTAAGAACATCATGACTAAATTAAAGCCAACACTCAAAAAAGCTTTAATCCCTTGAAGCCCACCGGCAATCATCATCACGATCAGCAACACAATTCCCATTAGCGTAATTGAGGTCACTTGAGTCTCACCTGCCTTTTCAGCAGCCAGCTAGAAAAGGCACTGCTAATTGGAACTGCCAATGCAATTCCAACCCCGCTGGTTAAACTCTGGAAGATGCCTAATGACATCACCATTGAAATGCTGTAACCTAAATTATTGCCATTTCGAAGATACAAAATCATTAATGGTAACATACTGGCTGTGAAAATCAGAAATAAAATAGTCGTTAAGGGTCCCATCACTGAACACCCCACCTGACAGCCAATCCGATAGAATTGTTGATACGTCAACTTCATCCCTTTGGCCTGCATCTCAAACAAGCTGATCGTAATATCGCCGGAAACGTCCATCACCGCCCCAAGAATTCCCAGCACGGTTTCAGCCAGGTAAAGCGGCATTCGCGTTTGCGTCACATAACTCATCGTTTCAAATTTCAAGCCTCGACTGTGAGTCACGGCCAACACCCCCATTGCCAGCAATAAAGCCAAAAAGATTGCTGCGGCAGATGACATAAAAACACTGATCGTTTTTAGTGACCATCTGTAAATCAACAGGGTCGTTATCGCCAGCAGAAAAAGTGTCACTGCACAATAAAGGGCCAATGCCTGATCAGCATCCGTTAAAATATCAATCTTAATGGCTAACAAAAAGAGCCCGGCATTAACTAAGACACTTAAAAGCGCCAGCGTACCGGATTTGGCCATTACGATAATCAAGCAAAAGATCACCAGCCACGCGACCTGAAAACTGACCGCATCCCGTTTTAAATCTAAAATCAACACGCGTTTAATTGAGTGAGTCCCTTGAATATGTACAAAGACTTGTTGACCAACCCGATATTTAAGATCCGAAGCGTTGGAGCCAGAAGTCAGATTGTGGGTTGTCAATGTTCGACCACGATCATGGCCATTTAAAACTTTTAGCCAAAGCTTCTGAGACTGAGAATAATCGCGATTTTGGAACTGATCTGTCTGCACTTGCTTCTTTTGCGAATGGACTTTTGTGACAACTGCAATCGGTTGTTGATAGAGGCCAGCGTCATAATGGGTAAAAATGCCACCCAAAATGGCCACACTGAAAAACATTAATAGGCGCCTCAACCAGACCTTTAGAAGCTGTTTTCGATCAACTAACAAAGTTTTTAAAGCCTCCAATATCAAAAAACACTTGGCAAAATAACGATCCCCTTCGAGACTTGCCGGTTAAAAATGTACAGAAAGAACAATCATTCATTGAAAGCAGATGAAAGATGTGATTTGCGAATTGTTTGAAAAACCGGAAGAGGATTCAATTATTTCACCAAGTGTTAATAGTAATGGTTACTTTTTACAGTATAACTGATGACCAGTATTCTGTCCAGTTCTTTCAGAATGAAAGTTGATAATTTTTCCCGAGGATTACTTTAACAGCCAAATTACCATTCTCAAATTACCAGGATTAAATTCAGAAAAAATAATTGACACAGCCCATACAAATCGGTTACAAATCCATTAAAACATTGAGCAGATTCCTCACAACATGGTACAATTTGAAACAGAAGCTGGGAGGAGAATGTAAAATGAAAATGAATAAATGGTTGCGCACAGTTATTATTTCCTGTGCAACAGCACTTACTTTTGGAATTGGGTTTGGACTTTCATCTCAATCCAATCAGGTTGAAGCGGCAGCTGCTACATACAAGACAGTTTCAACCGCTTCGATGAAGAAGGCCCCATATCACAAGAAATCTTCTGCAGGCGTCGTCTGGAACACGTCACATACCAAAAAAGTGGCAACGTTAAAGGGGTACCCGTATACCACCTGGTATGCAACTAAAAAAGTCACTTTACAAAAGAGCGGCGGTTCAAAAGCCCTCTACTATCAAGTGAAAAATGGTTCCGGCAACGTTTCTGGAATTGTTTGGCACAATTACCTGACACCAGGTAAAGCACCATTCGGCCTCAAATATGCTCAGGGAGCCGTTGCGTTGGACGTGAATACCAATGGGGTCGTTTGGTCAAAAAATGCCAATACACCCCGGCCAATTGCTTCCATCTCTAAATTAATGACTTTATATCTGGTCCGTCAAAAGATCAGTAACGGTGGCGGTTCCTGGACTTCTAAAGTCAATACAAGTAATGCCGGTCTTAAGAAGCTGGGTAAAGATAAAGATTATGGTGGCTTTAAATTTACTAAGAATTCATACACGGTTCGTGATCTATATTTAGCTGCTTTGATTGAATCCTCAAACAACGCGGCAATCGCTTTAGGGCAATGGGTAGCCGGTGGTGCCACTCCTACCTACAATAAGAAATTCATTTCAATGATGAATAGCCAAGCCAAAACCTGGAACTTGGATAACACGTCATTTGTTTCCGCTTCAGGAATGGAACAGGACAGTTTGAAGCCGTTTGGTTACAACATTGGCGGCGCTAACGCCAACATGGTTTCAGCTGCTGACGTTGCCCAAATTGCCCGTCACTTCATCAACGACTACAACGATGTTCTAAAGGATGCTTCTATCGGCTCAATGACGTTGGACGGTCAAAAGTTGTACAACTACAACAATTTGCTGCCTGGTCGTAAGTACTATCAGAAGTCGTTAAATGTTGATGGTCTTAAAACCGGTTATACCCCGCTGGCAGGTTACTGCTTTGTCGGCACCGGTCGTAAAGCTGGTCATGATCGAATCATTACGGTTGTCCTTCATGATCAAAACGAATTTACAGAAACTCGTTCATTGATGAATTACGTTTATAATAAAAATTTAGTTTAATCAATCATAACTGTGATGGTAAAAAGCACTGCACCCAATTACGAGTGGCAGTGCTTTTTATATGCCTAATTCTAGCCAGCTAAAATTGCCGAATCTATTTTGACAAGCCCTCAGCAATTTTGTTCAAATTCCACTTCATCATACTATAATAGCTGTCACCAACCTGCCCTTTCTTAGCAATTGAATCGGTGAAAAGCGTGGCGTGAATCGGAATGCCGGTATCTTTGGCGATTGTTTTCATCGGTTTGGCATTAACACTGCTTTCAACAAACAGTGACGGAACCTTGGTTTTCTTTAACTTCTGGACCAGCGTACTGATTTGATCCGGTGATCCTTCAACTTCTGTATTAATTTCCCAAATATAAGCTGATGGGATATGATATGCTTTGCTGAAGTATTTGAAGCAACCCTCACTGGTAACAATCAATTTCTTATTTGCAGGAATTTGGTTGAATTTGTGCTTCGCTTCAACATCTAACTTGTGTAATTTCTGAGTATACTGTTTCAAATTACGTTGGTAATCTGATTTGTTTTTTGGATCTTTTCGGATCAATTGCTTTGCAATGTTTTTAGCATAAATGATGCCGTTTTCTAAATTGAGCCAAGCGTGAGGATCTTGTTTACCCTTTTCTTTTTTCCCTTTCAGATGAATCACGTCAACACCGTCACTAACGGCGTACGATTTTTTCTTGGCTGCTTCACCAATATTATTTTGCATTTTTGTGAACCAAGCATTCTTAGCATTTTCCAAATTAATGCCGTTGTAAAAAATTAAATCAGCCTTAGCAGTTGCTGAAACATCATCAGGCAACGGATCATATTCATGTGGATCCTGACCTGTCGGCACAATGACGTGAACCTTTGCATGATCCTTGGCCACATTTTTTGCAATGTCGCCAATAATGGTGTCAGTTGCCACAACTGAAACTTTTTTGGTCGAGCTTGAATGGGATGATGCTGGTGATGATTGTTTGTTGGACTGACCACATGCCGTTAGAAAAACACCTAACGCCAAAATAAATGCCAAACTAAGAATTGATCTTTTCTTCATGTTGGATCTTCCTCCTGAAAAATAAGCTTTGTTTTGGTGAAAATGGAAAACTAACTGCAAAGATTAACGCACCGACAATGACGATGCATGAACCAACCGCAATGTTCAAATTGTAACCTAGGAACAGACCAATCACGGATGTCACACCGCCAAGAGTTGCCGAAACGATCATCATCTTTTTAAGCGTGTTAACAAATAAATAAGCAGTTGCTGCCGGTGTAATCAACAAGGCAACAATTAAGATAGTTCCAACACTTTGCATTGAAACAACGGCCACCAAAGTGAGTAAAACCATTAATAGATAATGATAAAAATTGACGTGCATTCCCAACGCTTTTGCCATTATTGGATCAAAAGACGTCAACAACAATTCCTTAAAAAATAGACTCACCAGTAGCAAGACGATCACCGAAATGCCGATGGTCAAATACATATCCGTATCTTGAACGGCAAGCACATTGCCAAACAAAATATGAAATAGATTTGTAGTCGTGGGAACTAACGCAATCAAAATGACACCAAGTGCCAAAAAAGTACTGAAAGTAATGCCAATTGCCGTGTCACTTTTAATGACGCTATTTTGACGAATCAGCGTAATTAAAAACGAGGCCATAATACCGAAAGCTGCAGCCCCCAATAGTGGATGAATACTTAGCATAAATGAAATGGCGACACCTGGCAACACTGCATGAGAAATTGCATCGCCCATTAATGACATCCCTCTTAAAATAATAAAACTGCCAATGGTGCCTGCAACTACCCCAATCGTGACTGACGTGATCAACGCATTTTGCAAAAAGTGAAAAGTCATCAGGCCATTTAAAAAGTTTTCAAGCATGCGGCGTTTCCTCCTTCGTTATAATCGGCAACCCATAAGCCTGTTGCATATTTTCAGGTGTGAACGTTTCGTGTGTGCTACCTGCCGCAACCAGGGCCTGCTTAATGATAACGAGATGATCGAAGTAATCCTGCACTTTATTCAAATCATGGTGAACCATTAAAATGGTCTTGCCGGATTGCTTTAATTCTTGTAAGAGCGCCATAATTGTTGCTTCACTTCTGGCATCAATACCAGAAAAGGGCTCATCCAACAAAATTAAATCAGCTTGTTGAATCATGCATCGGCCAATCATCACGCGCTGCAATTGACCACCTGATAATTGGCTGATTTGGCGATCAGCAAAATCAGCCATTTGAATTTTAGCAAGAATTTCTTCAATTTCTGGTCGGAATTGCCGCTTCCCCAACCGTTGAAACAATCGCAGCCGTGGCTGTAAGCCCAATGAAATTGTTTGTTCAACCGTAATTGGAAATTGAAGATCAATCTGGCTTTTCTGAGCCACGTAAGCAATTCTTTTTGCCATCCTACTTAAATCGACATTGTCAAAAGTCGCACTGCCAGTATGGGGAATGATATTGAGAATTGCGTTTAACAGGGTTGATTTACCAGCACCATTCGGTCCGATAATGCCGCTAATCGTTCCTTTGGGAAGCGAAAACGACACATTTGAAAGGACCTTTTGATGCCGCTGATAAGCCACGCTGACATTGTGAACTTCTAAAATATTAACCACTCCTAACTTTTATTTTGTTATACCCGAAACCTCCTTCCTAAAACAGCCTATCGGAATCAAGCTGTTTGGTCAATGGTAATCATTACATTTTAAAGAATGTTACCTGATTATCATTTTTGTTACCAAAATAATATATCGACCATTTTCGACAAAAAACAACCACTTGGCAATGCCATTAAGTGGTTGCGAAAAATCATTTTCAAATGAAATTTGAATCATCATTTATCACCTATTAAAATCATGGTTATTGATCAGCACGACCCGCTTCTGGGGCATCGGTATGATAAAGCGCGATTAGTGACCGATGCCATTTGCTTGCCAAAGAAGTGGAACGATGGCCCGAGCGTTTTTCAAGTCGTAATTCCTGTTTCAACTGGTTTGTGTAGTGATAATGAGCCGGGTTAACTGCTTTAAAGCCGTTTGGATGATTAAACCGCAGTAAATTTTCGCTATTCAACACATCGGAATTATCCAGTCGCTGATGAGCTAAGCGGCGAGCTCGTTTAACCCGGGTTAATTGCTTGCCTTGAGGTGTAATCGGTGTGCCAGATTGATCGTAAATAACGTTACCAATTTGACTAAAAGTCGGCGTCACAAAATCACGATTTCGAAACGAGACCACCTGACTGTGAGCCGGCGATAGTAAATCAGTTCCAAACTGCATATAGGAAGTCGTTTTAATTCCTAATAAGTGAAGAATGGTTGGCAGCACATCAATTTCACCTCCGTATTGATGGCTAACGTGACCACGATGATACTTCGGCAAATGAATCATTAACGGGACCCGTTGTAATTGGGCATTGTCCCAATTACTCCAATGCTGCCAGCCATGTTTACCAAAAAGCTTTTTAAAATGTTTAGGATCCTGCGAGAAAGTTTTGCTCAAGGCTAAATTTTCTTGATTGGACAAGCCATAGTGGTCACCATACAAAACCACCATGGTATTTGAGCTTAAACCCGACTTCTTTAAAAATCTGAAGAATTCGTGCACAGACTGATCTAAATAATGAGCCGTTTTGAAATAGTTATTGACCACTGCATCACCTGTATTAGGCGTTTTAAAGTTTGTGTCCTGAGAATCCAAATCAAATGGAAAATGATTAGTCAAAGTAATGTACTTAACGTAGAAGGGCTGCTGCAGATGCTGGAGATACTTAATTGAGTCTTTAAACAATAGTTTGTCCTTTAACCCATAACCAATCGAGCGATCACCTGCTGTATCAAAATCATTAGCTGAGAAGAAATATTGATACCCCATGTTTTTATAAACGTTATTTCGATTCCAAAAGCTCGGGACATCGCCATGAAAGACGGCCGACGTATAGTGCTGATTCTGTCCTAGAATGGCCGGGGCACTTTGAAAGGTCTGCGTATCGCCCAATTGGGTAAACAAAGATCCCTCCGGCAACCCAAAAGTCCCATCTTCCAGCATATTTTCTGCATCACTGGTTTTGCCTTCACCAACTTGATGAAAAAAATTATCATAAGATATCGTTTGGCGACTATGAAATAATCGATTCAAGAACGGGGTCACTGTTTGGCCTTCAACTTTATCGCCAATCAAGAACTGCTGGAAGCTTTCCAAATGAATCACAATCACGTTTTTACCTTTTGCCAAACCAAAGTAGGCTGGATTGGCCTTTGCCTGATGTCGATCAACAAATTCTTTAATGCCACTCAAGCGTGATCGATTAGCTTTTGCGCGAATTTCACTAGTGTGAGCTGTTTGAAATAAATTGTCAGTTGAAAAGCCGTCAATTCCCAAATACTTCACTAAATACTTTCGATCAAAGGTTCGAGAGAGAAGCTGTGGTCGATCAAGTTCACTCATCGTCAAATTCAACCCCACCAAGCAAACTGCCAATGAAGATACCGCAAAAGCTGCCTTCATTGGGACTGGATCAGGCGAAACTTTAACTAAATTAGTTAGCAAAACGCCACCCAGTATGACGAGATCCAACCAATAAAAAAGATCATGCGGCTCGGTGAGGGCCAACGAACTCATTCCCAAACCATTTGAAATTTTCGAATAACCCAATACCGTATTCAGCGTTACAAAATCCGAAAATTCGCGAAAATAAATCACATTGACGTACAGTAAAAGCGTGTTAGCCGCATCAAGCAACAGGGCCGTTATTTTAAAAATCATTGGTCGCTTTATGTAAAGGCTCAAGCTCATTATCAATAGCGTCCCCGCTACTGGATTACTCAATAAAATTAACCATTGATAGAATCCTTTAACACCTAATGAAAAGTCCATCAAATAGGCTAAGAACATTTTTAGCCACATTAAGACCGTTAGTAGCCAAACCAAGTTCAATCGACTAATGGACTTTCTATTTAAACTTCTTAATCGAATAGTAACCACCTTTCAATCTATCTTAATGAGTCAAAAAAGGTTGGGACATAACTCATATTGCCCCAACCAATTTGTAAATGTGATTAATAACGATTTAATTGTGACAATGGCACTTCATTGTGTGATAAACAAGGCTTGTGCCTGACCGGGTGTCAAATTCTTTTGAATTGACGGGTGATCAACGTACAGACCGCCAAAGTGATTCTCCTTAATTGGAAAATTCGATAAAGCGGTTGTTACCCCATCAATCGTGTTAATCAAGATTTTGATCCCCTTTTTGGACTCTTGATATAACGTAAAGTTTGCGCCGTCATGATGCAGATAAAGCCGGTCATCATTAACCGGATCATCCGGCATTCTGGCCAAAACGCTATTGTTACCAACAAACACTTTTCCATAAACTAAATCTGTTAAGTCAGATGAATTCAACTTTCCTCGCTCCATGTTGTCCCTCCCTTCAATTTGGTCTATTAGCCGTCGATCATGAGCAATTCGTTTTAAATAAAAACCGGTTTTTGACTAGCGATTTGAATTGTCAGTAACAAGCTTCAGCGGTTCGGGCAAAATTTGATGTCTCAATGTTTTTCGATGACGTGAACTATCCCGATACGAAGGATATTGTCCATTGAGAAATCGGCACAGTTCCGCCTTGGTTTTGCCCTGAACATAAACTTTTCCACTAAGAACTCCGATAACTTGCATTTTTTAACCAGCTCTCAATTTAAACGACGCCAAGTAATCAAACGACTATCTAATGCCCTTCTTTTGACGCTTATATTCGTGAATAATTTTTAAAGCCCGTTTTCGTGTTTTAATGTTTGGACTCTTCATCCTTCTGCGAGCACTTGCTAAATCTTGTTTTTCCATGTTCGTAACCTCATTTCATTCTCTTTCGTATTGATTTCCACAGTAATGGTAATTGTTACGATTTATAATTATGAAAAAAATTAGGCCATTTGTCAACCCCGTTTTTCTTACCACTCGTCTGAACGCCTTCATCCATCTACTTTGTCGCTGTTCAAAAATATTTTTTTATTTTTACTTTAAATAGTAACTGTTACTGTTTATAATTAAAGGTAATCTTTCGAAAGTGGTGATTTTTATGACTGAGCCGATACTCCAAGTTCGTAACTTATCGGTATCTTTTCCAGGAAAACAGGTTTTAAATCAAGTTGGCTTCACTCTTAATCGTGGCCGTTTTCTCTGTATTTTGGGAGAAAACGGGGTTGGTAAAACCACTTTGATTCGGGTAATTTTAAATCAACTCAAACCCGCGTCGGGCAGTGTTCGATTTTTCCCTTCTCGAAGGGCGGTTCGAATCGGCTACGTGCCCCAATTTAGAAATATCGATGCTGACTACCCCCTTTCGATTAAAGACTTTGTTAGTTTGAACCTGGCTAAATTCAAGTGGCCATGGCTCACTCGCAAAGAACGGGCATCCGTTCATCAATTATTAATCAAGACAAATTTGGATAAAATTCGAAATCGACCGTTGGGAAAGGCTTCCGGTGGTGAGAAGCAACGTGCTTATTTAGCACAGTCGTTGCTTGATCAACCTAATCTGCTAATTCTTGACGAGTCAACTGCCAGTTTAGACCCCGTCGCAAAGGTTGAATTACTGGACGTCGTCAAATGGCTCAACCAGAGTGAACAATTAAGTGTGATTTTTATCACTCACGATGTGCCACTGGCTCGAAAATATGCTGATGATTACTTGTTGTTAACACCCGGTCATTACCAGTTTGGTGAGATCGGCGAACTTGAAAATCCAAATCTTTGGGGGAAACGTCAACATGCTTAGTTATCCATTTATGCAAAATGCTTATTTAGCCGGCACAATTATTTCAATTATTGCCGGGATCATGGGTGTCTTTGTGGTCGCCCGCAATATGTCCTTTTTAACTCACACCTTATCGGAAATCGGCTTTGCCGGCGCAGCTTTTGGGATCTTCATGGGCTGGCCGCCCATCGACGGTATGCTTATTTTTACCTTGGTTAGTTCAATTGGGGTCGGTGAATTAGGTGCGAAGTCCTCCCGACGTGAAAATTCGATCAGTGCAATTTCCTCACTGTTTATTGGCTTGGGGATTCTGTTTCTGTCGCTCTCACAGAAAAATGCCAACTATGCCACAAATATTCTATTTGGTAGTGTGATCGGTATCAGTCATCAAAACGTGGTTCAAATGGTGACGCTGTCAATTTTCGTCTTGCTGGTTCTGTTGGCAATTTTTAGATTTCTTAAATTTGACTCCTACGATGCTATTGGTTCAAAAGTTGAAGGCTTATGGACCCGGACCTTGTCGATTGCCTTTTTAATCCTTTTAGCTCTGTCAGTCAGTGTCTCAGCTCAAATTGTCGGCTCTCTGTTAATTTTTGTTCTCTTGACGCTTCCTGCCGCAGCTGCTAAATATCTGGTCCACACGGTTTGGGGAATGGCCCTTGTGGCGGTGATCCTGGCCCTCTTAGGCGTTTGGGTTGGCCTTTACTTAAGTTACATTACCAATTTACCGGTCAGTTTCTTTATTTCAGCGATTGAATCCGCCTTTTATGGCTTGTCACTGTTCTATAACTATGTCCAGGAAAAAGGCTTAAATACGCAATCGGCTGACTAACATAAAAACATAATACAAAGGTGGTGACATCGACGATCTTATCAGGGCGCCAAATTCAAGATTATCAGGGAAAGGGCTTAACGATCAGCCCCTTTTCTGCCAAACAGCTTAATCCCAATAGCTATAATTTGCGGCTGTATCCGGAATTAATGATCTACACGGATCCAATCCTGGATATGAAAAAGCCGCCTAAAACCAAACGAATTCAAATTCCGGAAAGTGGTTATCTGCTTTCACCAAATCAATTGTACTTGGCCCGGACCATTGAACGAACAACGACGACATCATTTGTGCCAATGCTTGAAGGCCGCTCGTCAGTCGGTAGATTGGGCCTGTCAATTCACGTAACGGCAGGATTTGGTGACGTTGGGTTTTCGGGTTTCTGGACACTCGAAATGTTCTGCCTTAAACCGGTTCGAATATATGGTGGCGTTGACATCTGCCAAATCTATTACCACACCATCGATGACATTGCAGACACGTATATCAACGGTAAATATTCAAATAATCAGGGCATTCAACCAAGCAAACTTTATTTGGATTTCAAATAATTTCGTCAGAAAGACGTTTGGGGAGGGATGGCATGCAACTGACACTTCAACAAGCATTGGATGTGCTGCAGCAACATCGATTAAAGCTGACCCATCAACGATTAACTTTACTTTCGTATCTCAATGACCATCGCGATCATTACCTTAATACCACTCAAATCGATGATTATATGAGACAACGGTTTCCCAATATGAGCCACAATACGGTTTATAAGAACATTCGAAAGCTAAAACAATTGGGGATCGTTGAAGAACGCTTTGCTGACAATCATCAGCAAATTAAATATCAGTGTGATTTTACCAACCCACTTCATGGGCACTTTATCTGCCAAAACTGTGGTAAAGTAACCGAATTAAAGACAAACTTGACTGAGTTAATCCAGCGTGACCTGCCAGATTATCAAATCAACCATCAGCAAATTGAAATTTATGGAATTTGTCCGGAATGCCAAAAGAAATTAAAGTCAGCTAACAATCACCCATCAAGCTTAACGAATTAATCAAACAACGCGTCGATTAACAGTCTTAAGAGAACTGCTGATCAACGCGTTGTTTATTTAGTCTATCATCACTGTATCTTCAACAATTTTGTTGCCATCCCGCCGATTCATTTGCCTAAGCTTGACCTTTAACTTACAATTAACTACACTATTATCATTTCTCCGGTTCTAGTTTAGAAAGGCGATTCCAATGAAATTTATGCAATTTGAACTGTCAAATCCAGTCAAATTCATCCAAAGTGGTCATTTTTCCGCCGACGTTGGTTGGCAACACGCAGTTTCAACTCGGAAGAAAGATACAGAAATCCTTATCGGCACTGCCAATGAAACCCAAGTCCGGGTTAATGACACGCCATACACTCTCAACAAAGGAAGCGTGCTCTGCGTTTTTCCGGGTGAGACAATTGCCGGCACTGCTCCGACAACCGAAAAGGTCGAATTTACCTGGCTGCACTTTATGAATCAGGCACCAATTTCAAGCCTTGACAATTACCCTAAAGACTTCAAGCAATTAACATCGGTAATCCTGCCACGATATTTTAAATTAACCAACCCTAACCGGATTTTCGCGTTAACGGCCCAGTTACTGGATGTCACCCACATGCCTAACCCCAGCTTGGTCTCAATCGATTACTTTGTTTCCTTTTATTTAAGTGAATTAGCTAATGATTATCAGCAAAGTATTAATCAATCAAGTTATGAAGAAGGCATTGTCAATAAAATCAAGGAATGGGTTCGAACCACTGTTAATACCGATTTAAAGGTGGCGGACATTGCTGTTCATTTCAAAATGAATAAAGATTATATGGCCCGTCTCTTCAAACGAGTAACCGGCATGACAATCAAAGCTTACATTAACCAGTCAAAAATCAATTTAGCACGTTATCTGTTATTGACCACTGATTTGTCCGTCAGGCAAATCGCTGAAAAATGTTTCTTCAGTGATTATAAATACTTCTTTCGAATTTTTAAAAGCTATACCTCACTAACACCTTTAAAATACCGAAATACGTTCACTAATACCTTCCTTAATAATCCAGCTATCGACCCCGGCTACGACGTGGGAAAAATTGTTTCTCTCTTGGAAAAAGGCTTGGATGAATCGACAATTTATTAACTAAAAGAGACTGCCATCAGGTGTTTTCCTGAATGACGGTCTCTTTTTTAACGATTACTTTTCCAAAATAAAGTGACGATCAACTTTATTCATCGTTGAGGTTAAAAACTATTTATTCCAAGCAGTAATTGAATCATAGGATTGACCCGTTAACTCTTTGGTTATCCGTTTAACATCTTCAGTGGCGTCAGCTTTTTTACCACCTGCTTGTAATCGCTTAACTTCCATACTGATAATATCTAACTTCTTTCGATCAGCTTTAAACGTTAATCCATTATAAAGTGCTACAAAGAAGAAAATACCCACGCCGACACTTATCATCAACGTCAGCGTCAATTGAACGGTTAACGATTGATCAACCGCACCGGAAGTACCGCTCTGAAAGCCAGATAATTGAAGAATGCCTTCCCCAAGGAGGTTCGTTACCACAAAGCCCCCCTGTTCAAAGGCGCCGGTTAAGGAGGCAAACAAACCGGCTCTGTTTTGACCGGTCAGCAATGTATCCATAACCGGTAAAGACGGAAAAACCGTGCCGGGAATAAAACCATAGAGTTGGCCACCAAAAATCGAAAACATCTGAATGATCAATAGCCACATCATGTGAGCCGGCTTTAAAAAGCCAAGCAGGCCAAAACCAACACAGGCAATCAGTGCCATTCCGTAAGCAATGCCATACATATAACGCGGGGCAAATTTGTTTAATAGGTAGCCGGCCAACATCATGATAAAGATCCCCATAAAAGTACTAAGGGATGAAAGATAAGCCGTCACCGAAGCATTCAGTCCTAATACGTTAACCACAAAGTACGTTAAAATCAACCCATTCAAATTGCCGGCCATTTGATCCGCACCGTCAATGAATAAATGTTTTCTGAAAGTTTTAATGCGAAAAATCTCGCCAAATTCGTGCCAGGATTCCTTAAAATTGGTCCAAATAGAAGCAGAAATATTGTTTCCCAGATGACGCTGAGCTTCCATCAGTTGGGCTTCATGCCTAGTCACAAAGTGTTCCCAAGTCGTAAAGTAAGTGATCAACGTAAAAATAATCCCGACGATTGAAAGACTAATTTGCAGGTAAAGGTAAATCTTTGGATCATTTTTCGGCCATTGATTTAACACCTGCCCCACAACGAAGGCCGCAAGGGTGTTTAAAATTGCGGCAACAACCGTTCTAATAGTCCCCATCAATGTTCTAATTTTATACGAATCAGTCATTTCAGACGGTAACGTCATCCAAGGCAGGTGAATTGTATTAAAGAATGCCAATAAGATCGAATACGTTATAAAATAATACCAAAAATTCAAGCCAGCGATTGGAATCAACATGGCATAACACAGAAACGGAACGGTCATCAAAATGAAAAAGTGTCGGCGTCCATATTTTCTCCCGAATCTAAACCGATAGAGTGAATCAGAAAAATGGCCAATCCAAAGGGCAACACCAGAGGCTAATACCCGCCCGATAATCAGCAACACAGCCACCTCAAGCGGCGTTAATCCACAGAAGTAAGTATAAAAGTATGAAATGTAGTTATAACAGATTAAGCCAACTGCGGGTCCCAAAAAACTGTAACTTCCAAAACCGGCTGATCTTAAAATCCCGATTTTGCCTCTAGGCTTATAAATTCGTCTGTTTTGATACTCATCCCAACCGTCATGGAGAACTTTTTCATTTTTATCGGCCATTTTAGTTGCACTTCCTATTTTTTAGTCATTTAAGCGCCTACTTTCATTTTACCGAATACCAGATAGATCTGGTGTCAAACAGGGCTTCCCAAACTAGACCAGCTTCAACTGAATTGTTTTTGAATCAGCACCAAATTGATAAGCCCCACGTTTCTTTTGAACATGATCAACCGGCACTAAATTATCAGTTGTTTTAAGTCGTAAGTGATTGGGCACAATTTGACCACTTGCTTCAAATTCAATTATAACTAAACGCTCTTCAACATCGAAATCAACTTGTTTAATGCCCTTGGTTTCTGAAAAGATTTCAAAATTAAGTTGATCATCGTGCAAAAAGAGTCGCCTTCGAAAAGCATCTTCAGGAACCAGTGTCAGCTGTTGGCCATGCTCAACCAAGCGCCCACCAAATGATAACCAGCCCCTTTTAAGATCATGGTAACTATACTGTCCTGCATCATGAACGTACCCATAAAAAGCCTGGCCAAAATCCGAGGTATAAGGATCAAAGTCCATGACTGCCGGATCTGCCAAAAAGGCCATTGACGCAAAGCCGCGTTGATCAATTGAGGTGAGTGGACTGGTTGAGGCAGCGTAACCGACTTTCAATTGGTAAAGGTCACTTTGACGGCTGCTTTTGTAATGATCCAAAATTGCAATGGCATTCAAACTCGACGCATAATGATCGAATTCCCGGCTAATCCGGTGTAACTTGCCATAAACAAACGAATCAAAATACCTTCTCGAAGCACCATTATACCCCCAATGCGGGATGGCCGGCGTATAGGCCATGATCGATTGAATAGTTCGTTTTGCTAGACGTGCATTGCCAAAGTAATGACACCAAGTATAGACTTCTTCTTGACCGGTTGAATCCCATGGCATTTCACTTCCGTATGGATATCGCAACGTTGTCCAATTTCGGTAGCGCAAATGCATATAGTTTCTAAATGCGTTGATTTCAGCTTCCCAATGTTCATTTTGTAAATCATTAAAAATCAGTAAATGGACACTACCGACCATTAAGCCGTATTGTTCAAGTGATAGGAAGGCATCCTTCCCACAGAATCGATGCATCGCCATCACCGTTTCATAAGCTTGTTTAAGATACCATTGCCAACCGTGATTAGTCACCAAACCATCATAATTGCGGGCCAGTCGATACATCACCCAATAAATGGCGGCCTGGTGCGGATAGTTATAGGCCCGCCAGGTTTCTGAGCTTCTTTTCTGATCCCAGCCATGCTGGTCACTATAGTAAAGACTAGCTTTGATGCTGTAATCATCATTCTGTAAATGTGTCCAAAGAACCTCATCGACGTATTCTTCTAAGCACTTCACCTGTTTTGCATCCGGCATTAATAGATTTTTCATCGCCATTAGTAAGTTGGGCCCCGCACCGGCTTCATCAGAGTCACCCGAAATAAAAGACCGTTTCTCGCCTAGTACTTGACGATCATCATCACGATCATAAGTCATAAAGGAATGTTTTCGGCCAAATTGATCGTCCTTTGATAACCACTGGTGGGTCATGTGGAAATCGGCCAATTTTTGAACATTTTCTTTAGCCGATTGGGTCACAAAGTAATTAATGGTTTGGCGAGTCCCATCTTCATAGACGATGGTTAGCCTGACCTGCCCGTGACTGTCCCCTAAACGGCTGATTTGGTAAATCGCATTCGGCTTTTCCATCTCAACATTAATGACCCCTTCCGGAAAGGTTGTCATCGATGAAACCGGTTGCTTAGAATCAATAAATAATTTAGCTTTTTCCTGGCCATGAAGAACGTAACCCGGAAATGAGTCCACGGTTGGCAATTGATGGTTCAATAAAGTTGTCGGAATTTCACGGGGATTTTGGAGGCCGATAAACCGCAACCCAAAATGACGAGTCTCATTTGGCGCAATGACTGTCGACGTCGCATTGTTCCATTGACGCTTATTATCCCACTCAGTTTGATAGTATGCTTTTGAAAAAACAGTCCATTCATAGAAGCCTTCAAAATGAACGTCTCGATGAGTTTGGTCATCAAGTAAGGGACGATAGGCTTCAAACTGGGTTCCTGTTTGAGGTAAGACCAATAATACCGGTGCCTGACCATTTAACCGGGTAATCTGCAAGTAGCCGGCATCCAAGCCAATATAAGGGTCAATGAAGCCACTATTAGTATGACTCTCATCCAATGTATTGTCAGTAAAAATTTGATTGAAAATCATCGCAAAGCCTAAACCGCCAATTTCATAATGGTTGGTAGTGGGATTTTCTATCTGAACGTCAAACTCAACGTGATCACCTTCTACTTGCCACTTTCGGTGGACTTTAAGCGGAAAAGTCGAAAGTGCTTGGTCATCCTTAGTGTCATAAAAGGCCCATTGCTGACAATCCAAAGGTCGAATGGCAATTTCAAGATCGCCTAATTGATAAAAGCCTTGGCCGTCGCGCTTAATTTTGGCTTTGTTTGTACTAAAGTCAAATTGATTATCGCCATCTCGACAGATCATTTTTTTAATTAATGGTTTTTCAGCAGAAATCTGTTCTAATTCAAATTTCATGATTTTGATTCCTTTCAATGAATCCCGAATTTAGTGTCTCTTGTAAGATCTTACAAACGTCATTGTAAGCACTGCTTCAAAATCGGAAAACTCACAATTTTGTACAAAAAGTAGAAAAATTCGAAAAATCAGCGCTAAAAAAGTGGAAAATCAAGCATTATTTGCCAGATTTTCCACCAATTGGCGTTTTTTTATTTATCGTTATAACGTTTACGATAAGTTAGCGGTGAAAGCCCATAACACCGTTTAAAGGTCATTGAAAAATAATAGACATTTTGATAACCAACGTCGGCCGCAATCTTACTGATTTGTTCCGAAGTTGATAAAAGTCGTTTGACCGCTTCTTCCAACCGGTACTTGGTTAAGAACGCATTGGGCGTAATCCCAAACGTCTTTTTCATACTGGTCGTGATCGAATTAGGATGGACATGAAAAATATCCCCCAATTTTTCATTTGTAATTTTTTCATCAAAATGATCACGTAAATAACGTTGAATTTCGCTTGCTAAGATAGTCGTTGTCGACTTAGCCGGTGTTTGAGATTGGACCTGTTGTAATAAATCAATAAATAATTGTTGAGCCTGCCAAAAGCCAACTGAATTTTGGGCAGCACTACTTTGAAAAATCTTTTTCACAACTGAACAAGCGCTTTCAATATTAGTTAAATGAACATGTTTATTTAAAAATAGCGTAATATCTGGTGTGTAATAATGCAGCGACGGTACCTGAATAATGGATTGTAATTGTTTAAATTCTTTGGATTGGCGGTAGTCACCGATTACTGAAAAATGAATCCAATAATATTCCGTCACCTCGTCCATTGGCTTCCAAGAATAATGGTGATGCTTCGGCTGTAAGATAAACATTTCACCGGGTTGAACCGTGTACTTTTGATCATCTTCTGCAATGTAAAGCTTTCCCCGTACCATAAACATCATGACAAAAAATTGAAAATTATTCCGATTAGGGTGACGTTCCCCAGGATTAAAAATGACGTGGCCGCTTTGCACATACGTTGGTAACGGTAGACACGAAATTGATAAGTATTGATTGGCCATAACTAACTCTTCCCTTACTTTGATAACCCATAATTGCAAATTAAATTTTTGACTAAAGTGAGTAAAACTCTTATATAAATATCTTTAAAATATTGTAAGCGCTTATCATAATTTTAAAAACTCACAAATCAATACAAAAAGTGGAGAAATTTGTTTTTTTGTGTCATCAAGTCAGTTAAATAGCGGGCAAAAGTTGTTTATATGACTTTTTGCCTGCTATTTTAGTTAAGTGAAGTGGTAACCGCCATTATTTTTCAATGTTATTGTAGTGTTTTCGATACGTCAACGGTGACACTCCATAATACTTTTTAAACGTCATGGAAAAATAATAGACATTTTGATAACCAACATCGGCCGCAATTTTGCTGATTTGCTCAGACGTTGATAAGAGCCGCTTAACCGCTTCCTCTAACCGATACTGCGTTAAAAACAGGTTTGGCGTAATCCCAAACGTTTTCTTCATACTAGAAGTGACTGAATTTGGGTGAACGTGAAAAAGATTGCCAAGTTTTTCATTTGTAATTTTTTCATCAAAGTGATCCCGTAAGTACCGTTGGATTTGACCAGCCAATATGGCCGTCGAAGACTTAGCCGGCGTTTGAGACTGAACCTGTTGCAACAGATCAATGAAGAGTTGTTGAGCTTGCCAGAACCCGACGGCATTTTGGGAAGCGCTATTTTGAAAAATCTTCTTAATAATGGGAAAAATCTCGTCAATATTGGAAATTGTCGTATGTTTTTTTAGAAAAAGCGTCACATCGGGCGTGTAATAGTGTAACGATGGCACTTGAATAATCGATCTAAGGTGTTTGGGTTCCTTGTCCTGCACATAATCTCCGATGACTGAAAAATGAAGCCAATAGTATTCCGTTGTTTCATCCATTGGTTTCCAGGAATAGTGATGGTGTTTGGGCTGCAGGATAAACATTTCGCCTGGCTTCACCGTGTATTTCTCATCATCTTCAGCAATATACAGCCTTCCCCGTACCATAAACATCATCACAAAAAATTGAAAATTGTTTCGATTGGGATGGCGCTCTCCCGGGTTAAAAATCACGTGGCCACTTTGCACATAGGTTGGTAATGGTAAACAAGAAATCGATAGATATTGAGTTGTCATTTGCGTGAGCCTCCTAATAATTGTCAATAATTTTTTAGCCAAACATTTGAATATTGTAAATCAGCTTTTGAATATTATAAAAACCGATTCGATGATTCTGACCATCTGGGACTCGAATATTATAAATCAAAATTAGCAAGTTTGTAAATCCCCGCATTTATTAGGATTGTAAGCGATTAACAACTCATATTGTGAAAAATTGAGTTTATGTTAATTATTATAAATAATTTAGTGGATTTAAGATTTTAATAATGTGTAAAAGTTGTATTCTTATATACGTAAGCGGTTACAGATTGACGATCATCGTCAAGATGCTTTAATCACAGATTCGCAGAAAGGATGCATTAAAAATGAAACCGGTATCATATTATGATCTTAACTATCTCCCGAATTCAACAATTAAGGAGAAATTCGAACGCAACATCAACTGGATGCTGTCGCTCACACCGGATCAACTTTTATATAATTATCGCAAAAATGCAGGAATGGACACAAAGGGTGCCACACCCCTGACCGTCTGGGAATCACCGGATTGGTTCTTCCGTGGCCATTTTACCGGTCATTATCTATCAGGCGCTTCCAAAAGCTACGTTTTATTAACCAATGCCGATCCTGAAAACGCCCAAGCTGCTGAATTAAAAGATCGGATTAATCAAATTATTGACGGTCTAAAAGAAGTTCAGGATAAATTCAATACAACTGCTGAATATCCTGGATTCTTAGCTGCCGAACCGGAAAAGCGCTTTGATAACTTGGAGCATCTCCGATTCAACGGTAACCACTACGTTCCCTACTACGCTATTCAGAAATTGATGGATGGCTTAATGGACGCCTATGAATATGCTGGTAACCAAACGGCCCTTCAATTAGTCAAGAATTTGACCAGCTACATTGAGAAACGGATGGCCAAATTAACGCCTGAACGGATTCAAGCCATGTTGGATACTCGCTGGTATCAAGGATCAGGCCATTACATCTTCCATCAGGAATTTGGTGCCATGCAGCGAACGTTGCTTCGACTTTACGAACTAACCGATAAAAAGAACCAAGACATTTTTAACCTCGCTGAAAAATTTGATCGCAAATGGTTCAGAGACATGTTAATCAATAATGATGACAAACTTGGTTACTATTCAATGCATTCAAATACCGAACTTGTTTGTGCTGAGGGAATGCTCGAGTATTATCACGTCAGCGGTGATGAAGCCTACAAAAAGGGTGTCGAAAATTACATGAACTGGATGCATACCGGTCATGAATTGCCAACCAAGGGCATTTCAGGTCGTTCTGCTTATCCGGCACCTGCTGACTACGGTTCCGAATTATATGATTACCCGCAAATGTTCTTCAAACACCTCTCCAAATTAAATGGTGAGAGTTGCTGCAGTCATGACTTGAACTACTTAAGTTCAGAATTGTTCGCCGACACCAAGGATCCAGTCTTGATGGATGATTACGAAATTCGCTTTGCCAATGCCATTATGGCCCAACAAAATAATGACAGTGCTATTGCTGAATACCTTTATAATCTGAGTGTTGCACCAAATTCTATTAAGCACTTTGACCGTGGCGGCTTCTGGTGCTGTGTTGGTAGTGGCACTGAACGCCATGCTACTTTAGTCGATGGCATCTATTATCAAGATAATGATGACATTTACGTTGCCCAATACTTCGATTCAATCCTTAACTTGAAGGATCGCGGCATTAAGATTACGCAAGACGCCCACTATCCGGATCAGCACAATGCCCACATCGTTGTTGAATCTGACAAGAAACAATCATTTACCATCTATGTCAGGGTGCCAAAGTGGAGCAACGAAACTCAAATCTTGGTTGATGGTCAAGCTGTTAATGCAACCCCTGAAAATGGCTTTGTTGCTTTGACACGTGAATGGGGTAAGCGATCAGAAATTAAAATTGAATTTGACTTCACCTTACGCTATCAAACAATGGCCGATCGCTTTAACCGAATTGCCATTTACTACGGCCCACTTCTCCTAGCAGCCCAAGTTAAAGATTTGCCTGCTGCAACGGTTAGTGCAAAGGATTACTTGCAGCAATTGGAAAAAGTTGAGGGCAAGAATCAATTCCGTTTGAAGGGCACTGGCATTATCTTCAAGTCCCTTCCTGAAATTCCAGGAGAAACCCCTTATAACGTCTTCGTTAAAGTTCCTGAGGAGCCGATTGCCAAAACACTTGATAGCCAAAACAATGCCTCGGATCATCAATGGACGTTAGCCGTTGAACCGGATAAAAAGAACTACTTGAAGATCACTTATGACCGTTTAGATGGCGATATTTACAGCTTCCAAATCGAAGACGACCAAAAAGTGCTCTTCACTCAAACGATGTCAAGCGATGAATGGCCGGAAGATTCCTATTATATCTATCCGTTACCATTAGATGTCACCAAAGGCCGCAACAAGTTAAACATTAAGATTGAACCTTTGGATTATGAAAGCTTGAACTTTGATATTGCTAATATCAACAAGATTGAAACCTTGGCGTCCGTTAAATAATTAATTAAGAAAAGAGAAACTGGAGGTATTTTAATGGAGTCAAAATTTCTGACCGTTCTGCAAAATGATCGAGGCGCCATCACAAATTTAAAATTAAACAATGATAAAAGCAATATGAATTGGGTCATTGACCCGGCTTACCTACAATCGCTTGGATATCAAGACACTGATAAGCTCTTCGGTGAGTTCAATATCACCGTCACCGGCAAGAAATACCGCAGTATCGATCAACAACCGACTCTTTCCGGTGATCAAACCCACAGTCAAGCCACTTTTCACATTAACGGTCTGACCATCGTTCAGCAATTTGAATTGGTTAATGAAGCGTTGAAATGGCACTTCTCAATTACCAACCACGGTTCAGAAGATGTAACTATTGACAGCTTAGGGCTTTGGATCAGTTTAGCTTACGTGATGTTTCGCGATAAGAACGTTCATCGCAATGCAAATCAATCGGTCGCGGTTTTCCCACAAATCTCAGATAACTACACAAAGTTGGCCGCAATCAGACGGGACAATACAGCGCCAAACATGGGCGTTTATCAAACAGCTGGAAGGGTCTTATCCGTTGGCACGTTTAACGAATACACTAACCGCTTCTTTGAAAACGTTTCCCCTTCCCTGGATGGCATGCTCTTTCATGAACTGATCCTGGCAGGCGGCTATGAAGATGATCAACGTCCCCACCATGACTGGATTTATTCGCAGGAAAAATTGACCATTGAGCCTGGTGAAACCAAGGATTGGGAATTCTATCTAAATGCTTTTGACGACAAGGCTGATTTTTACCAAAAGGCACTCAACTATGGCCATCCCCGCTTCTCATTCGAGCCAATGGTCTCAAAGGGTGCCAACCAAGTCTTTTCGATTCAAACGGCTAAGAATCAGACGTTAAAACGAGTTACTGTCCGTTATAAAAAGCAAAACGACCTCATTACCCAAGACTTAACCGATCAGCTTAAAAATGGTCAGCTGGTCTATCAGCCAAAGGGATTGGGTGAACACCAAGTGCTTCTGGAATTTACCGACGGCACCACCGATATGGGTGTCTTTAACGTCATGAGTTCCATTAATGAACTGCTTGAAAATCGGGCCAACTACATTTCGGACCATTCATATGCTGGTAAAGACGGCAAGGTACCCTACAGCTTTGGTCCCATCTCCAATCAAGGTGAATCAATTGGCAAAATGACGTTTGTCTTGCAAGAGTGCTTGTTGGATAACCGGGTTGCCGATATCGCTAAAGACATTGCCCAGGTTGAAGAGAGTGCCGTGAAGTATGTTCGGCCAAAGTGGTTTGTTGATGGCGATTTCAAGAAGCCACGTAAACTGTACGGCGACTTTTATCGGGTCATGGATCTTGAATATATCGCTCACCTGTTCTATCTCTTATCAAAGTGCCCGGCGGAGAATCTGAAACTTCATTCACCAAAGGACTACCTAACATGGGCTGCTCAAGTATTTGATGTCCGAGTCAATCCTGATTTGCATGATAACGAACGTGGTAAAACAGAAGCTCAAATGCTTGGCACTTACTTCCTTTACATTGACGATTTGTTGGCCGACCTCAAGAAAAACGGCTTAACCAAGGAATATTCTGAAATCTCAACTTCTTGGCAAAATGTTACCAACCGAATGGCTAGAGACAGCGATTCGTTGGCAGCTGCGATGACTGAACACTTCTTTGATAACGCCGGCTTTGGTCCGGCAACCGGGGCTTTAGCATTAAATGGCAAAGTTGCCGCTGCAACCACGTATAGTCAGTTATTAAAGGCCAACATCGGCTTTAGTAACGACTTCCGTTCTCAAAGTCCCGATCGTTGGTGGGAAGCCCTCTCCTACATGATTCATGCCCTTTGGGGTGGTGTAACTGCCGCTTCAGCTCAAATTGCCGGTGAGAAACTTCAAGACCCTGAATTAGTCGAAGCTGCCTATCGAGCAACCGGTGCCGTGCTTTATATGTACGATTCAAATGCAACCGCCACTGATCGGATGCTGGCACCTGGTGAAGCTGCCTCAACTTACAGCATTGCCGGGCCAAATTTAAATCGACCGGATCTTTCACGAAATCGCTTTGGCCAATCGATCTTTGCTTCAGATGGCGGTATTTTTGCCCGCCTCTTCCCAGATGGTTATACCGGTGAAGACGATTGGGACATGGGTGAAGAACTAGTTGCCTACTTGAACGGATTTGGTCAAAAAACGTACTTCTACACGGATCAAGACGGTCAATTGAAAGTCGTCAATGGCCAGGTTAAACAGGTTGAACCTGATCAATATCAAATTGAAAGCTTCGCACCTTATCTCAGCGAATATATCAATTTAGATACTCAGGAGAGTTTCAAAACTAATCAATCAACTATTTTCTATAACCCCAAGAGTCGAACCACTAAGACCCAACTCGTGTAAGGCCTGGGCTTAAGGGAATCACTTGAGGAGGTGATGAAACGAATTTTGTTTCACTTGCATGACCGTTTCACAAATTATTAAAAAGGAGATCTACACAATGGACAAACATGCAACGAGTGCAGACGTTGCGGCTGCAAGTAGCGCTGATAAAGCCAACGTTAAACTGTCAGTTTGGGAAAAAACTGCTTATTCCTTTACTGATATGGCCGGAAATCTGCTATACGTAACTATTTCAAGTTATATTCTTTATTTCTATACCGATGTCTTCGGGATTACCGCAGCTGGTGCTGGATTGATTTTACTGGTTGCTCGATTCTTCGATGCCATCAGTGCACCAGTTTGGGGATCAATTGTTGATCATACGCACACTAAATGGGGTCAAAGTCGACCATACTTCCTTTGGTTGGCGATTCCATTCGCTGTGGCAACCTTCTTGGCTTTCACCGCACCAAATCTTCACGGAACTGCCAAGTTGTGGTATGCCGGCTTCACTTATATCTTAGCCGCTGGGGTTGTTTATACCGGTATTCAAACACCAATTACTGCTATCCTTCCTAGTTTAACAACCAACGGTCAAGAACGAATGAACGCCAACTCATTTAGAATGGTTGGTGGTGCCCTTGGATCCTTTATTACCAGTACTTTTGCTTTACCACTGGTTGCTTTCATGGGTAAAGGTGATGACAAAGTTGGCTTCATGTGGACAATGTTCTTCTTTGGTGTCCTAGCTGTCATCTTGCTTTGGTTAGCTTTCAAGGGAATGAAAGAACGAACCATTGCCGTTCAAAAGCCAATTCCTTTCAAAGACTCTTTGAAAGCAACGGTCGGCAACCATCCATGGTACATCTTGGTTGTTTCCTTCGTGATTTACTGGATTGCTCAGTCAACTCGTAACGGAATTTCTGTTTACTACGCAAAATACAACTTGGGTAACGAACAATTAACTTCTGTCTTTAACGGACTTCAAGTTTTGGGAATCATTGCTACCATTTCAATTCCATTCATTACTAAAGTCACTAACAAGACTTTAACCATGATTATCGGTTTAGCCATTGGTGCTGCCGGTCAAATCATGATGGGCTTGGTTGGTAACAACTTCACCTTGGTTATCATTGCCTGGGTCATCGGAATCTTCGGTGCTTCAATTGCCGTTGCGATGCCATTTGGTATGTTGGCCGACACGGTTGACTTTGGTGAATGGAAGACCGGTATTCGAGCTCCTGGTTTCTTAACGGCCGTTGGTTCAGCCTTCTGTATTCAATTAGGATCAGGCTTTGGTGCCTTCATTCCTTCAAAGATTATGGCTGCTGCCGGATTCGTTGCCAACAAGACTCAATCCGCTCATACCTTAGCCGCTATCCACTTTACGTTTATCTACTTCCCAGTTATTATTTACGCAATTGTGGCCCTGATCATGTGCTTGTACTTCAAGTATGAAAAGATGGAACCACAAATCAAAGCTGACTTGGCAGAACGCCACGCCAAAGCTGCTAAATAATCAACTCAGTTGTTAAAACGAGGTTAACAATATTCTGACATCTAAATCGAAGCCCCATTCGATTTATCCTCGTTCTAATAAATTCAACTTTCAAAAAGCCACCCAAAATTCTAAAGAATCTGGGTGGCTTTTTTGAAGTATAAATTGTCCTAATTAGCCATTGACTTATCTGTGAAAATGGCCTAGTCTTTTTCGTGACTAGTTTAAAATTATCAATACGGGGGATTAACAGTAAAATGTTTAACGAAAATAGTAACTATGACCTATTTAAACGGCTTCATCCACATTGCTTTTCCGAAGGGATGGTCGCTCATTACGCCAAGGAAGAATTAGAACGCCGAGCTGCAGATGGTGACGGAGAAGCTAAGATGCTACTGGCAATCCGGGAAAGTGAACTTCGCGAAGAAGACCAAACCATTAAACATGCGGCCATTCAACCACTAAGAAAAGCAATGCCGACACTTAAAGTTATTTTTAGAATGCGTTTGAGTTAAAAAACGCCACGGAGTTCAAGTCGAGTAATCAGGCTGGACTCTTTTTTGTTGGCTTGGAGCACTTACTATTTGTTCCTTTGTTTTTCCGCCAATTTATCCATTTTCTTAGCCCCTCTTTTAATTGTTGCTTCTGAAACTTGAAAGCTAAAAATCACTTCAATATTGCGTGATTTTTGGCTTTTTCTGATCAAAATTAAAACGCAAGGGCTCCTGCGCTGTATACTTTAATTGACAAAAGAAAGATACAAAGGAGTGCT
>NZ_LS422993.1 GCF_900411375.1 Lentilactobacillus raoultii | reverse complement strand
GCCATTTTCTCACGCATCTACCGGCCGTTTTGACCAGGGAATTAGTGTCAGCTTGAATTTCCATTTTCTGACGGATTATTCCAGGACGACTAAGGTGTTCGGTTAATTTTTAGCTTTCAAGTTTCAGTAAACATAATTTGTTTAGTAAAATATTTTTGCGGTTAAACAACATTTACAGCAATCCTTTTAATCGCTCTTTTTGAGCTATGATATAATAATGGGTATAATATTTTGCGATTTTTTAAATTATCTTTTAAATAAGGAGAAGCTCAATGCCAACCATTAGAGATGTTTCAAAAGCCGCAAAGGTCTCGCCTGGTACTGTTTCCAGAGCTCTAAATCCTACCAAACAGGGTTCGGTTTCTAAAGAGACCAGGCTAAGAATCCAAAAACTTGCCCGAAAAATGGGCTATCAAACTCCTGCTAAAAGAAATGGCAGAAAAATGGCTAAGCCAAGCCAGAAGTTTTTGCGCTTCGCTTTAATCACCACACATACACTCGAAGAAGAAGCAAAGGATGAATATTGGCGATTGGTTAGACTTGGACTTTATAAAGAGGCGGAAAAGAAAAACATTATGATCGACAGCGTTATTAACATGCATGACGGACTTGACCCTCAAAGGATCAGGCCATACGATGCCGTTCTGATCATTGGGACACCATCTATCGACAGTGTTAAACAACTTAAGCTCGCGAATTCAAACATCGTCATTGTAGATGGTGGAAGTAATTTCAATAGCTTAGTTGACACCGTTGGTACAAACTTTATGGAGGTTACTAAAGAAGTACTTAATGCGCTATCGGCTAACACAAAAAAAGAAATTGCTTGTATTAGCGGCGCCAGAATAGAGCTTCAGCTTGATGGCCGCAGTCGTGAGGAAATGGAAGATCCCCGAGTGACGGCTTACAAGGAATGGATCAGTAGCCATCATAAAAAACAACTGTTTGAGCAAGTGAACTGGTCGAATACCGCCGCCATGAGAGCGACAGATCAGTTGATCGAACGGGAAGGCAATCAGCTTGGCGCGATTGTAGTGACTTCTGACTCGTTATTAGTCATAGGTGTCATGAAAAGCCTCGCCAAACATCATTTAACGCCTGGAAAAGATATTTTTCTGGTTAGTTTTGATGATGCGGATTTTGCTCCCCTCCTAACGCCTTCATTATCAACTGTTTGGCTTCCAAAAACTGAATTAGGAGCGGCCGCCATTCTTCATGCCAAGTCACTAAGTGAGAACAACGAAAGTAATTGGACTACCAGAATTACGCTGCCAAGTAAAATTAAATATAGAGATACTTTTAACCCCCATTAACGCCGAATTTAGTAACTTCTCGTTTACTTAAAGGATTGCCTAAATCCCCCTTGTAAAAAAGCTTAGTATGCATTTTATGTAGTCAGTCCTGTAAAGCGATAACTAAATTGTTTCTCTAAAAATCAACTTATAATATCGCAGCCGTTTTGACTTTATCCCAAATAAAAATGAGTTTGCAGAATTAACACGTTTTCGTGCTGATTTTGCAAACTCACTTTTTATGTTAATAAGTTAACTTTACTATTTGACACCAACGACTTCCTGTAACCATTCCATCCCTAGTTCAAACCAACGGGCCATATGTTGATCCGAACGATCGCGGTTGACAATGGCAGTCCATTTATTAGCCAAAGCAATTCCGTGATTCCCGGTACCAAATTCATGAACTTCAAATCGCACTTTATTTTTCGCCAGTGCTTCGGTATAAACGTGAATGTGATCCAAGAATGGTGTTAACTCATCATTAATCGAGCCCCAGATGAAGGTTGGCGGTGTGCTGGCTGAAACTGTTTTTGAAACATCTAAGCTCTTAATGCCCATCTTTTCATCCAAAGTTGGCTGAATGACCGGATAACCCAGCATCACAAATTTAGCGTGTGAGTTTTTTTCATTACCATAGTCGGCTGCTAATTGACCGCCGGCAGAAAAGCCGATAATTCCAAGCTTATCTGTGTCGACATTCAGTTGATCAGCGTGATTGACAATGTAATCAAATGACTGTTCAATTGATGTTCTGGCATCCGAATAATTTTTATTTTCCAAAACCGGGTAGTTCACAACGAATGACTGAAAGGCTTGGGTCGCAAATGTGATGGCCACCCTTTCCGTATCCCGTTCTTTTAATTGTTTATAACTACCGCCACCAATAATGACAATGCCCGGTAACTTTTCATCAGTATTACTTTGATAAATGTCCATTGAAGACTTTTTAGTTTGATCTAGCGTTATTGATTTAATATCCATGAAATCACCTCACTTACTATCATAAATTGAATTCAGCAAAATTACCATCCAATTAATGATTTAAAGTCGCTTTTAACCCTATTAAACCAGCAATTAAGATTAATTATAACGATTATTTATACCACCATAACCATTTAAAATAGTTGCAAAATTTCTTACCATAGCGTTAAGTTTTCAGAAATCGATTGACTTCCAATCAATAAATTACATATAATACTTTTTGTTGTTTTAGGGGGCATCTGACCAAATTTAAAAAGTGTCGGGGCATTTTAACCATCACCCTTGAAATCACGGATGGTTAAAAACGACTGGATTAATTCTTCACTTCAACATCCATCGGTTATGGCCAATTGCAAAGTTACCTTTGTAATTAGTGATTAACCGATCATTTTAATTGATTTGAATTTGACCCAAAACACTTTAAATCTGAGGAGAATATGAAACATGTCTTGGTTAACCAAACGGAAAAAGTTTGTCATTTTTTTAGCATCCTTTGTCATCACAGCCTGCGGGCTAATTGCCACTGGTCGAGTAGCTGATACAAGTTCTGAAAGCGTCAAAGTAGCTTACAGTTCACCGGCAATTACCCACGCCTATGCATTACGAAAAAGTGCCATTTTGTATAATAACATCAATCTCACTCAAACTGTTAGCGACAAGCCATTTTCTAAGACAACCTGGTATCGGACCCATGTCGCTAAATTAACCATTAACGGTAAAACACAAACGGCCTATCAGGTCAAAGACAGTAGTGGCAAATACACCTTTTGGGTCTTACGATCACAACTCAAATCAATTAACAGCAACTCTTACAATTTAAAATTAGCCGGTGCCGGCAAACGTTTTTATCATAAAAAAATCGGCTTCTTTGGCGATTCAATTCCGGCTGGTTGGGACGGCTACCATTTCTACATGAACAACGCTTATCCGGACTGGCTCAACAAATACTTAGGGACTGATAATCGGGTTGAAAACTTCTCAGTTCCTCATGCCAAAATTGTTGGCAAACGCTTCGCTTACATCGGCACCACCCGGGTTGCTCAGGACTTGTCGGTTGCCATTAAATATCATGAGAACGAAATTCGTCGAATGAATATGATCTTTATCCACATTGGGACCAATGACTATACCAATTATTCCGGTTCGGGTAGTCTTAAAAATGTCATCGCCCATTTGAAACATAATGTGATGGCGATTAAGTTATTGAACCCAAATGCTAAAATTTATGGCGTTCTACCACTCACTCGGTTTACCGCCAGTGGTCAAAATCGGCAAAACATGATGAACATGTACGGTTATACCTTTGGCCAGCTTCAACGTGCTGAGGCAAAATTATACCATCATTTAGGTGTTCAAGTGGTCAACTTTAACACTGTCGCCCCAGATCTGATTACGGATCAAAATAAAGACCTGGTTTATGAGGACCACAAGGTGCACCCGACGCCTCAAGTTGCCCAAAAGTTGGGGTATTACTTGGCCAAGTACCTCATTAACCATTAAAACAATCAAAAGACTTGAAACAATCCAGAAACCACTTTGGTTTTAGAATTGCCTCAAGTCTTTTTTTGTTGTTTCAAAAATTGGTGCTCAGTCTTATCATCCGGGTGTTAACCGCTTTTGTTCGCTCACTTAGGACAGCTACACCAAACAGCATCATTCCATATAAGGGATCGATTGGAAAAATCCAAGCCCAGGATTTCCCCAATCGACGCCTTATATTCCAGATGCTAACCGTTTGGCTTCGCTCACTGAACTAGGACAGCTACCAAAAGCAACACCACTCCTGATAAGAGATCAATCTGAAAAATCCAAACCCGGGATTTCCCAGATTGACGTCTTATCATCCGGGTGCTAAGCGCTTTTGTCCGCTCACTGTTTTAAGTTCAACGTGACCAGTCGATAATTGGTTTTAACATTGCTAACTTGACGCTGGGCTTTCTTTCCTTTTTGCTTCGTTGTGGTGACCGTATGCACTATTGACTTGGCATTTTGAATTTTAGTGACAATTAACTCTGTATGGCTAGCCAATAAATATTCCTTTTCACCAACGTTGGTTGAAACCGGATCAATGTATGCGCCGTGATGCCCAATTGGTAAATTGATTTTTAACACCACATGCTGCGGTGAAAAGCCTAATGCCGTCATCTGGCTAAGCGTACAGGAAGAATACGCCGGATCCTGATACTGTCGGCCCAGTCGTAGTGTCTTGCCGCCTAACGATTTTGCTAGGCCTTCTTTAGAAATTCCGCGATAAATAGTGACCGGCTGGGTTAATTTAAACGACTGAAGACTGGCGTTGATTGCTTTAATACTTGCGTTAACTTTAGCCGAAGCCTTTTTGTTTGGCTCCCGCAACGCCGTATTAATCTGATGATACCCATTGTTCGTATAATAACGAATGGCTTTAACCTGACTGTGGCTCAGTCCCTTTGCCCACTTTTTGCCAGCTACCTTCAATTCCTTCGTTTTTTGAGTTGTATTGCGACTTCCCTTAGTTGAATAAACTGATTGACTGGGATTGATAATCGCAAATTGATTTCGATTACCGGTAAGTGTCACCACGTATCCCGAATGGCTGGTTAAAGTATCCTTCACCGTCAATACCGTATTCTTCGGTACCGTCAGATGATGCTGCTCATCAACATGGCCATTTGCCATTTCAGCCAGATTAACCGGCTTTTTAGTGACCAGTTGTTGGTGGCCGGCATTAACTGCATGCGCTGTGTAATCTGTCTTCACATAGATTGTCCGATTGCCTTGGACTTCTTTTTTAATTGATTGGGCTTGCACGGATACGGGCATGATGCCACCGATCACCAGTGCTGCCAATAAAATCAGTTGTTTCACTCTAATCATAGAATAACTCGTCCCTTCGAAAGTTATAGGGCATATTCTACACGAAACTCATCACTTTGCAAATTACTGCCCTTTTTTCAGCAGTTAAATCACGTAATAATCAATTTTTTACGAATTTTGTGTAAAAAAATTGTCAACTTTAAATTAAGTTCGTTTAACAAACGTCTCAAAAAGATTAAAGTTTTGCAAATAACTTGTATTGAAGCTGGTCTTTGTCGGAAAATGAAGTTGAGTTATTGGAGGGCTTAGTTATGCAAGAATCTATTTCAACTTCAGCAAAACAACCACGAAGAAAAATGCCACTGTTTTTACTGTACACCATTACCTTTATCTTAATTTGTTTACTCACTTACTCACTCCCCTGGTTAGCGGGAAGAACGCTAATTTGGGACGTTGATGGGATTGCACAACATTATCCAATCTTGGCGCAATTTCAACGAATCCTTCAGGGAACCGCTCACCAGTCATTATTTGGCTGGTCTTGGAACTTGGGAGCTGGCGCCGACCAATTAACCACGTTTGCCTTTTACATAGTCGGCGACCCATTTAGTTATTTAATTGGGCTTTTCCCACCTAGCCGACTCGAACTGGGCTATCAAGTGCTGATCCTTCTGCGGCTTTACTGTGCTGGCCTGGCGTTTTTGGGGTGGGCTAATCAGCGGTCGTTCAGCCGCCACAGCAAACTCATCGGTACTTTAATTTACACTTTTTCCGGTTACAACTTTTATGTTTCCATGCACCATCCCTTTTTCCTGTTGCCCATGATTATTTTTCCGCTCTTAGCAATGGGCGTTGAAAAAGTGCTTCATCAGCGTAACTGGCTCCCATTAGCAATTGCTACCGCCCTGGCACTGATTAGCAACTTTTACTTTGCCTACATGTTGGCGTTGGGAACCCTGGTCTATTTGATCACTCGTTATCTGCACTTACGTCACGTCAGTTCAAAGCCGTTACCGGGTATTCGCATTATTTACTGCCTAATTCAAGCAGTCGTCACCGGATTAATGATGGCTGGAGTTACCTTATTCCCAACGTTACTGGCCGTCCTGAAGTCTACTCGGATTGCCTACCACGCTAAATTTGCCAATGGCTTATTACTATACCCGGCTAAATACTATTTTGCCCTGCCAAATCAGCTCATTACCAGTACCACTACTAAGGATTATTGGCTGGTGCTTAATTTCTGTGGCTTGGCCTTTTTAGCAGCCGTTTATGTATTAAAACACTTCAAAAAGAATCGACCACTGGCCATCATTTTACTGATTATTTTGGTTTCACTTCTTTTCCCACAAGTTAGTGCAACTGCCAACGCGCTTTCTACCCCATCTAATCGTTGGCTGTTTCTGGCCGTTTTGCCAATGAGCCTGGCTGTCATGGTCTTTGTTGATCAACTCCCTCACCTCACCCACAGCGATTTACGTTGGTTAATCACTGCCACGGTGGCTTTAATTACATTAGTCTGGTTGACCAAGGGCTTTACTTTAAGCCTCCCTCAAAATGATTTGGTGGCTTACGGCTTTTTACTTGGATTTTTGTTACTTCTGGCCTGCCAAAATTCTTTAAAGCTCTCTGTTAAAACCGTCGCGACTATGATCACCGGTTTGGTACTAATCAACCTAGTCAGCAACGGTCAGGGCTGGCTCAGTCCAAATAACAGCCGAAATGTCCGGGCAGAATTGATGACCGGGTCCGCCGCCAAATGGGTAAGCGATTACTATGACGGTGCCGAAAAAGCCCTGCCCAAAACCAACACCTTTTATCGAACAACCACTATGACCAATTATTACCCTCATTTAACTGCCGGCAATAATATTCCAATGCTTTTGGGGACTCATGACTTGGGTGCTTATTACTCAATTCAAAATGGGTATTTGTTAAAATTCAACCGTTCACTTGGCAACGCGGATTCAGTCGTTAATTCAGTGACCGGCGAGGCGGATGGCCGAACAACGTTACTGAATTTGCTGGGCGTTCAATACATGTTTGCCAAAACGGATATTTTAAAACGGCCCCAAGCAGTTCCTTACGGTTATCACTTTGTTAGAAATAGCCGCGGCAGGATTCGCGATTTTCCGGAATTACCGGTTCCCGGCTTAAGTAATCACTCTGGGACGGTGCTTTTGAAATCAAATTTGGCACTGCCACTGGTTTATCTGCAATCTCACATCATCACCGCCGCTGATTACCGTAATCTGTCGCCACTTCAACGCGAACAGGCCTTGCTGTCAGGGGCCACCGTTGAAAAGCCGGTTGCCGGTGTTGCTCAAACGTCACCCAAACCAACTGTCAAAACGGTCGGTTACCAACCACAGCTCTATGACCAGCATCTTGTCAACAACCCCATTAAGGCCACTCTCTACCGGATGCGGCATTCGCCTAACAGTCGTTACCGACAAGCTGCGGCTAAATTTAAAACCACGCTGCCAGCCAATAAAGTGGCCATTTGGGAAAAAGCTACCGGGCTGAACCCAAACGGGGCCCCTTTAAAACAAATCATGTCTAAAAATCAAGAAGTGGTCGAACGTCATCAAGCCGAAAATCAAACCAGTTTAAAGGTAATGGATACCGATGTTCAGGGACATCATCTGGCTTACCGGCTTAAACTGAAGCATCCCCAACAATACCGAAACAGTGAGCTTTACTTGGTCATTGATGGCATTTCGGAAACCCGTCATACAACCATGGATCGCTTAAACAGCCTGCGGGCAGATTCAATTATCAGCGGCTCACCAGTTTCCAAGCTTCAAAAAATTAACCGGTTACGAACAGCAATGGCCTATCCGGATCTTGGCAGCTATTATCTGACAGTTCAAACCAGTACTAATTTTGCCCACGTTCGCCAACTTCCAATTAACAATCTTTCAGATTACGAAGATCGGCAACACATCGTTTTAAACTTAGGCTATGCCAGCAAGGTTCGTCGCGCATTAATCTTACACTTTAAAGGCGTTAAACAATTACACTTCAAGCATCTAAAGATTATGGCGGTCCCATTTAATAAGTCCTATAACCGCCGAATTAACCAGCTTCAACAGACTGGTCTTCAGTACCAAAAGGTCAAAAACAATTCAGTCTCCGGCTACACCAATCTGACCAATCGGCCGAGAATCATGACTACTTCCATCCCCTACTCAACCGGTTGGCGCCTTCAAATCGATGGCCGACCCGCCAAAACGTTCCGAGTCAATAGCGGCTTCGTTGGTGCCAGGATTCCAGGGGGGCGTCACTTTGTCCAATTAAGGTACAAAACACCTGGCTTCAAAATGGGGATTATACTCTCAGTCATTGGTGTTGGTTGGTGGCTGGTCTTTCTCTTGATTGTCGGCATTCGAGCTTTAATTTCTCGAACGCGACACACAAATTAAGCCGTTCTCTATCCAACGCAACTATTTTTCACAGACTGGCTTTCACGTTACAATGGAGTTAGTAAGATTTTCTCTTTAAATGACGTGACGCAACAATGTGATAGAGGTGAGTAACAAGTGCTGTTATCAATCATTATGCCGACTTACAACTCAATCCGTGATCTTCCTAAAATCCGGAAAAATCTCCAACCATTTCTCAATCAACCAAACATCGAGATTTTGTTGGTGGATGATGGTTCAGTCGATAAAACCGTGATAGCGCTGCATGAAAGCTTTGATCACGCCAAAAACGTTAAAATTCAGCAGCTTTCAGCCGTAAAGGGGCCTTCGTTTTGTCGCACAGTTGCGCTCAATCAAGCTGTCGGAAAATACATTTATTTTATGGACAGTGACGATAAATTACTGACAGGATTCTCTAAAAGGGTTATGCCTGCTTTAAAAAAATACGATGCCGATATGTTTCTCTTCGACTACATCACGTTTATGCACCGCATCACTCTGTGGCCCAAAAGTAGGTGGGTCAAAAGAGAAAGCGTGCTTAAATCTGTTCTTAGAATTCGCAACTGGCACGCTTCAGCTGGCTTTTTGTGGAACAAGGTCTTTAAACGACAGGCAATTGCCGGTTTAAAATTCAAAGACACCCTGTTCGAAGATTTAGATTGGTGTGTTCAAGCCGTTTTAAAAGCTAAGCGTTTCAGATACGTTAACGCTTGTGGTTACCATTATCTATACCATCCCAATTCGTTATTTAATGCTTCTGCCCGCAAAAAGGCCGCTAAATTGATTCATGATCGGTTGACCGTTCAGAACCGCATGATCAAAACAATCGGCAACCACTATCTTCAAAGTACCAAGCAGGCAATCATCAGCCAAATGCTGGCCAAATATAATCTCTTAGTGATTTTTAGAATGCTGGTATTTTCGTGGGTTTCCAATTCCTACTCAAAAATCAAATTTCAATTATTTGCCTGTTACCGGCAAGTTGACTTGCATCCCCGTCATCTGTGGGAAATGATCCTGGATCGGACCATTCATCGGCTAATGGCACATTCCGAAATCACTTAATTAAAGATTTTCTTAAGGGATTAAGCACTGATTTTGCTTTAAGGTTGATTTATGGTTAACATGAAAAAATACAAGCAGCAATCAAAAGAACGATTGCGCAATTAGAATATACCAATTCGTTTTTAGAAAAGGTTAGGTGATCGCGCAAATATTATGAGAAAAAAGAGAATTGAATGGATTGATATTGCCAAAGCTTACGGGATTATTGCCGTGGTGATTGGCCATGCTTTGGCAAGCGGGAACACCACCCATATTATTTATTGGTGGCACATGCCCCTGTTCTTCATCATTGGTGGGTTCTTTTTAAAACCGCTAAATGCTAAAAAAATAACCGATTGGCAACGTTTCTTCAATAAACGCCTTTATCGAGACCTGCTCATTTATTTCATGGCGGGGATCGGACTGGTTTTACTTTACAGTATTTTATATAACAAAGACTGGCAGTACCTGGTTAACCACCTCTCAAGGTTAATTGTCGGCGGGCGAACGTTAAACCTTTATACCAGTACTTTCTGGTTCATTAACGTCTATCTGTTGTCAATTACGGCCGTCACTCTATTGATTTCGACCGTTAAATCACGTTGGTGGCAGTTAGCGATTGTTTCCGCCCTGTTGTTTGCGGGAACTTGCTACGATAAAATTGATTGGCTGCAACTCTACAGCTTTAAAACCCTGCCGTGGAATGCGGATATCGTCCTGATAGCCGCTTTCTTCACCTATATTGGTTACTTGGTTTTCCATACCAATTACCGTTGGTTGGAAAGGCCATTGCCGATAATGGGAATCTTACTCACTGCCGGCACATTAATCGGCCTTTATTTAAATCACTACTTTAACTTTGAATTTTCAATGAAATCCCATGAAATTCAGTCGTCACTGCCAAAGATTTTGATGTTGGCAACGATTCCGTTAATTTTCTCGTTTGGCGTCATGGGACTTTCGTATCTGACTTCTCGCTTTGAACGGAGCTTTATCCTGGCAATTATTGGGCAGCACACCATGATTATCATGTACCTGCACAACGCGCTGTTGGATATAGCGGGGATGGCCGGCATCGAAAATATTGCGACTAAGGTGATCATTGCCATTATCGTTCCAATGTTGATCACGTTGATTAAACGACCGGTCACCCATAATCGCAGTCTTTATTTAGATAGTTAAACAAACTCAAAACCGTTTAGCAGGTTCCCACTTGCCAAGCGGTTTTTAAATTCTTTGTTCAATTAGATTCTTTTCTGAACGGGTTCTTCGCTCTCAGTGCTACAATAATGATTGAATCAGAATCACGTTTGGAGGTGATTTTTTTGGAAAGCCCCAAAACTGCATCCCGCCAAGAGCGCGACAGTGACCAATTAGTCCTCTCGACAGCCTGGAAAATCGTTCAGGATGCTGACTACCAAGCTGTGACCATGGACGCTGTCGCCATCAGTGCTAAAATTTCAAAAAATGCTTTATACCATAAATGGCCAGACCGGGCAATGCTGGTGACCGCTGCCTTTGCCAAATACGATCAAAAGGCGGTCAGTCTCCGGGTCCCAAACGGCGGTCACTTGGAACGTGACTTTAGTCAATTGTTCGCAGCATTATTACCGGAAATTAACGAATTAAGTCGACCAAAATTTGCGGGATTAGTGACGGAACGCTTGGAAGACGTTCCAGTAAATCAGATTTTATCAATCGGGCCGGGAAAAGATTTTCAAAGTGTCTTGATGTGCATCTTAAAGCGGGCCGATAAACGGCATCAAATTCAGCTAAATCAGCTATCAGACAACGTACTTAATTTACCAGCTCTCCTGCTGGTCAATCAAATTATTCTCGGTAAACACGTCACAAAAAAGGATTTGGATCAGCTGATTACCGAAATTTTATTACCAGTCTATACCGCATCAAAAATCAAATGGATTTAATCCGCGAAAAAACGGATCGCGCTCAAAACCACTAAGGCTGTGAGAACGGTCCATTTTTTAATTTAATGAAACACTCTGGCAATCCCGGCAATATCGGAACGTTGGCTATTTCGAATCGGTTGTACCATGATTTTTGGCGGCCAACTTTCAATCACTCGGTTATGTCCCAGATAAATTGCGACGTGCCAGATCACGTGCGTCCCCGGTTGGTAATAAAAGACCAGATCCCCCCGCTGGCGATGGCGATAGGCCACGTGCATCAATTTTTTGCTGGCCCAGAGATTTCTGGAATTCCACTCATTTCCCGGGAAAGCATGGTGAATGGCACTGATTGGGGCTGGGTCAATCCCGCCTGCGTACAATGCCTGCATAACCAATCCGGAACAATCCGTCCCATAACGAGGGCTGGAAGAAGATCCTACCAGATAAGGATTACCCAAATATCGATAGGCTTGATGAATCATCGCTTCAATATGGGCTTGTCGGCCCTGCCACGCAGTTGCTTTCAAAGGAGCAACATAGCTGTCAATACTCGTCCATGAGTGTTTTGTAAAACCCATTTTTAACCAAGTCATTAGATTAACATTGCCGGTCGCCCGTAAATGATGTTGGCGTTGAAATCGTTTAACGGCCTGATAGGTTGCCTGATTATATTTATCATAGCCGGCAAAAGTTCCCATTTTACGCATAATGTACCAAGTTTTAATGCCTTCAAAGCCCCGTTTAACCGTATAGCCGACCTGGCCTTCTGGTTTAATTTGTTGGTAGTGGACTTGATAGTATCGCTTCGGATTTTGGTACCCACGACTTTTCACCACAAACGCCTGATTGGCTGTCAGATACTGTTGGTGATTGGTTTCAAGCGCCACGATCTGACCATCTTTCTTAACAACGTGATTAATTTTAAGCCAATGATTTTGCTTAATCGTACCGGCCGGTTTAGTCCGAGCAGCGTCGTGATATAAACGGATTGACCGTTTGGTTTTGACAATGTTTGGATTAGTGGTGAATGAGTTTGCTGACAACTGGATTTGACTCATCATCCCAAACAAGATCCCAATTACCAGCCAAAGCATTAATTTAGTTTGTCGTTTCATAACTTAATTCCCCCAATAATTGTCTCAATAACTCAATGCCCGATACCCGTCGTGACTGCGATGCCGCTGCAAAGTCGTCAACGGCATGCTTGTGCGTTTAACCGTCCAGGGATCATTATAGTAGACCCGCTTGGTTGAATATCCGGTAACCGCTAGTGCATGATTAACAAACCCATCGACCCCGTTCACCCACACGACAACCGGATGATCTTGTCGAATTGACGATTTAATTTTACCAAAGCTGGCTCCGGTCAAATCAATCGCTGAACCAAGGTGGTGTTTAACCAACGGCATCAAGCCTTTAGGATAAATCCACCATCCCGACTTTGAATACGGACTGCCCACAAAACCTTTATTGGGATTATGACTACGTGGCATTTCACGCGCCAACTGCATCTTGGTCACCTTGGCGCCGGCGTACTGCAGCATCATCGCCGTCGCCACAACCTCGCAGCCGGTTGGCAACTGCGGTCGCTGAGCAATTAACGGTACATTTAATCGCAAATAAGCCGGACTGAGCGTTGTCTTGGCCAACCAGCCAATCACCCGATGGCGATAAGCGAATTTGACCCAAGTGCCATCAACGGTGACCTCTTCTCTGGTAACGTGGACTTCTCGGCCGGCAAAGCGTTGAGCAGACATGACCGGTGTGATATTATCTGCCGACGTAAAATACCCTCCCGATCGATAAATTCCGGTTTGTGGACTAATTGTCGACTTGAGATTGACATAATAATCCACCGGAACTTTAGCATAAACCTTTTGATAGGTGGTGTCCGCCGATGCAGCTCCGGAGAAACACCAGATTAATACTCCCATCAAAATCCCCATTAAATACCCAATACCCCTCATTTCAGCTGTTCCTTTCCAATTAAATAAATCGCTATTATATGATAAGTTAAATTATATTAGAAAAACGGCCGCTTGGGAATCACTTTTATAATTAATTTTCAAATAAGAGGTTATTCCAAAACGTCCCCAATAACCCCAGCCGAATAATCGGTTAAGTCATCAAGGACGCTAATTAAAGTTACATCCGCCATTTCTTTTGTTCATACCGGAATCGCCGATGCTGAATTTGTTTTAGTTGATGATGGACTCTCTGTCGGGTAATGAACCGCCAAAACCGGTTTTCGCGTGGATGGTCTTTAAATAATCGATTCTGCCAATAAGTAATATCAGCGGCAATCTGTTTTTGACTCAGCCATGGATAGTCATGCCGCAAATAAGTATTGCAAATTTTAAATGGTCGGGTGGTCCAGTACTCACGACCGATAAACTGGCTGCGTGTGACCTGGAATCGCTGGGCCACATTCGCTGGTAATCGATAAATCTCAATCACCCGGCCAATGCCAAAGGGCGGGTCACTTTTCTTGCGAGCTTGTGGTTGGCTTTTTCTTGGCTTACGCCCCGGTAAGTATGGGGCAAGTGGAATGACCAGTAACGCATTTTGCATTTCATTTCGCCCCTGTGGATCCCCGTTTAGCGCATGTTGTAAATCCATTGTCAACCGATATTGAACGGTTCGGCCATTTGTTCGAATCACTTTTGCACACCAATAATTTTTTAACCGTGCCATTTTAATCACCCACCCCACTTTGATTGCTGATTTTCATTTTAACATCAATCCAAAAGCCATCGTTTCAAAAAGCAAATTTGTAAATTTAATTTAATGCAAGCAACAAAAAAACACGCTAAGTGCAAGTTATCAATGAGCAGACAAGCCCTTGAAGCAATCACTTAGTGTGTTAATTAGCATTACTTTTATTGTCGATTTGTGCAAAAGGCGAGAAAATTAAGATAAGTTTTGTAAATAATTGAAGAACAGTTGGTTTACGAAATTTGATTCAGAAACGATTTTCCCGGCAACTGATGATCAATGCCGAAGTTGGCCAAGATGGTCGCCCCCACATCTGCCAGTTCAAGAGATTGTGTCAGCTGACCGCCAATTGCATTGGGGGATGCAGCGATCAACGGCACAAATTCCCGAGTATGGCCGATTCCCTTAAAAGTCGGGTCATTGGCATGATCTGCGGTAATCAGTAACAGATCCGTCGGCGTTAATTGCTGAACGACGGCATTCAGCCAAGCATCCAGTTGCATTAAGTCTTTCCCGTATCCATAAGGGTCTCTAGCGTGAGCGTCTTCATCAAGGCTGCCTAAATCAGCAATGATCAAGCCGAAAGTTTGCGTTTCCAATGTCTTTAAAATTTTAGTCAAAATCGCTTTCTGACCATGAATTTGTCGGGTCATTCCACGTCCTGAGAAAAGATCAGTTAATTGCCCCGCCCCGGTAACCGGAATTTGATGCTGCTTGAGCACGTCCAAAGCAGTTACCGCTGGCAGATCTATGGCGAATTCCCGTCGTTTATCAGTCAGTTTAAAATTTGAAGGGGACTTTCCAATAAACGGACAGGCAATCACTCTACCGATGTTTAATTGATCTTCATCAGCGACGAACCGGATATACCGACAAATCCGATATAGTTCAGCAAGTGAGACGACCATTTCATTGGCGGACACCTGCAATACCGAATCGCTTGAAGTATATACAATTAAGTCACCTTCTTTCAATTGTTGTTGACCAAAAAGTCGAATTGCGGTTAATTCCGAAGCTGATCGATTCAAAATCACTTGACGATTGGAAAACTTTTCAATCTTCTTGATCAGTTGGGATGAAAATCCATTTGGAAAGGTGGCCAACGTTCGTTGATGAACAGCCGCCATCAATTCCCAATGGGTACTCAAACTATCCTTATCGTCAGAAATTGAACGCATTTTACCAACGTGACTCTGTAATGGTGTCACTGCTAAAATCCCCGTTAACGGTGACCGACGTGGGATATTTCCCAATCCTAATTTAGTTAACGTCGGTAGTTTCAAAGATCCCTGCCAATAATCACAAACGTGTCCCAAGGTATCTGCTCCTTGGTCACCAAATCGTGCAGCATCGGCAGTTTCGCCAATTCCGAGTGACGGTAGGACAATCGTGATAATTCGTTTAAATCTCCTCATTTTTATTCACCCGGTGGATCTTACGTTAAATCCTCCTTTATTGAAAAGCCAACCGCTTTAACTTTTCAACAGTCAGTGTAGCATTTTACCCGCAAAAGATTATTGTATTATCCTACAAAATATTCACCACATTTATTGTGATAGTGCACAACGTTTATTTTACAAAAGTTCACCATCTTGCGTCAGACGGGCGTTTTAACAAAGTGATACCAAAGTTGTAATGAATCCGGCCATATGTACGAACTTATCAAAATGCGTTAAAGTAGATAAAAACGCAAGGAATTCATCAGGTGAAGAATATTGATTGATTTGAAGACTGTAGTCAAAAAAGAAAAACAACATCTTTTTCAGGTGAATCATGCCTCAATTCATGGTCGGCAGGCCAACGCCATCACCGTGATGGATAATGAAGCCGTTCGTCAGTGGGCTAAAAGTGGTGAAATTGTCATTACCAGTTCAAGAATGATGCCAAGTGAAATTAGTTTTGCCAAACAGCTGGTTCAAAAACTGGCCAGACAAAACACCTGTTGTTTAATGGTGAAGCCCTATACCAGTAAGGCTGCGTCAAAGCTCCCTAGAGAATTGATTCAGTACGCTGATAATTTAGGCTACCCATTATTCGAGATCGACGAGGATGCAACCTACATGCAGATTATGAACGACGTCAACACCCTTTTATTTCAAGATCGTCGGACCAGTAAAATGGCTGATTTGGATTTGGATTACCTGCTGAAAACGAATTCAGTCAGTGATAAAGATTTCGATTTCATTTCCGGTTTAAAAGGCGTTGATCTTTATAAATTGGAGGCCCGTGTCATCCGGGTTTCGCTTGCCCAAGTTCCCAAGTCAAGTGAACGAATGATGATCCAATACAGCTTGATCAGTCAGCTTCAAACCACTTTTTCAAGTTTGGCGGCCAAACAAAAAATCGTCACCGATTTCATTTTGGAATCTACCAACGGCGCAACAATTGTCCTCTTCTTTAAAGATAATCAATCCAAGAAGCCCCCTTATGATCGACGTTACTATCATCAATTACTGGATACCGTTAAGATCCCCCATTTTTCTCTTTACGAGGGGGTTGCGGGACTTCACAAGGCTAAGAATCTCCACCGGGCGTTTACCGAAGCCGGTTTTGGCATGGACGTCGCCAAAACGATGAATTGGCAGGATCGGCCAATTTTCTACCGGGATGTCAGCCTTTGGGAACTGGTTAATCAGCTGTCAAAAATTCAAGATAGTCGCTTATACCCGATTGAAATGGATCAAATTCTAAACAATCCTGAAATTTTTGAAACCGTTCAACAATTTTTCAACCATAACGAATCCATTACCGAAACCGGCAAAGCACTTTACACCCATCCCAATACCATTCGTTACCGTTTAAATATGATTTATAAGCAAACCGGCCTGGATTACCGCAGTACTAATGACAAATTTCTCATTTACATTGCCCTAATTGAAAAACTACTGGCCAACCAGTCTGAAAGTTAATATCTGATACAAAAACCTCTAGCGACCCAACTATGTATCCGTTGGCGTCAATAGAGGTTTTTAAGTCTTTATTTTTGGTTAATACTAAATCGTTTTATTTTATCCAAAGGATTCTCGCAGTTGCTATTAAACGTGCCACGAATTATCCAATCCTCTACGAATTAAGTTAATCCTGCCAAGGCGCACATCATCCTCAGCTAATTCGAAAATGCCTTGTTTCAATGGCGTTGGCAAATCTGCAATCAATTGATGGAACTTATCGTCGGTCAATTGATTGCCAGTCAGTGCTTGATACTTTTGAATGGTCTTTTTACGAAGTGCCAAAAAGATTTCGCCAGCTTCTCGATCTGAATATAATTGATCTTCTAAGAAAACGACTTGAAATTGATACAAGTAATCCTTCATTAAGCTCTCAACCGGGGTCTCTTCCAATACCTTCATTTATAAGCCTCCATTTTCAAAGCCGTGACGATCACCGGAGTCTCTCTTTTTCTCCAGTCAATCATCGAGTGTCAATTTTTGCAGATTTGGTGCGCTTTTCTCTGCACAATCAGAATACCATCAATCACTTTCAAAAATGGATACTTTTACAAAGATATACAGAACTTTTACAGAGTTGAAACCAGTGAATCAACGGGGGCATTAGGACGTTCAAAGACGGCCTGAGTAGCATCTAAACCAGCTTTTAAATCAACTGAGATGCCAGCCTGAAGTAAGGCTGCGCCAAACAACGCAATAAACGTCAGAATGAACCCTTTTTGGGCACTGTATCCCATAGTCCCAATCCGCCAAATTTTTCCCTGTAAGCTACCAAATGAACTGGAAATCTCAACACCAAATTGTTCTAGCAGGCTTTGTCTAAACGCATCCCCATCCAGCTTATCCGGGATTTGAACGCAGGTCACCATCGGCATTTCATGATCACCCTGATGATAAATGGTTAAGCCCATCGCAGTTAGACCAGCATTAAGCGCCTGGTGGACCCTCAAATGACGGTTAAACCGTGCTGGCAACCCTTCATGAAGCGCCAATCTCAATCCCTCATGCAGACCATAATCTGCCACCGTCGCTTCAGTATGGTGATTGAGTCGTCTGGGTGACCAATAATCTTGTAGTTGAGTCAAGTCAAGGTAATTACTGGTAATGAACTGGCTGCCGCTTTGATCCAATGCTGTTCGGACTCCTTGTTCAACCCGTTTTCGCTGATTAATCTCAGCTGCAAAGCGATCGTTAAAGGTGATTGGTGTGATCCCTGATGGAATGGAAAGGCACTTTTGCGCGCCGCCAACGACCGCATCCAATTCCCATCGGTCAACTTCAACTGGCGTCCCCATGTAGGAGGCAACTGCATCAACCACTAAAAAACCACCATATTCGTGAATAGCCTTACCCAACCGGTCAATTGGTTGCAGACGGCCCGTCGAGGTTTCGCCATGAACAATTGCGACCACTTTGGGTTTCAGTCGTTTAATTTCGCTAATGATTTGGTCTTGGTCAAAGACAGTACCCCAATCGGCTGTCATGGTCGTCACCCGGCCACCCGCGCGTTGAGCCAATTCAACAAATAAATCACCAAATCGGCCAAAGACAGGAACTAGAACTGAGTCGCCCGGTTTAACAATACTACCGATAATAGCCTCGTTGCCGGCTCGACTGGTACCGTCGATTGGAAACGCCCACTGGTTCTTAGTATGAAAACTCTTTCGAATCATGGCCATATTGTCATTCATAATCTGGGTAAAATCCGGATCAAACTGGCCTAAAATCTGATTACTCATGGCTTGAGAAACCCGTGGGTCAACCATTGTCGGCCCCGGGGTCATAATTAATCGGTGGTTAATTTTTAATTCGCTCATAAAGCTCACTCCTTTATTCTATTCGTAGCATTCTTGATATAGTTGTGCCTTTAAAACGTCAATGCCAGCCCGCAAGTCAGCTGGTGCCGTATATTCAGCTGGCGAATGGCTAATGCCATTTTTACTGGGGACAAACAACATGGCCGTTGGCACTTTTAAATTCATTATTTGGGTATCGTGCCCGGCACCGGAAGGTAATTTCAAATAATTAAGCCCCTTTTGAGTAACTAACTGTTCAAATTGGTGAACCAACCTGGAATCCATAACAGCTGGTCGACTGTCCATCCAACGGTCTACGTCAACCCTGACGAGCGGTGCGACTACAGCTTGCGCTCGTAAAAAGTTTTCAAACCGATCCACCACCGCTTGTTCTGGATGGCGAACGTCAACCGAAAAAGTCACCGTCCCCGGAATCACATTGGCGGAGCCTGGAGCAACCGTCAATTCACCAACTGTAAAGACTAGTGGTTCACCAATTTTTTGCGCTTGTTCATCAAGTCTTTCAATCAACCTGACCGCCGCTTTTAACGCATCCTTACGTAAGTGCTGTGGGGTTGTCCCAGCGTGATTGGCTTGGCCGTGAACCGTTACTGTAAAGCGTTTTTGTTCACAAATTGCTGACACGATTCCAATTGGTAAGCCTTTTTCCTCCAACACAGGTCCTTGCTCAATGTGCACTTCAAAGAATTCACTCGGCAGTGGTTGCTCAACAATTGGAAACCGATCAGCTAATTGAGAGACTGCCAACTTTCGTGCCTGAGAAAAAGTAATCCCTTGCTTGTCCCGTAATGTTGGATCAGTTTCCTGAACTCCTGCGTAATGCTTTGAGCCCGAAAAACTGGTTGGAAAGCGGCTGCCTTCTTCCTCACTAAAAGCAACAGAAGTCATCGTTTGATTGGGTTGGCCATATTGATCAACCAACTCATTCATGGCTAAAATTGCTGCTGCTACCCCGTACGCCCCATCATAGAGGCCGGCCTGATTAACTGTATCAAGATGTGATCCGGCTGCAACAATTTGCTGAGACTTTTTCCCTGGAAAACTCATAAACCCGTTTCCGTATGAATCAATAGCAGTTTTAAATCCCCTCCTTCGGGCATCATCCAGGACAAACGCCATAGCGGCGACCCAGTCATCATCATAAACCAGTCTGGTCACACCACCGTTTTCTAAATGGCCAAATTTACCAAGATGTGTCAAATAATCGTTTACTTTTTGATCTGTTAATTGTTTCATCGACACTCGCCTTCTTTTGATGTTAGATTAAATTTAAATTCATTCAATGAGAAAAGCATTGGCAATTTTGCACAAAAATATTAAACTGGTTGTTAAATATCACTAGCAACCTGTTGTGAAAAAGAAGGGAGTGGTCGTTAAAATGCAAATGACTAAGCTGTTAAACGCCAAAGAACTACAAGGAATTAAATTAATTGCCGGCATGGCGGGAATGGATCGCGATGCGACGTTAATTGGCATGATTGAAGCACCAGATATCGAGTCTTACCTGTTTTCCGGCCAACTACTTGTTACCACCGGTTACCATTATTACCAGCATATTGATCGACTAAAAGAATTGATTAAAAAAATGGCTGCCATCGGATGTGCCGGCTTGGGAATTAAAGCCAATCGTTACTTCAAACAAATTCCAACCGACATCATTCAACTGGCAAATACTCTGAAGTTCCCATTACTATTGACGCCAGCTGAAGAGCCATTAAGCCAAACCGTTTCTTCGTTAATTCAAGTTGTCATTCAAGCTGACGCGTTGAAACTTAGTCGAGTGATTCAACAAAATCAAACTCTTTCGAAATTAGCACTCAATAATACCAAATTCAATATTGTTCTTGATCAATGTGCTACCTACCTTAAACACGACATCGTTTTATTGGATAGTCATTTTCGGGTTTGTTACGCTAACCGGCAGATTTGGGATCAGCGTGAAAAACTTTCATCTCAACTTCGACAAACTAGCCAACTGGATTACCTGTCCCTCTCTAAAGAAACAACCGTCCAGTGTGGGCAACATGATGTTCACATTTTTCCTTTGATGGTGATGTATCCTGAAAATAAATCATTTATCGGTATTTTTGACTTAGAAACTTTGACCTCAACGCAGCAGCTTCAACTTCAGCAGATTCAAAACATCATTAGTCTGATGAATAGTCGAACGGATGTGAGAAAAGAGGACACCGGTCATCAGCGAAACGAATTCTTCAGTAATGTCGTAACCGGCCGAATTCGTGGTCAATTATCTGAACAACAACCCGCAAAATTAGCCGTTGATCTATCAAAAAATTGTTATTGCGCCTTACTAGGATTAAAGCCAGCCCAAACTGGTGTCTTACTTTTTCTCAACCAGTCAGAACAAATCCGCCGACTGACTGATTGGTTTATAGATGAGTATCAGATTGCCGCAACAAGTTTTGTTTTTCAGCAGCAATTAATTTTGATCATTTCCGCTACTCAAAATCCGGTTCATTTTTTGGAAGCCTTGGCCAATTTTTTAAAAAAATCATTTGGAGACCGATATCTGTTAAAAATTGGCCTAAGTCACGCCAAATTCCCAGCAGCTCAATTACCAACCCTTTATCAGGAAGCTCAGGAGGCATATACCTTGGCTGAACAGTCCGATAAAGTCATGCAGCGTTTTCGACCCAAAGAAGTCTCGGAGCTGCTTCAATTAATCCCCCATAACGAAGCTCAATCATTCATTAACGAAACTTTGGGACCACTACTACATCTTAAAAATCACCAAGAGGTCGCTGATCTACTACAAACACTCCAACTCTATCTTTACAATCACCAACAAATCAATTTGGTTGCCAAGCAACTGTTTATTCACCGAAACACAGTTGTCTATCGATTGAAAAAAACCAGTGAGATCCTTAACATTGATTTAAAAGATCCGGCCATTGCCCAGCGATTACAAGTCGCATTACTTTTAACCCAGTCGAATCAATGATGATTTAAAAGAAGGTCCACAATTTGATGTCAGTTAATTTGACATTCGATTGTGGACCTTCACTAATTTTATTTAGAAATTTAGTATCAATGACCAATGCACATTAGAAAAAATCCCATTAAATTAGGATTAATCATTTTAACAGAAAGCGCCTAATACTTCCTGCGACTTGATGGATTAAATCAGGTGTTTTTAGAAGGGACTGGCAACAATGACATACGATTCAGTCATCATTCACGGAAAAATTGTAACTCCAAGTGCTGTCTTAACTCAGCATGAATTAGCAATTAAAAATTGCAAAATTGCGGCAATCGGAACTAATTTGTCGACGGATGCCACTCAGATCATTGACGCCCATAATCAACTTGTTTTACCAGGGATGGTCGATGCCCACGTTCATATTAACGAGCCTGGTCGCAGTGATTGGGAAGATTACCATACAGGTAGTCAAGCATTGGCAGCCGGTGGCACAACCAGTATGGTTGTTATGCCGCTAAATGCTTTGCCGGCACGAACTACCGCAGCCGAATTCAACCGACAACGCACCATTGCCAAAGGTAAATCTTATATTGACTTTGCCCTTTATGGCGGACTGGTGCCAGGAAATCTCAGCGAAATCGGCAAACTGGCAAAGGCTGGAGCAGCCGGCTTTAAAGCCTTCATGGCAACTACTGGGACCGACATTCCTGGAGATTTCAAAAACGTTGATGATTATGAGCTTTACAAAGGCATGCAGGCAATTCAGAAAACTGGTCTTCGTTTATCACTTCACGCTGAAAATCCGGTTCTAACAGATCGCCTGGCTGAAGAAAAGATTGCCAACCATCAAACCCAAATTCAGGATTATATTGACTCGCGACCACCAATGGTAGAAGTTGAAGCCGTTCGCCGCGCACTTTACTTTGCCAGAATAACCGGCTGCAAGCTTCACTTTGTTCACCTATCCACCGGTGAAGCAGTGAGTGAAGTCCAAAAAGCACAGGCTCAAGGACAGGATGTGACTTGTGAGACCTGCGTCCACTATCTAGCACTGAACACAACCGACTTTAAAAAAATTGGCCCACTTGCTAAGTGTTCACCCGCCCTTAGGACTAAGACCGTTCAAAAACAACTTTGGGAAAAGGTGCAGGCAGGAGCATTAAATGCCGTGACTTCAGACCATTCACCAGCCCCCGCCAGTATGAAAGCCAACCCCAATGATAATATCTTCGATGTTTGGGGGGGCATCAGTGGGGCTCAAAACAATGTTGATTTGTTTTACGACGTAGCAGTTAACTCAAATCGATTATCCATTTTGCAATTTATCCAATTAATTGCAGCGGGTCCCGCCGACTTATTTGGCTTAAAAAATAAAGGTCGTTTAGCAGTTGGCAAAGATGCAGATCTCATTTTTCTTGATCCAGACCAAAGCTATACGTTAACCAAAGATGACCTATACTACAAGAACAAGCTTTCAGCCTATGAAGGATTTAAAATCCACGATCGGGTTACCCGAACCATTTTACGAGGACAAACGATTTATACACTAACTGATGGCTTTATCACTAAGCCAGCTGGCCAATTCCTGACTAATCAATCTGTAAAGGAGGCAAACGCTAATGCAGACAACCCTGACTCAGTCCAAACCATTCTCAATTGAAGACGCACCAATTGCCGATGACCTAAAACCAATTACCACCGATCAAAGAACCGTTGGTATCTTTGCTTACATGTCCATGTGGTTAGGCGACGGCTTCAATATCGGCAACATCACACTGGGATCATCGTTGGTGGTCGCCGGGACTGCTACCATGAATCTCTTCCAAACACTCATTGCGGCAGGCATTGCCATTCTAATTATTTCCATTATCTTTGCGTTAAATGACCGCTTCGGTTACCTGACCGGTGCACCTTATGTCATGCAATTGCGACTCTCGTTCGGTAAAACGGGTGCTAAATTTGCCAGCCTGCTTCGAGGGATTCCGGCAATTGTTTGGTTTGGTTTTCAAAGCTGGACTGGGGCATTGGCTTTAAATCAAATCCTCAAAATCATGACCAATGGGACGTTTAACCACACAGCAATTTGTTTCGTTATCATGCAAATTTGCCAAATTCTGATTGCTTTAAAGGGCTTTAAATCAATCAAAGTGGTCACTTCCATCATTTCAATGATTGTGATGATTGCTTTGTTAAGTGTCTTTGGCTTACTGATTAGTCAACACGGCGAAGTGATTCAGAAAAATTTGGTTGACGTTCATGGCTCATGGGGACTAACTTTCTTTAGCTTTATCGTGGCCTTTTTGGGCAACTATACTGCTATCTTTGAATCTGCAGCCGACTATTCCCGTGAACTGCGACCCGAATTATCCAATAAGTATCGTGGTCTTCTGTATTTCCTACCAATCACATTGGCTTATGGAATTACCATCGTCACTGGTGCCATGTTGGCAGCTGTGACCGGCATTTCCAGCCCGGTTAATGCTATCGGTCATATCTTCAATAATAATTTGATCACACTCTTTGTTTCTGGGTTTATCGTTTTGGGTGTGATCACGACCAATTCGGTTGCTAATATCATGCCGCCAACCTACATTTTAACCTCTCTGTTTAAATTACCACAGAAATGGGCAATCACAATCGTTGGTATATTGGCGGCCGGCTCGTTTCCGTGGTTGTTAGTCCAAGATTCTTCTTCAGCCGGCTTAGCGCTTTTCATTCGAGCCTATTCGATTTTTCTTGGCCCAATGACTGCCATCATTTTGGTTGAATACTATCTTGAGAGACGCCAAAGCATTCAACTGGAAACACTCTATAACGATTATCGACAGCAGCCTGTTAAATGGAATGCTCCAATTGCACTGGTGATCGGCGCTGCCATTGCCCTTACCCAAGTTGAACTGTCGTGGCTGATTGGCTTTGCAGCCGGTGGCATCGCTTACTGGATACTAAACCGAATTCATCAAGAACCACGTGAGCTCATAAAAAATCAACCAGCTGACTCGCTCGATGTAGAGTAATTGGCCATCTTTAATTAAACCGTCGTCCTAACCATTTTTAGTTATTAGTTGGGATGGCGGTTTTAATGTCATCCCTGATAATCATTGTTCCGTTCTACTCTTTAGTAGCTGAAAACACGCTACTTTTCAATACTTAATATTATTCATGGCCACTTGTGCAAAGTGTTTGCCACAAATAAAAATTCTATGTATGCTTATGTGGAAATCAAGAAACAGAGTTGGTCTGAAGCTTTAGCACGTTTTCAAGTTAATCATCAGACTTAAAGTCTGTTTCAACTTTGGTAATGTCCAAAGTTCTATGAAAACTTACTCGTGACCAAGTTTGTACCTAGGTTTGTACTTTTCGTCAGGCTGCGACCAACTGCGGGGCGTCAAATGCCCTTGACAAGCCACGCAATGGGTTGCGG
>NZ_LS422992.1 GCF_900411375.1 Lentilactobacillus raoultii | reverse complement strand
ACGCCGCCAGCGTTCGTCCTGAGCCAGGATCAAACTCTCATCTTAAAATGAGTAATTTGTGACTCATTGATTGTTGTTCTTAATTTACTAGCGAATTGACTTCGCAATTTGTTAATTGGCTCCGATTAAGATCGAAGCACCCTACACAATTGTTTGTCGAAAATTTTGTTCAGTTTTCAAAGGTCTACCTGTGTTATCCGCAACGATCACTCGCTGTCGACAACTATTTAATATTACCATGCTGCTCAATCAGTGTCAACTACTTTTTTAACTACCGAAGCGGCAGTGGCAATCGCAACCGATCACTCTCTGAAACAGCATAAATAAATATACCCGATAAACCGCAATTCGTCAAGCGATAATCTCAAAATAATCGGGCATTTTTTGTTTTGAATTAAAAAACTATTTTCTAAAAACAATTTTAACAATTAAAACACAAACAATTTTTATTCTTAACATAAAATAGTTCGCATATAAAACTGGTATAGTCTAAAAAAGCTGGATTATCCGATACTGAAGTTCGTTTTTATATTTGACCGCGTCTCAAAATGATTAAATGATTAAAAAATAAATATTTACCAAAAAATCAATTTCATTCTGGCAAGTCAGTGCTTTTAACAATAACCTACACATCGATTAAGCTTAAACTTTTGAAAATTTCTGATAATATTTAAGACTTATCAACTCTTATCAACTGGTAGAAACAATCCTTTCACCAATGCCAATCATAAATCCGTAGTGTTGATCCCCTAAGACAGCCTTTAGGGGGATATAATTGCTACTGTCCGTAAAGAAGGCCTGACATTAAAAGCGAGCCCTCTCACGATGGGCCGGGACTTTCAACTGATTTTGGAAACCCATACCACAGATACTGCTGACTTGGCAGCGGGGATTAATAATGATCGATTGCCACATTAGGCACATCTCTGAGCCAACAATCAACGAAAATGCCACTCCAGCATTAAAATTAGCAAAACAAAAACGCCCAATGAGACCTAATGGACTCTGTAGGGCGTTAATCAATCCTTATGCAAATTACCAATTTAGATACCGGCCAAAAAAGATTGAATTCAGATACGTAACCGATTCTCCTAAAATACCACTAACCTTTCAGTTACTAAAATTAACCAGCTTTTTATTCAAACCAATTTACTTTAACTCGGGTGCATCAGTTTTATAAAAGTTCATGGTCGATTTACCATTATTCTTATCTTCAATACTCGTTGGGTGTTTCTGGTTAGCTTTCTTTAAATTCTCCAATCCCTTGGTTGGCTGATACGTAAACGCTTTTTTATTAACTTTTTGGAAGCCTTTGGGTGTGTAGAACCGAAGCAGATCCCCATAGATCACCCGATCTGAAAGAGTTAATTCTGTCGTGACATGGTTCTGAATGGCTGCTATTTCCTTCTTTTGAGTTGCATTGGGCGTGATTTCTTTACCAGTTTTAGTTAAATAAACGGTGCTGCCAACCTTGGTATATTTTGGTGTGACGAAATCACCATCTCTAAATGCTACCCGCTGATCATGCTGCTTAGATAATAAATCTGTTCCAAACTGAATCGTATTATTATCTTTAATTCCTAAAAGATGAAGTAGGGTTGGCAAGACGTCAATTTCACCGCCATATGTGTGGCGAATCCCGCCTTTTAAGCCTGGTGCATGAATCATAAACGGAACTTTTTGGAACTGGGCTAAATCATAGCTATTGACACTCTTTTTATGAAGCAACTGAGCAATGGCCGGTCGATGATTATTCGAAATACCGTAATGATCGCCATAGAGGACGATCATACTGTTTTTGTATAGACCAGTCTTCTTAAGATAATTCAAAAATTCCGCAAATGCCTGATCCAGATAATGCGCTGTTTGAACATAAGGATCCACCGTCTTATCACCCGTTGTTGTTGCCGGGAAATCCTTATTCTGCTTATCCAAAAGATACGGATAATGGTTAGTCAATGTAATTAATTTTGCATAGAACGGCTGGGGCAGCTGTTGAATATAATTGGCAGCATCTTTAAAAAAGATTTTATCCTTCATACCATAGCCAACGTTATATGACGGCTTTGTTTTATAGTACTCGGAACTGAAGAAATACTGATATCCCCAAGATTTATAGGTGCTATCCCGATTCCAAAAACTCGGGACATCCCCATGGAACGCTGCCGTCGTATAGCCATGCTGGTCAAGAATTGCTGGGGCAGCTTGGAAAGTATTTTGGCCCCCGTAAGTGACCATCGCCGATCCCTGTGGCAATCCATATAGCGAATTTTCAAGCATCATTTCAGCATCTGAGGTTTTTCCTTGTGCAACTTGATGATAAAAGTTATCAAAACTAAGGGTGTGTTTATTCTTATAAAAAGCGTTCAAATGTGGTGTAACTGCTTTACCATCTACTTTATAGTTAATCAGGAATTGCTGAAAACTCTCCAAGTGGATAATAAAAACATTCTTACCCTTTTCTTTGCCAAAATACTCAGGATTGGCTGCTGCCCGATTATTTTTTAAGTATTTTAAAATTGAATCCATATCACTGGCTTTAGCATGGGAACGCGTTGCCGATTCTTTATGTGTTTGGTAAGCGTTAAAAGCCGCATATTCGTTTAACCCCAAATACTTAACAATGTAATTATTATCAAACGTTCGAGTCAACAAACCTGATCGGTCAGTGTTAGCCAAGCCATATTCTCCCACCATTAAAATAAGAGATAAGCCGGAAATAGCGATTGCATACCGTTTCTTAAACGGTTTAGCATCAATGCGAATCACTTTAAAAATCAGTAGTAGAATTAACACGACGATATCCAAGAAAGCAAAGAAATCCGTAAAATGAATGATTTCCATCAAACTCTTGCCCAAATTATTTTGAACGTTACCGCTGCCTTTAATAATCCCCATCGATAGGAAATCTGAAAATTCACGATAGTAAACGATATTGGCAAAAATCCAAATACTTTCAAGAAAATCAATGATCAGCATTAACCAGTAAGATAGCCGACCACTGAAATACAGTGCAATTCCCAAAGTCAATAATGCTGCGGGAATGGGATTTACTGCCAAAAGAAATTGCTGCATGCCACCCTTGGCGCCAAGCGTAAATTTAGTTTGATAAATAATATATGTTTTAAGACAAAACAGGATAACAACCAGAAGAAAGAAGCCCAATCTGGTGTTAAAGAAATTTAAAATACGAGATTTCTTTGTCGACATCATTTTTGTTCCTCCAAATTTTCCCACAATCGTTTTTTAAGTTGGCCCCAATTCTGCAAGTTTATTATACGTGCTAGTTTTTAATCCTTTTTCAGGGATAACAACCACCCGCGTTAATAATGAAATCATCGGATTATTTTTTTGGACTAACTTTATTGTGAGAATCATTCACTTTGTCTGGTTTAATTAATAATGCAGCAGCGCCAACTACCATTCCAAAATAATACGTTAAAATCCGCCATAAAATCATCGCTAAAACCAGTTTACTGTTACTGGTAATGTAACTCTTAAATAATGACTCAAAGCTGAACTCGGCACCACCTGAACCACCGGGGATTGGGAATAATGAAATAATCATCACAATCATGATATGCAAACTTGTCACCATAAAAATGTTCGCATTATCGTAGCCAAGGGCTAACATGATAAAATATGGGATTAGGTAGTAAAAGCCAAGTTGAAAAAATGTTAATAAGACAACCTTTAGCATTAGCTTAGGCTGTCGGCCAATCCGAATGCTTTCCTCATACAAATTGTCAATTTTTTCGAGCAATGTCACCCGCAGCCGGTCATATCTTTCATCCTTTACAAACCATTTTACCGGACGAAACAATATTTGAGTAATTCTTTTTGTAAAAGAAGGCCAGTACATAATCATCAATAGCCCAACAATAACGAAAAAATGGATTAAGAAGCCAAACAAGACAAACAACGATAGGTAATGCATTTTAGTCGCCACATAGTGAAACCCAATCAACAGGCTAATAAAAAAATTGACAACGATCATGGCTTGATATACCACAAACTTCATCAACAAAACAGAGCTTGCCCGCCCACCGTCAACGCCTGTTTGTAACATGACAACCAGTTGACCGGGCTGTCCACCTGACGAAAACGGCGTAATCCCATTGAATAGTTGCTCAACCAGCGGCACCCTTAGGGCATCCTTAAAAGTAAATGCCGCAACCCGGTTTGAAACCAATACTTTTGTGATAATGGCTTCAATCAGCAGATACACACAAATACAAGCAAATGCGATGATTAACCAAAAGGGATTTAGTGAAAAAAAATCATGGATCAAAACACTAAGCTTAACATTTCTCATTGAATACCAGATGATGCCAATTCCAATCAATACCATCAGCATAAAGGTAAATTTATTTTTCCGTGACATATTTAACCTTTCCTTGCTTGTTGATTATAAAAGTCGTGCCAAATCTTGGCTAGTCGACTTTCTGAATAACGTTCGCTGGCTTCCTCAGCTTTTCTGGTGAGTTTAGCCAGCTCATCTGGGTGATGAACTAATAGAGCCAGTTTCTGATTCATCTCCTCAACGTTTGCAGCTGCCAAATAATCACCATCAATAATTGATTTATAAAGATCCAAGTCCCGCAGCATGACCGGTGTTTGAGTCGAAAACGCTTCAAGGACCGACATTGGAAATAGCTCATTGTACGATGGTAAAATGAATAAATCTGCCATATTGTAGTACTCAACCATCTTAGCTCGATCAATAATCCCAGGAAAGCTTAAATTGCTCGGCGGATCCTTCACAATTCTTTCAAGTTCAGCATATCCTTCCGTCATCTTTCCAAAAGAAAAGCCACCGGTCCAAATAAATTGAAGCGTCGGATTTTGCTTAGCCAATGTGACAAAATCCAAAACTCCTTTCCGTGTTTGAATTTGGCCGCTTCCTAAAACCGTAAACCGATCAGGATCATAACCCCGCTTTTTTCTTAAAGATCGTTTGACATCACGATTGGCAGGATGAAACTCATCACGATTCACAAAGTTTGGAATATAAGTAATTGTTTGACGATCAATGCCGTATTTTTCAAGTTTTGGAATGAACGATGGATTCACAACCACAATATGGTCCATTCGCTTATAAAAAGCAATCACATAGCGATAAACCAATCCCTTAACCAACTTGGGAATCTTTAAGCTACCCTCCAAAGTTTCCGGTAAAAAATGGACATAGCCAATTTTCCGTCCTCTTTTTTTAAAAAAGGTCGACACAAAAAAAGTGGGATTAATTGTATGATAATGGCTAATATCCGATTGTGAATAGTCGTTAATTTTAATATCAAATTCTTCTGGAAAGTACCTTTTCAACATATTAATCAGTTCAGAATAAGCACTCCCAACGCCTTGGCCTTTAACTTTAGTCGCCGTTGAAAACATATTGATCTTAAGCATACAATCTCCTTCAAGCATCATTATTCAATATTGGTTGCAGTTGGATCCTTTTGCAGCTGCTGTTCAACAGTCACACTGCGGTAAAAATCAATTACCCGATTAGCAAACGTTTCAGCGGAAATTTCTTTTAATTTCTGGGCCAGAACTCGTTTAGCCTGACTGGTTCCAACATCAATCGATCTAGTGAGGTACTGAGTAATAATATCCACAAATTGTTCTGGCTCTTTAAACGTTTGACCAAGGGTGACACTGCTTAACAAACCATCCGTATAATCACTTGAAGTCACAACCACAGGTAATCCGGCTGCCATCGCCTCAATATAAGTTAGTCCCTGAGATTCAGAATTGGAAGTTGAAGCAAAAACATCGGCAGCTCGATAAAATGCATTAACGTGATCATTATCGACTTCTCCAGTAAAAATAACGTGATCAGCAATTCCAAGCTCATCAACTTGGTTCATCAGATCGTCCTTAGCGGGACCATCCCCAACAATCATCAATTTCACTTCCGGCACCCGTTTAATAATGGCCGGTAAAGCGGCAAGCATCTCTGAGATATTCTTTTCATAAGCCAGCCGACTGACTGACAGCATGAGCGGTGTTTGTTTTGAAAGATGATATTTTTGCCGAATATCTGTCGTTATTTTTTCAGTGTACAGCCCAACATCGACGCCGGTTGGAATAATTCGCATCTGACATTTAACGCCATACTCAGTCAACTTATCAAGAACCCGATCAGACGGCGCAATCACCCCAGCTAAGTGATAACAAAAAGCCAAAGTCCCCTCTTTAACATGAACCGGTTTAAGCAGCTTGCCATTCGCAACGTAGTGAAGGTAATCCTCATACATTGTGTGGTACGTGTGGATGCAAGGAATGTTCAAATTCTTAGCCACAAACTTTCCAATCATCCCCATTGAAAATTCCGTCTGCGTATGAACAATATCCAGATTAAGTTCCTTGGCGATTTCGTATGCTTGAAATAAACCTCTCACTGCAATTCGCCGATCCGTAAACGAAATAAACGGAATACTGGAAAATCGGAAAATGTTTCGTTCATATGTATCCTTATCAACATGGGGATCGGTTGTCGTGAAAATATAAACCTGATTACCTTGACGTTCCAATTCATTTCGCAATGTTTTGATGGAAGTCGCAACACCACTTACTTGTGGAAAATAGGTATCCGTAAAAATTCCGACATTCATGAATAGTCCCTCCTCTCCGTGGAAAATGCAAATTTAACTTTCCAAAATGTTAGCGATTATTTTTCATCTTTTATTAACCCCCGATTAACCATGCTAGTCGGGGGAAACCGTTCTACTGACGGCTTTGACAATCATTGTAATTATATTTGTTTATACAAATGAATGCAAACCGATGACATTAGTAAAACAAGCTGTCAAAAGGCACCCAATCGCCATTGACAGCTTGTTTTTAAGTTATTTATAAGACTTTAAGGTTCTGCAAGTGCCTGATGGACATACTTAAGAACTTGATTGCTGGTACTTGCCAAACTAACAGTTTTGTTTGCCAATGTCACCATTTTTCTTGAATCCAACTGTTTAATCAATGCTCTGGATTTTAAAATTGATGTCGCACTCATTGAAAATTCATCCAGACCCATCCCAACCAAAATTGGAATGGCTCTTTGATCGCCAGCCATTTCGCCGCACATATAAGCCGGCTTACCACTTGAATGGCAGGCATCGATCACTGACTTGATTAACCTCAGCACCGAAGGGTTATAAGGCTGATATAGATAGGAAATTCGTCGATTACCACGATCTGCAGCCATAACATATTGGATTAAATCATTGGTCCCAATACTCATAAAATCAACTACATTGACAAATTGATCAGCCAATAACGCAGCTGCCGGAACCTCGACCATAATGCCCAGTCGAATCCGGCCAACCGAAACGCCAGCTGCAATTAACTTTGCTCGTTCATCTTCATAAATTTGTTTTGCATGTTCAAATTCGGTAATTGTGGCAATCATTGGAAACATAATTGACAGGTTTCCATAAGCAGATGCCCGAATCATCGCTCGGAGTTGTGTTCGGAAAATGCCGGGCTGATCCAGACTCATCCGAATGGCTCGGTACCCTAAAAACGGATTTGCTTCATGGGGGGTGTGTAAATAGGGCAATTCTTTATCACCACCAATATCGGCTGTCCGAAAAATGACTGGCTTAGACCCCATCTTTTTAACAACTGTTTTATAAATATTAAATTGTGCCTGCTCTGAAGGAAGCTGTTGGGCATCCATGTAAATAAATTCAGTTCGAAATAAGCCAATGCCCTCGGCACCATTATCAACAGCTGCCTGCAGGTCGGCCAACGTGCCAATGTTGGCAGCCAAAATTGGATGCTTACCATCTGACGAGGCAGTCGCAACATTTTTAAGCGACGTCAGATGAGCATTTTGCTGCTGGTAATCATGTAATTTTCTCAGATAAACATTTCTTTCGTCAGCCGTCGGATTCACAATCACATTGCCGGTTAACCCGTCAACGATGACTTCGTCCCCATCCTTAATTTCGGACAAAGAACCTTGAAAACCAACGACAGCCGGAATTTCCATTGTTCTGGACATAATCGCCGAATGAGATGTCCGACCACCCATATCCGAAACAATGCCCTTTACGAAATTAGGGACAAACTGTGCCGTATCACTAGGTGTTAAATCATGCGCAATTACGATTACTTGGTGATCAATCAACGCCGGATCAGTTAATGTAACGCCTAATAAGTGACTCAACACCCGCTTCGTCACATCCTTAATGTCCGTCGACCGTTGCTTAAGATAATCATTATCAGTCATTGAATTAAAAATTTGGATATAACCGTCTGAAACAGCTTTCAATGCATACTCTGCATTCACATGTTGCGTTTTAATCATCGTTTCGATTCGTTTCAACAATTCCGGGTCCGATAAAATGGCAATATGTGCTCTAAAGACCTCAGCTTCATGTCTACCGAGGTCTTTAAAGGTTCTTTGTTGGATGACACGAAGCTCTTGCTTTGAAACGTCAATTGAGTGTCTCAATCGCTCAATTTCCGCATCGGTGTTCGTGATCGTTTTTTTGTTGAAACTCAGATCAGGTTCAGTCAACCGAAATGCAGATGCAATGGCAATTCCGTCACTTGCGGCGATCCCCTTAAACTTTGTCATGAACTTAGTCAGTCAATCCTTCTGTCTTCATAGTTTCAGTAATGGCATCAAGCGCTTCTTTTTCATCATCGCCATCTGCAGTAATCGTCACAGATGCACTTTGACCAACACCTAATGACATCACACCCATAATTGATTTTAAATTAACGGATTTTTCTTGATACTCGAGGGTGATGTCCGAGTTGAATTTGCTTGCTGTTTGAACTAATAAAGTCGCCGGGCGAGCATGAATCCCTGTTTCTGCAGTGATATTGTACTGACGTTTTTCCATTTCAATCATTCTCCTCTGGTCATATTATAAGAAGATAAGTCAAACCATTCGCAGTCTAAATGCAAATTCAATCATTACCTGTCTGACTTTCTAAAATTATTCCTTACTCATCTAAGAATAGCAATATATCAGCGAAAATACAAGCTTTACCTTAACCGCTTACAGGATTTCTTAAGATTTTTTAGTCTGTTCATCCCGTTCAAAAACATAAGTCACGACACCACCCTGTCCAGCAGTCCCGATAAGTCGCTTCCGCTTATCAAAATTCATATAAGCCGCCTGAAAGGTCATAAATTCCTCAGGGTGAATTACAATCTTGTCAATTTCACCAGCTTCTAATTGAGCCAATTGTTTCTCATAATTAGGAGCCGCTTTTTCATCTGCCAAACACACATCCCCAGTCTACCAAAATTATTACAATATCAAGTGGTACCTTGATATTGTAACTCAAAACAAAAAATTCTCAATCTCATAATTAACACTTTTCTTTTCTTTTACCACACTTTTTAAAAATTAAGTCGACTTACTTGAAGAAACTTGGGTTCATACGTCGTCTACTTTTCGAAATTGAATTCAAAAGATCAATTCAACTATTGTTAGCACGCGAATGATGACTTACTCAATTACTTTTTCCAAGGAGTAAGTTGGACGAACCTAAATGTAAAAAGCTTTTGACCAATATTGTTTGACAACAATAAGTGACCCTACCACTGAGTTCAATTACTTGATTCAAACTCAGCTTGTTGTATAATTACAGTCAAAGGTCAAAGTTGGTCAGTGTTTAAGCTATTAAATTTTGTCCTTTTACTTTCAATAATTAAGGAGGAAAGCAATTAATGCTATGTCAGAATTGCCATAAGAATCCAGCAACCATTCATCTTTACACAAATGTGAATGGTCGAAAGCAAACCATTAATCTTTGCCAAAATTGCTATCAACTCCTCTCAAACAAACAACGTAACACAGGAGGTGCTCAAGATATGGCTCAAGATCCATTCGGTTTTGGTGGGTTGGATGATATTTTCCGTGCAATGCAAGGCGGAAATATGAATCCAAATCCACAGCAGCAAATTCCACCAACCCAACCACAAGGCCCGGGAAATGGCCGCGGTAATGGAAACCGTCAAGGCGGCAATACACTACTTGGTCAATACGGCATTAACATGACACAAATGGCTAAGGACGGTAAAATTGATCCAGTCATTGGCCGTGATAATGAAATTCAACGGGTCATTGAAATCCTAAACCGGCGAACCAAGAACAATCCAGTTTTAATTGGTGAGGCTGGGGTTGGTAAAACAGCCGTTGTTGAGGGGCTTGCCGAAGAAATTGTCTCTGGCAACGTGCCTGCCAAACTTCAAAACAAACAAATTATTAGACTCGATGTTGTTTCCCTTGTTCAGGGGACAGGTATTCGTGGTCAATTTGAACAAAGAATGCAGCAACTAATTAAAGAAGTTCAAGATAACCCTGACATCATTTTGTTCATCGATGAAATCCATGAAATTGTTGGGGCCGGTAATGCCGAAGGTGGCATGGACGCGGGTAACGTTCTTAAACCTGCTTTGGCCCGTGGTGAATTCCAGTTAATTGGTGCGACAACTCTTAAAGAATATCGTGATATTGAAAAAGACTCGGCGCTTGCACGGCGACTTCAACCTGTCACAGTTGATGAACCATCACCAGAAGAATCCGTCAAGATTCTAAAAGGCATTCAAAAACGCTACGAGGATTATCATCACGTTAAATACACGGACGATGCTATTAAAGCAGCTGTTAAGCTTTCGGACCGTTATATTCAAGATCGATTCTTGCCTGATAAAGCGATCGACTTACTTGATGAGGCCGGTTCTCGAAAGAATCTTACAATTAATGCAGTTGACCCACGAACAGTTGAAGAAAAAATTCAAAATGCTGAAAAGCAAAAGCAAGCTGCTTTAAAGAGTGAAGACTATGAAAAGGCTGCTTACTATCGTGACCAGGTCAACAAGCTTGAAAAGAATGCCAAATCAGATAGTCTTGACAGTGCTGAGACACCACAAGTAACCGCTGAAGACATGGAAAAGATTGTTGAAGAAAAGACCGAAATTCCAGTTGGTGAACTTCAAGCTAAGGAACAAAGTCAACTCAAGAATTTGGGCCCTAATCTGGAAAAACACGTCATTGGTCAAAATGAAGCGGTTGAAAAAGTGGCACGTGCTATTCGTCGTAATCGAGTCGGTTTTAATGGAACCGGGCGTCCAATTGGGTCGTTTCTTTTCGTTGGGCCTACCGGAGTTGGTAAGACCGAGTTGGCTAAACAACTAGCTTATGAACTCTTTGGCTCGAAAGATGCAATGATCCGGTTTGACATGTCTGAGTACATGGAACCACATTCAGTGGCTAAATTGATCGGATCACCTCCTGGCTATGTCGGCTACGAAGAAGCTGGTCAATTAACGGAACAGGTTCGTCGTCATCCTTACAGTTTGATTCTGTTGGATGAAGTTGAGAAGGCTCATCCGGACGTTTTGCATATGTTCCTGCAAATCCTTGACGATGGTCGTTTAACTGACAGTCAAGGCCGAACCGTTTCGTTTAAGGACACAATTATCATCATGACTAGTAACGCTGGTCAAGGTGATGCTGAAGCCAATGTTGGTTTTGGGGCAGCGGCTTCTGGCAAGACTCACTCCATTATCGATAAACTCACCGATTACTTCAAACCAGAGCTCTTAAACCGGTTCGACGATATTGTTGAGTTTAACCCATTAACTAAAGAAAACCTTCAGAAGATCGTTGGCTTAATGATTGATGAGGTAAACGGGATGCTTGCTCAGCAAGGACTATTCATTGACGTGACTGATAAGGCCAAGGCAAAATTAGTTGACTTAGGTTACAATCCAGCAATGGGTGCTCGTCCACTTCGACGTGTCATTCAAGAGCAGATTGAAGATAAGGTAGCTGATTTCTACCTTGATCACGAAGGGGCTGCAAGGTTGGTTGCCGATGTTGATAGTCATGGTAACATCACAATTTCGACCGATAGCAATCAAACCAGTTCCTCAGTCAGTTCTGATCAAGCAAAATAATCGACATTATCATCTAAATTAAAAAAACTCGGAGTAAACGATTATCTCGTTTATTTCGAGTTTTTTTGTCTCCCAGTTGAAAAAACGTTAAAAAATTCCATCAGTTGTTTTTCCAAGTAATCATTATGATATAATTTTCTTTAGAATGTTCGATGGGGGCCAGTCAAGATGACATTTTTTAGTTGGATAAAAAAACAATTGCAAATAATCTCACCAACGATTCGACCTCACCAGGAGCGGCGGCACAATCGCCATTCCGATTATCATCAAAAAAAACGCCGCTCCTTTAAAAATCAACCAGAATCAAGTCAAACAGATGATCTCAAATCTAAATTGCCAGAATCCAGTACTCAAGCCGAGACAACCGAACCACCAACAATTGTGACCCCTGCCGATACCACTGACAATGTCCAGCAAGCTCAAGTCATTTTTTCCTACTTGGATGAGCAAAACCAGCCAATCGCAAAAGCAGATATTGTTCGAGGCAATCTTGGACAAACTTTTCACTTTAGAATTCCTGATTTTTCGGATTATTACTTAACTTCAATTGAAAATTTTACTTACCAATTCAAAAAAACTAATCAGGAAGTCACTTTACACTTTGCATTAAAAGATGGTTTACCCGTTATGATCTACTGCTTGGATACCGATACAGGTCAACTTTTAAAGTCGGTTCAACTACTATCAGGCAAAATCGGGCAAGCCTTTCATATTGAGGCACCGACAATTAATGGTTATCGCGTCATTAATAGTATCGGTGACGTTTATGGCCACTTTGATCAGCAGACTCACGGCCTCATTTTTGCTTATCGGCGACAACACTGGGAAACGGTTCAACCTGTTGAGTACTTTGTTAAATTAAAAAGATCTCACAATGTTTTTGATTATCCACAAGGGCGACCGCTACGAACCGGCTTACCAGCAAACGTGATCATCAAAATTTTCGCCCGAGTTGATTTAACTGATCAAACAAGCTGGTTGAATATTGGCGGCTTCGAATGGATTAAAAATATTAATCTTGAGCCGAGTGATCCGCCCAGCCACCATTTAATTGAAACGATCACTAAAACCTCTCGTAATCCCGTGAGGTTATCCGGAACAATCGACTTTGTCCCTAATAAAAAGATTGCGTATTTCAATCAACCATATGGGCATAAAATCGGCTCACTCCCACACGGCAGCCGGGTGTCAATTTCAGCGACCATTGTCGACGATCAGGGTCTTATTTGGTATGAATTGGCTAACTATGGCATCATTCCCAAAGCCTATGTGATCGTTGATCGCTAAGTAAACAAAAAAGCTGAGGTGCACTCAGCTTTTTTGTTTACAGATTTTTATCCATATTAAACGTTAATTTTGACAACGTCAGGCTCTTTTCGAAGAGTTGATGAATTTTCTGCTCAGTCGCAATTCGCATCATTTTAACGACCTGATGGTTTTGCTCAGTTAGATAATTTGTCAATTCATCTCCAGCCAACCCACGCGCTTCGTCAATCGTTGCCTGAACATGACGACGGAGCTTTTCCTTCACATCTGTTAGGAAATCAACATCGTCTTGAATAAATTCAGCATAATGCGACTCTACCAACACAGAGAGTTTTCGATACATCCAGTAAGCACTTTTATCATCACAGTGAATCGGTGTCGTTTCATAACTCTCATCCGTATCGTTGGCATTGCCAAAGAACGGGACATAGGGAGAAAATGCCGGAACTCCGAAATTAAGCCACATAATGGCCGAACAATCATTGGTAACATCATTTCGAATTTGTAAAACATGTGAATTTTGAGTACGGTTCATTGAAATTGGTCGAAAAAGTGTTTTTGTGGCTTCATTTCCCCTACTCAGAGGATCATAACTGGTTTCATTGTAATGGGAACTGAGGATATATTCGACGTCCTCAACGCTAATTTTCTTATCTGTGTGACAGATAAATGGCAAATCTGAAGAAATCGGTGACTGTTCAATCTCCGGATTGAGATACTTTTGACCAAACCAAACCCGTGGCGTATTATAATGACGATCTTTTTCGTTATCGGTGCCAAAAATTTTCCTGAAATTAAAGCCACTTCGGCTGGGATTCAAATGATACTTTTCGACAAATTCTTGAATGCCATCCGAATACATAAAATTATCCGGATCGTCAAAATCAACTTGCTGAATTGCAACCTGATTAGCCGTAATTGCGTAAGCATCATCCGGAATTCGTTGCGCAACCCAGTGATGGCCCGTGACAATCTCCATGTACCAAACTTCATCATGATCACTAAACAGAACCCCATTTCCTTCTGGAGAACCGTATTTTTTAATTAACTTGCCAAGGTAGTTAACGCCTTCACGAGCAGAATTAATGTATGGTAATACCATTGATTGTAAGGAATCTTCAGCCAGTCCATTTTCTACCAACGGATCAAAGGCCAGTGTCCGTTCATTACCATAAACACTTTCTGTTGCACTCATAGCAACGTTTTTCTCGTTAAAACCACTTTCTGCATAGACACCCTCTTTATCGACTTCAACATTCGGTGTCAATGAGTAACGGTAACCCTTTTCAGGCAATGGTGCCGTGAACCCGTTCTGATTTGACTTCCATGTTTCATGACGATTGGAAACTGCCGGTTCTACATAAAACCGTTGCGGTGTTAATGGTAAAAAGGTATCATCATTTCTGGCGATCATCGTCGATCCGTCAATTGATGCTTTTTTTCCAACTAAAACTGAAGTACAAGCTGATAAGCGCTTTGAAACCATTTAAAAATCTCTTCTTTCAAAAATTGTCATTATAATTTAGCTGTCAACGTCACATTTGGATACTTATCTTTAAACCAACGCATGGCAAATTCATTTTCAAATAGGAACAATGGCTGACCTGCTCGATCCTTAACCAATAAGTTTCGCGAAGATGACATTTTTTCATCAAGCTGATCCGGATCAATCCAGCGGGCAATTTTGTGCCCCAGTGGTTCCATATTAACGTCAGAATTATATTCATTCTTCATTCTGAACTGGAAAACTTCAAATTGTAATTGACCTACCGCCCCAAGAATATAATCATTTGTTGTATAGGACTTATATAACTGAATGGCCCCTTCTTGAACTAATTGATCGATTCCCTTGTGAAAGGACTTCTGCTTCATGACGTTCTTAGCTGAGACTCGAACAAACAATTCCGGCGTAAACTGGGGCAGTTTTTCAAAAGCAATTGGCGTCTTACCTGTATAGACAGTATCCCCAATCTGAAAATTACCTGTATCATAAAGCCCAATAATGTCACCGGCAACAGCTGTATTAACGTTTTCACGAGTATTGGCCATAAATTCGGTCACGTTGGCCAGTCGCATTTTTTTGCCAGTTCGATAAAGGGTGACATCCATTCCCTTCTCAAATTCTCCTGAGCAAATCCGGACAAACGCAATTCGATCTCGGTGATTTGGGTTCATATTGGCCTGGATTTTAAAGACAAAACCGGAAAATTGATTGGCATCCGGTTCAACAGTTGTTCCCGCTTGAGTTTTGTGAGCACTGGGAGCCGGCGCATACTTCAAATAAGCTTCAAAAAAGGTTTTAACACCAAAATTGACCAACGCAGAACCAAAAAATACCGGCGTTAAATCACCCGTTGCAATTTTTGATTCATCAAATTGATTTCCTGCCATATCAAGTAGCTCAATGCTGTCTTTAACTTCTTTGAATTGATCATCTTCAGCTAACTGTTTATCACCAATTGGATTATTATCCTTATCCAACCCAACCATGCGACTTTCCTGGGCGTGAGTATACAATTCAACACGATGATTGTAACGGTCAAAAATACCTTCCAACGTTTTGCCCATCCCAATCGGCCAGTTCATCGGGTAAGCTTGAACACCCAACACGGTTTCCAATTCATCAATTAAATCCATGGGATCTCGGCCATCGCGGTCCAGTTTATTCATGAAAGTAAAGATCGGAATTCCCCGCATCTTACAAATCTGAAACAGTTTTTTAGTTTGCGGCTCAATTCCCTTGGCAGAATCAATGACCATGACCGCTGAGTCAACCGCCATTAACGTTCGGTAAGTATCTTCGGAAAAGTCCGCGTGTCCCGGGGTATCCAAAATGTTGATTCGTTTACCGCCATAGTCAAACTGCATGACAGAACTGGTAACGGAAATGCCACGTTTTTGTTCAATTTCCATCCAATCAGACTTGGCAAAGTTACCAGTTTTGCGAGCTTTAACCGTCCCGGCCTGCCTAACCACCCCACCAAACAGTAACAGCTGTTCGGTAATCGTTGTTTTCCCGGCATCAGGGTGGGAAATAATCGCAAACGTTCGCCGTGTGCTGTCCCTTGTCTGTAATTTTTGATTGCTCATGTTAACTTCCTTTCAAACGCAAAAATAACTTATTAAGTTTAACATATTCAGATCATAAAAAGCCACCAATCACATGACCGGCAGCTCAATTAACTCGTTGTATCGTTAAACACCACTTTCAATTTGATGCATGACGTAATTCACAACTTTCAGCGAACTTAGTCCATCATTAATGGCACAGAAGCGATTATAGAAAGCCATAAATCGCTGATTGGCACTCATATCGGGATGGTTAAGCGCGTGATGAATTTCTGCCAGTAATTCTCGCGAGTTATGCGCAATTTTCCCAGGTAAGTCACGCTCATAATTTAAATAAAAGCCCCTTAACTCTTCTTTGTACAAATGATAATCGTATGGGTAGAAAAGAATTGGCCGTTTTAAGTAAGCGTAGTCGAAAAAGACCGATGAATAGTCCGTAATCAATAAATTAGACACCAGATAAAGATCACTGATATTTGGATAATTTGAAAAATCATAAACGAAATCCGAATAATCTGTAATATCCAAAGCATTGGAAATCAGATAATGCATTCGCAAAATCAACACTGTCTCATTACCAAACGACTTTCGAAAATCGTCAAGACTAAACGGCAATTCAAAAGTATACTTACCCTTTTCTGCAAATTGATTATCCCGGTAGGTTGGCGCATACATAACAACTTTTTTATCCAGTGGAATACCTAATTTATTTTTTATTTCAGTAATCTCATCTGGCTGCGTATTAATCAACTCATCGTTTCTTGGATACCCGATCTTTAAAATCTGGTTATTAAAGCCAAATGCCGATCGAAAAATCTGAGTTGAGTAATCATTGGGTGATACTAATGCATCCCAGCGATTAGCCTCTCTCACAAAATTTCTGTGATACTTGGCAGTTGTCGTACCTGGCATCGAAACATTTTCGATATCCAATCCCAATTTTTTAAGCGGTGTCCCGTGCCAAGTCTGAATGTACGTCACATAATTTGGCTTCTTGACCCAAGATGGGAAGCGCGCATTGCTAATCCAAAATTGAGATTTCTCTAACAGTCTGACCCACTTTGATGTCCGCCGAATGACATAGGGAATTTGATTCTCTTTACAAAATGCTTTTTGAGAACGGTCAATCGACCAGACCATTCGAATACCTGGATATAACGTTTGAAAAAGTCGATAGATAGCATATGGGCTATCACTCACCTGGCGTCCGCCAAAACTTTCAAAGATAATAGTCGTATTTTCATAGGGGGAGTGTCCTGCCTTAAATAAGAACCGCATTCGAGCCAAGTTTAGCTTATCCTGCACCATTCGACAAACGTCAAGTAATCCATGTGCCTTGCCGCCAGCTGCAGCGACTTTTTCAATCAGCGAAGCGCCCTGGAATTCTTTCACTACGATGCCATTATCAAAGCGCTTTTCAATCGTAATCACTCGATTACCAGGTAAATCCGCTTCAACGGATTGACCACTTAACGATTTGGAAATAATCAACCGTTGAGTAATTTCACGACCATCAAGCTCATATTTAATAAATAATTCACCAGCTGAATCTTGGGGGATATCCGTTAACGGGATGCCCACTTTAAACATTCCCTTAAACATCGTTTGTGAAACTGGATAATCCAGTTTCCCCTGATTAGAGTGATTCTGCAAAATGATCCGCTGATTCTTAATGGGAGTCCCGTTGATCTTATTATAACCGGTAATCTCCAAATCAGTATCTGTCAGGTTAATCGAATTAATCATGAAGTCCTGATCTGATTGATGCGTTCGAATATTAAACAACGCCATTCCGGAAGCATCACTGTTAAATTGATAATAACTAGTTAATTCCAATTGATGACGATCACTCAAATACTCACTTTCAACCTGGACAACGTTTTTAAAATTAGCCGCGTTGTCAACCAAAAAAATTTGCCACTCAAATTCCGTTTGATCAGCGGATTCAAAGTGAAATTCCTGGGCATCAATTTTGACTCGGACGATGTTATGATTCAAAACTTTAGTAATCGGTTTCATCAAGGATGCCAAGCTATTTTTTTCAACAAACAGCATATAAGCATGCTCAAGAGAACTGGCAACGTCCAATAACTCAAACTCTAGCACTTGGAGTCCTTTTCTCTGATGAACTCCTGATAAGATCGCTCGCAATTTTGATTTCCCCTTAATAATTAAAGATTTGTTTTCCTGGTAAATATTTAGATGCATCAATTATATTATTAATATCTAAATAGATTCTGGCGTCGTCCGTGTTCATGTTCAATAATACCTGGTGATAAAAAGAATTAATATCATCGTATCGATGATAATCACTGTATGAGGTCACTTTGGTAATCACCGACTGCCCTTTTGCTTCATAGTGCGTAAGCGGATCTTCCTTTTTATTCCCGGAAATCACGGACAAACTGGTTGGAACTGGAATTAATGACGTGGCTGCCACCCCATAATGAACTTTTTGATCTGTTACGTAATTGGTAAAGCGAAAAATCAGTTCTGATTTGGTATTTAATAACAAGCTCTCGTCAACGACGTCGTCACGACACTTTTCAATTCCATAAAGTCGATTCTCATGATCATAATTGTTAATTTGGATCACTCGACTCTGCTGATCAAATAAAATCGTATGTAACCGAACTTGATCGTCCCCAAAAAGTGTTTCAGCGACAATATTTCCTTCATGATCCACATAACGACTGATCTTAGCATGATTTAACGAAGATTCATGAGGTGTTAGCTTCGTCAAATCAACCTTAAGATAATCATTAGTTTTTAATGGGACACCCGGATGTTCTGTGTAAACGTCTCCGAGTGTGATCATCCGAACACTTTGAAGGTGTTCTCTTTCCTGAATGGTCCCAAACTCACGTCTAGCCTGCCAAACTTCATCAAAGTTAGTCATTGCAAATAAGATTGCGACTTCGTAGTGATCATTAATCAGTGCCAGCAATTGTTTTAAAAAAGTTGGTTTTCGAATACCTTGGATTGTGGTCACCAAGAAAATTGCCCGTTTCATTAGTTGCCTCCTAAAAATAATTGATAATAAAAGGGGGCTGGTGCAAAACACCCTGTTTTGCGAACAGCCTCTCTCGTAGTCCGAACGACTTAAGCTTGCCAATCCTTTGAATCTGTCAGTCCTAAGTCTTCCTTAATTTTGGTAGTTGAAATACCCTCTGTTCTTGGCAAATAAACGACTTCGCAATAGTCTTTTAAAAAATCAAACTTGCCTTTCCAGTCATCGCCCATGACAAACACATCAATGTTTCGCTCTTGAACATCATGAATTTTTTGATCCCAATTAGTTTCAGGGATCACTTCATCAACATACTTAATTGCTTCTAAAATGTATTTCCGATCTTCATAGGACGTGTAAGCTTTCTTTCCCTTTTCTGCATTAAATTCATCAGAAGATAAGCACACGGTCAAATGATCACCAAGAGCCTTAGCCCGCTTCAATAGCCTAACGTGACCCTTGTGTAATAGATCAAACGTCCCGTAAGTAATTACTTTTTTCATAAAATCTCCTACAATCTGTTACTAGAAATTAAAATAAACACAACTTAAATAGTAGCATAATCAGCTTCAACGTCAATATGAATTAATAATTATTAGAAATAATTAAAGTTAGTCCAGCTGGTAGATGTTGTATAAGTGAACAACGATCACCTTGACAATGGCGTATAGCGGCACCGCCAAAATCATCCCCATCAAGCCAGCAATATTTCCTGCAGCCAATAAGATAATAATAATTGTCAATGGGTGAATTTGAAGAGACTTCCCAATGACATTTGGATAAACCAGATTTCCATCAATTTGCTGAACGATAATCACAATAATGATATTGTAAACCAGACTCAGCCAACCACCGTGAGAGAAAGAAACCATTAATGCCGGTGCAATGCCGATATACGGGCCAAGATAGGGAATGATATTGCAAATGCCAGCAACCACGCCCAATAGTAACGCATATGGTAACCCAATCATTAAATAGCCGATTGCCGTAAAAGTACCAACAAATAAGCATTCAATCATTTGACCGGAAATATATTTGGCAATGGTCTTGTTCATCGCCGAAAGTAATTCCATGCTTTGTTCGCGATGTTGTTCCGGTAACCAAGATTTTATGTTTGGCGCCAATCGATAGCCATCTTTTAACATATAGAAAAGTACCACCGGCACCGTTACCGCAATGATAATGGCATTGGCGGCGGCCGAAATAACTCCGCCAATCCCACTGGTTAACCCATTAAAAAAACTATTCGCATAATCCGTCAAATTAGTAGTAAATTTTTTAGTCAGTTGAGTAAAATCAATTTTTTTAAGTAGTTGCTGAGAATTCATTTCTTTAATCGCTTTTTCAAGCAATTTTTGCCCATCATTAACGGCTCCTGGAACATTATTCGCCAAGTTAACTAATTGATTCAATACTTTGGGAATAAACACCGTCGCCAGTAAAACAATCAGTCCCAATAACAGTAGGAAAACAATGACAACCGCCCATGTCCGCGAAACTTTCTTTCGACCTATCGGGATCTTCGTCAACGCATTCACAATTGGATTCAACATATAATACAGGATGCCGGCCAATAAAACCGGAATGAAAATTGTTGAAAAAAAGATAGCGATTGGTGAAAAGATAAACCCAATTTGTGTGCATCCCCAAATAATACCCACAACCAGCAAAATTTCCAGGGACCAAAACATGAGCGAAGAACTTTTTAATCTTTCAAACAATGGCAACGTCCCCCTTATTAATAGTCAAATAATTATTTCAATTGTATCATGAATTCTTCCGACGAAAAAATAGTCGCCAAGTAAATCTTTCATTTACCAAACGACCATTATAACCAGTGACTCTCATTTACGTTGGCGAGACAAAGTAAGATAACGCTCATACCAGATTGCAATAAATTCTTTTGAAAAAGGCCCCTTTTGGTTGTCAATCCAATCCACAATAATCCGGACATTCTTCTTCAAAATACGGTCAATTTCAGGCCCGTAATCCCACTTTTTGCTAAAGGCCAGGTACTCATCAACATCCAAAAGCTTTCGCCGACCATCCGGAAATACTTTAACGTCTAAATCGTAATCAATGTATTTTAAGGCCTCTTTGTCCAAAACATAGGGAGAGGCCAGATTACAGTAATAAGCAATGCCGTCATCTCTAATCATCGCGACAACGTTAAACCAATAATGCTTATGGAAATAAACTAAAGCAGGTTCCCTGGTTACCCAATGACGACCGTCATCTTCAGTAACCAATGTGTGATTATTACATCCAATAAGTGAGTTTTCGTTATTTTTTAACACCATCGTATCTCGCCAAATCCGATGCAAGCTGCCATCATGCTTGTAGCTTTGAATCGCAATGAAGTCACCCTCCTTTGGCTTTTTTTGTCCACGTGGCATTTGTGGTACCCACTTTCTGAATAAGCTGTCAATTGCGACTGTATCCAATCCAATGATTATTATATCAAAGTGAGGACGGTTTGCCGAATGGATTAAAAAAAGTGAACGGATTCAAGCGGTTAGGCCGCGGAATGTAGGACGTTAATTTTGGAAAGCCCGTTCTTGGATTTCTAAAATTAATCTCCTACATGTAGAGGCCTGCTTGAAGGAGTTGTCCTAAGTAAGTGAGCGGATTCAAGCGGTTAGGCCGCGGAATGTAAGGCGCTGAGTCGATGGGTGAGTCGGCTTCCCAACTCAGTTTATTTCTTTAAGCTTAGCCAAAGCTGACTCGATGTCATCCATCAAAAAGCCCTTTCGAAAAAGCGCCTGTTTGGTTTTTTGAATCTGTTGATAGCTTTCTAAGCGTCTATATTTTCGCCAATACTTTGTCGCCACTTCTTGAATAATCGCTTCATCATGCTGTGTTGGGTTACCAACCTTAATTTGAGCCATAATTTCAGTCACCATCTCTGAATCAAATCCTCTTCTAATTAGCAGCTGTTTTGTCTTATTGATCATCATTTTTTGGGAATCGTTTCGATAATGTCGAAGTTGCTTCTGGGCAACCAACCGCCCATTTTGAATGACTTGTTCTTCAGGGAAGAAATCTGTAAGTGCCGCCTCGATCAGATTTTTGGGGACCTTTTTAGCAAGTAGTTTTTGCCGAATCCAATTTGGCCCATTCTTTTTTTGGCGCACCACGGTTCGAACATAACTACCGGCATATTTTTGATCATTGAGCAGTTGTTGCGCTTTTAATTGCGAAATAACTTGATCAATGGCCCCTTCATCTTCAGTAAACTCCTGTAGTTTGCTTCTGACTTCAAATTCGGTCCGTAATTGATGGGCCAAGTAATTCAGTGCTTTCGCGTGTAATTTTGATAGTCGGTCGGCATCTTTTAAAGTTTCAATTAAAGCTTGATTTAGTTCCATTCCCTTGAATAAGCGGTATTTTACAAAAACATCTTCACTTACAGGAAAAGCATACTGACCGTCCACATAAACGTTAAACCGGCCCTTACGCTTTTGAGCTTCAATTTTAGTAATTATTTGTGCCATAAGTTCACTTCTTTCCTGTCTCTTCCAATTCACTATGAGCGTGATAGCCAAACTGGCTGATAGTAGGCTCGTTTTCACTTCGAATTCACTTTAGTCGGTGAATTTGCTATACTGAAATCAAAATAAAATAGAGGAATGACTAATATGATAACTGCTCATGTCGTATATGCAACCATCACCGGTAACAATGAAGATATCGCGGACATTGTAACCGAACGGTTGGAAGATGCCGGTGTTAAAGTTACCGAAACCGAAATTTCGCAAACCGACCCATCCGTCTTTGAAAATGTTGATATTTGCGTGGTTTGCCCTTATACATACGATGAAGGCGCCCTGCCAGAAGAAGGCCTTGATTTTTATGAAGATTTGGCCGATGAAAAGTTGACTGGAAAAGTGTTCGGCGTGGCCGGATCCGGAGATACTTTTTACGAGGAATATTATAACGTTTCGGTTGATAAATTTGAGGAAACCTTTGAGAAGACCGGCGCTACTAAAGGATCTGAGAGTGTCAAAATCAACTTGGAACCGGATGAAGACGATATAAAAAAGTTAGATGCCTTTACGGATCAACTGATTGAAAAAGCCAAAAGTTTAAACTAACCCGTTAACAAGATATAAAAGACCAGCCAGTCAATTTTTGCGCTGGCCTTTTTGTTATTCTTTCACTAGCTTAACTACGCTTATGTCGTTTTCGAGCCCTTTTTAAAACCGAATCGATGGTATCCTGTTCTTGAATTTTTCCTAGCCGTAACTCTTGAATCGTCGCGTTAATAACACCGCCTAACAACATGATCAAGGCCGAAAAGTCCAACCAAAACATCAGGACAATAAACGTGCCAATCGTTTTATACGTATCAATTCGATGAGCAAAAAACGAGACATAAATTGAAAACGCCTGGCCTAAAACAATCAACCCAATGGTGGTAAATAAAGCCCCAACCCAAACGTATCTGAATTTAACCTTGGCATTTGGCACAATGTAAAACAATACGCTAAGCAGCAACCAAACAAGCACGATGGTTGTCGGCCATTTAACGGTTGAAATAAACTCAATAACAGAAGCCGGCACCCGAATAATCGGCGACAGCCAGTTAAACACAAACTGGCTTAAGGTAAAAGCAACCATAATGGCGACGACCACTACAATTAATAACAACATCCATAGAAAGGACAAAATCCGATTAGAAATGGCTGTTTGATTTTCCGCAACGCCATATGCCTTGTTGATACTCCGTTGAAACGCAGCAATTGCCCGGCTGGCAGACCAAATTGTCACAACCAACCCAATGGATAGCTGACTGGCGCCACCACTTTTCAGCGTTGAATCAATCATTGGTTCAAGTGTTGTATAGATTCGGTCCGGAAAAATTGGTCGGACGTAAGCCATGATATCCCCAGTGTGAATGTTAAAAAGGTTCAGAATGCTACCAGCAATAAATAGGATCGGAAAAATTGCCAATAATGAATAGAAAGCCAGGACAGCCGCAGAATCAGAAACATCCCCCTGCGAATAATGACCAATCACCGTTTGGATAAACTGTTTTGCTTTTAAAAAAATTGATTTAATCACTGCTCGCCTCGCTTAGCCGATTTATTTTGAAAATCGCTCAAAAATTGCTTTCAGAATCCGATCGGAAGCATGACCATCACCGTATGGGTTCTTGGCCGTTGCCATTTTTTGATAGATAGTTGAGTTATCCAACAACTGAGTCATCCCCGTTTTGATCATTGAAGGATCTGTCCCAACCAAACGTAGCGTACCAGCTTTTATACCTTCAGGTCGTTCAGTGGTATCACGTAACACCAAAACCGGTTTTCCCAGTGATGGTGCTTCTTCTTGAACACCACCTGAATCTGTCATAATGAAGTAACTGCGTGCAGCCATATTGTGAAAGTCAAGAACATCTAACGGATCAATCAAATGCACCTGAGGCTGGCCGTCAAAAACCTCATGGGCAACTTTTTGGACAGCTGGGCTTAAATGAACCGGATAGACAACTTCAACATCTGGATGATTTTTAAGGACGTCAACAATTGTCTGAAAAGTCCGTTTCATTGGGGCCCCTTGATTTTCACGACGGTGCATGGTTAAAAGAATCATTTTCGAATGGGGGTTTAATTCATCAAAAACCGTATGTTGATAATCCTTAGAAACCGTCTGTTTAAGCGCATCAATGGCAGTATTGCCCGTCACAAAAATTGATTCTTGCGGATGATTTTCTTTAAGTAGATTATCTCGACTTAAAGCCGTCGGTGCAAAATATAAGTCTGCCAAAACATCCGTTAATTGCCGATTCATTTCTTCAGGATAGGGTGACCACTTATTCCACGTCCGTAACCCCGCTTCAACGTGTCCAATTGCAACCTGGTGGTAGAAGGTACTCACACTGGCCGCAAAAGTCGTTGTTGTATCACCATGGACTAATATAATGTCTGGCCCAACTTTTTCAATAACAGCATCTAAAGCCGTTAATACGCGGGTTGTAATATCGCTTAAAGTTTGTCCTTTTTTCATTATATTCAAATCATAGTCAGGTTGAATCCGAAAAACATCCAGCACCTGATCAAGCATTTCACGATGTTGGGCCGACACAACCGTGATCGGTGTAAAACGGTCCAAATGCTGGTTCATCATTAAAATAACCGGGGCCATTTTAATAGCTTCGGGTCGAGTTCCAAAAATCGTCATCACTTTGATAGGTTTCACTTTTTAACTCTCCTTTGACAAGTGCTTTCATTATACCAAAAATGCCTGAAACAAATCCCCTCATCTCTAAAAGTTTTTGGTTATCAATAAAAAGAATGTTAATCTTCTCTGTGGGGTGTTGCTAATTTTTTAGCTTAGTGTACAATTTTTCTCGATGGGGTTAATTTTCGTGTTTAAATCTTTCAACTATCTTAAAAGCTAATTCCCTATTGAAAAGTATTTATTTATTCGTATGTTATAATTTAATAATGTACATATCACTAAGGACATTGGGAGGTGAGCTGTTTGAGGCATAACTTCAAGCTCAGCTTGCAAGAGAATTGTTTTTCACACCGGCGCAAGATACCGGTGAAGACTGCTCAAAAAAAATAAAGTATATGATTGGATATTGAAATATTGGAGGATCTATTTTGAAGACAATTAGTCTAATCGTTCCTTGCTACAACGAGGAACCGACTGTTGAACTTTTCTTTAACACCACAGAAAAAGTCTTTAAACAATTAAACGAAACGCGTAGTGGCGATTACCAACCAGATTACCTGTTTGTCAATGACGGGTCAGCGGATAAAACTTTGGATATCATGAGAAGACTTCACGACCAGCATCCAGATACCGTTCATTACCTATCATTTTCAAGAAACTTCGGCAAGGAATCTGCTTTGGCAGCTGGTTTAAGCAATGCTAAAGGGGATTATATTGCCGTGATGGACGTTGACCTACAGGACCCACCAGAATTACTTCTTCAAATGATTGACATTCTTGAGGATCCCAAACAAGATTACGAAGTCGTCGGTTGCGTTCAGACATCTCGAAAGCAAAATCCAATTCGGGGCTTTCTTTCAGCCAGCTTCTATAAAATTATCAATAAAATGTCACGGGTTCAATTAAAACAAAATGTCCGTGATTATCGGTTAATGACGCGAAAATACGTTGACGCCCTGTTGGAGCTGCCGGAATATAACCGGTTCAGTAAAGGGATGTTCTCTTGGGTTGGTTTCAACACTAAGTACCTAAAGTACGAAGGTGTTCCAAGAGCGGCTGGGACAAGTTCTTGGTCAATTTTTCAACTCTTCGAATACTCGTTGGAGGCCATCGTTGATTTCTCGGATGTGCCTCTGAAAATGGCTACTTTAGTGGGTGGCCTCATTTGCTTCTTATCCATCATTGGATTAATATTTGTTGTTGTCCGAGCACTATTTTTTGGTGGCTCTGTAAACGGCTGGGCTTCGTTAGTTTCAATTATTTTGTTTTTGAGCGGTGTTCAACTATTTTGCTTAGGGATTGTCGGAAAGTATATAGGGAAAATTTATCTTGAAACAAAGCACAGACCAAAATTTATCATTGCAGAAAGAAAATAAACGACTCATCAACTACCGGTCACTAAAGTAACCGATTTGTCACTCACGCCCAACTATGGCAGTAGTCCAAACGCTTTTCAGCTCCTACTAAAGTGGTGACATGCGGGTGGTTGACGGACACCCGGCTGGTAGCCGCCAGGATTTACCCGGCGCTTCTAAGGTGGTACTTCGGATGTTTTTGCCCAGCTAGCCATTGATTCCCCAACTGCTGAATATTCATGGCTCCGACGCGATCATCATTAGAGCGGTAGCCACACTGACACTGATACTCGTGAACTTCATGATGGCGTTGTTCCTTAACGATCACGGTACATTTAGGACAGCGTTGGCTGGTATAGTTAGCCGCAACCTTAAGCACCTGACTGCCCATGGCATTAGCTTTGTAAGTTAAAAATTCTTCTAACTGATAGAACGCCCAACTAACGGTTTCATAGCGCCGATCTTTGGCGACTTTTTCGGTGGCGAAGCGGACATGCGTGAGGTCCTCCATGACAAACAAGGTCTGCGGGCCGAAGTGGTGAACGAGTGCCTGACTGAGCCGATGATTGAGATCGGTCATCCAACGGTTCTCTCGTTGCCGTAATTGGCGTAACTTCCGTTTGGCCGCCTTGGTGCCCTTACTTTGTAATTCACTGCGGAGGTGCTTAAACTTTCGCCGAGTGCGAAGAATCGCCTGCCCATCCAAGAAACTAGTTTGGCCGGTCTCGTCATAGACGGTGGTTAAGAAACGTAAGCCGCGATCAATCCCGACGACATGGGTCGTTTGCGCTTTATCATAGTCGGGGACGACTTTCGTGACACTGATATGTAAATACCACTTGTGACCGCTCTTAACCACTTTCGCGGTCCCCAGTTTCCAAGAGCCATCAAAGTAGCTGTCCCAATGTTTCGTTGGTACGGGAGTCACCACGATCCGGCCTCGAAGCGTATTTAATGATAAGCGGCCGTCTTTCTTTAAAGACCAGTCTCGGCCACGGACCAAGTCGAGCTGTGGGCGACGAAATTGTACGGGCTGCCATAACCAGGTTAAGTCTTTGGGCGTCTGCTGCCACTTCCCCTGGTCATCCCGGTACCGGTAGGGTCGTTCCTTTAGCTGGGTTTGAATCGCGTCATAGCGCGCCTTGACCGTGCGAAAGACGGATTGCGCCATCTGGGAACGCAAGTCAAATTCTCCACGCAGGAAATAATACAGAGCTTGATGCAATTTAATCAGCCTTAATTCAAACGCGTGGTCAAAGACGTATTGTGAAACTTTTTGACAGGCCTGCCGGTACTGTTCCATGGTCTCGCTGAGGGCCGTCGCGTCAGCTGAATGACTCACTTTGAACTGGACCTTAATGGTCTGGGTTATTTCGATGTTACTCACCACCTTGTTAACTAGTTTACGAACAAACGTGCTCTAAAATTATATCAGAAAGTGAGGGACAAGGCAATTCCTCCCGTCACTAAAGTAACGGGTTTCTTTGCCTCAACTTTAAATGAAAAAAATAACAACACTTTATGATAACTATCGTGAAATCATTGCTTACCTTTTTTGGGGCGTCATTACCACCGTTGTTAACCTCGGCGTTTTTGCAGGCTTCCATCTTTTGACCAATTGGAACTATATGATTAATAACACGATTGCCTGGTTTGTCAGCGTGTTGGTTGCCTATCTTTCAAATCGCGCTTACGTTTTTCACTCCAACACAACCGGCATTATCGCGTATTTAAATGAGATGGTTTCCTTTTTCGGCGGACGGGTCTTAGTTTTGATTCTCGAACAGGGAATTCTGTTCGTCGGCATTACCCTGTTGAGTGGTAATCAACTGATTGTTAAAATAATTGATAACGTCATCGTGGTTATCCTTAACTACTTCTGGTCAAAGTGGGCGGTCTTTCGAGACCAGAAATCAAAATCATAATTTTGCTTAATTACTGAAAGGAAAATTGGCATGCAAAAACCAAATCTGGATCGACAAACGTTGCGTAAACGTAAGGCTGAATTCCCAGACGGTCTGTACACAACAGCTGATGGATTCAAGCTTTTAGGCATGGCTGTTATTTTAATCGCCATTGTCGTAGCTTGCGCAAAATACTTAATGTAATAATAAACCAAGCGTGTCTGAGTGAACTGACCCTAAGTGGGTAAAAGCAGTTTACGTAGACACGCTTGGTTTATTTTACTTATTAATTGCTAAGGGGTTCTTAAAACATAAGTTCACCAAATTGTATCCAAAATGCTAGGTGGGCAAATACATAAGATTCTATAAAAAGTTTAATAACAAAGCCAAACTAAATAACTTGTTTTTTGTATTACATGTTAAACTTAGTTAAAAGATGAGGAGGTTATCTTATGATTGAAGTTAAAACTGTTTCTAGAGGTAATTCACTGGCACTTAGCCTTCCAAAAAATGGCCCATTTAAGAAAGGGCAAAAATGGCTGCTAATCCCTTCTTCAGACGGTAAATCCTTTACTTTGATACCACGAATTAGCAATCCCTATGCCAAGTCCAAGTCTTCTAACACCCGAATGCCCGAAGAATGGGGCGATATTGATTTTAGTGAGTTTGAATAATGACCTACTCACCTAAACAAAAAGATATGGTTTGGATTGACTTTAACCCACAACGCGGACGTGAAATAAAAAAACGCCGTCCGGTAATTATTCTTAGCAGCAACGAATACAATAAGACCACTGGCTTTGTAATTGTATCACCAATCACTTCAACCACTCGTAATTTACCAGGATATATGACGCTAAATAATTATGAAATTCATGGTCAAGTTGTCGCTGCACAAGTATATTCGCTTGATGCATCGGAAAATGCCCATCGAGAAATATCGTTTGTTGAAAAAATGCGCGATGAAGATTTTTACCGCATTGCTCAAATTATTTATTATAATTTTGGCTTTGAATTTTAAAAATAAACGACCTTGCCCGAATTAATTTCGAGTAAGGTTTTTTCATTGATACATCCTACCTATATTCTGAAAAACAATTAATAATGATCAATCAAGTCAAATACAGCCTATATCATATTTAAAAAAGCCCTTCACCTCAATTGCTACCAAGATGAAGGGCTTTGTCGTTACTCTACAAATTTGTTAATCAATTTATTTCCATCAACTATCTTTTTAATTCCCTTCCATAAAACAACAAATCCCCTTAAATCAAGGATTCAAAGGGATTAAAGAGTATAAAAAGTTATTAAATATGACCTCACCCGGACTCGAACCGGGATCAACCGCTTAGGAGGCGGGTGCCCTATCCAGTTGTGCTATGAGGCCGAAAACAGTACATGTCAATTTTCTCATTTATCTATCGACATGTAAAGCAAAAATTAGGTGGGCAGCCATTCCTCAAGCAGACTTAGACACGGGCAGTCAAAAAAATTAAATGGTTATCCTTTGGCCTTTCGTTTATGGCGCATCCCCTTACGCTTCAGGTGCTTGCGCTTTTTATGATGCTTATTAGAATGTGCGAGCGGTTCTTGATGTGGTTGACGCGGTTGTTTATGGGCTTCAACAGGCTTTCTATCCGAAGATTCCTGTATATAACTTGTTTCATCAGGATGATCAGTTTGGACCGGTTTAGTATCCGAGAGCTGATTACCATTAAAATAAATTGGTGAAAGGTCAAACTGATCCCGAACCAACTGTTTTATACGCCTTAAATCATGATCATCCCCCATATTGATCACTAACCCAGCTTGATGCATCCGACCGGTTCGACCAACTCGGTGTGTGTAAGTTTTCTCATCCCGCGGGAGATCGAAATTAATCACCGCCGGAAGTTTGGGAATGTCGATTCCTCGAGCAGCAACATCCGTCGTTAAGAGTAGTCTAACCTTTCCCTTACGAAAATCCCTTAACGCATTTTGTCGGCTGGTCTGATTTTGCTCACTTGTTAGTTTTGCTGTCTCACGCACGTGTCGATGAATCAAGAAGCCCGACACCTTTTGCAAGGTACTGACCTGATTAAAAAAAACCAGTGCTTTAAAATCGTCTAAATGAAGAAATCGCAATAGCATCTGCTCTTTTTTTCGATTTGAGACCTCAAGTTGACCATGACGAACCTTTCCCCGGGTATCGTCAATTGAAGTCACATCAATGGTCGTCATTTTTTGATTAAACCAACGATTAACGTGTCTCAAGCTGTCATTTTGAGTCGCTGAAAAGAACCCCAACTGAACTTCATCCGGTGCCCGGTCAACCAAAGTTCGAATAGGATCCAGTGTCTCTTCACTTAATAAATTGTCCGCTTCATCAATCACGATTGCTTGAACGGTCTCCAACTTTAATTTATCCAACTCAAGCAGGTTCATTAACCGGCCAGTAGTTCCAACCAAAACGTTAGGGTGGTCCTTTAACCGATCAATTTGGCGGCCAAGGTTGGCCCCACCAACGACTCCTTGGACTGTTAGGCCAATTAGTTTTCCCCATTCAAGCAATGTTTTTTGGGTCTGCATCGCTAACTCAGCAGAAGGTTCGATGACAATTAATCCGAGTCCCTGACTTCCCCTTAAGCGCTCAAGCAATGGTAAAGTAAACGCCACGGTTTTCCCAGATCCCGTTGGCGCAATACCAACCACGTTTTCACCAGATATTAAGGGAGTATAAACAGCTTTTTGAATAGCTGTCCATTGTTGGTAGCCCAACTTTTTAGCATATTCTTTAAATTCACTAATCACTAGCGGTTCTCCGTTCTATCAAGCTTTCTCGCCTACAAAATAAATATGAGCGTCTTGACGTAAGTTAAACAAGACCTTATTAACATAGACGCTTAGTTGCTGCCAATAAACGTAATCCTTTTTATTCTGTTTATCGTTTGGATCATTAATCACTCTGGCAAAATCAAGGGCTTCCGGAATCATTGGATTTCGTCCCTCATCATTTCCCAAGGTCTGTCGCTTACCTTGTGAATCAACATAGTCAACGTGCTGAATTTCACCAGCATCATCAAGTTCGATAAAATCCTTTAATCCATAAATTTCGGAGGTCATGTGGGAATTGGAAATTTTTGAAAAGTTCAATACAATCGTATATTCCGGATAACTCAAAACGGCTGTCCCTTTTCCATCAACACCGGTCCGAATTAATTGTGGATAATAAGCAACTTCCTCAGGCATCCCAAATAGGGTGACGGCATCATAAACCGTATAGACGCCCAAGTCCTGTAAAGCCCCACCGCCAAATTTAGGTGAAAAGACGTTTGGAATTTCACCAGCTAAAACCTTGTCGTATCGCGATGAGTATTTCGAATAAGTGAATTCAGCTCCGGAAACAGTCTTTAATTTCCCGAGCTGTTTTTCAATTGCATGAAAGTTTGGCGTATGAATGTTGCGCGCAGCTTCAAAATATAAAACATCTGGATGCTGCGTTAATAACCGTTGAATTTCAGCCATTTGCTTCTGATTCATAAACGCCGGCTTTTCAACAATAAGGTTTTTGTCATGTTCAATGGCCGTTTTAGCTTGTTCAAAATGAATGCTATTGGGTGATGCAATATAAACCGTATCAAAGGTGTCACTTGAAAATAATTGAGTTAAATCATCAAAAGTATGAGGTACATCATTCTTGGCTGCAAATTGCTTAGCAGTTTCCAGATGCCTTGAATACACGGCTGCTACGTCATATTTCCCGGTCTCTTTAACAGCGTCAACAAATTGTTGGGTAATCCAGTTTGTACCAATAGTTGCTAATTTAATCATTTAGAAAACCGCCTTTCCTAAGTTAAATTGTAACAATTTTTTTGATCGATTAACATACGAATGATTTAATTCTTGATTAAATCCCGATATTTTGGAGTGGCCAATTCCCTTTTCAGTCCATTGTTCATGATATAATGTGGTGCAAGTATAAATGCAGGAGATGTTATGATTGCACAAACGGAGTATTGCTATTTTTATAATTTCTTTTTTAATTGGTTTTTTTCACACCCCTAGGAAAAAGAACCAAGTTAATCATTCTGATCCAATGTTTTTTGTTGGCACGTGGTATTTCAAAGATCAACATGGTCATCAACATAAACTCGAAATTGGCCCTGATCTTCAACTGACCGTTGATGGTGCAAAATCATCAGCTACCGTTTCAAGTATTAAAGACTATCAAGTATCCTATGTCGATCGCTATGGCTACGTCCTGGAGGTGCGGGCTAATGAAGCTCGACCAATCCTTCTCTATGACGAATCCGATAATACCACCTATGAATTATCACCAGCCCTGGAAGTGTCACAACATAAACGGCAACGACCTTAAAAATCAGTCATCGCTGTTTTTATTTTTATCTTCAACTCTCCAAATATCGTGCCCATTGTCGAGCATTACCGTTAAAAACCGACATTGGCAAAAAGACCACTTGGCGATCCAAACTATAATGCTGCTTGGGATTAGCCAAAATAAAGGTTGCATCACCGTTGGGCTTTCCAAGTTGGGCATCTGTCACCCAAAATTGATGATTTCCGGTTGCCTGAATTTTTAAATGCTGAATGATTTCCTGATTAGCAGAAATCACTACCGGCCGTTTGTAATAGTTTCTCATATCAGCGATTAATTGACGAACGTTTTTTCGAACCGTTTGCCAGTGTAGTGAGTTCTCATCATAACTGCCATAATACTGAATTGAAATACAGATCGGTAAGCTTCCGGTATTTGTGGCGACTTGGCGAACAAAGTTTTTGAATTGGGCCGTTGGTGAACTGCTAAAACTAAAGTAATGATAAACCCCAACCGGTAATTGTGATCCCTGGCTTCGCTGAAAATTGCTTAAAAAACTGTCATCCGTATAAGTTGCTCCCTGAGTTGCTTTCAAATACACAAACCTGACCCCATCGTTTTTTAAGCTTTCAAAATCGATGTACCCATTACTTTGATCAATTGAAACGCCCCGAATTGGATATTTTTTTAGTTCTTGTTGCGTATGCCATTGCCAAGCCACAAAAATCGACACTGCTAGAATTATCAACAAAAAAACGCCAAAAATCACCTTTCGGGTTCGTACCCGTCTTCGGTAAGTTTCAGCATAAATTGGTTGAACATCTTTTCGTCGCATAAATCATCATCTCAGTTAGCGGATTAACACGAGGTTATCCCCTGGTACTTTCAATTATATTTTGGACGTTGTGAATCGTATCCTCGGTTGCCGGTCCCATTCTAACAGTTGCCATCATAAATAGCGTGTCAATAATGGTCATCTGAGCCAACAATGAATACATTCCTTCAGATCGATAGTTGGATTCATCACTTGATGAGATAAACGTAATGTCACTATGGCTGGCCAATGGTGAATCCCGGTAACTGGTAATACCAATAACCGGCACTTTTCGGCGCTTCAACGTTTCAGCAATTTTAATTGTTTGCCGATTTTTCCCGGAATGGGAAATGACAACCGCACAATCATCCTCTCCCAATTTTACAGCTTGCATCAGTTGTACGTCAAAGTCTGGATAATAAAAGCAATCAATCGAGGTTCGTAAGAATTTATGATAACCATCCAGTGCGGCAACGGACGACCCGCCAAGGCCAAAGAAGCCCAATCGGCGGCAATGAATAATTCGAAGAACGGATCGGGCAAATTCCGATTCCTCAATGCCCTCCCGCGTATCTTGAAGTGCCCGCTGCGAACTGGTAAAGATTTTATCCGCAATGGTTGACAGTGTATCGTTAGCATCAATGTCTTTAAAAATTGGCAAGTTTTGAGGCCTAAGCTGAGTATAGGCTAACGATAGCGTAAATTCCCGAAAATTTGAATATCCCAAGGTTTTTACCAAACGGGAAACCGACGCCGTTGATGTCTCCGTCACAGCAGCCAAATCCTCAATGTTGGCTTCCGAAGCAGCTTGAGGATTGTCAATCACGTACTTTGCGATTTTTTTGTTTGTCCGACTTAAATTATCAAAAGACTGTTTTAATATTTGAACTGGCGAACTCATTTTAATCACCCTTCACTTTTTAAAATTGCTTGAGGTACCGTTTTTTAATTGCTTGTAAATATTTTACAACAAAATAGTTGCATTGTGAAATTGTTTTTCATATAATATTGTAGTCGCTTACATCAACACAAAAGAAAGATGCTTATGTTTGATGCAGCGCCAGAGGCATGGTAAATTTAGTTGAAAGCGATATCGGAACTGTGATAACGCCACTTCTTGGCACTTATGAAACCAACTAGTTTTTATTTTAGCGTGTATTTTCAGATTCGAAAACCGATATTTCTAACTTTAAACACGGAAAGGAAGTTGTATTGATGGATTACACATTGGGTGTTGATATTGGCACAACCAGTGTCAAAACTGTCCTCTATGACACCAAGGGCAAAGTGCACGGGTATTCGAATAACGGCTACCCATTATATCAGGATACACCGGACATGGCAGAGGAGGACCCTGAAGAAATTTTTTCTGCAATGCAGGATGGCATTACAGAATTGATTCGAAAGGCACGGCTTAAACCGGGAGAGCTGAAAGGAGTTGCGTTTTCATGTGCCATGCACAGCTTGATTTTGCTGGATTCAGACCATCAACCACTTACTCGTGCGATTACTTGGGGTGATAACCGTGCTATCAAATATGCAGATGAACTAAAAGCAAGTCCTCAAGGTATGGAGATTTATCAGCATACCGGAACGCCAATCCACCCGATGACCCCGCTAACAAAGTTAATTTGGCTTCGGCATGATCATCCGGATTTGTTTAAACAAGCTCGTTGGTTTGTCGGCATTAAAGAATATATCCTTTATAAATTATTTGGCACATTAAAAGAAGATTATTCGATTGCCAATGCTACCGGCATGTTCAATATTTATAACATGGACTGGGACGATCAAGCCCTTAAATTAGCAGGGGTTACTCGAAAACAACTTCCCGAATTAGTTGACACGACCTATCAATTAAAAGGCATGCGCGATCAATATGCAAAGGTGTTGGGAATTGATGCCGAAACGCCATTTATTATCGGTGCTTCTGATGGTCCTTTAGCCAATTTGGGTGTGAATGCGATTCAGCCGGGAGTTGTTGCCGTCACAATTGGCACTTCGGGGGCTGTTCGAGTGGTAACTGATAAGCCACATACCGATCCTAAAGCACGTGTTTTCTGTTACTATCTAGCCAAAAATATGTGGGTAGTCGGTGGTCCAGTCAATAACGGTGGTGTCGTCTTCCGATGGGTCCGTGATCAACTTTGCGCTCCTGAAAAGGTAACCGCAGAACAGATGCACATTGATCCGTATGATCTTTTAACTCAGATTGCGGCTAAAATACCAGCCGGGTCCGACGGCCTGTTGTTCTTCCCATTTCTTGGTGGCGAACGCGCCCCAATTTGGGATGCCAACGCTCGTGGTTCCTTCTTCGGCTTAAATCGAACCCATACGCGTGCCCACATGATTCGCGCTGTTTTGGAAGGCATCGTTTACAATCTATACACGGTAATGTTGGCACTTGAAGAAGTGGTCGGCAGACCAACCAGTATTCAAGCAAATGGTGGGTTTGCCCGTTCTGAACTCTGGCGACAGATGCTAACTGACATCTTTGAGCAGGACGTCGCAATTCCCGAGAGCTTTGAAAGTACCGCTTTAGGTGCAGCAACTTTGGGCATGTACAGTTTGGGCTTGATTAACAGCTTAACCGACGTTTCAAATTTTGTCGGAACAACCGTTGTGCATCATCCAGATCCAAAGAACTTTCCTGCCTACCGTGAACTCATTCCAATTTACATTCGGTTGAGTCGGTCACTGGAACCAGAATATAAGAATATTGCTGATTACCAGCGACGTCATGAACATGAAGATGATTTCTCAGGTAAGTGATCGTCTTTTACTACCTGATGCTTTACAAAAAGAAATCAAAAGCTGATAAATTTGAAGGGAGATCGATGACATGCAACTAATTGCACTTTTAATCGGTATTATCATCCTACTGGTTTTAATCATTAAGTTTAAAATTAATACCTTTGTTTCCCTGGTATTAACTGCTGCTGTTACTGCAGTCATGCTGGGAATGCCACTTGGCAAAATTACCGATTCGATTACGAACGGAATTGGTAGTCAACTAGGCGAGCTATCCATGGTCTTTGGCTTTGGTGCGATGCTGGGTCGGTTAGTTTCTGACTCCGGTGGTGCCTACATGATTGCCAATACCTTGATTAAGCGATTTGGTAAACAGCGGCTGCAAATTGCCGTTATGATTGCTTCGTTTATTCTTGGAATTGCACTGTTCTTTGAAGTCGGCATGGTCTTGCTGGTCCCAATTGTCTTTGCGATTGCCGTTGAAGCCGGCGTGCCAATTCTTTATTTAGGAATTCCAATGGCGGCCGCTCTATCGGTTACTCATGGCTTTCTGCCACCACACCCGGCACCAGTTGCCATTGCCCAAGTATTGGGCGCCAACGATGGCCGTGTGCTGTTATTCGGCTTTATCATTGCCATCATTGCCGCTTACATCGCTGGTCCGTTTTTTTCAAAACTAGCTCAAAAATTCGCACCGGATGCTTTCAACAGAAAGGGAAACCTTTCTTCAATTGGTGAAGTTAAACAGTTTAGCCCGGAAGAATCTCCTTCATTTGGTCTTTCAGTGCTGACTGCTTTGTTCCCAGTTATTCTACTAGCCATTGCTACTATTTACAAAATGACGGTAAATGGTGGTGTTGATCCTAAACACCCATCAACTTTGGATTCAATCATTGAATTTATCGGTTCTCCAAGTATTGCAATGTTAATTTCACTATTCTTTGCAATGTGGACAATGGGATGGGCACGTAAACGGACGACTGCTCAAATCATGGAATCGCTTGAAAATGCTGTTAAGTCAATTGCGATGCTACTTCTGGTTATCGGTGGTGGCGGCGCCTTTAAACAAGTTTTAATTGATGGTGGCGTTGGAAAAGAAGTTGCCAAGATTTTCTTAGGGTCCTCAATCTCACCTTTGATTCTTGGCTGGCTAATCGCTGTTGTTTTACGAATTGCACTTGGTTCAGCTACGGTCGCTTCGCTTACCGCAGCAGGCATTGTTGCCCCATTGATGGCTCAGTCAGGCGTTGACCCGGCTTTAATGGTCCTCGCCATCGGTGCCGGTTCACTAGCCGCTTCTCACGTTAACGATGCCGGCTTCTGGATGTTCAGAGAATATTTCGATTTGACCATCAAGCAAACACTGGAAACTTGGACCGTTTTGGAATCCGTTATTTCCGTTGTCGGAATTGTGCTGGTCATGGTATTAAATCTATTTTTCCAATAATTTATTTTAGAAAACATCATTTTATAATTAAAGAGGCTGGTCGATAAAAGTCGATCAACCTCTTTTTTAATCCGAGTGTTTACAAAAGTCATTATTTTAAATATGTTTGGCCTTAGGAACCCGTACCCGTTCAGCGATCAAACAAGCAAGTACAATCTTTAACGTATCACCAGGAAGAAAGACAAGATTTGAAGCTAAGGCAGTCAGCATTGGCGTATTGGCACTGATGGCCAACCAGATCGAGCCGATCACATCCACAATCAGAACCGCCCCAAGCCAGCCACCAACCATTCTTCCCCAAGGATGTCTCATGAAGCTGATTGTCAGAAAACTATTAACCAGCGCTGGTGTTAGCAACCACCCGATCAGATAGCCTCCTGTTGGGCCTACAAAAACAGCTGGGCCAGCCTGGCCACCACTAAGTACCGGAAACCCAATTAACGCTAACAGGAGAAATAAGCCGACTGCGAGCGTGCCACGTTTTGGCCCTAGTACGACTGCAGCCAACATAATTCCCAGATTTTGAAGGACGATTGGTACCGGAATAAAGCCTAATGGGATCGGTGGCATTAATCCCAAAACAATGATCATCGCCGTTACGAGTGCAACTTGGGTTATTTCTCGAATTTTCACAGCAACATCTCCATTTTAATTTATTCGTTAACTTTTTCTGAATAATTGTTAACCAATACTTGACAACAAAGGATCACCCATGATAAGGACTTTCGGGTAGAAAGACCTTTTTAACTTCGCCACTCGAAATGGTCATTGTTTCACCGGTCTTTTTCCGAATCACCAGTGCTCCTTCATCGTTAAACTTTAGTGCCGTGCCGATCACGGTTTGATTGCCCATCACAACTTCTATCTTTTGACCGAGTGTCTCAGAAAGTGCCGAGTACTCCGGTAGAAAACTTCCGGTTCGATAAGTTTGATACATGTAAAAAAAGTTATCAATAATGGCTGCCACAATCTGATTCAGGTCAATATTATTCTGAGCCACAATTGACCCGGCTTTTTGTTGAATATCGGTTGGAAATCCTTGAGAATTGATGTTTAGCCCAATTCCGACAATGACATTTTCATAAACCCCATCTTCCAAACTGGAAATGGTTTCTGTTAAAATGCCACCGCATTTTTTATGATGCGCCAAAATATCGTTAACCCATTTCACGCGAAACTCAACTTTTGGGAAAAATTGTTTGAGCGTTCGAACCACACAAACCGCTGTCCCTGTCGTAATCAAGCCTGAATGAATGGTTTTTCGATTTTGTAAAGGAATTAAGATACTCATATAGATACCGGTTTTAGCGGGCGAATAAAACGATCGATTAAGGCGTCCCCGGCCATTAGTTTGAGTATCCGTCACAAAGACTTGGGGACGATCAGCGCTAAAGTGGCTGCTATACGCTTTAGCATAATCATTAGTTGAAGTTAATTTTCTAAAATCGTGAATGTCAACGGGAAAGGTTGTCATTCGATAATGGTCAATCACTTGGGCATCAAAACATTTTGAACACTGGTATTGATATCCCAAGCCTTTTTTACTGATGATCCGATGCCCATGACGTTCCAATTTCAAAATATTATTGTAAACAGCCGGTCGACTAATTTTTAATCGTTTTGCCAGTTCATTTCCAGAGACATAACGACTGTTGGAAGACAACAGCTCATGTAAAATTTTCGATTGATGATCTGCCATTATCTTGATTACCTCGCTAACCCGTTAAAATAAGCCATTATGCTAAGCTAAAGCAACATTTACTGATGACGCTCATAACTTTTAAATTAAATGAACGCCTTTATCAACGTACACAATGTCACCTGTCATACCAGTCGATAAGTCACTCATCAAAAAGGCAGCGACGTTTCCAATTTCAGAAGTTGTCACACTCTTTTGATCAACAGTTCGTGACTCGGATTCCTTAAGTAATTCACTATGATGCTTAATTCCCGTAACAGCCAATGTCTTAACGGCACCAGCCGAAATGGCATTGACCCGGATTCCTTTTTCACCTAAATCCGAAGCTAAGTAACGAACGCTTGACTCCAAAGCAGCTTTAGCGACACCCATCATATTGTAATTAGGAATTGCGCGAGTTGAGCCAAAGTAGGTCAACGTCAAAATACTTCCTGGATTACTTAAAATTGGTTGGGCGTATCGACTGACTGCGATAAGTGAGTACGCACTAATGTTTTGGGCCAAATCATAACCGTCTCGAGACGTATTCACCAATCCCGAGGTCAAAGTTTCTTTATCAGCATACGCAATGGCATGAATGACACCATCAATTTGATGATATTTTTCACCAATCTTTTCGAATGCCTGTTTAATGTTTTCATCATCTGAAACATCACATTCAACCAAATCAGCATTTTCAGGTACAAATCGTTCCAAGCTCTTCTTAATACGGTCGTTTTGATAAGTCAACACGATCTGTGCACCCTGCTTCAGAATTGCTTGGGTACATCCCCAAGCAATACTTCGTTTATTTGCGACCCCCATAATGACAATCGTTTTTCCATCTAAAAAGCCACTCATTTCTTCGGCCTCCAAATTAAATTTTCGTTAAAACTTCCGATATCGTTCCTGACGTTGACGGAGTAATTCATCAATCGGCAAATTTTTTAATTCATTAAACTGATTATAAAGAAAACTCCTTAAAGGTTTTAAATTATCACCAGGGCGATATTCATGAATAATTTGATCAATAATACCACTTTTTAATAATAACTCTGGTGTTAATTTGAGCTCTTCAGCCGCCTGAGCAACCTTTGAGGAGTCTTTCCACATAATGCTTGCATACCCCTCAGGTGACAAGACTGAATAGATGCTGTCTTCAAACATAAAGACTTTATCACCGCATGCCAGCGCAATTGCGCCACCACTACCGCCTTCACCGACAATAATGCTGATGTACGGAACTTTGAGCTGCATCCCAACCTGTAAACATTGCGCAATTGCTGAACCAACACCGTGATACTCTGCCTCAACATCCGGCCAAGCCCCCGGCGTATTAACCAATGTCAGAATCGGTCTTTGAAACTTTTCCGCTTGCTTCATCAACCGTAACGCCTTTCGATAGCCTTCCGGTTCCGGACTACCAAAATGGCGTTTCACATTTTCCTCGGTATCCGCTCCCTTACGAATGCCAACTACCGTGATCGGTTGATCCTTTAGCAGCCCAATCCCACCAATAATTGCCTGATCATCGCCATCTGAACGATCACCATGCAATTCAAAAAAATCGGTCACTAGCCCGTTAATTAGTTCATCAGTTGAAATTTTTTGAGTGCTTCGGGCTGCCTGAACACGCTCATAAGCTGTTTTCTTAACCATTTGCGACCTCCTTTTTATGCAAGGAAAGCAAGTTGGTCAAGACTTGCTTTAAATCACTTCGTTGGACAATGGCATCCACAAAGCCGTGCTCCAAAACGGTCTCTGCGCGTTGAAAGTCTTTTGGCGGTTGCTTCATAATGGTTTGTTCAATCACTCGACGACCGGCAAATCCTACCAATGCATGTGACTCTGCCAAAATGATGTCACCTTGCATAGCAAAACTCGCTGTTACCCCACCAGTTGTCGGATCACAAAGAACAACGATGTACAACAAACCGGCTTTATTATGAGCTTCAACGGCTTGAGAAACCTTAGCCATCTGCATCAAAGAATGAATTCCCTCCTGCATTCTGGCACCTCCGGAGGCAGTAAACATGACCATCGGTAGTTTTTCAGCCGTTGCTTTTTCGAACAATCGAGTAATTTTTTCGCCAGTGGCACTTCCCAGACTTCCCATCACAAAGAATGGATCCATGATGCCAGCCGCCACTTTCATTTCAGCCAAAGTTCCGATGCCAGTCAAAACACTCTCTTTAATGCCAGTTACTTTTTTAGCTTTAGCAACTTTCGCCCGATACTTCTCATCTGTATATTGTTTTGGAACTGTGATACCCGCATCGATCTCTTTAAAAGAATCAAACGTAATCTTAGCTCGACGCTTAGCCGTAATTCGAAAGCCAAAGCCACAATTTGGACATGTCCGCTGCTTTCCAGCACGCATTGAAAAAAAAGTTGTATGACAAACTGGACATTCCTTCATAATATTATCAGGGATGTTGTCCATGCGTTTTTTCAATTCATCGCGACTGGGCATTTTAAACCGACTTTGCAGCATTTAATCCCCTCCTATTGGCTAGAACATCGTCTTCAATAAAGTCGGTGCCGTACGTCCCTTGTTTAAATCTATTGGTATTGACCAATTCATACAAAAAGGACTGGTTAGTAGTCACACCGGTAATTTCCAGCTCGCCTAGAACCCGCTTCATTTTTGCAATAACCATCTCACGATCATTTAAATGAACAATCAGCTTGGCAATCATTGAATCATAAAACGGTGAAATAAAGCTCCCATTTGTCACGCCAGAATCAATTCGAACACCTAAGGAACCGTCTGGGAAAAAGAGATGCCTAATTTTCCCGGGTTGAGGAGCAAAATGATGTTCAGGATCTTCAGCATTCAACCGGCACTCCAAAGCATGCCCTTTCACAGCCGCATCTGCCTGAGTAAATGGCAACTTCTGCCCACTGGCAACCGCTAACTGGGCCTTAACCAACTCAATGCCCGTGACTTCTTCAGTGATAGTGTGTTCAACCTGCAATCGCGTATTCATTTCCATAAAGTAAAAATGATGCGCTTCATCCATCAAAAATTCATAGGTCCCAGTATTCGTATAGCCAAGCTTTAGTGTCGCATTTGCCACAATTTCACCTAATTTCTGGCGCTCAGTCGGTGAAATTAAAACACATGGACTTTCTTCGATCACTTTTTGATGATTTCGCTGCAGTGAACAATCCCGTTCCGGTAAATAGACAACGTTGCCAAAATTATCCGCAACAACCTGCATCTCGACGTGTTTAGCATGGCGAATTAATTTTTCGACATACATACTGTCATCATTAAATGAAGCTTGGGCTTCCTGTTGGGCCTGTTGAAAAGCATCGGGCAGGTCTTCTGGCCGGTCAACTTCACGAATGCCCTTACCACCGCCACCAGCAGCAGATTTCAGCAGGACCGGAAAACCAATTTCTTTGGCGATTTTTTGTGCTTGATCGACTGATGTCACGTCACCCTGACTTCCAGGAATGACAGGCACACCAGCCGATTTCATTGCCTTTCTGGCGTTAGCTTTATCACCCATCAAGGAAATCAGTTGATGACTTGGCCCGATAAATTTAATATGACACGTCTCACATAACTCAGCAAATTCTGCATTTTCAGAAAGAAACCCATATCCGGGATGAATGGCTTCACATCCGGTTAAGGTGGCTGCACTGACGATCTGAGTCATATTTAAATAAGAGTCATTCGGTTGAGGACCGCCAATACAAATTGCCTCATCTGCCAGGTGAACAAATAAACTGTCTTTATCAGCGCTTGAATAAACCGCTACAGCTTCAATGTCCATATCATGAAGCGCTCTGATAATCTGCACGGCAATTTCCCCACGATTTGCCACTAAAACTTTCTTAAACATATGCTCACCTCTCATTATCCCAATTGACTTTAACCATTAACTATTCCACTGCAAATATTAAGTCGGCTTCACAGATCACTTGGCCGTCGCGGGTAATCGAGCCGTGACCCAGACCAATATTAGCCCGCAATTTTTTCATTTCCACCTTAAAAATCAATCGATCTCCCGGAAAAAAGTCATCTTTAAATTCAGCGTTTTTAATGCCACCAAAGAAGACATTTTTACCGTGATATACCGGTAGTGTCAAGATAGCAGCAACGCCGGTTTGTGCCATTGCTTCAATCATGATCGGCCGAGGAACCCTTAGTTGACCCGCTTTCTGGTTTGCAAAAAACCATTCGTTGATCGAAATCAACTTAACCGCAGTTGCCGTCTTCCCTGCTTCTACATCGAGAAACCGATCAATCATTTGAAAGGGATATCTTTGAGGAATTAGATCGTTTACTTCTGGCTTCATTCAATTTACCCCTTCGTTACTTGAAAAATCGGTTGTCCATATTCAACCATGCTACCATCTTTGACCAAAACATTTGAAATTGTTCCTGAAACTTCGCTTTTAACCTCATTGATCATTTTCATGGCTTCAATGACACAAACGACGTCTCCTTTTTTAACCTTGTCTCCCTGTTTCTTAAACGGCGGCTTATCTGGATTAGGTGCAAAGTAAACCACGCCAACCAGTGGTGCCGTAATTTCAGCAACCTGATCATTTGCTTCTGGTTTATCAGACTGCTTCGAGTCATCAGCAGATCGAGTTGCCGATTGAGCGGTGTTGCTTGACTCCTTTTGGACGCTTTGATCCACAACCGGTTCAGTTACCCGAGGCTGGGCAATCACTTGATCCGCTTGGTCACGCTTGCTTAATGATAATTTAAAATCATCTTGAGTTAACTCAAAATTTTTCAACGTTGATTTATCAAATTTATCTAATAACCGTTCAATTTCTTTCTCATCCATTAATTTACTCACATCCCTTAAATGCAATCACGGCATTGTGGCCCCCAAAACCAAACGAGTTACTAATTGCATAATTGACAGGTGCTTTCTTATTGGTTTCATTGACCAAGTTAACCGTGCATTCTTCGTCTTGGTTAACAACCCCAACGTTAACCGGCATTTGGTTATGACGAATAGCGCCAATTGTTGCCACTGCTTCAATCGCTCCGGCAGCGCCAAGTGCATGACCAGTCATTCCTTTGGTACTGCTTACTTTTACGTGATCATTATCAGAAAAGACTTCACTAATTGCTTTGGCTTCAGCACTATCGTTGGCATGGGTACTAGTTCCATGAGCATTAATGTAATCAACTTGAGAAGCTTTAATGCCGGCTTCGTCAATGGCCATTTGCATTGCCCGCTTGGCGCCATTGCCATCCGGATCCGGGGCTGTCATATGATAGGCATCACTGGTAGTCCCATAGCCGACAATTTCGGCCAAAATGTTCGCACCACGCTTTTTAGCATGGTCATAGCTTTCCAAGATCAGCGTTCCGGCACCTTCACCCATTACAAACCCATTACGATCCTTGTCAAATGGAATGGAAGCCCGGTTTGGATCAGCTGTTTTCGAAAGCGCAGTAATGGCCGCAAAACCCGAAATGCCAATTTCATTAACTGAAGCTTCGGAACCCCCTGCAATCATCGCCTCGGCTTTACCATCTTTAATGTACTCAAAGGCATTTCCAATAGCGTTGGTCCCGGTTGAACAAGCAGTCACAATTGCCTGACTGGTATTTCGAGCATTAAAAGTAATTGAAATGTCGCCGGCCGCCATATTGACAATTGAATTTGGGACAAAAAGTGGTGAGACCCGCTTTGGCCCTTTATCGTGCATCTTGATGACCTGTTGCTCAATGGTCGTCAGGCCACCAATTCCGGAGCCATAAATAACACCCAATTCTTCCGGCTTAATATTTTGATCATTCAAGCCAGCCATTTCCATTGCTTCGTGAGCACTGTAAAGAGCGTAATTAACAAAAAGATCATTTCGCTTAGCTGCTTTTTTATCAAGTCGATTTAATGGCTCAAAATTCTTAACTTCACCGGCAACCGAAATCCCAGTAGGTTCTGAATCAAACTTAGTGATTTTGTTAATCCCGACTTTTGAATCAAATAAATTCTGAAGGAAACTTTTAACATCGTTTCCAATCGGTGTCACAGCACCCATTCCAGTGATAACTACTCTGTTCATGAAATTACTCCTTCAATACTTAAATTGTGAGCCCGCCGTCTACTGTGATGACCTGTCCGGTTATATACTGATTATCGATTAAAAAGGCCACAGTCTCAGCCACTTCTTCCGCCTCACCGAAACGTTTCAACGGAATTTGGTCAGCAAATTCTTTTTGACGTCGTTCACTCATTTTTTCAGTCATATCAGTTCGAATCATCCCGGGGGCAACCGCGTTACACCGAATATGTCTCAGTGCACCTTCGCGAGCCGCCGTTTTGGTTAATCCGACCAGCCCGGCCTTACTTGCTGAATAATTTGCCTGTCCAAGATTCCCGTGCAAGCCAGAAATACTGGAGATATTCACAATTGCACCTTGGCGGGCTTTCTGCATCACTTTCATCGCAAATTTAGTCATGTTAAAAGCCCCAACCAAATTCGTTTGAATCACAGCTTCAAAATCAGCCAAACTTAAGCGACTTAACAATTTATCTTTCGTAATGCCGGCATTGTTCACCAAAACATCAAGTTGGCCCTGTTTCTCAACAACTGTGTTGACCATTGCTTTGGCATCATCTTCATTTGAAACATCACCCGTTAAACTATCGTATCGGTCCTGATATGCCAACAATTGTCTCTTAGCAGATTCTGACAACTCGTGATGTGTATTGAGAACCACAAAGAAACCATCATTTAACAATCGTTTAGCAATGGCCAAACCGATCCCTTTACCGGCACCAGTTACCAACGCTACTTGTTTTGCTTCACTCATTATTTCATTTCACCAACTTTACATTTGCTCTGACGTTATTCAGCGTTTCAACACTGTCGATATGATAGGTCGTCACATTGGGAATGGTTTTAGCAGCAAACTTCATTAATGTATCACCAGGGCCAATTTCGATCATTGCCTGACTGTCCATTTTGTGGAGTAGCTGAAGGCAATCGACAAAGTGTGTCGGCTTAACTAACTGCTCAGTCAGTGTTTGCTTAATTTCTTCTAACTTGAACGGTTGCTTTGTGGTATTACTAATTACCGGAAATTTTAAGTCATGAAAAGCCACTTTTTTGATTCGATCAGCTAATAACTCACTAGCTTCCTGCATAAACGGCGTGTGCGAGGCAACACTCATTTTTAGCGGCACCACACGTTTAATCCCATGTTCATGTAAGTAATCCGTTGCAGCAGCCAGACCGTCTTCTGAACCACCGATCACAATCTGTGAGGTTGTATTATAATTAGCCGGATAGATATCACCAGCTTGAGAGCCTACCCGACAAGCTTCTTCGACCACATCAGGATTAGCCTTTAAAACTGCTGCCATCTTACCCGGGTGATGTTGACCGGCTTGAGCCATATAACGGCTTCGATCACGAACCAACGGCAAAGCAGCTTCAAATTGAATGCCGCGAGCAGCAATTAAGGCACTGTATTCACCAAGACTTAATCCAGCAGCGCCAACAGGAGCCCCGATTTCGGCTTCAAGAATCCGGTAGATTCCGGTACTCATTGCGACAATGGCGACTTGCGTATTTTCCGGCGCATCCATCACCGCTGGATCACTGAGCTGTAGTCCAAGAATTTCTGATGCTTCATCAATGGTGTGCCGATAAAGCGGCTCTTGACGGTAAAGATCTTGGCCCATTTCCGCAAACTGTTTTCCTTGCCCGCTAAATAAATAACTTAGTTTCAAAATATCAACCCACTTATTCAGCTTTTTGCTTCAACACGTAGTTCACCAAATCGTCGACAGTTTCCATTCCATCGTCCGTTTCAATTTCGATGTCATAAGTATCTTCAATCTTGTCAACAACTTCGAAAATGTCCAAGCTGTCCAAATCAAGATCATTTTTGAAGTTGGTGTCTTCTTTGATTTTGTCTGCGTCAACGTCCAACTGATCTACGATAATATCCTTAACTTTGTTAAATACTTCTTCTTTTGTCATTTTTAAATTCCTCCGAATTGTTTTTGTTTGATTGAGTTTACTCAAGTTCATTAATAGTCTGTGTATGTGTTAAAATTTCAAAATCATTGTCCCAACTGTTAGTCCGCCGCCAAAACCTGACAGCAAAACGACATCCCCCCTTTGAATGGAACCAGTCCGCACCAATTCATCCAGTAAAATCGGTTCGCTGGCTGCTGCGGTATTCCCATACTCATCAATATTAATCGGAAACTTTTCCATGGGGACACCCAATGTTTCAGCAATTTTCTCAATAATTCGACGATTGGCTTGATGAAGGACAAAATGGTCAATTTCATCAGCCTTGAGGGAAGCTTGGTTAAGTGCCTGGTTAATCGATTCTGGAACCTTGTTAACCGCAAATCGATAAACCCGCCGCCCGTTCATCTGGAAGAACGGTGAAAATTTGGCTGACTGAGTCATAAAGGGCGTTGGGACGCCAGTTTGCCCAGCTGTTAAGTGATGCCCAAGCTCACCAAAAGTTTTTAAATTTTCGGAAATAAATGAACCGGCTGATTTGGAGGCATTCTCGAGTAGGACACCACCAGCACCATCGCCAAATAAGACAGCCGTCGAACGATCATGCCAATCGACCAATTTACTTAAGGTTTCACCCCCAATTAAAATGGCCTTTTTAGGTGTTTCAGCCATCAACAACTGCTTAGCTGCTTTCAGGCCATAGACAAAGCCTGAACACGCCGCATCAATGTCCATTGCGACGGCGTTTGTGGCACCTAGATTGCCTTGAATCATCGCGCTTACCGAAGGCGTTAAGTAATCTGGTGACATTGTCGCTACCATAATTAAATCGATTTCAGTTGCTAAAACACCGCTTTTTTTCAAAAGTTGTTTAGCAACAGCGGTACACAAGGAACTGGTCGTTTCTTCCACTGCAATATGGCGACGCTTAATACCAGTCCGCTGCGTGATCCACTTATCTGATGTGTCCATCATCGTCGCAAGTTCATCATTATTAACAACCTTTTTAGGTACCTGACTGGCTGTTGCTAAAATCTTGAAATTTTCAAATTTCATTTTGCTGAAACCTCACCAATAAAATCCTCGACATTAATTAACGCTTGTTTCATTTTCTTGATTGCAGGACCGTCAAATCCCTTCAAGCATTGCTCCACCAATTTTCGATGGAATGCATAGTGTGCCCGATATAGTAATCGTCCCTTGCTGGTTAAAGCTAAATTAATAATCCGTCGATCACGTTGATTGGTGATTCGGGTAATGTATCCCTTGCGTTCCAGGTTATTTAAATTAGCAGTTAAGGTACCCTTACTCAATCTAAGGATCCGAGCCACTTCGGAAGTCGTTTTGCGGTCATGTAACCCGATTGTGTGAACCAAATGAAGTTCTTTCGCAGTAATGTCCTTAAAACGACTCTTTCTAATTTCGCTCTCTTCAATTCGCATGATTTGATCATAAATGTCAACCAGGGCGTCACTAATAAAGTTATAATCCGCTTTAATTTCATCACTTGTGGCATTCATTGGTTAATTCTCCTAGTTCTGTGACCCACTTAAATTTTCTTTTTTGGATCCGGTACGATAAACGTTAACGTTGTTGAGCAGGCAACCTTTTCGTCAACTTTGGCTTCGCACTTCACTTTGCCCATATTATCGCGTTGCTTTTCCATTTCAACGTGTAGTTTCAAAACATCGCCCGGACGGACAACTTTTCGAAACTTGGCGTTATCAATTGAACCGAGGTAAGCTGTCTTGCCTTTATACTTTTCAGTCTTTAAAATTAAAATTGAAGCTGCCTGGGCAAGCGATTCAATGATTAGAACTCCCGGCATCACAGGGTTCCCTGGAAAATGTCCTTGGAAAAATTCCTCGTTAATCGTGACGTTCTTAGTACAAATAATTGATTCACCAGGATTTAATTCATCAACTTTATCCATAAACAGAATCGGATAACGATTGGGAATCAACTCCATAATTTCAGATGCATCTAGTACACTCATTGGTTTCTTCCTTTCAGTTGTTAAACTGGTGGTCATTACCATTATCAACAAAGTCGAAACACGGTAACCCCACAGGTATCCATTTCCTGGACAGAACACACTATATACTAAAATAGTTTGAGAATCAAACTATTTTGGTTAACGGCATTATAAATATACTAATTTTACCTAAATAAATCCCGAAAATAAAGGGTTCACATTAAAAATTATCTAAAAATAAAAATTTAATGAGAAAACTGCATCCAAAAAAGATTGACCGGTTTCTTTCAAAATCCGATCAATCTTTTAATCTGTCAAATCAATTGTTAATCAGTTGCAGTTAAATCAGCAGCGCCAATTGTTTCATAAACTAGTGTCGGTTTTTTGGTAGCATCAGCAATTTCAATACTATTTGAAAGTAATTGTTTAACTTCCGTGATATCGGTTTGATTACTAAAAATAGTTAACAGGGGCTCACCCTTTGTCACCTGATCACCAATCTTTTTATGCAGATGAATCCCAACCGCATAATCCAATTGGTCATCCGCTGCTTGTCGACCACCACCCAGTAGCATGCTGGCAACGCCAACCTCATCTGCTGAAATCTTTGAAACGACCCCCGATTTAGGTGCCGGTAGATTAATTTGGTAAGCAGCTTGCGGTAGTATTCGATCAGGATAATCAATAACTCGTGAATCACCACCCTGATCTTAAATCATTTTTCTAAAGCTGGCTAAGCCACGTCCGTCATGAATAACTGATTGCACTAATTTTTGTCCCGCTTCAATCGTTTTGACCTTACCACCCATTATGGCCATATAACCGCCAAGCACAACGATGAGCTGCTCTAAATCGGTTGGCCCATTTCCCTTTAAAACTTCAATTGATTCTTTAATTTCCAAGGCATTTCCAACCGCATTACCCAGTGGTTGATTCATATCGGTGATCATTGCCATGCACTGCATGCCAACACCTTTACCAATCCCAACCAACGCTTCAGCCAATGCTCGGGATTCAGACAGGGTCTTCATAAAAGCCCCTGCCCCGGTTTTGACATCAATGATCAACGCATCGGTTCCAGAAGCAATTTTTTTGCTCATAATTGAACTGGCAATCAGCGGAATACTATCAACCGTATCCGTCACATCTCGCAATGCATAAATTTTCTTGTCCGCTGGTGCAATGTTTCCGGTCGCACCGATAATCGCACACTTATCCCGCTTTACCTGTGAAATGAATTGTTGCTCAGACAATTCAACCCGGTACCCCGGAATTGATTCTAGTTTATCAAGCGTACCACCAGTGTGGCCAAGTCCCCGACCGGAAATCATTGGAATCGGAATTCCCATAGCTGCCACAACCGCCGCCAGCGGAATACTAAACTTATCGCCAACGCCGCCAGTTGAATGCTTATCAACCTTAATGCCGGGAATATCACTTAGGTCAAGATGATCGCCGGAAGCCATCATTTTCATAGTAAGGGATGATTGTTCTTCTTCTGTCATCCCTTGAAAATAAATTGCCATTAGTAGTGCACTGATTTGATAATCAGGAAGGCTCCCTGAAACAACGCCATCCACAAAAAACTGAATTTCTTGATCCGAAAGTCTCTTACCCAATCGCTTGTGATGAATCACGTCCACCATTCGCATTCTAAATCCCCCTTACTGGTTTACATTTCTGCCAATCGCTTCGCAAGTCCCTGATCAACAATGACATGGTTCACGTAGCCGGCTTTTAAAACAGCATAAACACTTTCGAGCTTCTTATCCCCCGCTGCAACTAAAATCGCGTGTCGTTTCTCGTTTAGCTCTGTCAACTTAAGCCCAATTGTTCGATCATCAATTTCCGGATCAACAATTTTGCCTTGACGATCGATAAATCGTGACAACAAATCGCCAACGGCTTCCCGTTGCAACTGCTGCTTTTCTTGATTGCTAAAATAGCCAAGTCGAAAAAGTAATGCATTGTTTTGAACCGTCCCAACCGTAAATAGTGCAATGTCAGCTTTCCTACCAAGTGTCAAAATTCGTTTAATATAACGGTCCCGTTCAACCATTTGCTTAGTCAATCGGTTATCAAAAATGACCGGCAGTGGCAAATAGGCTGGCGTTGTTCGGTAGGCCACCGCTAGTTCATTGATACTTTCATACGCCCAAGTTTTTTCCTGAGAGTCACTAACACTTCCTTTGAGTTCAACAACTCGAACACCGGCGGTCGCCTGCTGTTCAACATGTTGTGTCACTGCATGAATGGTTTCTCCCCAGCCTAAACCAATAACATCGCCTGGCTGAACCAGTTTGACTAGAAAGTCGGCTGCAAATTGCCCGACTTGCTCGAGAATCGTCCCTGATCCGCCCGTTTGAGTCGGCACCACTTGAATATCGATTTGATATTTTTGATGAAGCTGCGTTCTTAAAATTTCTGCACTCATCAAGGGATCCGCAATTTGAATTTTGACAATGCCGGTTTCCTTGGCATATTGTAGCATTCGTGAAACCGTCGGTCGTGAAATGCCAAGAGACTTGGCAATTTCAGTTTGGCTCAAATCATCTTCATAGTACATTGCAGCAATTTTGACGCCTTGTTTTAGCTTCTCCAAATCGTGGTGTGCAACCATCTATCTTCATAACTCCTTACTGTTATTTTTTGGTTCAGATTGTTAATCGACCATATTGTTAACAGCAGTCGTTAGTGATAATTTGGCCATTTCATCAAAAGATGTTTCTCGATCTTGCGCTGAAAGTGCCTCGCCAGTTAACAAATGATCACTAACCGTTAAGATGGTTAATGCCCGAATATGGTATTTGGCTGCCAAGAGATAAAGCCCGGCCGTTTCCATTTCGGTAGCCAAAACGCCATAATCCGTTAATTTTTTAAGATCTAATTCATCATTGTAAAATCGATCCGCTGCAAAAATGTTGCCAACCTTTGTCTTGATTCCCATATCCTCAGCCGTATGATAAGCGGCATCCAATAAACCAAAATCCGCAATTGGTGAGTAATAAATTCCCGGTCCAAAGGTATTCGCGATAATTGACGAATCAGTCGTACCAGCTTCTCCTAAAATGACGTCTCGAATCTTAACATCCGGACTCATCCCGCCACAACTACCAACCCGATAAATCGTTTTGACGCCATATTCCTTGATCAATTCAGTTGTGTAGATTGCCAGTGAAGGAATCCCCATTCCCGATCCTTGAACCGAAATTCGCTTTCCTTGATACGTCCCGGTATAACCAAGCATATTCCGAACCTGACTGTAGCAAACCGGATTGTCCAAATAGGTTTCCGCAATATATTTCGCACGTCGCGGATCCCCCGGCATCAGTACCGTTGAGGCAATCTCATTTGGCTTAGCACCAATATGCGTACTCATTTAACTTCCCCCGTTCTAACTAATTCTTCGAGAAAACTCGTCCCAATTGCATGATTTTTAAGATTAAAATTATCAAGAACCGTGGCACCAAAGTCGGCGAATGTTTGCCGATTACCAAGATTCCCATTCATTTTCATTGAAGGCGAGTAAGCCAATAATGGGACTCGTTCGCGTGTATGATCGGTTCCTCTAAAGCCGGGATCATTACCATGATCAGCTGTAATCATTAATAAATCATTTTCCCTAAGGCTTTTCAAAACAGTCCCCAGACGTTTATCGAAATCCATCAGAGCCTTCCCGAAACCAATTGGATTGCGTCGATGCCCGTACATAGCGTCAAAATCGACTAAATTTGTAAAACAAAACCCAGTAAATTCTTTTTTCATCACTTCATCAACGTGGTCCATTCCGTCCATATTGCTTTCATTATGGTAGCCAATCGAAATGCCATGTCCGGAAAAAATATCATTGATTTTACCAATTCCAATAGTTTGAATGCCAGCCTCATTCAAGTAATCCAAATCTGTTTGGCCGATTGGCGCCAATGTAAAATCATGTCGATTAGCTGTTCGAACAAAATGAGCTTTATCAGGGCCGACATATGGCCGGGCAATTACACGTCCAATCGTATAAGTTGGCCCGTTAACCAAAGAACGAACGTACTCACAAATTCGATACAATTCTTTAACCGAAATCACTTCTTCATGAGCAGCAATTTGGAGAACTGAATCACCGGAAGTATAAACAATTAAATCGCCGGTCTCAATTTGTTGCTCACCTAATTCGGCAATAATCTTAGTCCCCGACTCGGGCCGATTACCAATGACCTTTCGACCAGAAAAGCTTTCAATTTTCTTAATTAGGTCATCTGGGAAGCCATGTGGGAAAGTATCTAATGGCTTTGTCACCGGCAGGCCCATCATTTCCCAATGACCATCCATACTATCTTTACCAGCTGAAACTTCCTGCATTGTCCCGTAATAACCAAGTGGCCGATTTACTTTTGGAACGCCTAAAATTTCATGCTCGCGTAAATTAGAAATTCCCATTCTTTGCAAATTTGGAATTTTTAACTCTCCTTGATAGGCTTCACCAACGTGTCCTAATGTATCTGCCCCCTGATCGTTAAATAAATTAGCGTCAGGAGCGGCGCCGGTTCCAACCGAGTCTAAGACAATCCCAAAAATTCGATGATATGCTTTTGGTTCCATCAACCAACTTCTCCTTTCTTAAAAATCAATTTCATTCAGACAAGATAGCAACCGTCGCACTAACACCGAGTCGACTGGCCCCTGCTTCAATCATTTCTAAAGCTTCTTTTCGGGAATGGATGTCACCTGACGCTTTGACACCCAGCTTATCGCCGACTGTTTTTCTCATCAGTGAGACATCCTTAACTTTTGCGCCTGACTCACTGAATCCAGTGGATGTTTTAACGTAATCAGCCTTAGCTGCCATAGCAGATTGGCATCCCATTACAATTTGTTGATCAGTCAGATAAGACGTTTCCAAAATTACCTTCAACAGCTTCCCTTTAGCATGAACAGCTGCCGCAACCGCCGATATGTCAGCGGTTACATATTCTTGGTTGCCAGCAATTAATTGACCAATATTTAACACCATATCAATTTCTTCTGCGCCCTGATCAATTGCCGTAATTGCTTCATATACCTTGGTCTCAGTATTTGTGGCACCAAGCGGAAAACCCACTACTGTAATCGGTTTAACTGAACTACCCTTTAAGGCTTCTGTAACAAATGGTATCCAGTATGAATTCACGCATACTGAAGCCGTTTGATATTTAATGGCTTCCTCGCAAGTCGTCTGAATATCTGCTTTGGTTGCGTTGGGCTTTAAGTTAGTATGGTCCAGATATTTAGCTAACTCTGCCGTCGTTAAGCTTGTCTTCATAGTGATGTAACCCCTTTCATTATTTACAAAATTATCATACCGGAATTGTGAACAAATGTAAAGAACGACGATGAAATAATTTTCACCTATCAAAAACATTCGATTTAACGCTAATGGCAGCGTGCGCATCCAGCTTACCAACTGATTAAATTTAGAGACTAATAAAAAAGGCCGGCGACGTTTTAACGTTCCGGTCTTGGACTGACTATCATCAGATACCTTTAAAAAAGTTGAGTGACGATCAGGTAGTTTCTTATTAAATTTACTTTAAATCCGAGATAGTATTGACGTTTTTCATATAAGTGGGCACTGCCAACCCAACTTTGGCCCCATGCAAATTCTTTCCTAAATCAACAAATCGGCCTTTAAAATCTTTATAGTAAAGCCCTTGCGTATTGGGTAACCAGGCACTAACTGTGGCATCAGCTGCTTTAGTTGCAATGGAGGCCCACATTGGTTGCAACTCCATTGCTTGAATCGTCACTTTATACCCCATTGACCGCAATACGTTAGCAACTAAATTAGTGGAAGCAATTTCAGAATCCCAAGCTACGTAGGTCAATTTTATTTTTTGACCATGAACGTGCTTAAGTCCTTTAGTCCAAGAGTCAACTTGGGATTTATGTTGCTTAATCCAATCATTGGCCGCCTTCCGTGGGCTCTCACCATGATTAACTTTCAACATAACGGATGACATTTGCTCAGGTTTCCAATTAAACCGATTCAGCATTTCGTAAGCTTCAGGTTTATCTTTTTTCAACCCTTTTCTGACAATGGTATGAATATCTTCTGTTTTCCCATAAATATTTTTGGGATCCTTTAAAAACTTCAATTTGTACTTGGTAAACATCCAGTGGGGCGTCCATCCGGTAATGACAATGGGCTGCTTATACCGAATTGATTTTCCCAAAGTGGCCAGCATTGCAGCAGTTGAACTGGTTTGAAGCTGCCAGTTACCTTTGTCCAACCCATAAGCTTTCATTGCTTTTTGAGTGGTCGCCATTTCACCAGCACCGGCTTCAATCCCGGTAATCGTGTAATTAATCTGCTTACCAACGCTTTGTTTAGGATTATATTTTGCCATTTGACTAGAACAGCCTGATAGAAGAATCATTGAAAAAAGGACCGAAATAAAAATTAATAATTTATTGGTTGTTTTCTTCATTTTGACTCCTTTCTAGGACTTAGGTGTTTTGCTCCGATTAATGGCTTGCGTAATCCGATCCAAGATTATAGCTAGGATGACAATTGCCAGCCCGGCCGCAAATCCGCTTCCGGCATCATTTCGACCAACCGCAAAATAAACCTTGTTTCCTAGTCCCATTGCACCAATCATTGATGCAATCACAACCATGGAAAGCGATAGCATCATGCTTTGATTAACACCAGCCATTAAAGTTGATTTAGCCAATGGTAATTGAACTTTAATTAACTTTTGCCAAGAAGTCGAGCCATACGAATCAGCTGCTTCAATCAAATCTGCCGGCACTTGACGGATTCCCAAATTGGTCATTCGAATAGTCGGTGGCATTGCAAAAATAACCGACGCAATTACACCAGGAACCATTCCAATTCCGAAAAAGGCAACCGCTGGAATCAAATAAACAAAGGCTGGCATTGTCTGCATAAAGTCAAGAATTGGCTTGACAATAACCTCCACTACTTTTGACTTAGCCATCCAAATACCAATTGGGACGCCAATTACCAATGCAATCAAACTTGATGTCAACACCAGTGTCAATGTCTGAGTCATATCCCGCCAATAGTTTTGATTCCAAACGTAAAGTAGACCAAGTATTTCAAATATAAGTAATGGCCAATGCTTGGTTTTTCGGTTAAGCCAATAGGTCCCGCCGACTACCAAAACAATAAACAACCAGATTGGGATCAAATCAAAAACCCATTGAATCCCGTTGATAATGCCACCGATAAAATTAGTGATCCCGTTAAAGAAACCGGTAAAGCCTTCCAACCAATTAACAAAATGATTAATCCAGCTTGAGACTGGTAACTGTGGTAAATTACTCATCTACATTCACCTCATTTCCTGAAATTGCGCCTAGAACAGCACCACGAATGATAATTCCCAATAAATGATTTTGATCATCAACCACAGCGAACGGAATAGAGGTTTCAGAGATCTCTTCCATAATTGTCGTAATCGGTGTATCTGGCGATGTCGTTGGCACATCCCGCTGAACGACCGAATCCAATTTAGTGATCTTTTTCCGAATCAAATCCATCACATGACTGGCATCCACGATTCCAATGAATTTGCGCTGATTATTGACAACATAAACGGATGAAATTTCATTTTCAAGCATTCGGCGCATGGTAATTCGAGGACCGTCTTTGTCAATGTTCACGGTATTTGGTCGAATCATGACATTTGAAGCTGTTAGAACCTTGGTTCGATCAACGTCTTCGATGAACCGTTCAACGTACTCATCTGCAGGTTGAGTTAAGATCTCTTCGGGAGTCCCAATTTGAACAACTTCCCCATCCTTCATAATCATAATTCGATCACCGATTCGTAGGGCTTCATTTAAGTCATGGGAAATAAAGACAATGGTTTTATGAAGGTTCTCTTGCAAATCCAATAACTCATCCTGCATATCTTTTCGATTAAGCGGATCCAGAGCTGAGAACGCCTCATCCATTAATAAGATTTCCGAGTTATTGGCTAAAGCTCTGGCAAGACCAACCCGTTGTTGCATACCTCCTGAAAGTTGCGTTGGGAACTGATCATCATAGCCATGGAGGCCAACTAATTCCAAAGCTTCATGGGCTTTTTGATGTCGGACATCCTTATCAACCCCTTGAATTTCCAAGCCGTAAGCAGTATTTTCCAGAATCGTCCGATTAGGAAATAAGGCAAAGTTTTGAAATACCATACTCATTTTCTTACGTCTGACATTAAGTAATTCTTTTTTTTCCAATTTTGTCAGATCTTGTCCATCAATAAAAATTTTACCGGAAGTCGGCTCAATTAATCGATTAATCATTCGAATGATTGTCGACTTCCCACTACCGGAAAGCCCCATAATCACGAAGATTTCACCATCATTAACCGTGAACGAGGCATTGTTAACACCAACGGTTGCCCCAACTGAGTTTAGAATTTCCGCCTTAGACTTTCCTGCTTTAACAAGTTCTTGGGCTTTCTGAATTCTTCTACCAAATATTTTAGTCAGATTTTGCACCTTAAGTTTTTCTGCCATGTACTCCTCCTTCATTAAAATTCAAGCTATAAAAAATGACACTCTAGCAGGGTGTCACGTATTTTTCACAAAAGAATAACGATTATTACCATAACAAAAATTTAAGTTTCAATCAAATGATTGTCTCAAAATAACAAATCAATTCTTAATGGATGACCTTGTCAGAAGCGCCTTCAACAGGGTTTTCTATTCAGATTAACTCTTACACAATTTATTTTTTAAACTGATGAAAGCTAAAAGTTTATGATGGATTTAAGATCAATTTAATTGGGTCGTTTATCGCCATGATTTCTTCCCAACAATATGCAATCAATTAAAAAGAATCAAGAACAGATTAAATTAAAGCTAAAATGTAAATAATCGAATTGCAGCACTCAATTATTTTGTCTATGTGCTTATTTTTTAGGCAAATTCTTGAGCTGATCTAGTTCTGGATCCATTTTTACGGGGTTAGAAAATTCAAAATTATTAGTCGGTCTTGTTCCCCAGCGTGGATTACTGTACAGAATTGCTTCAATTTTGACGATTTCACTAGTCGGTACAAACGTAGTTAGTTGATTACCACTTCTTAATTTAGAAGTGTTTTCATCTAAATCATATCTACTAATATCAACTACTTTGACTGTCTCCTGACCTAACCAAGTATCCCAGAAGCCTATATATACCGTTTCATCATTCAAGGTGATCCTAACTTTTTCCCCTAGAGGGTAAGCTTTCAACTTATTAAAGTCGGTCGAGTATTGTTTGACTACCTCACCCGATAAATCATATTGGATAAACTTCATGAACTTTTTCTCCTTTCTTCAAGTGCCACATTTTATGAATTTATGTCTTTTTGACTGACCAGAAGCAAGCCTGAACAGAATCGCCGTCTACATTCCACTCACCATAATGTGAAGTAATATCAAATACTCACCACCGCGATTTTTCTTTCACGCGCTGTTGCTTTTTAGTTGACAGTCCCTCAAAACATTTATCCTCATTAATATTATATGTCGAGTATACTACCGTCCCACTAAATTGAACCATTGTACACCCGACTGTAGAAATAGGATATAGAGAACTCGACCCTCCAGCCAAAAAGCAAAAAGTGTACTAATTCCAATCATGCAGAAAGGGAAAAGTACACTCTTGATCATCATAAGCACTGATGTAAAAAGGTTTATCAGCTATTTTCCTATGCGTTCTAGGACCGTAACTGACTCCACGTGAACAGTTTGTGGAAATTGGTCAACAGGTTGAATTGGCTGATTAATTTGATAGCCATGCTCGCTAAATAATTTAGCATCCCTAGCTAAAGTGGCCGGGTTACAGGAAACGTAGATTAATCGTTGTGGCGACATTTCTGCCACACTTCGAATCAAACTTTCAGCTAGTCCTTTACGTGGCGGATCGACCACAATCACATCCGGCTTTAAGCCTTCCTTTTGCCATTTTGCAAGTTGTTCCTCTGCTTTACCAACCATAAATCGACAGTTAGTGATGTTATTTAGTTTGGCATTTCGTTTTGCATCCTCAATTGCTTCAGGAACAATTTCGACTCCGTAAACTTTTTTGACAACTTTAGCTAATGATAACGAAATTGTCCCAATGCCACAATAAGCATCAATTACCGTGTCATCCTTATTTAATTGGGCTTTTTGAATGGCTAATTGATAAAGCTTCTCTGTTTGAATCGGATTAACCTGATAAAATGAATTTGGTGAGATTTCAAAGGTCAGCCCCATTAGTTGATCAGTAATCGACCCTTTTCCCCAAAGAACCTTGTTTTTCTCTCCCATTAACGCATTTGTTGCTTTGGGATTAATGTTTTGAACGATACTTTTAACTTCTGGCAACTGTTCAACAATTTCAGAAACCAGATCTGATTGACTTGGTAACTTTTTACTCTTAGTGATTAACACGACCATCATCTCGTGTGAGTAGTGACCTCTTCGAACCATAATATTCCGAATGACGCCACGATGCGTTTGTTCATCATAGGGCGTTATCTGGAACTTTCTAAGGATGTCTCGAACAATCACTACCGCTTTATCAATCTCGGGATCCTGAATATAAAAGTCCTCAATTGGAACTAAATCATGAGAATGTTTTCGGTAAAAACCAGTTTGTAAGCGACCATTTAACATTCTGACAGGGATTTGCGCTTTGTTTCGATAATGGTAAGGGGTTTCCATCCCGATGGTCGGCGCAACTTCAACATCTAATTTCATCTTCGCAAAATCCGTTTGAATTTGATGTTGTTTAAACGTTAATTGGGCCGGATAAGCCAAATGCTGAAGCGGTGCAATCCCAGTTTGGGTATATGCGCCATCAATCGGCTTAACTCGATCCTGGCTCTGACGGATGATTTTAAGCGCTTTTCCAAATGCAAAATTTTTCTTGACCTTTGTAACCAAAATAGTAGCTAATTCTGTTGGTAAAGCATTTTCGACAAAAATTGGAAAATCGTCAATTTTCGCAACGCCTAATCCTTGATAGGATAAATCCGTCACCTCAACGTCGTATTTTTGATTTTTTTGAACAGGTACTTGTGTCTTCATTTTATTCACCTTTAATTAATCCATTTAAAAATAAAAATTGCGAGTCGAGAATTCGAATCGCAATTTTCTTCAACAACTTATTAAACTATTCTTTATCGGGTAACTTGTCAACACCTTTGACGAAGTTCTGCTCGACTTGTCTCATTTCATTAGTTTCATCAGAATAAGCATCATCTGGAATTTCATCAAGGTTGGCAAAAAATGTGATGTGTTGCCTTAAATCAACAAAAGTCATTGGCGCATCCCCACCGTATTCACCGTCAAGATTAATTAACATCCGATCATCGGTTTTAACAGGTTTGGCCATGACTTTACGCGTCTTTTTGTAAATAATTCGTGGATCATCAACGTGCCGGCCACCGTTAAACACCTTTGAAGCTAAGTGAAGAATTTCTACTAAATTACTGGTTTTTACAATAATTAACGTAAATTTTCCATCATCCAGTGATGCATCCGGAACGATTTGTTCAAATCCACCAACAGAATTAGTCAATGCCAAGAAGAACATCGATGCTTTTCCTTTAAATTCGCCTTCATCATATTTGATGTCCATTTCAATCGGCTTAATTCTTGGAAGGAGTTCAGCACCTTTAACCAAGTAAGCAAAATAGCCAAAGAAGGTTTTTAAATCTGATGGGACATCATACGTTAATTCAGTTAGTAAACCACCAGCCGCAATGTTAATGAAATAATTTTCACCAGCTCGGCCAATATCCATTTTGATCATCTGGTTCTTATAAATAATCTTGGCAGCTTCAACCGGGTCTTCACGCGGTATATGAAGTGCTCGTGCGTAATCATTAGTTGTTCCAGCAGGAATAATGGCCATTTGGGGACGCTTTTTTAGTGCTGCCACACCATTCGCAACTTCATTAATCGTCCCATCACCACCAGCCGCAACAATTAATTCAAACCCATCTTGGGCAGCTCGCCGTGCTTCGTTCTTTGCGGAATCCTTTTCCGGAGTGGTCGCAAAAGCGCTGGTTTCATATCCGGCGTGTTCGAAGACATCCAAGATATCAACCATTTTCTGCTTTAAAATTTCCCTTCCGGAAGTTGGATTATATATCACTCTTGCCCGTTTTCGCATCACAATTCCGACCTTCTACTTATTCATAGACTCTTTCAATAATTTATTGACAATCTGAGGGTTAGCCTTCCCGTGAGTTTCTTTCATGATTTGACCAACCAAGAAGCCGATTGCTCGATCCTTACCATTATGAAAGTCTTCCACAGACTGTGGGTTAGCTGCCACAACTTTATCAACAAGTGGTTGAAGTTGAGCAGGATCTGATAACTGAACCATGCCTTTTTCTTCAACAAACTTCTTCGGTTCCTCACCCTTAGTGATGGCCTTAAAGACCTTTTTGGCCATCTTTGAAGAAATCGTGCCGTCAGTAATCAACTTAATCATCGTTGCCAGATGCTCTGGAGTGATTTTAGTATTCTGAAGATCAACTTGATTATCATTGAGGTACTCATTAACGCTTCCTTGAAGATAATTGGCAGCTAATTTTGCATCAGCACCCGCACTAATCATTTGATCAAAGAAATCAGACATTTCCTTAGTTTGAGTTACCACCATTGCATCGTAATCAGTAATTCCTAATTCGTTAACGTAACGTTCACGACGCTTTGCCGGTGGTTCCGGTAATTCCTTAGCGATCTGATCAATCCACTCTTGAGAAATATTTAAAGCTGGTAAATCCGGTTCCGGGAAGTAGCGGTAATCATCAGAGCCTTCCTTAACCCGCATCAACTCAGTCTGACCTGTCGTTTCGTCGAACCGACGAGTCTCCTGTTGAATCGTTCCACCGGACATTAAGACACGCTGTTGGCGTTGCTCTTCATATTCCAAACTCTTTCGAACATAATTAAACGAGTTGATATTTTTCATTTCGACCTTTGTTCCAAACTCCTTTTGGCCAATCGGTCGAATTGAAATATTTGTATCCACTCGCATGGAACCCTCTTCCATTTTGACATCCGAAATGCCGGTAAATTGGACAATCTGTCTTAATTGTTCCAAGTAGGCATATGCTTCTTCAGGAGAAGTAATATCTGGTTTTGAAACAATTTCAATTAACGGGGTTCCTTGACGGTTTAAGTCCACAAAAGAATGTTCAGCTTCATGAGTGTTTTTACCAGCATCTTCCTCAATATGCATTTCCGCAATGCCGATTCTTTTCTTTTTGCCATCAATTTCAATTTCTACCCAGCCATCATGGGCAATCGGCTTTTCAGACTGCGTAATTTGATACGCTTTGGGGTTATCAGGATAAAAATAGTTCTTTCGATCAAAATGCGGATGACGTTGGATTTCAGCATGTAATGCCAAGCCTGCCATAATGCCATCGTGGACAACCCCCTTATTGGTGGTTGGCAATACACCAGGATATCCCCAATCAATCACATTCGTATTTGCGTTTGGTTGATCACCAAACTCAACAGGAGAAGGGCTAAAAATTTTTGACTTCGTTTTTAGTTCGACATGGACTTCCAACCCAATCGTTGTTTCAAAATTCATTAGTTGCTTCCTCCCATCTTTGGTGCTTGTTTTGAAAAATCTGTATCTTGTTCAAAGGCATTCCCAGCTTGATAGATTGTCAACTCATCATAAGGCCGGCCAATTAGTTGAACGCCAACTGGTAATCCTTTTGAAAAACCAGCAGGAATGGACATTCCTGGAAGACCGGCAAGGTTAACCGGTAAAGTTAAAACATCATTCATATACATCGTCATCGGATCGGAAACATCTTCCCCAATCCCATAAGCCGGCGTCGGTGCTGTTGGTGCCAAGATCAAATCATAGTCCTTAAAGACCTTGGTAAAGTCATTGATCATTAACGTTCGGACTTGTGCGGCTTTTTTGAAGTAAGCGTCATAAAAGCCGGCTGATAATGAGAATGTCCCTAACATAATTCGACGCTTAACCTCATCGCCAAAGCCTTCAGAACGTGATTTAACATAGAGTTCTTCTAAGTTTTTAACATCCTTAGCACGTCGACCATATCGAATCCCGTCAAATCGTTGCAGGTTTGATGAAGCTTCAGACGAAGAAATGATGTAATAAGCAGCAACCCCGTATTTCGTGTGCGGTAAGGACACTTCATCAACCGTTGCACCCAGCTTTTTAAAGGTGTCAGCTGTTTGATCAACAACTCGCTTCACATCTTCATCCAATCCTTGAGCCATAAACTCAGTTGGAATCCCAATTTTAAGTCCCTTAACGCCCTTGTTGAGTGTACTTGTGAAATCAGGAACCTCTTTGGTTGAAGAAGTCAGATCATGATCATCGTGACCGGCAATCACATTGAGCAATGTGGCATTATCAGGAACGTTTCTGGTGATCGGCCCAATTTGATCCAAACTGGAACCAAAAGCAATCAATCCCCATCTGGAAACTCGACCGTAAGTTGGTTTCATTCCGACAACCCCATTAAAAGATGCTGGCTGACGAATCGAACCACCTGTATCTGATCCCAAAGAAGCAATTACTTCTCCAGCTGCCACTGCTGCAGCTGAACCACCTGAAGAACCACCAGGAACCTTTGTTTTATCCCATGGGTTATGCGTCACTTTAAAAGCAGAGTTTTCAGTGGAACCCCCCATTGCAAACTCATCCATGTTGGTCTTACCGACGGTAATCGTCCCAGCCTGATTCATTTTCTGGGTGACGGTTGCGTCATAAATTGGCGTAAAGTTTTCTAATATTTTTGAAGCAGCCGTCGTTTTCAACCCTTTGGTAACAATGTTATCTTTAATCGCAACCGGCATACCAGATAATAGGTTATCTGATTCAATGCCCTTTTCATCAAGCTGTTTGGCTTGTGCCAAAGCATTCGTTTCGTTAAGCGCTAAAAACGCATTAATCTCACCGTCAACCTGTTTAATGTTATCCAAGGTTTGCTTGGTTAGTTCCGCGGCAGAAATGTCTTTGTTCACCAACTGCTTGTGAATGCTGGTCAAAGATTGATCAAAATAATTCATTATTCATTCGACCCACTTTCATCGATAATTGTTGGAACTCTGATATAACCATCTTGAGTATCTGGAGCATTATCAAGTAACGCCTGACGTTGGTGCCAATTATCGGCAATGTCTTCACGCATTACGTTGATCTGGTCGGTCACACTGCTTGTTGGCTCAACGCCATCAGTATCAACCTTGCTCAAAGTTTCAAATAAACCAATGATTTTGTCTAACTGGGTAGTGAAATAAGGTAATTGATTATCGTCAATCTTTAACTTGGCCAGTTGGGCAACGTGTTTTACTTGATCTTCGGAGATCTTTTCAGTCATTGATATCCTTCTCTCTTCTGAAAATTAGTAAATTTTAACAACAATGTTCATTTTAACATATTAACTGGGCAGATTTCTTACAAAATTAGTAACTGTTAAAGATATGAGCAGAAAACTTTTTCTCATTTGCCTTACGACTCAAGAAGCTTTGAATCCCCTCAGTCGACTGAACCGTAATATCAATAGGGGCATTAGCAGGCAAATATTTTTGAGCTGCACTTTGAATGTATTGAGTAAAGCTGATAATCTCTGTCTGACTGTAAAATTGGGTAGTGATATTAATATTCATCCCGTTAAGCGAGCCATCTGTATATTGTGCTTGGGCAGTAACACCGCTTAAATTAGGGAAGAAGGTTTGAACTTGTGACTTAAAGTTGTCAAAGGAATCCTCATCATTTTGACTTGGTCCCTTTTTGTTGGATTGCAGTGGAAAAACATAATTTTTTTGATTGACTTTTGTCCATTTATTAATCGTATTCGAACCACTATTATTAGTTGAATAAGCAAAAAAGTTACCGCCAACCAAACTATCATCAGAGGCCTGTTTATAAAGTGCAATGACAATCGGAATGTTTTTTAATTTTTTATTACTACGTAATCTTTGCAAAACTTGACCCGCAATTTTTTTACCTTCGCGACTGATTTGAGCATTCGAAATATGTGTTTCATAAGTCGGCCCATACTGTTTTTTCTTATAGTAATCAACAGAATTAATGGCCAACCCGACCGTCATTCCTTGAAGTTTCAAAGATTTACCATTTTGAGTCATAAAATCCTGTTCATTAATTTGTGACAGGTAAACCGGCGTTCTGGTGTTAGGGTTGGTTGATTTCGACTTTTTAGGATTCAAACCAGTTGGATTTGACTTTGATTTTCGTCCCAACCAGGCCTCAACTTTTTTGGTTGAGAGATACTGGCCCTCTTCAAAAACGTATTTCTTAGTAGAAAATTCCTTTTTAGAGATATCCAACAAGCCACTTTCAAATCCTTTAATATTAAATTGATTTGATTCCTGTTGAACACTGACACCTCGAGACTTACTAGTCTGATAATGACCGTTTTTAATGACTCCTTGATAATAACCGGTATTGGTTTGACCCGTTAACTGGGTTTTAGCTTTTGAGCTGCCGGAATTGCTTGTATCATTTGATAAATTATCAACGCTCCCACAGGCCGTCAGTAGAACTCCGGTTAAAAGTACCGAAAGTCCCAGAAATATTTTTTTCAAAATTAATTCCTCCATTGCTACTCTTCATCAGCCATTTCTTTTGCAAAGCGCGTCTCATCCCAAATTTCGATTCCAAGTTGCCGAGCACGATCATATTTACTGCCTGGGTCTTCTCCGACCACAACAATATCTGTTTTTTTGGAAACCGACCCACTCACCTTAGCACCATGATCTTCCAACCAATGAGTAGCTTCCGGACGAGTAATGTGCTGAAGCTTGCCGGTTAAAACCAATCGTTTCCCGTTAAAGACTGAATTTGATTCTTTGAGATCTTGATCCGTGGCTCCCAAATAGTTCATGTTGACGCCCACTTGCTTTAACTGATTAATGAGTTCCTTTGATTGCGTCATTGAAAAGTAAGTAACAACACTGTCCGCAATAATCATTCCCATTGTATCAATTTCAGCAATTTCTTGCGCTGATGCTGTCATAATCTTATCAATATTTTTAAAACGCTGAGCAATTAATCTGGCTGCCTTGGCACCAACATGACGAATGCCCAAGCCATATAATAAACGTTCACAAGAATTTTGCCGACTGTTATCGATTGCCGACAACAAGTTATTGGCTGATTTCTCGCCGAATTTATCCAACGTCATTAACTGGTCAAATGTTAAACTGTATAATCCGGCAACGTCAGTCAACATTCGTCTTTTAAATAACTGAGCAATAATTTTAGACCCCAAGCCATCAATATTCATGGCATCCCGTGAGGCGAAGTGAGTTAATCCTTCCTGCAGTTGAGCCGGACACTGCGGGTTAATACATCTTAGTGCAACCTCTTCATCGAGGTGAACCAATTCTGAACCACAAGATGGACACTTGGTCGGAATCTTATAAGGTTGGCTGTCAGCTGGTCGTTTTTCCTTAACATAAGTCGAAATTTCGGGAATAATATCACCGGCTTTATGCAGTTTGACAGTATCGCCAACCCGAATATCTTTCTCTTGAAGGTAGTCCGGATTATGCAACGATGCCCGACTAACGGTCGTTCCGGCAAGAATCACTTCGTCCATAACAGCGGTTGGCGTCACTACACCAGTTCGGCCAACGGTCCACTCGATGTCTCGGACTACTGTCTGGGCCTCTTCGGGTGGAAACTTATATGCAATTGCCCATCTCGGCACCTTAACTGTTGCACCAAGGGACTGCTGGAGTGGCAACGAATTAACCTTAATGACAATGCCATCTATCCCGTATGCTAATTGGTCACGTTTTTGAGTATATTTTTCAACATACTGATCAATTTCCGTCATGGTATGAGCTACTTGATAATCAGGATTAATTGTGAACCCTAATTCTTTTAATTCTACTAAAAGGCCACTCTGAGTATCAGCTTGTAAATCATCATAATTAGCCACATTATACATAAACGTACTAAGTTCTCGATGCGCCGTGACCCGGGGATTTAATTGACGTAAACTCCCGGCTGCAGCATTTCGAGGATTTGCAAACGGAGCTACCCCCTGAGTCTGCCGCTGTTGATTAAGTTTAACAAACGAAGACTTCGGCATATAGCATTCACCACGGACTTCAATCGTAATTGGCCGACTTAGTTTCTGAGGAATGGATTTAATCGTTTTTAGATTACGAGTAATGTCTTCGCCAATTTGACCATTTCCACGCGTTGAACCTTGAACCAGCCGACCATTTTCATATCGGAGTGAAATCGCCAAACCATCAATTTTTAATTCACAGTTATAGTCAAAGGGCACCTCATCAGCATTGGATAACCGATCAGCAAATGCTTTTAACTCGTCAATTGAAAAAACATCCCCCAAAGACAACATCGGAATATCATGAGGAACTTTTGTAAAGCCAGGAAGCGTACGATCGCCAACTTTTTGAGTTGGTGAATCCGGCGTTATAATTTGGGGAAACGCTTTTTCTAAATCTACCAATTGCTGATAGGCTTGATCATATACGGAATCTTCAACACTTGGTGAGTCGTACGTATAGTACTCATCTGCCCATTTATTTAACTTTTTCCGAAGTGCTTGAGCTGCTTGAGCTGCTTGCTCTTCGGTCATATTTTCAAAACCCACGCTAACACCTTCTGCTTGTTAATCATTAATTATTATCTGCTCAAATCTGATTGTTAATGGGTGGCAACCGTTTGATTATCCTACCAGGAACACCAACGACAACCGAGTTATCCGGAATGTCATGAGTAACAACACTCCCTGCGCCAACGACCACATTATGACCAATTGTTATACCGGGAAGAATGCTCACATTACCGCCAATCCACACGTCATCACCAATTTGAATCGATCGGCTAAACTGTTCACCTTGTCGTCGCTTAGGGCCTTCTAGTGGGTGACCCGTCACCGAGATCATCACATTTGGTCCACACATCACATGATTACCTATTCGGACATCCACATCATCAACAATGGTTAAATTAAAATTTGCATAAAAGTCATCGCCAATTGTGGTATTGCAACCATAAGATGTATAAAGTGGTCCCTCTATGAAGGGCCGACTACCAACGTGCTTAAACAGTTGCTTTATTACCGATTGTCGAATGGCTTCATCACTTGGGTCGGTATGATTAAATTTAAAGGACAGCCGCTTTCCGTTGAGCCGCTGCTTAGCTAGTTGCTCTGCATAGTTGACGTCAGTCGGATTTTTAAAACCCGATTCACGATAAACTTCGCCATTTCTCATTTGCTTTTCCAAACTCATATTTTCGTAACCTTTAGGATTCCTTAGTAATCGGGGCAAAAGCTGCTAACAAACGTTTAATGCCTTGTTGATTAAAAGCAATGTCTAATTCCATATCTTCTCCACTGCCTGAAATTTTTACAACCGTTCCAGTTCCCCATTTCTTATGAGAAACCTTATCGCCAACTGACCATGATGATCTGTTGGCACCAGTTTCCTTTGGTTTAACAACTCTTTGAGCAGGTCGATGATAAGTCGTTGCAGTTGCACGTCTGGTTCGACGATCAAACGGTGTCGAAGGAGCGGTTTCCCGCTGTTTAATATTTTCATAGTCAAGTAGCCCAGGTTCAATTTCTTTAATAAACCGAGATTCAGGGTTATTTTGACGTCGGCCATACAACATTCGTGAATAGGCGTTTGTTAAATATAACTTTTCCTTTGCTCTAGTAATGCCCACGTAAGCCAGTCGACGTTCCTCTTGTAATTCCGATTCTTGTTGAGAAGCTCGTCCCAAGGGAAAGAGTCCCTCTTCCATCCCCATCATAAAGACAACCGGGAATTCCAACCCTTTAGCAGCGTGCAACGTCATCAAAGTCACTTCAGCTGTATTTTCATCAACATCATCCTGATCAGAAACTAATGCCAAGTCACTTAAAAAGTTAACTAAATTATCTTGACCAGTTTGATCCGGATTATCTTGATCATATTTTTGAGTAACGGAAATAAATTCTTCCAAATTTTCTAAACGCGTCTGTGCTTGCAGAGAATTTTCTTTGGCGGCTTTGAGCGTACTTATATAGCCACTTTTATCAAGAATTTCTTCTGTTAATTCAGTAATTGTCATATTGGCCATCTTTTTAGCAGTGCTACTAATGAGCTGTTCAAAGGATGAAATTGACCGCTTAGCCCGCTTTGAAATTTCGTTAGCAAGATCAATATTTTTTGCAGCTTCAAGTAACGACCAATTATGATCGCCGGCAAACACCCGTAATTTTTCCAAACTTGTTTCGCCAATCCCACGTTTGGGTTCGTTAATCACCCGTTCGAAGCTCATCGAATCACGCGGATTTCCTAACAATGTTAAATAAGCTAAAGTATCACGAATTTCCTTTCGATCATAAAACTTATGCCCACCAACTATTGTATAAGGGATGTTCGCTTTTAAGAGCATTTCTTCAATAACTCGTGATTGGGCGTTTGTTCGATATAAAATTGAGAAGTCACCATAACTACGTTTGGACTTTTTCATTTCTTCTTGAATTTTGCTAACAATATATAACGCTTCATCACTTTCAGTTTGTCCGCGATAATAAGAAATCTTTTCGCCCTGAGCATTTTCTGTCCAAAGATTTTTATCTGCCCGATTTTGATTATTTGCAATCACTGAGTTAGCAGCATTTAAAATGGTTTTAGTGGAGCGATAATTTTGCTCGAGCAGCGTAACATGGGCATCCGGATAATCTTCTTTGAAATCCAAAATGTTTTGCATATTAGCACCACGCCAACCATAAATACTTTGATCGGCATCGCCCACTACACAGATATTTCGATTCTTTTTAGCCAAAGTGTTAACCAATCGATATTGTGCTTCATTCGTATCTTGATATTCATCAACATGAATATACTGAAACTTTTCTTGATAGTAAGCCAATACATCGGGAAATTGATCAAACAGCTCAATCGTCATCATAATTAAGTCGTCAAAATCAAGTGATTCATTTTGACGTAATTCGTCTTGATAACGTTTGTAAACCTTAGCAACGATTTGGTCAAATGCACTAACCGCCCGAGATTCAAAAGCCTTAGGAGTTAACAGATCATTTTTTGCATTTGAGATTGAAAACAGAATCGACCGTGGATCGAATTTCTTAGGATCAATGTTCAACTCCCTTAGAACTCGTTTGATTAAGGTTCTTTGTTCACTGGTATCTGCAATTGTAAACGCCCGGTTAAATCCTAATTGATCGATATAACGTCGTAAAATACGCACACAGAGAGCATGAAAGGTTGAGACCCATACGTCATTGCCATCTTCATCAAGTAGCTTAGAAACCCGCTCACGCATTTCACGGGCTGCCTTATTGGTAAACGTGATTGCCAAAATATTCCAAGGTAATACCTGATCATGTTCAATCAAATAAGCAATTCGATGTGTTAATACACGTGTCTTGCCACTACCTGCTCCTGCCATGATCAAAACTGGGCCTTGCGTATGAACAACGGCATCTCGTTGGTCTTTATTTAAACCCTTTAGTAAACTATCTTCTATCACTGATTATTCCATCCTCTCAAAAGTATCCAATTAATTATACCAAATATACGTTTGGCCGTCTCGCCTTTGATCATAAAAGTAATCTTTTTAAATTTACCCAGCATTCATATTGAAATTTTAACACCGCACCAAACTTTATTTAATCACACTATTTGAGTTACTAATAACTTAAATGACAAACTTAAACAATTTTAAAAACGAGCTCAATCGCACAAAAAAAGTCGGAAATTCCGACAAGTTTTAATTTTTCTCGTATTTTGATTTAAAGTCAATATCTTTCCAAATACTGGTTGCTTCAATCTTCATCAAAGTATCCGAGATTGATTTAGTAGGAATCAGAATATGACCAACCCGCTCATCGGCATCCTCGGTTTTGTTACCATAAAAGGAAAAATGCCAATTCCCTTTTATGACCCATTGAGTTTTAACACGCTGATATTCTTTTTGTCTAATTGCTTGAAAAACCGTTGGCATTACTGCAGTAGCTTCAGCTAATGGTAAACCTGCAATGGCCCGAATATGTTGTTCAAACTCATTAACATTGGCCGCGTAATCAAAAAGAAAACCGGCAGGGCTTAATGTTGGTGCAACCCGATTAACATAAATCGAACCACTCTTTGCCAAAAAAAGTGAGACCTCAAACGTACCAACGTAATCAATATTTTTGGCAATTTCATTTGTAATTCGATTCATTTCCTTTTCGACTGCCGGATCAAGTTTAACTGGTGTAAAAGCCGTCATAATTTGTTTGCCATCATAAATGACTTCAACAATTGGAAATACAACTGTTTTACCATCGGTTTGTCGAGTCACAATGATTGAATAATCTGTATCATGTTCAACAAATGATTCCATAACATAAGTCCCGGAATCCAGCAACCCGGAAGCTGTCACAATATCAGCCTGATTTCTAATCACCAGTTCCTTATCACCCAACAATCCCCTTTGAATTGGCTTTAAAATGGCTGGATAACCAATTGAGTTAATCGATTGGTAAATATCTTCAAGCGTTACAATCGTCGCGTAAGGTGCCATATTAATATTAAGGGTTTCAAAAAAGCTACGCTCGATCAATCGATCTTTAATGATATCCAACAAAGCGCCTCCTTGGGGAACCGAAGTGAATTGAGAAATATACCGAATAACCGCCGAATCAATTGACGGGCTATTATAGACCACAACATCACAACGTTCTGCAAACATCTTCAAAGTCTGCTTGTCATCCATAGAGCCAATATATTTATAGTCTGCCAAACGAACTGTTTCACTGTTTTCATTTGAACTGTACATACCGATTTTAAAGCCCATTTTTTTTGCGATGTAAAGGAGCGCCGGACTACTAATACTATCACCTAAGATTCCAATTGTTTGATCAGGATATAAGATGTCTGCTTCTGTCAATGGTTTCACTACTTTCATATCTCGAATACTTGGAGTGAACGGAAGGGCCACTTACTTGCCCACCGTTTAATAAATGCCTAATAACACGAATTTATTGTACTACTTTATTGTTTAGTCAACAAAAGTTACCTTACCATCGCTTAGGGAAGCAATTCTTGCCAAAGATTCCAACCTTACTCCGGATTTTTCAATAAGCGTATGACCCTTTTGAAAACTCTTTTCAATCACAATTCCAATTCCGGCCACTGAAACATTCGCCAACTTGGCAATTTCCAACAGCCCCTGAACGGCCTGCCCATTGGCTAAGAAATCGTCAATGATTAAAATTCGATCACCAGCATTTAAAAAGCGCTTATCAACACTAATATCATTGCTAACCTGCTTTGTATATGAATAAACACTAGCCGTATACAAATTATCTGTTAGGGTTAATGATTTATGCTTACGAGCGAAAATCAACGGAACGCCTAAATGAATCGCTGTTGTTAAAGCAGGCGCAATCCCTGAGGATTCCACTGTAACAACCTTCGTAATTTTTTCGTTTTTGAACAGTCTTGCGAATTCAACCCCAATTTTGTCCATAAGTTGTGAATCCACTTGATGATTTAAAAAATTGTCAACTTTTAGTACATTTCCTGGTAATACAGTGCCATCTTCAACAATGCGCTTCTTCAATAAATCCATGAGTTGCATTCCTTTCTAGTCATCAAATTGATATAATTTGTAATTCTTAATAAGTGAAATAAGTTTTTCAGTGTACGTTGGGTCCGTTGCGTAACCATCCTTTTCAAGTCCTCGGGCAGCTTGGATATAATTATCCGCCGACACAACATCCCGGTATTGATCCGGGTTCCATTTAGTCCCGTAAGCCAACAATTTGGCATGTTCTGCCAACGATTCATTCCAACTATTGTAAGCCTCAAAACGCGCTTTAACCGTCACATAGTGCCCGTTTACATATTCCTGGGTGTCCAAATAAACTGATTTGGTATTTGAGCTTTGCGCCTTTACGCCAAAAAGATTATGGTACTTACTTGAAAGCTGGCTTGTCCCCCAATCAGATTCAAGAATTGCCTGTGCAATCGTGATACTGGGTAAAATATTATATTGTCCCTGAAGCAGCTGGGCTTGTGGTGCCAGTTGATTAATAAATTTACGGTGTTGAGCCGCTAATTGACTTCTTGCGTCATCAACTCGTTGTGGACTTGAAACATCTGATGACAACATTTTAAATCCCAAAACAATCATTAATCCAAAGGCAATTAGAACTAACATCACAATAATATTTGATGTTTGTTTCCGACGCTTTCGCCGATTACTATACTTTGCCAATTCAACCTCAAACTTTCCGACTATCAAAACTAATTCTAACGATATTTTTCAATAAAGACAATTGATAATTTAAACTTGGTGACATTTTTTAAAAGTGTTAACTCAAATCTATCATGAGTATCTTTCCAATGATGGACCACTCAGCACTAAACTATCGTCAGATAATCGTTAAGGTGGCCTTTTTCATTGACAAATTCCACAATATCGGTTATGTTATCATCTGACACTTAAAATCTGGAGATGTAAACCTATGGCTAAAAACACCGAAGTATCAGCAGCACAATCAAAATTTCACGTTGGCGACGAGGTTTCATTCAAGATTGAAAAGCGAACGTTTAAAGGCTTTATTGATAAAAGCTACACGAACTCCTTTTTGATCACATTTGAATCTGATGATCCCGAAATAATTGATAAATACCACAAGAAAGTTGTCATCAATAACCGGCACTTGAAAATGATCAAAGCTGCGCCGAAAATTAAAGATACGGATGATGACAAAGAAACCAAGAGCACTAAATCATCCAAAAAGAAATAAGTCATTTAAAAAGTCGTCCGATAATTTTCGGCGGCTTTTTTATAACTGGACTCAATTTAATCGTCCTTTTAATACTTTTTGAAGTGGCATCACAATTAATGGCGTAACGATCCCACTAAAAATTGCTTCAGGAATACCGTTTGTTCCAACTACTCCAAGTAAATATGGCAGCAAATCTTTAATATTTATTTGATAAAGTTGGGGTGTCTTTGCTTTATAAAACAGATAAATCAATCCCAATACTAAAATTGTGTTTGTAAGTGAGCCAAGAACAGCAGCAATTGAAATACTGACCGATTGCTGCTTAAGGCGCTTTGAAAGTGTTTGATAAGTAACACCTGCAACGATTCCAATTAAAATTCTTGGCAGTACAGAGACGACTGGATTGACAAAAACAATTGTTGCTAACGGACTAGTTGGCCAGACATAGGCCCGGATAAAAGTAATCAGCCCCCACACACCACCGATAATTGCACCATCCCTGGTGCCCATCAAAATAGTTGCAATAACAACTGTTGCTGAAATGATTGTAATATCAAGTGGTCCAATCGGAATATAACCAATTAAAGGGATTGAAGTTTGTAAGATTATGATAGCGATAAACATTGCTAATAGATTGAATCTGAGTGTCTTTTTCTTATCAGCCATCCTTTAACCCTCCATTTCGATGGCTATATTATACCAAATTATCGCTGCTTCCCTTACTATTAAAATTGGGCTTATGCTTTTTTTAGACATTTTAAAAAGAAGGCAAACACTATTTTGGTAGATCCAAAATAATTGATTGCCTTCTTTTTAAAATTTTTAAGCGAAAAATTATTATTTTGATATTTGAAATAAAGAATATTAACGCTTTGAAAATTGTGAAGCCTTACGAGCTTTCTTAAGACCTGGCTTCTTACGTTCTTTCATTCGAGCATCACGAGTTAATAAACCGGCACGCTTTAATGGTCCACGAAAATCTGGATCAACTGCCAGTAATGCACGAGCAATCCCATGACGAGTTGCACCGGCTTGACCAGAGAAGCCACCACCGTTAACATTAACAAGTGTGTCATAATTTCCAAGTGTCTCAGTTACATTAAATGGTTGTACAACCACTTCACGTAAGTTTGCAAATGGAATGTAATCTTCAATTGCTTTATCATTCATAATAATTTTGCCAGTTCCCGGTACCAAACGTACACGAGCAACCGAGTCTTTACGACGGCCAGTGCCGCGATATTGTACTTGAGCCAAAGTGAGTTCCTCCTTAAATTAGGTTCTTAATGTCTAATGTTTCTGGTTTTTGTGCTTGATGATCATGTTCAGGACCTGCATAGACATGCAACTTCAAACCGATCTTATGACCTAACGTTCCATGAGGAAGCATCCCTTTAACTGATGTCTCAATAAGCTTTTCTGGGTTCTTTTCACGGAACTCACCAGCTGTTTTTTGCTTTAAACCACCAATGAAGCGAGTATGGTGATAATAGATTTTATTTTTATCTTTACGACCTGTTAATCCTACTTTGCTGGCATTGATTACAATGACATTGTCCCCAGTATCAACATTTGGGGTATAAGTAGGTTTATTTTTACCTTTTAAAATTGAAGCGACTACTGATGAGAGACGACCTAATGATACATCTGTTGCGTCCACAACGTACCATTTACGCTCTACTTCACCAGGTTTTGCCATATAAGTTGTACGCACGTTATATTCCTCCAAGTCTGTGTTTGTTCGACACCAAATAAGTTTCCGGGGCTCATCGTGGGGCAAACAATACCAACTAACATAATACTAATAATTTTGATAAAAGTCAATCTGTTTCTCGATTTACGCTGAGAAACTTAACCTAATTTTTGTTGTGTTAGCTTCTCATTAATCTTTGCTTTCAGGTCACAACAACTTTCTATTAACGCCAACGTTTTACTAACTTAGTTGGATGAGCCGGGTCATCACCCTCATAAAAAACTTGTTTAAGATAAAGGCCAGACGCTGGCATCGTTCTCCTGGCCTGATTTCGATCTTTCACCTTATATAAACGTTGTATATCGCCTTCGGGCCTCATTCCCGATCCAATTTCAGCCACTACACCAACTATAATTCGAACCATATTATACAAAAAGCCATTCCCGTAAAATTCCAATTGTAACTCGTCCTTAGTTGAATTTAACTGAGCAGTTGCAGAATAAATAGTTCGGATATTCGATCGAGCTGTTGATCCCGAAGCCACAAAACTCGTAAAATCGTGCTCTCCCTCTAAATCAACTAATGCCCGTTTTACTTTTTCCAAATTAATTGGGAACTTCCAGTGTCCAGTATAATTTCTTTTAAATGGATTTTGAAATTCGCCAAGGTACATTCTATAAATATATTTTTTTCCAGAAACATCATAACGAGCATGAAATTGCTGACTTACCCGTTCAACTTTGGTAACTTCCATGTCTAATGGCAGCATACTATTTAATCCCTTATAAACAGCTTGAGTGGGTAAATCAAACGGAAAATCAAAATGGGCTACTTGAGCGATTGCGTGGACGCCGGCATCCGTTCTACCGGAACCATAAATAATAATTGGTGGATCGGGCTTTTTGGCCATCACATTAACTTTCTGAGTTAAAACTCCTTCAACCGTTCTCTGATTAGGTTGTCTTTCAAACCCACTGAATTTCGTACCATCATACATAAATGTTACTTTATAACGACTTGTAATTGTAATCAACTACTTTCTAATAAATAAAACCGCTACGCCAACTAAAATAAAAATCAGCCAACTAATTGTGTCCTTACCCTGCCATTTATACAAGCGATACTTAGTCCGATGTTCACTATCCGAAAAACCGCGAGCTTCCATTGCTGTGGAAAGATTCTCGGCATGATTAATCGCGCCTGTAAATAGTGGTACTAGCAATGGCACCGCTGCCTTAACCCGATGTTTTAAACTCCCTGAACCAAAATCAACTCCTCTGGCACGTTGAGCATTCATAATCGTCTCCATTTCATCCATTAAAGTAGGAACGAACCGCAGGGCAATTGATAACATCAATGCCAGTGTGTCAACGGGGAACCTTATTTTTTTCAGCGGTTTCAGGATAGTTTGTACCCCATCCGCGATTGCCAGGGGAGTCGTCGTTAACGTTAAAACTGTTGAAATCATAATAATTAAAAGGAACCGCATAAAGATAAAGCCACCATTGATCAGACTCTCATCAGTCACTGAGAATGGGCCAAAATGCCAAAGAACGTGACCACCACTACTAAATAGAATTTGTAACAGGACGGTGAAAATAATTAACCAGATTAAAGGTCTAATGCCTTTTAAGAAATACATAATGGAGATTCCAGAAGATAAGATAGCTACTAAAATAAGCACACACAAAACACCGTAGGATGGCAAATTATTAGCAAAAAAAATAACAACAACAAAATAAAAGCATAATAAAAGCTTTGATTGTGGACTCATTTGATGAATCCAAGAATGACCGGGGAGATATCGTCCAAAAATGAAGTTACTCATTTTGTGTCTCCTTTCCCAACCAGATGAGCAATTTTATTAGCAAGTTGTTCAACAGTTAGTGGTAATTCCCCCAAATCAACGCCGGCAAGTTTTAGTTGTTGCGCAAATTCTGCACTACTGGGTAAGTCCAACTGCATATGGTATACCCATTCCGGATCATTAAAAATTTGCTCTGGTGGTCCTACCTTTACTACTTTTCCCTGATCCATCACAATCACATTTGACGCATAATCAATTACATCATCCATTTGATGAGTTATCAAAATAATCGTTATCTGTTTTTTCTGATTTAAAAACTTAGCCAAATCCATAATTTCTCGATGACCCTTAGGATCAAGCCCAGCTGTTGGTTCATCTAAAATAAGAATTTCAGGGTTCATTGCTAAAACACCAGCAATGGCTACCCGGCGCATTTGTCCACCAGATAAATCAAATGGAGAATGATTAGAAAAAGACTTGTCTAAGCCGACTAATTCCATTGCTTCATGCGCAGCAGCTTCAGCGTCTTGATCAGAAACACCATAGTTTTTAGGCCCAAATTTAATATCTTTTAAGACCGTTTCTTCAAATAGCTGCTTTTCAGGAAACTGAAACACCATGCCAACTCGTCTTCGAAAAGCCTTCAAATTTTTATTTGTTGTTTCAGGACTGATCATTTTCCCTAAAACATCTATCTGTCCTGACGTTGGTTTTAGTAAAGCATTAATATGTTGAACCAACGTTGATTTACCACTACCCGTATGCCCAATAATTGCAGTAAAAGAGCCCTTTTCAATTTGGAGAGTAATATCGTCCAAGGCATTTTGAGCAAAGGGTGTATTTGCCTGATAAGTATGAGTTACTTGGCTGAAACTAACTGCTGTATCCATGTGATTAGCTCCTTATCATCCATATATGACTTTTCTGCCACTATTCCACGTTTTACTAAGGCTGCAATCAACTTAGCTGTATAGGGAATGTCCAAGCCCACTTCCTTTAAGCGCTTTGAATGTGAAAAAATCGCACGCGGTGTATTTTCATCAATAATCTTACCTTGATTTAAAACAATTACCCTATCAGCCTCAGCCGCTTCGTCAATATCATGCGTAATTGAGATCACCGTCAAGCGGTTTTGTTCCTTAAGATGTCGAACAAGTTTAAGAATTTCTTTTCTACCACGAGGATCCAACATACTAGTAGCTTCATCTAGAATAATGATTTTTGGACTAAGCGCAATGATTCCAGCAATCGCAACTCGTTGTTTCTGACCACCAGACAAGTTAGCTGGAATTCGTTCGCGAAAATCCCACATTCCGACATTTTTCAAGCTCTTCTCAACAATTTCATGCATTTTCTCACGCTTTACCAATCGATTTTCCAATCCAAAAGCGACATCATCCTCTACTGTTGCACCAACAAATTGATCTTCTGGATTTTGAAAAACCATGCCAATTCGATCTCGAATATCGTAAATGTTTTGATCATTAACCATTAAGTCATCTACAATGATTTCTCCCTGATTCAGGACTAATAAACCATCAATCAGTCTGGCCAACGTACTCTTGCCACTACCGTTTTGACCAATAATCGCCAACCATTCTCCCTGATGAACAGTTAGAGATAACTGGTTAAACAGCAAAGGACGTTCAGGATAACTATATGAAATTTTATTAACTTGGATAATCTCTTTCATCAAATTAGCCTCAAACACTTTCTATAGTTGATTTTATAAGGAAATATCCCTTTTTCATTAATGGTTACGAGAGGAATATGAGATCCTCTGGGAGTTTTATGTACAAAAAAATCACTGCCAGATAATTGGTGCATGGGACTTACCCACATTCAAACTAGACTAGGAATTCAAAATCCCACCATCATAACGTTCTATACCAAAAACCCGAGTGATTCTCGTGAAATGTGACAAATATTTGTAGGAAACTAAAATGGAACTTTTTTAGTCAACTAGTTCTAATACGACCATTGGAGCACCGTCTCCACGACGTGGCATCATCTTAAGAATCCGAGTATAACCACCATTTCGATCAGCGTACTTAGTAGCCAACTCTCCAAACACTTTTTGCAAAGCAGTTGTGACAGTAATGTCATCGCCATCTTCTTTAACATCAGCAACGACGTTGCGAATAAAAGAAGCAGCTTGACGACGAGCATGTAAGTCACCACGCTTACCAAGTGAGATCATCTTGTCGGCAGTTGAACGAACTTCTTTAGCTCGAGCTTCAGTTGTAATAATTTGACCATGAATAATTAGTTCAGTAGTTAAATTACGAAGTAATGAGCGTCGATGTGCACTCGAACGTTGTAATTTCCGATAACTCATTTCTGGTTGTCCTCCTTTATAAATTTAATTAATCTTCTTTACGAAGTGAAAGGCCCAAAGCAGCGAGCTTTTCTTTTACTTCTTCAAGTGACTTCCGACCCAAATTTCGAACCTTCATCATGTCAGGTTCAGTCTTTTCGGTAAGTTCTTGAACAGTATTAATGCCGGCACGTTTCAAACAATTATAAGACCGAACCGAAAGATCCAGCTCTTCAATTGTCATTTCCAACATTTTTTCTTTATGGGTTTCTTCTTTCTCAACCATGATTTCGGTATTCTTAGCTTCATCAGTTAAATCAACAAACATCTCCAGATGCTCAGTTAAAATCTTAGCTGCTAAGCTAACCGCTTCACTTGGTGTGATCGAACCATTAGTCCAAACATCCAAAGTCAATTTATCAAAATCATCGCGTTGGCCAACCCGCGTACTTTCAACTTGATAGTTGACACGTTCGATTGGGGTATAGATGGAATCAACAGGAAGAACACCAATTGGCATCTCAGTAGCGCGTTTCTTGTTTTCAACAGCAGAAACGTACCCTCGACCCCTATTAGCAGTTAATCGCATATGGAAAGTAGCACCTTCAGCAACAGTTGCAATGTGAAGATCCGGGTTAAGAACTGTCACATCACTATCGCCTTGAATATCACCGGCAGTCACGTCAGCAGGGCCAATTACATCAATTTCCAAATTTTCTTCTTCGTCTTCAGGTCCATCTAATTTCAACGAAATTTTCTTAACATTCAGGATGATCTGGGTAACATCTTCAACAACGCCTTTAATTGTTGAGAATTCATGAAGAACATCATCAATCTGGATGCTGGTTACGGCAGCTCCTGGAAGTGATGATAACAAAGTACGGCGAAGTGAGTTCCCGAGAGTAGTACCGTATCCTCTTTCGAGTGGTTCAACAACCACCTCACCAAAGTTCTTGGTTTCTTCAATTTTATGAATGTTAGGCTTTTCAAATTCAATCATTCTTATCATTAACCCCTTTCAAAACGCGTGAGTCCATGTGCAATATATCAATACGTATAGGCAAAATAAACATCACTATATTGAATCAATAAAAACTAAACTCGACGACGCTTTGGAGGACGAGAGCCATTGTGAGGTACAGGCGTTACATCACGAATAGCAGTAACTTCCAGCCCAGTAGCCTGAAGTGCTCGAATTGCAGCCTCACGACCCGAACCAGGGCCTTTAACAGCAACTTCAACAGACTTCATGCCGTGTTCCATTGATGATTTTGCAGCAGCTTCAGCAGCCATTTGGGCAGCAAACGGTGTTGATTTACGACTTCCGCGGAAACCTAAAGCACCAGCTGATGACCAAGCAATTGCATTACCTTGAGTATCAGTAATCATCACTAAAGTATTGTTAAATGTTGAGTGAATATGAGCAACACCTGAAGCAATATTTTTCTTAGCCCGACGTTTACGACTTGACTTCTTGTTTACCATAAAAACAGATGACCTCCTTTATAAATTATTTTCTTCTGCCTACTCCAGAAGTTGCCTTTCCCTTACGAGTGCGGGCATTGTTCTTCGTATTTTGACCACGAACGGGCAAGCCACGACGATGACGCATTCCACGATATGAACCAATTTCTTGAAGTCGTTTAATGTTCATGCTGATCTCACGTCGCAAGTCACCTTCAATTTTAAGGTCGCTCACGATCTCACGAATTTTATCCTCTTGGTCAGGAGTCAAATCACGCACACGAACATCTTCAGAAACACCTGCTTTTGCAAGAATTTTTTCTGAAGTACTTGTACCGATACCAAAAATGTAAGTTAATCCGATGACAATTCGTTTGTCACGGGGTAAATCGATTCCGGCAATACGAGCCATTTAGTATACACCTCCTGTTTTAATTCTACTTTCCTTGGCGTTGCTTGTGCTTTGGGTTCGCTGAGCAAATCACCATTACACGGCCTTTTCGCTTAATAACTTTGCAATGTTCGCACATTGGTTTTACTGATGGTCTTACTTTCATTTTTAAACCTCCTCAAAAAATGATGGAGACAAACAATTACTTAAATCGATAAGTAATTCTTCCCTTTGTTAAGTCATAGGGTGACATTTCAACAGTAACTTTGTCTCCCGGAAGAATTCGAATGTAATGCATCCGAATCTTACCAGAAACATGGGCTAAAATTTCATGTCCATTTTCAAGTTCAACTCGAAACATTGCGTTCGGCAATGTTTCGACGACTTTTCCTTCAACTTCAATAACATTATCCTTTGCCACTATTTAACACCTCCAAATTAAGTTAAATTGAATTTAAAATATAAACGAATTCGACAAACCTTTGACAGTCTAACACATTCATTATATTTCATCAATCCAATAGTCTCAACACCTAATTTATGGCGGGTCATAGCTTGCTTAAGATGCCATCGACATCTTGCCAAACCTTATCGATATCTTGATCACCATTAACATTAAATAACAGGTCGCGATCCTTATAATAAGAAATCAACGGCGTATTCATTTTAACATTAACTTTCAAGCGTGTTTTAACAGCTTCCGGTTTATCATCATCACGCTGGTAAAACTCATGTGATCCACAAATATCACAAGTTCCGGCAACTTTTGGCATGTGATACAACTTATTATAAGTTGCGCCACAATTTTTGCAAATAAACCGGGCTGTTAAACGATCAGTTAAGATTTTAGGGTCGACATCGATGTTAATCACTGCAGATAATGGTTTATTTAATTCATCTGTCATATCCGCCAATGCATCAGCTTGTTCCAAAGTCCTAGGATAACCATCAAGCAAAAAGCCGGGCTGAGTATCTTGATGAGACAATCGTTCTTTCACAATTCCGTTCGTAACCTCATCTGGAACTAAATTGCCTTTATCGGTAAACGATTTAGCTTTTAGTCCAAGTGGTGTTCCATTTGAAATTGCTTCACGGAACATATCACCTGTCGAAATGTGTGGAATTTGGTACTTATCGACAATAAATTGTGCTTGAGTACCCTTACCAGCTCCGGGTAATCCCATTAAAATCAGATTTAATGCCATTTTTTCTTTTCCTCCTCGTGAGATGTTTTAATCACTATATTCACCAGTCGTTGGCCGAGAACCTTTAATGAAGCCGACGTATTCACGCTTCATCATTAATCCACGAATTTGACGAATGGTTTCGATCGCAACACCTACAACGATAAGAAGACTGGTACCACCAAGTCCGATTGACTCATCCAAGTTCCATACATTCTGGGCAATCAGCGGAATTAATGCAACCACCCCTAAGAAGAGTGACCCAACAGTACTCAATCTCATTAAAAGATTTGATACATAACTTTGAGTCTCATGGCCTGGCCATACACCAGGAATATAACTACCTTGCTTCTGCAAATTTTCTGATAACTTTTCAGGATTAACTTGAACAAATGCGTAAAAGAAAGTAAACATGATAATCAAAATTGTGTAAAAAGCAGCACCTGTTGTGGTTTGCATATTAAATACATTATTTAAAACTTGATACCAAGTTGTTGTGGAATAATTGTTGGTAAAAGCCATTAGGATTGTCTGCGGAGTTGCAATGAATGAACTCGCAAAAATAACGGGGATAACACCCGCAACATTAACCTTAAGAGGCAAATAACTACTATCTGGAGAACCGGCAACTCTTCGCGTATATTGAATTGGAATCCGACGTTCAGCCTGTTGAACCCAAGTCACAAAAGTCACAATGACTAACACAATGATTAAAAGTGCCAGGGAAAAGAGAATGGGTTGCCATAAATCAGAACCACTCACGCCAACAAAGTATTGCTGCCACAGTGAATGTAGTCCCGTTGGAATTCTCGCAATAATTCCTGCAAAAATAATCATTGAAATTCCATTACCAATTCCTTTTTCAGTAATCATGTCACCCATCCAAGTTGTCAACATCGACCCACCGGTTAAAATAACACCGATAACAATAAACGTTTTAACACTTGGATTAGTTACTAGATTCAAACTACTAAGTTGGTTAAATCCTGCAGTAATCCCAATTGACTGGAAGAATGCAAGTACCACGGTCAAATATCGTGTATGTTGGTTCAATTTTCGACGACCAACTTCTCCTTGTTTCCCCCACTCAACATACTTTGGGACGATATCCATTTGAAGCAATTGGATAATAATTTGAGCAGTGATGTATGGAGAAACTCCCATCGCAAAAATCGAATAGTTAGTTAGTCCACCACCACTAAAGGTATTCAGGATACTAACCAATCCCGATGATGCAACAGACGTTAAAGCTTTTGCATTAACACCAGGAACAGTTATAAAGGATCCTAACCGGAAGATAATCAAAACAAAAAGGGTAAATAAAATTTTGTTTCGAATTTCCTTAACCTTAAACGCACCAGTTAGAGTCGAGAGCATTAAACCACCTCGATTTTACCGCCAGCATTTTCAATTACAGATTGTGCAGTTTTTGAAAACTTATTAGCCTTTACGGTTAATTTCTTATTCAATTTACCGTCTCCAAGAACCTTAATCCCAGATTTAGCATTCTTAACGATTCCACGATCTTGAAGCAGCTCAGGTGTTACTTCAGTTCCTTCATCGAAAACATCAAGTTTTTCAACGTTAACAACTGCGTATTCTTTACGGTTGATATTGTTGAAACCACGCTTTGGTGTTCGACGATACAATGGCATTTGACCACCTTCGAAACCAATTCGTGTCTTGCCACGAGCTTTTTGGCCTTTTTGACCACGGCCAGCAGTCTCACCTTTACCAGCAGAACGGCCACGACCTTTACGGGTACGCAATGAACGAGAACCTTCTGCAGCTTTCAATTCATTTAATTTCATAAAATTTGGCACCTCCTTACAAATAATTAATCTTTGAGTTGTTCAACTTCAATTAAGTGAGCGATTTTAAACAAAGCGCCACGAATTGATTCATTATCCGGCTTAACAACTGTACTGTTAACCCGACCCAAGCCGAGTGCCTTCACAATTTTACGTTGATTTGGGAGGCGATGCGCTACGCTACGTTTTAAAGTAATTTTTAATTGAGCCAATTAAAACACCCTCCTTATTCAGCCAAATGTTGGGTCGATACACCACGTAAAGCTGAAACTTCTTCAGCACTCTTCAATGAAACCAAGCCTTCAAATGTTGCTCGGATAACGTTGACAGGAGTATTGGAACCCAATCGCTTACTAGTAACATCGTCAATGCCGGCAAGTTCCATGACAGAACGAACAGCACCACCCGCTGCTACTCCAGAACCTTCTTCAGCAGGCTTTAACATGATTCGTCCACCACCGTAAGTTCCAACAACTTCATGAGGAATCGTTGTACCAACAATCGGAACCTCAATTAAGTTTTTACGAGCTGCTTCAACAGCTTTACGAATTGCTTCAGGAACTTCTTGTGCTTTACCAGTTCCGAAGCCAACATGACCATGCTTGTCGCCAACCACGACTAAAGCAGCAAAACGAAGACGACGTCCACCTTTAACAACTTTAGTGATCCGGTTGATAGCAACAACATTGTCTTCAAGCTCTAACTTATCAGGATCAATAAACTTCTTCATGTGCGGTTATTCCTCCTTTTATTAAAATTCTAGTCCATTTTCACGAGCAGCATCAGCGAGAGCCTGAACCCGACCATGGTAGAGATAACCGCCACGATCAAAAACAACTTTTTTGATGTTCTTTTCGCTTGCACGTTCAGCTACTAATTTACCAACACCAGCTGCTTGTTCAGTCTTGTTACCATCACTGATTGCAGAATCAAGTGTTGAGGCACTAACAAGCGTTACACCCTCTACGTCATCAATAATTTGCGCGTAGATGTTTTTATTAGAACGAAAAACGTTCAAGCGTGGGCACTCGGCAGTACCAGAAATTTTATTCCGGACACGGTTATGACGACGTTTCCGACTCTTATTTTTATCTGGTTTAGAAATCACAATAGTCACCTCAATAATTTATTAAGCTGGTAGTTTACTTACCAGTCTTACCTTCCTTACGAATAATATGTTCGTTTTCGTAACGAATTCCTTTACCTTTGTATGGTTCAGGTGAACGAACATCACGAACAGACGCAGCAAAATCTCCAACTCGTTGCTTACTGATTCCACTGATGTGAATTGTTGTGTTATCAGGTACTTCAACGGTGAGATCTTCCGGTACAGTTATGTTAACCGGGTTTGAATAACCAACTGTAAGGGTCAAAGTCTTACCCTTAAGTGCAGCACGATATCCAACACCGACTAACTTCAAAGTTTTTTTGAAACCATCCGTAACGCCCTCAACCATGTTGTTGAAGTTTGCTCGCATTGTTCCATGCAGAGCGCGAACTTTATTGTTGTAGTCAACAGCTGGTTCAAAATTAACTTCATTGTCTTTAATATTCATTTTAATTTCAGAAACAAATTCACGAGTTAAAGATCCTTTAGAACCCTTAACAGTCACTTTGTTACCATCGGTTGTCACTTCAACACCTTTTGGCAGGACAACTGTTTTATAACCAATTCGACTCACGGATCACACCTCCAATTTTTTGAAATATTACCAAACGTAAGCTAATACTTCGCCGCCAATTTTTTGGGCGCGAGCTTGTTTGTCAGTAATGACACCGTTTGATGTAGAAATAATCGCAATTCCAAGGCCATTTAAAACCTTTGGAACAGCATCTGCTTTAACATATGAACGCAACCCTGGCTTTGAGATACGTTTCAAGCCAGTGATGACACGTTGCTTATCCTTACCGTATTTCAGGAAAACGCGGATAACGCCTTGCTTGTCATCTTCAATGTATTCAACATCGCGGACAAAGCCTTCACGTTTAAGAATTTCAGCAATGTCACGTTTGATTTTTGATGCAGGAACTTCAACCGTTTCGTGATAAACCATGTTGGCATTACGAATGCGAGTTAAAAAGTCTGCAATGGGATCAGTCATAGACATCAGCGAACAACCTCCTTCTTAGTAGTTATTACCAGCTAGCTTTCTTCATACCAGGAATTTGACCCTTGTGGGCAAGTTCACGGATGCAAAGACGGCATAAGTGGAATTTCTTGTAAACTGAACGAGGTCGCCCACAACGTTCGCAGCGCGTATAGTTCTGAGTTGAGAACTTTGCAGGGCGTTCACTTTTTACAATTAATGATTTTTTAGCCAATGTGAAACCTCCTCAATTATCTAGCAAATGGCATACCGAACTGAGCCAGTAATTCATGTGACTCTTCATCAGTATTAGCAGTTGTGACGATCACGATGTCAAGACCTCGAACACGGTTAACATTATCGTAGTCAATTTCCGGGAAAATCAATTGTTCACGAACACCTAAAGTATAGTTACCTCGACCATCAAAGGCTTTCGGGCTAACACCGTGGAAATCACGAACACGTGGTAATGAAACATTGATTAGTTTATCCAAGAAATCATACATTCTGTCACCACGAAGAGTCACTTTGGCACCAATTGACATACCTTCTCGTAGTCTAAAACCGGCAATTGACTTCTTAGCCTTAGTGACCAATGGCTTTTGACCAGAGATTAAAGCAAGTTCTGAAACTGCTTCATCCAAATTTTTGGCATTGGTAACAGCATCACCAACACCCATGTTAAGAACGATTTTGTCAATCTTCGGGGCTTGCATGACTGACTTGTAGCTAAACTTGTCCATCATGTGTGGCACAATTTCTTTATTAAATTGTTCATGTAAACGACTTATCATTTAAAAGTTATCCTCCTTTCCCGGTTTAAATTAGTCAATCGCTTTTTGCGATTTTTTAGAATAACGAACTTTTTTGCCATTTTCAAACTTAATTCCAACACGAGTTGGTTCGTTTGTCGATGGATCAATCAGCATCACATTAGAAACGTGAATTGGTGCTTCTGCATCAACAATTCCACCATTAGGATTTGCTGACGAAGCCTTGGTGTGCTTCTTAACTTTATTGACACCCTCAACAATTACACGATCTTTAGAAGCAATAGTCTTTTTGACCGTTCCTTCTTTTCCTTTGTCCTTACCACTAATAACACGGACCTTGTCACCAGTTTTAATGAACATGTTGGCACCTCCTTATATCCTGGTTGGTTTACAGCACTTCTGGGGCTAATGAAACAATCTTCATGAAGTTGTTATCACGTAATTCACGAGCAACCGGGCCAAAGATACGAGTGCCTTGAGGGCTCTTGTCATCACGAACCAGAACCGCAGCATTTTCGTCAAATCGAATGTATGAACCATCAGTCCGACGAGTGACAGCTTTAGTACGAACGATTACCGCTTTAACCACGTCACCCTTTTTGACAACGCCACCTGGTGTTGCTTGTTTAACCGTAGCAACAATGGTATCACCAATTCCAGCGTACCTTCTAGTTGAACCACCCAAAACCTTAATAGTTAACAATTCTCGTGCACCTGAGTTGTCGGCAACTTTTAATCGACTTTCTTGTTGAATCACAGGTATATCCTCCCTTCATCGTCAAATAAAATACGATAATAATGGTATTTAAATCAGTTAAATAATAACCGCTTTTTCAACAATATCAATCAAACGGAAACGTTTCGTCTTTGAAAGAGGACGAGTTTCCATAATCCGTACGATATCGCCGACCTTGGCTTCGTTGTTTTCATCTTGAGCAGTGAATTTCTTTGAATAACGAACTCGCTTACCATAAGTAGGATGTTTCTTGTAAGTCGACACCATTACAGTAATTGTTTTGTTATTCTTGTCAGAAACAACACGTCCCTGATAAACTTTACGCTGGTTACGTTCTTCAGCCATTAATGATAACCTCCCTTATCGTATTTTACTTGTTTAACTCTTGCTGACGCAGAGCTGTCTTAATCCGAGCGATATTTTTTCGAACTTGCTTCAATCGCGCCGTGTTCTCCAATTGCCCAGTGGCTAACTGGAAACGAAGATTGAACAACTCATCTTTGTAATCTTTTTCTTTTTCAAGCATTTGAGCAGTGGTTAATTCATTAATTTCTTTAGCTTTCATTTGATTCGCCACCTACTTCCTCACGTTTTACAACCTTTGTACGAACGGGAAGTTTATTGGATGCGAGACGCAATGCTTCAGTAGCAACTGCTTCAGAAACACCACCGATTTCAAACAAGATCTTACCACGCTTAACTGGTGATACCCAGCCAGCTGGTGTCCCTTTACCATTACCCATTCGAACGCCGACACCTTTTTCAGTATATGATTTGTGAGGGAAGATCTTAATCCAAACTCTTCCACCACGCTTCATATAACGAGTCATCGCCACACGGCAAGCTTCGATTTGACGGTTTGTGATCCAATGTGAATCAAGTGCTTGCAAACCGTATTCACCAAAAGTAACCGTTGTTCCGCCCTTAGCGTTTCCGCGGAGTTTTCCACGGTGCTCACGACGGTGCTTTACACGTTTAGGTACTAACATGCTTATTTGCCTCCTTTATCAGCTTTACTGCTCTTTGGCTTTTCAGGAAGAACTTCACCACGATAGATCCAAGTCTTTACACCAATCGAACCGTAAGTTGTAAAGGCTTCAACCCATGAATAGTCAATATCAGCTCTTAAAGTATGCAAAGGAACAGTTCCATCAGAATATGATTCAACACGAGCCATATCTGCACCGTTTAAACGGCCTGCAACTTGAGTCTTGATCCCTTGAGCGCCCGCACGCATCGTTCGCTGCATTGCTTGACGCATTGCACGACGGAAAGCAACACGGCCTTCCAACTGTCGAGCAATATTTTCACCAACAAGTTTTGCATCAAGGTCTGGCTTTTTGATTTCAATAATATTAATGTGAACTCGTTTGCCCGTAAGATTATTTAATTCCTTACGAAGACTTTCAACTTCTGATCCACCTTTACCAATAACCATACCTGGTTTAGCAGTATGAATTGAAATGTTAACACGATTTGCAGCACGCTCAATTTCAACAGTTGAAACAGAGGCATTAGCAAGTCGCTTTTCAATGTACTTACGAATTTGCAAATCTTCACGCAAATATGCAGCATAATCTTTGCCAGCGTACCACTTGGCTTCCCAGTCACGAATAATACCAACTCGTAAACCATTAGGATTTATTTTATTTCCCACGCGTTATCCCTCCTCTTTTTCAGACACAACGATTGTGATGTGACTAGTTCGTTTATTAATTGGTGATGCCGAGCCCTTAGCTCTTGGACGAAAACGTTTTAAAGTTGCACCTTCGTTTACGTATGCTTCACTAACAATTAAGTTTTCTGAATCTAAGTCAAAATTGTTTTCTGCATTAGCAACAGCAGATTTAAGTACCTTAGAAACCACTGGAGAAGCACCGCGTGGTGTAAAGTCCAAGATGGCGGCTGCTTCAGCAACGCTTTTACCTCTGATAAGATCAACTACAAGACGGACCTTACGAGCGGCAATGCGAACAGTTTTGGCAGTTGCTTTTACTGATGTAACTTGTTCAGCCATTTGTTATCCTCCTTGTTTATACAGTCTTCTTATCGTCAGTACCGTGGCCATGGAAAGTCCGAGTTGGAACAAATTCTCCAAGTTTGTGGCCAACCATATCTTCTTGGATAAATACTGGCACATGTTTACGCCCATCATAAACTGCGAAAGTATAACCAATAAAACTTGGAAAAATTGTTGATCGTCGTGACCATGTCTTGATTACAGACTTTTTTTCTTGGTCCTTTTGGGCATCAACCTTTTTAAGTAAATACTTATCGGCGAATGGCCCTTTTTTTAAACTACGACTCATTTTGAAACCTCCTCTTCATATGCAAACTAATTGCATATGCTTTTTACATCTTCGATCCCTTACGACGACGAACAATAAATTTGTTTGAACGCGCTTTTTTAGAACGAGTCTTCTTACCAACTGTCTTCTTACCCCATGGTGATAATGGTGATGGAAGACCAACCGGTGCTTTACCTTCACCACCACCATGAGGGTGATCGTTAGGGTTCATTACAGAACCACGAACATGTGGACGTTGGCCCTTATAACGAGTTCGACCTGCCTTACCAACATTGATCAATTCGTGTTCTTCATTGCCAACTGATCCAATCGTGGCACGATTAGTTGCCAAAACCATTCGAACTTCACCTGAAGATAAACGAACTAACGCATATTTACCATCACGACCCAGCAATTGTGCTGAGGCACCAGCAGAACGCGCCAATTGGCCACCTTTTCCAGGCTTTAATTCAATGTTGTGAATGATTGATCCAACAGGAATGTTAGCTAAAGGCAATGCATTGCCGACTTTAATATCAGCATCTGTACCTGATTCGACCTTGTCTCCAACCTTTAATCCTTTTGGTGCAAGAATGTATGATTTAACACCATCGACATAAACCAACAATGCAATGTTAGCAGTTCGATTAGGATCATATTCGATTGCTTTAACCGTTGCCGGAACGTTATCTTTGCTTCGCTTAAAATCAATAACTCGATATTGATTCTTATTACCACCGCCACGGTGACGAACAGTCATATGACCGTAATTATTACGGCCGGCTGTTTTGCTTTTAGACTCAAGCAATGACTTTTCAGGCTTACTCTTAGTGATAGCACTGTAGTCTAAGCTGGTCATATTACGTCGACCATTGCTGGTTGGCTTATATGTTTTAATAGCCACAACGTTTCCCTCCTAATTCATTAAATAATTATTCTTCGCTAAATAATTGGATTTCCTTTGAGTCTTCCGATAAAGTAACGATTGCTTTACGACGCTTTTTAGTGTAACCAGAATAACGTCCTTGTCGCTTTAACTTACCACGAACATTCATAATATTAACTCGAACAACTTTGACATCAAAAATATCTTCAATTGCTTTTTTTACTTGTGTCTTAGTTGCTCGTAAATCAACATCAAAGGTGTATGTTTTGTTGTCCATTTTACTGGTTGATTCTTCAGTAATAACTGGGCGTAAAATAACATCACGTGATTCCATTATGCGAGCACCTCCTCTACTCGAGAAAGCGCAGCCTTTGTAATGACAACTTTATCATGATCTGCTACATCTAATGTATTAATGCCATCAGCTGAAACAACCTTGACGTTCTCAAGGTTCCGTGCAGAAAGTGATGCTTTCTCGTTACCGTCTTCCAAAACAACTAAAGTCTTGGTTGAAACGTTTAATTTCCCTAATAATGCTGCAAATTCTTTTGTTTTAGGCTTGTCGAATGATAATTCATCAACAACCAATAGTTTTTCATCAGCAACTTTCTCTGAAAGCACTGATTTCAAAGCTAAGCGTGAAACTTTCTTAGGCAAATGATAGGCATATGAACGTGGAGTAGGGCCAAAAACAATTCCGCCACCACGCCACTGTGGTGAACGAATAGAACCTTGACGTGCTCGACCAGTTCCTTTTTGACGCCATGGTTTCTTACCACCACCACGAACAGCTGAACGGTTTTTAACTGCGTGAGTTCCTTGTCGTTTAGATGCACGCTGCATTACGATTGCATCAAAAACAACATTATTATTAGGTTCAATACCAAAAATAGTTTCATTTAAAGAAACTGTTCCGTTTTGAGTACCATCTTGCTTATATAATGCTACATCAGTCATCTATAGTTGCCTCCCTTCTATTTGTTTGCACCGCGAACGGCGCTTCGAATTGTAACAAATGATTTGTTTGCACCTGGAACATTACCCTTGATTAAGATAACGTTATTGTCAGTATCGGCATTTACAATTTCAAGGTTTTGAATTGTAACAGTTTTATTACCCATTCTTCCTGGCAATTTCATTCCTGGAACAACTCGGTTAATGATTGGCCCAAGTGAACCTGGACGACGGTGATAACGAGACCCGTGAGTTTCAGGACCACGTGATTGTCCATCTTTATGGACGTTACCTTGGTATCCATGACCTTTAGTTGTACCGGTTACATCAACGATGTCACCTGGCTTAAAGATATCTGCCTTGATTTCTTCAGCTACCTTATAATCTCCCAGCTCAACATCTTTGATTTCCTTAATGAAGCGCTTAGGAGTCGTTTTTGCTTTCTTTGCATGACCTTGTTCAGGTTTATTTGTAAGCACTGCTCGCTTATCCGAATAACCCAATTGAACAGCATCGTAACCGTCATTTTCAACGGTCTTGATTTGCATAATGACATTAGGTGTCACTTCAACGACTGTTACTGGGACTAATTCGCCGCTTTCAGTGAAGACTTGCGTCATTCCAACCTTTTTTCCTAAGATTCCTTTTCTGGTCATGAGTACACCTCCAATATTTTGTATTTAATTAAAGTTTAATTTCAATATCAACACCACTAGGCAGATCAAGCTTCATCAGCGAATCAACTGTCTTTGGCGTTGGGTTTAAAATATCAATTAATCGTTTATGAGTCAAAATCTCAAATTGCTCACGTGCATCTTTAAACTTATGCGGTGAAGCAAGTACAGTATAAATTGTTCGTTCAGTTGGCAATGGAATTGGACCAGAAATTGTAGCCCCAGTTCTCTGTGCCGTTGCAACAATTTTATCTGCAGATTGATCTAGGATACGATGCTCGTACGCCTTTAAACGAATACGAATTTTTTGTTTTGCCATTGTATTCCCTCCTTCGTCTATTTTAAAAATAAGACTAACTCCGTGAAAATTACCGCCAAACCCATGGCAAAGCATCCGGGTGTGTCGCAACCTTTCACATCAAAGCTTACCTATACGTTTTTCTGGACACAATTATCCCTCAAAACAGTACTTAACTAGTGTACTAAAAAAAGCTTGCTAAAACAAGCCCCAAGTTCAACAATCTGATTTTGTAATATATTTGTCATCAACTACTTAATCCAAAACTTTAATTTAATTCATCTCAGCATTTTAAAGTCCAAATTCAAATTACCTTTTGAACATATCGGTAAAAGTTTCAACAAAAAAGAGATTGGAAAACCCAATCTCTCAAAAATATTTTTTACTTATTGTCGCCTGTGTTGCCGCCATTCTTCTTGATAATTTCTTCTTGAATGCTCTTTGGTACTGGCTCGTAATGATCAAATGTCATTGTAAAAGTACCACGGCCTTGAGAGGCTGAACGAAGAGTGGTTGCGTAACCAAACATTTCTGCCAATGGCACAAATGAATGAATAACTTCAGCCCCACTTCGACTTTCCATCCCATCAACACGGCCTCGACGTGCAGTAACTTGGCCCATAATATCACCCATGTACTCTTCAGGAACGTTGATATCAACCTTCATGATCGGTTCAAGAATGACAGGGGCAGCCGTTTTAGCAGCATTTCGAAGTGCTAATGATGCAGCAACCTTAAAGGCGGCTTCACTAGAATCGACTTCATGATAACTACCATCATATAGCTTAGCTTTTAAATCAACCAGTGGGTAACCGGCCAGAACACCATTTTGCAAAGATTCTTTCAAACCTTGTTCAACGGCAGGAATGAATTCACGAGGAACAACACCACCAACAATGGCGTCTTCGAATTCAAAGCCTTTACCTTCTTCGTTTGGCGTAAATTCAATCCAAACATCACCGTATTGACCTTTACCACCTGACTGACGAACAAATTTACCTTGAGCAGAGGTTTGCTTAGTAAATGCTTCACGATATGAAACTTGTGGTGCACCAACTTTTGCATCAACATTAAACTCACGACGCATCCGATCAATAATGATATCCAAATGCAGCTCACCCATTCCGGCAATTAATGTTTCACCGGTTTCAGGATTAGTTTCAGCCTTGAATGTTGGATCTTCTTCAGAAAGTTTCTGCAAGGCAACATTCATCTTATCTTGATCAGCTTTAGTTTTTGGCTCAACAGCAACTTGAATAACTGGATCAGGAAAGTCCATTGACTCAAGATGCAGTGGACGCTTAACGTCAGTTAGTGAATCACCAGTTGTGGTGTTTTTCAAACCAATAGCCGCCGCAATATCACCAGAAAATACTTCAGGAATTTCCTGACGGTGATTTGAATGCATTTGGAGTAATCGTCCAACACGCTCGCGTTTATCCTTAGTTGCATTCAAAATATATGATCCCGATTCAAGTGTCCCTGAGTAAACCCGAATATAAGTTAAACGACCAACGAATGGATCAGTTGCAACCTTAAATGCCAAGGCGGCAAAGCTTGCGTCATCGTTAGCTTTTAATTCAACTTTTTCGTCAGTTGCAGGATCAGTTGCGTTGTAAGGCTTAACATCAAGTGGAGATGGTAAGTAGTCAATAACGGCATCCATCAACATTTGTACACCTTTGTTCTTGAAAGCTGAACCAGCTAATACTGGGAAGAGTTCCAAGTTCAAAGTTGCTTTACGGATGGCAGCCTTCAGCTCAGGAATCGAAATTTCTTCGCCTTCAAGATACTTATCCATAATGTCATCGTCAACGTCAGCAACCGTTTCAATTAATTGCTCACGACGCTTCTTAGCTTCTTCTTTATATTCATCCGGAATATCAACTGTATCCCATTCCGTTCCAAGCTTGTCTTCATCATACAAATCGGCTTTCATTTCGATGAGGTCAATAACCCCTTCAAACTGATCTTCAGCACCGATTGGCATTTGAATGGCAAGTGGCTTGGCATTCAAACGATCAGCAATTGAATGAACAGAAAAGTCAAAGTTTGCGCCAATCTTGTCCATCTTATTAACAAAGACAATCCGTGGAACATCGTAATCAGATGCTTGACGCCAAACAGTTTCTGTCTGTGGCTCTACACCGGCCTGTGCATCAAGAACGGCAATTGCACCATCAAGTACTCGCAGAGAACGCTCAACTTCAACAGTGAAGTCAACGTGTCCGGGGGTATCAATGATGTTAATTCGATGGTCTTTCCATTGAGCAGTTGTCGCAGCTGACGTAATAGTAATCCCACGTTCTTGTTCTTGTGGCATCCAGTCCATTTGTGAAGCCCCATCATGGGTTTCACCAATCTTATGAATCTTACCGGTATAATACAGAATACGTTCAGTAGTCGTTGTTTTACCAGCATCGATATGGGCCATAATTCCGATATTACGAGTTTTTTCTAGCGGAAACTCTCGTTTGTTAGCCATTGTGTTACTCCTTCCAATTCGTATAAAAAGTGGTCTAAGCCACCTTTTATGCGAAGCTTAAAACAAATATTATCTTACCAACGATAGTGAGCAAATGCACGGTTGGCTTCAGCCATTCTGTGCGTATCCTCACGCTTCTTAACGGCTGCACCAGTATTATTGGCAGCATCCATAATTTCACGTGCCAGACGCTCAGTCATCGTGTGCTCACCACGCAAACGTGCGTAGTTTACAAGCCAGCGGAGGCCCAAAGTTGTTCGACGATCAGGGCGAACTTCAATCGGTACTTGGTAGTTAGATCCACCAACTCGACGAGCCTTAACTTCGAGGACTGGCATAACGTTTTTCATTGCTTCCTCGAATACATCTACCGGCTCATTACCGGTTTCTTTTTTAATTAAATCAAACGCACCGTATAAAATTTCTGATGCAGTGCCTCGCTTACCGTCTAACATTAAACGGTTGATTAAACGAGTAACTAATTTTGAATTGTACATAGGATCGGGAAGTACTTCCCGCTTTTGAACATTTCCTTTTCTAGGCATTTCGTTATCCTCCTCATTTTTCAAAAAAACGAAAATTAAGATTTTTTGACTTCAATTATTCTTTAGGCTTCTTAGTACCGTACTTGGAACGACCTTGACGACGATCGGTAACACCGGCAGTATCAAGAGCACCACGAATAACGTGATAACGAACACCAGGCAAGTCCTTTACACGACCACCACGAATTAAAACAACACTATGCTCTTGCAAGTTGTGACCAATCCCAGGAATATAAGCGGTCACTTCGATCAAGTTTGACAACCGAACACGGGCATACTTACGTAAAGCTGAGTTAGGTTTCTTTGGTGTCATAGTTCCCACACGGGTTGCAACGCCTCGCTTCTGTGGAGCTGGCACAACGACTTGCTTCTTCTTGTAACTATTGTAAGCATAGTTTAAAGCTGGTGACTTTGATTTTGAACTTCTAGAATGACGTCCTTTTCGGACCAATTGGTTAATTGTTGGCATCTAAAAGATCTCCTTTCATAATTTGTTTTAAGTCCACACATCCAGGCGGTTCTTTTTTATGTAAAAAGAAATGTGTTCCGCCAAACACTTTTTGTCTTAAACAGTCAGCATGTCTGAGATTTCAGGAATCTGTCACAAAAAGCACCTTGTCTAATTTATCATGACTTCGAAAATGTGTCAATCATTCGCAACAAAAAAATTAATTTTTCAATTTAAATTTGAAATAACCATTAACATCGACTCTTAAAAATCTACTTTCAAATTTTTTCAGGATCCAACTTATGGGCAACTTTTTCAATCATGGACATTCTAATCATATTTTCTTCTAAAAACTTCGGCATTCTATCGTATGTAATAATTAGAGGTAAAAAATCATGATACTATTTCAATTTTTATTGGGTGCCAGTTTGGCATCGTTTCTAAATTTAACGGTTACTCGTAACCTGCGACATGAATCAATTATTTCGCCGCGCTCACACTGTGACAAGTGCAAAGAACCGCTTCCTATCTGTGATTTAATCCCAGTGATCAACTACGTTTTCCTTAAAGGCAAATGCCGATTTTGCCATCAGCGGATTCCATTATCGTCACCAATTCTTGAGCTAATGCTTGGGATTTGTTTTTCCGTCACACAATTCCGACCGACAACGATTCCTTCTCTTTTAAATTTACTTATTTTAACCCATCTTAGCTTGTTTGATTTTAAACGCAAGCAATTACCCATTTGGGGAATCTTGGGATTATTAATTGTTTGTCTTCTATCTTGTCATCATACTTGTTATCAGCTATTAATAGCCGGTTTACTTTATTGTCTGTGCCTCGCACTAAATTATCGGCAATTGTTTGTCGGCAATGGTGATATTGACGTGTTCTTTTGCTTATGGATCTGCCTTTCGATTAGCCATCTTTTGTGGATCTCAAGCATTGCTTGTGTCAGTGCACTTCTTTATTTAATCATTGCACCTTGGCCCAAAGATAATAAGATCCCCTTTGTTCCCTTCATTACTGTTGGATATTTCATAGTAGTTCATTACGCTAATATTTTAATCCCCTTAATCACCGGTTCTTGATTTCCCCGTCATCCTATGTATAACAAAAAGAGTACCACCTAATTTACAGGTGATACTCTTTTTTTAAAGAAATTTATTTGGTTGTTTTTGTCGGTTTACTCTTTTTGGCATCTTCAGCTTTCATCTTTTCTTCGAGCTCACTAATGGAATAAACACCATCAGTTGAAGAACCGCCGATTTCTTCCGGCTTGATACCACGGTAATCCGGCATTCCGGTACCAGCTGGAATCAATTTACCAATAATAACATTTTCTTTCAAGCCAACTAACGGATCATTCTTACCACGAATTGCTGCATCAGTTAGCACACGAGTTGTTTCTTGGAATGAAGCGGCAGACAAGAAACTATTTGTTTCAAGAGCTGCCTTGGTAATACCAAGAAGCACTGGCCGTGCAGTTGCAGGAATTCCGCCAGAAATAACCGTATCAGCATTACTACTTCTAAAGTCATTGATATCCATTAAAGTTCCAGGAAGAACATCTGTGTCACCTGGATCCATAATTCGAACTTTTCGAAGCATTTGTCGAATCATGATTTCCACATGCTTATCAGCCACTTCCACACCTTGCATTCGGTAAACTTTTTGAACTTCATGCAAGAGGTAGTTTTCAGTCGATAACACATCACGAACCTTCAAGAGTTCCTTAGGATCAACAGAACCTTCATTAAGGGCAGAACCACGGTGAATAAAGTCGCCTTCAGCAACTTTCATTCTTGCTGTGATCGGAACCGTGTAAGTTCTGGTATCAGCTTCACCTTTAACCGTAATCTCTTTAGTTCTTTCAGCTGGATTTTCTTCAATTGATTCAATGGTTCCAGTTACTTCACTAATTTCAGCTTTACCTTTTGGATTCCGAGCTTCAAAAATTTCTTGGACTCGTGGAAGTCCTTGCGTAATATCAGCGTTTCCAGCAACACCACCAGTATGGAAGTTCCGCATTGTTAACTGGGTACCTGGTTCACCAATTGATTGAGCAGCAACCGTTCCGACTGCTTCACCAACTTCAACTTCGTCACCAGTTGCCATGTTTCGACCATAACATTTCTCACAAACACCGTGAACAGTATTGCAAGTAAAGGCTGATCGAATCGTGACTTCCTTAATTCCAAGTTGATCGATCTTCTGAGCTTGGTCTTCATTGATCATTGTCTGAGCTGGGACAATCACGTCACCCGTCTTTGGGTTCTTAATTGTCTTCAATGCATAACGACCCACAATTCGATCATAAAGTGGTTCGATCATTTCGTTACCTTCAGTAATTGCAGTGATTGTTAAACCACGATCGGTACCACAATCTTTTTCACGAACAATGACATCTTGAGCCACATCGACTAATCGACGAGTCAAGTAACCAGAGTTGGCAGTCTTAAGCGCTGTATCAGTCATTCCTTTACGGGCACCATGGGTTGAAATAAACATTTCCAAAACCGAAAGGCCTTCACGGAAGTTTGATGTGATTGGCAATTCCATGATTTCACCATTAGGAGCCGCCATTAGTCCACGCATTCCGGCTAACTGAGTAAAGTTTGAGATATTACCACGCGCTCCGGAATCACTCATCATGTAGATTGGATTTTGTGGATCCTGAGCTTCCATCAATCGCTTCTGAATGTCGTCCTTGGCGTCGTTCCAAATACCAATAACCCGTTCATATCGTTCATGATCAGTAATTAATCCACGACGGAATTGCTTGGTGACCATTTCAACTTTCTTATGCGCTTCGTCAATGATTTTCTGCTTATCAGGAAGTTCAGTAATATCAGAAATTCCCACGGTTAAACCGGATTTCGTTGACTCATCATATCCCAAATCCTTCATTCGGTCCAAGAAGAGAGACGTCTCCGTCACCTTATAGATCTTATAGACTTGAGCAATGATATCACTAAGGAAGCCCTTCTTAAATGGCGGTACCAACTCAGCATTTTGAAGATGTTCATGAATATCTTCGCCAGGTTCAAGGAAGTACTTATCATCTAAGAATCCATTAATATTAGTTTCAGTTGGTTCATTAATATATGGAAAATCTTTTGGCAGAATTCGGTTAAAAATCACTTTACCAACAGAAGTAATCAAAATCTTGCCTAATTGTTCTTTGGTAAATGATTTGTCAGGATATGAAGATGCTTTAATCCCAATTCGGGTGTGCCAATGAACGATCCCGTTTCGAAAAGCCAGGCCAACTTCATCAGGTGAATTGAAGATCATTCCTTCACCTTCACGACCTTTTTCTTCCATCGTCAGGTAATAATTTCCAATAACCATATCTTGAGACGGTGTTACCACTGGCTTACCATCTTTAGGTGCCAAAATATGACCGGCAGCTAACATGAGCAGCCGTGATTCAGCCTGAGCTTCATCAGACAACGGCACGTGAATTGCCATTTGGTCACCATCAAAATCGGCATTGTAAGCTTCACATACTAACGGGTGAAGCCGCATTGATTTACCACTTACCAAAACCGGTTCAAAAGCTTGAATTCCCAAACGGTGAAGTGTTGGGGCTCGGTTTAGCAAAACCGGATGCTCCTTGATAACATCTTCAAGAACGCTAAAGACATCGTCATCTTGGCGTTCAATTTTTCGCTTGGCATTCTTAATATTGGAAGCCAGTTTGCGACCAACCAATTCCTTCATGATAAATGGTTTAAACAATTCCATTGCCATCGGAACAGGCAATCCCATTTGGTTCATCTTTAAGCTTGGACCCACATCAATAACAGAACGGCCAGAATAGTCAACTCGCTTACCAAGTAAGTTTTGACGGAAACGGCCCTGCTTTCCTTTAAGCATATGCGACAAGGATTTGAGTGGTCGGTTACCTGGGCCGGCAACTGGTCGGCCACGTCGGCCATTGTCAATTAATGCATCAACGGCTTCTTGAAGCATTCGTTTTTCGTTTTGAACGATAATTCCCGGTGCATTTAAATCGAGTAATCGTTTTAATCGGTTATTACGGTTAATCACCCGTCGATACAAATCATTCAAATCAGAGGTGGCAAACCGCCCACCCTCTAATTGAACCATTGGTCGTAGATCAGGTGGAATCACTGGAATCGTATCAAGAACCATCCAAGAAAGCTTATTGCCCGACTGAACAAATGCTTCCAAGATATCCAACCGTCGAACCGCACGAGTTCGCTTTTGGCCAGTTGCGTTCTTCAACTCATCTTTTAACTCAGTGACTTCTTTATTAACATCAACGTCGTTTAACAACGTTTTAATTGCTTCAGCACCAATCTGAGCTTCAAATCGTGGGCCATACTCAGTCTTCTTCTCACGATATTCGCGTTCTGAAAGTAACTGCTTCTTTTCCAACGGCGTGTTACCAGAATCAGTAACCACGTATGAAGCAAAGTAGATAATTTCTTCCAGTGCCCGAGGGCTCATATCAAGAACAAGTCCCATTCGGCTTGGGATACCTTTAAAGTACCAAATATGGGTTACCGGAGCTGCGAGTTCAATGTGACCCATTCGCTCACGACGAACCTTCGAACGGGTAACTTCAACACCACATCGATCACAAACAATTCCCTTATAACGAATACGCTTGTATTTCCCACAAGCACATTCCCAGTCTTTGGTTGGACCAAAAATTCGTTCATCGAACAAGCCATCTTTTTCTGGCTTTAATGTTCGATAGTTGATCGTCTCTGGCTTTTTAACTTCGCCATATGACCAGCTACGAATTTTGTCGGGAGAGGCTAGCCCAATTTGCATACTTTCGAATTTATTAACATCGACCACTAGTTTGACCTCCCATGATTAGTCATTACTATTCTTTACATTGGTTGACTTGGTTGGCTGATCAGCTGCTTCTTTTTTATCAGAACTTTCTTCTGCATCTGCCTTTTGCTGATTCTTCTTTTCACTCATCTTGCTCAAGGCATCAACGTTGACGACATCATCGTCGTCATCAAGATCCCGAAGTTCGATTTCCTTATGGCTACTGTCAAGAACTTTCATATCAAGACCCAGTGATTGCAATTCCTTAACCAGTACTCGGAATGATTCCGGAACTCCCGGTTTTGGAATTGGCTCACCCTTTACAATTGCTTCGTAGGTCTTAACCCGTCCGACAACATCATCTGACTTGTAAGTCAAGATTTCTTGCAGGGTGTAAGCAGCACCATAAGCTTCCAGTGCCCAAACTTCCATTTCACCAAAACGCTGACCACCAAATTGTGCTTTACCACCAAGTGGTTGTTGCGTAACTAGTGAGTACGGTCCAATTGAACGTGCATGAATCTTATCATCAACCATGTGGGCCAATTTCAGATAATGCATCACGCCAACTGCGATCGGTTTGTCAAATGGTTCACCTGTCCGGCCATCGTAAAGAATGTATTTACCATCCTTAGGCATGCCGGCTTCCTTAACAGCATTCCAAATGTCTTTATCAGTTGCACCATCAAAAACAGGTGACGCAACGTGGATGCCAAGTTTTCTGGCAGCCATGCCCAAATGCAGTTCCAAAACCTGACCAATGTTCATCCGTGATGGCACACCCATTGGACTTAGCATAATGTCAACTGGTGTTCCGTCTGGCAGAAATGGCATATCCTCTTCAGGAATCACAACGGAAACCGTTCCTTTGTTACCATGACGGCCGGACATTTTGTCACCAACCTGAATCTTACGCTTCTGTGCAATGTAAACTCGAACCATCTTGTTGACACCAGGTGATAATTCGTCGCCATTTTCTCGGGTAAAGACCTTGACGTCTTGAATAATGCCGCCGCCACCGTGTGGTACTCGCAATGAAGTATCACGAACTTCACGTGACTTTTCACCAAAGATCGCATGCAGTAATCGTTCTTCGGCGGACAACTCAGTGACTCCCTTAGGCGTTACTTTACCAACTAAAATGTCGCCATCGTGAACTTCAGCCCCAATTCGGATTGTCCCGCTGTCGTCAAGATTCTTTAAAGCATCTTCACCGACATTTGGAATTTCCCGAGTCATTTCTTCAGGGCCTAATTTAGTATCACGAGTTTCTGATTCATATTCTTCGATATGAATCGACGTGTAGACATCGTCTTTAACCAATCGTTCACTAATGGCAATGGCATCTTCAAAGTTATATCCTTGCCAAGTCATGAAAGCAACAATTGGATTTTGGCCTAATGCTAATTCGCCACCCTCCATGGATGGACCGTCAGCCAAGACTTCATCGGGATCAACATGATCACCGACACGGACAATTGGACGTTGATTGTAGTTCTTGCCACCATTTGAACGGCGGAATTTCATCAACTTATACTTATCAAGTGTGCCATCGTCCCGACGGATTCGAATTTCACGTGCATCAACGTATTCAACCGTTCCAGCAAATTTGCAGATTAGTGCGACGCCAGAATCGTGAGCAGCTTTATATTCAATTCCAGTTCCCACAAGTGGCGCATGCGGATTAATCAATGGAACCGCCTGACGCTGCATGTTAGCACCCATCAAGGCTCGGTTGGAGTCATCATTTTCCAAGAATGGAATACATGCTGTGGCAACCGCAACAACTTGTTTAGGTGAAACATCCATATAATCAACTTTATCAATACTAATTTCAATGTTATTGGATTTATGACGAGCCATTACCACATCATTAACAAACGAACCATCATCATTTAATGGTGAGTTGGCCTGAGCAATAACGAAATTATCTTCTTCGTCAGCTGTCAGGTAATCAATTCGATCCGTTACTTTGTGAGTAGTCCAATCAACCCGGCGATAAGGTGTTTCAATGAAGCCATACTTATTAACCCGGGCATAACTTGACAGACTGTTAATCAACCCGATGTTAGGACCTTCAGGCGTTTCGATCGGACACATCCGGCCATAGTGGGTATAGTGAACATCCCGAACTTCATATCCGGCACGATCACGTGTTAATCCACCAGGTCCAAGAGCGGACAACCGACGCTTATGAGTCAGTTCACCAAGTGGGTTGGTCTGATCCATAAATTGTGACAGTTGTGATGACCCAAAGAATTCCTTAATCGAAGCAACCACTGGTCGAATATTGATTAATTGTTGTGGTGTTACCGTGGAAGTGTCTTGGATTGACATTCTTTCACGAACAACCCGTTCCATTCTTGATAAGCCGATTCGGAATTGGTTTTGCAGTAACTCACCAACTGAGCGAATTCGCCGATTACCCAAATGGTCAATATCATCGGTTGAACCAATGCCTTCTTGTAAGTTAAAGAAGTAATTCATCGATGCAATGATATCAGCAGGCGTAATGTGCTTGAATTCAAGTGGAATATTGTCATTGCCAATCAACGGCACGACTTTTTCTGGGTCGTTGGCTGAATAAACTTTAATAATTTGAACAGTCATCGGTTCAGTGACAACCGCTTCATCAGAAGGATTGAACGTGTAAGCCTTAAAGTCCTTTTGGTCGAGGTAAGGTGCCAATTTCTTCATAACATCCTTAGTAACGACTGTATCCTTCTGAACGATCACTTCACCCGTTTCAGGATCAGCAAGCGTTTCAGCTAATGTTAATCCCAAAAGACGGTTCTTTAAGCTCAATTTTTTGTTGGTCTTGTAACGACCAACCGGTGCCATATCATACCGCTTCGGATCAAAGAAACGAGCCGTTAGCAAGCTCCTTGATGAATCAGCAGTTTTAGGTTCACCTGGCCGCAATCTTTCATAAATATCCTTCAACGATTCTTCAACTCGTGAATCATCGGTGTCTTTATGAACATCCTTTTCAAGTGTTAATTCAAGACTGTCGCTATGACCTAAGATTTCAGTAATCTCATCGTCACTACCGAAACCAAGTGCTCTGACCAATTCAGTCAGTGGAATTTTTCTCGTTCGATCAATTCGAACGTACGCGATGTCCTTTGAGTCGGTTTCAAATTCAAGCCAGGCTCCTCGATTAGGGATTACAGTTGTTCCATAGGAAATCCGGCCGTTTTTATCTGTATCTTCATGATAGTAAACGCCGGGCGAACGAACTAATTGTGAGACAATTACTCGTTCAGCACCGTTAATGATAAACGTCCCTTGATCAGTCATTAACGGAAAATCACCAAAGAAAACATCCTGGGTTTTAATTTCGCCAGTTTCATGATTGGTTAACTTCAACGTAATATGAAGTGGTGCTGAATAATTTGCTTCATGTTCACGCGCTTCATCAACCGTATACTTCGGTTCCAATAACTGATAGTCCACAAACTCTAACGAAAGCTTTCCCTGAAAATCATCAATCGGCATAATACCGTCAAACGTTTCGCGAAGGCCTTCTTTTAAAAACCAGTTGTAAGAATTAGTCTGGATTTCAATAAGGTTTGGGAGATCAAGCACTTCTTTAATCCGTGCATAACTTCGTCGGGTACGGTGTTTTCCATATTTAACTAAGTGTCCTGCCAAGTTTTTCACCTCTCCAAAATTCCTGAGTCGAAATGTTACATTTTGATTACAATTGCCCTTTTAACCTGATTTTTGGCAAAAAAAATCCAAAAACAAGCTCAACTTGCTTTTGGTTTTTTATGAAGGTCAATCCGGACAATAGATCGCATCGACCATTTCGATTCACAACAAATACAATTAAGACTATACCAACTAATCCATTGATTGTCAAATAAAAGTCTTGAGAATCGTCATTTATTTTTTATTGTTAACCAACGTTTGTCGATTTGGTTTTTTAACTGAAATTGTAATTTGGTTATTCCGCCCACCAACGGTGACCGAATCACCAGGGACAATTTCTTTAGCCAGCAATTTAGCACTCAAGTTATCCTCAAGTTGGGTTTGAATTGCCCGACGAATTGGCCGAGCACCATATTGCGGATCAAAACCAACTTTGGAAATAATCCCAATCGCTGTCTTGGTGACCTTAATGTCAATTCCCTGATCATGAATTCGTTTAATAACCGGCTTAGTCATTAACTTAACAATTTGATCAAGTTCAGCCTTGGTTAGTGAGTGGAAGACAACGACTTCATCAATCCGGTTCAAGAATTCTGGACGGAATCGCTGCTTAAGGGCTGCCTTAATTGTATCCTTCATGGCAGCGTAATCTTCCTTAGTATCTTCTTGACCGAAGCCAACCGTTTTCTTGTCTCGCAAAGTTGTTGCGCCCAAGTTCGATGTCATGATGATAACCGTATTTCGGAAATCGATCTTACGACCCTTGGCATCTGTTAAGTACCCATCATCGAGTACCTGCAGTAACAAGTTGAAAACATCTGGATGAGCTTTTTCAACTTCATCAAACAAAACAACTGAATACGGTTTTTGACGAACTTTTTCTGTTAACTGACCACCCTCATCGTAGCCAACATAACCGGGAGCGGATCCAATCAAACGACTGGTTGAATATTTCTCCATGTACTCGCTCATGTCGACTCGGATCATATCTTCTTCTGATCCAAAGACAGCCTCTGCAACAGCCTTAGCTAATTCCGTTTTTCCAACACCGGTCGGTCCAAGGAACATAAATGACCCGATTGGCCGATTTGGATCCTTTAAGCCGCTTCGTGCTCGCCGAATTGAACGGGAAACTGCTGAAATTGCTTCTTCCTGGCCGACAACCCGCTTATGAAGGACTGCTTCCAGGTTAACCAATCGATCAGCTTCAGACTTGCTCAAACGAGTGACCGGAATGCCAGTCCATTCAGCCACAATCTGTGCCACATCCTGGCTGGTTTCCTTAACTGGATAATGAGTTTGTGAAGAATCATCAGGCGTTTCATCCTGCTTAGCTAACTCATCCTGTAATTGGTTAGCTGATTTACGAAGCTTGGAAGCTTTAGCATAATCCTGAGCAACCAACGCTTCATTCAACTGATCCAAAAGTTCCGACAGCTTCTTATGATCATCTACCACTTCAGAGTTCTGTAAGTGATCAATTCGAACCTTGGCAGCTGCTTCATCCATCAGATCAATTGCTTTATCAGGAAGGAAGCGGTCACTAATATACCGATTCGAAAGACTAACTGCAGTTTCAATGGCTTCATCCGTAATCTCAACGTGGTGATGTTGCTCGTACTTCGGCCGTAAGCCCTTTAAAATCTGAATAGTTTCATCCGTTGTTGGTTCGTCAACCATTACTTTGGCAAATCGACGTTCCAAAGCGGCATCTGATTCAATATATTTTTGATATTCATCCAGAGTGGTTGCCCCAATCAACTGGAGTTCGCCACGTGCCAATGCCGGCTTTAAAATGTTGGAAGCATCAATTGCACCTTCAGCACCACCAGCACCGATTAACGTGTGTAACTCATCAATAAATAGAATGATATTACCATCTTGGTAAATCTCTTCAATCACCTTTTTAAGCCGATCTTCAAATTCACCACGGTATTTGGTGCCGGCAACCAATGATCCCATATCAAGCATCATCAGCCGCTTATTTGCCATATCTCCCGGCACATCGCCGTTCACAATTCGTTCCGCGAGACCTTCCGCAATGGCTGTTTTACCAACACCAGGTTCGCCAATTAAAACTGGATTATTTTTAGTTCGCCGAGCAAGAATTTGAACAACTCGCTTAACTTCCAAATCACGACCAATTGTTGGGTCCAGCCGATTCTCCCGCGCCATTTCAGTGAGGTCACGAGCCAGCGAATCAATGGTTGGTGTTTTACTATCTTTTTGCTTGGATGGTCGAGCACCGCCGCGTTGCTTTGATGACATATTAGTTGCCATTGAACCACCGCTGATTCCCATTTTTCTCAATGTCACTTTTCGAATTTGTGACAAGTCAAGACCTAAATTAATTAAGATTCTTGAGGAGAGAATTGTCTCATCGGTTAACAATGAAAGCAGAATATGCTCTGTTCCAACCTTTGGCACACCATTCTTTTTGGCAAACTCGCCTGCTTGTGCCAATACTTCCTTGGCTTTAGGAGAGTATGGTAAATAATCGTTACTGCTAAGATCCTTTAAATTACCATACCCGGCAAAGCGTTCTACTTCTTCTGTAATGTCTTCGGCAGTTACTGAAAACTGTTGAAGGGCTTTATATGCGATTCCATTGGTTTCAATCAGTAGACCTAGTAACAGGTGCTCAGTACCAATTGCTTGGTGCTTAAATTTCTTTGCCTGTTCTTGAGCAATGGTTAAAACGTTCTTAGCGCTTGGAGTGAATAAATTATTCATAGATACCCTCGCTTTCTATCGTTCATAACGCAAACGATTTAATATTGATATCATGATATTAGCTCTCAAGATATCAGTTAAATCACTATTGTTAAGGTCAATTGCATCTTTGTCAATCGCTGCTAAAATAATACTTACCTCGCGACGATTAATTAAGTCATTATTATATAACGTTTGGACGATTGTTTCACTATCTCTTTTCGACAATTTATTACCAATTGCCTCAATTAATGAATTCAGCACGTCAATGTCATCTAATAAATGAACTTTCTCTATTCTAATGTAGCCGCCACCACCCCTTTTACTTTCAACAATATACCCATTTTGAATCGTAAAACGTGTGTTAATTACATAATTAATCTGCGACGGAACAACGTCAAATAATCCAGCGATTTCCGATCGGCGAATTTTAACCTGTTCGTTATCGGCGAGTATCTCTTTTAAGTACCGTTCAATTAAATCAGAAATATTTTCGTCGGCCATGCTCTCACCCAATTCTTTGACTAATATTGACTTTAATTATACGAATAAAGCCAGAAAATGCAAAGAAAAGGTTTCAAACAGCTTTTTAAAAACGAAATGAGATTAATTGTTACCTCAAATTGACCAAATAACCACGTCTTATTATCAGTTTCTTTCAGCCCATTATATATAGGAATGTCAAAAATTCAAGTCATAAATCGTTAAAATGTCGACAAAAAAAATCGGGAAAACAAGATTTGAACTTGCGACCCCTACGTCCCGAACGTAGTGCTCTACCAAGCTGAGCTATTTCCCGATAATCAAAAAATATTTAATTAATCCATCACATACTACCATACATTTATATAATAGGCCAAATAGTCGGGAAGACAGGATTCGAACCTGCGACCCCCTGGTCCCAAACCAGGTGCTCTACCAAGCTGAGCTACTTCCCGAAATTGCCAACTGCCAAATCCACGACAGTAAAAAATGCACCCAGTAGGAGTCGAACCTACAACCTTCTGATTCGTAGTCAGACACTCTATCCAGTTGCGCTATGGGTGCATAATTAATATTCAATTTAGTAAGGCAATTAGGTATCCCGATAACGCCAAACAAAAGCTTCTCGAGGAAGCGGAAGACGGGATTCGAACCCGCGACCCCCACCATGGCAAGGTGATGTTCTACCACTGAACTACTTCCGCAAAATGCCGACTAGACGATTCGAACGCCCGACCTCTTCATTACTAGTGAAGCGCTCTAACCAACTGAGCTAAGTCGGCATATTATATACGGTTCTATGCGGGCGAAGGGATTCGAACCCCCACGTCATAAGACACTAGAACCTAAATCTAGCGCGTCTGCCAGTTCCGCCACGCCCGCATTGTTTAAAACTGGCAATGAGCCGTGGCAGTCTCGAACTGCCGACCCTCTGATTAAAAGTCAGATGCTCTACCAACTGAGCTAACGGCTCAATGGAGGATACAGGGATCGAACCTGTGACCTCCTGCTTGTAAGGCAGATGCTCTCCCAGCTGAGCTAATCCTCCATGAAATCAATCATGAATCCATCTGTTATTGGTAGTCATCTCATCAAAACAACTATTAAATTTTACCATTTACTCTCAACGAAAGTCAAGATATAATTTTAAATTTTATCAGCTGTTCACTTAGGTTTCAAAAGTATCGATCAAATTCCGACAAGAAATATTATAGCGTATTATCCTAGTCATTACCAGAAAAATTTCAACTTTTTTTGGATTTTTTTGCACGTTGGCTGCTTAAACTTGCCCAATCTCTCATCAGACAAATCCTCTAGATGTTTAGTAGCCTTCCCCCTTTTTAGCCGCCAAGCTTTTCTTTTTGACACTTTTGATTATCCAACGGTCGCCTCTCATGTAACAGCTTCAATTGATCCATAAAAAAGAGGCTGGAACCATGACCAAGTTCCAACCTTAATGACTCTCTCCAATGGAATAATGACTATTAATCCACATTTCGAGAATTGGGGGTATCCAAAAACTAATCACAATGAGAGGGGGATCTCGATGTAATTAATCCGTAGTCCGGAAATCGTTAACCAAAGTTAACCCTTTCTCAGCCTACATATAATATATACGCGAAAAGGACCACTCATTTTTTGATTAATTTATTTTTATTGTTGTTTTTCGATTTTAGTTTTACCGTGCATGTATGGGCGTAGGACTTCCGGAATCGTTACCGTGCCATCTTCATTTTGATAATTTTCCAAAATCGCAGCAACAGTCCGACCAACTGCCAATCCAGAGCCATTTAATGTGTGGACATAATGTAGTTTGCCATCTTGATCCCGATATTGAATATGCGATCGACGTGCTTGAAAATCGGTTGTATTCGAACAGCTGGAAATTTCCCGATACTTATTCTGTGCTGGGAACCAAACCTCTAAATCATGGGTCATGGCAGCAGTAAAGCTCATATCACTGGTGGTCAGTGTGATCACATGATAGGCCAATCCAAGCTTCTTCAAGTTGTCTTCAGCTTGATGGGTAATCTGTTCAAGTGCGTTCCACGAATCTTCCGGTTTCGTAAACTTTACCATTTCAACCTTGTTGAATTGGTGCAAGCGAATTAAACCTTTTGTATCCCGACCGGCACTTCCTGCTTCTGAACGAAAGGCAGGTGATAGCGCTGTAAAGGAAACCGGTAATTTTTCTTCTGGGATCACTTCATTTCGATAATAATTTACTAGTGGCACCTCAGCGGTTGGGATCATTGTAAGATCCGTTCCGGTAATCTCATAGCCGGCTTTATTCTCCAAAAACTTCGGAAATTGGCCGGTTCCGTACATTGAAGCATCATTTACCATATATGGTGGAATAACTTCTTGGTAGCCGGCAGCCGTATTTTGGTCCAAATAAAAATTGTAGACTGCCCGTTCAAGAAGTGCGCCGTCGCCAATATAATAAACAAATCGACTGCCAGAAACCTTCGCAGCCCGTTCAAAATCCAAAATCCCCAAATTTTCGCCGATATCCCAGTGATGTTTCGGTTTAAAGCTGAAGGTTGGAATTTGACCAATTCGTCGAAGCTCAACAGCTCCTTCTTCAGTTAGAGAAACCGGCACGTCATCTGCAGGAATATTTGGTAAATGAGCCGCCAAATCATCTTCCTTTTTCTCAATCTGGCGCAACTGTTCATCCAATTCTTTAATGGTTTGGCCAGTCTTTTTCATTTCGGCAATGGCCTCTGAAGCATCTTCTTTTTGACGCTTCAGTTGAGAAATTTTATCGGAAACCTCATTTCGGGTAGCTTTCAGAGATTCCGACTTAACAATCAATTCACGTCTTTTGGCATCCAAGGCCAGTAATTGATCAATCATTTCGCCCTTGATTCCGCGAGTTGCCAATTTTTCTTTTATATAATCCGGATCTTTTCGAATCTTTTTGATATCAAGCATCTTTTAATCTCCCTTTCCGCTTATGGTTAATGGGGTGACACTTTGCCAACCCACAAAAAAGGACCCCTCGTCACTGGGACGAAGGATCCTTTTTTCGCGGTACCACCCAAGTTCTTGGTTTTCCAAGCTCTCAACGTATGGTAACGGCATACATCCGTGCGGCATTACCCGCCCGTTTACTTGTGCTGGAATTTTCGATGACAATTCACACCGACCATTGTCTCTCTGAAATCTACTTAATAGACACAAAACGCTTTAATTTCTTCTTAAAACAATCGATTCAAGCCGCAACACTCTCGGTATTGAACCATCCTGCTTCACTCACCTTTCGATTATAACGAATTCACCTTCAAATCACAAGCCGTCAAATTGCCAACTGATTAATTTTTTGATCAATCATCTGAAACACGGCCTGTCTGTCAGTGTCCCTTTCGACAAAATCAAATTGGTCACCATTGATCTGAATTTTGGCAGATTTGTCGTAATCTTGATACCAAGTCTGGTAACGTTGATTCAAGTCCTGATAGTATTGGTACAAGCCAGGATCATTTTCAATTTGCTCGTACGGTCGGCCACGCTTTTTAATTCGTTTCAACATCGTCTCAAAGGAAATGTCAATATGAATCAACAGATCTGGATTTTTGCTGTGATGACTTTGTGGTAACTCCTGCATCATATTTTGAAGAAGTGAATCATAAATTTCAACTTCGGTTTCAGTAGCTCTGCCCAGGTCAGCATTTAAATGGAAAAGTAATGAATCTTCAAAGATCGACCGATCCAAAATACTTTCATCATTTTGCCAAGCTCGTTTGATATCAGCCATTCGTCGATTCAAGAAATCGATTTGTAACAAGAAAGCATATTTTTTCGGGTTTTGATAAAACAGCGGCAAAATCTGATTATTGTCAACAGATTCGTAATAGGCAGGGGTCCCCAAATGCTTCGACAACATCTGAGTTAATGAGGTTTTCCCTGCACCAATCGTTCCAGCTAAAACAAGCATTTATAAATCCCCTTATTTGATTAATGACAGCACAATATATTGTACTAGTTCCAAATAATGGGTGCAACATCTAGTAATAAATTATTTTAAGTCAGAAATATCAACCACTTCAATATTATCTCGACCGCCATATGCATCAAACCATGGCGTGGCATTTGCCGATAAAATCTTGGTCAAGTCTTTTACATTCTGGGTTCCTTTATGTTTCAGCCAGTCAACCAAGCCATCCTTGCCATCACGAACAAAGATATCAACGCCTTCAATCCAGGTTGCTCGGCCACTTAAAACACCGTTAAATTTAGCTCCTGCACTGCCGGCAAGTTTTAACTCCCGCTGGAAAATAGGAGTTGGAACACCAGCACTTAGAAAAATAAACGGCCGGGTTGCTTCATCACTCAATTGCTTTAAGTAAGTTTTGGCTTGATCTTCCGTATAAGCCGATTCACTGACAGACTTATCCCATCCCTCAATATAAGTTGGGTTAAATGGGACCTCCATCTTCAAAACATCAATGTGATACTTATCCTGTGTAAATTCCTTCATTGCCCGTAACACAAAATCCGGCTTTTCTTTGGCAAACTCTAAGGACTTACTATCATAACGATCATCGTAAGTCACAATTTCAAAAAATGTGGGTGTTTCAGCTGCCAAGCCTTCAGTTCCATACCGTTGTGCAAAAGCCTTTTTCTGATTATTAATTTCATCCGGATCATCCGGATTAAAATAGAGCAATACTTTTAAAGCATCAGCTCCTCTGGAAACCATAATTTGTGCGGATTGATCAGGAATCAAGCTAGGCAAGCGGCCAGGTTCGTTAGCATCATACCCGGTCTTCTCATAAGACATAATTAGCCCGGTCTTGTCAGCCTTAGCTTCAATGCCTTTAAAGCCCATTTGTTCATCTAAAAGAATTGCTGAACTAAGTGGACTCAAAATTTTTGAAACGGTTTCCTTAAATTCATAAATCATTTTCATACTGAAAAGCTTTCCATATTTTTCGGAAGCCGTTTTCATCATTTTAACAAGCGATCCACGTTGATCTAACGCCAATGCATCGATTTTCCCCTCATCATTGGTTAATTTCAACATTCTTTGATATTTACCTTTTGAAAGATGTTTTTTTGCCATACATTTCACCTCATATTTTTAATAGACCAATTAATAGGTTCCACTTAGGCATTATAACGCTATGCTGTTGTTATGTACAATAAAAGCGATTAAACTGCTCTTGTAAAAAGTAGCCCAATCGCTGAAAACAAACTCATTTATTGTTTAATTTTGAAAGATTTTCTTCTTCATGGGAAGGGGAAACGTCAATCTTTTCAAGTGGAATAATTTTCGTATGTTTTTTCCACTTATAAGCAAAGTACAGAATCAATACCAGCGGTACGCTAATGTAAGTGACTAGAATTTGTTGCCAATCAAAGTGCATAAAGGCACTTGGGTTCTGACCGACAATCACCAAAATACATAGAACCAAACACAGTAACGGTCCAAACGGAAATAACTTTGCATGGTACTTCAATTCTTTAAGATCATGTCCCTGTTTAATAAATGCCCGTCTAAACCGGTAATGTGAAATGGCAATCCCGAACCAGGCAATGAAACCCGTTAGTCCGGAAGCCGCAACCAGCCACATATAAATTTTCGGGCCGGCAATACTTGAAATAAATGTCAGAAGAGAGACCACTGTCGTTGCAATCAATGAGTAATATGGAATGCCATTTGGAGCCGTTTTGCCAAAAGTCCTCGGCGCATAGCCACTATTAGACAGAGAATAAAGCATCCGAGTCGACGCATACATCCCCGAATTAGCCGACGAAATGACCGACGTTAAAATCACAGCGTTCATGACACTGGCAGCAGCTGCCAACCCTGCTCGTTGAAAGACAAGTGTGAATGGACTAATGGCAATGTCGGTCGTACTCGATCCCAACAGTGAGTGACTGGTATAAGGAATAATGGCTGCAATCACGAAAATTGTTAGAATGTAGAACAAAATAATTCGCCAGAAGACCTCATTAATTGCCTTTGGCACACTGTGCTGCGGATCCTGAGATTCACCAGCTGTAATTCCTACCAGCTCGGTTCCTTGAAATGAAAAGCCGGCCACGACAAAAACGCTCAGGATAGCCGGAAAACCACCAACAAATGGCGCTTGTTTGACTGAAAAGTTCCGCAGTCCAATAAAGTGGCCACCCATAATCCCAAAAATGGTTAAGCAGCCGACCGCCAAGAAAATAATGATGGTTACTACTTTAATTAATGACATCCAAAATTCAGTTTCACCAAACGCTCGCACCGACATCGCGTTGATCGCTAGAATAATGACCAACGCAATTGCACTCCAAATCCATTGGGGAACGTTTGGCAGCCAAAACGCCATTACCAAAGCAGCCGTGCTAATATCAACTGCCACCGTAATTGCCCAGTTAAACCAATAGTTCCATCCCATCGCAAAGCCCAGTGCCGGGTCAACATACTTAGCCGAGTAAGCCGCAAACGAGCCAGAAATTGGCATGTTAGTGGCCATTTCTCCTAAACTGGTCATAAGAAAATAAACCATCATTCCCATAAAGAAATAGGCCGTCAAAGCACCCAGTGGCCCAGCCTTTGAAATTGCCGATCCACTGGCAACAAATAGTCCAGTTCCAATACAGCCGCCCAGCGCAATCATCGAAACGTGTCGCGCCTTGAGTCCCCGTTTCACCTGGCCAATATTGCCGCCGCCATTTTCATTTTCATCCATTATTCAAAACCTCGCCTCTCAGTTTAAGATTCATATCAGACTACAAAAAAAGTCCCCTTCAAATATACTGAAAGAGACGATAAGTGTTTTTCAACATCTTGATAGCTCTCCGTAGTATCAAAACTACGACAGTCCTTAATTTGTTAAATTAAGTCCCAACAAACGGCCAGAAAAGTAACCGCTCATTTCGGCACTCATCCCTTTTTACTTCAGTCATGACTTCTTTTCAAGTTCCTGAAATATACTCTTAATGAATGCGCCTCTACTCGAATACATTGATTAGTCTAATTATTTACTTTTTAACAATATGCATTGTAACTCAAATTAATCGGGATGACAACAACCACGCGTGTAGGTCAATCCCGACTCCGGTGAAAGCCGGCTTATCCAAAGCTGACCACTAACCGCATATAGGTGACAACACCAATTCATAAACTACTTTCTGCCTGCCAATAATTGGATCACGAAGTTCGGTCACAAACGAAAAACCTAAGCGTTTTAACAAATTAATAGAAGCCTGATTATCTGAAAAAGCTTCTGCCACAATCGTTTTAATTACTTGACGCTGTTGTAATTCCTCAATCAACGCCATTAAAGCTTCTACCATGTAGCCACAGTGCCAAGCACTCGGTGCCAAAAAATAACTGATTTCAGCATGCTGCTCACTTGCCTGGCCGCTTTGGCCAATCCGTTCAAACAGCAGAATTGCCCCGATCAACTCATCGTCTTTAAAAAGGCCGTACGACCCAGGCGATCTCAATTGCCGCTTTAACGCACTGGGCATCATTCGAGGATTACTGATCAAATCAAATCCTGCACCAGCTGAGACCTCCGGTAAGGCCGTTAAAGCCGCATATGCAGCGTAGTCATCAGCAACGGACAGTGCGCGGATCATTAATCGTTTGGTATAAATCGCCACTTCACAGACTCCTCCAAATTACCATCCAGGTCTCAACAATCAACTTGACATCCTTTTACCAGCAACGTTGTCACTATACTTTAGTATTCACGACAAACCGGAATCGTGCAATTTGTGGGGCAAATTTGACGTAAAACATTTCCGAAATCAGCAACCAACTATAGCCAACCAAGCAAGCGCCCAGCGTATCGGTTGGGTAATGAGCATTGAGGTAAATTCTTGAAAACATGACTAAAATCAACCCAATACCCATTAGCACCCGCAACAGACACCGCACAGAAAGTTGCTTAATTAATGGGATGACGGCAATCCACAAAATCGCCACAATCAAAAAGATTCCCATGACATGCCCACTTGGATAACTATAACCGTTATCAACACCCAAGTGAAGTGGTGGCCGATGGCGTTTGACCAGATGTTTGACAACAAAGCCGACCACATCACCACCGCCTAACGTAAAGAGTGCCCAAAGCGCTGGAACTTTATACTTAAATCCCCATAGAAAAAAGGCGATGACAAATACCCATAAAATGTCCATCGGGGGACTCGCAAAAAAGGAAAGTCCCGTATAAAATTTTTCCATCATTTCACTTGGTTCTTTTCCCTGAATAGCGGTCGTAAATATCGAATCTAAAAATTGCAAATAGTCAAAATTAAATGCGACCGAAATTGATAATAACAGAGTGATGATTGTGCTGACAAGCAGCTTGAATGCCCGATTCACATCCCGATCAATCATCATATAACCTTCGTCGTTCCCAAACATCTTTAACAATCCTCTCTACGAATAAGTCTCGTTTTTGAGTATATCACATTCATCCACCCCGTTTTTTATCAATGCTAAACTTTCCAAATCTTTAAAAACCAATCCATCAGACGTCTCTTGGCAATCGGTGAATTGCCAACTGAGAAAGGCTTATTCCACCGTAATGTCACCGTCGTCAGTTGAAAGCTCATAGGTGACCAATGACCCTTTGCCTTTATTCCAAGTCGACCGCTGATGGCCAAAGATTGAAGCTGGATCATCATCAACATGCGTCGTCACTTCGGCCCGTTTCCGATCCGGAACCTGGCCATCAATGTCACCGTCTTCGGTACTGGCCGACAATGCCTTTAAAATTTGATTACCTCTAAAGGAAATGTCACCGTCATCCGAATGCATCGAAACCCGTTCAAAATGGCTGCCAGCCACCGAAATATCACCATCATCGGTTGAGAGATCACTAGCCCCCGTTTTAAAATGACAATTACGCAAATCAATATCACCATCACTGGTATCACTTGAAATACTTGGCGCATTAACATTGTTAAAACTGGTATCGCCACCCATACTTCTCAGTGCCAGCTTGGTTTGCACCGTCACATCCGTCATATCAAGATCCGTATCACCATTAATTTGAATCGTTTTGAGTGACAAATGATTAATTGTCGTCTCATCCTGGTTTTGGCCATCAATTTGAGTCAGCCGATTCTTTTTTGGCAAAGTTACAACGATGTTTCCATTATCATCACCATCGTTGTTGATATCAAACCCAACCCAGGAATGATGGCGATGAATTGGTGCATTGATCGTCAACTTTTCACCGTCTTTTTTCATTTTAGTGCCTGAAATATAAGAAATCTGAGGCTTGGCCACTTGACCGCTTCTGATTTCAACCTGATTGTCAGCCGAAAAACTAATCTGACTGATATTACCACTAAATTCTCTTTGATAAGTTTTCAAAGTTCGACTTGATTGATTCTCAGCAACTTTAAATCCGTGCCGACCCCAATAAACACTCTGGAGTCCCGAATGCCCCAATGCGATCACGGTCATCACCAATCCGATTGTCATCGTTATCAGCCCAATAATGATTGTTTTTTTCATTTTTGCTGTCTCCCTCCGTGCTTCTCGGCGCGATTCTTAGTGACTAATTTGTCATACATCCACTTGGAAAAAAGGGTGAAACCATGAATGATGCCATCAATCGTCCCCTTCAGAGCCGGTGACAGTAGCATAATCAGGCCAACCGCAAACAGCCCGGCACCCAGATAGAAGACGCCGACCCAAAAATGGCCACCTACAACCCCTAAGCCAGTGCCAATTGCCACCAAACCGCTCAGGATCACCGCAAAAAATACGCTGATCATGGCGACCATTAGCCCACCAGCCGCTACAATGACTGCACTAAAAACGGCAATTGCGACAATCGCCAACGGAATTGTAATCGGCGTTGACAAGACGGCCAAGACAATCAACCAGATTGTTTTAACATCTTCTTTGGGTTTATGTACTCGACTGCCTGTTTGCGCAGTGGCGTTTAAATTTTTAATGGAATAATCTGCCAAAACCTTACGTGCCAATTGTCTTGGTGTTCCCAACTCTCTCACACAGTCGTTATAGGTCACAAATTTGCCGTCTTGGAGATATTCCGTATAGAAATCAAGCACATCATTTCTTTCTTCCGGACCCAACTGCGCCAACAGGGCCTTTAATTCTTCAATATAATCATTCATGGCTCTCACCCCCTAACAATTTATCAACTTTATTCTTAAAATCCCGCCACTCCTCTTGGATAACCTTGAATTGGCGTTTTCCTTCTGCGGTAATCCGATAATAACGGCGGTTTTGGCCCTGGTAAGGCTCATCGTAAGTCGTTAATAGTTGATTTTTCTTCAATCTTCGAAGAACCGGATACATGGTCGATTCCGACACGGAAATTGATCCCTGCACTTTCTGGGTCAGTGCATAGCCATAGTAATCATCGTGCATCAATAACCCCAAGACACACCCATCCAACAGTTCCGAACTGATTTGAATCGCCATATTGTCACCTCTACAATACTATACGACGTATAATATAATTTCATAAACATAGTAATTGATTCCCTGAGCATTGTCAACCCCACTGGTTCAGTAATTGGTAAAGAAGACAGAAAAAAGCCGGCATCCTTTAAAAGGGTGTCGACTTATTTATAAAATTCGATTTTTGTTTTCTAAAAGTTAAATTAATTAAAGTCTAAAAGCCAACAGCTGATTACCTCAAAACTTTTTCAATCGTTTGCGTCTTAACTTTCTTAAATCTCGTTCGACTCGTAAGCGGACCTTATTTACCAATTCTGCCACAATAAACCCAAGCGCAATCGAACCGGCAATCCAAACCACCTGCGACAAATAGTTGAAGGCAGACTGATAGCTTCCCATTGCAAAACTCTTAATGGCGTTATAAGCTTGCCCGCCAGGCACCAACGGCACCAACCCCGGTACATCAAACAAAATACTGGGCATCTTTTTCCAGCGGGCAATCAAAACTGACATCACGCCAATACATAAGCCGCCAAAGAAGTTGGCTGATCCCAAGCCACCCCAAGTGTTAATAATGACGTCATAGACCAGCCAACCGAGCAATGCGTTAAAACCAGCGATATTCAGGGCTTTATGCGGCAAGTTTACAATCAAGCCAAACCCAATGCCGGAAAGGTAAACGCAAAGGCATTTTATGATAAAAAAGGTCACCGAATTCATTTGCTTAACCTCATCTCAACGACTCCTTCGTTACATAAAATGCAAGGCAATTGCCACGCCAAAGCCAAGGGCACAGGCACTGATGAGTGCTTCGATACCACGTGCCGGACCACTGATCAGATTGCCGGACAAGGCATCCCGTACCGCATTAGTTAACGGAATACCAGGTACCAGTGGCATCATCGCCCCAACAATAATATCATCGGCTCGACTACCAAATCCTAATTGGACCGACAAAATAGCCAAAGCAGCCACTCCGGCCGCCGCTAAAAATTCACTCAAAAAGCGGATTTGAACATAGATATTTAAAAAATAGAGAATCGCCCAACCGACCATACCAACCAAGCAGGTAATCCAAAAATCTGCCAAATTGTTTCGAAAGACCACAACCAAGGCGCCACTTACCAAGCCGGCACCAATTTCTTGCACCCACAGGGGGAAGGTGCCCACAATGTCATCAATGTGGACCAGCTGATCATAAAAATCAGTCATATCAATTTGTTTTGCTTCAAAGCGCCGTGATAATTCATTAACTTTGGCAACTTTCTCCAAATCAAATGAGCGTTTGTCAATCGCACCAACTTGAGCCCCCACGTCAGCCACGCCACCGGACATGATGATCCCCGTTACGGTAACGTAGACCCGGGCTTTGGCTAACCCGGCATTATGGGCAATTCTTAAAATCGTATTGTTCACCCGGGTCATTTCCGAACCGGATTCAATCATAATCGTTCCAGCTAAAATGCACGTGTCCAAAACCAATTGATCATACTGGCGTTTTTGTTCATACTGGCGCTGCTTTTCATCCATAAAAACCACACCCCGTCATAGACAGACTGATTGCGTCCCCTTGTTAGCTATTTTTCAAAAAACTTTCTTAAATTACTTCACAAACACATAGTGGGCAGTCTTATAGCCAATCGTCAGCTGCTTATGGTCCGTCAAATTTTGGACCACTACAGATCCTTCAAATGGATCATGTGAAATAATCTTTAAGCGATCCCCGAGATCCAATTTAATGTCTCCCAGTAAAGTTAATAAATCATGATTATCAATAAATCGATTAACCACAACCTCTTCACCGTCTTTAGCGTTCATCAACAATTTATCGTGGTCTTTCTCGTAATGGCCGTCTTTATCCGGAATAACACCACCATGCGGACATTTTTTAGGATGTCCAAGGAAATCATCCAAATGATCAATCATTTTATCACTGGTCACATGCTCCAGTTGTTCAGCTTCACGGTGAACATCCGGCAAGTCGAAATGCAACACATTAATCAAAAAAGTTTCCCAAATTCTATGCTTTCGAACCAATTCTTCAGCATAACGGGTTCCGGTCTTAGTTAATTGAACCCCTGAGTACGGCTTGTGGGTAACCAACTTTTCATCGACCATTTTATTCACCATTTCCGTCACCGAGCCGGCTGCAATATCCAAACTAATCGCAATTTGTTTGTTACTGACTAGTTTATTTGCACCACCAAGTTCAAAAATAATTTTTAAATAGTCTTCTTTCATCGGTGTCATTAAATTGATATCTCCTATATACATTCTTCAAATGACAAAGTTAGGGAATGTCGTTTCCCCGATCATAAATCATGTCTTCATTCTCACCACGAGTCGTCTCAGCCTGAATGGTGACATGACACATATGATACTTATTTTCCATCAGTTCGTCAATCTCTGTGTAAATGTGTTGAGCTTGACTGATTTTCATATCATGTAAATTAACATGTGCCGAAAAAATAACATTATGCTCGTCAATTGACCAGGCGTGCACATGATGGACGCCAAAAACACCATCAATTTTCAACAAGTCCTGCTTGATTGCCGGATAATCGATTGCCGGCGCCCCCTGCATTAAAATCCGACAGGTTTGCCGAATAATCGGTACCGATTCATAAAAAATATACACCGCTACTAAAATCGTTACCAGCGGGTCAATCAAAACCCAGCCGAATAAATCAATTAATACACCGCCAATGATAATGGCAACCGATGACAGTGCATCACTCAAAATATGCAAATAAGTTGCCCGCATGTTCAAGTTATGCTTTGAGCCGGCGTTCAACATAAAAGCCGATGCAAAATTAGCGATCAGGCCGATGACCGCAACCGCCAACATTAAATTGCCGTTAATTGACTCCGGATGCGAGAACCGCTTAATTGCTTCAATAATCAAAAAAATACAAATCAAACACAACGCAATTGAATTTAAAAAGGCGGCAATGATTTCAGCCCGCTTGTAGCCAAACGTATTCCGTTTGTTTTGCCGCTTTTTGCTGATTCGATGGGCAACATAACTAAAGGCAATTGAAAACGAATCCCCCAAGTTATGAAAAGCATCGGAAATTAATGATAAACTTCCGGACAGCACACCCCCAACAAATTCAGCAATCGTGATAAAAATATTCAAAACGGTCACCAAGAAAAACCGGCCACCGCTTAAAACATCATGACTGTGATTATCTCCCTGCATTTTAATCAACCACTCCAATCTATGTCTTTTATTATGACATTTGTCACTCAAAAATTCCATCCTTCAAAACAATATTTTTAGGTATACAAAAACCGCTGACAGGAAACACCCATCAGCGGCCATCTGGGGAAGATCGACATCCTCGTTGGTTTTAACTAAATCTTAAATCGTTTATACCCGAAGACTGATCCAATTTTACTATTGGATACTCAAAGTGCTTAATCGCACGATGGAACTCTTTGTTGTCATCTTACCTGCGTAATCTAACATCCAATACAAACGAGAATCTAATTAACGACAAAAAAGAATGTCGACTTCCCCAAATTCAGAATATCATCGTTTCAGGGATTAGACAATTGTTTTGTTTAATCAAATTGCCTTAAACCAATTACTTAAAGTTGACAATGCTTCATGAGTTGCTTAATTTCTTGAATTGAAGAGCCGTTTTCAATAAAACAATGGACCATCTCTACCCAGTAGCGGTCACGATCGTCCAACGTCATCCCTTCAGCTAAAGCTGTCTTGCTCGGAACCAATCCTTCAGCAATATAATCAGCAATTACATCAGGCGTCACGTTAAATTGTTTTGCGGCATCAGCTAATGAAAGTTTCATAACTTACCTCGAGAATTTCAAAATTTAAGACTAGTTTAACAGGTTTTTCGATAATTGCAACCGGTTTCGAATCACCCGGTAAACTCCGTTTTTAAATGAACCAGTCTGCTTAACTCAACCCGTGCGATTACCTAGTCTTCGACCATGCGCCAGTTACCTTCAGCCGCTTTGGAGATTTGATTAATAAAATGTAAAATTGAAGCCGCTCGATCCTGATCGTGCGCCATTAACAAATTAAGCCCTTTGCCTGTCACAATCGGATTGCTTAGTGAAAAATCCTCCCCAGCTTTTTCACCGGTTGAAAAGGCCAAAACCGTTTGGCCATCATCGATCTGCGTAATGATGAAAAATAAACTGAATTCGTCATTTTCCTTCATGTAGGCCGGCATCGCCCAAATGCCATCACTGATCTGAAGTAATTCTTCATTTTCGAAGCGATAGTCACGATGATTTTCTTCAGTGACCGGCCGATCAAGAACAAATAACATTTTGTCAAAAACCGGGTCGCCTAATTTAATATTATCTTTCATTTGCTTTCCTCTTTTCGCGCCGTATTAACGGCTGTGGTGGTGGTGATGACGGTGGTGTTTGCCATCTACTGTTCGCTCGGATAGCAGAGCGGCAGAAATAATCACGATGGCCGTGTTGGCCGCAATTGCTGCAACACTGATAATTGTATTGGCCGTATTCTTTTTCACGCTAATCAATCTCCATTCTTCTACTTGGCATGGCCAGCCAAAACCCGTTTTAACGCAACGCCGGTGTAAGAAGCCCGCTGATTTAAAATACCGGTTGGCAGTCCCTGATACAGAATTTGACCACCGTAGCGGCCGGCATCCGGGCCAACATCAACCAACCAGTCCGCCTGTGTCATAACGGTCAAATTATGTTCAATCAAAATTAAGGTATTTCCTTGATCAACCAACTCATTGAATAGGCGTAAGAGTTGCTGAATATCCTGCATGTGCAACCCGGCAGTCGGTTCATCCAAAAAGATTAAATTCCCCTGGCCGTTTAACTGAGTTGCCAACGAAAGTCGTTGCAATTCACCACCAGATAAAGTGGTCAGCGACTGATTCAATTTGAGATAACCCAAACCAACTCGCTGCAGATCATGAATGCGAGGCCCAATTGCGTCATCATTGGCAAATAATTTACTGGCCTGATCCACACTCATTTCCAAGACGTCCGCAATCGTTTTACCGAGATATCGGTAAGCCAGCGCTTCAGGACTATATCGGCGACCGTGACAGGCCTCACAGGTTTGCACAACCGGATCCATAAAGGCCATATTGGTGATCGTGACGCCCTTGCCCTTACACGTCGGGCAGGCACCTTTCCCATTGTAACTGAAAAGACTACTGGAAACATGATTGGCTTTTGCAAACCGCTGACGAATTTTATCAAAAATTCCCAAGTAGGTCAACGGGGTTGAACGCAAATTAACGCTTGCCGCCCGTTGATTCAAATTGATGATCGGCGTCTCAATTGAATTCATTAGTGACCGTGCCAGCGAACTCTTACCGGAACCGGCAACTCCGGTGAAGACCGTCATCACACCCAGCGGTATTTTAACCGTGACATCTTTTAAATTGTTTTCTTGAATGTGCCGGCGTTCAAGAAATCCCTGAGCAGTTTTTCGCGGTGTCTTAAATTGATAAGGTTGCCGTAAGAACCGGCCGGTCAGTGTATCGGACTTGAGTAAGGCATCAAACGATCCTTCAAACGTAATTTGGCCGCCACCGTTTCCGGCAACCGGACCAATTTCAACGGCATAATCGGCGCCACTCATCATCAACGGGTTGTGTTCGACAATTAAGACCGTATTTCCTCTAGCTTGTAACTGTCGAAGGGCTTGTTTGACCAATCGAATATCGTGGGGATGTAACCCAACACTTGGCTCATCCAAAATGTAGACCAGATCCGTCAGTGAGCTATTTAAGTATTTAGCAATTTTGATTCGTTGGGCTTCACCGCCGGAAAGACTATTGGTACCCCGATTTAGCGATAGATACCCCAGCCCAATGTTAATCAACGAGTTCAGCATTGTTGTTAATTCCCGAATAATTGATGCCGCCAACGGGACTTTAATAGCCGCCAGAAATCGAACGACCTCCGCCAAGGTCATTGCACAAACGTCCGCAATGTTTTGACCATTGATGTGATTGGATCGAACCCGAGCATTTAATCGGGTACCGTGACAATCAGGACAGGCTTTATGAGTCACCACTTTGGCAATTTCAGCACGGTGATGTTTAGCTTCGGCCTTATGTAAAATTGACCGACGAATTCTCGGAACAATTCCTTCATATAACGCGGTCTTATGCCAAGCCGCCGGTGCATGATGTAATTGCTGCTGAGGCGCATGCATTAACAATTCCCATTCCTTTGGCGAATAATCCTTTAGAGGCTTATCGTTGTCAAAAAGACCGCTGTCTGCATAACGCCGCCAACGCCAAGTATTCACACCAAAGCTGACAAAGGTAATGGCCCCTTGATTGAGCGACTTGTTTTTATCAACCAGTGCCGATTCATCAATTTCGTCAACGTATCCCAATCCCTGACAAGTCTGACACATACCCTGTGGCATATTGAATGAAAAGGTATCAGAATAGCCAATAAATGGCTTGCCGATTCGTGAAAAAAGCAGTCGCAACAATGAATAAATTCCAGTATATGTTGCAACCGTTGAACGGGCATTCTGCCCAATCTTTTTCTGTTCAATCACAATTGCGACCGGTAAATGATCGATTGACTGAACAGCGGGTTGACCATATTTTGGCAAGTACTGCTGGGTAAAACTCGGAAAAGTTTCATTAAGTTCTCGACGTGACTGAGCCGCAATCGTGTCAAAAACCAGCGACGATTTGCCGGCACCGGAAAGCCCAACAAAAACCGTGGTTCGCTTTTTAGGGATTCGCAAATCAAGTCCCTTCAAATTATTTTGCCGAGCGCCGTGAACCGTAATTTCACCGTCAGCGAAAAGATCCTTTTCAGACATGGCAAGCCTTCCTTTCGATATGAGTCTATCAAGTATAGACCAGAAGTTGCGGCTGTTCAAGTTCAGTACTGGCCATCACCACGAAATGCGTTGATAAAGCAACACTACTCATTCATGATATTTTTTGGTCCGCCGGATATCATAAATTAGCATTAAGCCACCATATAAAATCCCAATAAATGCATACTTAATGACCTTATTACCTGAAGTAAAAAAGTTAATCAACTTTGTCCCATCAACTAACCAGTCAACAACCCCCATAAATATAAACATCGTGATTCCAAAATAAACTGCACGTCCAATTGCTCGAATGATGCTTTTTTGAATCGATTTACCATAATTTTGAACAGATACTTCACGATCAACTAAATGAAGTCGGTAAACTGAAATCCCGACATAACTATTAATTAAAACAATCGGAACAAACAGATTGCTGGCAATTAAAAATTCGAAAGCAGTTATTGGCTGTCGGATTGCCAAAAAACAAGCAACCAAGGTTGAGAGTGATACGTACCCTAGTAACATCAAATAAGCATTATTACCAATCCGATTTACTTCCTGTCGTGCGTGCTCATCCAATGGGCCAGCAATTCCATAAAAATGCTTAATTAACTTCGTACTAATTGTTTCTTTATCCTTCATCATGCTCATCCTCCCAAAATAACGTGTTCAAATCCGTTCCTAAAATTTTAGCAATTCCAATACATAAATTTAGTGACGGGTTATATTTATCATTTTCAATTAAGTTAATGGTCTGCCTGGCAACACCAACCTTTTCTGCCAGGCTAAACTGCGATAACTTTTGACGTTTGCGGTACTCCCTTACTCGATTCACAAATTAAGACCCTCCTTATACAAGCTTCAACATTGCTCTTTTAGCAAATGTCATTTATACATGACATTTTTTACATTTCTAATATTATCACTTTGCCAAATGATGTCAACTATATATGACAACTTATTTTAAAAAAGAGCAGCCATCTCAGCTGCCCAAATTTCAAAATAGGTTTAATAAGTTTAAATCGAAATTAAACTTGGATCCTTAGCCGGCTTTTGCATGTGATGATACCAATGATCACCAATCATTTGTGAACCGACCGTTTGGAATCCTTTTCTAGTATATAGTTTTTCGGCATCGGGATTTTCCAAATCAACATTCAACCCAATGACAGACTTACCATCATTTAACGCCATTCGAGGAACGGCCGCCAGTAATTTGCTGCCAATACCGTGGCCCTGATAATCAGGGTCAACAGCAATCGAATCCAAATACCATTCATCAGTATTGGTCTCAGAATCGGGAATATAGGGTTGTTTAAAATCGGCACTTTGCTTTGATAAATTAATTAGCACCTTGTTAATGTCGTCCTCATTTTCGCTGGGATAACCAAAGACCACCCCAACAACTTGACCATCGGCCTCGGCCACCACCGTGGATGCTTTATCAGAAAGGTACGTCTTCGTCTGATAAGCCCTGGTGATGACCTTCGCGAGTCCGGGTCCGGGAACGTCTTCTAATTCATCAAGTTGCATTTCATCAAAAATAATATCAATGAGCGGTGCTATCTGGCCCGCATCATCCTGCTGTGCTTCTCTTACGGTTATCAAAAAAATCCTCCTAGATGTCAGTGCGTTTTCATTGAAACTTTTCACATTGTTACATTATATCTTACATAATTCGAATTTTTTTGTCAAAGTGACTGAATCAAAGCAAGTTGGCTTTTCACCAATCTACCCTTTAAAGTCGGCATTCAGCTAATTGATTTCTCATATTTAATTTGATTTTTCTGAATCTTTAGCTGAACTTTGTGTAACCGGTTTTTCATCTTTTTCATCATTTTTATGTGAATTTGAAAATGTAGCAGGTTGATCTCGATGAAGCTCATCTAATTCATTTCGAATCTGGCCTAAAATTTCAATTTCCAATTTTTGAATCTCCAGTGTATGTGGTAACTGATTTTGGGTCAGATTATCCAATTTTGCATGCAAAATCCGCAACTCATGTTCGGACTTTAAATTAACGTGATAATCGTTTTCCGAATTCATCCGATCGCGATCGGCGGCTCGATTTTGACTCATCATGATGATGGGTGCTTGAATGGCCGCAATACAGCTTAGACCCAGATTGAGCAAAATAAATGGAAACGGATCGAATCGAATACCAAAAAGACCGGCCCCATTTACAAACATCCATGCAATCAAAATAAACGTAAACACGCCAATGAATCCCCAACTACCACCAAACCGGGCTACGGCATCAGAGACCTTTTGGCCAAATGTCAGTGTTTTTTCCAAATTTTTGTTAACATCAACGATTTCATAGTCATCACTCTGCATAGCTCGAGTCAGCCGCCGATTAATTTTTCGAGTCTGTTTAACATCCGATCTCACCATGCCGTCAACGCGCATCAACTGATATTTCAAGAGATCGTGATCACAAATGAAATCCGTGACCTTTGCTGATGGATAGTCACTCTTGATTAAATTCCTGGTTGCCGGCTCCAAATCTTTTAGATACCGGCCATCAATCACCATGTGTCGTTGGTGATCGATAAAACAAATTGCTGTTTGTTCGGTTGTCATGTAGAATCCCCCCTGGTCATCAGTTTTTAATTCTAAATTAACACAAAAAACGCCTTACCTAATATTATATCAGTAAGACGTCTATCATCGTTTACTTTAATTACCAGTCGAAAAGGAGTGCCTAACCAAAACAGAACACTATCAATTGACCGGCTTCAGTGAAGATAGCTTTTATCTGCACGATCATCGACTTGATTTAGATGAAGGGCCAAAACTTGCGACCTTCACCTCAGCCTATGCCTTAATCAAATCAGACTTTGCTTTGGATAACGCATCCTTAATGGCTTTGATGTGCTTTTGAGCCTGCTCATCATTTTGATTTTCCTTTAGCCACGAAAGCACGGAAACGTTATTTTCTAATTCTGCAATAATTTTTTTGACCGTCTGATCGGTCTCTTCGGTAGACATATCTTAGTCTCCTCCTTAATTTGATACCGTTATCATAACGTGAAGGTAGGGAAACTTCAACCATGACGCCTACGATTTTAGTGAATTCTCATGTTTAATTCAGCCAAACTGCCAAACCACTGGTCTAACAACGTTACGTGATGAACAAGATGAGTTAATTTTTAATCTAAGACAGTCTTCATATCCCCTGGCATCGGGAGTTCAAGCTTAATTTCCTGATGAGAAAACGGATCTTCAAAACCTAACATTGCCGCGTGAAGTGCTTGACGATTAATGCCCAAGTTCATTGGGCCATGATAAAGGTGATCACCCAACAGGGGATGGCCAATTGACGCAAAGTGAACCCGGATTTGATGAGTTCTGCCTGTATGCAGGACAACGGCGACTAATGTTCGATCAGTCAATTGCTGCCTAACCCAGTATTCGGTATCCGCAAGCCGACCAGCCTCTGAGATTATTTGGCCAAACCCATTTGGATCTTTGGCAATTGGTTTCTGGATACGGCCGTGACTTGGCAAACCGGTCCCACTGACAATCGCCAGATAACGTTTATCAATTTGTTTCTTGGCCAATAAGTCATTTGCCAAACTGTTGGCCAGCCGATGCTTGGCAACCAACACCAATCCACTGGTAAACCGATCCAAGCGGGTAATAATATGTGGTACCAGATCAACGGCCCCCTGACGTTTCAAGTATCCCTTCACCCGATTAACTAAGGTATCTTTGCGATTAGCTGGTCCCGGTACAACCGTCAAGCCGGCTTCTTTATCAACCACCAGCCAGTTATCATCCTCATAAACGACTTTGATTGGCTGCTCACTGACTGCCACATTTGGATCACTGGTTTCCGTTGGTAACACAACCGTCACCTGATCGCCATCCTTTAGTAATTCTTCTGGTTGGCTTGGCTGATGATTCACTAAAATTTGCCCAGCCGTCTTAATTTCTTTATACATTCGATGACTGATGCCATGCAGCTTCAAAAATTTCTTAATTGTCTTGGGATCCGTTTGTTGCTTTTGCCACGTAAATTTCACAGCAATCCTCTTTTCTCTTTAGATCTTACATGAATAGTAACCTGCTCTCACAAAAATTATACACGTCACAATGAAAAAATCATGTTGCAGTGTGATAAATCAATTTTTTCAACAAATGTCCTGATTTTAATCGCTCATTATATATTTTTATAATAATCAGGAATGATATTTATCAAAATAAATAATATTTTATTGAATCAGCGAATCGCTTGGCAATCAAGGGTTAACCAATTTTAAAGTGTGCAAAATTTAATTTCATCGTAAATAATCGGTTGACATCGTTTTCAAAGTCTGCAAAAATAAGGGCATCAAATTAGTTTGTGAATTATTTTATTTGTCAAAGGAGATCTTTTAATGAAAATTGCTGTTATCGGTTGTACCCACGCTGGGACCTTCGCTGTGAAGACTATTCTATCAGAACACCCTGACGCTCAAGTTACCGTTTATGAAAAAAATGATAATATTTCCTTTCTTTCGTGCGGAATTGCACTATATCTTGGTCAGCAGGTTAAGGACCCGCAAGGCCTATTCTATTCCAATCCGGAAGAACTTAAACAGTTGGGCGCCGACGTTAGAATGAATCATGACGTGATCAATGTTGATCCGACAAATAAGACCCTCACAGTAACCGATTTGTCGCAAAACAAACAATTTACAGATACTTACGATAAATTGGTGGCTACGACCGGTTCTTGGCCAATTATTCCACCAATTGATGGGATTGATAATCCGAACGTCTATCTTTGCAAAAACTGGAACCATGCTCAGGAACTTTTCCAGACGGCACCTGCTAAAAAGCGAATTACCGTTGTCGGTGCCGGCTATATTGGAGCTGAGTTAGCCGAGGCTTACAGCCTGACCGGCCATGATGTCACGTTAATTGACGGCGCTGAGCGAGTAATGAGCAAATACTTTGACCGCAAATTTACCGATACCGTTGAACACGATTATCAAGCTCACGGCGTTACCTTGGCTTTGAATCAGCAGGTAACCAAGATTTCCGGCAAAGATACTGTGACTATCACAACCACTAAAGGCCATTATGAAACTGACCTGGTCATTATGTGTGTCGGCTTTAAGCCAAACACGACGCTGTTCAAGGGTAAATTGGACATGCTCGAAAATGGTGCTCTAATAACCAACGAGTATATGCAAACTTCCGACCCCAACATTTACGCAGCCGGTGATAGTGTTGCTGTCCACTATAATCCGACTCATAAATTAGCTTATATTCCACTGGCAACCAACGCCGTCCGTCAGGGAATCCTAGTTGGTAAAAACATTGAGAACCCAACAGTCAAATACATGGGGACCCAATCTTCTTCAGGCTTGAAGCTTTACAATCGAACCATTGTCTCAACCGGTTTAACCATGGCAGCGGCCAAACAACAGGGGATCAATGCCCAAGCGGTGACGATGACGGATAATTATCGACCAGAATTCATGCCAACCACGGAACCGGTCCTGATGAGCTTGGTTTACAATCCGGAAAATCGGCAAATCTTGGGTGGCGCCTTAATGAGTTCCCATGATGTTTCTCAATCGGCCAACGTTCTTTCCGTCTGCATTCAGAATCAAAACACCATTGACGACTTGGCCATGGTGGACATGTTATTTCAGCCACAGTTTGACCGGCCATTTAATTACTTAAACCTGCTCGGCCAGGCTGCCCAGAAGCAACTTGCTGCAACTAAAGAACCCCCCGTCCAAGCCTAAATCAACTGATGGCTTCCTCAAAAACTAGTGATTTTCCGAGTTCGACGTGGTCAAAAATTTAACTGTCCCCTACTACTTTCTTTGTCAAATTCAAACCACTATATTATAATATAACTTGCATAGTGATGACGATCTTCTAAACCACATTGAGGCGTCTCACAAGTGCACTTGCCGCTTCTCAGTTAGAGAAGCGGTTTATTTTTTGTAAAATCTCAGTAAATGCCCTGTAAAAGTTTCGTCAATTTCGATAATTTCAGCCAATTTCACGGTATGATCAAAATGTGTTTAGTAGTAATAGAAATTATTTGGAGGTTTATGTATGTTAACTAAATTTAAATGGCATTCCCCGCTCATTCTCAGTTTGATAACCGTGGGGCTTTTTTCCGGCAGTTATCTGCTCACCACTTCCCAAGCTACCTCTGCGCACGCTGATCAACAGATTAAAAGTGATCAAAAATTAACCAGTCAGCCGCAAAAGCGCAATGTTACTTTCACCGGGACGGTTCCTCTCTACACAAAACCGGCTTTTAAAAAAGGGGCGCAAGAGGTCGTCAGTAAAGTGGCGCTAAAAGCACTCGCTAAATCAGATTCTTCAGCTGATAACTTTGTCGCCTATCGTCAGGTAACTACCAACCACAATCAAGTTTATTACAAGATCGCTTCTTTTAGCGGTCAGTATCGCGGTTGGATATACGGAGGTCATCACGCTGGCAAGTTTGCCGGTGGTCTTGAACCCTTCAAAACCTTTAAAACTATCCCGTTACCAAGTAACCTGACTAAATACACATTCAACATCGCAGCACCGGGTTTAAGTAACGATGGTAAAAGTGTTACATATACGGCTCCAATGAATACGGTTGACGGTGCCGAACAAACCGTTGGCGATGCCGTTGCCTACCGTCAAACACCGCTTAAGGTCGATCAAATGGGCACAAGAACTCGTGAGGGTGATACTTGGGTGCACGTCACTAGTACCGATCCCAGTGCCAGCAAAATTAACGGGTGGATCCTTTATAAAGGCTTATCCCAAGCTGAATCACCCATTTCGAGTACTGCCGTCCGAATCGATCTGGTTAACAGTAGCGGTCAGTTGGTCAAGACCATCGATTATCAAAAAGATGGCGTCAAAGCCGGCCAAACACTTGGCAGTTCCTATTCAAACGACGGGACCCTCGTCTGGTTATTAGGGGCTTCTGACCAGCAGAAGATTCAAGATGCGGTCCGTGATGCCCTAAAAGATACCAACTATTCTTTGGAGGCCCTTTCGACCAGCCAAACCGGCTATTTAGCTGAAGCAACCTTTGGTGGTAAAACGTCATTGACCGTCCAACCGGCGGATCCGGTTCCAAACAACGCCATCCAAATTAATATCGTTAATCCAGCTGATGCTGTTATTGGGAGTTTTAATTACACTAAAGCCGGTGCGGCTACGGGTCAAGCTCTCGGATCAGATTCTCAACTCTCCGCTGATGATCAGAGTGCCATTCTTGATAACGCTAAAACCGCGCTAAAATCAAGTGGTTATTCTTTAAAGTCCCTTTCACCATCGCAAATCAACCAGTTGGCAGCGACAACTTTTGGCAGTCGCGTTTATCTAAAAACAACTACCAAAACTGACACGATCGCCAACAATGCCGTCAGAATTAACTTTGTTGATCCAGCTACTAAAAAAACGGTGACCTCGATTGACTACACTAATACTGATAGCGATGACCCGGCACCAAAGGGTTCAGATTTAGGTATTCAATCCGGTGATCAGTGGTCACTCAAAGCTGAAGATAAGACGGCGATTACTGGTCAAGCAAACGCAGCGCTGGACGGAACCGGCTATGAATTAGCCAACCACAGCTTAAACGATTCAGCAATCACGACGCTTGGTGCGGCCAAATTTGGTCAAGCGGTCAACCTTGACGTCACGGCAACTGATGGTAACCATCAAACAACCACTAATCAGTAAGTTAAGATGTGTCATATTGAAGGGATGAATCATTAATGAAAACTCATTTGAAGTCAACCATACTCCTACTTGCTTCATTTATCAGTCTGATCTTTTTTACCCAGTCGATCTCAGCCGATGTTCTCGATGCACCCGATCCGGCGAATCAAATTCCCCAAGTTAACGCGGGAAACGTCTTAAAAGACTACACTCAAAAGGAACTGAATGTAGTTGACAATCAGACGCCTAAGGGCAACATGGATCGAAAGTATAACGAACGAACAATCGATGCCGATCACCCGGGAACAGTCGAATCCTACAACACTACCCCGGATAGCACCCAACAAACCTCGCTGCAGACCAAGTTATACTTACCCGACGGCTTTAACGTGACCAATTATCAACATGGCAATTTCCAGAGTGTGACTTTAGACGATTCCGGTAATATTTATTTTATTGAATCCAACGGTAGTGATACCAATTTGGGCGTCATCGTAAAATATAATTTGGCAGAACTGAACAAATTAGGGGCTGGTTCCGATCCCATGATTGTTTGGAACGCGTTTAATTACTTTAATCCTTACACGGATGAAGGCGTCACCCATAATCAGCAATATGAAGATGCTTATGAACAACTAAAAGCTCCTCAAAAGGATTTGAAGCAAGCCACAGCCCAAGTTAACCAGCTGCAATCTAAAACTAATAAGACCAAAGGCACGCGAACGAAGTTGTCGGCTCTTGAAACCCAAATTGGTCATGACCAAGCCCAAATTAAACAAATTAAACAACAGAATCCCGACCTGTTTAAATACGCCGCAGTTGCGCAAGCTGCTCAGCTAAGTCCTCAGGTTGATATCGGCCACGGCCAAACACTGTCATTTAATCCCCAAAACAAACACCTTTACATCGTTGAAGATAATACCCTGACCGATTTAAAGAACCGGGATCAATCCAACAATGTTTTGGAAATGACAACCGACACGCTAAAACCGTTGCGCCAATATAACTTTAAAATGTATCATGGTGATTCAGGCAATCTCCAGCTACACACACTGACCTTTGATAAACAGGGCAATGCCTACTGGGGTCGAAAAAACGGTCTTGGTTACATGTTCTTCTACGGTCGCATGGATCAACACGATGTTCAATTTCAGGCAGCCCCCACTTACTTTAAGAACCGTGGCGGCTCACCTAACCAGGGCGTCAGCTACAATCCCGCCAACGACCGGCTCTATTACGTGACGGATGATATTTTAACTTCGATTCCCACTCAGGCAGTCCGCGACGGCAGTTTTACTCCCAACGATATGCATTACATGGCCTTTACTTCCAAACGGGAATGCGAAAGTTTAACCTTCGATCAGCAAGGCTATGGCTATCAATTAATGTTATGGCCGGCCGAAATTCTAAAATCCAGCACCCCTTTGAATTAATCTGCCCATCCAAAACGCCAAACACAGTATAATGGCATTAGGATGATCGGTTGAGATCATTTTCAAAGACTAACTTGGAGGCGCCCTACTATGAGTGACAAAAATTTTATCATCACCACCACTGAACACATCCCCGGAAAAGAATACGAAGTCATCGGCGAAGTTTTCGGTCTGACAACCCAATCGAAAAACGTTGTGCGAAATATTGGTGCCAGTCTGAAAAATATCGTCGGCGGTGAAATCAAAGACTACACCAAAATGTTGGATGAAGCCCGCGAAGTCTCCGTTCAAAGATTACGCGAAAACGCTCAAAAACTCGGTGCGGACGCTGTTGTTATGATGCGATTTGACTCCGGTTCAATTGGCGCAGACATGCAATCAGTCGCCGCCTATGGCACTGCTGTTAAATACACCGACTAACTTCATAAAATTAAAAAACGATGCTCTCAGCCAATCACTGAAGCACCGTTTTTTGTTATTAATTGTTGTTAAGCAAACTTAGTTAACTAATGAGTCAACTGAGGCGGCTTGCTGCTGCAATTCTGTTTGAATCAACTGAACCCCGGCTAATAAGTCCGACTCACTCATCACCAGAGGCGGTAATAACCGCAACGTGTTGTGTTCTGCCGATAGGGTCAGCAATCTCTGCTGCTGCAAATGTGCAATGACATGGGCGACTTTCACACTTGGTGTTAAATGAATCCCAATCATGAATCCTAAACCGGTAATTTGGGTAACAATTGGCAAATCGGCTACCTGTTTATTTAACGCTGCCAATAGCGTGTGACTCTTAGCCTGCACCGTTTTTAAAAATGCCGGTGTCAACTGTTGCAGAACGCCCTTAGCAGCCGCCAGCGCAATTTTATTGCCACCAAAAGTTGTGCCGTGTGAACCGGGGCCAAAAGCAACTGCCAATTCCTTTTTGCCCAGCATTGCACCAATCGGCAACCCATTGCCAAGTGCTTTGGCACACGTGATGATATCGGGTTCAACATTGAATTGCTGATAGGCAAATTTAGTTCCGGTTCGGCCAATGCCGGTCTGAACCTCATCAATGATCAACAGAACACCTTGGTCGTGACACTTTTTGGCAACCGCTTGAAGCCAGTCGACATCAGCAGGAATAACGCCGCCTTCTCCTTGGATCACTTCAAGAATAACGGCCGCCAATTCATCATTAATCTGATCCAATGCAGCCGTTTCATTATAGGGCGCAAACTCGACACCCGGCACTAGCGGCGTAAACCCGGTTTGAATGGCTGGATTCCCAGTCAACGACATCGAGCCAAATGTCCGCCCATGAAAGCCATTTTTAAAGGCCAGGATTTTAGCTTTACCGGTGTATTTACGTGCCAGTTTGAACGCGGCTTCATTGGCTTCGGTTCCTGAATTACAGAAAAACGCCAACATCCCTTGAGGTGCCAATAAGTCAGCTACTTGATCCTGAAGCTGGCTTGGATAAAGGTTTGATGTATGCCAAACTTTGCCAAGCTGTGCCACCACATTGGTTTGAATCTGATCATTGCTGTAGCCAAAGCTGCAAACACCGATGCCACTGGTAAAATCCAAATAGTCATGGCCAGCTTGATCAACTAAGTACCAATCGTGCCCGGAAACCAGTTCCATGGGAAATTGTTGATAAGTTGGAAATATATGCGTCATTGTTGTCATTATTCATTTATCCTTTCTAACCGACCAATTGCTGATTAAACAGCTTTGTTCCGGCGTTTTGCAATTCATTCGTAATCGTGACCCTTTTAACACCGTTTTGAAGGGCATCAAAGGCCGCCTGCAGTTTTGGCTGCATGCCCTCGGTAATTAATTTTCGTTCAAACATTTTAGCCGCTTTTTGTTTCGATAACCGTGAAAGCACATGATCTTTCACCATGACTCCCGGAACATCCGTCAATAAAATAAATTCATCTGCGTTCAATCGGCGGGCAATGCCGGCTGCCGCAACGTCACCGTTAACGTTTAATTCGTGACCTTCCGGATCAACCGCTAAAGGAGCGACAATCCCAATGTGATGCTTAAGGACCGCCGATATGTAATCGCAATTGATCTTAGTCAATTGGCCGACCTCACCAAACAATTTTTGATTTAAATAGTCGCCATAAATCACTGGTTGGCCGGTCGCATTCAGTCCCAAAGCAGACAAGCCGGCCGCCGTGACCTTTTGGCATAACATCGGCTGAACCAGTCCCAGCAAAACTGCCTGCGTCACTTTTAACGTTTCCGGATCGGTTACCCGAATACCGTTAATCTTTTTAACCGTCAACCCCAGTTTCTTACTCCAGGAAGAGATCTGGGGACCACCGCCATGAACAATTAAAATTTGCTTACCAGCTGCGTGCCAAACGTGCAGTTGGCTAAAAAAAGCCGGTGACAGCTCAGTGGCAGCATGCCCACCAATCTTAATAACAATTGTCTGACTCAAACTCATCCCTCCTAACTTCGATATGAGGCGTTAATTTGAACGTATTGATAGGTCAAATCACACCCCCAGGCTGTGCCGGTTGATTTACCAGCATTCAGATCGACATCGATAGTAACTGTTTTTTGAGCCAGTGTTTTGGTAACCGCTGCCTCATGATAAGTCACAGCCAAACTGTCTTTAACCATCTGAATGCCGTTAATCCAAACGCTAACCCCATTTAAATCAACATGCGCCGTTGTCTGACCGATTGCCTGCATGACCCTGCCCCAGTTGGCATCATTGCCGAAAATCATCGCTTTAACCAGGTTGGACCCGACAATTGCCTTAGCCACCTGTTGTGCTTCCAACTCGTTGTAACCACCGGACACATTGACCTCGACTAATTTTGAGGCTCCTTCACCGTCACCGGCAATCTCTTTAGCCAAATGACTCAATACTAATTTAAAGGCTTTAACAAAAGTTGGGTAGTCTTCGTGTGTCGGTGTTAGCGCCTGATTGCCGGCCTGACCATTTGCCATCACGACAACCATATCGTTGGTTGAGGTATCGCCATCAACGGTAATTTGGTTAAAGGTTTGGTTAACGGTTTGACTTAATAACGTTTGCAACTGTTCTCCCGCAATCTTGGCATCAGTCGTGACAAAGCCCAGCATAGTCGCCATATTGGGATGAATCATCCCGGAGCCTTTGCAAAAACCGGTCAGAGTGACTGGTTGATCATCAATCAGACATTGTACGGTAATCGTCTTAGCGTGAGTGTCAGTGGTTAATACCGCTTTGGTCACACTTGCTGTTTTCGTTAGTCCCAGCTTCGTAATTCCCTGATTAATTTGGTTAAACGGCAGCTGTTCGCCAATGACACCAGTCGAAGCGACCCCAACCAAATTTGGCGCAATGCCCAACTTTTCAGCAGTCGCCTGTTGCATGGCAGCTGCATCATGGATGCCCTGAACCCCGGTACAGGAATTAGCATTGCCGCTGTTCATCACGATCGCTTGTAATTGATGTGCCAGATTAATCGTTTCCTTGGTCAGTGCCGTTGGAGCCGCTTGGAATTGATTAGTCGTGTAAACGCCCGCTGCTGCGGCAGGCACTTTTGAAACTAACCAGCCAAGATCATCATCCGTTTTCTTTAGGCCAACGTGGCCGGCATCGGCATAAAAACCTGTCGGCCACTGAAATGTGCTGATTTCAATCGAATCCTCACTCGTTAACTGCATTAAAACCGCTTCCTCTCAAATGCTAATTTTACTTAAATTAAGGTTGGCTGAAGATCCAGTCCGGCCGTTGGCTCATAATTAAATAATTGATTCAAATTTTGAACCGCCTGCCCGGCCGCACCCTTTAACATGTTGTCAATCACGCTGGCCACCATCACAAAACCGGTCTGTGAATTAACAGCTAGCCCAATGTCACAATTGTTAGTCCCGATCACCTGCTTGATTGTCGGCAGGTCGGTATCCGTGACGTGAACAAAGGGTTGATCGTCATAAGTGTCATGGTAAGCTTTTAAAATTGTTGCCTGATCCACGCCGTGATTAAGACGAGCATAAATAGTGCTCATAATTCCTCGGGTAATCGGCAACAAGGTCGTCATAAATTGGATCGTTGAAATCGTTGGATCCCAATTTTTGAGCTCTTGAACGATTTCTGGAATATGCTGATGCTGGTTGGGCTTATAAATTTGAAGATTATCATTAGCCTCGGTAAAATGTGTTGTCGTTGATAGCTTCTTGCCAGCACCGGAAGTCCCTGATTTGGCATCAACCACAATACTGTCAACTGCAATTAGATGTTGTTGAACCAGTGGTGCCAGCCCCAATAGCGTTGCTGTGGCATAACAGCCTGGGTTGGCAACGTATGTCTGTCCTCTTGCAGATTCGAACTCTGCCAAACCATATTGCGCTTGTCGCATCAAATTTTCCGGTGCTGCCGGCTTGTGGTACCACTTTTGATAATCACCAGCATCGTTTAACCGCATGTCACCGGAAAGGTCAATCACCGGAAATCCATTTGCCAAATAAGGTTGACTCAATTTAGATGTGACCCCCGCTGACGTCGCAAAGAAAACAACGTCATTATCCGTCATAATTTGTTGGGGATCGTACGGGAAAACTGGTTTGGATTCAGATTTAAATACTGGTGCCACCGTCGATAACGGCGCCGATTCAGTTAATTTGTGATCATAAAGATGAATTTTTTTAACATTGGGATGGCCCTTTAACAACTGGTAAAGGATCATTCCGGCGTAACCCGTTACGCCAACTAATGCTGCTTGCATTCAATCGCCTCTGAGTTATTCACATTTCGTGAATATTAATGAATTGTGAATAGATTACATCTTCGTGAGACAAAATGCAATACCTTTTTGAAATATTCATTATTTTTATTTAAATGATAATTTTATTCAATAAGCCCTGGACGTCTCCACAGTGCGAACGAGTCCGAGTCAATCCGATCCGCTATGAAATAATTGAATATTAAAATGGTATTATGTATAAAAATAACGAGTGGCTATTTAACCACCCGTTACGCGTTTAATTCAAGTAATCTCAATTAATGATTAGTCAGATTCAGCCACTTTTTGATCTTCTTCAACCGGAATCTTATCAAGTGCCTGGCTTAGATCAGCAATTAAATCGTCTGCATTTTCAACACCCACTGATACCCGAATCAGATCTGGGGTAATGCCCGCTTCTTTCAATTCCTCCTCGTTCAACTGCGCATGAGTTGTCGAAGCCGGATGGATAATTAACGACTTGGCATCCGCCACGTTAGCCAGTAATGAGAACAGTTTTAGATTTTCGATTAACTGCTTGCCGGCTTTTTCGCCACCCTTTAAGCCAAGGGTAAAGATTGAGCCAACCCCCTTTGGGAAGTACTTCTCTGCCAAAGTGTGGTACTTACTGTCTGGTAAGCCTGGATAGTTAATCCAAGCCACTTTTGGATGATTGTGCAGGAAGTTAACAATCTTCTTGGTATTCTCCACGTGTCGTTCAACCCGTAGTGATAGGGATTCAAGTCCTTGGAGCAGTAAGAAGGAATTAAATGGACTGATGGTTGCCCCGAGGTCACGTAAGGATTCTGCTCGTACCTTGGTGGTAAAGGCACCACCACCCAGATCAGCAAATACCAAACCATTATATTGAGCATTGGGTTCTGTAAAGCCTGGATAACGGCCGCTAGCCTTCCAATCAAATTTACCATTTTCGACAATCACGCCGCCCATTGTTGTGCCGTGACCCCCAATAAACTTAGTGGCTGAGTGAACGACGACATCAGCACCGTGATCCAATGGGCGAACCAGGTACGGTGTGCCAAAGGTATTATCAACGATTAAAATGATGCCGTGTTTATGGGCGATTTCAGCAACTGCTTCAAAATCAACCAAATTAATGCCAGGGTTACCAATACTTTCAAGGTAAAGTGCTTTTGTGTGCTCATTAATTGGTGCTTCAAAGTTGGCCGGATCATCCGGATCAACAAAGTGCGTTTTAATTCCCAATTTTGGCAGTGTCACGTTAAAGAGATTGAACGTCCCACCATAAAGGGTGCTGGCAGAAACAATTTCATCCCCCTTACCGGCAACGTTTAAAATAGCCGCCGTAATCGCAGCTGAACCGGTTGCCAGGGTGACGCCGGCCGTCCCGTTTTCAAGAGCGGCTACCCGCTTATCCACCACGTCGGTTGTTGGGTTGGTCAACCGGGTATAAATATTACCTGGATCAGTCAATCCAAACCGACCGGCAGCCTGTTCCGGACTATCAAACACATAAGATGTCGTCTGATAAATCGGTACAGCCCGTGAACCCGTTTCGTCAACGGTTTGCCCTGCATGAACCTGTAATGTTTCAAAATGTAACTCATTGTTTTCTTCTGTCATAATGAAATTCCTACTTTCTTATCTGCTAATAAATGTGTCCAATTTTCATAAAGTTTTTGACTGGCATCCTGCCAAGAATAGGCCACGGTGCCCGCAACCGGATCCTTAAAATAATTAACAGGAAGCTGAATTGGCAAATTCTTGGATCGGTCCCGGTAGTATTCATTAGCCAGTGTCTTTTCCCGGTATTCGGGATGCCCAGTCACATAGGTTGTTTGATAGGTGTTTGATGACAGTACGATCGGCCCGGACTGCGGGGCTGTCGCAATGACTTTTAGATCGCCAGGCAAGTGGTTTTCATCTAACACAATCTCGGTATGTCGGGATTGTGGCATCCGGAGAAGTCCCCCGGCACCAAAGCCTCGGGCCAACGGTGATTCATGATCAACTCTAACCGCCGTGAAAATCCCGAAAAGTTTACTTGGCAGTATGCGCTTTTGAATGCCGTAATCCAAGTAAAGACCGGCCTGGGCAGCCCAGCATTCATGCAGCTGCTGTTTGACGTGGGTATGGCCCCATTGGACGATTTGCTGAAGTTCATCCCAATAGTCAACTTGGTTAAACGGCAGTTTCTCCACTGGTGAACCGGTAATGATCAAGCCATCATAGTAGCGATCCGCAATTTGATTCAAACAGACATAATCGGTTTCAATTGCCTGTCGCGAGGTTCCCTTAAAATGGTGCGTATATGGATACATAAAGGTCATTTCAACATCCGAGTCCAAATGATCGAATGCGGTTAAAAATTGAAATTCAGTTTCTTTTCTGGTCGGCATTAAATTTAAAACTAAGATTGACACCGGTTGATTTAATTTTTGATTGGTCCACTGTTTTTCGGCGTGGAGAAAACCGTTGACTGCATTTACTACCATAACCATCAACTCCCAAGATTATCCAAAACAACACTCACATCTTTAAACCATCTACTGAGCCAGCCTAAGAATTGTAACCAAAAAAATTCGCCCCATAGTTGATTTCAACTACAGGACGAATTTTCGTGTTACCACCCTTGATTCGTTGCTACTTCACAATAGCAACCTCGGCAGGTACATTCGCATAAAAGTAATAAAAGATCACATATCCGGCCTCATTAAGCAATCAGGTCGTTAATCCGATCAATGTATTAGTCACACATCTGAATATACCCCGCAATATATCGGTTGCTACCGGATGCCCCAGCCGTTTAGACCGGTCATCTGACTCAGAGCTCATCTTCACGCTATTGTGAGTTGCCTCTCTCACCAAACAGGGCTCTCTGTTACACTCACTTTAACGCTACTCTTCTCGTCAACGTCTAATAAATCTTTAATAATTGTCACTAACTTTATCATCGTTAATTCAGATTGTCAATCAAATTCAGAAGTTTTTTGAAAGTTAGCGACAAAATGAACGGCGTTGATAGCGCGCTACTATTAATTTCTGTAACCTCTCATTTTACCGATAAAATGCCGCCAAGAGAGGTGGCCATCATGACCAAATTAACCCTTAAAGGCCTTAAATTGAGGCAAATCCCCAAACGTTAATAACATTTTTCTATCACTGCCACGATCACGCATCAACGACTTCCACAAATTTTGTTCCCAAAAAATCCATTTAACGCCTATAATACTGATAGACATTAATTGAGATTGAGGATTATACAAATGGAAAATTCAGTTACTGAAGACGAACTCATTTCACTTTGTGGTAAAGTGGGTAAAATCTTGCTAACCAGTGGTGCCGAAACTTCCCGGGTGGAAAGTACGGTTGAATACATTGGTCAGGCGGCCCACTACGATATCGCTTGTCATGCTACAATCACCGCACTGTTTGTCGGCACCAATAACCAATCCCGCACCCACTTGGTGAAAGTCCGATTAGGGGATTGGAATTTACAAAAGGTTGACGAAATTAATACCGTTTCCCGAAAATTTGTACGTGGCCAAATCAGCTTTAACGAGTTAAAAAAAGCTGTAGATAAAATTAATCGAAAGGTGATTGATTTCAATTGGCCGTTAAAAATTATCGGCGCCGGTTTTGTTTCGGTAGCCCCCATGTTGCTATTCAAAGCAACCTGGTTAGACTTGGGGTATGCTTTTTTTATCGGCATTTTTGGCTATTTGGCTTCGGTATTGGCCAGTCAACACATTAAGACGCCATACGTCGCAGCAGGCTGCGGTGGCTTTGTCGTCGGCTTTTTAGCAGCGTTTCTTCAATTATCGGGACTTGGCAGCAGTGCCGGCAATATGATCGTTAGTGCGTTGATGCCATTGGTGCCCGGCGTGGCGATTACCAATTCGTTTCGTGAAATTATTGATCGCAACACCATTTCTGGCGTCGTTCGAGCCGTTGACGCCGTGATCATCGCCGGCTCAATTGGTGCCGGTGTGGTCATTGGCACTTCACTGTCTCAGCTCTTATTTGGCTGGCTGGGAGGTGGGCCAATATGAGAGTCTTAATTGAATTTGTGGTGAGTTTAGCTTCAACCGTCGGCTTTGGCCTCATCACCAACATTCCCAGACGCTCACTGTTACCCGCTGGCATCACTGGTTCAGTTGCTTGGACCGTTTACTACTTGGTACTGCAAGTTGATCACGGGTTAATTTTGCCCAATTTTTTTGCGGCCATCGTTATTGGCATCTTGGGAAACATTTCAGCCGTCCTATTCAAGGTTCCCGTGAATATCATCTACGTTCCCAGCTTGGTGTCATTGGTGCCAGGGGGAATTCTATACTTAGGGATGCGTAGTTTCACTTTAGGGCGGGAATCCCAAACTACCACCTACTTATTTAACACACTGACAATTGCGATTGCCTTGGCCGTTGGCTTTGTGGTCGCAGAAGTGATCTTTTATCGAATTAAACCCTTATTAATCAAACTGATCCAAGCTCAGCAACGATCAAATTAACCTATCAGGAGGAACAACATGACTTTAGAACAGGAATTAATGCAGCGCCTCTCTCAATCCGAAGATGAAATGATTCAGATTCGGCGTCACCTTCACGAACATCCGGAAGTCTCTTTTAAAGAGAAGGAAACCCACGCCTACATCAAAAGATTCTATCAAAATCTAAACTACCCAGTCCGTGATTGCGGCGATGGGTATGGGATTCTGGTCGATATCGATAGTGGTCATCCCGGTCCAAAATTGGCTTTACGAGCCGATTTTGATGCACTGGCCATTCAAGAAGATAACAATTTGCCATTTAAATCGCAAAATCCAGGCGTGATGCATGCTTGTGGTCATGATGGTCACACTGCCTATATGATGGTGCTGGCCAAAAATCTAATTGCACTTAAAGATCAGCTTAAAGGATCTGTCCGGATCATTCACCAGCCAGCAGAAGAAGTCTATCCCGGTGGGGCCAAATCAATGATTGAAGATGGCGCCCTGGATAACGTGGACAACGTCATTGGGATTCACGTGATGTCAACCATGCCGCTTGGTGCTATCGGCTATCATCTGGGTAACAGCCAAACTGGCCGATCAAATTTTACCGTCACCTTCACGGGAAAGGGCGGTCATGCTTCCATGCCGCAACTGTCCAACGATGCAATTGTGGCTGGCAGTTATTTTGTCACAGCACTCCAAACGATTGTGTCACGTCGAATCGAACCGGCAGATCATGCCAGCATCACCGTCGGCTCCTTTGACGGGGCTGGCACCTACAACGTCATTAAGGAAGCCGTCACACTCAAGGGCGATATTCGAATTATGAAAGAAAGCACCCGAAAAGTCATTCACCAGCAAATCAAACAAATCATTAAAGGCATTGAAACAACCTTTGGTGTTAAGGCCGATTATCAACTGATTACCGACACGCCGGTCCTCTACAATGATCCGAGCTTCACCACGCAAACCGTGGATGCCATTAAATCAGCCAAGATCCCAGAAATCACCCAGGTGACCGACTTTGGTGCTCAGGATCCTTCGGAAGATTTTGCTTATTTTGCACTGAAACGGCCAAGCGTCTTTCTGTATGTCGGGTGTGATATCAACGATGGTCAAACTCATCCCCACCACAGCCCCAACTTTATGATGGACGAACGCTGCTTACTGATTGCGGCAAAGGCTGCCGGAGCGGCAACGTTGGATTATTTGTTTAGATAATAGCGGTATTGACTCAAGAAAAGCGAAAAAGTAATCCTGAACAATTTGCAAAAAGCACGTCAACGATTCCAAAAAATCGTTGACGTGCTTTGCTATCCTAAATTTAATTATTCAAACACTTACCGAATGACTCTAACCAGTCGAGAATTCCCAGAAATGTAACCATGGGCAACCCGATAACGCAAAGCACCCAAATCAGAAACGCTGTTAGCGTGTGAGTAATCAAACCCATAAACTTTAAATAATTTGTGACTGCGTTTAGAGTAATGATGATTCCGTTTGTTAAGGTTGACGTCGCTATAACGGTTAAGGGCACTCCGAGCTCGAACATACTTTGGAAAATGGTGGCGGCCCATCTTAACCAACTTTCGATTTGCTGTAATGTATCGACCATTTGGCAAAATATAACGCGTCGTTAAATGATAGTGCACAGCTTTGGCAACTTTTAGAACAGTTCCCTGTTTGTAGTGCTTCACTTCGTTGGTCAAATTAACCTTTTTATATGCGTTAACCCCGCGTGGATTAATCATGGTGACTGTTGAGTGCTTCTTCGCATAATAAACAGGGCGAACGTACTTCCAGTTGGCGGTAATATAGCCCTTCTTGTTGCGGTTCTTGGTCAGGTGGTTGACGTCACGGACTTTGTAGCGTAAGTGACCAACCGAGGAACGGGCATAGCCGGTAACAACAAACATTGGCCGATAAACTCGTGGCTTGCGTGAATACCAAGCTTTGCGAGCCTTTGTCGAGAAGTTTTTCCTGCTGTAAAGACCGATCTTCTTAAGTGAGTAAACAGCCATCCCTTTCTTGGCAACGTAATCCGGAAACGTCGGTCGTTCAGAAGGTTCACTAGGTGTTGACACACTTGAGGACGATGAAGCAACTGATGAGCTCGAACTAGAACTGGTGCTGGAACTTGAACTCGAGCTTGAACTAGATGGTGTATCAGGCGTTACCGGGTTGACTGGATTGACCGGGGTAACCGGGGTGCTGCCACCGCCACCGGAACTACTACCAGTAAACGTCAACGTCGCATTTCTTAAAATTGTATTTCCTCTGCTATACTCACCACCAGAATTTTTAGTCGCTTCAATTTCGACATTGTACGAATTACCATTCTTCTTTTCGTAAACAGACGAAGTACCACTAGTGGACGGCTCGACACTCACTATTTTGTAACTATAATTACTTCCATCTGGATCGTCATAATCCCCGGCGCTTCCAGCCTTAACAAAATCATTCTTTATGGTATTGGAATCCATTTTCAGTAAATCATTTAAAGTGCCAGGAAAGCTTTTACCTACAGCTGTTGATAGATCAACTTGATCATCTTTCGCAGTGAATAATGGTGAAAACCCATATTGTCCATTTGGAATGTAAGATAATGTATAGTCTTTTGGCTCAATTGATCCTCTATCAGTTAAACATGAGGTTCTTAAATGAATTGTATCGCTTGGACCAGTCTGCGGATCCTTTTCAGTATCAATGTAAAAAGTAATGTTAATTGTAGGTTGAGGATCTGAAGGTGAGTTGCCATTTCTTGGAGGAAGATTAGAAGAACTAAAATCAAGCGATTTCCCATCTGCGTCCTGAATCAACTGATAAGTGTAGTTCGGGTGATTACCAGATCCCATCATGTCAAATGGATAATCGTTTGGCTTATCATTCGGTGCAATTTCAACCCGTGCATTTCTACTTAATAATTCGTGTTTTTGATCATTTACTAATTCAATTTTCCAGTCTTTAACTTTAGTAGGGCGAATTTTATTATCATAGGGCAAAGAAAGTTGTGCATAGGCAACCATTGCGTTTTGACTATGCCAAAAATAAAGCTTATTGCCTGAATCATTTGCCCAAAAATTATCAGAATAGCTAGGGTTATTATCACGTGTGGAGTGTAATGCACCACCAGTATAGTGTCCAAAAATCGCAATGTCAGTATTTTGGGCAACTGGATTATTAGAAGACTTACTATTTTTAAAATAATAGTTTTGAGGGTTAGTTTTAACCATTTGACCATCAAACGAACTTGTTGCGGTCACTGCATTGTCAGTAGAAGTTGATTGGGTTCTGCCATCTAGTCCCAACACTACCCGTTTGACGGCCTTCATATCCTGAGTCGCTGTGACCGTTAAAGTATTACCCTCTTTCTTAAAATCGAATAATCCACTTAGGTCAACTGTTGGCGGTTCAACCTCTGAAGCAGTGTACCGAAAATCACTAAATTGAATCCCACTTATATCGCTGAATTGAACTTTAAATTGATCACCTTTTTTAATAAAGGGGGTATCAGTCCCATCTTTTCGATCAAAAGTAAAAGAAAAATGGAGCCAATTATTATTTTCTGTTACGGTAGGCTTATTTTTATCCGTTGATAAATTAGAATCTAAAGAGTTCTGAGAATCAGCCTGATCCAAATCCCCTGAATTTATTGTCGAGACTGGACTATTTACATCCTTGGTCGAAGCACTACTACTTTTTTGAAGAGAGCTGGCGATCTGTGAAGAAGAAGCTCCTTTGACAGAATTAGGCTGTACCATCCCCAATGAAAAACTAAACAGCATAACACCGGTTATTGCCAAGCCCGTTTGATACACGGTATGTAAACTATAATTAATCTTTTTTGAATCTTCCATTTTCTAATACCCCCATCCAAACATTGTTATATAACGTCAACCATTCTGCCTACATTGTAGCTTCACTTTCTCAGCTATTCAACGTTAAACAATAATTATTCTAAATAGTTATATTTGAGTTGTTAACAACTTATAAGCCAGCAAGTTAGTTGACACCTTCGCTATCACACCACATTTGCGGTATAGTGAAGCTGTGATAACAAAAAATTCAATTCATGATTGGAGGAATTCTTGTGAAAACCATTTTAATTCTTGGAGCAGCTGGTCAAATTTCCAGATACCTGATTGTTGAGCTACTAAAACAAACCGATTACAAATTGAAACTGTTTGCCCGTAACGCGTCCAAACGCATCAAAGTCACCGATCCGAGTCGTGAGGAAGTCATTGATGGTGATTTCAATGATAAACGTGCATTAGACACCGCATTAGATGGCGTTGATGCTGTCTATCTGGATGAAATGCGTGACTTAAAGGCCGTTGAAAACATTGTTTCTCAAATGGACGCGATTGGCGTTAAAAAAATCATTGCCGCAACTGTTCTAGGCGTTGAAGATGAAGTCAAGGGTAAGTTTGGCCAATGGAACAACGCCATGATTGCCAGCTCCATTGAACGCCGGAAGAAAACAGCTGCCGTTCTTAAGAAATCCGATTTGGACTATACTCAACTTCGTTTGGCTTGGCTTTTCGATGATGACCAAAATACCGATTATGAGTTGACGCAAAGCGGAGAACCATTTGGTGGAACCGAGGTTAGCCGTCAAGCGGTTGCCAAGTTAATCGTTAATATTCTAAAGGATGATTCAGGTAAATACGCCCGAAAGAGTTTAGGTGTTAACGAACCAAACACCAACTTTGATAAACCATCATTTTATTAAATTAGCTTGCCAATCGGCTAATTCTCACATACAATGACGTTAATCAAAAAAACGATCCGAATGAAGGCACAGCACTTTTCGCTTTCAAGTTCGGATCGTTCATTTTGTCATTTTAAGGAGGTTGCCATGATCAACGCCATCACAGTCTTTGATTTGGACGGCACCCTGTGTGATGCGGGGCCACTTCAAATTTCATCGACTACCCTTCAAGCTATCAAACAACTAAAGGCCAACCATATCCTGCCAGTGATCGCAACTGGTCGAAGTTATTACGAAATCACTGATTTATTGACTTTGTTGGATCTTCACACGTACATTTTGGCTAATGGGTGCTACATCGTTTACAAAGATCAAACCATTCAAAACTACCAATTCCCAATTGAAAAGATTCAAGCCGTCATTCAATTTGCCAGCGAGCACCATGATGATGTCGGCTTTTTTAATCAGCAGGGATTCGCCGTCAGCGGTTTGAATCCCCTAACCAGTCGACACATTGCGCGAAATCATTTATTAGATACTTTTGTTGACCCCACTTTCTTTCAACACGCACCGGTGAACTTCCTTAATTTATACATTGAGCAAGCCAAGGAAGCACTCTACCAGACTGCTTTCCACAATCAGCTGAGCATTCTTCGATACGCCCCGGATGCCGTTGACGTCATGCCGCTTGAAATCTCCAAAGCTCAAGGGATCACTAAAATTAAACGGTTAATTGGCCATCCGGAAATTGACGTTTATGCTTTTGGTGACCAAAATAACGACTTAAGCATGTTCAACCTGGCCGACTATAGTATCTCAATGAAGCAGGCTAGTCATCGGCTTAAGCAACGGGCCAGTTACGTTGCCAAAAGTGATCATGGTGTTTTAGAGGGTTTGCGCCACTATCACTTAATTTGAATTTGATCACCGAGAATTTAATCGGTGGTCTTTTTTGATTGGCCGCGTCGTAATCCAACCAATAGCATTAAAATCGCCAAGAGTTCAAGAATTACCAACAACAGAAAGTCATGTTGGGCACCCACAGCCGTTGAATGAACTTCGTTTGTCGCTACCTGAGCCAATGACATGATTAGTGAAATGATGGCTGTTCCCAGCGCGCCAGAAAATTGTTGCAGCGTATTAAAGACTGCATTTCCATCAATACTTTGAGCTTTAGAAATTTGTGCCAAGCCGTTTGTCATGATATTGCCCATCGCAAATCCGGTCCCAAGCATCACAAATACATAGCCGGTCAACACAATCCAAGTATTCGCCGTTAAAGCTGTTACCAAAAGTAAAACGACCCCGATCAATTGAATCGTCAATCCCAGCTTAATTGGTTTGCTTGGACCTAATGCATCGTAAAGTTTACCACTAACCGGCGCCAAAGCGGCCCCAATAGCGGCTCCCGGTAATAATAGTATCCCAGCTTCAAGCGAACTTACCCGGTTGACCAATTGCAAGTAATTTGGCAACACAAAGGCGGCCCCAACATTAATGATTTGCATAATCAAAAAGCCGGTTAGGTGAAGCGTAAACGGTTGGCTTTTAAACACACCCAGATTAACGAGTGCATTTGACGTGTGCTTTGTCCGAAAAATAAACAAAATGAGACCGGCCACGCCAATCACACCATAAGCCAAAGCCATTGTTATCGAACTTGCTAATTGGTTAAAAGCCAAAATAGCGCCGGCAAAGAAGATTGCAATTAAAAGCCATGACGAAAAATCAAGCTTGACATGCTTAGGCTGAGTGACTTGAGTAATCGACCCAATGCCCAAAATCAATGAAATTACAATCAATACTAATAAGATTCGAAAAATATAGTGCCAATCCAAACCAACCAGCAAGCCACCATAAGTTGGCCCAATCGCCGGCGCAATTGCTGTCACCAGTGTTCCAATGCCCATTAGAAAACCAAGTTTATCAAGTGGCGCCTGCTCCAAAATGATGTTAAACATCAAGGGGAGTGCCACCCCGGTGCCGGCTCCCTGAATCAACCGACCAACCAATAAAATTGTAAAATTATTGGTAAAGCTACAAATCAACAGACCAATTAAAAAAGTAAGATTAGCTGTTAAAAAGAGTTGTTTAGTGGTAAATCGCCGTTTTAAAAAGCCGGAAATCGGGACAAAAATTGAGACGATTAACAAATACCCTGTTGTCAACCACTGGATAGTCGCCGTATTAACGCCAAACTGTTTCATCAACGTCGGAAAAGTGACGTTCATGGCAGTTTCAATCAAGACCCCACAGAAAGCCATCAGGCCAGTGGCCACAATCGATAAGTATAATTTTAGGGAGACGCTTCTAGTCATTTAAAAACTCCTTTCATTTACAGTTCGATATAGAACTATATGCGTTTTTAAGGATAATGTCAACTAACAAATCCCATCAATCGGTTTTATTTTTAGTCATCTCGCTTCTTAATAAAGGGTTATTATTTTCAATTTACAACCAGCCAAAAATCAGTTAAACTTTAATAAAATCCATTTAATTCGAATTGGAACAATCGAGGTAACCCTATGTCTGAACAAATCGGCATTTTAATTAAAAATCTGGACAACGATCTTCAGCGTTATTCAAGTCGGCAAGCCAAGCAGCTTGGCATCACCCAGGTTCAAATGAGTATCATTGATTTTTTATATCGCAACGAAGCTACACGCGATCTCTACCAAACTGACGTCGAGCATGAATTTAACATCCAAAAATCTTCGGCAACTGCTCTATTACAACTAATGGAAAAGAAATCGTTGATTGTGCGAGCCCCTTCCAAAAAGGATAGTCGATTCAAAATAATTGTTCTAACAGCTAAGGCTCGTCAATACGCCACTCAAATTCGGCAATTTTATGATCAAAACGATGAAGCTTTAAAGCAATTGCTTGGCAAAGATGCCGACTTATTTGTTAGCCAACTCCAAAAGCTGCACAACCATATGACCAATCAACTAAAATAAGCCTCCTTACCAAGTGTTTCACTACTTGGCAGGAAGGCTTTTTTAAACAACGAATCGAACGGCCATTATAACCAGCAAAATTCCCATGACCGGGCGAAGAATCAGTGTAACCTTACGCGGATCAAATTTCGCCAGAATGCGTGGCATAATTGCTGCCCCAACAAGCGAACCGACCATTAGTAACAAGCCCACCTGCCAATCAATGTTTCCCTGCGTAAAGTGAAACCCCAAGCCAACAATCGATAGCGCAATCAGCGCATACGACGAAGTGGCAGCGGCTTGCGGCATATTCAGCCCAAGCAGTAATAGGCCGGCCATAACCGGTCCACCACCACTTAAGCCGGCAACCCCAACCATCAACCCACTGAGTGCGCCAAATAAATAAACGGTCCAAGGCTTTAAGTTAGTCTTGCGCCGATTACCAAATGATTTTCGAATTGTTTGAACGCCCAAAACAAATAGGATTATCGCAATCACCCAGTTATAAACAAGCACCGGAATCAGCCCTGAAACTAAACTGCCAATCACGGTAGCTGGTAACGCCGTGATCAATAGCTTGTTGCCATAGCTGAATTTCATATTGCCGGTTCGATAATGGCTATAAGTGCCAACCGCCAACGCTGGTAAGGCGGTAAATAATGAGGTTGCCGCAGCGCCGGCTGGGGAAAGGTGGGCAATCCCAACTAAAACCCCTAAATAAAAGGAACCACCACCACCACCCATACTGATAATGAATGCTCCAATCAGAAAACCGAGAAAAATCAATAAAACCGCCAAGCAGACCACCTCCAAATAGTTAGAAAGTTAATAGAATCGATCTCGAGCATTAACGCCAGCCTTCTTTTAAGTAATATTTCAAAATTAATTCACATGTGTATGCAAGTGAATCAGTCACATATTATATCCAATAGAATTAATTCTATCACAAGCCGATCCACTCAAAAGGGGTCATATTATTTTCCCGGTAATCGTCGAAAAAATAACATGACCCTTTAGTTTAATTGTTGATTTCAGCTAACGTGCAGTCAGTCGATGCGCTTTCAACCACTCTGCAAGTGCCAGCATTACTTCTTCAGTATCGTCACCGTTTGTAACACTCAAAATCAACTTCTCACCTTCATCAGCCGTGAAATCCAGTGTTTCACCGTTAACCATTAAAAATGCCAGCCCCGACAAAAGCGCTGTTCGTTTATTACCATCAACAAAAAGATGTTTTTTGGTTATCTTTTGGATAATATAGGCTGCCTTAATCCAGACATTAGGATACAATTCACGGCCAAAAATAACTTGTTTTGGTTGCTCAACAACCAGATTCAACCCTTGTGGATATTGAACTCCGGTTAGTTGATGACGAGATCGTGTCAATACCATTTGGTGAATTGCAATAATATCTTCTTTGGACAAATAGTTCATAGGTTTTCTAACCGTTTCATCAAATCTTCATGCTGATCATACAATTTGCTGGCCGCTTTTAAAACATCAGGGTGGCTTTGTTCAACTTTGCGAAAGGTAATTTGTCTGCCATCAGGAGAAACAATTTTTTCAAATTTGGTGGTTTCATCCGCTTTTAGAAATTCTCGATCTTTTTTTGAAACCCGAAATGCATATGAATGACCATTTTTAAACATTGAGACTTCCTGCTTTAAATCTTCAGGATTAATCATGATTCATCCCTCCCCGCGTATGTACATTTTAGCATATGGTACATACATTATTCAAACTAAAGCCAACTAAGAAATTATTAGGATTTTTATTTCTAGAGCTTCAAAAAGGCCATGTTATTTCTCCCAATAATCGGAAAAATAACATGGCCTTTTTAAATGGTTTAAACCAACCGGTTAAAAGCGGGTTTAGATTTTACCAACTAATTGGGTCCCTGGCTTCAACGTCTTTTCACCTGGTTTCCAGTTGGCTGGGCAAACGCGATCGCCGTGTTCAGCGACAAATTGAGCGGCTTCCAATGTCCGCAGAACTTCCTGAGCATTTCGGCCGATGCCCATATCGTTAATGGTGTAAGAACGAACTTTACCTTCAGGGTCAATGATAAAGACACCCCGATAAGCTTGACCGGCTTCCTCATCCAACACACCAAAGAAGCGAGCCAACTTGCCGGCTGGGTCAGCAACCATTGGATATTCCACCTTACCGACTTCATCACTCTTTTCGTGCCATGCTTGGTGGACAAATTCAGTATCTTCGGAAACTGAATAAATTTCTGCACCGGCTTGTTTGAAAGCGTCGTAATTGTCGGCTAAATCACCAAGTTCAGTTGGGCAGACAAATGAGAAATCAGCCGGGTAGAAGAAGACAATTGACCAGTGACCTAACAGATCCTGCTTGGTAATAGATTTAACATCCCCGTCCTGATAAGCATTTACCTTAAAATCTTCAATTTCTTTACCGATAAAGTTCATTCAAAATCCCTCCAAATATTTTTAATCTAGTTCTATTCTAAACTAATTTTGAAGAGTATACAATAACGATTCTAAAATAATATTAATTACAATTACCCCGCTTAACTAATTTCGCTGAATCTGTTTCACTAATTCTGCAGTCTTCTGCATTGTTAGCCATTTAGTGCAGAGTGTCAACTGTGTGATAATCTCAGCTACTATTGATTCAACTCTAGTGAATAATGGTTTACAAACACTGATTTTCACGATAAAGTGGGTTTAAACCAACATTCAGGTTTGATTGATTTTTAACTTCAGTCATTATTACACAGAAGGGACATTCTATGAAAAGGCTACTTCTAGTTGCATTAATCTTCGGATCATTAATCGGAATTGCCAACTATTCATTAATGGCGAGTGCCGACTCTCATTCAAAATCACCCAGTTCAGGGCTAATTGATAAATACGATGGCACCGTCAGAAATAAGTTTTATCAAGTCAAAAAACAATTTAAAGGTAATTTGAAGTTTTACGACCAGCAAAATAACACATCAATTATTGAAAAGAAACTGGTCCTGCCAAAGGGCACCGTGATTGTCAGCCATGGTAAAGATTATTATCAGCACTACGTTGTCGATAATCCATTTGACGCCACAACACTTCGAAACAAGTTACATAATGGCTTATTTGAAAATCGGCAAGGCCATTTTAACGGTCAGGTGCCGGCTTCTAAAGTGAAATTAATGACTCACGCTTCCCAGTCTCAGTCGTCAACAGCCAACCAGCCATTGGCAGACTCACAATTGCCGACCACTCAATCAAAAACGGCCACTTCAAAGTAACAGTATTAAAAAATTGATGAATTGACAATTAAACTAAAGTCCCCAACCGGTTAACTTCGAATTAATCAGTTGGGGACTTTAGTTTAATGGACGATCTATGTTAAACACGAACTCGGTGGGGACTTTCTTTCCCGGAAATTTCCATCAATGTATCATCTAATGATTGTTTGACCATGTTCTTAACCGCATGATCGGTATAAAATGCGACGTGCGGCGTTAAGAAAACGTTCTCCATGTTCATTAATTTAGTATAAACCGGTAGTGGAATCTTATCTTGGCCAACAAAGGATTGGTTAAAGATCTTCGTTTCATCCTGTATCACATCGATGCCGGCACCCGCAATCTGGCCAGTTTCCAAGGCCGTTACCAGCGCATCGGTGTCAACAATCGGCCCGCGTGAACAGTTAATAAACAGAGCCGTCTTCTTCATTTTCTCAAATTGGGGTTGCCCAATCATGTGATAATTTTGGTCACTCATGTAGGTATGCATGGTAATTAAATCGGCATGTTGATAAATGTCTTCTTTAGTCGTGTATTCAACTAAATCACGAAACTCATCGTTTTCTTTAATGTCGTTGCCAAGAACCCGCTTTGCGCCCAATGCCTTAAAAATTTTGGCCACTGTACTGCCAATTCGACCCACGCCGATAATCCCCACAGTGAGGTTGGAAATTTCTTTTGACCGAAGTCCGTTGACGATATAATCATTTTGGCGAATTCGTTTTTGAAATTGCGGAATGTGGCGAATCAAATTCATCGCATGGGTTAAGGTCATTTCAGCTACGGCTCTTGGTGAATAAGACGGGACGTTGGTAATGGTTAACCCATTTTCTTTAGCTGCTTTTAAGTTGCACGAATCCACCCCGGCCGATCGAAGTGCTAACTGATGAATCCCATATTCCCGCAGTGTTTCATATAATTTTGAGTCATCGGAAAGCTTGCTGCGCTGCCGATAATCAATCCCGTCGTAACCCTTTGCCAACTGCACCGTATCATCGTGCAACTCAATGGCATTAAAATCAACTTGAACGTCGGGATGCTCCTTTGCCCATTCGAGGACAAATTCTCGTTCATATTCCAAAATGTTGTACGCCAAAATCTTTTTCAAGAAGCCCACCACCTATGTGTTATTTCTGTTAACTGGTTTTAAACCTGTGCAGAATCGCACAAGTAAAATGAAAATTTGATTAAATGATACTGAAAGCGTACCGCATAGAAAGAAAAAAGTCAAAGTGCCTCGCACCAACGTGAGACACTCCATCATTAAAATCGCAAAAAACGGCTGCGACATTCCATCCGGAACATCACAGCCGTTTTGTCATTTAATTAAATTATTCGCCATCCGCCTGGTAAACGTATTGCCGGGTCATTGGCAATCCAGTTCCACTTGGGGCCTTGGTTAAGAGATACTGCATAACATCAATGTTACCAGCCTCAAATGAAGCAGCCGCTCCTTGAAGATATAGCGACCACATTCTGGCAAACGGTTTGCCATACATCTTTTCAGCCTGATCGATTACCTTAGTGTAGTTGGCATACCACATTTCAAGTGTTCGTTGATAGTGTCGACGTAAGGGCTCCAGATCAGTTAACTGAAGACCGGCATTCATGATATGAGTCAGATTTTCAGCAACGTTTGGAATATAACCACCTGGGAAAATGTACTTATTCAAAAATGGATCAACCCCAGCACCTTCATGTTGCCCGGTAATACCGTGAATCAATGCTCGGCCGTCAGGTACTAAGAACTTCTGAACATCTTGGAAATAAAGGCCAAGATTTTCTTTACCAACGTGCTCAAACATCCCGACAGATGTCACATAATCAAACTGATCCTTGACTTCACGATAGTCCGTTAACAAGACGTTGACTTTGTCTTCCAGGCCACGTTTTTTTATCTGTTGTTGCGTGTAATTGTATTGCTCTTTACTTAGAGTAATGCCAGTCGCGTTCAAGCCAAATTCTTCGGCCGCCATGAAAATCAGCGTGCCCCAACCACTACCAATATCAAGTAGTCGTTTGCCCGGCATCGGCTTTAATTTATGCAAAATATGGCGAACTTTGTTTACTTGAGCCTGCTCCAAAGTATCGTCATCGTGCTCGAAATAAGCGCATGAATAGGTCATCGTTTTATCAAGCCACAACCGGTAGAAGTCATTACCGATATCGTAGTGACTTTGCACATCTTTCTTACTCTCTTTTTCAGAGTGGGAAATCTTTGGCAGGTGTTTCAAAAACGGGTTGTTCGTTAAAAAGCTGCCGCCCTTTCGATAAGCGGAGGCAATTAATTCTTGAATGCTTCCCGTAATTTCAATCTCACCGTTCATGTAGGCTTCCCCCAAAACCAACGTTGGTTGAGAAGTCATTTCCTTCAACGGAATGTCTTTTTTGATTTCAATCTTAATTTGCGGATTGTCGCCGCCATAAGTTTCAGTCTTGCCATTCCAATAAGTTACCGAAACCGGAATGTCAAAGGCGTGGCTTAGCAATTCTTTATAAACAGTTTTTTCCAGCATTAGAGTCCTCCAACAATTTTATAAATAAATATAGTATCAGTTTAACGCTTTTACCCGGGTAAAAATCAAGTGTTAATTTTAAAAATCTAATGAATCCCATAAACCATCCGTCGAATTCATTCTGGCCCAGCAGACCATTGTCACCTAAACTTCGGCTTGATTATCCCGCTGCTTAGGGAATAATTTTAAATCCGTGTGATCACTCCGGACAATTGCATAAAGTGAATGATCCGGATCACCGACCAGTGAGCCTAAATTAATCGCTGGGCAACCTTCAAGGGTTTCGATACCTTCATACCGATCAAAAATCACCCGCTTCAAAGTCCGCATAATTTGATTTTTAGACTCCGCTTTTTCCGCCGCCACAGCTAGTGTATACCCTTGATCCAAATACATTTTCATTTGATAAACCTTCATCAGGGTACTATAAGTAAATTTTCGATTCTGCCCCTTTCCTTGAGCACTCTTGATATAGCCCTTGCGCTCCCAATAACGTAACTTGGTTTGGGAGATTCCGGTGGCACTTTCGACATCACCAATTCCCAAATGCCAGTCGGTCTTTTCAAGAATTTTAGCCAGCTTTTTTTGAAATTCTTTATCCACTTCTATTCCTCGTTTCACAAAAATTGCTTTTGTAATGGTTTCCAATGTTGATAAATCAACATTTTATTTGTAAGACAATTTAATATCGTAATCATATTTCCTGACATTCAGTATATATTTTTAAATAACTTTGTCAAGATAGTTGACAATTAGAGTAAATGCTCTTATATTATTCAAGTATCGTTTTTCAGATGAAAACAATTTTTTAGAGAAAAGAAGGTAATAGATTTTGGCTAAATCGGTCGATATTAACGGGAAAGCCTATAATCGCGGCTTGATGATTGTGTTGCTGCTGATTGGAACTTTCTGTACGGTTTTAAATCAGACAATTCTGTCAACCGCCTTTCCCACTATCATGAAGGCATTTGATGTTTCAACGTCAACCGTTCAATGGCTGACAACCGGGTTCCTACTGGTTAACGGGATCATGATCCCAATCAGTGCCTGGTTGAGTACCCGGTTCAATTCAAAGCCCCTTTACATGACGGCAATGGTCGTTTTCTTCATTGGGACCGTTGTATGTTATACGGCGCCTAACTTTAGTTTCCTATTGGGTGGCCGTCTCATTCAGGCATTAGGAGTCGGTGTTACCATGCCACTGCTTCAGACCATTATGCTGTCAATTTTTCCGCCTGATAAGCGGGGAACCGCCATGGGCCTTGCCGGAATCGTTATTGGCCTGGCACCTGCCATTGGCCCAACGCTTTCCGGATGGGTGATTGATAATGCAACGTGGCGAGATTTGTTTGGCATGATCTTACCATTATTGCTGATCGTCATTCTTGGCAGTTTCTGGTTTGTTAAAAACGTTCTGCCAACCAAGAAGACCGGCATCGATATCTTTTCGGTTGTCACTTCCACCATTGGATTTGGTAGCCTGCTCTACGGCTTCTCGTCCGTTGGTGATGACGGTTGGGGCAGCACCAAGGTGATCTCAACGTTGATTATTGGTGCGATCTTCATCGCTATCTTTATCTGGCGACAACTTAAAATGGACAAGCCGTTCTTGGAATTTCGGGTTTATAAATCAACTCCGTTCCTAGTCTCCGCTATTCTGAGTTCTGTCACAATGATGGCCATGGTCGGAGTCGAAATGGTGATCCCGCTGTATCTTCAGATTGTTAAAGGAATGTCCGCTTTTGAATCCGGCCTAACCTTGCTGGCCGGTGCTTTAATGATGGGAATTATGAGTCCAATTACCGGTCGGGCCGTTGACCGGTATGGTGCCCGTCACCTGTCAATTATCGGGATGGCACTTTTAACATTGGGATCCATTCCATTTATCTTTATTACAAAAGATACGCCCACTACTTATATTGTGGTCTTCTATGCAATCCGAATGTTTGGAATTTCAATGGCCATGATGCCGTCAACGACGGTTGGAATGAACTCCTTGCCAATGAACTTATTAAGTCACGGAACTGCGGTTAATAACACGCAGCGTCAGGTTGCCAGTTCAGTTGGAACGGCTATTCTAATTAGTATCCTAACAAACGTTACTAACAGCGAAAAGCCGGCACATCATTTAGTGACAACCAACCCGTTGAAATATAAAGACGACTTCTTTAATGCAACTTTGGGTGGTTATCACGCTGCCTTTATCGTCGCCGTCGTCTTCTGTTTGATGGCGTTGGTTACTGCCTTCTTTATGAAGAATCGAACGTCATCAGCTGACTACACAGCCAAAAACGGAGGTGACAAATAATGATCCTAGTCGTTTTAGGGATTTGCGCCATTCTGTCGTTCATCTGTTTTATTTATATTCAGAACAAACCACTTAGTTGGGGACTAACTATTTTGGCAATCATTGGGATGGTCATATCAACCGTCTTTATTATTAAAAATGATAAAGATCATTATGGGATGAAACAAGTAACCAAAGCAAGTTACCATCTCCTCTATTCGGCCAGTCCGTCAAAGCAAATGAAACTATTGCTTTATCAGCCAATTGGAACTGCTAACAAGCATCAAGTTTATATTTATCAAACATCTGAAAACGCAAAGAAGAAATCGCATACGACCGTCAACCACACCACTAACCAAGTCATTACGGAAAGTGGGACACCAAGAATTGAAACCCAAACCACTCGTTGGCGCTATCGTAGTGGCGCTTCTAAATTTTGGTTCGGGATTGCCGGTGAAGACGGTCAACTAGTTAAACGACATAATAAAATTTATGTCAACAAAGATTGGTTGGTTCTTTCCACTGATCAAGCCAAAGCACTTCAAAAGAAACTCAAGAGCAAGTCTTACCAAGCGCAATTAAAGGCTCAGGGAAAAGCTTTTGTCACCAAGCAAGTGATGGCGGCCATGAAGAAGAACCCAAAGATGTCTAAAGCACAGCAAGCTAAACTTCAAAAGCAAGCAACTGCTGAATTCCAGGCACAAGCGATGCAAAAACTGATTCGCTCAATAAAAAAATAATGGTTTAGCCAAAAGAAGCTGAGACAAAGTCAATTTGTTTCAGCTTCTTTTTTGGTTCCCCTATTTTTCTTATAAAATATTCTACCAAAAAACCATTCAAGACTTTTGCTATAGTAAAATTGATTTGAAGCATCTCAAAATTAAAGTTAAAGGATGGTCAAAATTAACTATGAAATTTATTTCTTGGAACGTCAACGGGTTACGGGCAATCGTTAAAAAAGATTTTACGAAAACTTTTCAAGAACTGGCGGCCGATTTCTTCTGTATTCAAGAAACCAAGATGCAGGCCGGTCAGCTTGACTTGCAGCTGCCTGGTTACCACCAGTATTTTGATTACGCTGAAAGAAAGGGGTATGCCGGCACCGCAATTTTTACCAAGCACGAACCACTTAGTGTCCAATACGGGATCCAGTCACCCGAGTTTGATCACGAAGGGCGCGCCATTACGTTGGAATACCCAAACTTTTACCTTGTCACCAGCTATGTGCCAAACTCCGGTGCTAAATTAAAACGACTTGACTTTCGACTAGCTTGGGACCAAGCCTTTCAACATTATCTCGCTCAATTGGATCAACAAAAACCGGTCATTCTTTGCGGTGATTTAAACGTTGCCCATCAGGAAATCGACTTAAAGAATCCCCAATCCAATCACCATAACGCCGGTTTTACCGATGAAGAACGCCAGTCATTTACCACCTTTTTAAATCAGGGATTTGTCGACACATTTAGGCACTTCTACCCTGATAAGACCGACATCTATTCCTGGTGGAGCTATCGGTTTCACGCCCGGGACCGAAATGCTGGTTGGCGGATCGATTATTTCATCACCAGCCAACGCTTAACACCCGACTTAACGGATGCCAAAATTTTAACTGACGTTTTTGGTTCCGATCATTGCCCAGTTGAGCTGCTAACCGAGCCCCTCTAACAAAAACCGGACTAACCGTGGGGCAATTTTTCTTAAGAAAGGTTGCCTCATCATCAGTCCGGTTTCACTTAAGCTGTCAAGATTGCCGTCAATTTTTGAAGGAAATATTCCAATTCATCATGTTTGCCAATGGTCACCCGAATGTGCCGTGGGTAGCCCCATGGTGTTCCGTCTCTAACAATCACCCCTGCTGCCATCAGTTTCTGAGTCAACTCAGTTGCGTTTGGCGCTCCGTCCGGCAACTTAGCAAAAACAAAGTTGGTCTCAGACTTAGCCACTTTAAAGCCCAAAAGTTCCAACGATTCGGTTAAGCCTTCACGATCACCTTGAATTCGCGTTAACGTCCGAGCAGCCTGGTCCTGATCATATTTTAAGGAAGCAATTGCGGCGGCCAAAGCTGAGCGACTGGAATTAAACGGTTCCGTTACCGTGTCATAAGCTGCGATGGTTTGTGAATCACCCAGCAGATAACCCAACCGAGCGCCGGCCAGCCCATAAAATTTCGAGAATGTCCGTAAAACCATGAGCCGCTTATGGCCAATAAATTGCAATAAGTCCGGTAATTGACTGGGATTGGAAAAATCCGCGTAAGCTTCATCTACCACTACCCAGACATGATCCGGCAAACCGGCAATGAAGTCGGCCAACTTTGTCGGATCTGTGACCACTGATGTCGGGTTGTTCGGGTTGCAAAGCCAAATCAATTTAGTCCGATCGGTTATCTTAGCCTTAAACGCAGCCAAATCAAATTGATAGTCATCCGTTAATGGAATTTCGATGACCTTTGCGCCCATCAGCTTCGATGCTTCTCGGTATAACCGGTAAGATTGGCGCGCAATTAAAACCTCATCTCCCGCGTTCAACACCATCTTGGAAATGGTTTCGATAATGTTACCGGCGCCACTTCCCAAGCCAACATTGGCCGCTTTTAAACCAAACCGGCTGGCAATCACCTGTTTAGCTTCTAGAAAATCATCTTCCGGATACCGGTTGATGCCCGTCACACTGCGAAGAATTGCGTGGCGTGCATGATAATACGGCCCATATGGATTTTCATTAGAACCTAATTTAACCACTTTCTTCAAATGATACCGTCGGGCAACCTCAGCTTCGGTCTCACCCTGAATATACGGCGCAACGGAATTGATTTCCTTACGAAATGTCTGATCAAATTTAGCCATGATGTTCACCGTCCTTAGAGTTATTTAACTTCATCATATACCAAATTAGTGCCGGCCAGTATTAAAGAGCATCATGACTAAAAAACATTAAGGCCCGATGACTGATCAAAAAATTTTGATCGTCATCGAGCCTTTAATTTAACTTAATTTAATTATTTGGAAATTTCAACCGTCGTCATCACAACGGGAGTCTCCGGCTTGTCAGCCGCATCCCGCTTGACAAGACTGATTTCTTTAGCAACCGCCATTCCGTCAACGACTTGGCCAAACACGGTGTGGCGAAAATCCAACCACGGTGTGCCACCATCTCGATACTTTTCAATAATGGCATCCGGATAACCAGCCTGTTTCATTTGGCCAATCATGCCATCATCAACGTGTTCATTGGTCACAATAAAGAACTGACTGCCATTGGTATTGGGACCGGCATTTGCCATTGATAACGCACCGTTTAGGTTGAATAATTCGGGTGAAAATTCATCTTCAAAGCTGCCGCCAAAACTACTGTCACCACCAGCACCGGTGCCAGTTGGGTCGCCACCCTGAATCATGAAATCAGGGATCACCCGGTGAAAGGTCACCCCATCGTAATACCCTTTATTTGCCAGGGCGATGAAGTTTTCAACGGTTTTAGGCGCCTGATCGGGAAATAATTGAATGGTGATATCCCCGTGATTGGTCTTAATCGTTGCTTTGGGGCCCTTTGCATTTGCTAAATCTAATTGAGGTAATGTCATGTTAAGTTTCTGCTACTGAAAATATACCTGAATGTATACCCAGATTTTTCTTGCTTCATCCTATCCCACCTCGACATAAGCTCTCTACTATGGTTGATATGATAGTCCACAAGCGTCAATTCCCGGCTAGCCACCGGTACATACTTTGTTGCCTGTTTTAGTAGGCTAAAACAAAGTT
>NZ_LS422991.1 GCF_900411375.1 Lentilactobacillus raoultii | reverse complement strand
TGGTTCATACCGCCCGTCGCATTCAGTTAAAGTTAAGTGCGACCCACGTCTATCAAGCGGTTTTCCAGCGGATTCTCCTGAATATCCAGCAATTATAGGCAAAAGCAACTGAGCGTGGTCTAAAAAATTTAGGATTTTAAAGGGGCTTATTTGGCGTGCTTTCAGCAGCTGGATAAAGCCCCTAATCCCTCAAAATGTGACGGTTAGTGACCAGTTAAGTTTTGTCAGCGATCAAAAGTGCCTGAAAGGATAAAAAATGGCCCTCAAAAGGACCAAATCATACAAATTTTAAAAGTAGAGATTATTCAGGAAAAATTCTTTGAATTAAAGCTCAAAGTGCGGTAGAGTGTTTGTAACTATTTAATCAGTGAGGGGGATGGCAAAATGTTTGACGAAATTGGTAAAATTATTTTTAATAACGAAATTGTCGCTAAAGCCAGTGACTTCAATATGGGAATTGAGGTCGAAACAATTCGAGTTGATTCATCCGGAAAATTGACTAAGGAGGCCTATCCCAAGGCACTTGGAAATCAGCGTAAAAATCATTTCATTAAAACGGATGTTTATCAAATTCAAAGTGAAGTGATTACACCAGCTGCCAGAAAATCTTTGGATGCCATGCATTACTTAATGGCGCTTAATGACACATTGCGAAATGCGTTGGAACCTAATGAACTTTTATGGCCGTTGAGTATGCCGCCAATCCTGCCACGGGATAAAAAAGAAATTCCGATTGCCAACGTTGACCCTGAACAGCGGGCTTATTATGAACGATGGATCAAGACCAGAAGTGACACCCAGGGGATTCCAGTTGGAGTTCATCTGAACGTCAGTGTGAACGAGACCGTGTTAAAAACGGTTTGGGAAGTTCAATCAGATCATTTTGCATCTTATGCAGACTTTGTTAACCATATTTATACTAAGATAGCTCAGGGATTTGTTTATTATCGATGGCTAATTACATATTTATTCGGCAACAGTCCAGTTGCTGAAAAGAATTTTTTTATGGCTGATGAAGACCAACCAGCGCACGCTGTTCGGAGTATTCGGTCGTCAAATTATGGGTTAACGTCTGATGTGAAAAAAGATTACCGATCGGTTGCCGATTACGTTCACAATATCGAAACCAACATCAAGGCAGGCAAGCTGTTTAGCGAAGCGGAATATCATGCGAGTGTCCGACTGAAATCGGTTCACGGTGATCTGACCAACATGATTACCAATGGAGTTGATTATATTGAACTTAGGATGTTAGATTTGGATCCAACAACGGCTTTAAGCATTCGAACCACGACAATTCGCTTTTTTAGAATCATGTTGAGTTACTTTATGATGACACCTCCCATGGAGGAAGCGGATAAAATCAATTTAAGATTAGCCAAGGGGATTTCAATGAACGAAGTGGTGGCACTTGAAAGCCCATACCAACAGACCATTTATCATCATGAAGCCCAAAACTTTTTGGATAAGTTGCAATTGTTTGGGGCAACCATTCAGTGGGGGCCAGAATATCAGGAAGTCTTGGATACCATGCAGGATCGTCTTGATAATCCGAACCTCACACCAGCTGCCACCCTTTGTGATCATGAGGTAGATGGGTCGTTGATGTCTTATGGATTGGCGATGGCTAATCGATATCAAAATCGGGCGCACGAAAATCCACATCCATTTACCGGCTTTGAAGAAAAGCCTGATATGTCTGCCGATGAATTACGACAACGTTTATTTGGTGGCATGGGAAAACCGGAAAATTTGTAAACAAAAAGCACTACCGTTAACCATCCAAAATTGATACTGGGTGATTGATGATAGTGCTTTTTTATCATGATTGACTAACTCGAGTTTTTTCAGCAACCTTTTCACTTCGCTTGATAAAGTCTTTAAACAATTTTTTTGAGTCTTCATAATGTTTAAAGATATTTTCCGGGTGCCATTGAACGGCTAAGATTTGGTCATTATTGATGGATTCAACACTTTCAATCACCTGGTCATCAGCCCGGGCCGTTACTTTAAGGTAGGGAGCGACGTCCTTAACTGCTTGGTGATGCCGTGAATTGACGTAAGGCCGGGCACCAATTAAGTTGTGGAGTCGACTGGTTGGATCAACGGTAATGTGATGAGACGGCATGTTTCCGGGAGCTTCTTGGGAATGCTTCAACGTGGCATGTAAATCCTGTGAGAGGTCTTGGTAAAGTGTGCCGCCAAGACCAACGTTAATCAGCTGCATGCCCCGACAAATTCCCATAATTGCCTTGCCGGCAGTCACGGATTGTTTGAGAAGTTCGATTTCAAAAAGATCCCGTTTAAGATAGGTCATTCCCAGCTTCTGGAAGGGTTCTTCCCCATAAAAGGTTGGATCAACGTCGGCGCCGCCCAAAAAACAGACGCCGTCAAATAATGTCATATAATCGCGAACGTCTTCGGGATTAACACTTGGGAAAACAATTGGCACACCGCCGGATTTGACGATGGCTTCAATTGCGGGGCGCGGGGCAAACGCGGCGTTTCGTTCATTAATAATGTTGGTAGCTTCAGCGAGGGTATCCGCTGGTAGTGCAATTCGTGGGCGCAAGTAAAGTTCCTCCTTGGGGATGATTGATTTTTTATCTTAGTAGTAATAAATGATTGGAATAAGTGTAACCGAAAATGCCAAAATGTGTGATTTTTTGACTCCATTGACGGAAGAAGCTTAACGTGTAATCGTTATTCTTGAGTTTTATCGCGATCAGGTTCCCAGCTGCCTTTAAACAGTTCGTGTTTTAATTCTTCAGCTGAAATCTTACGGTCACCTTCAAAGCCTTTAAAAGGTCGAATGGTTTGCAACGCTGCTTCTTGGTAATGTGAAGCACGACGCATGGCGTAGTCGGTTAAAGAATTATCCTTAAGATGGGTAATGAGACGAGCGCTTGGGGTTGTCCTCGGGTTTTCAATCCGATCCTGAAGGTCATCAATTTCTTCTAGGTATTCAGGGCCGAGTTGAATTTTATTGGCATACATTTCAAGTCGTTGTAAGAATGCCCGAGCATTGGCTTGATATTTTGAGACGTCATTTGGATGTTCTTCGGAAACTTCTTCATTGATGTCATCTGCTCGCGCAACAACTGCGTCGACTTGTTCAGGCTTCATAGGAGCAGTCATAATAAAGTAGCTGGCCATTAATCTAAAGAATCGTAATGTATTGGTTCGAATCCCGACAGAACTGCTGGGATCCAGGTCAAGCATTCTTAATTCAAGGTACTGAATACCGGTTTTCGGAAGTTCGCGAAGATTGGTGTTACCTTTGAAACGAACGGCACCGTGAAATTCATAGTCAGAAATTAGTTTACCTTCCTTGACCCCTTCTTCGATCCGATCAACGTAGCGCTGAATATTTGTGTAATCACCACGGAATTTATTGCCAAAACCATATGAACTTTGCCGAATACTTCGAATCGGAGCGTTGGGACCTTCGCCCTTTTCAAAATAGTTTGCTTCAGCGATTGGACTGGCACCAAATAAGTAGGTGATCACCCAACGGTAACGTAGGAATCCTTGGGCAATTTTTGCATACAGGTAGTTTTGCAAATCCAGTTCGGAATCAAATTGGTCACTCATTTGATCGTAAACCAACTGGAAGACATGGGGATCAATGCTTAGGTTAATATGGGCACCACTAGGAGTTCCCTCTGAAAAACCATGACGTTTTAGCCACTCTTTTAAGTACGCTTCCTTCTTAGGCCCCATCTTAGCCAGAGGGATCTTGCTTTTATCTTTTGGCAAGGCTGGTGGCATTGACAACGGCCAAAGTAATTCTCCCGGTGACAGAGCAGTTCGTAAAGCGGTATTAATACTGTATAAATAATGCATCGCATCAAGTGCGTGAGCTGCCGGTGGTGTCACGACTTCCGACATCGTTTCCAAGAAGTCGTTAGTAATCCATGGGTTGGTTTTTTCATCACCCGCTCCGGCCGGGTAAGGTTCTTGACTCAAATGGCCGGTTTCATCAACTCGTTGCATTTCGATTTCCAAGCCCATGGTAAAGTCGGAGGTTTTTGCGACGGCTTCATTATCAAAAATAAGTTGTCCAATTTCGCTAAACATCTAGGCCACCTCCTAAAAATAGTGTCATTAAAATAAGATGATAAGATACTAACACCATTATAATACAAAATCAACGATATTATTGGGAGGAAGGCCTAATTGTGCATCAGTGAAACAGTTGAAATAAAAAGAGATGACCAGATAAAACGTTACCAAGTCATCACTTTTTTAAATAGGGGTTTAGTTAATTTAAAGCATTGGTTTTTGCCAAAAGCCTTTAAAGAAGCCGCCCGCTTGTTTCTTAGGCCTTTGAATGATTTTGACTTTGGTTTCTTGGTGGTGCGGAACTGTTCGAGCGGGTTGGCTAGTTTGTTCCTTATCGAAATAGTCAGGATCAAGTCCGTTGCGTTCACCGGATTTCTTAGATAAAGTTGCGACTGCCGGTGAACCAATTTGTTCTTGCAAAACAGAAACTTGTTTTTCAACTTTTTGGGTTCGCTGTTCAGCAACTAATTGAAGTCGTTGAGATTGATCCAGTAAACGAGTTAAGGTTTCAATCTGAGTTTGCTGAGCCTTCACCCGATCATTTAATGAAGTAAGCAATTCAGTGGTTTCGGAAGGTTGATTAGATGTGGTTGTCTCCCGGCGTCGCGCAATAGATTGCCCTGAAGTAGGAGCAACTGATTTTTGGATTGCATTTTCAATTGCATCTTTTGCTGTTTGATCAAAGTAGAGCGTCTGCCCCTTTTTAAACGCTTCCGACAAATTAAGTCGCGAGATAGTTCGATAGACCCGCATTTTGTTGACACCGAGTTCGTCAGCAATTTGCCTCATTGTCCAACCTTGTTTTTCCTGTTCACTCAACTGAATCACCACCAACTATGTTATGGATTTCGTTACGATACTATTGTTTTCATTTTCTTATTATACATTAAATTAGTCGTAAACGACAATGGAGTTGCCTAAATATGATGGAATTCCAATTCACCAAAAAAGCTGATTGATGCTGGAGAATTCATCCTTTTAGCCAACAATATTAAAGATTTGTGCTATCATGGTTTTTGTCTAATTGATTTCTAATATTAAGAGGTGGACTCGATGAGTATCTTTATTAAGCTCGGGTGGTATTTTAAACAAGAGTGGAAAATCTATTTGGTAGGTGTATTTGGCTTAATATTGACAGCGCTGTTGGCAATTATCCCACCAAGGATTATTGGTGTATTGGTTGATGCCATTCATAACGGTAAGCTTAACGCGAGTCATCTTATGATTCTATTAATTGTGCTAACTGCGGTTGCATTTGCCCAGTATGGTAGTCGCTATATGTGGCGAACAGCGATCTGGGGCGAAGCGGCCAAACTTGAAAAGGTCCTTCGAAATCGACTGTTTTGGCACTATACCCAGATGGATCAGGCCTTCTTTCAGCGATATCGAACAGGAGATTTAATGGCTCATGCCACTAATGATTTATCTGCGATTCAACGGGTCGCCGGTGGTGGTATCCTGCAATTTGCTGATTCAATGATTACCGGTGGAACGACTTTGATCGCCATGGTTAGTTTGATTGATTGGCGGCTGACAATTATTGCCGTCATTCCATTTCCCCTGTTAGCAGTTATGGCACGATATATGGGAGCTAAAATTCATATTGCGTTTCGAGAATCTCAGGCAGCCTTTTCCCGCTTGAATAATAAAGCTGAAGAAAGTATCACCGGTATTAAGGTGATTAAAGGATTGGGGCAGCAAAAGGAAGATATGGCTGATTTTGATCAACAGGTTGCCCAAACAATTAACATTAATCGACGTGTTAATCGGCTTGATTCCTTGTTTGATCCGATGACTACCATGATCATTTCTTTATCGTATGTCATTACAATTGTCTACGGTGGTTATTTAGTGACAACCGGTCAAATCACCATTGGGTCGTTGGTCTCATTTGTTTCTTACTTAGCGATGATGATCTGGCCAATGTTTGCGGTTGGCATGCTGTTCAATACTTTGGAACGTGGTAATGCCAGTTATGATCGAGTCATGGATTTATTGCAACAAAGAAGTGGCGTCATCGATGATCCAAATGGCGTTGATCAAACACCTCGTGGTGGAATTGACTATGATGTCAAGCAGTTTAATTATCCAGGAGATCGTCGACCAGCTTTACGAGATGTTCAGTTTAAAGTTTCTGCCGGTAAAACACTTGGTTTAGTTGGCAAAGTCGGTTCCGGGAAAAGTACGATTTTGCGTTTGATCTTGCGGCAGTTTGATAATTATGAAGGTAGCATTAAATTTGGCGGGATCGATATTCGCCACTATAAAATGGATGCGTTAATTCCGGCGATTGGTTATGTGCCTCAGGATACATTTTTATTTTCTGATTCGATTCGTGAAAATATCCGGTTTGCCAGACCGCAGGCTACTCAGGAGCAGGTTGAGCAAGCTGCTGAGAAAAGTGATTTATATAATCAAATTAAAGGGATGCCGGATGGTTATGATACCGCGGTTGGTGAAGAAGGAATTTCACTTTCAGGTGGTCAGCGGCAACGGTTAGCAATTGCCAGGGCGCTATTAATCAATCCTGAACTTTTGATTCTTGATGATGCCTTATCGGCCGTCGATGCGGAAACCGAGACTCAGATTCTGGCCAACCTTCGTGCTGAGCGCCAAGGTAAAACAACGATTATTGCGGCCCATCGATTGAGTTCCGTGATGAATGCCGATGAAATTTTGGTCATTGATGATGGGCAAATAGTCGAACGTGGCAATCATGAGGAACTGATGAAATTGGGCGGCTGGTATCAGGAAATGTTTGAACGTCAAGAATTGGCAACCAGTGTAAAAGGAGGGCGAAAGAATGGCTAGTTCACACCATCAATCTGCATGGTCAAAAAGTATTCCGGTTAAAGAACAGGTTCATATCATCGGGCGGCTGTTTCATTATGCGGCGCCTTACAAATGGTACTTTTACTTTTCCGTTGTCTTTGCGATTGCGGTTTCCGTTGTCAATATTTTGCTGCCCAGAATCATTCAAACATTTATGGATGCACATTTAGTAGTGGGTCATCCGGATTTTGCGGTGATGTGGTTTTTCGCCGGCCTTTATTTCTTTGGAATGGTGATTAAAGCGATTATGCAGTTTTCGCAAACTTATTTATATGAAATGGGTGCCGAATATATGTTGGAAAATACCAGACGTCAATTGTTTGCGAAATTGCACTCACTTGGGATGCGGTATTTTGATCAAACCCCAAGTGGTTCAATCTTGTCTCGGTTAACCAATGATACGATGGCTTTTACTAATTTTTGGGCATTATTCAGCAGCCTTGTAGTAACAGTTTCAGCAATGATTTCATCGTTTATTGCGATGATGTTAGCTGATATGCAAATCGCCCTTTGGTTATTGATTTTCATGCCATTTCTCGCTGTAACAGTCTGGTACTACCAGCGTTACAGTTCGCGGGTTTATCGTCGGATGCGTGAACGCCTGAGTCTGCTGAATGCTAAATTGGCTGAAGGAATTACCGGAATCAGTGTGGTCCAACAGTTTCGTCAGGAAAAACGTGTGAACCACGAATTTAATGAAACCAACGATGATTATTACAATACTCGGCGTGCGATGATTCGCATTAATTCCTTGCTGCTAAATCCAATTATCAACCTGTTTTATGCATTGGGAAGTGTGTTGGCACTTGGGATGTTTGGCGTTCGTGGCCTACATGGTTATGTGGCGGCTGGTGTGATTTATGCGTTTGTGACCTACCTGAGCAACTTTTATAACCCGATGTCTGAAATGATGGATCGACTTTCTGATTTTCAAGACGGCGTAGTTGCCGGTTCGCGAATTTTAAGAATCATCGATGATCAAACATTGGCACCTCAGCAACATCCATTGAAAGGGGCCGCCATTACTCGTGGAAAAATCGAGTTTCGCCATGTGACTTTTTCATATGATGGTCAACATCCGGTATTGCACGATATTTCGTTTGTAGCTGAGCCTGGCCAAACGATTGCCTTGGTCGGTGAAACCGGCAGTGGTAAAACATCGATGATCAATATTTTAATGCGTTTTTATGAGTATGGCAGCGGTGAAATTTTAATTGATGATCGTGATATTCGTGATTATCCGATTAGTGAACTTCGAACAAAAATGGGATTAGTGCTTCAGGAGCCCTTTATGTTTTATGGAACGATTGCTTCCAATATTCGAATGTTTAATACTAACATCACTGATCAGCAGGTTAAAGCAGCCGCTGAATTTGTTCAAGCTGATCGCTTTATTGAGCAACTGCCGGAAAAGTATCAGGCAAAAGTGATCGAGCGGGGTGCCAGTTATTCCAGTGGTCAAAGACAACTAATTTCATTTGCCAGGACGCTGGTAACCGACCCAAAGATTCTGATTTTAGATGAAGCAACGGCCAATATTGATACTGAAACCGAGCAGATGATTCAAACTGGATTGGCCAAGTTGCAGGAAGGGCGGACTACGATTGCGATTGCCCACCGGCTGTCAACGATTCAAAATGCGGACTTAATACTGGTTCTTGAAGCTGGTCGAATTGTTGAGCGGGGCACTAATGATCAGTTATTGGCCAAGCACGGTTATTACTATGACATGATTCGATTGCAGAATTCAACCCATGATAATTAAAAACAATTTAATTCGTTTGCCATTAGAAAACCGGAAACTTAAATTAAAAAGTTTCCGGTTTTTCCTTTTGTGAATTCGATAATTTAATCAAAGGTGATCACAATTTTGCCTTCTGTATGGCCAGTTTCGCTGAGTTGATGAGCTTTAATCAGATTGTCTTTTGAAAACGGCAGCTCAGTTGAGATAACAGATTTAACAATATTTTGAGCCATTAGATCGGCGATTTGAGTTAATTGCCGGCCATTTGGCGTTAACCAATGGACACGAGGTGTTGTCCCTTTTGATCTGCGATTGCTTTGCTGTTTGCAGTTTGGCCAACAATTGAAACCTGGGTACCGCCAGCCTTAAGCCAGTTAAATGCTCGAAGTTGATTTTGGCCGCCCAAGGTATCAAAGATCAGATCCATTTTTGGCAATTGTTCGAACTGTGTTGGATCGTGGTAGTCTAAGACATGATCAGCGCCCAGCCCAGTTAACAAAGGAGCGTGGCTTTTGCTGGCGGTTGTCCAAATTTTAGCGCCAACGTGTTTAGCAAATTGAATGGCAAATGTACCAACACCACCGGCGCCTGCCTGAATTAAGACGTTTTGGTCAGCTTTTAAATGGCCGTAATCAAAGAGGGCCTGCCAAGCGGTTAACCCGGCTAACGGAACCGCGGCCGCCTGTTCAAATGATACGTTAGTAGGCTTCTTGGCTAGTAAGTTTTCGTCGACCAGGGTGTATTCAGCGTAAGTACCTCTTGGGGTCGTTGCGGGTCTGGCCAATACCTCATCGCCAACGTGCCACTCTGTAACCTGGCTGCCAACTGCTTCAATTGTTCCGGCAACATCCCAGCCAACGACAATTGGAAACGGCCAGTCAAATCGCTTACTGAGATAGCCAGCACGTAATTTCCAATCGATGGGATTAATCGACGTGGCTTTTTCCTTGACTAATACTTGATTAGGTCCTGGTGTGGGAGTTGGCAACTCAATCATAGTTAACTTAGTGGCATCGCCATACTTGTAAAATCCGATTGCTTTCATTTTTCTCCTACTTTCTTTGAAGTGTTTAAGTAATTATTACTGCATATGTGGTGGTTAAATGTTCGACGGTGATGGGCAAACTTGAGTAGTTTAAGCATTGGCAGTCAATGCCTTTCGAATGATTAGTTGTGGTTATCGGTCGACGCTTTAAAATTGACATTGATATTTTTGCTTAGAATTGTAATGATGTCGTTAATTGGCAATTGGTAATTGTCACGACTCCAATAAATGAGAGTTGATAGGATAGCGCCAGAATAGTAAGCAATTTCGTAATTAAAAAGGGGAGGGGTTGGCTGAATCCTTTCGAGAAAAAAACGCTTGAAGAAATCAGTTTGCTTTTTTAAAATCAGTCCTTCAGCGCCTGCGTGGATGACGGCCGAAACAATTTTACGGTGATTTTTAAAATAGGTGAAGTAAAGACTGATAAATTGGGATAAGTCGTTTAAATGTTGTTTTGCGACATCATTTAAAAATTGATGATAGATTTTTTCCAAAAATTTTTCTAAGATATCGGTTTTATCAGCATAATTACGATAAAAGCTCATTCTTGAAACTGCGGCCTTTTCAGCGATTTCAGTAATTGAAATCTCCGCGAATTTTTTAGTCTGCATGATCTCAAAAAGAGCGGTTTCGATTTGATGTTGAGTTTTAAGGCTTTTTTTATTCATAAAGTCATTTTACTACATTGGTTAAAATGCTGACAAAAGATTTGAGTTAATTTGTTAACAACTATCTTGATAGCGCTATCAAAAAGAAGTGCTTAAAACTTGAAATGGCCGACCAGTTAAGAATACAATAGTGACAAATGTAACGGTAAATTCATTTATCGTGTAGTTCAAGTTGATTAATTCTCCGGTTTAATAATGAGGAGGTCCTTCTCGTGTATTATAGTAAAGGAAATTATGAAGCGTTTGCAACGCCTAGAAAACCTAAAGGTGTCGAAAAAAAGTCGGCTTATATTGTCGGTTCGGGGCTGGCTGGTTTAGCTGCTGCGGCTTTTCTGATTCGTGATGGTCAAATGGCTGGTGAAAAAATCCACATTTTTGAAGAATTGCCGGTAGCTGGGGGTTCTTTGGATGGAACAGAGCGGCCCAATGTTGGCTTTGTAACCCGTGGTGGACGAGAAATGGAAGATCATTTCGAATGTTTGTGGGATTTGTATCGTTCCATCCCATCTCTTGAAATTAAAGGTGCTTCGTATTTGGATGAATATTATTGGTTGGATAAGGATGATCCGAATTCTTCTAATTGCCGTTTAATCTACAACCGTGGTAATGAGGTGCCAGATGATGGTCAGTACACGCTTGGCAAGACCTCGAAAGAGCTGATTAAGTTGGTATTGACGCCGGAAGAAAAATTGGGTACTGAAACCATTCAGGAATTTTTCTCCGATGCGTTTTTTGAAAGCAACTTTTGGGTGTACTGGTCAACCATGTTTGCCTTTGAAAAGTGGCATTCAGCTGTTGAAATGAGACGTTACGTGATGAGATTTATCCACCACATTGATGGCTTACCGGATTTCACAGCATTGAAATTCAATAAGTATAATCAGTATGAATCGATGGTTAAACCGTTAATGGCGTACTTAACCGATCATCATGTCGATGTCCAATTTGAGACAACTGTTGATAATGTTTTGGTTGATTTCGAAGGGAACCAGAAAGTTGCCAGGAAATTGTTACTTACCGTTAGTGGTCAAAAGCAAACCGTGACGTTAACGCCAAACGACTTGGTATTTGTTACCAATGGTTCGATTACCGAAAGTTCAACCTATGGCAGTCATGACAGGCCGGCGCCAATTACTGATCAACCGGGTGGTTCGTGGATGCTGTGGGAAAATTTGGCAGCTCAATCTGATGATTTTGGGCATCCAAAAGTTTTCTATCAAAACTTGCCAAAGAAAAGTTGGTTTGTGTCCGCAACGGCAACGATTGAAAATAATGAGCTGGATCCTTACATTGAACGATTAACCAAACGAGATCTGCATGCTCATAAAATCAATTCGGGCGGCATTATTACAGTCACTGATTCTAATTGGATGATGAGTTTTGCGGTTCATCGGCAACCACATTTTAAAGAACAAAAGCCAAATCAAACCACCGTTTGGATCTATGGATTGTATTCAGACGTCGATGGAAATTACGTTCGAAAACCAATTGAAAATTGTTCAGGAAAAGAAATTGCTGAAGAGTTTCTGTACCACCTAGGCGTTCCGGAGAGCAAAATCGATCAACTTTCAAGTCAGGAATATATCAATGTAGTGCCAGTCTATATGCCGTTTATTACCAGTTATTTTATGCCTCGAGCTAAGGGCGACCGACCAAAAGTGGTGCCGGATGGATCGGTTAATTTGGCATTTATTGGGAACTTTGCTGAATCACCATCTCGGGACACGGTTTTCACAACGGAATATTCGGTTAGAACAGCTATGGAATCTGTCTATATGCTATTAAACATTGAACGGGGAGTGCCAGAGGTGTTTGGCTCAGTTTACGATATTCGTGAATTGCTGAAATCAGTATATTATATGAACGACAAGAAAAAACTTGAAGAAATTGACTTACCATTACCGAAACCGATTCGAAAATTAGGTTTGAAAAAGGTTGAAAAAACTTGGATTAGGGAGCTTTTGGAAGAAGCCCATTTAATTTAACAAAAATAAGCGCACCAGCTTTGATAAGTTGGTGCGCTTATTTAAATGGTATGCGTAACCCATTCATTATGACAAATTACTGAATCTCGATTTGGTTACCATTTTCAGTACTTTCAGCTGACTTTGGCAAAGCAATGTTCAAAACACCGTTGTCGATTTTGGCTGAAATGTGATCGCGGTCAACGCCAGGTAATTCATAAGTTCTGGACATCACACCGTGAGTGCGTTCACTGGCAATTACTCGACCTTGTTCATCCTTCTTTTCAGAAGCTTGAGCTTGGTCAACGTTGATTTCCAGATCGCCGTGGTTGTAAGCCAAGTGAATGTTCTTCTTATCGATTCCTGGAACATCAACCTTCAGCATGTAATCCTTGTCGGTTTCCTTAATATCAGTCTTAAGGTCACCGTTACTGATTGTGTCATTTTCCCATTCAGTTGGACTGAAGAAACGACGTGCTAAACGATCAAAGAACGGATCCATTGCGAAACGGTTCATAATTTCATTTGCCATAATACCAATCTCCTCTGTTAAAAGTTATTGGATTTTAAGCGTTTCGAAGTGGTGAAATGAGTTGGCTCCCCATTCCCCCAAGGACGTTAACAGGAATAACAATCTTTTGTTAATTACTCAATTTCAATGTGGCCGTCGTGTTCGTCACTTTCCGTTACCTTTGGCAAGGTCACATTCAAAACACCATCATTAACTGATGCACTGATGTGATCACGATCAACACCCGGCAATGTGTAACTTCTGGACATAACGCCGTGGCTACGTTCGCTGGCAATCACTCGACCGTTTTCATCTTTTTGTTCTGATGACTGTTCTTGGTTAATATTTAACGATAACGTATCATTTTGATAAGCCAGGTGGATATTTTGCTTATCAATTCCAGGAACATCAACTTTTAATGTATAATCTTTATCAGTTTCGTTAATATCTGTTTTTAGATTACCAAAGTCAGCATAGTCATTATCAAAACGACTAGGGCTAAAGAAGTGACGTGCCATTCGATCAAAGAACGGATCAACATCAAATCGATTCATTAAGTCATTTGCCATAACAACCAATCTCCTTGTTTTCTAAATTTAATGATTGGTAAAGGCTGTTGAACCACTGGTGAATCTTTCTTTACTCTCCTTTACCTTTCATCTTCTATATTAATCAGTTCGGAAAAAAATGCCAGTATTTAGCACTCGTCAGTGGAGAGTGCTAATAAACTGATTTGAATGGTCGAGATACTTTGTCGTTTAAAGATCGGAGAGAAAGTATCGCCACTTTACTTTGGAAAATTAGTGATGTTATTGGGTGTTAAAGTCGTCAATTTTGCTAACTTGATGAATTCCTGGTGAACATAGAAAAATGCCGTTAAAGATGGTATCCTATAATAGATAGAATTTTAGCGGACTTAACACCGATACATAACGAGGAAGGGTATTTTAATGGCACATTCCGACAAGCGATTTAAACAACTTTTTTTGGCATTAGCCACGATTATTTTATTAATACCACTGTTTGGTAATTTGGTTACCAACAGTTTCTTTGGCCATGCTCAGCAATCAGTCAGTGCTGCTAAAAAGGCGAATGGATTTGATGTTAATAAAGTGATTAAAGCAAAAGTTGTTTATGCTAAGCATGTCCCTATTTTGGAAGTGACGATCAAACCTTCTGTGACTAATGCTTTTGCGAAAAAAGATCAGCTGAAATTTGCGTTTGATAAGAAAAATGTTGATTTAAAAAATATGAAAGCAAGTGTCGAAAAAGATCTGCCGTTTAAACATACTACGAAAAAAGATGTGACGCTCTTGTTAACTTTTAATAAAGGGGTTAAGTCCGGCACCTATCGGCAAGCGTATGCCATTCCGACCAAGAAAGTTTCTAAAATCACCAAAATCAAGGCGACCTATCGGGGACAAAAGATTAAAGTGACGAATAATCGAATTAAATCTGGAAAATATGCTCAGAAACAGGCTGATACAGCGACAAAGAAAGAGCAACGGCACTTTAGACATAAGTTGAGTCGCCAACGTTCTGCCAAGCAGACAACTACCAAAGCACAACCGACAACTAAGCAGCCAAATTCATCGACAGATACTGAAAATTCGGCGGCTGTTTCGGCATCATCAAATAATACTGGTCAGCAAGCAGAGTCACAGACGACCACTTATGCGGACTCATATGGTCAAACAGCTGGAAATAACGTAACTACTAAAGTTACCAACGGGGACACTGGCTATGCTGACACTAATGCTGGTTCAACCACTGGCGCATCAACAGCCGGGACAGGGGATCAGTATCAAGGCACGTCAACCACTTCCAATGCTAATCAGAATTATAGCGGTCATTATAGCAGTGGGCGCAGTGGGAACCGGCCAACAATTTATCATTTCGGATCAAGCTCAAGTGCACCATCGCAACCCACGACCTACTCGGGATCGAGTAACAGTAACCAGAAAACTTCTTCGACTCATCATAAAAAGCATCGTGTCACGACTCATCAGCGGACTCGGCAACGACAAACAAAAGCGGCTAAGGGGAATCGACAAGTAGCGACAAAAGCCCCTAGCCGATCAGCTAACAAACAGAAATTGACACAATCTACCAATCATAAGAAATCCAAACCTTCTTCTAACAAGAATAAGAAGAGCGCTGGTCAACGTCATCAACAAACCAAGAATGACCAAAAGAATAATAAAGATAACAGTAATCAAAATTCTGAAGATACTCAAGATCAGAGTGGTTCTCAAACTGGTGATCAGCCAGGCTCAACAACTACGACACCGACAACAACACCGTCAGATCAAGATAATTCGGGAAATTCACAACCAACAGTTCCTCAAGCTGGTACCAACAATGGGGATTCAACTAACTCAACAACGCCAACGGGCGAATCGAATAATACACCAACTACTTCAACAACGACTAACAACAGTGTAACGAATTCAACTAATACGACTGATAGTCAGAATGCACAACCGGCTTCTGCCACAACTTCCACGGACAATCAAACTCAAAACAATGAAACAAACGATGATTCAGCGACTACGACAACAACACAATCAACGGCTCAACAAGCTTCTCAGCAGACAAATGCAGGCCAAACATCAGTAACTGCATCTAACGCTAATATGACCAACGGAACCGGAATTGCCGCATAGAGCTGGCTGGGGATGTTATTAGATAGTGACTGATAAAACGAATTAGAAAAGTAAGATTAAAAGGGTATTTAGTGGTGTAATCGACTACCCAGATAGATTTAATTTGAGAACCGATTAAAAAAACTGACAAATTGGCAGGCTTATTAAGTTTACTTTTTAAAGTGTTGAAATTAATTAGACTTTGTTTGGGTTGCGACATTAAGTCAATTAAGTGATCAGTAGCGTTGCTTATTGGGGACTCTTTGAATCTCCAAACGAGAACTACTGAAAGATGAGCACGTGTTTTTAGGTGCAGCCTTAGCAATTCAACTTAGGTGGTTTCCCGGTTTAGATGCCATATTATGCCATGAGACTAGTCTATTGTTGCGACAAAATTTAAAGATCAGTTAGTTATCAGATACAGGTCACGACCATTTTTTAGGTTAGCTAAGTTAATAGTATAATAGCTGGGGTTCATTATATTGAACGGCATGAGCAAACAGCCCGTTAATCTTAGACCTTAAAAAGGAAACTAGTTCGCGGTTGGGTTTCCAGTTATTGAAAATTCTTTTCATCGTCAATTTTGTATTGTACTCCTGAGGCTGCAATAGATTATTGCTGGATTTTGAAGGGGATAGTGGTATGGATCCAATAAAAAAAAGATCCCTATTAAGTAAGAGATCTCTTGATGATAATTTATTTATCGGTATGCCCTTTCAGGAACATTTTTGACGAGTTCATTTAGAGTAAACAAATCTGCAGCATTAACAATGGTTTCTTTCACAGGGCGCTGTTTCCAAGCAAGTATTTGACGGGTGCTTTGAGTGTCATAACCAGCAATTTTTAGTTTTGCAGCTGTTGCTTTTGAAGATGAAGAAAAGATTGCTGCTAACCGGATTAGCCAGTTTGGTGTGTAAGTAAAATTAAGATTTAATCTTGAATACTTTCGTTGATAAATCTTAGCAATTTCAGCTAAGGTAATTTTTTGATCCGCTGCGGGAAAGCGATGACCAATGGCTGATTGTTTTTCCAGAGCTAAACGGTATAAAATGGCTAAATCGCGAACATCGCTAACATTAAATTCAATTTTCGGGGCCATTTTTTTATCATTAAACAAGGAAAGTAAGAGTTGATTGTCTCCTAGATGAGTTGGCGAAAGAATGGGGCCAAGTGTCGTGCCAGGTAGAATACTTGTTAATTCAAGTTGGTTTTCTTTTGCGTATTGCCAGGCAGATTTTTCAGCCTCTACAAGGTGACTTTCGACGCCGTTTAGCTTAGCGGTCGCATCTGGCCAAAATTCGTCGCTAATACGCCTTTTTCCGGTGCTACTTAACGGTAATGAAGCAAATGCCGGATTAGTCACGATGACTCGTTTGATATGGCAGTTTTTGCCTGCTTTCAAAATAGTGAGTGGGTCATCTTTTAATGGTCGGCTCTGATCAACGTCAATTGATTCAGATAACGGTAAGCAGATGACAGCATCTGCACCCTCCATACTCTTTTGCCAATCAGCCAGAGTCATTGAATTAGGCTTAAATTGGTAAAAAGTTAGATTTTCCGACAATGTTAGTGGTTGTAACAGGGTAATTGCCTGACTGATGGAATGTGCATCAGCCATATTCTGTAAAAAAGCCCTTACTTGGTAGTCATGAGTGAGTAGTTCTCGAATAATCCAACTGGCGGCAAAACCCGATCCGCCGGTAACAACGATTGTTTCCATTTTTAAAATTCCCCTCTGGTTAATGTTGATTGTAGTGTCCTCACTTCAAATTGTCTGCTAATCAGAAGATAGAGTCAAGTAGCTGTTATTAATATGGACTGAGAAACTTACTGATTGGGGCTGGCTTTTTAATTAGATCTCATTTTCCTAAGAATGATATTAAATCGCTATTTAACAGTAAGATATAAAAACCGGTTTCCAAAAAATAGGAAACCGGTTTGCGATAACTAATTGATCTGTTAAAATTAAGCTTGAAGTAAAATCCCCAAGGAATAGTGAATGATCATCGTAATGATGCCAACTAACACATTTCTAATAACCGCAGTTTTCACTAACCCATTACCCAACCGAGCACTCATGTAACCGGTTAGTGCAACTGATAGACAAACAGCCAGGATAGTTGCGGGCCATTGATAAGCGACTGGGCTTAAAGTCATGGCAACTAGTGGGAAAATACCACCGGCACCGGCTGAAACTAATGAAGAAAATGCAGCGTTCCATGGATTCATATAATGGCCAAGTTGCAAATCATATTTGATGTTAATAATAGTTTCTAACGGTTTTTTCTTCATTAGGTCAGCGGCAATTTTATCAGCCGTTTTTCTTGTCACGCCTTGATCAACATAGTAATCTGAAACTGTCTGTAAATTTTGTTTAGCGTTGGTTTTCAGTAATTCCTTTTCTTTTCGAACCACCGATTGTTCAGTATCCTTCTGGGTACTAACTGACGCATATTCACCGGATGCCATGGAAAACGCACAAGCCAGTAAATCAGAGAGGCCAGCAATGAAAATTGTAAACTGATTTGTGGTTGCAACGGCAACACTGAATAGCACGCCGACAACCGTTAGGATACCGTCATTAGAACCAAGAACACCGGCTCGTAAAGAGTTTAATTTTTCATCCATCGTTTGGGATGATTTGGATTTCTTTTTTGAACGAATACTCATCATAATTTTCCCCCGATTAAATGATCGTAAGATTACGATCCGATTAGTGTGCCGATAATATAAGTGACCGCCATGGTTAAAATTCCTGAGATAACATTTCGCAGCATACCGCGACTAGTGTTGGAATTTCCCAATTTTGCGGCGGAATAACCCGTGATTGCAAGCGCAATGATCACGGCGATGGCTGTTGCGACAATTCGAATTGATCTGGGAAACATGGTAATGGCGACAAGTGGTAAAATGGAACCTGTCGGAAATGAGATCATTGAAGCAACGGCTGCTGACAACGGGTTGGTAAATTCCCCAACATTAAAACCATATTTTTGACGAACCGAAGTTTTTAATGGGTCACGCGTCATCATTTCCTTAGTCGCCTGTTCTGCCAGCTCGGTTGAAATGCCATCCGAGACCAGCTTTTGACGCACAGCGCCGTACTCATGGTCATATGAGCTTTCAAGAGCTTGACGTTGTTGGGTAATCGCATTTTTTTGAGAATCCTTTTGGGTATTAACTGAAACGAATTCTCCCATGGCCATCGAAACAGTCCCGGCAAGCATACCGGAAATTCCGGAAATAAAAATAGCAAAGTTGTTGGAAGTTGCACCTGCAACCCCGATAACGATTCCGGCAACTGAAACGATGCCATCGTTGGCCCCCATAACGGCGGCCCGCATTACATTAATTTTTTGAGCTAAAGTTTTTTTCTTGGCGTTTTGAGACATATTGGGCACCGACTTTCTAGTTTGTAATTATTATTATCTAATACCAGTTATTATTGTATCTCAAAACATTACATATGTAAATCAAAATGCAAAATATTATGTAAAAAATATTTTGGCGTACCTTAATTTTAACTTACAGCGCCACAATTACATAGCTCACTGCTAAAGTTTTACCAAATAGTTAACTTTAAGGCTGGTGAGCGATTCACTTAAGGAGGATTTACTTTGTGATGGCACTCAATAAACAGACGATCTTGGCACAGTTACTGGCTCACCGAAGCGTTCGCCAGTTTAAGAAAAAACCACTGACGACCCAACAGGTTGAAACGTTGGTTGAAGCTGCTCAGCATGCTTCAACCAGCACCTTTTCTCAGCAGTATTCAATTATCAGTGTGACCGATCCTAAAGTTCTGACAGAAATTGCCGAGATTACAGGTCATTCTTGGTTGCTAAACAGTGGTCACTATTTTGTGATGGTTGCTGATCAATTTCGCAATTTTCAAATTGCTAAACGCAACAATGCTGATCCATTTATTTTACACACGACTGATAAATTTTTGGCAGCGGTGTTCGACGCTGCTATTGCGACCGAAAACATCATGATTGCAGCTGAAAGTATGGGGTTGGGCGCCACCATCATGGGGAGTATTTTAAATGACTCAAACCGGATGATTCAACTGCTGTCGTTACCGGAACTGACTTTTCCGCTTTTGGGGATTGCCATTGGGTACCCTGATGATGAGCCGGAGTTAAAGCCTCGATTGCCGCAAGCAATGATGCATTTTAACAATCAGTATCACCTAACTCCTGAGATGCCTAATTTGGTTGATTATGATCAGCTTTTAGCCGAATACTATCAATCTCGAAGTACCCATCGGCGAGCAGAAACATTTAGTCATCATATTATTTCCGAATTAAGTCGGGATCGACGGGTCAGATCAGATTTATTGCACAATATTAAAGCTCAGGGATTCTTGGTGGATTAAGTTAATTAAAACTGCTTGATGGTTAAGTGACCAAGGGCATTATAAAATGATGAGAAAAACAGTTGACTTTTTGGCCATTTAACTTTACATTTATTAGTAATTGATTGACAGTTTTTAATCTTCAGCGTTGATGAGAAGAGTAAATCGGAAACCTGGTAGAAAGCGACCATTGACAGTGAAAGAATGGCCAGGCAGATTGAAAGTGCGCTCTGAGTTGAAGACGGGGTATGATGATCAGTTAAATAGTGTTTATTATAAAGGTGTTTAAGTTTGTTAAACACGAAGTAGGGTGGAACCACGTTTAAAAACGTCCCTGTTACTTTGGCGCAGTTCAAGGTGGCAGGGTTTTTTCTATCGAAATAATTGATCGCAAAAACTGTTGGTGATTAATTTTTTGACACAGAGGGGATGATCTTTAATGAGTTGGGCTATTATCCAGCAAAGCCTGCCGATGTTTGAAAAGGGATTTATGTTAACACTGTGGCTTTCCTTTGTTGGCATTATCGGCTCAATGATTGTTGGCTTGGTTTGCAGTTTGCTTCAATATTTTAAAATACCGCTTCTTTACCAAATTGCATCGGTATACGTTGAAGTATCGCGTAATACACCGCTTTTAATTCAGCTCTTTTTCTTATATTATGCGTTTCCAGTAATCGGTATTAAATTTGGTGCCGAATTATGTGGCATCATTGGCCTGATCTTTTTAGGCGGTAGTTACATGGCAGAAGGGTTTACTGGTGGCTTTAACGGCGTTTCCAAAAGCCAGGTGGAATCCGGTAAAGCGATTGGATTGAGTCGCTGGCAATTGGCAAGGTACGTTGTTTTTCCACAAGGGTTTTCATTAAGCGTGCCGGCAATGGCCGCAAATGTAATCTTTTTGATTAAGGAAACCTCGATTTTTACAGTGATTGCGATTCCCGAGTTGACCAACACGGCGTTGGACTTGATTGGGATGTATTATCGGTCAAATGAATACCTGTTGGTGTTGGTCATTGGTTATGCAATTATCCTGATACCATTGTCAATTATTCTCACGTTATTAGAAAAGAGGGTTCGATATGGCTCATTCGGGAATTAATGTGCTGCTGGAAGGGACAAACTTCGTTCGGCTACTGGGTGGCCTTTGGGTGACAATCAAAATTGCTGCAGTTGCTTTAATTGCCGGCATTATTCTCGGAATCCTTTTAGGGGTTTTGAGAACCTTTAAGAACCGACTGCTTAGAGTCGTGTTGCGGCTTTATCTTGAATTTTTCCGAATCATTCCGACACCAGTACTGCTGTTTTTGTTCTATTATATCTTACCAAGGCAACTCAATTTTAATTTACCGGCCGAGCAATTGGCGACACTGGTCTTTGCGCTTTGGGTCGCCGCTGAAATGAGTGATATTGTTCGTGGCGCTTTGATTTCTGTTCCTAAACACCAAGTGGAATCTGGTAAAGCAATTGGGTTAAGTACAATGCAGCTTTATTGGTACGTTTTAATTCCACAGTCGATTAATTTGGAATTACCGGCAACGATTAATCTGGCAACTCGGGTTATCAAAACGACGTCGATTCTGTTATTGATCTCAGTAATGGATGTGATCAATATTGGGCAGCAAATTATTGAAGCCAACAATCACACCTATCCAACTGGCGTCTTTTGGGTTTACGGATTGATATTTTTATTTTATTTTCTAATTGATTATCCGCTGTCATGGTGGGCTAAGCGATTGGAAAAAAGGAGATTGGAGCGGACAAATGGCTGAGCAGATCTTAAAAGTAGCGCACTTAGAGAAATCATATCAAAAGAAGCATGTTTTGCACGATATTAATTTTTCCGTTGCACAGGGTGAAGTGGTGACACTGCTGGGACCGTCCGGCTCAGGTAAAAGTACGCTGATTCGTTGCTTAAATGGGTTGGAGGCTTACCAAAAAGGCACAATTACATTTGAAGGGAAGAAGGTCGTACCGACTGAGAAGAATTGGCAACAAATTCGTCAAAAGATTGGCATGGTTTTCCAAAGTTATGATCTTTTCCCCAATTTGACCGTGATGGACAACATTTTACTTGGACCAACGAAAGTTCAAAAAAAGGATCGGGCAACTGCCCGCTCTGAAGCAATGGCACTTTTAAAAAGTGTTGAATTAGCAGATTATGCAAATGTTTATCCTCGTGAGCTGTCCGGGGGTCAAAAGCAACGGGTGGCGATTGTCAGAGCGCTGGCATTGCATCCTGATTTTATGTTGTTTGACGAGGTGACAGCGTCCCTAGATCCAGAAATGGTTCGGGGGGTCTTGACGATTATTGAAAATTTAGCCAATCAGGATAATATGACGATGATCGTTGTGACTCATGAAATGAACTTTGCTAAACAAATTGCGGACCGGGTTTTATTTCTGCAAGATGGGCGGATCTTAGAACAAACGCCGTCATCACAGTTCTTTACGAATCCACAAACGGATCGGGCAAGGGAATTTTTAGATAGTATGGATTTTTAGATTAATTAATTTTTGAGGAGGGTTTTTAATCATGAAGAAACACTGGGTAACAAAATTAATTGCTGTCGTGAGTGTGTTTGCGGCCTTATTGTTGGTCTTAACCGGCTGCGGCAATAGCAAAAAGAGCTCGGAAAACAACCCGAGTTCGGTCGCTCAAATTAAGAAAAAAGGCACCATTCGTATCGCCGTTTTTGGTGATCTACCACCATATGGCTGGGTTAATAAGGATGGTAAACGAGTGGGCTATGATGTTAGACTGGCTCATCAAGTGGCCAAGGACTTAGGCGTTAAAGTGAAGTTTGTTCAAGTTAATGCCAATAACCGGGTGGATGCATTGAATTCCAATAAAGTTGATTTGGTTTTGGCTAACTTTACAGTAACGCCTGAACGAAAACAGGTGGTGAGCTTTGCCAAGCCGTATATGAAGGTTTCCGTTGGGGTGGTTTCACCTAAGAACAAACCAGTTACCAAGGCCAGTCAGCTGCAAAACAAAAACTTGATTGTGACAAAGGGAACGACGGCTGAGAATTACTTCACTTCAAAACAACCAAATGTCAACTTGCTAAAATTTGATTCAAAAACTCAACAGTTTAATGCTTTAAAGAACGGTCGTGGTGTCGCCTTGGCTGACGATAATTCTTACCTCTATGCTTGGTCTAAGAGTAATCCGAAGTATACGGTTGGTATCAAGAGCATCGGTCCTAAATCGTATATCGCACCAGCGGTTAAGAAGGGCAATAAATCACTTCTTAATTGGACCAATAAAGAGATCAACAAATTAACGAAAAAGAGTTTCTTCGTTACTGATTACAACACAGAATTAAAGCCATACTTTGGTAAGGAAGTTAAGCCGTCTGATATCGTTTTACCAACAAAGTAAGGGTTAAAAACCGAGAACCAAATCGGGAACCTTTTGCCTTAGTTTGCAATTATGCTGAATGAATCGTTTAAATAATGATGCATAAGCCTTAGAATTAAAAATATTTTAATATTGACGGATTAGTTCTAATATGTTTTAATATACTCAAATCACAGGAAAGGAATTATGACTATGACAAAACTTGTCCAACAACTGAATGCCTATTATTACGGCTATGCCTGGTTTAGATAGCGCCCGTTAAGATGCGGGCGCCTACGCGTTCGCGTCTAACCGCAAAGCCGTGATTGGTTGTTGCCAGCTAGACGTCAGAGTCTAGCTGGATAGGATAATTCTTTTACACGAATGACGAGTAAAAAATTAGCCAGTTGGATTCTCAAATCCGGCTGGCTTTTTTTAATACTTTGAAATTGGAGTGTGATATTGTGACGAATGAAATGACGAATTCAAACAAACGAAAACTTTCGCTTAGCCTTTACCTGAACTATCTGGTTCATGGGATTGGCTTGATTATCTTAACTCAAAATATGCAGGCTTTAGGAAATTTTTGGAAAGTTCCGATTGCGACAGTTTCATATGTGATTTCAGGGATTGGAATTGGTAAACTCATTGCTTATTTTCTGTTTGGCTATTTATCTGATCGATTTGGTCGACGACAATTAGTCTTGGCCGGCGTCTTCAGTTACATGGCATTTTTTATCGGAATTCCGTTTACGCATAACATTGTGTTAGCCTATTTATTCGCTATCGTTGCCGGGATCGCCAACTCCGCACTTGATTCCGGAACATATCCGACCTTTGTGGAAATGGGTGGTAGTTCCAGCGCTTCCAACGTTTTTATTAAGGCATTTATGTCGCTGGGGGAGTTTGTATTACCATTAGTGGTTGCGATGCTGGAAGCCAAGCAAATGTGGTTTGGTTGGTCGTTTATCGGCACGTTGCTGGTCTTAGTCGCTAATCTTGTCATCCTTCGCGATGTTAAGTTCCCTGAACAGAATCATGTTGATTCAGCGTTTGTAGTAACTCATGAGGCAATTTCCAAGGTCCGGAAGTCACTTGCCACAGTCTCGTTAGCGATTTATGGTTACACAACCATGGCGATTATGATTTTATTTACTCAGTGGATCAGTCTGTTTGCCACAAATAATCTTGGCTTCAGTTCATTGATTTCCCACGGCCTACTATCGTTATATAGTATTGGCTCGATTAGTGGCGTTATCCTCAATTTTATTTTATTGAAGATGCGGGTGTCAGAAACAAAACTATTGGTTACGATGAACACCCTTTCCTTGCTGGCAATTTACGTTGTTGGTCATACCTCAACCGTTATGATAACGTCAATTGCTGCCTTTACATTTGGCGTCACAGCTGCCGGTGGGGTAATGCAGATCGCTTTAAATATTCTGCTTAAAATGTTCCCCAGACATAAAGGGCTAATCACCGGGACCTACTTTACTTTTGGGAGCATTGCAACCTTTACCATCCCAATTGTTACAGGCTGGCTCTCTAAGACGAACCTTCAGCTGGTGATGAATTTTGATGTGATAATCGAGCTGATCGGCACGGTGTTGGTTGTATTGGCAACATTTTGCTTAAGTGTTAACCCGGCTGTTACATCTAAACAGCACGAGCACGCAATAAATGGCCTCAATCATTCAGGGAGAACAATTATTTCCAGTAACCAAAGCAAGGATAGCTAGATTTAAGTTGTAATTGGGTTACCGGGTGATTGAAATTAAAAACGATCAAAACAAGGTGTGCATCGCCTTTGCTTTGATCGTCTCAAAAACAACTATTTCTTGGGTGAAATCATCGCCATGGCGGTTCTAACGTCCGCGACTGTTAACTGGCCTGGTGCTGAAGCATCACTGACTGACGCAAACGTTAAGGTGGAGCCAAATAACGGACCGGAGATTCGGCTAACTTTACCCAACTCTCCCATTGACATGGTGATTAAGGGAATTTCAAGCTCATGAGTGGCTTTTTCCGTTGCATTTAACAAATCTAAAACATCCTGGGCGCTCTGAGGCATTACAGCAATCTTACCGATATCAGCGTTTCTCTCCTGCATCCGTTTCAATCTGGAAACGATTTCGGCTTCAGTGGGCGTCGCTTGGAAGTCATGTTGGCTTAAAATAACGGGAATTTGTTGCTGATGAGCCAGTTGAATTAAAAAGTTACCAGTTGCTTTATTGCGATTTAATTCAATATCCAGCATATCCGTTAGTTTATTTTCCAGGAGCCATCGATAAATCGAAAAATAGTCCGAGTCAGCTAGCTTAGCAACGCCACCTTCGTGTTGGGTTCTAAATGTTGTCAAAAGAACAGTTTCACCCAGTAAGGATCGCAGATGATTAACTGTGGCTAAGTAGGCTTTTTGGTTCGACACCTGTTGATAATAATCGATTCGCCACTCAATGACGTCGGGATGATAAGTGAGTGCTTGGAGTGCCTGAGCAAAAATTTCGGTGGCAGTTGTGCCGGTAATTGGAACGGCGATGTTTGTGTGACCAGCTTTAAAAATGGTCGTTTTGACTTTTAGCATAGTCTCTCCTTAGAATCCGCGGTAGTCATTTCTGCCAAAATATTGGAGGTTTGCCAGTAACGGTTTTTCGTTTAATTGTTCCAAAGTAACAAAGTTGTAGCCCCGTTTCTTTAATGATCGGATAATTTGAGGAACGGCTGCCACGGACGTCGCGTGAATATCATGCATTAAAATAATCGAGCCATTGGTTGTAGTTGAAAGGACGTGATGGACAGTTTTAGCCGTATTAAGGTAGGCCCAATCTCTGGAATCAACGGACCAACGAACAATCGGGCGATCATACAAATGGCCAATCCTGGCGTTAACGTCGCCGTATGGTGGTCGAATATAAGTCGGTATCGTCCCAGTTGCTTTGTAAATAGCAGCATCAGTTAATGAAATTTGTCGAAGAGCCTTTGGGCTGGTGAGACTGGTTAACTGTGGATGGCTCCATGAGTGATTGCCAATCTGGTTGCCGTATTTAAGGACTAATCGGCTGATGGATGGATACCGCATGACACTGGTACCGACTTCAAAGAAAGTGGCTGGAACGTGGTACTTCTTGAGCGTTTTTAATAATCTGGGGGTCAAAGTTGGGTCTGGCCCGTCATCAAATGTTAAAGAAACGACCTTCCTTGGTGAAGTGGGCTTGGTAAAATCATACTTGGTCGGCATGTAGCGGTTTAAAAGAATGCCGGTTAATTTGCTGAGTGGAATAGCGACATTTTTAACACCGTAAGCGTTCTTAGTAAGATGAATCGTTAAGTGTTCATTATCCAGGGTAAAGTTTTTTGCACTTAAGTGTCTTGGCAGTGGTAAATAAACCAGTTTTTGGACCTGTTTACCCGTTAAATGGTGGGTTTCGGCTAAAGTTGAACGGGTCAATTGGCGAATGGTTCCCAAACGGTTTTCGTTTTGGTTTGTGATATCACCATAGGTTAAATGCTCAGCTGAGTGAGTAGTTGTAGGCGTTGTTTTGGCTAAAGTCGGTGTTGCCGATTGTGTAGCCATTAATCCTAGAGTAAAACCAAATAGCGTGATCATACCAACTTTTATGAATAAATGTTTTCGAATCATTACTAATGCCCCCAGTGCATAACTGACTGAATCCCGTTTTTAATAATCAATTTATTTTTACATGCCGTTTAAGAGATGTCAACGATAGTGGCAACTAATAAAAATAAAATAATACTGGCAGTAAAAGTAGAATGGCCGGTGCGATTAGAAGTCGATGAGAGAATTATTAGGGTTGACGGAATTTCCCTAATATGGTTTAATGATATCAATCTAATGAGAAGGATTGATATCAATGACAAAGCAAATCTCTCAAGTTAACAACTTTTATTTTGGCTATGCCTACTTTATGTAGTGTCCGCAGTGATGCGGGCGCAATTCACGCGTTCGCGTCTAAGTGGTGCAGAGTCAATGCTTTGTTATTGGCCGCTAGACGCAAAAGTCTGGCTGGGTCAATTACCAATTCTTTACGAGTTTAGTAAACCGGCTGGATATCATTCTAGCCGGTTTTTTCATTTAAAAAAGATGAGGTGGGATAAGTGTTGATAAAAACGGATCCAGCATGGGACAGCTCCAAGAAATTAACTGCTGCCAGAAAACAAATTAATCAGCTTGATGAAGCGATCGTTTCGTTACTAGCCAAACGCTTTGAAACAGCAGCCAAGATTGGCAAAATTAAAGAGAAACAGGGGTTGCCGGTTTTTGACCCCACTCGTGAAGAAGGGGTTTTAGAAAGAGTGACGGCGCTTGATGCTAATCAGCAGACACGCCAGTATATCTGGAACATTTATCGGACCATTATGGAAAATACCAGAGATTTTGAACGTGATTCACAAGAAAATAGAACCGATAGGAGGAAATAACGTGCTGAACTATTTAACTGCAGGAGAATCACATGGCCCCCAACTAACTGGGATTATTGAAGGAATTCCTTCAGGGTTACATTTAGACGTCGAGAAGATTAACCAACAACTTAAAAAACGTCAGGGAGGTTATGGTCGGGGCAACCGCCAAAAAATTGAACATGACCAAGTAGCCATTGTCGGGGGTGTTCGCCATAGCATCACGTTAGGGTCGCCGATTGCATTGGTTGTTAATAATCGGGATCACGCACACTGGAATGAAATTATGGATCCAGTCACTCAAGAGACTCCTGAAAATACATTAAGAAAGGTTGAACGGCCCCGACCTGGTCACGCCGATTTGGTTGGTGGGATGAAATATCGGCATCGTGATTTAAGAAATGTGCTCGAACGCTCCTCAGCAAGAGAAACAGCCATACGAGTGGCCATTGGGGCGGTTTGCAAACAACTTTTAGCTCAAGTCGACATTCAATTGGTCGGATACGTTGAACAGGTTGGCCCAATCTCAACTGATAGCCAACCTGAATTGAATGTTTCCAAGATCGAAACGGCCATTGAGAAAAATGATTTGCGGCTGATTGATCAAACAAAAGTTGACCAGATTCATGAGTTGATTGATCGAACCAGAAAAGCCGGGGATACATTGGGCGGGATTATTCGGGTTGTTGCAACCAATGTCCCAGCCGGACTGGGCAGCTACATCAGCTGGGATACTAAGCTGGATGCAAAGTTAGCGGCAGCTGTGATGGGCGTCAATGCGATGAAGGGCGTTGAAATTGGGGACGGCTTTAAAGCTGCCACCAGTTACGGTAGTCAAGTCATGGATGAAATTGACTGGCATCAGGAAGCCGGCTTCTTTAGGAATACGGATCACTTGGGTGGTTTTGAAGGTGGTATGACCAATGGGATGCCAATTATTGTAAAAGCGGCAATGAAACCAATCCCAACGTTATATAAGCCATTGCAAAGTGTTGATATTAAGACGAAAGTTGTCAAGAAGGCGAACGTTGAGCGTTCAGATACCACGGCGATTGTGCCGGCTTCAATTGTGATTGAAAGTGTGATTGCCATTGAATTGGCTAAAGCAGTGCTTGACAAATTTGACGGTGATAATGTGAGCCGGCTTCAAGAACAGGTAAGAGCCTACCGAGAAGAACTAAAAGATTTTTAGGAGGTCGATCATTATATGCAATTAGCAGCTAGGCCGGTAGCCGGTTTACACGGTGAACTAACGGTTCCCGGTGACAAAAGTATTTCTCATCGCGGTATTATCCTCGGGGCAATTAGCGAAGGAGACACGGTTCTTCACCACTTTTTGACAGCGGCAGATTGTCTATCGACGTTGACGGCCTTTCAGCAGCTCGGGGTGCCGATCGAACGGGACGGCACAACGGTTATGATTCATGGTGTTGGGCTTCATGGCCTAAAATATCCCGGCAAACCATTAGACATGGGCAACTCAGGCACAACGACCCGACTCATCATGGGGTTGTTGGCAGGGCAGCGCTTTGAAACCACCCTTTTTGGAGATGCCTCCTTGTCCAATCGACCCATGAGGCGGGTCAGTGAACCGTTAGCCAAAATGGGCGCTGACATTTGTGTGACGGAGGGCCATTTACCGGCAAGAATTCGGGGACACCATCTTCACGCGGTTAATTATCAATTACAAGTTGCCAGTGCCCAAGTTAAAAGTGCCTTAATTTTGGCCGCTATTCAAGCAGACCAACCGTCAACCCTGATTGAGAAATTACCGACTCGAAACCATACAGAGAAAATGTTAAACGCTTTTGGCGCCGATATTCAAACAGAATCGGATAAGCTGACCATTCACGTTGCCCCCCAACCCGCATTAAAAGGCGTTGAGTTAACAGTGCCGGGTGACATGTCTTCAGCCGCCTTTTTTCTGGTAGCGGCAACCTTGGTTCCTCACTCAAAAGTGACGTTGAAAAATGTCGGAATCAATGAAACTCGGACCGGTTTGTTAAAAATCCTAAAAAGGATGGGTGGCAATGTCGTTGAACGCCATCGACAGGATCGAGGCGAACCCACAGCTGATCTGGTTGTGACCAGTGCGGCTTTAAAACCGATTGAAATCGGTGAAGCTGATATCCCAGCGGTGATTGATGAACTACCATTAGTGGCTTTATTGGCTGCCAAAGCAAACGGTATTAGTAGGATAACCGGTGCGGGTGAGTTGCGGGTGAAAGAGACTGATCGGATTGCTGCAGTAGTTCGAGAATTTTCCAAGCTTGGGATTGCTATTCGGGAACTACCGGATGGGTTTATGATTGATGGCCGCCAGCCTTGGCAGGTGAATAAGCCAAAGCTGGATAGTCACGGTGATCATCGAATCGGGATGACATTAGCGATTGCATCACTATTAGTTGATGAGCCACTTCAATTAGATGGCGCAGAGAGCGTTAATATTTCGTATCCGGAATTTTTTGATGATTTAGCCAGTGTGACAAGCGTTGAAATCGATTCTTAATTGAGGTGAAAAAATATGGCCACAGTCTTAATTAGTGGCCTGGGATTAATTGGGAGCTCAATTGCTCGGATGATTAAACAGGATCATCGGGAACTAACCATTATTGGCAGTGACCCGGATGATGAAACTGCTCAGTTTTTGCTTAATCATCAACTGATTGATCGCAGACAGACGTTTTCGGAGGCTGCCCCGCTTGCTGACTTTATTATTTTGGCAGGGCCGGTCTCCGTGATTCTTGAACAAATTAACGTGTTGGCGACCTTGTCATTGAAGTCGGATGTTTTGGTGACTGACGTTGGCAGCACCAAGGAAACCATTATGAAAACCGCAAACCAACTAATTCAAAATGATATTAACTTCATTGGTGGCCATCCAATGGCGGGTTCCGATCGATCGGGCAGTCGATTCGGATCTTCTGAATTATTTAATAACGCGACTTATTTTATTGTTGGTCAAACAAAGAACAATCGCAAACTTGCACAGTTTCAGCAACTATTAAGTAAAGCAGCGATCCATTGGCAACCGATTTCTTCTTCTTCACACGATCAATTGGTCTGTGAACTGAGTCATTTGCCACACGTTATTGCGACCACGTTGGTTAATACGGCTGTTGATGATTTAGAAGGAGAACCACTTGGCTTGCGGGCGGCTGCTGGTGGTTTTAAAGATACGACCAGAATTGCAGCTGCTGATCCAACCATGTGGACAGCCATTATGATGAATAATACTGATCGAATCAATCAGTCTTTAACACAGTTTCAGCAGCATTTGGCGCAGTTCCAAAAAGCACTGACAGCACACGATGAGTCGACGATTAAACAATTTTTGAAACGGGCTCGGACAAGTCGGAAATCAGTGGATGAAAGGAAATGAGGGTATGATGAGAGCAATTTTGGTTGGGTTTATGGGCAGCGGCAAAACCACTGTTGGCCGACTACTCGCAAATCAAATTCAAGTTCCTTATCACGATTTAGATGATGTCGTGATTAATCGGGCGGGTAAATCTATTCAGCAGATCTTCGATGATGAAGGTGAAGCGATGTTTCGAATGTTGGAACACGACGCGTTAATGAATTCACTCGGGGATGCTGGTATTTTAGGGACAGGGGGCGGTACGCCAATTCAACCTGCTAACTTTGAATTATTATGTCAGACAACGGTTCCGGTTATTCTGCTGGATGTTTTGCCGGAAACGATCTTAACACAGTTAAAAAACGATCATGATCGGCCACTGGCTAAGAAATTGGGGCTGGAGGGGTTAGTTGAATTAAAACGTCAACGGGATGATCGTTATCGTCAGGTTAGTGATATCCGAATTGCAACGGATCATTTAACACCTGAACAGGTCGTGAATGAAATCAGGCAGGCCTTATCAGTTTTGAATTAGTTGGTTACAAGCAGAAACGAGGGTGAAAATGATTAACGGACACACTAAATTGTATGGCTTATTGGCCCATCCAGCCGCCCACAGCCTTTCGCCATTAATTCACAATACAAGTTTTGAGGTAACCGGAATTAATGGCGTTTACTTAGCCTTTGACGTCATACCTGACAATTTAAAGCCAAGCATTGAGGCAATGCGCGCCATGAATATCGGCGGGGTGAACCTGTCAATGCCCTTAAAAACGGAAGTGTTACCGCTTCTTGATGAGGTGACGCCTCGTGCGACTCGGCTAAGGGCAGTTAATACCATTACTAACCATGCCGGCCGCTTGATTGGCGATACTACGGATGGGCAGGGGTTTATCGATGCGTTGGAATCTGCGGGCATTACTGTCAAAAATCAAAAAATAACCATTTTGGGTGCCGGTGGCGCAGGTCGATCAATCATCGCTGCGGCCATTGAGGCAGGGGCGGCAAAGATCACAGTTTTTAAACGAGAAAATGCCACTTTTATGTCACGAAAAAAATTATTGGAAAGTTGGTCGACCGTTATTACAGTGATACCGTACGGCGATGATCATGCAATGGCAAAATCGGTGGCTGATAGTCAAATCATCGTCAATGCCACCAATCTTGGCATGGGTGAAAACCAGCTCTTACCAATAAGCCAGACGGTGTTAACTCAATTAACTCCTCAACACGTGGTAGTCGATGCGATTTATTTTCCACTTGAAACGCCACTGGTAGCAGCAGCGAAGAAGCGCGGTTGTCGGACGTTTAATGGAGTCGGGATGCTGGTTCATCAAGCTGCCGGCTCCTTTAGGCAATGGACCGGACAAAAAATGCCGGTTGAGACAGTCATGGCCAAGGTAAAGCGGGCGGTAGCCAAACGGATTCAGGATCAATCTGGGTGAACAAGTTGCTTACCTGGTAGTCCGACTGTTGCTTTGGATGATTTGGTGGTATGATTTGAACGATTCGTTAAATAACGATGATTAAAAATGATGACATTAGGGGTGCTGCTGGCTGAGACGCATATCATTTGCGAACCCTTTGAACCTGATCTGGTTAAACCCAGCGGAGGGAAACTGCCGATGAAGCTTGTCTTTTCTTTTTTCGACAAAGTGGGTTGCCACACGTTTCATTTCCGGTAGCAGTCTCATTGTTGTTGAATGACTGGAGGAGTTTTTATTGAATCGATCGGCGACCTATAAAATGATTTTAACAGCGTTGTTATCCGCCTTGGGAGTGGTCGGCGGCAGTTTGTTTGAGTTTACCATCGGGGTTGCAAAAGTCGCACCAATGCAACATTTAATTAATTTGATTTCCGGCGTGTTAGTTGGTCCTTGGTGGGCAGTGACACAAGCCTTTATGACTTCACTTATTCGAAATATTTTAGGAACCGGGACGGTCTTAGCCTTTCCCGGCAGTATGATCGGGGCTTTTTGTGTCGGCTGGTTATTCCAAAAAACAAAAAGCCTGCTGATGGCGGCTTTGGGTGAATTAATCGGCACCGGAATCCTTGGCGCGATTGTAGCCTATCCGGTTGCCAAATGGCTAATGGGCACAAATGGCGCACTTTGGCTATTTGTCCCAAGTTTCTTTTTGAGTGCGCTGGTTGGGGTCGTTGCCGGCTATGTCATTTTGTTAAGCATGTGGCGGCAATTGATTGCGCCACAGTTAAGGAAAATAAATCGATCATGATTAAATAAAAAAATGGCCCAACGCTTGTTGATTAGCGCTGAGTCATTTTTGGTTAGTGTTCGGCTACCGCTTCCGGATGTTTCTTTTCGAAACGGTATTCAAAATAGAAGTAAGCCGTGATTAGTAGGTAGCAAACAGCCGGCACGATGAAGGATAGTTGCATTGAACCGCTGAAATCGGAAACCAATCCTTGAATGGCAGGAATGATGGCGCCACCAATTAACGACATGACAATAATGGCACCAGCCGTTTCGGTGTATTTTTTCTCCGTAACGGCATCGAGTGTATGCGTGTAGATGGTTGGCCATTCCGGGCCAAAGAAGAAACTGGTCATGATAGCTGCGTAAACAGCGGTCATATTTGGCACGGTAAAGGTGATGACCAATGAGAGAGTTCCCAGCAGTGAATAAGTGGTAAGCACACCGGTAATCGAAAACCTGCTCATAAAGATGTTTGCGATTAATTTACCAACGAACCAAGCAATGTAGCTGTAGATCATGAAAGTCGAAGCAGCACTATCGCTGATTTTATCGTTTAAGTTCAAGGCTAACCGGATAGTAAATGACCAAACGGTGGTTTGAAGACCAGCATAAATAAATTGAGTGAGGACGCCTTTTTTAAAGCGGGCATTGCCCCAGAGATACTTAATTGTTTCAACTAAACTTGGCTTTTCTTCTTGCGCTTCCATGCCTTCTTCGACTGGTTCAGAAGTTGCCTTTGCCCGCGGCATTGGTGAAAGTGCGAAGACAATCAGCATGATGACCAAAACAGCTAAGATATATTTGTAGGGGCGTAAGGTCAACTGAAGCATTTGTTCGCCGTAAGCGATTCGTTCAGTCCCGTGCATGGCACTCATCTTTTCAGCAAGGTTGCCCACGCTGCCGAAAATCAGGTATTTACCAAGTAAGATACCGGCGATATCGCCTAATGGCACTAAAGTTTGTGAAAAGTTAAGTCGCATAGTTGAATATTTCTTAGGCCCCAGCATCGAACTGTAAGTATCGCATGACGTTTCCAAGAAACTAAGGCCAATCGCAATCGCAAAAATTGCGACTAGAAACATCGAATAAGTAGCCACTCTTGAAGCAGGGAAGAAGAGCGCACATCCTAGAATGTAAAAGATCAGCCCAGTCATAATGGCAAATTTATAACTTTGTTTTTTAATAATTAACGAGGCCGGGATAGCAATTAAAAAGTATCCACCATAAAAAGCACTTTGGACAAAGGCAGTTGCGGCATCATTGAGCATAAAGACTGTTTTGAACTGGGTGATTAAAATATCGTTCAAACTGGCGGCTGCTCCCCAAAGTGGAAAGATCATTGAAACCAATAAGAATTGAAAAACGGGTGTTTTGCTGAGGTACCCATCCGAGAGTTGGGTCCAGCGATGGGTCTTTTTTGCTGTTGTGAGTTCCATAATTATCCTCCTGAAATCAAGTGAAAAAACGTTTTATTTTTAAAAAATTAAAAAGTGACGCCGGATTCTAAAATGATGTTTGAGAATGGGGTCATTTCGCCGGTTCGAACAAAGGCGTGGGTTTTGGCTAAATCCTGTTTTAGTTGACGATGGGGGACGTATTCAATTGCCACGTCCGGTAAGAGTGATTTAATGGCAGCCAGTTGGTCAGGGTTTTGCGTTTTGATTTCTTCAGCCAAGTAAATCTTTTGAACAGCTAATTCACTTAAAATATTCTTTAAAACCTGCTGGAAGCTGGGAAGATTCTTGGATAGCGCCAAGTCGATTTTTTTAGTGCCTATGGGAACCGGCATGCCGGCATCACCAATGCTCAGCCAATCCATGTGGCCCATATTGGCAATCAGGCTTGATAATTCAGAATTAATAACGGTTGTTTTTTTCATTTTTAATAAATTCTCCTTTAAAGCTTTAACGATTTAATAAAAGGTTTTACTTAAATTTTATAGTTGTAGCTTACCATTTTTTGCAAAGGCTTTCAAGAAAAACTTTGCTAAATTAAAAAAATCCCAACAACTTTTTTACAAGATGTTGGGCAACGGCGGCGCTAAGTTAATTTTGAGTCGGATTAAAAGTTTCTCGATAATTAATTTTTCCGGGAATAATGTTTCTGACAGTCCAACTGGGTTTAAGGTTGATTAAAGCCTGGGCATGTAAAATAGCCTGAAAACCAAGTTCGGTTTTTGGAAGCCAAATACTGGAGAGGGAAGGGGTTAAGAAGGAAGCAAACTCCAAATCATCAAAGCTCATCAAGGCCAGATCTTTTCCTGGCGTCAGGTGATGTTTATTAAGTGCCCGCATGACACCGATGGCAAACGGATCCGACCAGATTAAGATAGCAGAAAGTTGGTGACCATACTCCGAAATTAAGGCTTCGGTAGCCTTCATCGCAGCTTCGGTATCGGGTTCAATTTCTTTATACGCAACCGGTTTTTGATGAAGAGCCGTCCATTGATGATAAGCTTTAGAACGCGCGTCAGGAATTTTTTTGACCAGTTGACCGGCTAAATCGACTTGTCGTCTGCTACAGCCAATGAAGGCGATTGTTCCAGTTGTATGGGCATTCAATTGATCTAAGGCATTGACGGTCAGTTCTGACAAATTTGTGTCAATGATATCTACCGTGCCATGGTAATTGCCACCACCATCGACAATAATCAAGTTTGAATTGACTTGCTTGATCTGTTTGACGGCATCTTCGGTAAGTGTGCCAACGGTAATGACCGCATCAGCGTTGGCCAAGTCTTGTAAATTAAGACCGTCTTCGAGGCGAATCATAGTTTTAAGGTTAATAGTTAATTTTTCAGCAGCTTCATACATACCGCGACGAATGAACCGCCAATATTCATCCCGAGTCTCTTCTTCCAACGTCATGGTTGTCAGAAGAGCAATTGTTGCTGTTCGAGTGGCATTTTTGATTTGGCTCTCATAATCATAGCCGAGGTGTTTCGCCACGCTTTGGATCTTTTCCCGAGTAGCCTTAGCCACGTATTGACTCTTATCAGGGCTAAGTGCTCTAGAAACGGTGCCGGCAGAAACTCCGGCAGCTTTTGATATATCTTTAATTGTTGTCATATTAATCACGTCTCCCTTATTTAAGAATGATAGTTTGCTCAGAACTAAACTAAATTTTTAGTAAAAATATTTTATTATTTATTTGAATTAATAATCTTAGCAACTTTTGATTGGTCAAAATTCGTCGGATGCAAGAGATGCTCGATAAAGGCTTAAGATAAAGCTTTTCACGTTAACTATTGTATAATAAATGAATGAAACAAAACTAAATTTTATGCAACTTTATTAAATAAGTTTGCGAGGTGACTAAATTCTTTAATAATAATAGTTGACATTTATACTGTAAACGTTTACATTCAAATTAGCAATTATTTTATTAAATTCGTTTTAACTGGAGGTACAATTTATGGCAAGTAATACAAGTGAATCCACAGGTCGTAAGATTGTGTCGCGGTTGTCATATTCGTTTGGTGCGTTTGGCCACGACATGTTCTATGCGACTCTGTCCACTTATTTTATGATTTTCATTACTTCTCACTTGTTTGATAAGAGCAGCAGTGCCAGCAATGACCGAATGATCTTTGTGATTACGCTGATCATCGGCTGCTTGCGAGTGGTTGAATTGCTGATTGATCCGTTAATCGGTAATGCAATTGATAATACTAATACCAAATGGGGCCACTTTAAACCTTGGATTCTGGCTGGTGGAACGATTGGTTCAATTGCGATCACAATTCTTTTTAGCAATATGTTTGGGTTAAACACGTCTAATCCCATTCTTTATTTAATTTTCTTTGCTATTTTATATATCACGATGGATATTTTTTATTCATTTAAAGATGTCGGTTTTTGGTCAATGATTCCGGCAATTTCATTTGATTCAGCTGAACGTGAAAAGACGGCTACCTATGCCCGGGTTGGCTCCAACATCGGTCAAAATATTGTTGGGGTTATCGTCATGCCATTGGTTGTCTTCTTCTCAATCAATGCCAACCACGGTCAAGGGGATCTGAGAGGCTGGTTCTTGTTTGCGGCGACGATTGCGTTTATCTCATGGTTCTCAGCGGTCATTGTGTCAATTGGGACAAAAGAAAACGATTCATTGCTTCGAAAGAACACTGAGAAGACTCGTCTGCGGGATGTCTTTAGAGTCTTAGGACGTAACGATCAGCTGATGTGGTTATCATTAACCTATGGACTGTATACGGCGGGAATTCAAATTACGAACGCTTCCGAACTCTATTATTTTACTTACATCATGGGGAAACCAGGTCAATACTCTTGGCTAATGTCACTCAATATGGCTGCCGGAATCGTTGCAGTTTTGCTATTTCCGCCACTTGCCCAAAAGTTTAGTCGGCGAAATGTCTTCTTCTACTGCATTGGATTAATGCTTTTGGCAATGCTAATCTTTGCGTTTGCCGGTTCGTCATTGATTCTTGTCTTAATTGCGGCGGTTCTCTTCTATGTTCCACAACCACTTGTCTTTCTGGTTGTTTTGATGATTATTAGTGATTCAGTTGAGTATGGCCAGTTGAAATTTGGTCACCGTGATGAATCACTGACCTTGGCGGTTCGACCACTGTTGGATAAATTAGGTGGGGCCGTTTCAAACTGGGTTGTTGGACCAGCTGCTGTTCTTGCAGGGATGACCGCAGGTGCCACGGCAGGCAATATCACAACCCAAGGCAACATTATATTCAAGCTCTTTATGTTTGGTGTGCCAGCCATCTTAATGATTTTGGGAAGCTTTATCTTCTTTAAGAAAGTTACGTTGGATGAAAAAGAGCATGCTAAAATTGTTGATGAACTTGAAAAAACTTGGAACGAGCACTTGGAAACCAATGGTGAAGAGTCCATGCAGGAAATTGAAAAGAAAGTTGCTGCAACGACGACTTCGTATAAAGCACCGATTAGCGGAACCCTAGTACCACTCACAAGTGTTTCCGATGAGAACTTTGCTTCAGGAAACATGGGGAAAGGATTTGCGATTAAACCAACTGATGGTAAAGTCTTCGCGCCATTTGACGGGACTGTTGAGGCAACCTTCCCAACCCGTCACGCAATTGGTTTACGTTCTGATGACGGCATTTTGACACTGATTCACATCGGAATTGGCACTGTTAAAATGCAAGGTACCGGCTTCGTTCAGTACGTTGACAAGGGACAGCACGTCAAACAGGGACAGGAATTAATCGAATTCTGGCAACCTGCGATTAAGAAAGCCGGGTTTGACGATACCGTGATGGTTGTTGTAACAAATTACAAAGACATCAAGGACTTCAACTATATTAAAGAAGCCGGTGATATTACTCACGGTGATGAAGTGTTGAACTTGTCCAAACCGGAAACTAAGGATGATTCACAATCATAAAATGTGTTAAATTGATTATAATGTAAATTAAAAGTTTTAAATTCCCTTATGACATTGACCAAAAACTTGGCCAGTTGGTTGTAAGGGGATTTTTGTTTGTTTTTCACCAATCAATTAATCATTTTGAAATTTCAATAAAAGATGTAATATAGAAAGGTAGTCAAAAAATAGAAAGAGGGGGATGCTGTGTCAAAACGAGATGTTTTGATCGTCACATGTGCATTACTTTTATCAAATGCAATGGGTGGACTTGATAGCACGATTATCAACACCGCATTGCCAGCCATTATTTCTGATCTTCATGGCATTGAGTTGATTGGATGGATCGTCGCAGTCTTTCTCCTTGGAACAGCGGTTAGCACACCGCTGTGGAGTAAGCTTGGCGAACATGTCGGTAATAAAAAAAGCTATCAACTCGCAGCGACTTTCTTTGTCCTTGGTTCATTGCTTCAAGGAATGTCGCCGAACATGGTTTTTCTGATTTGTGCGCGGACCTTAATGGGAATCGGTAATGGCGGGATGATTTCGTTGCCGTACATCATCTACGCTCGGATGTACACTAACCCGCGTAAACGGATGCAGGTCCTAGGGTTTGTTTCGGCCAGTTACAGTATGGCAACCATCATTGGCCCATTAGTTGGTGGCTATATTGTTGATACGTTCAGTTGGCACTGGGTCTTTTACTTAAATGTGCCAATCGGTTTGATTTCAATCTTCTTTGTTCAGGTTTATGATCGGATGGCAGAACGCAAACCGAAAACCAATTCAGTCGATTATGCCGGAGCTTCTTTAATGACTGTTGGGCTGGTGTTGCTACTGACGGGCATTGAATTAATTGGGACAGTTAACTGGATCATCGTTGCTGTTTTAATTGGTGCAGCTGCTGTTACGTTGACAGTCATGTTTCAAATCGAAAACCGAGTCGAAGATCCGATTATTCCTAATCGATTGTTTAAAAATCGCCCATTGATGATTGACTTTGTATTATTTACTTTGATTTGGGGCGCTTTTATTGGGTTCTTAATTTACAGTCCAATGTGGGCTCAGGGCCTACTCGGGACAAGTGCTTTAATTGGTGGTGCAACTCAAATTCCGGGCTCAATTACGGACTTCTTAGGATCCGGTACGGTTGCACCAATGAGACGGTTTTTAACGCCTCAGCGAGTTGTGGCAGTTGGTATTATAACGTTAATCATTGCCTTTGCACTTCTGGTCTTTGCCGGGATTAAAACGCCTTATTGGATTTTATTGATTGCCGGTGCCTTTGAAGGCTTCGGTAATGGCGCTTGTTTCAATGAGTTACAAATTAAGGTCCAACAGGATGCCGATACGCAGGACGTTCCGATTGCCACGTCTTTTAGCTTTCTAATTCGAATGTTGAGTCAGACGTTTACCGCGTCGATTTTTGGTATTATTTTAAATCACGCTTTAAGCAATGGGGTTCTGCGATCAGGTGGCCGAATTACGATGCAAATGATGAACAAATTAAGTGATGCTACTAATATCAGTTCGCTACCTCACAACTTAATTCCACAAATGCGGGTTATTCTATTTAACGGCCTACATAATATCATGATTCTATCTTTGGGCCTGATGTTGGTCTCGTTGGCCATCAATCTTTGGGCACAAAAGTTGGAGCGCGAGAAGTATCAGCTAAAACACGCTGGTGCTGCGCAAACAACCAGTAATTAAAATAAAAGAGCGGCATTCGCAAACCTTTAACAATTGGTTTGCGAATGCCGCTCTTTCCTTAAATCCAGAAACTATTTCGTTGAGGCCTTTAAAGACTGATCTTTAAAGGTAGATAGTGAAACGTTGGCGGTCGCTAAACCGTCATTGCTTCCGGGTTCAGCCTTAAAGCTAACTTTATCGCCTTCAGCAATAAATTCGTAAATTGGCTTGAAGCCCTTAGCGGAAGTATCTAGTTGATAGACCTGTGAACTATTCTTCAAGATAAACATTAGCTTATTGTCGTTGGTTCTCACAATTCGGTTAATTGTTCCGGAAATAGTTTTACCACTTGGCTGAGCAACGGTGACACCGGTTTTGGCTTCCAGTCGTTGATTAAACAAGGCCAAGGTGCTTTGGGCATCGTCACCAACCGCATAAGTGCCGCTTTGGTTGTTACCGTCAGCAAGGAGGTAAACAAATTTCATAAAGGAGTTATTATCACGATCAAGCATTGAAACAACCCATGTTGGATCACCGTTGATCCGATAAAGTAACGGTAGCGTCCCTCGATAGTTCTGAGGGTTAATATCCTGTTGAGCATATGAAATTGCCCGCTCAGGAGTCATAACGTTCCCGTGCTCCCTGTAGTAGTGGAGGGTATTGGTGCGTGCATCAACGAAGGCATAGCCCAAAATCGAACTTTGATGAGCGTTGACACTGGTCATTCCGGTGAAGTAGTAAACTCGACCTTTGTAAGCATATGGTGTCAAGTGATCGCCACCTTCAGTGCCGGCTTTGGTTGGCTGCATGACACCACTATGACCACCAAAGCTGGTAGCGTTCCAAAAGCCGTGACGGTAACGGCCAAACAGGTTAACTTCTTGAGAAACCAATTCGGGTGAAACCGCAATGTCAACAAACTTCGGGACATTATTAGGCGAGTAAACCTTTACCTTACCGGTAATTGTATTCAAAACGGCCACTTTATAGTGCTTATAGTCATAATTCCGGTTTAAATAAGAAATTGGCTTTGCTAATGTTCGAACATAGTAAGGCGTTCCTTTATCATCGATTTCCAACTGAGAAGTCGATCCAACCATTGAATAACCCAAACTGTGGGCACTAATTCGACGATCAGCGTCGCTGTTGAAATAAGCGCTCGGCGTGTATTTCATTGGTCGGCTGACAAACTTTGGATCTGCGTTTTTATCAGTCGCATCAGTTCTAAAGTAACCTGGTACTTTCAAATAGTGAATGTATCGCCAAAAGCCACCGGAAAATTCGACTGGTGCGACGTAAACCATCTTTTTGCGGTATATTTGGACTCGCATGTGGTTTAAATCATAAACGTTTGAATTTTTAAAACTGTTTAGCGAGTTGTTCATATCGGTTTGTACAGTTTGCGGTGCATTGACCACTGGGGTTTCCGAACTGTTCTTAATGACCGGCATTGGCGCATCTTTTGTATCATTGTTAATATCGGTTTTGATAGATTGAACGGCTGGTCGTGGATTCATCTTGGTGACTAACTGAGTGATGCTTCCAAGAATAATGAAAACGACTACCGCCATCACAACACCAACCGCTAATTTTCCAAGCCAACCGAATGCACCGGTAAAGCGTGAAATGGTTTGGCTGATGATGCCGTCATCTTGATCTGAACGTGCTGGTGGGTTGCCACCATAAAAGACAAACCGTCTTAAAACGGCGACAACGATTAATCCGCCGATTAACCACATCAGCCAACCGTCGATTAGGGACGGATAAGCCAAGTCCGGCAAGTTAAAGTAAGTATTAATGTAGCTAATGATAAAAAGAATTAGTATGGCGACAGTTGACCAGACCCGTCCACGACGGCTGGCAATCACCATCAACCAGATATATGGAATAATTAACCCTGAAATTTCAACCAGGGTAATAAGTGCAAAATAACCCAGCATGTGCTTAGCTCCCTTCAAAAGCAAACGATTTCCTGTCTTTATTTGAATAAATGACAGTCTAACCCAGGCAATTCTTAAACCATTGGGCTGACTAATTTTTATGTTGATTCCCTCATAGAAAGTATACCATAGGTCGAACTAAGTTGTTTTTGTGAAAACGGTGGGTAACAAAAAGAAAATTATGAGAGAATCAAGGGTGAAAATTGCCTGGCTTCGTTTTCAAACTCAACATTTAATCTAGAAAGTTAACGCTGTAGAAAGTAAGTTGAGCAATCTCGTTGTTAATATGTAAAAACTAAAATCTTATTAGAATAGGATTTTAAAAGCCACAAGGTTCAAGAAATCGTTTACTTGTGAAAATACATTAAAGAGTATTGACATCATCATGTAAACGTGGTTATATTAAGGCAATTTCATTTTTATCATTTAACTTTCATTAAATTTTAAATAAATAAGAAAACGAGGTTTTGCCTATGGATGTTTCTGCTAATAAGCCGGCAGCCAAATTGTCGGTTAAGGATTACGTATACTTAGTTTCAGCTGGCGTTTCTAACGCTGTTTTGGTCATGTTGGGAATTGGGTTACTGACTCAGTCGATTGCCAATTTCGTCCATTGGCCACAATTACATCAAGTCGGGGCAATTGCCCAATGGTTATTGGCACCGGCATTTGGCGCTGCTGTTGCATCACAATTAAAGACAAATACTCTGGTATTATTCAGTTCAATGATTTCGGCAACTGTTGGGGCTAACGCTGTTTACTTTATCGCAAATGGCGTTCACGCTGCCACCGCAACCGGGAATCAAATGTTTCAAGCTGCCCAAGCCGGGGTCTTCACGACCGGTCAGCCGATTAGTGCTGTGGCAGCAGGATTAGTTGCCGCTTTAGTTGGTAAATACTTAACTGGAAAGACGCCCTTGGATATGATGTTGGTACCACTTGCGGCAACATTGATCGGGTCGATTGTTGGTTTGGGGCTCGCAAGTGTGACCACACCAGCCTTAAACTGGCTGAGTGCGTTCATTGCTGAATCGATGAAAGTTAATCCACTGCTTGGTTCAATGTGTGTCTCGTTAGCCTGGTCAATTTTCTTGATGACGCCGGCATCTTCGGCGGCACTGGCAGTTGCGGTTATGTTGGATCCACTATCTTCAGGTGCTGCGTTAATTGGCACCACCGCTCAATTTGTTGGGTTTACGGTAATTTCATGGCGGCAAAATGACTTGGGTGCCAATATTGCACAAGGGGTGATCACACCTAAAGTGCAGTTCCCGAATCTCTTAGCAAATCCAAGATTAGCATTACCATCGATGATTGCGGCAGTGGTTGCTGCACCAATTGCGACTCTGTTTTTTGGCTTTAAAGTACCGTTCACATTAGGCGGGTTAGGCTTGAATTCACTGATTGCACCGATTACGTTGGCCTCAACCAGTATGCCAATGCTGGTGGCCTACCTGTTAATGGGCATTGTTGTTCCAGCAATTATCTCAATTGTGGTTTATCGAGTATTGCTCGGTTTGAAATGGGTTAAGAACGAACAATTGCACTTGGAGATTGTTTAGTTGCGTCGCTAAGATCAAAATTAAAAAGCTGGCAAAATTCTGTAGAAAAGGATTTTGCCAGCTTTTTAATTTTCTCGATTTCGAGAACGCAATCGCAATCGATCAAATTAAGGTTTGCACTATTTAGAAATCAAAACAGTTTCATTTTATCGAAATTGTGTGGTGACAGTGGCCATTATCGAACTTTAAAAAGCGTTAATTAAAAAATATGTAAACCACTTGTAAACAAGAATGTACTAAAAAACAGTCTTTTCCTTTGGTAAAGTAAAGTGGTCAACTAGGTTAAATATCCAAAAATTGAATTGTCGGATTTAGGAAAGAAGGAATTCAATGCAAAGCAGATGGTTTGTTAGTCGAATCGTTTCGCCTTTAAGTTATCCAAACTGGTTCTATAAAATGACATTTGTATGGTGGTTAAGCCTGCCAACCTATCTTTTAGCTTATTTGCTAAAGCACCATCAACTTTTGAGTAACATAATCATTCTCATTTGTGGTCTGATTGATGTTATTTACGCCGCGGTTTTCATTTTTCAAACAACGGTCATTATTAGACGTGGCAAAAGGTCTGGTAAGCTCACCAAAAATGATTTCCCGGAGAGTAATCGTTGGGGTGCCAATAGATTAAAATTCAGCGATTATCCCAGGTGGTTTAACATTGTGGTTTATCTAGCGGACTTAACTATTCTAGCTTATATGATTGCCTTCTTTGCGGATGATCTTCTTCACTATCTTTTATTAGCCATCTGCACGATTGCATTTGCGATTTTCTTCTTAGCATTCATGATTGAAACGATTATTTTGAATAGGCGAAAGAAGAAACCCATCAAGTAGGCATTAGTCTATTAGCCGGATATTTGCAGAAAAAAACTAAATTTAGTTGAAGGGACGCTTTCATATCAACTTTTTTAAAAAATTCACTAAGAAAGACAATGAATTATCATTTCGTGACTGGTTGATCGCCTCAACAATTATCAACGTTGGGCTTTGCTTAGCTATTATTGGAATTAGCAATTGCTTTCGCGGAAAGATCACAATTAATCTTGGCTTTCTGGCAGGATTTTTCTCGTTTATGATTTGCTATGATCTATATGTTAAAACTGATCGACTGGTTTGGCTCCTGACAGGTGCGAGTTGTTTTGGCTGGGCACTCAGTTTTGTACAATGAAACATTTCAGAGAATAACTTCCGAAATGTTTGCAGTAAGTGCTTATTTAACGGTTCCGTTAATTGAACGAATTTCATCAATAATTTTAAGCAGATTATCTGCTGCTTTTTTGTATTCCGGTAACTGATCACCAAACTGTTCGTTAAAACCAGCTAGGCCGCCTGCTGCAAAATCATACTCATAATCGTAGACTTTTTCATAAGCGGCTGCAAAGCGAGCTAAAAGGTCATGTTGCCCACCATCCAGTTGAAGCGACATTTCAACTACTCGAAAGTCGGTATATCCCATTTCAAACTGGACAGCCCAAGCCCGCATAAAATCATGTTGAGCTTCAATATGTGCATAGTGGTGTTGTGTGTTCCAGGTTAATCGATCTAAGGATTTCTTAACGTCTAACATAATCACAATTCCTCCCTTTAAAACATAACTTCCTCTAAATTTCGGCAATATCATGAGTTGCTAATTCGCTTCCAGCAACCCGGTTTCACCCTCATTGAACACTTTTTGGTAACGATTCGCAATTAAAGTGCCTTATTTTTCATTAGAGTTATCTGTTCAATTATTGGAAGACGAAGAAGTCGTTCAATTTTAGATATTAAAGATAACAAAATCGAAAAATCACTGATTATTAGTAAATAAACTAGTGAAAATTTACTAGTAAAAATATTGTGTTGTATTTCACAACCAAAGAGCATATAATCTTTGGAGATGATAAAGTTAACTAATTCACAAAAATGGAGGAGACAACATGTCAGAAAAAGTAGCGTTGGTAACCGGTGCAGGGCAGGGAATTGGCGAAGGGATTGCCCGTCAGTTGGCAAATGATGGCTTTTCAGTTGCCCTATCAGGCCGACATTTGGATAAGGTTCAACGGGTGGCAGATGATATCGAAAAAAATGGTGGCCGGGCTTTTGCAATCGAAGCAGACGTTCAGTATCGCGATCAGGTTTTCGATTCAGTTAAACAAACAGTTGATCATTTTGACCATTTGGATGCTTTTGTTAATAATGCCGGAATTGCGCATGTTGCTCAAGTCTGCAACACCCAAGAAGCTGATTTGGATAAGTTGCTTGATATTAACGTTAAAGGCACCTTCTTTGGCATTCAAGCTGCTGCCGCCCAGTTCCGCAAGCAGGGAACACCGGGAAAGATTATCAACGCTTCTTCAATTGCCGGTCATGAAGGGTTTGAATTATTAGGCGCTTATTCGGCAACCAAGTTTGCAATTCGTGGTTTAACCCAAGCAGCTGCCAAAGAATTAGCTCGCTATCAAATTACGGTAAATGCTTACTGCCCAGGAATTGTGTTGACACCAATGTGGGATCAAATCGATGAGGAAATGGGTCAGGTAAACCACGTTGCTAAAGGGGAATCTTTGAAGCAATATCTATCAGGAATTGCGCTTGGACGTGGTGAAGAACCACAGGATGTGGCTAGCCTTGTGTCATTTTTAGCAAGCGAAAAAGCTAATTATATCACTGGCCAGGCAATTATGGTCGATGGTGGTATTAAATATGTTTAAAAAGTAGTCATTCAATGATAATTTCACTATTTTCTGAACCGGTGCCCTTAACTGAGTGCCGGTTTTTTGATACTGTGTTTGATCAGTGAATTGCCGTATAATGGGGTCGTTAGAACGTTTAGTACCAACTACTGGAAGGAGACGGCTGGATGATGGCAGAATTAAATCCGATTATTAAAGAAGCAACTGTGCAGTTTAAGACTGGCACACTTTCCTTGCCCCAAATCGAAGCCATTTTCGATGCGTTACCATTTGAGATTGATTTTATTGATACAAGTGATCGTTTTACCTGGTTTTCCAATCAACATAAGCGAGTTCATCCACGAACAACATCACAGTTACAGGAAACGATTCGTGAGCTACATCCGGGAAAAGCAGCGGATCAAGCTGAGGCAGTGATTACAGCTTTTAAAAAGGGCGAAAAAGAACATGTCAAAATTCCTCTAAAAGTTAATGATCAAATGATTGATATTAATTATTACGCAGTTCGTGATTCAAACGGCCACTATCTTGGAACCATGGAATGCACAATGGCTATCAACCATTTAAAAAAATTGATTGATTCTGGAGTTTGGAATCAAGACGCTTCAACGGGCGCCTCAAGTCATCAATCTGGTGACACAACTAAATCAGGAAAGGCAGCAAACTCGAAATCATCACCCAAGAACGATGCAACTACCGGACCTTCCAGACTAAGTATGAAAGATGATCGGTGGATCCCGTAAATTTCGTGATTATTGAGACTAAAAAGAGATCTAAAGCAATTTTTAAGCTCCAGATCTCTTTTTAATTTTGGATTACTGTTTTTATTTAATTAATTGTGGTTGAAAGATGCCCATCACGGTATCCTGAGCGGTGAAGACTGGTACTTCGTGACTCAAAGCTTTAGCAACCAGTTGCTTTTCATCATCAGTTTCGTCCTGTGAGCTTAAAACGAAAGCAAGCTTATCAGGCCATGCCATATTCTCTTCATATACCTGTACATCAAAGTCACTGCCGGTTAACTTCGACATCAGGGAATTGTTTTCGGCGTCGACTTTTGAAATTAAAACCGTGCCGGAAACGGTATCGGTATTAATGTGGTAGCTGTCAAACAGGGCATTATGCAGAGCTGTCTGTAGCGTATCACCGCTGCCAATATCCTCACCGGTTGATTTCATTTCTGGACTAAGAGCAGTTGGTGCGCCCGGTAGCTTAGCAAATGAGAAGACCGGTGCTTTGACGTAAACTTTGGTTGGTTCCGGATAAAGGCCCGGTGTCAGACCAATTTCAGCTAATGATTTACCAAGGATTAGTTGGGTCGCCAATTGAGCAAGATGCATCTTGGTGATCTTACTCATGAACGGGACCGTTCTGGAAGCTCGAGGATTTACTTCAATCACATAGACATCATCGGCACAGATAAATTGGATATTCATCATGCCGACAGCGTGGACTTTTTTACCAATTTTAGTGGCAATTGCTACAATCTTTTCCTTTTGATCTTCAGTCAGGTGCTGAGGTGGGTACATGGCGATTGAGTCACCGGAATGAATGCCGGAACCTTCCAAATGTTCCATAATTCCTGGAACAAAGACATCTTGACCATCACTTAGAATATCAACTTCGCACTCAGTTCCCGGGATATATTGATCGATTAGAATTGGTTGACCGGCACTGGCTTTAAGAGCCGGTACCAGATATTCATCTAATTCTGCATCGTCATGTACAACTGCCATGCCTTTGCCACCAAGAACAAAACTTGGGCGAACTAAGACTGGATAACCGAGTTTATTGGCAATTGCATGGGCTTCTTGACCGTTCATGGCGGTGTCGCCTTGCGGATGAGCAATTCCTTGATCAATCAGTAGGTTTTCAAAATCATGCCGGTTTTCGGTTTCTTCAATGCCGTTCATTGAGGTTCCAAGGATCTTGACACCGTGTTTTGTTAGCTCTTCGGTGAGGTTAATGGCAGTTTGACCACCAAATTCAACGATAACACCAATCGGCTTTTCAAGTTTAATGACGTTCATGACACTATCAATATCCAATGGTTCAAAGTACAGTTTATCTGAGATAGAGAAATCGGTTGAGACTGTTTCCGGGTTATTATTAATGATAATGGCGTTTTTACCAGCTGCCTGAATGGCCTTAACGCAGTGGACTGTGGCATAGTCGAACTCAACACCTTGGCCAATTCGGATTGGACCGGCACCGATTACTAGAATGCTGTTACCGATTGGATGACTCTCGTTCTCGGTGCCAACAGTACTGTAGAAATAAGGTGTTTCACTTTCAAATTCAGCGGCACAGGTATCAACCATTTTGTAAACCAAGTGCTGATCGGCCATTTGATCCAGCTTTTCAAGTTCGTGGTCGGTTGCGTGATGAACTGCTTTGATCATGGTGTTATTGAAGCCCATTTTGCGAGCCTTCAAAACTAGGTCGGCGCTTAGTAGCCCATCGGTCAACTGTTGTTGCATTTTGATAATGTTCTCAAGTTTTGACAGGAAGTAGAGATCAATCTTAGTCGAACGATGAATTTGTTCAATCGTGGCGCCCTTACCAATCGCCGCAAATAATTCAAATAGACGGTAATCAGTCGGGGTTTTAATCTTTTCAATTAAGTCACCAAGGGATAGTTGACGAGTGTAGTTAGGAATCAAGTCCCGCTGCGCCTGTTTATCCAACTCCAATGATTGAACAGCTTTGAGGAGAGACTCTTCAATTGTGCCACCAATGGCCATGACTTCACCAGTGGCTTTCATTTGGGTTCCCAGTTTTCGATCAGCGTTTGTGAATTTGTCAAAGGCAAAACGGGGAATCTTAGCAACCACGTAATCCAGAGCGGGCTCAAACATGGCATAGGTAGTTTGCGTAATTGGGTTGATAATTTCATCAAGATTCAGGCCAACCGCAATTTTAGCCGCAATTTTGGCAATTGGATAGCCAGTTGCCTTTGAGGCTAAAGCTGATGACCGACTAACCCGGGGATTAACTTCAATCACATAGTAGTTTTCGCTGTTTGGATCTTGTGCCAATTGAACGTTGCAGCCACCTTCAATTTTTAAGGCGTTAACGATCGTGAGTGAAGCGTCACGAAGTCGCTGGTATTCTTTATCAGTCAGGGTTTGCGTTGGGGCAAACACGATTGAGTCGCCCGTGTGCACACCGACTGGATCAAAGTTTTCCATGCCAGTAACGATGATTGAACTGCCATGATGGTCACGCATGACTTCGAATTCAATTTCCTTATAGCCGGCGATACTTTTTTCAACCAGGCATTCGGTTGAAGGTGACATGGTTAGACCACGGTTCAAAATCACTTTCATTTCATCATCGTTGTGGGCAATGCCACCACCAGTTCCACCAAGTGTGTAGGCAGGTCGAATGATAACCGGATAGTCAATTTCATGCGCGAAAGCCAAGCCATCTTCCAAGTCATAAACGGTCTTAGATGCTGGAATTGGTTGGTGAAGTTGCTTCATCAAGTCTTTAAATTGTTCTCGGTCTTCGGCCTGATTAATAGTATGAAGGCTGGTCCCCAGCAATTCGATACCCAGCTTGTCCAAAATACCATCCTTTGCGAGTTCAACGGCTAAATTAAGGCCGGTTTGACCACCAAGGGTTGGTAAAATAGCATCCGGATGTTCTTTTTCAAGAATTTTCTTAAGACTTGGGACTGTTAATGGCTCTAAGTATACCTTGTCAGCAATCTCATCATCCGTCATAATTGTGGCTGGATTAGAGTTGACTAAGATAACGGAATAACCTTCTTCACGTAAGCTCAAGCAGGCTTGACTGCCGGCATAATCGAATTCTGCGGCTTGGCCGATCACAATTGGACCGGAACCAATAATGAGTACTTTTTTAATATCTTCTCTCTTTGGCATTACTGAACCCCTCCATTGACATGCATTAGCTCGATAAATTTATCAAATAATGGTTTTGCATCGTGTGGTCCCGGTGCAGCTTCGGGATGGTATTGAACCGAGAAGACCGGTTTACCGGGATAGCGTAATCCTTCACACGTTTTATCATTAACTTCAATTGCGGTGACTTCAAGAGGTGTTGATTTTACTGACTCAATCTCAACGGCATACCCATGGTTTTGAGAAGTCATGTAAATCTCGCCTGTCATCAAATTCTTTACTGGATGATTACTACCACGATGACCAAATGTCATTTTGTAAGTCTTGGCTCCGTTTGCCAATGCCAGCAGCTGGTGGCCTAAACAAATGCCAAAAATGGGATATTGATCTTGGAGTTTTTGAATGACGGGTAGAAAGTCTGAATAGTCGGTCGGATCACCAGGGCCGTTTGAAAGTAGAATGCCGGTTGGATGTAACTCGTTAATATCCGAAACAGTGGATTCTGGTGTCACAACCGTAACGTCAATTCCGGGGCGCTGTAACGATCTTACAATGTTGGATTTGACACCAAAGTCAACAACCACAACGTGTTCATTCTCTTGGCCGTCCGTAACAGAGCGGGTTGCCGATTTAACAATTGCGGATTGATGGGCCATTTCGGCTTCCTTTTGGTCAATCGGTTGGTTGGTTAAACTGGCTTTCATTGTTCCGTACTGACGAATAATTTTAGTTAGCTGCCGAGTATCAATACCACTAATGGCGGGAACCTTTTGTTGTTTCAGAAATGCGTCTAGTGAAATGACGCTTTGATAATGATAAACCTCATCGGTCATTTCCCGAACAACAACAGCAGAAGCCTGAACTTTATCGGATTGACTGGTTCCAAGTGAAATGCCATAGTTGCCAATTAACGGATAAGTAAAAGTGATGATTTGATTTTTGTAAGATGGGTCCGTCAGGTTTTCTTGATAACCTGTCATGTTGGTTGTGAAGACCAGTTCACCTTCAATTTCGGTGCCCAGGTCGCCACAGGCTTCGCCAACAAAGACGTCTCCATTTTCAAGAGTGAGATATTTTTTCATTTCCGAACCTCCTAATTTTTCCCTAACATGCAAGTGGCATGCGCAGCTAACGCTTTTGATACATAAAGATAGAAGCTTTTAGAGGAAATGTCAAGTCAATTTATGCAAAATATGGCTTTATATGGATTTTTATAGGTAATTTATTTTTATTGTGAATATATATAAAAATGTAAGAATGCTTGTAAATCGCAGGCTATATACATAAGAAAATGGTCAATATTCAGAAACTCTCGATTCTTGGATAAATAAACATTTTAAAACTTTTTTTGAAATAGACTTGTGTTTTTCTCGAAAATGTCATATGCTTTTAACAACGAATTGAAGAGCCTTTAAGATTAACCCCGTGAGGTTAAGAAGGAATCGATGAACCCAAGTGTGTCTTGGGAGAAATGACAACCTCTTTACCCAACGGCGGTAAAGAGGTTTTTTAATGCTAATAGATTGACTGTAATGACGATTTAATTGTTTCCGTGAGAGCAAAACGTCAAAAAAGTGATTTCACTCCACTTAAAGGGCGCTTTGCGAAAACGGCAAGGCGCTTAATTTTTTAGGAGGAATTCACTATGATGCAAATTACCAAACCCGTTAATTTTGAAAATGTTGTCAGCATGGAAGACCTTTCCGCAGAAGATGTAATGTCATTTATTCATGAGGCCATTGAGTTTAAACAGGGCAAACAAATTGAACTCACCCGCCCAGCTTTTGCTGCTAACTTGTTCTTTGAAAGCAGCACGCGAACCCACACCAGTTTTGAAATGGCTGAACGAAAGCTTGGCCTTCAAGTACTAAACTTTGATCCATCAAATAGCTCGTTGAATAAAGGTGAATCAATGGGCGATACAGTTAAGACATTCCAAGCAATTGGAGCAGATGTTGTTGCCATTCGCGATAAGAAAAACGAATACTACAAGGATTTAATCCAGGATCCTAACATTCATTTAGGAATTGCCAATGGCGGCGATGGCTCAGGGCAACATCCTTCACAATCATTGCTTGATATGATGACGATTTACGAAGAGTTTGGCCATTTTGAAGGTTTGAATGTGGCAATCGTTGGTGACTTGACTCATTCACGGGTTGCCCGATCAAATATGGAAGTTTTGACTAAGTTGGGTGCACACGTCTTCTTTGGCGGCCCGAAAGAATGGTACACGGAAGACTTCCAGAAGTACGGTGATTGGATGCCAATTGATGAACTGGTTTCTCAGATGGACGTTATGATGTTTCTACGGGTTCAACACGAACGAATTGCACCTGATGAAAATGGCAGTTTCTCGGCAGAACGGTATCATCAAGTTTATGGTTTGACACGTGAACGCGAACAACGAATGCCTGAACACTCAATTATCATGCATCCGGCACCAGTTAACCGGGGTGTTGAAATCGCTGATGAATTGGTTGAATGTGATAAATCCCGCATCTTCCGTCAAATGGAAAACGGTGTTTTTGTCAGAATGGCAATTATGACCAGCATGCTCCGGTACCGAGGCTTGGTAAAGAGCGAATATTAAAAACAACTTCCTATATATTAGGCAGCACCAGTGATTCAATAATCTAACCTTATAAGTGAAGGGATTTTGACATAAAATGAAACGTGTAATTGTGAACGGCCGGCTTCTTGACGGTAATCAGCTGGTTAAACGCGATATTTTAATCGAGGATGGGCTTGTTAAACAAATTGAGCCTTCAATTTCGGCAGGTGATCGCCAAGGAGCAGAAGTGATCGATGCTGGCAATCATTTTGTCAGCCCAGGATTAGTCGATGTCCATGTTCATTATCGACAACCAGGTCAGGAAGCTAAAGAAACGATTAAGACCGGTAGTTTGGCCGCTGCACATGGTGGCTTTACAACGGTTTGCGCGATGCCCAATTTAATGCCGGCACCTGATCGGCCTTCTTATCTGAAAGATCTGATTAAGTTAAATCAATCAGATGGGGTTGTTCATATCAAGCAGTATGCGACAATTACAACTGATCGTAAAGATGATGAATTAGTTGATTTTGCGGCGCTAAAAAAAGCTGGCGCGTTTGCATTCAGTAATGATGGAAACGGCATTCAAAAAAGCAGCACGATGTTTGAAGCAATGAAACGGGCTGCTGAATTGAATATGGCAATTGTTGAGCACGTTCAAGATGACGAATTGTCGGATGGCGGCGTGTTACACACTGGTGCGGCAAGACGGTTGCATGTAAAAGAGATGCCTTGGGTGAGTGAAACAGCGCAAGCTGCCAGGGACATCGTACTGGCTCAAGCGACCGGGGTTCATTATCATATTTGTCACGTGTCATCAAAGCATACGGTTGAACAAATTAGAGCGGCCAAGCGAGCCGGAATTCATGTGACCGCAGAAGTCACACCGCATCATTTGCTGCTTTCGGATGACGATATTCAAACTGATAATTCGAACTACAAGATGAATCCACCGTTGCGGGGCGAGGATGATCGCCAAGCATTAATCGACGGGTTACTTGATGGGACGATCGACATGATTGCGACGGATCACGCACCCCATACTGAAGCCGACAAGGCGAAATCAATTGCACATGCAGCGTTTGGGATTACTGGGAGCGAAACGGCCTTTAGTACCCTGTATACAACGTTTGTAAAGACTGGTCGGTTTACACTTTCACAATTGATAGATTGGATGGCCAAAAAGCCGGCTGCTATTTTTAACATGACGAATGCCGGTAGCCTTAAAGTTGGCAAACCGGCAGATATTGCGATCTTTGATCTGGATAACGAACATGTCATTAAAGCCAGCGAATATCTTTCTAAAGGTAAGAATTCGCCATTTACCGGCCGGACGGTTTTAGGTGATACTGTGATGACGTTGGTAGACGGTCAAATCGCGTATCAAAAGAATTTTTAACTTAAATGACTCATAAACGGGTTTGAGTCATTAACAAGTGAATTTCAATTAAGCAGTAAAAAATAAAAAAGCCGGGATGCTGAGTAACCGAAAAATTCGATTACTTAACATCCCGGTTTTAGTTTAGTCGATGAATAATTCATAATAACTTAAAGCTGAAACCGCTTGAGCCGTATTAACTTTCCCAAGTTTGATCCAATTGAGAACTTGTGTTAAAGGGACCAGTTGACTGTTAACGAACTCATCAGAGTCAAAATGTTGGCGGACCCGTTTTCGAGGATCAAATTTGATTAGCATTAAATCGGCAAATTGATCCATAAACCCTTCTGAAGACGTAATGCGAGTCATTTTGGTCACCGAATCGGCGATATAACCAGTTTCCTCTTGAAGTTCTCGTTTGGCGGCCTGTTCGCTGGTCTCACCCGGATTTACAATCCCAGCTGGAACTGAAACCGACTCACTGTTAACGCCGACACGATATTCACTGGTCATCACCACTTCTTTATCAGCTGTCATTGCCAAAATGGTGATAGTCGGATCTGTTTTGATCAAATCTCGTTCAACTTTTAGGCCGTCGGGTGTTTGAACGTGTAACTGATCGACAGAAAAAACCCGACCTGTGTAGACGGATTTGCGGTCGAGAATTTTCCCCGGTCGATGACAAGTGTTAAACATTTTTCTCATTCTCCCTTAGCGAATTTGTTACTTTGATCATAGCATATCCGTATTAAATTAACTGGTCAATTTGATACCGACAATGCTGATTAATAATAGGACAACAAACAGCCAGGTCATCATCGAGAGCTTGTCGCCAAATAAAATGATGCCGGCAATGACGGTGCCAACCGCCCCGATTCCAGTCCAGACTGGATAAGCGATGCCAATTGGTAATGATTTAGTGGCGTGGGCCAGTAGTAAAAAGCTGATGATCATGCCAACGATGGTAACGATTGTCCAATCCAACTTAGTGAAGCCGTGACTAAACTTCATTGAAATTGCCCAAACTACCTCAAACAGCCCAGCGATAATTAATGTTACCCAATTCATAAAAATGTCCTCCTCGTACGAAAAAAGGTACGCCTTTGCAATTCCTTCTGAGACCTAATGGAATTGAAAAGTGTACCTGAAAAATTGCTACCCGGTGGCAGTCGTATTTGATTACTATCTAGAATATCACATCTGGGTATTACTTGCCAGTAGAGTTACTTTAATAATTCTTACTTTAATGTCCAATTTTGCTGCACCTCCTAATAAAGATCTTAACAATCCGAGTACTTTTTAAAAATGTTTTTGTAATAAGTGGTTCCAATTGAGAGATAGCTGGTTATTTCCCATAAAAAATAAAAAAAGTTGAGATATTAGCAAATTTATCTCAACTTTTCATTCATTTTATGGGTTACGCATGCTTCAACACGCGAACCCTGAAGACTGCTTCAATTCGACTCAAGGTGGCAATTAGTTTGTTATCCTCTTCGTTCTTTAGATTATCAAGATCAATCATGGTGTAGGCAACGTCTTTTCTGGCAGCGTTGCTCATACTTTCAATGTTAATACCGGCATTTGCTAAAGCAGTGGCAATTTGGCCAACCATGTTGGGAATGTTTTTATGGATTAGCGTGATTCGGTAAGGAGCCTGGAACGGCACTTGAAGATTAGGTAAATTGACGGAATTTTGAATATTTCCGGTTTCCAAATAGGTCATGATAGTATGGGCACCCTGAGTAGCGCCGTTAACTTCCGCTTCATCCGTTGAACCACCGATATGGGGGGTTACCACGACATCATCACGATTTAATAGGATATCTTCACCAAAATCAGTCATATATGTTTTGAGGTGGTGTGCATCGAGTGCGTCAACCGCCGCTTGGTTATCGACAATGCCGCCTCTGGAGTAATTAAACAGGTGAACGCCGTCTTTCATAACGTCAAACTGTTCTTTGCCAATTAAGCCGGTGGTTTCCTCATTCTTTGGGACATGAACAGTCACGTAGTCTGCATTCTTTAAAGCATTTGCCAACGTTCGTGCCCGGGTAATTGTCGTGGAAATATGCCAAGCAGCATCTGACGATAGGTATGGGTCGTAACCAATCACATTCATGCCAAGCGCACTTGCGGCATTGGCTACTAATGAACCAACATGGCCAACTCCCACGACGGCCAGTGTCTTACCTGTCAATTCGGTGCCTTTAAATTTGGTTTTATCATGTTCGGTCCGCAGGGAAATATCGGCACCGCTATTATGAGCTGAGTAGGCAGCTGCATCGAACAAGTTCCGCGAACTGGCTACCAAAAGGGAAATGATCAGTTCCTTGACGGCATTCGCATTACTGCCGGGGGTGTTGAAGACCGCAATTCCGGCCTGAGTTGCCCGATCTAAAGGGATGTTATTGAAGCCGGCACCGGCGCGGGCGATTATTTTAAGACTCTTTGGGAAAGTCGCTTCATGAAGATTAACCGATCTGATCAGGTAAGCATCCGCATCGTCAGTCTGGTTGATTTGGTATTGATCTGTAAATTCATCTAATCCTGCTTGGGCAATTGCGTTGTAAGTCTTAACTTGATACATTTTAAAGTCCTCCTAATGTTGTTTTTCGAAGTGATGCAAGAAATCAACCAGTGCCGAAACACCTGCTAACGGCATTGCGTTGTATAGACTGGCTCGTAGACCACCGACACTTCGATGACCTTTCAGGTTCTTTAAACCGGCTTGATCCGCGGCAGCAATGACTTGTTTATCCAGGTCCGGATCATCGGTCTTGAACGGAATATTTGTTAATGATCGATCTGATTTTTTAATGTTATTGTGAAAGAGTTTGGACTCATCCAAAAAATCATAAAGTAGCGAGGATTTCTTTTGGTTGAGTGCTTCAATGCCAGCAATGCCACCTTGTTGTTTTAACCATTTGAGAACTAAACCAGTAGCGTAGATTGCGAAAACGGGCGGCGTATTAAACATCGAATTCTTCTTAATAAAGAGTTCATAATTTAAAATGCTTGGGATGTGATCAACGTGTTTGACCAGATCATCACGAACAATCACAACCGTTACGCCAGCTGGACCCAAGTTTTTTTGAACACCACCAAAAATAAGGCCAAAATCTTCGACGCGATATTCTTCAGCCATAAAATTTGAAGATAAGTCGCCAACCAGTGTGACGTTACCGTGTTCCGGTAATTGATGATAAGCGGTGCCCTCGATGGTGTTATTGGTTGTGATGTGAAGATAATCATAGTTATCAGCGGAAATGGCATGTGGCATATGCGGCAGTTCCTGATAATGCTGATCCTTGGTGGAATCTAAAACGTCAACTTTCACACCGAGATTGGCAGCTTCATCGCCTGCTCGGGTGGCCCAATGACCACTGTCTAAAAGGGCAATTCGATGGTGGTTGGTTGCCAAGTTCATCGGAACCGCTGCAAATTGACCCGTTCCACCACCTTGAAAAAATAAAATGTGATAATTATCAGGAACATGCATCAAGTCCTTAATATCCTGCTTTGCGGTATTGATGATATTGTCGAACATTTGAGAACGGTGAGAAATTTCAAGAATACTCATGCCGGATCCCTGAAGAGATGGCAATTCCTCTTGAATCTGTTTAATGACCGGGTCGGGAAGCGTTGCCGGACCTGCTGCAAAATTATATACCGTCATGTGCTAAAAACTCCCTTTCAAAAAAGATAGCCCTCACAGTTGATGATGAAAAGGCTGTGAGGGCTGGTAGTGCTTTTTTATGGCCTCACAGTGATGTTGAAGTTCATCTATGCGAGGCCTTTGTTAGTTAATTCATTGCAAAAGATGGCCTACACAGATGTCACTGTAGACCAGGAGGATGAGGTAACGTATTCAAAACTACTGAAAATGACGTTCATTGAAATAACCTCCCTTTCTTTCTAATTAAAATCTAACAGAACAGTGACAGAAAAGCAACCCAAATTTGTGTAATAGGTAAATAAAATTTACTTATTTAAGGTTATTATTCGGGATTTGCTAAAAAAGATGGGCTTTGTCTTTTTTGATAAATGTGCGATAATATTTTCAAACCATTGCGGAGGAACTTTTAAATGACGAATTTTTATTTTGTCCGACACGGCCAAACGACTGCTAACGCTGCCGGGTTAAAACAGGGCACAATTAACACAGAACTAACTTATTTAACAGAAACTGGAAAGAAACAAGCGCAAACGGTTCACGAACAGTTTGACATCTCATTTGCGGATCAAATCATTGCAAGCCCGTTAAATCGGACAAAAGAGACTGCAGAAATTTTAAATCAGAGTGCACACTTACCGATAACCTATGACAAACTACTTCTCGAAATTTCATATGGAAAATGGGATGGGTCAAAGAATAGTGAACTTGAGGCAAAGTATCCGGACGTTTTTGATCATGTCTTGCACGACGTTCTGCCATCCTATGCGCCGCTTGCTCATGGCGAAACTTTTACCCATGTTATGGATCGGGCTGACCAGTTTATGACTAAGTTAACCGAACAATTTCCTGATCAAAAATTAATTATTGTTACTCATGGTTTTACGATCAAAGCGGCGGTATTAGCAGCTTTAGGCCGTCCCGATAATCCGATGGTGATTGAAGAACCAGATAATTTGAGCATTACTAAAATCACCCGTGTTTCGCAGTCAGCTGACTATTACTTGCGATACTATAATCGGGTAGTTGGTGCTCGTTTCTAATATTGTTTGACAATCATTCATAATTCCGCTATATTAATGTCACTAAGTAACGAAGGAGGAAACCACCATGCAATTATCAGCCGTTAAACGAATGTGTTGTTCAATGTGTCCAGCTCAGTTTAGCGCTGATGGTGGCTTCTTTGGTAACGAGTTGGTTTGCAGTCTTGTGTAATTTCCGGTTTTGGGAAAAACTGTGACCAGACTACCGAAAAGTGTCCTAATTTCAGCGTTAAAGCTGGGATTGGGGCACTTTTTTGGTTACTTTGAATTTAAAATGAGGTGGCGATTACTTGAGTTCCGAATGTCAGATGCAAATTTTTAACCAAAAAATTCAGTTTCAATTGGAGGACGATCAAAAATGCGTCAATTTAAATCGGCATTACTACTGGTGGTTGTGGGAATATTAGGATTAACACTGGCTGCTTGTGGTAAATCGACCAGTAACCAATCATCGAAAAAACAGGTATTAAACTTAAGTACAAGTGCACCACTTGACACCATTGATATTTCAAAATCATCCGGTTATGGTCAAACCGGAAACGTGTTCGAAAGCTTTTATCGGTTGGGTAAGAATGGAAAACCAACGGCTGGACTGGCTAAAAGCGGTCAAGTTTCAAAAGATGGTAAAACCTGGACGTTTAAATTACGTAACGCCAAGTGGAGCAATGGGAATCCAATTACCGCTCAGGATTTTGTTTATTCGTGGCGCCGGACGTTAAATCCTAAAACTAAGTCGACCTATGCCTATTTATTTAGCGGTATTAAAAATGCGGATGCCGTAAATGCTGGTAAAAAGTCGCCGAGTTCGGTTGGCATTTCAGCACCCAATAGTAAAACGGTTGTCATTAAGTTGGCCAAACCGATTGCCTATTTTAAAGTGTTGATGTCATATCCACTTTTTGGCCCTCAGAACCAGAAGATTGTTGAAAAATATGGCAAAAAATATGGGACCAAATCCCAATATATGGTTTATTCAGGACCGTTTAAAATCCAGAACTGGAATGGAACCGGCAATAAATGGCAATTTGTAAAAAATAATCAGTATTGGGATAAGCGGGTTGTTAAATTGCAAAAAATTAACTATACGGTCGTTGGCAGCCCCACGACCGGTTTGGAATTGTATCAACAAGGTAAACTTGATCTAACACCGTTGTCCAACCAACAAATTAAGAATTATCAGCATAATGCACAATTCAAACAATATCCGTATTCTTTTGTGGGTTATTTGCAATATAACTTCAAAGATAGTAATCGCGTTAAACGAGCGGCTTTCAACAATAAAAATATCCGGCTTGCCATGTCATTGGCCATTAATAGGTCCGTTTTGACTAAGAAAGTCATGGGGAATGGCTCAAATACACCTAAGGGGTTTGTGGCTTCCGGTTTGGCCCATGATCCTAAAACAGGAGAAGATTTTGCCAAGCAGCAATATGTCAAAGGAACGGTTGACTATAATCCTAAGCTGGCTAGAGAGTATTGGGAAAAGGGATTGAAACAAATCGGCCGGAAAAAGCTCACGGTTGCCATTATGGGCGCAAATGATGACGCTGATGACCCGGCAACCAGTGCAATTACTCAATATTTAAAGGCTCAATACGCAAAAGTTCTTCCGGGATTCAATCTTCAAATTCGGAATATTCCAGGTCAAAATGCTCAACAAAATGCTTTGAAAGGCGACTTTGACATTTATCTGGCTGGTTGGGGCGGCGATTTTAACGATCCAATCACTTTCCTTCAAATTCCACAAACTAATACGTCATATAATTATGGCAAGTATTCGAATGCGAAATATGATGCGTTGATTAAGCGGGCTCAGAATCAGGATGCCAATAATGCCGATAAGCGTTGGCAGGATCTGGTTCAAGCCATTCGATTATTCAATCGTGATCAAGGAATGACCCCGTTGTATCAACAAGTCACTTCTTATTTGCAGCGTTCGAACTTAAAGGGCATTGTTCATAATACAGCCGGCACGCAGTGGAGTTATAAGTATGCCTACAAAAAATAAATAAAATTGTTGCAAGAGATTAGAGATTGAATGATCATTTTTCTGAAAATCTAATAACTGCTAATAACGGAAACGTCCTCAATTACTGGTTGAGGACGTTTTATTTTGAACTGCTATTTTTAAATGGGCACGTAATCTCTTAAATAGCTGATATTTTTGACAACAAACTTGTGATCGACAATTTCAATAATGCCTTCAGCTCTTAAATCACTGAGAATTCGGGTAACTGAAGATCGTGAGTTGATGCCACAAAATCCCGCAATATCCAAGTTAGTCACAACAAAATCAATTAAGATACCACGGTGTCCGGGAAGACGTTTGCCAAATAGATCAACCAGTTGGTTCAAAAACGTGCAAACCACATCGTGTTTACTGCCCATCAGCATTCGTTGAGATCGGACAATATTCTCGGTCAGTTTGGTGCGGTAGTATTCCTTAACGTAATTATTAAGTTCGCGATCTTGATTAACCATTTGCCAGAAATCAACCCGATTAATTTTATAAAATTCGGCGGTGTCTGATTCGATACGAACATTAAATGGTTGATCTGTGTTTTTAGAAATCTCATCCCGCAATAAGCTGATAACGTCTGGTTTGGTAATATATGACAGATTAAATTCCCGACCATCCTGTAGGATAATTGAATTTTTGACAATGCCACGTTTAAGAATGTAGGTATTTGTTTCCTCAAGCCCGTGATAGGTTAAATAAGTGTGACGTTTCTTTGTAATAACGGGAACGTTTGCGGCTTTCATTTGATTTAATAAGTATTCGGTTCGATTCATGACCATGTCTAACAGATCCTCAATATGGTAGTAAATTAGTGCAAAACCAGATGACTTAGAAGTATGATTTAATACATTTAGTATTTTATCATACTCTTTGGCTATCAGGATTTAAATTTTTATTATGTAACATATCATACATTCACATTTGACATATAGATTGGTGCATTATTCAGAGTATTTTTGAAAAAGCAAAAGAATAAAATATTAATTAGTTTCTAAGGAAAGGAAGGGTTGACGTGACAAATATTGAATTGCCTTATGATAAAAAGAAAGTGACGGCCTGTATTCCTGATAAAAATTTTGCTGGAAAATTAGTTTCGCAAGCTGCTGATTATCAAAATCCAATTTCAGAGCATGAGACCGTTGAGCATTCGTTGGATAATCCTGTTGATTCACCAAAGTTGGAGGAGTTGGCACGTGGTAAGAAAAATATTGTGATTATTTCTTCTGACCATACCAGACCGGTACCATCACACATTATCACACCGATCCTGTTACGACGAATCCGATCTGTTTCACCGAATGCCCGCATTCGAATTTTAGTGGCCACTGGATTTCATAGGCCTTCAAGTCGGGAAGAATTGGTTAATAAATATGGCCGAGAGATTGTTGATAATGAAGAAATTGTGATGCACTATTCTCAGCGCGATCAAGACATGGTCACTCTCGGCAAGTTGCCTTCCGGTGGTGATCTGATTTTAAACAGACTGGCGGTGGAAGCCGATCTGTTGATTTCGGAAGGGTTTATTGAATCACATTTTTTCGCCGGCTTTTCGGGTGGTAGAAAATCTATTTTACCCGGAATTGCGTCATATAAAACGATTATGGCCAATCATTCAGGCGAATTTATTGCCGATCGTCATTCGCGAACCGGCAACCTGCAACATAATCTGATTCATGAAGATATGGTATATGCTGCCAAGGCTGTTCACTTAAAATTTATTTTGAACGTGGTCTTGGATGAAAATAAAAAGATCATTGCTTCGTTTGCCGGTGATCTCGAAAAAGCGCATCAAAAAGGGACTGACTTTGTTGCTTCGCTGTCTCAAGTACCGGCTATTGAATCAGATATTACAATTTCAACAAATGGTGGTTACCCGCTGGATCAAAATATCTATCAGGCTGTTAAAGGAATGACGGCGGCTGAAGCAACTAATAAGTTAAACGGGACGATTATCATGGTTGCCGGCTGTCGGGATGGTCATGGTGGAGAGGGCTTCTATCATAACTTAGCAGATGTTAACAATCCAAAAGACTTTTTAGATCAGGCAACTAATACGCCAAGGCTGGAGACGATTCCCGATCAATGGACGGCTCAAATTTTAGCCAGAATTTTGACCAATCATCACGTGATTATGGTATCCGATTTGGTGCAGCCAAATTTAGTTACGGATATGCATATGGAATTGGCAAAGAGTTTAGATGAAGCGTTGGAAAAAGCTTATCAGCGCGAAGGTCGGGAGGCCAAAGTTACCGTCATCCCTGATGGCTTGGGTGTCATTGTTAAAAAGAGGAATTAACTTAAGATGGCAAATGAACATTTAACAAATTTACTTAATCAAGTTGCCAGCCATGAAATTACTACAGAACAAGCATTTAAGCAACTGAATCAAGCCGGTTTTATCGATCTGGATTACGCCAAAGTTGATACGGATCGGCAACGTCGGACCGGTTATTCTGAAGTGATTTACGGAGAAGGCAAAACGACAGCGCAAATTATCGGGATTATTCAAGTGATGCTGACTACCAATACCAATATCTTGGTCACTCGAGTGTCTCCGAAAAAAGCCCAGAAGATAAGCCGAGTTTACCCTAAGATGGTTTATTTAAAGAAATCTCGGATTATGTTGTGGCAGCAAAATATACCTGAACAGACAAACAATACTATTGCGATAGTCACTGCTGGAACTTCGGATTTGAAAATTGCCGAGGAAGCTGCTGTAACAGCAGAAGCTTTTGGTAATCGGGTTTCGCGAATTTACGATGTCGGAGTTGCCGGCATTCATCGCTTATTTGCTGAATTGGATGCCATTCGTTCCGCAACGGTGGTGGTTGTAGTGGCCGGTATGGAAGGGGCTTTGGCTTCTGTCATCGGTGGCTTGGTAGACAAGCCCGTGATTGCTGTGCCCACCAGTGTTGGGTATGGAGCCAGTTTTAATGGGCTTTCGGCGTTACTGACGATGCTTAATAGCTGTGCGTCAGGCATCACAGTTGTTAACATCGACAACGGCTTTGGTGCTGGCTACAGTGCCAGTCAAATTAACCATTTAGTGGAGAGTGAACAATGACCTGTTTATATTTAGACCCTTTTTCAGGAATTAGTGGCAATATGTTGCTTGGCATGTTATTTGACCTAGGTTTGGATTATGATCAGTTTCAAAATGAACTAAAAAAACTAAACCTCGCTGGTTATCATCTAACACTTGAGTCAACTCGGCGCTCGGCCATTGGTGGCAAGTTATTTGATGTAAAACTTGAAGATGCCAACCATCATGTTGATGAAAGTTTAACGGCTAAGGAAGTTCAGAAAAATGATTATCCGGCGGGTATAAATGATAATGAGAAAACTAGTCATCATCACCATGGTCGCAATTTGGCGGAAATTAAAAGGATCATTTCGCAAGCTGACTTAAAATCAGCCATTAAAACTCAAGCAATTGGTGTTTTTGACGAAATTGCCCGAGCTGAAGCTAGTGTGCACCGGCTTCCGTTAGACAAAGTTCATTTTCATGAAGTTGGCGCGTTAGATTCGATCATTGATATTTTAGGTTTTTTTATCGGCTTGGATCTGTTGGGAATTACTAAAGTGATCAGTGGACCACTGGTTGATGGGTCGGGGTTAATCAAAGTTGCCCACGGAACAATGCCCGTCCCTGTACCGGCAGTAATGCAAATGAGAAAAAACAGTGGTATACCGGTTCACCAACGAGAAGACGTGCGCACAGAGCTGGTGACACCCACTGGCTTTGCGATTGTTAAGCGGGTTGTTAGTTTTTTCGGTCCAATCCCTGAAGAGATGCAGATTGAAAAAATTGGCTATGGCTTTGGTACCCGACAGACAGGCCATTTAAATGCTTTACGGGGGCTTTTATTAACGGCTTCACCCAGTCATAAGGAAGGGCGAACTACTGGTGATGAAATTGTTGAGATTCACGCCAATCTTGATGACCAGCCCGGGGAAGGCCTAGGGTTTGTGATTGGCAAACTTTTGGAGGCAGGTGCATATGATGCCTACTTTACGCCAATTTATATGAAAAAGGGCCGACCGGCTTACCAGATGACGGTCATAACGCCGAAACAGAAATGTCGGATAATGGCTGATCTTTTGTTTCAGCACACCACAACCTTTGGCATTCGCTATGTCAATCTAAAGCGGACAATCCTGCCAAGAACGTTTAAAAAAGTTTGCACGAAATTTGGCGAAGTGACTTTAAAAATTGGGATGATTAAGTCATCGAAAAAAGTAACAGTTGAATATGACAGGGCGGCAATTCTTGCAAATCAGCACCATGTTAGTCTTGAACAGGTGCAACAAGCAGCACTGCTGGCTTATAACAAAGAAGATGGGATGGCTTGAAATGCATCAATTACTTGCAGAGTTTATGGGGACAGCCCTCATGATTATTTTTGGTGTCGGTGTTCATGCCGATACGGTCTTGAATGATACCAAGTACCACGGCTCGGGGCATTTGTTTGCGATTACAACCTGGGCATTTGGAATTTCAATGGTGTTATTTATATTTAAAAATGTCACGATTAATCCAGCGATGGCGTTTGCCCAATTTTTGATGGGGAATATGACCTTTGTGATCTTTATTGAAACTGCTATTTTTCAGATGATCGGTGGAATAGTTGGTGGCGTGATTGTCTATGTGATGTACGCTGATCAGTTTAAACGTTCCTGTGACAAAATTGATAATGTGACTATCAGGAATATTTTTTCGACATCACCAGGCATTCGGAATTTACCAAGGAACTTTTTCGTGGAGTTTTTTGATACTTTTATTTTTCTAACCAGTATTATGGCTATTGCGGCTGTTAAGACGCCGGGAGTTTTGCCAATTGGTGTTGGCTTACTGGTTTGGGCTATCGGAATGGGATTGGGTGGGCCAACCGGGTTCGCGATGAATCAGGCCCGTGATCTTGGCCCGCGGATTGCGTTTGCAATCTTACCAATTAAAAATAAGGCGGCTGCTGATTGGCAGTATGGGTTATTGGTGCCAGGGCTTGCCCCGTTCTTTGGGGCGTTGGCAGCCGCACTATTTAGTAAATATTATCTGGGATTCTAACTAAAAAAAGGAAGTTATTAAGATGACATTAACAAAAAAAGAGTTGCTAATCAATGAATTGTCAGCGTATTCTAAAGTAATGGTTGCTTTTTCCGGTGGGATTGATTCGACGGTTGTATTGGCTGCAGCTCTAAAGACTTTAGGAAAAGAAAATGTTTTAGCGGTTGTGGCTAACTCTGAACTTTTCACGAATGAAGAGTATGCTAAAGCGATTAGGTTGGCTAAAAAATTAGGGGCTAACGTTAAGGGCATTACGTTAAATTATCTGACAAACGACAATGTTCGCCATAATCGCGTTAGCTCATGGTATTGGATGAAAAAAATGTTTTACCAACGGATGAATGAACTGAAGACGGCATACGGTTATGATGTCGTGCTTGATGGCATGATCATGGACGACAATCTTGACTTTCGGCCAGGCCTTCGCGCACGCGATGAAGAAGGTGCCGTTTCCATCTTGCAGCATGCCGATATTTATAAAGTTGATGTTCGACAGATTGCCCGTGAGGCGGGCCTAACTAACTGGAATAAAGTGGCTAGTTGCTCTCTTTCGTCCAGATTTGAATATAATTCAATTATCACAGTTGAAAAAATTCAAATGGTCATGCAAGCTGAGGCCTATTTACGTAGTCTGGGATTCGCAACCGTTCGGGTCCGTGTTTTAGATAAGCTGGCCCGAATTGAAGTCATGAAAGATCAAATAAACGACTTGGTCATGCAAATGTCAACAATTAACACGACGCTGAAGGGGCTAGGGTTCACATATGTGACTGTGGATCTGGAAGGCTTTAAATCTGGTCGAATGAATGAACGTTTGGATGTTGAAGAAAAAGCTGCTCTAGTTGACTAACAGTTTTGAAGGGAATCCTTTGATGAAACAAGTACGTTTTACCAAAATACTGCCATTTTATACATTAACGCTTGTTATTCACGGTTTAGGATTGCTGTTACTTGTGATGGCGGGATTATCTTCACCAAAATTTTGGGGACTCGGAGTATTGGCTTACACTTTGGGACTCCGTCATGCATTCGATGCGGATCATATTTCAGCAATCGATAATACGGTGAGACGCTTATTGAATCAAGCTAAACCAGCTTATGGCGTTGGGTGGTATTTTTCGATTGGCCATTCAACAGTGGTGTTTCTAATGATTGTTGCGGTTCGGTATTCCCTGGGATGGGCTAAAAATGAGTTGGTAACTTTAAATACGATTGGTGGAAAAGTTGGCACCTGGGTTTCCGGAACCTTCCTGTTATTAATTTCTTTGAGCAGTTTCTTGATTCTGGGGACACTGATTCGCCGTCAACGCTTGTCTCGAAAAAAATTAAGCCAATCTCAAATGGACACACTGCTATTATCGCGAGGACCCTTATCGCGACTCTTAATGCCGTTATTTAAGTGGATTCGTCATGATTGGCAAATGTATTTCATTGGCTTTATTTTCGGGCTGGGGTTTGATACAGCTAGTGAGATTGCCATGATTGCATTGTCCGCTGTAACGGTGAGTCAAAATACCATTGTCTACGGTCTCTTTGCCCTGCCAATTCTGTTTGCGGCTGGGATGAATCTGATGGATACTATCGATTCAACGATGATGTTATATGCCTATAGCTGGGCATTTGACACCCCAGAGAAAAAGTTGAGTTATAACATTGTGATGACGAGTATTTCGGCAACCACGGCTTTTGGAATCGGCGTTTTTGAATTGTTACAGGTTGTTCGGTTGCCACATCCCATTGAAAAATGGGTAGCAACAATTGACTTAGGTTGGCTGGGATATGGGCTGGTTGCATTTTTTGCGATATTTTGGCTAATCGCCTATCTTTATTGGAATCGACGAATAAACCCAACCAGTCGGTTGAATTCTTAATCGATCAGTAGTTAAAAGACGTTAAATCGACCCGATTAAATTCCAGATGTTCACATTTGGAACTTAATCGGGTCGATTTTAATTGGATAATGGGCGATTATCGGAAGCTGGCGTAGATCCAGTAAAGTAAAAAGCCCAGGCACAGGCCCAGTGATCCGGTAATTAAGATTTTAACAGCACAAACGAAAGTCTCCCGCTTGACCTGTTTATGAGTAAACAGACGCATTTGTTTGATGATAAATGGGAGTGGTAGAACAATTGTAATTAATGCGGCCGGATAGACACCAACATAAATTGCCAGAAATACCAGAAGAATTGCTAAAATGTTAAATAGATTCCAAATAACCACTGAATTTCTAACACCTAAATAGTGAACAATGGTGTGTCGGTGATTCATCTCATCCTCATGAGCATCACAAATATTGTTAGCAAACATAATGTTGGCAATCCAGACAAATTCCGGTGACGCGGCAAGTAAAATTTCTAATAATAATTGAGAATGCCACTGGAAAATTTGGTAGGAATTTATGTAAACTGAAATCAATGTAATCATGACGCCCATTGTAAAACCGGAAGCCAGTTCGCCAAAGGGGGTACTTGAAATTGGTACTGGGCCGCCTGCATAAAGTAAACCGATCAAAAAGCAAAAAATGCCCATCCACAACAGAGGCCAACCAACTTGGACTGTCAAATAAATACCAATTACCATTGCGGTGCCAAACATGGCGATCATCATCGTTTCGATTAAGCGAATCGAAAGGTGCTCGCGGCCAATAATATTGGTGCCGGATTTATAAATTTCTTGATCGGAATGGCGGTAATCACTATAATTATCCCAAATATCGACGAACATATTGAATAAAAACATGGCAATAAAGAACAATGTTGCGTTAACTGCGTTAACTGAGTTTAAGAAATACCAACTAAAAAATAGCCCAACGATAAATGGGAAAACACTTGCTGATTTAGCCTTAAACTCAACCAACTCTAAGAAATTTGCTAAACTCATCTAGATCCTCCATAATGAAAATAATTAAAAGCGGGTTAACTGATAAAAACCAGTCATCATTAATTATATAACAAGCGGTCAGAAAGTGAGGAACCAAAAATGACCAGAACCAATCAAACTCCTGAATCGAAAGTGGCATCATTATTTAATCAAATTGCCCCCAACTACGATAAAATGAATTCACTCATCAGCCTTGGCGGAAAGTTGCGATGCAGCGACTGGAGGTCCAGCCTGGAGATTTTGCCATTGATGTTTGCTGCGGCACAGGTGATTGGACAATTGCCCTCGCTAAAGCTGTCGGACCAGCAGGCCAAGTGATTGGTTTGGACTTTAGTCAGGAAATGTTGAAAATTGCTGCCAAAAAAGTAAGGGCAGCCGGTGTTTCTGATCGGGTAACCTTAGTTAAAGGCGATGCTATGCAGTTACCCTACGATGAAAATCGATTTGACGTTGCCACAATCGGCTTTGGTTTGCGAAACGTTCCCGATGCTGATCAGGTGCTTCGCGAAATGGTTCGCGTTGTGAGGACAAATGGCAAAATCGCGTGTTTGGAAACCTCTCAACCCACCAATCCAGCGGTTAAGATTGGTTGGGAAGCATATTTTAAAACAGTACCTGTAATGGCTAAATTGGCGGTTAATAAGTACCGTGAGTATAACTATCTTGAGCGAACAACCAAGCAGTTTGTTTCGGCTGAGAAGTTGGCCAAGATGTTTGAAGACGCAGGGATGCACAACGTCACTTATCGAACGTTTACTTTAGGTGCGGCAGCTTTGCATTTGGGAAGAGCTTAAAATAGTCAATTTCCTAATATTCAAGTCAGCTCTCTTATGATATAATTTCTGCAATCCTGTGGAAACTGAAGCAGGTGAAATTTTCAATTCGAAAGAGAAGATGATTACATGGCAAAAGAAGTTGCAACTCCAAAGGCCCCCAATGCGGTTGGGCCGTATTCACAGGCGGTTCAAACCGGCAATACCCTATATTGCTCAGGTCAGATCGGCTTGGATCCCGCTACCGGGAAATTAGTCAGTGGGGATGTCGTCGATCAGGCAACCCAAGCGTTACATAACTTGCAGGAAGTTGTCAAAGCGGCCGGGTTTGAGTTTGATGAAGTGGTTAAAGTCACGGTTTTCATGGCTAATGTAGCTGATTTCAGCAAAGTTAACCAGGTTTATGACCAGTTCTTTGGTAAGGCGAAGGTGTTACCGGCCCGTTCAGCAGTTGGAATTGCGGGTTTGCCGTTAGGAGCCCAGGTAGAAATTGAAGCTATTGCCTCTAAGGCCAACTGATAATATCAGCTGATTATTAAGAAGAACTTATAAACAGCCACTGATCTCAGAGTCTGTTGGCAATGGTTAGCCAAACAAATATGAGCAGTAAGCCAGAAGTTCCCAATACGACTATTAGGAATACTTCTGGCTTTTTGTGGTGGAATAGGTCAACAATTAACCAAATTAATGACAAAACAAAAAGATAACAACTGGCATTTTGATAGTTTAAAATCCTTCCAGTCTGATAGGTGAAGCCAAAAATTATTTATCTGCTTGCAGACCCTTCAACAAAAATTCGGTGGCTTCATGACTAGCCTGCTCAATGTCGATTGGTTGTTTTGTCAGGGTTGCCGGAATAACGTATCCTAAAACGGTAACGGTGATGTAACGGACAATTCGCGGCAAGGGCCAGTTCACCAGTTGGCCGTTTTCTTGATAATGTTTAAAATTATTGCCAAGTGGACCGGCAATCAATGTTTTAAAGAGGTTGCCGAATCCCGTCACGATTTCTTGATTGGTGGTTGCTTCATGCAAAATAATTTTTAATTGTGGCATATTATCAAAAGCAAAGGTCATCCGATTTTTAACGATTGCATAAAGAAAATCGCCAAAATTTGGAAATGAGGTATGCATGATGTCGTTGGTGAATTCGGTGGCCGCTTTAGGGATCACCTTTTGAACAAAGGGGCCTAAAATAGCAATTAAAATGCCCTCCTTAGTTTTGAATTGTTTATAAACGGTTCCTTCTGAAACGCCGGCTAAGTTGGCAATGTCACTGGTGCTTGTGCTGTCAAAGCCTTTTTGAGCAAAGAGCGTCAGGCTGGCATTGAGTACCGCTTTTTGTTTATCGGTTAATTTAAGTTCATTCAAACTTTCGGCAAACAGTGCCTGCAGGTGTTGATTGGCCATTTTGGTTTGATTTCCTCCTTATACTTGACGATATCGACGCATAGAAAAGATGTTTAGAATTAAGAATAATGCTGCAAAACCAACTAAAATGCTTATATTTGGAAAGATCTTCATAAAATTAGAGCCCTTTTCAATCACATTGCTCATCGCACTGGCACCGTAGTAAAGTGGCATAATTTTAGCAATTGGTTGTAACCAATTAGCCATCTGATCGACTGGAATAATGCCGGAGAAAAAGATTTGGGGAATGACAACGATTGGAATAAATTGGACCATCTGAAATTCGGAAGAGGCAAACGTTGAAATAAACAGCCCCATAGCTAAGGCAACAAAGGCTAACAAGATGTTAATTAACAAAATGTTCCAGATGCTGCCCAAAATTTGAATGTTAAAAGCAAAGATGGTGAAACTAACAATTAAGAGCGTCTGAATTAACGCGAAAATGCCATAGCCAGCCAAATAACCGCTAATGATTTCGCCTCGTTTGATAGGGGTTGCTAACAAACGATTAAGCGTTCCGGTAGTGCGTTCACGTAACAGTGCAATGCCAGAAATTAAGAAAACAAAGAAGAAGACAACAAAACCAATCATGATGGGCAGAAGTGTGTCAAAAAAGGTGGATTGGCTGCTGCCGTATAAATAGTGAGTTGAGATTGCGTTTATCTGATTTGAAGAACCTTTAAGTCCGCCAGGCACACCCGTTGCTGTTGATTTGGGTGCTGCATGGAGCGCCTGTTGCAACTGTCTGATGGCCCGTTGCTGCTGGCTAATCACTTCTTGCTGTTGATTAATGGCCGTTTTGGCAGCCTGCATTTTGAGCTTGACTTGAGCCTGCTGTAAGCATTGCTTTAAAATGGCACTCTTACTTTGATCGCTATTCTGTAGCGTTAAGTTTATTTTATCACCACTTTGAGAAATTAAGCCGGCATAATCGTGATCCCTGATAATCTGCTTGGCACTGGCAGTTGATGAAACGTGATGAATGACGATATGGTCGTTCTTAATGGCCTTGACCAGGGTGGGGGAAACGTTTTTAACAGCTAATGAGGCGGTTTGATCTGTATTTGATTGAAACAAAAAGTACATTAGTGTCAAGATAAGTAACGGTGCTAAAAACATAAGTGCCAAAGTACGTTTATCTCTGAGCATTTCAGTTAGAATTCGTTTAACCATTGTGAGTGTGCGCATCTTGCTGCCTCCCTGCTTTTAAAAAGACTTCCTCAACAGATGTTACTTGATAATTTCTAATTAGTTGGTTTGGGGTTCCTTGGGCAATTGCCACGCCGTTTCGAATCATCATCAACTGATCGGATTGCTCGGCGTCCGCCATGACGTGGGTGGTTAGCAAAATTGTTTTGCCGACTTTGGCAAGATGCTGAAGTTCATGCCAAATTTGTTGTCGTAATTCAGGATCGATCCCGACAGTTGGTTCATCAAGAATCAATAGTTCCGGATTAGAGACTAGTGCGATTGCCAATGATAGCCGCCTTTTCATGCCACCTGAGAAGTTTTTGACATATTTATCGAGATCGGCATTTAGATTAACGATGCCAGCAGCGTATGGAATTTGCTTTTTAAGTTCAGCCACAGAAAGGCCTTGCATGGCGCCAAAAAATTTAAGGTTTTCTCGAGCGGTCAGCGAGTTGTATAGAGCATCTGTTTGGGCCATATAACCGATCTTGCCTAATAGTTTCCGATTGGGCATTCTTTGTTGTAGAACGGTGACGGTGCCTTTTTGTGGTTTTAGCATGCCCATGATCGTGCTGACCAAGGTGGTTTTTCCTGCACCACTGGGGCCAATCAGACCAACGATTTCACCGCCCTTAACAGTTAAATTGATATCTCTCAAGACAACGTTTTTACCGTATCCTTGTTGGAGATTGGTAACTTGAATCGTAATTGACATAAAAGCCAGCCTCCTTTTAGTGAGTAATTACTCACTCACTAGTTTAACAGCTTTTAATATAAGTGCAAGCCCTAACGATCTTAATGTGATAATCAGTTTAACGTTGAGGCACCATATGAATTGCTGGTGACTTTTCAAACCGTCCAAAACAGGCCTTGCTTTCAATGATTAAAACGGCTATGATAAATGTATCAGATATTCTAAGGAGTTTTTAATAATGCCAATTATGGGTAAAACTCAATTGAATACTTGCCGTTATTACTTTTGGTTTTTCCAGATTTGATCTGTGTTAAGCCAAAAGAATTTCGTGATGGAAATTAAAAGGCCGCGCAGATCAAGCAATTGACTGTGCGGGATAAAACCAATTAAGGTGGGTCCTCTCAGTCAATCGTGGCTGGGAGGACTTATTTTTTAGGAGGAATTTGGTATGAGTCATTTATCGAATCGAATGAATAAACGAGTGGCGGCGTTAACGCCTTCGTCAATTTTAATGTTTAATCAACGGGTTTCCAAGATTCCCGATATTGTTAAACTAACGTTGGGCGAACCGGATTTTAATACACCGGATCATGTAAAAGCAGCGGCGATTAAGGCAATCAATGATAACGAAAGCCACTACACGAACTCTCGGGGGACACTTGGATTACGTCGGGCGGCCACCAACTATCTCCATCAAAAGTATGGCGTTACGTATGATCCGGCAACCCAGATTTTAATTACGGCCGGCGCAACCGGTGCAATTTATTCAGCGTTAACTGCCATGCTAAATCCGGGGGATACGGTTATTATCCCCACCCCGATTTTTCCACTTTACATTCCGATTGCGATGCTGGGTGGCGCTAAGCCAATCTTTGTTGACACATCTGATAATGGATTTATTTTGTCCCCTGAAAAGCTTCAGCGGGTGATTGAGGAAAATAAGGACACGGTTAAAGCCATTATTCTAAACTACCCAACAAATCCAACCGGTGTTACCTACCATAAAGCGGATTTGCAAAAATTAGCCGATGTCATTGCCAACTACGATATTTTTGTGTTAAGCGATGAAATTTATAGTGAATTAACTTATGACGGAACCCATGTGTCGATGGGGGCAATTTTACCTGAACAAACACTTGTCATGAATGGCGTTTCTAAATCACACGCTATGACGGGTTGGCGCATCGGGATGATCTGTGGTCCAGCCGACGTGATCAATGAAGTTGGCAAAGTCAGCGAATTTACAATTACGTCAGCGACCACCAACGCGCAGGCGGCCGCTGAAGAAGCTTTTAAAAATGGAATGGATGATGCTCAGCCAATGAAAGCTGAGTATATGAAGCGACGCGATTTATTGATTGATGGGTTATCAAAAGCCGGCTTCTCCTGTCCACATCCAAACGGTGCCTTTTATATTTTTGCTAAAATTCCAGCGGGGCTTAACCAAAACAGTGTCGAATTTTGTAACCAATTGGCTGATGAGGCGAAAGTTGCGGTTGTGCCGGGAGCATCATTTGGCCCTGGTGGTGAAGGTTATGTTCGAATTAGTTACGCAGCCAGTGAAGCCGACTTGAAGAAAGCCATTGACCGAATTCAAAAGTTTGTGGCTGAAAGGGTCCAAGCCTGATAAATTATCTGAAGACTGATTTTAAATTAATTGAAAACGAGGTAATTAACTATTATGAAAATTCTAATGTATACTGTTCGACCTGATGAACAAGGCCCGATTAACGACTGGGTTAAGCAACATCCCGAATACCACATTGATACCAACTCGGTCCCACTGAATGTTGAGACAGTTGACTTGGCAAAGGGATACGATGGGGTAGCCATTTTACAGCACGCTTCAATTCCAGATCCAGTGGTTTACCAAAAATTAAAGGAATTTGGGATTAAACAATTATCGCTTCGAAGTACCGGATATGAAATTATTAATTTACCGGCAGCAACTAAGAATGGGTTAGCGGTAACCAATGTCCCTGGATACTCGCCTCGGTCGGTTAGTGAATTGGTACTGGCTGATGTGATGTACCTGTTACGCCACTTAGGCGAGGTTCGCGAACGTGAAATGCATGGTGATTTCACCTGGACAAATACCGAGGCCAAGGAAATTCATACCTTGACAGTTGGCATTATCGGTGCCGGCAAAATTGGGAGTGCGGTTGCCAGAATTTTTCGAGCTTTAGGAGCAAAAGTGATTGTCGCAGATCCGATTCATCGACCGGATTTAAACGATACGGTGACCTACGTTGATCATGAGACGGTTTATAAAACTGCGGATATTGTGACGATGCACACGCCACTAACTGATGAAACCCATCACATGATTAATGCCAGAGTTTTCAAAGAGATGAAGCCGACTGCAATTTTTATCAACGCCTCCAGAGGGCCAGTGGTTAAAACCGAGGATTTAGTGGCAGCGTTGAACAATCATGAAATTGCAGCTGCGGCCATCGATACTTTCGAAGGTGAAACGCCAATTGTTAACCATGACTTAACGGGAAAGCCACTTCACAATGATAATCTGGAAAAACTATTGGCAATGCCTAACGTAAATGTGAGTCCACACATTGGGTTTTACACTGAAGTGGCGGTTGCCAATATGGTTGAAATTACGTTGAACGACGTTGATACTATCCTAAAAGGTAAAAAGTCATTGCATCAGGTCAATTAGGGATAGGAGTGAAATTGATGCGGCGAACCGATCGAGAAGTAACGGATATCCAACAGATTAAAGCGATTTTAACTGATGCCGAGGTGATTCATTTGGGACTTCGAACCCCCGATTATCCCTATGTAGTGCCAACCAATTACGGTTACGAATTTGATAATGAAAATCACCTCACCCTTTATCTTCATGGGGCACCGGTTGGTTATAAACGCGAACTGATTGGTAAGGACGGTCGAGTTGGGTTTGCGATTGAAACGGATGGGCACGTTCTATATCCCAAAGATACTGCTCATCACACACCAAGTTTCAAATATCAAAGTGTGATGGGCACCGGAAAAGCTGAGCTGATTGAAGATGTAAATGAAAAACGACATGCCTTGCAACAAATTGTCCAACACGAAATCGGCCATGAGTGGGCTGATTTGCCGGATTCTGCTCTTAGCCACGTTGGTGTTATTAAAATCATCGTCAACAACTATACCGCTAAAGCTAATCCCGGCGACGCTCAGCTCTATGATGAAAAGTAATTTTTTAACGGGTATTTGTAAAAGCCGGCATTGCGTTCTATGATGATGGTAGCGTTAACAACGACTTTTATTTTGGGGATGGGATAATGTTTTTCATTGATACATCGCGAAATGGCCAACCGGTTTATGATCCAATCGTTAATCAATCGCTGGACAATTACCTGGTAAATGACTTAAAGTTACCTGGTCATGGTCTCATAATGTATGTGAATCAACCGGCAGTGATTATCGGGGTTAATCAAAATGCCTATGCAGAGGTTAACATGCCCTATTTGCGAAAAAATAAGATTAAACTGGTCCGACGCACTTCCGGTGGTGGGGCCGTTTATCATGATTTTGGTAACATTATTTTTGAAAACATCGTGATTAACGATGACCGGCATTTTGGTGATTTTCGTTATTTTGCACAGCCGATCATTGATGTTTTGCACGAAATGGGTGCTAAGGATGCCCAGATGCGCGGCCGTAACGATATGGTCATTGGTAACAGTAAGTTTTCCGGCATGACCATGTTCAAAGTTGGGCAATCGTACGCTGCCGGTGGGACATTAATGTTTGATTTAAACATGGATGTGGCAACGAAAGTTTTAACCCCGGAAAAAGATAAGTTGGCATCAAAAGGGGTCAAATCCGTTCATAGTCGTGTCACCAACATCAAACCCTATTTAGATTCGCAATATCAAGCGATGGACATCGAGGGCTTTAAAAAAGAATTGTTACTGAAACTGTTTAAAGTCAATTCACTTGACGATATTAAAACCTATCATTTGAACGATCACGACTGGGCGATTATTGATCAACGACTGCAGGGAAAGTATGATACCGATGAATGGAATTATGGCCAAAACCCAGGGTTCGATTACTATGTTTCCAAGCATTACGATATTGGCACTGTCAGTTTTAATTACTCACTAACCGATCAAAATCGAATTTCAGATATTAAAATTTATGGTGATTTTATCACGGGTGGCGATATTGGGGTGATTGAAAAAGCGCTTCAAGGAACTGAACTCACTAAACCAGCACTGGTTAATGCATTGCAGTCGGTTAATTTGGCTGATAATTTAGGAAAAGTTGATCCGGCAGCCTTAGCGGATTTACTGCTGGAAAAAACGCCGACGGATTAACGATAATTGTCGACTAACAAGATAAAGACTTATGACGTAAAGGTTGTAAGCCTTTTTTGTTTTCAATTCTTTAACGACGTGGCATACTGAAAGGCTGAGATGAAGAGTTGTGTCCAAGCCAAATAGTTGAAAGCCAATTCAAAAATTAGTATACTCAATTAAGTTAGGTACCTAAATATATAATTAAAAAGAAGCCATTTAAATTCAGCAAGGAGGTAAAGAGATGCAACAAAAGCAAAACCAGGCTGCCTCTACGGGAAACAAACCACCTGTTACAATGATCGGGATGTTTAAGTTTGTTTTTGGCACTGTTTTAAAACGGCCATGGGTTCTGATATTAAATGTCGTTGTTTTGACAATTCTGTCTTTAATGGATTTTTTATTACCTCAATTTAACCAATATATTATTGACCACGTTATTCCAAATAAAAGTGTTAGTCAGCTGTTAATTGTGATTGGACTGTTACTTTTAACCGTAACCATTTCTGGCATATTGACTTACCTGTCGACTTATTGGATGGGCATCATGAGTCAGGGCGCTATTACGAATTTAAGAAATCAGCTTTATCGTTACTTGATTCGGTTAGATACTCACTTCTTTGAATCGAGTAAAACTGGTGATTTAATGGTTCGATTAACTTCTGATATTAACAACTTCCAGAACCTGATTTCACCCAATATGCTGTCCCTAATAGGAAGCATCTTTACGTTCGTTGGCGTGTTGGGGTTCATCTATTTTGTGAATTGGGAAATGGCATTGGCGGTTAGTCTGACGTTTCCGTTTATTTTCTTAGTAGTGCGCGTTTTTCGAACTCGCATCAGAAATTCCTATCAGAAAGCGCGGCAATCCCAGGCTTTAATGACCAACCAATTGCAAAATACCCTGACTGAGATTCAACTGATTAAAAGTTACACCACTGAAGGATTGGAGACTGGTCGTTTTAATAAATTAGCCAATATGAATAAGGACAATATCATTGAAGCAACCAGAAACCAAGCAATCTTTTCACCCTTGATTAACTTTGTTGAATATTTAGGAACGGCAATTGTGTTACTAATGGGAACTATTTTTGTTTTTAAAAAGCAGCTGACATTAGGAGAATTAGTTGCTTATTTAAGCTATGTTGGGATTCTTCAAAGTCCCATCAGCTCTTTTTCCAGGCTGTTAAATCAGTTTCAACAGTCGCTGGTATCCTATGGTCGAATTGTCGATATTATGGCTTTGAAACCACAAATTATTGATGCCAAAGATGCTGTGGCCTTTCCAAAAATTAAGCAAGGCGTTAAGTTTGATCATGTGACATTTACCTACGATGTTGATGATCCACAGGCAGCGCATAAGCCAGCAATTCGCGATGTAAGTTTTGAGATCCCGTTTGGCAAACAAACGGCGTTGGTTGGGCATTCTGGTGCTGGCAAGTCCACCATTACCGAATTACTGGATCGATTGTACGATATCGATAGTGGCCAGATCACTTTTGATGGTGTGTCGATTAAGCAGATTCAATTAAGCTCATTGCGTCAAAATATTGCGATTGTTTCTCAAGATATTTTCATTATTGATGGCACGATTGCTGATAATATTAAATACGGGACACCGGGCGCCACTCAGGATCAATTATGGGCAGTAGCAAAGCTAGCTGACATTGATGACTTTATTAAGGGACTGCCGGATCAGATGAAAACGCAAGTTGGTGAACGGGGAATCAAACTTTCCGGTGGACAAAAGCAACGAATTGCCATTGCCCGAGCACTACTCAAAGATGCTCAAATTGTGGTTCTTGATGAGGCGACGGCTTCTTTGGACAATGAATCGGAAAAAACCATTCAACATGCTTTGGAAAATTTAATGGAACAGCGGACATCATTAGTGATTGCCCATCGTTTATCCACCATTCATAATGCTGATCAGATTTTGGTGGTTGACGATGGTCAGATTGTCGAACGAGGCAATCATGAGAGCTTAATGGCTCAAAACGGTTATTATAAACAGTTGTATGAGGCACAGTTTGAGTAATCTGAAATTCAAGTGATGAATCAAAAAAGCGGCTGATTCTGTCGATATGACGGAGTTGGCCGCTTTTGGTGGTGATATTAATAAGCATGATTTGAAGACATTACTTCGGGAACGTGGTTAACCAGTAAGTTTGCGATGCCACTTTTTCCGTTATAAGCAATTCCCTCAAATTCGCGTCTGGGACTAAATCGACTCCACTGAAAGCAATGGTTGGTTAAATGTCCTCGTCCCAGCAATCGGTTTCTTGGGAAACTGGCAATTGAATCATCAGAGATCATGAGTAATCGTTTACGGAGTGGATTATAAGCCATACTTTGAATTCGGGTTCCTGGTAAGTGGCGTAGTTTCTGTTTAGTGAGTCGGAATTTGACAGAACGATGATGGATCACACCTTTGTAGATATAAGCACACCAACCGGGAAACGACCAAAAATAGGCGTGGCCGCTTTTATCAAAGGTTAGATTGTGTCCGCAGGGGACGTGAAGGCCGTGGCTGCTTAAGCGAAATCGAATTACGTGATCAGGTCGTAATTTTTTTAGATTGATATGCTGAATGTAGGCCCAGTGATTGACGGGAACTCTTGGCGCTTTTTCTTTATCCCGCCACATGTACATTCCGTGATTTTTCCAATTATAAGCCAATGACTGACCATGACCGGTTATAAAAAGTGGGCCCACCTTGATAGCTCGGTGGAGTTGTTTTTGAATGTGCGAGTAATGGCCCTTCTTTTTCACATAGGCGTCCCGCAATTCTGTAGGGTGAAGCCGAACGCCAAGCGAATCCAGTTTTCGAGTATTAAAGCGAACCAGACGACCTCGATTATGTAGGGTAGTTGGGCAGTAGACGATGTACATGTATTTTTTGCCAGTCATTGCAATCGACTGAGGATTTCCCCAATGTTGGCCGTTTTTGCCTGGAAATGGCAACAGATACCTGGTCTTAAAAATAACTTTTTTACCGCGAGTAGCCTTAATTTTATGGCGCTTATAACCGGCTTTAACGTGAGTATAGTGCTTTGGCACCCGAACGTAATGGACCTTTGAGTCGTTTAAATAGCGCATATTATGCTGATCATAAATTAAGCCGGATGACCGTTGATGATAAATCACTAACTTAGCGTTGACTGGCTGGACCCAACCACTGTATAAAATTAGAGATCCTAGCATGATGATTAGGGATTTCCAAAGTTTCAACTCATATGCCCCCTCAGGCATGCTTAATACAAATAGCCTAACTCTTTTATGCTAATATATAGCATTTTAAAAGTAAAATAAAAACTGATTAAAAAGGGAGATTAAACGCCACTTTTAATCAGTTTTTGAGGAGTCAATTATTGAACCAATGTGAAATTAATGACTGAGTGCCTGAGAAAGGGTTTCTTCGATTGCTTCTGGTTTCGTGATCGGTGCATAGCGATGGATCAGTTTGCCGTCACGACCAACTAGAAACTTCGTATAGTTCCATTTGATCTTACCATGACCCGATGCTTCTTTTAAATAGGTGAATAACGGGTCTTCTTGATCACCATTAACAGCGACCCGCTTAGTCATTGGGAAAGTCACGCCATAATGCAGTTGACAATATTCTTCCGTTTTCTCATCATTCTCAAGTTCTTGATGGAATTGGTTTGAAGGCAGTCCCAACACAACGAGACCTTGATCTCGATACTTCTTATAAAGCTTTTCGAGTCCTTCCAGTTGTGGAGCCAGGCCACATTTACTGGCGGTATTAACAATCAACAGGACCTTTCCTTGATAATCTTTTAAATTAAGCGGTTGGTCATTCATCTCAGTTTCCGAAAAATCATAAACAGTTGTCAAATTAATCACTCCTTATATTAACCAGTTGATTAAATTAAATAAATTGTACGCTATTTATTGATGCAAAACAAGCCCATCTGGCGATTACTCATTTGATTTTAGGGCTTCCACCATGTCAACCTGCTTGAGATGCTGGTGGGCGACCCAAATGACAATTAAATTAAAGAGAATCATAAGAATGGTTGCGACCAGGTACCACTGGACGTGGATGGTTAGTGGGAAGACAACCGTTGGCGTTTCAGCTTGATGAAGAACGTAAGCCGTTAAGAGATTACCAAAGCCAAAGCCGAGGATAATCCCAACTATTGCCAGAACAATGTTTTCTCTGGCGATATACATGGTAACTTCCCGATCGAAGAAACCGAGAACTTTAATGGTGGATAGTTCGCGAAGTCGTTCTGAAATATTGATATTGGTCAAATTATACAGAACCACAAACGATAGAATCCCTGATAACAAAATGAAAATTAAGACGACTGGACTCATTTGACTAGACATATGATTAACGGTTTTGCGTTGATCAGCTGTAAAACTGACACCCAGAATATGGGGATTATGACTTAACCATTTTCTCCCCAGCTGGGTTTGCTGCTGAGGGGTGGCTTTCGCCAGTTTGACAAAGAGGCTTTTAATGACGGGCGCTTGATGAAATGCCCGATGATAGGCTTTAGGTGACAGGTACATAAAATGGCCAATGTAATTTCGGGTAATGGCCGAAATCTTCACTGAGACGGCGGGGCCGTTTGTAACCGGGATTGTCAAAGTGTCGCCTTTTTTAACTGCCAATGTTTTGGCAATCTTTTGGGAGATGACAATGCCTTTTTGATGAAGTGGAATGCGACGGCCGGTTGAAAGATCGGATAAAGAGACATCCTTTTGGAAAGAACGTGGAGACTTTGGGACATACAGATTAACATCATTTAGTTGATGGCCATTTGCACGTACCTTAACGACAGAGGTACCAACCGGTGTGCTATTTTGATAATGAGAGCTATTCCGTAACGTCTTCTTGATGGAAGCCAATTCAGTTGATCGATTTGCTTGGACAATTGACTGGTAATGAATGATTTGACTGAATTGGCGGTGTCCGGAAGCGTTGATGGAATCGGCAATCCCGAAACCGGTTAAAATAAGCGCTGTTCCGCCCGCGATGCCAAGGATAGTCATGAATGCTCTGGATTTAAATCTAAACAGATTGCGGTAGCTAATCTTTTGATAGAATTTTAGTTTCGACCACAACCACGTGAACTTCTCTAATAGAATTGGTTTTGCAGATTTGGGGGACTTGGGTCGCATGAGGGCAGCGGGAACCTCTTTAATTTGTTTGAGGCTGACATATAGCGCGGCGCCAACCGTTGCGATCAAGGAGAAAATGGCTGCTAAACAGATAGGCCCCCATTGATAATGAATAATTGGTGTGTGGAAAATATATTCAGAGTAGATTGAAAGCACAAACCTTGGTAAGAATTGGTTGCCGATAAAGCTACCAAGAATAACGCCCAACAAACCTGCTAAAGAAGCGTAAGCAACATAATTCTTGGTGATTGCTGTGTTGGAAAAGCCAAGTGCTTTGAAAGTTCCGATTTGCATTCTGGCCTCTTCGACCATTCTTGTAACGGTTGTAAACGTAATTAAAGCAGCCAATAGGAAGAAGAATACTGGAAAAACGTTAGCGATTGCGGCAATTCGGTCAGCACTTTCACCATAAGCCGAAAAGCCGGCCAAGTCCTGCCTGGTTGACCAAGTATAGGTTGGCGTTGAATTAGCGCTTAACTTAGCTTGTGAGCGGTTGAGTTGCTGCTTTTGCGAGTTAAGCTTTTTTTGCTGAAGGGTGAGTGCTTTAGTCGTACTGATTTGGCCTTGAGAACGTTTGGCCAAAGCCTGTTTGGCGAGGTTGATTTTTTGTTGCGCAAGTAATAGTTGATGCTTAGCAAGTGTTAATTTCTTTTGACCCTTTGCCATTAGTTCAGCTTGGCGGTTGGCAGCTTGGGTTTTAAAAATAGTCTTTAATTTGGTGAGCCGATGATTGACAGCTCGTTTATACTCACTTGAAAAAGCCCCCAGTTTTTGAATGGCTGGGAAACGAATATTGATCATTGTTGCAACGGGTAGATTGAGTTGGCTACTTGGAAGATAGGCAAAGTAGGCGACTTGCCCAGTATCAATATTTGTTGCGCCCCGAGTGGTGTTATCAATATATTGTGGAGAATTCGCAAACCCAACAATGCGATAAGTTCGCTTTTTCAAATTGGCTTGCTTACTAAACCGGTATTTATCGCCTAATTGATAGTGATTTAGACGTTGCGCCCGCTGATCTAAAACAATTTGGTTTGCGTTTTTTGGGAAATGGCCACTTGTTAATTGAAGCCGATTTTGACCGCGATTGTTGGAAAACCCATAGAGTGCAACGGCATCTTTGTTACGGCCGCCCAAAACAAATTTGAATTTTATTTTTTCAGCCTTGGCGCCGGCCACCTTTTCGACAGCTTGAACATCTTGGCTCGTCACACCTTTATTTGAAATCAGCTGGATATCTGATAGACGGTGTTGGGCTAAATTTGTCTGGGCGGAATCAATGAGGGCCGGGCCGGTAGCTTTAACACCAACGAAGATCAAAACGCCCAGTAGAATGATGAGTGAAATTGCGATAAATCGACCTAAGGAGTTACGAATGTCACGCCATAATAGTTTATACATTTTTTCACCTCCCTACCATTCAATGTCGGCAATTGGGATTGGTGATGGATTATCAGTTACGGAACGGACTTTTGCATCGTTGATGTGGATAACCCGATCGGCCATTTTAGCAATCTCTGAGTTGTGGGTAATGATGATGACAGTTTTATGAAAAGTTTTGCTGGCGTCGCTGAGTAGCGATAAAATTTGTTTGCCAGTGGTGTAATCCAGGGCCCCCGTTGGCTCATCACATAGTAACAGTTTAGGATTTTTAGCCAATGCCCGGGCGATGGCGACCCGTTGCTGCTCACCGCCTGACAACTGAGAAGGGAAATTATCCAGGCGATTGCTGAGGCCGACCTCTCGAAGGACTTGGGCAGGATCCAAGCCGTTTTTGACAATTGAAGTAGCCAGTTCGATGTTTTCCAGTGTCGACAAATTAGGGATCAAATTATAGAACTGAAAAACGAAACCGACATCATCCCGTCGATATTTGGTCAATTGCTTGTTATTAAACTGAGCAATGTCGGTGCCGTCAACCAGAATTTCACCGCTGGTGGGGCTGTCCATGCCACCGAGAATATTCAAAACGGTGGATTTCCCAGCGCCACTTGGTCCTAAGATCACGGTTAACGACCCTTCGTTAATCTGAAAGCTAATGTCGTTGTTAGCGACGATTTCGGTATCACCCATTTGGTATTTTTTAAATTCGTGTTTTAGTTCAATGTAAGCCAAATAAATCCCTCCAATTGAATCCGCTTACGCTATTATCCTTAGTATGAGTAGTTTTGATAGAATTGGCAATCGTTAGTTTAGCTTAAATCAGAATTTTCACTTAAAAATCATCACTTCTTGATTATTTGAGCTGGCATTTTTTCTTTTGTTAAATTAGGCTGAATTAGAGATAAAATTAAATTAGTCATGATTGCGATCAAAATTTAGGATGAAGTGGGGTAAGGTTTTGAAATTTAAAAGTTTGCTTTTGGGGATTATCGGAATGGGCTTGGCTATTTCAGGGGTGATAGTTGCAAATGCGACTCTTCGTGTTCAGCACAGCAACGCATTGATGCAGTATCCAAGCAGTAGTTTGCGAACGCTCAATAATCGGAATGTCCACTTTGTTAAAGCACCTTTAAATTATGCTTGGTCAAAAAATCCAAATGACGTCGATACGCTAAAAAGTGTCAGCGGAGTAAAGTGGGCATTTCGAACGAAGTACCTATTACCAGTCACACATACAGCGCTGGGTAAATCAATCTATGATATGACAAATCCACAAGCTGCAGTGGTTACAGGAAACTATTTGTTCGCGCTTTATGCACCACACAACACAATTGGAAAGGGCTTTATCGTTCGTTATGATCTCAATAAATTAAATCAAATGTCTCTTGGCTCAGTACAGGCCGCCCTTGGCACACGGCCAGCCGCTGGGATGCGAGTTGGGCCGCAATTTACTGTTGGTCACGGGCAATCTTTGGCTTATGACCAAAAGCACCATTCTTTATGGATGTGGCGGGATAGAGCAGACATGAAGCCAACCACTCGAGCCACCATTCAAAAAATCAGTCCCTCAAAGTTGAAACCGGAAAAGATCATTCAATTTTCCATGAATCATCATGGGGCAAACGTGCCAGCTGGGCATAATCTGACATTTGATCATTCGGGCCATGCTTACTGGTGGGAGACTTCCAACAATAAGGTTAAGCTTTATCGGGGAATTTTTGGCGAGCATTCAGTTAAGGTGTCACTCACCAAGCAATTGTTGAGGAAACGGACTGGCACCCATGAACAGGCTATTGGTTATAATGCTCACAATGGTCGGCTGTACCTGGTTTCCGATGACTCGGTTCAGACTTTGCCAGCTCGTAAGACATATGGAAATGGGCATTTAAAGCCGAGTGATATCAAATATACCCGGTTTCATTCAGGACGGGAATTTGAAGGCCTCACCTTTGATCACACCGGGCATGCGATGCTTCTGACTAATCGCAATCCGGAATTAATGAGATCGACAAGTCGATATTAACGACTATCAGTTGTTTTAGCAGTTAAAAGTGTGCCCGTAACATCAAGAAAATAAGATTTAACGGTTGATTTGAAAAGGAGCTGTAAAATATTGAAACTTTCAGAACATACCAGTTGGCTAATTGATTTTTATCGGCAGCGAAATTGGTATCAATATCCACCTGCTATTCGAGTGAATTTTTTAACAGAAGAGGTGGGGGAATTATCCCGAGCAATTCGGGCAATCGAAATTGGTCGGGATCATCCAGGCGAAAAAGTGAAAACGCCACCCGAGTTACGGGCAAATCTGGTGGAAGAATTGGCTGATACAATGGATCAGGTGCTCATCTTATGCGGTAAGTTTGGCGTTGATCCGGAACAGTTAATGGTTGCCAGTGAAGAGAAACTTAAACGGCGATTTTCTCAGAATGATTAGTAAGCAGCGTTCAGTCGATGCAATTCGGCAGGACACTGCTTTTTTGAATTGGTTAAGCTTTGAAGTTGACACCGTGTCACCTAACTGCTATACTCAATTTAACAATTGAATGACACAGTGTCATACGAGGAGGAAATCTGATGGTATCAACAACTTTTCTTAATTTAAATGATGAGAAGCAGGCTCGGATCAGAAAGGCGCTAATTGATGAATTTTCAAGTCGGCCATTGGCTGAAGCCGAGGTGGCGCCGATTGTTAAACAGGCCGGCATCGCGCGAGGGGCGTTTTATAAATACTTTGATGATTTAAAAGATGCCTACCGCTATATTTACGGGGTGGCGATGAAGGATATTCACGTTCAGGTTAATCAGGAAGTTGCCAGTGACCAGTTTGATCCGGAATTTTTCTTGAGCCAGGTGACTTCGTTCGTTGATGGAGTTGCCAAAAGCGATTATCTAAACTTGATCAAAATGCATCTCAGAAGGAACGAATCTTTGATTGATGACAATTTTGACGATAGTCGTCTGCAAGGGCGACAATGGGCAGCAATGGTATTGAGTCATCAGGTAATCAAGCAAATTTTGTTAAATCCTGATCAAAAGGACTTATCATTGAAACGATTACATGGGGTGTTACAGCTATTGACACAAAAGGGGGATTGATTCATGTATTTAGCGTTGAAGGAAATTCGACATGAAAAGCTGCGTTACGCGTTAATCGTTGCAATGATCGTGTTAATTACTTATTTGATTTTTATCTTATCGAGCTTGGCGACGGGCTTGGCTGGTGAAAATACGGAGGCAATTGACTCGTGGGATGCTAAAAGCATCGTGCTAAATCGGGATGCCAATGTTAATTTATCACAATCAAATATCACTAAGGACCAACTAAAAAAAGCTAATTTAACAAAAAAACAGTCACTAATTGGTCTGGCACCAGTTGTTGTTAAACACAGTGATCGAAAAAAGGAATCAGCTCAATTTGTTGGACTGAACAAAAATCAATATATTGCTAAAAATTTAACGCCATATAGCGGTCGAAAAGTTCGTCACAATCATGAGGTTGTGGTTGATCAACAATTCAAATTGGATGGCTACAAATTGGGCGATCAAGTTAAGTTCAATTCCTCATCCACCAAGTATAAAATTGTTGGTTTTGTGAAGGACTCAAAATTGAACGTGGCACCAGCTGTTTATGGATCTTTAAAAAATTGGCGGGCCTTAAGAAATATACCGGGCGGTCAATTAGCTGGGAGTGCAATTATCTCGAAAACCGCAAACTTTAAGGTGTCTGATAAAGCCCTAAAAACTTACTCCAATAGTTATGTTATTTCGAAGCTGCCGGGATATTCAGCTGAGAACACGACTTTTGGCTTTATGATTGGATTTTTAATGGTTATCTCACTAGTTATTATTGCCGTTTTTCTATATATTCTGACGATTCAAGCACTACCAACGTATGCAGTTCTTCGAGCTCAAGGGATTCCATCGGCTGTTCTGGTTAAAAACATTATCAGTCAATCCTTAATTTTAATGGCAGCTGGGATTGCGATGGGAGCGGTCTTTACACTAATTACTGCGAACCTGATTCCATTCGGCGTTCCAATGGCGTTCAACGTCCCATTCTTATCGATAATGGCAGTTGGTTTGCTTTTAATGGGGCTTATTGGTGCCGCTATCCCAGCTCGAAAGATTGCAACAGTTGATCCAGTTCAGGTAATTGGATAATGTGACCGCTTTGACATCAGTTTTCTTAATTGAGTTTAACAGGGAGTTACGGTATATTTTGGATTTAATTGCAAAGTGAGAAAGGGGGATCCCTCAATGTACTTGGCTTTAAAAGAAATTCGTCATGAGAAATTACGATACGCTTTAATTGTTGCGATGATTGTATTGATCACCTACCTGATTTTTATTCTATCAGGGTTAGCGACCGGCTTAGCTGGTGAAAATACGCAGGCAGTTAAATCATGGCACGCTAAAAGTATTGTTTTAAATCGGGATGCCGACGTTAATTTGTCACAATCAACGTTAACAAACAAAGAGGTTAAACGGGCAAAATTAACAAAAAATCAAGCCGTAATTGGTCAAGCATCAATGGTGGTGAAGCATCATCAACGTAAAAAGGAATCGGCTTCGTTCATTGGTTTAAATAAAAGTCAATATATTGCTAAAAATCTTGATTTGATTAATGGGCGAAAAGCAAAAAATAGTCATGAAATTGTTGTTGACCAACAGTTTAAACAGGATGGTTACCGGTTGGGTGATCGGGTGACATTTAATTCAGCTGCCACAAAATATCGAATTGTGGGGTTCGTTAAAAATGCCAAGCTTAGTGTTGCTCCGGTTGCTTATGGTGCTCTTAGTGTCTGGCAGAATTTGCGAAGTGTGCCGGGAAATCAACTGGCAGGTAGTGCAATTGTTTCGAAAACTGCAAACTTTAAAACGCATAGTAAGAATTTGAAAACCTATTCCAATGATGATTTTATTTCTAAGCTGCCGGGTTATACCGCTCAAAATACAACTTTTGATTTTATGATTGGCTTTTTGATGATCATTTCTTTGGTGATTATTGCCGTTTTTCTATACATTTTGACAATTCAAGCGTTGCCGACCTATGCCGTTTTGAGGGCTCAGGGAATTCCGGCAGCAACGCTTGTGAGAACGATTATTAGTCAGTCTTTAATTTTAATGGCAGCTGGAATTGTAATTGGTGCGATCTTAACAATGGTGACCGCAAACCTGATTCCGTTTGGAGTGCCGATGGCCTTCAACGTTCCCGGACTTTCGATGATGGGCATTGGCTTGCTGCTAATGGGTGTAATTGGTGCCGCAATTCCAGCCCGGAAGATTGCCACAGTGGACCCTGTACAAGTAATTGGAGGTTAAATAAATGTCAGTAATTGAATTAAAAAACATTAATAAATATTTTGGCACCGGTATTAGTCGAGTTCACGTTTTAAAAAATGTTAACTTTTCTGCTGAGCGGGGACAGTTGATTTTAGTAATCGGTCCATCAGGATCCGGTAAGAGTACGTTTCTCACCATTGCAGGTGGGTTACAAACCCCTTCTTCCGGTGAGGTAATTGTTGAAAATCAATCCGTTGATCAATTGAGCAAAAAGCAACGTGACAAGTTAAGGCTCAACCACGTCGGCTTTGTCCTGCAATCGTATTCGTTGGTGCCCTATCTCAAAGTAAAGGAACAACTGGCATTTGTTAGGAAAGTTAAACCCAAGGGAAATCTTAATGATACTGAACTTAAAGATCTTCTGGCACAATTAGGGATTGAAGACCTGGTTAATAAGTTTCCGGGTGAACTTTCAGGCGGTCAGACACAACGAGTTGCTATCGCGAGAGCTTTGTACGCGAATCCTGAAATTGTTTTGGCGGATGAACCAACTGCAGCCCTTGATTCAGCTCGGGTGGTAGAAGTCGGCAAATTGTTTAAGGAACTGGCTGATACACGCCAAAAAGCTGTTGTTGTGGTCACTCATGATGTGCGATTAATGGAATTTGCCGATAAAGTTTATGAGATTATGGATGGCAAGCTGCAGTTGAAGCAGCCAAGTAAATCAGCGCAGTAGGCTAACTAATATTGTTAATGAAGCGGGTTGTTTTAACCTTTATGATTAGATGAGTGTTTTGTCGGAATGAGTTACCGGTAAAACGCTTTTTTGTTATACTGTAAGAAAAAACGTTTTCGCTAGCGACAATTGAAGGGAAATGGTAAGCATGTTGTATGTTGATACATCCAGTGGTGATCAATATTTAAAGCAACCGGCTGTTGGTCAGTATCTGTCAACATATTTCATAACTAATCCAAAATTTGCAAATGAAGAGGTTATTTTCTTTTATCGTCCTAAAACCCCAATCATTATTTGTGGGGTTAATCAGAATATCTACTCGGAAGTCGACCTGGCTTATTGCAAGAAGCAGGGGATTAAGATTGCCAGACGTGGCGCCGGTGGCGGTGCCGTCTATGTTGACCCCGGTAACTTAACCTATTGTTTTGTCGATGATGATCGGCACCATCATTATTTGGATTTTAAGTATTATGCCAAAAATGCGATTCAAACCTTAGCGAAGTTGGGAGTTGAAGCCGCAATGACTGGCAGAAATGATCTCACCGTAGCTAACAAAAAATTTTCCGGGATGTCGGCTTTGAAAATTGGCCATCGGTTTTCAACTGGGGGCACACTAATGGTGGACGTTGATTTGCAGAGAGCTGCTAAAGCTTTACGGCCACCGAAATCTAAAATGTCTTCCAAAGGTGTTAAGTCGGTTCATAGTCAGATAACAAACCTAAGACCATACTTTAGCCCAAAATATCGGCAGATCACGCTGATGGAGTTACAAACTCAGTTCCTGCTAAATCTATTTCAAGTGGCTAATCTCGATCAGGTGCCAACTTATCGAATGGATCAGACGGATTGGCAAACCGTTGAAAAGGCTGCCCAAAAGAAATTTGGTAATCCCAGTTGGGTAATGGGGACGCCAGTGACGGATCAAAACTATCACTCTGAACATTTTGCCGGAGTTGGTACCGTTGAAATTAGTTTTTCGGTAACTGATGGGGTGATTACACACGCCAAAATATTTGGTGATTTTAACAAAATGAATGGCGATTTGGGTGAAATTGAGCGTCAACTAGTTGGCGCGCCTTATCATTTAGCCAATCTAACGGAGGCATTTAAGCAAGGGAACCCTGAACGTAACATCGGGCCCATTTCACCTGAAGCCTTGGCTAAAATGATGGTTGATAAACGCTTTGCAGACAAGTCGACAATTAATTGAATTTATCGTGTTTAGTGCTGATTTCTGACAACTCTTCGTCTAAGAGTTAACATAAAGATAACTGGATCATGTGCTAAGTAGTGATTACAAATGGGTAGACTCAGAGGATGATTTAGTAGAATGGTTGAGCTTTCACTAGTCAGTCGCTTAGGCTAAATGAACAGCTTGCTGGAATTACTCTAAATAGTGAAGGGGAAATGTTTAAATGAGTGGTGAAGTCCTTGGATCAATTTTTAATCAAAACGGTTATTCGACAGCTCGAATGCGGGCTGTTTGGTCGGATGAGAATCGGTTAAAAACGGTTTGCCAGGTTGAAACAGCGGTGGCATATGCTATGGCTAAAAATAAAAAGATCCCATTATCGGCTTATGAAGAAATTAAAGAAAGGGTCATTCCTCAGAACTACGACATGACTAAGCTGAGGTTGGCCGCTGCTCGGGCGGGACACTTTCTGGCTGGTTTCGTCAGCTATTCCCAACAATTGTTTCATGATGGGAGCGGTCAGTATTTACATTATGGAGCTGCCAGTGAAGATGTGGAAGACACCTGCTATGTGTTACAGCTAAAACAGGCTGATAAAATTATCATGGATCAACTGGTAAAATTTGGGTCCGTTCTTTATGAACTGACAGACAACTATCAAAAAACCATTAGCGTGGCAATTGCGCATCGGACTTATAGTTCGCCATCAACGTTAGGATTCAAACTGGGCATTATTTTAAATGAGCTGGATTACTTAATGCGCCGACTGGATAGCCTTTCAGACTTCACGTTTGCCGGTTCTTTAACCGGAGTTGATGGGCTTTCAACCATGATTGGTGATGGCTATGACCAAGTTGAAACCGATTTTTGTGATGAGCTGGATCTGCAAGTGCCGGAAATGTATTGGCACACGCAGCGTGAGCGATTTACCGAATATTGCCATGTTTTAACAATGATTGCCCAGATGATTGGTAAACTAGGGAAAAATTTATTGACGATGAGCCAAACGCAGGTTGGAGAGTTTCAGGAAAACTATGCACCGGGCCGCCAAGGATCAACCGTTATTCCAACGGTTCGCGAACCTTACATGTGTGAAGCAATCGTGAATCTGTCAACTATCATTCGAAATGAGATGCCACTGTTATATGATACGATGCAGGTTAGTGGCGAAAAAGATACGGCGGTTTGGCGGGACATCTATGTGGCGTTACCAGAAATGACAATGTATTTGTCCGGCCAGCTCAATTACGCGACAACCATCTTGAAAACTGGAAAGTTTAATACCAAGCGGATGGCTGAAAACTTTATTCTTGGAGACGGGACAATGTATTCCGGTGCATTGATGATGGCCTTGGCCAAGAAAGGATTAGGCCGTCAAGATGCTCATGAACTTCTAGTGCGGTTGAGAGTAAAAGCGGATTCGGAAAATCAATTATTAAAAGACTTGTTTTATTCGGATAAGACGATCGCTAAATACTTAAACCGCCAAGAACTTGATCAAATCATGTCACCTGAAGCCGGGGTCCCCCATGCGGTTGAAAAGACCCAGAAGATCTTAAAATTGTATCGGCAAAGACATCCACTAATGAAAGAAGGAGTAATGAATCATGGCACAAGCAGCTGATGATGCAAAATATTTATGGCAAAGACGATTGGACAACGGTCACGTTCGGATTGGCTTTAACGATATTGCTCGTCAGGAGATTGGCGAGATTTCCTTTGCCAGTTTTCCGGATAATTTGGCTGAAGTCAAGCTTGGAGATGTGATTCTTTCAATTGAAGGCGCCAAAGCGGTTTCCGAAGTTCACACACCGGTTGCCGGAAAGGTTGCAAAAGTGAACGTTGCCTTAAAAGACCATCCGGAGTATTTGGAAAGTTCGGATGAAGACAAAAATTGGGTAATCGAGTTATTCTAAAGGATATTCAGATGGACTTGTCCTATAGAGACGAGGATAAGTCTATTTGAATCAAAAAAGACCGGAGAAAATGGTTCTTCCGGTCTTTTGTTACAAAAAGGCTTGCCAGCTGGCATATATTCTAACCTTTTTTGTAACATTTAAGGGCTTAAATTTAGAACGAATGATTTTGGCTCACGTTAAGGAATGCATCATAGGTTACCGAATCAAAGCAAACCATCGTCACATCAAGTGGTGCATCAAATTCTTGAATGGCAGTAATGGCAATTTTAGCTGCTTTTTCAAGCGGAAAGCTGTAAATGCCGGTACTGATGGACGGAAAGGCGACGGTGGTGCAATGATTAAGAACAGCTTGTTTTAGACTATTAACATAAGAATTCCTTAAAAGTTGACTCTCGTTTTGGGAACCTCCATGCCAAACCGGACCGGGAGTATGAATGACATATTTGGCAGGCAGATTAAACCCTGGTGTTGTCTTAGCCTCGCCCGTTGGACAACCATTAAGCTTTCGACAGGCTTCATCCAACTGCGGTCCGGCTGCTCGATGGATGGCGCCGTCGACACCGCCGCCACCGGAGAGTGCGGTATTAGCTGCGTTGACAATGGCGTCAACGGGCATCTTTGTAATATCACCTTTGATAATGTTCAATTTTGCCATCAAAATCAGCCTCCTTATCTCTTTAATTTTAGCATTTCTAAACGAAGTGAAAAATAAAATTGGCATTCAGCGATCAATCTCAGAGAACTTTTCAAACCCACTTGGAAGTTTTTATTTTATTTTGGAATATTTTTGTTATAATTAGAATACGCGAAGAATCAAAATGCTTTAATCAGTAGCTTTTAAGTAAGTAATCACATTTATTTTTAATTGATTACGGGAATTGCATCATTGTTGAACAACGGACCAACCTGATAAGGAGGGATTTCTTTGGCTAAATCAGTTGATCGCCTTTCGAAAATTGAACGAGCGGCAAAAGCGGCCTTAAAGAATGTGATTGATCCCGAACTTGGTGTTGATCTGGTTAATTTAGGATTAATTTATGAAATTAAAGTGGTTGATACGCATTGCATTGTCACGATGACGTTGACAACGATGGGCTGTCCTTTAGGAAATTTACTAGCTGATCAAATTAAAGCTGCTGTAACAGCAGTTAAAGGCATTTCAACTTGTAAAATTCACCTGGTCTGGGACCCAATTTGGAATATTAACCGGATGAGTCGGGTTGCAAAAGTAGCCTTAGGGATACATGAATAGAGACGTCAAAGAATGGATTGATAACCAATGAAAATACCAATGAATATTGAAAAATTTGTGGCTCGAAGAAAGGCGCTTAAACTATCTCAGATGACTCTTTGCAAGGGGATTTGTACCCAGGCAACACTGAGTAAGTTTGAACGAAATGGGCGTATTCCATCACTTTCGATTTTACACCGACTATGTGATCGAATGGGAATGACGGTTGATGAATTGAACCAGGATCCGGCACCTTCAATTGTCATTATCCGAAAGCAATTGAACACAATTGAAAGAGATTTGATGATGGAGAATTACTTGAAGGTCCAATCTGCTCTTAAAACAATTGATGAAGCCCAGATTCCTGCGATTCCGTTGCGCATGCAGTTTTTCTATTTACGAGGGATGTTAAATGCTGTGACAAATAAAAAACCGGATGAGGTCCTATTTGATTTTTCCCAAATTCTGGATGAACTGGATGAAAAACATCAGACAATCTTTACACAGCTGGCCTATGTTGGTTCAGGAATTACATATACAAGAATTAATCAACCAGCTCGGGCCGATTTCTTTTTTAAAAAAGCCCATGAGTTTATTAATGCTGCGTTAGCGGATCAGGAGAATGAAGAGGACAGTAATAACTACCTACGGATTTTGACGTTAATTTTTTATACGGCAAATTATTATGCAACCAAGAAGAATTTTGAATTAAGTGATCAGTTGATTCAAGCGGGTGTTGATCTATGTTCGCAATATCACGTCACTTATTATCTGCCGCGATTAAAATTCTTGGCAGCCGAAAACGCAGTTCATGAGGATGCCGATAAAACTGATATTCATCAATTGTTGGATGAGGCGCTTGCATTTGCACGTTTGAACCATAATCAGGTCATTGAATTACGGGTAGCAGCCCTGAAAAATAACGGGTATGTCAGCAACGTTTAGCAAGAACAACATTATTGGAAATGATTTTGGAATTGGGCCCTTTGGATAAAGTAAGCCAAATAAAGCAGGAACTTAAAAATGGGTTCCTGCTTTATTTTTAATCAGAATTCAATTAGATGATGATGAACGGCGTATCGAACCAAGTCGGGACGGGAGTTTAACGAAAGCTTGTGCATGATACTAGCCTTATGTGCCTCAACAGTTTTGGTTGAAATAAAAAGTCGGTTGGCGATTTCCTTGTTTGTGTACCCTAAAGCCATTAATGGAAAAACTTCGCGTTCCCGTTTTGACAAGCTTCGATAGCCTTGAAGATGGGCATCCAGACCGTCGGCTTCAATTTGTTTAATATCCGATTTTGTTAGCGTAATATTTTGATCTATGTAGCGTCGATTGGCCGCCAACGCATTTAAGCCATTGACTAATTCACTGTCAGGTGAGCTTTTTAAAATATAGGACATTGCCCCATTATGAATTGCCTGGTTAATGTATTCCTGTTCCTCATGCATAGAAAGAATCAATATTTTAACGTTGGGAAAACGCTCGTGAACCCGCTGAGTCGTCACTAAGCCGCTCTCGCCCGGCGGCATACTAAGATCCATTACCAAAATATCAATATTTCCCTGTTCAACTCGAGCATAGGCGTCGGTACCATTGCCAGCTTCCGAAACAACTTTGAAGTCAGGCTGACTGTTAATTAGATACGCTAACCCTTGACGAACCACTGCATGATCATCGGCAATTAAAACTTTTAACATTCATTTCACCTCCTATTCTGAAAATTTGATCGGGAACTTGGCGGTAACGGTCGTACCAGTTCCTGGTTTGGACTTAATTTCAAAGGTCCCATTTAGCGCTTTAACCCGCTCGTTCATGTTCATTAGACCAAGTGAACGGCCGTTAAATCGGTGATGTTTGGGAACATCAAAGCCGACGCCGTCATCGATGATTTCCAGGATAATGTAATGATCGTGAGCAACCAAAAGAACGTTAATCTCATCGGCCTGGGCATGCTTCAGGGCATTGTTAATGGCTTCTTGACCGATTCGATATAATACGCTTTGAATATCGGTTTCCAGGTTTGCGGTTGTGGTATTGCCATTGACGGAAATCATGACACCCGAATTTTCCGAAAGTCTTTTGGCGAGGACCCGCAAGGCCGGCAGTAGGCCAAAGTTGTCCAGAACGGAAGGGCGAATATCCAGCGCCATGCCTTTAACCTCAGCCAAGGTATCATTTAACTGATGCTCGATTTCTTTGGTTAAAGTGGTTAGGTCATTAGTCGTGAAAGCTTGCTCATTCAGTCGCCGAACACCCATGATTGCAGAATAAACGCCTTGGGCAATGCTGTCATGAAGGTCTTGTGAGATTCGCTTTCGTTCCTCTTCATGGGCTCGATTAACGTATTGGGTTAATTGCCGTTGTTGGGCCAACTGATCCATCCGTTTGATGACACCTCGGCTTTTTAAAGTGAGCGAAAAAACGTGTTGTGGCTGGTCAATTAGATGATAGACCAAAAAATAGTTAAGCGGGTGAACAGTGTCATGTGATAGATTGATTGGAATTGAGATATTATGCATGTGGTTTTTGATGACGCAACTAAAACAGTTGTCAGTTTGTGAAAATTGCTGTTGAACGGCTGTATCGGCAACTTCAAGCAGATACTGGGGATCGATTTTTAATTCCTGTTGCAGCTCATTAGCAAGCTGATTACAAATCACTAATTCATGATTTTCAAAAATAAACACAGCGTCAGTTGCTTCATCAAAGTAGCGTTTGATCCAACTCTGGGTCTCTAGCATTTATAGCCCCTCCTAACATAGTGAAATGACACGGCGCTGATAGTAAAAAAGTGCTATTTAACACTAAATTATAACAGGGTTAGAGGATAATAAAAGATCTCATTTACAAAAAGTAATCCCTTTGATGTGAAATCAATGCTAAGATGCTGGTTTAAAGGGATTACTCAATTTAATTAACTTGGATGAATTTTATCAAGAATTTTCTGATTTGCGGTGATGGGTCGTTAAAGTGACCGTACTTGTGCTGGTAAGGTGATGACTGTGGGTGATGATGACCTGCCAGGTTTGTAATTGGTGACCAATATGTAGCGGTTCTGCAGTTGCCACAATGGTCCCTGATTTAACGGGTCGGAGATGTTGAGTGGTCACGTTAACTCCGACGGCGTATGAATTGGCTTCAACATTTTGATTGGCACCGATTGAAGCAGCAGTTTCGGCCATGACCGTGTTAACACCACCGTGGAGGAGACCGTATGGCTGTTTAACAGAATCGGTGACGTTAAGTGATATAATAACTTTAGTTTCGCTAACAGAGACTGTTTTAATTCCAAGTGTCTCCAGTAAATCATGCATAGCAAGTCACACTCCAATTTTGAAAGGATTGATAATCAATGACATCAGTTGACTGGCAACCAGTTAAAACGTATAAGGAAATCATTTTTGAGCGCGCAGATAAGATTGCAAAAATTACAATGAATCGTCCCCAAAAAATGAACGCGTTTACGCCTGTCACGGTTCAAGAAATGATTGATGCGTTTAGCATCTGTCGTGATGATAGCACAATTGGCGTTATCATTCTAACCGGCGCAGGTGATAAAGCGTTTTCCTCGGGCGGTGATCAAGGTGTTCGTGGCAATGGCGGTTATGTCGGCCCTGATCATATTGCTCGGCTTAACGTGTTGGATTTGCAACATTTGATTCGGATTATTCCTAAGCCGGTAATTGCAATGGTTAAGGGATGGTCAGTTGGTGGCGGTAATATCTTACAATTAGTTTGCGATCTGACGATTGCTGCTGATAATGCTAAATTCGGCCAAACCGGTCCTAAAGTTGGTAGTTTTGATGCCGGCTATGGTTCCGGATACCTGGCACGAGTAATCGGCCATAAGCGGGCGAAAGAAGTTTGGTTCCTAAATCATTTTTATAGTGCTGAAGAGGCCTTTCAAATGAACTGGATTAATAAGGTTGTGCCGTTAGCGGATGTGGAATCCGAAACGCTTGATTGGTGTAATGAAATTCTTACCAAGTCACCAACGGCTCTTCGGTTTATCAAAGCAGCGATGAATGCGGATACGGATGGCTTAGCTGGTTTGCAGCAATTGGGTGGTGACGCCACGATGCTCTTTTACACGACCGATGAAGGAAAAGAGGGCCGCGATGCCTTTAATGAAAAACGCAAACCTGATTTTGATAAGTTTCCGAAATTTCCATAAAGAGGTTGAAATAGTTGGATAATTGGATTACAAAGCAAGCCGCACTTATCCCGAATCGGATTGCGGTAGATAATGGTCGTCAAAAGTTGACGTTTAAATATTTGGCTGCAAAGTTGATGCAACTTTCCGGCAATTTAAATCAGCTTGGGGCATTGAGTGGCAATCGAATCGCCATTATGACCAAAAATTCATTGCTGGGTTACCAGCTTGCACTGGCGGTTTTGGGCAGTGGTCAAACGATTGTCTGGCTTAATTGGCGACTAGCCGATGACGAGATTCGGCGACAACTTAACGATAGCCGGCCGACACGATGTCTAGTAGATGATTCGTTGTGGCGGGATAGTTTTGATGATAAGTTTGTTAAGTTTAGCCAAATTTATCATATGAAGGCTAAACCGCTAAAATTAGTGACTCAGTTTGACCCGAATGCAGTGGCCAGTATTATGTATACATCGGGAACAACTGGTCAGCCTAAAGGTGTCTTACAGACAATTCATAACCATTTTTCTTCGGCAATTGCTTCTTCACTTAATTTAGGCGTGATGCCGAATGATGAATGGCTGTGCGCGGTGCCCATTTTTCACATTAGTGGGTTTTCGATTATAATGAGAGGCTTGGTATACGGAATGACGGTGCGACTAGTTCCTCATTTTGATGCGCAATCAATTGACAAAATTTTGAGAACTGAACCAGTGACAACGATTTCAGTTGTTCCTTACATGTTAAAAAAACTACTGAATCTGCGAGATCGGCATAGTGGCAACTATAACAGTAAATTTCGTTGCATGCTTCTAGGTGGCGGCCCAATTGATCGGCAGACCTTAACCAGATGTCAAACGTATCATATTCCGGTAGTTCAATCGTATGGGATGACGGAAACCTGTTCGCAAATTGTTGCTTTAAATGATGAAGATGCGGCCACCAAAATCGGTTCGGTTGGCAAGCCCTTATTTTTAACACAACTTCGATTAGCCGATCCCAGTCATGAAATTTTACTTAAAACACCGGCACTGACCCCTGGATATCTTAATCGGCCAAAAGCTTTAAATAAGAAAAAAACAGCTGATGGCTGGTACCATACCGGGGATATCGGTTACCTTGATGCTGATGGCTTTTTATACATTGATGGTCGAATAGATGACATGATTATTTCCGGTGGTGAGAATATTTTCCCTGATGAAATTGAGTCGGTCTATCTGTCATATCCTGGTATTAAAGAAATTGCGGTGGTTGGGATAGAAAGTGCTGAATGGGGACAGTCACCAGTCGCATTTGTCGTTAGTGAAAAATCCCTTTCAACCCAGTCACTGATGACGTTTGGACGTCGTCATTTGGCACACTATAAAGTCCCAAGACAATTTTATCAAGTCGATCATTTACCGATGAATGCCGGTGGAAAGATTCAGCGCTTTAAGTTAAAAAAGTGGTTGGCAGAAAAGACGACGGGTTAACCCAAAATCATTAATCAGCTTTTCTTTCTTGAAATTAGGCTTTGATTGCTGCAGTTTAAGGTCGAAACGCATTTGGCTGATATTTGTTAAAAAAGTTGTCCATTTTGAAGTGGACAACTTTTTTAGTATGAAAATCGTTTAATTTTGTTGAATTAACAGTATGCCAGTATTATATCGTTATGCCCATGCGCGCTACATCACCAGAAACCATGGGAATAAAAGAAATCGCCAAATTGTACTTATCAACGATTCCCCGTATTGTGGATTTAGTTTCGCTAATTGATTTTCCAGGTAAACTAACGGAAAACCCACTAAAAAGAATAGTAATCCAGGTAGTCCTGCATTAACATCCATTACAAAAAAATCATTAACTAACCAAAAGAAGCACACGATATACACTAAACGTGACAACCATAGGGCTATTTTAACTCTGATTACGGTATGCAAATAACCAGCTCCAATCTCTATAATGTTAATCTGGAAAAAGATAAACAACCAGTGAAAGTATTAATAAATCAAAATTTCAGCTACTGAAATCGCCTTCCTAAAAAGAGAATCGCAGAACATCTACTGTATTAGCAATGAAGCCAGGATTGGTATTGATAGCACTGCTAATGTACGTTAAAATTAACAAATATTACCAGGTTGAAGATCAGAGAATTATATCCAGTTGGATAACTGAATTGTCAATCTGAGGAGATTTGACTGGAATTGTAGTTGAATACCATATTTTAAAAAGCTGGAAAGTGATTATTATAATGGATAAATTTAGAAGACACCAAATTGTTTATTCATTATTAATTCTATTAGCTGTGTTACTAGTTCTATTAGTTATTTTGGTAATTTTAGGAATTGTCTATTATTAATAAAGACTACTTATCAAGGCCTTTTGCTGTCGACTGACACGTAGTCTCGACTTTATATTAACGAAAAACGGCAAATAATTTTAATGTCTTAGCGGTCATTGGAATTATTTGCCGTTTTTGATAAGCTCACTTTTTGTAATTTCTGGAAATTGTTTAGGCCTATTTTGTTTTCAAAGGCAATTTGAGAATAGCAGAAGTAGACATAGTGTAAATGATTAAAATTGGAATAAGCAATATTCCATAAGTTACGTGCCACGTGAAGAATGTCATTGCGATTGTCCCAACTGTATTCAAAAATAGCAGTGTATGTTTGGTTAATTTAAATGAATGCCAAAGCAAAGACCACCAGTATATCAGTGAAGCAATCAATGCAAGCGATCCTAGCTTAATTATTGACATATTTCAGCTCCTCTTAATATCATTTTTCACTAAGAAAATATCATCCTGATTGATAAAGCAACCCAGTCAGCAAGCTTAACAGTAATCGATTTTAAAACAGGCTTTTAGCCAAGATGCTGGTTTAATGTTGTTAAAAAACAAGAAATGAAGAATCGATGCATGACTAAGCCCTAATTAACTGTTAATTGACATGCCAACTTTGATGAAAGTGCTAGCAAATCGAAAAGTCCTTTTTCGTCTATAATTTGGTCGCTGGTCGCCCAAGCAGCTTTAAATGCCATTTTGTGGCAACTGAAGGTCGGTTCTTCGAAACCCATTTATAGTCAGTTCCGGGAATGGACAAGATAGTGGTCTCTTCGAACAGGTCTTCAAAATCATTTGTGAAAGCGATGATCCCGACATGAAAAATGTTAGTCTTGATTCCATCACGATTCTTGTCTATCAAAAGGGCACCGATGCTCAAAAAGCCATTCGTACAGTAGGAAATTACCCCATTAGCCGCAGTGCTGGAAGGCAATACCAACAAAGTTTATGCCGTCGTTGATGCTCGGAAAACCCGTTCGAGTTTAATTCACAGGTGGTCAAGTCCACGATAGTCAAGTTGCTCAGTGCTTAATTAAAAATGTCTTCAATCAGTTGGAAAATTATTGGAAAATTGCGATACATTACAATAAGTTATTCCACGTTTATTTGGCTACCATTCTGAAATTGCGGGCCTTAGTAAATGATTGTCCTAAGAAAGTTGATAAGTTCTTAACTTTTATGTACTGTTCGAATCACAGTAGATAATCATGAGCAGTGTTACATGTGCACAATTCCGTAACAAAAAACATCATCTGACATTTGCTTTCTAAAGTGTGTCAAGCTATGTACTTAAGCGCTTTCATGACTTATATTTAGATTGTTAAGAAATGCTCGAGCAGGTCTTTAACAAATGAATGAAAATGGAGATGTAAAAATGAAACGAGACTTTATTGATACTAATTCTTATACCAAAAAAGAAATTCAGTACTTAATTAACTTAGGATTACAAATTAAGCGCGATATTAAGAATGGAAACTACCCCCAACTATTACAACACCGTACTTTAGGGATGATATTTGAGGAATCTTCAACCCGAACCCGAGTCTCATTTGAAACAGCTATGACTCAATTAGGGGGCCATGCTCAGTATTTGGCGCCAGGCCAGATTCATTTAGGATCATCCGAAAGTGAATCTCTTAGTGATACAGCGATTGTTCTTTCACGTCTAGTTGACATTTTAATGGCGCGAGTTGCTAAACACAGCACTGTTGAAAAATTAGCGGAAACTGCAACGGTTCCTGTGCTTAATGGAATGAGTGATTATAATCACCCAACTCAGGAAATGGGAGATATTATCACAATGGCAGAACATTTACCTAGTGGAAAAAGACTAAGTGATTGTAAAGTGGTTTTTGTCGGTGATGCAACTCAGGTTTGTGTTTCTCTGATGTTTATCGCGACTAAGATGGGCATGAACTTTGTTCAATTCGGGCCAAAAAGTCATCAAATTAAGCCGAATACTCTTGAGATTGGTAAAAGGAATGCTGAATTGTCAGGAGGAAGTGTTGAGATTACAGAAGATCCAGATTTGGCAATGAAAGATGCTGACTTCGTATATACGGATGTCTGGTATGGATTATATGAATCTCCATTATCATATGATGAACGAATGGCGATTTTTTATCCTAAGTATCAGGTGAATGACGCTTTGATGAGTAAAGCCACTAGTCATACGATGTTTATGCATTGTTTACCAGCTAATCGTGGTGAGGAAGTAACCGATAGTGTAATTGATTCGCCTCACTCGATCGCATGGGATGAAGCTGAGAATCGTTTGACTGCAATGCGGGCACTGCTCGTCTATTTGATGATCCCTACAATGAATTATACAAAAGAACAGCTAGATGGACTTAATGACCCCAAACTTAAAGATATGATTTTAAAAATGGTTGATGATGCAACAAACTAGTTTGTACTTGTTGTCATTAATGAAGGTGAAGAAATGGAAAATGAAAAATCGGTCGATATGAGTGATTCGAATAGTCATGAGCTTGGAACAAAAGGGGTTAGTTACTTATTCTTTAAATATGGTTTTCTAACGTTACTCGGAATGGGTGCACAGGCAGTTATGGTTATTTTAGAGGGACTCTTCATTGGGAACGGACTAGGAGCCCTTGGATTAGCTACAGTAAGTGTGGTTATGCCGTTAGAGTTACTGAACGATGCCTTGGGTGGTGCACTCGGAATCGGTGTTAGCACGGTATCAGCCCTAAAAAAAGGTGAAGGTAAGATTAAGCAGGCACAAAAAGCATTTTCAGATGGATTTTGGGCAACCGTCATTTTATCCGTATTGTTGGCACTCTTAATTGGATTAAACGCTTCATCTATTGCATCTTTGCTGGGGGCTCAATCGGCAACCCATGCGGCGGCTACGACATTCATTCGAATATTTATGATTGGGTACCCATTTGCAATTTCCGGTCAAGTCATAGTTAGCATGCTTCGAGTTGATGAACAACCAGGGATTGGTACGATTGTCATGAGTTTTGCAGCTATATTAGCTGCTACTGAATTGTATTATGGGATCTTTATTGCAAAATGGGGAATCATTGCAGTCGGGATTTATTACGGGATGTCGATTGGTCTCTTCTTTACTGGTATCTTTTATTTTCTATTCGCAAAAACAAAATTTAAGATTAGATTTGATTTCAAGTTTGATTGGAAAATGTTAAAAGATTCAGTGAACATCTCAATGCCGTTTTTCTTGGTCACAATGTCGAGCTTTGTGTTTACGTGGGTTATGAACGTCATGTTGGGAAAGTTTGGTAATAGCATTGATGTTGCGGCTTTTGGAATTGTTAACGGATATATCTTTTACATTTTAAATATGGTGACCGTATCCTTTACTACTGGCATGCAACCAATTGTTAGTTACAACTTTGGCGCAAAACTACAGAAACGAGTTCGCGGATTATTAAATGTCGGTATGATTACTAATATGGTTGTGATTGCCGGAATTACACTCATATTCGTAATTTTTTCACACCCGATCATTGCCTTCTTTGCAGGTGGCAATGCAGTGCTCACAAAAGTAACTATTTCGGCAGCTGTTACAATGGTTTGCTTGACAGCATTAGGGTCAACTTCGAATATCCTTTCTGGATATTATCAAGCAATCAACAAAGTGAAAATTTCAGTCTTTTTGGGAGTTACTAAATTCTTAATTCTTGGCACGCCACTCCTAATTGTTTTGGTATTAACCTTAGGTGTTAAGGGAGCTTGGGTAAGCCAACCAGCTGCAGATGTGTTCGCTTTTGTGATTGCAGTATTTATTTGGCGAAAAGAATTGAAGCATATTAACAAAATTGAAGCATATTAACAAATAGGAGGAAACATATTATGGATGCAGATAAAATCATTTTAAGCAAGAATATTTGGACAGGAAATTCACAACAGTCAATTAGTGGTGGAGTTGCCATTAAGGATAACAAAATTGTTTATGTTGGTTTCCAATCTTTAGATAGTTTTAAGGGAAGCCATACTGAAATTTTAGATTACGGTGACAAACTAGTTATTCCCGGAATTCATGATGCACATACTCATTTCCTTAACGCAGCAGTATTAAATTCAGGGAAAATTGCGGTTCTTTATGATACTAAGTCAGAGCAAGAATGCGTTGATCGCTTAATCAAACTATCCGAAGGTGACAACTTAATTAATGGGTGGCTCATTGGTTGGGGATGGTATCATCTATTATGGGATAATCAAACATTACCAAGTAAGAAGAGTTTGGATAAGGCGTTCCCAGATACTCCTGTGTTGGTTAACTCATCAGATGGACATACTGTCTGGACAAACTCAGCTGGATTAAAAAAATTGGGGATTACTGAAGACTCTAAAGATCCCAAAGGTGGTTTTTTCGATCGTGATGAGAATGGCAAATTGACTGGTTTGCTATTAGAAGCAGCTAATTCATGGGCATCTGGAATTGTTTATAAACCCGATTTGAACACAGCAGCTGCAATGATTAAGAACTTTGCTAAAGTAGCTAATTCATATGGTATCACTGCTATTTCCGATTTATCAATTTCAGCAGTACCAGGTTCAGACTTAATTTTTGATGACGCTTATCAAAAACTTCTAGATAGTAATGATTTGACTCTTCGAGTAAATATGTTTCCTACGCTACAGAAAGGATTGAAGCGCGGTAAGGAAATGAGAAAGAAATATACTGGATCACTACTGAGAATCTCAGGATTAAAACAGTTTTTTGATGGCGTTTCAAGTACCCACACTGCATATGTTTCTGAACCATATAGTGATGCAGATAGCTTAGATGATAAGGGTCATTTAACAACAACGGTAGATGATATGCGTCAAATGGTCTTTGAAGCCACTGAGAATCATTTTTCTGTAAGGATTCATGCAATTGGCGATGAAGCAGTTACTCAAGCCCTTGATATTTATCAAGAAGCCGAGAAGAAGTACGGGAAGCTACCAGATGTTCAATACACAATTGAACATTTAGAGAATTTAAAGGATTCAGATATTGAGCGATTAAGAGATTTGAATGTAATCGCCTCTTGTCAACCGGCACACGCACTTATTGATACTAAGGGTATCGAAAATGATCTGGGACCAGAACGAATTAAAATGATGTGGCCGTTCCGCCAATATCTTGCTCGCGGTGTTCGTCTTGCTTTTGGAACGGACACCCCAGTTGTAGATATTAACCCGTATGAATCAATTTATAATGCAGTGACTCGTAAACCGGTTACAGGTGGCACTGCATGGCAACCACAAAACAGCGTTTCAGTTACTGAAGCGTTACGGGCATACACATTTGGTGCTTATGGTCCTTCTTGTCGGCAAAACGAATTAGGTTCAATCGAGAAAGGTAAATTAGCTGACATTGCTGTTCTTGACACTAATATTCTTAATACTACGTCAGACGAAATTCTAAAAACCCATTCATTAATGACGATGGTTGACGGAAAGATTGTATACACTGCAAGTAAGGTAGGAAGTCATAACTAATGAAAACACTAGATAGGACACCTAAAAAAGACGGTTTTAGAATGCCGGGCGAGTTTGAACATCACAAGGGTGTTTACATCCTGTGGCCTGAACGTCCCGATAATTGGCGTAACGGTGCCAAACCGGCTCAACACACTTTTGTCAATGTTGCCAAAGCAATTTCGCAGTTTGAACACGTCACGGTTGGCGTTTCAGATGAACAATTTGCCAACGCTCGTCACATGTTACCGGACGACGTAGAAGTGGTTGAAATGTCAAGCAATGATTCTTGGATTCGCGATTGCGGACCGACATTTGTTACCAATGAAGACGGTGAGCTTCGCGGCGTTGATTGGACTTTCAACGCATGGGGTGGTCTGGTAGACGGACTTTACTTCCCATGGGATAAGGATGATCGGGTTGCTCAAAAAGTGACTGAACTCGAACATGCCGATCGTTACCGGTTGGATGACTTTATCCTTGAAGGTGGTTCGATTCACGTAGATGGGCAAGGGACACTGATTACCACAGAAGAGTGCCTCTTATCGAAAGGCCGAAACTCCCAGTTATCAAAGGAACAAATCGAAAATGTTTTAAAGGAGTACCTGAACTTAGATAAGGTCATCTGGTTAAAACGCGGGATTTATAACGACGAAACCAACGGTCATGTTGATAACATTGCCAACTTTGTCAAACCGGGTGTGGTTGCGCTGGCTTGGACGGACGACAAGAGTGATCCTCAGTATGAAATTTCAAAAGAAAACTATGATATTTTAAGTCACGCCACTGATGCCCAAGGTCGTCAAATTCAAGTTGAGAAGCTCTATGTACCAAAACCGGTCACAATCACTAAAGAAGAAAGTGAAGGCGTTGATGCGGTGGACGGCACATTACCACGTCAGGAAGGTGACCGATTGGCTGCAAGTTACGTTAACTACTATACGGCAAATGGTGGCATTGTTTTCCCTGAGTTTAGTGATCCAAACGATGAAAAAGCTAAGGCAACGTTACAACGATTGTACCCAGACCGTAAAATTGTTGGGGTGCCGGCGCGTGAAATCTTACTTGGTGGTGGCAATATCCATTGCATCACGCAACAAGTCCCGGCTGGCAGATAGGAGGAATTGAATTTGGCTAAGATTGTGGTAGCACTTGGCGGAAATGCGATCCTATCAAAGGATGCTTCCGCCAATGCACAAATAAAGGCTGTTAAGCAGACAGCTAAAGTGTTGGTAAACTTTGTTAAAAATGGGGATCAATTAATCATTACCCACGGCAACGGGCCGCAGGTTGGCAATCTATTGCTTCAACAATTGGCTGCCGATAATAACGAGAATCCGGCAATGCCGCTTGATACCTGTGGCGCAATGACCCAAGGCGCCATTGGCTACTGGTTTCAAAATGCCATGAAGGAAGCGTTGCTGGATAACGGGATCAATAAGGATGTCGTTTCGGTGGTTACCCAAACGCTTGTTGACGAAAATGATCCGGCTTTTCAAAATCCTTCCAAGCCGATCGGGCCGTTTTATAAAGCGGGTGAAGTTGCAGAGCTAAAAGCGCAACATCCGGATTGGCAAATTGTTGAAGATGCCGGCCGAGGGTATCGACGGGTTGTTCCATCACCTAAACCATTGGCAATCAATGAATATCATGCAATTAAGCAGATTGTGGATGCAGGAATCATCCCAATTGTTTCCGGTGGCGGTGGTATTCCGGTTGTTAAAAAAGGCAACCAACTGATTGGGACTGAGGCAGTCATTGATAAAGACTTCAGTGCGTCAAAAATTGCGCAGTTGATTGATGCCGATCAATTGATAATCTTAACGTCGGTTGGTGGCGTTTTCTATCATTATGGCAAACCAAATCAGCAGGAACTTAAGGAAGTCGACGTCGATGAGATTCAAAAACATCTCGATGCCGATGAATTTGCCAAAGGCAGTATGGAACCAAAAGTTCAAGCAGCAGTTGACTTTGTACGCCAGACCGGTCATCCGGCTGTGATTGGTGCCTTGGAGGATGTTCAAGAAATTATCCGGGGAACAGAGGGCACAACGATTAAAAAACAACGCGTTCGTGTCTAGTACCGTTCAGCCCTTGATTAAGTTAGCGTAATGATTTAGAAACTGGGAGGTTAACCTTGTGATGGGTTAAGCTCCTTTTTATATTTTTTGAAGTTTTTAAGGCTTTAGTGCGTAGTCGTGATAGAATTAAAGAAGCTTATAGGTGAGGCAAAAAAATGAAACTTAAAAATTCAACGCCACAAGATGATGGCTATTATTTAGCACCCGAGTGGCAGCATCACAAACAATCTTATATGATGTGGCCACAAAGAACCGACAACTGGCGGGATGGCGCTAAACCTGCCCAGCGGGTGTTCGCTGAAATTGCGACCAAGGTCAGCGAGTATGAGCCGGTTACCATGCTGGTTTCACAAAGTCAGTATCAACACGCCCGCCACGTCTTGCCGGAAAACATTCGGGTGATCGAAATGAGTTATAACGATGCTTGGATTCGAGATATTGGGCCGGCTTATTTGATGAACCGGCAACATCAGGTGCGAACGGTTAATTGGCAGTTTAATGCCTGGGGCGGCTTATTTGATGGCTTGTATTTTCCGTGGGATCAAGATAATTTAGTTGCTCAAAAATTGTCTGATCTGGACCGATTAGATTATTATGACGTCAACTTTGTGCTTGAAGGCTGTGGCTATCAATTGGATGGCGAGGGAACGCTATTGGCAGTTGAAGAATCAGTCTTGTCGGAGGGGCGAAACGGCCAGGTTCAAAAAAGTGACGTCGAAAGCATCCTAAAAAAGTATTTAAATGTGTCGAAGATCATTTGGTTGGCTCAAGGATATTTCATGGATGAAACCAATGGTGATGTTGATAATCTGGTTAATTTTGTTTGCCCTGGCGAAGTCGCACTTAATTGGACAGAAGATCGAACGGACCCGATGTTTGCCATTACACACCAAGCGTTTCGGACTTTGAATGGTGCCACAGATGCCAAAGGTCGAAAACTCAAAATTCATAAAATTAGTTTGCCACGGCCGTTATTGGCAACCGAAACGGAAAGTCAGGGTGTTGATCCGGTCAATGGTCGATTGCCGCGATATGCCGGCGATCGCTTGACGGCTTCCTATATTAATTGTTATTTGGCAAATGATGCAGTGATCTTGCCAATTTTTGATGATACTCATGATCAGGCCGCCATTGATCAGTATCAACAGTTGTTCCCTAAACGAAAAATTGAACCCGTTTATACGCGTGAACTGCTCTTGGGAGGAGGGAATATTCATTCAATTATCTTAGGTGTCCCGGATTAGGAGATTTTTAAATGAACTTTTTTGAAATTATTAAACCGTACGTGGAGAAATTAACTAAAAATGACTATACATTATTGGATTATGTCATTAAGCATATGGCTGACATTCAGAACAAAAGCATTCGGGAAGTGGCTGCTGCATGTTTTGTTTCAACAACGACCTTCTTACGGTTTGTGCGTAAAATTGGTTTCTCCGGTTATAGTGAATTTAGCACCGTGATCAAATATACGGTGTTAAATAGTGACAAACAAACGACTTCTGATACAGCCTTCGTTCAAAAACAGTCTCAATACCGTAGTGAATACCTTAAAAACATTGAAGAAACGGTGCGTGTATTGGATGAACGAAAACTATTAAAAATCTGTCGGCGCTTAGATCATCATCCAAAACTTTATTTTTATGCGAAAGGATTTAGTAAATATGCGACGGATTATCTTGAGTATCTCTACACTTTAAATAATTTTATTGTCATTTTTCCCAAAAACTTTGAACAACGTAAATTAGCTTATCGAAATGTTGAGAAAAACGATTTAATCTTTGTTTTTGACTATGCCGGCGAAGATGACGAGTTGATTCAAATTATTCAAACCTTAAAAAGTCGTGCCGATTATGCGTCGTTAATTTCGATTACCGGCGCTAATAATAATACCATCCAAAATATGAGTGATGAAAACTTGTACTTGTTTACGGATGAATTGAAAATTAATAGCATCGACATGACCTCACATGTGTCACTGATTATTATTATGGAATTGCTGCTGTATCAATATTTAGAGTATCAAAAAAATAAATCATAATATAGGCGCTGGCCGTTTCAAAGAGGATTAAAGAACTCTTTAAACGATCAGCGCCTTTTTGATAAGACAATAGAGTTAAACACCAGAGAAACTTAAATTGAAAACTAGACGCGAACTGCATCTTTTCGCTTGGTTTGCGAATTAGAACTTGGCTTGTCCGAGCGATCAATTCGAGCTCTTAAAGCCCATAGAATGGTAACCGTATCAACAACTTCTTGGAACAGTGCCCCAATAATTGCCGGAATCACGCCAAAACTGGCGATTAACATTAAGATTAGACAGATTAAGATACCAATTAGAACTGATTGGCGCGCAACGTTCATGGTTTCCTTAGAGATCGAAACGGCTTTTCCAACCAAACTCAAGTCATCTTTTAACACAACGGCATCGGCAGACTCACTAGCGGCGGTTGATCCGTGGGCCCCCATAGCAATGCCGACATCTGCTGTTGCCAACGATGGGGCATCGTTCACACCGTCGCCTACCATACAAACCGGTCGATCTTTGGTTTCCAGCTGATTTAAAACTGCTATCTTTTCTTTTGGCAGCTTTTCCGCATAGACTTGATCGATGCCGACCTGATCAGCAATTTGTTGGGCAATTGGCAGACGGTCACCGGAAATCATAATGATTTGTTTAACGCCGAGTTGATGAAGCTGGCGCATTACAGAATGGGCTTCTGGTCGCAACTCATCTGAAAAACTGACATAACCGATGTAGGTTCCGTTAACTGAAACGTAAACGGTGGTTTTATCAATTTTTTTAATAGGTTGATCTGAAACAAATGAGGCTTTACCGACTTTAACCAACTGATGATTAATCGTTGCTGAAACCCCTTCGGCAGTGGTTTCTTTAACATCCTCTGCAGTTGGGATTTTATCAGGGATGGCGGCTACCAGTGACCGTGCCAGAATGTGACTGGACTGTTGTTCAGCGCCGGCAGCCATTTGAAGCACTTCATCCGGTGTAAAGCCGTTCGTGCCAAAGACGTGATCGACAACTAAATGTCCCTTGGTAATCGTACCGGTTTTATCAAAGGCAAAGGTTTTCGCCTTGGCTAACTTTTCGATAATCGTGCCGCTTTTTACAATAATCCCGTTTCGACTCCCACGACTCATTCCCGAGACTAAGGCAATTGGGGCAGCCAGAATCAGCGGGCAAGGTGATGCCACAACCAGGACTTCGGCAAATCGAACCGGGTCATTGGAAAGATACCATGCAATACCAGCGATCAGGTAGGCCGCTAAGGTAAACGGCACGGCATAACGATCTGCCAATCGAACGAAGTGGGCAGGTTGTGCTTCTGCTTGTTTAACCAGTCGGATGATATTCTGGTACTGACTGTTATCAGCCGTTTTATCGGCGATCATTATAAATGAGTTTTCACCGTTTACGGCGCCAGACATTAAGTGGTCACCAACCTGTTTGTTGACCGGCCGTGATTCACCGGTTAGCGACGCTTCATCGATTGTGATGTGACCTTCTGTAACGGTGCCGTCGACTGGGATGAGTTCACCCGGTTTGACTAACAAACGATCACCAATTTTGACCGCATCAACATTAACGTCTTTGATAGTTTGGTCGGTCACAAGATGAGCAGCACTTGGTGAATTTTCAATCAAGGATTTGAGTTCTGAATTGGCCTTATTGGCGGCGTAGTCCTCTAGGGCATCACCACCCGTTAGCATGAGTAACACAATCATTGCAGCCCAATACTCACTTACGGCCAGTGTGGCGATGACTGCTGTGATAGCAAGCAAATCGACACCGAATTTACCGGAACGAAGGGTCTTGACCATGTCAATTAACATTAACAGGGCAATAAACGAACCGAGAATCGTGATGGTCAATTGAGCATACTGTGGCAATTTAAACACAAATTGAAGTATCAATGCCAGTATACTAACTAGTAAGACACTGACTAGTCGGCGATAATTTGTTAATCGAGTCATGATAGTTGCCTCCATTCTAAGTAGATTGATCTCTATCTAAATTATAACAATTCTAAATTAGCGGGTCGATTATAACGCTCACTTGTGAACAAATTATTAATGGAGCGGCCTTTTTAGTTGTTTCGAAGTCATGAATCATATCTGAATTAGTTTAGAGGGGCTGGACAAGTGGCCCTTAGATGTCAATAATGGAGAAAACCAATGCTTTTGGATTTGGATGAAGAAAGCTCGTGATTTCGGAGTTGGAGGCCATTAACGCAATGATTAAGATAAGATTTAATCAACGAATTGCTTTAAAAGACTTTTTGAAGCTGTATCGGCAAGCATCATTTGAACAAGGAAAATTAAATGACAGTCCTAAGCGGCTACAGTCGATGTTGGATCACACTCAGTTGATGGTGACGGTGTGGGATGACAAAAACTTGGTTGGCTTGGCCAGGTGCTTGACCGACTACGAATCGAGCTGTTATTTAAGTGAACTTGTGATTTCAACTAATTATCGTGGTCGGGGATTAGGGAAACGACTGTTAATGGCACTTCATGCTTATTTAGGAGGGCGGGTCTCAATTATTTTGAGGGCGGCTCCCAAAGCAGTTGGTTTCTATCAAGCGCTTGGCTATCAAGAAATTGCGAACTTGGTGCGTCTTTATCGGGAGGATTAAACGTGATTATTTATTCTGCAACAGCAAAAATTAATGTTAAACAGTTCATTGAGTTATCTCGTCATGCGAACAGTCCTCGACAAATTACTGACGTTCGTCGAATAGACCGATTGTTACATAATACGAATTTATTGTATTCGGCTTGGAATGATGACACGTTGGTCGGGGTCGTTCGGGGTTTTAGTGATGAGGCGTATTGTTGCTACCTCGCTGACGTCGTGATTAGAAAGTGTGATCAATCCCAGGAGATTGAACGAAAGTTAATTAGCAAAATTCATCGTGATCTTGGCCCAGGTATCTCGCTGGTTTTAAAGGCATCTTCAACCTTTTTACCAACTTATTTAAAGCTTGGTTTTAAAAAAGTAGATTCGGGATTTGAACTGGTTTCAGGAAACTAGTGCTAACACAACGTGAGGTGAATAGTTAAAATGAATCAGATTAAATTTGTGGACAAACAATTGATGGTGACAATCTCAGGATTAGATCGGCTGTGGGGCTTTAAAAGCCGGTTGCAGCTACCATTAATCCACGTCTCAGAAATGGCGGTTGAAAGTCGAAGCCAATTAAAGCGGGATGGCAAATGGCGGGTTATTAAGTGGCGACTCCTTGGATTGGGACTACCGAAAAAGCAAGTGGGCACCTTTTATGGGAATCGAAAGTTGTCATACTTAAATGTCCAAGGAGATGCGCCGATTCTATTTATTCGATTGAATCATGAAAAGTACGATTATTTGTTTTTAACGGTTAACGACCCAATGGAAATTTTGAGGAAGTATCAACAATTAAGACGACCATAACTAATTTATTGTTAAAGTATTGAAATTAAGATTCAGAAATTAAGAACAGGAATTCTGCTAAATTTGAAGCGGACTTTTGGTTAATTTAAAAATTAGTCAAGTTGATTTCTAGATAGATTTTTATGTAAGCGACAAAGCGAGACGGCATCCCATAAGAAAATAATGCCGTCTCGCTTTAGTATTGGGAGTATTTTGCAGTCGAGCCAATCCATTTGACAATTAAATCGGAAACCAACAACTTGAGATAGCAAACTTTGGATTTCGATCAACTAAAATAATTTTAAGAACTATCTTTATCTTCGCAAGACTGAATGATTAACTAACCTTGTAATAACAGCTTTTGGCATCTGTAACAATTATTAGACACCCGCTAATTACTGATGTCTAGTGATTTCAGACACGCAGGTTATTGACCAAAGAATGGTTAAGGGAATATAGTCAAACCATACCTGATGCAGGAATAACGATCGTTCTTCTTAAGAAAGGTTTGACTTAATTTGTTAGGGATGGCGGTTATCGAAGTCGGGATACTAAGTTTAAGTGAGATCAAATTAGTCTGATACAGGGCTAAAACTTACGAGGAGGCATTTATGATGCAAGAAGAATCAAAAACAGCTCATTCATCGAAAAAGCAGCAATTATCAAAGTGGAAGGAACCCTTTTCGAGAATAAAACACTATCTTTTTAAAGGAACGCCAATTTCACGAATTTTTGTTTACTTATTTTATTTTTTGCTACTTGATCAGATTGTGATGGCCCCACCTGCTATTGGGGGCCTGATCCACGAACACTCATTAACATATGTGATTTTCTCAGTTATTTTTGTGTTGGTTGTTGCCCCACTCGTCAGTTGGTTTGGATACAAAGCTTACGTTGAAATGGTGACACCAAATGTTCGAATCGGTGGTCATGGGACTAACTCTAAGCAGGTTTTTAAAGTCTTTACGGTTTCATTGGTTGTAGCCTTACTGTTTACGATGCTATCGCAATTAATTGTGACGACTACCCCTAACCAAACCTTTATTGAACAAAGTATTAACTGGAATTCGGCTATTAGCATGGGCCTGACCATTATGATCTTTTCGCCAATTATTGAAGAGCTGATTTTCCGAGGGTTCTTAATTAATCTGATTTTTAAAGATAATCTCTTTTGGATTCCGATTATTTTTAGTGCCGCGGTGTTTGCTTCTTTCCATGATACGGCTAACCTAGTTCAGTTTTCGGTTTACTTTGGCATGGGCGTGATCTTTGGCTTTGCATATATGAAGACGGGTCGGCTATTAACGTCAATTTTACTACACATGGCCAACAACATTTTTGGCTTTGTTGGTTTCTTCTATTCACTTCATCTTGCTGGTAGTCTGTTACTGGTTCTCGTGGAGATCTTAGCAGTGGGCGGGATCTTGTTCATCGTTGATAAGTTTAGAAATCGACAACTGGCTTAACTCAAAATGCCAGAAAAATATTGAGTTAATTAACGTAATTAATGAATGAAGGGCAGAAAAAGAGGTTGAGGAAAAAATGACTTTTCCTCAACCCCTTATTTTGCGTAAATGAAACGTTGTGAGCAGTCACTAAATGAGAATGACCACTCTGGTTTGCGATTTAGTTTGCTAATTCACTTAACTTCTTGAAATCATCATCACTCAAGTTGACATTGGCAGCAGCAACGTTATCTTCCAAGTGCTGAATTGAAGAAGTACCTGGAATCGGTAAAATATTTGGTGATCGTTTGAGCAGCCAAGCTAACGCGATTTGAGCTTCGGAGACCTGGTACTTTTTGGCAACTGCACTTAGCGGACTGTCAGCACCGGTTAGTTTGCCGGTATTTAGTGGGAACCACGGCACAAATGCCATGTGTTGGGATTGAGCATAATCAACCACATCGTCATCCTTGTGGTTAGCGACGTTGTAGAGGTTTTCGACAGCATCAATTTTAGCGTATTTTTGGGCTTCTTTAATTTGATCAACCGTTACTTGACTCAAGCCGATATGCTTGATTTTACCTTCATCTTGCATCTTCTTGAGTTCACCGACCTGATCGGCTACTGGGAAATGGCTGTCGATTCGGTGAAGAAACAGAAGATCTTCATGATCGATTCCCAATGTCATCATTGAGACTTCAACCTGTTGGCGAAGGTAATTCGGTTCGCCGTGTGGTGTCCAAACATTTGGACCTTGACGAGTTTGACCGACCTTATCCGAAATAAAGATTTGATCGCGGTTAGCCGCCTTCTTTAAGCCGGCAGCTAAATACCGATCTGCAAACCAAGGCCCGTAAGAATCAGCTGTATCAAAAAAGTTGATTCCTAATTCAGTTGCTCGGGTAACTACTGCTTCAGCTTGTTTTGGATCTTTGTATGGTCCCCAGGTTCCTGGCCCGGTTAGTTGCATCGTGCCGTAACCCAAACGATTAATTTTAAACGTATCATCGAATTCATAAGTGCCGGAATTTGCTGCATTTAGTTCTGTCATGAACGCCACTTCTTTCTTCAAAAAATTAATTCCTGCAATTTCATTTTAAACGATTTAAGTCCGAACGATAAATATCTAAGCTAAAAAAATAAAAATCGCAATGTAAAAGTTGCATATATTTTGGTGTAATTATGAATCAATGGTCCGCAGATTATTGTATACTGATATGAAAGAACATTAATTGAAAAAGCAATTTCTAAAATGGGAGAAACTCACATGGCTCAAAAATATTTTGGTGTAATGATGGTTAACGTTACCGGTGTTGAACTGTTGATTGTCAATTTGAAGACACATAAGACGCTTGAAAGGGTAACAAAAGAAATTAACTTAGGCGATGATGTGTATCATGATCGGCCAGTTCAATTTGATGCGGTCAGTCGGGTAGTTGAGGCCTTGACGGGATTCGTTCAAATTTTGCATGATTACGGTGTTGAAAATTATCAATTATGGGGAAGTCAGGCTTTATCACAGGCTGTTAATGCTGACTTCATCACAGATCAATTGTTTTTACACACCGGACTTGAGGTTCGATGGTTGTCAATGAGTGAAGAAGCTTATTACCGTAACCAAAATATCTCCTTAGAACTGCGGGATAAGAAAAAGGCCAGCCATGGAATTGTCTATTTGGTTGGCATCACATCAGGCAACACGTCGGTTACTCGATTTGATGATGGACAGTTTGTAACGTCCACCAATTTTGCGTTGGGGCCAATTAAAATTGCTGAAGATTTGCAAAGTCTAAGGCAGTCGGCACCCAACTCAATCAGCGTGTTAAATGATTATATCGATAGTAAATTGAACGATTTTGATATAGGCGACTTAGCCAGTTTGACGCAAAATCCTAATCCAATCAAAATTATTTTGCTGGGAACTTCGCCAATCAGAGGATTGGTGACCCATTATGAAAAAAATAAGTCGTTGGGTCCGCTGAAAGTTTCGGATTTTAATGATATGGTTGATGACATTGTCGATGCTTCTGATCAATATTTAATTGAGCAGTTGGAAATAAGTGAAGATGCGGTGCCGCTCATTTTGCCTGAATTATTATTGATTAGGCGAATCCTTCAGTTGACGGGTGCAAAGGAATTGAGCTTCTCGGATTCAGGGGTGGTTGATGGACTGGTTAATAACGAAGAAGTGGCCTTGGGATTTTCCAAACATGACTTTACCTATCAAACAATTACTATGGCAACCAACCTGGCAGATCATTATGACGTTGAGCCGGTTCACAGAGATCTGGTAACCAAGTTTGCGCTTCACCTATTTGATCAGTTAAAGCCACTGCATATGTTAGGACCTCGAGAACGGGTTTTACTGCAGGTTGCATCAATTTTACATGATGTCGGTAACTACGTTGGGGTCCATGCTCATTATATCCATTCTGAGTATATTATTCGTCATTCTGATATTATCGGATTATCGCGAATTGAACGGGCTGTGATTGCGGCGGTTGCCCGCTACCATAGTGCGACGACACCTAGTGAAGATTTAAGCCATTTTAGCCAAATTTCGGCAGAAAATCGACGGTTGATTTCTAAATTAGCGGCTATTTTAAGACTGGCGGATGCGCTGGATGATGATCGTCAACAAAAAATCAAAAAAATTTCAGTTTCCATTAAACCGCATAATGTGGTGATCACAGTTTATAGTAATGCTAATCTGGCATATGAGAATTGGATTTTTAATTCAAAAAGTCGTTTCTTCTTGGAGACTTATGGACTAAAAGCGATTCTAAAACAAAGAGGGGTGAAAGGCTAATGGCTAAGGATAAAATTAATTATGAAAATCCAAAGTACTATCGAAATCGTGAATTAAGTTGGCTGGATTTTAATGAACGGGTTCTTGAAGAAGCTCGTGATAAAAGCAATCCGTTATTGGAGCGGGTTAAATTTTTGGGGATTACTCAAAGCAATATGGACGAGTTTGTCATGGTCCGGGTGGCCTCACTGGCAAAGTTGACGGAAGTTCATTGGGATGGTCAAGATGCATCTGGACTATCAGCAGAACAGCAATTAAAGGCCGTTAACGATAAGGCTCATGAGCAATTGATTAAGCAATATACAACGCTGAATCGGATTATTCTGCCGGCAATCAGACAAGTTGGCATTCGGTTGCTTAAGGTGACGGATCTAAGTGAAGAACAGTATCAGTTTATTAAGAGTTACTTTCACGATGAGTTGTACCCTGTTTTAACACCGATGGCCGATGACAGTTCGCGACCGTTTCCGTTTATTAGTAACGATACGTTAAATTTGTCGTTACGCCTAAACAAAAAAGGTGACAGTAAATCATTATATGCGACCCTTCAGGTACCAAGTATTTTCCCGCGGGTTGTCAAGCTGCCGGGAGCACCTAATGACTTCATTTTACTTGAGGAGATCGTCAAACAGTTTGTTGACCAATTATTTGTGAATTACGATATTCAAGAAGTCTCAACTTTCCGAGTCATTCGTGACATGGACTTGGATGTGGCCGAAGAAGATACTTCTGATCTCTTGAAGAAGGTTCAGCAACAGTTGAAGCTCCGTGAACATGGCAAAGTGATCCGGTTGGAAGTGGATTCAGATATTAGTAAAAAATTACGAAAACGACTGGTTCGCGAACTGGAAACCGAAGAAGATTCCGTTTATGAAGTCAATGGCCCAATTGATCTGACGTTCTTGGGTAAATTAGCGAGTGCGGTAACCGGCCATGATGATTTAAAATATCCACCATTTAAAGCCTATCAACCGGAAGCTCTTAATTCGGACCACAATATTTTTGAAGCAATTCAGAAACACGATTGGCTGATGCAGCATCCCTATGATAAATTCGATTCGGTGGTGGAGTTTATCCGACAAGCGTCAATTGATAAAGAAGTTTTGGCCATTAAAATGACGTTGTACCGGGTTTCCGGCAACTCACCGATTATTAAATATCTGGGTCGGGCAGCTCAAAACGGTAAACAAGTCACGGTTCTGGTTGAAGTCAAGGCCCGGTTTGATGAAGAAAATAATGTTCATTGGGCTCGCCAACTTGAACGCATGGGTTGCCACGTTATTTATGGTTTGGTGGGATTAAAAACGCACTCCAAACTATCGTTGGTTGTTCGGCGGGAAGAAAGCGGTATTCGTCGATACGTTCATTTAGGAACCGGTAATTATAATGATGTCACGGCTCACTTTTACACGGATATTGGATTACTAACAGCGAATAATGATATCGGCATTGATGTCACAAATATTTTTAACATGTTGTCTGGTTATTCACGACCACCATACTTTCACAAACTGCACATTTCACCGAAGGGCATCCGTGAGTTTATTACGGATCGGCTCGATCAGGCCATTGAGTATGCTAAAGCCGGTCGGCTGGTTCATGTGCGCATGAAGATGAATTCACTGTCGGATAAGGATATGATCGCTGAAATGTACAAAGCTTCTCATGCCGGTGTTCAAATTGATCTGATTGTGCGGGGAATTTGCTGTCTAAAGACCGGCATCAAGGATGTGAGTGATCACATTCAAGTTCATTCTATTGTTGGCCGCTTCTTGGAGCACAGTCGGATTTATATCTTTGATTTCGATGGTGAAAAGCAGGTATACTTGTCGTCCGCAGATTTAATGACTCGGAATTTGAATCGGCGGGTTGAACAACTATTTCCGGTAGAACAGCCTGATTTGACACAGCGGGTGCTGAAAATTTACAGTACCATGTGGGAAGATAATGTTAAAACACGGGTTCTTGATGCTGATGGAACATATAAGCGAGTTGATCGCAGAGGTCGGGCACCACTCAATTCTCAGGACTATTTTGCAAGCCAAGCAACCAAGTTGGCAGAGCAGCAGCAATCTGAAACGCATAAACAAAATCCAAATCAATTTCAGCCAATGATGAGTCCTGAGAACCAGCCCGACCCATTAGGTGAAGAAGATCAGGATGGGGGAAATGAATCATAATGGAAAATTTTGCCGTCATTGACTTAGGTTCCAATTCAGTTCGGATGACAGTCAGCCGAATTAATGGAGATGGCACCTATGATAATGTGACCCAAATGAAAGAATATGTTCGGCTATCTGAAAACATGGGGCCTGAAAAGATTCTTCAGCCAGCAGCGATTGAACGAACCTTGGCTGCGTTGCGGTCTTTTAAAGACGTTTATTCGAAACTGGAGAATTTAAAGTTAAAAGCTGTTGCGACGGCAGCAGTTCGTCAGGCAACCAATCAGAAAGAATTTTTAAAAAAGGTTAAATCTGAAATTGGCATTAAATTAGAGGTCATTTCCGGTGCTCAGGAGGCCTATTACGATTATGTTGGCGTAAGTGAGACATTACCGGCAACTAACGGCGTTATTATCGATACCGGGGGTGCCAGCGCGGAGATTATTTTGGTCCAGAACAGTAAGGTGTCAAACTTAATCAGTATTCCCATTGGTTCAGTCACACTATCTTCCAAATTTGATTTAGGAGATAAAATTCTGCCGGAACAGCTTTTTAAAGCCGTGATTTTTATTAACGAAATCTTCCAGAGTGTCTGGTGGCTCAAAAATGGATTAAACTTACCGATTATTGCACTGGGTGGCAGTAACCGGACACTTGCCAAAATTAATCGACGACTTAATAAATTTCTTGATATTGACGATATTCACGGTTATCAGTTGCGGGATACGCAAGTTAATGAAACTTTCGAAAATATCGTTAGTCATGATTTGGCAGGACGAAAACAGGTTCCCGGGATCAGTAAAGCCCGAGCTGACATTATTGTCGGTGGCTTAATTCCGGTAATCTTCTTGATGAACTATCTTGATTCGGATCGAATTACATTTTCCACCAGTGGTCTTCGAGAAGGGATCTTATTTGAACGGCTGCATGACATTTTGAAAGAGAATGTCGCCGGCAAATCGCTTTAAATTAATTGATATAATTAATAGCAATCGCGGCAGTTGGGTGAAATAGAAGTCACCTGACTGCCGCGATTAATTTTAAAATGATTATAATTTTGAACGCTTCATGCCTTCTTCCAATAACTTAACCGGTCGGATGAAGAAACGCTTGAGTGGGGTGATTAGCAGAAAGATACTGCCAAATAGTGCCAAAGTTAAAAGTAATCGACTAAAAGTTCCCCAATCTGGTCCCGCAATCGCTTCCCGAAAGCCACGGATGGCGTAAGTGAACGGTAAAAGTGGTGCCAACGCTGATAAATCGCGTGGAATTGTTTCTAAAGGATAGATGCCACCAGTCCCAAAAATTTGGACAATTAATAGGAGAACGCCAAAGACTTTACCGGCATTGCCGAAAAGAAAGACCAACGTGAACAGTATGACCGAGAAAACCAGTGTTGTCGTGTAAGCAATGGCTAATAATGCGATCAAACTGCTGGGTCGAATTCCCAAGATGAGCAATTCGCCTAGCAAGGTAAAGGTCGTTTGAGTCACTGAAAAAGTCAGAAATAGTCCTAATTTGCCAACGTATTGTTGGATGAGGTTGGGCTTGGGAAGTCGTTGGTCGACAGAAAGCCGGTACCGCCAAGTGATAATGGCAGTTAATAGTAGAATACCAACCCAAACTGAGAGAACCGCATAGAATGGCATAGCCGCGTAGCCAAATTTCCCTAGATTATAAAGCTCAGTATTTTTAAGACTGATGGGTGACGAAAGTAAATTTGAAAGGCTTGGGTTCTTCTCTAAAATTGCAGTTAATTGAGTGAGATTTTGATTGTTGATAAAATCAGCTTTCTGGTCTAAATCACGAAGCGTTTTTCTAACGTTATCCAATCGATGATTAACTTTGCTAATTCGACCGGAAGATAGGGTACTGGCTGCTGTACCGGCACTTTGCAACGCCTGCAATTTTGGAATCAGGTTTTGCAACGTCTGAACAACTGAACTGTCATTATTAAGACTATTGCGGGTAAGGTTGTCCAAGTTATCTAAAGATTGACTGGTCGTCGCATTAAAGGTGGTTGTGGCGGCTTCAATGCGATTGGCTAATTGATTGTCAGTGCGTGACAGCTGGGAAATCAACTGCTTCATTTGCTGATTACTTACAGCTTGATGGTTGGTCAGCCGTTTTAACTTTGAAATGGGTTGGGATTGGCGGTTAAAGCCGGCTTTAAGGTGGGCTAACGATTTGATCAGTGTGGTTGTTCCGCTGGTTGGCAATAGATTGTTCAAAACGGCCAGGACTCTTAATTGCTTGTTGATCTGATTGATGACAGCATCATTTAGAGAAGCAACTTGAATAATTTCGGTTTTCAGTAACGACGGGTTATGATTAGTATCAATCAGGGTTGAAAGATTGGTCAACATGGATTGAAGTCGATCATTTTGTGAATGAAGGGTTTCCAGACCGGTTGACAATGAGCTGCGAGCGGCGTTAATTGTCCGACTAGTGGCCATGTTAAGGCTTTTACCATGGTTAATAATGGATTGCAGATGATTAATTTGTGATGAAACTTTCGGCAGGTTCTGGTTGATATCTTTTAAGTAAGCTCGAACATCGGCAGAATGTTGATTTAAACGATTTAGATAGGCTTTTGTTCGGTTAATTGTCGAAATGGCGTTGAGTAAAGAGGAACGAATCTGTAAAATTTGAGGCTTCTTGGTGTCCAGTTTTTTGCCAACAAGGTTCATTTCTTGTAAGACTTCACGTCCCGTTACTTTGGTAAAATTTGTTCGAATTCGTTGAGTGAGGGTATCTCTGGCCTGCCCAGAAATAATTGTGGCGGCCGGATTTAATTTCTCGTTGGATTTGTAAATGACATTTGGTTTTTGCGGGTTGGCACTGGCCAAAGTTGCCAGTCGACTGGAAAAATCATTTGGAATTTCAATGAGTGCATAGTATTTACCTTGATCCAACCCGTTGTTTCCCTGCCAATCATTGGTAATAACCCAGTTAATTTCATGATTTTGCTTGAGTTCATCGATCACCTGATCGCCAACGTTCAGTGACTTTCCGTTAACGGTACTGCCTTCGTCGTTATTGATCACGGCGATTGGTAAACGACTGGTATTGGCTGGCGAATAAGGGTTCCACGATGCCTTGATGTTAAGCAGGGCGTAGATTGCCGGGATCACGCAAAAAGCGATCAGTGTAATTAGCACTGGTCGACTGTGAAAAATATTTTTGAAATCTCTGGTTAGAAGTGTGACGATCGTTCGCATAAAGAACCTCACTTATGTGGTTTAATAATTTTAAACTTATGTATTGAGGACTGTGGCCTATTATCTGTAGCTACGAAAAGCCGGCTCGTAATATAACGATATATAAGCTCTTTGCTAAACTTAATTAGCTTAATTTGTAATAAATTGTAGCTGTATGTTTTAGCAAACCCGATAGGCCAGCAATAGTCAATGGGCGGAATAATTGTGTCTTGTTAATGGTTAACGAATGCATTACAATCATTATAGTGCATTATGGATAAGAAAACAGCCGAATTTTCAGAAAAAACAGTTATTAAATTAGTGACTTAAAACTATATCGGAAAAGAAAAATGGGGAGCATTAGTAATTACATATTTGTTAAGGGACCGAAGCAAGACGGTGAGTTTTGTTGTGGCTTTTTTTATGAAGGGGGGATCTATGTCTTTGAGAGGTAATTAATGATGTCGAACATTCGGAAGATTTATCATCGTGATTTGCACGCGATTTTTAGTTATCGGGCGGCTTTTATTACGGTGACCGTGTTATGCCTGTTGCCAAGTTTATATACGTTGGTCAACGTTCGGGCAATTTGGAACCCCTATCAACCAAGTGAAGTTGATCATATTCCAGTCGCAGTGGTAAATCGGGATACTGGAACCAATTTGCATCATCAAAAAATTAATTTGGGAAGTCAGGTTGTCGCAAATTTACATAAAAATAACCAAATTGGTTGGCGGTTTGCAAGTCGGGCTAACGCTACCAAAAACCTGCAAAAAGGGAAGTACTATGCCGAGATTGAAATTCCAAAGGATTTTTCTGAGAAATTAACCAGTATTGCCGGAACACATCCTCAAAGGGCTCAGCTGATTTATAAAACCAACACTAAGAACAGCCCAATGGGTGCTAAAATCACGTCAATGGCGGCTAAAACGTTGGTAACCAAGATTCGACAAAAGTTTATCTATGAAGTTAATCGAACAATTTTTTCCTATTTGAATATTGCCGGCAACAAGGCCTCTGAGAATCAGGACCGGATTTTAAACCTAAAAGATCTCATCATTGCGCTAGGCGATAGCATGGGACTGGCTTCCAATTCGCTTGGGACTATTAGCGATACATCAAATAGTTTAGCGTTGGCCTTTACTGAGTTTAAACCAGTGATTAACGCTTCCCAAAATGTTGATTTGTCAGATAATTTGGCTGATGGGCAATCAACGATGCAACCGTTGGTAAAAAAATCTTTGAATCGGTCGTTTACTAATTTTGGCAATAATCTGGCTGGAGCAAACGAAAGCGCCAATCAACTTAAAAGGGTGGCTAATCAACTCAACCAGACCTCGACGACGATAAACCAAAGTGCTTTTGATGCTAAGGCCGATAATCTGACATTGCAATTAGACTTATTGTCAGGACAGGTTCAGCCGTTACTTGAATTTGCTCAGGCATTTAACCGAATTCACTCGACACGAGAAGGCCATGACTTGATCAAGACGCTGGCCAGTGCGGTTAGATTAACAAAAGCTCAAAAGCATCAATTAGCCGTTTTGAAGCAGATAACCGACCAAAACCGTCAACTAAATGCGACGGCTAAGGAGCAGATTAACCAAGGCTTTGCCAAAGTGGCGACATCTTTAAATCAGGCGCTGATTCATTACAATCATGCCGTTAAACAGCAGATGAGCGGCGTTGGGAATGATTTGCTAGCAATGACTCATTCTTCGCAGGACATTTTGGGAAGCTTAAACCGGGTTAAAAAATTAAATAATCAGTCGTTAAATACAGCTATCCAGGGGAATCAATTGGTTGCGTCCACTTCCGGGAAACTAGAGAAGCGGTTGCAAAGTTACAAAGATGAGATCGTGGCGGTCAGCAATCAACTGAAATTAACCAGTGATCATGATATTGCCAATATCATCACGGTTTTACAAAGTAATCCGGACTTGATGGGAAGTGCACTTGCCCGACCGGTTACGGTTAAAAATGAAGATATCTATAAGGTTAATAGTTTTGGGGCAGCTTTTTCGCCGACATATATTGCACTTTCGATTTGGGTCGGCTGCACAATGTTGGTAGCAGTTTTAAAAACCAAGGCGCCCAAGTTGGCGAAGTTTAGAGGGCTTTCAGTGCGTGACGAATATCTGGGAAAATTGTTAACGTTTGGCACGCTTTCACTAGTCCAAACAGTTGTGATCATTGGGTCTGCGGTGGCCCTTTTAAAGATTCACGTCGCCAGTCTTTTTTTAATGCTGATGATTGGACTGATTTCTTCCGTCACGTTTACTATCATTGTTTATACGATGGCGGCCTTGTTTGGCAACCTTGGAAAGGCCTTGGTTGTCATGCTGATGGCGGTGCAATTAGCAGGCAGTGGCGCGATGTATCCGGTGCAATTGAATCCACTGCTGTTTAGAATTTTTCAACCCCTGTTTCCGTTTGCTTACAGTGTCAGCGGTTTTCGCGAGGCCATTGGTGGTGCCAATATGGCAACCGTGATGGTTGACGTGTTCGTTTTGAGTTGCATGGCAGTGTTGGTGCTGGCTGTGGGTTTGTCTACCAAGAAACCACTAAAACGATACACAGATCGGCTTTTAGATGATTTTAAAAAAACCGGGATGAGTTAAAGCTTATCTAAAGTTGAACACAAAAAATGCCAAGGATCATTGTTGCGATCCTTGGCGTTTTTGAGCAGATTATTTTTAGCTAATTCTATCCATCAGTTGTTTTAAACTGGCTTCACGGACACTCCGTGGCAGAAAACTGCGAATGTCTTCTTCACTGAAGCCAACTTGAAGTTGTTCATCGTTAAAAATTAGTGGTCGTCTGATTAAATCAGGGTGTTTAACCATTAAATCAATTAATTGTGATACAGTTAGATTATCCAAATCAACATGTAGTTTCTGGAAAGCATTGGAGCGAGTTGAAATAATATCCTCACTACCGTTTTCCGTTAGTCGCAAGATTTGTTTGATTTCATCGGCATTTAACGGAATTCGCGAAATGTTTCGTTCCTTAAATTCGATTCCGTGGTCAACAAGCCATTTGCGGGCCTTTCGACTAGAAGCGCTACTTGGTGCAACATATAAGTTTAACATAGTTACTTCTCCCCCTTTGTAACCAGCCAACAATAATACATGAGTTATGCGAGATAGGTCATGTACCGATTCGATGTATTAATCATCTCATATTTATTAGGAATGTCAACAGCGATTTTACGGCGTTTTTAAAAATTTATATGGAATTTGCCCGGAACAATTTCAGATAATTAAATCGTTCACAACTAATAATATTGATGCATAGACAGTTTTAGATTTTAGTAAAAGTGGGGTATAAAATGAAAATTGCAGGCTTTGGCGTTGAAGAATGGCTCAATAAGTGGGAAAAGTCAGCGACGTATGATATTTCTCAGAGCACCATTGCTTCCATGACAATGAAGGAAGCACTTTCACTTGATGGTCAAGATGGTGAAGAATTTTACAAAATTTTGGATCAGCAAAAAATGAATTATGGCTGGATTGAAGGGTCACCGGAATTTAAAAAAGAAGTCTCAAAATTATATCGGCATATTCGTCCGGATAACATCCTCCAAACCAATGGGGCAACGGGTGCTAATCACTTGGCACTTTACGCGTTAATTGAACCGGGCGATCACGTTATTTCTGAATACCCGTCCTACCAGCAACTGTATGATATCCCCAAGTCACTGGGAGCAGACGTTGACTACTGGTCCATCCATGAGGATCAAAATTGGTATCCTGACATAGCGGAATTGAAGGCTCTGATGCGACCGAATACAAAAATGATTTGTTTAAATAACGCTAATAATCCAACTGGTACATTATTGGATGAAGCCTTTTTGAAACAGGTTGTGGCGCTGGCTAAGCAATCAGGAGCATATGTGTTGGTAGATGAAGTCTATATGCCATTGGTAGATTCTGAAAGGTTTGTGTCAATTGCAGACTTGTACGAAAAGGGAATTGCGACCAATTCGTTGTCAAAAACGTATTCAATGCCGGGAATCCGAGTTGGCTGGACGGCTTCCAATGCTGAAATCGCCGATCTATTTCGGAAGTATCGGGATTATACGATGATTTGCTGTGGCGTCTTTAATGACGCAATGGCGGTTTGCATCCTTAAACATCGGGATCAGGTCTTGGCTCGAAACCGGAAATTGGTTGTCAATAATCTCAAGATTTATCAACAGTGGCTTGATCACGAGCCGCGAGCCAGTGTGGTGATGCCACAGGCCGTTTCAACTTCATTTCCCAAACTGACAATTCCAGACGATATTGAAGATTTTTGTGTACGACTGTTAAAGGAACAGGGCGTTTTACTCGTGCCGGGAACCCGATTTGATATGCCGGGGAACGTTCGATTAGGGTATTGTGCGGATGAATCAACTTTACGTGAAGGTTTGAAGCGTTTATCGGTATTTTTACGACAGTATGATTAAATGAAATTTCGTTTAAGTCATTAGCCAAGATAGGAAATGGAGTTTTACGTGTCTAAAGTATCTTCGTGAAATGTTTGATATGATTAAGCGGTCGCAGCATTAAATGCGATGATCTATGTCGGAAAATTGGTTACAATACTGCACGATCAGTGAGAAAATGTGTTTTTCTAAGTTTGGTGCCCCTGTATGGCAATTAATTCGAAGCTGCTGCAGGGGGGATTACATATACTTACCTAAAAGTCGTTTTTATCAATGTGTTTGATAGGCTTCGAATTTTCAAAATGCTAATACAAATCGATTAGTTTTTAAGTCTATCTATGCTAGTATAAGCTTGTAAGTGTGAATTTAACTTAATATATTCTTAAGCTATGGCTTAATTATGTTTGACCATTTTTGGAGGTGTAAAGCCCCTTGAATAAAGATAAGGAAAATTTACTATCAAAAATATTCATGACTCAATGCATATTTATGGTGATAGTTCTTGGCATCAGTTGGTTTAAACGATATCCATATCCTAATAATGCTTTTACCCGCGTAGATAGTCATCTTTTCTTTGGCATTTTTCTTGCATCCAGTTTTGTTGGAGTATTGCTAGAAATAATGCACAAAAAAAGGTCACATTTTCTAATTACGGTTGGGGACTTTTTTGAAGTTCTTATTTTTCCGAGTGCTTTGTCTGCAACAATTACCCTATCCTTCTCAGTCCTAGTGGTTGAGTGGCATCTAACATCAGAACTGCTAAGCTATTTCGTTATAATTACTTTTTTCATAGGATTGATACCCTTAGTGTATATTTATATGAGAAAGGCTGAATTACTAGCAAAACGTATAGGATTGGTTATTCTTTTTGATGTGGCTTTTCAAGTTTCTTTAGATCAAATTATTATTTTATCACCTGCCAAAATTTTGCATCCTGAAATTTTGGAGCTGATTTCAGATATAGGATTCATTCTGCTAATAGGTTGGCTTATGCATTGGTGGGGCTATAAGTCTCCTAATCTTTTAAAGTTTGGGGTTAATTCTGATACTCAACTGATAGTATTAACTGGATTGTTTTTGCTTGGATTTGTAATAATTGGCATAAGTACTTTTTCGACAGCAGATAGCTGGTTTCAATTTATTAATCATTGGAATTTTAAATTGCGAGAAGTGCCTCTTTTAACGATTATTGTAACTATGATGGGTAGTTTTGTTGAGGAATGGGAATTTCGGTATGCAGTCCTTTGGCAACTGATTAGGCATTATCGAAATTCTAAAAACCCAGTGATCAAACCAGTAATCATTTCATCACTTTTGTTTGGGTTAGCTCACAGTTTTAATTTGTCCAATCAACAATCAATTGAAGCAACTCTGTTACAAATTGTCACGACTTTTTCTGTAGGAGTTCTTTTTGCAATTATTTATCTATGTACTGGAAGATTGTGGACGGCTGTGTTAATGCATGGTTTGATGGATTTGTTTGGTGGCGTTTTAGCAAGAGGAGCAAGTTTTACTGAAGTTACGCCAAGTTTATATATAATTGAACTAACTTCATTGATCACTTTAATTATTTTACTTGTGGCATTCTATTTGATGTTCAAAAGGTTTGAAGTAATGCGACCAACACTTAAAGATATTACTAATGAACATTAAACTATTAGATAACCTGTCACATAGCACGTCCTTTCATAGGTAATCGTATTTTTATTCTGGTGCTGTATTATATTGATCCGGTACAACGAAAACGGAATTTCGTTATTCTTAGTGAAGTGGCCATTTGTAGAGTGGCTGCTTCTTTTTTGGGATAAAGTTAATGATTTTCTTAAGAGACAGCCGGTTTTTAGAAATCATTGAGCATTTTAAGCTTGGGTTAAGTTGTCACCGGTAATCTATGGATAATCTTTAACGGAAAGGGGATGACGGTAGCGTTATTGAAATGACGGTTAATATCAGCCAGGGAGCTGAAACCGATTAACTTTAAAATGGCTTTGAGATCCGATTCGGCTGTCGAAATAACTCCTCCAATTTATTTTCGTCTCAAGTATCCAGGATTAATAAGTCATTTAATGAAGTAAGAAAGGGAACTTTAAATGTCAAAAAAGCATCTGTACTATACGTTTGGCTGGGTGACCGCAGCGTTGACGGCGGTGATGGTGACCGGCTATGTCAGGAAATCTCATCTAATGTTGCATGGTCAATAAACAGGGCCAATTAACTAAACTCAGCCTCCTAATAAAAGGACGGCTGCGAGAAAAATAAAAGTCACGATCTCAGTACTTTTCGTACTTAATCGTGACTTTTAGTATTATTTCTTATTGATTAATAATTACTCGCTTTTTCAGCCTTTTTTTGATTAGCAGCCTCAAAAACCGATTTAGTCGCTTCCCAAATGCGTTCAGCGATGTCGGCATGGTTCATTGTGTAAAGGTGAATACCGTCGACACCTTCGGAGACTAAGTCAATGATTTGATCGACCGCAAAGGCGATGCCAGCGTCCCTCATGGCTTGCTTACTATCCTGATAACGATCCAGAATGGCACTGAACTTCTTTGGCAGCGGCACGCCGGTGATTTGAGTAATCCGCTCAATCTGCTTTTTATTGGTGCAGGGCATAATGCCGGCTTCAATTGGGACGTTAATACCGGCAATTTCAGTTTTTTCTTTGAAATCATAGAAAGATTGATTATCAAAGAAGAGTTGACTGATCAAGTGATCGGCACCGGCGTCCACCTTGGCTTTCAAATGGGTAATGTCGTCAACAAAGCCGCTTGCTTCAGTGTGACAATCCGGATAACAGGCACTGGCAATGCTGAAGTCGGGACGATTCTTGCGAACAAATGCCACCAGCTCATTGGCGTGATTGAAAACGCCAACCGGTTCTTTTCCCGGAATCCGATCCCCGCGAAGGGCCAAAATATTCTTAACGTTGATTTCGGAAAGGTGATCCAGTAAGTTCAGCACCTGGGTTTCAGTCTGGTACAGCCCGGGAACGTGAGCCACTGCTGGGATATTCAATTGATTTTGAATTAAGTCGGCAATTGAAACGGTTCCCGTGTAATGATCCGACCCACCAGCGCCCAGAGTAACGGAGATAAAATCCGGGCTAATTGACTGCAGTTGCTGAAGCGTTGGTAAAATGGCTTCCTTTGGCGAGTTCTTTTTTGGTGGGAAAACTTCCAATGAGAAGACGGTTTTATCTTTAAATAACGCTGTTAGGCTCATTAATCTCACTTCTTACTTTCTTGGTTGCGTCAACGATGTTTTGCAGACTCTTGAAAGATTCTTCTTCGGTTCGCGTCTTCAAACCACAATCCGGATTGATCCAGATCTTGTCAATTGGCAATTTGTGAACCAACTGTTTGATTAGATCTTCAATTTCTTGTTCCGAAGGGATTCTCGGTGAATGAATATCGTAAACGCCGGGACCAACTTCAGTTTGGAAGTTAGCCGCAACCAGTTGGTCAATCAGAGTAAAGTCGGCACGGGAAGCTTCAAATGAAATGACATCGGCATCCAGGTTATCAATTGCTTTAATAATGTCACCAAATTCACTGTAACACATGTGAGTGTGGATTTGGGTCGAGGCTTGAACCTTACTGTGGACCAACCGGAATGCTGGAACGGCCCAGTCGAGATATTCTGAATACCAATTGGATTTTCTTAATGGTAGATTTTCACGCAATGCCGGTTCATCAATCTGAATAATTTTAATGTCGTGCTTTTCGAGGTCTAGCACCTCATCCTGGAGTGCCAAGGCAATTTGGGTGACCGACTCTTTTGGTGTGACATCCTCACGTGGAAATGACCAGTTAAAGATGGTGACCGGCCCCGTCAGCATCCCCTTAATCAATTTGTCAGTATGGTTTTTGGCAAAAACGGATGCTTTAACGGTGATCGGTGCGGTTCGTGAGATGTCTCCCCAGATAATGGGCGGCTTGACACCCCGAGTTCCGTACGATTGAACCCAACCATTTTGGGTAAAGACAAAGCCGTCTAATTTTTCACCAAAGTATTCAACCATGTCATTTCGTTCGTACTCACCGTGTACCAGGACATCTAAGCCGATTTCCTCTTGTTTCCTGAGAATGCGGACAATCTTGTCTTCGTTGAATTGGTCGTATTGCTCACGGGTAATTTCGCCTTTTCGCAGTTTGGAGCGATTTTGGCGGACATCCTTGGTTTGAGGAAATGAGCCAATGGTGGTTGTTGGCAGTAGCGGCAGGTTGAATTCTTTTTTCTGGATTTTTTCGCGTTCTGCCCGAGCTGGTAACCGGGTGTAATCAGCATCGGTTAAGTTGGCAATGCGATCGTGAACGGCTGGGTTAACTGGATGCTTCACATTACGGAATAGCGCGTCATTCTTTGCTAAAGCGGCTTGACCATCAGCTTCGTCATGGTAGATAGTGTCAAGTTCTTTAATTTCGGCTAATTTTTGAAGTGCAAAGGCTAAGTGTTGCTTGACGTCTGAGGGTAATTTGGTTTCGTCATCTGCTGTATAAGGTACGTGGAGCAGGGAAGCGGAACTGCTTAGAACAACGTCGGCTTTGGTATTTAGCTGATTTAAGAAATGAATGGTTTTAGCATAGTGATTACGCCAAATATTTTTACCGTTAACGACACCGGCAAATAACACCTTATCATCCGGAAAGCCGTTTTCAGCCAACAGATGATTGTTATAAGTGCCTTCGACAAAATCCAGGCCAATGCCGTCAAAACCTTTTGAGACAACATCGTTGTAAATATCACGAATATCACCGAAGTAGTTTTGCAGCAGTAGTTTGGTTGAGTGCTTCTGAGCTAAAATACCATCATAAAGGTCATCAAAGAGCCGTTTTTCAGCAGTGTCGACATCAAAGCTTAGTGCCGGTTCATCAATTTGAAGCCATTTCACACCTTTTTCACTTAAGCGGGCAATTACCTGCTGGTAAGCCGTGATCAGCGCATCAACGTAGTCGCGTGGTTTGGTGTCGTCTAAGAACCGGCTCAATTTGAGCAGCGTGTAAGGTCCAGTGACCACGGCCTTAGCGTTAATGCCTAATGAAAGGGCTTCGTTGACTTCGTTAAAAAGTTTGTTGCCAACCAGCTTAACCTCAGTATCCTTTGAAAATTCAGGAACGATGTAGTGGTAATTGGTGTTAAACCATTTTTTCATCGGCAATGCCTTAACCGTTTCACTGCCTTTTTGATAACCTCGGGCTTGAGCAAAATATTCATCTAATTCGGATAAATTAAGTGCTTTGTAGCGCGATGGCACGATATTTAATAAATTAGCGGTGTCTAGAACGCCGTCAAAGAACGAAAAGTCACCGACCGGGATCAAATCAATGCCGGCATCTCGTTGAGCCAGCCAATGGTTCTTTCGAATTTGATAAGCGGTTTGCTGTAATTCTTCCTGATTGATTTTATGCTTCCAGTAGTGTTCAGTCGCAAATTTTAATTCTCGATGGTGCCCGATTCTTGGAAAGCCGATAATGGTTGTTGTCATAAGTGAAACCTCCTCGATAATTAAAAACCCGATAATCAATTGTTGCTATCCCCAACAATCAATTTTTAAAACTAATTTTTAGGGATATCATTGCTAATCCAAAACCGATGCTCTGAAAAGGAAAAAGCGCCATCATAATCCAAGATTCAGATTACGATGGCGCTTCAAAAGTCGTTAAATGAAGGTACTTCAGAAACTAGATGACGTGGCGTTCAAAAGGCTGGTCTGAAATCCCCTGTGACAAGATTTCCTTGCTCCATTCCTTAGCGGAGAAGAGGGAATGGTCACGGTAATTACCGCAACTGTACTTGTCGGTACCTTGGACGTCTTTCCATTCGATGTCATTGGCGATGGCTTCAAGTGAGCCCTTTAAAGCTTTGGCAACTTCAGTGGTACTGTGCTCGCCCCAAGTGATCAAATGAAATCCGGTTCGGCAGCCAAATGGGGAGCAATCAATAACGCCATCAAGACGGTCGCGCAATAAGCCGGCCAAGAGATGTTCAATCGTGTGCAGCCCCGCTGTTGGAATGGCGTTGGTGTTGGGTTGAACAAGTCGTAAGTCATAATTAGAAATGACGTCGCCCTTTTTTCCAGTTTCTTCAGTGATGAGACGAACGTAAGGTGCTTTAACCTTTGTGTGATCTAATGTAAAACTTTCAACTTTTGCCATAAACTATCAAATCTCCTTAAATTTTTTGTGCGCACAACTACTATTTTAACAGTCACCGCTACATAATAAAATCTTTTCGGAGGTTCAGCAAGTAAAAAGACATCCGTCCCATCCATCAGATTAATCTGACGGAGGGGCGAATGTCTCGCTGTACCACCCTGATTCGTATTACTCTCACAAGTAATACCTCTGAAAGTACCAAAAATGACTAATTGTCATTCTTGAAACTCCGCAATGTAACGGTTGCAGCCGACAACCAAGCGTTAACTTAGTTGTGCTATTCAGAGTTCATATTCGCTGATTGCTCAGGGATCCTTTCTCACCAACCGGATTCTCTTTGACCTTTGTTAAATCAGTTACTCTTCTCTTCAGAGCTTTTTTCTTTTCGGATTAGCATTAAAATTTAATGATAATAATAGACGTACTTTTAATGATTGTCAATGGTTTTGATACAAATGGTGTGACTGACTACCAAAAGTTAATTTGGCCAAACGGCTTTTGCAGTGTCAATGACCAACTTTAACTTCTGCCACTGTTCAGCTTCGGTAAGGTGATTACCCTCCTCGGTAGAAGCAAATCCGCATTGCGGCGAAAGACACAGATCATTAAGTGGGACGTACTGGCTGGCTAATTGGATTCGTTTTTTCAGCAGGTCAGGATCTTCCAAATCAGGCTTCTTAGTTGTGACCAAACCCAGAACGATTCGCTGATGACGGCCGTTGTCAGCGATCTTTTTCAATGGTTCAAAGCCACCGGAGCGTTCGTCATCGTATTCCAAGAAGTAACCATCAATGTGCAATTGTGCAAGGTAGTCGGCCACTGGATCATAAGCGCCGGCACCTGCCCAATGGGAGTCGTAATTTCCCCGGCAAACGTGCATGGTTAAGGTGAGATCAGCTGGTTTATGATCTGCAATCGCGTTGATTGCTTTAACGGCTGCTTCACAAAGTGGTTTTAACTCTGGGTTAATCGTGTTTTTTGAGAAAGAAGCCCACATGCCCCATGAGGTGTCATCCAATTGCAGATAGCGACAGCCAAGGTCGTAAAAATGCTGGATTGTTTCCTGATAAGCCTTAATTTCATCCGCTAGAAAAGCATTGAAATCATGATGATAATACTCGTCGTAAATTTCAGCATCTTCATTTGGAAAGAGAACTGACGGACTTGGGATAGTCTGCTTTGGGGTGATGCCGTCTGGAACAATCTGCTTTAAATAGTTGAAATCATCAAAGAAGGGATGGTTAGGGTTATACGCGAGCTTATCAGTAATCTTGATGCCGCCCTTTCTGGTTTCTTCACCATGAAAAATGAACCCATGCTCGGGTGTGAAAAAGTGGGCGCCCTTCAATCCATCGAGAAAATCCAAATGCCACCAGCTTCGTCTGAATTCGCCTGAGGTAACGTCGGTTAGCCCAAGCTCAACTTCTTTTTTCACTAGGCGATCAATTTCTTGATTTTCAACTTTGGTAAGTTCGGCTTGGCTAATCCGATTAGCATGAAAATCTTCCCGAGCTTGTTTTAACTTGGCCGGTCTTAAAAAACTGCCAACAATATCAAACCGGTTGGGATACTTAATTTTAGTTTCAATTGTCATAAATGGGTCACTCCTAAAAATTAGTGTCATTTGAAGATAAAAAAAGCCTTGGGATCTCAATTCCAAGGACGCATTACCGTGGTACCACCTTTATTTTTGATCGACTCGCATCGATCAACTCCAAAAGTCATCACTAAAAATAGTTAATGACAACTTCGACGCATTAATGGGCGTTACCCAATATCGTCTTACCTCAGCTCGACGGTATCTTGCTCAAAGACCATTTTCATGGTTACTCATCGTTTGCTTCCAGCAACGCAAACTTTCTGGAGATGATTAGGGCCACTACTTATCTTCTCATTGCTTTTTCATTTTAATTCATTTATCAAGCAGTTTAATCGTCAGGGGTTGGTTTGTCAAGATGGGGCTTTAACTGATCTTAAATTGCATTTTAGGACCGGCTCCCGTATAATTAAGGGCAGAAAAATACTATACTCCTTTAAAAACAGCCCAGTGAGTCTGTTAAGGAATGCCATTAATGAACATTGTTCTTCCAGAATATACATCTGGTAAGGGATGCCTTGACTCGTCGTGAGCTGGGGCATTCTTTTTTGATGGAGAAGTTGGAGGACTGTGAGGAATGGAAAATAAAACGTTTGGCCGGGTGGTGGCGATTCCAAAAGCCAATCGGCACCAATCTTACTGGGATATGTTTGCTACCTGGGTTGGGGCAAATGCCAATAATGGCACCTGGTACGTTGGCGGTGTGATCGCAGCTTGTGGATTTGCAACGGCCTCCACCTCGCTCATCATCGTGGGCATTATTACTTATTTATTATTGGCACTTTCCGGATATATGGGCTATCAGACCGGCTTGCCGGCAATGGCCTTGACTCGGGCTTCATTTGGCCTAAGGGGTAGCTTCTTACCCTCGGTGATTAACGTGATTCAATTCATTGGTTGGGCGGCGGTTAACACCTTTATTGCCGCCACATCAATTAGCTACATTCTCCACGATGTCTTGGGCTGGCCGGTTTACGGTAAGCCCGGTGGTTTGAAAGGCCTGGTTTCAGGCATCATCGTGATGAGCATTCTTCACTTGTTAAGCATTTCAATGGGCGAACGGTCAGTTCAAATCATTGAACGAGTCGGGATCGTTCTCGTATTTGTCTTAGTGATCTGGGAATGCGTGGTCGTTTTTCAACACGTGTCTTTTTCACAGATTATTGCTTGGCGACCACCTCACAATTTAAAAATGAGTGCCGGGCAGGCGGTCGACGTGTTAGCAGCGTTTAATTTGGCATGGGTTACGGCCGCTAGTGACTTTACGAGATTTGCTAAAAAGAAGCGTAGTTCAACTCATGCGCCATTTTGGGGTGCTAATCTTGGTCTGATCTGGTTTGCGATGATTGGCGTTGTGTCAACCATTGCGACGGCCATTACCCTATCACATTTTGATGCTAACAATTCCGATCCATCCACTATCGCCAGCAAACTGGGTCTGGGTGTCTTGGCCATGTTGGTGATTATTATTACCAGTACGACGGCCAACGCAGTCAATCTGATGTCCGCCGGCTCCGCACTGACCAATATGACTAAACGGTTATCGTTGACCGTTAGTATTGTGGTGGTAACCTTGGTTGCGGTCATTGTCACTTTCATTCCGATTTTTTATGCCACCTTTTTAGATGTCTTCACCGCTTTTTTGGACGGAATTGGGATGTTCTTAGGACCAGAAATTGCTATTTTTTTTAACAGATTTTTATCTAATTTCGCATCGGCGTTATGAATTTGAACATTTTGCACTTCGAGATGGGAAATACTGGTATACTGGTGGCATCAATTGGTTCGCCATTGGTTCATGGGCTGTTGCAGTAGTTTCGTATGGCTTCATCAAAACCATTCCATTGTTGGCAAAGTCAGTTGGGGCAACGTTTCTTTCGATGATCATCGCAGCTGTTCTCTACCTAGTTTTAAACCGACTTTTTCGTCATGATCGGGAGGAATCAAACTAATGATAACCATTCGAAAACAGACTTTGGGATTAGATGACGTTGAAGTCGATCATGACTACGTGGACTGTACCTTTCGGGTTTCAAATCAGCCGATTCGAATTAGCGATGTGACGTTTGATCACTGTCAGTTTGAACAGACCAATTTTGATCAAAGTGATTGGAATTTTGTGGTGTTTAAAGGGTGTCAATTTCTCAACGCCAGCTTTCACCAAAGCTATTTTTCCAACAGTCAATTTATCGGTAGCCAGTTAATGGGGGCCGATTTTTCTGTTGGCACCAAACTGACAAATGTGTCGGTCACTGATACCAATCTGCGATACGCGAATTTTAGTGAGTCAACGATGGTCAAGGTTCATTTTAATCAGGTGAATTTGCAGGAAACCGCTTTTCAGGCTGTGACTCTCAAAAAAGGACTGGTATTTTCTCAATGTAACCTTGATCAGAGCGATTTTCTGGACACCAAGTTAAAAGGGATTGACCTGTCCCAATCTCGTTTTGAAACGCTCACGGTTAGTCCTGAACTGATTAGGGGATTAATCATTAACCCATGGCAGGCAAGGTCACTAATTGGGCTGCTGGGGGTGGTTGTTAAAGATGATTGAGGAAATAATGATCAAAGCCGGCTAACGTGATGAAACAATTCCTGAAAAATCATGCTGGTCTGAACTTAGACAATGATATACTGAATGATGGTCGAAAACTTGGCGCGCTTGTGAAAGCCTCAGCAATTGTTTAGAAGATTTTTTAAAAATATGGTGATTTGCGTGAAAGGAGCATCAGCCATGAGCCGGGAACCAATTGAAAAGCGCTTCTTTTTTCACATTCATCCGCTTGCGGCGACGGTATACTTCGCTGAACTCATTAGCTTGTTACTATTTTTTAATCATCTTTCAATCGTGGCCACATCATTTTTGCTGATCACGTTTTTAAACTGGGATTATCTTGGTGGTCAACGAGTTTGGCAGCAACTTAAGATCGACTTTTGGATATTTCTCGTGATTGTGGCATTTAATGTGTTATTGAATCAAAGTGGCCGTCCTTATATCTGGCAAATCACGTTCTTTAATGTACCATTTAAGCTCTCACTGTCGGCATTGTTGTATGGCGGTGTCATGGGGTTGATGCTGGTTGAAATGTTAATGATGTTTGCGCTGTTGAATGCCATTTTGACGACTAATAAATTATTAGCGGTTTTTTCGCCGGTAAGTCCCAGATTTGCTTTGCTGGTCGTTCTTTCGGTCAATTTAGTGGGGACCTTTACCCGGCAATTCAAGCAGCTGGTGATGTATCAAAAGACTCGTAATGTGGCGTTAAAAGTCGGCTCACCCAAGCAGCGGGTAGAAACCGCTATGCACTTTTTGAATCTTTTACTTGAAACGTCACTGGCTGCCGGGATGGAAAAAGCCCAGAGTATGGATGCCCGGGGCTTTGGTGCCACCAAGCGTAGCCATTATCAGGCATTTCGTTGGCAAACTGGCGATAGTGGCTTTGTGGCAACAACCTCATTGGTTTTCTTAGGGTTACTGGGCTTGAGAATTGCTTCGTTTGGCTGGACCACTTCCGCGTTAGACTTTAATTGGACGTTTCCGATTACTGATGGCTGGATTTCGGGCTTATTTGCCGGTTTCTTATTAATGCCGATTATTTTTGAAAGGGCGACTGATTTATGGATCAATTAATCAGGCTGACTCATTTAACTTTTACATATCCCCATGCTGAGCAGCCGACCCTCCAAAATGTTGACTTGACCGTTAATCAGGGCGACTTTTTAGTGATCGCCGGTGATAGCGGCAGTGGCAAAACCACGCTGCTACGGCATTTGAAGAAGGAACTATTGCCTAATGGTCAACGCGAGGGGCAAATAACAATAACCGGCCAATCAATTTCTGAAATGACGAAGCTGCAAAGTGCTCAAACAATTGGCTACGTTAGTCAGAATCCAAGACATCAGCCGGTAATGCCCACAGTGATTGAAGAACTGGCCTTTTCACTGGAAAACATTGGCTGCCCAAGTCGAGAAATTAATCGCCGGATTGCAGAAATGACCACTTATTTGGGATTGGATCACTGGTTACACCAGTCGATTGAAACCTTGTCAGGAGGGCAACTCCAGCTGGTTAATCTGGCCGCGGTCTTAATCTTGCGGCCAAAGGTGATTCTTTTAGATGAGCCGACTGCCCAATTGGATCCGTTAATGACGCGAAATCTCATGGCGATTTTGGCCAGGATTCATCAGGAACTTGGGATGACCATTGTGATGACCGAGCATAATTTGAGTTTACCAATTACTTTGGCAACCCGGATGGTATTATTGAATCAGCGCACCATTGCGGCAGATGGCTCACCAGCTTCAATTATGGCAAAAATGTTTTATCAACCAACTACGAAGCGTTTTGTCCCAGAAGTACCGGCATTATTTTTAACTTACTATCCCCAAGCTAGTCCATTACCCCTTTCAGTAATGACTGCTCAGCGGCTAATCCGCGCCCGGAAATTTCGGTTTAAGTCGGTTCCTCATTTGACTCATGACTTAAAAACGGCAGCTGGTGAACAACCGATTTTGGCGATGAAAAATGTTTCCTTCTCGTTTAATGCTGAGCAAAACGTGGTGGACCATTTGAATTTGTTCGTAAATAAGGGCGATTGGTTGACGATCGTTGGCAAAAATGGGTCCGGTAAGTCAACCCTCTTAAGCTTGATGGCCGGCTTGCGCAAACCACAATTCGGAAAGATCAAACTGAATCGCCGCCTTATTTGGAAACTGTCCAACCTGCAACGAATTCAACAACTGTCATTTTTATCTCAAGAGCCGACCCTCCAATTTGGTCAGGAAACAGTGATTCAGGAATTAATCGTCCAGGGACAACAACTGGAAATTAAAAATGTCGCGGAACGGGCCGCGAGAATGCTTAAAGACTGTCGCTTAACACACTTGAAATCTCAAAATCCATTTGATTTAAGTGGTGGTCAACAGCGGCTATTGGGGCTGGCAATCGCATTAATGGCCGAACCTGTGCTACTAATTTTAGATGAACCGACCAACGGTTTGGATCCGAATACTAAATACATTGTTGGAAAGCTGTTAAAGGATTATCAACGCAGCGGGGGCACTATCGTGATGGCGACACATGATATGGCCTTTGCGGCGGAATTCTCCGACCACTGCGGGTTTATGTTTGATGGCGACTTGGAGACCATTTTACCGAGGCGGCAATTTTTCTCGGAAAATTTTTTCTTTACGACAGCGGTTAATCGACTGCTGAGAGATCAGGTTCCAACCGCCATTTTAGTCGATGATGTGGTCGCGGAAAAGGGGGATGTAAATTGAAACGTTGGTTTTCCGGCTGGGCTATTTTTCAACTGGGAATAATTTTTATGGTGATGGCGGCATTTCTGGTTCTGTCATTACTTTTACGTGGGCAACATTACCTAATGTTTAGTTTGATGATCCTATTAGCCAGTCTTTTAATGGTGTACTGGCGATTTGAACATACGCCCCTTAAAACGTCAACCCTCATGTTCATGGCAATCTTGGTTGCATTGGCGGTAGTTGGACGATTGGCGTTTGCGGCGATTCCCAGTGTTCAAGCGGCCAGTTTTGTGATTATAATGGGGGCAATGATTCTTGGTCCCGAGTTGGGCTTTGTTGTGGGTGCCACAACGGCCTTGGTTTCAAACCTCTTTTTGGGTCAGGGACCATGGACACCATGGCAGATGTTTGCCTGGGGATTGATGGGGTTCACAGCGGCACTAATTGCCCATACGATCATCGGTAAGCGATTGGGATTGCTGATTGTTTTTGGAGCACTCTGGGGATTCTTATTTGGCTGGATTATGGATATCTGGTCGATCATGACTTATGTTCATCCGCTAACGATTAAATCAGTCCTCGGGGGCTTTATATTGAGTTTCAAGTTTGATCTTTTTCACAGTGTTTCAAATGCAGTGTTACTGGCACTGTTTTCAAATCCTTGGCAGAAGTTGTTTCGACGACTTGATGATAAATACAGCTTTTTGCCGACTACCAAACATGAAGGGAAGTAGATTTTTGATGAAAAATTTTAAGCGGGTTTTAATGGTTTCAGTGGTTGGATTATTGGCGCTTGGGGGGATGGCACCGGCCACTACCATTAGTGCCGCCAGCAGCCAAACCGCATCGACAAGTTATCAACGTTCTAAGGTGACGGCCAGTTATCGGTACGCTAAAAAGATGTTAGTCAAGAACCGTACAGGTTTATCCGGCAAAACAACGGCCTTATTCAGTCGCAAGGCCTATCCGGCGACTGGTGCAGCTGCCGGTTATTCCGATTTTCTACTGGGACTTAAGGGGTTAGGCTATCATTTTACTAAGACCCAACGACAACGGGTGGCAAAAAACCTGGTCTTAAATAAAAAGAGCACCCCGGGTGAGTTGGCCAATGCCATTATGGCTTTAAGAGCAGTTGGCTATAATCCACAACGCTTTACCTTGGCCGGCTCCAAGCAAAAAGTTAATTTAGTCAGTGCGCTTTACCGAAAGTCAATGACTAAACAGACCGTTAACGTCCAAAGCCAGGCATTGATTGCAGTATCAATGAGTTCAAAATTCAAGCGCCCGTCAACGGCTAAATTCTCAAAGAATAGTTTAAGTAATTTGATTGTCAAGAACCAACAGAGTAACCACGGCTGGGCCTACAATAATACAGCTGCAGCGGTTGATAGTGATACAACGGCCATGGCAGTCATTGGGCTAGCCCGTGGCAAGGGAACCACCACCGCCATTCAAACTGCGTTGAAAAACGGTCAGAGTTATTTAAAGAAGGCCGTTTATGACAATGGTGCTTATGGTTATACTTACAACGGTAAAAATGTGCCAAATGCCAACTCCACTGCGGAAGCAGTCATTGCCTTTTCAACTAAATTGAATACCTTAAAGTACGCCAACAGTGTCTTTAAGAGTGGTCAAAGTGCTTCACCATTGCGGGCAATGTTAAGCTATGTTAATTCAACCGGTTCAATTAAAGGAGCTGCCAGTCAAACACTGGGTGTCGGCCAAGTCAACTTGGCTAATGCGGCTTATCGCCAAGCTCAGAAGAAACAATCGGTCTATTCACTTAATTAATTAGTTGAGGCAGTTTTATGAAAAAAATGATCGGTATTTTGATTGCGATTGTTCTGGTAGTTGGGTTAGCGGTTGGTATCCGCGAAGTAATGGCCCAACATGCCCAAGAACATCCCAGAACAGCGCAATCAAGTCATCCTGCTAAATCGGATCAATCCACTAGTTCGAAGTCTAAGTCAAAGCAAAAGCATCGGGCAAAGGCCAAACAGACATCCAAAAAGCATTCCGCAGCTTCATCGAAAAAGCCGACAACTACCGGTCGTTCGAGTGATCGCCGTGCCAATAAGAAGTCGCATTCCAATGCACGCCATCATGCCCCGGCGTCTTCCGGGCAGTCCAAGTCTTCTAAACACCCGTCTTCTAAGGCAAAAAAGAAGGCTAATCGGCAACCCACCAGCAAGGCGAAGTCTCAAAAGAAGTCCTCTCGTCAAAAGCGAGTTGCAACGGCTAAGGCCAAGCCAAAGTCAGCTCATCACTCTGATGTCGTCGGCAAAGCGTATGTGAAGGTTTCTGGATATAAAAAACAGTTTTATGCCGGTTTCCAAAAGATTACCGGTAAAGCAACGGCTTTCTCACTCTTGATGAGGACCCATCTAAAAGTGAGTTACACTAAGAGTCCGGACGTCTACGTGAGTGCCATTAACGGGTTGAAGGAAAATGATATTCGTCCCGGTAGTGGTTGGATGTATTCGGTTAATGGCAAGTACGTCGATAAATCAGCTGGTGAAAAGCGAGTCAAGCCTGGTGATCGGGTTCACTGGTATTTTTCAGTTGATGGATATAAGCCTTAAACTCAATTATTTTAAAATTTAATTATTTAATCATGAGGTGTCTGGATCAGTAATTGGTCTAGATGCTTTTTTGAATTGATAGCTGTTTTGAGGGATAGATTCACAAAAATGGATTTAGTTTAAGGCTTGACATAGTTAATAAATAAATATGCAAACAGGCCTTGACAGTCCCGGCACTTGCAGGTAGATTAAATATACGTGAAATTATCATTAAAATAGGATGAATTGTTGACAATTTAATCGGAAAAGCCAACTATTATTCGGTTTTTAATAGCTGAATTCAAATAATTCATTGACACCTACAAAGGATGGTGGCTAGTTTATGGACAAATCGTACCGGCAACAACTGCATTTAGCGGACAAAACATACCGGTTCTATGATATTGATGCATATATGGCTGATAGGGGTCGGGATGTTAACTCCCTACCTTACAGTATTCGGATTTTACTGGAAGAAGCCCTTCGGCATGCTGATCAGGATCCTAAGCGAGAGCAGGTCCTTTCTGTTTTTGATGACTGGGATCACCAACATGATCAGGATATTCCCCACCAGCCGGAACGGGTGATTCTTCAAGATTTGACAGGTGTCCCGGCTCTGGTAGACTTGGCGGCAATTCGGGATGCCGTTGCCAAACGTGGTGGCGATGTCAACTCAATTAACCCCGAAGTGCCTGTTCACTTGGTAATTGACCACTCAGTACAAGTTGATCACTCTGGCAACGATGAAGCTTTTTCATACAATATTCGACAGGAGTTTAAGCGAAATGCGGAGCGTTATACTTTTTTAAAATGGGCGCAAAACAGCTTTGACAATTTAACGGTGATTCCGCCTGACACTGGGATTATTCATCAGGTGAATTTGGAGTATCTCGCGGATGTAGTTCATGCTAAGCAATTAGCTGATGGTAGTTATGAAGCCTTTCCAGACACGTTGGTCGGTACTGATTCCCATACAACCATGATTAATGGACTAGGTGTTTTAGGCTGGGGAGTTGGCGGCATTGAAGCAGAATCCAGCATGCTTGGTGAAGCCACCTATATGCCCATGCCAAAAGTAGTTGGTGTCAAACTAACCGGTCAACTCGGCGAGGGGGTTACGGCGACCGATTTGGCATTGGCTTTAACCCATTTATTGCGGGAACATAACGTGGTTGGTAAATTTGTTGAATTTTATGGTGACGGCATGCAGCAACTTCCGTTAGCCTATCGGGCAACAATTGCCAATATGGCGCCCGAATATGGTGCCACGTGCGGCTTCTTCCCAATTGACCAGCAGACACTTGACTATTTGAAGCTAACTAACCGATCATCACAACAAATCGAACTCGTTGAACAGTATGCCAAACACAATCATCTGTTCTACAATCCTAAGGAGACTCGTCATTACAGTGAAACGGAGACATTGGAATTGGCCACGGTGCAAAGTAGTTTAGCTGGGCCAAATCGACCACAGGATACGGTTTATTTAAAGGATATGCCCAAACAATTTGATGATCGACGTGACCTGCCTGATTATCCGATCACTGTTAATGGAAAAAAATTCAAGATTCGGGTCGGATCCCTTGGAATTGCGGCTATTACCAGTTGCACCAACACGTCCAACCCACAGGTCTTGGTAGCCGCTGGCTTGGTTGCAAAAAAGGCGGTTAGCTTGGGATTAAAAGTGCCGGATTACGTGAAAACATCGCTGGCGCCCGGGTCACGAGTTGTCACTCAATATCTAAAAGCCGCCGGGCTACAGCCATATCTGGATCAATTGGGCTTTAATCTGGTTGGTTACGGATGCACCACTTGTATTGGTAATTCGGGTCAATTAAAAGAAGATTTGCAAACGCGTCTAACTGACGATCCTTATCCGATTGCAGCGGTTGAAAGCGGTAATCGAAACTTTGAGGGTCGGGTTAACCCCTTAATTAAGGATACCTACTTGGCTTCTCCGCCCTTAGTGGTTATTTATGCTTTGGCGGGGACCTGTGATATTGATTTGACGACGCAGCCCGTTGGAAAAGATCAAACCGGCCGACCGGTTTATTTAAAGGACTTGTGGCCAAGTGATGCTGAAGTTGATGAATTGACGCATCAATATCTTAAACCAGCCGAATTTCAAAAGAACTATCAATCGATTTTAAATCAAAATGCGGCTTGGGATCGGTTACCGGCACCTCATTCAGCAACTTATCAGTGGGATCCACAGTCAACGTACTTAGCCTCACCACCGTTCTTTGATGACGCGGCGGGCAGCAAGCACCTGACGGGCTTACGGGTCTTAGCTAAGCTTGGGGATTCAATTACTACCGATCATATTTCACCGGCTGGCTATATCGGGGCTCAGACACCAGCTGGCCGATACCTGAAATCCAAGGGTGTTGCGATTAAAGATTTTAATTCATATGGGTCGCGTCGTGGCAACCATGAGGTGATGATGCGGGGAACCCTGGCGAATATTCGGCTTCGAAATCAACTAACGCCGGATAAAACCGGTGGCTTCACCCGGTATTTACCAACTAATGAAGAGACCACTATTTTTGAAGCAGCTCAACGCTATCAAGCTGATCAGACAGGCCTGGTCATTTTGGCCGGTAAGGACTATGGGATGGGGTCATCCCGTGATTGGGCAGCCAAGGGCGTTAAACTATTGGGCGTTAAAGCCATTATTGCTGAAAGCTTCGAACGCATTCACCGGGCCAACTTAGCCATGATGGGGGTCGTGCCGCTTCAATACCTGCCGGGCCAAACGGCTGAAACGCTGGGCCTGGATGGCACCGAGACTTTTTCAATCGAATTGGCTGGTCAGATCGCTCATGTAACGGCAGAAAAATCCGGCCGGCAAGTCAAGTTTGATGCGACAGTTCGTTTTGACACGCCGGTTGATTGGACTTACTACCAGGACGGCGGCATTATGCCAATGATTGTGGCTAACAAAGTTGGTTCAAAAAAAGCACCGCAACATGAGCGGATTCAATAGCCGGAGGTGATAAAAAATGGCATTACCTAAAGGCTTAGCCGGTGTGGTCGTTGATCAAACCAAAGTGAGCTCAACTCAAAACGCGGTACTGACTTATTCGGGGTACCCGGTTAGGGAACTGAAAAATGCGCCTTTCGAAGAAGTGGTCTTTCTGTTATGGCATTCGCGACTGCCAACGACTAATGAGTTACACGATTTTAGAAAACAGTTGGTTTCTCAAATGGCGTTACCGTATGAAACGGTTCAATTAATGGCCCGAATTGCCAGAGAGCCGCAGCACCCAATGAGTATTTTGCGGACAACGGTTTCACTGTTGGGGACGACAAATGACGTTGAGCGCGATGAGCCACCACGAATTTTGGCTAAGATGTTAACTGCGATTGCAGCAATTATTCGCATTCGGGCTGATCTGCCAATTAAGCATGTTCACCGGGAATGGGGAGTGGTGGAAAACTTTATCTACCTTTTCTCGGGAAAGCGGCCAACATCAGATCAAGTCGCAATGTTTAACACGGTGATGGTGCTTCATGCCGATCATGAATTTAACGCCTCGACGTTTACCGCTCGGGTAGTGGCTTCGACTCAATCTGATGATTATTCGTGTTTGACGGCTGCTATCTGTGCATTAAAGGGGCCACTTCATGGTGGTGCCAACGAACAGGTTTTTAGGATGCTTGAAACCATTCGCCAAACCAAGCAGGATCCAATTCAATACGTAAAGGATCAAATTGCCCGTGGTCATAAAATTATGGGCTTTGGTCACCGAATTTATAAAAATGGTGATCCCCGGGCAGCGATTTTACGCAAAATTGCTCATCGGTTGGCCGTCACGACTGGAAATGAAGCCTACTTCACTTTACAGGAACAGATTCGTCAGTATATGTTTGATAAAACCGGCCTTCATCCAAATGTGGATTACTATACCGCATTGATTTATCATTGCTTTAATTTGGATCGGCAAGTTTTTACCACGATGTTTGCGGCTTGTCGAACGGCAGGCTGGTTGGCTCATATCATTGAACAGCAGGCTGAGGGATGTTTGATCAGGCCATCATCCAAATACATTGGTAAAACCGATCGGCATTACCTTACCGACAAGGAGGAAAATAGCGTTGACTGAAGAAAAAATCACCATTAAAAATGGTCAGCTTCAGGTACCTGATCAACCAACCATTCCCTTTATTAAGGGGGATGGCATTGGTCCTGAGATTTGGCAGGCCGCTAAAGTCGTCTTTGATGCGGCTGTTAAAAAAATTTATGATGGGCAAAAACGGATCAATTGGTTACCGTTACTAGCCGGCGAAACGGCTTATCAACAAACCGGACAGTGGCTGCCGGATGAAACACTGGCGGCTTTAAAAAAGTATCTGGTCGGCATTAAGGGCCCGTTAACAACGCCGATTGGGGTGGGCCATCGTTCGATTAATGTCACATTGCGACAGGAGTTGGACTTATACGCCTGCCTGCGACCAGTTCACTATTATCCCGGTACGCCGTCGCCGGTTGTCCATCCTGAAAAAGTTCAAATTGACGTTTTTCGGGAAAATACAGAGGATATTTATGCCGGCATTGAAAGTGATGTTGGGACTGAAGATGCCAAGGCTTGGAAAGAGCTGTTGGCCAAGCAGGGTAAGTTGAGCAAGGTTCGCTTTCCGGAAACTTCGGCTTTTGCGATCAAACCGATTTCAAAACAGGGCTCTACCCGACTGGTCAATGCGGCCATTGATTATGCATTTTCTCACCACCGGCATACGCTCACTTTGGTGCATAAAGGAAATATCATGAAAAAGACCGAAGGCGGCTTTAAAAAGTGGGGCTATGAAGCTGCAGAAAAGTATGGTAACCAAGTCTTTACATGGCATCAGTACGAAGCAATTAAGGCTAATCAGGGTAAAGCAGCGGCTGATGAAGCCTATCAACAAGCCAAAAAAGCGCAGAAATTAATTGTTAATGATGTCATTACCGATAATTTCTTTCAGCAGGCACTCCTTCACCCGGGCCATTTTGAAGTAGTTGCCACGATGAACTTAAATGGTGATTATATTTCCGATGCATTGGCGGCTCAGGTCGGTGGCATTGGCATTGCACCGGGTGGCAATATTAATTATCAAACCGGCCGGGCAATTTTTGAAGCAACTCACGGTACGGCCCCTCAATTTGCCGGCCAAAACAAATTAAATCCGACGTCGTTGATCTTGTCGGGTGCGATGATGTTTGACTACTTGGGATGGACGGAAGTTGCCCAATTGATCCGGCAAGCCATTTCTCAAGCAATTGAGTCGCATCATGTCACTACCGACTTTGCCAAACAACCGACAGATACCGTTTTGAGTACCAGCGGGTTTGGTGATTACGTTGCTGAACTGATTGAAAATGCGCCTCAAAAAACACTTACCAAATAATTATTTTCGACACAATAATTAAATACGAAAAACACCTTGATGATATTTTTACCAACTGGTAAATCTTTTCATCAAGGTATTTTTGGTAAGTCATTAATTTTTAGTGGTTGATGTGTTGGTTGTGAAAGTCACGTTGATGACTTTGGCAGGCAATTTGTTAACAGTTCGGGCAGGATTACCAACCACGGTAGTTTTATCGGCCACATTATTTAATACGATTGCCCCCGCTCCAACTTTACTAAAGGCACCGATCGTGATGGTGCCAAGCAATTGGGCGTTGGCACCAATAAACGCCCCTTTTTTTACATAGGGATGTCGCCGACCTTCAACGGCTCTTCTGGCACCCAACGTCACGCCATGCAGGATAGTGACGTCATCTTCAATAACGGCAGTGGCACCGATTACGACACCAATTCCGTGATCGATGAAAACGCGCTTACCGATTTTGGCTTCCGGTGAAATTGAAATCCCAGTTACTTTGGCGGCATGTTGACTTAGGAGGCCGGCAATTGTGTAAAATCGATGAAAAGCCAGAAAGTGAGCGATTCTGTACCAAAACAGGGCGCGGATTCCGGGGTAGGTTAAGAGAACTTCCAAGAGACTGTGGGCTGCCGGATCACGCTTGAGAACGGACCTTGCTGTTTGAAACATTTTTCTTACTCCCCTTAAGCTGATTGAAGCCACGTTCCAGATCGGCTAACAAATCCTTTTGATCTTCAACGCCAACCGAAAGGCGAATCAATTCGTCTTTAATACCGTTCTTCAACCGAATATCGCGTGGAATCGAGCCGTGAGTCATCAAAGCTGGAATCTCGATCAAGCTTTCCAGCGCCCCCAGACTTTCAGCCAATGTGATAACGTGCAGTTGTTCGACAAATTGCTTTGGATCCAGCCCATTCTGTAATTCAAAAGAAATCATGGCGCCAAAGCCGTGCATTTGTTTTTTGGCAACTTCATAATCAGGATTGTCAGGATCACCAGGATAGTAAATTTTGCTGACAAGTGGTTGGTTTGATAGATAATTGAAAACGGCTTCGGCATTGGCTAAATGAGCACGCATTCGAAGAGACAACGTTTTAATCCCACGTTGCAATAACCAGCTTTCCTGAGGTGCCAAAATACCGCCAATGGCATTTTGAAGATAGCCGATTTTTTCGGCCAACTGGTCATCTTTAGTGACAATCAGGCCGGCAATTACATCGCTGTGACCGCCCAGGTATTTGGAAGCACTGTGAAGAACGATATCGACTCCCTGTTCCAGCGGCCGCTGAACGTAGGGCGAGGAGAAGGTGTTATCGATAATGCTTAAAATTTGGTGTGCTTTGGCAATCTTGGCAACTGCCGCAATATCGGTCACCCGTAAAAGCGGGTTGGTTGGAGTCTCCAAGTAAATGGCTTTGGTATCCGGCGTAATCGCTTCTTCAACAGCAGTCAGGTCACGGGTGTCAACCACTGTAAAGGTCATGCCAAAGCGTTTTAAAACGGCGTCAATCAGGCGGAAGGTACCACCATAGACATCATTGCCAATAACAAAATGGTCACCGGCAGAAAACATTGAGAAGACTGTATCGATTGCAGCTGAACCGGAGGCAAATGCAAACCCGGCTGTGCCGCCTTCCAGCTCGGCAATTAGTTTTTCAACCGCTTCTCGAGTCGGGTTTCCGGAGCGAGAATACTCATATTTATTTTCACCGATTTTTTGTTGGTGAAAGGTTGACGCCATATAAATTGGGACCGAAACCGCCCCGGTTGTTTTATCTTCGCTAATGCCACCATGAATTAATTTTGTATCAAATTCCATTTTAATAACCTCACTTTATTTTTATTCATAAATATTTTCGCTCATGTAACGTTCACTACTATCTGGGAAAATCGTGACAATGGTACTGTTCTCAGGAAGTGTCTCAGCGACCTTTAAGCTGGCAGCCAAAGCGGCGCCGCTTGAACTGCCAATGAATAATCCCTGCTTTTTAGCCATCTCCCTAACTTGATGAAACGCATCGGCATCGGCAATTGTTAAAGTTTTGTCGATGGCAATATTTTTGAAAAATGGCGGAACAAATTCAACACCAATCCCTTCCGTCCGATGGGGATGGGCAGGCCCGCCATTTAAAATCGAGCCTTCAGGTTCCACAACGATGGTTTGAGTTGCCGGATTCTGCTCTTTTAAGTAACGGGCGACACCTGCAAATGTACCACCGCTGCCCGCACCGGCAACAAAAGCGTCAATTGGGCTATTGAGGTCATTAAGCAGCTCCGGTGCCAGGGTGTGATAGTAAGTATCGGGGTTGGCCGGATTCCTGAATTGCATTGGAACAAAGCTATCGGGGGTTTGATCGTGAAGCGCCTCAGCTTTTTCAATGGCGCCCTTGATGCCTTGATCACTAGGGGTGTTAATTAATTTGGCCCCCAAGGCTTTCATCAACTGTTGCTTTTCAAAACTGAATTTTTCCGGCACAACCAAAATGGTTGGTAAATGATGTTGTTGGGCGGCGAGGGCAACGCCAATTCCGGTATTGCCGGCGGTGGGTTCGATAATCGTTGTCACGCCTTCGGTCACCTGACCGCGATTAATGGCATCTTGAATCATGTATTGGCCCAGCCGGTCTTTGATGCTGCCTCCGGGATTAAACATCTCCAGTTTGGCATAGATATGACTGTGATTTGGAATATTAATTTGCAGATCGATCAGTGGTGTTTGGCCGATCAATTCTGAAACGGAATGAATAAGCATGAGAAAGATCCTTTCTAATAATTTGTCGGTGTTAGCTATTTGGATGCTAGGAAAAATGGTCATAATAGTATAGAAAAAGGGCGCAAAATTCTGAAATTCAGAATTTTCGCGCCCTTAGTTCAATTCCAGCCAAGTGGACATTGAACTCTTTTTAGGTCATGACTTCCCAAAAAATGTCAATGCTAACAGGCCGAACATCGCCAAAAACGCGTTGTTCGACAGCAACAATTAATCGCATTAAACATTGATTGATTCATCATGACACCTCCGAAATTTTTGTTGTCATTAATATACACAATTCTAAAACCGCTGTCAATCATTTTTGGACTAAAAGATAAAAAAATCATGATAAATAATTTGGAACTCTAATTTATTTATCATATTTTACGGAGCGGATTGAGCGTAAGTTCAACAATTTAACTGCCTTTCGTCATGGTTGTCAGTTAATATTCTTAAAATAACCGGTATTTTATATAGAAAGTTGATATAATTAATATGACTAGGGCATTTGATTAAATCAATTCATTAGAAAGGTATAATTATGGACATTCAAAAGTTTATTAATCGGCGAAAACAGCTTGGTCTCTCACAAAGCGAGTTGGCGAAGGGGATTTGCACCCAGGCAACCATCAGCAAATTTGAAAACACTGGCAAAATGATTTCAACCAAAATTTTAACGCAACTGTGCCAGCGCTTAGGACTTTCGCTAAGCGATATTTTTCCGGGGCCGCTTGATCAGGACGCAACGATTTTGGAAAAACTTCATCAAGCTGAATTCAAGTTGATTACGATGGAATATGAAGAAGTTGCTGAGACGTTGTCAACGATCGCAATAACGCAGATGGGCGATTCCAATACTAAAATGGAATACCTATTCATTAAAGGCTATTTAATGGCGCTGGGGGATTATCCAATCAATGACGCCGTTTTTTGCTTTGACCAAATTTTAAACGGTCTGGATGACGTTCACCAAACCATTTTCTCGCAGTTAGCTTATGTGGGACTAGGAATCGCCTATGAACATGCCGGAAATATTGAACGGGCTGACTTTTATTTTTCCAAAGTCCCTAAACAATTAATGATGCCAAAGGATCAAGATGTTGACAGTGTTTGGAAAACGCTGACGATGTTGTTTTATACCGGCGACTTTTATTCGTATCAAAATGACTTTACAACCGGCAATCAATTACTTAAATCGCTGATTTCACTCAGTTCAAGGCAGCATGTGACTTTTTACGTTGCCAGAGCACAGTTTCGATTGGCTAGGAATTATGCTGCTCAACAGGTTGACCCAAAGCTGGTTAACGAAACGATTCGGGATGCTTATGCGTTCGCCAAATTTAATGGTAATCAAAAATTAATTGCCAGAATCAACGATTACTCACATTAATAAAGGTAGGCCAAATGTTATCGAGGGTGCCGGCCTTTTTAAAATATCAGAAAATAATTAATGGTTTTGCGTATCACCGTTTCAATTTGAGTGTCGGATTGAGTGTTTACTGAATTTTTTTAAATTTTTTTTGCTAAATTAAAAAGCGTTTCCATTGGCGGTAACTCACAAATCCCGTTTTAATTACTTACAATTATTAAGTTAGGCTCTCCTAAATTCATATTTACTTTACATTGGATTATGGTAATATTGGATTTGAACTTAAAAGGAGGTACCTATGAAAAATGGTAAAAGATAAAGCTCCGAAGAAGCAACATTTGATTCACTATGCAAATGGACCTTCATTGGAAGAAATTAATGGAACAATTGAAGTTCCGAAGGGCCGAGGATTCTGGAAAACGTTGTTTATGTACTCGGGGCCTGGCGCACTAGTTGCCGTTGGTTATATGGATCCTGGTAACTGGTCAACTTCAATTACTGGTGGTCAAAACTTTGAGTACCTGCTCATGTCTGTTATCTTAATGTCGAGTTTAATTGCGATGTTACTTCAATACATGGCGGCTAAACTGGGTATTGTGTCACAGATGGATTTGGCTCAAGCAATTCGTGCCAGAACCAGTAAAACACTTGGATATGTGCTGTGGATTTTAACAGAGTTAGCTATTATGGCGACTGATATTGCCGAAGTTATTGGTGCGGCGATTGCGTTGTATCTGTTGTTCCACATACCATTGGTTTATGCCGTCTTTATTACGGTCTTTGATGTATTGCTTTTGCTATTATTAACTAAAGTTGGTTTTAGAAAAATTGAAGCAATTGTTGTTTGTTTGATTTTAGTTATTCTGTTTGTCTTTGTTTATGAAGTTGCACTTTCAGGTCCTAACTTCGGTGACATTGTTAAGGGCTTAATTCCAACTGGGCAGACTTTCTCAAGTGGTGATAAAGTTAACGGTGATACACCATTAACTGGTGCCCTGGGAATTATTGGTGCGACGGTCATGCCTCATAATCTGTATCTACATTCTGCGGTTTCTCAAACCCGTAAAGTTGATCATAGCGATCAAGAAGATGTTGCACGAACGGTTCGTTTTGCAACTTGGGATTCCAACATCCAACTATCTTTTGCTTGGGTTATTAACTCATTGCTTCTAATCATGGGTGTTGCGGTATTTAAGACTGGCGCCGTTAAGGATCCGTCATTCTTTGGTTTGTTCCAAGCTCTATCAGATTCTTCAATGTTGAGTAATGGGGTATTGATTGCGGTTGCCAAATCTGGTATTCTGTCAATTTTGTTTGCGGTCGCACTGTTGGCTTCAGGTCAAAATTCTACTATTACCGGTACGCTAACCGGACAAGTCATCATGGAAGGCTTTATTCATATGAAGATGCCATTGTGGCTGCGTCGTTTGGTTACTCGTTTGATTTCAGTTATCCCAGTTTTGATTTGTGTTGCTATGACGAGTGGTGAATCACCAATTCGGCAACATGCGGCGTTAAATACATTGATGAATAACTCGCAGGTCTTTCTGGCCTTTGCGCTACCATTCTCAATGTTGCCATTACTAATGATGACCGATAACTCAAAGGAAATGGGTGATCGTTTTAAGAACACGTTGTGGGTTAAAATTCTTGGCTGGATTTCTGTTTTAGGGTTGACTTTCTTGAACATGAAAGGACTTCCTGATAACATCACAAGTTTCTTTGGCGATAATCCTTCTGCAAGCAGTGTTTCACTGGCACATACGATTGCTTATATCATCATTGCTGCCATCATTGCGTTGTTGATTTGGACAATTTATGATTTGTGGTCAAGCAGAAATAAGATGCCAAAGCGTTTTGAAACGACTGAAGAGCACTATAATAAAGATAAGGCTGATAAAAGTAACGCCTAGTGCTGCTGACAGGAGGCTTAGCGAGTAAATGGATAAAGAAAATTCACCACATACAAAGTTTAAACGAATTTTAGTAGGGGTAGATGATTCACCCGATGCACAATTGGCATTTAGATATGCAGTTTCGGAAGCACGGTTGTCCGATGCATCGTTAGTCATCGTTTCGATCCTTGAAAGCGAAGAAATGAATGTTTATCAAGCGCTCAATAAAGATTATGTTCATGGTGAACGTAAAGAATTGGTTGCCCATCTTAACGAGTATCGAAACTTGGCATTACGTGCCGGAGTTAAAACGGTTGATACAGTTGTTGAAGAAGGTGACCCTGGTGAAACCATTGTTAAGAGTGTTATTCCAGCGGTCAATGCTGACTTGTTAGTCGTTGGTTCACTTTCGAAAAAAGGTGTTCGGAAGTATTTTGGTTCGCAAGCAGCATACATGGCTAAGTATTCACCAATTTCGGTAATGGTCGTTCGTTAATCGGAATTATCTAAAATGAATTAAATACGAGATAAAGTTGAGAGGAGCTGGGCACAGGAAAATTATCTGTACCGGCTCCTTTTTCATAATTTTATCCGTAATTAGGGGGATGGAAGTAATGGAGCTTACGGAAAAAAGTCGCAAATGGTTTGTGGCGACGCTACTGTTGGGGACTTTCACAATGTCGATCAGTCAATCCTCTCTTTCGACTGCTTATCCGACATTTATGCGTTATTTTAATCTGCCGGCCAGTACGATTGCTTGGCTGACAACGGGATTCATGCTGATCATGTCGGTTGTAATGCCATTGTCGCCGTGGTTGATGGATAATTTTAAATTTAAGCCGCTATATTTAACGCTGTTAATTAATTTTGTGATCGGGACTCTAATCGTTATTTTTGCGCCTAACTTTCCAATTATGATGATTGGCCGGTTGATGGAAGGCTTTAGTGTTGGTGTCTTATTTCCTTCTTACCAATCAATTATTTTGGAAATCACACCGCAAAATCAACGGGGAGCGATGATGGGGACCGTTGGACTGGTTATGGGCTCAGCGTTAGCGGTGGGCCCAATTATTTCCGGGGTCATTTTACAAGTGATGAACTGGCAAGCAATTTTTGGCTTCTTTTTAGTCGTCCTGTCAATTGTCTTCTTACTAGCGTTGAAGACAGTTGTCAGCCCGCTAAAAACGAAAAAGACCGGGTTTGATTTTATCTCGGTCTTCATGTCACTTGGAATTATTGGCCTGCTGTACTTTATCAACGAAGCTTCTCATATGACAGCCGGTAATTATTCGAATTGGATTATTTTGATTGTATCGTTGGTACTGCTGGCTTTATTTGTTCGCCGACAATTGAAGATGTCCAAGCCATTGTTGAGATTGGATATTTTGAAAATCGGGAATTTTGATCTTGGGGTTGCCCTAACCTCGTTGTCCTATATGTCATTAATTACGGTGACCATTATTATGCCACTTTATTATCAACAGGCTTTAGGGATGTCGCCCTTCTGGTCAGGAATGGCTTTGGTACCGGCAGCTGCCTTTCTTTCATGGCTAAACCGCCGAAGCGGCCAATTAGCCGATCGGATTGGATTTAAGCCAGTGATTACAATCGGATTTGGTCTGTTCATCATTGGTTGGGGATTGTTATTATTGCTATCAGGCTTTAGGAGTGTGTTGGTGGCAATTCTGTGTTCAATGATCATTGAGGCAGGAAATGCCTTTGCAATGATGCCGGCAACAACTTTGGGTGCTAACTCTTTATCGAATGATTTGATTCCTCATGGGTCATCGATTATTGCCACTTTCCGGCAAGTTTTAGGATCCACAGCCATTGTTTTAGCAACGGTCATTCTTGGTAATGGTAATTTTAATGCCGTGTTTATTACTTTTTTAGTTATGGAGATCGCAGCATTAGGGTTAGCCTTGATGATTAAAGATACAACAGCGGAGCGTCATTCATATGCGGCCGCTAAAAATGTAAAATAAATAAACTACTTCAAAGAGGACAGCTTGTTTTTCGTTAGAGCCATCGATTGGTTTTTAGCGAAGTCACAAGCTGTTTTTTACTTTGTGAATGAAAAATATTTACATAGTTAGGTTTCCTAATTTTCTGACGAAACACTTGGTTTTGAAAATCACAAAGTATTTTCTTGTAACTGTTTTCAAGTTGTGCTAATCTTTAAATGGATTCAAAATGTTGAACGCATTGGGGTACATAGACAGTGGATATAAGTTTCGAAACTGTCTGAGATTGTGAGACGTTTAAAATCGACTTTAGGAGGAGAATCAAAAGATGGCATATAGAACTGTTAACCCGTACAACAATGAAGTGGTTAAAGAATATCCATTCGCAACTGATGAGCAGTTACAAAAAACATTGGCAACGGCACATGATCTGTATAAGACCATGCGCAAGCAGCCAATCTCAGAACGTGCAAAAATTCTTCATAACATTGCTGCTAAATTACGGGAACATTCGGATGAACTATCAAAAGCTTGTACCATTGATATGGGAAAACTTTATCGTGAGTCAAAGGGCGAAGTTGAGCTGGTAGCGATTATTGCCGACTGGTTTGCGGACCATGGTGAAGAATTACTTAAGCCGGAAAAAGTTAAGACGATTGCGACCGGTGAAGCTGAGATTCGTCATCAATCAACTGGGGTTGTGATGATGGTTGAACCATGGAACTTCCCTTATTATCAGATCATGCGAGTCTTTGCGCCAAACTTTATGGTGGGTAACCCAATGATTTTAAAGCACGCTTCTAATACACCAACGTCAGCTCAGATGTTTGCCGATGTAGTTGCGGAAGCTGGTGCTCCTAAAGGCTCATTAACTAACCTGTTCTTATCTTATGATCAAGTCACTAAAGCTATTGAAGATCCACGGGTTCAAGGCGTTGCGCTAACTGGTTCTGAACGTGGTGGGACTGCTGTTGCTGGTGCTGCTGGTAAGAACCTTAAGAAGAACACGATGGAACTTGGCGGCATGGATCCATTTGTTGTCTTGGGAGATGCCAACATGGATGATGTGAATGACATCGCATGGCGGGCACGTCTCTACAATTGTGGTCAAGTATGTACGTCATCCAAACGGTTCATTGTAATGGATAACGTTTATGATGAATTTGTTGATTCATTGAAGGCACACTTTGCTGCTGTTAAACCAGGTGACCCAATGGATCCTGCAACGACTTTGGCGCCAATGAATACTGAAAAGGCTAAGAATAAGCTTCAGGGACAATTGGATGATGCGATTGCCCATGGTGCTAAGGTGGTTTATGGTAACCAGCCAATTGACTTACCAGGCCAATTCTTTATGCCAACGATCTTAACGGATATTGATAAAGATAATCCGGCTTATAAGACGGAGTTGTTTGGTCCAATTGCCACCGTTTATAAAGTTCACAGCGAACAGGAAGCAATTGATGTTGCCAATGATTCACCTTATGGCTTGGGCGGCATTGTCTTCTCAGGTGATCCTGATCACGGTGCAGAAGTTGCCGGTCAGATTGAAACCGGGATGGTCTTTGTTAACAACTTCATGGTATCGTTGCCTGAATTACCATTTGGTGGTGTCAAATTATCAGGCTATGGCCGTGAAATGAGTCATATTGGTCAAATGGCCTTTGTTAACGAACAGTTAATTGTTAAAGCTGATAAACCTAATATGGGTAATTTGGCTGGTGGCTTAGTGGCCACTGATCCTGAATAGCCAGTTATGTGATTGACTTTGAGAGCAGCTCGTCCGCAGTATCGGGCACTCACACCAGTGTTTTCTTGGTGACTCTTTTCCGATAGTGTGATACCAATCTTTACAGTTATTGATTAGAGTACAAATCCCATTTTCTTAACAGAAACAAAATTCAAAAAAGCAATTAACAGGTTCTACAAACTTGCTAATTGCTTTTTTGAGTCTCTGGAGAATTCTTTAATCGTTTTTGGAATTTGCCTTACGAGGAAGTAATACCCTGAGAAAATCAGCTTTAATTCGGACGGTAATTGGTAATGCCATTGCCGGATCACCATCAATGCGGGTTTTAATGTCGCGAGATGAGAGGTTTTCGATTTGAATTTGTTTGCATTTTAAATACTTGACGCCTCGAGCGTTCTTAAGATTTCCCGATAAGAAAAAGGCGCCATAAGTCATAATTTTTGGCAGTGTAAATTCTTTCAGAATGAAAACGTGCAGAAAATCGTCATCGTAGGTGGCGTCAGGATTAAAGGCGACGTTGCCGCCGACGGAGTTAGTGGTTGTGATCAGAAGAATTTGGGCCCGCAAGGTTTCACTGCGACCGTTAGCGGTTATTTTCAGTTTGTAGGAACGGTTAGTGAATAACTCTTTGAGACCCTTAAACAGGTAGATCAACACCCCAAACCGGCGCTTTTCGTCCTGTTTGACGTTTTGCGAAATATCTGCCAAACGCCCAAGGGTTAAACTGCTGACCATCGGAATATTACCAATCGTTGCCAAGTCGACTTTGGCAGGCTGGCTATCTAGTAGAGTTAAAATAGCTTGGTCCGGATCCAGGGGAAGCTTCAAAGCACGCGCAAAGTTATTGACAGTGCCACCAGGAATGATGCCTAGAGGAATTGAGTTACCAGCCTTCAAGAAGCCTTTGCAAGCGGTATTAATCGAGCCATCACCACCGATCGTGACCAAACAGTCGTGAGTAGTGGTAGCTGAGGCGGCTTGCTGAACAGCTTCTTTTTCGGAGCCGGTAGCAACCACGTCAACGCTTTTGTCAGCTTCGCTTAAAACTCGCTGCGCCTTCTTCGCAATAGCTTCATTGTCGGATTTACCGGCTGTTCCGTTATACATAATCAGATAAGATCGCATAAACTTCCCTCCTTCGAAATTGCCAAGTGTGGCATCTTGAGTTGAAGTTGCTTCACTTATCATTATATCGAACTCGCTGAATTCATTCCTCTTTGGGGATTATTGATAATGACCCGTTCATGACTTGTGAGGTGGCATCAACGGTGGTTGAATCGGTAAAAATCTTGAGAAACTTCATAAAGCTCTCGGCAGTATTTTTTTCATTTAATTCGGCGAGAGGCAGCCAATAGATTTTCCCCTCATCACTTTGTTTTAAGGTGCCAGAAAAATGGGTCGTTTTATATAAAAATCCCAACCGGCGGTAAGCAGGATCCTGATTAAACCATTCAACGGTTCCACAAGCTTCCAAATGGCTGACGGTTAAGCCGGTTTCTTCGTAAACTTCTCGAACCATGGCGTCATATAAGGATTCATTTTTTTCAACGTGTCCCCCTGGAAATGTATGGCCGAATTTCCAGGCGACATCGGTTTTGTCCTCTACCAACACAGATTGAGTTGCCGGATCATAAATCATACACATATTAACCATTTCAATATGCTCTGAGCGCGAATAAGTCACTTGAATGACTCCTTTCTCTTCATTGTTTTTTAATTCATCGAAAAAAGCTGCTCTTGAAATCAGTATACCAGACTTCAAAAGCAGCTTAATGATTGAGAAATAGTTTAATAAATTAGAAGCAAATTTTGTAGTGCGATGTTAATGAAATTGTCAGTGGTCTCTTGGTCCAGGCGTCTTAGGAGCGTTTAGGCCGGCCATTTGCCCTCTGAATTCTTTAGCGTACATATTCATATCGGATTGATAAGCGGCCATGTCGTTACTGATTTCAACGGTGTAGTCGGCTTCTTCACCGTGTTCACCTTTATCCAGGCCCAGCTCTTCTTCCTTACGGTCAACTCGCATTGGCATAATCACGCCAAGCGCTTTGATAATAATGGCAGCTGCGATTGAAACGAAGACAATGGTGACCAGTGTGGCAAAGACCTGCACGCCTAATTGATGCCAGCCGCCGCCGTAAAAGAGGCCGTTGTGGGCAACAATTGGATTGACTGCTTTGGTGGCAAACAAACCGGTAAAGATACTGCCAACGATTCCACTCACTCCGTGACAACCAAAGGCATCGAGGGCATCGTCGACACCAATTCGGTCTTTGAGATAGTTAACGAAGAAGTAGCTGGCAAAGGTGGAAAACATCCCGATCCAAAACGAACCGGCGATGGTGACAAAGCCACAAGCAGGCGTAATGCCAACCAACCCACATAGTGTTCCGGTACAAACGCCTACCAATGTCGGCTTACCGGAAATAATCATATCCAAAATCATCCAAGTGACCATAGCGGTCCCAGTCGACATGGTTGTCGTAATCGTGGCCTGAGCGGCAATGTTATCGACACCCAGTGCGGAACCGGCATTAAAGCCATACCAGCCAATCCACAGAATGGTGGCACCTAGTAAAACCCAAGGCAGATTGTAATGAGTGTGTGGTTTATCGCCAAACTTAATTCGTTTCCCTAAGAAAGCCGATAATACGAAAGCAGTAACCCCGGCATTAATATGAACAACTGTCCCACCAGCAAAGTCAAGGGTTCCTAGTCCGGCTAACAAGCCGTTTGGACTCCAAACCAGATGAACCATTGGGTAGTAAATCAAAATGGACCAGAGAATTAAGAAAACTAGTAAGAAGTTGAATTTGATTCGCCCAACAACCGCCCCGACAAAGAGCGCCGGTGTAATAATGGCAAACATCATTTCAAAAATTGAAAAGATACCTGTGGGAATCTTAGTCGCGGTTAATGCGCCTAATTTGACGCCGTTCATGAAGAAATTGTTGAACGTTCCAATTACGCCGTGGATGTCGCCTTCAAAAGAAAGACTGTAACCAACCATGACCCAGAGCACAATGGCAACTCCGGTCATCACGAACACGGATAACATTGTGTTGACAACGTTGCGTTTTGACACCAGGCCGCCGTAGAAGAAAGCCAGCCCGGGTGTCATGAATAAGACCAAAATACTGGATAAAATCATAAATGACGTATTTGCAGCATTCATAACATCGCTTCCTTTTTATTTAATGTCATAAATTCTAACATCATCAATTGGAATCGTCCAGACGTTGTTAGAATGGTTCTTAACCAATTTTTAGACTCTTAAAAATGGAAACGATCTCAAAAGCCCGTAATCTAGTGATTTTTGAAAAACAAAAAAGTTGAAAAATATTTTGGCCACTGACCGTTAGATGTTATAAAACATTACAAACATAATAAAAAAAGGCTATTCAATCAGAGTTGAATAACCTTTTAATCATTATTAAGCTTCACTGACGGCATCCTCAATTGGGGTTGCGCCGTCGCTCATCGGCAAAATTTTACCAATGGTGTTATCACTTTTAACGATTTGAGCTAGTACGTTGGCAACGTTTTCGATACTATTGTCGTGATTGGTATACTCGCCCAAACTGACTTTGCCGGTACCCGGCGTTTCGGTTAACGCGGTTGGTTGCAGAATGGTGTAATCAAGGGTGGTATTTTTGATTAACCAGAGATCGGCAAAATGCTTGGCAATCAAGTAATTGGCCAATGGTGATGGATCATCGCCGCTAAACGCATCCGGCGTTAGGGAATCTCTGGAACTCAGCATGACAAACCGCTCAATCCCTTTTTTAGCGGCTTCGATCATCACTTTAACGGCACCGTTCAAGTCAACCTGCAAGAGATCTCGGCCACCAGAGCCGGCAGCAAAAATCAGTGCATCGGCTTCCGGTAGCTCGGCTAACAGGTCGGCCTTCGTATCATGTAAATCGATTTTAAATGGTTTAACGTTGGCAGCCTTCATAATAGCTTCCGGTTTCCTGGCGCCCGCTAAAATTTGATCATTTTTATCTTCGGCTAATTTAGCCACTAATTTTTGACCAACTCGGCCGGTGGCACCAATAACGATAATTTTCATGATGTTCCTCCTTTAAACTTCTTTTTCAGTTTCCTGAGATCACTCAACAAACCAAAAGAGGCTCTTTTAAGGATGAGTGATTTAGCAAATTCAAGCTTAATTTAAAAATTAAACTCGAATTCTTGACCTGTGTCAATTATTTTAAATCAAAATCCTCATATACTCAATGTATCATATCAAGGAGGCAACGACACGTGAAATTTCAACGATTTATTAATCAACATACAAATCAGATAACGGCAGTGACTGCGGGCCTGATTGGCATTGGCTTGCTGGGTGGGGTAATGCAGATGACCTGGTTATATCAAATTGCGTTTATCCTGGCATCCCTTATCTCAGCGGTCCCAATTGTCCTGCGGGCAGTCTCGGCGCTTCGCTTTAAAACCATCAGCATTGAACTATTAGTCAGCATTGCCGTTGTGGGAGCCTTTATCATTGGTGAGTACAACGAATCGGCCATCGTCACTTTTCTGTTCTTATTTGGGACGTTTTTGGAAAATAAAACGTTGGCTAAAACCCGACATTCAATTAAAGATCTGACGGAAATGGCCCCCACCACGGCTTTGGTCCTTGATCAAGCCGGTCATCCAACGGAAACGGATGTTGATTTTGTTGACGTTGGGGATGTTGTCCTCGTTAAAACGGGGGCGCAAGTGCCGGTTGACGGTCAAATTGTTTCGGGAACCGTTTACGTTAACGAGGCCAGTATCACTGGTGAATCCAAGCCGGTTGTCAAAGCTGTTGGTGATCAAGTCTATTCAGGTACTATCTTGGATAATGGGACTCTCAAGGTGAAAGCCACCAAGGTTGGTGAGGATACCACTTTTGGTAAAATCGTTGACCTGGTTGAAGAGGCCCAGGACACCAAATCACCAGCCGAAAAATTCATTGATCGCTTTGCGACTTACTACACACCGGCTGTTTTGGTGATTGCGGTATTGGTTGGCGTGATCTTCGCTGATTTCAAGTTGGCAATCACGGTCTTGGTACTTGGCTGCCCGGGTGCGTTGGTCATTGGGGCCCCGGTTTCAAACGTCGCTGGAATTGGTAATGGCGCCAAGCATGGTGTCTTGGTTAAGGGTGGCGATGTCATGAATACCCTGAGTCACGTGGAAACGGTTATTTTTGACAAAACCGGGACCTTAACGGAAGGTAAACCGGCAGTGACAACTGCTTACCATTACGTTGATGATCAATCTGGTCTGTCATTGGCAGCAGCGGTTGAAGCCCAATCCGATCACCCATTGGCACGGGCCATGGTAGGGTTTGCCGACCATCAGCAGCTTGATTTTGCGACGTTGCCGGTAACATCAAGTCAGACGATAAAGGGCCGTGGGATGAGTGCTCAGGTCAATCAAAAACAGGTGCTGATTGGTAATCAACAGTTGATGGTTGATCATGGCATCCACTTGTCTGCTAAACAAACGGCAGATTTACGAAAAATTCAGCAGCGGGGGAGTTCTTCGGTGATTGTAGCAGTTGATCAGCGGGTTTACTTGATTCTTGGTATTTCGGATGTCATTCGAAATGGTGTCAAGGAAAGCTTGGCTCAGCTGAAGAAACTGGGGGTTAAGAAAACGGTGATGCTGACGGGCGATAATCAGCTCACAGCTCAGGCGGTTGGTAATCAGCTGCAACTTGATGACGTGCATGCGGACCTCTTACCAGAGGAAAAGGTTGCTTACGTAAAACAGCTGCAACATGCTGGGCAAACTGTCGCCTTTGTCGGAGATGGCATTAATGATAGTCCATCACTGGCTACCGCGGATATTGGCATTGCAATGGGCAGCGGCACAGATGTCGCGGTTGAAACCTCGGATGTGGTATTGATGTCTTCCGGATTTGACGAGTTGGTTCATGCTTTTGGGTTGGCTAAGAAGACGGTGCTCAACACCAAAGAAAACATTGTGATTGCCGTTGGAACGGTTGCGTTACTGCTGATTGGGCTGATTGCCGGATACATTTATATGGCCAGTGGGATGTTGGTTCACGAAGCTAGTATCCTGGTCGTGATCTTCAACGCAATGCGACTGATTCGTTATCAAACAAAATCGCTAAAACTTGATGTAGATCAAGTAACCGAAAAGCAAATCAAGTTATCGTAATCGTAGATAGAAAAATGGAGGTCTTAAAAATGACAAAAGCAATTTTACAATTAGATGCCTTGGCATGCCCATCATGCATGCAGAAGATTCAGGGGGCCTTGGCAAAGCAGCCCGGAGTTGAAACGGTTAAAGTTCTCTTTAATGCTGCGAAGGTTAAAGCGGATTTCGACGCTGATCAGGTTTCAGCCGATCAGTTATCAAAGACGGTCACTGAGTTGGGATACGACGTAAAATCAGTTAAAGTGAAGTAAGGGGAAAATTAAAATGACAACTGAAACACCAGAAAAATTATATCAAGCAGAAGTTAAACAGGCTGACATTGATCATCACACGCCGACAGCCGGCGCAATGACTGGCCACATTGTTGCCAACCTAGTCGTCTTGGCCGATAAATTGCAACAGACCAAGTGGTATCTCAAAGGGCTTCATGCGGCGGCTCTAAAACAGGTGATGGCTGACTTGCTTCAGCAGGCGTATCGCCAAAAGGACGACTTGGGCACCGTGTTAATCGATGAAGACTTGTTAACGCCAACTACTCAAAAAGAGTTTACCGAGTATGCAATGTTGCGGGAAAAAGGTCAAAATAAGTATCAAACAGCCGAGTGGTTAATTAATGAGTTGGTGCACGATTATGACACCTCAAATTTATTTGTTACCCGGGCAATTAAGTTAGCAGAAAAGGAAGATCGACCGGTTTTAGCTCAACATTTGACAACTCTCCTAGGTGAAAATAATCATCAGATTGCTTCTTTACAAGCACTCTTAGGGCGGACACCGCGCGAAGGCTTGGATGAAGAGGACGATGATTAAGTTAGGACGGTTGGGATGCAAAGGGACCCGCAACTTTGGAATGAGTTGCGGGCCCTTTTTGACAGATTGATTACCTGAGTTTATATTCGATAGTAAAAATGGTGACAATGGCAATGAACACGATCAGGCTTAGGTTAAGCCAATTTGGAATTGAAATGAGATAGTTGAGCACCGTGAAGAAAACAAAATAAGGTAGTGTCAGCTCGTAGCCAATTTTTTGAGCATGTTCCCAGTTTTCTTTAGATTTGTACGCCGAGGGGGTTCGAAAGCCAACGAAATGTGAAACTTGAGTGGAATCGAATCTAAAAAAGATATAATTAACGACGGTTATGATCAGAAGAACTAAGAAGATTATGCGCATATGAATCCCCCCTCTAAATACCGGAAAATTGCTAGAATTATTTCAAAAGATATTCTCCGAGAAAATACACAATCAAGGAGTTTTGTAGAGTCACAATGATGACCAAAGATGTTTTTAATGGCAATTTCTTAGAACTTATTGAGTAGCATTTACCAGACCTTTAGTAACAATCTGCGTATTAATTGAATCTGTGAAATAAGCTCCTACTATAACTAAAGTGACAGCAGCGATAGCATCCACCACACCTACGACAGCATTGACCGCATATGCAATATTTTCAACCTTTGCGATAGTGCTAAATGAGATTTTACCACCTCTTTTGTCCTCGGTATTCGTAATGAAAGACTCAGCTTTTTTATTACCATTAACCAGAAGCAAGTGCTTATAATAATTTTCGTTATACTTCTCTCCCTCGTAAACTAATTTTTGGGCAGCAAGATAGTCTTTGTGATAAAAAGCTTTCTTTAACTCTTTAAAATAGGCAGGGTTCTTTTTATAAACGAGCGTGTCAAGCTTCTTTTGATAGTCTTTTCGTCCATTCAAAGTTGATTTTTGATTTTTCTGAATGAAAATTTGATTTTTTAAGCCGTCCGATAAATGATGCGCAAAAGCACCGGTATCACTAGTGAATCCAGCATATAACTGTTCGCCAGAGTATTCTCTTTTAGCTGAACTTGTACTCTTTGGGATAATAATTCCAGTGAATAGAATAAAGGATAAGGCAGCAATTAAAACAGATTTTAAAATTTTCATCTTAATTTTCCTCCTTTGAATGTGGAGAAGATTTGATAGTTGATAATTTGAGAGCTTTCAAGTGAGTTCGTAATTCGTAGAGATCTGTCTTTAGAGGTACCAGGTACAGGACTAATGCGCCTATCATAACTAGTGAGAATGAAAAAAGACCAATTATAATAGCAAACATCAGATGCATGAAAAATCCCAATAAGAAAAAGTATTTCCATTTTCCAACCGGCGCTAAGAAGGATAACATTAATAAGCATTCGGCAATAAGAGTCCCCCACGTTGGAATGATGACCAATTTGCTGTTTAAAATGAAGTCGAACATTTTATGAAAAATGTTAGGCATGCTGATGAGATAGTTGTTGAAATAGTAATACAGAGAAGTACCATCGAGCCATTCTTTTACAGATAGTTTTTGAATAAAAGCATCTGCATAAATGACAAAGACTTGGAATCTTAGCGCCCAGTAAAACATTAAGCCGATTATTTTAAAATAATCTCGAAGATCGTTTTCGTTTGGGGATACTTGAAGCCAAGCGTTTTTTCTGAAATCAGTCACTGCTATCGGGATTAAAAGAAGCGTGATGACAACGGCTACCTGTTCGCCACCATCAATGGTAGTCATTGAATTTTGAACGCTAAAGGCGACCCAATAATGAAGTAATCCTGTAATTTGGGGGAAATAACCACTGATTACTGCTAGGAGAATCAGGATACAAACTGTTTTCCCCATAACTAATCCGACCGAGTTGAAACCTAAAATATGGAAAATTGAAAATGGTGAACTTGTTTCGTTAGATAATGCTATTGGGTATGGAAAAAGAGTTGTTATCTTGTTAAAAATTAGGGTTAATAGCAGCGATAAAGCAATTAAAGATCTCGCCAAACTATAAACCGGCGTCCAAGGGTTGAATTTTGATAGATACTTTGAAAATGAAACGCTTTGTGCGCTAATCCAATCTTTGACCATGAATATCGCCTTCTTTATTTCAGAATGTTTAGATAAACGTATTTTTTCATAATATGCTTATTTGAGTATTCATTTGCATATGCCCACGGAATGATTTCTTGATAGGATAATTTATACTTTCCATGAAGAAATTTTGTGCGGCTTGGATTCTTTATTGATAGATATAAATGTTTCCCTCGGTTCTTTTGGGAACCTCTTTGCCATTTATTTTTGGGGATCAAACTTGAGATACTGCCAATTTCAATTCCTTCAGTACGCCCATATCGATTAAATCCGGAGAAATCATGGCTGTTTAACATTGGCCAGTAGACTTTATTTGATTTATTTCCAACTGGTTGTAAGTCGATAGCTTCATCTAAAGGATTTTTAGTGAAAAATCCCCAACCTTGTGGGAAAACATTAGAAACGGTTAGTTTTGTTGTTAGAGGTAGGTTTAATGCTGTTGAGGGAATTGCGCACAGTAAAGCGATTCCAAGCATTCCAAAGACAACTACAAATGTGAGAATTGCAAATAATAATTTTCGCATAAAAAACCGCCCCCCTGCTATTGCTACTTGCCAATTTTGCATGAATCGTTGTTGCAATTGTTAACGGGTACCATGCGTCTATTTTTAGCAATGAGTTTATACAGCCACTTGCCGAAGCCAAAGATGATTGAGAGCTTTATGAAAGCGCTTAAAATTCTTAGCGAAGGGATGACCAAAGTGAGCTCATAAATAGCATTTATACCAGTTGAAAAGTGATGATTTTGTTCGTTATAAACGTACATTTCTTTTGACATAAGTTCTTCTGAAAAAGGTAAAAAAGCATTGTTTCGAATTCCAATGAAGTCAATATTCTGATTATGATCTAATTTCTTCAACTTCTTTTGAATTTTAATGCATAACGAGCATTCGTTATCATAATAAGCAATTATACGAGTCATTTTTAGCACCTCCTTATATTGTGACTACATTATAATCTTCAAACAATAATAGTCTAGTAAATGATCTTTAAAATTGAAATTAAAAATGCAATTATTCTGCGTGAAAATGGATTTATAATCTCTCTAACAAATAAATAGTTAAGGTTCTCTTTAATGCTGCAAAAGTTAAAGTGGATTTCGACGCTGATCAGGTTTCAACCGATCAGTTATCAAAGACGGTCACTGAGTTAGGATACGACGTGAAATCGGTCAAAGTGAAGTAAGAGGGAAATTAAAATGACAACTGAAACACCGGAAAATTATATCAAGCAGAAGTTAAGCAGGCTGACATTGATCATCACACGCCGACAGCCGGAGCCATGACTGGCCACATTGTTGCCAACCTGGTCGTCTTGGCCGATAAATTACAACAGACAAAGTGGTATCTCAAAGGGCTTCGTCGGCGGCTTTAAAACAGGTGATGGCGGGCTTACTTCAGCAGGCGTATCGCCAAAAGGATGAGTTAGGGACTGTGTTAATCGATGAAGACTTATTAACGCCCACTACTCAAAAAGAGTTTGCTGAGTATGCAATGCTACAGGAAAAAGGACAAAATAAGTATCAAACAGCTGAGTGGTTAATTAACGAATTAGTGCATGATTATGACACTTCAAATTTGTTCGTTACCCGAGCAATTAAGTTAGCAGAAAAGGAAGATCGGCCAGTTTTAGCTCAACATTTGATAACTCTCCTAGGTGAAAATAATCACCAAATTGCTTCATTACAAGCACTTTTGGGGCGGACACCGCGCGAAGGCTTGGATGAAGAGGATGATGATTAAGTTAGACATTAAAATGGGCTATTGGGATGCAAAGGGGCCTACAACTTCGGATTGAGTTGCAAGCCCTTTTTGATAGGTTAATTACCTGAGTTTATATTCAATAGTGACAAGTACGATAACGGTGATGAAAGCTACAAAGCTTGAGTCCAGCCAATTAGGGATTAAGATAAAATAGTTAAGAATAGCGAAAAGTACGCAAAAGAAGAACATCAGCTCGTAGCCAATTTTTTGAGCGTGTTCCCAGTTCTCCTTAGATTTATAAGCAGATGGCGTGCGAAAGCCAACGAAGAATTGGACTTGGGCAGAATCGAATCTAAAGAAGAGATAATCGACGGCGAAAATAATGAGGAGGAACAGAAAGATTACTTGCATATTAATTGCCCCCCTTTGGGATAGTAAGCGCTTATTTATTAACCTTTTGACCAATGTAGATAACAGTGATTGAGATCAAAATGATCAGCAAACCGAAATTTAGCCAAGCAGGTATTTTGATCAAATAGTTAAGAATAATTAAGACGGCAAGAGAAAGTAATATAATGCTGTAACCGGCAGTTTGACCTCGGCTCCAGTCCTCTTGGGAATGGAAAACAAACGGCATTCGAAATCCGACAAATCGAGAAATTCTGTAGGGGAGAAATTTAAAAATGAGGTATGTGATGGTTAAAGCCACAAAGAGGATCACGAAAAGTGAACGCATGTCGATACCCCCATTCCTTTGAACGACATTAATCAGTAAAAGCTATCAGGTGCTTCTTGAAATGGTGCTTATAGTATAATCCTCAATTGGTAATAGTCCAGTAAAAGAACGCAGAATCTGATAAAAAAGTTGGCTGAAATAATGAAGGAATCAAGCCTAATGTTATTGCTTGCTGATTAGCTTGTTAGCGGTTAATTGTTTGAATATCGTTTTGAACACTTTTTTTCTACTCACACGTATTATACGTGTTACAATGATTTTGTGGGGTGGTATCTTGCACATGCCTATGACACAAAAGCAAGGGGTTGGGCTGCTTTAGCCGGCTTTCTTTGCGCATCGAAAGGAGCGTCAACATGTATATCGCATATCCTGCTTTGTTTTATTATGATTCTGAAGAGTCGATTAAATATTATGTTTACTTTCCTGATTTTGGCTCGTCTGGCACTCAAGGAACCAATGTTGCGGATGCTATGAAAATGGCGGCTGATTGGTTGGGGATTGTAGCAGCGGATTATTTAGACAATGGTCATGAATTGCCGGCTTCTTCGAATTTAAATGATGTTTCATTGGCTAATGACAATCCCTTCAAACAAGAGCCGGATTTCACGTTGACGTACGATCCAAACCGTTCGTTTAAATCAATGGTTCCCGTTGATTTAGAGAAATATTTGAATAATAATAAGCCGGTTAAAAAGACCTTAACGATTCCTAAATGGGCTGATACCATGGGTAAAAAGAAAAAAGTTAATTTCTCAAAATTACTCACCGAGGCAATTTCAAAGGCTAACTGATTTAAGTCTAAAAGTAAAAACTAAACATTGACGATGGCCCTTAAAAAATGGGGCTTTTTTGGTGTAGGAACAGCCACAAACCTCAATAGTAAAAACTGGTTTATGGGCAATTAATTTATTGAGCTTTTTGTTTTACTAATTGGTTAATAAGTATATTATGAAGTCATCTTGAAAAGCGGCAATTAGGGTTGGACAAATGGTTCTTTTTAAGCAGAGGAAAGCGGGAAATCCAAATGAGAAATTTATTATTATCATTGGCTGGATTTTGTTTCTTAATCTTCATTGTTTTGTTTACGGCAGCACTATTCAGCAATAAAACAGTCGTTGTTATTGGCTACAATCGGCCATAAGGCGTAATCGGCTGGTCGTTTGTGTTGGCAATCATTTTGTTTGGCTGTTCATTTATTTTTCGAAAAAACCATAAGTAATTTCAAACCAACTATTCTAAATTGATTAATGCTAAGAAAAAACAACCGATCACAAGTCCTCGTTAGACGATTTGGTGATCGGTTGTTTTAGTTAACTTGGATTAGTTGCTAAATGATTAAGAAGTTTACCAGAGATATTCGACCGGATTCTTGATGTACTTATCATAGACATCTTTCACAATGGCCATTTGTTCGTCAGTTAATGCTGGTAAATCAGCTGCCGTTGTATTCCGTTCGATTTGGGTTGGATTGCTGGCACCAGGGATGACCGCAGAAACCGCATCATACATTAAAATATACCGCAAGGCCAGCGCTGCAAGGTTATCAGTACCCAACCGTTCCTTTAACTCATTGGCTGCCTTGACGCCGGTTAGGTAATCCACACCGGAGAAAGTTTCTCCCTTATCAAAGAGTTGACCATTTCGATTGGTTGTTCGATGATCTTCGGGGGCGAATTTTGTATCTGCGGTGTATTTACCGGTAAGCAGGCCACTTGCCAATGGTACTCGAGCCAAAATACCAATGTTATTTTTCTTGGCTAAATCAAAGAACAACTCAGCTGGGCGCAAACGGAACATGTTGAAGATAATTTCAACCGCTGAAATGCCATAGGACATGGCTTTGATTGCCTCTTCAACTCGTTCAACACTGACACCGTAATGCTTGATTTTGCCGGCCTTTTTTAACTGATCCAGTGTAAAAAAGGTTTCCGGCATATAGTAAACGCTCATTGGCGGACAATGCAGTAAGACACAATCCAAGGCATCCACGCCCATATTTTTCAAGGAGTCGTCAACGTAACGGGTTAAGTGGTCCGGATTGAAATGTTCGGCGCTGAGTGGTTCTTCTTTGCGGCCGATTTTGGTTGTAAAATGAACGTCCGGATGGCTTTTAACAAACTCACCAACGGCTTGCTCACTCTTACCACCTTGATAGCCGTCTGCGGTATCAAAGAAATTAACCCCGCGATCGTAAGCTTCCGAAAGGGTGTCATGAGCATCTTTTTCGTCAAATGGGGTTCCCCACTTACCGCCAAGTTGCCAAGTCCCGAGAGAAACTTCACTGATCTTAAAGTTGGTTTTACCAAATGTTCGATATTCCATCTGTTTGGTCCTTTCTATGTCTAAGAGTATAATCACAATAACTGTTATTTCTAGAATACAATAGTTTGATTAAAGGAGATTTAAAATGCCATATTCCATTGGAGAAGCCGCTAAAAAGACCGGCCTGAGTATCTACACCCTTCGTTATTACGATAATGAGGGCTTAACGCCTTCGGTTTCCAGAAACGCTTCCGGTAGACGTCAATTCACCAACCACGATCTGGAGTTCATTAATTTGATCACTTGTTTGAAACAAACCGGGATGACAATTAATGAAATCAAACAGTTTGTTTCGATGACGATGGCGGGCGATGACACGTTGGCAATGAGACTGGCATTGTTTAAAAAACAGCAGGAAAAGGTTGTGTCGCAAATCGCCCAGCTGCAAAGCCACCTTGACCGGATTAATTACAAGGTCGATTTTTTCACAAAATGTGTTGAAGTAGGCACTGAGGCCGGTGTTGACGGCAATTGCGATATTCCTGGTTATCCGATTACGGTTTTACCAGGATACAGCATTAAGAATCATTAACCAAACCAACACTAATAGTGTACAACCTCTAGTTAACTGGAGGACAAGCCTTTTTTCTTTTAAAGTAATCTGAATGGGTCATCATCAGAGTTCAATCTGACGATGGCCTTTTTTAGTATGATTGCTAATTCAGTAAAATCCGAACAATTAAATTAAAGTTACAAAGTGAGTTCGTTTTTCAACTAAATATGCCGACTCGGTTATTATTTAGATAAATTGAATATCGTGCCAGCTTAGTTTGACTAGCCAAATCCGAACAATCGCCCACAATATAAAATAAATATTGAGAATTTACAGCAAAACACGAACTTTGGGTATTGACTTCCATATCAATGTTAAGTATTATTTAGACACAAAATAATTTAAAAGGTGAGTGGTTAAGATGGCAAGTGTCGTTGGCGTGGCAATGGGATCGATTTCGGATTGGCCAACAATGAAGTTGGCATGTCAGCAATTGGATAAATTGGGAATTGGCTACGAAAAGCACGTGATTTCGGCCCATCGAATGCCGGATGAGCTCCAAGCATTTGGTAAATCAGCCCGAAATAAAGGCTTAAAAGCGATCATTGCGGGTGCTGGTGGTGCAGCTCATTTGCCAGGAATGATCGCTGCCAATACGACATTGCCGGTAATTGGTGTTCCAATCAAAACCCGAACATTAAACGGCGTTGATTCATTACTTTCAATTGTTCAAATGCCGTTTGGGGCGCCAGTTGCAACCGTCAGCATCGGTGAATCAGGTGCCAAGAATGCGGCGCTGCTGGCAGCCCAAATTTTGGGAATTAATGACAAGACCATTCACCAAAAACTTTTAGATTTGAAACATGAACAACGAGTGGAGGCTAAAAACAGTGAGCAGCAATTTGATTAAAACTATTTTACCGCCGGCAACGATTGGGATTGTTGGTGGCGGTCAATTAGGCCAAATGATGGCGCTGATTGCCAAATCAATGGGCTATCGGGTCGGCATTCTTGACCCAACTCCCAACGCACCGGCCGGTCAGGTCGCTGATTTTCAAATTGTCGCTGATTATGACGATGTCACCTCACTAATGAAGTTGGCTGATAAAAGCGATGTTTTAACTTATGAATTTGAAAACGTTGATGAACAGGCATTGTTAAAAGCTAAGCAGGTGACTGAATTGCCCCAGGGTGTCAACCTGTTGCATATCACCGGCGAACGGTTAAACGAGAAGAATTTTCTCAAAGATGCCGGGATTCCGGTCACCAACTTTGCGGCAGTTTCAGATGAAGCCTCAATGCGGGCTGCCGTTGCCAAAGTTGGGTATCCGGCGATCCTCAAAACGGTCTCTGGCGGCTATGATGGTCATGGTCAGTTAGACATCAATGGCCCGGAAGATGTTGACAAAGCAGCCGCCCTTTACACCAAGACGCAATGTATTCTTGAGGCGCGTCAGAAATTTATCGCTGAAGCCTCGGTGATGGTCACCCGGGATCTCAATGGAAAAGTGATTACCTTCCCGCTGGTTGAAAATCGTCACAAAAATCATATTTTACACACAACCATTGCCCCAGGGCAGTTTTCTAAAACCATTCATCAAAAGGCCCACGATTACGCGGAGATAATTGCTAAACAGCTTGATTTGTACGGGGTGCTGGGCATCGAACTCTTTGTCATTGATGAGACTGATTTGATGGTTAACGAACTGGCACCGCGGCCACATAACTCCGGTCACTACACAATTGAAGCCTGCAACATTTCCCAGTTTGAAGCGCATATTCGAAGCATCTGTGGCTTACCGATTCCACCAATTACTCAGGAAAAGCCGGCAGTCATGCGAAACCTGTTGGGTACCGATTTAACGCTTGCCAGAAATTTACTGAAAGAACATCCGGAATGGCACTTTCACGATTATGGCAAAGCAGAAATTCGACCCCAACGTAAAATGGGTCACGTCACCGTGCTGGGTGATGACATTGATCAACTACTAAAATCAACAGACATGCTAAAGGGAGAAAATTAAAATGACTGAAATTGCAGATATCGAAAAGAAAGCTTTAGTTTACAAAGGCAAAGCAAAGGAAATGTTCGCCACCAACGACCCGGAAATTATGTGGGTCCACTATATGGATCAGGTCACGGCTTTTAATGGTAAGAAAAAGGTTCAAATGCAGGGTAAGGGTCAAACCAACTGTGAAATCTCGTCGTTGATTTTCACGGATTTAGCCAAGCACGGGATTGAAAACCACTTTATCAAGCAGTTGGATGCAAATAATCAATTGGTAAAGCGGGTTAAGATCATCCCGTTGGAAACCGTCGTTCGTAACTTTGCTTCTGGCAGCTTTGAAAAACGCTATGGCGTCAAACATTTAATGAAATTTGAAAAGCCGGTCACCGAATTCTTTTATAAGAGTGACGAACTTGACGATCCCTTCATTAATGATTTTGATGCCGAGGCCTTGAACGTGGCGACTGAAGCCCAAATGAAGCGAATTCGAGAAATTGCGTTAAAAGTCAATGACCGCTTAAAGGAAATCTTTGCTGAAATGAACGTTGATTTGGTTGATTTCAAGCTTGAATTTGGCACCACCAATGATGGTCGGTTGATTTTAGCCGACGAGATTTCACCAGACAGTTGCCGGTTGATTGACCGCGACACCCAAAAGTCTCTTGACAAAGACGTCTTTAGAAAGGGCCTGGGTGCCTTGGTGCCAGTCTACAAGGAGTTGCTCGGTCGTTTGGAAAAAGTGGAGGATGTTCAATAATGGCATTGGTAAAAGTGTACGTCAACTATAAAAAATCAATTCTTAATCCTGAAGCTCAGGCCATCCAAAATGCACTTGGCCGATTGGGATATGACAATATTAACGATCTCAAGCTAGGCAAATACTTTGAAATTAAAGTGGCGGATGGCCTTTCCCATGATGAGTTAGATAAAGAGATTAACGAAATTTGTGACAAGCTATTAGCCAATTACAACATGGAAAACTACCGTTATGAAATTGTTGAAACGGAGGCCGCTCAATGAAATTTGCAGTTTTGGCATTTCCCGGCTCCAACTGTGAAATGGATCTGTATGACGCAATTGCCGACATTATGAAGGAAGAAGTTGAACTGGTTTCTTATAAGGAAACCTCACTGGCTGGATTTGACGCTGCTTTAATTCCCGGCGGCTTTTCCTACGGTGACTATTTACGTAGCGGCGCAATCGCCCGCTTTTCACCAATTATTCCGGCTTTGCGGGAATTTGCCAAAAGTGGCAAGCCGGTTTTGGGGATTTGCAACGGGTTCCAGATTTTGACAGAAGCCGGCTTATTACCCGGAAGCCTGCAGAAGAATGTTTCAGCGAAGTTTATTTGTCAGACTGAACCGCTAGTGGTTAACAATGCTGACTCAATGTTTTCTTCTGAGTTTAAATTAGCCCAAATCATTAATTTACCCATTGCGCATGGGGATGGGAATTACTACTGTGATCAGGAAACCTTGGCTCAATTAATTGCCAATGATCAGATTATTTTTAAATATCGGCAGAATCCAAATGGCAGTGTTGCCGACATTGCCGGGATTACCAATCGAGCCGGTAACGTGCTGGGAATGATGCCCCATCCTGAACGGGCCGTTGAAGCCATTTTGGGATCCGATGACGGAGTTGGAATTTTTCAATCAATTGTAAACCATGTCAAAAGTCGAGGAGTAGTCGCTCATGGATAAAGTTATCAGTCAACCGGTTGAAGCAACGCCGGCACAAATCAGAGATCAAAAGCTTTACCAGTCAATGGGGCTTTCGGATCATGAGTATCACTTAATTAAGGATGAGGTCCTGCATCGTTTGCCAAACTATACCGAAGTTGGCCTCTTTTCCGGGATGTGGAGTGAACACTGTTCCTATAAAAACTCTAAACCGGTTTTGAAAAAGTTTTATACCAAAGGTGAACACGTCGTCAAAGGTCCTGGCGAAGGTGCCGGCATTATTGATATTGGTGATAATCAGGGTGTCGTGTTCAAAGCTGAAAGTCATAACCATCCTTCTGCAGTTGAACCTTTTCAAGGAGCAACGACCGGTGTTGGTGGCATTCTCCGGGATATTTTCTCAATGGGTGCTCGACCAATTGCCTGCTTGGACAGCTTGCGATTTAGCGAGCCTAAAACCAATGAGGAGCGTTACTTTATTTCTCAGATTGTGGCGGGGATTAGTTCTTATGGCAACTGCATTGGCGTGCCAACCGTTGGTGGTGACACCACGTTTGATGAAGCCTATGCGCATAATCCGTTAGTCAACGTAATGTGCGTTGGCTTAATGGATCTCGATAAAATTGAGGTTGGCGCAGCCGCCGGTGTTGGCAACAGTATCGTTTACGTCGGTGCCAAAACTGGGCGTGACGGAATCAACGGCGCTTCGTTTGCCTCGTCCCAGTTTGATTCTGAACATGAAAGTCAGCGCTCAGCCGTTCAAGTCGGCGATCCGTTTACCGAAAAACTGGTGATGGAAGCTTGCTTGGACGTCATTAATCACCATGCGGACGCATTGGTCGGTATTCAAGACATGGGCGCTGCCGGGTTGGTTTCATCATCTGCTGAAATGGGCTCCAAAGCTGGTGGTAACGGGATGGTGCTGGACTTGGATCTGGTACCGCAACGGGAAGCCAATATGACACCGTTTGAATTGATGTTGTCAGAATCTCAGGAAAGAATGCTGCTGTGTGTCAAAGCCGGTCACGAAGGTGAAGTTCTTAAAGTGTTCGCGGATCACGGGGTGGCGGCTGTCGTAATTGGTCACGTGACTGAAGGCGATCGTTATCAATTAAAGCAACACGGTCAATTGGTGGCAGATGTGCCGGTTGACTCGTTGGCAAGTCAGGCGCCGGTTTATCATCGTGAATCAGCGATGCCCGAACACTTGAAAACGGCTGAACCCAGCCAGTTTCAACCTGAAATTAAAAATCCAACCACGACTTTAAAACAGATGTTATCGCAGCTGACAATTGCGTCAAAAGAAAGCATTTACCGGACCTATGATACCCAGGTTCAAACCAATACGGTGGTTGCACCGGGATCGGATGCTGCGGTTATCAGAGTTCGTCATTATGACAAGGCATTGGCGATCACCACGGATGTCAACGGTCGCTACCTCTACTTGAACCCGAAAATTGGGGGCCAGATGGCGGTGGCTGAAGCAGCCCGCAATATTGTGGCGTCGGGCGCTGTACCACTTGGCATAACCGACTGCTTAAACTTTGGTAATCCTGAAAAGCCCGATCAGTTCTATGAATTGGATCAGGCAGTAATGGGGATGAGTGAGGCCTGCGAAAAGTTTAAGACACCGGTGATTTCAGGAAACGTTTCACTAAATAATGAATATGACAACGTGCCAATTTATCCAACGCCGATGGTTGGCATGGTTGGCTTGATCAAGGGTTTGAACCACGTGACAACGCAAGACTTCAAACAAGCTGGCGATTTGGTTTACGTGATTGGCGAAACGACCGATGGCTTTAACGGCTCACAGATTCAAAAAATGCAAACTGGTCAAATTTCCGGTCAGTTGTTTGACTTCGATTTGGATTATGAAGCGCAGATTCAACACTTGGTGACGGCTGCCATTCAAAACAACCTGGTTGCCAGTGCCCATGATATTTCTGAAGGTGGGCTGATCACGGCAATTGCTGAAAGTACTTTTGGCCATCAGCTGGGAGTTCAATTAGCCAGTGACCTGAGCGTTGCCCGATTCTTCTCGGAAAATCAATCACGATTTGTTCTGTCAATTGCACCTGAAAATCAGGCAGCCTTTGAAAAATTAATGGATCAAAATGCCAATTATCTGGGAAAAGTGACGGATGATCATCACCTAATTGTTTCAGCGGCTGACGGTAACTTTGATTTAGACGTTGAGGAAGGGCTTAAGCTTTGGAAGGGAGCACTGCCATGCAGTCTGAAGTAAAAAGTTTAAATGAAGAATGTGGCATCTTCGGCGTTTGGGGAACCCCGGATGCCGCCCGGTTAACCTATATCGGGTTATTTGCCCTTCAACACCGTGGACAGGAAGGCGCCGGAATTACGGTTAATCATGACGGTGAATTACGGACCAAGCGGGGCTTTGGCTTGTTGACGGATGTGTTTGATTCACCCAATGCAGTGGCTGATCTTGATGGTCAGGCCGCCATTGGCCACGTCCGTTATTCAACTGCCGGCAGTAATTTATTGGAAAATATCCAGCCCTTACCGTTTAACTTTAGTGATACCCAGTTTGCTTTAGCTCACAACGGCAACCTGACCAATGCGATTTCAATTCGAAAGCAGCTGGAAGATCGGGGCGCCATTTATCATTCCAGTTCGGATACCGAAAACTTAATGCATTTAATCCGACTGAGCCAAGCACCTGACTTGGATGATCAAGTAAAGGAAGCCCTCAACATTATCAAAGGGGGCTTTGCCTACCTGGTAATGACCAAAGATCGGTTGTATGCCGCACTTGATCCAAACGGTTTTCGACCACTGGTAGTGGGGCAACTGCCGAATGGTGCATATATTGTTTGCAGTGAAACCTGTGCGTTGGACGCGGTAGGAGCCGAGTTCAAATTCGACGTTCAACCTGGCCAGTTAATTAAAATTGACGATAGCGGGATTACGATTGATCAATATACCACTGAGACGCAACTATCGATTTGTTCCATGGAATTTATTTACTTTGCCCGACCGGATTCTGATATTTACGGGGTTAACGTTCACTCGGCTCGAAAGCGGATGGGCGAATTATTGGCCAAGGAACAACCCGCTGACGCTGACATTGTCACCGGCGTACCAAACTCATCACTTTCAGCGGCGATGGGCTATGCCGAAGCGGCCGGCTTACCTTATGAAATGGGGCTGGTTAAGAACCAGTATTCTGCCAGAACCTTTATTGAGCCGACCCAAGAGTTGCGTGAACAGGGCGTGAATATGAAATTGTCGGCAGTTAAGGGCGTTGTTAAAGGAAAACGAGTCGTTTTGGTGGATGATTCAATTGTCCGGGGAACGACCAGCCGCCGGATTGTTAAATTACTTAAGGATGCCGGCGCGGCTTCAGTTCATTTACGGATTGCCTCGCCGCCGCTTCGTTACCCGTGCTTTTACGGCATTGATATTCAACACGTTAGCGAACTAATTGCGGCCAACCACAGCATTGAAGAAATGCGGCAAATCTTTGATGCTGACTCGTTGGGCTTTCTGAGTGTTGAAAGCTTGATTAAAGCTGTCAATTTGAAAACCATCGCACCTAATCAAGGCCTTTGCGTGGCTTACTTTGATGGCAAATATCCAACCCCATTGTACGATTATCAAAAAGAATATGATCGTGATCAGGCACAGTTACACGCTGCCAAAATGAGATGAGAGGGAAATTAAAATGGATGCCTACAAAAAAGCCGGCGTTGACATTAACGCCGGGTACAAATTGGTTGATGAAATTAAACAACTGTCTCACAATGACGCGCTGGGAAGCTTTGGCGGCCTATTTCCGTTAACCCTTGGTCACTATCAAAAGCCGGTGCTGGTTTCGGGAACCGATGGTGTGGGAACTAAATTATTAGTTGCGATTAACGCCGGCCTTCACGAAACCATTGGGATTGATTTAGTGGCGATGTGTGTGAACGATGTGTTGGCTCAGGGGGCTAAGCCGCTCTTCTTCTTGGATTATCTGGGAATTGGCCATTTGGATCAAACGCAAGCCAAAGCTATTTTAACCGGGGTCGTTACTGGAACCACTCAGGCGGGTGTCAAATTAATCGGTGGCGAAACGGCGGAAATGCCGGATATGTATCAACATGGTCACTATGATTTGGCGGGATTCACCGTCGGCATTGCCGATCAGGATCGGCTGTTAGCTGCCAAAAACTTGCGAACGGGCGATGTCCTGTTGGGCTTAGCTTCAAATGGCCTGCATTCCAACGGTTTCAGCTTGGTTCGAGACATTTTGTTTAAGCAACACCACTATTCATTGGATGATCAACTCTCCGGCTGTGAAGGTGATCTTAAACACGAATTGTTACGGCCAACTCGGATTTACGTTAAATCGGTCTTACCATTGATTGAGCAGGGGCTGATCCAATCCATTGCCCACATTACCGGTGGTGGGTTGATTGAAAACGTGGGGCGGATTTTGCCCGATCATTTATCCGCTGAATTCGACTCGACGAAGTGGCCGGTCCCGGCAATTATGAAGGACTTACAAGAAATCGGTAATCTGTCATTTGATGATTTGAAGCACACTTTCAATTTAGGATTGGGCATGGTCTTGGCGGTTCACCCAACCGATGTTGACCAAGTAACTGCTGAATTAAAAAAGGCCGGTGAGACGGTTTATCAAGCGGGCCGATTAGTTCCTGGTTCGAAAAAAGTTGTGATTCGAGAGGACTCGTTATGAAACCAAACGTTAAGAACATTGCGATTTTCGCTTCAGGAGAGGGAACCAATTTTACCGCCCTATGCGAGTCGTTTAAAAAAGAAAATCTGCCAATTAACGTTAAATTGTTGGTCTGTGATCATCGGCAAGCCAATGTCTTGAATCGAGCAAAAAAAGAAGGTGTGCCGACTTTCGTCATTAATTTTAAGGATTATCCGGATAAGGCGGCCGCTGAAAAGGTGATTGCCGAAAAACTGGCGGCTACTAAGATTGATTTTATTTTATTGGCCGGTTATATGCGGATTATTGGGCCAACGTTATTGGCAAAATACGAAGGCAAAATTGTGAACATTCATCCAGCCCTGTTACCGAAGTTTCCTGGGCGTCACGGCATTGAAGATGCGTATCAGGCTGGTGTTAATGAAACCGGCGTGACGATTCACTGGGTTGATTCGGGGATTGACTCGGGAAAGATTATTGCCCAACGAGCAGTTCCAGTGTACAAAGATGATAAATTGACCGAACTTGAACAGCGAATTCACGCGACTGAACATCGGTTATATCCGGAAGTTGTCAAACAACTATTAGAAAGAGGAGAAATGTAATCATGGCTAGAAGAGCTCTGCTAAGTGTTTCCGATAAGACTAATTTGGTTGACTTTGCCAAACAATTAAAAGACTTGGATTTTGAAATCGTCTCAACTGGTGGCACCAAAAAAGCCTTGGAGGCTGGTGGCGTTGAAGTGACCGGCGTTGAAGAAGTGACCGGTTTTCCAGAAATGTTGGATGGCCGGGTTAAGACCCTGCATCCCAAGATTCATGCCGGCTTGCTGGCAAAACGGGATAACGCTGATCATATGAACCAATTAAAATCAGCCGGCATTACCCCCATCGATTTGGTGGCCGTTAACCTTTACCCGTTTAAACAAACGATTGAAAAACCGGAAACCACCGAAGCTCAAGCAATCGAACAGATTGATATCGGTGGTCCGTCAATGCTGCGAGCAGCCGCCAAAAACTTTGCCGGTGTCCTAACCATTGTTGATCCAGCCGATTACCAGCCGGTCATTGATGCCTTAAAAGCTCATCGTGACGATAACGCTTTTAGGAAACATTTAGCAGCTAAAGTTTTCCGTCACACAGCCGCTTACGATGCCATTATTTCAAATTACTTAACGGAAGAGGAGTTCCCGGATCAATTGACGTTGACCTATGAGAAGCAGCAGAGCCTGCGCTATGGTGAAAACAGCCACCAAAAGGCAGCCTTCTACCGGAACCCGATTCCGTCTCAATTATCGATTATTACTAAGCAACTTCATGGTAAGGAATTGTCGTTCAACAATATTAAGGATGCCAATGCAGCCCTGAATATGGTCAGTGAATTTGATGAGCCGTGTGTAGTTGCGATGAAACATATGAATCCGTGTGGTGTCGGTACGGCGGAGACTATTAGCCAAGCTTGGGATGAAGCTTACGAATCCGATCCAATGTCAATCTTTGGCGGGATTGTCGCGGTGAACCGTGAAGTGGATGCTGAAACGGCTGAAAAAATGCATAAGATCTTCTTGGAAATTGTAATTGCACCATCCTTTAGTGATGAGGCATTCAAGATTTTGGCTAAGAAGAAAAATATTCGCCTATTGCAGGCTGACCTGAGTCATCGGGACCAACCGGACCGCTTTGAAACAATTTCGGTAAGTGGGGGGATGTTGATTCAAGAGTCCGATCATCAAATCGATCAAATTCCGGACTTTAAAGTCGTAACCAAAGTTCAGCCAACCGAGCAGCAGTTAAAAGCATTGCAGTTTGGACAACATGTAGTGAAGTTTGTTAAGAGTAACGCGGTGGTTGTGACGACCGATACCAAGACGTTGGGTGTCGGCATGGGGCAGCCCAACCGAATTGATTCAGCTAAAATTGCCATTCAAAAGGCGATGCCAAAGGATGGCTACGAAAATGCCATCATGGCTTCGGATGCTTTCTTCCCAATGGATGATTGTGTTAAGTACGCTGCTCAACACGATATTAAAGCGATCATCCAACCGGGCGGTAGTATTCGTGATAAGGATTCGATTGCGATGGCGGATAAGTATGGCATTGCAATGGTAACAACGGGGGTCAGACACTTCAGACATTAGTGAGCGGATTCAAGCGGTTCATCGATAGAGACTAAAAGGAGAGATAAAATTGGCAAACGTTCTTGTGATTGGATCAGGCGCGCGTGAACACGCGATTGCTGCAACATTGATGAAAAGCCCCCAGGTTGAACACGTCTATTGTGCGCCTGGTAACCCGGGGATGAAAAAAGATGATATTGAACTGGCCGCAATTGACGAAACCAACTTCAAGCAGCTGGGGGATTTCGCTGAAAATCATCAAGTTGAATTGGCCTTTGTCGGCCCGGAAGTCCCACTGGCAATGGGGGCAGTTGATACTTTGCAGAAACGGGGCTTAAAGGTGTTCGGCCCGGGTCAGGCATCGGCTTGTCTGGAAAGTGATAAGACGTTTGCCAAGCGTTTCATGAAGCGAAACGGCATTCCAACGGCGGCGTTTGAGACCTTTACGGATTACGACGCAGCAGTGGCCTACGCTGAAAAGCAGCCGTTACCATTAGTAGTCAAAGAAAACGGACTAGCTGCCGGCAAAGGCGTCACCATCGTCACTCAACGGGCAGATGTGAACCCGCTGCTTCGAAGTGAATTGGAAAAGTCCGGTGAGATTCTGATTGAACAGTATCTAGAAGGAGAAGAATTTTCTCTGATGCTGTTTGTGGGTGGCGATAAGCGGGTCATCCTTCCAATTTCACAAGATCACAAGAAAATTCATGAAGGTGAGACGGGTCCCAACACTGGTGGAATGGGTGCTTATTCACCAGTGCCACATATTACGGACGACGTGTTAGCCGAAACAATCAAAACGGTGGTCGATCCAACGATGGCCGGTCTTAAAAATGAAGGTTTGGAATTTGCCGGGACACTTTACGTTGGATGCATGTTGACAGCCGATGGGATCAAAGTCATTGAGTACAATGTTCGCTTGGGGGATCCGGAAACTCAGGTCCTGCTCCCACAATTGAAGAGTGACTTTTATCAAGTCATTGTTGATTTAATCGATCACAAGTTGCCGGAGATGCAGTGGCAGGAAACAGATTATTACCTGGGCGTTGTGGTGGCTGCGCCGGGATATCCGAAGGCCCCACAGCAGGATATTCCGTTACCGGCATTACCCGAGAATGTTTTCTACGCCGGCGTCACTAGTGATAATCACAAGCTATTTAGTTCAGGCGGCCGCATTTTCACGATTGTTGATCACGCGGCAACGCTTCAGGCAGCCCAAGACAAAGTGTATGCGGAGTTGGCTAAAATCAATCTTTCTGATTTCTACTATCGTAAAGATATTGGCTTTAAGGATTTGGAAAAGACGCGAGTATAGCCTCTGATTGCTAAATTAAAGATTTGAACAACCTTAAATGAGCCAAGGACTTCTGAGTTTGAGAAAGTTCTTGGCTCATTTGTGAGGTAAACATCAATATTGGTTTTTCAATTGTTAACATGGTGACCGCTTAGTTTTTTGTAAAAGAAGTAGCCACTAATCAGTGAAGCGAGTGGTATTACCAGCAAATCAAAGCTGCCATCAGAGCTCGCCGGTCAGAAACTGAGCTTTCCCGAGCCCGAAACTCCAATCTTCGTCACCGTTGACGATTAGACTAACTACAATGTCCTCTTTTCGCATCCCTAAATTTTCGTGTAATTGGTCGACTAACTGCTGATAGAATTGTTGTTTCTGTTCAGTGGTTCGTGGGCGAGTGACCAGGTTAAAGATGATGACCTGATCAGTTCGCTTGATACCGAGTCCTGTATCAAGAACCGGCATTTCGTAAGGCTCGTGTTGGGTGACCACTTGATACCGATCACCGTCCGGCGCGTTAAAGGTGTCCAGCATCACATGGTAAGAAATATCCAAAATTTGTTTAATTTCTTCCTTGCTTCGGCTTTTGATCATATCGATTCGCATGAGTGGCATATTAATTCCTCCAAACTGTTTGTGAGTATCCGATTAACTATGTTTAGCTTAATCCAACCACTTACAATTGGTGGAAATTTTGTTCAAGAATTTTTTCCTCATTTTTTGATGGCATTTGGGGGCTGTTTGTAAATGCATGGATAAATCATTATATTGCATATGTCAAAAACTCCCCAGCAAGTGTCTGCAAGGGAGTTTTGTGTTTAACGATTCAGATTTAAAAAAGCAATGGCGATCAGTCGTGTTCATTTAGCCACTGGTCCATGACTTTAATAAACTCATCATGCTGATCCAGCAATGCTAAGTGACGACTGTTGGCAAACAAGTGCCACTTGGCATTTGGAATATGATCATAGACACTTTTAGCGATTAATGGTGTACATAAATCATCGGTGCCGTTGGTAACTAACACGGGGACATGAATGTTTTTGAGCTGATCCGTTACATCAAAATCACTGATTGTGCCGTTTTCGGTAAATTCATTGGGTCCTTCGGCAATTAGGCTGGCTTTTTTCCCGTTAGTGGGCCGGCGTAAAGGCTCTGGTGAGTTTTCATCGGGATCATCCCAACAGTACCGCTCCATATAACGGTCGTTGGCGGCTAAGTATTTGGGACCGCTGAAGTTGCCGGTTCTTTCGGCTTCACTAATTGCTTGCCGATCTTCATAGCTTAAGTATTTAATGAGTCGGTGCTGTTCTTGAACCCATAATTTAATGGAAGCCGGCGATCCATCGATCATTACGCTCTTGATGCCGTCTTGACTATAGCTAGTCAGATAGTACATTTCCAGCATCCCGCCCCAAGACTGTCCGAGCATGTGAATCTGATCCAAATGGAGGTACTTTCGCAAGGCCACGAGTTCTTCAGCCCAGGTTTCTTTGACATAGACTGAGCGATCATCGGGAATTGAAGACTTGCCACAACCAACCTGATCGTACATAATCAGTTGACGACCGGTGTTAGCGTAGTCATCCAGTAATTCGAAGTAATTGTGCGAAGACCCTGGCCCACCGTGAATCAGCAACAGTGGCGCTTTATTTTCACTGGGTTCACCAACAATTCGATAATAAGTTTTGTATCCTCGAAATGGCATGTAACCTTCTTGTATTTTAAGTGTCTCCATAGCACCAAATCCTTTCATTGAAAAATTCTGTCGTTGAGTCGATTATACTACGGGATAAGAAAGAATATTAGGGAATTTTAAGCTTCTTCTCAGCAATCAGTTTGGTTAAGTGACCATCGCTGGTTGGCCTTAGTTAGTCCTTCTCCCCTAAAATCCAACCGTGTCCTTTTAGGTAATTCCAATTGACACCTTGGGTATTAATTCTTTTAGTCAGTTTATAAGTGGTGTTGGCTTTAGTAAACCCAATTAGGCTAAACGTTACTTTTGAAGCATGATCAAAAACGTGGGCTTTATACAGTGCAAAATGTGAGTCACCAATATGATATCTTTTGGGCTTAGCGTAGGTAGTTCGCTTTGAGAGCTTCATGGTAATGGTATCTGAAGCTGTTGGTTTTACAGAAGTGATTGGTTTAGCATTTGCAGAAAAGGGTAGCAAGGACGATAATGATAGTGTAATTGTAATTAAGACTAGTTGGTTAAGGAATTTTTTCACTGAAATCAGGTCTCCTTTAGCTGAATATGGTTGCTTAGGGTTATGGCGAGATCACTAAACCATGCTGTGATTGGGTTTAGAATATGATTAATTTGATGACCTGTCAACCGAACTTAAAAGCCCCTCGCATTGTTAAGCAACGTTATGGTAATCTGTTAGCAAACCATTAATTGAGGAGGACTTTGAGTTGGATTCTGAACAGTATCGATATCGAAAAAAGCGACGATTAAAACATCAATTAGTGTGGTTTAGCCTGGTGTTGTTTTATTTTAAATTATGTTTTAGTCTGCTATTTTGGCTTTATGAAGAGTTATCGTTTGTGGAACACACCAGCATTGGCGTTGATACGATAGCTGAATTAGTGTTATTAGTGATCAGTTTGATAGCGGCAGCGTGGCTGACACATTTATTGGCTGGGCCACTTGAATTAAAACAACTTGATTAGAGGGTGATGGCATGGGTTTTTGGATAATGGTATTATCAGGATTAATTGGCTTGACTTTGGTTAGGGTGAGCTTTGATCGACACTTCTCTAATGATTCCAGGCGGCTTTGGGCAGTCTTGGGAATCATTTTAGTGACCTTCGCAATCCTGTTAGCGACGCCATGGGGTGCAGATATGTTACATATGTAAGCATAGATTAGGCAGTAAGCGGGATGAGTAGACAAATAATAAGGTGAAAGAGGGTAATGAAAAGAGCGTGTTGTTACAATTCAAAAGCACTAAATTAACCAAGTATTACGTTTGTTTTATCAGCGTGGTTACTTTACAAATTTTTAGGGTTTTCTTATATGGAGTGCCTTATTTTCGTGATATCAATCATGCTTTTTGGCTGCGATTACTCACACAAATAGTGCTGGCTGCCTTGGCGATTGTGTTACTTAGAAAAGATTTAGTGGCTGATTGGAAAATTTTCTTGAGCCGGTTTTTGAAAACGTTGATTATTGCCCTAATTGGTTACTTATCAATAATGGTCGTCTTTTTAATTGCTATCCCATTATTTCATTCTGAAATGCAGGCGGGAGATGCGACTGCTAACTATGTAGGTCAGATCGCTGAAGTTAATCCTTTAGTTGGTATTTTTGAAAATGTCTGTTTGGCACCTTTTATTGAGGGATTAACATTCCGGACAAGCTTGTTAAAAATATTGAATTCCCTTTTAAAATCTAAAACGCTCGTCGTATTGTTAGCCAGCTTTTTGTTTGGGTTAATTCACTGGGACTTTTCTTCAGCTTCGTTGTTTGCACCGGCACAAGTTTTCATGATCGAGATAAGGTCCTTAGTCGGAATCATTATTTGCTTAGTCTATATCAAGTCAAAAAATATCTATGGCAGCATTTTTTTGCACGCCCTGGCTAACTTGATCTAGGGTGTTCATTTTAAAGTTAAACGAATTAAGCTTTAAAAAAATTGAAGATTGTAGTGTTGTTAAGCTACATCCTTGGGCATATTAAGTAATCTGTATCATACCTTGATTTTTTAGGATATGGCATGATATTATTTTTGTATTCAATAAATTAATGTTAAGTGTTTATAACAAAATTTTAATAAACACTATAGGAAATGTGAACAAAGTGTAGATCAATTTATATTCTGGTACTACTTGATTTTATAGGCTATGGGAAAGAATTTAATGGCGCAAGTTGGAAGTGATAAAGTGAGATTGGTAAATTATTTCCCTAGGATAAGTGCATGGTCAATCATTTCTTTATGCAGTGGGATTGCCGCCTTTCTGATGCGATCTCTATTGAAAGAAGACTTGGCTTCGGCTTTCTTAGGGTTCTGGGTTATTCTTAATTTAGTAACTGCGGTTGTCTTTTTCATTGATTGGTTTCGACAAAAAAGCGACTCTAACGGTTCTTCGAGGAGGAAACATGAAAATTAAGTATAGCGTAGTGACACTAATTCTATTATCTGCGTTATTACAGATCGCAATTAGTTTAAATCTGATTGAATCCTTGAACTTCGTAATTCAAATGGCCTCAATTACTTTGCTATTAGCCGCATTAGTTCTAGTAATTCTGTATCAAACTGTCAATTCAAATGAAAAATAGAGTCATGGAATAATTGACGGCTGGCAAACATAAGTTAAATCGGCTAATTAATTAGTTTTTGCTAGTTAAGGGAGTAAGACCATGCTGAATAATCGAAATAAAAAGCAAAAGTATCAGTGGTTTAGGACGACTATAATTGTTTTTTCGTTAATTTCAATTTGCAACGTATTTCTATTTTTCTATATGGGTTACAATGTGAAATATGATTTACGTCGTCAAGTAAATTCGTGTTTATCTACAAATACATTTCAAAATAGAAAAAGCTTAAAACGATTATCTGCTAATCACAACACTTTTATCTTTTTGAGGGATTCTTTTGGAAGCGAGGTTAGGAGTCTTTCCGATTCGCAGGGGAATCTAGGAGATCCAAATGACGGCTATTTTGGCTGTTCAATAAATGGAAAAACCGCTGGTATTGTGATGACCAAGAAAAATGGTGGTTGGAAAGTCACGTCAATTCAAGTTTATAAATAATGATACGAATTGTTGAAAAGGGCTGATCAATTTTGAAAAAGCTTAGGCAAATTAACCAAACACGAGTCAAAAGCTTTTGGTTACTCTTTGTTTGCAACCTAATTGCTTTTGGACTGTATTTTGGCTTGCTAGAGAAGCAGTTCACCCTCTTATCAAATCATTTTTTGGTTGGTTTAGTGGTTTATGTTATAATTGCCGGACTGTTCTTTTATTTGGCCAAAGTGATTACATATTTTTTCAGGAAACATTCTAATAAATTATAAATCATGATTCGAAATTGAAATCGTCAATTTATGGTAGATAAAAACAAAGCTAAATCGCCGTATTTCATTGAAAGATGTGGCAATTTAGCTTTATTTGGCTGATTATTAAATTAATCCGGAAATCAACGAGTTAAAAGCTGAGGTGATATTTAATACTGTACGCCACAGTTTGATCCTCCGGAATGGTCATTTCTGAGAAGTCACGATCTTGACCCGGTTTTGGCAAAATCATCGGCTCCATTGCGACCCCTTCGTGCGGGTAGCCCACACCATCCGTTCGAACAAAGTTCATGTGATCATGGGTGAACGAGTTGGCGGTGAACAGGATCATGCCGCTTCGACTGGATTCGATGGCAACAGCACAATTGGTTTCGGGATCCTTCAATTCAGCGATGATGTTGTTGGCGTCCGGGTTAACAGCAAAAACGTCATCGAAGCCCTTTTCTTTGGTTGCTGACATCGCTTGAATGGCTTGGCCAAGGTTTTTAGTTTGCCTAAAGTCGTATGGGGTTCCTTCAACGTCAATGCGATCCTCAGTTGGAATTTTCTTGTCATCAAGCTTAAGTGCTTGGGTCGAGTTGAGTTTCAACTGGTGATTCATAATATCTGACGTCTTACCTAAATTAAAGTAGGTATGTTGGGTTGGATTGAAGACGGTCTTGGCTGAACTTTTGGCAGCAAAATTGATTGAGACCACGTTGTCAGAGGAGAGGGTGTAGGTAATGGTGACCGCCATGTCGCCGGGAAAGCCATCATCGGCAGATTTTTGCAGATGGTGCATGATAATCACATCGTTGCCATCTTGTTTGCCAAGTTCACCCTGCCAGATTTGAGTATTGAATCCGTGTGGCCCACCGTGAAGTGTGGTGGTACCCTCGTTTTGAGGAAGTTGAGTTTGCTGATCATCGATGACGAGTTGACCGTCAGCGATTCGGCCACCAGTCCGACCAATGCCCATTGAAATGTAGAATGGGTTCTCAAAATAATCTTGACTGTGTTTAAAGTTTAAAATCAGATTGCGACTACCACCATCTTGATCGGGTACGTTGAGTTCGTATAAGGTTGATCCGAGGGTGATGACTGAAATTGAAACGTTATTGGCATTTGAAAGAGTCAGTTTATCGATTTGATGCCCATTGAACTCATCAAACTTTTCGATTTTACCAACGGTTTTTGTATTTGACATAGTTAAGAAAGCCTCCAGAGTTTATTTAGCATCATTGATGCATCCGCTTACAAGAAAAGCATATTTGATTTATCCGGATAAGTCAATGGTCGTTTAATTTATAATGATGAATTTTGGCAAAAAAATCGATGTTAACCTACCTTGGAGATTGCGATGGTAGTTAACATCGATTGATTGAAAAATAAACTTAAAGGGTTAGTTGATGGTTGATCTTATTGACAGCCTGCTGATAAAGACCAGCAATCATTGAAAGAATGACCAGCCAGAAGAGGTTTTCCAACACATTATCCCAATTGGCACCTAAAATACCAAAGTGAAGTTGGTGTAACCAGCCGATAGGTAATTGATTTGCCAAAGTAATGACCCCATTACCAATGGTGATGAGTAATTGTGACTTGACTAGCCGCCTCAATAGATTGATGTTTTTTGGCGACCAGCTTAAACCGGCGATAAGATTATGAAAAAGTTCGGCTAATGATCGAAGAAAAAATAGAATGCCAAGAGTTAAGATAAGGGCGCCGATGACCATGGTTAGGGTAAATCCCCAGCTCGGGAAACTGTTAACAGCACTTTGAGAGACTTCTAAAGGTTGATGATCTGAATAACTGCCAAGATTATGGAATGAAGAGGCTGTGAGGATAGCCTTAACGGTGTGACCGGTTATGGCATCATATAGGTATTTAAATGGTAATAAAAGTAAAGTAAAAGTTAAGTAATAGCCTAAAATAGTGAAAAATCTAATCAATTTGAGCCAGGGAATAATCCGATGAGACACGTTGACACCCACTTTCTTTAATTAATGATGATGTATATTGTTACCATAGATTAGGAATTAGTTGGTGTCAAAGTCTTTTTCCCTTATGATGATACTTAGTCTGATTAAAACATCATTATAAAGCCGCTAATTGATCTTAAAAAATAATAGATCAACTTCTCAAATTCAAAAGACAAAATCGAAAAGTTGATCTGTTAGTGAGTGCATTTATTTAATGTTTAGAACTAATTGTTCTTTACAGCCAATTTTTTTAATCCAGGGAGCGTCATCATTGTAATAAAGCTAATGATATAAAGAACGGACAGGAAGCCCATGACAACGGCTACTGAATAGTGATCCATCAGAATGCCAATGACTACGGAAGAAAAACCACCGACAGCCCGGCCGATATTGACAATGATATTGTTGGCAGTTGAACGAATTTCAGTTGGATATAGTCGGCTAATGACTGCTCCGTAACCGCCAAACATCCCATTTGAGAAGAAGCCAACGATTGCACCAATGATTAGCAGTGAGAGCGTATTATGAGCTAAAGTAATGGTATAAACCATTGCAGCGGAAGCAACCAGAAAGATTCCGAAAGCTCGTCGCGGGCCAAAGAAATCAAGAATTGAGCCAAAAGTCATCATCCCAAGACTCATTCCTAAAATCGTGGCAATCATCCAAAGTGAAGATCCGGAGACGTTTAAGCCAAGCTGTTTTTGGACGATAATTGGCAGCCAATTCATTAAGCCGAAATAGCCGGCAATTTGAACAGTGGTCATGATCATCAAAGCAAAACTTTGATAAGCCAATTTGGGTGAACTGAACATAAATTTGAAGACGGCGCTGGTAGTGGATTCGGTTTCCGTTTGTTTAGCTTGAACAAAGGCAGTGGTTTCAGTTAGGTGACGACGAACAAAGTAAGTCAGCACCACTGGTACCAAGCCGATAAGAAAGAGGGCGTGCCAGCCAAGATGGGGAATGATAAAAGCAGCGGCAACGGCGGCTAAAATGGCACCAATTTGACCACCAATGGCAGCCACCGACGTCATTTTACCGATTTGATTTTTGTGAAATGACTCAGCGATTAAAGAAATGCCAACGCCATATTCACCACCGGCACCAATACCTGCCAAGAATCGCAGTACATAGATTAAAGCAATGTTGTTGGCGAAAGCCATAGCTGCCGTCGCAAAGGCAAAGATGAAAATGGTGTAGGTAAAGGTCTTAACCCGGCCAAACCGATCGCCAATTAATCCGAATAGGACACCGCCAAACAACATTCCTAAATTAGTGATCGAACCAATCAGCCCAGCAGCCCCGCCGCTTAAATGAAGTTGGCCAATCATTGAACTCATCGCAAAAGATAGAAAAAGCACATCCATGTTTTCCAAAGCAAATCCAGAACTGGTGGAAGCAATCACCCATTTCTGATTCTTGGTAAAACTACGGCTGTGCGTAACGGTTGCGTTTGTATTTTCCATATACTCGTTCCTCCAAAATGAGCGCTCACCGGCACTCGTTATTTTTTAGCTGTCAACATTATGGCATGGATGGCTTGGAAATGCAAGCTACGATTCGCTTGGTGGGGGGGAATTGATGGATTGCTTAATATGGAGAAAAACTTCTGATGGGTAGATTTCACTGATGGCTTTTCTAACCAATCGTCATTTCGAACGTGACCCTTTATGGTTTTTCTCGCGCTTGATGGTTTCCTTACGAATTTGATAGATCCCGTATCCTAACCAAATCAGGGACACAAAAATGATGATTGCAATTAGAACGATGACACTAAGAGGCTTGCTCCCGTTACCAAAAAAGGTCAAAGCACTTCCCAAGGTACCGATAATGAGTAGAGCAGGGAGTAAGACGTTAAAGTTATAAGTTTGATTTTTCACTTTAATCGCTTCCTAACTACGAGCCTGATTTGTTTAGCTATTCAACTAAGGATATTTTAAAGCATTTAATGGCAAACAATTATCAAAAGGCTCTCTAAAATAAAGAGTCACACTTACTCAAAAATCTGCTTGAACAAATGCACCGGTCGTGATAAAGTTAATTACAAATAATAAAGCTTTAATTTGGTTCAGAGAGGCCAAAAGCGGACGACAGAAAACAATCAAAGAGTCCGTGATTTTGCGAGGAATTTAGTGCCTGAGTGCATTAAAGCGCATCATTAACGGGCTCTTTTTATGTAAAAAATGACGGAGGCTAACCATGAGAGGACCATTGATTGTATCACTGGATGTTGCGAATAGAGAGGGACTATTTAAAATTATCAATAAATTTCCGACGGGCGAAGATATGACCGTTAAAATCGGCATGGAACTGTTTTACGGTGAGGGGCCGGAAATCGTTCGCAGTTTACTTAATAAAGGCTTCAAGGTCTTCTTGGATTTGAAACTTCAGGATATTCCCAATACGGTTAAAATGGGCATGATGCAAATCGGCCGGATGGGTGTGACTTATACGACGGTTCACGCATTGGGCGGTTCGGAAATGATTGCCGCCGCTAAGGAAGGCTTGGAACTCGGCAGTGAAGAAGCCGGGGTCCCAACGCCCAAATTATTAGCCGTCACCGAGTTAACCTCAATTACAGAAAACGCGCTGAAAAATGAACAGAACTGTCGGTTGGATATGGTGGATCAAGTGGTTTCGTTGGCTAAACTAGCGAAACGATCAGGTGCCGATGGGGTCATTACGTCACCATTGGAAGTCAGTTCTTTAAAGAAACAGGTGGGCGATGATTTTCTTTATGTGACGCCGGGAATTCGACCAGCCAACTTTCCAAAGGATGATCAGTCAAGAACCGCAACGCCAAAGCAGGCTGCCACATATGGCAGTTCCGCACTAGTGGTTGGTCGACCGATTATTCGCTCAACTGATCCGGTAGCCGCCTATCACAAGATGTTAGAGGAGTGGAATTATGCAAACTGATAAAATTATTCAATCATTAATTGACAATCGAATTGTGAGCATCAATTTAAAGAAGCCCTTTAGATATGCCAGCGGAATTTTGTCACCGATTTACACTGATTTTCGGTTGACCATTTCGATTCCCGAATTGCGGGATATGATCGCTGACGGGTTGGCCGAATTGATTCGACAAGATTATCCGGAAGCAACGGTAATTGGTGGTGTGGCCACCGCCGGGATTCCTCACGCTGCCTGGGTGGCACAACGCCTCAACTTACCACTGATTTACGTTCGGGCTAAACCAAAGGACCACGGGGCTGGTAAGCAAATTGAAGGTCGGATTTCCAAAAATGATAAAGTGGTCTTAATTGATGACCTGATTTCAACCGGTGGCAGTGTTTTGGGAGCAGTTAAAGCCGTGCGTAATGAAGGTGTCAACGTGATCGGCGTTGCCTCAGTCTTTACATACGGACTGCCGGATGCTGACAAGAATTTTGCGGCTGCCAAGACGACACTTCATCCGCTGTTGAGCTATGCCGACTTAATTTCACAAGGCCACAAAGAACACAAATTCTCTGATGAAGAGTATGCCCGCTTATCAACGTGGCATCAAGCACCTTGGGATTGGACAAAACGGGAGGAACAGGCTGATGCTGCAAAATAAAATTTCTTTAAAGGCCAAGATTGGCCAACACCGCTTTAACAACGTCTTATTAAACGCAGCGGGGATTCGGTGTGCGACGACCGACGAGCTGACTAAAATTTTACATTCAACTGCCGGGGGCTGTGTTACTAAGAGTGCGACCCCCGAGCCGCGTGAGGGTAACGAAAGCCCCCGAATGAAAGCCACGTCGATGGGCTGCATTAATTCAATGGGCTTACCCAATCATGGTTTGGACTATTACTTGAAGTTCGCGGAAGAAAATCAAGGGAAAAACGACAACCAGGTGTTATTGTCGATTGCCGGCTTGACGGTGGCTCAAAACTTGGAGATGCTGCATAAAATTCAGGACAGTTCATTTAATGGGTTGACTGAATTGAACCTTTCCTGCCCGAATATCAAGGGAGAATCTCAAATTGCTTATGATTTTGAAGCGGTTCGCGATATCCTTACCAAGGCATTTAAGTTCTTTACAAAAGAAATCGGGATTAAATTACCACCTTACTTTGATATGCATCAGTTCGACCAGATTGCCGATGTGTTGAACGACTTTCCAATTACGTATGTTAATTCAATCAATTCCATTGGTAATGGCTTGGTGGTTAATGCGGATACCGAGTCAGTGGTGATCAAACCGAAAGGCGGCTTTGGCGGTCTCGGCGGTGATTACGTGAAACCAACGGCCTTGGCAAACGTTCGGGCATTACGACTGCGCTTAAAACCGGAAATCGCCATTATCGGCACGGGTGGCATTAAGTCCGGCCGAGATGTTTTTGAGCATGTCCTTTGTGGCGCTAATGTTGTTCAAATCGGCACGGCCTTTGGCTTTGACGGTGTTCCAATTTTTGAGCGAATTTCTAAAGAATTAAAAGAAATAATGGCTGAAAAGGGATACACCAGTTTAGATGATTTTAGAGGAAAACTAAAGACGTTATAACGTCAGTCGAGATTCAGATAATTGAAAACAGTTTGCCATTAGTGAAAACTTGAGGCTGGGACTAACGGGTTCCGGTCTTTTTTTGACGGCTTTTACTGGAGTTGGTTTGGAATTGTTTGGTAAACGATTGTGACGGATAGAAATAGGTTGTCTATAATAGGAAGCAAAGATGATTTGAAAGGGGCTTTGGTATGACAGCACAATCGCAGCCTAAAGAAATTCAAGTAATTGGCGGCAATGTGAATAACTTGAAAAATATTTCGGTTAATATCCCGCTTCATAAATTTGTGGCGATTTCCGGGCTTTCCGGTTCGGGGAAGTCATCGTTGGCAATGGGGATTCTGTATTCGGAGGGTGCCCGGCGCTATTTGGATGCGTTAGCCACTTACACTCGGCGACGCATCAGTCAGGTTGGCCGGGCCGATGTAAAAGAAGTCCGGCACATTCCTTCAGCACTAGCGCTCCGGCAACGGCCAACGGTGCCCGGCGCCCGTTCAACGGTTGGTACCATGACTGAGATTTTTAACGTGCTTCGGCTGATTTATTCACGATTGGGCTCACCGGTTTGTCCAAATGGGCACCGGGTACCGCCAACTATCAAAATCGCTGAAGCCATGGATAAAGCCGGTTCGGAAATGGGGATGATCACTTGTCCGACCTGCGGGGCACGATTTATGGCGTATAGTGCCGAGGACTTTGCTTTTAACTCGGATGGGGCCTGCAAAAATTGTGAGGGCCTTGGGGTGACGAAGCAGATTGATCCGACGACGTTAATTGGTGATGAAACTAAGAGTATTCGGGATGGTGCTGTGGCAGCCTGGCGAATCCCCGGGCGCAACTTTATGCCAATTGTGGCTCAGGCGGCCGGCGTTCGAATTGATGTGCCATACCAGCAATTGACGGATCGGGAAAAAGACATTGTTTTGCATGGTAAGCAACAGAAATTTGCTATTAACATTCCCAGTAAGAATGGTCGGGTCTTTCACATGGATCATGCATTATATGAAAATGCGTATCACGCGATTGAAGACAGTATGGCCACCACTAAAAGCGAGATTGCCTTAAAACGCTTAAACCGATTTTATCGTTTCTTTACCTGCCCAGTGTGTCACGGGACCCGAATTAATCCGGATCGGTTGAACCAATTGGTTGCCGGGAAAAATATTGCGGAAGCCAGCCGATTACCGTTGGGAAAACTGCCGGCATTTGTCCAAGAAATTAAGAACGAGTTGCCTGATAATATGCAGGCACTGGCTAATAATCTGACTGGTGAACTCTTGAATCAGCTGCAACCACTGCTGGATTTAGGATTAGATTATTTAACAATGGATCGGGCCGGGGCGACGCTTTCAACTGGTGAATTACAACGAATTCAGTTGGGCCGGACACTAAGAACCCAGACCACCGGTGTGCTTTACGTTTTGGACGAGCCCTCCGTTGGTCTGCATCCGGATAACGTTTCAGGATTGATTAAAATTTTTCATCAATTGGTGGCTCAGGGTAATTCGCTGGTAGTTGTTGATCATGAGACGGCAATTATCAATGCGGCGGATTGGATTATCGAAATCGGGCCCGGCTCCGGTGAAAAGGGTGGCACGATCATTGATCAGGGAACACCAGCTCAAATCAAAGCCAGCCCTAACTCATTGATTGCACCGTTTCTAACCGGTCGGGGACGCTTGCTGACCCGGACACCTGCTGCTAAAGATCAGGATGTTTTTGCTGACGGGGCCATCCGACTGGCGATCAACCATCGATTTAATTTGAATCATGTGAAAGCCAAGTTTCCGATTAACCGGTTAATTTCAATTACCGGTTTTTCAGGAGCTGGGAAAACTACCTTGGTGTTGGATGGCTTGCTGGCAGCCTTTAAAGCCCAACTGGCTCATCGTCAGTTACCAAGTGATGTCGATCGGTTTAATCCGGCTCGCATTAAACACATTGTAAGCGTTGATGCAACACCGGTTGGTAAGAATGCCCGCTCGACGGTGGCAACCTACACGAATATTATGGATCACCTGCGAAAGTTATTTGCATCTTTGTCCGCTGCTAAAGAGAAAAAGTATACACCCAGTTATTTTTCATATAATAACAAGCAGGGCGGTTGTCCAACCTGTAGTGGAACCGGCGAAATCTCACTGGATATTCAGTATTTACCAGATATGGTGGAAACTTGTCCGACTTGTGGTGGAAAACGCTTCAACCAGCGAATTTTACAAGTTAAATGGCAGGGACGCTCGATTGCTGACGTACTGGATTTGGATGTTGATCAGGCAACGGCCCTATTTAAACCGGCAACTGCAATTGGGGCAACGCTACGGATTCTTCAAAAAATGGGGTTAGGTTATCTTCATTTGGGTGAGGCAACGCCAACACTCTCCGGCGGGGAAGCCCAGCGTCTTAAATTAACATCACATATGCGACGCAGCCAAGACAATACCCTGTTTATTTTTGATGAACCTTCCGTTGGCCTGCACCCACTGGACGTGCATGTCCTACTAAAAGTCTTTTCACAGCTGATTGATCAAGGTGCCACGGTCATGATGATTACTCATGATCTGGATTTGATGGCTAATTCCGATTATTTAATTGATATGGGACCACGTGGCGGTGATCAGGGTGGCCGGATTGTGGCAGCGGGCCGGCCACAGGATTTGATTAAATCGCCACAAAGTCTGACAACTTCTTATTTGAAGGCCCATTTTGAACGTTATCAAAACCATTCTTAAGAAGTGAGAATTTTCTAAAAAAGTGCACATTTTCAAGATTTGCGTTAAGGTGGTGTTGGAATCGGTTACACAAACGTTTTCAATACTGCTATTAGGGAGACTTTGAAACTTATTATGGATTTGAAAGCAAAACGGACACCATTATTTTTATCGGCGGTTCTTCACCAGAAAATTTGGGGTGGGACCAAGTTACAGGATTATGGATTTAAGTTGCCCAGCGATCACACGGGAGAAGCGTGGTTAATTTCAGCTCATCCCCATGGCCTCAGTCGGGTTAATAACGGACCATTGGCGGGGCAGACTTTGACTAAAATCTGGCGGGAATTTCCGGAATTGTTCGGCGGCCATGCACAAGACGCCCCATTTCCACTGCTGGTTAAACTTTTGGATGCCAAGGACAATTTGTCCATTCAGGTACATCCAGACGATGATTATGCGCGAGCTCACGGGGAACGATTTGGCAAAGCGGAAAGCTGGTACATTCTATCAGCAGCTCCTGGAGCCAAGATTTATTACGGCCATCGGGCAAAAACCAAGGCGGCACTGCAGGCGGCGATTGATGCTGGTCAAATTGAAACAGTTTTAAGGACGATTCCAGTTAAAACCGGTGATTTTTTCTATAATCCAGCGGGAGTTTTGCATGCGCTGGGAGCTGGAATTGTCGCACTTGAGACGCAACAAAGCTCCGATATGACCTTTCGATTCTATGATTTTGACCGATTGGATCCAACAACCCATAAGAAGCGGCCGTTGCAACTCCAAAATGCGTTGGCGGTCACCCAAGTACCTCATCAGGATCCACACATTGTGCAGGCAACCCGCCAAGTTGCACATGGGATGGTCACTATGCTGGTCAACGCTGATGACTTTGTTGTGGAAAAGATCCAGACAACTGGTGAATTAGCGCTTAATCAGGCCCATAATTACTTATTACAGACAGTCGTTGACGGTGGTGGCGAGTTGATCGTTGATGGCACGGTTTATCCAGTCAAAAAAGGGACTTCTTACATCCTGCCAAAGCCGATTACAAGTTATCGACTAAGTGGACTAATGACGGTGATTGCCAGTTACGCCAAATGAAGAGATAATAAGATTTTATGTAAAAAAAGACACCGGATTGGTTATCCAATGTCTTTCTTTTTTAAAATATAGGAGAAAGGGGGCATATAAACACGACATATTTATAAAAAAGGAAGAGTATCTAGACGGGTACATGGCATCCTTTTTGCCCCCTCTATATGATTATATACGCAAGGTTGTTTCTGGATTTTTTGAGGAATTTGGATTTATTCACGGAATTTTAGGTTAAGATATCTGAAACTTGAAAGCTAAAAATCACTTCAATATTGCGTGATTTTTGGCTTTTTCTGATCAAAATTAAAACGCAAGGGCTCCTGCGCTGTATACTTTAATTGACAAAAGAAAGATACAAAGGAGTGCT
>NZ_LS422990.1 GCF_900411375.1 Lentilactobacillus raoultii | reverse complement strand
ATGCTTACTCAAGCTCAAACGGCTGGTCAGTATTTTACCAATGACCAAATCAAAGAAATGACTCGCAAGGTTAGTGCTGAGGTTGACTTAGTTCATCAGCAAACGCAGAATCAGCGGTATGGCTCTTCTCATATTGGCGCTACTGCAAAGGATATTTCTAATGTCGTCACTGATGCTGCTTCTGGTGTGGTTGATATTTTTCATGGTATTGATAAAGCTGTTGCCGATACTTGGAACAATTTCTGGAAAGACGGTAAAGCTGATGGTATTGGCTCTAATTTGTCTAGGAAATAACCGTCAGGATTGACACCCTCCCAATTGTATGTTTTCATGCCTCCAAATCTTGGAGGCTTTTTTATGGTTCGTTCTTATTACCCTTCTGAATGTCACGCTGATTATTTTGACTTTGAGCGTATCGAGGCTCTTAAACCTGCTATTGAGGCTTGTGGCATTTCTACTCTTTCTCAATCCCCAATGCTTGGCTTCCATAAGCAGATGGATAACCGCATCAAGCTCTTGGAAGAGATTCTGTCTTTTCGTATGCAGGGCGTTGAGTTCGATAATGGTGATATGTATGTTGACGGCCATAAGGCTGCTTCTGACGTTCGTGATGAGTTTGTATCTGTTACTGAGAAGTTAATGGATGAATTGGCACAATGCTACAATGTGCTCCCCCAACTTGATATTAATAACACTATAGACCACCGCCCCGAAGGGGACGAAAAATGGTTTTTAGAGAACGAGAAGACGGTTACGCAGTTTTGCCGCAAGCTGGCTGCTGAACGCCCTCTTAAGGATATTCGCGATGAGTATAATTACCCCAAAAAGAAAGGTATTAAGGATGAGTGTTCAAGATTGCTGGAGGCCTCCACTATGAAATCGCGTAGAGGCTTTGCTATTCAGCGTTTGATGAATGCAATGCGACAGGCTCATGCTGATGGTTGGTTTATCGTTTTTGACACTCTCACGTTGGCTGACGACCGATTAGAGGCGTTTTATGATAATCCCAATGCTTTGCGTGACTATTTTCGTGATATTGGTCGTATGGTTCTTGCTGCCGAGGGTCGCAAGGCTAATGATTCACACGCCGACTGCTATCAGTATTTTTGTGTGCCTGAGTATGGTACAGCTAATGGCCGTCTTCATTTCCATGCGGTGCACTTTATGCGGACACTTCCTACAGGTAGCGTTGACCCTAATTTTGGTCGTCGGGTACGCAATCGCCGCCAGTTAAATAGCTTGCAAAATACGTGGCCTTATGGTTACAGTATGCCCATCGCAGTTCGCTACACGCAGGACGCTTTTTCACGTTCTGGTTGGTTGTGGCCTGTTGATGCTAAAGGTGAGCCGCTTAAAGCTACCAGTTATATGGCTGTTGGTTTCTATGTGGCTAAATACGTTAACAAAAAGTCAGATATGGACCTTGCTGCTAAAGGTCTAGGAGCTAAAGAATGGAACAACTCACTAAAAACCAAGCTGTCGCTACTTCCCAAGAAGCTGTTCAGAATCAGAATGAGCCGCAACTTCGGGATGAAAATGCTCACAATGACAAATCTGTCCACGGAGTGCTTAATCCAACTTACCAAGCTGGGTTACGACGCGACGCCGTTCAACCAGATATTGAAGCAGAACGCAAAAAGAGAGATGAGATTGAGGCTGGGAAAAGTTACTGTAGCCGACGTTTTGGCGGCGCAACCTGTGACGACAAATCTGCTCAAATTTATGCGCGCTTCGATAAAAATGATTGGCGTATCCAACCTGCAGAGTTTTATCGCTTCCATGACGCAGAAGTTAACACTTTCGGATATTTCTGATGAGTCGAAAAATTATCTTGATAAAGCAGGAATTACTACTGCTTGTTTACGAATTAAATCGAAGTGGACTGCTGGCGGAAAATGAGAAAATTCGACCTATCCTTGCGCAGCTCGAGAAGCTCTTACTTTGCGACCTTTCGCCATCAACTAACGATTCTGTCAAAAACTGACGCGTTGGATGAGGAGAAGTGGCTTAATATGCTTGGCACGTTCGTCAAGGACTGGTTTAGATATGAGTCACATTTTGTTCATGGTAGAGATTCTCTTGTTGACATTTTAAAAGAGCGTGGATTACTATCTGAGTCCGATGCTGTTCAACCACTAATAGGTAAGAAATCATGAGTCAAGTTACTGAACAATCCGTACGTTTCCAGACCGCTTTGGCCTCTATTAAGCTCATTCAGGCTTCTGCCGTTTTGGATTTAACCGAAGATGATTTCGATTTTCTGACGAGTAACAAAGTTTGGATTGCTACTGACCGCTCTCGTGCTCGTCGCTGCGTTGAGGCTTGCGTTTATGGTACGCTGGACTTTGTAGGATACCCTCGCTTTCCTGCTCCTGTTGAGTTTATTGCTGCCGTCATTGCTTATTATGTTCATCCCGTCAACATTCAAACGGCCTGTCTCATCATGGAAGGCGCTGAATTTACGGAAAACATTATTAATGGCGTCGAGCGTCCGGTTAAAGCCGCTGAATTGTTCGCGTTTACCTTGCGTGTACGCGCAGGAAACACTGACGTTCTTACTGACGCAGAAGAAAACGTGCGTCAAAAATTACGTGCAGAAGGAGTGATGTAATGTCTAAAGGTAAAAAACGTTCTGGCGCTCGCCCTGGTCGTCCGCAGCCGTTGCGAGGTACTAAAGGCAAGCGTAAAGGCGCTCGTCTTTGGTATGTAGGTGGTCAACAATTTTAATTGCAGGGGCTTCGGCCCCTTACTTGAGGATAAATTATGTCTAATATTCAAACTGGCGCCGAGCGTATGCCGCATGACCTTTCCCATCTTGGCTTCCTTGCTGGTCAGATTGGTCGTCTTATTACCATTTCAACTACTCCGGTTATCGCTGGCGACTCCTTCGAGATGGACGCCGTTGGCGCTCTCCGTCTTTCTCCATTGCGTCGTGGCCTTGCTATTGACTCTACTGTAGACATTTTTACTTTTTATGTCCCTCATCGTCACGTTTATGGTGAACAGTGGATTAAGTTCATGAAGGATGGTGTTAATGCCACTCCTCTCCCGACTGTTAACACTACTGGTTATATTGACCATGCCGCTTTTCTTGGCACGATTAACCCTGATACCAATAAAATCCCTAAGCATTTGTTTCAGGGTTATTTGAATATCTATAACAACTATTTTAAAGCGCCGTGGATGCCTGACCGTACCGAGGCTAACCCTAATGAGCTTAATCAAGATGATGCTCGTTATGGTTTCCGTTGCTGCCATCTCAAAAACATTTGGACTGCTCCGCTTCCTCCTGAGACTGAGCTTTCTCGCCAAATGACGACTTCTACCACATCTATTGACATTATGGGTCTGCAAGCTGCTTATGCTAATTTGCATACTGACCAAGAACGTGATTACTTCATGCAGCGTTACCATGATGTTATTTCTTCATTTGGAGGTAAAACCTCTTATGACGCTGACAACCGTCCTTTACTTGTCATGCGCTCTAATCTCTGGGCATCTGGCTATGATGTTGATGGAACTGACCAAACGTCGTTAGGCCAGTTTTCTGGTCGTGTTCAACAGACCTATAAACATTCTGTGCCGCGTTTCTTTGTTCCTGAGCATGGCACTATGTTTACTCTTGCGCTTGTTCGTTTTCCGCCTACTGCGACTAAAGAGATTCAGTACCTTAACGCTAAAGGTGCTTTGACTTATACCGATATTGCTGGCGACCCTGTTTTGTATGGCAACTTGCCGCCGCGTGAAATTTCTATGAAGGATGTTTTCCGTTCTGGTGATTCGTCTAAGAAGTTTAAGATTGCTGAGGGTCAGTGGTATCGTTATGCGCCTTCGTATGTTTCTCCTGCTTATCACCTTCTTGAAGGCTTCCCATTCATTCAGGAACCGCCTTCTGGTGATTTGCAAGAACGCGTACTTATTCGCCACCATGATTATGACCAGTGTTTCCAGTCCGTTCAGTTGTTGCAGTGGAATAGTCAGGTTAAATTTAATGTGACCGTTTATCGCAATCTGCCGACCACTCGCGATTCAATCATGACTTCGTGATAAAAGATTGAGTGTGAGGTTATAACGCCGAAGCGGTAAAAATTTTAATTTTTGCCGCTGAGGGGTTGACCAAGCGAAGCGCGGTAGGTTTTCTGCTTAGGAGTTTAATCATGTTTCAGACTTTTATTTCTCGCCATAATTCAAACTTTTTTTCTGATAAGCTGGTTCTCACTTCTGTTACTCCAGCTTCTTCGGCACCTGTTTTACAGACACCTAAAGCTACATCGTCAACGTTATATTTTGATAGTTTGACGGTTAATGCTGGTAATGGTGGTTTTCTTCATTGCATTCAGATGGATACATCTGTCAACGCCGCTAATCAGGTTGTTTCTGTTGGTGCTGATATTGCTTTTGATGCCGACCCTAAATTTTTTGCCTGTTTGGTTCGCTTTGAGTCTTCTTCGGTTCCGACTACCCTCCCGACTGCCTATGATGTTTATCCTTTGGATGGTCGCCATGATGGTGGTTATTATACCGTCAAGGACTGTGTGACTATTGACGTCCTTCCCCGTACGCCGGGCAATAATGTTTATGTTGGTTTCATGGTTTGGTCTAACTTTACCGCTACTAAATGCCGCGGATTGGTTTCGCTGAATCAGGTTATTAAAGAGATTATTTGTCTCCAGCCACTTAAGTGAGGTGATTTATGTTTGGTGCTATTGCTGGCGGTATTGCTTCTGCTCTTGCTGGTGGCGCCATGTCTAAATTGTTTGGAGGCGGTCAAAAAGCCGCCTCCGGTGGCATTCAAGGTGATGTGCTTGCTACCGATAACAATACTGTAGGCATGGGTGATGCTGGTATTAAATCTGCCATTCAAGGCTCTAATGTTCCTAACCCTGATGAGGCCGTCCCTAGTTTTGTTTCTGGTGCTATGGCTAAAGCTGGTAAAGGACTTCTTGAAGGTACGTTGCAGGCTGGCACTTCTGCCGTTTCTGATAAGTTGCTTGATTTGGTTGGACTTGGTGGCAAGTCTGCCGCTGATAAAGGAAAGGATACTCGTGATTATCTTGCTGCTGCATTTCCTGAGCTTAATGCTTGGGAGCGTGCTGGTGCTGATGCTTCCTCTGCTGGTATGGTTGACGCCGGATTTGAGAATCAAAAAGAGCTTACTAAAATGCAACTGGACAATCAGAAAGAGATTGCCGAGATGCAAAATGAGACTCAAAAAGAGATTGCTGGCATTCAGTCGGCGACTTCACGCCAGAATACGAAAGACCAGGTATATGCACAAAATGAGATGCTTGCTTATCAACAGAAGGAGTCTACTGCTCGCGTTGCGTCTATTATGGAAAACACCAATCTTTCCAAGCAACAGCAGGTTTCCGAGATTATGCGCCAAATGCTTACTCAAGCTCAAACGGCTGGTCAGTATTTTACCAATGACCAAATCAAAGAAATGACTCGCAAGGTTAGTGCTGAGGTTGACTTAGTTCATCAGCAAACGCAGAATCAGCGGTATGGCTCTT
>NZ_LS422989.1 GCF_900411375.1 Lentilactobacillus raoultii | reverse complement strand
AGCACTCCTTTGTATCTTTCTTTTGTCAATTAAAGTATACAGCGCAGGAGCCCTTGCGTTTTAATTTTGATCAGAAAAAGCCAAAAATCACGCAATATTGAAGTGATTTTTAGCTTTCAAGTTTCAGTTAAACAACTAAAATTCGTGACGATTTACGCTAATTCATGATATCTTGATGAAGTTGAATCGTTCATTGAACATTTCTAACGGCTTCAAAACGCTTCTGGAAAAATTTATATAATGATGAAAGGATGACTATTTCTTATGGAAGACAAGTACATCTCAATTTCTTGCATCCCCCTACCAACGTTTATCCAAGGTGGCTATGCCTTTTTTGATGAAGGTGAAAATCATCCCAACCGGAATGACCTTCAATATTTTGTATTGATGATCATTGTTAAAGGCCAACTATTTATTGCTGAAGATGGTCATCAATATACTTTAAATCCTGGAGACATTTTCATTCTGTTACCACATCATCACCATTATTCGTGGAAACCGGTTGAACAATCAACTGAATATTATTGGCTGCACTTTTCGGTTGCCGGAAAATGGACTCAAGAAAATAAGCCGGTTGATGTCAGTTCCAAAGTTGATATCCCAACGCTTCACTATTTCACACCAACCGTCACGCTTTACCTAAAAAAGAATCGTCACATAACGGATGAGGTTCCTGCCTTTAAATTGATTAACCGGATTTTTAAAAACAGTGCTAAACAAAATAATGTTGGCTTTTGGCAGGCTCAGCAACAATTTATTGATTTGCTTCAAATATTTCAGGAAAAAACCAAAAATGAATCAACTTCTACCCAACTTGCCGAAAGAATTGAGCGTTTTTTGCGAGATCACTTTGATGAAAAAATCACGAATGCCACACTTAGCCGTGAATTCCATGTCCATCCAAATTCGATTGCATTGAGTATGAAAAAAACGTTTGGGATGACGCCAACTACCTTTTTAACTAAATATCGACTTGAGGAAGCTGCCAAGCATTTATTGACTACTGATGAACCTATCAATCAAATTGCTCGGAATGTCGGCTACAATAATATTTATTATTTTTCAACTATTTTTAAACAACATTATGCAATGACGCCAACTGCTTACCGGGAAAAATTCAAACATTAAGCGAAATTCAAAAAAGCAGAACAGTTTTAACCGTCCCGCTTTTAATTGATAGTTATTTAGCTTAATTTTCTCCTAAGTTACCACGACGTTGCAACAAACTTACCCGAATGGTCTTTTCTTGCTTTTCAAATTTAATGTATAACAAGATTAACAAACCACCGGCAATAAAGAAGATGGCTGGCAAAAATGAAATACTAAATTTAATTGCTGAGAGGACTTGGGCATTTTGAATAGCACCAGCTTTATAACCGGCTTTTGATAAAACAATTGATGGTGCCCATCCACCAAGGCCAGACCCCATTTTAATTGCAAACGAACTACCAATTGCCGTTAAAAAGCCACTGGCTCGAATGCCATTCCGCCATTCACCATAATCAACAGTATCTGCTAGCATTGCATATGGCAGGGTAACTGAAATCCCAGTCCCAATTGAAGCAATTGACCAAGCGATCGATAACGCAATTAATGAATGACCGGTAAATGCAATTAAAATCTGACCAAGTGCAGCCAGAAACATCCCCGACATCAGGACGTAAGTTTTGCGTAACTTTCTAACCAAGAAAGGAATGGCAACCATTCCAATCAATTGCATCATTACCAAGGCATTTAAAATTGAAGCAAAGCCTTTGTTTCCTAAATTATACTGTGTATAGTAAACAACAACCGCTGTTCGCGAAGAGTTACCCAACCAGTAGAAGATGAATACAAATACCAGGATAAACCATGGCCAGTTTGCTTTGGCAGCTTTAATTGAGTTTAAAATTGAAATAGCTTTCTTTGGTTTGTTAATTTCACGCGTATCAAAGAAGGCAAACATTAACAGGCCAAAACCGACAACTGCCAATATAATTGCCGTATTTCGCCAACCAGATTGTTGAGTTTTACCTAAAAAAGCAACAAAGCTTAACGTAAAGGTCGCAGTGATAAAATAGCCGATCATTCCACCAATGCTACGTGTACTGTTTAATTTAATTCGCTGTTCTGGATCATTACTTAGATTTGGTAAAATGGAAGTAATCGGTGTTCCAATACCAGTATATGAGATTCCAAATAATAAGTAGGTGATCAATGCCCACCAAAATTTACCGGTGGCGCTTAAACCGGGAGACCAAAACATTAAAATAAAGAAGATCGCAAATGGAAAGGCCACCCATAACCAATATGGACGACTCTGTCCCCATTTAGTATGGGTATGATCAATAATTAGGCCCCAAATAGGTGCATCAAAGGCGTCTAAAATCCGAGCAGCTAATAAAATTGTCCCAGCAGCTGCAATCGAAATACCAAAGACGTCGGTAAAGTAATACAAGATAAAAGTCGTCACCGTTGTGTAAAGCAAATTACCAGCTGCATCCGTACTAGCATATGCAAGCATCCGATGAAATGGCAAAGTCACTTTGCTATTAATCGCGTTTCCAACAGAACTTTTCATAATTGTTTCCTCCAAATTTCAACTAGCTATAAATCTCTTGGGCTGCCAAATTAAAATTGACAACCTTTTTGGTTGAGTAGAAGCGCTGACCATTATTTAAATTGACATACTTGCGCAAGTAAGGGGCAAAACTTCTAATTTGATAGTGTTGACCCTCTACTTTTTTCATAAAACCGTTGATCGCATGATACTGTCCTTGCTGATCTGAATAAAAATAAGTAGTCTGCCCAAAACCATTCAAATAATCAACCAACTCTTCTCCCATATCCCAATCATCCTCACCGGTGTAACCATCTGGAAACAGCTTAGCGAAGATGCCGCCATCCGAGGCAAAGATTGATTGGCCAAACCGATTTCGTGATAGATCCGGACGATTAACATTGGGTCCCGCAACACTGTACGTCGAAGCCGCTTCACCCGGCTTTAACTGCCGATCCGTAGCAGTAGCGTTGGTGTCGTACATATACAAAACAGCGTTAGTAGCCCGATACGCTGCATTAATCAGCTCAACATCTCCTAAATTTTCGCCGGTAATTTGAGCTGCAGCAGCTGTAATACCTCCCCCACAACGCATGAATCATATAAGAAAGTGCTTCCCACCAGCGATCAGGACTCTGAGCTCGAAAGTCATTACTAAAGCCAATATTGGCTTTTAACAATTCACCATATGTTTGAGCACTTTTCTGATTGCCAGTCAATGAAAGTGCGGCAGCAGCTGGACCAAAGCCCGCATTGTCAAAGAAATGTTCAGTCATGGCAGCTAATAATTGATCGCTATTTGCGGCAACATGTTTCGTAACTTGTTGCCACGAATGAGAAATTTCTTCAAATTTCTGATTTAATCCAGCATTTTTGACATCTCTAAGTAATTCTTCAATATATCCAAAGTAACCTCCTAACATTTGTGCTTCGGTTTTACCACGTTCACTGTCATGCAGATCAGGATTTACCCGCATATCAAATACTTCAGCTGCCCAAGTTAAATAGTCTTTGGGAGAATGAATTTTTAAATATTTCGAAGGACACTTTGATAACAGATAAAAGAGATGCGCAATGTATTCAAAATCCATCACCCGATAAAAGTCACCATACAATTTCCGCGGATGTTTGAAATCGCCATTTACGAACCACTTCGGTCTAACATAGTTGACCGCACTTTCTTCAACGATGGCCACTTTTCGAGCCGGATCCGTCACGTTTTGATCCAATAAACATTCTTGAAGAATAAACGTCATTTTGCCAAGTGATTCACCTTGGTTGGAAGCCGGGCTAAAGCTATATGGAACTTTGCCAGTGGCACCTGCGTAGGAGTGATCACAAAGATAATTCACCCGTTCTCTTAACAGTGCGGCAATCGTATCCATCACATTAAAGACACCAATGTCGGTTGTACCATCCACGAATCGAATAATCAGTTTATGTTCTCCTAATCCATCCGGTTTAAATTGAAGCTGATGTTCTTTAAATAATGGCGTTAAGTCTGTTTCAACTGATTTGTTATTTTGCCAGTACTGAACTGAAATCGACTTGACCTGTTGTCCTGACGCTGGCGTAATTTGAATTGTTTGAAGCTGATCTTGTTGAACAAGTGGCTCAAATGTCACTAAAGGATGACCAAATTTTTGCGCGGTTTGATAAAAGTTGGCTTGATCAGTGTAGGGATGTAATGCAAATTGCCATGATTGTTTTTGATGGGCTGCCAGCTTCAATGAATTTTCGGGATAAATCCAATCATGATGGGGGGCGTTGATCATCTTGATAACCGCCAGCTAAAATAAATTCATGAAAAAGCATCCCATCTAGTGAAGGTGAAGCGTTTTCAAAAAAGCGATTTGTATACTCATTATAGGTTCCGACTGATAAAACACGCCCCTCCGTTTGATAAACACCTAAATTAGGTACAGTATTATCTCGCCGAACAACCGCTAATTTCGTATATTCTGGTGAAATGCTGGGGAAAACAGCTGCAGACCGATTGGCATTTCGTCGAACATGCTTATCTCGAAACATCACATAAGCCAAACTTATCCAAGCACCAAAATCTTCAACTTCCAATTCACTTGAGCTTAAATTTTCAACTTGAATTTGCCAATCAAGCGCTTTGCCATTCAAAATAAAATTCTCGATGACCTTAAAATTTTCAAACGGAAAAATCAATTGACTTTGGGTGTTAAATTGTTGAATTTTCGGAGTAACATTAATGCTTTGAAATTGCTGACCGTTAACGGTAATATGAAATTCACCAAATAACTTATCTTCATCATGATAATGAAGTGATGCTAAGTATTCCGGATCAATCACCCAGTTCATCTGGGTGGCATCGTTAGCTAATATCAACTTGGTGATTGCCCCACGTTGACTTTGTTCAACACTGAAATAAGATGATTCCATTGTCGAAGCCTCCTTAAATAAATATATAAATTAGGTTAGGTACACCATTATCCGTAACCGGTTACATGATTTTTCACATATGATAAGGATAATAGCTTATCGTGTTTCAGCAAATGAAAGATCCCTTAAACCGTTTATATAATACCAATCGATTTTTTTGAAATTAATCACAATATTTTTTCAATATTTAACACTTAAAAGAAGATTATTTCCTTAAATTTTGGCACGATGAACATCTAAATTGCGTTTTAAAAGGAAAATGATTCTTTACAAAATTCACAATTTACCTACAAAATATAACTAAATTCCACCAATATTTTCAACCTGAATAATCTCTACTTTTAAAATTTGTGTGATTCGGTCTTTTAAGGACCATTTTTTATCCTTTTGATCACTTTCGACCACTAATGAAACTTAACTGGTCACTAACCGTCATATTTTTTAAAAATTGGTAGCTTTATTTTGCTGTTGAAAGCATGCCAATAGCCCCCCGCTAAAATCCTTATTTTTTAAGTCACATTCAGTTGCTTCCACCTATAATTACTGGATAGGAGGATCCGCCGGAAAGCCGCTTTTAACTTCCTTAATTTTTAGAAATTACCCAGGTTAAAAGCGCTTTCGTAATTTTCCACTCAATCGTTTATACTAGAATTATTAACGTTACTTTGAAAGGACGATCCCCCGTATGGAAGACGAATACATTTCAATTTCCTGCATACCGCTACCAACTTTTATTCAAGGTGGCTATGCCATTTTTGATGCTGGTGAAACCCATCCTAATCGTAATGATCTTCAGTACTTTGTTTTAATGACAATCGTTAAAGGCCGGCTATTTATTGCCGAAGACGATCACCGCTACACATTAAACCCAGGTGATAGTTTTATCTTATTGCCTAATCACCACCACTATTCTTGGAAACCAATCGAAGAACGAACCGAATATTACTGGCTACACTTTTCAGTCAGTGGTAAATGGGTTCAGGCTGCCAAACCGGTTAAAGTCAGTTCTAAAATCAATATTCCAACGCTTCATTACTTCACACCATCAGTGACGCTTTATTTAAAAAAACTCCGCCAAATTACCGATGAGGCAGCGACTTTTAAATTAATCAATCGAATTTTTAAAAATAGTGCACTACAAAATAACGTTGGTTTTTGGCAAGCCCAACAGCAGTTTATTGATCTTCTTCAAATGATTCAGGAAAAACCAAATCATGAATCTGCATCAAATCAATTGGCTGAAAACGTTGAACGCTTTTTGCGAGATCATTTTGACGAAAAAATCACTAACGAAACACTGAGTCGTGAATTCCATGCTCATCCGAACTCAATCGCCCTCAGTATGAAGAAAACATTTGGAATGACGCCAAATGAATTTTTAACAAAATATCGACTTGAAGAAGCTGTCAAACGTTTACTAACAACGGATGATTCAATCAGTCAAATTGCCGTTAATGTTGGATATAATAATATTTATTATTTTTCAGCCATCTTCAAGCAGCATTATGGCGTGTCACCAATTGCCTATCGTGAAAAGTTTACTCATTGAAGTAAAAAATGGTCCCACCTTAAAGCCAACGTTTTGCTTTAAGGTGGGACCATTAGTTTATTGATAAAGAATTAAGTTAGCGAACTCGAACCCGAATCATGTTCCAAGAAAGTGGTTGCAAAGTTGCCATAACTTTATGTGGCTCAGTCGTCGCAGTTAGTGGCTGTAATTTCATTTTGCCATCTCGATTATCAGCTTTGACGTCGTAACCGTAAAATTGAGTTGCTTCAATGACATTTTCGACATCAAAGTCCCGTAATAAAGTTTGAAAAGAAATTGAATCAGTTTGATGCTTATTCTCGCAAAAAATTGTTAATTCATTTTGTGTTTTGTCATAGGTAGCGATACTATCTAAATACGGCACGGCATCAAATTCACGTGTTTTATAGGTTGGCACCTCAACTTCCGGTGTCAGTGCAATGCCTTTGCCGTAATTTGACACTTGCATGTATGGATAGAAGATTGATTGGAACCAGACTCCCTGATCGTTGGTCATAATTGGTGCAATGACGTTAACCAGTTGGGCCAGGCAGGCAATTTTAACTCGATCACTATTTTTTAGTAAAGTAATCAATAGGCTTCCTACCAAAAGCGCATCTTCAAAGTTGTAAATATCTTCCAACAAATGCGGTGCCTGTTGCCATGGCTTAGTTTTAGCATCCTGATCGTTGGAATGGTACCAAACATTCCACTCATCTAAAGAAAGATTAATGGTTTTTTTAGTTCGTTTACGTGCTTTAACTGCGTCACAGATTGCCACAACGCCCTTAATAAACTCGTCTAAATCAATATTCTTTCCCAGATAGTTATCAAGTTCATTGGGATCATCATCCCCATAAAAGCCATAGTAGCGATGCAGTGATAAATAATCAACGTTGTCATAGCACTGATCCAAAACGGTCTTTTCCCAATCACCAAAAGTCGGATTATCCATTGAAGAACTGCCACAGGCAACTAATTCAATTGAATCGTCAACCGCCCGCATTGCTTTAGCTGCTTCATTAGCCAAATGACCGTATTCATAGGCTGTCTTCTGACCGATTTCCCAGGGGCCGTCCATTTCATTACCTAAGCACCAGGTTTTAATGGCAAACGGCGTCTCCTGCCCATTTTGCCGACGCAGATCGCTCCAATAAGAGCCCTTTGGAAAGTTGCAGTACTCAACCAAATTAGCGGCTGACATTATGCCACGGGTGCCAAGATTAACCGCCATATCAGCTTGGGTCCCGACTTTTTTGGCCCAGTTCATAAACTCGTGCAAGCCAAATTGATTTGTTTCGATGGTTCTCCACGCCAAGTCAAGTCGTTTGGGTCTGGCATCTTTAGGGCCAATCCCGTCTTCCCATTTGTACTGAGAAACAAAGTTCCCACCAGGATAACGAACAATCGGGACATTTAATTTTTTAACTGCCTCAATAACATCTTTTCTCAAACCGTTTTCGTCAGCAGTCGCCTGACCGGGTTGATAAATTCCCTCATAAACGGCTCGACCTAATTGCTCGATAAACGAGCCGTAAATACGTTCGTCAATTTTTGAAATTTGCTGGGTTGGATCAACTTTTAAAACTGCTTTCATTTTTATTCCTCCTAAATGACTTGTTTTAATCTAATCTTCGTCTAGACTGCCACGACGTTCCAGTAAAGTTGTTCGGATAGACTTTTCCTGCTTTTCAAATTTAATGTATGTTAAGATCAGTAGGCCGCCGATAATGAAGAAGATGGCTGGTAAATAAGAAATACTGAATTTGATTGCGGAAAGGACTTGTGAACTTTGAACCGCCCCGGCTTTATAACCGGCGTGGGCTAAAACAACGGATGGTGCCCAACCACCAAGGCCTGAACCCATTTTAATTGCAAAAGAACTCCCAATGGCAGTTAAAAAGCCACTTGCTCGAATACCATTTCGCCATTCACCATAGTCAACGGTATCAGCCAGCATCGCAAATGGCAACGTCACAGAAATCCCGGTTCCAATTGACGCGATGGACCAAGCGATTGATAGCCCGATAAATGATTGACCCGTAAAGGCAATTAGAATTTGACCAAAAGCCGCTAAGAACATGCCGGCCATTAAAACGTACGTTTTTCGGAATTTTTTAACCAAAAATGGAATAGCGACCATTCCAATCAATTGCATCATGACTAATGCGTTCAAAACCGAAGCAAATTCCTTATGTCCTAAATTGTATTGCGTATAGTAAACAACGACTGATGTCCGCGAAGCATTACCCAACCAGTAGAAAATAAAGACAATCACTAAAATGAACCATGGCCAGTTGGCTTTTGCAGCCTTAATCGAATTTAAAATTGAAACGGCTTTCTTCGGCTTGTTAATTTCGCGAGTATCCGAAAAGGCAAACATCAATAGGCAAAAACCGATAATGCCAAGGACAATTGCTGTGTTCCGCCACCCTGATTGTGGATTGCCACCAAAGAAGGCAACAAAACTTAATGTAAAGGTTGCAGTGATGAAGTAACCGATCATACCGCCAATACTTCGAGTACTGTTTAATTTAATTCGTTGGTCGGAATCGTTACTTAGATTAGGTAAAATCGAGGTAATCGGCGTCCCCACACCTGTATAAGAAATACCAAATAACAGGTAAGTAATTAAGGCCCACCAGAACTTTCCGGTTGCGCTTAAATTTGGTGACCAAAACATTAAAATAAAGAAAATGGCAAACGGAAAAGCCATCCATAACCAGTATGGTCGACTCTGACCCCATTTAGTGTGGGTATGGTCAATAATGAATCCCCAAACCGGTGCATCAAACGCATCCAAAATTCTGGCAGCCAATAAAATTGTGCCGGCAGCTGCGATGGATAGCCCAAAAACATCTGTGAAATAATATAAAATAAACGTCGTTACCGTTGTGTACAACAGATTACCGGCTGCATCTGTACTGGCGTATGCCAGCATTCTGTGAAACGGCATTGCAACTTTGCTATTAATTGTGTTTGCAACAGAACTTTTCATAACTTATTCCCTCCAAATCACGATTCATTGTTAGGGTTGTCTCAACACTTCGATACTCGTGACCATTAACAGTAATGTGAAACTCGCCAAACAATTTATCTTCATCATGAAATTAAGTGATTTTAAATATTCTGGATCAATTACCCAGTTTATCTTGTGTCGGATCATGTTTTAGGATCAATTTAGTGATCGCGCTTCATTGATTTTGCTAAATGTGAAAATCAGGTGAATCCATTCATATAGCCTCCTAATATTTTTATCTCAGTAACCGCTTACAATTACAAAAATAACGGATTCGGCAACATTATAAAATAGGTTTTCCGCTAAAATATTTATAAAATTTTAACCACTTTTATTAAAATAAATCATTTTGCATTTAAGATATTTAACAGTTAGTTAGTGGGAATTTAGCGGAAGTTATTGCTTAAATCGATTATTATCAAGCCATTTACCTAAAAAAGTGAACTTTATGGCATCTCACAAAGTGTTTATATTATTTCAACAATTAACTTTTGTGAATTAACTTAAAACAAGCCGATCCTGGCACTATCATGTCAAGATCGGCTTGTTGAAGTCGTTAAATAATTGGTAACTTATTTAAGATTTTGTTCCATAAAGTTTGTAATAACCGTTCCCATTTGATCATAAGTAGTTTGAGTGGGATGCAGTTTCCCATCACCAAAAATTGATGTGTCAATCGTTGTCGGCACAATTTGTGGCGTCGCGGTTCGCCAATCCAGATACTTAATGCCATTAGCTTTGTAAACGTCTGCTTCAGCATCGCAAAGTTGGCCTAACGTATAATCGTGGTAGCCAATGGTGTCATATGCATCACTAAGCTGATCAGTTCCAAACTGTGTTGTGTAGCAATCCAGCGGCAAAATACCAAATAACTGGAGCTTTGGTGCTTGCTGTTTAATAGCCTTTAGCTGGTCATCGAGTACCTGAGTGACGTCACTTAGGGATGAATGAAAATAGTCGTTTACCCCGTAAGCAATAGTGGCGATATCATAATTTTTAAAAATTGTATTGGTCACGTTGGCAGTAAGATCCAATACTGTATCACCAACCACCTTACCATTATTGGCACCAAGATTAGTATCTGTCACCCCTAATTGAGTTGCAACTAATTTTGGATAGGGATCAGATGCATAAGAGGTGCCTGTCCAGCCTTTGGTAATTGAATCTCCCAGACTGACCATAGTCATCTGTTGCAAATTTTTCGCATATACCCAACCGGTAACCGATGGTCGTTTGGCCACTTGAACATAGTAATAGCGTAATCCATTTTTTAGCGTTGCCGTTTTGAGAACCACCATAGAATGCTTGGCATAGTTTTTTAGCCAATGCGTTTTTTTGGCTGCCCGATTTGACCGGTATGGATAATTCCACATGGCTGTTTTGGCGTTGTATCTGACAGCTTTTACTCTTAAATTGGACTTCTTAATCGAAGCAATCCGATAATTTGGATCGACCTTAGCAGCCCTGACAGTTGCAGTATTGCCAACTTGAAATATTATGACACCCAGGCTAACGAAGAACAGCCATTTAAAATAACGTCCTAACTCGATTTTCAATTCTAACTATTCCCTTAATTAACCCCTTGATTTAGTTTTGATAGAACTTGGGGCGTTTTTAAATATATTTATTCATTAGATAAAAATAACTTGATAGAGAAATAACATTAGATTCGATGCTGGCGGTAAACATGATTCATGAGCGACCGGGTTTCTGTAAATTCATTTTGATCGTGTAGAACAACTGTAATGAGTCGATGATGACCAGATTTTTTCCCAGTCCCGACAAAACAATAGCCAGCCAAGTCAGTAAAACCAGTTTTTAACCCATCAACTTTTAAAGATGGCTGATAAAAAGCTCTTCCAGGTAAAAGATTATTGTAATTATGGCATAATTGACCGGCTACTTTTAATGAACCACGTTTGGATTCTTTTAAGATACTTGGATAATCAGCTAGTAAGTGTTTAGCAATTAAAGCGACATCTTTTGCCGAGACCAGGTTAGCGTTACCACCCTTAACGGAATAGCCGTAATGACGAAGTGCATTTTGTTCCATCCCATTAGCCGTGACAAAATGGGCTTTTCCTAAATGCCACACTTTAACTTGATGGTTCATCATTTTGATAAAGCGACGATTAGCTGCCGGTGTTGAGCCACCAGCAACCCACTGACCTAATGCAATTGCTGCATTATTAGAAGACTCAATCAGTGCGGCTGCATATAATTGCTTAACGGTGTAGTGATTTCTTGTGAATCTGAATCCACCATAGACAGCTGAATTGCCGAGGGTCTTTAAACCCGAGTAGCTTGTTTTAACCCGACTATTCCAACCGGCTCCCTTGCCAGCCACTTTCTTATTAACGAGATATAACGTCATTAGTTTTGAAATTGAAGCAATTGCTCTTGGCGTATTCATATGACGCTGCCACAAGACTTTCCCAGTTTTAGCATCCATCGCAACTGCTGCTTTCGCGTATTTTAAACCAAACGGTGCTTTTCCTTTTTTCAAATAATGATGCCAAATATAACCTTGAGCACCACCCGATGAGCTTTTGACTTTGTAATAAACCGCATTTTGATGACGATGTCGTAAAATCACCTTTTTGGAAGCGTACCAGGTCGTGTATGGGTAGTGCTTTAACAAGTGCAATTTTTTAGTATGGTTTAAATTATAAACGGCGCCATTGGCAGAAGCCCGATGATAAGCTGTCTTTTTCATGGTCGTTGTCTTCACAACTCGATAACTCGAAGCCGATGCCGACAATGGTTTGGTGTTAAATAACTGCCATGTTGTCAAAACGGCAACTATCAACAAGATTGACAATAACCCCCGATAATTGGACTTTTTCATGAATTTTCGCTTTCCCCTTCTTCTTAAAAATAGTGTGTCTTAACCGCCTAGTTGAGATGCCCATCGTTAACTCAATTGATAGTCGGTTAAAAATTAACTAACTCATTAAATTCAACCTTTATATAATAAGCCAATTAAATGACAAACTTGTCACAAAACTGCGTTTAAATCGGCATTAATATGCCAACTTATTTACAAATTTATTAAATTTTTCTCTCTTTCACTAAGCACATAAAAAAGGAGCTGATTCATCTAATCTTTGAATCAACACCTTTTTTTGAATGGCTTCTTTATTTTAACTATCAATTATGCACCATGTCAGGTGCTGGTTGACCGTTTAAATCAATCGCAAATCGAACCAGTACAAGGCTATCCGGTGTGATTGGTAAATTATCAATATAAACTTCCCGGTATTCATCTTCTTTGATTCGTTGGTAGCCGCCTTCGTCAATTGCTTTATTCAAGACTTGAAAAGCCTGACAGCTGTTATCTCTAATGGGTCCGTGATTGATTGTTTGAGCTTCAATTCCTTCCGCTAATTGTTCAAAACGAAGTTCCTCACTTTTGGTATTAATAAAATGAATTTTTTCCAAAGCAGCCTTAAAGGCATCTTCGTCAACAAATAACGGTTGTTTAATCCAAATTTTAAAGTTTTCACCCTGATCGGTTTTCTGCCAAACTGCTTGAATTGGATAAGGGACATATGGTTTAAATCCAGAAATCGGAATATCTTTATCAGGACCGTCACTGATTGTTTTAGCAATGCGGGCAGCCGCTTTAGCAAGTCGTAAAAATTCGGGGTCATCGGTATGCTTGGTCGCTTGGCCTTCAGCAGTAATATAACTTCGAGTCGTCAAATCAACAAAGTGAGCATGTTCACTTTTACTATATTCATCTGGTTCATTAATTTCCCAATTAAACATGCTGATCCCTCCCTTCTGATTTCAATTTAACCCCTAAATCGGTCAACTGGCAAATAATGTGACTGATTAATGTAATCGCTATCACATTATCAATCTCGGTTTGCATTAATTTTAAAAAGAGTTTGTTCACTAATTTTTAAATTTATGACTGTACAACGTTAAAAAGTAACTGACAAAATTTAAATAGAGTAATTGTTTTGGGTCAGTTAGATCAATTTTTAGCAAGTCTTCAATTTTATGTAGCCGATAGCTGAGTGACTTGGGGTGAACAAACAAAGCTTTAGCCGCTTTAGTAAGATTTAGATTGGCTTGAAAATAAGCCCGTAATGACTTAAATAATTCTGGGGATTTCTGTTGAAGCGTTATCAGTTGCGCCATCGGCAATGCTTGTGAAATAATTTTGGGATCAATATTAACAAAAAGTTGATCAATCCCTAATTCATCATAAACAATAACAGCCGCTTTCGGCTTTGACTCAATCACTAAATGCCGTAGATTGGTTAATTGATGCCGACGGCTTGGTAGCTGATTAAGCATCCCGGCCGAACTTACTAGGAAATGCTCGTTTGGAAGTTCCGGTACAATCTTCCCAAGAACGACTTGAAAGTCAATCTGATCAGCTATCAGAACGTAGATATACTGATCAACCACACCAATTAGTACTCGCTGAAAATTTGATTTTACGAGCCACTGTAACCTTCTTAGCGTTTCAATTGAGTGGTGACTCCGACTAAGGGTCATTAACCGCACTGGATCATGAATCTTCAGGTCTAATTTAACAGCCAATGGTTCTAATTGACTGGGACGATGATTATTAAGAGCTGCCGTCAACAATTGTTCAGCTTCAATCCCAAATAACGTTTCTTTAACGCTGACCGGTTGCATCTTTAATCGATTAAAACAGTCAATAATGCTTCGATAAGTTAGTTGTTGAATTTGGATCAATGGAAATTGAAGTGCTTGGCCAAATTTGATTAATTCACTAGGAACTTGCTTTAAATAAGCATTTGTTTTGATGATCAACCCAGCAGCTCCCTCCCGTTTGAGCTGATTAACTAATCGCTTTTGCTGATCAATCGTTAAGCCAAATAAGCTGGTTAAAACTAATTCACCAGGAATTAACCAATTTTTAACATCCGGCGTGGCCATTACCATCACCTCAGTTACTTGAACATTTGATAAGTCAATATTAGTCAACCGAATATAATATTGTTTCGAAAATGCTTCTAATAACGCTTGCAAATTAACCAATGATCATCCCTCCAGAATCGGAAAATATGTTATTTTTTATTACATTTAGACAAAAATAACAGATTTTTTATCTAATTGATGGCTTTAAATCTAACTCAAAAAGTATATTATGTAATATAATATAACATTATTTCTTAATTGATGGCAATTGGATTAATAAATTGGGAGGAATTCTCATGGAAAAACCAACAAACGTTACTTTAAAACCACTTTCAATGACTTCTACACATCCAAATCATGCTTGGTGGAAAGTGATCGGTCTTTGCTTTACCGGTTGGGCCTTAATTTACGCAGATCGAACGATTTTAAATCCAGTGATGCCCCAAATTGCAGACACTTTTCACATTAATAATGCTGAATTGGGAATTATCAGCAGTTTGTTCTTTTTAGCATATGCCATTTTCCAAATTCCATTTGGGATCTTAGCAGACAAGCTGGGGAAACGACTGATGATTACAATTGGTTTTCTTATCTTTGGACTAATGACTTTTCTATCAGGAATTGTCACAACTTTTGGGTTATTTCTCGTTGTCCGGGCAATTGCCGGAATTGGTGAAGGTAGCTATTATGGCCCTCAATATGCACTCAGTGGTGAAGCCATTCCACTTGATAAACTCACGCTGGGAACAGCCATCATTAACAGCGGAATGGCCTTTGGTTCATCATTTGGTTTATTATTATCGAGCTACTTGGTGCTTCAGCAGCACCAGCATTGGAATTTACCGTTTTTAATAATTTCAATACCAACCATTATTGTTGGCCTTTTGTTCATGACGTTACTTAAAGAACCCCATCACCCCACTTCTCAAGGCATATCGAGCTCAAAGCAGTCACTATCAGTAAAACGTCAACTTCAGATTATTTTTACCAACCGGAATTTGGTACTGACATTTTTTCTATGTTTCTGTTCAATCTATGCCTATTTCGTTGTTTTAACTTGGTTACCCCAGTTTTTAGAGGTTGAACGGGGGTTTAAAGGCACTTCCGTCGGATTTATTTCCTCATTAGTCCCATGGGCTTCAATTCCTGGCGCATTAATTTTTGCCAACTATTACGACAAATTTAGTCGAGCCAAGATGTTTGTCTGGATTTTAGTTCCCATTGCCGGATTATCACTTTTGGTAGTTGGGCTGACTCAAAATCACCTCCTACTAATGGGGGCACTAATCATTTACGGACTTTCAGGGAAATTAGCTATTGATCCGATTTTAGTTGCTTATATTACCAAACAATCTGATCACCGATATCTATCAACTACCCTTTCGGCTTTTAATTTTATCGGCATGTGCGGCTCAATCTTAGCACCCTACGTCACTGGTTGGCTGGCCGATCAGTTTGGCAGTATGACCATTGGCTTTTATTTAGGGGCTGGCCTACTCTTGATTGGTGCGATTGGGTTTCTATTTACAAATTATCCCGTTAATAAAGAAAGTCAGGTTGAAAAATAATGAAAGAAATTACCAATGTTGCTGTGATTACGTTTCACGCTTTTTGGGGAAAGAAATCCCAAAATCTAGATCGAATTGCCGGCTTAATCGAAAGTTGTGCTAAGCGTGGCGCTGATTTTATTCTACTTCCAGAGATGTCATTAACTGGTTATGATGATCAGCCTCAGGTCCCATTTCAAAACAAAATGCAAGTTAAAATGGCCGAGCCAATTCCCGGCCCCGCAACTAATCGACTAGCTAAAATAACCCATCACTACGGCGTATATGCTTTTGTCGGCATGCCTGAACGTGATCTGGATTCCGGTCAAGTCTACAATTCAATGGCCGTTTTAGGTCCCCAAGGATTGATCGGGACGTATCGAAAAATGCACTTGCCTGGCTTAGAACCCAATTGGGCAGCCCGCGGTCAAAATCCATTAATGATCGAGACACCATGGGGACCGGTCGGCTGTGCCATCTGTTACGATACCTGGGCATTTCCAGAATTGATGCGATACTATGCAGCTCAAGGCTGCCGACTATATATCAACATCACAGCAACCGCTAAAATCCGTGGGAAGCATTTAGCCAATACGAACATCGAAGCCGGTGTTATTCGAGATAGAATATTTATTGCTTCGGCTAATTTGGGTGGTAAAGATCTTTACAATGATTTTTGGGGCGGTAGCAGTGTCGTGGGGCCCGGCCAGGAAATACTGGAAGCCCATTACTACATTGGTGGAAAATACACTGATAAGCAAGCTAACCAATCTCAAGTTAATCTAACGACCATCGATCTATCCTTGGCTTCAAGAGATATTTACCAGCCTAACCCGTTGTTACATGGCCAAACCGATTTCCGCCCCGACGTATATCTCAAACTATACCAGCAACTTGCCAATCAATCTTTGAAGAAAGCCCGTGATCAGTATGCTAACAATTAACTCGCCCTATATTGAAGCCAACGTCACCATCCAACCCACCAGTCCAGGGGAGCTATCATCATTTCATTTCTCGGTGAAAGACGTTTTTGATATTAAAAATCACATTGCCGGGTTGGGCAACCCAATTTGGAAACAGACTCATCAACCAGCCAGCCATCATGCTATCGCCATTCGCAAATTGCTAAATACCGGAGCTGCCTTAACTGGTATCACCATCAGCGATGAGTTCATGTTTTCAATCAAAGGGAAGAATGTTCACTATGGCGATCCATTGAATCCAAAACACCCTGCCTGTTATCCGGGTGGATCAAGTTCGGGATCTGCCTCAGCCGTTGCCAGTGATTTAGTTGATTTTGCACTAGGTACGGATACTGGTGGTTCAATTCGAGTCCCAGCAAGTTATTGTGGTCTTTTTGGGTTTCGGCCAACGCACAGCATGACTTTGCTCGATGGTGTGGCACCACTGGCAACCAGTTTTGACACAGTTGGCATTTTAGCTGAGTCTCCTCAAGTTCTCGAGCAAGTCGGATCTGTCTTATATGGAGGTCAAATCCCACTTCATCTTAAAACACTCTATTATCTGGTTGATGATCAAATTTCAAATTTATCCTTCAACTATTTAGACAACGTAGCTACTATTCAAACAAAATTAGGGCTTTCCAGCCAACAGGTCAAGCCCTTTCGGTTACCATCGTTATTTAACCTGTCACAGCTTCAGAAAACCTTTAAACGGATTCAGGGATTTGAAGCTTGGAAAAATTATGGACCGTGGTTAAAAGTGCACCGTCCAAATCTGGGTGCCGATATTGCCGAACATTTTGCTTTTGCGTCAACCATCAAGAGCGATCGCCAACTAATAGGTGACTACACGTTTAAAAATGATTTTTCGATCTATTTGCAGGATATTTTAACTAATCAGGCAATGCTTTTACTACCCACAACCCCTGGTCCAGCATTAGAAAAAGATATCGGTTTCCAAATAGGTGAACAAATTCGTCTCAAAACTCAAAAGCTCACGTCACTTGCCGGTTTGGCGGGAGTGCCTCAAGTCGCCATGCCAATTTCAACTGGACAACAAGAAAACAGTTTGTCAATTATTACAGGTGTTGAAACGGACTTAGCACTGTTAAAACCGGCTTTAAAGTTGAACGAGTGACCAAGCAAACGATTTTAAATTGTCGAGATTATTTAATATTGTCATTTACCCAACTTAATTGTCCTTGACAAAATTTGAATTGGCCTTTAAAATTTTAAGTAATTTAAAAATTTGAGGATTCAAAAGAAACGCGATAATTTAACGCCATTGCTATTTTATAAAATAGTGTTAAGTGACTTTAATCCAATTAATTTCATTAAATCACGTTTCTTTGCCGGAAGTGGAAGCTGATGGCTTAATCTGGGATGTCACTCAGAATAGGTAAATTGCACTAAGAGAAAGTGTGCGACACTTTTATTTCGAGTGATATAAAAAGATCATTCCGATACACAATTAGTATTGCGGAATGGTCTTTTTAAATTGTCTTTAAATGAGTAAAAAATCTTAATTCTCTAAGTAGTCATGGACCGTTTGTTTATAAATTTCAATGAATCGTTCAAAGTTTTCCAATTCAACAAACTCATCTACCTGATGGGCAGTCATGTTGCCTGGGCCAAAAACTGCAATTGTCATTTTAGGATTAACTTTAACAAACTCAGCAGCATCAGTGCCTCCTGGATAGCCACCAAGGGGTAAACTTTGTTGTAGCAATTGCTCGCCATGTTTTTTCAGAATCTGAATCAGCCGGTCATTCGGATCACTCACTACAGGTGCCTTATCGCCAAGTAACTTGAAAGTTAACTCTGCTGCAGATTCCTGATTATTTTTAGTGACAATTCGCTTTAAATGCTCAATAATGGCAGCGTTTGGCTCTTCTGGAATCGTCCTAATTTTTGCATAAACGGCCGCCGAAGCTGGGACCGAATTTAACTGATCACCACCGTCAATCTTAGTAACAACTGGAATTGTTTTTCCTAAAATGGGATTCTTTTCATGAAGTGTTCGAAAATACTTTGTTTCATTATCATAGGTTTTAATTAACGGTGCAATGGCATTAATCCCGAGCTGCGGGGATGAACTGTGGGCAGTTTTCCCCTTAGCCAAGGTCTCATAAGTAATGGATCCTTTGTGTGCAAAGCTCAGCATGTATTGCTCTGCAGAGTTGTTCTGATCAACCAATGCCTTGATTTGACTTTTAGAAAATTTAAAGGGATTTAGTGGCACATCCTGAGTTAACCAATCTAAAGGCTCACCACTTGGCTCAGCCACAATGGCTGCCGAAACATCATCTAAGTAGCCGTGTTCAGCAAAATACTTTGCTCCCTGCATGTGATTAATCTTGCTGGACTCTTCACCAATTGTTGCCAACAACCGAATTGTGCCTTTAATTGGTTGACCAGCTTCTTTTAATTCGATCATTGCAATCACTTCAGCCGCCAAACCAGCTTTCATATCACTGGTCCCACGGCCATACATTCGATCACCGACAATTTCGGCGCCAAATGGATTATGTATCCACTTATTGCGATCGCCAATATCTACCGTATCTTGATGGCCTTCAAAAACAATCACCGGTTCAGATTGATCACCAATCTCAGCAACCAAATTAAATCTTCCGGGTTCTACTTCAATTATTTTTCCATGAATACCGTAGTTGGCTAAATACTCAGAAAGAAACTTAGCTGTTCCCTCTTCTCGACCACCTACCGTATTAATCTTAATTAAATCACTCAATAATTTGAGTCGATCCTTATGATCCATAAAGTCACAACTCCTGTCAAATCAGTTTTTATATTTTCTGATGGTTTTATCGTTTATATTATTATAAGCCTCAAGCGGAAAAATTGCCCGACTTAATAAGAATTTTCAACGAAATACCGTGGTTTTCAACAAATGCAATTGACAATTTGTTTTACTTTCCCATTAAAAAATCGTCGACATATTTTCAAAATTGCTGAATATATCGACGATTAATTGACTTAGTTGTTTTGCTTTTGCCAGTGTTCCTTAATAAACTTTTCTCGCCCACCAGCTTCTTCTAGTTGAAAACGAAACGGGTGCTTCTTATAAAATTGTTGATGCGCTTTTTCAGCTGGATAGAATGGCTTGGCATCTTCAATTTGAGTGACAATTGGCTTATCAAACATCCCGGTTTCCGCCAATTTCTTTTTTGAGGCTTCCGCAATCTTTCGCTGCTCATCATTCTTAACGAAGATGACTGGGCGATAGTTATCACCCCGATCTTGGAACTGTCCCATCGCATCAGTTGGATCAGTTTGCTGCCAATAAATTTGAACAAGTTGTTCATAGCTAATAACTTCCGGGTCAAAAGTAATTTTAACTGCCTCAGTATGCCCGGTTGTATGGCTGCTAACCTGTTCATAGGTCGGATTGGCAACGTGACCACCTGTATATCCGGAAACCACCTTTTTAATGCCTGGCATGGTATCAAACGGTTTGACCATACACCAGAAACAACCACCTGCAAAAATTGCTGTATCTTCCATCAAAAGCACCTCTTCAATTCAAAATTTAAAATGATCAATAGTCCGCAACTATTAGTCAAAAACTTGTTTATACTTACCGTACCCCGCCTTCTCAAGCTCGTCAACTGGAATAAATTTTAAGGCAGCTGAATTAATGCAATAGCGTTGGCCGCCAGCCTCTTTAGGACCATCACTAAAAACGTGGCCTAAATGTGAGCGGGCCTCTTTACTACGAACCTCTTCCCGGATCATCCCATGAGATAAATCCAAATCTTTTTGAAGGCTTTCCTGACTGATTGGCTTGGTAAATGATGGCCAACCACAGCCGGCATCGTATTTATCCTTTGAAGAAAACAGAGGCTCACCACTGACTACATCTACGTAAATACCATCTTTATAAAAATTATCGTACTCGCCACTGAACGGAGCTTCGGTCGCAGCTTTTTGAGTAACGGCGTATTGTTCAGGCGTTAGTCGGTGTTTCAAATCATCTTTTTTAACCATGATTAACCTCCATATTGGATTAAAAACAAATTGTACACAATTCATATCTTGATTATAGCCCGCTAATTACTAAAAGTAAACAAAAAACGGTCATGACCAATCGTCATCACCGTCCATAATTATCAATTAATTTATTCAAATTAGCTTAAGGCATCGGTTAATGGTGGAACAACCTGCTTTTTCCGAGAAACTACTCCTGGCAAAGGCATTGTATTATCACTGGCAAATTTAGCACTAAAGGCTTTTTCAACTGCATCCAGCGGTCCACCCACTGCAAGTAACTTTGAATCACTATTCAAAACGTTGGTAACCAAAACCAGGAATAAATCGTAACCTTTATCCGAAGCTTCAGCTGTCATAGCTTTTTTAATGTCATTTTGACGCTGATTGATGTCATCGAAGTCAACCACATTAATTTGATCAATCCGAACGTTCTTACCACCCATTGTGAATGATTTGGCATCCGAATCAATTAACTCCTGATCACTTTTAGCAGCAACATTTGTGCCGGCTTTAAGCATTTCAATCCCATATTTTTCATAATCAAGATCAGCGATTTCTGCCAAAGTTTTAACCGCAATTTTATCATCATCGGTTGTTGTTGGTGACTTCAGAAGCAACGTATCAGAAATGATTGCTGAAAGCATCAGTCCCGCTAATTGAGCTGGAATTTCAATCTTATTTTCATCAAACATTTTTACCAAGATTGTGCTGCAGCAGCCAACTGGTTCAGCTCGATAATATAGCGGGAATTCCGTTTGAAAGTTTGAGATTCGGTGATGATCGACAACGTGAGTGATCTTAACGTCCTTGATATCGCTCACACTTTGTTGAAATTCATTGTGATCAACCAGCATTACAGAATCCACTTCATTGCCAGCCGTCTTAATAACCCGCGGAGTCGGCTCATCAAAGTAATTTAAAGCGAAGTTGGTTTCGGCATTTGGTTGTCCCAAAGCAACGGCCTCAGTGTCATATCCCAATTTGTTTTGAAGATACGAATAGGCTTTTGCGGCAACAATTGCATCAGTATCAGGATTTTGATGACCAAAAACTAATTCTTTACTCATTAACAAAATCTCCTTTATTTTTAATTAATCTGCTAATCGGGATAAATAATCTTTTGAATTTAAAAATTCATCAAACTTGGATAAGAATCGACCAATTCGAGGAATTTCATTCTTATTTTTCCGGTAAACAAATTTCAAATCAAATTTAATTTTCGGATCAAACTCGGAGACAAAAATATCATCACTTGTCAGATCCTTTAAGTTAATGTTAACCATGTATGACTTCGGCAAAGCTGTATTAGTTCCTGTATTAATAGCAAACTTTAGGATTTGTTCCGGCATCGTATACCGCGCAGCAGCCGTTGGAAAATCAGCCATCTGATTTTTGAATGCTTCGCGTAATGTCTGATTTAGATAGTAATCCTGTGGATACATTACCCATGGCCGATCATTAACATCCTTCAAGCGAACTTTCTTTTTCTTCGAAAGATCTTTGTTATGATGAATCAACAACAAATCATCAGAAATAATTTTCTTAGAACTGTAAGGCTTCCAATTCTTAATTGATTCATCCGGAAGATACATAATGGCCAAATCAATTTTATTGTTTTCCAAACTCTCCCAAATTTCTTTTCTGGTCAACATATGAAAATTGACCACTAAATCGGGATTTTCCTGATAGAGTTCCAAAGCAAAATCTTCAAAAACTTTGGTCTCAATCGAGGCCAAAATTCCTAAATTGATTTCACCGGTAGTTGAACTGGTAGCCTGCTGAATTTCATCAGTCGCATCATTCAGTAAATCATAGATCTGATGAGTCGTTTTCAGCATAATATAGCCGGCATCAGTTAAACGCAGCTTCTTACCTACCGAATAAAAAAGTGACGTGCCAACAGTTCGCTCCAGTTTTTTGATTTGCTGAGTCAATGCAGGTTGGGTAATCCCCAGAATTTGAGCCGCCTGCGTATAATTCATTGTATCAGCCAACTGAAGAAAATACGACAATGTTTTTGATGAAAAAATACTTTCCTGAGTGGTTTTCATTAAGTCGCTCCTTAATGAAGTTAAAGTCAATCAACGATAAACTTTACTTCTGTATATGATCACTAAACTAGTCAAAGACCTCTCCATATCAACATCTATAGTCAATAATTGAAGTTGTCAATCTTATAAGATAACTTATAAACAACCATTATTAATTATTATAATTCTAAATGAAATAACAATCAATCCAGAGATGATATTTTTTTAATTAATTGTTAATTCAGCCGGTTTCTGATGAATTTTAGCTGGTGTTCCTTCACTTTCAACATCAATGACAAATGAGCCATTCGAGTAGCGGCCACCAAGTGAAAATTCACTCGGCAAAATATCATGGACCCGCTGATGATCAGTCATTACTTCAAGCGGTTGATCTTCGTTATTAATCACAACAAAATCAACGACTTCATGAGAGTGATGCTTCAACGTACGTAAAATCATAACGCCTTTACGAGCTCGCGATGTAACAGGAATTTCCTTAACAGCTAATTTTTTAAAGGCACCACGTTGTGTCACAATAGCAATGATGTCGTCATCATTTACCAACTGCATATTAGTAATTAAATCACCATCGCTAAGCTTTTGAGACTTAACACCGGTTGTTCTGGCACCATTAATTGGGACTTCATCAATACCATAGCGTAATGCCATTCCAAGCTTGGAAATTAATAATAATTGACCATCTGCATCTGGATTTGCCAAATAATCAATTGCGATAACTCGTGAATCGGACTGTTTTAATTTTTCATAAACGTAAGCATGCTTCTTATAGCTTCTTCCAGGCGCCAAATCGGTAAGTTTAGTCCGTTTGATGTGGCCATCACTCGTCGCAATTAAGAAAACTCCAGAGTCTTTTAACGAATTAAAAGCAAAGGTCCCAATAATTTCTTCATCAGAATCCAAGCCAATTGTTTGTGAAATATGTTCTCCAGTTTCTTTCCACCTCACGTCAGCAATTTCAAATACTGGTCGATAAATTAAGTTGCCCTTACTGGTAAACATAAATAAATGGTCCCGCGCATTAAGTTGCTTCAAAAAGATTGGGTAGTCTTCATCTTTTAACCCATTTTCATTATTAGAAGCCTTAAAGGAGCGAATACTGCTGCGCTTAATGTAGCCATCATGACTAACCATCACAACAACGTCTTCATCTGGAATGATAACATCAGTACTGATTTTAATTGTCGCAACCTTTTCCTGAATTTCAGTTCGTCTTGGATTACGATAATTTTTCGCAATCGCGCGTAGTTCCCGAGCCAACACGCGATTTAACTCTTTGGGATCGGCTAAAATCTTCCTGAATCCGGAAATTCTGTCAGCTAATTCTTTAGATTCTTTTTCTAACTGAGTGACATCGGTATTCGTTAAGCGATAAAGCTGCAATGCAACAATCGCATCGGCCTGTTTTTCAGAAAATTCATATGCTTTAACTAAATTATCACGGGCATCCCGCCGATTCTTACTGGCGCGGATCGTTTTAATCACTTTATCCAAAATTGAGAGTGCTTTTATCAGGCCCTCAACGATATGCTGTCGATCCAAAGCCTTCTGAAGATCGTATTGCGTCCGCTTTTTGATGACTCTTTGCTGAAATTCTAGGTAAGCGGTCAAAATTTCTTTTAGAGAAAGGCGTTTAGGACGCATATGATCAATGGCGACCATATTAAAATTGTAAGAAATTTGTAAGTCCGTATTTTTATAAAGATAATTTAAAATGCCAGTTGAATCAACATCCCGCTTCAACTCGATGACAATACTCATACCTTCTCGATCACTTTGATCCCGAACTTCAGAAATCCCATCGACTTTCTTATTTAATCTTAGTTCATCAATTCGCTTAACCAATTGAGCTTTGTTGACTTCATAGGGAATTTCAGAGACCACAATTTGTGATTTATTCCCTTTTAGCTGTTCAATAGCCGTTTTTGAGCGAACCATCACTTTGCCCCGGCCAGTTTCATAAGCCTTCCTAATGCCGTCAATTCCTTGAACAATTGCACCAGTTGGAAAGTCAGGGCCTTTAACAAACTGCATGAGGTCGTCCAAAGTCGCTTTGGGATGCTTTTGCAAGTATAAGACGGCATCAATTACTTCACCGAGATTATGAGGTGGAATGTCCGTCGCATACCCAGCTGAAATCCCAGTTGAGCCATTAACCAGTAAGTTGGGAAATCGGGAAGGCAAAACTGTTGGTTCGTACTCAGTATCGTCAAAATTAAGCACCCAATCAACCGTATCTTTATCAATATCTCGAAGCATCTCAGTTGAGATTTTACTTAGCCGAGCTTCAGTATACCGCATTGCAGCTGGCGGATCCCCATCCATTGATCCGTTGTTCCCGTGCATCTCAATTAAAGGCTCGCGGACTTTCCAACTCTGGCTCATTCGGACCAACGCTTCATAAATCGAACTGTCTCCATGGGGATGAAAATTTCCCATTACATTCCCGACTGATTTAGCCGACTTGCGAAAAGCTTTGTCGTAAGTGTTGCCATCTTTATTCATCGCGTATAGGATTCGCCGCTGAACCGGTTTTAATCCATCACGAATATCGGGAAGGGCCCGTTCTTGAATAATTGAACGGGAATAACGACTAAATCGTTCTCCCATTACATCTTCAAGAGATAAATTTTCAATTTTACTCAATTAAAACTCTCCCTATCGCTTTATTTGGCTGTGTTATCAAGAATACTACCTTCCTCTTCAAGATTGAACTTGACGTTCTGTTCAATCCATTTCCGTCTTGGTTCAACTTTGTCGCCCATCAAGGTCGTTACCCGCCTTTCAGCCAAAGCAGCATCGTCTATACTAACCTTAATAAGTGTTCGACTTTTAGGATCCATTGTGGTTTCCCATAGTTGATCAGCATTCATTTCTCCAAGACCCTTAAAGCGTTGTAGGCTATAACCTTTACCAAACGATTTAGAAACCTGATTCAATTCCTCATTTGTCCAAGCATACTGAATCTTAGCCTTTTTACCAGTTCCTCTTTGAAGTTTATATAGTGGCGGTAACGCAATGAATACCCGACCATGTTCAATCATCGGTCGCATATACTTATAAAAGAAAGTGAGTAATAATATCTGAATATGGGCACCATCATCATCCGCATCGGTCATGATAATAATTTTGTCGTAATTGGCATCTTCAATTTTGAAATCAGCGCCAACACCGGCACCAATTGTATAAATCATGGTATTGATTTCTTCGTTCTTCATAATTTCTGGAAGCTTTGCGCGTTCCGTATTCAAAACCTTACCACGTAATGGCAAAATGGCCTGGTAGCGGCGGTCACGCCCCTGCTTAGCTGATCCGCCGGCTGAATCTCCTTCAACTAGGAATAACTCATTACGACTGTAATCCTTTGATTGGGCTGGTGTCAGTTTTCCGGAAAGTAACCGTTCCTGCTTTTTATGTCGTTTACCATTTCGAGATTCATCCCGCGCTCGACGGGCAGCCTGACGAGCTTGGCGCGCTCTTAATGCCTTGTGCACCAGCATTTGAGCAAATTCACCATTTTCCATTAAGTAATAGCCCAACTTCTCACTAACAACGTTATCGACAATTGAACGAGCTTCCGGAGTTCCCAGCTTTTCTTTGGTTTGGCCTTCAAATTGAAGAATCTCTTCAGGAATTCTCAATGATAAAACGACAGACAAGCCTTCACGAACATCGCTCCCTTCGAGATTCTTGTCCTTATCCTTTAACAAGCCAACTTTACGAGCATAATCATTAAATGCTTTTGTCCATGCATTTCGAAGACCTGCTTCATGAGTTCCACCATCTTTTGTACGAACGTTATTAACAAAGGACATCATTGTTTCCGAATACCCATCGTTATACTGAGCAGCTACTTCCACTTCAACACCGTCTTTGGTGCCATCAAAGAACATGACGTCGCCTAAAATGTGTTTGTCCTCATTTAAATACTGGACAAATTCCTTAATTCCTTCTTCATAATGAAAAACGACTTCTTGTTCCTGATCGGGTCGCTCATCCTTTAAAATAATTTTAGTGCCCTTCAGCAAGAAAGCTGATTCTCGTAAGCGCTCTTCAAGCGTTGAAAAATTAAATACGGTATTTGTAAAAATAGTTGAGTCGGGTTTAAAACTAACTGTGGTCCCGGTGTGTTCGCGAGTTTTTCCAAGTTTTCGAAGCGTGCCAACCGGATGGCCACCATTTTTGAAATCTTCTTCATATTTGCAACCATCGCGAACAATTGTGACCTTTAACCAACTTGAAAGTGCATTGACAACACTGGCACCAACACCGTGAAGCCCACCAGAGGTTTTATAGCCTCCTTGGCCAAATTTACCACCAGCATGTAGTTGAGTTAAGATAACTTCAGGTGTTGGCTTGCCGGAAGCATGCATTCCTACCGGCATTCCCCGTCCATGATCCACGACAGTCACACTATTATCTTTATGAATCGTGACACTAATCATGTCACCATATCCGGCTAAAACTTCATCAACCCCGTTATCAACTATTTCATAAACCAAGTGGTGTAGGCCACGATAGTCGGTCGAACCGATATACATCCCAGGGCGTTTTCGAACCGCCTCGAGTCCCTCCAAAATCTGAATTGAGGAATCATCATATTTTTGTTTTTGTTTTACCATTGTCTGCCATGACTCCTTCTTGAAACAATCTACTTTATCATAACCTAAATGCTTTAAAATCAAAACTATCATGTATTGAAAATTAATGTTCGATTAGATCACAAAATCATTATAGCATGTAGGCAAACGAACATTCCCTTAAAATTTAATTAAACTTGTAAGTACCAATTACATGACTCGACTTTTTAAAGGGTGATCAAAGCTTATTTGCAAACAGTTTTAAGAAACTGCTTTGGTTGGCATTGGCGCGTTGCCATTATCATGCTAATATTAGAAGTGCTATTATATTAAATAAAACATGATTGTAGTGGGGTTTAAAATGAATTCTGAGATTGAAAAGATTATTTTAATGTTGATTTTAGCTTACTTGCTGGGGTCAATCCCAAGCGGTGTTTGGATCGGAAAAGCTTTTTTCCACATCGATATTCGTCAACACGGTTCCGGTAATATTGGGACAACCAATACATACCGGGTTCTTGGACCAATTGCCGGCACCATCGTCATGGCCATGGATATTTCTAAAGGAGCCGTTGCCACTTTGCTACCAGTCTTTTTTAACAGCAATTTGGTTAATCCATTACTTTTTGGATTAGCAGCCATTTTAGGCCATACATTTTCAATTTTTGATCACTTTAAAGGTGGTAAAGCAGTTGCTACCAGTGCTGGCATGCTGCTTGCATACAAACCGTCATTTTTCTTTTTAGCGGCAGGCATTTGGGTTGTCATTATCCTTCTAACCAGCATGGTCAGCTTAGCTAGTATTATCACATTTCCATGCATTGCCATTGCCACTTTTTTAGTCCATGACACCTATTTGTTTATTTTGGCGGTTATTCTCACAATTTTTATTGTGTATCGTCACCGGACAAATATTAATCGGATCTTTCACGGAACAGAAAGTATGGTACCGTTTGGACTGGGGAATGTGTTACGTAACCGGCGCTAAGTCCTTGTTTTTCCTTTATACAGCAAGTTTGATTCTATCACATCTTTATCTTTAAAAACAACGCTAAGGGACGAAAATATAGTCGACTAACCGTTTCCAATTAAAAGCGAGCGATTCAAATACTGAATTGCCCGCTTTTTTGCCATTATATAACCCAATGACGTTTTTAGAAAAAACTTAATTGATAACCTGCTTCAAAGGATTGATGACCGGATAATCGATTAATTGCAAATTTATCTTCCAAATGACCAGTGGCATTGATTGGATCTGCCAGTCCCCACCATGGCTCTATGCAAACAAATGGTGCTTGTTTAGGATAAGGAGACCAAATCCCCACATATGGCGCCTTAGTTAAAGAAATTGCCACGCCATGATCATTTTGAGTATTGGCAAGCATTAAGGTTGTTTGTTGGCCCTCTAAATCAAGTACCAAAGCGTCGTTCTTAAATAACTCATGATTAAGACTAAGAGGCTTGGTAAAATCCAATTCTTGCGGATCTGCCGGATCACTGTAAGGTGGTTTCAAAGGAATTTTGCGATATTTGGCCTTTGGTGCAACCCGAATAAAATAGTCAGTAAAATTTCCTGCGCCAGCAAACGGTACGTTAAAGCCTGGATGAGCTCCTAAGGAAAACAACATTAATTGATCACTCGGATTTTCAACTGTAAATCGAATCGCCAGTTCGTGTGCATGTAGTTCAAAATGAACTCGCAGGTTAAAATTAAACGGATATTTTGCCAAGGTAGCAGCATTCTGACTCAACAAAAGCGTGACGGCCGTTTCGGTTTGGTCCACAATTTGGAATTGCTGATCACGAGCAAAACCGTGTTGCGTCATTTGATAAGTTTTTCCCTGATAGACATACTGATTATCCTTTAATCGACCAACAATTGGGAATAAAATAGGTGCGTGGCGTTTCCAGTAAGCTGGGTCCGCCTGCCAGATATAATCAGCATCATCTTCAGCCTTAACACTGGTCAATTCTGCCCCGAATTCATTGACAAGGACCGATAAATATTGATTCCTAAGGGTTATCATTTCTAAGCCTCCATCATCGATTTTTAAAGAATGTATCGAGAAAGATCCTTATTTCCTGCAAGTTTACCAACTTTGTCATCAACATACTTTTCAGTAATTGTAATGTCCCCCATCTGCATGTCGGGTCCTTCGTACAGGATATCTTCAAGTAGCTTTTCAAGAATGGTATGCAACCGTCGCGCACCAATGTTATCAGTATTATGGTTAACTTGAGTGGCAATTTCAGCAATTCGGTTAATTGCTTCGATCGTAAAAGTCACATTAATATTATCTGTACCGATCAAGGCTGTATATTGCTTAACTAGCGAATTGGTGGGTTCCGTTAAAATCTTAACAAAATCATCCTTATTCAAGTCATTTAATTCAACTCTAATTGGGAAACGTCCTTGTAATTCAGGAATTAGATCTGATGGCTTACTTTCAGCAAATGCACCTGAACCAATAAACAACATATGATCGGTATTAACCGGGCCATATTTAGTATTCACTTGAGAACCTTCGACAATTGGCAGAATGTCACGTTGAACACCCTCACGTGAGACTTCGCCAGAATTCTGAGCTTTCCCAGGTGCGATTTTATCAATTTCGTCAATGAAAATAATTCCCGTATTTTCCGCTCTAACAATCGCATTATGATACAAGTCGGCTTTATTGACCAACTCTTCTGATGCCTGACGAATTAAAATTTCGCGCGCTTCGCTAACCGGAACAGTTCGCTTAATCTTCTTTTTAGGCATTAATCCTGAAAGCGTATCATTAAGATCAATTCCCATCTGATTCATCATCGAGTTCTGGCCAACGGCTTGTTGAGAAGGATCATCCATTTCAATTTCAACTTGTTCATTTTCGAGAAGACCAGCTCGTAATTTATCAGACACTGACATTCGCTTTTCCCGAACGTCATCAGTTACTTCTTCCTGATCGTCATTATCATTTTCGGATGGCATTTGACCATTTTGTAATTGAGTAAACATGTTCATTAAATTTTGCATGTCATTTTGACGGTTCTTTTTCTTTTGAGCCGGAACTAGTAACTTAACTAATTGGTTGTTAGCTCGCTTTTCTGCATCCGTTCGGACCCGCTTGTATTCTTCATCCTGTTCAAGCAAAACGGCATTTTCAACCAAATCCCGAACCATTGATTCAACATCACCGCCAACATAACCAACTTCGGTAAACTTGGTTGCTTCAACCTTAACAAAGGGTGCTTTAACGATTTTTGCCAGTCGACGGGCAATCTCGGTTTTTCCAACACCGGTTGGGCCAATCATCAACAAATTTTTAGGTGAAATTTCATCCTGCATTGATTTTGAAAGTTGCATCCGGCGATAGCGATTCCTTAAAGCGACCGCAACCGCCTTTTTAGCCTCGGTTTGACCAACAATGTATTGATCAAGTACTTCAACAATTTCTTTTGGGGTTTGTGTAGACTCTGTCAATTGTTATTCTCCTCTATATTTCTTCAGAAATGACATTTTGATTGGTGAAAATATCAATGTTTCCGGCAATGTGAATGGCCGCCTCAGCAATTTCGCGGGCACTCATATTCTGAGCATGGTGTTTCATCGCCGTAGCAGCTGCTAGAGCAAAGTTGCCACCTGACCCAATGGCCAAAATGTCATCATCCGGTTCAATGACTTCGCCCTGACCGGAAACTAACAGTAAATCTTTGTCGTTCATGACGATAAGTAGTGCCTCTAACTTTTGTAATTGTTGATCTCCGCGCCAATCCTGCGCCAATTCAACTGCTGAACGTTTCAAATCGCCATCATACTGGCTTAATTTCTTTTCAAATCGTTCTTCAAGGTTAAAAGCATCGGCAACGCTGCCGGCAAATCCGACAACCACTTTACCGCCATAAATTCGGCGAACTTTATGGGCAGTTCCCTTCATAATAACTTTTTCACCCATTGTCACTTGACCATCACCGGCCATTGCCAAATGTCCATTATGGCGGACTGCGACGATGGTTGTTGCTTCAAATTTTATTGGCATAATAAACTTCCTTACTTTTTTGGTTTTAGTGATTGATTATTTCTTGGAAAATATTTTTGATAATCATTCATTAAATGTGATTTTGTCACATGGGTATAAATTTGAGTCGTCGACAAACTACTATGGCCAAGCAGTTCCTGCACCGAACGCATATCAGCACCATTATTCAGCATTTCAGTTGCAAACGTATGCCGTAGCATATGCGGATGAATATTAGTTGTCAGACTACTCTGGTTAATGATGCCATCTAAAATATACTCAATTCCTCTAGATGTCAACGGTTTACCATAATGATTAACAAAAAGACGGCCATGTTTTTGATGATATTTTCGCATGATTAATGTCCGTGATTCTTTAAGATACTGCTCAATTGCCTGCTTGGCAGAGTCATCAAATGGCACGTAACGCTGCTTGCGTCCCTTTCCAGTAACCAAAAACAGCTGGTTATCCAAGTCCATATCTTTCAATTGAGCATTAACCACCTCGCTTACCCGCATTCCGGTTGAATAAAGCACTTCCAGAATTGCTGAATTGCGAAGTGCCAGTTGGTGATCACCTTTTTTGGCTGCTGCGAACAATGCCCGCATTTCGTTTGGATAGAAAAAACGTGGTAAACGTCGACTGGTATTTTTTAAATGAACATACTCAAACGGATTTTTGGTGATCACATCATTTTTGGTCAAAAAATAATATAATGATCGAAGTGTGGATACTTTTTGAGAAATACTGGCTTTCGCATATTTTTTATCATAAAGCGCTGTCAAGTATGATTCAACATCAAATGAATCAATTTTAACCAAGTTTTCCTGCGAACTCGAACTTGAAGTTCTGATTAAAAAGTCTTCAAATTCAGCTAAATTGTTTTGATAGGCCTGTAAGGTTTCTTCGGAATAGTGACGATCACTTCGGAGATATCTTAAAAACCAATCAATTAGTTGCTGATCGTTCATCTTAACACCACTTTTCTTAAAAACATCGGCGATTAGTACCGCACTTCTTAATCATATCAAAATATTGGTTATTTTTCCTGGAAATCTTTTTAATTGAGTTAATCTTAAAAGAAAACTCAAACATTAGTTTGGACAAAATAAATCAACACAAAAAACCGCATCCACACTGGGATACGGTTTGATTTTTGTAATTAGCTACGTGGACGAACAGAAGCTTTAATTCTAGCTGCTTTGCCTTGTAAGTTACGCAGGTAGTAAAGCTTGGCACGACGAACACGACCGTGTCGAACAACTTCTAGTTTGTCAACCCGTGGTGAATGAAGTGGGAAGATACGTTCAACACCAACACCGTTACTTACCTTACGAACAGTGTATGTAGCCTGAATACCTGAGCCCTTACGTTTAATTACAACGCCTTCAAACAATTGGATACGTTCTCTGTTTCCTTCAACAACTTTAACGTAAACTCGAACAGTGTCTCCTGCCCGAAAATCTGGCATATCGTTACGCAGTTGCTTTTCGTTGATCATATCGATCAATTTATTTTGTCGCATAAACAAATCTTCCTTTCACTAACATTCATGATCTCTTTTTCGACAGCGGAATGTTGTTTTGCGGCTTGCGCCAGATGCAAGTGTACCACAAAATTCACGCCTGTGTAAAGGTTTTTTTCTTGTCAGTCGTTTTGGTGTGCTTTTTCCTCTTCTTCAATTCGAACATCGGCCAGCAGTTTCTTTTGCGTACTGGATAAGCGATGGTGATCAATCATATCAGGTCGCCTTAAGTAGGTTCGTCGAAGCGCTTCTTTTTGATTCCACAAAGCAATCTTTTTATGATCACCATTCATCAGAACTTCAGGTACTTTCATGCCCCTGAATTCAGCTGGTCGGGTATATTGAGGTTCTTCCAATAAACCGGTTGAAAAGGATTCCTCAACCTTGGACTGTTGATTCCCCAAAACGCCCGGAATTAGCCGGGTAATTGCATCAATCATAACCATTGCCGGCAATTCGCCACCAGTCAACACGAAATCTCCAAGTGAATATTCATCCGTTACAATTGAGCGAATTCGTTCATCATATCCTTCATAGTGACCACATATAAAGGTTAAGTGTTCATCATGCGACAAGATTTCAGCATCCTGCTGCTTAAATGTTTTCCCTGCCGGATCCATTAAAATGACTTTTCCCGTCGAATATCCGGCTTTTTTGGCAACAGCCTTTGTATGGTCATAAGCATCAATAATTGGTTGTGCCTGCAACAGCATTCCTGCACCACCGCCAAATGGATAATCATCAACATGTCGGTGTTTATCCTGGGTAAATTCACGAAAATTGGTGATTTCTAAATCGATTGTTTGATTCTCAATGGCTCTGCCAATAATGGAATCATGCATCGGAACGGTAAACATTTCTGGAAATAAGCTTAAAACATCAATTCGCATCATCCAACCCCTCCGGAATTTCAACCATAATTCGTTGCTTCTTCAAGTCAACTTCTTTAACCACTGAATCAATCTTGGGGAGTAGCAAGTCACTCTTTCCTTTTCGTTGGACAACCCAAACATCATTAGCTCCTGGGGAAAGAATTTCTTTAACCTTACCAATAAACTGGTCATCTTCATAAACATCCAGGCCAATAATTTGGTGATAATAATATTCCCCGGGTTTTAAGTCAGTATCTGAAAGACTGGTTTCATCAATCATTAGGACAGAAGGTTTTAGAAACTCGACATCGTTGATGGTTGGGTAGCCTTTAAAGTGCAGCAGAATAAATCCTTTGTGCTTTCGAACACCATCAATCACCAATGAAATCAGCTTTTTAGGTTTATCAAGTTTGGCAAAAACAGTATTTCCCTTTCGAAATCTTTTTTCAGGGAAATCTGTAATTGAGATAACTCGAACTTCACCTTTGATTCCTTGAGTATTCACAATTTTACCGATATTATAATACGCCATTAAATCCTCCATCTCAAATAACAAAAAAGCTCTCAAACAAAACCTTCGTTTCGCTCAAGAACCCCTTTACTGTTTTTCATCATCAACGATTAGCCGAGCTTTTTTAGGCCCATCAACCGGCACACTGTAAACTACCGTTCGAATCGTTTGAATCACGTGACCATGTTTGCCGATAATTCGACCAACATCTTCGTCGTTTAACCGAAGATGATACTCCATGAAACGATCTGATTCGTGATGTGAAATTTGAATTTCGTCCGGATAATCGACTAACGGTGAAACAATTTTTTTAATTAATCCATCAACACTAACCATGATGATAAATCACTCACTTACTTTTTTGAGTATTTAGCTTCGTGATATTTCTTCATGATACCCGCATCTGATAACAAGTTACGAACCGTATCAGATGGTTGAGCACCATTGTTCAACCAGTTCATAATTGATTCTTCTTCAAGAGTTACTTTAGCTGGTTGAGCTAACGGGCTATAAGTCCCCACGTTCTCAATAAAACGGCCGTCACGAGGACTACGTGAATCGGCAACCACAATCCGGTAATAAGGACGTTTCTTTGAACCCATGCGTTTCAAACGGATCTTTACTGACATGCAATTTACCTCCTATAATCATTTAACGATTAATAATATACCAGTATTTTAAGTGCTTGTAAAGGTTTTTTTCTTTACACCATCAAAAGTCCTTAAAATAATGGGATTAACGCTTCTTTCGTTTCCTTTTCAACCGCTTACGTTTATTCTTCTTCATTTTCCGACTAAACTGCTTCATAGCCAGTTTGGACAACTTACCGCCGCCCATACCAGTCTGATTCATCATGTTTTCCATACCGGACATGTTTCCTTTAGAAACCTTGTTCATCATGGTCTTCATTTGGCCAAACTGTTTGATCATCCGATTAACTTCTTGGATCGGTCGACCAGACCCGCGGGCAATCCGTCTCCGTCTGGATGGATTCATCACATCCGGATCAGTTCGTTCCTGTTCGGTCATTGAATAAATAATCGCTTTTAAATGATCCATATCCTTAGGATTCATATTAACATTTTGTAATGCCGGATTGTTAGCCATTCCAGGAATCATTTTCATGATTTCATCCAAAGGCCCCATTTTTTGAATCTGGTCAAGTTGATCAAGAAAATCATTGAAATCAAACGTATTTTCTTTGATTTTTTCAGAAAGTTCTTCAGCTTGTTTTTGATCATATTCCTTTTGGGTCTTTTCAATTAAGGAAAGCATGTCCCCCATACCAAGAATTCTGGAAGCCATTCGATCCGGATGAAAAACATCCAAATCGGCCATTTTTTCACCCTGACCGACGAATTTAATTGGCTTACCAGTGACTGCCCGAATCGACAGTGCGGCACCGCCTCGAGTATCTCCATCAAGTTTGGTCAAAACAACCCCGGTGACATCTAAAACCTTGTCAAATCCTTCAGCTGTCGCAACAGCGTTCTGACCAGTCATGGCATCAATGACCAATAAAATTTCGTTTGGATGAACAGCCGCTTTGATATTCCCTAATTCACCCATTAATTTCTCGTCAATTTGCAATCGACCAGCCGTATCGATAATTACATAATCGTTATGGTTGGTTTTAGCCTGTTCCAATCCACGCTTGGCAATTTCTACCGGATCAACATCGGTTCCCAACTGAAAAACCGGAACGTCAATTTGCTGGCCCACCGTTTGCAATTGTTCGATAGCAGCTGGACGATAAACGTCATCTGCAATCAATAATGGTCTGGCATTTTGCTCGTTCTTTAGTTTAAGTGCTAATTTTCCAACCGTGGTCGTTTTCCCGGCACCTTGGAGTCCGGCCATCATGATTATCGTTGGGATCTTTGGTGCCTTATTCAGTGGAACGGCAGCCTCCCCCATGGTTTTAGTTAATTCTTCATCAACAATTTTAACAATTTGTTGGGAAGGGTTTAATCCTTCAAGTACTTTGGCGCCCTTTGCTCTTTGTTCGACTGTTTTGACAAATTCTCGAACAACTTGGAAATTAACATCAGCTTCCAGCAATGCCAATCGAATTTCCCGCATTGTTGCCCGGAGATCAGCTTCACTTACTTTACCTTTGCCACGAAGCTTTTTCATCGCATTCTGCAGCCGCTCAGTCAGTCCTTCAAAAGCCATTATTTCACCACTTTCATTCTTCTTCGGTAGTTTCTAAACTACTAATTAATTTATTTAGTTCGGCATCATGTGAATAGTGTTTGGCAACATATTCTTGAATTTGATCCAATTTATTATTCCGCTCAGTAAAATGATGATATAAATGCAACTTGTCTTCATATTGCTGTAATATTTTTTCTGAGCGTCGAATATTATCATAAACTGCTTGGCGACTAATATTATATTCTTCCGCAATTTCACCTAATGAAAAATCGTCAGCATAATAGAGTTGAATATAGTTTGCCTGTTTTTTTGTGAGTAACGGCTCATAAAATTCAAATAACGAATTAATATAATTAGTCTTTTCAAGTTCGTTAGCCATACTAGAACCCCTTTAATTAAACAGTTTATGGAATTAGTCGGAATTTTAAATTTCGACTACACACCATCATAGATTACCGGTTTTTTCAAACATCGTCAACTTTGTGTTAAAACGACTTATTAAATAGCTGACTCAACAGTCGTTACTCAGAAATTAATCCTTTAAATAGGCCATAGACAAAATCATTTGGATCAAACGGCTTTAAATCAGTAACTTTTTCACCGAGTCCCACATATTTAACCGGTAGATGAAGTTCTGAACGGATAGCTAACACAATCCCACCACGGGCCGTTCCATCTAACTTAGTCAGAACAATCCCCGTTACATCAGTGGCTTCTTTAAACGTCTTGGCTTGCGTCAAAGCGTTTTGGCCGGTTGTCGCGTCAAGAACCAACAGGACTTCGTGTGGCGCTTCGGGAATTTCACGAGTTAAAACTTTTTTCATCTTGCTCAATTCATTCATCAAGTTAACTTTATTTTGCAAACGGCCGGCTGTGTCAACCATTAAAACGTCATAATTCTCATCACGGGCTTTTTTCACAGCATCAAAAACCACCGATGAAGGATCACTTTTAGGCGCACTCTTAACAATGTCAACACCATCTCGCTGAGCCCAAACATTCAATTGTTCAATTGCACCGGCTCTAAAAGTATCAGCCGCCGCCAAAATAACCTTTTTCCCCTGGTCCTTGTACATTTTTGCCATTTTACCAATCGTAGTGGTTTTACCAACACCATTAACACCAACCATTAGAATAACGGTAGGCCCCTTTTCAGCCATTTGAATTGTGGAATTCTCACCATTTCCTGCCTGATCGTACATTTCAGTCATTTTTTCAACAATGACATTCTGTACGTCCTTTGGTTTTTTGGCATTCTGTAATTTAACCTCTTGGCGCAACTCATCGGCAATTTTCATTGACATTTCAAAGCCGACATCTGACTCAATTAACATATCCTCAAGATCATCAAAAAATGATTCGTCAACGTGTCTGAAATTAGCTAATAAGGCATTTAATTTTTGACCAAAAGATGAGCGTGATTTAGCTAATCCTTTCTCATAAGATTGGGTCGTCTCGGCAGATGTTTCTGCTTGAACTTCCTCTTGGCCGGTTTCTTTTTGAGAGGGCGCGGTCGTATCCGAAACCGCTGAGTCTTTAACAGTCGGCTTAGCAGGTTGTGTTAAGTTTTCAGCAGCTTCTTGAGTTGATTCTTTTGGCTCGTTTTGTGGCGCTTCAGTGGCTGAACTATCTTTGGAAATAGCTTTGTTTGGCACTTCTTTTGATTGAACGGGTTCAGTAGTTTCATTTGAAGCTGGTTGTTGACTTTCCGACTGTTCAGCCGAAGTTTCAGCTGATTCGCTAGCTTCTTTTGAGGCTACCTTACCTGACTCAGCTTCCTGAGAATGATCTAATGGCTTTTCGGGTGTGCTCGTTTGAGACTGTTCAACGGTCGTCGATGCTTGAGCCGCCTGTTGGCTGGTTGATTCTGTTTCCGCTTGAGCTTTCTTTTTCTCAATTTCTTTTTCTTTGTTTTTTTTCGAGCGACGCTTAAATATATCAAATAACCCCATGTTTAACTCACCTCTGTTTTTAAGTTATCCAAATTAACACTGATAACTTTGGAAACACCTGATTCTTGCATGGTAATCCCGTAAAGTGTATCAGCATAAATCATTGTCTCTTTTCGATGGGTAATGACAATAAATTGCGTTTCAATCCCAAATTTTTTGAGATATCTAGCAAATCGATCGGCATTATACGGATCAAGTGCCGCTTCAGCTTCATCCAAAATGCAAAATGGGACTGGTGATACTTTAATAATTGCAAATAACAGTGTAATCGCTGTTAAAGCTTTTTCACCACCAGATAGCAAGCTTAAACTTCGATAATTTTTTCCGGGTGGTTTAACCATAATTTCAATTCCGGTGGTTAACAAATGATCCGGGTCAGTAAGCACTAGCTTAGCTTCCCCACCGCCAAACATTTCCTTAAAAACTTTTGAAAAGGACGCCGCAATTTGATTAAAAGTAACACCAAATTTTTGAGCGATTGTGCGGTCCATTTTACCCATTGTAGCAGTTAAATGATTTTTAGCCGCTAATAAATCCTCTTGCTGCTTTAGTAAAAAATGATATCTTTCTGAGACATCTTGAAACTCCTGAATAGCTGAAATATTAACCGGGCCAATTTCATTAATCCCCGTTCGAAGCATCTTAATTTGTCGACTAAGGGTTTCCTGATCCCAGTGCCAGTCCTTTTGTCCCAAATCCGTTGCCGAAATCCCAAAGGTCGACTTTAATTGTCCTAATGATGCTGTCAATTTTTGTGTCAAGTCTTGATAAGCTTGCTGTTTAGCTTTTAATTCATAAGTGGCATTATTTAAATCCAATTGTTGCGTTCTAATTTCTGATTGAAGCTGCTCATATTGACGATCAGCTTGGCTAACAATTTCCTTTTGTTTCTCTAAAGACCGGGTCAGCTTAATCTTTTCATGCTTACTCTGCTGAATGGCTTGATCAATTTTTTCCGGATCGGTTTGAGTCGCTAATTCAGTTTGAAGGGACTTTAACTTCGCTGTTAACTGTTGTTGATGGCCCTTTAGCTGATCAGCCTGACTTGAAAATCGTTTTTGATCATCTTGGTAATGCTGCAGCTGCTCCTTTGAAATCACAATTTGATCATGAAGTGACTGTGCTTTCTTATCATAATTTTCTGCTGTTTTCTTGATATTTCCAAGTTGCTTTTGACGCTTCTCAATTTCAGCAGCAATTTGAGTCACTTGTTGATCAAGTTGTGCTTTATTAGAAAGTAACTCAGCCTCGGTCTGATCCTGATTTTGATTTTTAGTATTGACCAGTGCCAGCTTAAGGGTGGCCAGTTCCCGTTTTTTATCTTCAAAAGATTTCTGAAGAGTTGCCAAGGCATCCCTTTGACCGGTTAACTGTTGTTGCAATTCAAAAACAGTTTGTTTACAACGATCATGTGCCGTTTGAATGTCATTTAGCGTCTGTTTGGCAGATTGAAGCTGGCGTTGTTTCTCAGTCAATTTAACTGCCATTTCGTGTGTTGAGGCTTCGAGCTTTGCCAACTCGCTCTTTTGGACTAATACCCCCTGGTTAGCTGATCGATTAGCACCGCCAGTCAGGGAACCGCCAGCATTAACAATTTGACCATCTAGTGAAACGACTCTGGTTCGATGGTGAATCCGTTTTGAAATTTGAATTGCATGATCTAGGGTATCGGCAATCACTGTCGTTCCCAAAAGGAAGTCAACAATTTCTTGAAACTTAGCCGGTGCCGAAACCAGCTTCGAGGCAATCCCCACAAAGCCTTCAGTCTGCCGAGCTTCGGTTATCACGCCAGTCGACAAATGACGCCCCCGAATAGTATCAACCGGCAGCAATGTTACCCGGCCATAACGATTTTTAGTCATAAACTTAATTGCTGCGGACGCACTGGCATTATCTTTAACAATGACGTGTTGGGCTTGAGCACCAAGAGCCGTTTCAATTGCTTTGACAAACTTATCAGCTACTTGAAGAAAATCGGCAACCGGCCCATAAATACCGGCTATTTTTTTGCGATGTTTCAATAAGTTGGCTGTTCCACGGTAAAATGCTTGATAAGAATCATGAAGCGCTTTTAATGAGGCACTCTTGGCTTTAGCCTGTTCAGCAATCTTTAAAGCTGCCAGCCAATTAGACTGAGTCGTTTCCACAAATTTACTTTTTTCTTTTAACTGTTTTTGTAGCCCAGTGAGCTGTTGTTGCGCAGCTTCAAATTGACTTGCTAATGATTTGACAGCTTGTTGCTTAACTTGACGGTTGCGTTCAAGCGTTTTAAGTTGATCGGCAGCTTGCTCAATTCTAACCTGCTGAGCTTTGGTTTGTTCTTTAAATTGTTGGCGATCTTTTTTATTTAACGAAATTTGATTTTTTAAATCACTTTGCTGTTGTAATAAATCAAAATATTGGGTGTGTAATTCTTTAATCTTTGCCTCAATTTTTGGCACACTATTTTCACTAGCGGCTCGTTTAATTTGACGCAATCGGGTCTGGTTATTTGCCAAACTAACTTGCGTCTGATCAACAACGCTGGCAGAATGACTAAGCTTTTGAGTGAGGCCTGTCAGCTGATCATTGACTGCCGCCAACTGGTTGGATAATCGATCTAAATCGGCGTTTTTAAAATCACTTTCCTGTGACGACAGCCGCTGCTTACTTTTTAACGATTCAATGTGGGTAGCAAGATTCATTAATTTTGAATTTAATTGGTCAACCTGTTGTCGACCAGCATCCAATTTAGCTTTTAATTGGCGACTAGACAGATCTTTTTGATCAAGCTCATCTGAAAGGCGACTAACAATTTTTTGCACCTTGGTAATTTCATGCGAAGCAGTTTGCTTTTGTGCCAACTGGGTTTTAGTCGTCATGATTAGTTGATGCTTTTCTAATTCATCCAGCCGCTTCTTTTGATCTAAGTAATCCGTTGCTTGGCTACTTTGCTCTTCCAAGGGGCCCAACCGAACCTTCAATTCATGGATAATATCATTGACCCGATCCAAATTATCATTTGTTTGAAGAATTTCAGTTTGAGCCGTTGATTTCTGACGCTTATATTTATAAACGCCAGCCGCATTCTCAATAATTGAACGTCGATCAATTGGTTTACTATTAAAAATTTCTTCAACGTTTCCTTGAGAAATAATTGATAAACTTCCTTGGCCAATTCCGGTGTCCATAAATAGGCCAGCAATATCTTTTAATCGGCACTGCTTTTCATTTATGAAATAGGCACTATCACCGTTGCGAAACAATTTTCGAGAAACTTTAATTTCCGAATAGGGTGAATCAAGATAATGATCAGAATTATCCAATAATAAAGTGACGGCCGCCATATTGAGCGACCGCCGATCAGCTGAACCTGAAAAAATAACATCGGGCATCCGTGAGCCACGCAGATTTTTGGCTGACTGTTCGCCAAGCACCCAACGAATAGCCTCGGCAATATTGCTCTTTCCACTTCCATTAGGGCCAACAATCCCTGTCATTCCGTTTGGAAAAGAGATGTTTGTTTTTTCGGCAAATGATTTAAAGCCGGTAATTTCAATGGATTTAAGTTGCACGATGTTTCTCCAATCTAAACTAAATTATCTTCCCGTTTGCTAAAATGTTTTAAAGCTTCTTGAGCGGCTCGTTGTTCAGCATCCTTCTTTGAGTGACCCTCACCGACTCCCAGTATTTGATCATTAATCGCAACATTGACTTTAAATAGCCGATCATTATCCGGGCCATACTCGTCAACTAACTCATAGTCAATATCAACCGGTCCGTCTGCTTGTGCCAATTCTTGCAATTCCGTTTTGTGATCGAAGAACTTGGCAAACATGCCCTCATCCAACTTAGGAAAAATAACCTGTTGAACAAATCCCTCAACCACTTTTTTCCCTTGATCAAGATAGAGTGCTCCCACAAACGATTCAAATATATCACACAGTAATGAATCGCGATTTCGAGCTCCTGCTTTTTCTTCTCCCTTGCCGAGTCGAATATAGCGATCAAAATGGCATTCACGGGCAAAGGTACTAAAGCTTTGTTCATTAACCATTGCAGCCCGAAGCCTTGTCAGACGACCTTGTGGAAGCTTAGGGTAGCGCTTGAAAATATACTCCGAAACGATTAGTTGAAGCACAGCGTCTCCCAAGAACTCCAAACGTTCATAAAATTTTAAATGCTGATCGCGATGTTCATTTACATAAGACGCTTGTGTAAACGCCTCATCAAGCAAATCCTGATCAGTTACATGAATATTAAAGTCCTGCTTTAACATTTCATTTAATCCTGGTATCAAATAAGTGCCTCCATTTTAATTTATAAATCCATGACGACAACCGCAGTGCTTTGTTAATTTTGGTGGCTCATAACGTAATCCACTGCTTCGTTAATCGTATTCAACTTTTCTGCATCTTCATCAGAAATTTCCGCATTGAAAGTATCTTCCAAGTCGAGGACAAATTCAACAAAATCAATTGAATCTGCATCCAGATCTTGACGGAAATTCAAATCACCGGTGATCTTTTTACGATCAATGTCAAATTGATCAGCAACCAAATCCGCAATTTTATTAAAAACTTCTTGTTTATCCATTATCATACACCTATTCCAATTTATTAATTCAAATCTTATTATATCAAACTATTTGCCGTTTTTGATAGTCTCTTTAATTTCCTGAAGTTGATCGGCATGTCCTGTTAAATAGTCATTTAAATCTGGAATCAATTTGGAATCAATCATCTGCTTAATCTGGCCAATGGTATTCTTCACGGTTGGTGCTTTGGTGCTACCATGAGTTTTGACAACTGGCGCTTTAACCCCCATTAAAACAGCGCCACCGTACTGTGAATAGTCCATTGATTTAGCGATCTCGCCAAACGTCCCTTTAAGCATTGCCGCGCCAAGCTTAGAAGTCATCCCACCTGATAAAATACTACCCTTAATGAGATGAAGCATTGATAATGCTGTCCCTTCGATACTCTTTAAGACGGCATTACCAGTAAAGCCATCGGTCACGACAACATCGGCAGCACCGTTTAGTAATTCACGTGACTCCACATTACCAATAAACTGAAGGTCCTGATCGGCTGCCAATAAATCATGAACCTTCCGGTGATCCATGTCACCTTTATCAGCTTCGGTTCCGTTATTCAGTAACCCAATTTTGGGGTTGGCAACATTCATCACGTTTGCGGCGTAGTATTTCCCAAGCAGGGCATATTGATACATATTAAGCACTTTGGTGTCGGCGTTTGCCCCAACATCCAACATCACAAAATTCTTCTGATCTGTATCAGTTGAAACAACCGGTAAAGTTGTTGCTAGGCCAGGTCGATCAATGCCTTTAATCCGACCAATAATAAATAACCCTGAAGCTAAAATGGCACCAGTATTGCCGGCAGAGAAAAAAGCGTCGGCTTGACCCTCTTTCACAGCTGTCGCTGCCAATACCATACTTGAATGTTTCTTGGATCGAACGGCTTTAACCGGCTCATCACCCATCTCGATCACTTCATCAGCCTGTTTAACATCAATTCTGGTATCATTTTTTAAGTATTTTTGAATTTGATCAGTCAAACCGAACAGAAGAAATTCAATATCCGGATAAGCATCTCTGGCCAGTTCAACACCTTCAACAATTTCTTTAGGGGCGTAGTCACCGCCCATTGCATCAACAGCAATTTTCATTTTGACTCTCCTTAATCATAATTAATGGTTTGGGTAATTTGTAAATACTTTGCTAATTGTACATTTTCTGGCTTATTTTTCCAATGGTTTTCAGCCGTAATCTTTTGAGCTTCCTGATTAGCAACCGTTAAAATATTTAAATCACCAACCGGATCGGCCACTTTAAAGTCAGGCATTCCTGACTGCTTTTGGCCGGTAATATCTCCCTGTCCCCGTAATTCCAAATCTTTTTGTGACAAGAAAAAACCATTGGTGCTGCCGGCAACTGCTTTCATCCGTTCCTTGCCAATGTCGTTTTTAGGATCAGCAACCAAAATGCAATATGCCTGCGTTGATCCCCGACCGACCCGACCGCGAAGCTGATGCAGTTGTGCCAGGCCAAAATGATCGGCATCAAAAATTAACATCGTATTTGCATTAGCAACATCAACCCCTACTTCAATAACCGTCGTTGCAACCAGAACTTGAAAGTCATTATTTTTAAAGTGCTTCATCGTATCGTCTTTTTCCTGATTTGACATCTGACCATGAAGTAGGCCAACCTTGAATTGCGGCTCAAAAATGGCTTTAAATCGTTCAAAAATGGCGACCGCATTCTTCATATCAACGGCTTCCGATTCTTCAATCAGTGGTGTGACAACGTATACCTGGTTACCACTATCCAACTGATTTTTTAAAAAGCGAATGGCCGTATTGGTCCGCGACGATGTAATCCAAGTGGTTTTAATGGGTTTGCGACCAGTTGGCAATTGATTGATGATAGACACATCCATATCGCCATACATCGTAATTGCCAGTGTTCTGGGGATGGGCGTGGCGGTCATTGCCAACATATTGGTGCTGGTTCCCTTTTTTCGCAATGCCTGTCGCTGATTAACACCAAACCGGTGTTGCTCGTCAATGACGGCCAATCCCAGTTCAGCGTACCGCACATCTTCTTGAAACAACGCGTGTGTTCCGACAACCAGATCCACTTCACCACTTTGAATACTGGGTAACATTGCGCGACGGGCGGCTGCTGAAGTATCTCCCGTCAGTAAAGCAATGTTAACATTTAGGCCGGCAAACATTTTGGCAAAATTATTGGCATGCTGTTCAGCTAAAATTTCTGTTGGTGCCATAATTGCTGCTTGCTTATGAGCACTGATGGTTGCCAAAATTGCCATTGCTGCAACAACGGTTTTGCCACTTCCGACATCGCCCTGCAACAGCCGATTCATTTGGATTGGCCGTGCCAGATCCCTTAAGATCTCACCGATTACTTTTTGCTGTGCATCTGTCAATTTAAACGGTAACTTTTCCCGAAAAGCGGTTAAAGTCCCTTTTTGATACTCGATTTTAGCATGATCATCGGTTCGACGATGGGTTTCTTTTAAGATTTGAACTTTCATGGCAAACAAAAAGAATTCCATAAATTTAGCGGTCCGAAATGCACGTTGAGCAGCTTGAGGGGATTCCGGAAAATGAATATTTTTAATGGTATTTGAAAACGACTCTAATCGATATTTAGCTCTGAGTGATTCAGGAATAATATCGACCAACTGATGACGATAAGTCTGAAAAGCCAGCTTGATCAGTGATTTAATGGTTGTCTGTTTAACTTCTTTGCTGGCAGGATAGATAGAGTCAAATGAATTGGCGTGCTGATTATTTAAAATTTTCATTCCTTGAATCTGGTTTCGGCCACGATTGTAAGTCCCAAAAATAATCAATTCGTCATTTGGATGGACTTCTTTTTTTAGCCACGGTTGGTTAAAAAAAGACACCGTGTAAATATTATCGTGAATTTTGAGTCGAAAAATAAGCCGACTTTTTTTTCGACCAAAATACGTCAACATTGGCTCCGCAATCACCAATCCTCGAACTGTCACTTTTTGACCATCAATTGCCTTTGAGGGGTCCTTTATCGATAAATCATCATAACGTCGCGGAAAATAAGTCAATAGGTCATTAATTGTATTGATTCCCAATTTATTTAGAGCCACAACCCGTTTGGCACCGACCCCTTTAAGTACGGCCACCGAATCACCTAAACTTGTCAAATTGACTATTCCTTTCACTATGCAGAACTTTTTCTAAAATGACGGCAGAAAGAGGTTGGAAACCAAAGTTACTTGCCTTGATCCAGCCTCTCTCAATTTTTATATTATTCCACAGAAATTAAAAATGGATACACTGGTTGATCACCTTCATGGACTTCAACTTCGAGTTCATCATCTAATTGAAGAATGCCAGTTTGAACCTCGTCAGCAAGTTTCTCATTGGCACCATCTCCCCAGATGACAGTGATGGCTTCACTGTCATCATCCAGCATGCTGCCAACCATTGAAACGGCTGCTCGAACGACATCATTATCAACTGACACAATTTTGCCATCAGCAATTCCCATGTATTGATTTTTTTTAATTTCCAAACCATTGATTGTCGTATCTCGAATTGCTGTCGTAACTTGACCAGATTTAACCATTGGTAAATTATCTTCCATGGCTTGACGATTCTTATCCAATGTATTTTCGGGATTAAAGCCCAGCATCGCCGTAATTCCTTGTGAAATTGTCTTTGAGTGAACAATTGCCGTCGGAATATTAGCTACTTTAGCAGCCTGTTCGGCCGCCAAAAAAATATTTTTATTATTCGGCAAAACAATAGCCTGTTTGGCATGGGTATTTTGAATCGCCTTTACAATATCTTCCGTGCTGGGATTCATTGTTTGGCCGCCACTAACAATATCAGTAACGCCCAAACTCTTAAATAATTTAGTTAACCCATCACCAGAAGAAATGGCGATTACGGCAATTTTAGCAGCTGGCTGATCCTTTTTGGCTGCCAGGCTTTCAGCTTTTTCAATCGGCGAGTCAGGAGTTTGACCACCGTCATCTTTTTCAATAATTGTTTCCTGCTGTAAGCGCATATTATCAACTTTAACGGTTGCCAAATCACCAAATTCCTGGCCCCAAGCAAGTACTTTGCCTGGATGCTCCGTATGAACATGGACTTTAACAATTTCATCATCATTAACAACCAAAAGTGAGTCGCCAAGTTTGGCAAGGTAGTCATAAAAAGTTTGGTAGTCGAATTTTCGATCGACTTCCTTTCCCTTACCTAAACGAACCATTATTTGCGTACAGTAACCATAAACAATGTCGTTAGGATCTAATTTGCTTTGAACGCTTTGATGATGGGCCGCATCAATCATTTCAGTCATTTCAGCATCCGTTGGCTGATACTCACCTTTCTGATTGTTAACCCGGCCATTTAGCACATCATCAAAAGCTTCCAAGACAAATGTCAGTCCCTGACCACCGGAATCAACAACGCCGACCTCTTTTAAAACCGGCAAAAGATCAGGCGTCTTTTTCAGTGCAACTTTTGAGTTTTTGTAAATGGCATCCATCACAGCTACAACGTCATTGGTCGTCGCCGCAGCTTTTTTACCAGCCTGAGCAGCTAACCGAATAACGGTTAAAATGGTACCTTCCGTTGGTTTCATAACTGATTTATAAGCCGTTTCCGTGCCGGCAATAAAGGCATCAGCCAGGTCTTGAGCACTTAATTTTTCTTTATTTTCGGTTGATTTTGCAAACCCTCTAAAAATCTGAGATAGAATAACGCCGGAATTCCCCCTGGCGCCCATCAATAACCCTTTACCTAATGATGAACAAAGATTACCTACATTGGTACTGACGTCTTGATTAACGTATTTATAGCCACTTGCCAGTGATAAACTCATATTAGTGCCAGTATCGCCGTCTGGAACGGGAAATACATTTAAGGAATTAATAAAGTCAGCATTTTGATTTAATTTATTAGATGCAGCTTGCACCATCGCCGTAAATTCGGTGTTGGTAATTTCCGTTACTTTCAACTACTTTTCCTCCTTGGTCAATGACGTCATTTTAGTCTTCATTTGCGACTTGAACACCCTGAACAATTACATTGACCGAATTAGCGGTGACGCCAAGCATGCTTTGCAAATCATATTTAACCTTTGCCTGAACGGCTTTGGCTACTTCAGAAATTTTATTGCCATAAGCAACAATAATGTAAACATTAATCACAATTTCGTTGTCATGTTGTTTAACTTCGACACCCTTAAAGTAGTTTTCCCGATTCAAGATATCATTCATATTGTCACGAATTTGATTGCGACTTGCCATACCGACAACCCCATAATTGTCGGTAGCAGCACCACCAACCACGTTGGCAATGACATCGTTATCAATATCTACTATGCCAAATTTTGTCTTTATTTTGACGGCCATGTGCAAATAGCCTCCTTAAAATTAATCTGTCAACATATTAACGATAATTAATATTACCACAAACCCGTGTAAAACCAAAGTGTGTGGTATCCAGTCTTCCTTTAGTCCAATAGCAGACTTGTCCTTTTAAAACCTTCATTAGCCCAAACTAATTATTATCGGTAAAAACATCGTGTCAAGTATAATTACTTGAAAGAAAAGTGTTGCAATATCAAGGTAATTATGATAAATTATTCAAGTGTAATGCTTCAAAATTTATCACTAGAATGACTATCAGAAGGGAGATTAATACCCCATGGCTAAAGATTTTATCACTGGCAAGCGAACGCACTTTGGTAACAAACGTTCACACGCTTTGAACTCAACCCGTCGCAGCTGGAAGCCAAACTTGCAAAAAGTTCGGATCCTGGTTGACGGTAAACCAAAGAAAGTTTGGGTTTCTGCCCGAACACTTAAATCAGGTAAAGTAACCCGCGTTTAGTTGACCTGAGTCATAATAAACGTAAAAATCAAAAAATCCGGGAAATCGATGACAATGATCATTTGATTTCCCGGATTTTTGATTAGTCCAATCGCTGAGTCGCAATTCGATCCATTGGAATATCACGAGCTTCATACTGCTCGTTACTCTTACCCAAGACCAATCCGGCGACCGGTGTTTGGCCCTCCGGAAGTTTCATCTCTTGCATCAGAGCTTGATTTTGGGCTAACGCATTAATCACACCCCAAATATGACAAGCTCCTAATCCGAGTTCAACGGCTTCAATATTCATGTTCTCAATAATTGTCGCAGCATTTGAATAGGCCGCATTGTCAGCTGAAGACCCTTGAAGTTTGGTTGAAATAATGATGAGCATCGGCGCCCCATACAGCATAGCCCGATCGGTATGAAACGTTTGCTGAGCATTACTCTCCAAGCGCTTTAGCCATTTAGAGTTTGTGACTACAGTTATCGTTAAATCGTCATAATTGCCCATTGAAACTGGTGATGCATAGGCTGTTTTTAGTAATTGTGTCAACTCATTTTCGGAGAGCGGTTCCCCAGTGTAAGTCCGCACTGATTTTCGATTAATGATGGCATCAAAAGTTTTCAAAATCAAGCGTCCCTTCTTCATAAATTGATTAATTAACTGGGATCGGTTAACTCAGTTGTTTCAAGAAACCGGTTCCAAGTACTATTTTACCACATTCAATCTAGACGAAAAAAGCAATTGTTAGTCTGAACTTAGTCCAGCGACTTACAATTGCTTTTAGCTTTAATTGAATCGGTTAATATCTTTGCTTTGAATCACACACATGACGCCACTGGCAAATTTAAAATGCGCAGTTTGGCCCACAAACTCATTACTAGCCAATGAAATAGGCCGCTTTACTTGGTAATCGGAAAGTTGATACTTTTCATCAAACAAGCTTAAGTGTGCCATGGGCGTCAAAGCGACAAACGCCAAATATTTTTTATCTGGTTCCTTAGTAATTTGATACTCACCAGGCAAATAAAAAGTTAACGTATTTTGCCGATCAATCATTCTGATTTTGGGTGCGTACTTTTCAAATCGGGGTTCCAAAACCATCCATAAATTGGCTAAAAAATGGTCTAAGCGGCCTCCCGTAGCGCCATAAATATCAAGCCGATCTGCATGGTGCTCCTCAATGGCCACTTTTAGCCCCAATTGCGTATCCGTATCATCCTTTTCCGGAATTGATTGGCGAATATCCTTGATATGTGCTTTGACCAAAGCCAATTCTTCCGGCTTTAATGAGTCAAAATCGCCAATGGCAACTAATGGGTCAATTCCCATTTTGATCAAATGCAAATTTCCCCGATCAATGCCAATCCAGTTGCCCTTAATTTTACCAGCTTTCAATTTATCAGGCCACAAGTCAATTGGCCCGCCGACCAAAAGATTCAATAGTTTCATTTAGTTGCGTCCTTTAAAGCATTAATTCTGGCAACCGGATCATCAGCATCAAAAATATAGGAACCAGCCACCGCAACAGTTGCACCCGCCTGGTAAGCACCAACCACGGTTGTTTCATTGACGCCGCCATCGATTTCAATATCGAAGTTTAGGCCCTGATCTTTTTTAATTTGATCAAGTTCTGCAATTTTTTTAACCGTTTCCGGCAAGAATTTTTGACCACCAAAGCCAGGATTAACTGTCATAACCAATACTTGGTCCACCATGTAAAGAACGGGTGTAATCGCCGCAACCGGCGTTCCTGGATTAATCACCACTTCAGCTTTAACCTGACGATTCTTAATCATCTGTAATGCTCGGTGAATATGTGGTGTGGCTTCCGTATGAACCCCGATAATATCGGCACCGGCATCAGCGAAGTCATTGATATAGCGTTCCGGATTTTGAACCATCATGTGAACGTCCAAAGTTAAGTTGGTAATTGGCTTAATGGCCTTTACCCAGCCAGGTCCGTAAGACAAGGCCGGCACAAAAGCACCATCCATAATATCAATATGCAGCAATTCTGCACCACCCTTATCAACTTTTTCAATATCCCGCTGTAAATTTACATAATCAGCACTCAAAATTGAAGGTGCAACTTTAATCATAATCAACTTCCTCACTTTTTATAATTTGGTTTGCGGTTCTTAATATCAGTATACAACTGTAAATAATTTTCGTAACGACTTTTCATGATTTCACCAGTCTCAACCTGCCGCTTTACTTCACAATCCGGTTCATTGACGTGCACACATCCCCGAAAACGACACTTAGTTGATGCCCGTTTAAATTCGGGAAAGTAAGCCGCTAATTCGCGAAAATCAATTTCCAACGTATCATAAGACGAGAAACCAGGAGTATCTGCAATCAGCCCATCGTTAACCTGTAATAAGGCAACTCGCCTAGTTGTATGGCGTCCCCGATTTAACGCCGTCGAAATTTCACCGGTTTTTAGCGCCAACGTCGGTGCCAAATGATTTAATAGGGTTGATTTACCGGCACCAGTTTGCCCCATAATAACATTTTCTTTTTTAGAAAATAATTTTCTTAGTTCCTGTAAAGCCGCTTCCGAGAAAGCCGGTTCCGGAAAAATAACCTTATAGGGTATCTTTGCATAATCGGCCGCAATAGCTTTTAATTGCTGACGTTGACTGTCAGTTAGCAAGTCGGTTTTGGTAAAATAAATCACCGGTTTAATTCGACTAATTTCCAATGCAATTAGTTGACGATCCAACAAATTACTGGAAAAAGCGGGTTGAGTTGCTGCAGTGGCCACAATTGCCTGATCAATATTGGCAATCGGTGGTCGAGTCAAAGCATTTTTTCTGGGTAAGATTTCAAGAATGTACCCTTGATTATCGTCTTCTACCTGAAACTTTACGTCATCTCCTACCAGAGGGGTGATTTTTCGTTTACGAAAATTCCCTCGTGCTCGGGTTCGATAAAGTTGATCACCAGACTGAACGTCGTAAAATCCAGCTAGTGATTGGTAAATTTTTCCTTTGAGCAATTAATCACCTCTACAAAAATAATAAAAAAGTTACTTCGTCTTTTATTATACAGACAAGTAACTTTCTTTGGCAGATTTATTCTTAAATTAATGAGAGTCGTAAGTGATATTATTATCTCTTAAAATGGTTTTACCATCCCGAACAACTTTGTAGCGACCTACTTCGTTCTTAGTTAACTTAAATGGTAACGTTACCGTTGTATCTTTGGTAATCACCATCTGCTTGTAAACTGTTGAATAATCATGATCGTGGTCTTTTAAATAAATTAATACGACATTTTCACCAGAGCCGGTAGTGCTGGCCTCCGTTTGTGGTGCCGGTACCTGACTGGATGATGACGTAGATTGTGAACTACTAAATGCCGAGCTTGATGAACTTTGATCACTTGCATTATTAAAGTATGGAATAGTAATTCGAACATTAAAACTCTTTAACTCATCTTTAGCTTTAGTTTGTGGCCCTCGCGACAACCAAACAATAATATTACCGCCCTGTTGGATGCTGTCATTGGCTGCCGGTGATTGACGAACGACCCGCCCTTTCTTTTGATTATTTGAATAAACGTAGTCAAAAGTTGGGTTAATCTTTTCTTTATTGGCATAGCTAACCACTTGAGCTTTAGTCATATCAGTCAAATCTTTTAAAATAACTTCTTGGATGCCTGTTGACACAACGAAGGTCAGGGTGTGGTCTTTTGGCGTCACCCGAGTTCCAGAAGCAAAGTCTTGTTGCAAAATTTTACCTGATTGAAAAGTTGATGAAGGCGCATTTCGCCGACGAACTTTAAAGCCTTGTGCTTCCAATCGAGATTTAACTTCATCATAATCTTGACCGACATAATTATCCAACCGCACTTTTTTGATCCCTGAGCTGACTATCAACGCCACTCGGGTATTCTTTTTGACCTTAGTATTTTCCTTAGGATTTGATGTAATGACTCGATTTCGATCTACTTTTTCACTATGACGATACGTAATTTTGCCAACTCGCAAATCAGCGTCAGTCAGTTTCTCGGTTGCATCTGATTTTAACGTCCCACTAATCACCGGCACCGTTGTTCGCTGATTAGCACTAACCATAAAAATCACTGCAAATAATAGAACTAAGAAACCGATGATGCCACCAATCAGCCATCGTCGACGTCTTTTATGATTCTTTCGTTTAGGTCGACTTTCTTTTGATTGATTGGCTGCCTGAGTTTCACGTTTATCAGCACTGGCTGAAGAGGATAAGTTATTTTCAGGCAAAGCGGAAAAAGGCATCACTCTGGTTTTTTCATCAGCTGCTTCGCTTTCATCCGGAACTTCAAACCGGGGTTCATTACCTCTGGATTTATCCAATGACGTATTCAAATCCGCTGCCAACGCATTCACGTCTGGGTAACGATCCCTTGGACTTTTGGTAGTCGCTTTCAGTACAACGTTTTCCAAAGCCTGGGGGATTCTAGGATCAAAGTCTCTAACTGATGGAATCGGCTCCTGCGAATGTTTAATGGCAATCGAAACGGCCGTATCCCCATTGAAGGGAACCTTCCCAGTCAGTATCTCATACAGGATAATGCCTAATGAATAAATATCAGACTGCTTAGTCGCCATTTGGCCTTTAATTTGTTCCGGCGATAAATAGTGAATTGATCCAATAATTGACCGGGTCTGAGTCATCGTGTCTTCACTTTCAAGCCGTGAAATTCCAAAATCAGTAATTTTGATATAACCGTTTTTATCAACCAAGATATTTTGCGGCTTCAAGTCCCGATGAATAATATTGTGATGATGCGCTTCACTGACAGCGGAACAGATTTGTTCCATAATGTTAACTACTTCAGCATAGGGAATCGGGAAATGATCTTTTATATATTGTTTCAAATCCTCCCCATCAACGTATTCCATTACTAAATACTGCATTCCCTCAACCTCATCAACATCATAAATGCCGACAATGTGAGGATTATCAAGCTCAGTTGCGGCCATAGCTTCACGTTGGAACCGCTTTTTCGCTTTGGGATTATCCCGAAAATCAAGTCGCAATAATTTAACCGCTACTTTTCGATTGAGAATTAAGTCCTCGGCCAGATAAACGTCAGCCATTCCTCCCTCTCCCAGTCGATTAATGATTTTGTAACGACCATTTAAAACGTATCCCTTATTCATCCGGCATCACCTCCGCATTATAACGGGCCACCAAAACCGTGATGTTATCAAGACCACCATTTTGATTGGCTAATGACACCAAAAGATTGCATTTTGATTGAAGATCTTCATCCATAGCCAGAATTCGTTCAATTTCCGGATCATCAACCATGTTGGTTAGTCCATCTGTGCAGAGAAGAATTTGATCATTTTCCTTGATCTGATAGTGTTTGAAGTCGGCAGTGGCATCATCATTGATGCCCAAGCTCTTAGTAATAATATTTTTATAAGGATTGTTTTTGGCCTGATCCGGCGTCAGATCAACATGTTTAACCAGTTCATTGACGTAAGAGTGGTCCTCAGTAATTTGAGTTAATTTCTTTTCAGAAAGCACGTATCCCCGGCTATCACCAATATTGGCAATTAAGCTCTCATTACCGTCAATTAAAGCCGCCACCATAGTGGTTCCCATTCCCTTTAACCGCCGATCGGTATTCGATTGATTAAGGATTGCCGCATTTTCTTGAGCCAATTTTTTGATAAACCAATCCTTAATATCAGCCAAACTGTCGATCTCAGTTTTTTCAAAACTACTGCCGATGTGAGTGACTACCATTTGGGAGGCTACTTCACCCGCGTTGTTTCCGCCAATTCCATCCGTAATCAAAGCTAAAATTAAGCCACGCTTATTTTCAAATTTACCAACGGCATCTTCGTTTTTATCACGAACTTTTCCGGTAGACGACTGATAAGCAATTTGCATATTGTATCAACTCCGTTACAATTTCTTAACCAAACTGCAGACAAAGAATCCATCAGACCCAAAATCATCGGGATAGATTGTTAACATCCCGTCCTCTGTAGTCGTTAAATTCCGGTCTGTTTTTGTCGGTTCAATTTGAAAATCAGGATGTTTTTCAATGAAGCGTTTAATAACAGCTTGGTTTTCCTGCTGAACAATTGTACAAGTACTATATGTCATAGTACCACCAGTTTTCACCTTTGGCGCAACGGCTTCAAGAATTTGGAGTTGAATTTGTGCCAAATGATTAACATCCGCCAATGTTTTGCCATACCTGATTTCAGGTTTTCGACGCATTAGACCAAATCCTGAGCATGGTGCATCCACTAAAATATGGTCAAAGGTTTGATCTGAAAAGACATCATCAACTTTTCGGGCATCCAACGCCTGAGTTTCCACCAAATCAGCAACTCCCAGCCGTTGAGCGTTTCGAAGTACCGTTTTCAATTTATTTTGATGAATATCCAATGCGATTACTTTGCCAACTCTGAGTTTTGCTGCAATTTGAGTTGTTTTACCCCCCGGCGCGCTACAGGCATCCAAAATCATCTCACCTTCGTGAATCGGCATGGATTCAACCGGTAACATTGCACTCTCATCCTGAATGGTTAACAATCCCTTTTGAAAAAACGGACTGTGAAGAATTTGACCATCGTTGATAATTAAACCTTCTCCAGCCACCCGACTTTCTTCAACTTTAAAACCAGCCTCAGTCAGCTGTTTAATTAAAGCGGACTTGGTAATTTTAGCCCGGTTAAAGCGAACGGACTGCTTAGGCGCCTGATTAAGCGATTGAAAAATCCGAATCGCTTTTTGTTCACCTAACTGAGCCTTAATTAACGAAACCAGCCATTTTGGCAAACTATATTTAATCGAAAGACGTAAAGTTGGATCAGAAATAGTCGCAGGATCCTGTACCCCCTGACGGTCCATTTGATGAAGAATTCCAGTCACAAAGCGGCGGGTCCCGTCATGACCCATTTTTTTGGCTAATTTAATTGACTCATCAAAAATAGCTCGTTTAGGAACCCGATCCAAGTAAAATAATTGATACATCGCCGTATATAATAATTCTTTAACCCAATCATCCGTTTTATCCGGCGATTTTAAAAATGGTGCCAATTGATATTCAAGAGTGAGTCGGTGCTGAATGACACCGTAGACAATGGTGGTAAATAACCCCCTGTCAACCTCACTCATTGAAGTAGATTCAATGACTGCGTTAATTTGTAAATTTGAATACGAACCACCACGAGTCCTTAACAATGTCTTGACTGCTAATTCACGAGGGTTATTTGTTTGATAGTTCATTTAGTTAATCACCTTTTGACCGATTTTTAAGGCCTGTCCTGCGCCATTTAAGTAATCCGTAATAAGTTGTCGAGGCTTTCCAGCGGGTTGAAGTTCCAAAATTTCCAAGATGCTTCCTTGGCCAGCTGCAAGTTGTAGCTGATGCTTAGTTTTTTCAACAACGGTCCCTGGAGCCAAAGTCGTCTTTTGATCGACAACTGCTGTTTTCCAAATCTTGGTTCGTTTGCCGTTCAACATCACATACGCTGTTGGATCTGGCCGCAGTGCCCGAACCTTTGCATCAACTAAGAAAGCTGGTTTAGTGAAATCAAGCTGCTCTTCTTCCGGTTTGACTGTCGGTGAAAAGACAACCTGCTTGGGATCCTGTTTAACCGGTTTGATTTTACCTGCAATCAATTTAGGTAATGTTTCAAGTAGTAAGTCCCTACCGACAAAACTTAATTTAGTAAACATTGAGGCGGTATCATCTGTCTTTTCAATGGGAACCGCTTGTTGGGCTAATATATCGCCAGCATCCATTTTTTTGACCATATAAATAATACTAATTCCGGTTTCGTTATCACCGTTCATAATGGCATATTGAACTGGTGCACCACCACGATATTTTGGCAATAAAGAACCATGAACGTTAACCGCTGCAATTTTAGCAGCAGAAAGCAGTTTAGTTGGCAAAAACTGACCAAATGCAGCTGTCACGATCAAGTCAGGCTGCATCTCAATCATTTGAGCCATTTCTTGACTGCCACTAATTTTTTCCGGCTGTAAAACTGGAATCCCCAACGCTTCCGCCTGCTGTTTGACTGGTGATTTTTGAATTTGATGTTTTCTGCCAACTGGTCGATCAGGCTGTGTAACAACCCCTAAAACCTGATAACCCCGATCAACCAGTCCCTTTAAAATCGGCACTCCAAAACTTGGGGTGCCCATAAATAAAACTGTTGTCAACGCAATCCTCTCTTTTCCAATAAATCTTTACATAAAATCAAGTGGTTCATTATCGATTGACACTAATAAGCCTTGTCGCTGCTTGAGTTGAGATTTCTCCAGTAACTTTTCCAATGCTGATTTTAATTGAGGCTCATATCGGTACTTAATAATAATTTGGTAATAATATCGATTGTTTACTCTTGTAATGGTTTTAGGTGTCGGCCCCAGCACAATAGCACTTTTAGTTAAATGTTGCCGCAAGAAATTAGCGACCTGATGCATTTCGTAGGCTGTCTGTCGTTCGCTTGGTGAACTCCCGGTAATTTTGACGGTAAAATAATAGGGTGGATATTTGCCAAGCCGCCGAATACGCATTTCTGTTTGATAAAACTTTTCATAATCTTGGGTCTTGGCCAATTGAATCGCATAGTGATCCGGATTAAAGGTTTGAATGACCACTTCTCCCTGCTTATTAGCCCGACCAGATCGTCCGGAAACTTGGGTTAAGAGTTGGAAGGTTCGTTCACTTGACCGAAAATCCGGAAATTTAAGAGCAGAATCGGCATTTAGTACCCCAACAAGGGTTACCTCTGGAAAATCCAATCCCTTTGCGATCATCTGAGTCCCCAGTAAAATGTCGGCTTTATGCGCACCAAATTGATTAATGATCGCTTCATGGGCGCCCTTTTTTCGAGTAGTATCAACGTCCATTCTTAATACCCGGGCAGTCGGAAATAGTTTCTTAACCTGTTCTTCAAGCTGCTGACTACCAACTCCGAAATGTCTAATTCGGGTACTGTGACATCTTGGGCACTCCGTTGGGATAGGTTCCTTATGGCCACACAAATGGCAATTCAACGTGTGTGTATCCTTATGCATTGTCAACGAAACATCACAGTTGGGACACTGAGGAACATACCCACAATCCCGACACATCACAAAAGATGAATACCCACGTCGATTCAGCAGAAGAATAATTTGCTCGTGCTTTTGTAGCCGATCCCTCACTAAATCAGTAAGTTTCTGTGAAAGAATCGATTGATGATGGGCAAATTCTTTTTTCATATCAACAATGGTTACATGAGGCAGTGCATGGTGATTAAAACGATGTGGCAGGGTGAGCAGCTTGTAGACCCCCTTCATTGCCCGTGCACGGGATTCTAATGAAGGGGTGGCACTTCCCAGTACAACAGGACAATGATTGTACTTAGCCCGCCATTTAGCGACGTCTCTGGTTTGATACCTTGGAACATCATCTTGTTTATAGCTGCTATCGTGTTCTTCGTCCATAATGATTAAGCCGATATTGGTTAAGGGTGCAAATACTGCCGAGCGAACGCCGACAACCACCTTTGCCTGACCGTTATTAATTCGCTGCCATTCATCGTATCGTTCGCCACTGGACATCGCACTATGAAGCATGGCGACCTGATCGCCAAAGCGGCTTCGAATTCTGCTGACAATTTGAGGCGTTAACGTAATTTCAGGAACCAGTAGTAATGCCGTCTTCCCATTTTTAAGTGCGTGGGCCATCGCTTGAAGATAAACCTCGGTTTTTCCGGAACCGGTCACGCCTTCCAATAGAAAAGTGAGGTTTTTTTGATCTTCAATTGCTCGATCCAATTGGTCAACAGCAGTTTGTTGATCAGCATTTAATGCCAACGGATGACTTTTTTGAACCGGCTGCATAAATGGGTTACGAACGCGTCTAATCGTCATTTCCTTTAGCCAACCATTTTTAGCAGCCGTTTTTAGAGTTGATCCGTTGACACCCTTCTGCTTAAAGTTGGTAGTCGAGATTGGATGGTCCGGTTGGTCAGCTAAAATAAAAAGCAGTTGGCGTTGGTTAGTTGCATTAGGGTGAATCTTTTTGAGAAGATCGTCAACCTGATTAGGCTGAAGTAAGTTTTGATATGCTTTGATTAAAACTGGTTTGGCGTGATTAGACAGCTCATAATGAACCTTTATTTTATCCGTCCTTTTTAGTCTTAAAATTTGGCTAACTGCTTGATTATTAAAATGCTGTTGATCATAGTCAATCTCATTTTGACCGTGAAAAATTGTTGGGTAGGCATCCCGAATATCATCAGCTGCTAATAACTTCTTCTTGAATTTGGTTCGCATTCCACCTGGAAGCATTGTTTGCAAGCAATTAATTTTAAATGAAAAAGTTTGATCGGCCATCCATTCGGAAAGTTTTAATAACTCAGGCGTGATAACTGGTGATAAATCAATCAACTTACTAATGCTTTTAAGTTTTCCTTTATAATTTGAATTTGTTAAAAGTTCAACAACAAACCCGGTTACTTTTCGTCGGCCAAAGGGAACTTGAACCCGCATCCCCGGTTGAATTTGATCATTAAGATTTTCAGGAATCGAATAAGTATATGGATTATTAGTCTGTCGGGTCGGAACATCAACAATGACTTGGGCAACCTGCAAAAATGTCTCCTCCTTTTTAAAAATCTGACCTACTTTAAAAATTGTTGACTTAAAATATCGATTAATTGTCGGGCAATTTGAGATTTGCTTTCAACCTGTGTTTTTTGACGACGGCCATCAGCAAATAGGAATGTGACCTGATTATTGTCAGCATTGAACCCAATTCCTTTTTTTGAAACATCGTTGGCGACAATCAGATCTAGTTTTTTAGCCTTAATCTTTTTTTCAGCATTTTGAACAAGGTCATTCGTTTCTGCTGCAAATCCCACGACGACTTGCGATGGTTGCTTCATCGGCCCAATTTCTTTTAGGATATCCGGGTTACGAATTAACTTTAATGTCATCATTTCATTATTAGCCGTTTTCTTAATCTTTTGATTGGCAACCTCAGCCGGCCGAAAGTCAGCTACTGCTGCAGCCATTACCAGCACATCCGCTGTTGTAAACGCCTGTTTAACGGCCACCGATAAATCACGTGCTGTTTCAACCTGCTCCAATTTAACGTTAGCCGGCACCGGCAAAGAGGTGTTAGCAGCGATTAAAGTCACTTCTGCCCCAGCTTCCTGGGCCGCTTGAGCAATTGCAAATCCCATTTTTCCGGAAGAGTGATTTGTTAGGTAGCGAACCGGATCTAGTGGCTCCCGGGTACCACCAGCCGAAACAACAATTTTTTTACCTGCCAGCTTTCCCGTTGGTTGATTAAATTGATGATCAAGCCAATTCATAATTGCTTCAGGTTCTGGGAACCGACCTTTTCCAGAATATCCCTCTGCCAAAAAACCTTCAGCCGGTTCCATAATTCGAATCCCGGCAGCTCTTAGCTTCTTAAGATTATCTTGGGTTGCAAAATTAGTTAACATGTGCACATTCATGGCCGGAATGACGAATATGGGGGCGGTTGTCGCTAAGAGTGCTGAGCTGACCACGTTGTCAGCAATCCCAGTGGCCATCTTGGCAATTGTATTAGCTGATGCAGGCGCCACAATTGCCAAATCAGATTGATCGGCCAAAGCAACATGTGGAATCATTTTTGGATTTTCTGTCGAAAAGTCATCCGTTATCACTCGCTGCTTGCTCAAGGTTTGGAACGTTAAAGGACTAACAAATTTCTGAGCAGCTTCGGTCATGACAACATGAACTTCATTATGAGCTTTAATTAAGTCCCGCGTTAGAATTAAGGATTTATAAGCTGCAATACTGCCAGTTACGTATAGCGAAACCCGTTTATTTTGAAACAATTTAGTCACCACCATTTTATCATTCATTTTTTATTGTAACAGATCGATCAACACGGAATGTAGTCGTCGGAATCGGCTTTATCCAAAAAAATGACCAAGAACAAAAGATTGATTTGTCCCGGTCATTCATAAAAATCCTTTAGTTAATCAGTCAAAATCTTGATTTTTAGGGTCAATTTTTAAAACACCCGCCGCAATTTCTTCAAAAGCTTTACCAACGGATTTTTTTGATTTATAACTGTCTAACAATGGCTTAGCACCAGCATCCAGCTCATGTGCCCGTTTACTTGCGAGCATAATTAATGAATATCTGGAATCAATTTTATCCAGTAATTTATCAACAGATGGATAAAGTAACATTTTTTAATCGTCTCCTAACATTGATTCATAATCGGGCATTACTCTAGCTACCCTCAGGCGTTCACTTCTAATAATTGATTTAATGCGATCTACTGCCAATGGTACTTTATCATTTAAAACAGCATAATCATAATTCCGCATCATGCTGATTTCGCCAACCGCTTTTTTGATGCGCTTATTAATAACGTCCATTTTATCAGTTCCTCGGCCAATTAAACGGTGCTTTAAGGCCATCAAATCTGGTGGTGTTAAAAACACGAAAACGGCGTCCGGACAATTTGCCCGGACCTGCATCGCACCATTTACCTCAATTTCAAGAAAAACATCTTTACCTGAATTCAAGGTCTCATTGACATATTTTAACGGGGTACCATAGTAATTGTCAACGTATTTAGCATATTCCAGCATTTCCCCATTTTGAATGTTCTGTTCAAACTGTTCTTTGGAAACGAAATAATAATCAACGCCGTTTTTCTCACCAGGACGTGGTTTTCTTGTCGTCATTGAAGTCGAGTATTCAAAGTCAACATCCGGTTCTTCAAAAAGTGCTTTTCGAACGGTTCCCTTGCCAACACCCGAAGGACCAGATAAAACAATTAACATTCCTCTTTTAGCCATCGTTAAAATCCCTTCAAATATTTGTAGTAACAACCATTATCGTTCATTTTCAATTATTTTACAAGCCTAAGCTCACTAGGAGGATGTTTAAAGACTAACCGGAAAATAGTTTCTCTGAAATGACCGTCATTAAAAAGGTCATCTCAGGGGGTTGCTATTTTGAACAATCGTTCGTATAATAGAATCACAAACCAATGTTCGGAGTGAGACTTAATGCAAAATAATCAATCATACTTAACAGAAATTCGAAAAACTGTTAAGCAAAATTATCGTCAATTCTTTGCGCTTGATAAGCACAAACCACTGTGTCGCAATTGTCAACAAATGCCGGAGTTCCAAATTCAGCTTTTTATAGATCGGGCAATCACTGCTAAATTTCCAATTCGAATTTGTTTTAATAATGAAGCGCCCGCAATGTCTGGCATATTAACCAGACTTTCTGATGGCCGTTACTTACTTACAAATTCACGCGAACATCTTTTGCGAATTTTAAATATTGTAGAAATTCAATCGATCCAAAGACTTGCATAATGACTGGTTTTGATCAAAAAGCAAGCCGGCCTCTCAATTCTTTCAAAACTGAGACAATTACCACATGATTTAACTAATCATCGATTTTCACCACAAATTAATGCAAGGTGTAGCCGGACGATAAATGGACTCATAGCGCTTAGGACATTTTTTGTTCGGCTTTTTTTATTCTCAAATTAAGTTCGGATTTTAGCTTTTTCCTCATTTGCCAAACGGATGAGTTCATCAGCATGTTCTTTGGTTAATTTAGTCACTGCTGTTCCAGATAACATTCGAGAGATTTCGTCCACACTGTTCTTTTGATTCAATTCGGTAATTGTCGTTGTCGTTCGACCACCATGAATCTTTTTTTGAATCAAATAATGATGATCGCTCATTGCAGCAACCTGTGGCAGGTGAGTAATACACAGAACTTGAGATTTAGTTGAAATTGTATAAATTTTATTTCCCATAGCTTGAGCGACTCGACCAGAAACACCGGTATCAACTTCATCAAAAATAATCGACGTCACGCCCGCAGCTTTGGCAAACATTGTCTTAAGTGCCAGCATTATCCGTGATAGTTCACCACCGGATGCTGATTTAACCAGCGGCAGCATTTTTTCACCTGGATTAGTTTGAATGTAAAATTCAACTTGATCTGCACCTAACCGATTAAGTGTCTGATTTTCTTTAAAGTGAACCTCAAAAACGGCTTTGTCCATGTAGAGATCCCGTAGCTGCTGGTGAACTGCGCGTTCCAGTTCTTTTGCATACCGTCGCCGAATATCCCCCATTTTCTTGGCATTTTTGATCAACGCAGCTTTAATGTCTGCTAATTGCTGTTCCAAATCATTGTTATTATCAGCATTCCCTGACATCTCAGCTAATTCTTGTTTGATTTTTTTCAAATATCCCAAGATCTGAGTAACCGAGTCCCCATACTTATGCTTTAACTGATAGATTGTATTAAGACGCTGTTCAACTTGATTAAGACGATCCTGATCAAACTCCAAATTACTTAACTGATCTGAAATTTGACTAGCCACATCTTGTAATGTGTAAAAAGCTCCGGATAAATCATCCGAGATCTGCTTAAAATCAGGGTCTAAATCTTCAATCTCCTGCATTGAACTCATTGCTCCACCAATTGAGTCAAGAGAACTGGTGTCTTCGCCACTGATGCCTTCGTAACTGCTAAGAAGTGCATCATGAATTTTTTGAAAATTGGTTAATCGATCACGCTCGGCGGTCAACGTCTCATCCTCATTTTCATGAAGATCGGCCGTTTCAATTTCATTAATCTGAAATTTTAACATATCGACCCGTTGCGCCCACTCTTTTTCATTTTGATGCTTTTTCTCGTTAATTGCTCGCAATTTAACAAATTGATCATAATCTTTTTGATAAGTTGCTAAAACCGGCTGAATGGCATCTTCCGCAAAATCATCCAATAACGCAATATGGCGTTCCGGTTTCATTAGTTCCTGATGCTCATTTTGCCCTTGAATATCTACCATAGTTTCCCCAATTCGTCGAAGAGTCGAGATGTTAATCATCATCCCATTGACTCGGCAACTATTGCGACCACTGGCAAACAGTTCTCTTTCAATGATGACATTCCCATCACTATGATCAATTCCGAGCTCGTCAAGAACGTCGTATGTAGGATTATCATCACTCAAAATAAAATTGCCTTGAATAATTGATTTTTTAGCGCCTGTTCGGATTAAATCATGTGATCCCCGACCACCGACCAGAAGCCCCACTGCATCAATAATAATTGATTTACCGGCACCTGTCTCTCCGGTTAAGACTGTCATTCCAGACTGAAATTCGATATCTAAATGTTCAATGATCGCAAAATCTGTAATAGATAATTCCAGTAACATGTTCAAACCCTTTCAAATGATCATTAATTGAGTTCAGTAATTATCAGCTGCTAACCATTTCATTGATCTTTTCACGAAATTCGCTAGCATCCTGATCGGTTTTGCAAACAATAAAAACCGTACTATCGTCACCAATGGTTGCAAACATTTCGTTATAATTCATCTGATAAAGCAACGTCGAAATAACCGGCCCACTGCCTGGTAATACTTTTAGAAATACCAACTTGTCCTGCGAATCTACAGAAACAAAAGAATCCCGAATGGTCTGAATTAACTTCTTTTCGGTATCGATATTCTTTTGAGTCGGTAAACTATATCGGTAGCCACCGGTAATAGATGGCACTTTTACCAACTGCATATCCTTAATATCCCGAGAAACGGTTGCTTGAGTGACTTTAACACCCCGTTCACTTAAAAGTGCAACGAAATCTTCTTGACGCTGGATATCGTTGCTCACAAGCAGTTGCTTAATTAATCGTTGTCGTTCTTTTTTACGCATAGGAACACCTCCAAAAATTAACGAGAAAAATCTTATGATCTCTTTAATTCAGAATAAGCGTTTTCAATGACTTTTTCAATTGAAACAGCTGGATTCATTTTCGGTTCGGGCACTGATCTTAATTCGACAAGGAATTCGATATTGCCGGCACCGCCTTTGATCGGTGAAAAATCCAGATTTTCAACCGAGTAGCCGGCAGTTAATGCAAAATGCAGAATCTTCTCCAGCACCATTTTATGAACAGCCGGATCATGAACGATGCCATGTTTCCCCACATTTTGCTTACCTGCTTCAAATTGAGGCTTTATCAATGCCACGACTCTTCCATTTGGAACCAAAATGGCCTTTAAGGGCGGTAAAATAAGTTCTAAAGAAATAAATGAGACATCAATCGATGCAAATTCTGGCTGACCATGAGAAAAATCGGCAGGCTGACTATATCTAAAATTTGTATGTTCCATCACAATGACGCGTGGGTCCTGTCGTAACTTCCATACGAGTTGATTGCTGCCGACATCTAGTGCATAACTGAGTTTAGCACCATTTTGCAACATGACATCCGTAAAACCGCCTGTTGAGGAACCGATATCCAAAACCGTTAAATCCTTGACACTGATTTTAAAGGCCTTCAGTGCCTTTGCTAATTTGAGTCCCCCACGGCTAACGTATGGCATCGGTTTACCTTTTAAATGCAATTCTGTATCAACCGGAATCTTCATACCAGGCTTATCCAATCGTTCTTCGTTATCGCCGAGAATCTCACCAGCCATCACGGCTCGCTTAGCCTTTTCCCGAGTTTCAAAGAGACCTTGCGTTACTAATAATACATCAACGCGCTGTTTTTCCATTATTTTTTTCATCCTTAATTACAAAGTAACTACAAAAATCCGCTAACAAAGACGTGTCGACCCCCAGAGAAGCTTCAGCCATTGCCAGTGCTTCTTTGGCATTATCAACCGTTTTTTGCAATGCGGTATAGGCACCGCTTAAGCCAAGCAGGTTAGGATAGGTATTTTTGTTGGCATCTTGATGGACTGGTTTGCCAATTGTCTTTTCATCACCTACCACATCCAAAATGTCGTCATAGATTTGAAAAGCTGCACCAAATTGTTCAGCGAACCGGCGCAAGGACTTGCCTTGCTCAGTCGTCACCGGTGACATAATTAATCCTGCTGTCACTGCATAGGAAATCAGAGCGCCCGTTTTATGTCGATCAAGCTTTTGAAGAGCTGCTAAATCCAACCGGCTGCCTTCAAATTGAATATCATCTGCCTGTCCAGCAGCCATCCCTCGCGGACCGGCAGCTTTAGCCAAGGCCAATGCCAGTCGACAACGAACCTCTATGGGCAGTTCATTATCAACGATCCATTGAAACGCGAGTGCCTGCAAGCCATCACCGGCTAACGTTGCCATCCCGGCACCATAGATCTTATGATTGGTTGGCTTTCCCCGTCGAAGATCATCATTATCCATTGCGGGCAAATCATCGTGAATTAAAGAATAAGTATGCATCAACTCCAGCGCACAGGCCGCTTTCAATGTCGAATCATTGATTGGTTGGTTAAGTGTCGTTAAGGTCGCTAACGTTAGCAGGGGTCGCAATCTTTTTCCACCTGCATTAACGGAGTAGGCCATCGATTCAAATAAACGCTGTTGATCAGTATCTTTTTGAATAGCTGTCTCTAAAACATGATTGATTTTCGGCGTCCATTCCTCGATAAATTTATTGAGTTTGGTTCCCATTCTGATCATCCTTATTATCATTTGAACCCTCAAATGGCACTTCATTACCATCTTTGTCCATCATCTTGGCCATTGTATCCTCAGCATTAAGCAAAGTATGTTGTAGCTCTTCGCTCAACTTAATACCGGTTTTAAATTTGGCCATTGACTCTTCAAGCGGAACGTTTCCCTGTTCCAGTTGATTAACGATTTTTTCTAATCGAGCCATTTTTTGTTCAAAAGTTTCGTTTTCATGGGTTTGATCATCTGCCATGCGATGATGCCTCTTTTCCTTTGATAATTTGGTTAACGGATGCATTGACAACCCCGTCAGTAAAATGAACGTTGATCGTGTTGGCCTTCAAATCCGCCACCCGACTGACGAAGTGCTGATTTTCATCTGTCGTATAAGTGTAGCCGCGACTTAAAATTTTTAATGGGCTCAAATGATCAAGTGATCCCACTAACAGTTGATAATGTTGCTTAACCGCATTCAAATTTCGAGTTTGACTCTGATTTAAACGTAAATTTAACATATTTAATTTTTGCCGCGCTTCTTTAATAAAATAGGTTGGGGCAACCATTTGAAGTCGCATATTAAGTTGTGACACTTCTCCCTGACGAGATGTCGTCAGTTGATCTGCCTGACTCTTTAACCGCTGACTTAATAAATCCAGCCTTTGAGAAAAAGTTTCATAAATTCGTTGTGGTGAAGTAAAGATCGTTGATTGCCGCAGTCGCTTCAGTTTTAATTTTTCCTGAGCGATTAACTGATATTCATCATTAAAAATCCGATTTTGAGTCGTTCTCAATTCAAGCAATACTTGATCCAGTCTTGGGACGGCTAATTCTGCTGCTGCAGTCGGTGTCGCAGCCCTGACATCGGCTACTAAATCCGCAATCGTCGTATCCGTTTCGTGGCCGACTGATGAAATGACCGGGATTTGGCTGGCAGCAATTGCTCGGGCAACATTTTCTTCGTTAAATGGCCATAAATCTTCAATTGAGCCACCACCGCGACCAATGATCAATGTATCAAAGTGGCCAATTTGATTCACCCGGTTAATTTGGCTGACAATGTCGGCACTTGCTTCATTACCTTGAACCAACGTAGGAAACAAAACAATTTGTGCAATCGGGAAACGACGCCGAACCGTTGTAATGATATCACGAATAACAGCCCCACTCGGAGAAGTCACAACCGCAATTCGTTTTGGAAATTGAACAAGCGGTTTTTTTGGCTGGCTAAATAAACCTTCTTCAGCCAATCGCCGTTTTAATTGCTCATAGGCTTGATAAAGTTGGCCAACACCATCGGGTTCCATACTATCAACATAGATCTGATAGCTCCCACTAGGGCCATAAACGGAAACATGACCCGTTACCAGCACCTTCATGCCCTCTTCAGGAGTGAATTTGATCCGACTGAAAGCGGACTTAAACATGATCGCGCTGATTTTTGCGTGATCATCCTTCAAACTAAAGTACTGATGAGCATTCGGCCGTAAGCGAAAATTCGAAATTTCACCAGTTAAATACACTTTTGTTAAATATGGATCTACATCGAACTTTCTTGTAATATATTGCGTTAATGCAGATACTGATAAGTACTCAGTCGTCACGTTGAAGACTCCATTCTGCCAGATCGACACTTTGTTGCATTAGCGTTGCGATCGTCATTGGACCAACGCCTCCAGGAACGGGTGTAATATAAGCGACTTTGTCAAAGAGATCATCGTAATCAACGTCACCGACTAAATGCCCAGCTTCGTTAATATTTTGACCAACATCAATAATGGTGGCCCCCTCCTTAACGTCATTCTTAGTTAATGTATGCAATTGGCCAGTTGCTGAGACAATCACATCCGCCTTCTTCGTATATTCAGTAATATCCCGAGTTAAACGATGTAAGATTGAAACACTCGCCCCTTCATTTAGCATCAAAGCTGCCATTGGCTTGCCAACAATTGCACTTCGGCCCAACATAACAGTATTTTTGCCCTCCAGCTCAATCTTATATTCAGAAAACATTGTCATAATGCCCTTAGGGGTGCAAGAAACCGGATATTTGGTTGAATCATTTAAATATAATTTTCCAACATTAACCGGATGAAAACCGTCAACATCTTTTTCCGGCAAAATTGCTCGGGTGATATCTTTTTCATTAATTTGGTCCGGCAAAGGGTCTTGAACTAAAATGCCATGGACAGTTGGGTCATTATTATACTGATCTACCCATTTTAAAAGTTCAGCTTCCGAAACGTCTTCAGGTAATTGTTTGACGATTGAATTAATGCCCAAACGTTGCGCAGTTCGATGCTTATTACGAACATAACGTTGACTTGCCGGATCTTCACCAACAATAATGACAACCAATCCAGGGGTAATGCCATCGTTCTCCTGCATTTTTTTAACCCGTTCGCTTGTCTGTTGATTCAGCTTCTTTGCCAACGCTCTTCCATCAATCACTGTTGCCATTTTTCCAACTCTCTCCCTTATTTTACGACGATTTTAAATGCCCAGAACACCATTTCATGTCAAGAATCATCTTAGTGTTGATTGTAAAGAAAAAATAGATTTACAATCACGTAAATCTATTTTACCAGTTCTTCGAGAGCATGTGATAAAATCCCGTTAACAAATTTTCTGGAGCGATCATCACTATACTTTTTAGCAAGCTCAATTGCTTCATTGATCGAAACCTTTGGTGGAAGATCATCAACATGCAGCATTTCATAAAGTGCAATTTCTAAAATAATCAAATCGGTTTTGGCAATTCGATTAATCGACCAGTCACTTTTTAAATACTTCTCAATTAAATTGTCAAGTTCTTCCTTATTAGCCACCACACCGCTTGTCAATTGGTCCAAATACTTTGGGTATTCATCCCCATACTGACCATCAGTGAGTACTACAAAAAAGTCTTCTTTATTCGTTTGTTTATTTGCATTTAACGCAAATAGCGTCTGAAACGCTAATTCACGAATTTGGTGTCGTGTTAGTGCCACTTTATGCCTCACCATTCTCTTCATTTGCAAAGGGATTATTAGGATCAACCAAATTGGTTGTTTTCCCAGGAATCACTCCCTGTACATGAACATTTACCTCATGAACTTGCAACCCGGTCATGAAAAGGAGTTGCTGTTCAACTTGCTCTTGAATCTCAAGTGCAACCTTAGGAACAGAAACACCGTAGTTTAAATAAACATAAATGTCGAAATCCAATTCTTCATTTTGGTATTTAAGCTTAACGCCCTTTCCATGCTCTTTTTTGCGCGATAATAACTCGTTGACACTGGACGAAAACGAGCCCCTCATCCGATTAACGCCATCGACTTGTGAGGCAGCAATGCCCGCAATGATTTCCAAAACATTGGTGGCAAGTTCGATCTTACCAAGTTCCGGATCATTCGTATGAAGTACGATATTGGTATCTTCAGCCATTCTAAAGCCTCCGTTTCTGTCCTAAAGAGAATTATGCCCGTGAAATATAAGTGCCATCCGTTGTATTAATAACCAGCTTGTCGCCCTGGTTAACAAAGAACGGTACCTGCAATGTTAAGCCGGTTGTCATTGTAGCTGGTTTAGAGCCACCTGAAGCCGTATCACCTTTGATACCCGGCTCAGTGGATGCAACTTCAAGGGTTACCGTGTTTGGCAGTTCAACCCCCAATGTTTCATTGCCATACTGAATAACATTGACTTCCATATTCTCTTGAAGGTAATTTAATTCAGATTTGATTTGTTCTGAAGGAATTGAAATCTGCTCATAAGTATCCATATCCATGAACACATGCATGTCACCATCAGCATACAAATATTGCATTTTCCGAGTATCAATCTGAGCCTGTTCCATTTTGGCACCTGATCGGAAAGTTTTCTCCTGAACAGCACCAGTTCGTAAGTTCTTTAATTTAGAACGAACAAACGCTCCACCTTTACCAGGCTTAACATGTTGAAAACTCAAAATTCGCCAAATTGCACCATCGACCTCAATGGTTAATCCATTTTTAAAATCAGCAGTAGAAATTGCCATTAAATAGTTCCTCCTAAAATCCATGTTTGCCAGCTAAAAAATTATTTGCTAATAAATTTTTAGTTTAGACAATCCCAAGATAAAGTAACATAACCTGATTATATAATATTTTTCACCCAAATAGCTAATTTTTCACGAATCGATTCATTAATCGGCTAATTTGAATGAAACCTTAAATTTTCGAACATTTGATAAGCAATTGGCATTCATTTAGTTTGCTTAACAAATTCTTTAAGCCGCGAAACAGCATAAAAAAAGGACCAACCGGCCCTCTTTTCTCACGTAATTAATAAAATTACTTAACCGCTTCAGTAACTGGATAAACAGAAACCTGACGCTTATCGCGGCCTTTACGTTCAAAACGAACGACGCCATCAACCAGTGCAAATAGTGTATCGTCGTTACCACGACTAACATTATTACCTGGATAAATGTGCGTTCCTCGCTGACGATAAAGAATTGAACCACTGTGAACGGATGATCCATCAGCCGCCTTAGCGCCTAAACGACGACCAGCTGAATTCCGACCGTTGGCAGTTGATCCACCACCTTTATGGTGAGAGAAGAATTGTAAATTCATTGCAAGCATATCAGACACCTCCAAATTTAGATTAATTTTCTACGTTCAACTTAATGTACTGACTATAATTCGTAGCAATATCGGCCATTCCATTTTCAAACGTCTTCAAAACAGCATCTGATTGAAGCTGTTGAGTTGAATTAGCAATAACCGGTATGTCAACCGATAAATAACCACCGTTTTTTTCATCACTGTCAACATTAACATCCAACCCCACGACTTCTTGCAAGCCATTAACAGTTGTAATGCTAAGGACTGAAACCGCTGAACAAACGATATCTTGCCCATATTCACCAGCATCGGCGTGACCAGTAATCGTAAATCCGGCAACATGTCCCTTGTAGTGATGAATGGTTGCTTTAATCATCTCAGTACCTCATCTTAATTCAAAATTAAGCCTTAATAGAATCAATGACAACCTTGGTATATGGTTGACGATGGCCCTTCTTGGAACGTGAGCCCTTCTTTGGTTTATAACGGAAAATTACGATTTTCTTTTGACGACCTTGCTTTTCAACTGTTCCAGTAACTGATGCGCCATCAACTGTTGGTGTGCCGAACTTAACTGAATCGCCACCAACCATGACAACTTGATCAAACGTTACTTTATCGCCTTCATTTGCGTCCAATTTTTCAACGTAAATTGCGTCGCCTTCCGAAACCTTATATTGTTTACCGCCTGTAGTAATGACTGCGTACACGTTGTGCACCTCCTTATAATCTTGCTTAGACTCGCCGAAACAAAGCGCCTCACTGAGTAGTGGGGACTCACAAGCTTGAATCGAGCGGTTGTAGCTGTGGAAGCCACAATTACAACGTTCTTAGTATACCTAAATGAATTGATTTCGTCAAATTAATTTACCAACAAAAAACTTTATCTTAGCACTGAGTCACAGCACCTAAGATAAAGCTTTCGTTTCTATAAGGCTTTTCTAATGTCGCAAGAGAGATTCGAACTCTCGATCTACGGTTTAGAAGACCGTTGCTCTATCCAGCTGAGCTATTGCGACAAATCAACAATAACCATTATAGAGAATATTAGAGAACTAGTCAATGCAAAAATTAAGCCAACGCGACGATCACGTCTAAATAGTTACAATTTATTTAAGAAAAGTTTAATTTTCATCAAATTAAAAAAATCCTCATGCTAATTATTTGAAATTGATCCTTGGTAGCCGGATAATCAAATCAGATGGTAGCGATGCTATCTATATTAGGAGGTGGAAGTTGTGGGATTCGTTTTATTTATTGTTTTTATTTTCGCTGTATGTGGATTTATTCAGTATTTCATCGGTTCTCCAACAACCATGAAAGGAAATGCCAAGCATTTAGCCCAACGCAAATAAGTGAACGATATTAAACAACCGATTAAGCGGTTGTTTTTATTTTACCCGTTTTTTTAATTCCATGATTTCATTTTTTAGATCCGCATTTTCATTTTCCAAGCGCTTAAGTTGTTGAAAAATTTTGTTTAAGCTATCTTCGTTATCCTGATGAGTGAAAAATGTGGTTAGCGTACTTGTCAAAGACCCAATGATACCAATCCCACAAAACATTAATAATACAGCAGCAATTTTGCCAATAATTGTGTGCGGTGAAATGTCGCCATATCCAACTGTGGTAACAGTAGTGATCGCCCACCATAAGGAATTGCCCCATGAGACTTTCTCAGATAAAGAATAGAGAGTTGCCGACAAAAGCAGAATGGCTAAGCTTGTCCACAATAAATAGATGAAGCCATTAGTTAAGAAAAATTGGTGCGATTGTTTCTGAACTTTACCAATAAAGCCAATTAATCTAACAAAGCGAAAAAACCTAACCATTCTCATAATTCTCAAAACACGAGCGAATCTAAAAAAACTAAATACAGAATAGAATGGCAAGATAGCCAGTAAATCAAAGAGATTCCTTTTGAAAAACAACCATTTATTTTTACTAATAAATAGTCGAAGAAAGTAATCAACCGTAAAAATAAGTAAAATGCCATTATCTAAATAAAACCACGGTATCTGCTCAAGATTAACGATTCCTGAAAAATCTAAAATCGTTAACATGATTGAAAAAAGCGCCAAAAAAACAACTATAATCGAGTAAGCTTTGAATAACCAATTTTTCATAAAAGCCTCACAATTTCAATCCAGAAAAAAAGCCTTAAAAAGGCTAACTGCAAAATTACTTTATCTTAAAACGATCAAACTACCAGGGAGTACGGTTTAATAGTTACTGTCTTGTCGTTTTAAATTAATTTGATTTTTATTGTTAAAAGCATCCTTAATTTCTTGTTCGGAATAGCCAAAATCAACCAAGCCAAACTTAAGGAAGAGTCGCCAAGCGTGATTAAAGCTTTCACCACTCCGATTAAAGTACGCGTCAAATAACATTCGCTTCATCGCAAGATACTGTTTGTCGAGGTTATCTTCTTTCTTGAAGTGTTTAATTTTATCAAAATCAGCTTCTGAATTCAGAACAAAGTGATTCCAATTTTTTAAATTAGAAATTAAGAGAAAGAAATCCAACGCATCAACGTATTCATAAAGCAATGTCTCTCGAGGCGTTTTGTTTGGCTCACTTTTTCCACGATGAGTTTTCCAAACCTTAAACCATTCCGATGTATTAGCCATTTCTGCTAATTCGACATCCAGCGAAACAAATGCATTTTGAAGCCGAGCCTCATTAGACCAAAAAAGTTGCTTTTTCTGCTCGATTTGTCGATTTAAATAAACTGATGAAGAAATTAGCGCTTGAAGATCCATTCGAACCCCTCTTTTTACTTAAAGTAATCAGTTTATCCAAAAATAAACTGGTTTGATAAAATTTCTAGTTGCTTTTGATTATTTAAATACCATTTTTTAATAAATGGGTAGTCCAGCAATAAATATAGCCAATTTTCACTTTGCTGCTGATCATGAATGGTGGCTCCCCACTTAGGGTGATTGTCATCACGATTTGCATCATAGACCGTCATCTTGGTGCCATCCGACAAAGTCAATGATGCGCCGCCATTATCCTCAGCCATCAAAATAAAGTGATTTTCTGCCGACTTAACAAACAATTCATCCATTACGTCTTCAGACAATGCGCCAGCAGCAAACTGATAAAACTCGCCATTGACACTGTCCAAAACGTTAAAATCAATTTTGAAGCCAAAATTTTCTTTTAGAATTTCAGCAGCCTTAGTTAACAATGCCAATGCCGCTTTAATGGCCTTTACTTCCAAACCTTCCAAATCGACAACAAAATATTCAATTAATGACGCACCATGAAACATTAACTCTTTAGTCTTTAAGTTTAGATAAAATAATGGTCGATTATTTAACGTTGGACCAAAGAAAAACCCGTCTGCATTTTTAGTCGATTTAGTAAAGGTAAACGTTTGATCACCCAATGACTCAAACTTGCAAAGAAGCTTTTGTACCCGCTGTGGATTGCTAATTCGAAAATTATCTTGAATCCCAGAAAGCGAGAGTAATCGTTCAAAAAAGATTAGTTGGACATCTTCGTCAGAAAATTGATGTGGAAATGTAACAAAGTCTGAATTTAACTGAAAGTTAGTCAATGCGACAGCTGCCGACAAGAGGTCTTGGTTATCATCAGTTTCACTCAAAGTTTGAAATGCCTGCAAGTACTGTGTCCCAGTATCGAGACCATTTTGAATGGCATCGCGATAATTTGTCAGCAATTCATTAGTTGTCATTATTTTTTCATCTGTTTCATTACTCACCATCGCTCACCTGCGATTCTTTTGCCAAACTCTGAAGATACTTAGCATATAGATTTTGGTTGTTATCAATAAAAGCTTCAAAACTCCCAAAAGTCGCCCGAATATTTTGCTTTTCCAAAGACAAAACGGTTTCTTCTTTAGAAAGTGCTAAAATTTTGTTTTCGTTTTGCTTGATCTTAGCCCGACCACCTGCTGCTTCTTCATCTATTTGAGTTAACTTTAGCATGTCATTATTTAATCGCTGTCGCTCTTCTTTAACCTTTCCTGCTTCCCAAGGCATCGGTGATTTTTCTTGATTTTCTTTCAGTTGACGACGAATATCTTCTTTTTGCTGATCTCGTTGATCCTGCTCACTAATTAATTTAGTAATGCGTTCGTTATCCTCACCAAGCTTTTTCATTTCATCATCGTTTATTCGCTGATTTTCAGCTTCGAGTTGGAATGATTTTGACAAAATTTGGTATTCATGATCATCAAAATTAAACCGAACATTAATTGGATCAAGTTCGCCAAACATTCGATGATCCCACCAATTACCAAAATAGATACGAAACTTACCTAACTGGTATTCATGATAGTAAAAGAATGGATATGTAGTCCCCAAATAATCAATCAATTTGTTACTCAAATGATGGCTTAATTCAGCCGTCAAATCCGACGCCAAGCTAAAATAATCCGCCTTAGACTCCCCGGTATCGTTGGGTGCCAATTCACTTACATAGCGGTTTGGATCCATCAATTGATAGATTCGCAAATCATCACCATTTTTAACAGAATCGTTCAAGTCATTTAAATATTGAACCTTCTCTTTTAATGCAGAGGAGAGTAATGTATCATTTTGGCTGAACTGATCCGTTTCCATTTGTCTTTCCATAAGTATAGCCTCGTTTTTCCCCGTTATTTATATAGTTAATGTTATCTGAAAAGTGACGATAAATAAAGCCTAAACGTCATTATTTCAGTATATTTTATAAAATTAAAACAAAAAAGCTTCAAAGGGCATGAATTCTCACACACTTTTGAAGCTTTTAGATGATGCTAAAACCGTTAAACGGTCCAGCTATTTTTTAAATTAATACTTTTCGAGATATTGATCACGTTCCCATTCAGAAACTTGGGTTCGATAAGAATCATATTCGAGGTTCTTTGCTTCAATAAAGCTGTTATAAAGTCGTTCGCCAAGTGCACCTTTCATGACCTCGTCAGTTGAAAGATCTTTCAAAGCATTGTGCAAGGTATCCGGCAAGTTTTGAATATGACTCTTTCGTAACTCTTCAGCATTCATTCGGTAAATGTTTCGATCAACGCTGTGTTCTGGTTCGATTTGATTTCTCAACCCATCCAAACCAGCTTCCAAGATCGTTGCAATCGCCAAATATGGGTTAGCAGCAGGGTCCACGCTTCGTAATTCAAGACGAGTTGAATTACCTCGAGCACTTGGAATTCGAATAAGCGGTGAACGGTTTGAACCAGACCAAGCAACGTAAACCGGTGCTTCAAAACCTGGTACTAACCGTTTATAGGAGTTAACAATTGGGTTACATACGGCGGTGAAGGAGCGTGCGTGTTTCAGTAAACCACCAAGGAAATAGTAAGCTTCTTGAGATAATTCTAATTCGCCATCTTTGTCGAAGAATGTATTACCAGTTTCATTAAACAATGACATATTGATATGCATCCCGGAACCGTTAATCCCACTCAAAGGCTTTGGCATAAAGGTTGCGTATAAGCCATACTTACGAGCGACTGTCTTAACGACTAATTTAAATGTTTGGATATTATCAGCAGCTGCCAATGCATCCGCATATTTAAAATCAATTTCATGTTGGCCAGGTGCAACCTCGTGGTGAGCAGCTTCAACATCAAAGCCCATTTCTTCAAGGGTTAACACAATTTCACGACGACAATTTTCGCCAAGATCCATTGGCGCCATATCAAAGTAACTACCCTTATCATTCAAATGTAAGGTTGGATCGCCATTTTCATCCATTTTGAACAAGAAGAATTCCGGTTCCGGACCAATGTTGAAAGCGGTGAAGCCGGCTTTTTTCATATCGTTCAATACTCGGATGAGATTATTTCTCGGATCTGCGGCAAATGGCTCGCCATCTGGTGTGTAGACTTCACAAATGACCCGGGCAATTTTACCACGGTCAGTACTCCAAGGAAAGATCATCCAAGTTGATAAATCAGGATGCAAGTACATATCACTTTCTTCAATTCGAACAAAGCCTTCGATTGAAGAACCATCAAACATTAATTTGTTATCAAGCAGTTTGTCCAGTTGCCCAATTGGCACTTCAACGTTCTTGATCGTACCAAACAGATCCGTAAACATTAGGCGAAGAAATTTAACATCTTCATCCTTTACAATCTTGCGAATATCGTCTTTAGAATAATTGTGTCTCGTGGCCATTTAAAACGCTCCTATCACTCATTAAATTTGTGGAAATTATTTGGATTGTCAAACGTCGAAGAAGGCGGCTTCAACCCACCGATGTTCATAAATTCGTCTTGCAGAATCTTTCTAACATCGCTATCGGTGAGGCCCTTTTGCAAATTCTTTTTCCGTTCATCTTCGAGTTGTTCCTGCTTCTTGTAAACCTCTTTAATCCCAGAAATGTTCAACCCATCGTCAAGGTAATCTTTGATTTCGAGAAGCCTGTCGACATCATTTAGTGAGTACATCCGTCTGTTACCTTCATTACGAACGGGCTTAATTAAATCCTGTTGTTCATAATAGCGAATTTGTCGAGCAGTCAGGTCGGTAAGTTTCATTACCGTTCCAATTGGTAGAACTGACATTGAACGCCGTAGTTCCTTCTCTCGCATGTTTCACCTCCTAAATTCTTGTAATCATGATACCATTCCCACAAGCAAAGTCAAGAGCAAATGTTATATTTTATGACATCATTTTTTTACTGGTCGGCTTTAAGCCATTCTTCAACTGCTGTTTCAAGTCGCTTAACATCGTCAGGAAAGCCAAGAACATCAAACCAAAGTGGCTTGGTTTTATTTCGAAACCAAGTTAATTGACGTTTAGCATAGTGTCTGGAGTCCTTTTTCACAAGCTCAACTGCCTGATCCAGATTAATTTTCCCGGTAAAGTAATCATCAAATTCATGATAGCCAATTCCTTTACCCGCCTGAAGATTAACACCACCATGATTGTAAAGAAAACGAGCTTCCTTTAACAACCCTTGATTCATCATTAAATCGACCCGCTGATTAATTCGATCATATAACCGTTTCCTGTCTGTTGTTAACCCAATAATCAACGCATCAAATTCAGGCGGTTGATTAACCTGATCTGAAAACCGATGGCCCGTTTTTAAATACACTTCCAATGCTCGAATAATACGACGGAGATTTTTAGAAGAAATTTTAGAAGCCGCAAGTGGATCGACTTGTTTGAGTCGATCATAAAGCGCTTGGGTTCCAAATTGGTTAGCTTCTTTCAATAATTGTCGACGAAGATCATCATTTTTAAATTGGTCACCGCCCAGTTCAAGGCCGTCCAATAATGCTTGTAAATAAAATCCCGTTCCGCCAACAATCATCGGTAATTTGTTGGCAGCAGAAATTTGATTAATTGCTTGAGAAGCACTTCTAACAAAATCAGCAACTGAAAAACGCTGGTTGATATCTCTAATATCAATCAAATGGTGAGGAATGTTTTCTTTCTCAGCTTCTGTTATTTTGGCAGTCCCAATATCCAGACCACGGTATACCTGCATTGAATCACCAGAAATAATTTCACCGTTAAAACGTTTAGCCAATCTAATGGACATGGCGGTTTTACCGACCGCGGTCGGACCGACAATCGCCAAAACTTTTTTCAAATCAAATCGCCTCGCATTTCCGTCCGCAATTGAACTGCCCTGCCAGGGTAATCAGTAATAATAGCAGCCATATTACGTTCAAAGCAATACTGCATGTCCTCAGTTGAATTAACGACCCAAGGACGTAGATGCCTAGAAGAAGCATAAAAAGGATGTTTTTTAATCCATTTAATATCCGGATGAAAATCTTCAACCACTTTACTGCGTTTCAAAGTTTTGGCTTGCTTAGCTGCCGTCTTGAAAAGCCTGGCTTCATAAGCTTTGGGATCAATCCGGTTCAAAATTTCCAATGATTTTCCGTTAAAACTAGAATAAATTAATTGAAATGGATACTGTTGAGAAGCAAAATATTCATAAACCGCTCGTTCTAAACCAGGATAATGAATTTTGTTGGTTTTCAATTCCAAGTTAAAAATACCGGTAAATTTAATTTTCAACAACATTTGAACCACTTCTTGAAGTGTTGGAACCCTGGTCCCTCTGAACTCCTCACTAAATTTTATCCCGGCATCCAATTGTTTAATTTCAGCTAACGTCTTATCAACTATTAATCCAGAGCCATCAGTTGTCCGATCGACTGTTTCATCATGCATGATAATAAATTGATGGTCTTTTGAAAAATGAACATCGGTCTCAATTCCTTCAGCACCTTCATTAATTGCTGTTTGAAAAGCAACTAACGTATTTTCTGGGCGAGTTCCTCTACTACCTCGGTGGGCAATGATTTTTGTGTCAATTTGCATATAAACTCTCCTTAAACTATATTTAAAGTAATCAAGAGACTAGATATCTTCAGCTAAATAACGCATAATGAAAGTATAAAATGTTTTTAGGAGGGATTATCATGAAGCATTTCACGAATGGGTTAATTGTTGGCGTTCTCGGAACAGTTGCTGCTGGTCTGGGTGCACTGCTGACTTTTAAGAAATCCGTTGTTGATCCAATTGAGGATCAGGAACAAAAATTTGAAGAGAATCGCAAACGAGCAATGCGTAAAAGCCGGGCAGCTCACCACGGATAACCCTCTATTTAATTTAACAATCACGATTAAAAAAGCTGGAACAAAATTCTTTTGTTTCCAGCTTTTTTATCACTTAGTCGCGTTACTGACTCTTTTTTTCTTTGCCGTTCCAATTTTGATAACCGGTTTTTAAAATAAAGAGTTCCTGGTAGCCTTTTTTATTCAAGAAAAGAGCTGCCCGCTTACTGACAGTTTTTCCTTGGTCATACAAATAAACTGGCAAATCCGGCCGAATCTGCTGGTAAAAATTTCGAATGGTTGAATATGGAACATTTCTAGCACCAAGAATATGGCCAGCTTTGAAAGTTTTAGGTTCTCGTAAATCCACCACCTGAGCTTTTCGCATACCAGATTGAAAATCGTCATTTGTTAAATATTTAGCAACTTGTTTAACCCGATAGTTTTGAACTAACGTGTATCCAAGCCAACCTAATAAAATAATAATTAAAATAATCGACATCCAACCATTTGCACCCAATGCACCAACAACCAATTTCAGCATCTCTCTTTCAAACTTTTATTTTTATTTTATTATGATAACGCCTGATTCTCTTTGAATTTCAGCGCCAATGAAGCGGCACCAATCACACCTGCGTCATTTCCCAATTGAGCTAATTTTAACTTTGTCGAGTCACGAACTGACTTAAACGCATTTTCTTGGAAATAACGGGTTGTTGGTTGCAACAACGTATTCCCGGCATTAGAAACGCCACCGCCAATAATGATATTCTCCGGGTTAAGAGTATTGCCAACATGCGATAAAGCCAACCCCAAGTACGAGCAAACTTCGTTAACAATTTGGTTGGCCAAAATATCCCCATTATCAGCCAAAAAGAAGACCATTTTGGAGGTTAATTCTTCATGACCTTCAATGAGTTCTTTAATTCGTGACTTACCAGTAAATCGCTTTGCCAAACTCTTAGCAACTTTAACGACGCCCGTTGCAGAAGCATATTGTTCCAAGCAACCACGTTTACCACAAGTGCATAGGAAGCCATTCTTTTGGACGCAGATATGCCCGATCTCACCAGCACCATTGTTGATCCCGTGAACAAGCTTACCATTCGTTACCACACCACCGCCAACGCCAGTGCCTAATGTCACGAAAACAACATCGTTGGCTTTGTCACCAGCACCTTTCCAGTATTCACCCAGTGCGGCAGAATTGGCATCATTATCAATTGAAATCGGTAACCCCAATTCCTTAGTGATTGTCGGACCAACTTGTTGAACCTGATCCCAACCAAGATTATAAGCACCAACAACCGTTCCTTTTTCACGATCAACGGCCCCCGGCGTCCCCATGCCAATGCCGATGAAATCATTGTTATTATAATCTTCCCGACGCATTTGAGTGGCGATTGACTTAATCATATTTGGCACAATTTGGCTGCCACTATCACTAATATCAGTTGGAATACTCCATTTCGTTAAAATCGTACCGTCTTCGTCAATAAACGCAAACTTCGTGGTGGTACCACCAAGATCGATACCAATTAATTTCTTACTTGCCAAGATTAATCCCCCTACTTTCATGTTTTTCTTCAATTCGGTGTTCGCGGGTCAGAATAAGTTTGGCGTGGATAAAATCATCATGGCTGACTAAATGCGCCTGATGCAAATGATCCAATTCCAATGCCATCACTTCAATATCCCAAAGTCGCTTACCGACATAGACATAGATATTAAACTTTTTTAGTAACTGTTGAACATCATATAGCGTTTTCATTATCTCACATCCTCAGTTAAATTTCTTTTGATTTTAAAAATTTGTCCTAAAAGTTCCCGCGCATGCCAAAAATAAACATCGCTACCATGATCACTATCAACATAATGCCTGCAATGAGTCGCTTTATAGCGCTCACCTTACCGAATTCAACACCTACAACGTATGCAACCAAGAAGCCACCAACCAAGCCGCCAAGGTGTCCTGCGATATCAATGCCGGAAACAAAAATATCGGTTGCAATATTTAGTACAATAAACAATAGAAAAGTCCGAGCCATCGACACAATTACCTGGTTTCGGGAAAAGCTTTCTCCAAGCATCATAAAGGCACCAAACAAGCCAAAAATTGCTGTGCTGGCACCAGCAGATAGACTGGCGCTAAACGCAAAGCTTGCCAAGTTCCCTGCAATTCCAGAAACTAAAAAGATCCCCAGAAATCGCCAGTGGCCAAATAAGCTTTCAACGTATTGACCAATAAAGTACAAGGTAATCCCGTTCATCAAAATATGAGTAAACCCAATATGAATAAAGATGGGGGTTATCAACCGCCAATATTCACCAGCTCTAATCAGTGGATTGAATTTTGCACCGAATTTGAGCAATGTCACTGTGTTTTCAGTGCCACCAGAAACCGTCATCAATAAATAGACGATGACCATAATTCCCAATAGACCATAGGTCATGTAGGGTTGATTTTTTAATCTGTTTACCAATTAAACTCTCCTTGTTAGTGAATCACTTTAGTTATTTTAATATCAAATTGCTCGATTGGCCAAATTGGCATTTTAAAGAACTGTGGTGGTGCAGCAACTGCAATTGAAGACCCTTTAAAATCCGCAAGGAACCGATCATAATACCCACCACCAAAACCAAGGCGATCATTATTTTCAGAAAATGCCAATCCTGGTACAATTAAAAGATCAATGGCTGACTTTGGCACTACCGTACCACCAATCGGCTCTCGAGTCCCAAATTTTGTCGTTTTAAATGTGGTTGCCTCGTCTAACACAACAAATTCCATTTGTCGATGTGGCAACGTTCGCGGAATAACGACTTGTTTTTCCTGAAGCATTGCATTATCGATTATCGGTTGTGTTGGTAACTCGCCTGCCATGCTTAAAGTCACCCCGATAACTTTAGCCTTTAAAAAATGAGGATCCAAAAAAAGCTGCCGGTATAGCCGCTGAAGAACATTGCCAGCCTTGTTTTGATCTAAAAAAACGCTTAATTTTTGAAGTTGTTGTTTGCGAAGCATCACTTTTTCACTATTTTGCATAAATCAACCCACTCTTACTGAACCAATATTTTTAGTAATACGTGAAAAAAGAGACTGGAAAAACTGATGACAGTTTATCCCCGGCCTCTTTTGGTTTGTTCCGCGTTTTTGCATGACACATGTGAAGCGGCCTTCATTAACACAATTAACTCAAATTAATTGATTCGAAACTCCACATAATGTCGTTTACAAGTAAACGTGATTATTTTGTTTCTCGATGTCATGTCACTTTACGTTCACTCAGTTAGGTTCGTTTGTGACATCCAGTACATTAATGTCATGCCTGCACGCACGGAATGGAACCTCTAAAATTTTTTCTTGATAAAGCCAGTCTAATAGCGTCAACTCTGAATAGTTTATCATCAATTTTTAAAAATTACTAGGATTAAATTGATAACTATTAAGTGATTTTACTTAACAGTTGAAGTTGACTGAACCTCTTTCCAGTAAGCAGCGTAAATTCTCTTAGCTAGTTGCATATTATTACTTTCAGCATCAACGCCAAGGTTTGGCATTGCCAAAGCAACCACAACTTGTGGGTGCGTGGAAGGCGCAAACGAGGCTAAACTCAAAGTAACCGTTTCATTACCGTTGTAGAAGGTTTGGGCAGTCCCGGTTTTAGCCGAAATTTCCGGCTTAATGGTATCCAATTCACCACCGGTCTTGTAAGTGTTCGTACCGTGAACAACGTCATAAAGGCCACGCTTAACGACCGCACGCTGAGCTTTGGTCATATCGATATGATTTAAAACTTTAGGCATAACTGTCGCTTTTACTGCACCCAATTTTCCATTCTTACTGGTTCCTCTAATTGATTGGACAATGTGTGGCGCAATTCGATAGCCACCATTTGCAATAGTTGACATGTACTGAGCAACCTGCATGGTCGTATAAGCATCATAGTTCCCAAACGATTCATCCAGGGCACTTCCGATATGACGACGTCCAGTGGCCCCTTTTAACCCAGTTGATTCGCCCGGAATATCTATACCGGTTTGCACACCAAGGCCAAATTGGTTGAAGTAGCCACGCAGCTTGTTAAAGATCGATGGGTTCATTGTTAGAGCACCACCTTCAGTGTATTTAAACCCGGCTTCCTTCATGGCCAACTGCATCATATATGAGTTTGAGGAGACTTCCAAAGCCCCACTGGCATCAACCGAAATGTTGGAACCACCATTATGGTTAAACCATGAAGACTTTTTGACACCACCAGTCGTAATTGGTTGATCGGTTAAGGTACTGTTAGTTGGCGTAATGACACCGTCCATTAAAGCGCCAGAAACCATCGCACCTTTAACAACTGATCCCATAACAATTGAACTATTAATATTTCCAAGCACATTATCGGTGATTTTAGACGTCTTGGGGTTTCGATTAACACCAGCCATCCCAATAATTGCACCATTATTAGGATTCATTACAACAGCATAAGTACCGGTTGAATTACCGCCGGCACCTTGCTCAGCTGATTTGACGAGTGACTGAAGGGTCTTTTGAAATTTGGCATTAATTGTCAGTTGAAGGTTATCCCCTTTTTGACCACCGTATTTTTTAATCTCTTTTTTAATCTCGTTATCACTGTTCAGGACAACCTGGGTTTGAGATTTAGTTCCGCGAAGAACCGGTTCGTATTGTTCTTCCAAATAACTTTGTCCGACACTGTCATTTCTGGAATAACCTTCCGCCAGTAATTCATTTACACGATCACTCGGTAAACCGGTCTTTTCATTAGAAACCGTACCGGTAACGCCCTGAATTGATTTTCCGTTTGGATAATTACGACTCCAACTGGTCCCAACGTTGACACCGGGCATCTCTGATAAATGTTCGCCAACTTGAGCAACTTCAGCTTCAGAAACATGCTCATCTTTAATATTGACCGTTGACAATTGATAGGCACTACTCATTTTGGCAAAAATCTCCGCTGCATTTTTAGTTGACTTGCTAAAATGCGAATTTGGCATTTTTTCAACGTAATTCAGTGCTTTATTATATTTAGCATCTTCACTATAGCCATCCAAACCAGGAAGCTTTTTTTCAACAGCTGTTAAGTTTTTAGAATTTGCTAAATAATAATCTGCCAACTGACGTTTAGTTAAGCTGCCGGTTGTTACCTTAACAAATTGTGATAACTTAGTTGCCGTCTTATAGAGGTCACCGGACAACTCATTGACACCTTTTGTATAAATAATTGCCTGATGGGCTGAATTACCAACCAGCACCTGCCCGGTTGAATCATAAATCATACCACGCTGAACATTTCCAGTGACCACGGAAGTATCAGATCGATTCACTTCAGCCTTAAACTTCGAGCCATACATCACCTGAAGATAAGCCAATTGCGTCAACAACGCAATAAATAACACACCTACGACGATAAAAATAATATTAATTCGAAAAGGCAGCGAAGCCACCTTATTTTTTTGATTTTTTTTATTTCTTTTTCTAAAAATTTTCAAAGTCATTACTCCTTGCCCATGGATACAATTCTATCAAATTTCCCTTACAAAAACTAGAATTGTTGGCCAATCTTTAACTTCTTATGATATTCTAAACGTTGACATTTATTTTTTTGAGAAAAGGAAGTTCGAAATGATGAAATCAAGGCGATCTGCATTATTACTTTGCTTTTTGGTACCGGTCATCATAACGACCGGATACTTTATCTTCAGACACTTTGCCCCCTTTGGCAGTTCTTCAATTTTAACTGTTGATATGGGTCAACAATATGTCGATTTCTTTGCCCATTACCATGATACGCTTCTACACGATCCGAGTGGCTTTCTATATTCATTCGCAAAGGGATTGGGTGGTGACATGTTTGGTACTTGGAGTTATTACTTAATGAGCCCTTTAAACCTACTTATTTTATTTTTCCCAGTTTCAATGTTGCCAAGCGTTTTAGCCATCATCACTATTTTAAAATATGGATTAGCCGGCTTAAGTTTTGGTTATTTCCTTGAAAAAAAATATCAAATCAGCGATTGGCCAATTATCGGTTTTGCCGTCTCCTACGCACTAATGGGGTGGATGGTTGCCAACCAGTTAAATACACTTTGGATTGACGCTGCAATTTTATTGCCGCTAATTTTTCTGGGATTGGATCAGCTAATTAAAACTCGATCAGCAAAATTATACACCGTTAGTTTCACGGCCATGCTATTAATTAATTATTATATGGGCTGGATGATTGCAATTTTCATTGTTGCTTACATGCTTGTTTTTAGCTTATTTAAATCATTACCAGAGTCACAGATTAGTTATGGAACAATTCTTATTAAATGGTTAAAAGCATCACTTTTAAGTGGTATATTGTCAGCCTGGCTCTTAATTCCAACCTTCTTTTCACTATTATCAAGTAAAACCCACTACTCCAAAAACGAATTTCGAATTCGTTTCGAATATAATCCTTTAGATATCTTGGGAAAGTTTGTTAATGGTTCATTTGATTTTAAACAATTGCCAAGCGGAACTGCTAATGTTTTTGTTGCCAGTATCGTTATCACGTTATTCATTTATTATTACTTTTCGGCAACGATTAAACCTCGGATCAGAATTGCAAATTTAACTATAACCGCCTTCTTTGTGTTATCAATGTGTTTTCAGCCACTGGACTTACTTTGGCATGGAATGCAGTTACCAGTTTGGTATCCGTACCGATTCTCTTTCATTTTCTCATTTTGGATGCTGATAACCGCTTTTGAAGCCTTACTTGATATTCTGTCTAACCGATTACATTGGAAGGGCCTTTTCGGCAGTGTAGCCGTGGTCATAATTGGCATGGTTTACATTGGATCTCGGATGAAAAAACTGGAATACCTGCATCCTGGAAATTACGTTTGGGGATGGGTTTATTTACTCCTTAGCATTGGATTAATCTTTTTCTACGGCTTCTATCGCAAAAACAAATTACTTTCCATCGCCATTGCCATTTTGATGACTGGTGAAATGAGCTTGAATTTCGTTAATTCGTTAAATAATATTTCTTATTTGAATAATAGTGATTATACTAAATTTGCAGGCGTTACTAGGCCACTTGTTAATAAAATCAAGCAGCGCGATCATGGCTTTTATCGTACCGGCCAAACTTTTTCCAGAACCAAGAATGACGCTTTAACTGCTGATTTTAACGGTGGTTCCATCTTTTCTTCCACTCTTGAATCAGCTACCTCAAACTTTTTTGGTAATATTGGTCAGCCCAATGGTGATGCTTACGTCTTTTATTCTAACGGAACTATCTTTACTGATTCGTTATTATCAATGAAATATTGGTTAAATGAGCGACCGGTGACAATTAAAACCAATCAAAAAACGATGCCCCAATTTTTGAGCACCTTGACTAGTAAACCTGATCTCAGTAAGTATCAATTACTGTCACAGACAAAATTAACGAACACTTATCAAAATCCATACGCCTTGCCAATTGGTTTTGCTTCTCCGGAAAAACCGTTAAAGGTAACGGGCGTTCCAAATAATCCGGTAACGTACCAAAATCAATTAGCCAAACAGCTGGATCCACAAATTGGTCAGCTATTCGAACCTGCGTCCTATCAAGATATTTCTTATCACAATATCTACCCGGTTATGAACTTGGATAATGCCGTTCTCCGAAAGAAAAACATGATGGCTCAATCCTACGTCACAATTAAAGTGCCAATTGAAAAAAATACGTCGTACTACATGACGATGGGGCCAAATATTTCCAATACCCAATTATCCGTATTGGTAAACGGCAATAATTTAGTTCAATTTAGGCCAGCTAAGAAGACCGTGGTTGCCAATATTGCAACTGGGGGAACTGCTAATGACACAATTACTGTTAAATTCTATGCAAACGCAAACGATGTTTGGTTGCAAAATGTTAAATTATATAAAGTCAATGATGACAAAATGACCGATTTTTCACAAACGCTTAACCGTTCGCCTTTTAAAGTGACTCACTGGAACAATCATCAACTCAGCGGTAACATTAACGTTAAATCGGTCCATCAGTCGTTAACTACCACCATTCCTTATTCAAAGGGCTGGCACGTTCAAGTCGATCATCATGCCGTTAAACCGAAGAAATGGGCTAAGATGTTCATCTATCTCCCAATCTCAAAGGGAAGTCACCACGTTACCTTTACTTACTGGCCTGAAGGTTTGGGCACTGGCCTAATTATTTCTGGGATTGGGTTAATCCTAATTGTCGGTGAATTCTATTACAAAAAGAGAAAACGATCCTCTCGGTAAGTTAACATTAATTTAAAGCTCCCTCAAAGTTGTTTATTAACACAACTTTGGGAGAGCTTTTTTGACTTGATTCTTGATTTTTGCCAAAACCAACAGGTTAATTTTATAATTCACCATTTTCAGTATACGTGTAGAAAACATTTTCCGGGTCTTTTTTAGGATCGAAATCAACGCCAAGGTCGTACCCCTTAAAGAACCATTCATCCCCAGCATCAACAAAATATTTAATGCCATCCTTTTCAGTTTCTGAATATACTTCTTCTGGATGGTCATCCCGGGTCATTGCTAATGAAAAGCCATTGTGTACGGGGGTCTTTCCATAAACTTTTCCATAAAACCGAACCCCATTACCATCAGATAATCCCATTTCATCATGGAACCATTTACTTGCAGCATCGGTAATTTCAATTTTCATTTAAATCGCACACTCCTCTAAAATTCTCTGAATTCGCTTACAACACATTATATCATCGTTTGTGAAATTAACAAAGAAAGAGAAAAAGTGGCCCGTTTTAAACATCACTAACCGGGCCACCCTATTCTCGAGTCCGGCATTAACCTCCGGACTCTATTTAACATCTTTAATGCTGACGAATCACTTTTAAATCATTACTTCACTTCTAGAATTTTAACTTTCATATCACCAGCAGGAATGTGAATGGTGACTTCTTCATTCAATCGATGACCTAAAAGTCCCTTAGCAATTGGGGAGTCATTCGAAATCTTGCCAGACATCGGATCAGCTTCGGCAGCGCCCACAATAGTGTAGGTTTCCGGATCCTCATCCGGCAACTCTTTAAATGTGACCGCTTTACCTACTGTCACTTCATCCTTGTCACTGGCATTAGAATCAATGATTTGCGCATACTGAAGCATGTGTTCAATCGTTGTAATTCGACTTTCCAACATGCTTTGCTCGTCTTTAGCCGATTCGTACTCGGAATTTTCCGACAAATCACCATAGCTTCTGGCAACTTTAATTCTTTCAACTACCTTTGGTCGCTGGTTAACTTTCAAGTCTTCCAATTCTTTTTTTAATTTATCTCGACCCTCTTCGGTCATTGGATAAGATTCTTGTTCAGCCATCTAAAAATTCCCCTTTATTAAAAAATTTAAATTGTCGAATCAAAATTTTCTTTAATCTGTCGATTACCACGACTTTTTAAAATTGAACGCATCTTAGTCGTCAACAGATCAATTGCAACTTGATTCTCTCCGCCTTCCGGTACGATAATGTCTGCGTACCGCTTGGTAGGTTCCACAAACTGATGATACATCGGTTTAACAGTTGTTAAATACTGTTTGATAATGCTCTCCAATGAACGACCACGCTCATGGGTATCCCTTTCGATTCGCCGAATCAACCGAATATCATCATCCGTATCCACGAAGACTTTAATATCCATTAAATCACGTAATCGCTCATCGTCAAGTATTAAAATGCCATCAAGAATGATCACTTCACGCGGTTCCTGATGAATTGTCCGACTACTACGAGTGAATTGACTGTAGTCATAGACCGGCTTTTCAATTGCTTGATAATTCAAAAGTTGCTTTAGTTGAGTCACCAGTAAATCATAATCAAAAGCCATTGGGTGATCATAATTCACCCTTTTACGTTGAGCCATGGTCATTTCCGATTGATCTTTGTAGTAGGAATCTTGCTGCAAAATCATAATTGAATAATTTGACAGTTCTGAAAAGATTTTTCGGCTGACCGTTGTCTTACCGCTTCCCGATCCACCAGTAACGCCAATTACAACCGGTCGCTTTTTTAATGCTGTCATATATTAAATTCCTTCCACATACGCCCTGTTAGTTGTTTGAGGCATGCTTGGCAATCTGCAACTGATGTTCTTCATAAGTTTTCGAATAATAAACTTTTTTAGTTTTGGTATTCGCAACAAAATACAAATAGTTTTTCGAGCGATCAAGTGGATGAAGGATTGCCTGAATTGAGCTGATACTTGGACTATCAAAAGGTCCTGGGCCAAAGCCGGCATATTTGTACAGATTATATGGTGAGCTATTTTGCAAATCTTTATTGGTTAATTGTTTGCTGTTTCGATGGATTGCATAAAGCACTGCAACATCGGATTGAAGCGGCATATCAATTTTAATTCGATTTAGCAAAACCCCAGCCATTTTTCGCCGGTCGGTTTGATTAACCCCTTCCCGTTCAATCAAAGAAGCCAAAGTCATAAACTCCTGCAATGACATTTTTGTCTTTTTAATTTGACGGTAGTGTGGTGCCAATACCTGATTGGCCTTAGCAACCATCTGAATGACCAAACTTTTCAAGGATGTATTCTTCTTAACTTCATAAGTTGCCGGATACAAATACCCTTCAAGTCGATACCGAACATGCTTAGCATGCATTGCTGAAGTTAACAATTGAGGAAAACTTTTTTCGAGTTGCTTCATAAATTGCTGATCTTTCATCACACTTAAGAAATTTTGCTTGGAAAAATCAGTTGTTAAAGCAACTTGTTCCGCGATTTGATCAATGTTAGCACCTTCACGGACCAGAACCTTTCCTTTAGTACTTTGGATTGGTTGATCACTGCCACCCTTTTGCAACTGTTTAGCAATCATTTTTAAACTCATTGACGGTTTTAATTGATAGTAGCCGGCTCGAAAATCATTCATATTATTGGACTTAACGTAATAGTCAAAAACCATTCCGCTTTTAACAATTTTTTTATTTTGCAAAATTGAGCCAATTTGTTTATTCGAAGCACCCAATGGAATATGCACTTGGGTGACTCGAGTATTCTGTGGATTTAATGGTTTCAACGCTTCTTGAAAATATCGATATCCCAAGAAACTAATGGAAACCGCCAAGACGATTAAAATCGCAATTACGGAAATAATGATTTTTCGCCCTAAACTGCGGTTGGGCTTAGGGGCCCGTTGATTTGAGTTATTACTCATTAGTTGCTCCTCCTACATTCTCAGTTTCCATTATAAGTTTGAAACTACCGAATTTCCGCATTTAATTCATCTGTTAACCGTTTTTTAATCTTTTCAAAAGCCGCCGTCACAACTTCATCCTTTAAGGTCTCCCGAGGGTCAACGTACTGAAGTGAATAGGCCATTGACTTTTTACCTTCAGGAACATTCTTGCCTTCGTAAATATCAAACAAGCGAATCTTGTGAAGAAAGGCGCCACCCCGCTTTTTCATTAAGTTAACCACCTGATCATTGGTAACATCACGATCCACTAAGAACGAGATGTCACGTTCAACCGATGGGTATTTAGAAATTGGTTGATATTGATCGTCACTCTTTGGCAACTCGATTAAGGTTTGTAGATTCAATTCAAAGGCATAGGTTTCCTTAATCTTAAACTGTTTGGCAATTTTTGGATGAACCTGACCAATAAAACCGACATTATGGCCATGAATCGCAATTTCAGCCGTTCTGCCGGGATGCATTTCTGGATAATGATCCGTGGCAGTGTATGTTACATCACCATTAATCCCCAAGTTTTCAATCAATTGGTTGACCATCCCCTTTAAATCATAAAAATCAGCTGGATGGACATGATTGTTCCATGAAGAACTGGTTAAATTACCGGTAACAACACCGGCAACGTGTTCAACTTCTTCTGGTCGAACCTGATCTTTCGTATCCTTATAAAAAACCCGGCCGGTTTCATAGAGGGCAACGTCGTTTACTTTATGCGCGTGATTATAAGCGACATCGTCCAGCAACCCACTTAATAAATTCATTCTAAGAACTGAATGATCCTGCGTCATTGGTGATAATAATTTAGTTGGGTAGCTTTGCCGCATCATAAACAAACCGGCTTTATTTTCAGTTGTCAGTGAATAGGAGATTGCCTGAGTAAGTCCCAGTCCCTCCAATGAATGACGAGTTGCCCGCTGAATCTTTTGAGCCGATGTCAACGCACCAATTGTTTGTCGGCCGTTCGGCAACGTTGCCGGTAGTCGATCATATCCATAAATTCGGGCAACTTCTTCAAATAGATCGGCTTCAATGTGAATATCCCAACGACGGGCCGGAATCGTCACATCCAATCCATTTTTCTTTGAAGTGCTGGTAAAACCCAATCGATCAAAAATCGTTTTAATATCATCAAGAGATAAATCAGTACCCAGCACGTGATTAGTTCTTTCTGCCGTTATAAAAATGGTGGGAAGTTCCGGGTGATAATCAGCAGCTGTCACAATTCCCTGAGTGATCTTACCGCCAGCTAGTGTCTGTATCAAATTTGTAGCCTCATTAAGCGCGTCTTCAACCCCGTCTGGATTGATTCCCCGTTCGAATCGTTGAGAGGCCTCTGAGTGCAATACATGCCGCTGAGCCGTTTTTCGAATTCGAATTGAATCAAAAATAGCAGCTTCTAAAATCACATTGGTCGTTTGATCATCAATCTGGCTGTTGTAGCCACCCATCACCCCGGCAATTGCAATTGGCTGTTTTGGGTCAGCAATCACAATATCTTCTGTGGATAATTCGCGATCTTCTTCATCCAAAGTTGTGATCCTTTCACCTTTGTGGGCAAGCCGAACTTGGATGTCACCATCGATCTTATCCTGATCAAATGAATGGAGCGGCTGGCCATACTTCATGAGAATGTAATTAGTCACATCGACAACATTGTTAATTGGCCGAACTCCGGCATTCCAAAGAGTTATTTGAAGCCAAGCCGGACTGGGCGCGATTTTAACGCCTTTGATGACTCTCAGCTTATAAGTTTTAGCAAGTTGAGAATTTGCTGTTGCCTTGATCTCGTCATTAGCATTTAATTCGGACGCTTCCTTGACAACCGGCGTTTTGATCTCTGGTTGCTGATCGTAAATTGCTGCCAACTCGTGAACCGTTCCCAAAATGCTCAACATATCACCACGATTAGGTGTCACATCCAAATCAATAATTGGATCGTCCATTCCTAAATAATGGTAAATGGGTTCACCAACCGGAACTTGATCATCAAAAACGTAAATTCCGTCGGCCCATTCCTTGGGGATGACATCTTTATCAAACCCAATTTCATCCAAGGCACAAATCATCCCTTCAGATTCGACTCCCCGCATCTTGGATCGCTTAATTTTGACATTGCCGCCAATTCTCGAACCCGGTAACGCGACAATGACTTTTTGCCCAGCAGCTACATTGGGCGCACCACAAACGATTTGTAGTGGCGACTCTTCACCTACATCGACTGAACAAATATGTAGATGATCTGAATTAGGATGCGCTGTCATTGACAAGATATGACCAATAACCAGCTTTTTAAGGCCCTTTTCGGCAAGCTCAACGGAATCAACTTCAACCGCCGTTCGTTCAATTTTTTCAGCTAATTCGTCTGCTGGAATGGTTAAATTCAAATATTTTTTTAGCCAATTATACGATACTTTCATATTTTAGTTACCCCTCTTATCAAATTGATCTAAGAATCGAACATCATCAAGGTAGAAGTCTCGAATATCGTCAACACCATATTTCAGCATCGCGAATCGATCAGGGCCAACACCAAATGCAAAACCACCATAAATCTTGGAATCAACGCCAGCCATCTCTAGAACATTTGGATGAACCATGCCGGCACCTAAGACTTCAATCCAGCCAGTGTGTTTGCAGACATCGCAGCCTTTTCCAGCACAGTTAAAGCAGGTAATATCAACTTCAACTGACGGCTCTGTAAATGGAAAATAACTTGGCCGCAGACGAATATCAAACTTATCACCGAATATTTCTTGGGCCATTGTCAATAAGGTTCCCTTTAGATCAGCCATGGTCACATGACGATCCACAACTAACCCTTCTACTTGGTGGAATTGATGGGAGTGGGTCGGATCATCTGTATCACGACGATAGACGATGCCAGGAGAAATCATTTTTAAAGGTCCCTTTGAAAAATCGTGCTTCTCAAGTGCCCGCGCTTGCATCGGGGAGGTCTGTGAACGCATTAAAAATTCCTGACTTAAGTAAAAAGTATCCTGCATATCACGAGCAGGATGATTCTTAGGTAAGTTCATCATTTCAAAATTGTATTTATCAGATTCGACTTCCGGACCTTGTAAGACCTGGTATCCCATTCCTAAAAACAAATCAATGAACTCATCCATAATTTGTTGAATAACGTGAGGTTGCCCTTGAGCAACCGGCTTGCCAGGTAATGTCACGTCAATCGTCTCGGTAGCCAATTGTTTGTTCAGAGCCGCATCTTCAAGACTTTGCCGCTGGCTGGCAACTGCTTCCGTAATGGCATCGCGGACCTTATTAGCGTAACTCCCCACTTCTGGTCGTTCTTCAACCGGTAAATCCTTTATGCCACGCAAAGTGGCGGTAATCGGGCCTTTTTTCCCAAGTAAGTGAACTCGAATCTCGTTTAGCTTTTTTAAATCATCGGTTGCTTCAATATCTGCCAACCCGTTCTGCTTAATCTCTGTTAATTTATCGCGTAACGACATGATTTCCCTCCAGTATTTTTTGATTGCGTTAAAAATTAATTCGACATTATCTGGACAAATTTAACACACAAAAAAAGCCTCGCCCATCCAGGGACGAAGCTTCGCGGTACCACCCTAATTTGTCATTAAAAAATGACACACTCAACAATCTTTAACGGTGATTACCGGAAAATTTTTGTTATCATAACGCCCATTTTCTGCTCGAAAAATGAATTCGGACACCTAATTTCTCTGTTCACACCCACCACAGAGTCTCTGAAAGAATTAACTGCCTACTACTTTTTTCTCCAACGCATTTACTTAATGAATCATAATCTAAAATAAAAAAATGGTCAAGTTACTTTTCAGTACTTGGATACCATTTTTCAGACCACGAGTGAATGGCATGCATAATTGGTGCCAATTCTTTCCCCTGTTCAGTCAAAGAATATTCAATCAATGACGAATGTGGGTACTCTTTACGAATGACGACCCCGTCTTCTTCTAATTCTCGCAAACGCTCAACTAAAACCCGATCACTGCACTTCGGAATTTGCTTGGCAACTTCTCTAAATCTCAAAGCACCCTCTTGCAATAAAACATCAATGATCAAACCATTCCATTTCTTCCCCAGGAATGAAAATGTTTTTTCAAATTTCGGACAGAGAAAATAATCAATTGGTTCACGCAATGCAACATTTTCTTTCATAAGTTTCCCCTCCTAAAACCGATATCTCATTTTTAATCACCATTATTATTTAATAGTTGCAATCCGATTAAGCTTATTTTTAACCTTGGTTCTAACCGGATTCATAAATTCTCGAACCGCTTCATAGTCATCAACCAACGACACAATGACACTTTCTTCGTATTTCGGACGGGCAAGGGTAAGGCCCCACATGTGTTTTAAGATAATATCCTTTTCAACTGGTGAAAGCGTTGTAATTCTTTCGGCATTTCGTAATGCTACTCTTGGATGGACAAACGCATGTGATCCCAAATCAAATTTGGTAGTTCGCCAGTCATAAAAGAACAAATCATGAAGCAGGCCTGCTCGAGCCACTGCCCGATAATCCAAGTTCCGCTTTTTTGCAATTCGGTAACTGTCAAACGAAACGGCCAAAGAGTGCTCCAATCTGGTTGAATGATGATGTTGTTTATAGTTGGCCAACTTTCGAACCATTGGATTCTTAATCAGATCACCAACAATTTGAACATATTCAGAATCATTTTTCCATTCATCTTTACGCATATTATACCCCTTTGCCCTTTATTACAAGCCATGATACTAGATATTGTGAAAAATATCAACCAAAACGACGCTTACTTAATAAAATGAAAAATCAAGATACCCGTCGCAACGGCTACATTAAGCGATTCGGCTTCGCCGTTCATTGGAATATACAAATTTTGATCCGTTTTGTCAAGCAACTCCTTGGAGACACCGTTGCCTTCATTCCCCATTATAAGTGCAAATTGTTTTGTGGATGCTATCTCATCATAGGATAAGGCGCGTTCATTTAATTCAGTTCCATAAGTTGGCACATTATGCTTCTTAAAAGCTGTCAACCAGTCATTTAAATTACCGGTGTATAATCGAATGTGGAATTGGCTGCCCTGCATTGACCTCACAACTTTAGGATTGTAAATATCAACCGTCCCTTCACCAAAAACGATCCCATTCATGCCAGCGGCATCAGCTGTGCGAACCATGGTGCCAATATTTCCGGGATCCTGAACATTATCTAACATTAACCAGGAGCCCCCTAGTTTTTCTGGGATTGACTCATGATAGTCAGCGGTTTCTAATACAGCAAAAATGCCTTGAGGTGTTTCAGTCGTTGAAATATGTTTGGCAACTTCCGGTGTGATAAGGTAGGTATCAACCTCACCCTCATCAATCGATAATTGAGTTAAAAAAGTAGCGTCGGTAACAATCAATGCTTTAAGCTGCTTACCATGCTTAATAGCTTCATTCACAATGTGCCAACCTTCAATTAAATATTGCCCTGAGGCTAATCGACCTTTTTTAGACTGCATTTTACGCCATTCTTTAACCCGTTTATTTTGATTAGAAGTAATTGATTGCATCTAACTCTTCCTTTTATCATAAATTTAATGTTTAACTTAAGAGGTGAAAATTTTTGAATAAAAAAATGAAAACAGTTGAAATGAATGTTTTTGGAATTGTTCAGGGGGTTGGCTTTCGTTGGGCAACGATTCAAGCTGCCAATCGACTTGGGGTCTCCGGTTGGGTTCAAAACCAATCGGATGGTTCTGTTAAAATAGTTGCTCAGGGTCCAATGGAGACACTGAACCGATTTATCAAACGAATTAAGGCTTCGCCAACCCCTTATGCCAAAATCCATTTCGTCACCATTAATTATATAACGAAAACACCTCTCGTCGGCTTCAATGTCAAATATTAATAAAAAACTTAACTGCCTAATTAGTCAAAAAGTTTGATACTCCCTTAAGATTGTCGAATTTAACCAGATTTGAATTGAAAACTTTGTCCGTATCGAGTAAGATTTAATTTGTCTATGTAAAAATAAAGAAAGGTCTTAATCGATGAAAACATTAAAGCGCATCACGACATTCGGAACTCTTTCCGGATTGGCGTTATTACTCAGTGGTTGTGTTCAGACCACCAAATCAGGCAAACCCTATGGTGTGGTTTATGATTATCTGGCCCGGCCTGCTCAATCAGTCATGGAAGCCATCGCCCAAATTGTTGGCAGCTATGGGTGGGCAATTGTTGCTCTGACCGTTATTGTAAGAATGTTTCTACTGCCCTTGATGATTCGACAAATGAAAAGTTCCACTATTCAGCAGGAACGAATGCAAATGATTCGGCCACAAATGCGTGAACTGCAAAAGCGTCAAAAAGCGGCCAAAACCTCAGAAGAACAAGCTGCTGTCAGCCAGGCAATGATGGCCCTTTACCGTCAAAATAACATCTCAATGACGGGTGGCATTGGGTGCCTGCCATTATTAATTCAAATGCCGATTTTTGCAGCACTATATGCTGCTATTCGTTATTCGCCTGAGCTATCCCATACCGTTTTTATGGGAATTCGTTTAGGGCAATCAAGTTGGCTGTTAGCCGCGTTGTCTTTTCTTTCCTACTTGCTTCAAGGTTATCTGATGATGCTGGGGACGCCAAAAGCTCAGAAAAAGCAGATGGGGGCAATGATGTTAATGAGCCCGATTATGATCCTGCTGTTTACCCTTTCGGCACCTGCTGGTCTAGGGATTTACTTCTTCATTGGTGGATTATTTGCTTGTCTTCAGACTTTGATTATGAATTTATATCGACCAGGCATTCGTAAACGGATTGCTCAAGAAATGGCAGGTAAAAAACCGGTAACCGTTGAAGATTTAATGCCGCAATCATCAATTAAAAAGGCCACCTCGGCTGCTCCGGAGGAAACTGTCCATCATCGAAATCGTCAACGAAACGCCGGTAAACAGCAAACGTTCAATCAACGACCAACCGATCAGACACCTCAACAGCCCGATCAACGTAAGATCAACGGTCACCAGGCACAAAATAAGCGACCACGAAACGCTGGTAAGCAGCAACGTCATCACCGAAAATAATTGATCAGTTTACTACTCACATTTTTCCTGACAATTAGGAATTATCTAATTCATCTCATAAAAAGATCCGCTTTCATTAATCGTCGTGATTATAGAAAGCGGATCTTTTTAAATGATTCAGTTTTTAAAGCTAATTGTTAAGTAGCCGTCGCTTAATCAGCACTAGTTGAACTAATGTGGTTGGTCTTTTTGGTTTGGATCTGGTTGATCATCGTGCTTATCAGGAATTGCTGCCTGACTTGAATCCGAAGAAGTGGCAGTCTCATTTTTTTCATCTTCCTTCGGCATATTTTTCAAAATGGGTAAGTTAATTTGAAAAATGGAGCCATAGCCTAGAGAACTTTCAATTGAAATGTTTCCATGGTAGGCTTCCACTAACCGGTGGGCAATTGATAGTCCCAAACCATTACCGCCCTTATCCCGACTTCGTGCTTTATCTACTCGATAAAAACGATTAAACACTTTACTAATATCTTCTTGAGAAATTCCTTCACCGAAGTCTTGAATCGCAATGTTCACCATCGATAGTGAAGTCGACAGGGACATGTGGACTTCCTTTCTCTTTTCTGAATACTTAATCGCATTGTCCAATAAAATGACCAATACTTGTTCTAAGTGATTTCGATAAATTTGAACATACACATTTTCGTGAGTATCATCATCAAACGTAAAGGTAAAATCAGGGTGAATCATTTTAAAATCATTATAAACCTGGGCAAAGACTTCATTCACATTTGTAATCTCTTCACTATAGTTTAATTCAACCTGCTCAGCTCGAGACAAGTCCAACATTTCCGAGACCAAACTTTTCATACGTTTAGTCTCTTGAAGTGACGCTTTTAAAGATTCTTCAAGTACTTCCGGATCATCTTTTCCCCAGCGTAACAACATGTCAATGTGACCCTGAATAACGGCAACCGGCGTTCTTAATTCGTGCGAGACATCTTCAACAAATTGTTGTTGCTGGTCAATGTAACGACGAGTTTGATCCAACATACTGTTGAGTAAGTCAGCCAAGTCAGCTAATTCGTCATGGGACTTTAAGTCAGGCACGCGAGCATCTGAATCAGGATCAGATTTAACCTTATTAATGGTTTCTTGAATTTGATTAATTGGTCGTAATAATTCAGCAACCAGTAAATAGGCAAGAATCATTGAAATTAAAACAGAAATCAAGACTAAAATGGCTAAAATGGCTGCCAATTTGTGCGCCGTCTTATGATAATTAGTTAATTCATCAACCACTTCAGCATAACCGATCAACGAGCCGTTCTTTTTCGAATGCAGCGGTTCTGTTCCTACCAAAACAGCGTGGCCCTCTCGTCTATCGGTCTGAATTTTCCGTTTTGATGAAGATGTGAATTCAGCAACGTTCTTTTTTGATTCAAATAATCGTTTGCCATTAACGTTGTAAACATTCACAAGAATATTGTCACGAGAAAAATTGACAATTAATGAATCAGAATAAATATTATTATCGCTATTCGAGGCATCATCGTCCTCAAGTGGCGGTCGTAAATATTTTTCAACGTCTCCCTTGGCCAGTGGTGACGTATAGTCAGACAACCTGGATGAGACCGTCGAAAGTGTTGTGCCAATATGAACGCGTTCTTGTTCAAGTAAAACATTCGTAAACCGATTGAAAATCAGTACTGAAAAGGCAATCACAATTGCTAAAACACCAATTGACGTAAAAAAAGCCCATTTCCACTTTAATGAAATTTTACGATCCTTGAACTTACGGTCAGTTTGGGTCATGACCTCATCACATACCCGGTTCCTCTCACAGTTTGGATATAGCTGTTTTCGCCCGGCCGGTCAATTTTATTACGAAGATACCGGATGTAAACATCCACCACATTGGTTTCAACTTCTGAATCATATCCCCAAACTTTGGTTAATAAAACATCTCGTGCTAAAACAACATCCACATTTTCCATTAATGTTAACAACAACTCATATTCACGCTTGGTTAAGTTAATGACTTCGTCTCCTCGGCGAACAATTCGACTCTCCTTTTCGATAGTAAGGTCTTTAAATGTCACCGATTTTTTGCTACTCTTTTGTTGATCATTTTCAATTTGAATGCGCCGTAACAGTGCCCGGATTCTGGCAAGTAACTCTTCAATTGCAAAAGGCTTCACAATGTAATCGTCGGCACCATGATCAAATCCGGAAACCCGATCGATAACAGAGTCTCTGGCGGTCATCATAATGATGGGCGTATTCTTCTTTTCACGAAGCCGGCGGGCAACCTCCATCCCGTTTAGTTCCGGCAACATCAGGTCAAGTAAAATCACATCAAAATTTTCATCTAATGCCGCCTGTAAACCAGTCCGGCCATTTAACTCAACCTGGGTGTCATAACCCTCATGCTTTAATTCCAGTTCGACGAAACGCGCCAAATTCTTTTCATCCTCAATTATCAAAATTCGACTCATAAGTAATCAGCTCTCCTAAAATATCCTAATTTATTTATTATTGTGCTCCAAAACATTTTAACATAATTCTCATTTTAACATAGTTATGAGAAAATTAGTGAATGAGTTCAATAATTCGAAAGAATCTTAAACTTTGAAAAAAATTTCCTTTTTATCCTCACATGTGCATTTTTTCACTTGAAACTGGTCACCTTCTTGCTTATAATGAACTTGTTTGAAAATAAATTACAAAAAGGATGACTTTTAAATGAAAGCAGCAGTTGTTAGAGATCCCGTCGACGGTTACGTTGACATTAAAGACGTTCAATTACGACCAATTCATCAGGGTGAAGCCCTAGTAAAAGTTGAATATTGTGGATTATGTCACACAGATCTTCATGTCGCCGCCGGTGATTTTGGTGAAGTTCCCGGCCGAATTATTGGTCATGAAGGTGTCGGTAAAGTAATTCAAGTTGCCGACGATGTTGACAATCTTAAAATTGGTGATCGTGTATCTATTGCTTGGTTCTATCGTGGTTGTGGCCACTGTGAATATTGTACAACTGGTCGCGAAACACTTTGCCGAAATGTTCAAAACTCCGGCTTCTCGGTAGATGGTGCGATGGCTGAACAAGTGATTGTACCAGCAGATTATGCTGTCAAAGTTCCGGATGGTCTAGATCCCGTTCAAGCGACTTCTTTAACCTGTGCCGGTGTGACCATGTATAAGGCCCTCAAAGTTGGTCAAACCCGCCCTGGTCAATGGGTCGAAGTTGTTGGCGCTGGTGGTCTCGGTAACTTGGCAGTTCAATTTGCTCACAACGTTTTTGGCGCGCACGTAGTGGCAGTTGATGGTAACGAAGATAAATTAAATGCCGCTAAGGAAAATGGCGCTGATATCACAATTAATCGACATGACCCGGACGTGGCCGAACAAATCCAAAAAAAGGTTGGCGGTGTCCATAATGCCCAAATCACGGCTGTGACCACTGAAGCCTTCACAACCTCAGTGAATGCATTGCGGCCAGACGGTCGATTGGTGGCTGTCGCACTACCAAAAGGGGATATGGCCCTTAACATCGATAAAACCGTTCTGGACGGCATTCAGGTCGCTGGTTCACTAGTTGGGACCCGCCAAGACTTAGCGGAAACATTCCAATTCGGTGCAGAAGGAAAAGTTAAACCGATTGTTAAAACAAGGCGACTGGATGAAGTTAATGACATTATCGATGAAATGAAGCAAAATAAAATTGTTGGCCGGATGGTTGTCGACTTTACTAAATAAACCGCTCGACCACTCAATGACTAGTCACTGAGAATAACCCGTTAAATTTACACATAGGTTTAACGTGATCATCATTACTTTCAAATTTTTTAGACAGAAAAAAAGCAATTTAGAATCCATGGCGTTCTAAACTGCTTTTTTTATTTTACTTACCGTTCTTTATAACCTTGCGACCTTTATACATACCAGACAATGAAACATGGTGTGGTAATGTGTATTCGCCGGTTCGTGGGTCAAGGCTCAGGTTAGGCGTCTTCAACTTAATGTGACCGCGACGCATCCGCTTTCTAGCTTTTGAAGTTCGACGTGCAGGTGTTGCCATATTCTTTCCCTCCTCGTAATTAAACTATCCACTAGTGAATTTTTAAGTCTGACTAATTAGATTTTTGATCATTAAAAAAGTTTTTTAACTTAGCCAGACGTGGATCAACTGTTTTTAATTCTGCCTTCTGATTCTCATAATCGTCAACTGAAAGGACTTTCCAGTCATTGCCGCTTGGCATTGCTACCTTGCCAGCTTTTTCTTCAGGAGACAGGATGTGCATCGGAATATGCAAAATAACGTTATCAATGACTGCTGAACGGATATCAATCTCATCCTCTTCGCCAAGAATAAAGACAACATCATCTTTATCATACCTTGATTCAGCTGCCTTGGATGGAACGTAATACTCCTCAACCGTAAAATCAAGGGGTAAATCAACCGGTGTTAATGACCTGGATGAAGGTACCACCAATTTCCCAACGATATGCGTATCAACAATCACGTCGCCGCGATCGGCGAACGCTGTCCCATTAATCTTAAAAGTCGTTGCATCAATTACTTCATCAGCGTAACGAGTTAATAACTCACTTTTAATATCAAGGGTCTCATCGAACGTAAATGGATCTGTATCGGAGTACTTTTGCAAATCCTTAAAAAACCATTTCAATGTAATTCCTCCAATGCAACAAAATTCATTATACCGGCAACAAAAATGCTTGTCAAGGTGTTTTGCTTGATAGTATCGTAAAGTCGATTCATTTAAAGATTAAACGAATTTTTCAAACTAATTCAAGCCCTCATTCAACTTTAAAATCACTTGAGAATAATTGGGTGCTTATAAAAATCCTGATGGGCACCTGTCATCATCTCGATTAACATCCCGGCTTTGAAATCTAATTCAATAAAATCTTTAACGACATCTTGATTAACTTTGGAAATCATTGGCAAAGGCAAGTCGGCTTTAACTTGATTCAAATATTGCCTACCCTGTGAGGTACACCCTAACAAGCGTATATACTTGGGATCCGTTAACATATTTGCGGTAGTCGCATGTAACAGGACGTAGCAACATAATCGCTGGATCCTAGTGTAAGTATAACGCTTTGTTTTCACTAAATGTAAGAATTTGGAAAAAGTTTCAGCTTCAATGGCCGCTTGTTTCAGTCGGTATTCAATGCCTTCCGTCATTTGATAAACCGTTTGAAGCTGATTAATTGGTGCTTCAATTAATTCAAATCGCAAGAGTGGCCAAAACTGTCCCCAGGAAATCCTGGTCCCAGATGAAATTAATTGTTGAGTTGCTTCCGGGACAACCCGTTGAACAGCCTCGAACCGTCCCCTGTAAAGTTCGTTTCGAATAGCAGATGCACTGGCAATTTCACCAGACGTTAATTGGGAAGCATTATGATCACTGCCAATTCGTTTAATTGGGATCAGCTCTAAGGGGAATCCTAATTTTGCATTCGCGTTGGCATAACCAAAGGCTAAGACATCATTAGGCTGGTTTAATCGAATCCCGGTTTTTTGATACAGATAATCTTGAAACATTGACGCGTACGGTCGATCAAATCGCTTAAAGGAACGATCCTTTCGCGGCTGGTTTTTGATCAATAATTGGTAATCAATTCCCGGTGTCTCGGCACCAAAAGCTAACCACTGACATTTAATAGCTGCCGCGAGTTTAACAGCTCCCATCGAAAAAATATGTGATGGTTGAACCGCCGAATAAACCGGCAGTTCGATCACCACGTCAACGCCACTTTTTAAAGCTGCATTAGCCCGTAACCATTTATCATAGATTGCCGGCTCACCACGCTGAAGCCAATTGCCACTCATAATGGCAATTGTAACATCGGCCCCGGTTTTCTTTTTAGCCTGCGCTAGTTGATAGGCATGTCCATTGTGAAAGGGATTATATTCAGAAATAATTCCAACTGCTTTAAGCACTGATAATTTCCTTTCTGCAATCAAATAACCATCGTTTAACCTTATTTTTAAATGGCGCTGTGCCAAAATTTGTCGTCACTTGAATTTTTGAAAAACCAATCTCAGTCAACAGTTTTCGGTAATCATCAACCGGATATGTCCGTTCTTTATGCAACTCTTGATAAACATCATAGGCATCTTTTTTAGGATTATAAAGAAAGAACGACAAATCATGTTCAACGCCGTGTAAGACATCTTCAGCAGCGTAGCTTGTCCACATAAACGCCCGCTCGTTATCTTGGAAATTATACATATATCCAGGATATACCTGATCCGTTTGATAAGGTGTGATGACATCAAATAAAAATCGACCACCTTCAACTAAATGTTGGTAAACTTCGAAAAATGTTTGCTTCAGATCAGAACAGGTCGTTAAATAACAGAGTGAATCGTCAAAACACGTAACTGCCCCATACATTGGCAATTCTTCCAAATTTCGCATATCCAATTGAAAAAAAGGAATTGATAAACCAGCTTGCCTCGCCCGCTGATCAGCCATTGTCAACATATCTTCAGATAAGTCGGCACCATTAACTTGATAGCCGGCTTTCGCAAGTTTAACCGCTAAACGTCCCGTACCACACGCAAGATCTAAAAGTCGCTCGCTTTGCTTAACACGCTTCGACGTGTAATTAAACCATTTATCATATAACGTTTCATCAAACAGATCGTCATAAAACTTGGCAAATTCTTGATAAATCATACCTCAACCCATGAATCAATATTGACCAATGGTGCATCTGACCAAAGCTTTTCCAAATTGTAGAAATCTCGCGTATCTTTTTGAAAGACGTGGACGATCACATCCCCTAAATCAATTAAAATCCAATTGGCTGTCTCTTTGCCGGAGACACTGTAGACATGAACATCGTTTGCTTCTACCTGATCCACTACTTCTTCCGCAATTGCTTTAACCTGTCGATTGGAATTAGCATCAGCAATCACAAAATAATCAGCCATTAGACTAACTTTTTCCATATCCAAAACAACGATATCATGAGCTCGTTTACTATCAGCAGCTCGAACAACAATTTGTGAAACTTCTTTACTATCCATAAAATTCTCCTTAATTCAAATCAAACTTTGGCACCCAACTGTTGTAAGTATTGATGGTTTGCGGAAATACCGGCTTATTATGAGCAATCAAGTAACTTAATGTTTGCTTAGTTTGATAAGCAACGCCTTCCTGCAAATTATCAAATGTGATTTTTCTGGCTTCATCCACCCCCGAAAAATCACGACCGGGTTCAATATAATCCGCCATATAAACAATTTGTTCCAGTGGTGTCATATACTGGTGGCCAACCGTGTGGTATTTAACAGCATTTAAAACTTCAATATCATTAATTTGAAGTTCATTTTTGACAAATAGCCAGCCAACCATACCATGCCAAATCGCATTACCATAATTCAGTAAAATCGGCGGCAACTGATAATGATTAATCGCTGAAATAAAATCCTGATCCGGTCGTTGCTTTGCATAGTCGTGAACCAAACCGGCGATGCTGGCTCGTTCAGGATCAACTTGGTTTTTTTCAGCCAATTTAATGGCCGTCTGTTCAACCCTTAGGACATGCTGGAATCGACTATCAGTTAACGCTGCTTTTAACTTCTCAACTAATTTTTCTCGTGAATATGGCACAATTTGCTCATGATACGTCATTTGACTATTTTCCATATAACTGATGCTCCTTTATATATTTCAACACAGCATCTGGTACAAGATACCGAATCGATTGGTGTTGACGAATTTTAGACCTGATCAGTGTTGATGAAATGTCAATGTATGGAACGTCTACCCAAATAATTGGGTACTTAGAAGCCGGCGTGTAGCCATCCCGTTTAACCCCGACAAATGAAACCAATTTAACCAAGTCGTCAATTCGGTGCCACTTGGGTAAGTAACTTACCATGTCGCCACCAATAATGAAATAATACTGGTTTTCCGGATGTCGCCGGGTTAATTCCACCATCGTTTCATATGAGTAGCTGACACCACCCCGAAGAATTTCGGTCATTTCAATTGCAAAGGCTGGATTTCCAGTGATAGCCAAGTTAATCATTGCTACCCGATCCTTGGCATCAATCGCAAATTTCTGATCAACGTGGGGTGGATTGGCATCTGGCATAAAGTAAACTCGATCCAATCCCAACTGATCGCGAACCTGTTCAGCAATGATCAAATGGCCATTATGAATTGGATTAAAAGTGCCACCTAAAATGCCGATTCGCTTTCGATTGCTTTGAGTGATTATTTTTGTTTTCGGCAAAACTTGGACTGTTTGACTGACGTTAACCATAATTCAATTCCCTCAATTTTTTAGATTGAAAATACCTCGCTTGATAGTTCACGATGTGATTCATTGGCCGATGGTTTAAATAAAACTAACGTCTTCCCTAATTTTTGGACCACGGTCACATCACTGTTTTTCTCAATAAAATCCTGTACATCTGATGTTGTCAGAGTCGTATTTTGTAATAAATTAATTTTAATTAATTCACGTGTATCAAGCGCCTTGATGACCTCTTCCAACCAAACTTTTGACAACCCATTTTTACCAACTTCAAAAATAGGACGCATGCGATTGGCGCTGGCTCGTAAATAGCGCTTTTGTTTTCCTGTTAGTTTCATTTATAATTCCTCTTAATTTTAAATCATTGCCGGTCGAATTAACACTGAGACACCCTTTGGCGCCCAGCCGGAAACAACGACCCCACTTGGAACCGTTACCCAACCAAGGCCTTCAATGACGACATCACTTTTTTGAGTGGTTTTAAATTCATGCCGTTCCAATGCTGGAAAATCAGCAACTCTTGACTCATCACTTGGCGGTGTCAGTAAATGACCCAGTTGTTTATCATAAAATGCATCCGCATTAATTAATTTAGTTCGATGAATGTATAAATTATTTTCCGCGTAAACCGTGAAGCCGTGCTTTCGATCACCAGTCTCATAGTCAAACCTAGCAACTCCGCCAAAGAAAAGCGTTTGTTCAGGATTTAACTGATAAACTTTTGGTTTGATGGTTTTTTGAGGAGTTACCAAATTTAATTCTTTACCAACCAAGTGATGCGCCATTTGTTCGGGCTGAATAATTCCCGGTGTATCAACGATTGAATGACCATCATCCAACGGAATATCAATCCGATCCAACGTGGTTCCAGGAAATCTTGATGTTGTAATGAGTTCCTTAATCCCAGTTGAGCGACGAATTACCGAATTAATTAAAGTCGATTTGCCTACGTTAGTGACACCAACAACATAAACATCTTTACCATGACGATATTTTTCGATTTGATCCAGTAATCGATCAACATCAAAATTGGTTTTAGCTGAAATTAATTCAACATCAACCGGTCGAATTCCGGCAGCGTTAGCCCGCTGGCGCAACCAATCGCGAACCTTGGTCTTCTTAATTGAAGCCGGCAATACATCCATCTTGTTACCAACAAGTAAAACTGGATTGTGACCTACAAATCGGTGTAATCCTGGAATCAAACTGCCATTGACATCAAAAATATCAATAACATAAACAATCAACGAATCCGTTTCGGAAATACTGGTTAATAACTTTAGAAAATCATCATCAGATAAGCTGACTGGGGCAATTTCATTGTAGTGACGTAGGCGAAAACAGCGCTGACAATAGACCTCACCGCTTTTTAAACCCTTTTCCAATGCAGATTGGGGAGTATATCCCAACGCATTCTTGTCATTTGTTTGAACTTTAGCGCCACATCCGATACAGTGAACAACTTCACCATCAACAATTACTTCGTTCTCTGACATCCGTTCCTCCTATTCCCAATGTAAATTAGGATATTTCTTAATCAGTTTATTCCAAATAATCTTTTCAAGCCATCGATTGAACTTTGTATTCCAAGCATCATTATTGACTAACGGTTTCACTAAAATACTTTTCACGTGGCAACTATTGGCAGCCAAGACATCCGTTAGCAGTTGGTCCCCAATCATGACCGTTTTTTTACGATTCAAATTAAATTGCTTCAACGCGTGCCGAATTCCAATTGTTAACGGCTTCATTGCCCTCGGGACAAATGGTAATTCATAATCTTGAACAGCTGCTTTAATCCGTCGATGACTATTGTTAGACACAACGATCACTTCAATACCATATTTTTTAGTTTCGTGAAGCCAAGCTCTCAGTTCCTCTGATCCGCGTTTAGAATTCCAAGGAACCAAGGTATTATCAAGATCGGTTAGAACACAGTTGATATTATTATCCAACAAGAATTGGGGCGAGACACGAAAAATGCTCTCAACCATCCAAGTTGGTCTAAATTTCGACAACATATGCTCCTCCTTTATTTTAATGGGTTTGATTTAAAAAAACTTCCACCAAACGCATCGGTGAAAGTTAATTTAGCATATCGAAATTACTTAAGCGCTTTTTTGGCTTCTTCAGTCAGTGCTTTAAAGGCATCGGCATCATTAACTGCCAAATCGGCAAGCATCTTACGATTCATGTCAATATTAGCAAGCTTAAGTCCATGCATCAACTTACTGTAACTAAGATCGTTTAATCGAGCTGCAGCGTTGATTCGAGCAATCCAAAGTTTCCGGAAATTACCCTTGTTGGCACGACGGTCACGAAAAGCATAAACTTGTGACTTCATTACTTGGTCTTTGGCTGTTTTAAACAGGCGTGATTTACCGCCGCGATAACCCTTTGCTAATTTTAATACGCGTTTACGACGTGCATGTGTAACTGTTCCACCTTTTACTCGTGGCATTTTGATTTCCTCCTATGATAACTATCAGTATAATTAATCTAGTCGCATGAACTTACGAAAATTACTTAGCAAGTAACTTCTTGTAAGTCTTAAGATTAGTGTGATCCATCATATGTGTACCACGAAGTTGGCGACGTTGTTTCTTCGTCTTACCGTGAAAACGGTGACTGGTGTACGCATGGGCACTCTTGATTCCACCGTTAGCAGTTTTTTTGAAACGTTTTGCTGCAGCACGGTTAGTTTTTTGTTTAGGCATTGAAAAAAATCCTCCTCAAAATTTAACTATTTATTTATGATCTGGTTCCTTGGGCGAAAGCATTAAGAACATACTCCGACCATCCATTTTTGGCCGTTGGGTAACAGTTGCAACCTCAGCTGTTTCCTTAGCCATTCTTTCAAGAACGTTTCGACCAATTTCCTTATGTGTAATGGCACGGCCCTTGAAGCGAATTGAAACCCGAACTTTTTCACCCTTTGCTAAGAACTTCTTAGCATTTTTTAACTTAGTGTTGAAATCGTTCAGATCAATCGTTGGACTTAAGCGAACTTCTTTGACACTGATGACTTTTTGCTTCTTACGGGACTCACGCGCTTTCTTTTGAAGCTCAAAGCGGTACTTCCCATAATCAAGAATCTTAGCGACCGGTGGCTTTGCTTTCGGAGCAACCAATACTAAGTCCAACTCAGCATTCTCAGCTAATCTGAGCGCTTCGGACTTTGATTTAACTCCTAATTGATCACCATTTGGACCAATCAACCGAACCTCACGGGCGCGGATTCCTTCATTCACCATCATATCTCTAGCTATGGTGCTTCACCTCCAAATATTTTAAAAAGCAGAAAAATGGCGGGCACACAACGCACCCGCCATCATTATAGAACCGACTTAACAACGGTTCTTACTCGATATCATGCCCAGCAAATTTATTTACTAAGGCGAGAAGCGGGTTGCCTCTGCTTTCATGTCAACTTCAATATCATATCATCGATTAATCTTTGTGTCAAACTTAACCACTACCCAGTTGTCAAGCTTGATCCAATTAATCGTTTCGCGAATATGATGCGATGTCTTTTTGAATCTCATTGACAAAAGTTTCTAGTGACTCGGACTGGGTGTTCTTTTCACCATAACGACGGACTGACACACTCTGACTATTTACTTCATCGTCACCAACCACTAACGTATAAGGGATCTTGTGAGTCTGAGCATCTCGAATCAAATAGCCCATCTTTTCAGCTCGATTATCAACTGAGGAACGAATTTTCAACTTGCGCAACTGATCATTAACCTGTTTAGCATAGTCACCATGTTTGTCTTGAGAAACCGGAATAATCTTAACTTGGTGTGGTGCCAACCATGTTGGAAAGGCGCCTTTGTAAATTTCAGTTAGATAAGCAACAAAACGTTCCATCGTTGAAACTAATCCACGGTGAATCATCACTGGTCGATGTTGTTTGCCATCTTCACCGATGTAATGTAGATCAAAGCGTTCCGGTAGCATAAAGTCCAGTTGAATCGTCGACAAAGTTTCTTCATTGCCTAAAGCAGTCTTAGTCTGAACATCTAATTTTGGTCCATAGAATGCGGCTTCACCTTCGGCTTCAACGTAGTCCAACCCAAGTTCATCCATCGCACCCTTTAACATGCTTTGAGCACGGTTCCACATTTTGTCATCATCAAAATATTTTTCCGTATTTTCCGGATCACGGTAACTCAGACGGAATGTGTAATCATTAATATCAAAGTCATGGTAAACCTCTACCATCAACTTCAAGATCTTTTGGAATTCTTCTTGAATTTGATCAAGTGCGACAAACGTATGACCATCATTTAAAGTCATTTCACGAACCCGCTGTAAACCACTCAAAGCACCTGATTTTTCGTACCGATGCATCATCCCTAATTCAGCAATTCGCAATGGCAATTCACGATATGAGCGAATATGGTGATTATAAATTTGAATATGACTTGGACAATTCATTGGCCGTAATTCAAGTTCTTCACCATCACCCATATCCATTGGTGGGAACATATCCTCTCGATAGTGATCCCAGTGTCCTGATTGTTTATATAGATCAAGGTTGGCCAAAACCGGTGTGTAAACATGTTCATAGCCATTATCTACTTCTTTGTCAACAATGTAACGTTCAATTGTCCGCCGAATAGTAGCGCCATTTGGCATCCAGTAAGGCAATCCGGCACCAACCTTTGGATCAACAAAGAACAAATCCAATTGGTTTCCAATTACTCGATGATCCCGTTCGTGAGCTTCTTGGCGTTTCTTGAGATCTTCGTCTAACTCCGACTGTTTGTTAAAAGCCGTTGCATAAATTCTTTGAAGCATCGGATTAGATGATTTGCCTTGCCAATAGGCACCCGCTACTGAAAGCAATTTGAAGATTTTGACTTTACCAGTTGATGGAAGAACAGCTCCTTCAGCAACTGATTTAAAATCGCCAATTTCAAAGAATTTAACTTGATCATTTTTAACCGATTCCTTAACCAATTCGGTTTGATAAGGATCGCCTTGCACTTGTTTTAAAGCATCTTCACGGTTTAAAAATGTCACCTTAATCGGCAAATCTTGACTGATGAGCTTTTGCATTGTTTTGGTTAACCCATCCAGCTGATCAACACTGATTTGAGATTCCGGCTTATCAGTATCTACAAAGAAGCCATCGTCATCCGCAGCACTTTCACCAAATCGCACGTCTTTAAAACTGGCAGCAATTGCGGCTTTTAAAACTTGAGCAGCTGTTTCACGTAAAACAGCCAAACCATCTTTGGTATCGCCAGTGACAATTTCAACCTTGCCCCCTTTATGTAAAGGTTCGTTACTATTAACAAACTGACCATCCACTTTGCCGGCGACTGCTTTTTTCCCTAAACTAATTGAAATTGATTTAGCAATATCTTCAGCCGTAACGCCATCATCAAAAGTTTTAACACTACTATCTGGAAATTCAAATGAAAGTTTTGACATTAACTTTTCGCTCCTTTTTTATTTTCTGAAACCACAAAAAACGTCCCTGATGCGTCAGTCTATTAACTGATGCATCAGGGACGTTATTTAGCGCGGTTCCACCCTTTTGAATTTTAAAGAAGTAGACAAGAGTCCACCCTTAAAAAACACTCAAGTGGTTGCTAACGGGAACCATCCGGGATAGCATTTTCCGCAATCCGATTTTCAAGAAGTGGTAATGATCATCTTTGAAACAAGCAGCCTTCCAGTCAAGTGCCACTCTCCCTGTGATCAAAAAATAATCATCTTGTCTTCCTGATTCATTGTTTTCAAGTATAGAATGCCTTTTCGTGGTTGTCAATCACTCAATTAAAAATAACGATTATTTTTTTGGACGACGATCACTACCGGTTAACTTAACTTCACGGGAAAGAAACCGAATCCGTTGCATTAACCTTTGTGCCTTTAGTGGTTCCCCTTCACCACGATTAGTAAACGTCAGCCAACTATCAGCCAGTTTTTCCATCGAAATGTTGGAACTAAAAAACATCGGTAATTGTTGTTGCATTCGATACTCCAAAATAACGCCCAATACTTCGTCACGCACCCATGTCGACAATGTGTTGGCGCCAATATCATCCAACATTAAAACTTGGGACTTTTTCACTGAGTCGATTTTCTTTAAGTAACTATTGTCACCGATGGAAGCTTTCATTTCACTTTCAAAACTCGGGAAATGAATAAGTGTTGTTAAAACACCGCTTTTTGCCAAATCATTGGCGACCGCACCCAGTAAGTAAGTTTTGCCGACACCAAAGGGGCCATATAAATAACAGCCAGGCATAAACTGTTTTCGCGACGGGTATTGATCGGAAAAATTAACGGCCATTGTAAGGGCCGCAAACCGACCGTCACTTTGTTCAAAATCATCAAGTGAGGCATTGAGAATATCTTTTGGCATTGACAGTGTCGTCACCCGCCGAGCCATTCTAACAGCCTTTCGTTTTGCCAATAATTCTTCAGACGGCTTATAAGTCACATCAATTAAGTGATCGCTGACAATCAGTTGAGGCGTATAGCCTGGCACAAAAGAAGTTTGATTATTTTTTTCCGCATCCCGGACCATGACGTATTCCCTTAATTTGGCAATTGATCGATCAGCAGCGTCATCAGCCAGCTGAGACTGATGTTGATTAATAAATTTCCGAATTTCCGGATCAGCCTTTATTTTTTGGCTTGCGACTTCAAAGCCTTTACGTGCACCTTCACCATTAATTGTTCGTTCTCTCAAAAATTGTCGAATATATTTACTAACAGATTCCATTATGCGCCACCCCCTTGCTGTTTACGCTTTCGAATCCTGGCAAGTGCTTCATTAACCCGCTTACGCTCAGCAGCATCCGGTGCCTTAGTTTCCTTGGCTGCCTCTTCTGCTTCCTTGGCCGCCTGTTCATCTTCCTGTTTTTGCTTTTTGGCCCAATCCGGTAACTCTTCAACCATCCGTCGACGTGGTCCACTACCGTATTTTCTGGGTGACGACTGCTGGACACTTTGCGACTTTTGTTCTCTTTCATCCTGATATTTCTTAATTTCTAAAAGAGCGGATTCGGCGTCAGAAACACCTTTTTGAGCCCACCGATCTGCAATTGTATTAAAAAGATTTTGATTCAATGCTGTTTTACCCAAATCCACCAAGACATAATAAATTAAGGTATTAATCACTTCTTTGGAAAATAGCCCCTTGGAAACAAGATTGCTGACAGCCCAGGCTTCATTACTGGAAACTATGCCGCCACGTCGATCTTTAATCATTTTTAAAAAGGCAATCGGCGCATTCTCCTTAGCACTTTGAAGGACTGCCTGAAGACCGGGATCCTTCAACAAATCAGCTATTTGAGGATCGGGCTTCGACTCCTTTTTAGCCGTTACATTCTGAATGGCCCGGCCCTTGATATCGGGTTGGGTATATTCACGGTTGATAATAAACTTTAATGACTTTGGATTGAGTTTATTTGTGTTCAAATTAGTTGCCTTCTCAACCAATTCTCCCATTTTCAATTCATCCATTCCATACAACGCATATTCTGACAAGATCAAGGACCGGTTTTTCTCGACACTATTTAAGTCAACATAAGAATTATGAAGAATATCCAACAATAAATTAAAATCAAATTCATCACTCGAAGGCATCAAATTTTGAGCAGCAATCTGAGCCCGATTTTCCGTTATCGTACGTTTTACGGTGTTGACTGGCCCTGGAATATTTTTAAATGACTTTCTAGGGATTTGAAAAATGTCCAGGATTGAAGCCGATACATTTCTAACCTTACCAACATTGGGCGTCGGAATAAACAACCTTGCAACAATTCGACGGTACGTTTCCTCGCCAACTTTTCCCAATAAAAGAATGGATAACACATCCGTCTTTAAGAATTCAGTTGCCGAAGAAGGTTTTTTCAAAGAATAAACATAACTATCCGCCGAAGTCAGCGAAATCGAGGTCGTTAATAAATTAACCGCTTCGAGTTTGCGTCGATACTGTAATAATTTATCAATCCCGACATCCAACATACTCTGCAACTCAAAGTGCTTGTGAAGCTTTAATTGGTTATGATCACTGATACTTAGTGACCATAGTAAATCATACAAATCAACCGCGCCGCGACCGATGATTGGCAAATACAAGTTTGTCAACACACTTCGGTTAACATTTTGATTGGCACTTGGATTCAGAATAATATATTTTGAGTCCGGCGTTAATTTATTTTCCGAATCTAACATTATTTTTCCTCCGGATGCTCCTTAGCGGCATTCTTTTTCTTATCCTTTTCCATAACTTCTTTTAACTCTTTATAAAAAACAGACATATCTTTAAATTGCCGATAAACACTTGCAAACCGGATATAAGCAATTTCGTCCAGATTAACCAATTCTTCCATAACATACTCGCCGATCTGACGACTTGTTACTTCGTTTTCACCTGATGAACGGACTTTATTTTCAACCCGATCAACCAAATCAGTGATTGCATCCATTGAAACCGGCCGTTTTTCTGCCGATCTCACGACACCCTTTAAAATTTTTTCCCGGTTAAATTCTTCCCGGTTGCCATTTTTCTTAATCACCAATAACGGCGTTGCTTCAACCCGTTCAAAAGTTGTAAATCTAAAGCCACAGTGTTCACATTCTCGGCGACGTCGAATGACCCGACCATCATCAGTTGGCCGACTATCAATCACCTTAGATCCGTTATATCCACAATGGGGACATTGCATGGCTTTCACCTCTAGTATTTCAATTCATTTCGTAACCATTTTTCAACTTGTTTATTTGTTTGTGCGACTGAACCAGAATTATAAATAATTGTATCAGCCAATTCGCATTTTGTCTGTAGTGGCCACTGACTTTTAATTCTGGCCGATGCCTGACTGATTGTTAAATGATTTCGTTGCCGCAGCCGCTTCATTTGGACCACTGGCTCACAATATACAACAAGAATCGAATCTGTCAAATAAGTATACCCATTTTCAAAAAGTGTTGGCGCATCTAAAATCACTATTTTCTCTGATTGATACTCTGACAACCGACTCACGATTTCTCTTCTTATAAAAGGATCCATTACTTGAACCAAGCGTTTTAAACGTGACGGTTGGTGAAAAACCAGCTTTCCCAGCAACTTTCGGTCAAGTTTTTGATCAGCATCTAAAACAGTCGGGCCAAATTCATTGACAATTGCTGCTAATCCATCTTCTCCGGGAGCCTGCACCTGATGGGCAATAATATCTGCATCAATAATTGGCACCCCTTGCGTTTGAAGATAGTGACTAACCGTTGACTTTCCAGTAGCAATTCCGCCAGTCAACCCAATAACTTTAGCCATGGCGATCACCGTGAATCACTTGGCACGTCGGGCAAAAATGGGTCCCTCGCTGTGCCAGCTTAATTTTTTCAATTGGCGTGCCACAACGCAAGCACGGCTGGCCTTCACGACCATAAACATTCAAATTATTTTGAAAACTACCGGCTTCTCCGTAAGCAGTGGAATAAGAGTGCACAGTAGTCCCGTGGCCGGCAATAGCTCGTTTAATTTCTTCAATAATATTTTGGCGAAGCTCTTTTAGCTCGGTTACTGACAGTGTATTAACCGGCTGCTTGGGATGAATTTTACTTAGCCAAAGAACTTCATCAGCATAAATATTTCCTAATCCAGCAATGTTACTTTGATCCAATAAAAAAGGTTTGATCAACTTACGACTTTTGCCAAAAATTCTTCTCATGTAATCAAGTGTTAAGGTTTCTTCAGTCGGTTCCGGGCCAATTGTTTTTAAACCGGCTACCGTCATTTCTTGACCAGTAGTGACTAAATTCATCCGGCCGAACTTTCGGGTGTCATTGTACCGTAATTGGCGGCCATCTGCCAAATGAAACACAATATGGGTATGCTTGCTTAGCGGCACACCCTCCGGTTCAACATCATACTTGCCTTCCATTCTCAAATGAGAAACAATTGTTAGCCCATTGCCGATTCTTATAAATAAATATTTTCCCCGACGATCAATTCCATCAATTGTCTGATTCTGAAGTGCATGAGCAAAATCAGACGATGACAAATTGATCATTTTGGGATATAGGACGTCCACGGTTTTAATCCGACTACCGGCTACCAATTCTGTTAAGCCGCGCCGAACCGTTTCAACTTCTGGTAATTCAGGCATGAAGTGCCTCCTTGAATCTAAAATATCAATCGTTTGGTTAATTAATTGGGGGGGTACGCTAAAAACAACACCAATTACTTAGCGTCATACCAAGTCTTTCCCCAATGACTTTCTACTTTTAACGGAATCGCCAATTTAACGGCTGAATCCATCACTTGGGGAATCAGCTTCTTAACAGTTTCCAGCTCATCCTCAGGCACTTCAAAAATTAACTCATCATGAACCTGAAGCAGCATTCGGGTTTTTAATGGTTTTAGTGCTGTCATCATGTTGATCATGGCAATTTTGATAATATCGGCCGCACTACCCTGAATTGGTGTATTCATTGCTGTTCGCTCAGCAAATGACCTTAAGTTAAAGTTTCGGGAATGAATATCTGGCAAATAACGCCGTCGATGTGCAATCGTTTCAACATACCCATGATCTTTGGCAAAGTCAACAATATCTTCTGTGTATTTTTTAACGCCTGGATACTCTTCAAAATAACGTTTAATGAATTGATGAGCCTGTTTCCGGCTGATCCCCGTATTGTTAGCCAGACCATAGTCACTGATTCCGTAAACAATGCCAAAGTTAACCGCCTTTGCTTGACGTCGTAACTCAGGTGTCACCTCATCATTGGAAGCTAAGCCAAAAATTCGCCGAGCCGTCGTGGCATGAATATCTTCGCCCTCACGAAAGGCTTCCTGCATATTTGCATCACCGGTAATGGAAGCTAAAACTCTCAATTCAATTTGAGAATAGTCTGACGACCAAATTTGCCAACCGTTATGTGATGGTACAAAAGCCTGCCGAATCAGCCGACCTTCTTCAGAGCGAATCGGAATATTTTGCAGATTTGGATCTACCGATGATAAACGACCAGTTTGCGTCAATGTCTGCAGATATCGCGTGTGAACCTTTGAATCATCTGGGTGAATGACTTTCAGTAAACCGTCAATATAGGTTGACTGCAACTTTGAAATCTGCCGGTAGTTGAGCACATTTTGAACAATTGGCGCATCCGGCGCCAGTTTTTCCAAAACATCAACTGAAGTTGAGTAGCCGGTTTTAGTCTTTTTCAAAATCGGTAAATGCATTTTTTCAAACAAAATATGGCCTAATTGTTTTGGAGAACCGATATTAAACGTTTCGCCAGCCTCTTGAAAAATGGTTTGTTCAATTTCGGCTAACCGTTCTTTAAACTTACTTCCCATTTGTTCGAGCGTTTGGGGATTGACTTTAATCCCGGTAATTTCCATTTTGGCTAATACAAACGCAATCTTGATTTCGATATCACGATATAATTTGGTTTGATTATGTTTATCAAGTTCTTCAAACATTTCGTTATGCAACTGGTCAATTGCCTTAGCCTTATGCACAATATGGCTTAAAAATTCAGGTGTTTCAGGTTTTATCGATTTCTTAGCACCTTTGCCATAAACCTCTTCATCCGTTTTAATGTTATCAAACCCGTGCAATTTAGCAACTGTCCCGACATCATTACTGTTATTAGTTGTATTAAGCAAGTAGGAAACCAGCAGCATGTCAAAATCGACATTAACTAATTCAATACCAACTCGATGAAGGCCAACATAGGTTCGCTTTGCATCAAAAACGTTCTTTTGAATCTTTGAACTGCTTAAAATGTCCACTACCGGCTTTGAGGTCAAAAGGGCCATTTCATTTGTCACAAACCACTGATCGCCATGGCCAATGGCAAATCCCACCAGGTTGGCAGTATGATAATTATCGTCATCCATTTCCAAGTAGAAAGAAATTTCATCTTTAAATTGTGCCAGTTCAGTTAGATTTGCAGTCGTTAATTTCTGATACTTCACTGAGGTTAATTCCGCGGTGGCTGTTTTATTCACACCAAGTTTTGATAAAAATGACTTAAAGCCCATTTGTTCATAAAAATTCGTTAACTGATCAAGGTCATCCCCCTGATAAGCTAGATCATCAAGTGCCACCTCGACAGGAGCATCCCGCTTAATAGTAGCCAAAACCTTGGCCCGTTCAGCCTTATCACGATCATTTAGCAAGTGTTCCTTGAGCTTTTTCCCCGAGATGTTGTCAATATTTTGATAGACATCCTCAATTGACCCAAATTGTTGAATCAATTTCTTGGCAGTGATTTTACCAACTTTTTCAACACCCGGATAATGATCCGAATTATCCCCCATTAGTCCTTTAATATCAACAATTTGAGAAGGTTTAACGCCTAACTTTTCTTCAACGTATTGCGGTGTATATTTTTCTAGTGCTGTCGTACCGGTTTTTGAAACTTGAACAGTGGTTTTATCCGACGTTAATTGGGTTAGATCCCGATCACCCGTTAAAATAACAACTTGATAATCACCATGTGCTTCAGCCTTTTTAGCTAATGTCCCAATAATATCATCGGCCTCGTAATTTGGCAGCTCATAGGACTTAATTCCACGATCCTTTACTAATTCTCTAATAAAGGGAAATTGTTCCGACAATTCAGTAGGGGTTTTAGCTCGATTCCCCTTATATTCTGGAAATAACTTGGTTCGAAACGTTGTCTTACCAGCATCAAACGCAACTAAAACATCCGTTGGTTTTTCATCTTCCAAGACCTTGTCCAGCATCCGATTAAATCCATAGATAGCCGATGTGTGCAACCCTGAATTGTTTTTAAATTTCTCCAATGAATTGATGAGGGCATAAAAAGCTTTGAACGCAATGCTATTACCGTCGATTAATAATAATTTTTTTGTAGTCATTAAATTCTCCTCGCAAAATAATCTCTTAGTTAATTTTACCACTCGACACCGGCATTAATAAGACTTAAGAAGACAAAATTAATCCAAGAAAAAAACCGGAGAATTATTCCCCGGCTGATGACTGAAAATCGTTTAACGGTCATCACTCATCCCAAAAATCTGTAGTAATTGTAAGAACAAGTTAACAAAGTCCATATAAAGCTGCAAAGCGCCAAATACAGCCAAACCACTCACTGAGATTTGACCAGTGCTTCCAGCTTGATTGTACATCTGCTTCATTTTCTGAGTATCATAAGCCGTTAAAGCTGTGAAGATCAGCACGGCAATAATCGAGAAAACAAAAGCAATCATTGAACTTCGCAAAAAGATATTGATAAGCATCGCCACAATCAACGCAATCAAAGCAGCAATTGCCTGGCGGCCAACTTTATCTAAATTCTTGCGGGTTACCAAACCAAAAACCGTCATCGTAATGAAAATTGCCGACGCGGAAACAAATGCGGCAGCAATCGACGCACCCGTGTAGCGATAGGCAATGGTTGCGAAAACAAACCCGCTAAGAGCCGAATAACCGATCAGCGCAGCAATCGCTAGTGTTGGTCGCTTTAACGCTTGAAGTGACACCACAAACGGTAAGACGAACCAAACGCCAATGGCAATCCACATCGTACCACCAGTCAGTACTGCTGGTGAAACAGCGTTAACTGTTAGAAACGCGGTTGCAGCAGATATCAAAACAGCCAAACTCATCCAACCATACATCTTTGTCAAAAAAGCGTTTAAACCAGCGGCATTGTTCACCACCCGACGCTCATTTTGTTCATTTGAAAAATTATCCATTAATTTCGCTCCTTCTTTCGAATCCCTGTCTTAAATTAATCAACTTTAATTTAAAACGGTTGCGGAATTGATCCCATCTCTTATTAAACAATCTTAACAAACCAAAGCTATTAATCAAGTAAAATATCTTCATTCACAGCTTTTCTAAGAATTCTTAACGATTAATTATTATGTTTGCTTAAATGACTTAGTAGGTCTTCATAAGTCTTTTCGTATTTTTGAATGTCACCCGCTCCCATAAAAATAATGACATCATTATCATAATCGAGTAATGGCGACATATTATCAACAGACAAAATTCGACCGCCCTTGGTAATCTTTTTAGAGAGATCCTCACTGGAAACTTTCCCGGAACTTTCACGAGGAGAACTATAAATCTTAGTCAAAAAAACTTCATCGGCTAAATTCAAACTTTTAGCAAAATCATCCATTAACGCAATGGTCCGACTAAAGGTATGGGGCTGAAAAACGACTGCAATCTTTTTGTTTGGGTACTCTTGGCGGGCAGCATCAATTGTCGCTTTGATCTCCGTTGGATGATGGGCATAATCATCAATGATGGTCATGCCGGAAATTTTACGCTCGGAGAATCGACGTTTAACCCCATCGAAAGTTTTTAATTCCCGTCGAATTTCCGCCAGGTCAACATCTTCTGAATAGGCAACCGCAATCACTGCTAATGAGTTAAAGACATTGTGTTCGCCAAATAGCGGGACCGAAAATTCTCCCAAGTCTTGACCCTTAAATCTGACGTGGAAGCTGGAACCCTTGGTAGTCCGCTTGACATCAAAAGCTTGAAAATCGTCGTTATCCCCTAATCCATAATAGTAAATCGGCACTTTAGCCTTTAATTCACGTAATCGTTTATCATCACCCCAGGCAAAAATGCCCTTTTGAGTTTGATTAGCAAACGTTTGAAAGGCATCCTGAACATCATCAATACTCTTATAATAATCAGGATGATCAAAATCAATATTAGTCATGATGGCATAATCAGGCTTGGTAGCAAGAAAATGACGCCGGTACTCGTCCGCTTCATAAACGAAAAAGCGGGCATTTGGGACGCCCTTTCCGGAACCGTCACCAATTAAGTAGTCGGTTGGCGAAATACCTGAAAGAACGTGGGCTAACAATCCAGTCGTGCTGGTTTTACCGTGAGCACCAGAAACACCAATGCTGGTCTTTCCCTTAATCATTTTACCGAGAAATTCATGGTACCGATAAACAGTTAGACCCATCTCACGCGCCTTTTTTATTTCCGGATGATCATCGGTAAAGGAATTGCCGGCAATCACTGTTAGACCTTCGTGGATATTATGAACATCAAACGGCAATAATTTAATACCAGCTTTCTCCAATCCACGTTGCGTAAATGTATATTGTTCAATATCAGAGCCCTGAACCTTTTCTCCCCGATCATGAAGAATCAAGGCCATTGCGCTCATCCCTGTTCCTTTAATACCTACAAAATGATACACCGTATCTGAATTCATATTGCATCCTACCTATCCCATCAAAATTAGAGTTACTCTTTCTCTTCTGATTCATCACTAGCGTCATCGCCTGGATGATAATAGACTGTCCGTGGCTTTGATCCGCGCTGTTCGGAAATCAAATTTCGCTCTTGCAAACTATCAATTATGTTCGCAGCTCTATTATACCCGATTGAAAATACTCGTTGAAGCTTTGAAGTCGAAATTGTTTCTTCTTGAGCAATAAAAGTCATTACTTTTGGCATCAATTCATCCTGAGACGCTTGATGATCAACCGATTCTTTTAGCGAGTCCGGTGTAAATAAATAATGGGGTTGGCCTTCTTGGCGGACAAAGTCAATGACCTTTTCCAGTTCACCATTGTTGACAAAAGCACCTTGTAGTCGAATCGGCTGGCTGGCACCGTTTCCGAGATATAGCATATCACCGCGCCCTAATAAACGTTCAGCACCAGCGGTATCTAAAATTGTGCGCGAATCAACCTGACTTGAAACCATAAAGGCAATTCTGGATGGAATATTATTCTTGATGGTTCCAGTCACAATATCAACACTTGGCCGCTGTGTCGCCACTATTAGGTGGATCCCAGCAGCCCGTGCTTTTTGTGTAATTCTCACAATATAATCTTCAACCTCGCCGGAAGCGGCTATCATTAAATCGGCCAGCTCATCGATAATGACCAGAATGTACGGCATCTTTAACCCATATTCTTTTGAGTCAACTGCTTTTTTATTAAATTGTTCAATGTTTCGAACACCGGCAGCCGATAATTTCTCATATCGATCATCCATTTCCTTTGTCACCCAGTGAAGAGCGGCAGCCGCTGATTTAGGATCTGAAATTACTGGGGATAACAAATGCGGGATGCCATCATAGGGTGCTAGTTCAACTGCTTTGGGGTCAATTAATAATAATTTTAAATCAGCAGGCGTTGCTTTGTATAGCAATGATACCAATAAACTATTAATAAAAACGCTCTTTCCAGAACCAGTCGCACCGGCAATTAAGCCGTGTGGCATTTTTCGAATGTCAGCAATTCTTGGCGCTCCCGAAAGATCAACGCCCATCGCAGTCGTCAATGGTGATCGACTGTTTTTGAACCCCTTAGCTGAAATAATTTCGGATAGCACTACCGGTCTTGGCTTAGGATTTGGAATTTCAATCCCAACGGTGGATTTACCCGGGATCGGCGCTTCAATCCGGATATCTTTTGCAGCCAGTGCCAATTTTAAATCATCCGTTAAATTGGTAATCCGACTAACTTTGACGCCTAAAGCTAATTTAACCTGGAATTGAGTTACCGTTGGTCCATCCGTCCAATCAGCAACTTGAGCATTTACTTTGAATGCTTGGAAAGTTTTGTCCAGCGTTTCAATTTGTCGCTCAATCCACTCATCCATCTCTTCCTCATCAGTTATTTGTGGCGCCTTCAATAAGCTTAAAGGTGGAAAGCGATAGCCCGAATTGTGACCAACAGAAGCATCCCCAGCGGTGGGCGTTACTTTTAACTGCGATTGTTGGTCAATCATTTGTGAACTGGTAGTTTGAGACGACTGATGTGCGGCAGCGCTTTGCGGTCTTGATGATGACTTCTCGGCTGACGCTGAGGATAGCTGATGATCATTTTCATGAAATAGTGGTAAAGCAACTTTCCCAGGCTGTTCACGCCGAACGATTGTGGACAGTGACTGACCAAGTCCATGATGAATTGGCCGTGCTTCAGCTGAATGATTGTCTGAAGTTACCTCGTCGTTAGCAGCGTCAGTCGATGATGGTTGCTTAACTTCTGACTTAGTCGATTTTAAGATCGGCTTTTTTGACTCCTGGAGTTGTGACTGCTGTGCATCAGCCGTTTCTTGAATACCGTGAGCCGACTTATTAACCGATACAGATGATATTTGGGATGGTGACGCTGCCGTTGGCGAAGCCAAATGGGAAGCTTCAACAGTTTGGGATTTCTCAGCTTCATTATCCAAAAGAATCAAGTCATCATCTGGAATCTTTAAAAGCGCGATCAATTTTGTGTAATGCGACGAGCGACGCTTTTTTTGACTAACAAAATAGTTTGTTTCGATTTGCTTTTGGCGTTTTCGCTGCTTGGCATTTACTTCTGGATGGCTTGGCACAAAATTTCGAATTTCTTTAAGAAAAGCTGGCGTTTGATCGTCACTTTTTCTCGCATCTGAGAAACGAGTTTGCTGATTCATTAAGTCCCTGGGAGCGCTTTGCTGTCGATTAGTTGTTGATGCATTATCTCGTTTTTCCTTTTTAGGTGTCCGTGCTTTAATTAAGTCACGGCGACGAAAAAAGGCGGGTCCGTCATACTTCATACTTTCTCACCTTTGTTTTTTTATATTATTAGCTAAACAAATGTTGAGCTTTTTTAAAATCAAACGGCTCACCAACGTTTTGATAATCATCCGGCAAAACTAAGGCGCCGGGAACTTGTGGTGCATTTGGAATCTGCAACTCTCTACCAGAACAAATCATGCCATCGCTTTCAACGCCCCGAAGCTTACCAGGCCAAATGATCAACCCATTTGGCATCATTGCACCAACTTTGGCCACAACCACTTTAATACCGGCCCGCATGTTGGGTGATCCACTCACGATTTGAAGATCTTGTTGATGGTCAACCGTTGTTTGGGTAATTTTTAAGTGGTTGGAATGCGGATGATCGGTCATTGATTTTACGTAACCCACTACAAACCTTGCCGTTTTGTCCTGCTGCAAGTCGGTTGGAAAATCGGCAGCAGCCAGCGTTTGATTTAATTTTTTCACTTGAGTTGCTGATAAATCAACTTGGCCATTTTGACGGGTAATTTCAGGAAGGACCTGGCTTGCATGTAAAAAGTTGTACCCTAACGTCTGATTGTTTTTTGGATCATAGATTCGGACAATGTCATCATGAATGACAGTTTTTTGATCTTTAACATTTTGATTCAAGATGATCACCATCGTGTCACCTGTGTTTTTAGGGTTATAACTTGCAATTAACATAATTCAATCCTTCCCAATTCCTTTAAATTTATTTATTTAATGAGTCAATAAAGCTTTCAACTTCCTGTTTGGTTTTCCGATCGGGGTTAGAGAAACGACCAATCTCGTGCCCATCGCTGTAGGCCACAAAGCTTGGAATACCCATGATACCCATTTCGCCAGCCAAATCAATGTTTTCATCACGATCAACTTTTAGAAATGTGTAATCACTGTACTTTTGCTCAATTTCCGGCATAGCAGGCTTAATAAACCGGCAATCTGGGCACCAGCCAGCTGTAAAAAACAGCATATACTTTCCCTTCGGAATTTGGTTTTCCAAGGTCGCTAAATTCGTCTTAGGTAAATCTTTCATGTTTAATCGTCCTTTCATTCTTACTTTTAATTAGTAAGTGACTAAATTATATCGCAATTTTCCAAATTGTCAGGTTCTTTGCTCGCCTACGACTTAAAATGAGCAATTAACTTGTAAATCGGCCCGTTTGGACTGAATTTTTCTTCATACTCAGTTTCAATATTAGTATCATTTTCAGGTGAATGATGCAAATCAAGCGACACATCATCAAAAACCATTGGAAATTGATTCATTGTCACGAGTGTATACTCAAACAATCCTCGATTATCCGTTTTAAATTCAATTTTTCCCTGTGGGTCAAGTACTTTCTGATACGTTTTTAAAAAGTTGGGTGAGGTCAACCGTCTTTTAGCATGCCTCTTTTTAGGCCACGGATCTGAAAAATTCAAAAATATTTTTTGGATTTCGTTAGCTAGAAAAATTTCATCCAAGTTAGCCCCATCCGTTAACACAAATTGTAAATTGGGCAACGGATCTGCCATAAATTTTCTAAGTGCCGTTGCAATGACTGATTTTTGAAGCTCAACGCCGATATAATTAATGTCTGGATGAGCTTTCGCATTTTGAATAATAAATTGCCCTTTTCCGGTGCCAACCTCAACATCCAATGGTTGATTTTTTTCAAACCTGGTCTGCCATTTACCAAGCCAAGCTTTGGGGTCTGTTACGATGTAATCCGAATGGGCTTTAATATAACCATCTGCCCAAGGTTTATTTCTAACGCGCAATTTTGTCACCTCTTACTGTTTACTGATTGCTTTAAAATCATTACCGACTAAATTCGCTCTTTTTAAGTCGACTTGGCACATAAAAATAAATCAAGCCGATAATTTCCAAAATTTCGCCAACCAATGTGCCGATAATTGCGACCGGTGTCGTCATATTCACCACGATCACAGTGATGGCAAAAATCACAGCGACCGTGCCCATCATTATCAAGAGTACTCGTTGAAAGTTCTTTAATTGAAAGGCAGTCGTCACTGGATAAATATGGACAAAGGCATTGTCATCAAAGTGAAAATAAAATGGAATCATTTGAAAACCAATTAGATAAATAAATAATAAGCACAAGATAATCGGCAGGATTTCACCCTTTACAAATATCAATAATAATGTTCCGATTACTGTTAAGCGGCCATACAACCCACTCATTTCGTTATCCCGAATAATGCCGTGAGCATACAGGTACAAATAAGTATTATTTGGCAGTAGTTTAATTCGCTTTAACAGCCAATCCAAATAACGTCGCCGTTTAACCGCTCCTGTCAATGATGGCACATCGGTAAAGAGGTTAAAGAATTGGTAAATTGAATGCATCCGGCTATTTTCATCTGCAATTAATGTTTGCCAATCAACGGACCGATCCGTCCACAGTCTTCGAGTCATCAGACCAACAAGCATGACAATGCCTGCCAACGCCGTTCCAACAAAGTAATTTCCGTAAACTGAAATTTCCAAGACAATTAAAGGAATAATGAGTCGAAAAAGCAACCGGTTGCCAAGCCAAACATTTGGTAAATGATACTTTCGCGCCAAATCGGCATTTAACCAGGCAATTTTTAAGAAAATGATGGTCCCCAATAACGCAAATAATTGAGAGGCCGACGTTGAAACGGTCACTTGGGTAAACGGCATTAAAACAATCCAAAAAACAATCTCGATTAAAATGGCCAAAGTTGCACTATACCAAAAAGCCGGCCTTAGATAATTGATTAACGCCGACTCTTTTGGCAAAAGAAAAACGTAATCCGGCGCTTCAATTAGTGTTGCCAACCGACCCATTTGAAGTCCAACTAAGAGAACGCCAATAATTAACAACGGCGCCCACCAAAGACCGGTAGTCAGCCTTTTTAAGGCGTTTGAGTAATAATACCCCAACCCGCCAATCATAAAAACCAGTGCCAGTACAAAATAATCGTTAAATACGAGACGCAAGTACTTCATCAGTTCGGTCAGGTGCGTACCCAAACGTTTTTTAAAAAGCGATTTCATGAGGTTTCGCCTTCCCTTGCTAATGTGAGGTAAATATCATTAAGCGATTTGCCAGCTTCTGGGAAAAGTGTCCGTAATTGTGACAAAGTCCCCTCCGTCCTGACCTGACCATCGTGCAGTAAAACAAAACGATCACAATAACGTTCAGCCGTATCCAAAACGTGTGTGGACATCAAAATACTGGCGCCCTGTTTTTTCCTTTCAGAAATCAAATTCAATAAATCATTAACCGCTAACGGATCCAATCCCAAAAAAGGCTCGTCAATGATGAATAAATTGGCATCGGTTAAAAAGGCACAAACAATCATGACCTTTTGTCGCATTCCCTTAGAAAAGTTATCTGGGAACCAGTTTAATTTATTATCAAGTCGAAACGTTTTCAACAGCTTATCTGCTCGCTGCCAAGCCGTCTTTTGGTCGAGATGATAAGCCAACATGGTCATTTCCAGATGTTCTTTTAACGTTAATTCTTTATAAACAATTGGTTGTTCAGGAATATAAGCAATCTGCTCCTTATATTTTTTAACATCTTCATTAAGCGCAATTCCGTTAATTTTAATGGTGCCCTTGAACGGTGTCAACAGCCCAATGATGTGATTAATCGTCGTTGATTTACCGGCACCATTCAGGCCGATTAGCCCAACCAGCTCGCCGTCTTTAACATCAAAACTGACGTCTTTTAAAACCGGCACTTGGGAATATCCGCCAACAAGATTGGTTACTTGTAAGGTCATTTTTTCACTCCACAATTCTAATAAGTTAGATAACTTTGTTAAATTTAAAAATCGATACAGAACAAATTATAACATAGAAAATTAGTCTTTGAATTAGTTCAAAGCAACATTGATGTTATAATAACTCATAGTATTCGCAGAAAGAAGGTAACCCTATTGAAAGATTGTATTTTTTGCAAAATTGTCAGAAATGAGATCCCGAGTTATACGATTTATGAAGATGACGTCGTCAAAGCCTTCCTTGACATTTCTCAAGGGACCCCGGGCCATACATTGGTTATTCCAAAGAAACACATTGCCAACATTTTTGAGTATGATCCTGAATTAGCTGCAGCTGTGTTTTCAAGAATTCCCAAAATCGCCCGCGCCATTAAAGCGTCCAATCCTGAAATTAAGGGGATGAACATTGTGAATAATAATGGCCAGATTGCTTATCAATCCGTTTTTCATTCACACTTCCACTTGGTTCCCCGATACACGACCCACGACGATTTTGCCATGATTTTTAAGGATAATTCAAACAAGTATACACCGGATGATTTAAAGAAAATCCAAACGACTATCATGGCTCATATAGGAGATTGATCAATGAAGACCGGGTTCAAATGGTTGGGAGCAGTGACTTTTATCTTTGGCGCTTATCTTTATAGTCGACAAGAGACACCGGTGGCTTTTGCTAAACGACTCAAAGAAACGTTTGAAGAAAAAAAGCAGGCTTACACCGATCTTAAAACAGCATACCATGATTTTAAGCTCGCACTTGACCGATTAAAGCAGCAAGTACCAGAGCTTGAAAAGGCTTTAACTGCGCTTCAACGTGAGATCGAAGAGGCTCAATTTCAAATTCAGCCCAGAATTGAAGAAATTAACAAGTTCAGTTCAAAAATGAAGTGATCATAACCTCAATTTTATGAATTTTTGTTTAAGTTCAATGACAACTTTTGTACGTTGCTCATAATATGTTATTATTGTACGGAACGTTTGCTTAACAAACGAATACTAAATTGTAGAAATGGATGTGTTTTTGTATGAAAAAATGGCTAATCGTTTTAGCCGGAGTACTCATGAGTTTTACACTTGCAGCTTGCGGCAGTAAATCGGTTGCAACAACCAATGGCGGCAAGATCACTGAAAGTGCCTATTATAGCAGCTTGAAGAGTACCTCAAGTGGTAAGCAGGTATTACAACAAATGATCCTTAACAAGGTTTTGGAAAAACAATATGGTAAAAAAGTTAAGGACTCACAAGTTAATAAGGCTTTCAATAAATATAAAAAGCAATACGGCTCATCATTTAACGCTGTTCTTCAGCAAAACGGCATGACTGCTTCGCAACTAAAGGATTCGATTCGTTCAAACCTCTTACTTCAACAAGCTGTTCGGGATAACACCAAGTTTACCGACGCTCAACTGAAGAAGCAGTTTAAGTCGTATCAGCCAAAAGTAACGGTTAACCAAATTCTTGTTTCCAAGAAGTCAACCGCCGAAAAAGTGATTAAAGAACTTAAGGCTGGTAAGAGCTTCTCTAGCTTAGCTAAGAAGTACTCGACTGATACTGCTACTAAGAATAAGGGTGGCCGAATTTCACCATTTGACAACACCAATACTTCTCTTGATTCCAACTTTAAAAAGGCTGCTTTCAAGTTGAAGAACGGTGAATATACAAAGACACCTGTTAAAACTCAGTATGGTTACCAAGTTATTCAAATGGTCAACCATCCTGCAAAGGGCACTTATAAAGACCACGAAAGTGAATTGAAGACGCAACTTGTTGATAAGCGTTTGGCTGATAGCGATACACTTCACTCAGTTGTTTCTAAAGTGCTTAAAAAAGGGAACGTTACAATTCAAGACAAGGACCTTCAAAACGTGCTATCTGATTACCTCTCCAGTTCATCAAAGAAGAAGTAATTCTTAACAATTTTGAAATTTTAAAAACGGTTGGAAACCCAATTCCAGCCGTTTTTTATGTGGATTTTAAAATAATCTGCTTGGATCTTGACCATCATCGTGTGATTGATCAACAGAATGCGGTTTATAAAACCGGCGATTATCCAAGCCAAAAATCCGATCTGAGTATTCACCCGGCTTGACCTTAGCCAGTGCATTTTGAATCATCATAATGGAAGCGTCCATTTCGTCAAGTTCATGCAAAATTTCAGCCTCCAACAATTTTGGTCGTTCAGGTGAGCCATATTCCAACAATCCATGGTGTGATAATACCATGTGACGCAATAATAGCAGATCTTCATTTTGGCCATCGATTCCCAGCTTATCCGCCGCTTCAACAATTTCAGCGTCGATAATACTTAAATGTCCCAATAAGTTGCCAGCCAACGTATACTCGGTTCCGACCGGGCCGGATAACTCAACCGTTTTGCCAAGATCATGTAATAAGGCTCCGGCATATAACAACGGCGCGTTAATTCCTGAATACTGCTGAACAACCGAATGAGCCAACCGTAAAATCGAAATTGTGTGAAATGCCAAGCCACCAGCAAAATCATGATGATTACTTTTGGCTGCCGGATAACTAAAAAACGACTTTGCATGTCGATTAAGCAATGCTCGAACAATTCGATTGTAAGTCGCATTGGTAATTTCGAAAATCGTTTGGTTAATATAATCCTTCATTTCTTGACTCGTCATGGGGGCCCGCTTGACAAACATTAACGGATCATGAGGTTCGTCAGTCCTTGCCAAACGCATTTCATAGATTTTAATCTGGGGCATTTCTTTATAACTTTCTCGTTTACCTTTCAAATAGACTACCCTGCCAGGTATAAACTGCTGGGCATCCTGTTCACTGACATCCCAAAACATCCCTGGAATCTGGCCCGACCGATCTTGAAAAACGATTGATAGAAAGGATTTGCCGTTTTTAGCAACCCGTTTATCGGCACTTTTAATTAAGACGTATGTTTCAAATTCCTCGTCCATCGAAAAATCAGTTAAATGTTTGACCATCCTATCCACCTCCTAAATCTGTGTCAAATCGACTATCTTTGCGGCTTTCGGCAGATCCTGATGAGCCGAAAAATAAAGGACCTGTGTCTGCTGACTAATTTCAGTCATAATCTCAAAAGCTGCCTGCCTTCTTTGCTCGTCAAAGCTCATAAAGCCATCGTCAATAATAATCGGCATTGGATAGTCGTCACTAAAACCAACCGCAATTGAAAAAATCAGCGATAAATAAAGTTGTTCCAGGGTCCCCTTAGATAATTCATTGACCAAGAACCGTTCACCATCCATCCGAATCACCGAAATTTGATCACCAAACTGGATATCTTGATAACGTTGCCGAGTCAAAATTTTAAAATACTTTTTAGCCGTTTTAATGGCTTTGGGCAGTCGATCCTTAGTTGCAATGTCCAAGACCCGTTGTACCCAGCGTAGGCTAAGCAGAAGTGCTAAATAACGATGAACATTATCTAGAATTTCCGATTTTTGATTGGCCAATGTCTGCTTCAAATCATCATAACGACCATTATTTACAAGATCGGTTATTTGAACCGTCAATTCCATTTTCTGTCGCGTTAATTGATTAATTTTCGTTTGAATTTGCGCCAATTGAGCCGTTATCTGATGTTCTTGATCACTCACCAACCCAGAAATGGCTGGTTGGTCAGGAGAAACTCCTACCGAATTCAATTGGGTTAAAATTTCTTTTTTTCGGGTTAATTTAGCCTGAATGACTTGCTGCTGTCGCCTCATTTCAGTAAACCCATCCCCTGAAGTCACGTGTCGTTCTTCAAGGAACGCGGCTAGCTTAGCTTGTTCAGCCCTTAACTGACCTTCTAGTTGGTCAACAGATTGTTGGTAGAACGTTAACCCAGCCGTTTGATTGTGATAATCATTGGCTTGATTGAGCCATTTGGTGAGCGTTTGATCGATTAACTCAATGTTAGCCATCACATCACCTGTTAAAGGCAGCCATTCACTGGCAAACCGCCATTTTTCTACATACTCGACCAACCCTTTTTCTATACGATCTTTTTGGCTGGTTAAGCGACTTGCCTGATCAGCTAACACGACAAGTTGCTTTAACTTCGGTTGTATAGACAGCCACTTCTCGTGAGGAATCCCAATTAAATGATATTTATCAGCTAAATCGGCCAGTAAAGTGGTGGCCTCTCGATCCGATTGGTTTGATGCCTCAGTTTTTACTTCCGACACCGATGTTTGTTGACGGAATCCATACCAAGCAAGCCAGCCAGCTGCCAAGTAGCCTAACCAACTTAAGGGCAAATGATGAAGTACTAGTGTCAACAGCACCAAGATACCGGCAAGCCCATAAAACAGTCGCCCTTGTCCCAAATGGTTAGCCGATGATGGTTGTTGCCGCCTTGTCTGCCGGGATGCAACCGATGACTGATTCAAAATTTCGGTTACAGTCATCAAATCAGTTTCCTCAAAAGGAAGTGGTAATTCGCCGTTCCCGTTTTTGGGGATGTCATTGCGGTAAGCTGTTAGTTGTTGCTGGATTTCAGCTGTCTGATTGGTTAAAAACCGGAATTGGGGTAGTTGGTCCTTGATTTTCGGTAATCGCGCCTTAAGTGAGTCAATTTGAGAACGATGTTGGTTATAAAATGTTTGAAAGTGTGATTGGCCGATTTTTGATTTTTGGTCTTCTAATTGGCGTTGAGCCGTTTTTAACTGGTCTTGAAGTGATAAGATTCGCGAATTCAACATTTGAAAAGCTGACTCATCAGCGTTGGCAAATCCCTTCTTTAATTGAGCTTCATTAGTTGCCGCCAGCTCACGATAGGTTGTCAATAGCGGAACAATCGTTGCCCTTTTCTGATTCTCCTGGAGCCATTTTTGCAGCTGCTCACGATTGGCCTGTGCCGTTGTTAATTGCCTGTCCAAAGCGTCCCGAGACTTCTTAAGGGCTTGATACTTTGGATAGTCCTTTTCAGCCGTTTGAAGACGTTCCATTAGTGTTTGATACTGATGTAACTGTGCATTTAATTCAGGCTTGCGACCCCTAACTGTGTACAGCGCTTTGGCCTGTTTATTTAATTCTTTTTGAAGATCAAACCACTGATCGGCATTGGCAACGCCAACCTGTTGAATTCTGAGTCGAAGTTCATCTTCACTCATTTGATAGGCAGTTTTTTGATCCTCACCGTTGAAATAAAAGAGTTGTTGATAGGTGTCACGGTCAAGCGGTGAAATTAACTGTTGATAATCACTTTCAGAAAGCTGCTGGTGATGATCTTCATCAAAAAATTTAACCGTTCCCCCCTTTGGTCCCTTGGTTCGAATTAATCGATACTGATGACCTTGGTGTTCAAATATGATTTCACCACCATATTTAGATTGATGATTTTTGGGAATATATTGTCCATGAATAGCTTGACGTTTTGTCTGAAATCCAAATAACATTGAAACGATAAAATCAATAATCGTACTTTTCCCAGCTTCATTAGGGCCATAAACAGTTGATAGCGGGCCTTTAAAATTAATCTGGGTATCAAGCCACTTGCCATAACCATCAATTTTCAATTGCTTAATAATCACTCTACTCCACCTCCCTGATCGTCAATGTTTTCTTGAAGAAGTGTCGTTGCGCGATTAAAAATATCATCAAAACTATCATCTGCTGTCAAATCTTGATTAATAAAAGCCACTCTTTTTAATGACCCGGCTAAAGCTCTTAATTCATCAGCTGTAAACAGGTCATCTCTAGCCTGATCAAAATAAGTTTGGTCTAATTGGCTAACAATCGTTGGTCGTTCCTGAGCCAGTTTAACTGAGGTTACCCAGCAATTGAGTTGCTCCCAAATCTGACTGTTAAGATCTTGGACTGCCGCTAAAAGTGTCCCGTCAGAAATCGCTTTTAATACATTAATTGGCGCCTGTGATCGATTTGTCAAAATAATTCGTAAAAAGTGCATTTTGTTGAATTGGGATGCTTCAAGTTTTTTAACCAAAGTATTAGCGAGCGCACCAACTGTCTCTTTTCCCAATGGTAATCGAAGCTCCTCCCAAACGATTGGGGCTGTCGCAACAAATGATGTTTTTAAAGATTGTTGATCTGACTTAACTAATAAATAACCTTTTTCACCAGGTTCGTTGATGTGTCTTCCCTGAATATTACCAGAGTAATTAATTGTCCCGCGTTCATCCAACGACTGCCGTTTATGGATATGCCCCAATGCCCAGTAATCATAATTTTTTTCCTGTAATTGCTTCAAGGTAAATGGTGCATAATGGGCTGCCGGTGAATGAAGCGACTCAAGACTTCCGTGCAGCATGCCAATGTGCCACTCCGCCTTACCTGTTGCTTGTGGGTAATCCTCGATTACTGGCCGCTTAACCCATTGACTCCCAAAGCTAAAGCCCGTCACAGCAACTCGCTGGCCGCTTCTTAGTACTACGTTGGTCGTCGTCACTTTGTTTGGGAAGACAGTCGTATTAGCAGGATATCCTAATTGACTGGGATCACCATTAAAGTAATCGTGATTTCCAAATGAAATCAAAACTGGGATCTGGTGATCAGCTAAACGATTTAATTCTTCAAAAAAACGGGTTTCTACCCTAACACTATGGTCATTTCGATCAAATAAATCACCTACTAATAGGACGAAATCAACATTTTGCCGAATGGCATCATCAACCATTTTTTTAAAGGAAGTAAAGGTCGACTCACGAATCAGTGACCAGAGTTTTGACGGAATGATATGATTTTGTAATCCTAAAAATGGGCTATCTAAATGCAGATCTGCTGCATGAATAAATTTCAACTACACTCATTCCTTCCCTCTATAGAGATATGTACGTTAAAAATGCCGAATTTAGTTTTTAATCACTAAATTCGGCATTTTATTAGTTACGATACAAGTCAATAATTGGCCGGGTAACAACCCGGTTAATGTCGTTCAGGAGGTCATTAAGTGCCTTTTCTTTAGTCATCAAATGTGAAATTGCATCATTCTCTTTGACTTGGTTAGCCATATTTTGTGCCCGCTTAATATCTGTTTCAGCAGGTTCTTGGCCTTGCATTTGTTGCTGTTGTATTTGCAATTGCAACTTTTGGAATTCGGTGAATAATTTAAACGTTTCCGGATCGGCTTTAATTGCGTCAAAAGCCGCCTTTAAATCAGTAAACTGATCCGACGTTTTTAACTCGCTTTGAAGTTGTGCCGCAATGTCCATCATTTTGTCAGCCATAAAATTCTCCTTATTTATTATATTTCATTAATTTTAACATATAAATGGTTGTTAACACATCCTTTGTTAAGCATGCTTTTCAAAAAATCGTCTTCCCGGATTTAAAATTGAACTGCAACGCTGAGCCAGGTATACAAATAGGCCATAGAGACCTACGCTTGATAGTGACTAAACAACTCAAGAAAGGACTTCTCTATGACCCAGATCAAGCATACTACTCAACGCCACTACCAACAACTTCAACCCGAGGAACGGGGTGAAATTCAAGTGCTCTACGAGCAGGGAAAGTCTGCTCATGTGATCGCCAATCATCTACACCGGGCAGTTAGTACAATTAGTCGCGAATTGAAGCGCGGGACGGTTTTGCAGCGTAATGCGGACTATCAATACTATACCCGTTACTTCTCCGATAGCGGCCAAATAAACTATCAAAATCATCGCCTGCAGTGCCATTCCAAAGGACTTCTCAAGCGCTGCTGGCTATTCTTCGCCATGCTGGTTACAGCGCTACGAGAACGCCCCAGAATCCAAAG
>NZ_LS422988.1 GCF_900411375.1 Lentilactobacillus raoultii | reverse complement strand
CCAGTATTTACGCTGATCATTAAAGGGTACCTGCGCCAGCAGTTGATCCAAGTGAGTTTTGTGAATGAATTCTTGAACTAAGATTAAGCCGCTATCCGACGTTAACGTGCCACCAGTATGCGAAACATCAATTTTAGAGTTGAATTGTAACGGAATTTTCGATAAAGTCATTAGAGAGGACTCCTTTTGTTGGTTTTTTCTGGTAAATTTAATTTAACAGATCGGAGTCATTTTTTCACCCATTGGGTGAAAAAAGCCGCTGCCCAAATCATTAATTTGATCAGGTCAGCGGCCTCTTTTTATTTTTTTAGAGATTATCCAGGTTACCCTAATTTTTTAAAAAAATGTTTTTGTACTGTAACGTTCTCCCGTTTTTGATATCTTCTTTGATTAAATCGGGGATTAAATTAAGTTTGAACCCGCCATTTAAGTATGAATTTAATGAATATCCATTGTTTATTTATAGTGATTTTATCAAATCTGAGAACTCAACTATTTTTTAAGATACTTTAATAACGGGAATAAAACATAAAAAGTTTGGGACACATAAATTTTTAATCAACTCATTGTAAAAATTCAATTAACAGGTATACTAAAAAATGTAGCAAGTTAATTTTTTAACGAGGAGGGATGATTTTGCCAACCAAAGTGGCTTATAAACTATTTACCGAAACCCACGTTTTCGACGAACTGACCGACAAACAATCAAGAATTTTAATTGCCGCCATTAAAATTTTTGCTAAGAAAGGTTATTCAAATTCCAGCACAAAAGAAATTGCTGAGGCCGCTGGTGTCGCAGAGGAGAATATCTTTAATCGATTTACGAATAAGTACGGCCTCCTGCAAGCCGTTATCAAACCGGTTACCCGATCAATTTTTCCGGCAACTTTCAGTCAGTTTACCGATGCCAAGTTAATTGTTCGTGATACTGATTTGCACGATTTTGTTAAAGCTGTTATTGAAGATCGCATCAAATTCATGAAAGATAATGCGGACGTCCTAAAAATTTTCATTGCCGAAATGATTTATGACGATCAGTTAAGAACGGATTTTCAGGCCCAATTTGCCAACTCCGCAATTTCTTATCTTAAAACTATTGATCAGAACCTAAAAATTTTCAAACAAAAGCAGGCCCTGATTGACTGGGAGAACCCGGAGATCTTGCGAATCATGTGGTCGATGGTTGCCGGATTAGTCGTCAGTTACTTATTCTTCAATCAACCAGTGACAACCGATAAAATTAACCACACTGTTGATGCTTTAACCAAGGCATTGAGTAAAGATAGAATTGATTAATAACCACTATTTCGCTTAGCAGGGTTATCATCGATATGTAAAACAGTTATAATAACAATGTAAAGACCAACAAGATGGTACCGGATCAGGCGTTGACCGGTTAATCAAAGGAAGGGGCTATCACATGACGGTTTTAGTTGAGATTGTAATTTTCTGTCTCCTAAGCATTTGTGTCGGGTTGGTAATTGAGGGTTACCTTTATTGGGAGTGTCGGCATAGCGGCTATCAGCCGAAACGCCAATCTATTTATTTTGATAATCAGTTGAGCAATCATTCACATCCCTGATAACTAACCATTAAATCATTGAAATTCAAGTCGTTCGTTTCTAAAGTGCTTATCCAATCAAAAGCGCCGACCAACCCAGCAGCGGGATGATCGACGCTTTTGATTAGTCAATTTTTAAAAGAGCTCAACAATTACATAGTCACAATTTAAGTCATTCGATCACTAAGCCCAATTTTTGCAAACATTGACCCACTGTTGGGGATTGGGGGATTTTTTTTAACTCCTTAAGTTTTAGTTGGTAATAGAATAGCTCACTTAGTAAAATTAGCAAATGGTTAGAAAAAATCTAACCATCTTTTTTAATTAAAATTGACAAGCATCCGATTGTTCCTTTTTTAAGCCAGGTTAAACGGTGACATCCCGGTAATCTGAATTAAAAATATTAGGTCAATACTAAACGGCCTCAAAACACGAACATTAGAATTAAAACCAATTTTGATTTTCGTGTTGAAGAAAAACGATTGTCAGTTTATAATTACCGCTATACAGTAAAACGAATTATTAGTTTTTCTTTTAAAATAAAGTTCGTGTTTTAACTGATTAATTTTGATCGAGGTGAGTTTTATTCAATTTTCAACAGTTATTGATGGCCCAACCATCACATCACTAGGGCCTGACGCCATTTCACTGCATCCCCGACAACTCATCTGCATCGATCATCAAGGCTACATTAGCCGTTTGCTCGATGAAGACGATCCGGATTTTCTTTCAGTTAAAGAACAGGCAGCACAACAGGATCGCTTAGTGACACTTCAAGATAACAACTATTTGTTGCCAGGTTTTATTGATTTACACGTCCACGCGCCACAGTGGCCCAATGCCGGTCTTGCCTTGGATCAACCACTCAACGAATGGTTGAACACGTATACTTTCCCCTTGGAAGCCAAATATCAAGACGTTGCGTTTGCCAAAACCGTTTATAATAACCTGGTTCAGGAATTGATCGCCAACGGTACCACTTCGGCACTTTATTTTGGGACAATTCACAATCAAGCCAATCTCGAATTGGCAAAAGCTTGTATTCATCATCAACAACGGGGCTTTATTGGTCAAGTCGCCATGGACAATCCGCAGCAAACACCGACTTACTACCGGGATGCATCCGCTACTCAAGCAGTTAACAACACTGAAAAATTCATCCATCAGTTAACCGACTTGAACCAAACCGCTGCTTTACCGCAAACCCCAGTCATTACGCCAAGATTTGTCCCAAGCTGTACACCGGCTTCACTGAGTGGTCTAGGTGACTTGGCTAAAAAATACGATCTGCCAATCCAGTCGCACTGTAGTGAAAGTGATTGGGAGGATGGCTATGCCTTAAGTCACTACCATATGCGTGACGCGGCCGTTTTAGATCACTTTGGCCTGTTAACGGATAAAGCCGTCATGGCCCATGGTACCTTGTTGAACCAAACAGATCTCAACCTATTCAAACAACGTGGCGTTGCAATTGCCCACTGCCCCATTTCAAACGCCTATTTTGGCAATGCGATATTACCAGTTAGTCAACTATTAGCTCAAGAGAACAAAGTTGGTTTGGGAACCGACATTTCGGGTGGCTATTCACCAAGCCTTTATCGTAATATGAATCAAGCAATTATTTCATCACGCTTACTGCATGATGGCGTCGATCGGCAATTACCGCCGGAAAAGCGTGGCACCTCAACTGCGCCCATCACCGCTAAAAACGCTTTTTACTTGGCAACCGTTGGCGGTGCAACGAGTCTTCATTTAAAAGCTGGCCAAATCAAAGTCGGCTACTTAGCTGATTTCCAGGTTGTCAAAGCGCCATTTCCGGTTTTCTATCCTCAAACCCCCGATCAAATTTTTGAAAAACTCATCTATCACACAACAAAAGCCACAATTAACCAGGTTTTTGTTCAAGGAAAACTCGTAAAGGAAGGTCAACATGAAACGCAAAGATAATGGTTTACTTTATGGTCCAGAAGATAAAGTTTCCTATTTTCAATCAGGTCTTTTGGGATTGCAACACGTTTTAGCAATGGATGTCTATGTCCCACCATTGATTATTGCCGGCTTATTGTCAATGAGTGTCGTCCAAAAAACCGGTTTCCTGCAGGCCGCTTTCTTAGCTTGTGGTATTGGCACCATTCTTCAAACTAAATTCTTTATGAAGCTGCCTGTTTCTCAAGGGCCATCCTTTGTCCCAATCGGTGCGGTTGCCGGCGTTTATTTAGCTAACGGTGGTCCCCATGGCGGCATGGCCACCGTGTTAGGTTCACTGATTATCGGTGCCGTTTTATTGGTTCTCTTGGGATTATCCGGAATTTATCAGAAAATTATTAATACCCTGGTACCCGCACTGGTTGGTGGCACGATCATTACCTGTGTTGGACTTTCTCTTTTACCATCAGCTTTAAACGATAATATCTTTAAGGCTACCGGTAATGCCGGTCAAAACATTGAGATTGCTGCAATCACTGGAGCTGTGATGCTACTGGCGATCACAATTGGCATTCGAATTCCTCAACTGCAACGACTATTCCGAGTTAGTTCGATTATCATCGCGCTTATTGCCGGTACTATTGCGGCTTCGTTCATGGGCCGTTTTGACTGGTCATCCGTTAACAATGCGCCATGGTTTAGTCTGCCGAAATTTACATCCCTACACTATGGCTTCCATTTTTCATTACCGGCAATCCTGACCTTCATTGTCATCTACATGGTGCTAACAACTGAAACGACTGGGACCTGGTTCGCAATGAGTGCGGTCGTTGGTGAAAAGATTTCTAAGAAACAGTGGAATCAAGGAATTATCGGTGAAGGTCTTAGCTGTTTCTTCGCCGCATTGCTTGGAACAACTCCGATGACCGGCTATTCAACCAATGCCGGGGTCATTTCAATTACTGGGGTGGCTAGCCGCCGTGTCTTTGTTTCGGCTGGTATCTGGTTCATGATACTTGGTTTCTTCGGTAAACTGTCAGCGTTCTTATCCGCCGTTCCCGCACCGGTAATTGGTGGTATCTTCTCAATCATCTGTGTCATCATTATGTTGAACGGTTTAAACGTTATTCGTTATCTTGATACTAATGAAAGCTCAATTTATATCTTGGGCATTCCAATTGTTTTAACAATGGCCGTTATTCTGGTACCAAGCCACTTGGTTAACAGTACTCCTCAAATGATTCAATACCTTCTGGGATCGCCGATTACCATTGCGGCAATCAGTGCGATTATTTTAAATCTGGTGATGGGTGATCATCGCCCGGAAAGTGAAGCCGCTGAAAAGCCGGCAGCAGCTACCACCAAAGTAAAAGCAACGAATTCAAAACTGGCAACCTCGAACAAATGATGTTAATAAAATAAAGGTGCAAAAAATCGTCGAACGACTTGTCCGGCGATTTTTTGCACCTAGCGACTATCAATCTATAACAAAAGAGATCGGTTGATATTGAAGGATGTTCCGATCTCTATTCATTTGGTTGAAGGATATTATTTCAGTTTCAAATTGCATAATACTACCAAATCATTGGCTATTTTAACACTCAACGGCTTAATCATGATTAATGTCACAACATCATCAGCCATTGAGCGCCCCCACTGCCAATAGCATCAAATTTATCCCCCAATTAATGCTTATTATAGCATTGTTAATTTAGTTGACAAGGGGTTTTATGAAAGTGAGCGAAGCTAAGCGGTTAATTCCTATTCGCTCACTAAAAGACAGATGTCACAAATGCACCACTAATGATCAAAACCAAGCCGACTAAGGTGAGGGTTAATTCACGTTTGCTCTTGGATTCGTGCATGACCAGCATGCCGCCTAAGGTTGAAATCACAACCGATAATTGAGAAACAATGAACGCCGTATTGACCCCATTGTAGCGAACCGAATAGATGTATGACACAGCCGCAAAGGAAAAGACGATTCCACCAAGACTGTTCAACCAACTGGTCTTCTCTTTAAATGCGCTCATTTGGCCACTAAACAATAAATAGATTAGAACCCCAACACACATCCCAATTGATTCAGGTAAGAAAATCGCGATACCGGAACTTTGGAACCCTTTAGGGATTGATTCATACACACAATAACCAATTGTCGTAAAAATCAGCATGATAATTGTGCCGGTCAATTCTTTTCGATTTCCCTGACTCCCTTTGTCTTTAATGGAGGTCAGCCAAATGCCAATGATTAGTAAGACAATTCCACTGATCCCAGCCATTTTTTCAATGCCGGTTGACCATTCGCCAAAAATGAACACGCCAATCAGCGAAGTGCCGATTAACTGCAAGCCGGTTGAAATCGGCATGGTTGTTGAAACTCCAATTTTTTTATAGCCAATGTATTGACCAACCTGACCGGCAATCCAAAAAGCACCGGCCAATCCAGCCAGTAAAAAGCTTTTTAAATCAGTAGTGGGCCGAACTACCACAAAGACCACTAAACTGGCTAACAACAGCCCGGCAGCAGTGCCAAAAATTTGATTGGCCGGTTTACCGCCAATTTTGGCAACGACTGGTGGCAATAATCCCCAGCCCAACGCGGGTAGTAATAACAGCAACGTACTCAAATAAAACATCCTCTCTAAAGTGAATCATCTTTTCAATTTAAAAAACGCATGTCTTCATCTTAAAATTAAATTTAAGAAATGTAAACGGATTCCTGTAAATTCTTTTCAATTATTTAAAAAATAATCTCGAAAAACGAAAAAAACTTACCGAATTTAAACTAGTCGGTAAGTTGATTTGCTAAAACAGTTATTTCAAAAAAGAGACATGGACAATTTAACGTTGATTAGTGGTGACTATCGCTCCTGGCTCCTTGGCCGTAGCAGCACCTCATTGATGGCCACCTTATCCGGTTGATCGATTGCATAAGCAACTGCATTGGCAACGTCAATCGGTGACAGGCCATTTTCCTTTTCATCCTTTTGAACTTGCGCCCGCGTTGCATCATCACTGATGGTGCTATAAAGCTCCGTGTCAACGGCACCGGGTGAAATCATCGTGGTTTTAATGTGGTTGGCAATTTGTTCCTGACGCAAGCCATCCATAATTGCCTGGATGGCATATTTAGTGCCGGCATAAACGGCCGTGCCGGGATGCACAATGTGACCGGCCACCGAATCAGTCGTAATGATGTGACCCTGCTTTTGCTGAATCATCGTCGGCAACACAGCAGCAATTCCGTACAGAACACCTTTAATGTTGACGTCAATCATTCGGTCCCACTCGGCCACTTTTAATTCGGCCAGTTGAGAAATCGGCATCAAACCGGCATTATTGTACAAAACGTCTACCCTGCCAAATTTTGATTTAGCCAAATCAACCAAGTTTTGAACGCTTTGACGATCAGTGACGTCAGTGACTTGATACAAAACCTGGCCTGCCGGAAATTCGCCGGCCAGTTCAGCCAACCGATCTTTCCGCCTAGCACCAATGACCACTTTTGCACCGGCTTTTGCCAAAACTTCCGTAGTTGCTTTGCCAATTCCACTAGAAGCACCGGTAATGACAACAACTTTATCTTTAATTGTCACGCTTTTTCCTCCTCATTCAACACGATAGTCTTATTCCATTCGATGATAGATCTTCTGATCAAACTGTCAAAAAGACTGTCATCGAATTAAATTCTACCCCAAACTGGTCTGCTTCCTCAACGAAAAGCCATTTAAAAAGCTCTGCTTAAACTGGTCGTTTGTTTTAACTTGCTTACCGAATTCATCAATTAGACCGTGAAACTCCTTTGCATCCTGGCTTTTAAAGTTTGATGGCAATTTAATTCGCCGTTTTAATTTGGCATAGGTATTAATATTTTGATAGCCTAAAAACTGAAACAGATTCCGCGCATACTTATCTGCAATAAAAACCGGCTGATCAAAAACGTAAACCAACAGTGAGTCCGCCGTTTCTTCACCGATTCCGGTCAAGTTCAACAACGCTTGGCGCAATTTTGCTCGACTATATTGATTAACAATTTCTGAAAACTGATTGTCATATCTGTCAAACCACGCTAAAACTTCAAAGAGACTTTTAGCTTTATGAACGTAAAATCCACTTGGCCGGATCAATTGCTGCAACTGAGAATTCGAAAGCTTTAGAATGCGCTTGGGATTAAGTTGAGTTGCCTGACGCAAATTTTGCAGTGCCAAGTCCACGTTTTTCCAATTGGTATTTTGAACCAAAATGGCGCCAATCACAATTTCCATTTTCGTTTCAGCCGGCCACCAATGCTGCGGCCCCATTTCAGCCAACATCCGTTGGTAGAGTGGCATCGGATTAATCTCAGCCATCTGTTTCACCTCTCTAGCCATAGTTTAGCACGCCACGTTTTACGATGCCTGTTGCGATCTCAATTGACCGTGATTAAACCAGATCACCCCAAGTGCTCGATCAACCAGCAAACCACTAAGTTGATGCTGCTTAATCAACCTTAGAAATTTGCCTGTTCCAGCATTTATCCCGGCAGTCGCCCAAATCACCGCTTTAAGCATCTGCTGGTCAGTGATCACTAATTGCTTAATTGAACTTTGCGGTCGCCTTAAAGATTGGGCGGTGACAGAGACAAGACTGTCATTTTGAATTGGATAACTTGTCAACAAGTCCCGCTTTGTTAAAGCATCCTCAGTCCGAACCGGCCATTGATAGGTAACCCCGCTTGTAACGGCTGTTTGAACAATGCCATCCGCTTCAATCAAACCACCTTTAATCACAGGACCCATCATCAACTTCAACTTAGCAAAAATTTGCTTAACAACCCAGCCTTTGACTAAATTAGTTGGCTGATATCGGCCATCATAGAATGCGTCAAAGTAACCATTTGTCATTAACTTTGCCCGAGTCGCAATCGAATAAATCTTTTGGAAATTTTGATTTTTAAATAAGGGGCGGAGATCACCAGCCGATAATTGGGTCATTAATAAATCGGTTTTTTCTGGTGAAAACAGCCGATCATAGTAGTTGAATTGTTGCTTAATCTTGGCAACTGTTGCTGCTAAGATTGGTTTTAAAGCCGTTGCCTGTCTGGGCGAATTCACCGAAACCAATAGTGACAGCCGAACTTGCTTAAATAAGTTTGTAGTTATGGAATAGTTGTTTGTTTGCATATGAAGGCTCCTTGTCAATTAACTTAATGATTAAGTGATAGTCTAACGATTGGAACTTAAGTGAGCCTTAATACAAAAAGCATCCGCAATTACGAATGCTTTTAATGTTATGCAAATTACTCGTTATCTGAATTCTTAACCAAATTTTGGGCCCGATTTTTCTTTCGATTCTGATATTGAAGAAACGCCCAAGCAACAAAGCCGAAGAAAATCGGCCCGATGACTGTCCAAAAGGCAGTTTCATAATCATGAGCTAAAACGGGGGCAATGGCTGTAAAGCCGATGCCAGCGGCCAGAACGAATAAAACAACACCGACGATGATATCTGTCCAACGCCGATTGGTATAAATTTCAAACGGGCGTTGGAGATTTCGCTTACGTTTAAAGAATGGAAACGCAGCAATCAAAAACAAATACGGAAACGAAGTTGAAATGTTTCCCATGTTCGTCAGGATTACGTAAAATTGTTGGGCGCTGGAACCACCAAAACTGACGAAGAAGATAATGACAACCACAACGGCGGCTTGCGTCCACATTGCAAAAGCCGGCATCCCTTTTTGATTAAGCTGCGTCATTCTCTTTGGCCAAAAATTGGGATTAGACCCCATAATAAATGATTTAAGCGGTGAATAGACGAGGACAAAGAATGATCCAACGTAGCCGATAAACATCCCCAAACCGGCAAACCTGGCAAATAGACTGCCCAAAAAGGCACTGCCGGTACCAGACAAATGCAGACCGCTTCCTAAAGCATAACCAAGATTGTTCATCAACACATACGTGATATTTCCCAAATTGACCTGATTGTTACCTAGAACCCGTTGCCAATTAGTACTAATTCCCCAAAGAAAAATCGTCAGCGAATAGGCAAGCGTAATAATCAATGCTGAGATAATCAGACCACGCGGAAACGTTTTTTCCGGCCGATCCATATTATCAGTCACGCCACCCATCGATTCAGTTCCAGCATAGGCAAAGACTGCATAAACAATAAAGGAAATCAATGTGATTGGCGATTGAAACTGCGGATTAGGTGACTGAATAAAACTTGTTAAGCCGTGAATTGGTTGGGCAAAGTGACCACCGTTTAAATAAAGGATCATTAAACTGGCAAGCCCAAAAATAACATTTAAAAGAATCGTAAAGATACCACCAATCGAGGCGATTCGCGCGATTGAATCCATTCCCCGGACAGCAAACCAAGTAATTGTCAGAATCCATAGAATAGCTAAGATGCCAATGACCTGATTGGAATTTAACCCGGCGATTCCCCAACTTTGGGTCTGATCATGGCCAAAGAGGGTCGTCGAAAAGGGGATCCAGACTTTGGAGGCCGTTGAAGTCATCCAAATAATCCAGGATGACAACCAAATAAAGGTCCCGATAAACGCCCACTCTTCACCAATCGAACCTGCCAACCAGGAATAAATACCGCCATGGGCATCTTTAAAGGTGGCGCCATATTCCGCAAACATTAGTGAGCTTGGCAACAGGAAGAAGACAGCTGCCAAGACATACCAAATAATACTGGCATACCCCATTTGTTCGTAAGCGACAGTCGTGTTGGCAAAACCAAAGATGGTTGAAATAATCATCAAGACCAGACCGCTTGTTTTAATTTGATGCGGTTTTTCCATAATTGAAACGCTCCATTTTATAATTTTATAAAAATCTAACTTTTAGACAAAAAATAGTATAGAAGCTACAAATAAAAACCGCCTGTGAAGGTCGTGATAAACTAATGGCAAGATTTCCAAACGAATGAGAGCAACTATTAGTAACAGAAGCGACGTTTACTCACATCGCCGTCATCACTGTCATACCGGAAGGTGCTGGATCAAATGAGAGACTTGCCTAATTCTAAGTGAATAATTATTCTTATAGAATTGTCCAACATTCGAGCGTTAGTTTAACCAATCGTCGCTTTAAGTTTCTTGAAGCCCATTTGAAAAGGGTTTCACGTTAACACTCTCTTGAATTCGGCTTTGAAGTGCGACTATAATTAATGAATTGTGAGGATTATCAGATCACCAGAGTCTAATTTGGAGGGTTAACATGGATAACGACAATCAATCAAAAACGCCAAGAAAATTCCATCTTTCTGAGCGTCATCATATGACAATCCCGTGGAAAAGCTTTATTCAAAATGACAACTTACCGGCTAGAAAGGCCAGTCTTCGTGAACGGGCATCTATTGTGGGGCGCATCGGGATTATTATGTTATCCTGTGGCACCGGGGCTTGGCGAGTCCGTGACGCAATGGACACAGTGGCCCGTAAATTAGAACTAACCTGTTCGGCAGACATTGGCCTGATTTCACTTGAATTCACGTGTTTTAGTAACGAACATAGTTATACACAGGTTTTATCACTGCCAAATACCGGCGTGAATACCGATAAGCTAAATATTTTGGAAAATTTAGTCAAAAACTTTGATGATGATTTTTCATCCCTAACCGTTCGCCAGATTCATAATATTATTGATGAGGTCCAACAGCGTCCCAAACAATATTCACCCTTGATTTCCGGATTAGCTGCCGCCTTGGCCTGCAGTGCCTTTATTTTTCTACTTGGCGGTGGCATTCCCGAAATGGTGTGTTCTTTTATTGGTGCCGGAATCGGCAACTGGACCCGAGCAATGATGGGTAAACACGCTATGACAACCGTTGCCAGCATTTCCATTAGTGTGGCGATTGCCTGTCTAAGCTATATGTATACATTTAAAATTTTTGAATTCTACTTTCAAGTGCTTGCTCAACACGAAGCCGGTTACATTGGCGCAATGCTGTTTGTAATTCCCGGTTTCCCTTTCATTACCAGTATGCTGGATATTTCCAAATTGGATATGCGCTCCGGTCTGGAACGCTTAGCTTATGCAATCATGATTACCTTAATTGCCACCTTAGTTGGTTGGCTGGTTGCCCTAATCTTTAACTTCCGGCCAGCCGATTTTCTACCGCTGGGACTTTCACCAATCATGCTCATGTTGTTGAGGTTACCCGCCAGTTTTTGCGGTGTCTTTGGTTTTTCAATTATGTTCAATAGTTCCAAAAAGATGGCAATGGTGGCTGGGTTTATTGGTGCACTGGCTAATACCCTGCGGCTTGAACTGGTTGACTTAACGCCGATGCCACCGGCTGCCGCGGCCTTTTTTGGTGCGCTGTTAGCCGGCCTAATTGCTTCCGTCGTTAACCGCTATAACGGTTATCCCCGCATTTCGCTAACTGTTCCATCCATTGTGATCATGGTCCCCGGTTTGTACATTTACCGGGCAATTTACATGATTGGGACCAATCAAATTGCGGTTGGTGCCCTTTGGCTGACAAAAGCGGCTTTGATTATCATGTTCCTGCCACTCGGATTGTTTGTTGCCCGAGCACTGTTAGATAAAGAATGGCGACATTTCGATTAACCGCAAAACCAACCATCTCAGTTCAAAAAAAGAAGTGATTAAGATAATTGCAATTATCCTAGTCACTTCTTTTTTAAGTTAACTCACGATAGTGCCACTAACTGCTAGTTAACGTGATGTCTCGATCGGCCGTTGGTTTGTCCCTTATCCAAAATCTCGGGCTCATCATTTCGGGCATATTCCCGTTGACGACCAAATTGATCGGTACTGCGATTTTGATTAGTAGTCGAACGAGAAATGATGTAATAAGCAGCAATCCCTGCCAATAGAAGTAATGTAATCATTGAGAAACCTCTCTTTTAAAATCTAATTTAAGTTTTTATTGATTATCAAACCATCTTGATAATTGAATTCAGTTTAATCCAAATCATGGAAGAGTCAAGCGATTTGTTAACCCAACTTATCTAAAACCGTTGACTAGCTGTTAAATCAGCCTTCGCAGCCAATTAAGTAAGTTTAAAGATTTTTAAATCACTAATCACAGCCACAACCAGCGTCTGCCATCATTTCCTCAGGCAAACAGTTACACTTAACTTGAGTCGGTGCTGTTTTGGCTTTTTCTGCCAATAATGCCTGTAAGTTTTTAATATCATCCTGCGACAGATCTCTGGACTTAATAACCGCTGCCAAGGCGTCACCGGCACGCATTGCACACATGTGGTCAAACAAGTTAACGGCTGCTTTTCCCATTGAATCCCGTTCATCAACAGCCGGTTCGTATTCAAATGGCCGACCACTGCCGACTCGGGTCACAGCTTTCTTGGTAATCAACCGGTGAAGCAGCGTTTTAGTCGTTGACTCTGACCACTTTCGGGCCGAGGCCATTGCTTCAATTAACTGCCGACTGGTTACCCGTTTCAAAGTCCAAATTGCTCTCATAACTTCCCATTCGGAATCGGAAATTGTCACGTCTTTTGCATCAATCATTTTTAAAGCCCCTTTAATTGTCTGAACTCTTTATACTAATTTAATTGCACATATCCACTATCACTTAGTTTACAATTGTAGTCATTAAAAAGCAAGGTCTGAGCTCAATGATCAATAACGAAAAATGAACGTACTTAAAAAACCACCTCAAGTTTGGTCATTGAGATGGTTTTAGTCAAAAGTAATCTATAGAGTTGATTCAACGACTTTGGTGCTATCGTTTAACGTTTCCTTATTGAGACTGTCAATTCGTCTGGCGGTGATTAAGCCGGCAACGATACTGTCATTCACGTTAACCAGAGTTCGAGCCATGTCAACAATCGGATCAATGGCAATAATGATGCCCATAATAGCCACTGGCAATATCCCACTCTAATGGGCACCCCAGTCAATTTTTGTCTGCGTCGCCAAAATTCGATCAATTTCAGATAATTCAGCCTCACTAAAGTCCAAGTGATCCAGCGCTTTCACGTTATCAATTAATTGCTGCGGTCGACTGGCCCCTACCAAGACACTGGCGATTTCCGGTTCCCGAAGATTCCAGGCAAGCGCCATTTCTGCCAATGTTTGTCCCCGCCTTTTGGCGACTTCATTCAGTTTTCGAACTGTTTTGATGGTTTCGTCAACCTGCAATGGATGCAAAAATGGACTGGTTGACTTGGCTGCTCGAGAATTCTTAGGAATCCCGTTTAAATATTTATCCGTCAAAAGTCCCTGAGATAGCGAACTGAAACTAACCGCTGCCTTTCCTGTTTTACGCAGTACCGGTAACAAGTCCTTTTCAATGGTCCGATCAAAGAGATTATAACGCGGTTGGTGGATGACAAATGGCGTGTGAAGAGTCTTAAAAATTTTAGCAATTTCAGCTGTTTGCTGACCGTTATAATTGGAAATTCCAACGTAAAGAGTCTTACCTGTCTTAACTAATTGATCCAAAGCCAACGCGGTTTCTTCAACCGGGGTTTGTGGATCAGGACGATGTGAGTAAAAGATGTCAACATAGTCCAACCCCAGCCGGGTTAAACTTTGGTTGGCACTGGCAATAATGCTTTTCCGCGACCCCCAATCCCCGTATGGCCCCGCCCACATTTTGTAGCCGGCCTTACTGGCAATAATCATCTCATCCCGGTAACTTTTCATATCCTGTGCCATGATCCGACCGAAATTGGTTTCGGCACTGCCAGGAACCGGGCCATAATTATTAGCTAAATCAAAATAAGTCATCCCAAGATCAAAAGCCTGATGAATAATGGCTCGCTGATTCTCGTAGGGATCAACACTGCCAAAATTATGCCAAAGTCCCAATCCCAGTGCAGACAATTTCAGCCCGCTCTTGCCAACCCGGTTATAAATCATTTTGTCATACCGATGCGCATTTGCTTGATACATATTAGACGCTCCATTTCTAAAATTAAATTGCTTTCTGTTCAGTTTTTCTTTATCCTTAGTATCAGCATACAACTTCAAGTTAGCTTGAAGTAAAGAAAGAAGCGAATCAAATTTGAAAACCTATTCAATCAGTGAGGTGGCTAAAATGTACCATCTCCCAACAACTACACTTCGATATTACGAAGATCTGGGACTCTTATTTAACGTAGCCCGTCAAGGGAATCGGCGGGTTTATAATGAGCAACATCTGGCAAGATTGAGTGCCATCTGCTGCTTCAAAAATACCGGAATGACTCTCAGTGAACTCCAAGCACTATTTGGCTATGATAAACACGGCAACGGCCTGAATCAAATTATTGCGCTACTCGACCGGCACGATAAAGAAGTTGATCAAAAATTAAAACTGCTTGAACAAAATCATCAGCAAATCAAACGCAAATTACATTTCTATCAAGATATTCGAACTGCTGAACAAGCGGGGTCTCCTTCGCCAGACTGGGCAGATTACCGTTCAAAAATTTTCTAGATTCTAAAAAATGATTGGCAGCTACGCTATGACGCGTTTACTACCAATCATTTATTTTAGGGTAACTTTTCTATCTGATAACGATCGTCCAAAAGGGTCACTGTCGCCTTTTCAAGGCCCACAATCGTGACATGTTTGTCCTTTGTCACAAAAACAGCTCCCATAATGTCCGGTCGATCAACCGCCCAATTGGCAAGCGGCTTGCCGGCAAAGAACAATCTGGCCGTTTCAATTTCACCATCAATCGACTTTTTCGAAAAAATCGTCACGCTGGCTAACTCATTTTGTTTGGGATAGCCGGTGTGCGGATCTAAAATATGATGATACGAGTGGCCATTAACTTCCAGGTGACGTTCATAAATCCCACTGGTCACTGCCGAACAAGGCCCCGTCGCCACGTTCAAAATCGACTGACCACGTTTGGCCGATGGATCTTGGATGCCAATTCGCCATTTATGATCAGCGTGAATCGGCGAGTCCCCAATCAATAAAAGATTACCGCCAAGATCAATAATTCCCGCTCGTCGACCATAAGCCTGCCAAAAATCGGCAACTCGATCCGCAATATATCCTTTGGCAATGCCACCCAAATCCAGCTGCATTCCCGACCGCTTTAAAAAGATGGTTAAATTCTGGTCATTGAACTCGGCTTGCTTTGGATCAATTAACTTCAATCTTTCCTGAATCGCTGTTTGATCAGGAACATGCGCACCTTCAAAACCGATTTGCCAAAGTTTAACCAATGGTCCAATCGTTGCGTTAAAACCAAATTGCTGACGACTCAACTGAATAGCCCGTTTAGTCAGTGTATAGGTCGCGTCTGAAACCTGAACCGGGTGTTGGCCGGCCGCCTGATTAACAGCCATCACTTCTGAATGCGGCCGATTAACCGTCAATCGATCTTCATAATAAGCAATGAGTTGATTAGTCGCGTCAAGTTGTGAGGCGGAAGTTTCACCGTATAACGTTAAATTAATCTTGGTTCCCAAGCCATAGTATGTTTTAGTAGTTTTGACCCGGGCCAGCGCTTCTTTCATCATTAATTTTCCCAATCCTTTTATCTCCTAATGACCATGAGTCTTGCCACGCATGACGTGATCAGCATGTTCCAGCATCTCATTGATCACGTCTAAAATATGAGGATCATCCAACCGATAATAATTTGCTTTACCCACGCGCTCTGAACTTACCAGCTGGTGCTTTCTAAGTAACGCTAGTTGATGAGAAACAACGGATTGCTCTAATCCCAATAGGTTACCAATTTCGCCAACATTCAATTCACGCTGTTCTAGAATCTTTAACATTTGGAGTCGTGTCCGGTTGCTAAGCAGTTTAAAAATTCGTTCTGACTCCGCTAAATGTTTTTCATCAATTAAATCAATATCAGCTAACGACGCTTCTTCGGTCAAATTTGCCACTCCCATCGTCAATTCACAATAACCATGCTGCTTATTATACCATCTCTTGAAAATTGTTTAAGTCAGCATTCACTTTAAGCACCTCGTCGGCCTTCCTGAAAGGATTCCCAGCCTTCACTGGCAATGAAGTATACTAAGACCAACGCGGCCACTGAATCGGCCCACCACCAGTTAAACAGAAATGTCAGTAAGCCACCAATCAAGACTGTTGCGGCCATGTAGGCACAGGTAATATTACACATCCCATCTTCAACTAAGGCATCCGAATGAAGTTGTTTGCCTAGCGCCCGCTTCTTGAACATTAACACCGGCATTAAAGCAACCGAAGCCAAGGCAATGGCAATCCCGGAATAGCTGGTATCGGCTGCCTGATGTGTCACTAAATTAACGAGTGACACTAAAACTACGTACACGGATAGTCCTAATAACACAATGCCAACAATTAACGATGATCGCTTCTCAGCCCGCTCAACAACTTCAGGATCAGCCTCGGTTGCTTCTTTACGCAAACGCCAAATTAGCGTTCCACCTGAAATAATTTCTAAAAAGCTATCCAACCCAAACGCAATCAAAAGGATCGAACCAGCTTTTAAGCCCGAAACCAAGCCCACTAGAAATTCAAAGGCCATCCAACCAGTTGAAAAATATTCCGTTCGCAAACTGCTTGAAACTAGACGGGTTTTCTGAATTTCTTTTTCCATTTTGTATCCCCTTAATATGTTATACTATTCATATGTTAACTATAACATATTTCCGGTTAAATGCCACCATTTCTTTAATATCGTCGTAGTAATAGCTGACAAAAATTAACCGTTGGAAAGTTAACCCCTGCCTTACTTTGACATTCTTTAAAAATTAATAAATTACTTCTAGCGATGTGTTATAGTTTATGATATAATACTAATTGTTCAGAACATTGTTACTTGATTAATAAATATGAATATATGTAAATTTTATCTCCTTTTAATTTAGCTGAGATTATCCCGTTTTATACTAATTGCCAACTATTTTCCAATTAATCCTCTAACAATATTCTGAACACTAAAAGCTGACCACAGATGGAAATTTGTGGTCAGCTTTTAGTTTGTCGAATAAGGGGCTTGATTCTGTCGATCGTTGATTAATTGATATATACAGACATTCAACATTTCTCCATATATCAATCAATCAGCTTGATCTTAAATTCTTCCGGACCGTCGATTGAAGCCACTTTTACCACTAACCCATCCGGTAACGTTGGTGCATCATACCAAAAATCATGATGTTCATGAGCTTGGAACGTAAAGGAATAACGAAACAGATTCCCTTGACGTTTAACAAACAGATAGCCGGGTTTTCCATCTGAAAGTTTAAGTGGTTGAGCTTGATTATTATTGCGAACCAGCAGTTCGGTCATTTTCTCACCTCCCCGCTTTTATAATAACAAGTTTTCAATAATAAGCAACAAAAAGTTTCGGTATCCCTTAACTATTTTTTAGGGGGTACCGATTTATTGCCGATATTAAGCCCAAAGAAGTGGGTTCCAAAAAATTCATTTTGAGTTACGATGACTTATCAATGTGGCTAAACTGGCGATTAAACACAGATTTTTAGCCTCGCAAACCTACTACCTAAAATGCTTCAGACAGATTCTCGACTGTTATCAATTGTTTTAAAACAAAACTTCCGTATGCATATAATAATTCTGCTGGTTGATTAAATACCGTTCCGACACTTCCACGGAGTCAACGTATTGTGACTGACCTTCTTCAGGAATCACCGTTATGGCATGGTTGCCGGTCCGAGTCACTAATAAGCGATAACGATCCTTACCAGTTTTTGCCACTTTGCTAAGCGGTGCCCCTTTGACGTTGTTCATGACGTAAAAATTCGTAGTCTGCCCGTTCACAACCGTTTTTCGGATTTTTGCATAGCCGACCGGTTTGGGTGCATATGCCTGAAAGACTTTGACCTTTGAATAAGCTTCCAGATAGCCATCTACCGTAATTTTGACACCACTGGCCTTAGCACTGGTTTCATTAACTGGCCATTTGATTCCCTGCCATAAATTACCATCAGCAATGTAATCTCCGGCAGAGCGCTGATCCGGCTTAGAAACGTGATAGAAAGCTAAATACTGAGGCACTGCCACTTTTTTAAAATCACGGGTGGTAGCCCAAATACCGGCTGTTAAATTTGGTTTTCCCTTAGCTTTATAAAACGGTTTTCGGAGTCGGTAACTCATCATGTCCATGTCAATCGTAAAATAGGGATGGTGGGTTTTCTTACTTTTAGCGGCTGCGGCTACCTGAACAACGGTGCCTTTAGGTAAAGTAATTTTAGTGTTTTTATAGTATGAATTAGTAACCGTCACTTTTCGCCTGGTTTGCAGATAATCTCGCTTGGCAACCTTCAAATAAGAACTCTTGGCTTGAACAGTCAGCTGTTGTGATAAGCCGACCATCAACATGCCGATGGTCAAGGCTAATAAAACTCGACTCATTTTCTTCAAGATTCATTCCCTCCCAGAAATCGGGCACTTTCAATCGCCATGTAATAAGTCGTTTTTCCCAACTGATAAATTTCATTGAGGATGACTTGCGTTGCCTGATCGCTATTTGGAATTGCCGTAGCGGTCGTTTCACCGGTCCGAGTGATGATCAGCCGATAGCGGTTGGCCCCCTTCGCAGCAACTTTAGTCATTGGTAGCGTTGACAATCGCGTTTTAAAATACAGTCGCAACTGCCGCGACTTTTGATTCAAAACCGACTTCTGAATTTTAAGCAACTGATTTGGCTTAGGGCTCACTTGATAGTGATAAGCTGACTGCTTAAAAAACTCCAAGTAACCGTCAGTTGTGATGGTCACCCTGGTGCCGGTTACCTGATCATAATCAGCCGGTAAAGACTGGCCCAGCCAAAGATCCCCACTGGCAATATAGGTTCGTAGCTGTTGCGTCGGATAATGCCTGGTTAGCGAATAATATTTTAAATAGGTTGGCTCAGTGGCCTTTTTAAAATTCTTCCCGGTTGCTAAAATCCAGTGACTAACCCGACTATGATTTTGAGAAGTCAGCAGTGGCTTTCGGAGCTGATAGTGCAATCGATTAAGATTTAACGAAACATATTTTTTTCCATGTACATATTTAATTCCTGCAACCAACGTGGTTGTTTTCTTAGGAATCGTTAATTTAACCGTTTTGGGACCATTCGCTGTCTTGATGCTCCGACTCGTTGTTAGAAAACTCCCTTTAACAACCTGGGCACCTTGTACCGGTCGGCTAATCAATAAACTGCCAACTGCTAAACTACTTAATAAAAGCCAAAAGCGTAATCGCATCCCCAATCATCCCCCAATCAATGAAGTTAACTAACTTATATTTTCATCTAAACATCGTTGAAAGGCAAGAAAAGGGGTCGAATAAATCAACCCTTCCACTAAAATTTTAACTAAAAGCATGCAAAATCTTAAACACTATTTCAAGCTGAAAATTTCTGTTAACGGATCACAAATTTTCTGTAACGCCTTTGAAACGTCAATTCGTTAAGATAGGCACCAATAACTTAATCAAGAAATTAATGAGGTGCTACTTTTGAAAATCAGTAAAACAATTTTAAGCTTTGCATTTGCCGGCGCAATTTTCGGGGCAACCGCAGTTAGTGCCAATGCTGCAACACCCGCTCATTCAGTTAATCCAGCTCGAACTACCCAAAGCTACTACAAGCCGGCCACAACTACTCGAACCACTACCACCACAACAACTAAAACAACTACAACAACCAATGACTCAGCCGACGCCGTGGTTAGCCTGGCCAAGCAACTAGCGTCCAAAAATATCCCCTACGTTTGGGGTGGCGAATCATTAAAGGGCATGGATTGCTCCGGCTTAACTGATTACGTTTATCAGCACGCAGCCGGGATCAGTCTCGGTCACTATACGGTGACTCAGGAAAGTCACGTCACTAAAGAAGCCGTTGCCAATGCCAAACCGGGTGACCTTCTTTTCTGGGGTAAATCAGGCGCTACCCACCACGTAGCCATCTATATTGGTAACCAACAATACGTTGCCGCACCACAACCCGGCCAAAACATTGAGATTCAAACCATCAGCAGTTCCTTTATGCCAAGTTTTGCCGGCCACGTTAACGGGTAATTCTAATTATCGTTAAATCACTCAATCGATCACAATTTCCGTGAATCATGGTGATCTTCTCTATTCTTTCTTTAAAAAGTGGGACTCAACGAAGCCTAGCTTAAGCAAAGCTTCGTTGAGTCCCGTTTTTTTAAACACTTTTTGCCGGCGTATAGGTTATTGGCAAGCGACAGTTAAATCCTTTTGACACCTGCTTCAATGTCAATGATCCTTTGGCGCCATTAAATTTCAGCCGTATACTTTGTGGACGCGCTTGATCTGTAAACCTGTCTACTAACACATGAATTGTGAAAACCCGCTTAGTGTGCGGTGCCAATTGCTCAGATTGGCCATCATCAATCACTAATTCATCGGTTCCGGCCAAAGTAGTGCCGTTTGCCAACGCCACTTGCCTAACACCGCCAAAGCTCACCGAATTGTGTGAAAGATTCTTTACTGTGTATCGAACTTTCAAGTAAGTATACGGGTTTACCACTTTATCTAAATTGTAATCACTTGCTGAATTTGTCCGTTGGGCAGCGGTCTTTGGGGTGTTGGTACAAACCTTAGCCCAGTTAATGGTGGTCGTTAACTGCCCTTCTGAAAATACCAAATTTCGCTCAGTCGAAATTCCTTTTAATCGAATCCGCCCGTATTTTGAACTGTCGTAATACTGGCCAATTTTATAAAGAGGTGCATGATCAAGATCATTAGGATCCCGTCGATCCTGTTTATGGCGATCCATCCGATGATGATCCTCCTTTTGAGCCATTTGGGTGCTTGATGAATGATGATCAGCTGGACCAGCGACACTCTGATTAAAAATCAACAGGCCACTAATTAACACAATTAACAGGCCACCTAATCCAATCAACATTAAAAGCCGCCGTTGCTGATACCAACGACTTCTGTGGCGGCCTCTGCGAGGGCTTTTGATAGTAACCCCTTCCTTCCATGTTTTTTAAATATATGTATATCAGAACCATAAACTAATAATAGCATAAAACTTCGAGCTTCGAACCAATTAATTTCGACATAGAAAAAGCCAGCCATTTCAGACTGACTTTTTTTGCAGCTTTTAATTGTTAGACACTAATTCTACCCGTTGTCAGAAGGACGATTCCTAAAACCGCCCCGGTGACAATTGCGGCAGTGACGATGGATTCAAGCTTGGAGAGCCACTGGTCATACCCGGCATCTTTTCGGGTCTTCATAAACAGGAAGAAGCCGGGAATATAGGCAATGGCACACAAAAGAACAAACTGTAAGCCGGCCATATAAATGCCGACACACTCGAAAATTAAAGCCCCAACGCCAATTAGCAGCTGAACCAGATTACCTTTTTCATGCAAATGCCGATAAGCTAATTTAACCTGATAGGCGGCCACAAAGATATAGCAAATCACTATCGCTGCTGTACATAACGAATAGGCAAAATTATAAGCTCGATCAGTAAATAACAGCGTAAATAAGAAAATTTGAATCAGCGCACCACTCACAATTAGGGAAAAGGTCGGCGCACCATGCCGATTTTCTTTGCCAAAAATCGGCGGCAACAAGTGCCGTTTTGCCATCAGCATCACCGTTTCTGCCGGTAACATTGTCCAAGATAGCCATGATCCAAGGGTTGAAATGATCAGCCCAAGACTGATTAGTGCACCACCCCAACTACCAACCATACTCTTGAAAATGTAAACCATAGCTGGCTGATGAATGGTTGTTAACTCAGCCCGACTCAGATAACCATATGGTAAGATAGAAGCCAAAATGTAGATTGCCAATAAACAAGCCAATCCCAGGATAGTTGCTTTACCGGCATCGGATTTTTTCTTAGCCCGCGACGACATCATCGTGGCGCCTTCGATACCAACAAAGACCCACATCATAACCATCATGCAATTTTTAATTTGCGTTCCGATTCCAACCCCGCCATTGAAATGACCACTCAGATTATTCCAAAAATGAGCCGTAAAAACATTGGCTTTGAACAATAAAATTGAAAAAACAATAAACGTGAAAATCGGAATTAATTTACAAATTGTAATCACGGCATTTAAAATTGCGGCGCTTTCCACTCCTCGATTGACAATGTAAGTCAACCCCCACGAGATCAAACTGGCAGTTAAAATTGCCGGCAGATTATTACCAGATTTGAAAACCGGGATAAAGTATCCGACCGCGCTCATCATCACGGTCGCAAAGGCGACATTGCCCATCCAGGAAGACAACCAGTACCCCCATCCGCTGATAAAGCCGGCATATTGACCAAAGCCTTCTTCAGCATAGGCAAAGACACCTTCTAAATCCGGTCGTTTCAGCACCAGGTTATTTAGTGAGAGTGCTAACATCAAAATACCAAAGCCCACCAGTCCCCATGCGATTAAAACCGGACCGGGTGAGGCAGCCGTTGCCAAATCTGACGTTAACGCAAACACGCCGGCACCAATTGAAGACGTCACCACCATCGCTGTAAGTGCCGTTAACCCAATGCCACCAGGCTTTTCTTTTTGTTTTCCACGTACTCCCATATTTTGATTCCTTTCAATCCATTTAAAGTCAAAATGTTTAAATAATTGGATTTGGTTATTTTTAATCAATAGTCACGATGATTTTTCAATAAACATTAGAATATCATGAATTGATCAATTAACAAAATAATAACGCCGGTTTAACCCAATCAAATTCAATAACCCGTTTATTTTTGCATACCAACATTAAAAAACGGTAAAAGCACTTCCATTAAACGCTTACAAATGAATTTTAAAAAATAACCGGCACATTTTAAGCCACTGCGAGTCTAAAAAGTGCTATGCTGGCTTCAGCAAACCTAAAGAAGGAGGAATCTTATATGGCGCAACCAACTAATGGTGTCGCATTGTATCATTCACTATTCGGCACGGAAATACACGACCCACGGGTGATGTTTGAAATGTTGACCGTCAACGTGTTTCAACCCGGTCTCAATTGGCGGGTGGCCGCCAGCAAACTACCAGTCTTCGATAAAGTCTTCAAACATTTTGATGTCGCAAAGATTGCTCAATTTGATGAACCTGATTTGGAAGCCCTCGAAGAAAATCCTGAAATGATTCGCAATCCCCGTAAAATTCGGGCGATTGTCCAAAACGCCCAAGCAACTCTCAACTTAAGTCCCGAGTTCAAAGACTTGGCCGATTATCTCTGGTCATTCAAGCCAAAGGATCACTTGGTCAATGGCAAATTAGCCCAGGATTCACGAACCCTTGGCGCACTGGTTGCTAAAGATATGAAGCGACGGGGCTTTACGTTTGTTGGCCCGATCACGGTTGAATTATTATTAGTAGGAACTGGAATTGTCAAGCAAATCAAGCCTTAGCGTCACTGATTTGATCAGATCTAATGATGTCTTTGGATAGAATTGACAGAAAGAAGGATTAACAATGGCTAAACAACCCCGACTTAAAATGATTGCCACCGTTCCCGGAATCGGGCTGGTCGTGGGGACCACCGTTGGCCTTATTTCAAAAAATCTGGTCTATGGAATTGTATTGGGAATTACCTATGACGCCTTGATTGACACGCTATCAGACCACAAGTCCTAAACTATTTAAGAGGATTATCAAAGATTTCATTTTAACTTTAAAAAGGCCCTGTCATATCAGCTGATTAACCGATATTGACAGAACCTTTTTAAAATAGTTATTTCCCGGTAAAAGATTTCCAATCACATAATGAATTGGCAGCCTATCGTTTGACTGCCGATTCATTTACTTAATTATCTTAATGAAATCCTGGTTCGCTGTTACGTAACCACCCACCACTTGATAGCGTTGGGCCCCAAAGATGGTTGTTGAATACGGGTGAGAATACAGCCACTTTTTCACCCTTAAAGTGGTTCCTCGGTTAATCTTTTTGATTCGTTGGTTAAGATTGGGATTGTGGTGGAGATAGATTGTCCGGTTAGTTTTAATCTTCTTGACTGATGGATAATTACCAGCAATTACGAGCTTTCGATTACCGGTAATATAATGACCGTTTGCTAAACGATACCGCGTTGTCAACCGATGCTTTACGAATCCCGTCACCTTAATTCTGGTTCCCTGCTTAAAATTGCGAACTTTACCCGCTAAGTTTCGACTACGGTATTCATTAACGCCGGTAGGATTAATGACCGTTAACGTTGAGTGCTTAGCCGTATAATAAACTGGTCGAACATATTGCCAGTTAGCAGTAATATACCCTTTTTTACCGGCAGTTGGGCTATGATGATTGACATCGCGAACTCTGTAACGTAACCGACCGGCATTTGAGTACAAGTAATCCGTCACCACAAACATTGGTCGATTAATCCGCGGCTTTTTGACATAGGAGGCAACCCGTTGCGTTTTGCCAAAAGTCGCTTTTTGATACAAATGAATTTTATTCAATGCATAAACTGCCTGACCTTTTTTGGCAATTGATGGGTTTTTGTTAATTTGTGGCGCTTCAGTGACTTCCCTTGACGAAGCACCCGATGGATTATCGGATGTTGAATCAGCTGACGGAACATAAGGATGATCAGACGAAGCCGGCACTTTTGAACTTTCTGAAGATCCAGCACTAGGCGGATTTGCCGAGCTGCTGGAACTTTCAGCTGGCTTCAATGAAAATTCCAAGGTTGGATCAAAACCAGTCCCAGAACCCGGCGCAGCGACTAACCTCAGCTCTAATTTTTTGGCATCGGGAGCGACGTGATTAATGACGACATTTCTTTGTTTAACATCATTTAAATACTTGAAATAGGAATCAACTGTAAAACCATACTTTTTAATTTTATCAATGTAATCCTCATTGTTGTGGTGTTGAACATAATCATCAATATCGCTTTCAACCTGATATTGATTTGGCAGATAAGCAAGGGTAGGCAAACGATAGTCTAACGCTTCCTCGCTATACAGACCAGTTGTGAAATCATGTACTCGAAAATCGTCATATCCGAGTTCACCAAGACCTTCAGATAAAGGAAATTTTGGATTGGACACTGATGTAATTGAAAACCCAATTTTTGATGCACCAAATTTCCAAATATCTTTCAGAGGAATTAAAACTTGCTGCTGGTTATTAACTGAGAGCGTGGGTAATTGACGATTGACAGCTGGATCTGTTTTTTGTTCCCAAGCAGAAATATTTATCGTATTCGCGCTGCTAAAATCAGCAATTTGATTATGATCAAGAAAAACGCCCGCTTCAATCTTGTATTTTTGAAGCAATTGCATTAATTCATTGAAATCTTTCGTATCCAAGCCATCATTAATTAAATACAACACATCTAATTGTTCTTTCTTACTATAAAATTCATTAAACAAGGGTTCCAATACATCTGAAAGATGTCCTGATAATGAAGTTTGATTTTTAACCACCAAAAATGATCGTTTAGCAATGTTCGCATAATTTTTTAAAAGCACATCTTTTAAATCCTCAACAGACATTGATTTATCAAAGTAATTTTCTCCCCTGACAATCGTATTGCCATTAGGCTCGCTATCACTATCATTTTCGGTTTTATCAGCCAGTACAGTTGGAAGATTCACTCTGTTACTTAGTAGCACTCCCCCACTCATTCCCAAGCTTAGACCAATTAATGCGGCCACAACCTTGCCCTTCATCATAAGCCCTCCGTTTCAATTCATATTCTTTCTTACTTATATTTTAACTGATTTTAAAAAATAATGCGATATTTAAGCCTACTATTTATAACCTCCCAAAATGCTGTCTTCATAAGGTATCCAGCCAACTTTAATGCAAATAAAACCACCATTTCTAATAGTTGCAAGATTTCGCTTTCCGTGTAAAACTAATTGAAACATAACCCCATTAACGAACGGAGGAAATTCAATGGACTATCAAAATTTAGTTAGAGTTCTGGCTAAGCAGAAACTAACCCTAACTTGCGCTGAAAGTTTAACTGGTGGTAGTTTTCAAAGCAATCTATGCAAAGTTTCAAATGCTGGAGATATATTTTTAGGTGGTTTCGTCACTTATGCCACCGAAGCTAAAATTAAAATGTTGGGAATTGATTCTGAACTAATCTCAAAATACGGCGTCGTCAGTCAATCAACTGCTAAAGAAATGGCAGCCAAATCTCGTGAGATCCTTCAGGCCGACATTGGCATCAGTTTTACTGGTGTAGCTGGTCCCGACAAATTGGAAAATCAATCAGTCGGCACAGTTTATATTGGTATCTCAACAAGCGCCTCTACCTTTGCCAATCATTACCGGTTTGAAGGCACCAGTACTGATATCGTCGAACAATCCTGTAATGAAGGTCTTAATTTGTTAGCGGCCACTTGTTTAAAAAGCTAAGATGTGACCCTTGGTTGGGACACAAAACGCTTTGAAACCATCATTTTGACATGATGATTTCAAAGCGCTTTTTATGCTAATGATTTTTTGTTTAGTCCAGTTTAGTCTTGTTGGTGACATTTAATTTGTCATCAAAATCGTAAACAACGGGTTCACCGGTTGCCATTTCAAGATTCATAATATCTTCATCCGAAATGTTTTCGATGTATTTAGAAAGCGCACGAAGTGAATTACCGTGGGCTGCGATTACCACATTCTTACCATCAAGCAAAAGTGGTGCAATTTTGTCCTCCCAGTAAGGCATTACTCGTTCAAGCGTCACCTTCAAGTTTTCACCACCGGGAACAATGTGGGGATCAAGGTTGGCATAACGACGATCGTGAACAGCTGAACCCTCATCACTTGCATCCAAAAGTGGTGGCAAAACGTCATATGAACGACGCCAAATGTGAACTTGGTCTTTGCCGTACTTTTCAGCAGCTTTAGCTTTATTATGGCCTTGCAATGCGCCGTAGTGACGCTCGTTTAAACGCCATGTTTTTTCTTCAGGAATCCAAAGTTGATCTGAGTATTCCAACACATAGTGCAGTGTCTTGATCGCACGGGTCAAAACGGAAGTAAACGCATAGTCAAATTCAATCCCGGCTTTTTTAACTAATTTACCGGCATTAATGGCTTGCTTAACGCCTTCTTCACTTAAATCAACGTCTACCCAACCAGTAAATTGATTGGAAAGATTCCATTCACTTTGACCATGACGAATTAAAACAAGTTTTGCCAATATCATTACCTCTTTCTATATCTCTATCAGATTGATTTTACACCAATTCGGGGAAAATTTCAGTATTAATTTTGAGTGAGCGTCATCAAGCGGTTAGCATCTGAAATATAAGGCGTCGATTGGGGAAATCTTAAACTTGGATTTTTTCAATCGATCCCTTATATGGAATGATGCTACTTGATGTAGCTGTCCTAATAACAGTGAGCGTAGTCAAGCGGTTAATTCACGGAGACTAAAGCGTCTCGTGGTGAGAAGCCTGCTATCGGCTTTTTGCCATGAGATCCCTTAGACGCAGTGGATTGCTTGACGTAGCTGTCCTAATAGCAGTGGGCGTCATCAAGCGGTTAGCATCTGAAATATAAGGCGTCGATTGGGGAAATCCTGAACTTGGATTTTTTCAATCGATCCCTTATATGGAATGATGCTGCTTGACGTAGCTGTCCTAATAACAGTGAGCGTAATCAAGCGGTTAATTCACGGAGACTAAGGCGTCTCGTGGTGAGAAGCCTGCTATCGGCTTTTTGTCATGAGATCCCTTAGACGCAGTGGATTGCTTGACGTAGCTGTCCTAATAGCAGTGGGCGTCATCAAGCGGTTAGCATCTGGAATGTTTTGCAACCCATGCCTAATATTTAAACGACTTCGACGTCGGCTTACTTGGCGGCACTGCCTCATCGTGTCGCTTAACGCCTAAAATATCTAACAGGAACGTAAAGACCGGTACACCACAAATCAAGCCCCAAACGCCAAAGAAATGTTCACCCACCAAAAGCACAATAAAGGTGAAAAAGATTGGTAAATTAGTCTTAGAAGCCATAAAGTTGGGATTCAAAACGTAAGCTTCCAACGCGTGAACGACTACAATCGTGATAACCAAGTACAAAACATCCTGCCAACCGCCTACAGAATAGCCAACCAAGGACAATGGGACAAACGAAATAATGACGCCCGCTACCGGAATCAAGCTTAGGATGAAAACCATTAAAGCCAAAACAGCCAACTGAGGCAAATGCATTACTGCCAACACAATGGTTGTTAAAATCGTATTGACAATCGCAATAAAGAATTGAGCCTCCAAGACAACCCCAAAAGTTGCCACAAATTTCTTTCCAAAAAAGTAGATGTCTTGAAAGAACCATGCAAAGTCACTGTTTAAAAACAGGTGAGAAAATTTGGTAAGCGTTTTTCTTTCAATCGTGAAAAAGAAACTCAAAATCATTGATAGAAACAGTGTGACTCCCATCGTCCCAACACCAGCAATGTATTTCCAAATCAGTGACACGCCATTTTTCATTTGATCCATGATATTACTCTGTTTGATAAACTCATTTACCCACTGCATGGTTTGATCATCCGGCAAGTTATTCGGATCAGAATAAAAGTCGACAATGTCTCTGGTTGATCGAATGGCCTGATCAGCGATCTGCGGAATGTAAACTGTAATCCCAAAATAAAAGCCGGCTAAGACCAAGACGTAGACCACCACCACAATAATTTCTGATGGAATTTTAACAAAGCGTCGAATCCAGTCAGTTAACTTCACTACCAGCAAGCAAAAGATAAATGTTAGTAAAAATGTGCTCATCATGCTTCGAGCAAAGTAAAGAATCAATACAACCAAGCCCAAAACCGTAAATCTTCTAAGCGGTACATTACTCACAAATTTGTCCCAAATCGACAAAAAACCACCCCTTCAAATAAGTCTACTCTCTGGTCATTATCTTACACGTCTCGTCTATTTTTCCACAAGCAGCAAACCAGAAATTAAGATCAAATTAAGGATTTTTAATAAATCAACTTAATTTCAGGTGCACACATTTATATATATACGTTAAATTTTAATGATGCTTTCGAAAAAGTAAAAAATAAAGGCTGAGACAAAAGTTATCTCAGTCTTCATGGCTCAAACCAAATGTCATTTATCAGTTAAGTTACCAGTTTTTAACTTCCGTAACGCGCTTTAACGTATTGATCAATCGTCTCATGCTTCTCGTGAGCGCCTTTAATGATGTCTTTTACATCCTGATCACTCATCGCATTTGAATCGATTCCAGCGGCACTGATTTGCTTTCTGGCACTATTAACCTGAGCTTCTGTGATTTGCTGACCATTGATCTCATTCTTCTTCGGATTAACGGTAAATTCGTTTGATCCCTTATAGGCGGCAGCCGCTTTCTTTTCCGAGGATGTCAAGCTGGCACTGCTGTTTGGCGCAACGTTGGGATTATTTTTAGTGCTGCTATTAGAAGTCGATGACTCAAAATCGTTAGTCGAACTACTTGGTGTCGTTGCACTGCTACTCGTTCCACTACTTGTCGTGCTGTTACTACTGCTGGAAGCTCCGGATAAAGCAGCATTATTCTTCGAGCGTAAGCGTTTAGCCTTTGTCAAAATAGCCTTGTAATAATCCTGTTTAGCCGTTTTATCAGAAAGGATTTTGTCCAACGTACTATTAGATTGGGTATAGTTACCAGCGCCAGTCTCATCCAAAGCTTTATTGTAAATTTGGTTATATTTCTTCAGATTCCCTTGGATCGTCTTAACCGTTGACAGTTTATCCTTAGATCGCTTTTTCAACGTCTCGTTGCCGTTCTTGACATCGATGACCGACTGATACCCATCCCGAGCGCTGGGATAATCCCGATCCGTAAATGAATCATTAGCTGCCAGATAATCCTGAGTCTGGCTTAATAATCGCGTTGCCTTTTTATCATTGGGCTTTCTCTTTAAGGCATTTGTAAAAGAGGTCTCCGCAGCAATATAGCGCTTGTTGGAGATTTGAAGACCAGCCCGCTGCATCGAATCATGGTATAATCTTTCATTTTGAGAATGTCGGGCATATGCGTAACCACCTACTGACGCAATAATTAAAACGGTGATTACGATCCAAATCCACTTTTTCAAAACAAGACCTCCTCGTCAATTCATGTTTCATTTTTATTATACCATTTCAAGACGACAGCTTAAAACGCAAGCATGTTGATGGCCAAAGTTGACCATTAAGCCTGACTAAACAAAAAAATCGGTCCCGGTGCGATGCCATGCATCACTTTCCAAGGATCGGTTCTTTCGTTAAAATTAAAAGTGTCGATTAGTCAGCTTGCTTAAATTGGCCAGCTGTTAAAGCAGAAGCAGCTACCCAACCATGACCCTTAACGTAGAAGAACGTCTTGGATTTCTTTGTCTTGGTAGCATCAGTTTTAACCGCTTTTGTGACATAATAAGTTGTTGCAGACTTCAGCTTACCCTTCTTGGTTAAAACGAAGGACGAGGTGTCTGCGCCAATGGCAGCCTTATAAACAGTCGGTGATGCATCCTTAGTATGATAAGTCTTTGCTTTCTTGTAGAAGTAAGATTTCTTGATTGTGTAACTATATTTTTTTGCTTTGGTTGCTTGAGTTGTCTGTGTTGCTTGAGTTGAAGCAGACGCAGCCAATGGTGTTGCAAATGCCAACGGTAATGCCAGTGCAACAACAGAAACTAACTTAGTCATCTTTTTCATCATCAAAGCCTCCTAATATTTATTGACTACATTGTATTTCTGTTACAAAAATATTTCAAACAAAAAGGCGTTTTTTGAGACGCCTTAAGATTTTCTTAACGTAGTTTAAGCAGAGGAAAACTGATATATCAATGTTTGAAACAACTATAAAATTTTTGTAAACAAATCGGTTACTTGTCATTCATTTCCAAATGTTACATTTATGTAACAAAACAGTCCTCTCATTAACCGGCAACTCCATTAACCAGTGAGCCTAACAATTGTCCCTTTAACTAACCATGAACTACAAGCTTTCGAATCTTTGCAAAACATAGTATGATTAATGCAATCGGTAACGGTTCTTGCCAATATTCTCAATTGAAAGGAAGAACTTTAATGGCTAACGACTCAGAAGATTTTATTAAGCAACATATGTTTGGCAATCCACAACTCAAACCAGATGAAAAGCGGGCCTTTCTTGGTAATTTTCGTGAACGAGTAGCGATTGCCCTTACCATCTCTCAACTTGGCCAAGCTCAGACAAAGGATATGGTCACTAAAATTTTTGAACAATATCCGGAGTATCGGGCTTACCTGAATGGTAAGATGCCCCAGTCATTAATTGATGACTACATGGGATTGGCAATCGATCATCATTATCAATTTACCATCCTGGTTCAAAACGGCGTTCGAGTTGCCCAACCGGTCGGCCCAAACGACTTCGGCCTGGTAGTTGCGGATCCCAAGAAAAAAATTAAGCGTCGAATCTTACTTTAAGATATTTTTAAAACGCCACTCCTCGTTGTCTTGAGGAAATGGCGTTTTCATTTTAAAATTAATTTTCAATTGAATTCAAACAAACATCGCAAGCAAAAAGACTGCCAGCAAGCCTAAAATAACCGAAATTGCCATTGAACGCGTCCAATAAGCAACACCAATGACAATGATTGCGGCCAACATATCCGGAATTTGTTGAATGGTGACGGAATACGTTGACGTAATAAAGATATCCTTTACTACCAATGCTGTAAACAATGAAATTGGTACATACCTCATCCACTCGTTGAACCAATCAGGGATCTTCCGGGTACGGAAAAATAAGAGTGGTATTAAACGCGGCGCGAAAGCCACACAAAAACACCCTAAAACCAACCAAACATGTTGTGTCGTCGTCCATTCCATAAAAGCTCTTACTCCTAGCTACTCGTTATCAACATCTTCATCAGGTGTTCCGGCAGGGTTCTTCATCGTCTTCAACCAGCCACTCTTAGGATGGTGCTTTCGAATTGTTGCCTCCACCATAAACCCAATAAACGAAGCCACTAAAGTTGAAATGACCAACCCCAACGTTGATTTGGTCAACACCATGAAAAAGGCAGCCAAAAAACCGGCTAAAATACAAATGACAATGATCAATCGGTTCTTCAATTGCATGACGATCATGTAAAGGAACAGTGCTGTCAAAGCAAAGTGCACAATTGTCAGGTCAATATTAATTGCACTGCCAATTAAACTACCGATTAAATTACTGACTGTCCAAAAAGCCAACGTCGTGTGTTCGACGTGCAAGGCTTCTTTAGGTGTAAACTTTTTATCGGTTGAAAATTTCAAATAGTTCAATGCATAGTTTTCATCATTCATTGAAGCCGCGAAAATCATCGTAAATCCTAACGATTGGTGATGTAAATATTTCGAAAGGCTTGACCCAAGTAATGCATATCGTAATTCCAAGAAAAACATCATTAACAGAACTGATAGCATTGGGGCATTAGTGGCCAACAAAGATGCAATCAAAAACTGAGCACCACCAGAAAACACCATGACCGAAACCATCAGTGTTGTCCAAACATTAAATCCGGAAGCATTCAATAAAATGCCGCATGCCAGTCCGATTGGTATGTAACTTAGATCAACCGGTAACGAAGCGTCTAATATTTTCTTCCAATACGGTGCGTCAGCGTCTGATCTTTCTGCAAACTTACCCAAAAGGAATCCTCCATCTAAATAACCGTAAATTTGAAATCAGTCCATTTACGATCATCCGTGTAAAAATAATGTAAACACAATTCAAGTTCAATTATATGAGAAATCGAACAATTAATAAACACTTTTCACCGAATTATCATTTAAAAAAGTCGCGAAAGCGCTCTCCAAAAGCGCACAAAAATATTCGCCTTATCAATCGATTTACTTGGTGTCAAGGTCACCTTGTCTGGAAATGTATTTAGATACTTCAAAAATTGATGATCGTAAACTAAATTGGCCGAAGCAACCGGTTTGCCTTTCTTGACCGGTGCCGTTAATTTCTTAGGCTTTTTAACATAATGACCTTTAACCTCTTTTTGACTAATTGACTTGGGTACCCACACCCAAGTCGGCTTTTGATTAACCAACCGGGTTGTCGTTTGCTTGCCATCCGGTACTTTAGCCTTACTGAGTCCCTTCAGTTGTGTATGCCTGGCAATTTTAATTGGATGCTGCTTACTAAAAATCAACTTCATCAATTTAGCAGTTTGGATAAATCTTGCCGGATCCGTCGCACTGGTATTTCGAGCACCAAGAATCACTGTCACAATCCGGCGACCGTGATAAGTTGCCGAGCCCGCAAAACAGGCCCCAGCCTCGTCCGAAGTCCCAGTTTTCAACCCATTAACCACCGCTCCCTTGGCAATCTGATGGTCAGACAACAGCTGGTTGTGGCCAGCATAGGATCGACCGGCAAAAGTCATTTTCGACTGACTGGTGATTTTAGTTAAGCTGGGAAACGTTTTCTCAAGCCGGCTGGCAAGTAGTGCCACATCTTTGGCCGACATGAGATTTTCCGAATTTGCATTCACTTTTTTTAGCTCGAGTGAACCGGTTAATTTATTGGTTAACCCCGCCGCATTATAAAATTTGGCATCGTGAATGCCCAGATGGTGTGCCGTTTTGGTCATCTTTTGGGCAAACTTTTGCGCACTACCGGCAACCTTTTGACCAAGTACAATTGCGGCAGCATTAGCGGAGACAATCAGAGCTGCTTTGACCAAATCACGAACCTGATACGATTTACCGGCCTTCAAAGGAACATTGGTTAACCCGCTCGCCGTGCTTAGTTTGGCAACTGCTGGTGAAATAGTGACTCGATCATGCCAGGATAATTTTCCCTGCTTGATTTGCTGACGGACAATGTAAACCGTCATCAACTTTGAAATCGACGCAATGGCCAAAGGTTGATGTGCATTTTTTTCATAGAGGATTTGACCGGTATCAGCATCGACAGCAATTGCCGACTTGGCATAAATTGCCGGTTCACTGGTTTGCACAGTCGCGGCATAAGCGCTGGTCTGCATGCTGACTGGTAGCCCAATCAAGCCAACGATCAATAACAACAATTTAAACTTAAACTTCATTGAAAAAACCTTTCTATTTCGAAGTTGTTGATCCAGCCGCTTCTTCATCAGGCCGGGTCAGTTTTTCCCCATGCTTCAAGGGCAAATGAACGGCAAAGGTGGTTAGTTGATTGGCCGAGGTCACCGCAATGTACCCACCATGCAAGTCAATAATGCTTTGAGCAATCGCCAAGCCAAGCCCAGAGCCGCCTGTATCTTTATTTCGCGAACCTTCAACTCGATAAAATCGTTCAAAAATCTGGTTTAAAGATGCCTTGGGAATTTCCGGCCCATCGTTTGACACATGAACAACGGCTTCGTTAGGCCGACCAACCTGACAGCTTAAATAAATATGATGACCACCCTTACCATACTTAATGGCATTGGAAATCAAATTATTGAACACTCGGCCCAATTTTTCGGCATCAGCTTCAATATAAAGTGGCTGATCAGTCCCTTTGGCTGTAATCTGAAGGCCACTTTTTTCTGCTTCCAATTCAAAACTGGCAACCAGCTGCTCCATCATCTGACTCAAATCGATTCGATTAATCGATAACGGCGTTCCGGTTTGTTTGACCTTCGTATATTCAAATAAATTATCCACCAGTGATTTCATCTGTTTGGCTTTCAAGTACGCAATTTCGGTGTATTTCAGTAAATCTTCCTGACTCTTATACTGCTTATCCTGAATCAGGCCTAAATACCCGAGAATTGAAGTCAAGGGTGTCCTCAAGTCATGACTGACATTCGTAATCAGTTCGTCCTTAGAGCTTTCAATTGCCCGTTCCTCATTCATCGACTTGATCACACTATCAACTAACGCGTTAATGCTTTCGACAACCGATTGGGTGTTTCCTTTGAGTTTAAACCCAATTCGATGGTCCAAATGACCATTGGCAATATAATGCAACTCACTGATAATGTGTCTCAGTTGCATTTGATGATAACGTCGAATCAGTCGCCAGTATACCACGGCAGCGTCAAAAATCAGCATCAGTGTGATGAAGGTATTTTCCCAACTCCACAGATGATAATGATTTGGACCAATTAACACAGATTTTTTGATGATGAAAATGCCGTCTCGCAAGCCGGGATTCGTATGGATCGACTGATTGATTAAGACAATGATTGAAAGGTTGAGCATCAGCAGTAAGATGACTGTGACAATCCCCTCTAGAAATAATTCGGTTTTTTCGCGACCCGTTAATTTCACGTTTTAAGCCATCCCTATCTAAACAAATTCAATGTCTAATGTGCTTCAATCTTATAGCCCACACCCCAAACGGTTTGAATGACCTTTTCACCATTAGTTGCTTCTTCAATCTTATCTCGAAGATGGCTGACGTGGACCATGACCGTTTTGGCCGAAACAATACTTTCCTGACGCCAAACCCGCTCAAAAATTTCGTCAGCAGAAAAGACCCGGTTGGGATGACTGGCCAATAAATAAAGAATTCCAAACTCAAGTGCCGTCAACTGAATGGTTGTGCCGGTAATGGTTTTGACTTCATGGGAATCCTTATTAATCGTTAACGGCCCGATGTCCAATACATCAGGCGTATCGTTCGTAACATGTTCCTCCGTTCGTCTAAGCAGTGATTTAACTCTGGCCATCACTTCCAACGGATTAAACGGCTTGGTCACGTAGTCATCCGCACCACTGATCAACCCTTGAATTTTATCCATATCCTCTGTCTTAGCTGATAAAATGATGATTGGAATTTGAGAATCCTTACGAACCTCTTTAATGACTTCAATCCCATTCATCCCCGGCATCATAATATCAAGAATCATTAAGCCAATATCACTCTCAGTCCGCAATTTTGTTAGAGCCTCACTGCCACTGTAAGCCGAAACTGGTTCGTATCCTTCATTTCTGATATAAATCTCAAGCAGCTGAGCAATTTCTTTATCATCGTCAACAACTAAAATTTTCATAATTTAATTACCTCATTACTATTAATTCGAATTTATGATATTTGTAAGTTCTTTTAAAATTCACAGTTTCAATATTGATTCTACACTATTTGGCCAAAACGACAACTCATCCCAATCAGAACTTTAAAGATAATTAATCGATCCATTTTTTGCCATCGGCCTGTACGCGCGGTTTGAAACTATACTATAATACAGATTAAACAAAATTTCTACGGAGGATATCTAAAATGACTGCCACCTTTACATACGCAAAATTCATCGACTTGCCCCGCATCGTTGAGATTTATAATCAAACCATTGCTAGTCGCATGGTCACTGCCGATTTGGAACCGGTCACGGTTGCCGATCGACGTGACTGGTTCAATGCGTTCACGCCGAATCGTCGTCCTATTTGGAAAATCATTTTCAATAACCAAATCGTTGGTTGGATTAGTTTAGAAGACTTTTACGGCCGAGCTGCTTATTGCCACACAGCTGAAATCAGCCTTTACATTGATCAACAGTTTCGCCACCACGGCTTTGGGCAACAAGCGTTGAATTTTATCGCGACTCAGCTGGTGCGCTTGGATATTGACACCATCGTTTCATTTATCTTTGGTCATAATTTGCCCAGCTTGGGATTATTTAAGAAAAATGGGTTTGAAGTCTGGGGCCACTTACCTGAAGTCGCCGAATTGGATGGTCAAAGAAGGGACCTCGACATTCTCGGTCGCCGATACCGGTAAGATTGATTAAAAAAAGGCGTCCTAAAAGTTGGTGTATCTGAATATGCCAACTTTTGGGACGCTTTAACATTTCTTAATTAAATTACCGTCACAAATTTGACCCTTAACGGTTAGATCAAATTCTCGTTAATTTATTTCTTTTCTTCAGTGACTAATTTTTCCTGTAATTGAGCTAATTTAGGTGTCATATAAACCGGATACTCATCCGGATTGACCAAACGCTGTGTAGCAGCCGGAATTTCTTTTAGCATCTGTTTAGCGTGTTTTTGAATAGCAAATACATCCGGCAATTCAACTTTAACCGTTTCGCCATCCATGACACTCTCCTGAAGTGGTTTAGCTTCATAATTTTCAATTGATTGGTGACGTTCAGTTGCCAATGGATTAGCCTTCACAACGTCCATCGGTCGATCTAAGGCTTCATCACTTAAGGCAATGATATCGGCAAATGCCTGACTGGTCCCTGGCCGATATAACCGATAAACCTGCTTTAATCCTGGTAAAGTCAATTTTTCACGACTGGCACTCACCTTGATTTTGGGAATCAATTGGCCATTTTGACTAATTGCTGCCAGCTTGTAAACCCCACTTAAAACCGGTGAAGTCGAACTGGTAATTAACTTTTCACCAACCCCAAAGTTATCCAATGGTGCGCCCTCGTTCAACAGGGATTGGATAACGTGTTCATCAAGCGCATTAGAGGCCGTAATTTTAGCATTCGGGAAGCCGGCCTCGTCCAACATTCGCCGAGCGCCCTTTGCCAATTGGGTAATATCACCTGAATCAATTCGAATGCCCACCGGTTGATGACCGTTTTTCTTTAATTCGGTAAAGACCTTAATGGCATTTGGCACACCTGATTTTAAAACATCGTACGTATCAACCAGCAGTGATGCATTATCCGGATAAACTTCAGCCCACTTCTTAAAGGCTGTTAATTCATCTGGAAAAGCTTCAACCCAAGCGTGAGCCATCGTCCCAGCTGCCGGAATGCCAAACTTCTCAGCCGCTAACACATTCGAGGTACTGGTGCACCCGCCAATAACAGCTGCTCGGGCACCAAAAGTGGCACTGCTTGGCCCTTGAGCCCGCCGTGCCCCAAATTCCATAATCGGCTTATTGCCAGCCGCAAAGGTGATCCGACGAGCCTTAGTCGCAATTAATGATTGATGATTCATAATGTTTAACAGCAGGGTTTCGAACAATTGTGTTTGAAGAAGTGGTCCCTGAATCGTTAATAATGGTTCTCTGGGAAAAACCGGCGTTCCTTCGGGAATTGCTGAAACTCGACAACTAAAACGAAAATTACTTAAATAATCCAAAAAGTTTTCTTTAAACAGCTTTAACGTTCTCAAATAATCTACGTCAGTTTTTGAAAAATGGAAATTTTTCAGTTCATCAACCACTTGCTGCAGACCGGCGCAAATGACAAAGCTACCATTATCTGGTACTTTCCGGAAAAAGATGTCAAAAACACCCTCTTCATCCTTGACCGTTTGCCGATAACCATTAGCCATTGAAAATTCATACAAATCCGTTAGCATTGATAAATTATCCATATCTAAATTCCTTTCGAATACTCAACATAATAAAGGTGATCGTTACTTTTATGTAACTAGAAATAAAAGTCGCTCTAACTTTTATTCTACGTTAACGCTCATTTCCAAAAATATCAAGAAATTAAGTGGGATAATTTATAAATTCTGGCCGGTCGTCCAGGATGTTTGGAAGTGGAAGTGCCAACATCCGTGAATAAATGACGGTGGCTCTTTTTAAAGTTTGAATTATCAATTTGATCAAACGAAACTTTTAAAAATGGGGCGTAAACCAGCCGAGCATCCTTTAAAGTAAACGTTGGACCGAGTACCAACAGGATATTAGGTTGATAATCCAATTTATTTTTAATTCGTTCACAGGCCACCTTTAAAATCCACTCGTGATCATATGCCAAGTGCCTTTTACGATCACCAGCCGCTGCCAACTCGGCGTAGTACTGTGACTCTGTTTGACTGGTGGCCGTCGAAAATGTTAGTTGCCCGTCAGAAAAACGATACGTTGTCTCAGTATAATCCATGCCAAACCAGCGGGCATCCGAAGCCCCATAACCCGGTTTTAACGTCGGCTTATCCGGCAAAAAAGTCATGTAGGCTAACGATAACGTCCGTTGATCGGGGGTTCGTAAACGATTGGTAAAGGTTGCCAGTTGTTCTGTGTGGCTGTTAGATAAAGCCATCCCAATTTTTTCCTTTACCAGCCTGAGCGCTGCGTCATCTGCACTTTCATTGGTTCGCATAAACGTTTCGGGTAATGCCCAATAGCCGTTATAGGGGTCATTGTTTCGCTTGACAAATAAAATATTGACCTGATTAGTGATTTTGTCAAAGCTCCAAATAATGTTGGTAATGTTAATGTATGGTTGCTCCAAAATATTAGCTGAATCCATACGCAAGCCCTCCCTTCCACTTTTTGATTAAAACGTTTTTCTACGACAAGTTCATCATAAACTTTTTTAGCGTTGTAGGAAACTACAAAATTGATCAAACTGCCGTTAATTGACGTGCATTTAGTTGTGATTACTTCCCTTCACCCTTAAAATTAGCTTGTACTAAAGATCCATCATGCTGTTAATCAATCACCTATCCTTAAAAGCAACTTGCTTAATTGTTGGCCATGTTTGCTAGTTAAAGGAAGTGGGACCGATGCGTAGAAAAACCCTTCTATTTTCGTTGTCTTTATTGTTACTTTCGATTCTTTTGACCGTTTTCTCAGTCGGAGCGCTTGCGGCACCGGTTACCCCACATGGCACTGCACGCTTTGAGACACCAAATGCCACTATTAACATTAGCAACAACCGTAATTCATACAAGACAATTTGGATGAACGCGATTCGGGCTTGGAATAATACGGGCGCTTTCAACTTCTCGTTGTCTAAGGATCCAAACGCTCAAGTAATTGCAAACTCGGAAACAAATCTCCCGAATAGAGATTCAGGAATAACGCAGTTAACAATCAGCAATCAAGGAATCATTCTTCAAGCGACCAGCACACTCAATACCAAGGTCTTAGCCAATGCCGGGTACTTGCCATCCCAGGAAACTAACGTTGCGGAACACGAACTAGGCCATGCAATCGGTTTATATCACAATCCTGATAAGCAAAGCGTGATGTACGCTGCTAATCGTTACTATGGTATTCAGCCGGTTGACGTTGCCGGTGTTCGGGATTTGTACGCTTCGCCACTTGAGACGACTCCATCGACATCTCAAGACGTTTCTTTTCACGATCCACTTGATCCAACAACGCTTTACCACAAAATTCAGTGGGATCAATCATTAACTTAAGCCATAAGAAAACGAGTTTCCGTCATTAGTCGGAGACCCGCTTTTTTTATTTACGCTTACAAATCGGCACCTTTTTTTAATAGTTTGCCTGCGACTGGGAGTTGCCCCAGATCACTGACTTTATCAGTCGGCACAACCACCAGATTCGTAGGTGAGTTTGCCAAATTAGAAAAGGCATTAATCGACTGGTTTTGAAAATACTTCTCATCCGCGGACGAAAGCCCGGCTTGAACGGTATCAATCCGGTAACGTTCAGCGTCTGCCCGGGTTCGCGTGGCCTCCGCCTCTGCTTTAGCAGTTGCTTTAAGCGCATCGTTTTTGGCCTTAGTTGTTAACTCAATTGACTTAGCTTCTCCTTCGGCCTTGGCAATGGCAGCGACTCGTTCCCGATCAGCCGTTAGCTGCTTATCCATTGCTTCCTGAATGGCCGTTGAGGGCGTTAATTCATCAATATTAATTCGATCAACGTTGATGCCGTAAGTATTGGTCAAATCCCCAATCGCAATCGCCAATTCCTGGTTGATCTTGGCAGTTGATCCAAGTGCTTCATTCAAATCCATTCGGCCAATAATATCACGGAGATGACCACGCACCAATTGCGCCATGGATTCAACTGAATCGGTATTTTCATATTGAAACTTAACTGCATCCGTGACATGATAATTGAGCGTTAAACTGGCGGAAACATCCGCGTTATCTTTAGTAATAATTGAATAATTTGGTAATGCCTTGGGTTCCATCGCCAAACTAACATTTCGAATCTTTTGAATCAACGGAATATAAAAATGAAATCCCGAGGTGACACTTCGGCGATATTTACCAAACGTTTCAACAAGTCCCTGATTATTTTGCGGGACAATCTTAACTCCTAAGGGCATTGCTCATCACTCCTTAATTTTTCGCAAAGTCAATATATTGCCGTTTGCTTCGATAACTGTGTAGCGGGCATGCTTATCAACTCGACCATTATCATCAATCAAATACCGGTAGTAGATTCCTGAAACCAGCACTAAGCCACTTTCGATAAAGATATCCTTACCGGGAATTGCTTGACCGATAAACTGACGATGTTCAAAGTTAGTCTGATTTTCAGCCGCTTCCAACAAGCTGACAATATACGCATTGACACTTTTATCTTTTTCAGTCGCTTCTGCTGCCAATTGGTCATAAAGCTGATTACTGAGCCGCAGTAAGAAGCGCTTTTCAGTTCCTTTATCCCCCATCACATAACCGCTTTCGTTAACCTGACTGGTTTAAACTCCAATGCATTAATTTTGATATCAATATGATATCATTAACCGTAATAAAAAACAACTGATTTCGCAGAATATTTTAAAGCCGTTAAAAAAGGATCAGCCACTTAATGCTGATCCGTTTTCAATATAATTAGGTTAATTGGTTTTAAAATTTATGATTCTGGCTCGTAATTAGGAGCTTCTTTAGTGATGGTAATATCATGTGGATGGGATTCCCGTAAGCCGGCATTTGAAATTTCAACGAACTGGGCGTGGTCGTTTAAGTCCTTGACCGTTGCCGAGCCGGTGTAGCCCATTCCTGAACGCAAGCCGCCAACCATTTGAAAGACAATGTCATTAATGCTGCCCTTATACTCAACTTCTCCTTCAATGCCTTCTGGGACAAGTTTGTTAGCTTCATTAACGCCACCTTGGAAATAACGATCAGATGACCCGTGCTGCTGACTCATTGCGGCCACACTCCCCATGCCACGGTAAGATTTATACTTTTTACCGTTTTCTTCGTAAACGTCACCTGGAGCTTCTTCGGTACCGGCAAACATGCTGCCAAGCATCACCGCAGTCCCACCAGCAGCCAAAGCTTTCACAATGTCACCCGAATATTGGATGCCGCCATCCGCAATAATGGGTTTCCCCCACTTACGGGCAACCGCTGCAGCATCGTAAACCGCTGTTAATTGCGGGACGCCAACGCCGGCAACCACCCGAGTAGTACAAATTGAACCAGGGCCAATCCCGACCTTGACAACATCAACTCCAGCTTGGAAGAGTGCCTCGGTGCCGGCACCGGTTGCGACATTTCCGGCAATCAGTGTCGTATCAGGATAATGGTCACGAATTTCAGCAACTTTTCTCAGCACACCCGCAGAATGGCCGTGGGCGGTATCAATCACAATGGCGTCCGCACCAGCATCAAGCAGGGCAGTTGCCCGATCAAAAGTATCCGAGGACACCCCAACGGCCGCTGCAACCAATAAGGCTCCATTGCCATCAACGGCCGCTTTAGGCGTCTCATTTGTCTTCTTAACGGCTTTAACTTTGGCAACTTCTTGTGCCTGAGCCTCGATACTCAGATTCTTATGAATGACGCCTAAGCCACCCAGCTTTGCCAACGCAATTGCCATCTTTGATTCGGTCACTGTGTCCATGCCGGCACTTAAGAAAGGAATCGTTAATTTTAAATTATCTGCCAATTGCACCGACAAATCCACATCGTTCGGTAATACATCGCTCGCAGCGGGTACTAACAGCACGTCGTCAAATGTATAACCCTTTTTCCCGAACTTTTCATCCCAACTAACCATCTATCTCGCTCCTTTTAAAATTTGATTGCCTAATAACTTATCATGCCGTTCGTATAAAATCAACGATTCTGAAAGCTTTCTAATGATGATTTAATCTCACAGCATGGTTTTCAGGCAGTAAGTGTTAAAAATTGTATTCATTATACACGAACTTTTTGAAAATTAAAAGGGAAATCACGATTTTTTTACGGACAATCTTAAAGTCCTTCGAATAAGTGATTGATAATGTTCGTGTTTTACGTAGCGATGTTAAAATAAAAAAGCCCATCACAAAAACAATTGTTCGTAATCGGCTTTTTTATGACTGCGAAATACGCAGATAAAGTGATCCTTATTTTTTGAAGGATCTAATCAAACAGCACTGGGTTTAGAACAAGCCACCAGTAATCTGGAAGTTTCTTTTGACAAAGAAAGCCCCCACAACGCCAAGGCCACCCAATACAATGTAAATATATGGATTGAGGATTGGATTAATAATTGGTGGAATAAGATTGGCCAGGAAGAAGATAAACATCCAAACAACGAAGAACAAAATCATAAAGATAATTCTAAGCCACAGTGGATATTTATGTTTAACCCCGGGTTGAATCAAAATCGTCATTGCCGGAATGCCCAAACCGGCTACAATCGCCGTCACAATGATCCCGGTAATGCCCATTGTGCCGTGAACACCACTCTTGGAAAAGAGCGATACCAGTCCGTACATAAGCGTAAAGATCACAAAAAACAGTAAGGCATTATAAAGCGCATTTGGCCAATAATCCCGTTTAATATCCGGCTTACGTTTTGGCGGATTTAAAACACTTTGAACCTTTTGATCGACAGTCCCCCACATATTTCGAGCTGTCTTACCGGTTTTTTGACCGGTTAGAAGTGCTTCAACCATTTGTCGAACTGTTTCTGCTTGTTGCTGAGGGGTTAATTTGGTTTTGGCAATTTCCTGATTGAATCTATACATGTATTCAGCATTCCGTTTTGTTAACCCAATATTATCAAATTGAGAATGCACTATTTTCTTAGCTCGATCCCGATCCTGACGAACATTGGCATTTCTTTTACGGGCCTTGCTTTCTTGTTTTGACTCTTCGCTACTACTCACGCACATCACTTCCTAAATTCTATTAAAACTGTGGTCTTATCACTTATAAAATTAAACATTAAACCTAAACTCGACAATGTCGCCATCCTGCATCACATAATCTTTGCCTTCCAAGCGAAGTTTGCCGGCTTCCTTAACGGCAGCTGGGCTTTCATATTTATCAAGATCATCAAACGCCATAACTTCTGCTCGAATAAAGCCGCGTTCGAAGTCCGAGTGGATGATGCCGGCAGCCTGAGGGGCCTTAGTACCCTTTTTAAAGGTCCATGCACGAGTTTCTTTGCCACCGGCAGTGAAGAAGGTTTCAAGCCCCAATAACTTGTAAGAGGCCCGAATAAGCCGATTCAAGCCAGGCTCTTTAACGCCTTCAGCTTCCAAAAATTCCGCTTTCTCATCATCGTTTAACTGAGCGATCTCCTCTTCAGGAGCTGCAGCTACTCCAATCGCCTGAGCGCCTTCTTTGGCAGCATACTCAGCAATTTGAGGGAAATATTTGGAATGCTCGGGATCTGCCATATCTTCTTCGGCAATGTTGGCAACATACAGAACCGGCTTACTCGTCAGCAAGAACAGCCCTTTAACAATTTTTTCTTCGTCCTCATCAAAACTAATTGAGCGAACGGACCCGCCGGCCTCCAAAACCGGCTTGATCTTTTCAAGAACCGCCAACTCAGCCTTGGCTTCCTTATCATTTCCTTTGGCAGCCCGCTGAACTTTACCCAGTCGCTTATTGACTGCATCCAAATCGGCAATCCCTAACTCCAAATTGATCGTCTCAATATCATCAATGGGATCGACTTTTCCTGAAACGTGGGTGATATTATCGTCATCAAAAGCCCGTACAACGTGGACGATGGCGTCAACCTGTCGAATATTCTCCAAGAACTTGTTTCCAAGTCCCTCACCTTTACTGGCGCCTTTGACAATGCCGGCAATATCTGTGAATTCAAAGGTTGTTGGAACAACTTTTTTGGCCGGAACCAATTCTTGAATTCTGTCCAGGCGTTTATCCGGCACTTCAACCATTCCGACGTTTGGTTTGATGGTCGCAAATGGGTAGTTGGCCATTTCGGCACCGGCCTTGGTGATTGCGTTAAACAGCGTTGATTTACCAACGTTTGGTAAGCCAACGATTCCTGCAGTGAGTGACATAACTTAACAACTCTTCTTTCTAATCCTAGTTTTCTGAACTTTCAGCTTTTTGCAGCAACTTTTTCATTTTTCGGTTAAATTCTCTTCTTGGCATCATTACAATGTGTCCACACCCGGTGCATTGAATTTTGATATCAGCGCCCATTCGGATGATTTCCCAACGATTGGTACCACATGGATGTGGCTTCTTCATTTCAACTAAATCATGGAGACCATACATATTTGACCATCCTTTCTAAAGGTGACAAATTTTGCTTTCGACTGACTAATCCAAATTAACATCTAGTAAGGCTAGTATTCGATTCAAATCCTCAGTAGACAGATACTCGATTTCAATTTTCCCCTTCCCCTTTTTTCGAGAAGAATTCACGATTGAAACCGGCGTGCCAAATTTTTCCTGGAGTTGACCTTCCGAAGCTCGGACAAATGGTGATTTGCGCTGGGCCCGCTTCTTTTTGGTGCCATTTTTACCATTAATTTTAGCAGCTGCCCGTTCCAACTGGCGAACGGTCATTGATTCAGCAACCGATTTTCGAGCCAGCTTAATCAATTCCTGCTTATTATTAACAGATAACAACGTTCTGGCCTGACCCATCGATAATTTATGATCTTCAAGCATTTGTTTGACTTCGGTCGGCAACCCCAAGATCCGCAAATAATTAGCAATGTACGGCCGACTCTTACCCAGCTTTTGGGCGACCTGTGCTTGGGTCAGATCCAATCTGGTCATCAGCATATTATAAGCTTCAGCCTCTTCCAATGTGGTCAGATCTTCGCGCTGCAAGTTTTCCAAAACCGCGATTTCCATCATTTGTTCTTCATTGACATCCCGAACAATTGCCGGAATCGTTTTCTGTTGGGCAATTTTGGAAGCTCGCAACCGGCGTTCTCCCGTTAGCAGTTGGTAAGACTCGACGGCCGGATCCGGTTGGCGAACAATAATCGGTTGAAAAACACCGGAATTTTTAATAGAAAGTGCCAAATCCTCCAGTGCCTTTTGATCAAATCGGTGGCGTGGCTGATATGGATTAGGCTTTACTTCGCTGACCTTAATATCGATAACCGTTTCCTTACTCGTATCAACCGTATTGTCTTGAAAAAGGGCTTCAATTCCCTTTCCCAGCCCAGTTGGCTTTTTCTTATTCACCATGGTTCGCCAGCACCTCCTTCGCCAGTTTCATATACTTTTCTGCACCCTTTGACTTAGGGTCATAATCCATAATCGGCAGTCCATAACTCGGGGCTTCCGATAGGCGGACATTTCTTGGAATCACTGTTTTATAAACATCATTTTTAAAATACTTTCGAACTTCCTGGTTAACCTGAACCCCCAGGTTGGTTCGCGCATCAAACATCGTTAAAAGGACCCCTTCAATTTTCAGATCCGGATTAAAATGTTTTCGAACCAACTGCACGGTATTAAGTAATTGACTCAACCCTTCCAAAGCATAATACTCGCTTTGAACCGGAATGAGAATCGAATCGCTCGCTGTAAAAGCATTAATGGTAATTAACCCTAATGACGGCGGACAATCAATTAATACATAATCATATTGATCCTTGACAACATCCAGTGCCGCTTTCAACCGGGTTTCACGAGCCATCTGGGGGGTTAATTCAATTTCTGCACCTGATAGCTGAATGGTTGCCGGAACAATGTCCAACCCTTTATGTGCCGTGTGAACAATTGCTTCCTGCATGGGTTCTTCATTAACCAAAACGTCGTAAATTTCTTTATTGATTTCTGATTTGGCAATGCCGACACCACTGGTCGCATTTCCTTGGGCATCCGCATCAACCAGCAAGACTTTTTTACCCAATGAGGCCATTCCGGCCCCCAGGTTAACTGCCGTGGTCGTTTTACCGACGCCACCCTTCTGATTGGCAAGTGCAATCACGTATGACATGGCAGGTCTGCCTCCTTTCCTATTCTTAATGACTTTCACCTAAGGGTTCTCGATTTGGAGTTCCCGGCTTTCGTGGATATTTTTTTGGTGTTCCTTTAATTTTTTTAATCACAATCAAGTGACGCTGCTCATCTGAAATTGGCAGTGTAAACGCATGATCAGCCTGAAACTGGCCACCCAGAATCATGATGGCCTTCTCAGCAGCTTTCAACTCATCCTCCGCCTTGGCTGCTTTCATCGCAATCATTTGGCCACCGACTTTAACCAATGGCAGACAAAGTTCACTTAAAACGGTTAACCTGGCAACCGCTCTGGCCGTGACGATGTCAAAGGATTGGCGATCCGGAGACTTTCGGTTACCGAATTCTTCCGCGCGGGAATGAACCAATCTAACATCATTCAGCCGCAGTTGATCTACCAGTTCGGTCAAAAAGCGAATACGCTTATTGAGTGAATCGACAATGGTAATTTTTAACTGTGGAAAAAGAATTTTAAGTGGAATTGATGGGAAACCAGCCCCTGCACCAACATCGCAAAGTGAAATTGGTGCCTCACGAATCTGTGAAACAAAAAGAGCCGGCGTAATCGAATCATAGAAATGTTTTAAATAAACCTCTGACTTTTCTGTAATTGTCGTCAGGTTAACATGCTCATTTGTTGCAACTAATAGCTTGAAATAGGCCTCAAACTGGTCTAATTGATCTTCGGTTACTTGAATGTTATGCGCCAAAAGCGCCTTAATAAATTGTTCTATCGTCATGAATTAACTTCTCCTGGAATGTGAAACAATTCTGTTTCACGTCTTATTCTACTTTACCTTAAAATCGTTGACATGACAAGGACTAGTCTGGAATAACTTTTCAAAAATCCGTCATTTCCCATATTTAAAATTATAATCGGTTATCGACCACTTTTCGAGCAATAAGAAAAAGTCCGGATCCTCACCCGAACTTAATGCTTAAGTTATCTATTATCAAAAGAAACCGGCCGTCGATCCTCATGACCAAATTGACGAACATGTTCCTTTAAAATTTCGACAATTACTTTGGCCACCGTGACCATTGCTTCAGTAGTGACATATTCATAGGGGCCGTGAAAATTATCGCCCCCGTTAAACAAGTTCGGCGTTGGAATGCCCTTAGCTGTGATGGCATTGCCATCCGTACCACCTCGAAATGGTGTGATATCGGGCTTGATTCCCAATCGGCGATAAGTATCCAAAACCAAGTTCATCACGTAAGGATGTTGTCGAATGGTATCGCCAATATTTTGATACTGTTCGTCAATCTTCAAAGCGATTCTTGGTTCCTGGTATCGAGCGTTAATATTATTCACGATGGTTTCAAGTAACCGCTCCTTTTGATGAAACTGATCCGTATCAAAATCACGAATCATAATCATCAGATGGGCCTGTGAAATAGTTGCCTTAAAATCGCTCACTAAGAAGAAACCTTGATGACCCCGACTCTTTTCCGGCACCTCATTTTTAGGTAAGGATGAAACAATTTCATTTGCCAAGCTAATTGCATTAACCATTAGTCCAAAGGCGTCTCCCGGATGAACGGCAGTTCCTTTAATTCGAATCTCAGCTTGGGAAGCATTAAACGTTTCCGGTTCAATCTGACCCAAATGACCATTGTCCATTGTATAAGCAAAGCGCGCCGCAAAAGCTTTTGCCGGAAACCGCTTGGCACCCCGGCCAATTTCTTCATCGGGTCCAAAAGCCACCTCAACTGGGCCGTGTTCGATTTCAGGATGCTTTAATAAATAAGCCAACGCACCAATAATTTCTGCAATGCCTGCTTTATCATCTGCTCCCAACAGTGTGTTGCCATCCGTTGTAATTAATCGTTGGCCAACAACTTTTTTCAAATTAGGAAATTGTTTAGGACTCAAAGCCAAGCCCTTTTTACGGTTCAAGACAATGTCATCACCCGAATAATTGGCATGAATTTGCGGTGAAATATTTTCGGCATTAAAATCCGCCGTATCCAAATGGGCAATGAACCCAATTGGCGTCAAAGCTTTATCGGAATTACCCGGTAATTCTGCCAGTGCATAACCACTGTCAGTATCATAGGTCACCTTTTTGATGCCTAAATTTTTTAAATCTTCAACAATTGCCTGAGCCAATTCAACTTGCCCAGGTGTCGTTGGCACGGTCGGGCTGGCCGGGTTCGATCGGGTATTGATTTTGGCATATTTAATAAATAACGATTCAATTAATTCTTGATCAAAGTCATTCAACTCACTCACCCACTTTGATAATTGACCATCTGCTTTTAATAATAGGTGACAATGGCCTGGCAAGCAAGCCCTCGCAGCCTCAAAAAATAAACGCCCACCGATCTTGAAGCAGATCAGGGGACGTTTTATGGCAAATCATACTAAATTAAGGTTCCTTAATTGCGGCAACTTCCTTTAAGAACCACTGATTAAAGGCTTCCGCATCAATATCGACACAGACATCCGCGTTAGTTTGACCATGATGGTAGGCTCCACGAATGTCGCCAACCGTTTCACCAATTGCCGGGCCATCTGTCACGATATCAATCCATATTGGCTGAGTTTTGATCGCTTCAGGATGCAACAGATAAAAGATTGTGTTAACATCGTGCATCGCGATGCCCTGTGCACTATTATCACCATCATGAATCATGATATCATGCAGCATCTTACCAGTTTTGTTCATAGTTTCAAGCTTTTGAAGTGAAGTTGGTGTCAATAGGGCTTTCATCGTAATATCAAGGCCAACCATCGTAATCGGAATCCCGGCATGATACATAATCTTGGCAGCATCCGGATCAGTAAAGACATTAAATTCCGCCGCACTGGTCATGTTCCCCATTCCAAGCGAACCACCCATGGCAACAATTCTTTTGATATGCGCCTTAACTTCCGGATATTCACTAAACAATAGGGCAATATTGGTATACGATCCGGTTGGCACCAATGTGATTTTCTCGTCACTACTCATAATCGTGTCACGTAACGCTTCGACCGCACTTTTATCCAGTGGTTTTGACAGATCCTCAGGGAAATCATATCCTGGCATTCCCGATTCACCATGGATTCGAGCTGCATCTTCAAATTCTTTAATTAATGGTTGTTTGGCACCAGCGGCAACCGGCACATCTTTATTAAAGAACCGCACGATTTTTTGTGCATTTCGGGTCGTCTTATCAACCGTAACGTTGCCAGCAACACTGGTAATCAATTTAACCTCAATTTGGGGATCATTTAATGCCATAGTTAACGCCGCTGCATCATCGATTCCCGGATCAGTATCCATTACAATCTTAATTGTCATTTTTAAGTTTCTCCTTTAGATGCCACCCGGCATTGCCAACCAGTTTGGCTATTTGGTTGGAAGAACTGCCGGATCAACTAGTTATCACCTACAGTAATGCTGAAAGAATCAAGTCGCATAGGAACAAGCCACCTAAAATATACGTCGCGGTGGTGAGCTCCCGCGCTCGGCCCGCCGCAATCTTTAAAATTGGATAAGCAACGAATCCAAACGCCAATCCGGTTGAAATGCTGGTAGTAAATGGGATTAGCACCACAATCAAAAAGGCCGGAAACCAATCTGAAAAATCAAACATATTAATTCGACTCAGCTGATTCATCATCAGCGCCCCTGTAATAATAATCACGGGGGCAATTGCGGCTTGTGGAACAAACGACAGCAATGGGATAAAAAACATGGAGAGGCCAAACATCAGGCCGGCAACAATTGCGGTAATCCCCGTTCGGCCACCGCTTTCAATTGCCGAAGCACTTTCTGCGGCCGCAACTGTCGGACTGGTTCCTAAAGCACCTGACAGCAGGCTGGTAACTGAACTTGCTTGAAAGGCCCGTTTGAACTTTTTGGGATTGGGCATGATGCCTTCCAATAGCCCCATCGATTCAAACACCAGGATCATGGTCATCGAAAAGACGGCTAACACAAACGTGATGCTCACGAGGTGATTGAAATTACCCTTGAATAAAATCTTTGAATAATGGCCAATATCACCAAGACTAACCGATGGCGACGTTTGATCTTTAATGCCAAACAAGATCCCCAATAGGGATGTGACAAAAATCCCGATAAAGAAACCACCAGTTACATTTCGAACGTAGAGAAACAGTGTCAGCAGCAATCCAAACATCGCTAATAGCGTAGCCGGTTGTGTTAAGTCACCAAGAGCTAAAATTGAGCTCTTGCCGGCCTGAATCAACTGAGCTTTTTCCAGACCAATCTCGACCAAAAACAAGCCGATTCCGGCAGTAATCCCTGCTTTTAAGGCATCCGGAATCCCGTCAGCCAGAATTTGGCTTAACCGGGTAAAGGCAATCACCACGTAAATTGCGCTGGCAACTATGGAGATGGCTAAGGCCTCCTGCCATGACAACCCCATTGCCACAACAACGGTATACGTGAAGAAAGCATTAACCCCCATTCCAGGTGTTAAAATGACCGGTGCATTCGCCCAGAAGCCCATGATTAAGCAACCAATTAATGAGGCGATGATGGTTGCGAAGACACTCAGGCCGGTCGGAATCCCCGCATCTTTTAAAATCATTGGATTTACAATAATGATATATGAAATTGCAAAGAATCCGGTAATTCCGGCAATAATTTCACGCTTAATGAGCTGTTTATCCCGAAACGCTTCACTGAGCCGCAGTTTATTAGCTACGGCCTCTTCTCTTTGTAACTTATCCAAAAATAAAACCTAACTTTCGAATTTGTAATTTTACCATACAAAAAGACCAACAATTCCGGCAGACATTAGTGATACTAAAATACCGGATAGTAACATAATGCCAACATTTTTACTAATCAAATCATTTTTCTTTTTATCAACCAATCCTTTGAAGGCACCGATGATCATCCCAGTTGTCGAGAAGTTGGCAAATGACGTAATGAAGACGGTGAGTTGGGCCTGATAGTGGGCCGGGAAGATCGACAGATTATGAATTGTTCCGGCAATCTTACCCATCACAACGAATTCGTTGGTTACCAACTTCATACCCATAAATTGGGCAAATTGGAAGGCATGACTAACATCCAGCCCCATCAGCCAAGCAAATGGGAACATAATAATACCGAGAATGTGTTCCAAAGACAACCACGGGTTAAACAGTGCCAAAATTTTGTCAATCAATGCAGCTAAGGCAACAAAGGCGATAACGTTAGCGGCAATGATTAAAATCAAGCGGCCGGCACCTAGGATGGAATCACCAAGAAATGAGAAGTAGGGTTCTTTCTTACCATTTTCACCAACTTCACCTTCTTCAATGGCAACCGCACTGTCAGCCCCGCTGCCACCCATTTTGGCAATCGTATCTTCTTCCGGTGTCACAGTGACCGGATTTAAAATGCTGGTAATAACCAACGCATTCAGCACGTTTAGCGGAATTGCGGTCAAGACGTATTGCCCTGGAACCATTTGGGTATAAGCACCAATAATTGACGCCGTTACACAGGACATTGACATCAAGGCCAAAGTCAGGTTCCGTTTAGCTGACATTTGTTTTAACTGCAACGATGAAACAGCCAGTGCTTCAGTGTTACCAAGAAACATCATTTCAACGGCAAAGAATGATTCAAACTTCGGTGCCCCGGTAATAAATGACAGGCCGCGGCCAACCCACTTAATAATCCAAGGTAAAACACCAATATAAGTTAACGTATCGAACAATGGCACAATCATCAGAATTGGCAACAGTGCACTGGTCACAAAGTTCATCGATTTGGCTGTTCCGCCAAATTGCGGGGTAACCCAGTTAGGCAGAGCAAAATTAATCCCCTGATAGGCAACCTGGACTAACCAGTTAAAACCGTCAGCCGCAGCTTTAACAGCATCCCGGCCCCATTTGAATTCAGTCAAAATAAAGGCAATTAACAGGTTGAGCACCAGGACGACAATCACCGAACGCCAGTTGATGGCTTTGCGATTTTTGGAAAATAAGAGCGCAATCCCAAGGTAAACAATGACCCCGAGTATATTGATTAATAAATACATATGCGGAAATCCTCTTTTCTGTTTTTAGATACCGAAACAAGCATAATTGCAAAAAACACTCTCAAGAAACTACCTTGACGTGACGATCCCCCTTATTATTAGATTTGGTTTTAATAGTTAAACCCCGTTTTAAAGTGATACCTCGCTTAAGAAGCTGTGGCCAACGGATTCCTTAGAATAGTTTAATGAAAAGGCCTCAGCAATTGTCGCACCGATATCAGCTAATGAATGACGAATACCGATTGAGTGGCCCGACTCGTAATCTGGTGAATAGACGATCAAGGGTAAATATTCACGGGTCGGCGACACCGCAACTGTCATATCATTGGCAAAGCTTGAAGTAATGATCAACAGATCCGTTCGATGCAATTCATTGATCACTTGAGCAATGTGTTGATCCGTTTCTTTCAGAATTTCAAGATACTTCTTTAAGTCACCGTTTTCCGCTGCTCGCGGTAACCCTTGAACAATCATATAAACTAAACCATTAACGGGTGAGACGATTTCGTGATGCAATGTTTGAAACGCAAGCGAATCCTTATTCACGGCAACAATATCGGCCAAGCTCTGATTAGAGATGTAACTTTGATAATTAGTAATCATCACTGACCGTGCATAATCATCACTATATTTGACAACCGGATCAATCACACTGGTCACCCGAATTCCATCCTGATAATCGAGCATTTCACGAATCCCACTCTGAGGCTGGTTCCCCAAGCCTTCAAGATGAATCTTGCCGTAGTTCCCCAATGGTTGTTTAACGGCAGGAAGTCCTTCAATTGGATTGTCAGAGCGACTATTACCCAATCCTAACTTTGTCAGTGTGGGTAAAGTTAGACCACTTGTCCGTTGGGCAATGTGTCCCAACGTATCGGCACCCACTGAATGATATCGATTAGCGTCACTGGCCTCGCCAATGCCAAGCGACGCGATATCAATAATGATCACTCTTTGAAAATCCATGACGGCTTCTCCTTTTTTGCACAAAATTAACGGATAAAAGTAATTCCATTGACTAGAATACCGAATATCCAAAGGTCTGTAAATTAAATGAGTCATTTGTTTTTTAGTAAGACCTTTTACTATCTTGTTGGCGCTTACATTATAGCAAAAACGGTTTAATAACACAACTTTGTAAAGTCGATTCCCGTAGGATTTTTTTACCACTTACCAACCACTAATTTTAGACACAAAAATAGGCCTCAGGTTTGCTATGCGTTTCAACCTGAGTGCCTATTTTTCGGAAGGGATCTGATCATTAAGGGTTAATACCCACTTTTGTTTAAATCTAATGTCTTATCGCCTCAATTAAACTCATCTAATTGATCTGACTGTCGCAAACTTTAATCAACTCATTTAATTTAACTTTTGATAAATTTGCCGCACGATCAATTTAATGTTACGTGAAACTTTGGAACTTAAATCTCTGGTACTAAAGTCTTACTGCTGTAAAGATCTAATTCTTGATTATCTGATCTGTGAATCTGTCACCTATCCATCAACTTGATATCCCATCAATTTGATTACTTATCGGATTCATCGATCTACTACAAGCGACCCCTGTACATCAACCTATTCGATAACTCCAATGAGTATTAATAGTAGGTCTCTAAATCCATTCGATGTGATTGGATCATTTTATATTCAAACACTTAATCACCTGAAATTAATTTGTCATCCTTGTTCATAACTATCTTAATCACAACATCAAAACAGATACTTGCTTGGATTCATTACCATTACTTCAAATTACAAATATTTGAACCATCATACTGCCAACGTTTTACTGTTGGTGGAAGAACATTCAAAGTAGGTCTTCAACCCTTGGTGCTTCGAACTTCTCTTCCCTTCCTTGACTATATAATAACATATCTGGAAGCGTTTGCAAGGGTTGCGTCTCAACTTTTTGAATTATTTTTTGAAACTCATTGAGCCGCGACGCACCAGCCTTCTTTAGCATGCCTAACTGCCATAACCTGAGTACCATCGCCAACCCATTTTCTTTGAAACAAAAAACAGACCTCAAGTATCCCCGTTTTAAGGGTATTTCCTGAAGTCTGTATTATAAGGCTCATTTAAAAATAAATCTCAACGGATCAAAAACAATAAACGAAACGGCAACAATGCCAATAATCGATAATGTAATGATTACCGGCAACGTTTCAATCACCCCATTAACATCGTGATTCGTGTATTTAACATTTGAAACCGGTGTTGTGATGGTGACCTTTTTACCTTTTGACGTTGTAAACTTGCCCGGATTTTTCTTTTGATTGAGCGCCTGCTTGTAGAAAAGATTACTAAAGGTATCGAAGCTGACCAACTTGGCATTGCTTTTTTGGGTGCCCACATGATCACTTTTTGAAACCCGATTAGCGAAAGAATTATGGGTCAAAGCATTCGCTGCATTTGACTTTTCAATGGCTGTTCGCCGAGTTGATTGAGCAACCGCACTTGAGCCACCTGCATCAACTCCTGATTCGATTTGAGGAGTCTGTTGACTGACTTGATTTGAATTGCCAGTCGCTGCTGCTTTTCCAGAACCAGTGGCTTGATTAGTTGTTTGATTGGCTGACTGCTGATCGTTACCCGTAGAACTATCCACTGGTGGGACATCTGGCTTGGTGTTATCCAAACCACCACCAGGGACAACCTTATCAATAATTTTTTTAATGACTTTATCAGCACCGGTCCCCGCCGCTGCTGAACCCTTATCACCCAGTCCCATCATGGGTTCGGAAGATGAAGAACTGCTTGAAGCTGACGACGCCGAACTACTATTGGCACCATCAAGATTATTATCATCTGCATTGCCATAAGTAGTCGTCGTGTCCCCGTTACTAGTCGAACTACTTGAACTGGCGGTATCTGAAGAAGCCGATGCCGATGTAGTAGATGAATTCTCTGTCGAACTGTCTTTTCCTAAACTCCCAGCGGATTGTGACGAACTTTGCAGTGCCCATTGACTATTGTCCCCGTTATGTAATGAACTCTGCTCGCTGTTATTCGTAGAAGAAGGGTTGACAGCAGTTACCTGCGTTTTGGCAGGTACAGTGGTATTATCAGCTTTAACGTCGCCCCCAACACCAAAACTGAACAAAGCCAGCATTATCGATGATGCCGCTATCGACCACCTGAATTTGAACTTTTTGTTCATGTTAAATCCCCCCCGACCTTAAAAGAGTCGCACTATACATGTTCCATAATAAATTATTTGTGATCTTTTTTCAAGTTGTTATATTGTTGCATTAAGGACCAATGCCCAGTTAATAAGGTTTTCACCCACCCGTAAAGTCTTCGTAACATTATCGTGGTATTCTAAGGGGCGTTAACAATATTTTGAGGAGATTATCGAAATGATAAAAACAAAATACATGACCGTTGCAATGGCGGTATTACTGGGGATGTCCATGACTATTACAACACGGGCGGCCAGCAAAGCAACGGTTCCTTCAAAGACTACGACAACTGCAACAAGCAGACAATCATCATCCAGTACTAAAGCATCCAGTTCTTCTATCAAGAAGACGATCCCAGCGGCTTCCATCGTCAGCAGTACAACCGTTGACGAGGAACTACCTTATCATATTGAGAAAGGTTATGTTTATACCTCTTCCAAGTTAAATAAACAAGCCGGTTCCGCTAAAGATTTTTCAAAAGTCACCTGGTATACAGAGAAAAAGGCAGTCATTGACCGTTCTGCACAGGGTGGCGGCAATTCGGTTTGGTACTATGTAAAGAGTGGTTCAGGTGCCCAAACCGGCTGGATTTGGCAGGGAAATCTTGAACCAATTTCAGAAGGGACTTTTAATATTGCCATGAAGAATAGTGATTACTTTAAGGGCCAAAAAATCATTAGTATGGGTGATTCGATCACCAAGGGTTATGATGGTTACGAAACGTTGGACAACATGGGTTACCCAACGTGGCTCAGCCGATACTTAAACACCTCTGTGCTGAACGCCGGCTATAACGGTGCGTTTCTATGTGACGGTGGTGAACAGGAAACCGATGGTGATCTGACGCCAACGGTCAATGCACATAATTTTAAAAACTATGATGTCGCCACCATCGCCTATGGTACAAATGATTACGGTCATGTTTCCAACTCACTTGCCGATATCCAAGATACTTTAAAACAAAATATTCAAAAGATGAAATCTGAGAATAAAAAGTTGATTATTTACGGAATTTTACCAATTACCCGATATGATGGTAATACCAACTCCGATGATGTCATCGGTAAAGGCAACTTCACTATGAATGAATTAAGAGATGCAGAAGCTGAGGTTTATCAACAGTTCGACATCCCCTATCTTGATTGGCGAAAAGATACCAAGCAGTTAATCACTGACAGTAATCACACGTATCGCTTGTTCGATGAACGACTTCATCCATCGGCTAAGACCTATCAGTTAATGGGCCGTGAAATCGCTCAATTCATGATTAATAACTATCCTAAAGATCGAATTAAGACCACTAAAAAGACGAGTCAGACGGCAACTAAAAAGACAACAGCTACTGCCAGTTCTACTAAAAAGGCATCAACCACCCACACAACTGTTAAATAAAATTATCCAAACTAATTAATAAATAAGCAGTTAATATATAACGACATATTTAAATAGGCCCCTGTCTCCGTTAAACTTCTCGAGATAGGAGCCTATTTCAAACGATTAAAGTGATGATCGGATGGATAGTAAAAGTTTACAATAATTTTAGGTTGCAAAAGCGTTATGTGCCATATAAATCAATGATCTTGAGTCTGTAACAAGTATAACCAGTTCATAAATTTTAATGGAAATTTGTTTTTTCTTAACTATTGGATTACGTTATAGGATAGAATTTAGACGTGAAGATGTTTGCAATGAAATGGGGGTACAGAGTTGAACTGGCAAGAAATTAATGATTTGGTCACTAACTATTATGGATTAAAGTTTGTTTTAGCTGCTGAATCACCTCAACATATTAAAGTCCTTATCCATCCAGTTTCAAACCGTCCTTTTGTGATTGCAAGTCAGGATGATCCGACAAACATCGATGTCTATTGCGGCAACCTGGGAGTCATCGTTCAGCACTTGCCTCAATTTTCAGTTCCTAAATTCATAAGGAACCGAAAGTGGATTGGCGTCTCCGTGAAGTCGATTAATGAAATCATGTTACAAAAAGTATTGAACTATTCACTTAAACATTTTCCAAAAAATTCAAACCACACATCTCAGGAACAGGCAGTTTACTTACCTCCTGATGAGAAGGCCAATCCGCAGTACCGTGCCCAACAGATTCAATTACCAGTTCGCCCTCAGCCTGCTCAAAAACAAGAAAAAAGCGATGTCCCAGCAGCGATCCAAAAGATGATTCAATCATATGATTATACAGTCCCGTCATCTGAGATTGTTGCTTATAATTTTTACCATCAGGGTCAAATGATGGCAGATTACGAAGACCATTACGATGCCATCTATGAGTTGAAACGGTACTTTCCTGTCTATCATGAACTGACGATTCATCAGTTACGCACATATTTTACTTGGCGAACTCGGTTACGACAGGAACATTTCCAGGTTACCAGCACCTCATACGCCTACCTTTACATTTACGAGCTCTTAAATAATATTGGGGTGGCCTCACCTGAGGAAGGCTACGCAAAACTCATCAAATTTCGTGATCAGTGCGCTCCCAGTTATCATTCACGAATGCGCGAACTACTTGATCTATGGCTATATGATTATGTGTTGTATTATGGGCTTGATCGGCAAAAGGCCCGGACTATTTTCGCAAAAACGCTGGCTGCCGACCAAGATTATCATATTTTATTGCATCCAGCCGATTATTCGTCCGAGCAACTATTAGCCGTCTTTAAAAGCCATTCAACCTACCTTAAGTCCTGCCTATTGTTCAAAAAGTCACCGAAGCAATTCGCCGAGCTGTTGAAAGTCGTTTGGCAACAAATTCTCAATTTACGGCAAACAAATCAATTTGATTACTTCAGCCAAGCCATTGCCACGTTGGTATCGACATCCCATACGTATTTTAGAAGTGCCGTATTTTATTTTCAAAAGCCACCACGGCTCAAAACGTATCAAATTGACGCTGACCACATTTATCATTTAGGCGAGCGGACATGCAGTTCTAAAGTTTATTATCCAGTCGATCACCAGGGCAAAAAGCTCAACACGCTGCTACATGAGGTAGATCGCTTGGCAAGAAAGGCATTTCACTTTGGCCACCCACTTAAGCCCCGGCAATTGAGTTCACTTTTGCAACAAGCAATTATGGATGGGATTATGGCGTATCAACAAATTCAAGAGGAAAAACGACGCCCGCGGGTAACGCTTAATCTGGATAGTCTTGACAAAATTCGAACGGATGCGTCACTGACCCGAGAAAGCTTGTTAACCGAAGAAGAAAAAGAAGCACCGGCTGAACCAAAGAAAAAAACGGTTCCACAACCTTCTCAGGAGCCGGCAACTCCCGACAACCAGTCTTTATTAAATACTGATGAAACCATGCTGATTGTTGCGTTATTGAAAAATCGCCCCTGGCAGCAATACCTAAAGGATCATCACTTAATGGTTTCTATTTTAGTCGATCAAATTAATGAAAAGCTGTTGGATGAAATTGGCGATACAGTCATTGAATTCAATGCTGATAATCAGCCAGTTGTCGTCGAAGATTATCGTCAGGATTTGGAACAACTATTTTTATCGTAAAGGAGTGGCTATCTGATGACAGATATAAAGAAGAGACGCGTCCCAAAGCGGATTGCGCAAACAGTCTTAAATTCCCTCAAGGGTGGGGTAGTCCCAAGAATTGGCTTACCGTACGTGACGGTTGGTCGTAAGGCAGAGATTGAAGCACTGCTTCACGATGTCGACGTTGTTGCTGAAGGCGGGGCTTCCTTTCACTTTATTGTGGGCCGGTACGGTTCAGGAAAAAGTTTCCTGCTGCAAACCATGCGCAACTACGTCATGGACAAAAACTTTGTCGTCGTTGACGGAGATTTATCACCAGAACGGCGACTTCAAGGAACCAAAGGTCAGGGGCTTGCCCTCTACCGGGAACTCATTCAAAATCTGGCAACCAAGACCCGACCAGAAGGCGGTGCACTTACCTTAGTGCTCGACCGCTGGATTAGCTCCGTCCAGAGCAATGTTGCCAGTGACAGTGGCTTGGCAGTCGATGATCCTCAGTTTGCTGAGGCCGTCGATAAGAAAATTTACGCAGTCATTTCATCGTTGAGCGAACTGGTTCACGGTTTTGATTTCGCTAAGCTGTTAAATATGTACTATCACGCTTATCTTGATGGCAATGACGCCACAAAGGCAAAGGTCATTAAGTGGTTCCGGGGCGAATACACACATAAAACCGAAGCCAAGCAGGAGCTGGGTGTTAGCGTCATCATTTCTGATGATGACTGGTATGAATATCTAAAGTTATTTGCCTCATTCTTTAGGCAGGCTGGGTATGCCGGCCTTATCATTATGATTGACGAGTTGGTGAATATTTACAAGATCCCGAACAGCATCAGCCGTCAGTATAATTACGAAAAAATTTTAACAATGTACAATGACACACTTCAAGGCAAAGCAAAGTATCTGGGGATTCTTATGGGCGGGACTCCACAAGCCGTTGAAGACCGTCGCCGGGGTGTCTATAGCTATGAGGCTCTCCATTCACGATTAACCCAGGGAAAGTTTGCGACGGCTGGTGCCCGTGACATGTACGCACCGGTTATTAAGCTTGAGCCGTTGACCGCTGAAGAAATGCTGGTTCTAGTCGAAAAATTGGCCAATATGCATGCTGGACTGTACGGTTACCAACGCACCATTACTGAGGCGGATTTAGTTAAATTCATCAAAATTGAATACGCCCGAATTGGTGCCGACACAAACATCACGCCCCGAGAAGTCATTCGAGATTTCATTGAGCTTCTAGACATTGTTTGGCAAAATCCCGATACCACGGTCGAAAAATTATTATCCTCAAGTGATTTCGACTATCACAAGTCTGAGGCGGTTTCTGATAAAAAGGATCAAGACTACACGGAGTTCACCATTTAGTTAAGGAGGTGCGCTATGGATGTATTTTCAAGATATGCACCGTTTATCCAAGATTATATTTACAACCGCGGTTGGCAAAATTTACGCGCCATTCAGGTGGCAGCCGCCGAGGAAATCTTTAATACCGATCACAATGTTCTCCTATCGGCATCCACTGCTTCGGGAAAAACCGAAGCGGCCTTTTTCCCAATTCTAACTGATTTGAGTGAGCGACCTTCAGATTCAATCCAGTGTTTGTATATTGCCCCATTAAAGGCATTGATTAATGATCAGTACGACCGGCTTACTGATCTTTGCCAGGATACCGGCATTAACGTTTGGCGTTGGCATGGTGATGTTTCCCAATCAAGTAAACGGCGGTTGTTAAAACACCCGTCTGGGGTCTTACAGATCACCCCGGAATCATTGGAATCGTTCATGATCAACAAGCACATGGATGTTCCACGTCTCTTTCATGGTTTGCGTTACATTGTCATTGACGAGCTCCATTCTTTTTTAAGGAGTGATCGAGGGGGCCAAACATTTTGTTTAATTGAACGGCTTTCAAAACTGGCTAATGTTAAACCACGAAGAATTGGGCTGTCAGCAACCATCGGCAACGTCCAGTCGGCCAGTAAGTTTTTGGGTGCGGGCAGTGAGTACCAAACAGCAGCACCAAAGGTAAACAGCACCGGCCAAATCTGGCGTCTTTCGATGGAGCATTTTTATAAAACTGATCCTCAAGCCTCGGCTGACAACTTTGATCCAGCTCAATTAGTCGGCCAAAAGACGGATCAAGCACCCGAATTGGCTGACCCGGGAATTGGATATATTTTTGAACACACCCGCGGCAAAAAATGCCTTGTTTTCACTAATAGTCGTGAGGAATGTGAAGCGGTTTGTCAGGAATTACGTTCATACGCGGAATATAATCATGAGCCCGATCGGTTTTTAATTCATCATGGAAACCTGTCACCAGCTTTGCGGCAAACGGCGGAAGATGCCATGAAGGATGAAGACGCGAACATGACAACTTGTGCGACGGCGACCCTTGAATTAGGAATTGATATTGGTAAGTTGGAAAGTGCCTTTCAGCTTGATGCCCCCTTCACCGTTTCGGGATTCTTGCAACGAATGGGTCGAACCGGACGACGGGGAAACCCGCCGGAAATGCACTTTGTGATGCGCGAAGAACACCCCGAATCTCGGGCAATGCTTCCCGATCTAATTCCGTGGCCCCTACTACAAGGTATCGCGTTGGTCCAATTATATCTCGAAGAAAGATGGGTTGAGCCGCCCCGGACCAATCGATTGCCGTACAGTTTGTTATATCATCAAACCATGAGCACTCTCGCCTCAAGTGGTGAAATGACCCCGGCAGAGTTAGCATCACGAGTGTTACAATTGGCCTATTTTCATAATATCAGTCAAGATGATTACCGAACCTTGTTGCGACATCTTTTGAAGACAAACCAAATTGAACGAACTCCAGCTGGGGGCCTGATTGTTGGCATCGCCGGAGAACGGGTTGTTAACAACTATAAGTTCTATGCTGTCTTTCAAGATAATGAAGAATTTAGTGTCCATTCCAAATCAGAAGAATTGGGGACAATTGTAATGCCGCCCCCGGTTGGTGATAAAATAGCCATTGCCGGCCGAGTCTGGGTCGTCGAAGACGTGGACCGGCAAAGACATCAGGTTTACTGTCATGAGGTAAAGGGACATATTCCGGCCTATTTCGGGGATGTTGCCGGCGATATTCATCCCAAAATTCTCCAACGAATGAGAAAAGTCCTTAGTGAGACCCAAATGTATAGCTACCTACAAGGGAATGCTCGCGCCCGGGTGACCCAAATGAGAGACGCGGCTAATATGGCCGGACTTCCTCACAATCAGTTAATTAATCTTGGCGGTAAGCTGTGGGCATTCTTCCCGTGGACCGGTAGCTATCAATTTTTAGCATTAGAACGACTGTTGCGAATCAAGTGTGCTGATCGGCTTAATTTACGTGGATTTAATTCATCACGACCATATTTTATGGAATTTGCGATGGATTGTAATGAAGCTGAATTCTTTCAGATTATTCTGGAAGAAGCTGGTAAGGATTTTTCTCCGCTTGACTTGTTATTTCCAAATGAAGTGCCAACCTTTGATAAGTATGATGAATACTTACCGGATGAACTGGTTCGTAAGGAATTTGCGGATAGTATCTTAGACATTGCCGGAATGAAAAAGCTAGTGGAACAGATGACTCGTAATTATGAGCAAGGCCACTTGCATAAATTAAAATGATAGCCAAAAAAAGTGTCATTGGAAAACCAAAATAATTTTCCAATGACACTTTTTCTTATTTACTGATTCTTGGTCTTAAGTTTTAAGCAACCAATACCTATCGATTAACCAAACAGTGCTCCAATAAGGTCACTTAAGTTTGAGATCCCATTGTCACTTGACGAGGTACCAGTAGAGGTTTCTGATAGAGCGCTGGAACTTGTATTAGTATTACTATTAGCATTACTGCTGGTGTTTTGTGTCAGTAAACCACTTAAAGCACTGGTACTGCTTGAGAAGGTCTTGTCATTGAAGGCGTAACTTTGATCAGGATCAGCCTTAGCATCCCCAAAACCTGCCTGCAAATCATTATGATAACCCTTAACTGTATCTTGTGTTACAACCTTAGAAGCAGTTGCAGTGTAAGGAATTGTGACTTGAGTTCCCATCTTGATGCTATCACCATTAGCTGATTGGATAGCTGACTGATCAGTCTTCAATTCAACGATTCGGTAGCAGATTCGACCACCAAACAACGTGTTGGCAATGCCATCAAGACCACTTGAGACGATGTTACCAAGCCCGCTTAAAAGTGACCCAAGTGGATCAGCACCCGAAGCCTGAAGAATTGCAGAAATCTGATTCGTTGTATCACTTGAACTTGAGCTCGAACTAGTCCCAAACAACCCACTAACACTCGGGGTTCCGGTACTGGAGGCAGTCAAAATAGCTTGCTTATTACCATCAAAGAGGTTACTCATCGGATCACAATATGCAAGATAGTAAATTTTATCCATCCCGGCACTTTGAAGCGCATTGTAAACGTCATTTGACGTAAATACTGACTTCTGGCCATTGTTGCCACTGGTATAGCTACTCTTAGCTAAACTAGAAAGCAGTGAACTGAATTGCACACCCTTTGGTGAAGTGAAGGCATTCTTGCCGACTGGATCACCTGGAAGGCCACTGTATGTTCGGTTATTGGCCTTGCTAGTGTATTTAGGTGCCGTACTGAACAAGTTATCTGTCGAAGTTGCGACCACGTAGTAATTTACCGAGTTCCCATATGAAGCCGCTGCTAATGCACTCGTATTAGCCGTTCCATATTGGGTACTATCACCTGGAGCCGAATAACCACTTGGAATGTTTGAGTAAGCTTGACCAGATAAATTGGTTCCTAAGTAATTAGCAGCCGATTGAGTGGAAGCATTATTATTGGTCAGCAACTTGCTGGAAACCGTCTTTCCAGTTGAAGAATCAACGTAGTTTACCAGCACTTGATTGTTACCAATCTGATTTGATGATGATGAACCAGCCCCGGTTCCTGATTTCAGATCAGATGCTTTAATCCAACCATTAACCGTTGGATGAGCACTGTCTTCAACGAAATAATAAGTAGCATTATTATCACGCCCATTGGTCTTGGTCCCCACACCAGTTACTCGCAATGGATCTTTCGAGTAATCACCAGAAAGTGAATTCATGTTTCGACCAATCTTGTACTGGGTCCAATCGGGTTGTTTGTATGTTGTCGTCGAGCCACCAAAGTAGTAAGTGGTATTAGAAATATCAGTCGTCAAGTTGCCCTGGTTGAACGTTGAAACCTTCTTCATACCGCCAACCGATGTTCGATTGGCTGGATTTGACTTACCGGCATAAATCCAACCTCGGTAACTCTTATCAAACGAAACAACCTTTAAGTAGTAAGAACCACGGTTAGTTCTGGCAATGCGATAGGCTCTAAAGTAGCTTTGGCCTTTATCGGCTCGATTGGCCATTGATTGAAGCGTTGTGACACTGGCCACTTTTCGAGCGCCTCTAAGTGTTCCCGCCTTTGAATAAAGTGCTGCTGAACCGGTTGGTAAATAATTGCGTTCAGTATAATTAGTTGTAAAAGCCTTATTGGACTTTACTTTTGCGTAGCTTTTAGCAGACGCATTTGAAGGTGTCGTTGCAAAAGCAGTCACACCCAGTCCCAAAGCGGCTATGCTAAGCATCGTCGCCTTAACCAGCTTATTTTTCATAAAATCCCCTCCAGTATTGATATATCAGCCAGCTAACAAATCATTTCTTTATTTCGTTAACTACACAATCATTATAACCCATTAACCAATTAATTTCACACAGTAAAGGTTAAGATTATGTATCATTTTTTGTATAAATTGCGTAACAATTAAGTTATTAGTGAATTTCATTGACAATTTTTTGCATAAAAAAAGCACACCAAAACGGTGTACTTTTTATTTTTATCTAATCGTTAAATTAGAGTAATGGGTTGACAACGATCAAGTCAAGAATCGTCTTAATCCATTGACGGTAAATCGTCATGCCGACATAACCATCTGAGTTAAGGTTTGATTCGTACTTGCTGTTGGTAATGCCCTTACGATAAAGAGCTGAATCATCAACCGTGTAAGCCAATCGTAACGTATCACCGTAGTGTGGATTTTGTGGCAATGCATCTTGATCCAAATTGAACTTCATGTAAAGTCCAGTAAATGAATCCAAGTTGTCAAGAATCCCACCGGAAATACGAGGCAAAATAGTTGGTGTAATCTTCATGTAAACAGTGTCAAATCCGTTCTTCTTCAAAGCTGCTTTCAAAGTAGCTGAAGGGATGACATCGTTCTTGTTACCCTTAACGCTGGCATCACGGTTAAAGTTGTTAACGGCATTGTTCCAGTTAACGTTGGCATTCATCAAAGGAATTGTCCAACGAACTGATGATGTCTGCTTACCACCAGTTGCCATGCTGTAGCCTTCAACATTGTAGGTACTGTCAACAGTTGTTTGACTGTAGCCTTGTGAAGCCGTTGAAGTTGCAGATGATGATGAGCTTGAACCAGCAGCTTGCTTAAGTGATGTTGAAAGAACATAACCATTGATTGATGGGTTCTTAGCATCATTTACGTAATACCAAACATCACCTTCACGGTTACGCTTTACAGCCTTTGTAACTGTAAAGGTATCGTTCTTGTAGTTGGTAGTGTCAGTTGTGTTACGGCCAATCTTATATTGAGTATAAGCAGGTTCCTTAAATGTTTGTGATTCAAAGGCAGTTCCTGGATTGCTCAATTGATAAGTAGCTTTCTTTTGTGCGTCAGTCAATTGTGAAGTTACATCGGTCGTTGTATCAGTGTACTTCAAGCCACCGGCAACACTTTGGTAATTGCTACGAGGATCAGTCTTACCAACATAGATCCAACCACGGTAAGCTTTATCAAAAGTAACAACCTTCATGTAGTATGAACCGTTGCTTAACTTAGCAACACGGTAACCACGTAAGTAGTCATTACCCTTCTTTGAGTTGGCAAGTGATTGTAAAGTTGCAGTTGAAGCAACCTGACGAGCACTCTTTAATACGCCAGCTTTAGTATATAATGCATTTGTTCCAGTAGGAACGTAATTACGGCTAGTAGCAGTTGAGCTACTTGCAGCTTGGTTGAAGTCGATCTTGTAACTCTTCTTAGCAGCAGATGCATTAGATGATGCACCAGCAACAGCTACAAAGCTTAATGCAGCCAAGCCGACGAATAATGATCGCTTGATATTAGTTTTCATAATTCGAATTTCCCCTCTCTAGTGATAAAGATATTAGACGCGATATGTAAACTCTCGCCCCTTCAGACATTATAATAACATCATGGCTATAAGTTGTAAACAAAAAGAACTGCTAATTCACAATCCTAATCAGACTTTTAGTGTTCAAAGTCGGCCATACCAATCAAAAAAATTAAGCCCTAAAGGCTATCAAACCGGCTTGATTGCTTGCTAACAGCAAGCTTTCCAATCAGTCAAAAGTAACAAATTTTGTTGACTTAAGTTTTACGAATTTAATTGTTTTTTAAGGAAAAAGTCAATTTATATTCACAATTTAGTCAAAATTAATTCATAGCATATCACATTCATTATAATTTCACAGATTCTTCACAATTTCAAGTCATTCAAACAAATCGATCATTGATCGTGAGTGATTTTATTCACTGACAGGCAATTCACCGAGCTGTTGAATAGTACTTAAGCTAGCCGAGTAGTTTTGCCACGAATTACTAAAAAGAAGTCATAAAAAAGCACCCCAATCAATGATCGGAGCACTTTAACTTTAAAAAGTCAGAAATCAGTTAAAAAATTAGTTAGTCGTCAAGTTGGCATCTTTTAGCGTATCAAAAGGTACACTGTTTGAAGCCAAACGCGCTTTAACCGTTACTGTTGAACCGTAAGTTGCACCTGCAATCGCACTGTAATTGGCACTCTTGTCAGCAGCGCTTAAGGTATCGTAAATATAGCCCGGTGCATAAGCGCCCAGTTTTGCTTCATCACTCGATCCATTTCCAAGCTCAGTTGCGACAAAAGCTGGTGCGCTGGTTAAGTCCGTTCGGGTATTGGTTAATTTTTGGTCAGCCACTACCAGTCCAGAGTCAGCGTCAATAATCTTGGCATAAACAACTTTATCATTGTCTACAGTCGGTGTCGGTACCTGTTCAATCACAGCACCAGCATAAATCCAGCCCTTAACCTGTGGATCATTGTCATTCACAATATAGTAGTATGGTGTCCCTTCACGCGTCATCTCAACGGAGCCAGTCACTGTAAAGTTTTGACCGCCATATGGTGTCGTATCTTCAATCAACTTCTTAGCCCGATACTGTGAGCGGTAAGGTGCATTCCAAAGGCCGTTAACAACACCCGGATTGGTCAACTGAACCGTCCTAGTGTCCGGCAATGGTGTTTGCTTTGTCGTTTCAGCATGTTTCAAACCATAGCCCACTGATGCCCAATCGCTGTCAGGATTACTTTTACCAACATAGATCCAGCCACGGTGCTGATAGTCAAATGAAACAACTTTTGCATAATAAGAACCACGGTTGGTTTTCGCAATTCGATAGGCCCGGAAATAATCCTTCGAGTTCTCAGAATTGGCCAAATCACTCAAAGTTGTCTTGCTGGCTACTAAGCGGGCACCTTTCACCGTTCCAGGCTTAGTATAAATTGCGTACTGCCCGGTTGGGACAACATTTCGATCCGATCCCTTTGCACTTGCGGCGTAGTCTCGTGTCACCTTTGCTGCTTTGCTTTTAGCACTAACAGTCTGCACATTTGAAAAACCGGCAGCCACAAATAGCCCCAAAGCTGCCACACCAATAAATAGCGATTTATGTAACCTCTTGTTCATACCCGTTTCCTCCTCATAGAATCATTGATAATCACGTAGTAATTATATAATAGTTTACCATGTGATTGGTAGTCATTTTTACTCATATTAAAAAAACGTCCCGAGTTAATCTCGAGACGTTCCATTTACCTGGTGAACCAAACCCGGGCAAGCTTGAAGGAACCCTGGTCAGCACGCGGACAGCCGGCTTGAACAACTTTCCGCGGACAAGTCAATTTATATGAAAGTAGATATATTAATTGAAGGAATGTATATCTATTTTTTAATAAAGCATGCAGGTAAGACATGCTTTATGTATGTAGGGGAGAGCCGAAACTGACTTTCGATCCCCCCTAAGATCAGTGGCCTTCACGACTCCTAATCTTAATTTTCGTCGTTATTTAGCAACGTAATCTGTATTAGCGTTGATAGAGGTATCCTTACTGTTAACAGAAATTTGGGTAACGTAACGGTGAAGCACTACTTTAACTGTTGAGCCGTTTGTCAATGAAGAAGCGTTGTTATCTGCGGTACCAGAAGCATCGTAGACATAGAAATAGCGCCAATTGTCAGATCCGGGGACATTGCTGCCGAAGAAGCCGGTTGACTGGCCAAGCAGTGAAACTTTGTTGCCTGAAGAGGTATCAGTGTACAAGTTCTTGTTATCAAGCGTCACTTTAGTATTGGAATTATCAAGAGCAGTTTCAAATTTACCATTGGAAGCAAAATAATCGCTCACTTTAAAGGACCCGTCAGTTGACCCACCTGAAGGCAAATCGTTTGATTGTTGTGTATCAGTCAATCCCGGGTACCCAAGCGCAAAGTCACTGGATGATAAGGTTGTCAAGCCCCCATTGCTATTGACATAGTTATAGGAAACTTTCGTGGTGGAAGCAACCGGCACAACATCAACGGTTACAGTTGCCCCAAAGGTTGCGTTTGACAACGTTGGACTGATGCTCAAGTTAGTGGTGGTCCCATCGCTGGAAGCACTCTTATCATCTGTTGTCTTAAAGGCATAACCCGAAGGTGCGCCAGCGTTGACAATGTAAGCACCTAAGTCACGACCGGTACTGTCCTTAAAGCTTGATCCACTATTGTAGACATTTTCACCTTTTGATGAGTTGGATGAAGAAGTGGTCCAGGTCCTAGTGGTACTTAAAGTATTTCCGGTTGAAGCATTCCGATATTGAACCTTAACACTGGTGTCAGCATCAAATGAAGCAGATGAAGAGGCAGAAGTAGCTTTCAATGCAGAAGCCTGAACCCACTTACCATTTAACTGAGCTGCAGTGGATTGAGCAACTGATGAAGCACTAGCCGAAGATGATGCGCTTGAAGTTGAGCTGGAAGTACTTGCTGAGCTAGCTGGCGCAGCCGAGATTTGATACCAAGTATCGCCTTCACGAGAACGGGTAACTGCTTTGGTAATGGTGAATTTAGCACCAGAGTATGGCGCCGTCGTTGTCACAACACTACCATTAACCGTTGCTCGACCGACTTTGTATTGGGTCCATGCAGGGGCATTATAAGCTAAATCTGCTGAACTGGAACCTGGGTTGGCAAAAGTGTAAGTTGCGCTTGAAGCAGAACTGCTTAATGTTGCATCTTTAGTCGTAGCGTATGAATCGATCCCGCCACCGAATGAAGAAGTCGACTTACCACCGTAAATCCAACCACGATACTTCCCATCAAAGGTAACAACTTTGTAGTAAACCGAACCACGATTAGTTGTCGCAACCCGGTAAGCCCGAACGTTCTGTTCGGAACTATCGGATGAGGCCAAATTCTTTAAAGTCGTCGTAGTTGCAACGACCTTGGCGCCCTTTAAAGTACCAGCTTTGGTATAAAGTGCGTTGGAACCATTAAATGTCACATTACGCGTTGTCGCGTCTGAAGTTAGAGTCTTATTCGAAGTGACTTTGGCATAAGATTTTGCACTTGCCTGAGTGTTGGCTGCACCTGCAGCGGCAACAAAGCTCAAAGCTGCCAAGCCGACAAACAAAGACTTCTTAAAATTAGTTGTCATAAAAGCATTCCTCCATTTTCTATTGTGTTTCCACAAAGAATACAGATAGTATAGCCTCAAAAACTAGTTTATGGCATTACTAATTGACCACAAAAATGGTCTACTTTTACAACTATCTTTCCAAATGATAACATTCTAACAATCTGGGAAAGGAACTTCTAAAAAATCTGAAAATTCACACTTTTTTCATATTTTAGCGAAATAATCAAGGATAAAGTGTTGGCTTAGCAGCGAAAATACTTGTCAGATAAGAAGATTTTGAGGATTCTTAATTGTGAAGAAAGTGTGAAGATAATTGAGTGGTAAGCAAAATCACTTAATAGATGCCTCTTCAAGTAATTTAAAAAAGCGAAACCATCGACCTTGGAGTGAGCCGATAGTTTCGCTTTATTTTACCTAGTGAGCTATTAAGAATGAGCTTGAATCATCCCTAACAGTTAAGTGACGGATACTAAGAGCTTGAATCAGAGCATCCGGTCATCCAAATCAATTTTGGAGAATCAAGATAGTCAATATATTGATTATCAATGATTAATAAGGTCATCTTCGTCAAGATGCCTTATGTACAAGAGGGTCCGGAGAAAGATTCCCCGAGCCCCCTATTATTTAAAAGTGAAGAAGTTACAGTTTCAACGAGTCATCGTTAAACATGGCAAGCCCTAATTACTTAGCAACGTAATTTGCGTTTGCATTAACTGATGTGTCTTTGCTGTTAACTGAAATTTGAGTTACGTAACGGTGCAGAACAACCTTCACAGTTGAACCGTTGCTTAAGCTGGCAGCGTTGTTGCTATCAGTTCCTTGAGCATCGTATGCGTAGAAGTAACGCCAGTTATCTGATCCAGGAACGCTGGTACCGAAGAAACCGGTTGTTGAACCCATACCGCTAACTTGCTTGTTCGAAGAAGTATCAGTGTATAAGTTCTTGGAATCAAGGGTCACTTTGGTATTTGAATCATTCAAAGCTTTTTCAAACTTACCATTGTCACCAAAGAAATCATTTACCTTAAATGAACCATCAGTAGCGCCACCATTTGGTAAAGCGGCTTTTTGCTGATTGTCAGTTAAGCCTGGGAACCCAAGTGCAAAGTCGGATGACTTCAAAGTGGTCAAACCATTGTTACCATTTACATAGTTAAATGAAACCTTGGTTGCTGCTGCAGTTGGTTGAACATCAACTGTCACAGTTGCACCAAAGGTTGCACTTGACAAGGCTGGGCTGATTGTCAAATTAGTGCTGGTACCGTTGCTTTCAGGATCTTTATTATCATTTGTAGTGAAAGCATAGCCCGAAGGAGCTCCTTCATTAACAATGTAGGCACCTAAGTCACGGCCTGAGTTGTCCTTGAAGCTGGCACCACTATTGTAAAGGTTTTGATCCTTCTTAGTGTTGGATGAAGCAGTTGTCCAAGTGTTTGTCTTGTCCAACGTCTTACCAGTCTTCACATCACGGTATTGAACCTTAACGCTCTTGTTGGCATCAAATGATGCTGAAGAAGCAGATGATGAAGCTGATGTAGCCTTAACAGCAGAAGCTTCAACCCACTTGCCGTTCAACTGATCAGCAGTTGCTGAAGCTGATGAACTTGCGGATGATGAAGCTGATGAGCTGGCGCTGGAAGTGCTTGCTGATGAAGCGGCACTTGCTGTAGCACTTGAAGCACTTGCTGAGCTGGCAGGTGCAGCTGAAATTTGATACCAAGTCTGACCGTCGCGAGCATTAGTAACTGCTTTGGTAACTTTGAATTGAGCACCTGAATATGGTGCAGTAGTCGTTAAGGTTTTACCATTAACTTTGGCACGGCCAACCTTATATTGAGTCCATGCCGGCGCTTCATATGCTAAGTTTGCGGCATCTGAGCCTGGTTGTGCAAATGTATAAGTAGCATTAGCAGCTGAACTGTCTAATGTTGCATCTTTAGTGGTTGCGTATGATGTTAAGCCACCACCAAATTTAGATGCTGATTTACCACCATAGATCCAGCCACGGTACTGGCCGTCAAATGAAACAACCTTGTAGTATACGGAACCACGGTTAGTAGTGGCAACCCGGTATGCGCGAACGTTGCTCTTGCTATCCTTTGAAGAAGCGGCATTGTTTAAAGTTGACTTGCCGGCAACGACGCGGGCACCCTTTAAAGTACCTGCTTTAGTGTATAAAGCAGCTGAACCGGTCCAATTTACGTTGCGAGATGTAGCTTCAGAAGTCAATGCTTTGTTAGATGTAATCTTAGCATAAGTCTTAGCACTTGCTTGAGTCGTTGCAGAACCTGCAACTGCGACAAACCCTAAGGCAGCCAATCCAACAAATAATGACTTTTTCAAGTTATTTGTCAAAATATATTCCTCCAATTTTTCTTGTGTATCCACAAAGAATAATTAAAAGTATACGCTATCGAGCTTTTAGTGAAATTACGAAAAGTTTTCGTTTTTTAGTTAATATTACAAAAAGGTTACGTTGAAACAACATTGTAACAAAAGTAGAAAGTAAAAATTAAGCTTTCAAAAAATTTCTGAAAATTCACAAAAAATTCAAATCTTCATACTTTAATGAGCTTATAAAGATAGCAATCTCTTCAAATCCTGTCTGTGACGGTAACCATTTCACTTTTTAAATTGTGTACAAAATATGAAGAAATTATGAATATTAATAATAAGTAATTGTGCTAATTAATCTCATTCGTTTATACGTAAAACGAAGAAAAAATAGAGAAAAATATTTTTTAGCCTAAAATATTTCACCAATGTTACATAATTTATCAGATAGCCTTATCACCATTACAATATTTTTAAAAACAAAAAGAACCAAGCCATCATCCAGCTTAGTTCTTTCAAAGAATATAATGATTGATTATTTATCATAGCTACTATTGGATGGAACACTAGCAGTAAGATTAACACTAACTGGTGTGCTGCTACCAAGCGTGCCATCCGAAGCAGCTGAGGTTGCGGTATAGTTCAGGTGATACCAACGCAATACGTACTGTTGGCCAATTCCAAGGAAGCCGCCTTCCTTAACAAACTGTGGATACATCGGTGACTTAACGCCCGTTACCCGGCTGGCAATGTCACTGGCTGAAAGTTTTGATCCGTTGACACCGTGGAGCGTTGGTACGGATGATTTGAGGTATTCCTTCTTAGCTTCTGCTAGATATGCGGCGTTAATTGCGCTGACATCGTTAGCAGTTGAGATAATTGGTGGATTCATTGCAAACATCAATTTTTGATAATCAGAGTTATTACTAGATTGCATCTTATACAATTGGGAAGCGGTAAAGGTCCCTGGTGTCATTGCAGGTAATTTAAATGGCAGAATAGTGAAAGATGACCATCCAGTATTTTTAAAACTAGGTGCAGCAGAATCACTAATCACAGGTCCATCTTCAGCAGTCAAACCATTTGGCACAACTGAAAGGGTTGCCTGCCCCAATGCAAGTGTCTTAATTGTGACTGACGAGCCATACTTAGCCTGAGCTAGCGCACTAATCTGATCCTGACTTAAGGTACCATTTGTACTGCTACTTGAAAGTGAGTAACCGGTTCCAGCCAAGGCCGTATTAATTTGACTTGTGATTTGAGAATTGTCATTGGCGGACAATGACCAAGTTGAGCCATTTAGCGTTCCCAAAGTTTGGCCTTTTGTGCCATTACCATAGTTAAGTACTTTAATGGTATTACCATTCGGGTCAGTCAACACAATCCGCACCGCATTATTGGTGGTTGGTGTTGAGCTATTGGAATTAGAATTGGTTGAACTGCCGCTAACCTTGGTTAAGCCTGAATAAAGGATCCAACCGTTGGCAGCTGAATTGGCGGAATCAGTTGCGCTAATGTGAACCCATAAATCACCTTCACGAGTTCTGGTAGCTGCCTGATCAATCTTAAACGTCTTATTGGCATACGGACTGGAATCTGTAATTTGCCGGCCAACTTTATACTGAGTCCAAGCTGGCTGTTTATAGGTTACGGTTTTGCCATCATTGGCAGTTCCCGGATTAGTAATTTTAAATGTCCCCGTTTGCTGATCATTGGACATCGCCGTATATTTCGTTGTGCTATATTGAGAAACCCCACCATAGAAATCCGAATCACTCTTGCCACCATAAATCCAGCCACGATACTGGCCGTCAAACGTAACAACCTTATAATAAATGGAACCACGATTCGTTCGTGCAATGCGGTAAGCCCGGACATTGTTCTGAGAACTCGATGAATTGGCAAGGCTTTGTAGTTCACTGGATGAAGCGACCAATTTTGCTCCTTTTAAAGTTCCTGCTTTAGTATAAAGCGCATTGCTGCCAGTAAACGTAACGTTTCGATCATATGGATTCATCGACAACGTTCGATTTGATGTGACTTTCGCGTAACTTTTGGCGCTGGCCTGCTGGTTCCCAAAGCCAGCAGCCGCAAAAAAGCTTAGTGTGGCTGCTGAAATAAACAGCGACCGCTTAAGGTTTAGCTTCATATAGATTATCCCCAATACTTATTATTTGATACTACGATTTTTATTTTACTGCAAATTTCTTTTCATTACTATATCATAATGATTAGCATTTGATTGCAAATATGCAAAATAAAGCAGTTCTTACGCTTTTCGAAATCACAAGAACTGCTTTTTAATATTTTGGAAAAATAATATCATTAAAACGTAATAATCCACAACTAGGCTACCATCGATTTCATCAACAAAGCTAAAAGTGCAGCATAAGTGAAAATCACCCCTTACATTCGTGAGAAATACAGAAAGCTAGATACGTCGGCAACCAACTGATAAGAATCACCCCTACATACGTGGGGAATACTAAACGGTGTTGATATTGGCATCCTTAAATTCGGGATCACCCCTACATACGTGGGGAATACAATTCCAGGTCTTTTAATAATTCCATTATGTAAGGATCACCCCTACATACGTGGGGAATACTCCATACGCCTGTTGGATTTTTTCCACCAGACAGGATCACCCCTACATACGTGGGGAATACTGGGCCTGTTCTTTAACGTTCTATTAGAACTTGGGATCACCCCTACATACGTGGGGAATACACTAAGCAAACGTTGATATAATAGTGCTTTAAAATATAAGAATCATCATTTTTCATTAGTTTCAATATCAGAATCAAGGTGGCTTTTGTATCAGCTACCGTCAGATTCTAAAATTTTAGACTTTTCTGCGTCAATACTAGCTAATCCTTATTTAGCTTAATGGTACCACCGTCATCAAGCCCATACCAAAAGCTTTCTCACGACCGATTCCATTTACCAGAGTTTTCTTAAATCGCTCCAAATCACCGATCTGAAGCAGTCCTTCAAATGTCACCCGGCTCAAACGAATCGTTCGGTGGCCCTTTCGAAGAATTTGGTAGTCTCGATTCACAATATTAAACGCCCATGTGTCTTTCGATTTAAGGAGATCGCTATGAACCTGTTGTACCAAATGGAACCCCAACTTCTCAGCTCGCTTTATCAACCAGTTGCGTTGATTATCGATGGTGATGTGCGGCACAATTCGCGGTTGTTTACTTCCCGGTCTTTTGATTGCATAAGTTGGATTGGCCGTTAAACGAAACTGCATGATTTGATTTTTTCTCAAACGATCTAAAAACTGATCATACAATTTAGTGACAGCGGTCCCCGGAACTCCATTAGATTCCATTTGTTGCAAGTCCGGAACTTCTTCGCTTACCAGTAATAAATACTTCTTACCATCCAATGGATCAATTCGCCAAAGGTGGCGACCACGTTTTCCAGCTTTAATTTCACTCGGAAAACATTGTTCCACCCAATTATGGTAAGCGCCAAGATGCGTGAGACCCTTAATTTTCTGCCGATTGCCGACATCAATTTCAACACGTGATAAATACATATATATTCCCTCCTAAAGAAACCGCATCGGATTATGGTGCGTGTCTGGCCCACTATCATTCATTCGATTTCCATCTCTCCAAATTATCTTCGTAATCACATTACTTTCTACTACAGCTCTAAAGCCATGCTGACGGTGGCTTTGATCAAACGACTTAACGGTATCTTTAACCAAGAAACTTTCAGCATCCGGTACTAGATTAGCATCACCCAACACTTTCAACTGAATAGAATCACGCCCCTGATAATGCTGATATTGATACCATTCATCAGCTTGACAAGATAACTGCTTTAGAGCTGTCAACGGATTGGTATTCTTGAATACTTTCGTCTTTAAGATCCCTGCTGGGACATTTGCCCTTCTCCCTAGAAATAATTGATACTTGGGATGGTGTAACGCCTCATCAATATCATCAATCAATTGCTCATCGTCGCTTCCAATTGCGACAACAAAGACTGCGTCCTGCAAATAATCACGATGAGTTGTATAGGAAGACTTAGCAGTGTGAACGGTCTGAAAATCAGTTAATAGTTTTCCCGGCTGATCAATTCTTACTGCGAATTCTAACCGGTTGAATATCTGAATTTTTGAACAATCTCGTTGATACCCAAATGCCGCCGAAATCATCCCGATAACTGCACTCTTGGATGGATAATTACTGGTCGTTCGAATATTAAACGGGGCTTCGTTTCCATATGACTGCAAGAGGCCAGCAAGCCTAATCGTTATGGTCTTCATCTTGCACCGCCTTTGATACCACATCAGTAACTTGGCTCAGCAATTCAGATAACTTATCCACCCGATTTTCGATTATTGAATTATACTTGCGTTCTGCCAAAACAACCGTTAAAAGTGGGGCGTCAACAAATTGTTGTGTTTCATCGTATTCCGTTTCCAAAGCCTCAATTGACTTGGCAACATAACCATTATCTGCACTAACTGGTGTTTCAAAAGCCGTTATTAAATTAACGGGCGTGTCCGTACGAACGTTGATCATTACATAATTCGGAACGGTTTTATTAGCAAATGTATGTTGCTTGCCAGTTGGCATAGTGGATATAAATACTTTTATAAAATCCTTTGCTGCTTCCACTGTATTAGTGGTTCCCAGATTCTCGCTTAACTCTTTGACATTCAAATTAGCGTATCGATAAAGGGTTGCTGAATTATATTCAATAGTTCCCAACATCGCGGCGCCACTTTCACTCTTTTTTGATAAATCATCAGTTGCCGTAAAGTAGTCAAACTCCGGAACGACTTCATGAGTAGAAATCGCATGTGCCACTTGAGCAGCCCCTTCAACATTCAATTCGGCATCATCGGCAACCATTCGGCCAAAGAGTGCCAAATCTAAGGTTCGATCCCCAGATAATACTTTTTCAATTTCCTTCTTTGTTTTGCTAGTAATATTTTTCTGCTTTAAAATGTCATGCGCAGTTACATATTTAGCAAATTTTTTGATTTGACCATGACTTACCATTAACAGCGCACTTGATTTATTTTTATTCCCCTTCTCGGTCTCAAATTTAATACCGAATTTTTTCAAAACGGCAACGGCTTTTTGAGTTGCTGATTTGTCATCAAGAGACTCGTCAACGGCTGCTAAATCTTTAGATAACTCTTCAACCACTTTCTTTGTTCGAATACCATTCTCAATGTTGTCCGTTTCAAACCCCTTTCGCATTGCATACTTCCAGCTTTGAGATGACACTCGCGAGCGAGTAACACCACCATATAGAGCGGTTTTCGGTGCGCCATTATCATCACGATTAATATTCGAAGACGGAACCGTTTGAAGAACATTAATGTCAATATATAAATTTTGAGTCATTATTTTCTTACTCCCTTATCAGTCGTTAGTTGTCTGATTAATTAATAATATTCTTGTCCCCATTGAAGACGTGTCGCGTTAGCACTAATATAACCTTCCTGAAAAACAAACAAGTCCTTTGCTAATCGAGGATAATCAATTTGAGGGCCCGTGTACTTAGCTTTGAGAATACCAACCAAATGGGCCAACGCATTAATAACTCCATGAATATTAGTCATGCCAAGTAGTGCGTCGATCCGCCGGTCCAAAGAATCTCGCATCCCCTGAACATTCCGTAATTGCGCCAACGCGGTAAAAAATGTGGCCCCGTTGCCTCTACGCGAATTACCAAATTCCACCCGGTCGCTTCCTTGCTGATGAATCGCATAAAAGTGAATTGCGGTATACAAAGCCGTTTCGACATTAGTGGGCGTTCCAGAAATGCTCAGAATTTTAGCTTTTGGAGCTTCTTGGCGAATAGTTGTATCCAACTTTTCTAACTGACTCATAATTAATGGCCAGACTTTCTGTGCTCGGGGACTGCTGATGGTTGCTGCTCCTCGAGCCCCGGCTAGGGCGGCCCGATTTAAATTGCCATGATTGTATAATTCGCTCATAATTCGAACAGCGCTAGTTTCAATTCCAGTAGCAATCTCATCTTGTATTTTTGCACTCGTCATTTAGTCACTTCTCCCTTTCTCAATCGACTCGCAATATCGTGTTTAAATCGATTCATTGCCATGAAGATATTATGTTTACGACGATTACGGTCCGTATAACCGGCAATATCTCTGGGAGATAATTGCCGTGTAATATTATCCGCAAGTTGAAATACATAATGACGCAGATAATTCATCCATTCTTCACTTTTATCGTCTCGATCATCATCATTACTTAAACCTTCGAGCCATTCTTTAAAAGGCCCATTTAAGCCATCGTAGTATGACGCCATAGCTGCATTAACAAAACCTTGATTGGCAGTTCCCGCGTTACGGATTCTTGAAATATTTGTGATGAAAGTGCGATAGATGGTCCCGACGGATTTCTTATCACTCTCTTTGGTTAAGTCAATCATATTTTCAATTCTTCCAGGCCAATACTGAGACCTGTCAGGGTCTGGGTCAAACAGTACATTGGCCTTAATCCGCATATCATCAAACACCTCAGCCACAGGCATCTGTGATGACGAATTATCGTCCCTTATCAGGGTCGCCGACGCTAATGAGATTGTTGCTTGATTCTCAATCAATCCTCTTTCTTCCAACAGATGTAGCCATTTAACGATTCCAGGCTCAGAATCAACACTAATCTCATCATCATTTTGATTTACGCTGACATACTGACCAAAGTTGCGCCACATTGCAACGTTTACATTACTCAGCCTCTTCTGTGGTGGAAGCCAATGTGTGCCGTCGTTTTGCGTTTTCGTTTTCCGCCAAGTTGTCATCGGTTCAATATACGCTTCGAAATTATTAAACATAGGGATGCCGGCGCTAAAAATCACTGGTTTCCCGGTTTCCCAATCAATGTACAGAAGCCGCGACCACGTTGTGTAGAGTTCAGCAATATTATCGGGACGACTTGTTCCTTTCCGTTTATCAATATACTCAAAAACACTGTTGTATTCCCAGACCGGTTTCTGAGAAACATATCCTTGGTCGTTATTATCATCATGATTAACCAGCACCATGTTCAACATTAGGGTCTCAAAAACTGATTTCCCTTGGATAAAGACTGGATTTAATTTATATAGCCAACCAGCTGGAACACTCATTTTCTCATCTGTTTTAACCTTTGATTTGTCAGTGACGCTACTGTAGTTTTCATATGAAATCAACCAACGTACCAGTTCATCTAATGGCATTTGATCCTTATAGGATTCCGACTTTGGTGAAAAGAGGGCAACTTTATTACCGCTTTCAGAAATTTGCCGATTGATCTGGCGAATTGCCACCATTCCCTTAGGCTTTTTTAAAGATATTCGGTCTTTGTCCAAAACTAATTGGTTGTACTGCTCCTCAGTTACCTGATAGAACGGCTGATCACCAAATAGGTCAAATTGCTTGGAATGGTGCTGTAAGTATGTCACCACGATTGTTGAAAAATGTCCCTGGGAATTTAATTGGCGCCATGTTTCTAATAAGTCGGCAACATAACGCTGCGGACCTCTTTTGCCAACCACTTCATATGCGCTAATATCTTCCTCACCAATATCCTCTAGTGTCTCAGGATCCACCTTCAACCATGGGTACGGTTTCCCAGCTGCATCGAAACGCGAATAAACCGTTGTTAGAATGGCCAACAAAAAACGTAAAATCGCTAAGTCCTGCGCTCGTAATTCCCCCGCAAATTGGCGGTAATTTTGGGCATTCTCAAAAAGATTAGTTAGCGATACCGTTTCCTCCCGGTTGGTCCCTCGATCAATCACCTTGATCCACGGCTCAGTTATCAAGTTGAAACTTCGTGCGCTCATACTAATCCTCCTTTGCATAACTTAGACCAAACTTGGTTGAATACGTTAATTTCCATCCGCTTAAGGAAATCTGAAAATGCTCATCTAGTGGCAACGCTAATGATTTCTTTAACCAAGAATTTTCTGCCCAATCCGGGTAATATTTCTTAGTAAGATCTTGCAGCACCTCTAATACACCATTCATATTTCTTTCCGTCACAGCTACCGGAAGTTTGATCAGCTGCTGAGCAATCAACTTAGCATCATCAATGGTCACTTTCTCACCGCGAGTAGTTCCTTCGTCAATTAAGAAATCACCATCATCTGTATGCTGAAGCAGAATCACCTCTAAAGTTGGCTTAATGTCCCGCACAGTTGCATTCGAAATGTATGGGTCCCGGTCAACATCGAAATTCCTATGCTCAAGCCAACTATGAATAGTGGAGTAGCCAAACTGTTGAGGCCGCTTAATTCGAAAAGATTTCGCCTTACATTCTTCATGATCAATAAACTTTCCTTGTGCGTCTTTTGCTTTAAGCAAACCCGGAATTTTTTCTGCTACTTCTCCATCTGTTTCACTGCTATACACCGCCTGTACCAACTTGGAAACCATTGCTGGAATGCTGATCGTATCAGGTAAAAAGTAGTCAGTTTTCATCAACAAATATTTTGAATAGATCATTTCATTCCCCTTACCATATTTGCCAGCTCCAGCAATCCCGGTGATAAACAATTGTGGTACTTGCAAATTCTTAGGCCGCTGAATCTGATGACGATGGAGCCGGCCAGCTCTCTGTAAAAGCAAATCAATTGGTGCGATATCCGTGTACAAAACGTCAAAGTCGATATCGAGAGACTGCTCTAAAACTTGGGTGCCAATAATAATCATTCGATTAGGCCGATGACCGTCTTTGCCAATATCATCCTGAAGTTGTTGTGTCAGTCTTTCCCGTGTCGTTTCCAAAAAAGAGCCGTGCAATAGCATCAATTTGATTTCTTTTGGAACCAATTTAGTCAATTTTTGTGCTCGAATAACTGTATTAACGATAATTCCGGCTACACCGCCGCCTTTTAACTGGCTAACCACTCGATTGATTAGCTCATCATCACTCGGATTAATTCGGTTAACTTGAATCTGAAATGGTGACTGATCATTTCGGCCCGGAAATTTTGTGATTTGGGTTAACTTCTTGCCATCCAAAATGCTAACCAACGGATATGATTCAGTAGTTTCCCAATCTTTTGGCGCAATTTCCGGTTTGATAAACTTTTTGGGACTCAGGGAACCATACTTTCCAGTTAAGTAACTTTTAATTAATCTTGATCGTTTATCTTTTGGCAACGTTGCCGATAAAACAATGATGGGAACATGGTAAGCGCCTAACCACATGATTGTTTGCTCGAGATACTGGTTCATAAAGACATCTATCGCATGAACCTCATCAATGATGACGACTTTGCCACTCAATCCAAGGTGCTTTAGGAAAAGATGCTTCTGCTTCAAACTCATTTGTAACAAATTATCGATTGTCCCCACGGTAAATTTGGTTAAGATTGACTTCTTACCAGAAAACCAGTCGTTGATCGTCACCGCACCATCGGCATACTTATCATCTGCATCATCAATATTGTTAGCATGCGGAATCCGTTGAAAATGGCGATTAAATTGAGCTTTACTGTGCATTAATCGAATGGACAAATTCTTTTTCTGAGATTTTGCAATTTTACTTAACCAATCATCGACTCGATCAAACATTGAATTGGTTGTCGCTTGGGTGGGTAAGCCAAAGAAAATCCCATCTTCGTGGTCAAAACGAGCCAGTTGTTCAGCTACGACAAGGGCTGCTTCGGTTTTCCCGGAACCAGTGCTGGCCTCGATAATAACCATCCCAGGTTCCTTGGTGTGATTAACCGCTTCGATAACCGCCTTTTGGACAGGTCGCGCACGAAAGCCCCAAAGTTTTTGGTAAGGATCCGAATTCATTTCAATAGCGTGGGGAACCCACCTTCCGTTTAAATTCCAAGCTCTAATCGCTTTCTCAAATCGCACTGACGTATCAACATCACTAGCTATTTGATCGAATGGAATCAAAGGAAAAAGTTCAACTTTATCACTCTGTTTGTTTGTAAAGTACTCACTAGATGCTAACCAATCGGCCATAGTCAGTAAACCAGTTAAAATAACAGCTTGGGGCTGGCCTACCCATGGGATTTCAGAGCCCGACTGATAACCGGCTAAGTGTAATCCATAATCAAACAATTCTTTTTGAGCACATTTCCAGACATCTTGAATAGGGCCTGACTTATCAACCTGGTAATAATTGGACCGAAAATCTTTAATGTTTCTGCTTGGTGCTTTTCCCAACGGAACGCCATGATGGGCACCGATAATGGCACCAACTGACTCATTCACATTAAAATCTTCTCCAAACTCGATCAACGCCTCCCCAGCAGTTGCATGAGGAGATTTTTCAACTAAATTGGGGTTAGGAAGTTTAAGGTCAGAGAAGCCATGATCCCGTAATCGATTGATAAAGTTTCGATCCATTTCAACATCGCAAATACGAGATGGTTTCGTCTGAAATGCAGGGGTTGCCTTGCCGATGTCATGCATAAATCCCAAGAACACAATCAGCTTTTGGATATCTTCATCGGAAAATGCGTCCTGACTTAGCGTTTTCGCTTTTAGGATCTGTTTCTGTCCGCCGCTCAACCAATTTTTGTACAGCCAGTTCATTGTATTTGAGGTGTCAATTAAATGAACGATAAGTGGTAGCCATAGTTGTTGGCCATTTTTATCTCTTCGTTTTTTGCCCCAGAAACCGCTTACGTTTTTTGAAAAATTCATCTTTGGTTTCCTTTCATAATTTCTTATTAACTTCATTGATATCAACAAATACAGTATAGCATACTTTTAAAACACAAATACTGTTATATAAAATATTTTGTTCAACTTCCCTCTCTTTTAGCGTTTGAGTTATTTTTAATACTTTTAGAAGCTATTCTTAATTTTTAGATCCTTCTTTAACTTTACTGATTGATCATCAACAATCACATTTTGATTTTTAAGAAATCACCGATTTAACTATTGAAGACCGGAATACAACGAGCAAATGCCTTAGATGTTGAAATATGTTGTAACCTGCTTCCTGATGACTGAAAAATAGGCTTACGAGTCAAGTTCAACATTATCGTTTGTGCTAGCTTAGTAGCGGCCAAACTAATCAGGGCTTGGTTAACTCGCCTTATGCCAGCTAAAGTTGTCAATTTAGAACACTCTTACAGCAGGAAGTAACTTACCCATTAATGTGCTGCTGCTAGTATTTTCGCCAATCGTTAAACGGCCCCTAGCTGATTAATTAATTTAAGTGAGCTTCAATCATAAATTTTTAGGCCCGGATTAATCTACTGCCCGAATCACCAATTTAATCGAGTTGCCGGCCGTTCTTTAACTTTTCTAAATTATCTAAGTTAAACAGTGAAATAATAATTAGATAAAAGCTGACATATAACGCAATCCAATATAAACTGATAACATATCATCTTCAAAGTTACACTCGATATTTCACCCCCACATACGTGGGGAATACTCTCTTAACACACATATACTAGGATCACCCCCACATATGTGGGGAATACTCTTAACATCCAGTATATCGTAGTTGCAGTTGAAATTCACTCGTCAGTTCAATAACAACTATGGCCTAAGCAGGGTTCAAACCTATATTTCAAATACATAAGCAGTATGAAAAAATAACGAACATCCAAAAACATTATGACAAGTCATAAAAATAACGACGTTTATTCCCACTCTCGCAAAAATAAACGTCGTTATTTATTTAGAAGCGGGTTTTGTTCCCCACTTACGGTCTATTTTTATAAACCATTCGCTTTTAACATTTCACTCGAAGGACCCAATTAAATCTAATTGGGAAACCTAATCATTATTGATAATTGTAGTAAACCACAATTGGATTACCATACGTTCCATCAACAGAGCTGTAAGCAGTATAAGTGATCGAAGCATAGGAAACATTGTAACTACTACTGTCTCCTGAACCTGTTGGACTAAATACTGGATATTGCGGTGAATGAAGCGTCTTCAGATTCCCATTAGCATTAATATATGCCATTACCTGACTTGAATTAAAGTTTCCTGATCCGGGGCCAAATGCCATATTGTTTTGTGCAATATATTGATTCATTGCAGAGTTCTTAAAATTGGCATTAATTTTATCAAGGCCGCTACTATCTGCCTTAATGTCTTTTACCAAGTTGTTCCAAGATTCTCCACTAGTCCCCATGTTTTGGATGGTATTAGCACTATACGAATGGCCATTGATAGTAACTGTCTTCGTATCATATGGAGAATTGGTAGCAGTCATAGCCGTCGAACCAAGCCATGGTCCACCCCAACCGATTGAACGTGGCGTGATTTGGCTAAACTGTGTTTGAGGTGTATTTGTCACATTAACCGTCACACTACCACCAAATCGGCCAGCGGCAATTGCTTGTTGTTGAGCACTGGTTAACTGATTGTTCGTCAGGTAATAACCGGTACCACTCAAAGCGCTGGTGATTAAATTGGTAATCGCAGTATTATCACCACTGTAGAGTGTCCAAGTCGAACCGTTCCAGTAGCCAACTGTGTTATCTCTTGAAGCACCGTTCTTCTGGTAATCAACCGACTTCAATAACGTGCCGTTTGGGGTTACCAAATTGATTCGAACAGCGTTATCAGCGATATTGGATTGTTTAGTAACCGGAACATTGACCGAGCTGCCGAAAGTACCTTGAGCCAAAGCGTTAATCTGGCTCTGACTTAAGATCCCAACGTAATAACCAGTGCCATTCAAAGCCGTATTGATTTGGTTTTGTAAAGCGGTCTGATCATTTGAAGCCAACGTCCAGTTGGAACCATTTTGAGTACCGAGTCGACTGCCCTTTTGAGCACCGTTCTTGGCGTAATCAAATGTCTTAATTACATTATTGTTGTTATTGGCATCAACCAAGTTGACTCGGACTGCGTTGTCAGCAACCGGTGTTTGAGTTAAAGTCAAACCACTATATGAAATCCAGCCGTTAGCTTGACTGTATTGATTATCGGTAGCTTGGATTTTAACCCATTGGTCACCTTCACGGGTTCGTGTCCCAACTTGCGTAATCTTAAAGGTTGCGTTTGCGTAAGGCGTTGAATCCATAATTTGACGGCCAACTTTGTATTGTGTCCATGCCGGTTGCTTATAGGTAACTGTCTTGCCGTCGTTAGCAACCCCAGGATTAGAAATCTTGTACAGGCTGTTTTGCTGAGCCGTACTTAAACTTGTGTTGGTAAACGTGGTGTAAGCCTGTGTGCCGCCACCAAAGCTTGCGGTGCTCTTGCCACCGTAAACCCAGCCACGGTATTGCCGATCAAACGAGACAACTTTGTAGTAGACCGATCCCCGGTTGGTCGTTGCTACTCGGTATGCCCGGAAGTTATCTGATGACAAGCTTGAGTTTGCCAACAATGACGTCGTCGTCTTTGTCGCAACTACTCTGGCACCTCGAAGTGTGCCGGCTTTAGTATAAAGTGCATTACTGCCGGTAAAGGAAATGTTTCGAGTTGCCGGATCAGACGTCATCTTTTGATTTGAGGTTACTCGTGCGTAACTCTTGGCGTTGGCCTGATTAGCATTAACGGTTGCGGTTGCCGCAAACAGTCCTAACGCAGCCATTGAAACAAGCAATGACTTTTTAAGATCAAACGTCATATCTAAAACCTCCCCTAAAACATATCTTTTCCTTTCAACACTTTCATTATAAATCACTCGACATACAGGTGCCATCATTATGCTTCAAAATGAGAAGCGCTTTCTTTCCATATTTAATCATAAAAAAGCATTCGATTCCTTTAATAATCAAAAGAATCGAACGTTAACAAAATGGTTATTAAACTAACTTTTCAAGTTTTAAAAGCGGCGCCTGTTGCCAATTTCCCTGATTTCCCAAAACGTTCAAATTGTACTTTTGCAACGCCGATCGCTGGTGCTTTTCCTTCTGCGACTCCAACCCAACACCAAATTGAAGGGCTCCCTGATAATTAGTAAACATCCCCAAATGTTCATAATACTGTGGATTAGCCAACAGAGCCTTTCCTGACTGAGTCCGATAACCAAGCGTGCTTGCTTTTTGAAGCAGTCGCGTCCAAGCCGGCCCCATCATTGATAAATCCCGATTAACAATTGCCACTAATGGAAATGAGTCGGGCCCTGTTGTAACACCTGTTACCAAAAAATATCGATGGAAAGTTGCTACCGCGTAAGAATTGGTCTCATTCGCAATGTGCCAGTGTTCATCTATTCTGACAAACACACTGCTGGTTTTTATCTCGGGGATTGGAATGATCACCCCCCGAAGCCGGTGACCATTAATCTCATAGCCGCCAATAATGTAATCAGGATGATGAACCCGATTAAATAAATCAATATGCACATCTTCATAGGTAAAATGACCGGCCATTTTGGCATGTCGGACAGTCAATTCCTGTCTAACCGGCACAAAGCCAACGTCAATGTCCAAAAAACTTTTTTTGACTAAATGTGGTAAAAAACCGTGTCCCTGATACTGGGCATCATCCATATGAAGCTCCGGCACATAAAAAAGCACGTTTCCGGGTAACGCGGACTCTTCTTGTGAGCGAACTTGTTTTCCTTGAGGCGGCGCCAAGCGTTTTTGAAATTCAGTCAGTCGGATCGCCAACCCAGTCGCAAGGTCAGCAATATTATCCGGTAAGTTTGTAAAGTGGTCGTTAGAAAATGATTGAGACATTTAATCTCTCCTTAACCCCCGTTCAATTGTACAGTCAATCATGGCATTAACGGGGTTGATGATTCTGATAAAAGTCATTTGATTGTCAAGTAGGCGAATTTTGCCCAAGACATTTAAAACTGTTCGTTCAATTATAGTCGCTTCTGAAGTGAAAAACAATTGACTCATCCTAAAATCAATGGTCACCCTTTTCCCAGTGAACAACGCAAAAAAGCCGTTCGTTTCTATCACAGAAGCAAGCGACTTTTTAATGATCGTTTATTCAGTTGGTTTAGTTGCAATAGTCTTAACTGATACGTTTTTAACCGATCCACCGGCTTGTTCAACATCAACTTGCATGGTCAAATTAGCCTTAACACCAGCTTGGTCAATGGCGATGGTTTTACCATGACCCAAAACTCGTTTCACCTTTTCTGGATTCATACTCTGATCGATCTTGTTGTAGTAGGGATACCTAATCGAGTAGAAAACTTTAACGGCTGCTTTGAAAAGCGTATCTTTAAACCCACTCAAGCCAAGTGCTTTTGAATCAACATCCATTTGGCAATTAGCTGGATTGGCCGGATCTGGAACGATTAGTGAAGCCGGATCCAGCTTCAAGTCAACATTGACTCCTGAAATGCCATTATCATCTCGATCAATTTTAACTGAAATATCGAATTTCAACTTAATCGGCAATTCTTCAAAGAAGGTTTCGACATTGATGGTTAATTGTTTGCCATCTCCCAAGAGATTCTTAACCGTGTTATCCGACATCGGTGACATAATTACCAGCGAGCCCAGATAATTAACCTTGTAGAGGAGGTTAACTGCGGTTTGAATTTGAGATTTCAACTCATCATTCAAGAACATCCCGATGAACCCAGTATTCAATCCGGAAACTTCGGCCTTTGGATTAATCCACTTGATTTGTGAATATGGCACCAGCGTTACCAGTGACTGTACTGTCGGGTTAACAACCACCATATAGTTGCGACCCCCCTCAGCCGTGAATCGTTTGCCGTGACCCAACTTGTTGGCGACTTCAACCAGTGACATTGATTGGTCGTACTTAAACGGCTCGGGAAGATTCTTAATGATGGCTTCTTTATAACTCTTTTGCACCTTATCAATCATCGCCTGATCCGTTTCCTGTGAAAAAGCGTTTTTCATTACTTTAGCGTCAGTATACTTAAATGAGCCACTGTAATTAAGGGAACCACCATTGGAACTGCCGGGATTAGTGGTTGGCGGCTGTTCGCTGGGAGTTGGCACCGGTGCCGGCGTTGATGAACCTGCGTTATCCGGAACAGTTGATTGACCGGCTGTTTTTAACGTTAGCGCCTTACTATTAATCCAGCCGTTAATTTGAGGGTGTTGCTTGCTGGCAACGTAATAGTAAACCAGATCCCCCTTCTCCTGCTCAACCGCACTCTTGATTGACAATGAATCACCAGCGTATGGTGTTGTTGAGTTAATCACTTTGGTCGGTTTATAAGTGGTGGTTTCCGGTACCCGCCAAGTCACATGATGGGTTCCTGGATTGGCAAACCGATACGTTTTTTGCCGTTGTTCGGCCGTTAAGCCAACTTCATGGTACGTTTCTGCTCGAGAAACGCCCCCAGAGAACTGATTAATCTTTTTACCACCGTATACCCAGCCCCGATACTTGCCATCAAAGCTGACTACCTTGTAATAAACCTGTTGGCGATTGGTTTTGGCCACCCGATAAGCTCGGAAATAATGGTCCGGATTTTCCGAACGATCCATTTTCTTCATCGTTTTCTTGGATAATACCTGTTTTTCACCAGTTAAAGCACTTGGCTTGGTATATAACCCGGCTTTACCAGTCGGTTCAACGTTTCGTCGATTGACTTTTGTTTTGAGGGCCTTGTGGTGGGTAATTTTAGTTTTAGCCGCTTCAACGGACCGATCCGATAAAATAAGTGCGCCGCCAACTATTGTCGTCCATGCACTGGCTAGCAATAAGCCACGTTTTATTGATTGCTTCATTTTAATTCCTCCATTATTCTTATGATCATCATAAGAATAACCGATAAAAGTGAATTTAATGTGACCATTGTTTGATTTTTTTATAGAAACTATATGTGAATAGTAATGACGGTGGCAACCGTTTAGTCGACTTAACCAATTGCAAAGCCCTTAATGCTGCTCAATTCTTTTAACTTTAGCGTGAGATGATCAATATTTTTAGAGTATTTTCTAATGGAAGCAATTGAAGTAATGCTAGTCATAAAATTTTCACATATCATTGGTATATTGAATCTTGGATAATCAAGACTTTTAATTTTATTGTGGAAGGTAGGCGTTAATTATTAAAAAAACACCAAAGATTGTATCTTTACTGATAAGCTTAGGGTTGCTATTTGTAGTAGCGCTCACGGTTTATACAACCAAACTGGCCAAATCCTCATTTCAAGGAATGCCTTACAAGTTGCGAGACGAAACTTTAAATCCAAAAACCATTACAACGATTAATCTCAATAAAAAGGGTGATCGCGTTATTCTGGGTTTGACAGCTTTCAACTCAAAGCGTGAACCCGTTTTCTTGGTTGCCCAATATCAAAAAAGAAACGGCATTCAATTCACCACTGGTCAACGAATCATTTGTAACTTAAAAACCGAACAGCATAAACCGGATTCAGGTTACATGTTCAAAAACTTTCACCAATTCAAATTCGGAGTGGTTGGATTAGGTCAAGCAGTCCCTTTATTCGGCCATCAGGGAGCCCATTCAGTTAGTGATGTGCACCCCGCTTCGATTATCAATTACTCAAACTATCGCATTTGGTATACCTTTGCACCATCAAAGAAAATTAACTTAGTAAATTACCAGGGCAATCATCGCAACTAAATTTAAAAGCGGCCATCGTATCGGTAAAACTCCGATTGATGGCCGCTTGAATATATGTTAAAGGAGCTAATTGACACTGAGATAATCCGCTCATCGTTACCAGGACAGCTTCTCCAAGCAGACTCCTGCATGTAAGAGATTAGATGAAAAAATCCAGACCCAGGATTTCCCCATCTAACGCCTTACACTCCGGAGTCTAACCGTTTGGATCCGCTCACTTCACTTCATCACCAGTTCAACTCGTCTAATTGTCGATAACTTTACGAATTTGCTTTGATTCAACATATTGGTAAAAGTTAACCGGCTACCTTTGATCCCCGTTATGTAGCCAACCTTAGCGTTGATTTCTGATGATTGTTCCTGCTGGTTGCCTACTTCCAGTCGAACCATTTGTCCCTGCTGCATTGCATCTAACGCAACATCCATGACAGCCGCCGCTGTTTTATCCATTCGAAAATTCCCCCTTCCGCCAAATTCTTATTATATTGGTGGAAATTTGGAAAAGCAATGGGAAAATGGGGTCACGTTTTAGCAAAATTTTCAAACTCCCTGTTGCGTAAACCATCCAGCATCACTATTTTTTTGAAAAATAAAGTCAGAAAATTTTTTGTCGTTTGGCAACCTGAATTGCTTTTAAATTAAGTGTCTTAATTTAGCAATGCCACTCCACCAGCCAAATAAGTCGCAAACAACAGCCAAGCTAGATATGGAACTAATAACCAGGCAGCGGCCCTGCTGGTTGGGTAGAAACGAATGAGACACCCGATTACCAATAGATCCATGACAATGGTCATCAAAAAGCCCAACCAATACATCTGAGCACCAAAGAAGATGATTGACCAGCCAAAGTTCACAACCAGCTGCAACCCATACCAAATCAGTTGCGGTCGTTTAACTGATTTGGGTTGAACCGCCATTGAAATCAGATAGCCTGAAATCGCCACTAATAAATATAGCGCGGGCCAGACAATGCCAAATAGTTGTCCGGGTGGTGATAATGGTGGCAGTGTTAAACTTTCATAGATTCCACGCACATCACCCGACAAAATCGATGATAGCATGCCCAATAATTCAATCCCGATAATCAAACCAGCCAATAGCCAGTAATTCTGCCTCTGTTTAACCTGTATCATAATCGTTCCTCCTCAATAAGTTGATGAATTAACAATAGCTTATCAAAGGTCGCGGGCTGTCGACTAATTTAATGCCTGTTAGTTACCGTTAGTTTGCCAAACTTAAATTCTGGTGACACTTCTGTAACAGTTATTGTCTAAGCTGATTAAACATGATAATTTAGATAAAGATAACCATTTTGAAAATTAATGACTAACTGACTTTCAGAAATAACTAAAGACTACTAAGGAGCACCAATCGTTGAAATTAAGTCACTACGTTTATCTAGGTCTTGCAACCCTTTGTTTGGGCGTTGCCGGCCTGACCGTTAATGCTAATGCCGACAGCGTCCAACTCACGACCAGCGGGTTGTTTGCCGGCAGATATCAGACTAAAAAATTCCATGGATACCGCATTGAAGCAAAAAACTACGTTCGTTACAACACCGAGTATAATATCAAGCAACACTTGATTCTCTCCAAGTATCGACCAACTCAAAACTCAAAAGTGATTTTCAAATACGGAACTAAAATTGTGCCAACCAGACATCCTTGGATTTGGCATCATGGTAAAAACGATAACCAGATCACCATGTATCGCTACTCAAAAGGCGCCTGGCACAAGTCAGATTAGATTCCATGCCAGCGGCCATCCTTTTTTGATTGGTCTCCTCCCTGACAACTAATATTCTTAAATAACGCCTATTAATATTAGGAGGCTTATGATAAGATGATATTGTGATCGAGATCACATGATATTTTCTGAGGGGAGAATCATCAAATGACTAAACTTAAAATGGCAACTGTGATCACTGCCGTCTCGTTTATGTTTGGCGGGATTGCCGTGGTTCAGCCACCTATGCACGCCGCCGCAAGAACGACCTATGTCTGGATTGCACCGCATCACGGCAAGAAATACCATTACACCCGAAATTGTCGTGGGTTAAGTAATGCCGGCAAAAAGGTCCATGTTACTCTACATTGGGCAAAGGCACACCATTATCGGCTGTGCGGTTGGGAAAAATAATCATTATTAAATTAGCGGCCGGTATGGAACCTAACTTCCATATCGGCCGCTTTAACTTTCTACTTTTCAATTTCGACAACGTGTTTTTGAAAATAGTCCTTAATAATTGCCGGATCGATAACCTGACTTTGGAGCGTGCTTTGCCATGGCCGTTCCCGCATTGTTTGTTGGCTCAACGCAGCGGCCGTTTGATGGCCAAAGGTTTCCTGAACTTCAAAAACAATTTTTAATAATCGATCATCCCGATTAATGGCTCGATAGTTGGCCTCGTCTTGGGTCGTGACGTTTGATGTTACCACCCGCTTGCCACGAAAGTGCTGGTGGATTTGAGCAATTGCGGGGCCATAACGCCAAGCAAGGATATCGTTGGAAAAAGCTTTTTGATCATAGAGTGCTAAATAAGTACCTTGAACATAGTATAGGAGAAACATCAATTTCATCTGGGTCAGCTTTTCGGTTGACGATGACTGGGCATTGACAACAATAAACCAACTGGCCAATTTTGAAAGACTGATCATCCCGATTCATCACTCCCACGATTATTTTGAATAGTATTCGACTGTCCGCCCATTTAAGGATTGAATAGTTCGATTATTTGGTTGAAAATGAGTTTTAAACCACGCTAATTGCTGCTCACTAATTGTCACATTTGGTTTAGTAACTACCAGCCATTCAACGCCTTCAGTTAATGGCGGGGTTGTCAACGAGCCTAAATAATGAAAGCCACTTGGCCGTTCAGGCAGCCAATCCCCCAGCTGAATGGCAACCGGCTTGGTTTGTCCCGCTTCAAACTGATCGATGATTTGTTGGAGCGTGGCATCTGCCTCCCCTTGCTTAACCAGTAATGCAACCACCACCAATTGACCGATCCGATTTTGATGAACCAGGTGAATTTCAAATGGTTGCGCCTGGCCATCAACTAAATGCTCAGCTGGGGCATGAAAGTGAAGTTGAACAAACTGAAATGGGCGGCCAAAAATACTGGCAGCGCCATCACCTAAAACTCGAATAGTCGTTTGATCGTCAATTTCACTGGTTAGCTGATAGGAATCGCGGCGTTCAAACCCTAACCCCATTTCTCGCTGATCGGCGTCTTTTGACCTTAAGTCAATTGGTGATTGCTGTGAACCAAATCCATTAGCCCACTCTGATTGTGTTGTATAATCAAGCATAAGTAACCGTCCTTTCCAAAATCTCGCAAAATGGTATTATTAAAAGCATATCATATATTTGGATTGAAAACGGTCATTGGCACAAATCAAATCCAATTTGGATGGAGGGAAAAATTTGACCTTATTTGCAATCTTTTTGGATGCCATCGCATTAGGCGGCTATTTTTTTCAACTAATTAATGGTGGCCCTACGATTTACCTACTGGGGTTATTTCTCCAGGCAATCATCACCATCGGTTTACTTATCATGACCATCTCTTTTAAGGGCCCCCACTATGCTAATCCATGGACTTACGGGTGGTACACGGCAACTTTCCGTTATGGGATTATCGTCATGTCGCTGGCAATCAACGCCGTCGTTGTTTTCCTTTATGGGTTGAATTATTTCGGGATTAATCACCTAATTTTTTCCGGTTTCTACCCAAAGTGATTAAGCAACGCCACTTAACTAATGCTATCGCTTTAATTTTAAAAAGCCGCTCAAAATCGATTATCGATCGACTCTTGGGCCGCTTTTTTTAGTTTAACTGATGGTTATTTGAATTTGGCCGGAATGACAATCCGATCGGCTGGTTGAGGATGATCCTGCAATTGATTTAGCATCAATTCTGCTGCACTTCCCCCCATCAAATAAGGATTTTGCGAAATCAACTTCAAACGGGGCTCTAATTGGTGAGCATAATCGGTATCCGCAAACCCAGTGGCTGTCACCTTTTGATTGTCAATCAGCTGATCAAAGACCAATTGTGGCACAAATTCTAACAGCCAGCGTTCCTTTAAGCAAAAAATCAGTGTTTTTTCCGCCGTTGCCTGAATTAATTGCACCAGTCGGCGGTACGTTGCCTGATGATTGTGAGCCAACTCAGAAATTTCAATGGCGTCCACATGGTTAAATTCAGCGGTAATTCCACGATACCGTTCTTGACGTGTACGGGCCTTTTTGATTTCGGAAGTTAAGACAATGGCGTGAGTGTACCCTAGCTGTCTAAAGTGTCGACTGACCGAGCGTGCAATCTCATAGTTGTTAACAATCACTTGTGGCCAGGAACTGTGATCAACTTCCCGGTCAACCGTCACGATTGGTAACGGCCGCCGAAGCGCTTCAATAATTGTCTGCGGACCATTAGCCGGCTGCATGATCAGCCCATCAAACATCTGACTACCAATGGTCCGCAACAATTTCCTTTCACGTTGCTCATCAGAGTCCACATCAAAGAGCACCCCGATGTATCCCCGGCTTTCTAAAATGGCACTGATCCCTTTAAACAGCTCGGTTGAAAAGTAATCATCAACATTGGACACAACGACCGCAATCATTTTACTGGAGCGGGTTTTCATTTGGCGAGCTACTGAATTGGGCACGTAATTCAGCTTTTCAATCGCTTCTTGAACGGTTTTGGCCGTTTTAGATGACATTCGCCCCAATTCACCATTTAAATAACGTGAAACGGTTGCCACAGAAACGCCGGCCAGCGCGGCGACATCCTTAATATTTGCCGATTTCTTCCCCTTGTTTGACATTAAATCACCATTTCTCAATTAATTATCAACCTATTAATCATTATTTTAGCACAGTGTTCAGCCCTAAATCATCAATAGCTAAAAGATCAGGGATTGCTTGCTCTCCCAATGGCCGGAGATGACCAAACAATCCCTGATACCGGATGTGTCAGTTTAACAACTCGTTTTAATTCTTAAGGTCATTTTCATAGCTGACCAGATCTAAACTACTTTTTCGTATCTCCTAACCAGTGTCAATCTTATTCCAAATTAGAGTGAGTGGCCTTAGCCGTATCATTTGACACGTGGTCGCGACGACTCAGCATCAGGCACAAGATATCCAATGTAATATGAACACTTTGATCAAACAGGGTACTTAATAATTGAATTGATTTAACCCCATCACCAGCCTTCGTCGCACCTGGAACAACCACTGTGGTATCACCGAGCTTACCCAGAGGGGATTCAGCGTTGCTAGTCACTGCAACAACTTTGACCCCATCAGCCTTGGCTTTTTCGACCACTTCCAAAATGCTGCCAGTCTTGCCGGAGCCGGAAACGGCAACCAACACATCACCGGCTTGAATCGAAGGTGTAATCGTTTCACCAACGGCATAAACAGTGTAGCCGATATGCATCAATCGCATGGCAAAGCCCTTAGCCATTAAACCGGACCGACCAGCGCCGAGCACAAAAATCCGCTTGTCTTTTTGAATTAATTGTTCAGCCGAGGCCAACTGGCTTTCGTCAATTAACCCCATCACTTGATTGACTTCATCCATCACCTGTTTAACTAAACTCATTTTAAGACCTCCATAAATTGTTTTGCACTGGCAACCGGATCCTCAGTTTTAATAATTTTGCTCCCAACAATCACCGATTCGGCAATTCCTTGATCAGCCAGTCGTTTAGCAGTGGCCAAGTCAATGCCGCCGGCGACCGAAATCCGCTTAATTTTGGGGAATTTTTTGTGAAAATCTTCGACCGTTGAGACAGCGTTAAAGCCGGCTGTGGCATCGTGGGAATGATGAATTCCATAAATCACATTTTCAAAGCCCGCAATTTGGTTGACTTTTTGATCAGTAGTTTCCATTAAGTCAATAAACATCTCGCCTTGTCGGTGACGTGTGACATCGTAAACACCTTGTAGCGTATCAGATGAAGCGGCACCCATGACAGTTAAAATATCGCCCTTGGCATCAAAGCCCTTTTCAAATTCATAGGGGCCTTCATCAAAAGTTTTTAAATCCAGTAGTAATTGGGCGTGTGTCAACTCGGGACGCCGTTTACCGATTTCCACCAGCCCATAGTCTTTCACCAATGACGTCCCAAATTCAATAATATCGACAACGTCGTCTAATTGACGCGCCAAGTTAAAGGCATAGCCAAGCGTTACCCGATCAATTGCAACCTGTAATTTCATTATTCATTGACTCCTTCTTTTTCATAGAATGTTTTTAATTGAGCCGGATCCGGATAACCATCATTATCGCCATACGTTTGGACCTGTAAAGCCCCAACTGCATTGCCCCGGATAACCGCCGATTTTAATGGTTTACCTTCCAACAGTGCTGTAATCACGCCAAGGGCAAAGCCATCCCCGGCACCAACCGTGTCAATGACTTGGTCAACCTTAAACCCGGGCACCTCATATTGATCACCCGCGCTGGTTTTGACAAAGGCGCCTTCAGCACCAACTTTAACGATGACGACTTTGGTTCGTTCACCCTTTAGATAGTAATCGGCAATTCTTTGCGGGTCATCAGTACCTAATAGAACTTTCCCTTCTTCGACGCCTGGTAAGACAATGTCTGCTGATCCGGCTAGTTTATTAATCGTTTGAACCATCTTATCCTGGCTCGACCAAAGTGTCGGTCGCAGATTGGGATCAAAGGTCATGGGAATCTTGTGCTCAATCAACCGGTTCAACAATGTGGTAAAGGTTTCTTCGGCCATTTCAGAAATTGCCGGAAAGATCCCAGACATGTGGGCCATTTTGACATCTGACAAATCAACAGCTTCAATGACCTCTTTTGATAAATGCGCCGCTGCCGACCCCTTACGATAATTATACGTTTGTGGATCGCCCTTGGTCACCAACTGTTTTAGCTGATGCCCGGTCCAATATTGAGGATCTCGTGAAATGTAACGGGTTCCCACCCCGTGACTCAAAATCGTTTTGATCACGTAATCCCCAAACGGATCACTGCCGACCCTTGAAATATAATCGGTCGAATGACCCAGACGAGTCGCCCCAATTGCAACGTTTAATTCAGCACCACCCATAATTTTGGTAAATTCGGTCGCATCAATCAGAGAGACGTCCGGCTGCTTTGATGCAAAAGTGACCACTGGTTCGCCAATTGTAATTAATTCACTCATCATTAAATTCCTCACTTTTCGTTTGTTCTGGTTTAATTTAACCACAAAAGTAATAAACCAACACTTCATTAATAATCGAGACAATCCACATCAAAACAACCCCATTTTTCAAGAAGGCGGTTGAGGAAACTTTCATATACTTCAAACCCCAAACGTTCCAAGATTGCGTTAAATCAGTTGAAACCGCCATGATTGACGGGATATACAATAATGGTAACAGAAAGGCGTCATTAAATAGCCCGGTTCCAGATAGCACCGCTGCGGTCGCCGCACCAGCTCCCCAAACATGCAGTGGCCCTCGGAAAAGTGCTAAAGGAGCCAAGACACCGATCGCAATCACCAAAATCAAATGGTTATGCGGTAGAATTGCCGCCAAAATCGGTTTAAAGCGCCCCGCATCCATTTGAGCCGCACCACTAAACATAATTAGTGCCATTAAGAACATGATCAAACCGGCAATATCGGAAATTGCTTGTTGAATCGTACTGTTCAAGAAGTCGACAAATTTTTGATAGCCTTTGAATTTACCAGTTAAAAGCATCGCAATCAAAGTGGCTAAAATCAAGGCCGGAATTGCATCCCAGCTAAACAGCATGTTCATCAAAACCGGAATAACGGGTACTACATAAGCGATCTTTGGTACTTGGGCAATTTGATCAGTTTTTTCAGGTTCGCCAATTATTTCAAGATTTTCTTGAGCTTTAGCCGGGTCAAACCGTTTTCGATTGAAAAATAGAAAGATAATCACGGCCACCAGTTGAATAATCATTGCAAGCCAACCAAAGGCCAAATACCTGCCACCGTACACAGCGTGCGGAAAGAATGCCTTAATTTGATTATACAAAACCACGTTGAGATACATCGGTGCGCCAATTGCCATGGTAAAGGTCGATAATGCTAAATCTCTTGGAATACCGACAGATAGCATAATTGGCAGTAAGATCACGCCAATTGCGATAACGGAGCCCACCCCGTAGGCACTCACAAAAATTAGCGCAGTTACCAGCAATACTAACACGGCTGCCACAAAGGGGTGCTTTTTACCAACTTTATTAGTTTGTTCGGAAATGGCCGGGGCAATCCCGCTATCGACCAGTACACGACCAAACCACGATCCAAAGACAATGTAAAGAATTGTCGGGGCGTAATTAAGCGCTGGTTCAGCAAAAACTTTTTGAATCACTTGATCAGCCGGCACCATGCCGACTATCGACCAGATGATGGCCATCACGAAGAAGCCGATCATCAAGTTACCACCCTTAATGATATAAAAAATGAATCCTGCAAAAGTTAATAATCTGAAACTTGAAAGCTAAAAATTAACCGAACACCTTAGTCGTCCTGGAATAATCCGTCAGAAAATGGAAATTCAAGCTGACACTAATTCCCTGGTCAAAACGGCCGGTAGATGCGTGAGAAAATGGC
>NZ_LS422987.1 GCF_900411375.1 Lentilactobacillus raoultii | reverse complement strand
TGGTTCATACCGCCCGTCGCATTCAGTTAAAGTTAAGTGCGACCCACGTCTATCAAGCGGTTTTCAAGCGGATTCTCCTGAATATCCAGCAATTATAGGTAAAAGCAACTGAGCGTGGTCTAAAAAATTTAGGATTTTAAAGGGGCTTATTTGGCGTGCTTTCAGCAGCTGGATAAAGCCCCTAATCCCTCAAAATGTGACGGTTAGTGACCAGTTAAGTTTTGTCAGCGATCAAAAGTGCCTGAAAGGATAAAAAATGGCCCTCAAAAGGACCAAATCAGGCAAATTTTAAAAGTAGAGATTATTCAGGGGTAAAATGATGATGTAATTTAAAAAACATAAGGGAGCGGGGCCGATGATAAAACCAGAGCAGCGGGTGGCGGGCATTCAGTGGATTGAAACGGAACGATTAACGGTTAATGAACGACAGTTACTTCAAGAGCGATATGCCATTGATGAAGATATTATGACCTATGTTACCGATAAGGATGAAAGTGCAAATTACGTTCATGATATTAATGAGGGTGACCAGTTGTTTATTTTCTTGGCCCCTTATCCACTCGATCGGAAAAACCTGCGTTATATTACCAGGCCATTTGCCATTTTGCTACATAAGGGTCGGCTGTTTACGTTCAATGAAAGTCGAATTCGAGAAGTTAATGCGGCTTTTCGCGAAACTGTTGATAATCCGGAAGTCCAGGATGTGGATACGTTTATTCTCGAATCACTGTTTGCACTTGCAGATAGTTACATCCCAATTTCCAGAGAGGCGTCGAAGCGGCGGAACCATTTGGATAAAATGTTGAATCGAAATACCAAGAACGCTGATTTAATTGCGTTATCCCATTTGCAACAGACCTTAACGTTTTTATCAAGTGCCACTCAAATCAACTTGAATTTATTGAACCGACTGCCGCGAACTTATTTTGGGCGGGATGCCGATCAGGATAAGAAGGACTTATTTGAGGATGTGCAGATTGAGGCAGAGCAGGTGCAGCGGATGCTCGAAATTGAGACCCAAGTCGTCGATCGAATTGATCATACTTTTAATAATATTGCCAATAATAATCTAAACGATACGATGAAATTTTTAACAATTTGGTCATTAACGATGGCGGTGCCAACAATTATCACCGGCTTTTATGGAATGAATGTGGCGTTGCCGTTGTCAAAGATGGAAGACGCATGGGTGATTGTGATCTTAATTTCCGTTACTTTAATTGTCTGGCTGTTAATTATGTTGAAGGTGCATCACAAAATGTAGTGAGTGGATTCAAGCGGTTAACACCCGGATGATAAGGGATCAATCTGGGAAATCGTGGTTTTGGATTTTTCAGATTGATCCCTTATCAGGAGCGGTGTTGCTTGGTGAAGCTGTCCTAAGATCAGTGAGCGAACAAGTCGCTTTCCTGACATGTCGGTGTCAACTCAATGATACGCAACTTTTACTGAATTTTTACAGGAATTAAGCCAAACTAATTACTAAACGAACTACAATGAACGTGTTACATTAGATTATGTGAGACTAAAAGGGGGTTGAGAAAATGAAGCGTCATAATGCAGCATTTTCAAACACAACATCATCATTGGAAGCCGGTGCCATTCCAATCTCCGAATCCCAAGATGTTCAAATTAAAACTCTGGCACCTGTAAAGGCGGAAGCCGATCATGAAATTAAGTTGACCGGTGCGTTTAACGTTCGTGATCTCGGTGGCTTTGTCACTCGGGACGGTCATCGAATTAAAGATCACGCGCTTTTGCGATCAGCTCGTTTGAACCAGCTAACAAAACATGACGTTGACATACTTATCCATGAATATAACGTCGGAATCGATTTCGATTTACGACGACCCCAAGAAGTTGCAGCACAACCGGATGTTAAAATGCCGGGCGTTCAGTACATTAACGATTCAGTTGATACGGACGAAAGCTTTCACTATCAGATTAATCATCGGAATAATCGGCAGCATTACCGTTCCTATATCACCAATCAACGGGCACGAACGGCTTATCACGACTTATTCATGGCTTTGCTGAAGACCGATGGCAAAGCGGTTTTGTGGCACTGTGCGTCTGGTAAAGACCGAACCGGCCTTGGTGGCGCACTGATTATGTATGTTTTAGGCGTCGATATGCAGACCATTTTTTCTGATTATGTTGCGTCAAATGACTTTTTGCGGGCACATAATCAAAAGCGATTGGCGTTAATGAAAAAGGCTGGTGCGACTGAAGCTGAACTTGCAACTGCAAGAATTGATGGTGGCGTTGACCGGTCGTATCTTGAGTCCGCGTTTGATGAAATTGCGCGTGAATTTGGGTCGATTGACCAGTATTTAGTTGACGGTTTAAAAATTTCAAGACGGCAACAACGCAAGTTACGAAAAAAATATTTAATTTAATAGAACGTTAATTTCTCAACTATTCGAGCAGGTAATTCGCCTAATTCGGATAGTTTTTTCTTGGGGAGGGTTGTTCTCAGGATACCTATGGGGGTATGATGAAAGTAGAGAAATTAAGAAAGAAGGCCGATGCTTATGATGAGATCTTGGGGTTGTGGTTCCGGTTGGTCCGGGTTTGGTCACATGAGTGGCTGGATGGGATCCGGCTTCAGTTACTTAACCATTGTGTTGGTGGTTATTTTACTAGTCGTGATTTACTTGGCTTTTCGGAATAACCACCGCTCTAATCCACAATCGTCTGCTTTGACAATTTTGGACGAACAATACGCTATGGGAAAAATTAACGAAGATGAGTATTTGAAACGTAAGAAAACCTTGGAAAAATAGATCTTTCTTAAATAAAATGGCCCACCTCAACCAAAGTACGAATTAGTTGGGATGGGTCACTTTGTTTTAAGAAAGGTGGCTTATCGGTTCATAGCTGAGCCACCTTGAGCAGCTAATTTGGCAATTTCGTCAGCATATGCTAAGTTGAAGTCTCCGGAAATTGTTAGTTTAGTGACACTGGCAGCGATCGCGAAGTCAACTTGGGCTTGCACATCTTGATGGTTTAAAACCCCATGCATCAAGCCGGCTGCAAACGCATCTCCACCGCCGACGCCTTCATACACGTCGACATCGTAAACCGGACTTTCGTAATAATGGTCATTTTTTAGGAGGATTGCGGACCACTGGCTTTTTTCAACTGTATAGATATTTCGAAGTACCGACCCCACCATTTCCAAGTTTGGATAACGAGTGACTAATTGCTTCATAGCCGCTTTAAACTGCGCCTTTTGGGCAATCCCGTTTGTCATATCGCCATCAAAAGCTTTAATTCCAAATGAAGCTTCAAAGTCTTCGTCGTGGGCAAGGACAATTGAAACAAATGGCATGATTTTTTTGGAAAATTGTTGGGCATCCTTTGAAGACCATAATTTTCCCCGGAAATTAGCATCGTAAACGACTTTAATCTGGTGAGTATGGCAATAGTTGGCCGCGTCCAGTACCGCTTGCTGCAATTCCGATGAAAGGGCAGGGGTAATTCCGGAAACGTAAAAATAATCGGTTCCTTTTAGCAATTGATCCCAGTTGTATTCGTCACTGGTCGAAGTCGCAAATGAGCTGTGGGCTCGATCATAAACGACGTTAGTGCCACGAAGGCTAGTCCCCTTTTCAAAATAATAGGTGCCGACTCGTTCACCGCCGCGAAGAATCTGGTTCGTTTCAACACCGTATCCGCGTAGACGATATAAAGCTGCTTCACCCAGCATGTTCTGAGGCAGTTTGGTCAGATAACGGCTTTGATCGCCAAATAGTGCCAATGAGACGGCAACATTAGCCTCTGCACCACCAAATGAAGTTTCAAAAGCAGTGGCCTGAATGATTCGGGTCCGATCCGCTGGTTTGAACCGTAGCATCAATTCGCCAAAAGAAGTTAATTTCATTATAATCCTCCTAAATTCGAAAGTGTGGTTCCGCTTACACTTAATTATATATTAATATATCAGATCGTCAACTGCCAAAACTAAAAGCCACACTGCCAACAAAATTTGTTGACAGTGTGGCTGGGAGTGTGGGGGAATTGCTTACTCCATTTGAAAAAAATCCAAGTTCCGGCTTTTCACCATAAGACGCCTTAGTCTTCGTGAATTAGCCGCTTGAATCCGCTCACTGCTATCAGGACAGCTACACCCGGCAGACTCCTCCATGTAAGGGATCACTTGGAAAAATCCAAAAACAGGATTTCCCCAAGTGACGCCTTACACTCCGGAGTCTAACCGCCGGGCTCCGCTCACTGATCTTAGGACAGCTATTTCAAGCAATTCACTGCGTCTAAGGGATCTCATGGCAAAAAGCCAAAATCCGGCTTTTCACCATGAGACGCCTTAGTCTTCGTGAATTAACCGCTTGAATCCGCTCACTTCACAAAGTAATCCGGGAACTCCGCTACCAACGTACCTTTTTCCGCTAACATTAGGTTGAGATGATCGTAGGCGCGCTGACCACTTAGCACTTTATCATGGTTTTTAACCGCTTCTAAAATTCCCTGATGTTGGTCAATCAGTTCCTGCCACGGCATTTCAGTTTTTTGAATTCGCAGGAATCGGTACCGATCCAGTTGCAGTGTGAGGACTTTTAACCAAGTCCACACTTCGCCCTTTTGGATGGCAGTGTAGAACTTTTTATGGAAATCATCATCCAAAGAAAAGAAGTCGACACTACTGTGATTGCTTGCCGCCAGTTTTTGTTTTTCAATCACATTTTGGGCGTCCAGAATATCAAAATCGCTCATTGTCTGGGAGGCTTCTTCCACCACACTTCTTTCGACACTTTGACGGACAAAGCGGGCGTTTAACGCACTCTTCAAGCTGATTTTAGTGACGTAGGTACCACTTTGGGGAACTGTATCCATTAAGCCGTCGTTTTTTAATCGCAAAATAGCTTCTCGGACAGGGGTTCGACTGATGTTTAACTGGTCAACCAGGTTTTTATCCTGAACCCGTTCGCCAGGCGTTAATTTTAATTTTAAAATATCTTCAAGAATTGTTTGATACGCAATTTCGTTAAGACTCTGCATGAGTAAACTCCTCGGATCTTATATTGATTAAGATCAAGTATACTAGTATTCCGTTATTCCGACAATGTTTTAGTGATTAAAGCCGCTCAGTTTATTGGTAAACTATCGTTGTAAGGGTGGCCATTAACGATAATTTCTTTATTTCAATTTGTGAAATTTCATTTGACAGCGTTTTCTATCAGTGTTAAATTATTAGCTAGGTAATATACTAGAATATTAGTTTTGGTAGCTTTTATTGATTAAGGAGGAAAGTATGGCAAATCTTAAAATGGGATTTCGCTGGTTTGGTGAAAAGGATGACCCAATCTCCTTAGCCGAGATCAGACAAATTCCCCAAACAAAACAGGTGGTTGGTGCGTTATTTGATGTTCCGGTGGGCGATGTTTGGCCGCAGGAAAAAATTAACGCTTTGAAAAATCAGGTTGAAGATGCCGGCTTGAAGTTGGAGGTCATCGAGTCGGTTAATATCCACGATGATATTAAGATCGGACTTCCCAGCCGGGACCAATACATTGAAAATTACATTCAAACAATTAAAAACCTTTCCAAAGCGGGGATTAAGGTCATTTGCTACAACTTTATGCCGGTTTTTGACTGGTTGCGAACGGATTTACACCATCAACTTGCTGACGGGTCAAATGCCATGATGTACGAAGAAAGCAAATTACCAAAGGACCCCGAAGATTTAATGGCCGAAATGAATTCTGGGTCACACGGCTTTAGTCTGCCGGGATGGGAACCTGAACGCTTGGCTGCTTTAAAAGAGCTTTTTGCGGCCTATAAAGATGTTGATGCCGATAAACTGCGTGAAAATCTAAAATACTTTTTGGATGCTATTATTCCGGTTTGTGATAAATATGATGTTCGCATGGCGATGCATCCGGATGACCCGCCTAAGCCATTATTTGGACTGCCAAGAATCTTTAAAAATCGTGACGACATGCTAAAGATTGAACAGCTTCATGAATCACGCTATAACGGTTTTACGATCTGTACAGGTAGTCTTGGTGAGAACCCAAAGAATGATTTACCGGCAATTATTCGTGAATTTGTTCCTAAAGATCGGGTCCCATTCATGCATGTTCGAAACATCAAATATGTTGGCCCAGCAGCCTTTCATGAGTCGGCCCATCCTTCTTCAGAAGGCTCATTAGACATGTTTGAAATTATGAAAGCCTTACATGACACCGACTACGATGGTTACATTCGGCCAGATCACGGTCGCAACATTTGGGGCGAAGACGGTCGTCCCGGGTATGGCCTATACGATCGGGCACTTGGCATTACGTACCTGTTAGGATTGTGGGAAGCGCTTGAGAAGAACGCTTAAAACAGGTTAATTAAATTGAATAAGCTAAAAACGGTTTTGACGAATTTGTCGAAACCGTTTTTTTAACAATTTTTTGATATGAAATTTACTAAAATACGTTTATTAATCCAGGATATTTTTGCAATAATTTATTGCATAAAAATCAATTTAGTATCAAAAAGAGACTTTTGGTGTTGAAAAATAAATTCGAATAATATTGACAGCGCTTTCTGTAAGTGTTAAATTCTAGATAATTGATATATTAAAATTTCAATTCGACCTAATTTTTTAGTAAAAAATATATCAATAAAATTTAAAAAAAGGGGGGGCTTGGGTCACAAGCTTTGATGTGGGGGCATGGTTTCTCAAAAATGTAAGCGAAACCAAAATTAATTATATGAGGAGTGAACAGTATGTCTCAAAATAACCAACCTGATGAACCAAAAGAGGTCAAAACGGCTGTTGGTGAAATTACAAATGCGCGGGTCAAAGATTCACAACAGCCCAAGCTGCCTTGGATGATTTCCTCAGCCATGTTTTTAGCACCACTTTGCTGGTATGGGCCAATTGGATCGACTCGAAGTGTGTTAATTCCGCAATTATTCAGTCAAATTGATCCGGCTCAAAAGGTTTGGGCTGTCGGCATTTTAGCCACGGTCGCTTCAATTACCGGTGCGATCGCTAATCTGTTATTTGGCGCCTTTTCCGATGTAACCCGTTCCCGGTTTGGTAAACGGAAACCATACATCGTTTTAGGAACCATTGTGATTGCGATTTCTTTAGTCGTGATTGCTAACATTCAATCGATTCCAGCTATTATTGCGATTTGGATCATTGCGGCTGCGGCCGAAAATGCGATTGCCGCGGCGATTTATCCACAGATTTCTGACCGGGTAGCCCCGAAATGGCGGGGAACCGTGTCAACGTTCTATGGCGTTGGCTTTACGATTGCCCAACAAGGTTTTGCATTATTAGCAGCTCAATTCCTGGGCAATGTTAAGTTTGGGATTTATACAATGGCTGCCTGCACGGTAGTTTTAGCGATTATCCATGAGTTGTTGATTCAGGAAAAAGGAAACTTGGATGAGCCAAAAGTTCATTTAAACAAGGATACCCTTAAGAAGTACTTCTTCTTCCCAACACATGATGCTCGTGATTTTTACCTGGCGTTAACTGGAAAATTCTTTATGGTGGTTGGCTCAACGATTGTGACCACTTTTCTATTGTTCTTGTTTACCGATTACATTGGTCAAAGTACCGGGGCAGCTGGTAAGTCAATTTCGGTTTTCTCAATGATTATGTTAGTCATCGGTGTCTTCTTCGCACTGGTTGGTGGCCCGTTAGCCGATAAGCTCAAGCGGGTTAAAGCACCAGTTGTGATTGCCACGTTTGCCTTGGGTGGCGCAGCACTGTTTCCACTGTTTGTTCAAAAGCCATGGGCCATGTTTGCCTACGCTGTTATCGCCGCTTTTGGAAATGGGTTGTATAACTCCGTCGATGGTGCTTTGAACATGGATGTGCTGCCATCATCCGATACTGCAGGTAAAGATTTAGGTTTAATTAATTTGGCCAACACCCTTGGGCAAATGTTGGGGGCCATGGTGGCCTCAGCTATTGTGGAAGCCTTTGGTTATCAAGCCATCTTTATCTTTGCAGTCTGCATGGAAATTGTTGGTGGAGTTGCTATTGCAATGATTAAACGAGTCCACTAAGTAGGATTAAACGAGTTAAACTTGATTTTGAACACATGGAACGAGACACCTGGGAGCTTGCCAAGGGCAGGCGTTAAACCAAAGTGGCGACTGTCATCGCCAATCATTAAATTTTGTTATGAAAGTTGTTTTTAGAAAGGATGTTTAAGTAAATGTCAGAGAACACATCAAAGGGACTATTTCCAACCGAATTTTGGACGGCAACAGCGGGGGATCTTTCGCAAAAGCGGGATCACATCGATACGCCACAGCCACAAGATGATGCTAGGGATGCCGCAAAGATTGTGATCGATCCTGCCGACAAGCACCAGGATTGGTTGGGCGCCGGTGCAGCAATTACCGATGCGGCTGCTTCCTTAATTTGGAAACAGAGTAAGGAACAACGAAGTGCGTTGCTGCACGAACTATTTGATCCAAAGGAAGGGAATTACTCAACGATTCGTATTCCGTTGGGCTCATGTGAACCGGCTAGTCAACCGTATTATACTTACGACGATGTCCCATTTGGCGAGCACGATGCCAGCTTATCGAAATTCTCGATTGGCGAGGGTCAGCCGGGTGCACCGGATGCGACTAAGGACTTGAAATATATTGTGCCGGTGGTTCAAGAAATTTTACAAATCAATCCAGCGGTTAAGATTATGGCGTCACCTTGGTCGGCACCGGCTTGGATGAAGAATACTGGCGAATTAAAGATGGGTGGTCACTTCCGATTCGGTGAATATACCGGTAATGGTTACGATCAACAAAAGGATACTTTTGAAGGCGTTTACGCCCAATACTTCGTTCGTTATATTGAAGCCTACAAGAAACTGGGGATTCCGATCTATGCGATTACTATTCAAAACGAACCGTCGAATGCCGCAGCTTGGCCGGCAATGATTTGGAAGATTCCGGAATTGGCCAACTTTGGCTATAAGTACTTGCGGCCGGCATTGGATAAATCTTTCCCTGATACGAAGATTTATTTCTGGGATGGCAGTTTGAACGTCTTAAATGATCAGATTGCAAATGAAATTACCCCGGAACAGGCCAGTGCCTTTGACGGGTTTGCTTTCCACACATATGATGGGCCGTATACCAACCTGTTTAAGGGCAGTCGCTCGTTTCCACATTGGAAATTGGCCATGACGGAACGTCGCTGCATGATTGAAGAAACACCAGAAGATGCTTCTCACATTATGTTTGGCTTGATTGGTAATTGGCTGGTTCGTCAGGGACTCTCATCGATTTTTCTATGGAACATGGCGCTTGATGAACGTGGGCTGCCAAATATGGTCGGCTCAACTGGTCGACGGGGTGTCGTGACGATTGATCATACAACTGGTAAGGTGCAACGAAATTTGGAGTATTACATGCTCAGAAACTTTGGCCAAGACGTTGTTCCCGGTTCAAAGGTGATCGGCTCAACCACTTACACGCAGGATGGGTATACAGGCGGCCTTGGCTCGGTGGCTTTCTTGGCACCGGATGGCTCGATTTCAGCACACTTGTATAATCCAACGGGTAAGCCACTTGAAGCGGCAGTTACCGTTAACGGTCAACCATTAACTTGGCAGCGGGTAACTGTCCCGGCTTGGGGAACCGTGACGCTTCACAAAGCCTTTGGCGAGGTTAATGAAAGTGCGCCGCGTCAGGACGAAGCCTTTAAATTGAACCCTTATCCGGCTAATTTGGCAGACGATGAAGCACCGGGCAAAGGTGTTAATAAAGATAAAAAGTAGTCAACAGTTTAACTTGATGGTTGACCATAAAAAATCGGCAGTTCTCTCAGATAAATGCGAAGGACTGCCGATTTTTACATGGTGGTGTCAAAGAAGTTAAGTGCTTTGGCGTTCTGTAATTTTAATTGGCGTATGCCGCGATTGAAATTGGCCTCGGGTTTGACTAACGATGGTTTCGACACCCTTGACGCCCATTTCGTGGAATGATTGGGTGACACTGGTAATTTGGGGTCGCATAATCGAGCACAAAAAAGTGCCATCAATACTGATAACCGCAAAATCTTCCGGGATTCGCAGTCCCTGACTTTGCGCCTGGTTCAGCATGCCAATTGCAGCTAAGTCACTTGAAGCCACAGCGGCCGTCAAAGCCGTTTTTTTAGTGTAGTGGGCCATGGCGGCCAAGCCATCGTCATAGGTGAATTCGCCGTCGTAAACCCAATTCAACTGTGGGGTGATGTGATGATCTGACAAGGCCTTCCAGTAACCGGCTAATCGCAGTTGACCGATCACCGTTTCAGGATCTGCAGCCGCAAAGCCGATTTTAGTGTGACCTTTCCTAAGCAGAAAGTCGGTTGCTTGGTAGCCAACCTGAAAATCGTCCGATGAGATAAAGGGAAAGCGATTTTTTAGGAAGCCAATTGATAAGAATAAAAATGGAATGTTGGCCGATTTAAGTAATTGATCGTTCTGTGGATCCAAATCGATTGCCACTAAGAGAATCCCCATTACAGACCGTTCAATCACCGTTTCTAACGCCCGTTTTTGCAAATCAGCGTTCTTCTCACCGGCGTACAAAATAATCACGTCGAGATTCTTTTTAATGGCAGTTTCCTGAATGCCGTTAATAATTTGGTCGGCGGCGTTGGTTTGAATCGTACTGATGATCACAGCCAGCACGTGGCTCTTTTGGGTAACCAGTTCGACGGCATTGGTATTTTTCTGATAGCCTAATTTTTTAGCCGCCTGACGGACTTTCTTGGCGGTTTTCTCTGAATAGAAGTCACTTTGATTGGCTAAAACCCGCGAAACTGTCGCTGGTGACACGCCCGCCAATTTGGCAATATCTTTAATGGTGATTCCCAAAATACCCGCTCCTCGTTTTTCTACTAAAATAATGAACTTAACTCATAGTTTACCATATTCGGCCAATTGACAAAAAAGCACTGTGTTTAAAACCAGCTAAACTAACAGTTTTAAACACAGTGCTTTTGAGGTTACAAATCAAGTGGTGCAATTCTTTAAAAAGGATGGTTTAAAGCAATTGTGACTACTTTGACTTAATTTCTTGGTACTTCTTGATATAAGCCTTGGCGTTTTCAGTAACCTGATCATAATCACCAGTTGCACCTGGGCCAACCAAATTACCACCGGCACCGACACAGACGGCACCAGCCTCAAACCAGTCTTGGAGATTATCCAAGTTGACACCACCAGTTGGCATCACGTTGATTTGTGGGAACGGACCGTGAAGTTCCTTGATCATACTTGATCCTGAAACGACAGCCGGGAAGAGTTTAACAATATCCGAACCGCCCTCAAGTGCTTTTTGCATCTCACTCATGGTACTGCAACCAGGAAGGTAAGGAATTTGATATAGGTTACATAACTTAGCAATATCGACATCGAAAGTCGGACTAACAATGTAGCCGGCTCCGGCCATAATTGCTAACCGGGCGGAAGTAGCGTCCAGAACAGTTCCGGCACCAATCACACCATTTGGTAATTCAGCAGTTAATTTTCCGATCACTTGGTCAGCGTGGGGAACCGTAAAAGTTAATTCGATTCCGGTCACACCGCCCTTAATTGCAGCCTGACTAATTGCCACTGCTTTTTCCGGAGTATCAGCACGGACCACAGCGATAATACCGGCGTCGACAATTTTCTGCAAGCTGGTTAATCGATTCATTGACATCTCAGCGAAATCTCCTTTGACATTTTTGAAAACGGGCAAATAAATAATTTCAGTTTAGTATATCAGTTTCATATATTAATATATTACTTTTACGATAAAAAATCAACCATTCTAGTCCGATATCTAATTAAAATTGAAAGCGGTTGAGGTTTGGCGGCAGTGAGCGTTGGCACTACTAATTCACACTGAGTTGGTTAATGGGCTTTTAGGAAACCAGTTCATGTTGACTGAGAGGAATGAAACGTTCTGCAATTCTCATTAAAAATAATTAAACATCAATGAAAAAATTTAATAACAGATTGACAAAATAATGTGAAGCGCTTACATTAATGGTAGGACGTTAATTTGTTAGTTAGGAGTGTGAGAATTCATGAGTCAAAAAACGGTCACTCAAGCAGCATTACGTTGGTTGGACGACCCGGAAGTCTTTCGGGTAAACGAAATACCGGCTCATAGCGACCACCAATTTTTTAAAAATCAGGATGAAGTAAACCAGCACCAAAGCAGCTTCGTTCAGAGCCTGAATGGGGATTGGCGGTTTGCCTATGCCCAAGATCCAATGAGTCGTCAAAAAGACTTTTATCAAGCTGATTTTGACAGTAGTAATTTTGACACCATTCGAGTACCGGGATTAATTGAATTTGCCGGTTATCATAAAATTAAGTACATTAATACCTTGTATCCATGGGAAGGTAAAATTTTCCGCCGGCCGGCTTATACGATGGGACCGGATCAGGACGGTGCCGGCATGTTCAGCGAGGGTAAAGACAACCATGTTGGTCAATATGTTAAGAAATTTACGTTGGCTCCGGCTTTGCAACATCATCAGGTTCGCATTCGGTTTGAAGGTGTTCAAACGGCGATGTATGCATGGTTGAATGGCCATTTTCTGGGATATGCGGAAGACAGCTTTACGCCGCATGAATTTGATTTAACCCCTTACTTGGTCGATGGTGAGAATACGCTGGCAGTCGCCGTTTTTAACCGAAGTACGGCCAGTTTCCTGGAAGATCAGGATATGTTCCGATTCTTTGGGATCTTTCGGGATGTCTCGCTCATCGCCCAACCGGCAGTCCATTTGGAAGACTTATCGATTAAACCAACGGTCAACGATGACTTTCAATCTGGCCGGTTAACGGTCGATGCGCAGTTCAACGGCCAGCAAGCCGGAACGGTCGCTCATCTAAACGTAACGGATGCTGCAGGCCATCAAGTTTATGAGAGCAGTCAAAAAGCCGATGGGGATGTTCGCCTGGCCGATACGCCACTTGAAAGCATTCACTTATGGGACCACGATAATCCTTATCTTTATCAATTAACCATTACGTTGACGGATCAGGCCGGTCAACCATTGGAAATTGTGCCATATCAGTTTGGGTTTCGCCGAATTGAAATTAATCAGGCCAAGGTAATCACCTTAAATGGTCAACGCTTGATTATCAAGGGCGTCAACCGCCACGAGTGGGATGCCAAATCCGGTCGGGTTGTAACGATGGCTGATATGCAGGCCGACATTGCTACCTTTAAGAAGAATCATATTAATGCAGTGCGGACTTGCCATTATCCGGATCATCTTGCCTGGTATCGCCTATGTGATGTCAACGGCATTTACATGATGGCTGAAAATAATTTGGAATCCCACGGAACTTGGCAAAAGTTGGGAGACGTGGAGCCTTCGGATAATGTGCCGGGCTCACTACCTCAATGGCGGGCAGCGGTTCTTGATCGAGCCAAAAATAATTACGAGACGTTTAAGAATCACACCAGCATTTTATTCTGGTCGCTTGGAAACGAATCGTATGCCGGGGATGATATTGAGGCTATGAATCAGTATTATAAGCAAACGGACCCATCCCGGCTGGTTCATTATGAAGGGGTCTTCCATAATCCGAAATATAAAGCCACCATTTCCGATGTTGAAAGTCGAATGTATGCCACCCCAACTGAAATTGAAGATTATTTGAAACATGATCCACAAAAGCCGTTTCTGCTTTGTGAATACATGCATGACATGGGCAATTCCATTGGTGGCATGAAGTCGTACATGGACTTGCTTGATAAGTACCCGATGTATCAAGGCGGCTTTATCTGGGATTTCATTGATCAAGCGATTGAAGTTAAAGATGAAGTAACCGGTCAAAAGGTCCTGCGTTACGGTGGGGATTTTGACGATCGGGTTTCCGACTATGAATTTTCCGGTGACGGCCTCATGTTTGCCGACCGAACTGAAAAACCAGCCATGCAGGAGGTAAGATACTATTATGGTAAATACTAAGCAATTAAGAGTTGTTTACGGTGATGGCACGCTTGGCGTTGGTGGGGATGATTTTCACTATATCTTTAGTTATTCACGGGGCGGCTTGGAATCACTGGTAATTGGCGGTAAAGAATGGTTATATCGTGAACCCAAACCGACTTTTTGGCGGGCAACCACCGATAATGACCGGGGCAATGGCTTTTCAAAAAAGTCAATTCAGTGGCTGGGGGCTGACATGTTTATTGACGTTAAGTCGATTGACATTAAGGTTAATGGTCAATTAATTGAGTTCCCCAAGCCACCGTTAAATAATCAATATTCCGATCACGAAACGGCGGCACAAGTTGAAATTAGTTACCATTACCAAACGCTGACGATCCCTCAAACAACCGTCGATGTTACTTACTCGGTTACCCCTGACAGTGCCCTTCAGATAAAGGTGCACTATGCGGGGAAGAAGGGACTCCCGGAATTACCGGTCTTTGGGATGCGGTTTATCATGCCCACCAAGGCCGTTAGCTATCAATATAATGGCCTATCAGGGGAAACCTATCCGGATCGAATGGCTGGCGGCATCCCAGGAACCTATCAAGTAGCAGGTTTACCGGTAACGAAGTATTTGGTCCCGGAAGATAATGGCGTTCATATGCAAACCAATTGGGTCACGGTCACCCGGCAGAGTACCAAGGATAATTCGGATGCTTCAACGGTGCCGTTTAGTTTGAAGTTTGAAAAATTAACTGGACCATTTGCCTTTAGTGCCTTGCCTTACACGGCTGAGGAGTTGGAAAACGCCACCCACATTGAAGAACTGCCATTACCAAGGAGAACGGTGGTCTCAATTTTGGGCGCAGTTCGGGGTGTTGGCGGTATTGACAGTTGGGGTGCCGATGTGGAACCACAATACCATATTCCGGCTGATCAAGACATTGATTTTGGCTTTGTGATCAAAAGAGGTTAAACTGAGGAGTGTCCATTGAGATTTCTTTTCTACTTCGAATGGGGCTTCGATTAGAGTGAAATGAATTCGAATGGTAAAGGACCTTTAGGTCAGTTTTTAGACTGATTTAAAGGCCCTTTTGAGGTTTGGCTTCGTTAAGGAAGCCTTATTTTTTGTTTTGAAGCTTTTTGAGAAATAGGTGATTTATGATCATAAAGACAGGAATGTAGATTATAAATGAAATAGCAAAAAAGATAACCCATTGCGGCAAATGAAGTGGATGCCAGTTATTTAAGAAATAGTCCATCATCAAAGTAGTTAAAATTATTGGAATAAGAGTTGTGGCAGCCAAAGCCAACCGCTCTTTTTTAGTAATCCTTTTTTAGCCATTAGTAATTCCTCCTTAAATAATGACGATTGAAATACTATTTGTATTTTTCAAAAAGGAGTACCAACCAAATACAGAGTGTGTAGCCGGTTGCCACAACTAAAATTAGAAATGGTTTGTCAACGGATTGAAACTCTGTAAGAATGTAGATTATCCAGAAGAATGCCAAGAATAGTGGTGTTAGTTTAATGACAAAATCTCTCAATGTTGATCATCTTCCTTGTGAGCGTATTTATTACCAACCAAACACTAAGAAGCAATATGATGATTGCCTACCGATCAAAATTCATCGCAATTCCATTTATGAAAATTTTATTTTTGGCTTCTAAATTTTTTAAGAAACAGTCGATTCATGATCACAAAGACAACAGTAGAAATCGTAAAATAAATAGCAGCGACGATTAGCCACTGTGGCAAATGAAATGGGTGCCAATTATCCAAAAAATATTCCATTATCAGATCAGTTGAGATGAATGGTGTAAGAACGACGATGACTAGCCAAACTAATCGTTCTTTTTTGTAATTACTTTTTTAGTCATTATTAGCGCCTCTTTTAGCTTAATATTCATTAAATCTCAAAGGAACTACGCAGAAATTACCCATCAATTTAAACTTATCATACTGCTAATCGAAAAATAGTAAAATGAAATGCTTATAAATATCGCGCATATTTAATTTTAATCGTATTTTTATACAATGTTTTAACTATAATGAATAAAATAATACTGAGCTATTGTAGAAAATGAAAATGTTTTGAATCGATCTCAGTTATGCTATATTTTTATTAAACGTAATGTGAGATTTTGAGAACATTTATTTTTTAAAATGGACGGTGATATTTAAGTTATGAAACTAGTTTTTGATGTTGATGGTACCATTAGTTTTGATGGTCAAAAAATTGACGATCAAATCATTAGGGAGATTAAAGCACTGCCAGTTAAGCAAGCTGAATTAGTCTTTGCTTCTGCAAGACCAATTCGAGATTTGTTGCCAATTGTCAGGATGTTTTCTAATTCAAGTTTAATCGGCGGAAATGGCTCAATCATTTCCTTGAAAGGACAAGTTTGCGTGACCAGCCCCATCAAGAGTCAGGATTACCAGTTTTTAAAGATGCTGATTAAAGCTAATCATTTGGATTATCTGATTGATGGAAAATGGGATTATTCAGCCCATGTCCAACAGGGAAGCCCTATTTTGAGGCAACTTGATCCTGATCACCTAGCACACAATGTTGACTTAAAGGGGTTAAGACAACCAATTAAAGCAATCTTATTGAATCTGAGCAACCAACAAATGCAATTATTGGTAAAGCGGTTAAGGGGCCAGACAGCCCTTTCCATTGTTGAACATCACGGTGAACATAATATAGATATGACGGCAACCGGCATCAACAAGTACGCAACCCTTAGAAAATTGTTTCCAAAAGATGATTATATTGCGTTTGGAAATGATGATAACGATCGTGAATTATTAGCTGGTGCCAGAAAAAGTGTTTGGATTGGGCCGTTAGATCGAGCTGAACAGGCGGGCGTTCTTCATCCGGATTTTAATTATTCAGCCAATGTTTCAGGTGCCATGCAGGCAATCGAGCATATAAGAAACTTTCTGAAAAATGATATGATTCGCTAATCCTTGGTTTTAGAGGCGACGTTGTCCAGATAGTCAGCGGAAAAATATTTAGGACTGTGTCAAGTTCTAACCAGGTTTGCCCTCCACCTGTTTAACCATGATGACATGGCACAAAATATTTGATAAACTTTCAATAGTTAACGGCTGGTATACATTTAACAGATTGAACTTGAAAGGAAAAATTAATGAGCGTTTATCTATATATTGGCCTGGTCATTGGCATCCCGGCAATTCTAGCAGTTGGCCTCGTTCTTTTTGGCAAACAGGTTGTAAAAAGCCGAGATGAAAAAGACACTTATTTCAGACGGTTAAGGATTTTGGGACCAATAATAATCGTTTTGTATGTGCTGATTTTTTGGTTATCGGTTCGTTTAGTGTAACCAGTATTGGTACTTAGTAATCCAGCAAAGCGTTTTAGTTGATTTGTCCCAGACTTGGGTAGATACTGCCTGTGAGAAGTATTAATTGGTAAGATCTATCTAAGGGGATTTTGACATGGCAAATTTAGTTGTTAAAACCGACATTGAGTATGATGCTGTTAATCATCAAAAGACTGACATCTATTATGATGGGGATGTACAAACCGCTAAGGGCGCCATCATTGATATTCATGGTGGTGGTTGGTTCCGCGGTAATAAATCAAAGGATGCCGATTCATCCAAGTGCTTTGTTGAACTCGGATATTTGGTTGTGACACCGGCTTACCGGATTACGCCAAAAGCCTATTATCCGGCGCCACTTGAAGATATGGATCGGTTATATGATTGGCTAAAGCAGTCAGATTTACCATTTGATCATGATCACATTGGCGCCTTTGGCTCATCAGCTGGCGGCAACATGGTCGTTGAGCTGGCGATTAAATATGGCATTCCGGTGGCGTCGCTTTCTGGCATTTTAGATATCGATCATTGGCTGAGCCAGCACGAAGATGTGGTGGCCGCAGAAGGTGATACCAGCGGCTTTAACAGTACGGCCAGCGCTAATATTAATCAGACCGGTGCCAATGATCCATTTTATAAATGGTTTGTCACCAACTACTTTAACGGCCGCACAGATCAGTATGAAGCGGCTACCCCCTATCATCGGGTGACTGACCAAACCGGACCGATGTATCTGGCCAACTCGTTAAATGAGTTTGTGCCGACCAGCGGCGTTTTGACGATGGCGCAAACATTAACTGAGCATCAAATTCCCTATACAACCAGGATGTTGACGGGAAGTCGACATGCCAAAGGGTATTTGGATGATGTCTGGGATGATGTGGCCGCATTCTTTGCTCGGACTGTTTAATGTATTGGCAAAATTAGTTTAAAACCTGATATGATTGAAACCATTAAGGAAGTAATGCAATTACCTAAAAATCGTGATTACATCACTGCTTTTTTGCCAATAGCCATAGCACAAGCCTATAGAAAATGGTTGCGTCAGTAACCGGACCTATGATAAGTTGATTAGGTCGACAATTTATTGTCGCGAGTACAAGTTAACCATCCAAAAGGAGATTTCCTATGACGGTTCTGATACCAATCTTTTTTCTGTTACTGATTATTTCAATTATTGTGGCATTCACTGATCTCATGAGAAAAGGACGTGTGCGAAAACGGCGAATTGGTTCGATTATTTGTTTTGCCGTCCTTTTAGGGTACAGTCTCTACGAAGCAGTTTTTGTTTATCATCTTTATTAATGGCTTCAAGTGACACGCAGAAAATTGAGTCACCATTAAAAAAACGATTGCGTCCTTCTTTTTAGGGATGTAATCGTTTTTTAACTATTTAACGTAAGCCTCTTTGAAATTATAGTTTGGTCCAGCAGTATTATAAATGACGTTTTTAACTTTTGAGCGCACAAGCCATTTTTCACCTGATTGATAAAGCGGCACGATGGCTTGATCTTTCAAGGCCAGATTCTGGGCTTGGATCATATCCTGCCACCTGGCAGTTGGTTTGTCAGCATCCTGATCGTTACTCTTGGCAATTAAGCGATCGTAAGCAGCATTTTTCCATTTCGAAATATTGCTTGGATTTTTAGAGGTCAAAATGTTTAGGAAGGTCACCGGGTCTGCGTAATCTGCAAACCAGTCCGCTACTGTAACCTGAAATTGATGGTCGGCTTGACGGGAAAGCACTACTCGGGCCGGGATGTTGTTAAGCGATACTTTTAATCCCGGCAGCTTTTCAAGCGCACTTTGCAAATACTCGGTCAGCTGCTTGGTGTCGTAATCATCTCCCGCCATCAAGGTGAACTTAAGTGATTTCATGCCGACCTGTTTTAATCCCTGCTCGAACAGCTTTTTGGCTGCTGGTAGATTGTAGGTCATTGAAGCTGGTGCCGTGGTTTCGGCGGTAAAATCTTTGCCATTTTTAGGAGAAACTGCCAGCCCCTTTGAGACAAAGTTGTCGTTTTGAATAGCACCGCCACCCACCACTTTATTAACTAACATCGGCCGATTAATGGCCATCGAAATGGCTTGACGGATTTTTAAATTCTGAAAGACCTTTTTCTTTTGGTTGAAGGCGATATAGTAGCTGGACGATTGTTTTCGGGTGACCAAGTTTTGATTATGGCGATATTGCTTGGCCTGATCGTTGGAAAGACCGTTCATATCTAGCTTCTTTTGATTATAAAGGTTCAAACCAGTTGATGGATCCTTGACGACACTGTATTTAACGTCATCTAATTTAACATGTTGATGATCCCAATAATTAGGATTTTTCTTCAATGTCCAAGAGAGGTTGGAACCGGTCCACTTGGTTAGCGTAAACGGCCCATTATAAACTTGTTTGTTGGCCGCGGTACCGTAGCGACTACCATATTTTTGAACAGCTTTAGCATCCTGTGGGAAGAATACTGGAAAGCCCATCAATAATTTAAAGAAGGGTAGCTTGCTTTCGAGGGTCACCGTTAATTGATAACGTCTATTAGCTTTGATTCCCAAGGACGAAACTGGTGCCTTGTTGTTTTGAATCTTATCAGCGTTTTTAATGCCTGAAAACAGGTAACCATATTGTGAAGACGTTTTGGGATTCAGCGTCCGTCGCCAGGAATAAACAAAGTCCTGAGCCGTGACCGGATCACCGTTGCTCCACTTGGCGTTTTTGCGAAGATGGAATGTATACGTTTTGCCGTCTTTTGATTCAGTGTAACTTTTCGCGATCCCTGGCTCGATTTTACTATTTTTGCCAAGTCGAAAAAGTCCCTCATCAACGTTATTTAAAACGGTGAAGCTATTTAGTGCCGTTGTTTTGGACAAATCGACCGATGTTAATTCAGAATCGATTGATGTGCGGATGACTTGCTTCTTAGCGCTTTGTTTGGCCTGCCCGCAACCGACCAGTAATAAGGCGGTTGCGGCCAAACCTAACCACAACTTTGTTCGTTTAAATGACCCCATATGATAATCCTCCCTATTTTGCCAACTTTTCAGCAAATGCATCAAAAAATGACTGGTGTTTTACTATCAACTCATGTTAGCTTTCTTAACATTTTAATCTCATTATACTTTAATGGAAATTTAATGCAATCTTTTTTTGACAAAATAGGGAAGGCTGCTTTTTAAAGCGTGTTAATTATTTTCTGAATTTGCCAAAAAACTCACGAACGGAGTTCCCAGTTGTGAGAAACCTAATTCGTGAGTTTTTGATAATTGTTTAAAATGATCACTAAGATTTGTCCACCAGACTTCAATTGGTTGGCAAACCGCATTAAGCTGAAACATAACTGAATACTTGAAATGTCGGGAGGTAGTTTGAAGTGTTAGTGATTGGTTTTGTTATTTTAATCATCACGGTTTTGGGAGGCTTAATTGAGTTGATTCAAAGAAAGAAGCTGTCATCGACTGTCGTTGGCGGCTTCTGGTTTGCGATGGTTGTTATTTTTGGATCGCTTTTGCTTTTCTTTATTCGGGATTGTTAAAAATAGTTGAGCGCCAGCACGGCAGCTAAGTAACCAATGCCGATTACCAACACCAGATAGTGCAGTTGATTAGTCAGCTTTAGTAGCCTAGTGGTGGCGTAATCCTTATTGAAAAAAGTATGAAACCAACTCAATGGCAGTAAAATTAGCAGAACGCCATAGCCGACCTGCTCGTAGAAAGTGCCCATCGCTATGACAACAGGGGCCAGTAAACTCATCATGGCCGAACCGATGAGGTACATGATGGCAAATTTACTCATGAATTTTGGTTTAATCAACTGGTGATTTGAATTCAACAACTGACATCATCTCCATTTTGAAGTGGTTACACTGGCATTATAACAAGTCAAAGTTGTTAAAACCATATTGAAAATGAAAATCTAAATTTAATCGACAGTCAAAATATGATACTCTGTCATTATGTTACCAAGAAAGTAGGGATAATTTGAAACAGACACGTTGGACATGGCAAATTCTTTTAGTACTTGCCATTATCTTATTTGCACTTTTGTTTGGCATTGACTTGGGTGCTAAACTGATTTTATTTCCGGGAACCAGTGCGACAGCCATCAATTTACGAGCGGCCATTCGATTTACGTATGCGGTGATTGTTGGCGGGATCGCATACTACGGCCTTGGCGGGACTCGCTTGTTAAACCGGCTTCCATCAATGACTAAGTTTTTAAAAATCATGATGACGGTGATCGGTGTACTACTGGGGTTGTTATTGCTGATCAGCAATTTTCCGTACCGTGTGATTCTCATGAGCCATTCAAATTTATTTTTGGCTAATACATTAGTGGCACTTTCCGCCGGCATTTTTGAAGAGTTTACCTGCCGGGGGTTGCTATTGTCGACGTTTGCGACGACGTTTAAATTTAGTAAATACCAGTATACGTGGGCGGCAATTGTGTCCAGCGGTTGCTTTGGCTTGCTACATCTATTTAATATAATTGCTGGTCAAGGCCTGATGATCACGATTCAACAGGCCATTTACGCCTTTATTTTAGGAATCTTATTTGTGACCATTCGCCTCACAACCAATTCATTAACTTGGGTCATTGTCATTCACTTCTTTATTGATTGGCAGCCCGCAATTGCCTCGCATGTGATGACCGGGGCTGGGAGCCCTTGGGGACCATTTTTAATGATTTGGTTACCGGTTCTGATAGTTGGCTTGATTTATATGATCGGTTTTGACAGAAATGTTTGGCGGCATGCTGGCCTCTCGTTCTTTTAAAAGTTGGGAGGAGTGAATAATAGTGACAACATTAGTCGTTAGACGAAAGTGGTGGCAGCTGGGCGGTCGATTCATCGTCACAACTCAACAGGGGCAGGTAGTTTATACTGCTCAGGGGGATTTTTGGAAGTTTTCCAAGCACTTCGTCATTGATGATCGAACTGGCCAAGAAATTGCCCAAGTGACCCGGCAAAAATTAACATCACCACCCGTTTTTGAATTAAGAATGCGTGGTCGAATAGTTACGACATGGTCGCCCAAAATAAGACTTTGGCGACTTGATTATGGGACGGCTAATGATGAGATTCAGTTCTTGAGTAATTGGGCAAATCTAACTTTTTCGGTTGTTAGAAATAATCGACCAATTGCGATCGTTCATGAACCCATTCACGGTTTAGGTCACGCTTACAAAGTTGAAGTGAAGGACGATCATTATATTGACTTGGTAATGGCAATGTTGCTGATGATTGATCATGTGAAAGTAACCCGTTGGTGGTTGGGTTTGGGGAACTTCATTAGTTTTTTTAGTTTCTGGTAGTTAGCTGCGGTGAACCAAGTATCGATGCTTGAGGTAATTAATCACTAAAATGATTGGACCAAATAATCCATAAACCAGACTCATCCCGATATTAATGACCAGTCCCCATTGATCGTCGTGCAGCTCCAAATAGAAAAGTTCCTGTGATAGGCGTTGCTTTCGGTGATTGAAAAGGGACTGATTTTGAGGATTAATGGTGGTGATTTCTTCGTTTTTTAGTTTAGCCATCCCTCGAGTTGGTAGAGATCGATTGTGCAGGAAAAACTGCTTTTGATTAACCAAAACTAATTGTGAAAGCCATGATCCGATTAACCATAGATTCCAAGCGTTCAAGGTGAAGACAAAGTGCATGTTGCTATCTGCGTTAAAGAAGTATATCAAGCCAATCATAACCATTGATTGGCAAATGAAACGACTGGCTTTTTTGTAGAAGGGCATGGGAGACATCTCCATTCATACTAAATTTCTTAAGGCTATCATGATATAAGCACTAAAGAATGTAAATGGTTATTTTTAAATAAATTTGAGAAGGCATTTTTATACTCTGGCTTTTTTATTGAGTTAATGTTATAACAGTTTTATGGATATCGAAGTAATTGAAGACAAAAAACGTGCAGAAATATTTAAATGTTTATCCGACCCCAATCGGTTAAAGTTGATTCGGCTTTTATACAAAAACAAAAGGGAGATGAGTTGTTCCGAACTTGGCGATAACTTGGATTTAAGTTTATCAACGGTTTCGTATCATTTTAAGGCCCTTCGGCTAGCCGGATTGACCAACACGGTTAAGGATGGAAGAACTAAGTATGTATCTTTGAGATATGATACATTCGAAAAGTATTTGCCAGGATTTTTAAATACGCTCCTTGAGTAAAGGAGTTATTTTTCTTTCTGACACTTCGATACATTTAAAAGTATAGAATAAAATGATTGGAAGTAATAAGTTGATTTCAAAAAGCTACAAAGTTTCAGTAATCTTCTTCTTGGTTATGTTTGTCATTGGGACAGACACCTTTTTAGTTTCACCGCTATTACCGACGCTTGTCAATTACTATGGTATTTCGACAAGTTTATCAGGCATGATTGTCAGTGCATATGCGTTGGGCTATACGCTTTCGGCTCTAACGGCAGGACCAATTTCTGACGGTCATAGTCGCCGAAAAATTCTAATTGGTGGGTTACTTTGCTTTTCAGGGGCCACTGCATTTTGCGGCTTTGCCAATACCTTTTTTCTAATGATTAGTGCACGCTTTTTGGCAGGTGTGAGTGCGGCCTTCGTAGGGCCACAAGTATGGGCATCAATTCCAGTCGTTGTGTCAAAGGATAAAATTGTCTCAACAATGGGAATTGCCTCTGCCGGATTAGCCGTTTCGCAAATTATTGGCATTCCAATTGGAAGTTACTTAGCTGTTTTTTCATGGCGATTTCCATTTTTCTTTATTTCTGCTATTTCAATATTATTGTGTTTAGTTACATCGTTACAATTACCAGCAATTGATGTCGATACTCAAAAAAGCAAAACAAGTTTTTGGCGTATTTACAAAAATTTATTTATTAATCGACGAGCGTTACTTTATCTGGTCGCATACTTCACCTTTCAAATTGGTAATTTTTGCTCATTATCATTTATTGGAACGTGGTTTAATAAAAGTTTTTCGTTATCAGTCGGTCAAATCGGATCAGCGATGATTTTAATTGGCGTCGGTAATCTGCTTGGAACAATTTGTAGTGGTAAAATTGTTAACCAAATTGGGATTCCCAAGGCCCTTTTCTTTGAGCTGATTGCATATATTGGATTATATGCATTAGTATCTTTCTCCACTAACATTTGGATCGCTCAAATATTACTTGCACTTATTTTTCTGATTGGCGGTTTCATTTTCCCATTATTCATGACCACTTTGCAAGCAACCACTGATACTGCGAGAAGTACAATTTCATCTCTTTCGAATGCCGCAATGTATTTAGGTGAAACCTTAGGCGGTATGGCAGGCGGTGTTTTAATTACCAAAATAACCGGTTTTTGGGGAATTAGTCTTTTTACAGTCGTTTTAGCAATGATTTCGTTACTTCTGTATGGTAAAGCTGGGTTATTTAGAGGTGTGAAAAGGTTTCACACTGGTAGTTGAAGATCCTGCATAAGCTTTTTACAGCAATTGATGCCAAATTCTTTAATTTTTGCTAAACTCCATCTAGGTTTTACTTCAAAAGTGGAATGTTATTTAGTTAAAGGTGATGGGGAATGTCAGGTTTATTGTTCGATAATAATTACTTCCAAAACTTAGATTTAGAATTTTTTTATTATATGCTCAACTTCAATTGAGATTGAGTTAGGACAAAAAAATCGGAAAAGCAATTTGCTCTCCGATTTTTGAACTATTGACTAATTTGGGCTTAAATTAAGAATCTGTCTCACCAATACCCCAATAATTTAGTCAATTTAGCCCGGTTAACATCCCGCTCAGACAGCACATTAGTAAACCCGGCAAAGGTACCATTACCTTTTTTGGCCGTTGTCCACGAATATTTAATACTGCCGGAACGTTCGCCTGATTGGGCATACATAATATCATCCTGATAAGGGGAGTGATCCAATCCCAGACTATGGCCAAGCTCGTGGGTGATCGTGGCTTCCCAGAATTTTCGATAATAATTTTGGTAGGCGGCTTTGTCCGCAGCCGTTTTGGCCTTTGTTACTTTTCGGCCGCTGACGGCACCCAACACCGTCAAAATGTAATCGTTGCTATAGAAGTGGGATTTGTTGATCCAGAGTTTATTGGTTTTATATAGGCCGTCCCACAAGCTGCCATCCTTACCGCCGGTGCCAAAGCCAACCCGAATGGTGTAATGATGGCTGGTTCCGGTTTTGAAAACGGCACTTCCCAAGGCGTGGTTCCACGTCTTCATTGAGACGGTTAAGTATTTTCTGAGTTGAGGTGAAGCTGTATAGACCCACGCGTGGTGTTGACGGAAAACACCTGTCAGACTCATCTGGTCCACGTTATATTCTTTATTAAAAGTCGACTGATATCGCTGATAAGTTGAGCTTGAAAATGATCGGACACTAGAAGTCGGATTTAAATCAGGCGTTTTTTTGATTTTAGAAATCACCGTTGCTTTAGCAGTTGTCTTGGCAACTACGGGTGCTTGAAAAACAGTAGCTGAGATTGGTAATGTCGTGACGATTGCTAAAGAGGTCAGTAGGCTGGTAACTAAACGTTTGTGCTTCATCATTTAATATTAACTCCTCATATACTAAAAGCCATTATAAGTTAGTGGCATCATACCACCATCATGTTAAGAGTACAAATATGATGGCGTTAAACTTTAGAAATTTATTTTTTTGTTGAAAAATTTAGGCTTAAACGATGATAAAAAACAATGCAGTTATCAAAATGTGGATAATTCAGGAAAATGATTTATACGCTATTAATATTCACTAATAATTCATACTTTTTTCAAGTATTATTCACTTTTGTTTACTAGAGTTGAACACTAATGGTTATTTGGGTTTTAACTTTTAATATTGCTTTGAATTTTTTGTACTTACGGAAAGGAAATTAAAATGAAATTATTTCAAATTTTAAGAAGTAAGCGTAAAGCAGTTCATTTGACACAAGATGACGTTGCAAAAAAGCTTCACGTTTCTCATCAAGCTGTATCTAATTGGGAAAACAACAAAACTATTCCTAGCCTGGACTTTATAAAATTATTGAGTCAATTATATTGTTGCTCAGCCGATGATTTTTTGATTCTTGAAAAGGAGAACAATCTAAATCAATTTTCGAATAATTCTTTTGAAAATTTTCAGTTATCTAGAAAGTACAGCGAAGCAACAATTGAAATGAGAAAGAATAGCGAGCCTTCATCATCTAAAAAAATTGATATTTATAGGGCTACCGATCCGCGGATAGATATAGATATTTCAAATGTTCCGTTAGATACTGGCTACTTTTGTAATTTGCCCAAAAATTTGGTTTTTCAGGGTAAAAATATCTCTTTAAGATTAAGATCAAAGTACAATAGCCATTCAGTAAGATTAAAAAAGTCTGAACTTGATCAATCTAGTCAAATAGATCGAGTTGAATTAATTGGGACAACTGTTGAAAATTTAAAAATTAGTAAGCATTTAGGGATCCCTTCGCCGATTATTAAAGTCAATTTATTGAGTAGAGCTTGTGATTTGTTTTGTGAATTTATGCGGAAGCAACGTGATTTTTCAAAAATAGCAATGATGATTGATCCGTTAAGGGTTCAAGTATTTCTGGAAACGGATAAGGGGCATTCAGCAGTTAAACTAGAAACTAAAATTTTGGATACTTGTGCGCTTTCGGTTATCAATAACAAGATTTAAAGACAGAAAATCCTTAACGACATGATTGATAGAATACGAATTATGTCGTTAAGGAAAATGAATAGCGAATTTAATTGACTAATTAGCTGCTTGATGAAAGACAAGCTGCCTTATAGTTTCTTTTGATTATAAAAATAGATAATAATTTTCATAATCAAATAAAAAATGTAAAAGATCACCATAAATACAATAAGGTCAATCCAAAAATTCTTCATTACCGGTAGATTTTCATCCACTAATGCGTACACTAAGAAAGTGAACAAGAGAACCAAGGTATAGGGCCAGAAGTTTGTTGCTTTAGTATTGAAAATTTTCTTGAATAAATCCATTTGCATTCCTTCTTAAAATTTTTGGGCTTTTGATTAAGCTTTAATCCAGGTGTATTTTTTAACCACGGTTGTTACACCACCTGAAGTATTTTTTACGTCTAAAATGTGTACACGCAGTTTGTAGCCAATTTTATACCTTTGAATAATGTATTCGGCCACAGGAATTACCACTGGGGCTAATGGTGGCACTTTTGCAGCAATAATGCCACCAGCTGCAATTGCAGTGAGGTCTTTTACGGTGTTAATCGTACCTTTTGAAATTGTATACGTGTGTTTGCCTACAATTTCAGAGCCACTTTTGAGCATGCTGTTCAACTGTTCTCCAGAATAATTTTCGTTTGGACTTGCATATGTTGTGGTTGAATTAAACGATTCATCATTCGATGAAAGGGTTGATGCAAGAGAGTTATCTGTATCAGTAGAACTTTGGGTTGTTGGACCATCTTGTCCTTCGGTAGTGTAAACAACATTTTGATCACTACCTGTATTTTGTTCAGAAGATGACTCATCCGTTTGTGAATCATTATTCACGGTTGCCTGCTGAGACGTCGCACTGGTAGCAGCTTGAATGGTTGGAGCTGATAGTCCACCTAAGATTGTTCCAGCGAATAAGGCAATACCAAATTTCTTAAATTTCATTTAAAATATCCTCCACTAGTTATTGTAATGTGTAAGCAATTGAAAACGATTACTTACACACATAGTACTTTCTTCTTCATCGAAAATGTAGCAATTATTCATTGCATTAACGCAATGGATAGTTGCTTTACTTTTTGTAAAAATTACCATTACTCAATCGATACAAAATAATTGCAAAATTTTTACGTTCAGTTGCTAAACTATTTTTGTCGCAAAAACGTGACGACAAAAAATAATCCGAGGAGAGTTAGAAGATGACAGTTAAATCGCAACTGGCACTAGTAGTTTCATTATTGGCATTAGGAGTATCAGGAAGTGGCATGGTGGCGCAAAAGGCTCATGCGGCAGAGGTTAATAATTCCGACATTCACATGAGAGTTGGGGAATATAACATTGCCGCCGGCGCTGACAGAAGTGACACGGTTGGTCAGGCTCAGTTAATCAAAGAACAGAATTTGGACATGATTGGTCTGTCCGAAGTCGACAAGAATACCACCCGTAATCCGTTTGATATGGTCAATCGATTTGGCCAATTTTCAGGCATGACCAATACCTTTTTTGGGAAGACATATGATTATGATAAGCAGGGCGGTCAATACGGAATCGGAATGGCTTCAAAAATTAAATTAGAAGACCCAACCATGAATCTGTATCCACAAACGCCCGGTCAATCTGAACCATGGGGTTATGAACGCGCCGTGGTTACCATTAATGGCGTCAAAGTGGCTTTCTATAATACCCATTTGGAATACGAATATACCCGCCGTAAGGTTCGCGACGTTGAAATGGCTTACCTGAAGGACGTGGTCCAAAAAGATAAAACGCCGTATAAAATTATTGTTGGGGACTTTAACACCGACGATAACAAGAATGAGTGGGATAGCTGGAAGCAGGATTTCAACCTTGGCAACGGTGGCCCTGATGGTTGGCAGGATACTTTTAACGTTTACGATGACACGATGCGTAATTACGCCATCGATAACGTGGTCACCTCCAAGAATATTAACATTAATCATTTTAACGTGATCAAAAACACCACGCTTTCTGATCACTATCCAGTAGTTGCCGATATCACTTTGAAAAACGCGGTTGATATTAGTGGTGCAGTTACTAAAGCCAAAACTGACGGGGCGGCCGATGAAAAAGCCGGTAAGGCATTAAATAACAAATACAACAGTAATCAAGCCGTTCAGTCAGCCTATGCCAAAGCTTATAATGATGCTAAAGCTGCCGCAACGACGCCAACAAATAATTCAACTCAGCCAACGCCGGCTGCTTCTTCATCGAGCACGACGTCAAGTTCGGCGGTTTCCTCGTCGTCATCAAGTTCCTCAGCTGCAGTTTCTTCCTCAGCAGCAACGTCAAGTTCAGCGACGCCAGCAAGTCAGCCGAGCTCAAGTATCAATCAGTCGAGTTCGTCGACATCAACATCGTCAATTGATGAAGCCAAACCAGTGACGGTTAAGCAAATCATCTCGATTCAACCAGTTAAATCCCAAAAGAGTCATCTCTTAAAGCCTGGGACTGTTCTGTATCGAAATGCCAAGCTTTCCAAGCATGCTGACCAAGTTAAAAAGGTTGGCCATCAGAAATGGCGATTGCTTAAAAAAGAAATTATCAAGATCAAAGGTAAAAAGCACGTTTACTACCAGTTAACAAATCATCAAGGCATTAAAGTTTGGGCTAAGCGAACTGCTATTAAAAAATAGCCCACTAACAATCATTGTAAAAAGCCGGTGATTAATTAATGAGGCGTTGGGACAGTCATTGTCTTAAGCGCCTCATTAATTTTTGGACTGCTTATTTTAGGGTAAGAACCATGTTGTACCAAGTTTCAGCCGCGTGATTCGATGCCGCGACGCCCTCGTTTTGGTAGCCGTGGCGTTCATAGAAAGGGATTAGTTTCTTTAAACAAGTTAAGCTGATGGCCCGGCGATCTTGACGATGGGCAATTTTGGCTAATTCGAGTAAGAGTTGACCGGCAATGCCACGGTGCTGATAATGTGGCGCGACAACCAAGCTGAGAACGGTTTGGTAAGGGTCGTGAGGATCGTTAGGTGTGGCCTTCTCGTAAAGCTCGTCGGTTAGATAGCGCTGACTAAATGATGGGCCAACGATGTAGCCAACCACTTGGGCGTGATGATTCTTGGCAACGATAAACGTATCCGGATAAAATTTAATGCGATCATGCATCGCGTCAGTTGTTGCGGCCTCAGCAGTTGAAAAACCGCTGTGTTCAATGCGCATGATGTCATTTAAATCCTGCAATTGGGCGTGTTGATAGGTAAAGTTCATTAATTCTTCTCCCGTTCTGATTAGTTTCGTATTTTCATTTTAACGAAGAATGTTAAAATTTTCTACGTAGACTATTTTGAGAGAAAGAAGCGACATCATGAATCATCAAACAAATCATTCGGTAAAGCAACCGATTCACAACAAACGCTGGCTGATTATGACGGCCGTTTTCATTGCAACGTTTATGACGTCAGTGGAGGTCACCATTGTCACGACGGCATTACCCGCGATTATCAGTGAGCTGCACGGTTTGGCTTTCCAGAGCTGGATTATGAGTGCCTATTTACTAACAACCGCGATTACCACGCCAATTTATGGTAAATTGGCCGATACAATGGGTCGGCGAAATCTGTTTCAATGGGGGGTTCTTATTTTTACCCTGGGCTCACTCTTCAGCGGATTGTCGCCATCAATTTTGCTGCTAATTGTTTCTCGAGCACTTCAGGGAATCGGCGCCGGAGCCGTCATGCCGTTAACTTTTACCATTATCGCGGATAATTTTAGTTTTCAACAACGGGCTAACGTCCTGGCTTTTAACAATACTGCCTGGGGCCTGTCCGCATTGGTTGGCCCGCTGATCGGTGGCTTTCTAGTTGACCAGCTTTCCTGGCACTGGGTCTTCTTTGTTAACGTGCCGTTGGGCGTGATTGTCATGCTACTGGTTTGGTTCGGCTACCATGAGCACGTTTCTCTAACCAAGAAGTTAACGATTGACTGGTGGGGGATCACTTGGCTGGCGGTTTGCTTAGTTGGTCTGTTATTAGCCATTCAAGTTTTGGACAGTCAACCGGCTTGGGCATTTGGACTATTGCTGATTGCATTAGTCAGTCTGGGTCTTCTCATCAGGCAGGAACGCCGGTTTGAAAATCCACTTTTGTCACCCAAAATGTTTCATTCAGCTACTTTTAGCATTCAAATTGTCACTGCCACTATTTTAAGTGGCGTTTTGATTGGCTATCAGGTTTATTTCCCGATTTGGCTGCAGTCACTCTATGGTGTTTCGGCGACCACGGCGGGGCTGGTTGTGACATCGAGTTCGATTATGTGGCTGATTGCGTCATTTACAGTCGGCACGCTAATTGCTAAATTTGTGCCAAAAGCAATTGCGATCAGTTTGATTGTGGTGATGCTACTGGGATATGTAACCCTGATCTTTGCCGGCAAAACGTTTCCGGTTTGGGGATTCTATGTGATAGCAATGGTTAACGGGACCGGCATGGGCATTGTGATCAGCATGAATACGGTGTTGAGTCAACACTTGGTGCCATCAACCATGGTTGGTTCAGCCACGTCAATTTTGACGCTGGGTCGGTCACTGGGCCAGACCGTGATGTCCGGCGTGTACGGGGCGATTCTGAATCTCGTTATTCGGTTGAACCTTCACAGTGGCATCAGTTTCTCACAGGTCAACAGCGTTGTTAGTTCCAACCATGCGCATCATCTTGCGGACCAGGCGTTGATTAATCCAATTATTTTAGCAGCGCTGCACGCCGTCTTTATCTGTGTGGTCATCATTTTAGTCAGCGTAATGGTAATTAACTGGTTGGATCCTAATAGAAAAGTTATCCATTAAAAAACTGATTTTGCCTGAAAATGTTGGTACGATCGTTATTGTCAAATTTTAATAGGCCATTTTAGTTAACCGGGTTGCTTTATTGGCTCGTTTGGCCTAACATTCATCAAGATATCAAACTATGGAAATGTTGGAGGCCACTTATAATGAATAAGCAGCTGGAACGCGTCTCGCTGGCCGGGATGCTGGTGACTTTAGGAATTGTGTATGGTGATATTGGGACATCCCCGTTGTATGTGATGAACGCCTTAATTGGGGATGCTGGTAAAATGGGAAATATCTCACCGGATTACGTTGTGGGGTCGATTTCGCTTATCTTTTGGACATTGATGATTATTACCACCTTAAAGTATGTCGTCATTGCCATGCGGGCTGATAACAACCATGAAGGTGGGATTTTTGCACTTTATGCACTGGTTCGTAAAAATGCCAAATGGTTGATTTTTCCGGCACTGATCGGTGGGGCGGCGATTTTAGCCGATGGGACATTGACGCCGGCAGTGACCGTGACGTCAGCGATTGAAGGATTAAAGTCGCAGCACTTGGGGCCGATCACGTTCAGTAGTTCCCAACATGATGTGTTATTGGTGACCACCGTGGTTTTATTGTTGCTGTTTGTGATTCAGCGATTTGGTACCGGTATGATTGGCCAATCATTTGGACCAGTGATGGTTTTGTGGTTTGGCTTTTTAGCCGTTTTCGGCGTCGTTAATCTGATAGCGTATCCCACCATTTTAAAGGCCCTGTCACCAGTTTATGCCATTGAAATTTTGTTTAGTCCAGCCAATAAGGTCGGCATTTTCATTTTGGGCAGTATCTTTCTGGCGACTACCGGTGCGGAGGCGCTCTATTCAGACATGGGGCATGTTGGTAAGAAAAATATCTACGCGACTTGGCCACTGGTTTATGCGGCACTATTTCTAAATTATTTGGGACAGGGTGCGTGGGTGATTAATCATGCGCATGACGCAGCCTACCGTGACTTGACCGATTTAAATCCATTTTATGAAATGCTGCCGGGACATTGGCGCTTGCTGGGCATTGTGATCGCGACTCTGGCGGCCATTATTGCCTCACAAGCACTGATTACCGGATCCTATACGTTGGTCGATGAGGCGATTGGGTTAAAATTTTTGCCACGCTTAATCGTTAAGCATCCCAGCAATGTTAAAAATCAAATTTATATTTCAAATGTTAATTGGATTTTATGCATTGTGACGTTGAGTGTGGTTTGGTATTTTGGCAATTCGCAGAAAATGGAAGCGGCTTATGGATTGGCCATTACCATCACGATGCTGATGACGACGGTCTTGTTATACGAATTTTTGAAGAATAAAATTCGGCCGGGCTTGGCGTTGATGGTGGCATTATTCTTTGGCACCATTGAAGCAATCTTCTTAATTGCCAGTTTGGTCAAGTTCATTCATGGTGGTTACGTTACTTTGGCCATTATGTTGGCAATTCTTTACGTCATGTGGGTTTGGTACTTCGGCAATAAACGACGTGAACATTATGAACGAGAAAGTGAATATGTCTCGCTGTTGGATTACCGTGATCAGCTTCAGGAACTCAGCCAGGATGAAAGTGTGCCGATGTTTACGACTAATTTAGTCTTCATGACTAAGATCAAGGGCGATTATCAGATCAAACGCAGTACCATGTATTCCATCTTGGATCAGGAACCTAAACGGGCTAAAGTCTACTGGTTTGTGACGGTTAATGAAACCAACGTCCCGTATGAAAGCAACTATACGGTCGATATGTTAGGCACCACCAACATTGTTAACATTCAGCTGTATTTAGGCTTTCGCAAGTCCCAGTCGGTTAGTGTCTATCTGCACCAAATTGTTGATCATTTGGTTGAACAAGGAGTCTTGGATCCACAGGTCCCGAAATATTCAACGCAGCGACACCGAAAAGTTGGCGACTTCAAATTCGTGATTATCAACGAACAACCGGCCGACTTGGTTGCCAACGACCAATTAAGTGCGCTGGATAAACGGTTGATTGGTGGACGGATTTATCTACAAAACATTACCGCTTCGCCAACTTCTTGGTATGGCCTGGAATTCAGTAACGTGGTGGAGGAAAGCTCACCATTGTTTATTGTGCAGGAGAAGGACCAATATTTAGTCCAGCGGAAAATTTATCATGCTGTCAAAAATAAGCATTAGAAGAATCATTAGTATATTGACTTAACACAGCAAATTAAGTTATCAATTTTTAAATGAAAGGGTGATTTTAATGAAACCATCTAAAAAAGATCCAACCAGGGATGAGAATGGCAATTTTCGCTTTAAAGGTGGCTTAGCCGGGATTGCGTTTGGGGCTGGCTTGGGCCTAATCTTTGGGTATCAAGCAGAAAGTGTGATTCCTGGCTTAGGCATTGGCCTCATTTTAGGGAGCTTGGGGATTTTTGACTTTGAAAAATATCCATGGTGAGATTGATTGGGTAATTAAAAAATAAAGACTTGACCTCGAGTTAACTCGAAGATCTAAACTAAGTGTTGTAATATCAAATAATTAAACACTTAGGAGATCTTGATAATGAAATACCGACAACTTGGCAAGCAGGGACTGCGAGTCAGTGAATTAGCCCTTGGCAGTTGGATGACCGATGTCAGTAATGCGGATAAACAAGCATTGGCCGCTTCGAGCATTCAATTAGCTTATGAAAATGGCATCAACTTCTTTGATTGTGCTGATGCTTATAGTGGCGGCGCGGCTGAACGCTTTTTGGGCAAGGTCCTGAAACAATTTCCCAGAAAAGAAATTGTTCTATCCAGCAAGGTTTATTTTCCGACCGGTTCAGGCGTCAATGACCGTGGCTTATCCAGAAAGCATATTATGGAATCAATTGACCAATCGTTAACTAATTTGCAGACGGACTATCTGGATCTTTATTTTTGTCACCGTTTTGATCCAACCACACCGCTTGCCGAAACGTTGACCGCTTTAAGTGATTTGGTCGATCAAGGCAAGATCCTGTACTATGGGGTCAGTGAATGGCGACCGGTTCAACTTTTGGAAGCCCAACTGGTCATTGAACGGCTGGGCCTTCACCCGATGTCGGTGGTCCAGCCGCAGTACAATATGTTTGATCGATACATTGAACATGAGTTGTTGGATGTTTGTGAAAAATTAGGCTTGGGTGTTGTGCCGTTTTCACCATTATCGCAGGGCTTGTTAACCGGTAAGTACCGAAAAGGTCAACCGATTCCGGCAGGCTCGCGAGCAACGTATCAGGACCAAATTCAAGCCTTACTGACGGCAGATAATTTAGATAAGGTAGAAGTATTGATTAAAATGGCTGATGAATTACACACTGATTTGGCCACGTTTGCCTTAGCGTGGGCCTTGCGTGATCCCCGGATCAGCAGTTTGATTACGGGTGCCAGTAAGCCGGCTCAATTAAAAAATAATTTAAAAGCGATTGACTTAACGATTCCAGCAGCTTACTTTGATAGAATTGATAAACTATTTGGTTTTAAGAAATTTGAACGAAAAATTGGTTAAACTAAAAACCCGTTTTCAGCGATTAGTTGAAAACGGGTTTTGTTGATCATTCTTAAGATTTAGTTTTAGCCTTTAACGGCATCCGGCACACCGGCAACGGTCTTGAAGACGTCAGCCAGTGATGTGTGCATGTCAGCGAACTTCTTGTTAAGAATCAGTTGACGGAATTGTTCAATCGAAAGTTTTTCAACGTCCTTGAACGGAATTGGGCTAACACCCGTGTTACCAGTGGTATTGATGCCAGTGGTCAAGGTGATGATTAAGCCGTCCTTGCTGTCCAAACGAACCGTGTAATATTCGTAGTATGAGGTATTTTCGTAGTTACCGGTTAATTCTTCGTGCTTTGCGAAGTAGTCGGTAATAAAGTTCTTGAAATCTTCTTTTGAGTTTAATGCTGCTTTCCAATCAGTGGTATTTGTCATCATAAAGTGCTTCCTTTCATGTCTTAACTAAACTAGGTATCTAACAGATGAGGAGAAGCAGGACTGATATGTTAGTCGTTTGTTTCTCATCTCATTTACAACTTTCATTCTAAACTCATTTAAATTAAATGCAAGTGAAAATCCTTATGAAAACGTTGACAAATAAGGATTTTTTAAATATTTATTTTGTAACCGTTCTCTCAGCTAAAACGGCTGTTAAATTCAATTTTTAGTTCTTATATATCAGTTTTAATTAAAATAGCTACTTGAAATCGTTATCAATTTGGCTGATTTTTTATTGATTTTCGTTAACCTTACGATAGCAAGACTTTTGATCAATCTGCTGATTATCGGAGCATTGGTAAACTAACAAAACTGATGACCAAGCTGAAGAAATCCGTTCGCTAAACAGGTAGTTTGAGAATCAAAAGCACCCCTGCCTTTTGCTTCAACAAGGGTGTGACTAACAATCTAATCTTCAATGTCACTAAAATAAAATAAGCCTTTAATGCCTTGATCGTGGTTGCCGAATTTCTTGCCAAAAATCGTGCAGCCACCCACATTTTTGGCTGTGTCTTTAACTTCAAATCGCAGTGTCCACGAATTTTTGCTGGGATCAAGGTCGGTGACTAAAGTATCAGCCGCATGTTGGCCATCAATGTAGGAACCATGCTTGGAGATCCGAAAAGATTTAAGCATCCCATACTGATTCATATCGTTATAGACCCATTTAGGCGTATAGCGGCCCCGAATATCGGAGAAGTCACCAGGGCTGGTCCACGTGCCGATTTCATGACCATCCAGACTAACCGTGATATCGGAAGGCCAATTATTGTTGGAGAAAGGAAATTCGGAGCTTAACTCTGCGGATAGTTCAACCATTTCCAGCTGTTGATTATCTTTTAGATAGTTTGGTACTTGATATTCAACAAACCCCTTAGAGAACCAAAGCATCCCAGCGCGGTATCGTTCGGGATCCATAAAGTAGCTGGGATTATCGACTTTACCAATAAAGCCGTTTTGGCCCGCTAGACCGCAAGAAGGCTGGACATCGAAATTAGTGTATTGGCCAATTGGTAATTCAATATCCCAATTTTCATAGGGAATGTAGAGTTGTTGGGGAAAAGAGATATTAATGGTGTCCACTCGCAGACTGGAGATGCGTTGGTTGCCTTTTTTTTCGGTTCGGATAATGTTGGCAGCTTGCAATTTATTAAGATGCATGATCGTAATAGGGCTGCTTAAACCAATTGCTTTGGAGATTTCCGAAACGTTCATTTTCTTTTCTGAAAGTAATTTAATGATATGCACCCGTACTTTACTGTCTAAAGCAGCAAAGACGGGAATTGATTTATCAGAGATATCGAGATCCATCATAACCGTCCTTCGTAATGTTTTAGTTAATATCTTACTGCTTTCATCTAGTAAAGTCTATTGTTGTTAACACTTATTATAAGCATTTTAAAATTAGGTATGTTCAAAAAGTTAATATTAAAAATGTTAACGAGGGATCGCAAAAACATTCGAAACACTGGCAGTTAATAATATTATTGATAATTTACGAAAATTAATCTTATATTTAGTAAAAATACTATTTACTTTTCTAAATGAAAGCGCTATATTGATAATGTTAAAAGATACATCGATGGATTTTAACACGCCTAATTAACATTTATACTATTATTACTTTTGAAAGTAATCGCAGAAAGGACCTAAAACAATGTCAATTGAACTATTAACTCAAAAGAAAGGGCCGACGATCAGCAAATATATTTACGGTCAATTTTCAGAGCATTTAGGCCATGGCATCTACGGTAGCCTTTACGTTGGTAAAGATTCCAAAATTCCCAATGTGAACGGCATGCGCAGTGATGTTGTGAATGCACTGAAAAAAATCCACGTGCCAGTTCTACGGTGGCCCGGCGGATTGTTTGCCGACACATACCACTGGCGGGATGGCATTGGCCCTAAAGACACCCGAAAGAAAATTGTGAATACCAACTGGGGCGATGTGACTGAAGATAACTCTTTTGGGACTCACGAATACTTCGAATTGTTGCACCAATTAGGGGCGGATGCATACATTAACGCCAACATTGGTAGCGGGACCGTTCAGGAAATGGCCGAATGGGTTGAATATATGACCATGGCCGGTGAATCACCGATGTCCAAATTACGTCAAAAAAATGGTCGTCAAGATCCTTGGAAATTAAAGTTTTTTGGGATTGGCAATGAATCCTGGGGTGGCGGCGGTCACATGCGTCCTGAATACTATTCGGATGTTTATCGTCAATATCAGACATTTTTGCCGCAATATGATAAAGATCACCCGATTTATAAGGTGGCTTGTGGCCCCAATGAAGATGATTATCATTGGACAGATACAGTGATGAAGTTAGCCGGTCAATATTTAGACGGCATTAGTCTTCACTATTATACGTTACCAACGGGTCAGTGGGGTCAACATAAGGGCGATGCCACTGATTTTCCGGAAGATCAGTGGACATCAACCATGACCCGGGCCAAACACATGGATGAGCTGATTACCAAACATTCGACGATTATGGATCACTATGATCCTGATCACAAAGTTGACTTGATCGTTGACGAATGGGGGACTTGGTACAACGTAACGAAAGGCACTAATCCAGGCTTTCTTCAGCAACAAAATACCATTCGAGATGCGATGGTAGCCGCTATCACACTAAACATTTTCCATCAACATGCTGACCGAGTTCACATGGCTAACATTGCCCAGATGGTAAACGTCTTACAAGCCATGATTTTGACGAAGGGCGATCAAATGATTAAAACGCCGACCTACTATGTATTTGATATGTATCAAAAACATATGGATGCCGAATTAGTTGAAGGCGTTGGTGACCTTCCGAAAAATGTCACCTACACCGCTTCACAAAAGAATGACCAGTTAACCATTTCGTTAGCGAACTACGACTTGACCGAAGAAAAAACGATTGACTTTACGGCTGCTAATTCGTACAGCAAGATTGATTCAGCAATTATTTTAACAGCTGATCGGATGGATGCCCATAATACGTTTGAAGAGCCGGATGTGGTTCATGAAACAACATTTAAGGGCGCTTCTTTGGAGAATGGTAAATTGCAGCTCCGCGTCCCATCCAAGAGCGTGGTAACAGTAACACTTAAATAAGATAAGACAGCTAAGTGAGGGCTTGGCTGTTGCCAGATGATGTAAACGGTTACAATATCTGGCATAAAATATGGAGGGATTTTAGATGGCAGATAAGAATAATAATAAAAAGCAGCAGGAAGTGCCAGTTGAACCGACAAACGCTAAAATAACCAATGCCGAACAACCGAAATTTCCTAAACTTTTTGGATTAGCCATGCTGATTGGGCCATTTGTTTGGTTGGCACCAGCTGGAAATGTTCGAAATACGTTACTACCACAATATTTTAGCCAAATTGATCCGAGCGGTAAAGTTGCAGCGATTGCGTTAATGGCTTCTGTTTCGTCAATTGTTGCCGCGGTTGCCAATATTATATTTGGTGGGTTGTCCGATATCACCAGAACCCGTTGGGGGAAACGTAAGCCATGGATTCTTGGCGGCACAATTGTTGAATCCGGTTTGATTTGTTTAGTTGCCAATTTACATGATATCTGGGCGATCGTCGTGATTTGGGGCTTTGTTGCTGCAGCTGAAAATGCGGTTGCGGCCGCAATGGTGGCCCAGGAAGCCGACCGAATCGCACCTAGATGGCGAGGAACGATTTCCACTCTATATGGAATTGGTTACACGGCCATTCAAGTGATTACCATGGTTGCCGCCCAGTTCTTGGGTAATCCTAAGCTAGGGATGTATGTAATGGCTGCCATTGGGTTTGTTATGGGGATTCTTCATGTATTGCTGGCTCATGAAGGTAGCAACATTGATGAACCGCGTGAAAAGTTCTCGTTCCGCGCACTTTGGCTTCACTTTTCTTTGCCAACTAAAGGCGCTCGAGATTACTGGTATGCAGTTGCCGGTAAATTAATGATGGTTATGGGTGGTACAATTGCCACAGCTTACATGTTGTACATTTTGACAGATTACATGCACTTGGGTCAGCAAAGCGCCGGTAAAACACTTTCCGAAATTTCTATGATTAACTTGGTTTTTGGGGTTGTCTTTACCGCAATTTCTGGACCAGTTGCAGATAAAATTGGTCGGTTAAAGGCTCCTGTTGCGTTGTCAACGTTATTAATTGGGATTGCTCAATTCTTCCCGTTCTTTGATAATAAACCTTGGACAATCTTAACATACGCTGTTTTGGCTGCCATTGGTAATGGTGTTTACAACGCTGTTGATGGTGCCTTGAACTTGGCGGTTTTACCTAATGCTGAAACATCAGGAAAAGATATGGGCTTCATTAATTTAGCCAATACGTTATCTCAAATTTCAGGAACTGTGGTTGCTTCGTTAATCGTGACCTATCTTGGTGGTTACAAAGCAATCTTTCCGGCATCATTTTTGATTGAATTAGTCGGAGCTTTCCTAATCTTTAGAATTAAATCAGTTAAATAATCCTCGGATACTAAGCGGATAAACACAGGTGGTATCTAATCAAGGTGAGTAGATTTTAGATATCGATTTCTAAAAATCAACTCGCCTTGTTTTTGTAAAAACAGCGGAATTAAAGGAGAATCGGCCATGTTACAAGGTAAGCTAACAATTGAAAATAAATTTGGTGCGCCGCTAAATGATTTGTTTGGCATCTTTTTTGAGGATTTAAATCACGCGGCAGATGGTGGCTTATATGCGGAGATGGTTCAGAACAGATCGTTTGAATTTGAACCGGTTGACCATCCGGATTATCATGAAACTTTTGCATGGACTGTTGATCATCCTAATGATGTTCAAGTTCGAACGGATCACCCGCTTAATTCAAATAATAAGCATTATTTAGCCGTTAATTCAACGGGTGAAGCAGTTAAAATTGCTAATCACGGGTTTAATCAAGGAATGGACTTTCAGGCAGATCACACTTATTTATTTTCAGTCTTTATTGCAGCGAGTCGCCGAAGCTTCATTCAGGTCATTTTAGAGGATGAACAACATCATCGATTGTCGGCACCGCTCACCATTACCACTGATCGTTCTGATTGGCAAAAGCATCAGCTTGTCATCCGGGCCAATCGAGACAGCCATCAGGGTCGGCTAATTGTTGAGGTACTGCCAGATTCACAAGTGAATTTGGACATGATTTCACTATTCCCGACAGAAACGTTTCATCATCGAAAGAATGGTGTCAGAAAAGATTTAGGTGACGTTTTGGCGGCAATGCAGCCGAAATTTATGCGGTTTCCTGGTGGATGCTTAGTTCATGATGGCACACTGAATCCTAACGATCGGGAATCGATGTATCGGTGGAAAAAGTCTATTGGCCCGGTCGAACAGCGACCAACCCGTCGGAATAAGTGGGGATATAATCAGACGCTTGGACTTGGCTTTTATGAATATTTTCAGTTAGCAGAAGATCTTGGTGCCAAACCATTACCAGTGCTTCCTGGTGGTTATGATCCTCACCATAAACGTGCCGTTCCAATTGATCAATTACAGCCTTGGATTGATGATGCGTTAGACTTAATTGAATTTGCCAACGGTGACCAGACGACTAAGTGGGGTAAAAAACGCGCGGAACTTGGTCATCCTGAACCGTTTAATCTGGAATATCTGGCAATTGGCAATGAGGAGGTTGGCCAGCCTTTCTTTGATCGTTATCCATACTTTCATCAAGCAATTCGCCAGCGTTATCCAGAAATTAAATTGATTAATACCAGTGGTCCGTTTGCTTCCGGCAGCGAATTTAATCGTGGTTGGAAAAGTGCTAAAAAATATGGGTCAGACTTTGTGGATGAGCATTATTATATGGCAACGGATTGGTTCCTTGCTAATCAGCATCGCTATGATCACTATGATCCAAAGGGGCCCAAAGCTTTCTTGGGTGAGTATGCATCAAAGGAAAACAAATGGATTAACGCCGTTGTTGAAGCAAGTTACATGCTTGGGTTGGAACGAAATGCTGATAAGGTCGGGTTAGCCTGTTACGCGCCGCTCTTTTGCAATGTCGATTATCCTAATTGGACACCGGATTTGATCTTTTTTAATCAGTATCAAGTCAGTCCTTCGGTTAACTACTATGTTCAACAGCTGTTTATGAATTACCAGGGAACCCGGAATGTGCCGCATTCAATTGATGGCCTGCCGACACCCACGGTTAAAGATGCGCAGCCAATTATTGGCCAATTTGGATTTGAAGGCGATTTAGCGGACGTGACTTATCAAAATGTCACGTTTATAGATCATGAGACCAACCAGCAACAACAGTTTAAGTTTAAAAACGGAAGATTAGCGGAACGGGCCCGTCACATGCTGGGTAAAACGAGCAGTCAAAACTATTCACTAACGTTTGATGCAACCAGGACAGGTGGCCGGGTTGACAAAGGATTTCATTTAATTTTTGGCCAGACAACCGATGAGAAGTATTTCATGTGGGTGCTTGGTGGTTGGGAGAACCAAGATTCCATTATCAAACAACGTGGGCGTAATCATACAGAAAGCGATTGGAATCAGTGTCAATGGACGATGAAAAGCAACCATCAATATCATTTTGAAATTCACGTTAACCATCGGCATGTGGCCACGTCGATTGATGGGCAACCCTTTAATGACATTGAGATTAAGCCAACTGTGGTTCAACCGCTATACAGCAATCTAACAGTTGATGAAAAAACGAAACGTTATTATCTTAAGCTGGTCAATGTGACCGATCAGCCGGTTTCAATTCAAACAACTGATTCCAAGTTTCAAAATGGTCGGTTTCGCGAATTATTAGCTCAACCGGGAACGGAAAATCAAATTGGTCAATCAAATAAGCTTAAAATAAAAGAAACTCAAATTGCGACAGGAACAGTAACAGTTCAACCGTACTCAGTAAATGTGTTGATTGGTAAACAAAATTGATTGAGGTGAAAAGATGAAACAGACGATTCCTTTGGAAAACGTCAAAGTGACGGATTCAGAAGTTTTAGCGGCCCAGACGAATACCATTCATTATTTAATGCAATTAGACCCAAAGCGGTTTTTATATGGTTTTGATCAAGTGGCTGGTTTAAAGCCGGAAGCAAAAGCACCGTATGGCGGCTGGGAACGCTTAACTGGCCATAATTTTCGAGGTCACTTTTTTGGCCACTATTTGTCCGCTCTTTCTCAGGCGATGACTTCTGAAATTGAAGAGGAAACGCGCAATCAATTGAGGTCAAAATTGGCTATTGGCATCCAGGGGCTATCTGAAGCACAAGCGGCTTATGCCAAAAATCATCCTCAAAGTGCTGGTTATGTTTCAGCCTTTCGAGAGGTGGCTTTGGATGAGGTTGAAGGCAAACCAGTTCCGGAATCTCAAAAGGAAAATGTGATTGTCCCTTGGTATGACCTCCATAAAATTTTAGCAGGTTTAATTGAGGCATCTGAAGACCTGAAAAGAATTGACCCGGATTTATCTCGACAGGCGCTTCAAGTTGCCACAAATTTTGGGACCTATGTTTATCGACGAGTGAGCCGGTTAACTGATCCTAAAAAAATGTTGGCCGTTGAATACGGTGGGATGAATGATGCGTTGTACCATCTGTTTTCGATTACTCAAGATGAGCATCATTTAGTGGCCGCCACCTACTTTGATGAAGTTGAGTTGTTTCAAGAGTTAGCCAACGCAAACGATGTGTTGCCTGGAAAGCATGCGAATACAACGATTCCAAAGTTGTTGGGGGCCATTCGACGATATGAGATTTTTAGTGATCCCCAAATGGCCAACCAATATTTAAATAACGAAGCACAGCAACGGCTTCCGATGTATCTAATGGCTGCCAAAAATTTTTGGCAAATTGTGATTGATCACCATTCATATGTGACCGGTGGTAATAGTCAAAGTGAGCATTTTCATGATCCGGATCAACTGTATCACGATGCGGTGATTGAGGATGGGGCAACCACTTGTGAAACTTGCAATACGCATAACATGTTAAAACTCAGCCGAGAGCTGTTTAGGGTGACCGGTGATAAAAAGTATTTGGATTACTATGATCGAACGTACACGAATGCCATTTTAGGCTCTCAAAATCCGCAAACGGGTATGATGACCTATTTTCAACCGATGGCAGCCGGATATCGAAAAGTTTTTAATCGACCTTTTGATGAGTTTTGGTGTTGTACTGGAACCGGGATCGAAAGTTTCACTAAATTAGGCGATAGCTATTACTTTAAAGATGGCCAGACGCTTTATGTCACGGGATATTATTCAAATCAGTTGAGGCTTCCGGCGGAAAACTTGAAAGTAGCTTTGCGAGTCGACAGGAAAACCGGCAAGGTTCAATTAAGTACCTCACAGCTAACGAGTGGACGGCCCTCTGAACCGATCACGATTAAATTTCGGCACCCTGATTGGAGCCATCGTCGCCTAATAATCGATGAAAATGGTCAGCAAAGTAGTTCGGAATCTGCCGGTTTTGTTGAGGTGACCCGGGTAGTTCCTGGCAACTCAATTCAATTTCAACTATCAATGACGCTTGATGTTAGTGAGACTCGGGATAATCCGCGGTTTCTTTCTTTGAAATATGGACCGTACGTGCTTGCTGGGCAATTGGATCATTCAGACATGAGGAACGATCGACCAAATGGAATTTTAGTCCGGATATCGACCCTAGATCAACTGGCTCCAACGACCCTGACAGCACATATGGATTGGCAATCGTGGTTAAGACAATTGTCAGATCGGTATCAATTGGTAACAGATGATGATCACTACCTGTTTAAAATTAGTTTGCCAGGAATCGATGAAAAAATTCAGTTTGTGCCTTACTACCAGATTTATGACTGCCGTTATGGAATTTATTTCCAGTGGCAGCAAGCCGGTAGCTTGGCGGCTAAACAGCAACAGAAGAAATTAGCGGCTGTTAAGGCTTATCAAAGCCGGATTGTTGATCAATTAACGAATTTTGATCAAAATAATTGGGAATTTAATAAGCATCTTAAAGCCGAGAATTCTAAGATTGGCTATGCATCTGGCAGACGATTCAGGCAAGCTGATCCGGCCGGCCATTTTTACTACGTGTTTGATATGGAAAAAGCACAGCCCGGAATGGAATTGACTTTGATTTTTAATCAACGTGATGATGGCCAACTGATCAACCTGCAAGTCGGTGATGATCCTCATTCGCTGGTTAAAAAGCAAATTACGGTGGCTTCAGCTCAAGCAAAGTCAATCGACCAGAATGGCTTCTTTGAGTGGCACTTTAAATTACCTGAACAGCTTTATCAAGGAACAACGTCCTTAGCGGTTCGCTTTTCAAGTGTTCATGAAGAAAGTGCCCGGGTGTTTGGCATCTTATTTCTAAACGAGCATTAGTCATGAAAGAGGTGATGCAACTGAACGTGAATTTTTAGAACTTTGTAACATGGCGTGATTTTAGCAACTAAATTGATAGAAAGAAGCGATGAACAGATGGCAAAAGTTGATGCAACAGAATGGCGCGATGCAATTAAATCACAGGAAGCATTTGAAAATTATATCAGAAAATACTTTGAGGAAAATCAAGAGTTGGTTGGAAATTACGAGACACCAAGTTATTATGAGTACTATACGGTGACACTGGATAGTAAAGAGGGCTTAGTGGTAACTTTAAAAACTGGTTTAAATCAGTCAGCCAACCCATCAGCGTTACCGTTTAAAGACGTGGAGCATCTGTCAATTGAAGAATTTCGGCAATTGATTCTAAACAAAAAGTTTGAAGATAAAACCAAGACGTTGACCGATGTGTTTACAAATATCATGGCAACGGATCCAACCGCACGTTTTCATAAAAAAGGTCACAATAAAGAATAGTTCGAAATAAGCATCATAAAGGGTTCTAAACTGACAGAATAATTTGAAGTTAACTTTGAATTGGAGAAGTCAAGGAAGAATCCTTTTTTAGAAAAAGAAACTGTAACCGCTAACATTAGGCGGTTATCCATGTAATTATTGAAGGGAGCATTCATAATGGCCAATCAACATCATTTTAAGCTGACCAGTTTTTTGAAAACGAATTTATTGGTAGCCTTGTTTTCAATGATTGGATTATCAGCAACAATCATTTCCTCAAAAGCAGCCACGGCGATTCCGAAAAAAAGTGTTTCAATCGTCACGACGGCTTCGAGTTCAAGCTCGTCGTCCAAGATCAATTCAAGTTCGTCATCAAACTCGAGTTCAAGTGCAGTGTCTCAATCATCTGCCAGCACTCAGACTGTCAACAAGGACAATTTAAAAAATGCGTTGAAACAGGCAGACAATGTGGCCGCTCATCTCAGCGATTACGCTAAAATCAGTCAAAATTTACTTAGAACAGCCATTTCAAACGGGCAAATTCTAGCCAAAAAATCAGATGCATCTCAAGCAGATATTGATCAGCAAACTGATGTGATTAAGGCGACGATGGCTGGAATGGTTAAGGAAAACTACAATCCAAACCGATATGCTGCAGTGGTTAATCATCCGGATAACACTCAGTGGTTGGATACTGATGGGGCACCAATTCAAGCCCATGGTGGCGGATTTGTTCAGGTAACTGGTTCAGACGGCACACCAACTTATTACTGGGTTGGTGAAGATAAAAGCCATAATCACGCCTTCTTTAATGGTATTAATCTCTATACTTCCAAAGATTTGAAAAATTGGACGTACGTTAATACAATTTTAAAGCCAAATGCTAACGATCCTGCTATGTTTGACGTTATTATGGAGCGACCCAAAATTTTGTATAATCAGAAAAATAAACAGTTTGTTGTATGGGCACATTGGGAGAGACAAGGCAGCTATTCCTCAAGTCAAGTAGCGGTTGCTACCAGTCAGCAAGCTGATGGACCTTACAAATTTTTAGGTCACTGGCGTCCTGGAGCTGATAGTAATAGTAAATATCGCAACTGGGGTGTTAAAATATTGAATCCGAATAGTAGCACCGACACACAACCGACTGGGGTTTACGATAATGGAACCAAAATGACTGACTATAAAACCGAAACGGCTGATACAGCTCACTGGGGAACCCCATCCAGGGACTTTACTTTGTTTGAAGAAGGCAATAAAGCTTACATTATTTCCACTGAAAGTGGCACAATGATGCGGATTTATGAGCTTAATTCCGATTTTACAGATGTTGATAAGCAGGCCATGAAGTCTTACGAACTGTTTGCTAACGCTAGACGAGAAGCACCAGCACTGGTAAAAGCGGGAAAGTACTATATTCTGGCAACTTCTCAACAATCTGGGTGGTCACCTAATCAAGGACGTTATTCTTACACCACTGATTTGAGTGATCCAAATGGTTGGAAAGTTAATCGAACAACAAGTAGTAGTGGGAATGAGGTTGATACCCCCCATTGGTCTGCTAGGGGATAATTCGACGTATCATAGTCAGCCCACTAATATCATGAAAGTAACCCAAAATGGTCAAACCAATTACATTTATATGGGTGACTCATGGCTACCTTCAGAAATTGGTCAATCCGGTTATATTTGGTTACCTTTGACTATAACTGGCTTATCAGGTAATGAACCAAGCGTTGTGATGGCTTATACACCGAAATGGTCATTGGATTCACAAACCGGTAAAGTTGATGTGCCAAATAATCCATTATTGTCAAAAAACATGCCAGTGACGGCGTCAACTACTAAGCAGGGTCACGAGGCAACTAAAGCTGTTGATGGGGATGCTTCAACCACCTATTACCAGCCAGAGAAGGTCCCGTATACCTACACGATTGATTTAAAAGCATCTCAGCCATTGAGTCGAGTTGATCTGAGTTTTAGGTTAACTAACGGTTCTGAAACTTATAATCAGTACACGATTGAAACCAGTAACGATAACAAAACTTGGACTAAGCAAGTGGATGAGTCCAATAATCAGACGTTGGTTGGGTTCTTAAGCCATCAATTGACGGGAAGTGCCCGATACATCAAATTGACGGTTAATAAGGTGATCAAGGAAAATGGTAATCAAGAAGCTGATTGGGCAGCTGGCTTAGTAGAAATGTCGGTTTATGGCCCAGAAGCGTCAGTCCCTGATACAGGAACATCTTCGACTAGTGGGCCAGCAACTAGTTCTTCCTTGTCAAGTGCAGTTTCAAGCTCGAATGTTGCACCATCTTCGAGTACCTCGACGGCTAGTTCATCAAGTGCAACTTCAAGTTCAGTGACAGCAAAACCGTCTCACGTCGTCAAGGCTCCTCGATCAGCCGCTAAAAAGGGGTCTGTCGTCATGGCCTTAAAGAAGATCAATCTTTACAAGACAGCTACTTTTAAGATCATCAATAAAATTGCGACTTATAAAAAGATGAGTCGGGCTAAACGGCCAGTGTTTAGCGTAACCGGATATGCACGCTCAACAAATGGTCGTTTGCGTTACCGAGTTCGAGATATTAATCGTGATAGCAAAAATTATGGTAAGCAGGGCTACATCACCGCTAAGGCTGATTATGTCAGTTCACTTTATTATAAATCTATGCCAAAATCCAAAACAGTTGCGGTCATTAGCAAACAAGGGATTAATGCCTATAAGAATAAGCACTTAGCTCATTCAGTAACTCATTATAAATTTGGCACTCGATTGAAAATTAAAAAATGGATTAATTATCGGTTGGTCACTCGTTACCAGCTTTCGAATGGTCATTATATTACGGCAAACAAAAAGCTTGTTGTTCAAAAAAGATGACTAATTGCGAGACTAAATACAAGTAAGCAATATCTGCATAAAAAATGCCTACATCGTTAACACAAAATCCGTTGACGGTGTAGGCATTTTTTATGATCAAATTTATACTCAAATTTATAACAGTGATTTTAATACACGGCATTTCTAACCTACTTTTATTTTTAGAAAATTGTCTGTACTAATGTTGATAATGCTGATTAGCATATTGAAGTTCAGAAATTAATGATGATAATTGTTGAATTAGGTCTGTTAAGTCCACTTGACTAATCCGTTGTGTTTTTTGTTTTTTTATTTTAATAATGTTCCTTTCTTCCAAAATTTTCAAATGATGTGATACTGCCGGCCGGGAGAGTTCTGACATATCCACTAATTGATTAACGCTTAGCGGACCGTGTTCTATTAAGTTAACGATAATCTCCTGTCGATTCTTATCTTTTAGCATTTCAAAAATCGGAATGCACGTATTTAATGTCTCAAGAATTGCCTGACCACGATCGTTCAAGAAAAATACCTCCAATTATTTTTAATTAGTATGTTCAAATGTCTAGACGTTCGAACATACATATAGTATCATTTACTTAATGATAGCATACATTTTAACCAGAAATTTTTTAGGGAAAATTCTATTTTTGAAAAGTCAACAGAGAAAGAATATCCGTAAAAGCAATCCAGATTTTAAAGAGTTAAAACAACGTATGTTTTACTAAAACGATGACAGATAAAAGATATGTCTTAAATGATTGGAGATTCTGCAATGTTTGAAAAAGATAGCGAAGTTTTTTTGTCCGAAGTAGGTAAGGATTCCAAAATTAAGATGGGTCGTTTAATTGATAAATTTCAAGACGTTGGCTGGCTGCAACTTCAAAAAGTTTTAGCTTCGTTGCCTAGATTAAATGCATCAACGGTATTCTTCGCGACTTCCCAACAAATTAAAATTTATCGAGATCTTTTACTGGGAGAAAGAATTCATTTTCGTTCGTTGTTTCTGAATGCAAACCGGCATAAGATTACCCGAAAAATCGATATTTTGGATAAAAAGGCCAATTTGTTAGTTTCACAGATTGAAGATGCTTTTTTTATTGATTTCAAAACAAAAAAGTTAGCTTCTTTGCCACAAACTTTTCCGATTAAAATGATTATAGATCAGTATGAAAAGGTTTCATCCCGCAAAAAAATTCGGATTCCTGATCTCTCTAGAAAAAGTGTGGCGTCTTTTAAAATTTTTGATCGACAATTGGACAATTATGGGCATATGAATAATGCGCGTTATTTAGATTTTATCGACGAAGAACCGACGCAAATAAAGAATTTGTTCATTAATTATATTAGGCCGGCAACTGCCGGAATGGTTTTGACTTATGAGCGCGTAAAAGTGGCACAAGAAATTTATTACAACATTCGATCTAATGAAAAATCAATTGCTAAAGTTGAATTAGCATTAAAATAGTGTTGTTTTTTAATTTAAGCATGGGAGTTCTGGCAATGAAAAAGGTCATTTTTATTCTAAGCTGTTTATTGAATGCAGGATTGTTGATTAGCCTGTTCTTATCTAAAAAACGTTTAGATATTTTTAAGCGGCAAATCATCCGGACTGATAAAGAAAACTATCGAATATAGGAGGTAATTTTTAAATGAACGTTACAATGGATATGATTCATCCGGATCTAAGAAGTATCGCCCCAATAGGCACATATTGGTCTTGGATCGGTCACTCGAAAAAAGGGCTGAAAATGTTTAACCGAGTGTCAAAATTTGCCATTGAAGGCCTTGACACCGCCAAGAAGATCAATTTTGAACAGCATTTTATTTTACGGCCGAATGGCACCGAATTAAGAATATGTGTTTATACGCCAAAAAAACTAAAGAAAGATGTACCAGGTATCTTGTATATCCATGGCGGAGGGTACTCGACATTAGTACCGGAAATTGAAGGGCCGATGATTCAAAAAATTATTGAAAGAACTGGTGCGATGGTTGTTTCACCGGATTATCGGCGTTCTTTGGATGCTCCTTATCCAGCTGCTTTGGATGATTGTTATTTGGCTTTAAAATGGTTAAAAAGTAATGGCAGTCGATATGGAATGCGGTCTGATCAGATTATGATTGGCGGGGAAAGTGCTGGCGGTGGTCTAACAGCAGCCCTTTCAGTGTATTCTCGTGATCGAGGTGAAATCGCAATTGCTTTCCAAATGCCACTTTACCCCATGATTGATGATCAAAATAATTCTGACTCTGCCCAAAATAATAATGCACCTATGTGGGATCAAAAATCAAATGGGCTTGGGTGGAAATTGTACTTAGGGAGTTTATATCAAAAGGATAATATTCCTCCATACGCAGCACCAGCTCGGATTACTGATTATTCAAACTTGCCACCAACTTGTACATTTGTTGGGGATATTGAAGTTTTTCATGATGAGACGGTGATATATGTTAATAATTTGAAAGCCAGCGGGGTTCCAACTCACTTTAAAGTTTTTCCAGGATGTTTTCATGGTTTTAATATTGTTTCCCCAAATTCGACACCGGGAAAAGAAGCAAATAAGTTTATTTTAGATATGTTTGAATTTGCAGCTGAAAATTATTTTGCTAAGCAACCTTAATTTAGTATGATTGATAGTGATTACATTTTAATTATCTATATTTTAATAGAGCTTTAGAAAGTGATTGTGTTGGATAATCATGATGATTTAAAAGGGGCTCCCTCAAATAAAAATAACTTGAAGGAGCTCCTTTTACAGCCTAATTAATTTAAGGGTTAATTATCATTGACCACAAGGACCTGCACCGTTGCGTTTCGAACAACGTAGGCGGTGGTTGAACCGATCAGCAGTCGATCAACCGCACCCCGACCGGATTTGCCAATGACAATTAAGTCAATGTTTTGTTCTTTTGGAACGTCGGTTGCAATGAGTGATTTCGGATAGCCTTGAGAAACGATGGTGTCGGCGTCCAAACCATTTTCTTGAACCGTTTTAAGACCGGCATCGACAATGCCCTGGGCATAGCCCTTTAATTCAGTATAGGCATTATTAACCGGTGTGGCGGTCGTTGTTGGGACTGCCAGTGTCCGGTTATCAACGACTGATAGTAACGTTAATTTGGACGAAAAAGTTTTGGCAATTGTGATTGCAACGGACAACGCTTTTTGTGAATTCTTACTGCCATCAAGTGGTACTAAAATGTGTTGATACATTAAAATCACCTCTCAGTTAAATTGATAAGTAACCGCTTACAACTATAGTGTAAACCGTCACAAAGGTCACAGCAAATTTAAACACTTTTGGGAATGAATTTACGATTGTCTTTCACCAGGGTATTATAAAATTAGTTTCAATTAACTAAAAAAAGATGGGATGGATGATGAATGGCCAAGGATTACGTTTCAATGATTCGTTCAATGGTTGGTCACACGCCAATTATTATGAATACGGCTTGTGGCATTTTATTGAACGATCGCGGTCAAGTGTTACTGAATTTGCGAACGGATACGCATAACTGGAGTCTGCCAGGTGGCTATCTGGAATATGGCGAAACCTACGCACAGGCTTGTGTGCGGGAATATAAAGAAGATAGTGGGATTGACGTTGAAATTGTCAGGTTCTTAAAAATTTTTGATCAGGGTGAGGTTCACTATCCAAATGGGGATGTTACTCAGACCATCTCCGCACTTTATCAAGTCAAACAAATTGGGGGCCAAGTGTTACAATCAGCCACTGATGAGACGGTTAAGTTAGCCTACTTTGATTTTGATCAGTTACCACCACTTTTGAATCAGCAAACGGCCGACATGCTGGCATATGCGGCTGAAAAACTAGGCTAATTATTAGTGATAGAAAGAAGCAGCTTTTTCAAAGAATTGTTGAGGAAAGGCTGCTTTTTGAGTATTTGGTTATAATTAATGGCTCACTTACCTATCACGCACTATAATAGATAATGGAGGTGTAAATGAATGACAACTATTTATATCGATCCTAAGAAGAAAACTGATCAAATTGTGAAGTTGTCGGATGGCAGTTTTGGCGTGATGAAGCCGGAAAAACAAAAAGCCGGCATGGCCTATCGATTTAATTTTACCAGTCATCAACATCCCGGCTTTATTATGACGCATACGCCGGTTAATGGTGATGTTGAAAATGTTGATTCGATTGATGGTAAGCAGAGCTTTAAAATTGCTTGGCGTTCGTGAGTTTATTCATCGGATTATCAGGTGTTTAATGCATCTTGATGAGCAAATGAATAAGCTTGTAAATGGGATTTAAGATATTATTTGATTATTGATTTAAAAAACGGAGACAAAGGTAGCCGACAAGCTGGATTTGTTTCCGCTTTTGTTTTTGCTGACATTTCACAAATCGCTTCAAGTTAAATTAAAGTTGATTCAGCTTATAATAAAACTGATGATACAAATAATTGAAAAGGAGTGCGTTTTATGAAGGCAGCCTACATTAAAGAAACTGGTAGTCCGAAAAATATCATAATCGGTGATTTACCAGAACCTGAAATTGATGATGACGAAGTATTGGTAAAAGTAACGGCCGTTTCGGTCAATCACGTTGATACCTTTGTGCGAGCGGGATCTTACAAGACTGATTTGAGTTTTCCGTTTGTTATCGGCCGTGATGCGGTTGGTCAAGTGGTTAAAGTCGGCGAACAGGCCGCAGCACGATTTGGCGTTGGCAGTTGGGTATGGACCAACAGCATGGGCTACGATGGCCGTCAGGGAACCACCAGTCGTTACATTGCCGTACCGGCTGAACGGCTTTTTCACATTCCAGAAAGTGTGGATCCGATTAAACTGGTAGCGTCAGTTCATTCGTCGACGACAGCAGCAATTTTGTTAAAAACTGTTTTTCGGGCAAAAAGTGGCCAAACGATTTTGGTTGAAGGTGCGGCCGGTCACGTTGGCACTAAACTAGTTCAAATTGCCCATCGAATGGGCCTTGAAGTGGTAACGACTTCTAATAAACGGGATTTTGATAAGTTGGATCAACTGGGGAGTGATTGCCCATTGGATTATCAGAAATCGTTAATCAAGCAACTGGCTAAACGTGGCTTGGATGGGGTTGACTACGTGGTTGATACATCTGGAAAAGTCGCCCTTCAGGAAAATATTAACGTCCTAAACGAACGCGGCACAGTTGGCTTAATTACGGCACCAGCTGATAATAAATTTACTTTTAACGTGCGGAAATTTTATACGACTGATAAGACCATTCGTGGATTTGTTTTAAGTCATGCGCTGATCGATCAGTTCACCGAAAGTGCCAAGTTGTTAAATGAACTGATGGTTGATGGCTTTTTATTAGACGATGCGATTATTAAGAAACCAGTTGACGATGCGGCTTGGGCTCACCAGGCACTGGAAAAGCAAACAGTTAAAGAGCGCATCGTGTTAACGTTTTAGCGATTAACAAGCAGATAATTTAATGAATATCGGTCGCTTCGCTATAATAAAGATGGAAACTGTTTTTGCTTATATTATATCGAGGAGGCATATTTATGGGTAAATTAGATGATAAAGTTGCGATTATTACCGGTGCGTCACAAGGCATGGGTGCCAGTCACGCAAAATTGTTTATCAACGAAGGCGCCAAGGTAGTCATTACAGATATTAATGAAGAGAAGGGTCAACAACTGGCCAAAACACTGGGTGACAATGCACTATTTGTTAAACAGGATGTTTCAAGCGAAGCTGACTGGCAAAAGGTGATTCAAACCACGCTGGACCACTTTGGTAAATTAGACATTTTAGTCAATAATGCAGGCATTAGTTTTAATAAATCGCTTGAGGAAATTACAGTGGACGATTATTTGAAGATCTTCAAGATTAATCAGTTATCTGTCTTTTTAGGAACGAAGTATGCAGCTGAGGCCATGAAGAAAAATGGCTCTGGTAGTATCGTGAATATTTCGTCAATGAATGGCTTGGTTGGTGGCGCCGTTGGTTATACGGATACCAAATTTGCGGTTCGTGGCTTGACCAAGGCGGCTGCTTTGCAATTGGCTCACGATGGCATTCGAGTTAATTCCGTTCACCCTGGCGTTATCTCCACGCCAATGATTCATCAAGGAGATAGTGAAGCGGTGATTAAAGAATTTGCTAAAGCCATTCCGCTACAACGGGTAGCTGAACCGGAAGAAGTTTCCAAGATGGTGCTGTTCTTGGCATCGGATGATTCCAGTTATTCCACGGGTTCAGAATTTGTAATTGACGGCGGAATGACGGCACAATAATGATTAAGTGATGAGATATTACTATTACTTAAAACGGGGTTGGTTGATTAAAGATGCCAACGCCGTTTTTTGAATGCCAGTGGATTCATTTTAAACTTAAAAAGTCGCGATTGTGGTCATTGACGTGGCAATTGGGTAAAATCAGATAACATTAACGATAAAGGAATTGGAAACAATGGATTTATTTGGGATCGCACTCATTCTATATTTTATAAAGGAACAGTTCACTTATGAGCGGCCAACCTGGTTTGGCTATTGGTTTTTACCTCTCTATACAGTTGGGATGATGTTGATAAGTTTTTCCTACCAGTGGCAAAACATGCCGACATTCCTAACACTTTTAGTAATTGGCAGTCTGATTGGCGGCTTTCAAGGACGCACTGCTAAATTTAAAGATTATCTGAGTGTCGGTGGTCAGCTTCGAACACAAGTCCGCGGTGGCGGTGTTTATCTATTAGGATGGCTTTTGATTTTGGTGATTCAATTAATCGTGGATCTGTTGTTACTTCATCAGACAATTTCTTCTACACGATTTGGTAAAGAGCTGGTGGGCACCGTGATGGATGACTTGTTTCCCTGGTTGGCTTTTGGCAGTTCGCAGGCTTGGCCTCTTTGGACGTTGGCAGCTAGTTCAACGATTATCTACACGTTGACATTACAGTTGCGAAGCCCAGTTTTTCAAGCAACAACTGAAACTTGAAAGCTAAAAATTAACCGAACACCTTAGTCGTCCTGGAATAATCCGTCAGAAAATGGAAATTCAAGCTGACACTAATTCCCTGGTCAAAACGGCCGGTAGATGCGTGAGAAAATGGC
>NZ_LS422986.1:425183-430655 GCF_900411375.1 Lentilactobacillus raoultii | reverse complement strand
GTCATGAAGACACCTATCCTTATCTGTTGATTTTGTCGTTAATAATAAGAATAGGTCTTCATGGCCTTTTAAGCTAGTCTAATTGGTCTAGTTATCAAGTGTTGCACTTCAATTTTAAATCGGGGGATTTAATTTTTTGATTTCAAAATGATTGGTACAAATCGCTTTACTAGAAAATAGATTGTCTCCGTGTTCATTAGCGTATCCTGAGCATGTGTCAGTAAAATCGAATATGTTAGTTGCTCGGCCTGTTGCATGACCTTATTTTGTTGTAAATGGGCTCGCTTTAACCATTTCGCTGCGTTGCCTAATTTCTGATCAATTTGATGCTGATCGGGTGTCGTAGTTTCTAGATCATCTAAAAGTTGAGCAAGCTCTGTTTTAGCGTGGCCAGCATCCATCAGAATCTTCATTGAAAGCTGATTTAATTGATTGGCATTCACTACATTGCCTCAGCCGGTGAAAATGTGTTCAAAATAAACTTCACCAATTTTTCACCGTTGGCCCAACCATAGACATCGTCTGGGATTGTCATAACCGGTGCTCGACCATCAATCATCTTAATTTCTTTATCATGGTAAGAAGCTTGAGGCGCAACCAAAACCAAATCAATTTGGTTATCCAGATATGTATCTGCCTGGGTATAATCCGATGACATTAAATTAAATTTAACATGATAAGCTTCCATAAATGATCTCGCTGATTTTAAAAGAAAATTACTGGAAATGCCATTTTCACAAATCAATAAAACATTTTTCATTTAAAAAATCCCCTTTATTAATTTATTTAACACATACAGATTATCATAAAACTTATTATTCAGCAAGTACCAATTATTGATATAAAATCATTTTTGCCTATTTTTAAAGCATACGCGAATATTTGATATATATACCAATTTTTGTGTATCAATCTATACCAATTTTAGTCAATTTTTAAATGCCTTGCTCGTTAGAGATTCACAAAAATTAAAAGGTTAAACTTATTAAAAGTTTGCTCATCTAATGGCTTTTTAGGGTTCTCAAGTTTATAATGGCGACAGCTAGAATTTATTAAGGAGGCTACTAATGATGACCAAAAAATTAACCTTTATTTTGGGAATCGGTGCAATGTTTTCTTTAGCATTCACTACAACCAATGTCAGTGCAAATTTGTATTCCATAAACAGACTAAAATTAAAGGTAAAGCCCGTAAATAATGCTCAAACAAAAATTGTTGGCACTGCCACAAAGAATTCTACCGTTAGTTTCTATCAAGATGGTGATTTAAAGTCAAAGGTTCAGGTAAGTGGTAATGGTCATTTTACTATCCCACTAAAATACACTCTTTCACATATTGGCAGCTATCGTCTAACAGTCACCAAGTTCAATTACAAACCGGTTAGTCAGTCTTTTAAAGTAACCATGTATCCGTATACTGCTCAAATTAAGCCCTTACAAGCTCAAATCAATACACTGCAACAACAATTAAATACAATCCAATCTCAGCTTTCATCAATGCAGAGTATTGCTGATGGCTTGACAAACAACGATACATCTTCACAAGCCTATCAGCGAGCATTTACAGCAGCCGGTAGTAATCCCCAAGCTTTTCAAGCTAATTATTTATCCTTAGAGCAACAAGCAATTAATCTTCAAAATCAAATTGCACCTTTGCAAGCGCAAATCGAACATTATCAAGATTTAAGCAATCAATAAGGCATGTTTGGACTTCTTTACAAAAGGAATAATGGTTTGTTTTGTTAAGCGACACAATGTCGATAGTTTATCGATGATGTGTCGCTTAATTTCGTTAAAGACAGAGAAATAAAAAATTGTATACAAAAAACGAATCCTATCAAAACTGACAGAATTCGTTCTTTTAATTGCTCAATCTAAACTGACTGCCGACTGCAGGAGTCGAACCTGTGACCCTCGGTTTACGATACCGATGCTCTACCAACTGAGCTAAGTCGGCGAAAGATTATATAAAAATGCCGCCAAATATGTCGGCATCTAATCAATCTCCGGCAGGCGGGCTCGAACCGTCGACAACCTGATTAACAGTCAGGTGCTCTACCAACTGAGCTATGCCGGAATAATCGCGTGGCAACGTCCTACCCTGGCAGGGGGCGATCCCCCAACTACTCTCGGCGTGCAGAAGCTTAACTGCTGTGTTCGGCATGGGAACAGGTGTCTCCTTCTGGCTATCGCCACCACACTATTTTCCTGAAAGAACTTCGTTCTCTCAAAACTAGCTAATATTAATTTTCCGCTTGAAAACACAGAAGCTTAACTGCTGTGTTCGGCATGGGAACAGGTGTCTCCTTCTGGCTATCGCCACCACACTATTTTCCTGAAAGAACTTCGTTCTCTCAAAACTAGCTAATATTAATTTCCTGCTTGAAAACACCACCGGACTTGGTTAAGTCCTCGACCGATTAGTATTGGTCCGCTCCATGCATCACTGCACGTCCACTGCCAACCTATCGACCTGATCTTCTCTCAGGGGTCTTACTTCCATATAGGAATGGGAAATCTCATCTTGAGGCGAGTTTCACACTTAGATGCTTTCAGCGTTTATCTCATCCATACATAGCTACCCAGCGGTGCGCCTGGCGGCGCAACTGGTACACCAGCGGTATGTCCATCCCGGTCCTCTCGTACTAAGGACAGCTCCTCTCAAATTTCCTACGCCCGCGACGGATAGGGACCGAACTGTCTCACGACGTTCTGAACCCAGCTCGCGTACCGCTTTAATGGGCGAACAGCCCAACCCTTGGGACCGACTACAGCCCCAGGATGCGATGAGCCGACATCGAGGTGCCAAACCTCCCCGTCGATGTGGACTCTTGGGGGAGATAAGCCTGTTATCCCCAGGGTAGCTTTTATCCGTTGAGCGATGGCCCTTCCATGCGGAACCACCGGATCACTAAGCCCGACTTTCGTCCCTGCTCGACCTGTCTGTCTCGCAGTCAAGCTCCCTTCTGCCTTTACACTCGTCGAATGATTTCCAACCATTCTGAGGGAACCTTTGGGCGCCTCCGTTACTGTTTGGGAGGCGACCGCCCCAGTCAAACTGCCTACCTGACACTGTCTCCCGCCACGCTTAGTGGCGCGGGTTAGAGTGTTCACACAGCGAGGGTAGTATCCCACCAATGCCTCCACCGAAACTAGCGTTCCGGCTTCCATGGCTCCTACCTATCCTGTACAAGCTGTGCCAACACCCAATATCAAGCTACAGTAAAGCTCCATGGGGTCTTTCCGTCCTGTCGCGGGTAACCTGCTTCTTCACAGGTATCTCAATTTCACCGAGTCTCTCGTTGAGACAGTGCCCAGATCGTTACGCCTTTCGTGCGGGTCGGAACTTACCCGACAAGGAATTTCGCTACCTTAGGACCGTTATAGTTACGGCCGCCGTTTACTGGGGCTTCATTTCTGGGCTTCGCCGAAGCTAACTCATCCACTTAACCTTCCAGCACCGGGCAGGCGTCAGCCCCTATACGTCATCTTACGATTTTGCAGAAACCTGTGTTTTTGATAAACAGTCGCCTGGGCCTTTTCACTGCGGCTGGCCTTGCGGCCAGCACCCCTTCTCCCGAAGTTACGGGGTCATTTTGCCGAGTTCCTTAACGAGAGTTCACTCGCTCACCTGAGGATTCTCTCCTCGACTACCTGTGTCGGTTTGCGGTACGGGTAGTTAATGACTCACTAGAAGCTTTTCTCGGCAGCGTGACATCGGTGGCTTCCCTACTTAAATTTCGGTCCTGATCACGCCTCGTCAACCCGCCAACAAGCCTTTAACTCATTGACTGACTCAGCGCTTCAACATGCTTTTCCAACCGCATGTTCCACTTAGCCTTCTGCGTCCCTCCATCGTTCAAACATCATTAACTAGTACAGGAATCTCAACCTGTTATCCATCGCCTACGCCTGACGGCCTCGGCTTAGGTCCCGACTAACCCTGGGAGGACGAGCCTTCCCCAGGAAACCTTAGTCATTCGGTGGATCAGATTCTCACTGATCTTTCGCTACTCATACCGGCATTCTCACTTCTAAGCGCTCCACCAGTCCTGGCGGTCTGGCTTCATCGCCCTTAGAACGCTCTCCTATCACCTGAACAAAGTTCAGGTCCGCAGTCTCGGTAATATGCTTAGCCCCGGTAAATTTTCGGCGCGGGATCACTCGACTAGTGAGCTATTACGCACTCTTTAAATGGTGGCTGCTTCTGAGCCAACATCCTAGTTGTCTATGCAACTCCACATCCTTTTCCACTTAGCATATATTTAGGGACCTTAACTGGCGGTCTGGGCTGTTCCCCTTTCGACGATGGATCTTATCACTCACCGTCTGACTCCCGGATAAAAATCAATGGTATTCGGAGTTTATCTGAACTTAGTAACCCATGACGGGCCCCTCGTCCAAACAGTGGCTCTACCTCCATGATTCTACGTCCGAGGCTAGCCCTAAAGCTATTTCGGAGAGAACCAGCTATCTCCAAGTTCGTTTGGAATTTCACCGCTACCCACACCTCATCCCAGCACTTTTCAACGTACACGGGTTCGGCCCTCCAGTGCGTTTTACCGCACCTTCAGCCTGGACATGGGTAGATCACCTGGTTTCGGGTCTACAGCTGCCTACTAAAACGCCCTCTTCAGACTCGCTTTCGCTGCGGCTCCGGCTTTGACACCTTAACCTGGCAGGCAACCGTAACTCGCCGGTTCATTCTACAAGAGGCACGCTATCACCCATTAACGGGCTCTAACTGCTTGTAGGCACATGGTTTCAGGAACTGTTTCACTCCCCTTCCGGGGTGCTTTTCACCTTTCCCTCACGGTACTGGTTCACTATCGGTCACTAGGGAGTATTTAGCCTTGGGAGATGGTCCTCCCGGATTCCGACGACGTTGCACGTGTGTCGCCGTACTCAGGATCCTGAACTGAGGGCCATGGATTTCACCTACGGGGCTATCACCCGGTCTCGCCAACCTTCCCAGATTGTTCGGTTATCCATGACTTTGGTAACTCAAATGTTCAGTCCTACAACCCCAATGAGCAAGCTCATTGGTTTGGGCTGTTCCCCGTTCGCTCGCCGCTACTGAGGGAATCGAAATTTCTTTATCTTCCTGTGGGTACTGAGATGTTTCAGTTCCCCACGTCTACCTCTGACCAGCTATGAATTCACTGGCCAGTAACAGTCGATTAAAACTGCTGGGTTGCCCCATTCGGAAATCTCCGGATCAAAGCTTACGTACAGCTCCCCGAAGCATATCGGTGTTAGTCCCGTCCTTCATCGGCTCCTAGTGCCAAGGCATCCACCATGCGCCCTTGATAACTTAACCTAAGTATCCTGCGGATACTTGATTAATTGAGTTTTGCGATATGATACATCATTAATAAACTCAAAATACGCGGTGTTCTCGGTTGAAATTGGATTTAATCCAATTCAATAATTACAGAAAATTAATATTATCTAGTTTTCAAAGAACCAAGTT
>NZ_LS422986.1:0-425082 GCF_900411375.1 Lentilactobacillus raoultii | reverse complement strand
ACCTCTCAAAACTGAATAAAACTTCCGACATTGTGTAGGTTTCCGAATTTTTCCTTAGAAAGGAGGTGATCCAGCCGCAGGTTCTCCTACGGCTACCTTGTTACGACTTCACCCTAATCATCTGTCCCACCTTAGACGGCTGGCCCCCGAAGGTTACCTCACCGGCTTTGGGTGTTACAAACTCTCATGGTGTGACGGGCGGTGTGTACAAGGCCCGGGAACGTATTCACCGTGGCATGCTGATCCACGATTACTAGCGATTCCAACTTCATGCAGGCGAGTTGCAGCCTGCAATCCGAACTGAGAACGGCTTTGAGAGATTAGCTTGACCTCGCGGTTTCGCAACTCGTTGTACCGTCCATTGTAGCACGTGTGTAGCCCAGGTCATAAGGGGCATGATGATTTGACGTCATCCCCACCTTCCTCCGGTTTGTCACCGGCAGTCTCGCCAGAGTGCCCAACCGAATGCTGGCAACTGACAATAAGGGTTGCGCTCGTTGCGGGACTTAACCCAACATCTCACGACACGAGCTGACGACAACCATGCACCACCTGTCATTCCGTCCCCGAAGGGAACGCCTAATCTCTTAGGTTAGCAGAAGATGTCAAGACCTGGTAAGGTTCTTCGCGTAGCATCGAATTAAACCACATGCTCCACCGCTTGTGCGGGCCCCCGTCAATTCCTTTGAGTTTCAACCTTGCGGTCGTACTCCCCAGGCGGAGTGCTTAATGCGTTAGCTGCAGCACTGAAGGGCGGAAACCCTCCAACACTTAGCACTCATCGTTTACGGCATGGACTACCAGGGTATCTAATCCTGTTCGCTACCCATGCTTTCGAGCCTCAGCGTCAGTTGCAGACCAGACAGCCGCCTTCGCCACTGGTGTTCTTCCATATATCTACGCATTTCACCGCTACACATGGAGTTCCACTGTCCTCTTCTGCACTCAAGTCTCCCGGTTTCCGATGCCCTTCTCCGGTTAAGCCGAAGGCTTTCACATCAGACCTAAAAAACCGCCTGCGCTCGCTTTACGCCCAATAAATCCGGACAACGCTTGCCACCTACGTATTACCGCGGCTGCTGGCACGTAGTTAGCCGTGGCTTTCTGGTTGGATACCGTCACGATGTCAACAGTTACTCTGACACCCGTTCTTCTCCAACAACAGAGTTTTACGAGCCGAAACCCTTCATCACTCACGCGGCGTTGCTCCATCAGACTTGCGTCCATTGTGGAAGATTCCCTACTGCTGCCTCCCGTAGGAGTTTGGGCCGTGTCTCAGTCCCAATGTGGCCGATTACCCTCTCAGGTCGGCTACGTATCATTGCCTTGGTGAGCCGTTACCCCACCAACTAGCTAATACGCCGCGGGTCCATCCCAAAGTGACAGCCGAAACCATCTTTCAAACTAAAACCAGGCGGTTTTAGTTGTTATGCGGTATTAGCATCTGTTTCCAAATGTTATCCCCCGCTTCGGGGCAGGTTACCCACGTGTTACTCACCAGTTCGCCACTCGTCTAAAGTTGAATCAGTTTGATGCAAGCACCAAAAATCATCAACCCAGACGCGTTCGACTTGCATGTATTAGGCACGCCGCCAGCGTTCGTCCTGAGCCAGGATCAAACTCTCATCTTAAAATGAGTAATTTGTGACTCATTGATTGTTGTTCTTAATTTACTAGCGAATTGACTTCGCAATTTGTTAATTGGCTTTAGGCACGCCGCCAGCGTTCGTCCTGAGCCAGGATCAAACTCTCATCTTAAAATGAGTAATTTGTGACTCATTGATTGTTGTTCTTAATTTACTAGCGAATTGACTTCGCAATTTGTTAATTGGCTTCGATTGAGATCGAAGCACCCTACACAATTGTTTGTCGAAAATTTTGTTCAGTTTTCAAAGGTCTACCTACAGGACAGCAACTAATTTTTCAATTTCAATCAGTTGATTTAGCTTGCTGAATCGTTGATGTCCTGCGCTTCAAGCAACGAGATTAATTATATATCATCGAATCACTTAAGTCAAGAAAAACTTTTTTGGAACCGATTGGTATATGTCGTTCGTATCGAAGCAACGAATAATATATTACCAGCTATTTTGGAGTAGGTCAACCATTTTTCAAAATTAATTTCATCTTTTTTGAAAAAGCTAAGAAAATAGTAAACCGACACAATATCTCCCCCAAAACAGTCGACTATCTGTATACTAACATTGAATAGAAAAAGGAGTCATTAGTATTGAAAAAAATCGTCATTGTTAATGCTAAGCGAACCCCGATTGGCAAACTTAACGGGGTGCTCAAAGATCAAACGGCCGTCGAACTTGCAACAGCCGTTTCAAAAGCATTAATTAAAACTTCAAAAATTTCAGCTGAAGAAATTGACCAAGTCATTTTGGGAAATGCTGTTCAAGCCGGTAACGGTCAGAACCTGGCGCGTCAAGTCGAATTAAACAGTGGCCTTCCTTCTAAAACCACATCATTTACAATCAATCAAGTCTGTGGTTCGGGATTAAAAGCTGTTCGTCAAGCCCAAATGGAACTATTAATGGGGGACGCCAGAATGATTTTAGCGGGCGGAACTGAAAGTATGTCTAATGTGCCGTTTTTAAATATGGATCAACGCCATCCAACCAAATTTGGTTCAATTACCGTTTATGATGGGCTGGAACGTGACGGCTTAACCGATGCTTTCTCCAGCCAGCCAATGGGAATCACTGCCGAAAACGTGGCCAACCGGTTTCACGTAACTCGGAAACAGCAGGATCAATTTGCTCTTAATTCCCATTTGAAAGCACGGGCTGCCATTCAGAATCATTATTTCGATCATGAAATGGTGCCTATTCAAGTGACTAATAGGAAGAAAACCGAAACAATCGATCAGGATGAACCTGTTCGGTTTGATACCAGTCTTGCGCAATTGGCGACATTAAAACCCGCTTTTGTCGAAAATGGGACTGTCACCGCCGGCAATGCAGCCGGTTTAAACGACGGCGCCTCGGCATTGCTGCTCACAACTGCCGAACATGCCAATCAGCTCGGCCTTTCACCAATTGCTGAAATTGTTGATTATGCTGAACAGGGGATTGATCCTGAAATCATGGGATACGCCCCCTACTATGCCATCAGAAAGCTATTAGCCAAGCAACGGATGCACATGGCCGATATCGATTTATTCGAAATCAATGAGGCATTCGCTTCACAGTGTGTTGCCGTGGCCCGCGACCTGGGCATTGATGAAGCTCGTTTAAACATTAGCGGCGGTGCCATTGCTCTCGGCCATCCGCTGGGCGATTCGGGCGCTCGAATTTTGACTACACTCCTCAACAATTTGAAACGAACCGGCCAAACGTATGGGATTGCTTCACTATGTATGGGTGGCGGCATGGGATCGGCAATGCTGATTAAGATGTGTTAATCCCCCTCTTTTCACCAACAAATATAAGCAGTATGGATTTGTCAGAAACATTTTTTGTCTGACAAACTCATACTGCTTTTTAAACGCATAAATCATTATAAAATTTTAGAGTGTGATAGCCTTTAAACGAGCTGCGATCATCATGTTTTTCATCACATGATGCCTAAATGATGACTAAATATAGTTTCAAAATAACCTGACACGGTCATTTTCCGGCAATTCAGCTGAAAATGACCGTTGATAAAGCCAGTAGAGGACCCGTTTAGTTTGTTTGCCCCGACTCTGATAATTCGGATCCAATGCCTGACACTGGGAACGACTGCTCATTAAGTGGTTGAAGGCACTCATACTTCCAGCTTGCGTTAACTGGGCATAATCGACGGCCCCCTGATGGATCAGCTTGGCAAAATGCGTTATCTGATTAACTGCTAATTGATTGGCAAGGCCAGTCAATGTTCCTGGTGTCATAGAACCCAGCTCTGCCTGTATTGGCCTTTCCGGTGGCCGACGCTGGCCGATAGCCCTCAAAGTCTGGTTCCTGGCAAACAAATAATTAACCAAAACCGGCCATAATAATTTTCTTAACAATCGGTCAAATAAGTGATCAAACACACCATAATTAATTTCAATTTTTTCATCTAAGTCATTTACTAATGGCTGATGCAGCTTACCGAGCGCAAACGCAAAAATCTGTTGAAAATTTTGATTAGCCGCATGTCGCGTATGGGCAACCTGGCTCAAGTCCAAAATTGGTAATGTTTTAACAGTTGCAACAATTGTTGACTGAAGCCCAAGCTCGGCAAGTAAACTGGATTCCCGGCGCTCAACATACCACTTAATCTCTTCAACATCCGTCGTCAGCAATGGCGGCAGGCCAATCAAGTCATAATTGTCACTAGCCAAGCTATTAATCGCCACCTTCTGGATAACAGTGGTCATCAATAAGTCCATCAGACCGATCAATTTCTGGTTAATAAAGTGATCCACAGCGTCCGTTAAACGGTCTGACAGCGCGCCGACCATCATCGGCGGTAGATGATGCTGCTCACTGAAATCGGGTGCCAGATCACCGTTAAATTGAAATAGTGACTGTTTGCCATATTGATAATGACCCAGAAAGCCACCCTCAGATTCATCAAGCAGCCCCTTAACCACTTGATCATCAGTTGTCTGATCCAATCGACGATCGACTGGCGTATTCTTTAAATACCGAGTTAACCGTTTAAACCAGTCATTCACCATTTGACTTGCTTGCTGAAATGAGAGGCCGGCTAAGCGATCCAGGATGGTTGGGACAACCCCGCCCTCACCGGCAATGGCTTGGACAAAATGGATGACCGCTGTTTGATAACCGGCTGTAAAGCGTTTTTCATCACTGCTTTCAGCTAAATAAGCCGCGTAAGCATCTCCAGTTGCCCGATTAACAACTTCTGGCGTCTCCTCGCCACTTGCCCAAGCTACCATAAACGAAAATTGGTTAAAGTCAATAACCATTAAATCCTTTACCGCAACCAAATATCCCAGTTGAGCCGGCTTAGTCATTTTAAAATCAGCCAACGACAAGCCTGATTCAAGCGGAAATTTTAAGGAGCTGTGGGCACCCCGCTTAATTCTTTCGGCATAAATTGAACTTTTAGCATATGTATTTTCGCCTAACAATTTGGAAGTTACCGATCCCATCAAGCTGAAAAGCTCTTTAAAGGCTGCCGACCGGGGGGTTCTTGATTTAACTGTTCGATTATTTTCAGCCATGTTATCACCTTCCCTGAATCCAACTTATTTTAACATATTCTTTGACCCAAAATTACCAAACTTAAAAATTGCGACCACCCCACCTGATTGGTTAAGATAAGGGTAGAAATAACGAAAGGATGTGGCAAAATTGGGTAAACTTAAAAATGAATCAGATAAGGTAACCGGCAAGGCAAAAGAAGGCCTTGGCGAAGCAAGTGGTAACGATAAGATGAAATTAAAGGGCAAGCTCCAAAATGCATCCGGTAAGGCGAAAGAAAAGTTGGAAGATGCTAAGGAGAAGGTTGCTGAAAAGGCTAACGAATTCTTAGATAAACATGAGAAAAAGAACAAAGATGATAAGTAACCAGAATTTTAAAGACCAATGAGGCGGTATCAATCGCTTCGTTGGCCTTTTTCTTTTCTTATCTGATTCTTCTTGCAATTAAAAATTCAATGCTCTATAATGCTCTTTCGTGCTAAGAAAATCTAATCATTCAAATTAGAAATAACCAAAGGATGTGAGCATTGATGTCTGCAACATATTTACGTCAAGCAACGAATCAGGACCTTCCGGAAATTAAAAAAATTATTTCGGACGCCAAAGCATTTTTGAAGAAACAAGGAATCGACCAGTGGCAAGACGGCTACCCAACCGACGAAGATCTGGAAACTGATGTCAAATTCGGCATTACCTACGTCTTAATCATTGACGGTCAAATTGCGGCAACCGCGGCCCTGCACCAGGGTCTCGATGTGAGCTACCTACAAATTCACGATGGCGAATGGCTAAACGGCGTCCACGGCCGCTACACTGCGATTCACCGGATTGCCATGTCGGCTGATTTCCGTGGTCAACACCTCTCAGAAAAGATGATTTCAGGCTTAATTACCATCTCAAGCGTTCTCGGCTACAAGGATGTCCGAATTGATACCCACCCGGATAATAAAGGCATGCAACATGTCATTACCACTAACGGCTTCACCAAGCGCGGTACCATCTACATGGAAGAAAAAGATCACGAAGCTTCCCCGCGCTACGCTTACCAATTAATTATCGAATAGCCAACACCCATTCTTTCCCCCTACCTTTTCAGTGAGGTACAATGGTTGATGAGGTGATCTAATGGCGATTTCAGATGCAGATGTTAAAACAGCTTTAATGACTATGTACATCATTGGAATAATCTGTTTAGGCATTATCTTTTTCTTATTGGATAAAGTCAACGGTCAATTCTTTACTAAATTTTCCATCGGTTTAATTGCCATTATCTTGGTGATGGGCGTCATTTTGATCAACTTATTCAGTTTGAGTTGACGCTGTTCATATCGGGATGCGTTTCATTGCATGGTTGCATGGAGAAAATTATCCAAGTTAAAAAGACTAAGTTCGGCGAAAGCCTGGCTTAGTCTTTTTTTGAACTTTTAAAAATGTCACATGCTTACCAAAACGTTTGGTGGCTTGCCTAATCAGTGATCACAACTTTTGTCCCCATTGGCACGGTCCGGTTAATCCACTTGGCATCAGGAATTGACAGCCGAATACAGCCATGTGAATTGGCTCGTTTACCTAAATGGCGGGCTTCGGATTTAAGATATTGCCCTTTAGAATTTGTCGGCACCGTATGAAATAGGTAAACCCCATGGTTTTTCCACGATGTCCAATAATGGGCACCTTCGTGAGACGACGGATTATAAAAGAAGTCACCACGTTCCTGCTGAATGTGATAGGTTCCCGTTGGCGTCGAATTATGAATGCCAGTTGACGCATACATCGTATATAGCGTTTGGTGGTTTGGACTTTTTACATAAACCCGTTGCTTCTTTAGCGAAACTTGTAAAAAGCGGCCGTTGTTTGTCGTAATTTTAGGATATGGTTTGTTTTGAGAAGGCTTCTTCCAATTAATGACCTTTGTCGATTGGCTTTTTTCTGAAACGGTTCGGTGGTGAGAATCAGCTCGTCCATCACCACAGCCGGTCAAAATGAACGCCAAACCAATGACGGCCATGAGTCGTAAATAATTTCGCATGGTTTCTCACTCTCAATAAATAGTCTGCTTCTATTATATCATTGCATTAGGTGGAACCAAGCGGTTGACCTTTTCGGCGAATAACAGCGCCAGATTAATGGATAAAGCGGTTTCGACTAATCATTTTTGCTAAAACCTTACACTAATCTTAATCATTACCAACGTGAGACAGTTCAACGGCTTGATTAGCCGCCAACAGATACAAGTACTGATGAGTGACCGGACGGTGCAGAATCTTTGACAATGCCAGCGCATACAGTGCTAATTGACCGCGGTACCGTTTAACAATATCGGCAACCGTTGTTTTAGGGGTGAGTCGATCGGTCTTGTAATCAAATAGGGAGACCTCGTCAGCTGTGACCACATATCCATCAATAATCCCATGAATCAAAATGGTCTGATCATCATTGTCCTGAAAGCCTTTGAAGACATCTTTAGCTTTCATTAGTAATGAGAATGGGGCTTCTCGATGGGTCTTTTCAGGATTGGCTAGGACCAATCGGCCCACGTCACTTTGGTAAAATTGCAGCACTTCATCTACGTTGATCTTAGCGGCCACTGCCGGTTCCAAGATGTGCTGCTGAGTTAAATTAGTGATCAGTGCCGTTACGGAATCTGCCGTTGGCGGTGTGCTTAAATCCAATTGTTGGAGGACCAAGTGCGTTGCCGTACCAATTTCGGTAGGTGCCGGCTGGCCGGTTCCCGCTGAAATAAATTCCGGCACTTCAAGGTCAGCTTTCAGATAACGACCGGTATTAGCAGCCTTGTTAACATCCAGCATTGAATACCCGGACAATTGTGTGTTATCGGGGTCATCGAATAACCGCTTAATTTCAGAAACAGATTGGTAAGCGGTTGTCACTGTGGCAGCCTGATGCGGATAATCCAAGTTCATCACTCTAGAAATATACGTTTTAGTTGGCTGTTCAACAACCGTCGGCTTTTTAGTCAACCGATCAATAAACTCATTTGGTGAGACCGGCTTATCGACCTGACCACCGGCTTCTTTGGTAATTCGCTCATCATCATAAAAGTCCAGTCGAAAATCAGCTGGGGCAGTTGCTAAAACCGGTGACCCAACACTGTCACCAACTTCTTCTGTGACTCGTGGGTGACGGGAAATCGCTGGGCCGATCCAGTCCAGGTAGTTTTTGGCTGCGCTTCGGACCGCTGCCGGCAATACCAGTTGATTGGCATCCGTTTGCTGCTGCCAGTGTTGAATCAGCTGTTGATTGTCGCCGCTCTTATCTCCCTTAATTTTGGCAATTAAGTAGAGTCGCTGCTCGGCCCGGGTCATGGCAACGTATAGTTTCCGCATTTCTTCTGCCAAGCCGGCATTCTTTGTCATATCCAAAATTGCCTGGCGCTGCAAGGGTGATCGAAATTCCCGGCTTTGGTTGTTAAAATACGAAATGCCAATGCCCCAGTGATCGTTTAAGACATACTTGCCCATCGTATCCTGCATGTTGAACTGCTTGCCAACGTCGTTTAAGAAGACAATCGGAAACTGCAACCCTTTACTGCCGTGAATGGTCATGACATGCACCGTGTTATCGGAAGTGGTCGGATTGGTATTGGCCAAATCGTTATCCCGATCCTGCATCCGCTGAATAAACTGAACGAATTGAAACAGCCCTTTAAACCCATTTTTTTCGTAATCGGCCGCGCGATCATATAACGCATGCAAATTAGTTTGCCGTTGAAGGCCGGCCGGCATTCCGCCGACATAGTCCAAATAACCGGTTTGATTATAAATATCCCAAATTAAGGCCACTAAGCCATCCTGCTGGGCAATGTCCTTGAACCGACGCAACTGTTTCATGAAACGGTCAATTCTCTGATAAATTTGGGTCGCGTAATCATTGGGCTCATCGGTTGAAAACCGTTGGTAAAAAGCCAACACCGCCTGATAGTAGTTGCCGGTATTCCGATTAATCCGCAGGTAAGCCAACTGATTTTCATCCAAACCGACAATCGGCGAGCGCAGTACCGCCACTAAGGGAATATCTTGAAACGGATTATCAATAATTGACAGTAACGCCATCATGATTTGGATTTCAGTCGTTTTAAAATAACTCTTGGCACCGGTAATCTCTGCTGGAATATTGTAACGGGAAAAAATGTCCGATAAGGTTAACTCATTATTATGGGTTGGTGAAATAACAGCAATGTCACCGTAAGTCACCGGCCTCATCTGATCCGTTTGTTTGTCATAAATCAACTGCTGTCCTGTTACCAAAGCTCGAATCTTTTGCGCGATAATTTCAGCCTGGCCACTATCACTGTCTTCAATCTGGTCAGCCGCTACGTCTTCATCAGTAGTGGCAGCTGTAGATGATTTAGTTCGATAAATGACTAATGACACATCGGCGTTTAGGTTTTCAGGATAGTAAGTCGCCCCAAACTGCAGCTTAGCCTTACCACTGTAGTCAATATTGCCAACTTGAGTGTCCATTGTCTGTTCAAAAATCAGATTGGTAAACGCATCGATATTTTTAGCTGAGCGAAAGTTCTCCGATAAATTAATCAGTTCGTCGGCTGTATCAGCTTGACGGTATTGCGTTTGTTTTTTGATAAACATCGTCGGATCGGCTAATCGAAACCGGTAAATCGATTGCTTAACATCCCCCACCATAAACCGGTTCCCCCGATCGGGCCGGGCAATCCGGTTCAAAATGGCATCCTGCAGCCGGTTATTATCCTGATATTCATCCGTCATAATTTCGACATACTGCGTCTGCAATCGCTGGCGAACCTGCTTAGCCTGATCGCTTTGATCATTTAGGATATCGTAAGCAGCGTGCTCAATATCGATAAACTGCATCAAATGGCGTCGAGCCTTGGCCTGCTTATACGCCAGTCGGAAAGTTTTAACCACCGTCACCAGCTTTTCAACCCGTGACTTGGCGGCCGCCATTAGGGTCAGGTTATCCTGTTCATTCCAAGTAAAGTAGTGATCAAGCAACTTGGCCCAATCTGCTTTCATTTTCTTGTTGGTTGTCTTAACTTGTTCATATAGCTGTTTTTGATAGTCGTCAGTATCTTTTCTTAACCTCGCTTTGTTCATTGAAGCAAAGGAAAAGCCGGTTAATAAGGTGCGTAAGTCATCCCACGAATCAGCTTGATTCATCTGTTCAGCCAATCGCTGAATCGTTGCCAGCTGATCGGTAAACAGGGCTTCGACTTTAGGCAGCTCAGCTTGTTGAGCCAATTGAATGATTGCTTGATGTGACATCACCAATCGTTTGAAAGTGGCGTCAATTTCAGGCTTAATTAACCGCTGATATAAGTCGCTTTTAATCAGGCCGCCGTCACCGATATCATAAAAGGTGGCCGTCTTAGCTAACCAATCATCCGGATTTTCATTAACATTGGCAAAGTCATCCATTTGAAAAATGACGTTGGTTAGGCCATCATCACTTCGATCATTTGAAAAGTTCTCGGTCAATTCGGCAAATGAATGATCGACATCCTGACCATATAAATCTTCCCGCACGTTATCCCAGACCTGTTCCTTCAACAGCTGAATTTCGGTACTATCGGAAAGCACTCGAAAGTTGGGATCAATTCCTAAGATATAGTAGTAACGGCCCACCAACTTCTGACAATAGGCATCCATGGTCGTGATGTCGGCAACCGCTACTTTTCGAATCTGGGTCAGCAGATGCTTTTTAGTCTCGGCATCATTGGCTTTGGCAAACTCCGACTGTAGAGACTTTCTCAATCGTTCCCGCATTTCCTTAGCCGCCGCGTTGGTAAAAGTAACCACCAACAGCTGATCAATATTGACCCCTTGATTTTTAACCATCTCAATGATCCGGTCGACCAAAACCCGGGTTTTACCAGAGCCGGCAGAAGCTGAAACCAGGACGTTGCCGGCGGGGTGATCTTGAATGGCTTTTTGTTGATCCGGTGTGTATTGCATTATTTTTCCCCTCTCAACTTCGCAATAATTTCTTCCTTTGAGTATTTTGGCAGCAGTCGATAGTTATTTTCCGGCAGTAGCGGATCGAAATTCATAATTGACTTATATGGTGTAAATTTCAACGGTGTCAATTGGTCAATTTTAACCGGTGCCAGTGAAATATCTCCAGCAAAAATTCGCTTGGAGGCGTCAACTATCAAAGCTTCCGTGTGATCCAGAAAGGCTGTCAAATCATTTTCGGTAATGGTCGAAGAACTCTTCCCGACCTTCCCACTCTTAAGCTTATTAAATGGATAAACCAGTGAATGACCACTTCCCTGTGCCAAATCCGCATCCAGATGGTCAACCAGGTCGGCGTCATCTACCAGAATGCCCTGATACTTATGCTGCGTCAACAAAGACTTCTCCAGTCCTTTCTGAAAATCAGCCGGTTTAAAAGTCGCGTTAAAGATGTGCATGTACAGCGCCCCGGCTAACAGGGCATCGTGACTATCGGGGTTCAACGTGGCCAAATTATATCGCAGCACATCCAAATACGTCAGTAACTGCATCGACGTGCCCAAATAGGCCTGATTGAAGTCGAATTTTTTGTTTCCAGATTTGTAATCCACAATGCCAAAGTAACGCTTATCGTTAACCTTCATTGAATCAATCCGATCGATCCGGCCACGCACGTTGACTTGTTTATGATTCGGCAGATCAAAACGCAACCCCTTTAAACCATTGGCCGATGGTTGGCCAAATACCAATTCAGTCTTTTGCGGTCGCATCGGCGTTAACTTCTGCTGATCCCGCATTGTTCTAATCATCTGCTGGATCGTGGCTTGCAGCTGCAGGGTGATGTAATGCATGCGGTTGGAACTGCTTAAAATGAGATACTGAAAATTATCAGGATCCTGAACCATTGCGTCAACATTTTCTGTCACCAATTCATTAACATCGGCATCGCTTAAGCCTGTCAGATCAATCTTTTGGTTGTGAACCATCGCAACAATCCGTTCCAGCGCTTCATGAAAAAACTGTCCGGTGGAAGCCGATGACAATTCGAACTGTTCGCGTTCCTGAAGTCGCAATCCATATTTCAAAAAGTATTCATAGGGATTTTCATAGAACGATTCCAATTGGGAAATTGAAATATTCAGTGACGAGCCGTATAATTTTTCGGCAATCTCACGACTCAATGGCACCGGCACGTTTCGGTAATTGATACTGCCGAGTAATTGCTCCGTCAACGTGGCCGTTTCCTGATCCCGTTTTAATTGGTTAAAGACAAAGGCCCACGTTGGCGATAGCTTTTCCTGTTGCTGATAGCTGGCTTGGACGACTTGAATCAAATGGTGCAGGGTCGCCCGCTTGGAGCCGATGTAAGCCGCGACTTTCTTTTGATGGTTATCCGGAACAGCGGCGTGATGGCGCACCGGCAGATGGAAATAAGCTGCTATTCGAGTCACATAAGGTGACAGTGAGACACTGGTTTCATCGCTCAACTGACTAGCATACGAAAAAATTAAGTGTCGAGACGGGCTGGTAAAGGCCAGATAATTCAGGTAAGGTTCGGCAGCCATCTGCTCATCAGCCGGATCGTTTAGAAACTGGTCATCAGTCAACTGACCTTGAATCTGAACCAGGTCATCATCCCCAAATAAACTGTCATTAACGATTCTCTCCGGCATATTTTCATCGTTGGAACCAATCATGATCGTCACTTTGCGGTTGTTCATCTGAACCATTCCGCTTTCAGAAATCTGAACCTGATCCAGGGTTGATGGAATTTGCGAATACGTCGCTCCCTCAAAGCCCGCGTAAATCAAAGCCCAGAAGTCTTCGGCGACAAACGATTGATCGCCTAAAATTCGGACGTTTTCATCCAATAGGGCGCAAAAAGTCCGCCAAACCTGCTCGATTTCATCTGAACGGTTGATTTCCTGCTGGTTAACCGCTTGATTTCGAAGTGCCTGTAATCGATCAATCACCCCGCTAGCCGCCAAAAACTGATAGAGCAATTTAGCGGCCTGGCGGTTGGTCTTTGCCCGATAGAAGCGCTTATAAAATGGCGGCAGCAGATCCTTAACGAGATGGCGAATGGTATTAATCTGTTGAGTAATGGCTTGATCGCGTTCACTAATGGTCGGCCCGTCATCGTCGGCAGCCACCCAAATATATTGCCAGTCCTCATCCTGAGTCCATTTTTGGCCTTCAAAACCGTTTTTAAGGACCAGATTTTCGGTCAAAGAAACGGCTTGACGGTAATTTTCGATAGGCATTGGCGTGCCATCCGCGAGTTTTGGTAGAATCAATTCTGATTTCAATAACCGCATGACGTCATCATAACGATAGTTCCGAGCCCGGTTTGGCTGGTAACAGTCAAATAACGCTCCCAACAATTCAACGAGCGGATGATCAACCATCGATTTTTGAATATCCTTAAAATAGGGAATTTGTTGCATCGTCAAGATTGGATCTAAGATAGTCTCGTATCCTGCCAAATGTCGGGTGACAATTAGAAAGTCTGAATACCGATACTTTTTGGTTGCCACCAGTTGACGAATTTTAGCAGCCATCTGATCCAGTTCGGAATACGGATTATCGGCCTGATAGATCTGAATTGTATCAGCAGCCACTTGGTGATCCGCCGTAATGGTACCCAAGCTGTTGGACTGTTGCCAAAAAGTGCCCAGCTTTAACAGATCTGGTTCAACCCGGGGCTGATCCGCCTTAACGACCGGCAAATAGGGGATCCGATTAGCAGCTGCAAATCGATAAAATCGGTTAAACAGTTTAGCCGATTGATAGAACAGATTCGGCCGCTCCGGTAAGTCTGTTGGGTAAGGCCGATCCAAAATAATCGATATGGTCATACTGGCCCCCCGCTTGGTCAGCGTTTCAACCAATCGGCACTCCTGCGCGGTGAATTTAGCAAAATCTGAAATGTAGAAATGCATGTTACTTAAGTCACGTTGTTCTAATTCATCGCTCAGCAAATTCAAGACATTGTGTGGATCAAAATACTGATCGTCAATTTTCTTTTCATAGGCTTCGTAAATGATGGAGAAGTCATGTAATTTATCACGCAAATCATTTGACAACTGATTATCCTGGTTTTCATTCATTTTCATTAAATCAACCGGTAAGACATTACCAGCCTGCATCAGTGAAATTTGTTCGGAAATCTGGTTAATAAATCCCGGTAGGCGGGCTTCCTGGCCGAATAACAGCAGCTCATTCTGGTGTTCGGTAATAATTTGATATAACAGCATATTAATACCAGCCGGGCTGATTCGCTGCTTTTGATATTTAGCTGTCGTTCGTAAAAAGTACCAGGCCAAACGGGTAAATGAAAGCACCTGAACACTACTTTGAGCCGTCTTATCCTCCCCCGGCTCGGCCAACTGCTTCAAAATCGCCACTTCAGATTCAAACTTGATGTGGTTGGGAACCAAGTAAAAGAAGCGGTCATCGGGGTGAGCTGTTTTTTGCTGCTTTAAAATCTCAACCATTTTTTCGCGATGGTCATAACCGTTCGTCCCCAGTACAAATTGTAACGTCACAGCAATGCCTCCTTTAAAAGATATATCATTTTTTGCATACTTCAATTTTGCCTTTTTCAACTCATTTATTAATATTTAAATAAGGCCAAAAAATTAAACAATTAGTTATCAAAAGTGAGCCTTTTTCATTGAACATTGTGAAAAATAGGCTATTATTAGAAGTGGATGTAACGATGCATCCATTATTTGACCTAAATGAAAGCTTTATGCTTGCATTGATCTTGTTTACGGGGATGTGCCGGCCGCTACGATTTAATATCGGAAGCAAGAATTTACGATCTACCCCCAATATATCTTTCAAGTTCACATCGACCGACAATCCCCTCTCCTAATAACGCCTGGATCCAACCAGGCGGTACATATCAGGAAATCTTCAATTCTGAAAACGAATTGAAAATCCACTATCGTTTTCAATCATCGTTTAGAAAGCGGTGAAGGCTGCAGCTCATGTACTTTCTTGTACAGGAGTTGCAGCCCTTTAATTTTCAAGGATCTTCAGTTTTAAATGATCATCCACTCCCGTTAGAGCTGTTTGAGCACTTAGTCAACTTTAAACCAATATATCAAAACGTTAATGATCACCATTAGTATCGGCCGTCTGCACCTTATTTTCCAACATCACTTTATTGGTATAGTATTCCAAGTCATCGACAACTTGTTCGTTCTGATCGCCCTTGATTTGCGCGTTATGAAGATTTTGTTGAGCAACTGCCCAATAGACCAAATTATCCGTGATCGGCAGAATATCTCTAATCACGTGAAATTCAAATTTATCTGAATTCGTTGATTTCATATTTAAGTAATTATTCCAATCGGTGACCATTCTAACACCGGTATTTTCTTTTTTAGAAATCGCCATGATAATCACAAAATGTGAGCGACGATTTGCCACAAATAGCTGTTGCTTCAGTTCTTTAAGTTGTTCCGGATCCAATTTAATTGCCATACTTGAGATCACCCCCTCGCCTTTAAGGTTTAGTTAATGATTATCATTAACGTCCACAATGCCAACCGACTGATTGAGTCGTTCTTGATTAACAAACGCCGTCAGAACCAGATCAGCCACGTTCTTTGCGGCAACCTGTCCGACCGGCATGACAGCTCCTTCGTTAAATAATCGATAAGTTGAACGCCCTTGGTCAGTCAACGCACTCATTCTAATAATAGAATACGGGATTTCAGACTCATCGACCAGCTTCACGGCATATCTTTGCTGTTTTATAAACTCTGGTCGATTGGGCACCTCCGGATAATTGGTAGGTCCCGTCAACTCATCATCAATACCGGCATAAGAAAGCATGATAAAATGTTGGATTTTGGGTGCCGTTTCTTCAATTGCATCAAATAAGGCTTCAAAATCCAAGTCAACATCCAGCGGGCCCAAAGCAGCCAACAACCAATCAACGCCAGTCAGTGCTGCTGCGTAATCACCGGCAGATTGAAGATTCCCTTGAAATTGGACAACCTTTAGGCCATCAATTTCTTGGAGTTGTGGGGATAGTTCAGCGACCACTGGACTATTTTGATTTAAAATTAATAATTTTTTCACGTCATGGACTTCCTAGTCGAAAAATTTTGTGCTTAACTTAATGTGTACCATAGTATAGCTGGAAAATCAAAGGAGGAATTTGCAATGACTAAAAACGTCACGATCGGCCACTCAGAAGTTCACGCCACTCCCCTTGGATTAGGGACCAATGCTGTCGGCGGTCACAACCTGTTTCCAAATCTCGATGAAAAAACCGGGATGGCGACGGTCAGAACCGCTTTGGATAATGGTATTACCATGCTGGATACTGCCTATGCCTATGGGCTGGGACGTTCCGAAGAATTGATTGGCCAAGTGCTAAAAGACTATGATCGGTCCAAAATCACGATTGCCACTAAGGGTGCTCAAATCGTTAAAGACGGTCAAACCACCATCAGTAATGCTCCAGATGATTTAAAGCGATTTGTCGAAGCCAGTTTAAAACGGCTTCAAACCGACTACCTGGATATATTTTACATCCATTTTCCTGATGAAAACACCGCTAAAGATAAAGCTATCGCAACTTTGCAAGAATTAAAAGATCAGGGCTTGATTCGAGCAATCGGTGTTTCCAACTTTTCGCTGGCGCAGCTTAAGGAAGCCAATCGCAACCATCAAGTTGACGTGATTGAAAACCAGTACAGCCTAGTTCATCGCGAACCGGAAAAAGAATTGTTTTCTTATTTAAAACAGGAACACATCTCATTTGTGCCGTTCTTCCCACTGGCTTCCGGCCTACTCACCGGTAAATACGATACCACACCAAAGAAGTTTCCCGATGATGACCTGCGCAGTCAGGACCCTAACTTTTCCGGCAGCCGCTTCAAAGCAATCATCGAAGCCGTCAACAGTCTCCAGCCGATTGCCGACAATCATGACGCCACGATTGCTCAAATCGTTCTGGCCTGGTACATTAAGAACCCCGACATTAGTGTCGTCATTCCGGGTGCTAAGTCACCCCACCAGGTTCAAAGCAACGCGAAAGCCCTGAATATCGTCTTATCCGCAGAAGAATATAATATGATTGACAATGCTTTCAAGTCATTTGAGTAATTTCAGTTGATTTTACTCACTTAGCATTTGCCACTTATCTTTTCAAAGTGTTAGAATAAAAATTACACTAAATTAGGAGGGAACAAATCCAATGAGCAAAATTGCAGTCATCGTCACAAATGACGTTGAAGATGTAGAATACACTTCACCGGTTGAGGCACTTAAAAATGCCGGCCATCAAGTCGTCACGATCGAAAATCAGGCTGGTAATCACCTGACTGGCAAACACGGGGTTGCAATCACCGCCGATAAGGGCATTGATGATGTAAACCCGGATGAATTTGACGGCCTGTTAATTCCCGGTGGCTTTTCACCGGATCAATTACGAGCCGATGAGCGTTTCGTAGATTTTGTTAAGGCCTTTTTGTTAAGCGACAAACCGGTCTTCGCGATTTGCCACGGCCCACAATTATTTATCCAAACCGGCTTAACCAAGGGTCGCACCATGACCGCTTATACGACTGTTCGGCCAGACCTGTACTACGCTGGTGCCATCGTTAAGAATCAGCCGGTAGTAGTTGACCAAAATCTGGTAACCAGCCGAACTCCGGATGATTTGGATGCTTTTAACAGCGCCATCCTTACAACGCTTAAACAGACTGCTTAGATAACTTTAAACAACCACCGGTTGAATTTCGACAACCGTTTATAAAATAAACCGATCTTTATTCAGCATGGGATGATGCCTGATCCAAGAGTCATTTGACTGCTTTGGTCTTGAACATCGTTACCATAACTGAATGCGGATCGGTTTTTGATTCGTAACTGGACTACTTCGGAAATAACAACAGCCGGCTTAGCCGCCAAATAAATAAGTAAATAATTCGAGCTTTTTAGGATATTTAATTCGGTTATTGAAGATAGTAAGCTATAATGATAATATAAAATACGTTGTTTTTATTTCATATCCGAACGATAAGGGGCGCTATTATTTTATGTTAAAATCAATTGCAACATTTTTCGACTTTGAGGGTCGAAAAACCAATTTCAGAAGGGAAATTGTTGCCGGCATCACCACGTTCGTGTCAATGGTGTATATCTTATTCGTTAATCCCAATGTCCTGGGCGTGACCGGCATGGACAAGGGCGCTATTTTCACCGCCACGGCGCTGGCTTCGGCATTTGGTTGCTTCCTAATGGGACTGATTGCCAACTATCCAATTGCCATTTCCGCCAGCTTGGGGATCAACGCTTTCTTTGCCTATTCAGTCGTCATTGGCATGAAAGTTTCATGGCAGACCGCGCTGGCCGGTGTGTTCGTGGCCTCAGTGATTTTCATCATTTTAACGGCTTTAAAACTCCGAGAAAAAATCATTGATTCGATTCCAGCCGATTTTAAAGCAGCGATTGGTGGTGGGATCGGCCTGTTCATTGCTTTTATCGGGATGAACGACGGTGGCTTGATTCAATCAAGCAAAGATACCCTGGTTACTTTGGGTTCACTTCACGTTGGCACAACCTGGCTAACAATCTTTGGCTTACTGGTGTCCGTGATCCTGATGAGCATGAGAGTCCCCGGCGCCATCTTTATCGGGATGGTTCTAAACGCCATTTTAGGGATGGTCACCGGCTTGATTCCCTTGCCACACCAATGGGTTTCAGGGATGCCGAGTTTGGCACCAACTTTTGGCGTCGCACTCTCCCACATTGGCGACATTAATTCACTTCAATTAATCGTGGTTGTCCTCACCTTCCTGCTGGTGACGTTCTTTGATACGGCCGGTACCTTGGTTGGTTTGGCTGAACAAGCCGGCTTCATCAGAAATAACCGGATTCCAAGAATTGGCCGTGCACTCATTGCCGACTCTTCAACTATGGCTGTCGGCTCAATTTTAGGCACCTCACCAATGGGGGCCTTCGTTGAATCCTCAGCCGGAATCGCCGTGGGTGGTCGAACCGGCTTTACCGCCGTGATTGTCGGCATTCTGTTTGTTTTGGGAACCTTCTTCTCACCACTACTAACGGTAATTACCAGTCAAGTTACCGCGCCGGCTTTAATCATTGTCGGGGTGCTGATGGCCCAATCGTTGAAAAATGTCCATTGGGAACAGTTTGAAATTGCCGCACCAGCCTTTATCACACTGGTTGGGATGCCGTTTACTTATAGTATCGCTGATGGAATTGCACTTGGGTTTATCACCTACCCGATTACCATGATTGCCGCAAAACGGGGCAAGGAAGTTAGTGCGATGATGTATGGTTTGGCAGTGGTCTTCGTTGTTTTCCTTTGGATTTTGAACAGCTGATCAAGACTGCCCTTTGGCTTTATTCAAAGATCACAAAGGATTCTATAGAACTATAGATCTATAGTTCTATAGAATTAGAAGGAACTGCCACATCGATTTTCGTGAGCAGTTCTTTTGCTTAGCTGGAGATTTTATTCACCAACCCAGTTGATCCGACTCTTGAGCTTCCCACCGAAAAGCGTTAAAGTTAATAAGTTACCAATAACTAAATAATTTAACTTAAGGAAGGAATTTAAATGAATTCTAAGACAAACGTTCTCGGCATCGACAGCGTGGTGGACCTCACCAAAGCTGCCGTTGTCGCTGCACTCTACATCGCGTTAACGATGGTCTTTGCAGCCGTAAGTTATGGGCCCATTCAGTTCCGGTTTTCGGAAGGGTTGAATAACCTGGTCCCTTTTAACAAACGCTACATTGTTGCCATCACTTTAGCCTGCTTCATTACCAATATCATGTCACCAAACGGGGCGATTGATATGGTGGTCGGAACCTTTGAAACCTTCATCAATTTGATCACCATTTATCTGGTAACCAAACACATGAAGTCGGTGATCGCCAAGTTGGTGGCATCAGTTCTGATCGGAACTTTCTATATGTTCATCATCGGTTTTGAAATTGCTATTATCGGCCACAGTGCTTTCTGGCCAACTTTCTGGGGAACCTATCTGACTGCCGGAATTGGTGAATTTGTCACCATGACAATCGGTGCGATTGTTCTCTATCTGATTAATTTAAAGTATGATTTAAGTAAATAAGTGTTACAGAAAAGAAGCTTTGGCAATTAATTTTGTGAGGCTTCTTTTTTCATACTAACTGTTGCTGAACACCCCAATAACTCACTAGAAGTTATTCTACCAAATCACTTAGCCTGTGTTATGCTAATAACAGCTAGGGGAGCATTTGCTGAGACCTGAAAAGGAACCCTTTGAACCTGAGAGTCAGCACTCGCGTAGGAAAGCCGTTATTAACGTGAAAACTAAAATCATTCAAAGATCGTTCCATCTCAATCGCTTCTCTGGCACTATTTCAAACTAATTGCCGAGAAGTGATTTTTAGATTGGAGCAAACATTATGACAACTACTAAAGCCCAACTTTTAGCCGCCATTGATCAGCACTCAGAAGAGTTGATTAAACAACTTGATCGAATTGTTGCATTTAACACGGTTTCCCCACCCGCCCGAAATACGGCCGACTTGCAACAATTAATTGACGAGGAATTAACAGCCGATGGTTTTGCGACCAAGCAACAACCCTTTTACAAAAGGGACCGCTTATTATCCGCCACTAAGCCTGGCACTGCTTCGACATCCCATCACAGTTTGATTCTAAACGGTCACGTTGACGTGGCGGCTTTGGAAAATCGTGACGACTGGCGAACAGATCCGTTCAAGCTGGTCAAGCAGGGTGATACCTTGATTGGCCGCGGCGTCAGTGATATGAAGGGTGCGATTGCCGCTGATTTATTTATTTTTCACTTACTCAAGAAACTGGGGATTCAATTGCCCGGTGACTTGAAATTCCAATCCGTTGTGGGCGAAGAACTCGGTGAAGCCGGTACCAAAACATTGCTTAAACAGGGTGAAACCGCCGATTTTGCGATTGTCGGTGATACTTCCGGTACTCACTTTCAGGGCCAAGGCGGCGTGATTACCGGTTGGATTACCTTGAAAAGCCCCCACACTTACCATGACGGTAACCGGATCTCGATGGTTCAAACTGGTGGCGGCCTCAAAGCAGCCAGCATGGTCGAAAAAATGATGGTGGTCATTTCCGCACTGCAGACACTTGAACGATACTGGGGCATCACCAAAAGTTATCCGGGATTTAAACCCGGCACCGATACCATCAATCCAGCCTATATCAAAGGCGGTATTCATCCGGCCTTCGTTGCCGACGAGTGCCGCTTATGGATCACAGTTCATTTCTACCCAAACGAAACCGTCGAGGGCATTGAAAAAGAAGTTGAGGAAGAGGTGATTACTGCCGCCAAGGCCGATCCGTGGTTGCGTGACAACCTGCCAACCTTTAAATGGGGCGGCGATTCCATGCTGGTAGATCAGGGAGAAGTCTTTCCCGCCCTTGAACTGGATCAAACCAGCCAGCCAATGAAGTTGTTAAAGAACGCTTACCAATCCGCCTTTGATCGTCAACCGGTGATTGGGATGTCAACCTCCGTTTCCGATGGCGGTTGGTTTGGCTATTACCACATCCCGGCAGTCATTTATGGCCCGGGTGAATTAGTCCAAGCCCACAGTGATAATGAAAGTGCCAGCTTTGATCAGTTACTAAAATACACTAAGTCAATCGCCGGATTTATTGTCGACTGGTGCCAATCAGAAAAAACATCGGATGAAGCTGACCACACTGAATGACTTTCCATTCACGGTTAAATCCCCTATACTTAATATGTGAACAAAATCACTTATTAGAATTAGGAGGCTTTTTCATGACTCAAATATTTGCAAGTCCCAGCAACTATCTTCAGGGACCCGGAGAATTATTCAACAGTGCCCCAATTATCGAAAAATATGGGCAAAAAATCCTGTTGCTTTCAGATCCAACGGTTTTGAAAATCGTTGGCAACCAATTCATGGATTATTTAAAGCAGCATCAATTTGACGTGACTCTGGCCACCTTTCAGGGCGAAGCATCCGAAGCCGAAATTAATCGAGTCACTGAAATCGGCCAAAAAGCTCAGTCGACAATCATTATTGGCCTCGGTGGTGGTAAAACCGCAGATTCAGCCAAAGCGATCGCTGATAACCTGGGGATTGCCGTCATGATCGCGCCTACCATTGCTTCAACCGACGCACCGTGTTCTCGATTGTCAGTGATTTACACGGACAATGGTCAGTTTGATCACTACCGATTCTACAAGAAGAATCCGGAAATTGTCCTACTCGACACTAAGATTATCGCTGGTGCCCCAGTCCACCTATTGATTTCAGGAGTCGCCGATGCTCTAGCAACCAACGTGGAAGCGATTGACGTTCGTAAAGCCAACGCTGACAACATGCTGGGAGCCAAGCAGACCATTGTGGCCGGTTCAATCGGTCAAGCTTGCGAAACAACATTGTTTAACTACGCGGAACTGGCTGTAGCGGCTAACCGGGCCCACGTCGCAACCGATGCCTTAAATCACATTGTTGAAGCCAACACCCTTTTAAGTGGCTTGGGATTTGAAAGTGGTGGCTTGGCAGCGGCTCACGCCATTCATAACGGCTTTACAGCACTTTCTGGAGAAATCCATCACCTGACTCATGGTGAAAAAGTTGCTTACGGTACTCTAGTTGAACTGATTTTGGACGGCAGTGATCAAAAGCGGTTTGAAAAGTTCCTAAAATTCGATTTACGACTCGGGTTACCAACCACATTGACCCGCCTTCATTTAGCTGATGCTTCCGATGATGATCTAATGAAAGTCGCCACTCAGGCATGTGATCCCAACGATACCATGACTTGCATGCCGACTAACATTACGCCCGCAGACGTCTTTGCGGCGATTAAAGCCGTCGACGAATATAGTCGTGATTTCCAGGGCAAATCGGTAATGGAATTGGATTAACCTAAATCAAAAGTACAGAGTTAAAGCATTAAAAAGTGCTCCTTAAACACCGATATAACAGTGCTTAGGGAGTACTTTTTTAATGCTGGTGTCTCTTCCAAATGACCAATCTCACGAGGAACTGCCCTATTCCGACACTTGTAGTCCTAAAAGTCAGCTTACTAAATGGCACTATTAGGCAAAAGCCGGTGATATAATGTGTTTGAAATTAGAAACAGCTAGTGTTTTGTTTATCGTCAAGTGACCATTTGAAATGATGTGATTAAAATGAAACCTATTAAAACCGCTAAAATTATTATTTTGTTTTCGGAATTATTAACCTTAATTGTGATATTGATTTCCGGTGTGATAACGTTGCAAAACAAAGTCCAGTCTCACAGTCATTACACACTAACCTCCCTAATCGCTTCTTTAATCTTGATCTCTGCATCATTTGGCGTCGGTTGGTTGATCACAACGCATAACCTAAAAAACGGCCTATATACCCTCACAATTTGGCAGCTTCTTCTGGCATTAGGAATTTTCTTTGTCCCATTTCTATCGCTATCAACCATTGGCACATCATTTTTGACGATCTCTGATGCAAGTCTTTCCATCCTAACCGTTATTTTAAGCATCTGGAGTGGCGTCTTAGTCTTTAACACTAAAGCCCACCAGAAATCATAATCTGGCTAACGCGCATTTGACCACCAACTACTCAATCATCGCTTGAATCAGAAAGCACATCAACCAGCCATGCCAAGATCACCATTGGGATTGCCGTCAATAAAGTTTGCCCGAAGAAATCCGTGAAGGTTTTGCTATTGGACCATCCCATCATTTCAAAAATAAGCTGCACAATCAAACAAATACCAAACCCGAAGAATGCGTCAAACGTATATCTAAAGAGCAAGGATGTTTTTCTTTTGAAAGAAATTTTAGCTAATAAGATTCGCAAATTAATCAACTCCATCAAACAGGAACCTAAACAATCAATTATCTTGATTACGATAATCGTTGCTTTTATTTGGTTAATCACAAATGTTTGGTTCTTTAGTTTATTAAGCACGGCCTTTGTGTCAGCATTGCTTATCGTCGTGTTGATCCAGTTTTTAAGGTCATTTAAAAACAGGTAAACAATTGCAACTGCCGATTTCAACAAAGCTGGTTTGATTTTCTCAAGTAATTTAGAGAAAGCCAAACCAGTTTTTTATAGCCGTTCTCAATAAGGCTTGTCCTCAAGAAATTTTTCCTTAAACCAACGTTTTAAAGGCAAATTTAGCACCACCTGCCTATTGCTTTCCAGTGTGACAACCTTGTCAGCTACCAACTGATCTAACATTTTAGTACCTAAAACGCCAGATAAGTGAGGTAATCGTTCAGAAAAATCAATGCAAGTTTGAATTTGAGATTGGCGAACAGGTTCACCTAAGTAACGGCTGAATCGGTGCTTGCCTGCCTCGCTTAAAACATACTTAGCCGGTGACTCATATCTAACTAATTTAGCCTGAATTAAAAGTTGAAATAATTGTACACCGGCCTGTCCGGCTAAATGATGATAGCAGGTCCTAGCCTGGCCAATTCTAATTACTGATTTTCGATGGGTTAATTTTTCCCATGTCCTCTTGCCAAGATCTGATATCGGACTAATGGACCTACTTAATTTAAAGTAATTTCGTCCAGCAAAGAATCGATGTTCAATTAGATTTTGATTTTCCAAAATTTTTAATTGATTCTCCCCTGACTGTAACGCCAAGTTAGTTGCCCTGCAAATCTCACGTAAAGTTAAAAAGCGCTGACAACTCAAAACTGACAGTAATTGGTTAGTTAACATGTTCAAACACTCCTCGTAATTAATCCGACTGATTTAGATATGTGTAAAAGCCTGGAATTAAATCATCAATCAAGTTAGTTGGTGAATACAAAACAAACTTGCGATCTTTTTGGGTTTTCACTAATTTAGCCTGTTTTAAAAGTTTTAAGTGATGGGAAACCGTTGACGCACTCATTGTCATAATTTGTCCGAGTGACTGAGTTGTCAAGGGTTCATCCGATAAATACTTCATAATTCGTAATCGCACTGGATCACTTAATGCATTAAATATTTCTGATAATTCATCCGGATTTACTTTGGTTTTAATCTTATTAAGTGCGTCATACGTAATGGTTACACCATCTTCGAAACGATCAACAAAAAGGTGTGGCCAAACAAAATAACTGGGAACCAGCAAAATAACGTCATGATTCCCTAAATTAATTTGTTGATCAAATGGCTTTGTCACCATCAACTGGTTTTGCTGCCAATGTAATCGATCAACTTCCAAGTGATTGATCAAATTCACAAAACCATGATCTCTTAAATACGTCGATTGATTCTTAATTTCATTAATTAAAAATTGACTTAATGACCGATCTTGCCACGTTTTATCAAAAACCGCCCTTCGATAGTCATCAATAAAGCCGAACAAATTCCCATAAACTTTTTGAGGATCTGACTGCAAGTCCGCCAATAATTGCTTAGAATTAGTTGGCTGATAGTCTCGCCACTCCAAGCTTTTAGCAAGTTTGGGAATAAATTGATTTTCCCGTTGTTGGGCAGCCTGTGCCAAGCTCTGCCAAACATTTTTGGGATTCTCGTGACTTAAAAACCGTTTTAGGTTATTAATTTCCTCATCTAAATCATTTGTGAGATTTTCAAAATTGTTAAAAAAGATTGGCGGAACACCTAGTTCATAAATTAATTCAAAATAATGAAGCTGGTTGAAAAAATCATCTGATAATGTTTGTCGAGCTTCTAATGCCCAATCAATATTCATCCCGTGATGACGGGGATTTAGAAGAACATGTAGGCTTCTAAACAATTCATTTAGTGGCGAATACACAAATTGAATCCGCTGAGTCAGTGTTTCATTGTTTTGTAACGCATAATCTCCAAAACTAATTTTAATCGTCATGTTTTATTTCCTTTCGATTTCAAAATTCCGAAATCGTTTGATTATATTACAAGTTGATCTTATCATGAAATTACAATAATTCAAAGGAGATCATTTCATATGATTCATGATAAAGAGCATTTAGTGTACACCGCTAAGGAAAATGAAGTAATGTATTGGGAACGAGTAAACAGAAGTTTAGGATGGCTTGGAAACTCCACAGAAGAGCAACATAAACGTCAAAATAAGTTAAAGAATGCAGTAATCGGAATTGCAGGTACTGGTGGAATTGGTGGTCAGCTTGCTCAACGATTAGTTCGTATGGGAGTCAGAAACCTAAAGTTAGCGGACCCAGATTCATTTGATATTTCAAATATGAATCGTCAAATGGGGGCCGATTTGAAACATCTCGGTAAAAATAAAGCCGAAGTTGTTGCTGAAATGACTTATAGCCTAAATCATGATGTTAACATTGCGGTTTATCCGGAAGGTATTACGACAAAGACAGCTACAGATTTTGTAGAGGATTGTGATTATATTCTTGACCAAATGGATTTTTATCAAATTGCTAACCGCTATGCACTGCATCAAGCATTTAGAAATTCTAATAAGGCCAAATTTATATTAAAAGTTCCTACAGTTGCACACGGTACTTACATCTTTAAATACACTAAAGATTCTATGCATATAGAAGATGTATACGGAATTAATCCAGATTCAAAGTTATCCCCTAAAGTTATTCATCGACTTATGGAGCGTATTATCCCACATATGCCAAATTATCCTTCTAAGCAAACTCTTGATAAATGGTTTATAGATTTAAAACGAATGCCGATTTTTGCTGCATGTCCTCCAATTGCTGAAGGAGTTTTAGCCGAGAGATTAGGTCAAGCAATTACTGGATTAGATAAGCTCCCTGGTGCAATTAGAATTCCCGTACAGCCAGGTTATGTTTATTTCGATACTTTAACTTGGGCAACAGAGATTAAATCAGGAAAGTGGTGGACAAACGATGAAGAAATTTAAAATTATTTTCTTTTCTGAGGTGAACTCAAAATTTGGCATGCCTTTTTTTAAAAGAATTGTTAAAGATCCACATTTTGAAATTGTTGCATTTGTAACAACACCCGCTGGTAAATTATGTTCATATTATGTGGGTGAACCAAATCCAGTGGATCTAGAAGAATTTGCCAAGTCAAAAAGCATTCCTGTTTTTCGCCCAACAAACATAAAATCAACCGACTTTGTGGCTAAGCTTAAGACTTTTTCTCCAGATTACATTATTATTGCAAATTATCAGAAAATTCTTCGAAAAAATCTTATTGTTTTACCTAAATACGAAGCTTTGAATTTCCATCCGAGTCCTTTACCACGCTATGCTGGACTTGCACCGTTCTTTTGGATGGCTAAAAACGGTGAACACAACAGTGGTGTTTCCTGCATCGAAGTCGCCCCTGAAATTGATGGAGGAAAGATTGTAGCCCAACTCCCTGTGCATCTAACAGGAGGTGAGACGTCACCAGAAATCCGAAACAAATTATTTGATAAATCCTTGAAATTATTAGAAAACGTACTACAGTCAATTATTTCAGGAACATTATCTGCCCAACCTCAAGATAAAAGTTTGCGGCAATATTTTGGGAACCCCTCAATGAACGATAGATCCATAACTGCCAATTCTTCACTACATGATGTTTTAGCAACAATGAGGGCATGTGCTCCAAATTATGCCTACCTATTTCGAAATGACAAGTACATCCCAGTTACAGCCGTTGGATATGTACTTCAAAATGGTTCTATTCCTTTTAGATGTCAAGGAGTACAGTTATTTTTCCAACCTGCCACTAATCAGGAGAAGGTATCATGACTAATCAGGTAAAGAATCGATTAATTCTTATAGTTGCTGGGATGGGAATGTTACTTTCAACATTAGATACCGGGATCATCAATGTTGCACTCCCATTTCTACAGCATGAGTTTCACACTTCCACTAGTACAACTGCCCTGAGCGTCGTTGGGTACACAACTAGTTTAGCCGTTCTGATTTTACCTTTGGGATATCTGAGCGACCGAATTGGTAAACTCAAAGTTTCTTTTATCGGATTATTAATATTTGGACTTGGGTCGATTTTATGTGGAATCGCCACAAACATTTTAAGTTTAATTGTCTTTCGAATTATTCAAGGAATTGGTGCTGCAGCTCTTCAATCAACCTCGGCTGCTCTAATCACAACGCTCATGGATAGTGACCAAATTTCAAGTGCACTGGGGATATTAGGAATCATGATCGGATTAGGACCCATCTTAGGCCCGTCAATTGGCGGATTTTTTTTAGCTATGAATGTTTGGCGGCTAATTTTCTGGATCAACGTTCCGTTTGCAATTCTAGGAGCAATTTGTAATCAATTATTGATTAACCAGGTTAATGAAAATTCAGAAAATAGACGTTTCGACTTTTTAGGTAGTATTATTAATGCTTTTATGATCATCTTTTTGCTAACTGGTTTTTCGCTTCTTAGTCAAAAAACAAATTTCAGATCAGCGTTAATTTTCATTATCGGTGGCGTGCTTTGCGGATTTCTATTCTACATTTTTGAATCGAAATCTACTCATCCCCTCATTAACTTTCGAGAATTTTCTAAATCACCTAAGATCTGGTTATTTTTAGCACAAACCATTATTTTTGGGTTTACATCTGCCGTTATCTTTTTGATCCCACCATTTCTTTTTGAAAAGATACTGCACATAGGCGTCGGGACAACTGGTCTGTTAGTTCTTGGTGCTCCAGCAGGATTAGTCATCTTTTCCAGAATTTCTGGCAATCGAAACGACGGAACCAAAAACCAAAAATTCAGTCTTTTGGGACTTCTAATTATTAGCATTGCTTTTACAAGCTTGCTCCTAGTAAGGACAAACTGGCCGGCTATTATCATTACGGGTTGTCTGTTCTTATTCGGAATCGGCGGTGGTTACTTCCAACCAGCCAACATTGCAGCTATTATGCAGTCAGGCTCTTTAAACAATCAAGGAGCTATTGGGTCGCTACAAAGAATGACGCAAAACATTGCCATTGCCAGTGGTACAGCAATTGGCTCAACGCTAATTAATCTAACAACTCCCAATCTGGCTCTTGGAATTCAGGTTAACTGGCTGCTAGCACTATTAGTTGTTGCCATTGTTCTCATTGCCGATGTAGTGATTAATTCACGTGATAAACCACTTTAAAAATTCCACGTTAACCCTATATAAAAATGAAAAACCGATTTAATTTTCTCAAATAATTATGGAGAAAGTTAAATCGGGTTTCTTTTAACAGCTTGACAACAAAATAGCAATGAATAAATTCCGGTAATTTCTTAGAGATTGTCAAGCCCCCTTAACATTCAAAAATAAAACTCTGACTTTGCTAAATGAGGTTGACTAATTAATCAATGACTACTGAAAACATTGACAAATAAATAGTATCGATGTTACAAATTAATATTAACGACTTGTTGATAGATAATCTGATTAATTTAAACGGCAATGGGTAATTTTCATAATGGAATACGACTACTACTGAAAAAATCACTTTAAATTTATTGAAACCTACTCTAACTCACATGTATGGGAGAGATAGCATGAAAAAAAGTTTCTGGGTGAGTTCAACCATCATTTTGCTGCTATGGTTATTGAGCGTGGGAGTTGCAATGGATTATGGCACACCTAATAATCACACCTTAACTCGAACAGCTAATCAATACCATCAGAAGCTTAATAATCACTGGACCATCACCAAAGCCGATCGAGCTGGTGACCTTATTTTAATGGGATCTACCAAGACAAGGTTAATTGTGCAGTTTCTACAAAAGCACCTTTTCTATTACCAAACCCTGGTCAATAGAACCTATTCGTTAAAAAGTTTACATTATCGAACAATCTATGACTTAATGCCGATTAAAAGAGCAAACTATTTTGTTTATGGCAAATTAAACTCCCGTAAACCAACCCCAACGATTGACTATCAACCAACTTCAAGTATGACAGCCGGAAAGTATCAACTTTGGTACGGTTTGGAATCAGGTAAGTTGAATCAAACTTTGCGTTTTCGATAAAAATAAAAAACTGGTTTGGTTTTCTCAAGTAATTTAGAGAAAGTCAAACCAGTTTTTCATAGATAAGCCTGATACCCCAAGATCACCGAGAGACCCAGGGCAAAAATACCAACCGCCAATTCGATTACTTTTGACGGAATATAACGCACAATAATCGGTCCAATGTAGCCGCCGACTGAGAGGCCCAACAATAACGGGATTATGACCGCCCAATCGATTGGCAGTCTGACAATAAACATCCCGGCCGCCACCACATTGTTACAAAATGATGCAAAATTGCGCATCGCATTATAAATAGCATAGTTTTCATCCACCAGTTTGGAAAGTACCGCGATCATCAGTAAACCAGCAGCTGCCCCAAAGTAACCGGTGTAAATGCCCACTAAAAAGACACCCAACCAACTGAGCCGCGTTGCCCACTTATTTTCGGCAGCCTGACTAGACTGTCTTTTAGGTATTAAGATCAAGATTCCGGCCAATAAAATGAAAATTGGTACCAACTTTTGAAAGCCAGCGTTTGAACTGTGGATTAAAATCAGGGCGCCAAATGCCCCACCAACGGTATCTAAAAGCGCAATCTGACCTGCCTGTTTCCAGTGATGCCGTAACTCTTTTAACGAAGCTGAAACAGTTCCCAATCCGGCTCCTACTTGAGCAACGGTAATTGTGGCGTTGGCCGTAATCGGCATCACTCCCACCGACAATAACACTGGGTACAAGGTTAAAGACGCCATGCCGACAATCCCCGTAAGAACACCAGCCACTAAGCTCATTAAGATTAAATAAACGATTGAAGCCATCATGATCCTTTCACATCAACGGCACTGTTGGTTTTGGTTACGCCTGCACTTACCAATATTTAACGTCATTATTATAACATGTCACACCCATAGTAATTCGTAATTGTTAAGCGTAGCAGGCCACTGGGAAATTAAGATCATTTGATCAAAAAGCGTTTCAGTTTGGTCCTGATATTTCGCCAAGGAAGCTGTTTGCTGAAATGTTAGTGCAAAATTAAGGTGATATTTTAACAAAACGGCTTTTTGTTAAAATATCACACAAGAAATACTTTTATATTTTAACAAAAGACCGTTTTGTCAAAATATATATCGAACATTCACTTTGTATTTCATCAAATAGCTCTTTTTCTCAAATAAATTTGCTAAAAGCAGAAGACAAACTAATAATTAGCTGTTTTGACCAAATACGATGTGATATAGTAAGAATTACCTAAAAGACTGGAGGCTTTTGAAATGACTTATCAGTTACTCTCAATTTTTAAATATAATGGAAGTGGGCCTTCAAAAAGCTTGGACGAAATCAACCAAGAATATCAACGGCGTTTGACGGGTTACTCAACCGTTGTGACTAACCTGTTCCCGGTTTTAGACCATCACGAATTCGAACAACTATCAACTTTTCCGTTATTCTTCATCCAAACTAACGAAATTAACACCTTAATAAACCAAGTCAACCGAAATTCAAAAAAAATTATCAAGCTTGCCCATCCCTTACCCGGCGTCGCAAAACACAGTTATACCCGCAAATTGTTAACCGCCGAAATTTATTTTACGAATGAAATTGAAGGCGTTAAAACAAGCCGAAAACAAATCGGGACTATTATTAGCGAGTTAAATACGAAGAAAAAATCGACACGACGGTTAGAATCGGCTATTAGGCTATATAACATAACATTGAGTGGCAAAACTTACCAAATCCAGACGCTTGAAGATTTTCGAAAGATTTACGATGACCTGCTTCGCGGCGAAATTCCTGAGTCCAAACAGCCAGATGGTCATTTATTTCGAAACAAAGCCGTTTATATTGGCACTGAGAGCCAAAAGATCCACAATCCACCTGTCAACGAACGTGAAATCCAACAAAAACTTATGCCATTAATTAACTTTATGAATGATGAAACTGTTCTCGATATTCCTAAATCACTAGTCACCCATTTCATGTTCGAGAACACCCACCCATTCTATGACGGCAATGGCCGAATGGGAAGATACCTACTTTCCGCTTATTTAGCTTCAAAACTAGACCCATATACCGGGCTCTGCATTTCCAGTGCGATTCACGCTAACCAAAGCGCTTATTACAAAATTTTTAAACAGACGGATGATGTTGAAAATAGAGCCGATGCGACTTTATTCATCACCAAACTTTTAGCAATTATTTCTCAAGGCCAGCAAGACGTCATTGAAAGTTTATCTCAATTGTCGGTCCAGCTCGAGAAGACTGCTCAAAAAATTAACGCCCAATTTAGTGATCCGATTGACCAAACTATTCTCTATATTTTTGCTCAATCTAAATTATTCAGTGATCGTGATGAAACCGGCATTAAAGATACTGAATTAAAAGAATTTCTATACGCTGACGCACCCCAAAAATTTCACAAACGCGACTTACAACGTCGAATTGATCGATTTGAAGCTGCTGGCATTTTAAAAAGGATCAAAGGAAAACCCGTCCAACACATTATTACAAACACCTGCATTTAAAACCCACTGTTCTTAATCCCGGCCTCACAACACATTTTTCACTCACAAAAAGCGCGCCATCATCCAAATAAGATGACGACTCGCTTTTCGAGATGGTAATCGCTGAAAGGTATCGGACCAATCATTGACCAACTTAGCTGGTCGGGTATTGTGTTACGTTAAATATCTCTGTTGTCATCGGCAAACTACTCGGATCTAGGCACGCTGACCTAGCGCCTTACCTAATTCTTGGCCTTATCCCTCGTTTGTCAAACAGGTGATTAGTCACTTCACCTTTCAACTTTATTATAAGCGAATCGGACCATTACTGACAAACAATTTGGCTCATCATTTTCCCTAAAGAATCGGTGATAACAAACGGCTAAAAGTTTGTTTGAACTTCAACCAGAGGGATTGCTGGTTAAACATGGCCGGTGTTTGCAGCTGACTAACTGAGATGTCATTTAAATAGATCTCGCGCATGGCCGTCGCAAATTTTTCATCATAAATAAACGAGTTGATTTCAAAGTTTAATTTAAAGCTCCGATAATCCAAATTGGCTGAGCCCACTGAGGCAATCTCATCGTCAATTACCATCGTTTTGGCATGCATGAAGCCCTTCCCGTAATAGTAAATCTTGACGCCCTCTTCAGCCAGTTGACGAGCATAGTATTGAGTGGCCCGGTAAACAAAGGGATGGTCCGGCATACTTGGAATCATGATGCGAACATCCACACCGGACATGGCCGCAATTCTTAAAGCGTCTAAAACACTATCGTCGGGAATCAAATACGGAGACTGGATCCAGCAATACTTGGTTGCCATGGTAATTAATTTGATGTAACCCATTTTGATCTGTTGCAGATCGGAATCCGGGCCACTGGACACAATTTGCATGTTGACGTTGCCCTTCGTGGTGGTTACCGGAAAGTACTTTGGCTGGACCGCTTCTTCATTAATCTGACCACGTGTACTAGTGGCATTCCAGTCCAGAATAAAGCGAGCCTGCAAGCCGAAAACCCCCGAGCCAATAATTCGAATGTGGGTATCCCGCCATGGGCCAAACTTTTTCTTGCGGCCTAAATATTGATCGCCAATGTTAAAACCACCGGTATAGCCAATTTTTCCATCAACCACGATAATCTTTCTATGATCACGAAAGTTGATTCGAAAATCCAGGAGAACTGAACGGGTATTCAAGAATGGATAAGCGTGACCGCCGGCATCGTTTAACGGTTGGAAAAATTTACGAGTTGTCCCCATCGACCCCCAAGAATCGTAAATCACTCGGACTTCAACACCTTGTTTAGCCTTCATCACCAGTAAATCACGAATCTCATTGCCAATCCGATCATTATAAAACGTGTAAAATTCAATATGGATACTTTTTTTGGCACTTTCAATATCCTCAATGACCCGATGAAACAAGTCGTTCCCATTTGTAAAAATGTGGACTTTATTTTGTCGTGCCAAGAATGCCGAGTCGGTGGTCATAAACATATCCACGGCATTTCGGTTGCGCCGCACCACATCATCAGCGGGTGTCTTATCGGCATGGCCTAATTGGCTGCGTTGTTCCTGGAGTCGCTCATCCAGTTGCATTTGAACGTGCTTATGTAATTTAAATAACCGGTTTTTGGGCAGTTTGCGCCCTAAAAAGGCGTAGGCAATAAATCCGACCAGTGGTAAAAAAACCAATACCAGCAACCAAGCCCAGATAGCCGCAATATCCCGTTTTTCTCGAAAGACTGTTAACACGGCAAAGATCGCGTTGATAATGACGACCGCGTTAAAAATAGAAGAGGCATCAATTGTCATATTTCCCTCCTGAAGCAAAATTTAGCTTATTATTAGAATAGAGCAGAATGAGTGATGACACAATTGATAATTTACAATTTCAACCCAAATCCAGCGCTACATCAATTAGTATACTAGAAAGAAGGGCTTTCGATGAATCTTTTTAATTTTTTCCCGGTCGGCCTTCACGGTTTTCACACCGTGCACTTTATTCACGTGATCTTTAATGAACAGCCGATGATTGGAATTGCGCTGATTGTCGCTTTGGTTTTATATTTAATTTATCGCTTTATGAATCGTTGATCTACCACGCAAAAACGCCCACCGAGATTAGTTGTCCCGGTAGGCGTTTTTAAGTTATTAATGTTAGTTAATTCTTAGTTGGTTTTTGGTCCGATTTTGGCTTCCTAGGCCGCAACAGATAGATAATCGCTGGCAAAATCGTCAGGGTACTGATGAGCGCGTAAGCCGTATCCAGTACCGTAATAAATCCAAACGATTGCAAGACCGGAAAGTTAACGAAGGTCAGGGTGATAAAGCCGCCAATGACTGTCAAGCCGGAAACTGTGATGGCTTGACCAACCGATCCCAGTGCCGTTTCAATCGCACCTTCATTTTCTTGACCCTTTCGGCGTTCCTCGATATAGCGTTCCAGAACCAGAATGGTAAATTCGGTGCCAATTCCCAAGATCAATGAGCTTAACGAAATGGTCAACGGATTATAGCTGATCCCCAGTAGTTTTAACGTCATTGGCGAGAGCCCCAACACAATAATGATTGGTAATAACGGATAAATTGCGTAGTGGAAATGACGATAAACCAGTAGTAGTACCACAAAAATTGTCAATAAACCAGCAATGATAATCAGCCCATGGTTGGCCGTCATGTTATTAATTCCTTTCAGCATCATCCCGGTTGAACCAGCCGGACTAATGGTGACGTCACCACTCACATTTTTAGCATCTTTGGTAATCCGGTTCATGAGCTTCAGTGCCTGATCTGATTTAAGATCCGGGTCAATCTTAAACGTAATCGCCGAATACTGGTGATTCTTGCTAACAAGTGTTTGTTGGACCACACTTGGAATTGCGTCAACCTGCTGATTGAGCTTGGTTTGCGATAACTTATTTTGTGAGCCGCTTAATGTCTCCGGCAAAGAAGTCACGTCTAAAACATCTTTTGAATATTTTGACTTAACTTGTTGACCAAACTGGTTAATCGCCGCTAAGTTATCCTTGCTTCGAACATCGTCGGATTTAACCAAGTAAGTCAGATTAGTTGTTGAGCCGACCTCTTTAATGATTTTCTTATTGGCTTTTAGTGCCGGCAAACTCTGCGGGATCATCTTGGTCAAATCAGTCTCAATTGAAATCTGACTTTCAAAGAAGAACCCGGCAATACCAAGTAACACGCCCACGACAGTAATCACGCCGGCATGCTTCATAATCCATTTTGAATAATTGGCAAGGACATTATTCAACCAAGACTTATTTTTGTTGAGCTTAGCTGTCTGCCTAAAGTTCTTCCGCTGATCCAGGATGGAAACCAGCGCAAAGGTCAATGAAAACTCAACAACGTATCCCATTAAGACACCAATTGCCAACGTCACCCCGAAGAATTTCAGCATTGGGGCCTTTGAAATCAACATCATCAAGAAGCTTAGAATCATCACAACCGATGCGATGCCCACGGCCATTCCGGAATGAGCAGCCGTTGTGGTAACTGCTGCCCGTGAATCTTGGTGATTCTTCTTGTATTCCTCTTCGTAACGATTCAAGAACTGAACCCCAAAATCGGTTCCCAGTCCAATCAGGATTGGCAACGTCGCCATTGTGGCCATAGTAATTTCAATTCCCAGCCAGCCCATAATGCCAAACGTCCAGACCATCCCAACCAAAACAAACAGTAACGGGAACAATCGGCGTCGAACCGGAAAGACAAGTAACAGAATAATCACCATGATCACAACCGCGGCTAATAACATGATCGTCATACTGTTGGTCATTTGTTTTCCAACCGTCCCGGCAATTGCGGGTGAACCGGCAACGCTTGCCCGGTAATGACCAGTTGTCAAGCCGGCATCTTTTAACAGGTGCTTAATTTTCTTATATTGCGTGTTGTTCATGTTCATATCCGTATTCGCCGTTGTCGTCAGCGAAATCAAGAGATGACGACCATTTTGAGGCAATAACTGAGCCATTGCACTTGGGACTCGGCCATTATCGAAATATATCAATTGCTTCAACAGACCAGCGTTCATGTTCTGAACATCCGGCAGCATTTTCAGCATTGTGGCCGCGACTGCCTGTTTTTGAGAAGCTGTGAGTAGTTTTTGCGTATAGGCCTGCACCACTGCCTGCTGCTTTGGTTGCAGTAATTTAGTCAGGGCAGTGCTGCTTTGCGTGGTGCTTCCTTTAGATGACTGACTAGCTTGAGCCATTTTCATTTTTTGCGTATTGGTCAAAATCGATAGCGTGTACGCTGATAAGCGCTTTTGCTGACTAGCCGTTAACGATTTAGTCATTTGATTTTGAAGCTGTTTCTTTTGGCGACTCGACAACTGCGCCATCATCGCCGATTGAGTGCCTGATTGCGATGAACTTCCCAGCATGTTACCCGCCGATGAAGCGTGAAGTTCGCCGTTTAAAACACTTGAAACGTCGGTTGTCGACTTAATCCCTTTGATTTGATTGGCTTTATCGGCAAATTGTTTAACCTTTTTGAAGGTCGTCGGATTAACGGTAGATTCGCCATTAGGTTGATGAAGATCGACAATAAAAACGTCGTTGCCGAATTGCTTTTGGTAAGTCACAGAATCCTTGGCAATTTTTGAGCCGGAACTGACAAACATACTGTTACCGGTGTTCATTTGAATTTGGGGTAGCCCCAAACCAAAGATCACTGTTAACACCGCGATTATTACGAGTGTCAACTTTGAATGGTTATAGATTAAAGACCCGGCTTTTGATAATAACCCCTTCATGATTCTATATTCAGTCCTTTCGAAACATTTTCTATACGCTGTGGTATTAAATGAATACTGTGTTGATTTAAAAGTACGTGATTTAGTATAATATAGGTAAATTAGTAACTCAATCATTAAAAAATTCAAAAATGTTATCAAATGAACACTCAACATGGAGGATGTTTAACCAATGGTCGGAACAAAAAATAATCGCCGCACAAAATATACAATTCAGCTACTCAAAAACGCCCTGCTCACGATTTTGACCCGCGAACCACTTGCCAAAGTGACCATCACCGAAATTTGCAGGGAAGCCAACGTCAATCGAGGCACTTTTTATCTGCATTTTGAAAGTCCCGGTGATTTATTCGAAGCCATCGAAAAAGATATTTCCAACCAAGTAATCCCCTTACTAAAGGTCCGACCAAGAGACGACTTATACGAATGGGGCCGCCGGCTGGTATCGGTGATTGAGGATAATCAAATTGCCATGAAAATCATTTTGGATGCCAAACGGGAGGATCGGGTCATTCAACAGATTTTTGATGAGGCTCACGAATTGTTTCTCAAAGACTTTGCCGAACAATTTGACGTCACTAACCAAACCGTTCAGGAATATTACTTCACCTACTTTGTCAATGGCAGCATTGGCATCCTCAAAAAGTGGTTGGAAGGAAATGATGAAATCACGGCGGATGAAATCGCTAGAATTATCATTAACCCCAACCTACTCCAACCCAAGGCTTGATCAACCTTAAAAATCAAAATGGGTCATTGTCATAAAAAATTCATTTAACTCCGATCATCAAACAGGCTGAAGACAAATTTGTCTTCGGCTTTTTTATTCATTAATGGCAGGACTTTGTGAACCTCGAATAATAAGTTGAAAGCGTTTTTCTTTCAACAACTGTTATAATAGGCATCCAGCTTCAAATAAATTAAACAAGCTTGTGAAAAAATCCTTGCATTATACGTCGAAACGACCTATGATAAGTAAGCTATTTTAAAGTAGAAATAAGGAAAATCTCTTGTACGAATTATTAATTTTGGGCGTACTGACCTCCCAAGATATGTCTGGCTACAAATTGCGAACCATTTTGGAGAGTAGTCTGGTCCCCCGCCGAGAAATTTCCAACGGGGTAATGTATCCCTTGTTGAAAAAGTTGGCTGACCAAGGATTTATCGTTTTTTTGAAAGCCCCTGACACTGCCAGAAATAAGAAGTTTGCTCACCTGACGGCCGCTGGTTTTACCCGATTTCAACAGTTAATGGCAGCCTCGGTAACCCGCGATGCCAAGCGTGAATCTATTTTTCGGTTCAAATTCCGGGGAATGGCCGGCATTGATTTTGACACTCAGGAACAAATTTTAACCGATTACGAAGCCGCCGAACAAAGCGACCTCAATTCCTACCAGGAAGTTTACCGGCACCTGCAGACCAAACTCACTCAATCCACTACCAACCGTGACGATCTTCGCTGGGCTATTCGATCACTGGACCTGAGCCTTTCAATTTGTCATGCAAAGCTTAACTGGCTTAAAAATTGTCGTCAAAAAATTAATCAGGATAGGAAGCGTTACTCAAATGAACAAACAAAGTAGTTTAAAACAATGGATTGCCTTGCTCGCCATGGGTCTCGGCGTTTTTATGGGGTTACTTGATGTGACTGTCGTGAACGTGGCGCTGCCAACCATGGCCCGTGGGTTCAATACCACTTTCACCGATCTACAGTGGGTGTTGAACGCCTACACACTAGTTTACGCGGTCACGCTAATGATCATGTCAAAGCTAGGCGATATGTATGGCCGAAAGAAGGTCTTTTTAGGCTCGTTGGTATTATTTGTGATTGCCTCCGCTATCAACGGAATGGCCCCGACTCTGCTGATTTTAGATATCGGCCGGGGCGTACAGGCAATTGGTGGCGCCGGGATGATGTCACTATCCATGGCACTGGTGGCCTCCAACTTTGAAGGTCGAAAACGTGGCTTGGCACTTGGCATCCTGGGGTCCATCATCGGTGTTTCATCCGCTTCCGGTCCACTAATCGGTGGCTATCTGGTCGAACACTTTGGTTGGCCGGCTATTTTTTATGTAAACGTGCCATTTGGCATTATTGCTGTCATTCTTACCATTTTTTATGTCGCTGAAACGCCAAGCTATGGAAAGAATCACCGCATCGATTTACTGGGCATGCTGCTATCGGCAGTTGGTTTATTTGCTATTATTTACGGCTTAATTATTAAAGAAAGCCACCCACACTGGTCATGGCTTGATATCCGGGTTAGCGGGCTGCTAATCGGCGGAATGATTGTGATGGCCGGCTTTGTGCTGATTGAATTAAAAGTGACCGATCCCATGATGGATATTCAGATGTTCAGACGCCCCCATTTTCTCGGAACAATTGCGGTTGCTTTCGCGCTTGGCGCCGGTATTTATGCTTATAACGCCTTCCTGACGGCTCTGATGCAAAACTACATCGGGTATTCGGCTGTTCAAACCGGGGTAAGGCAGCTGACAATTAGTGCCTGGTCCCTAGTTTTAGGCCCCGTTGCCGGCATTCTCAGTGCCCGTTATTCCAAAAAATGGATGATTGTCATTAGCTTACTTGTTGGCGGTCTTGGCTTCTTTGCCATGGCGCATGCGATCAGTCCAACGATCAGTTTCGTTGAACTATGGCCAGGGATGGTGTTGATGGGAATTGCCAATGGGATGGTCAACCCTCTGTTAAACACGGCCGGAATGGAAGGGGCTTTGCCTAATGAAATGGGCATGGTCTCCGGCTTGCTAAATGTCTTTCGGCAGTTTGGGACAACCGTTGGCGTCGTTGGTCTAGGGCTGATTCAAGATGCCCAATTTGAAAACCACCTTAACACCCACCTACCTGCCTTAAAGATGCCTACTCAGGCACTTAACGGAATCAAAGAAGCCCTGATCAATGCCGGTCCGTTTTCGGGTCACAGTATTGCCTTTTCAAGTCGGATTGAAAAAGCCCCGTTTGCCCATGCGCTCCAGCAAATTGTCATCAGGGCCTATGATAATGGGATGGCTGCCGTAGCTGTTACTTCCGGCATCCTCGTGATTCTCGGCGCATTGGGAGCCGCCTTCTTAATGAGAAACCACGCTTCTCAAGACATTGAACTCAAACAATCGAAGTAGTTGTATCAGCCTTAATTTGAAAGGCAACTTGCTTGCTTTAATTAACCGTTTCCGCTTACAATAACCACGTTATCAACGAGTTATAGGGAGGCGGTTTTTTATGAAAGCATTTGGATATGAGCACCACGGCGCACCTGAGGTCTTTCAGGCCTACGATATTCCTACCCCATCTCCGTCAGCCAATCAGTTATTGGTTCGCACTATTGCCATCGGCCTTAACAATCGCGAACGGGCTGAACGGGCAGGTGGTTACGGTGGCATCAGCGGCCCACTGATTCCCGGTCGAGACGTGGTCGGTGAAGTCGTGACTGTTGGTAAACGCGTCAGTGGCTTTTCAGAAGGCGATCTGGTATTGACCCATACCGAGCACGGCTATGCAGAATTTGTATTGGCTGATCTTGATGCTACCGTGAAGTTACCCGATGGGATACCGCCAACCAAGGCTGCCGGTATTATTACGCCAGGGCTAACGGCCTATAAAGCAGTGACCTTTTTCGGTAATGTTAAAGCCGGCCAAACCGTTGTCGTTAAAGGGGCGTCTGGTGGCGTTGGCTCGATTGCGGTTCAAATTGCAACCGACTTGGGCGCCAATGTAATCGGGATTGCATCCAGTCACAATGCGGACTTCGTTAAGTCAATTGGTGCCAGTCAGTTTGTCGCCTACGATCAAAGTGATCCGGCAACCGTTTTGGCTGATCAAGCCGACGTAGTGATCAACAGCGCGATGAACGGTGCCGGTACCGAAGACGATTTGGCCATGGTGAAACCTAACGGCACGATTGCCAGTGTTGCCCATACGTCACCAATTTCCGATAAGCCGGTTAACTTCGTTCATATTCGGCCAACCAACGAGATGACCGATCGTGAAGCCTTGCAAGCCGTGGTCGATCTCATGCGGGATGGCAAATTAACCATCAAAATCGGTTATAAACTACCATTTTCACGGGATGGCTTTGTTAAGGGCCATCAGTTACTTGAAGAAAAACATGACGGTCGCGTGATTATTGTTAACGAGCTGTAATCACCAAAAATCGCGAACTAAAAACGGAAACCGGAAAGCAGCCATCAAGCTGATTTCGGTTTCCGTTTTTATCGGTAAAGTTCAGGCCGCCGGTCCGCAAATACTGGCATGAATCCTCGCGCATCATCGGTTTCTGTTGTCTCAATCGTGATTGTTTTTAATTGCGGTTGATCATCCAGAGTCAGTAATTCATCTCCCAATGGATTGTAAACACCGGAGTGGCCACCAAATTGATTATCCGGATCACTACCAACCCGGTTTACGGCCACCACAAAACTTTGATTTTCAATTGCCCGTGCGGCCAACAATCGGCGCCATTGTGGAATTCGACTGGTCGGCCATTCTGCCGGTACAAAGATCAGCCGACTGTTATCCAGACTCAACGTCCGTAGCCATTCCGGAAAGCGGATGTCGTAACAGATCACACTGGTGGCGTCGACTCCTTTAATTTGGAAATGGTCTTCTTCATGTCCGGCCGCCAAGTATTGATCTTCACGCATCAAACCAAATAAATGAACCTTTTGGTAACTCGTCAGCAATTGCCCCGCCGTGCCAAAAATGTAAGTGGTATTATAGTAGGCACCGTCATGGGCGGTTGCCACCGAGCCACCATGCACAATGAGTTGGTACTTCTTAGCCAGTTTGGCCAGTAATGTCTGGGTGCGTTGACCATTAGGATCCGCAATCTTGGCAAATCTGGTCAAATCATAACCAGTATTCCACATTTCCGGGAAAACAACGATATCTGCATGTTGTTCGGCCGCTTGCTTAACCGCCGGCTCAATTTGCGCAAAGTTCTTGTCCGGATCACCAAAATAGAGATTGAGCTGAGCTAAAGAAATTGTCAACTTCATTTAAAAACCTCCTCGTATTAGAACATCATCTTAACGTTGCGTTAGTTAGCGTTATTATAGTCCTAATCGACTACGTATGTGCAACCAGATAATTGTTTTTTAAAGAGTTCTCAATTAAAATCAAATTTCGGCACTACCAAATCAGTCATATGATATAATTTCTCTGTTAGAACTAAATTAGCCAAAACGACTAAAAAATGGAGGAACACGATGAGCATCAGTTTACTATTTGCACTCATTCCACCAATCACTTGGGGCGCTACCGGTATCATTGGCACCAAGATGGGCGGCTCGGCTGCCCAACAAACCTTTGGTGAATCCTGTGGGGCATTAATCTTAGCATTGGGCGTCTACCTTTTCTTCGTGCTTCCCAATGGCATTGTGGTGGATGGCCGGATTTGGGTTGTTGGCCTATTTTCCGGTCTGTTCTGGTCAGTTGGCACGGTTGGCCAATTTTTCGCTTATAAACGGATGGGCGTTTCAGAAGCTTTTCCGCTTTCAACAGCCGGTCAAATCATTACCAACGCCTTGATGGCTGCCGCGGTGTTAGGTGAATGGACGACCTTAAGTATGTGGTTTTTTGGTGCAATTTCAATCGCTTTGGTAACCGTGGGGGCACTTCTAACGGCGGCTCGGTCAAAAGCTGACAAGAAAATCACTAAAAAACGTCCAAGTACTTACATGCAGGGATTATTTGCTCTGTTTTTATCAACGATTGGCTTCATGCTTTACTTTGTCTTTCCCAACCTACTGGTAAAGGTGGGGTACATCAGTCAAACCGTCCATAATGCCAATCACGGCATTAACTATATGACGGCAATTGTGACGCCTCAAGCCATTGGTCAAATCATCGGTTCAGCACTCATCGGCACCTTTATTCTTCACGAAACCAAACTAATTGCCATTCCAACTTTGAAAAACTTTGTCACAGGAATTAACTGGGCTATCGGAAATCTGTTTATGTTCATTTCAACCGCCAATCCAGCTATCGGTCAAGCAACGGCCACGACGCTTTCTCAATTGGGAATTGTTGTCGGCACGTTTGGTGGCATTTATATTCTGCACGAACGCAAAACCCGCGATCAAATGGTCAAAATCATCCTTGGCTCTCTGCTGGTCATTGTCGGCAGTGTGCTGATCACGAATTTGAAACTGCTGAGTTTATAACAAGCTCGAAGAGGCCACTATCCGTCCACTTCCGGAAACAACTATAAACGGTCTCCCAAGAACCAAACTCGGCGGGCAAGTCTCGCCAGGGTGAGCCGACCTTGAGTTGCCAAAGCACGGCATTTAAAGCCGTCCGGTTACTTAAAGGTCGACCAGTGGTTAGAGCTTTTCGATCCGTTACCACTTTTCATCAGAGATAGCGTGTCGATTAGTGGCTAATGGGGAAGTAGTCATGCGTTGGGTCCTCATTTCCGGTTTTTACCCAGATTATACCGGAATTTTAGTTAAAAAGTTTGTTTTAAGACCAGGCCCTAGTTTAATTCCCAAATATCCGTGTAGAATAAGAATTTATTGTGGACAAATAAAGTATCTATCACTTTAGTGGCTTTAGGTAATCTAGGATATTTAAGCCAGCCACAGCAGTGTGACTTAAGGGCAAACGGGATTATATTGTCGATGTAATTTGCCATCAAGGGAATTAGTGCAACAGACGCGGCTCTTAAAGCGTTACCAGAAACGAAATGAAACGACCTTTTCATCTTTTACACGTAGTTTTCATTTTGAGCAACTAGTTCACAAACCCTGACTGGGGTTCCACCAACAATTGAGGCCAGCTTTTCGTTCATACAATGAAGAGCGTGAGAGCAAGGACCTTACGGCTTCAATTTAGCCAATGGTAATTCTTAACTAGCGCAAGAGGTTAGGGTTAAGAATTTATTAACTTGTCTTTTAAACGGTTTTATTTGTATACTTTTCAGCTTATTATACAAAATAAATATAAAGGAGTGTGAATATATTGTCAATTGTAAGTTTTCCATTTTTTATTATCTCACTAGTTTGGATTATTGTTTTATTATTTCAACACAAAAAACCAGATGCGTTTTTAATTGTAGTATTTACGTTGTCGTTACTCATGCAAGTTGTATCATTTTTAACTTTTTGGAATATGCCATAAAGGCTAAAAATTAATAATAATTAAACCAAAAAGCAGTTTTAAAGTCGTTACCTTTAAAACCGCTAAGTTATTACGTTAGACTCTCCACCAAAGCCTGTGTGACCAGTTAATGTGTGGTAAGCCACCTTTAAACGCAGAGCAATTTTTGTTAGTTGTCAGCCCCTTACACTTTGTATTTCCACTCATTTCACAACCATAAGTAGAATCGTTGTTATCACAGTCACTTCCTTGAAAGTTTAATGCTGCTTTTGCTGCACTCATAGCACCCGAACGGCGGCTATAATACTTATGTGAATAATTAAACTCTCCATTAAAATCATTACATTGAACCCGAACCCCAGCTTTATATTTATGCCCATCTTTTTGACCTAAACTAGCAGTTTGATAAACTGTGTCGCCATCTCCATTGTCTTGACCGGAAGCCATATCAGATTCATTTGTTTCCATTTTATTGATTAACTCCATTAGGTCTAATGTAACTGTGAAATCACCTTGTTTACTTTGTAATTGTTGTTGCGTTAAGTTAATAGATTGAAGCACATTGCCTAGTTTGTTTTTAAAGACAATTACTGGATTGTCTTTATCAACTTTTAAAGTAAATTTGTCATTTGAAGTAGTGGTGCTTCCAACAGATGAAGTTACGACAGCCCCACTATCATCTAATTTTTCATCTAATATCGTGTAATCGCCATCAGTATGAGTAGAATAACGGGAATTCTCCTGCAATGTTAACTTTTGCAGACTCGTCATATCATCGTCACTTAATGCCGACGTTAGCATTCTAGCCTCATTTTGGATTATAACATGTCCCTGAAGATCTATTGTATTTGCACTATCTGCATTCACAATTTTGCAAGATCCAAACAACATAATAACCATTGACATCCCTAAGAGAAAAAAATACTTTAATTTCAAAACTGAAACCCCTTCCCTATATATACATAAAATTTACATAACTTCATAACATTATCATGTAAATGTGTTCATACTTTGAATTTTTTTATGACTTTTTTATGAATAGATTAGAAAAGCTATAAGGAAATATAAAAAAACTTGTTTGGACAAAAACTGAGATCAAATGGTCAAAATCATCCTTGGCTCTCTGCTGGTCATTGTCGACAGTGTGCTGATCACAAATTTGAAACTGCTGAGTTTATAGCATAACGATGGGAATCCAGTCGTAACTTAAAAAGCGTTCCGGATAATTAATAGCTTAAAATGCTAATTATCCGAGACGCTTTTGATTTGTGTCTGATCTCTCAATTTTTAGTTTGATCCTCAAATGTCCATTAAACCATCGCCGTGATCGCCGTTAAGACACCAAAAACAACACCGGGCAAACTGGCGATGATTAGCCGCCAATCCTTTTGAGGCTTTAACCAGCCATAGCCAACCCACAAGGTCGCGTTGAGTGCGGCAAATAATGGTTGAACCGGCGAAATCGGATTACCATTTAAATTGCTGATGATTTCACCAATATACGACACGTACATGATGAAATTTGCAATGGTCGCAAAATCCCCAATTAACTTAATTTCATCAATGCGCTTCTTATGTAGTGCATCCTGAATCTGATGATTAAATTGACCCTGAGTTGGTCTTAATTGACGCTGCATTCAATCGCTTCCCATTCCCCTTTTTTACTCACCTCAGTCTTACCACTTCCCCGCTCCAAAAGCCAGAAAAATTTAATCTAATTATCATTTTTGTTGGCTTATGAATTACTCCGCTACATTTTAAAAAAATTAAGCCAGCCATTTTGAATCGTTAGTTTTTTGAAGCCATCTAAACAACGCCTCTGCATCAAGGCTTAGTGGATAAGCTCCTTGCCCGGATTTCCAACCGTTTCAAGTTAGCCACCCAAGATTTCCAAAAAAAGTTTTATTAAAATTATTGACTTTTTGATGAAAAGCCTCTAATATACAAACTAACAATTAATGATTCGCCCATAAAAACCGATGAAGTGGAGATCAAGATCATTGTGCACGCAAAGAGAGTTGCCGATGCTGAGAGTGCAATCGAACGCAGATGATTAAATGGACCACTGAGGGTTCTTCCGAAAGATTTTCGAGTACGGAGAAACGTCAAGGCATACGTCAGTTGTCGGAGGGATGTTAGTCCCTTGCTAAGCGTGATTAATTGGGAATTGAAGACAAATCAGCAACTGCTATTTGTAGTAGACCCAATTAATTGAACTAAGGTGGCACCGCGGAAAAATCCGTCCTTAACTTACAGAAGTTATGGGCGGGTTTTTTTATATTCCCGGAGGTCTTGAAAATGAACCAAAACAAAGAAATCAAACGATGGCAACCCTCATCAAATGACAACCAAAAATGTCGTTAACTCACAATCTAAATTAATTTTATAAACCAATTGGAGGAATGCATGATGATTAAACAAGCCATTGAAAAAGTCGTTAACCATGAAAACCTAACGTTTGAAGAAAGCCAAGCTGTTTTGGATGAAATCATGAACGGTGAAGCTTCGGAAATCGAAACTGCCAGTCTTTTAACGGCGTTAACCGCTAAGACCCCAACCATTGATGAAATTGCCGGTGCTGCTTCCTCAATGAGAAGTCACGCCTTGGCTTTTCCGGAAACTAAAGACGTCCTGGAAATCGTCGGAACTGGCGGTGATCATGCCAACACCTTCAACATTTCAACCACCAGTGCAATTGTGGTTGCCGCTACCGGCACTAAAGTTGCCAAACACGGCAACCGGGCCGCTTCATCCAAGAGCGGTGCCGCCGACGTCCTTGAAGCATTGGGCTTAGACATTAATGAAACGCCGGCTGTCAGTTATGAAAGCCTTCAAAAGAACAATTTGGCCTTCCTGTTCGCCCAGGAATATCACAAATCCATGAAGTACGTCGCTCCGGTCAGAAAACAACTGGGCTTTCGAACTATCTTCAACATTCTTGGCCCACTGGCTAATCCAGCCCACCCAACCCGCCAATTACTCGGTGTTTACAACGAAGAGTTGCTTGAGCCACTCGCTAACGTGCTGAAAAAGCTGGACGTTAAAAACGCGATGGTCATTCATGGTCGTGACGGTCTTGATGAAATGACAACCGCTGGTGAGACGGCCGTAGTTGAACTTCGTGACGGAAAGCTCACCAAGTATACCCTGACGCCGGAACAATTTGGTTTAAAACGGAGCCAACGAGCCGATTTGGTCGGTGGGACACCTGACGAAAACGGCCAAATCACCCACGATATTTTAGCCGGCAAAAAGGGGCCTAAACGTGACATTGTAATATTGAATGCCGGTGCTGCCCTTCACTTGGCCCATCCGGAATTATCGATTCAGGAAGGCATTGAGTTGGCAGCCAAAACCATTGATAACGGCAAGGCTCTCAACGAACTCAAGAACCTGTTAGCCTTCTCCAAGAAACGTCAGGATGTGGTGGCATGATTCTCGATGAATTAGTAACTGTCACCAAAGCCAGATTGGTCCGTCATAAACGACGTCAATCATTAGCCGAGCTGAAGCAAACGATCACGTCAATGCCAGCAGACTCCAAACCTGATTTTTTAGAAATTTTAAAGCATCCCAGCTTACACGTCATCTCGGAAGTCAAAAAAAGCTCGCCTTCCAAGGGGATGATCGTTACAGATTTTCCTTATTTGAAAATTGCCAAGGCATACGATCAGGCCGGAGTAGATGCCATTTCCGTACTAACCGAGCCTGATTATTTCAACGGCCACCTGCATTACTTGCGAGAAATCAGCCAAGTTGTTTCGGCACCAACCCTGCGTAAGGATTTCACAATTGATCCCTACATGATTTATGAGGCAAAAGCCAACGGCGCCGGCATCATCTTACTGATTGTGGCAATTTTATCCGATCAGCAATTACGTGACTATCGGGAATTAGCTGAAAGCCTTGGCATGCAGGCAATTGTGGAAGCCTACACTGCTGATGAAGTAAAGCGGGCCCGTCAAAGTGATGCCAAAATTATCGGTATCAACAATCGCAACCTTAAAGATTTCAAAGTTGATTTTAATAACAGTTTGAAACTACGCCGTTTAGTCCCGGCAGACATTCCGGTGGTCGCAGAAAGTGGCATTCAGACCCAACAGGATGTCAAACTGCTGGCCGATGCCAACTTCAATGCCATTTTAATGGGTGAAACACTGATGCGATCCACCCAAAAGCAACAGTTAATCAGGGAATTTAAGGAGGCTTAAAAATGGTTTTAGTTAAAATCTGCGGTCTGATGCGCCCAGAAGACATCTTCGCTGTTAACCAAGTCGATGCCGACTTTGCCGGTTTTGTCTTTGCGCCTAGCCGACACCAAGTTTCATTAGAAAAGGCATTGGCATTAAAAGAGTTATTAAAGCCGGAAATTAAGACTGTGGGCGTCTTCGTTAACGAGTCCGTAGATGAAATGCTAGCCATTTATCATGCCGGCGCCATCGACATTGCCCAGCTGCATGGTAAGAGTACGCCGACTGAAATTAGCCAACTCAAGCAGGCCGGACTTGGCGTGATTCAGGTTTTTGAACGCCAAACCGTTGACACAACCTCCCCAGCCGACTATCTGATGGTCGACAGTGGTAAGGGCAGCGGCCAACTGCTTGATTTAACCAGGATTCCCCACCTTAACCGATCATTAATTCTTGCTGGTGGCCTGACCCCGCAAAACGTCAGTCGAGCAATTCAAATTGTTCGGCCAGATATCGTGGACGTTTCCAGCGGCGTCGAAACCAACGGCCATAAAGATGCTCAAAAGATTAATCAGTTTGTCAAAAACGCAAAAGAGGAAGTTTACTATGAAAACATTAAATGACGCAACTCAGGAAAAACAACGAAGCGGCCGTTACGGCCAAGATTTCGGTGGCCAATACATCCCCGAAACTTTAATGACCGAGCTTGAAAAAGTAACCAAAGCTTTTAACGACTTAAAAGATGATCCCAAATTTAAAGCCGAATTAAATGACTTGCTGATCAACTACGCCAACCGACCATCTTTACTGTACTATGCTAAAAACATGACCGAGGACCTCGGTGGTGCCAAAATTTACTTAAAACGTGAGGACTTAAACCATACCGGCGCCCACAAAATCAATAACGTGATTGGCCAAGTGCTCTTGGCTAAACATTTAGGCAAAAAACGACTGATTGCTGAAACCGGTGCCGGCCAGCACGGTGTTGCCACCGCAACCATCGCTGCTTTAATGGGCATGGATTGTGAGATTTTTATGGGTAAAGAAGATACCGATCGGCAGAAGTTGAATGTTTATCGAATGGAGTTATTGGGTGCCAAGGTTCACCCGGTTACCAACGGCTCAATGGTCTTAAAAGATGCCGTTAACGCTACCCTTCAGGAATGGGCCAGTCGTAGTGAGGACACCTTCTATGTGATGGGATCCGCCGTTGGACCGGCACCATTTCCGGCTATCGTTAAGCATTTTCAAAGCGTGATTTCCAAAGAATCCAAACAGCAACTCCAAGTCAAAGAAGGTCGGCTTCCCGACATGGTCGTTGCCTGTGTTGGCGGCGGTAGTAACGCCATTGGCAGCTTTGCGGACTACATTGATGATCCCGATGTCAAGCTGGTCGGCGTTGAAGCAGCCGGCAAAGGCGTTGACACCGATCGGACCGCTGCCACGATTGAACGAGGGACCGTTGGGATTTTTCATGGCATGAAATCATTATTTATGCAAAATGATGACGGCCAAATCGATCCGGTTTATTCCATCTCGGCCGGTTTGGATTATCCGGGAGTTGGTCCGGAGCACGCTGCTCTTGCCCAGGAAGGCCGGGCTCAATACGTTGGCATTACCGATGATGAAGCGGTCCAAGCTTTCGAATATATTGCTCGAGAGGAAGGCATCGTTGCCGCCATTGAAAGTTGTCATGCCGTTGCTTATGTTGAAAAAATCGCCCCAAAGATGGCCAAGGATCAAATCATCGTCTGCACCCTTTCCGGCCGTGGGGACAAGGATGTCGCAAGTATTGCCAAATACAAAGGAGTCAACATTGATGAGTAAGTTAAGTGAAGTTTTCAAAAATCATAAAGCATTTATTCCATTTGTCGTCGCAGATGATCCGGATTTTGACATCACAGTCGCAAATATCGTCGCTCTGGCCAACGGTGGTGCCGACATCGTTGAATTAGGGATTCCCTTTTCTGATCCGGTCGCCGATGGGCCAGTCATCCAAGCAGCTGATCTACGTGCTTTCGATGCCAAGGTCAGAACCAAAACAGTATTTGAAATCGTGGCGGCTACCCGAGAAAAGACTCAGGTGCCAATGGTCTTTTTAACTTACTTAAACATCGTCTTTAAATACGGCTACGACGCCTTTTTAAAGCGTTGCGCCGACTTAGGAGTTTCCGGTCTGGTCATTCCGGATCTCCCCTATGAGAGTCGCGATGAAATTGTTCCGATCGCCAATAAGTATGGCGTTGATATTATTCCACTGATTACGCCTACATCCGGCCATCGCATCGATAAGATTGCCAAAAGCGCCACCGGTTTTATTTACGTGGTCTCTTCAATGGGGATTACCGGTGAACGAGATGCCTTCTTCAACGGCTTAAAAGACTTAGTAGCCCACATCAAACAGGCAACCGATGTGCCAACAGCGATTGGGTTTGGCGTTCACACACCCGATCAAGCTCAAAAGATGGCCCAAATCGCCGATGGTGTCATTATTGGTAGTGCAATCGTCGATATTGTTGCTAAAGAAAAACAACATGCTCCAGAGGCAATTGAACAGTTCACCAAACAGATTCGTCAAGCGGTCGATTCTGGGAAACAGGTATCTGTTAAATAACATTACAACATAGCAAAGCAGGTAGACATATATTAGCAGTGTCCATAGATACCATTAGTTTACAATTAGCAAAACTATTTCAGTGAAAGATCACTCCATAAATAAAATTCTCACCATCCTTCGGCATTGTCCATCGGGTGGTGAGAATTATTTTGACAGATACGTTTAATTAATAGCTTAAATAATAGATAGACTGATTTAACCTCACACAATTAAACTTATCTACTCCTCATAATACCTACTGAGTTTTATCATGTTAATCTATTATTTAATGCCACAATATACCATGACGTTTTGGAGTCTTAATCAAAGTTCACCAAATTAGGAAACTGCGAGTAGTAGATTTAAATTTATAGATAAGTAATGCTTAATCATTTTACTTATCGCTATGTGTTATCTAATAACAATTAGTCTAAATCCCTCAACAAAAAATCATACACATCATTTTATCAGAACTTTTATATCTGTTTATTATTTTATACTAATTTTTATAGAAAACTATCTTTTGCGATCTACAATTGATTCAAGAATTAATAACGCAACCAAAATAACTAGCCAAACAATTAGCAGCTTTATAACATTCCCATTAATTCTAAAAATTCCTAAACTTTTGAATAGCTTGGGCTTATAAGCAGCAGGAATTGTAACATTTTTGACCATAATACTTCTAATAACTCCAGCAATTTTATACCCTGGCCATTCGACCACCAACTTTTTCATAAAACTTGGGAGCTCACCAAATATTATATAGGAACCAGAGAAAAAGCCAGTCAACGCACCAACAATTGCTGATAATGATGAAAAAACAGAAATGGAATTTACTAGATTAGTAATACAAGCGAAAAATAAACAACCAAAAACAACTAAAAGTAATGCATACCCCACTATTTGTATAAACATATTGAGAGTTAACAAAGAGCTATCTCCGACACCTAAATAGGCATATGCAATGACAACAAATGCTAAAGTTGAGACGGATGCTTCAATTACAGCTGCTATTAAATATGATACGGACATGGAAAGCTTAGACATCTGACCATTCACAATAAAATCATATTGTTTATTATCTTGACTATCCTTTATTCTTTGTTCAAATGGGGCAAGAGAAGCTGATATCCCAACAATTGAAATCAGACCTGCAATCATCCATAAATCCACAAATTGCTTTGCATGGATACCCTTGGGCATAGTTTGCAAAATATTATCCCTCAAGAAAAAAACATAAATAAATAAAGTAATTAAAAGAGCCAGGAACGAGAAGAAAATTGCTACTTTATCTCGTCGGTATATCGCAAGTGTTCTCCGAATAAACTTAATTTTCATTATAGATCGCCTCAGCATTCATAAAAAGATCATCAAAAGAAGTATGTTTAACTTCAAAATCTCTTTCCCTAGGAATAATATTATTCAGATAAGTAATAACATCATTAGAATCATCAAAAAATTTTGTCTTTAAAATTGTATTCTCTTTTTCCAGTTCCCTATCACTGTCCTTATAGATTATTAACTTATATCGCGGCATTTGGCCAATAAATTTTTTCATAGAACCAAAGTATTTTTTTTGCCCTTTTTGAATAAACAAAACCTTATTTGCATATATCAATTCTCCCAAATCATGCGTAGTATAGATCATTGCAGAGCTACTATCAGTGTCTAACAAATTGTGAATTTGCGTCCACGCTTCCTCTTTTATATCTACATCCATCCCCGCTGACAATTCGTCTAATAACAATACATTAGGTTGAGATACCGCTATTCTAACAAAATTAACAATCCTTTTCTGCCCCCCGGATAGAGAACCATATAATTGTTTTAAATCTTTTATTTGAAATTGATTAAGCATCTCCTTCGCATCTTCTAATTTCGATCTTTTTAAAATTCTAAACCTTAAATTTTGTATAATACTTAATGTTTCATCTAAAATATTATTTTGGAATACTGCACCAAAATTCACTTTACTAGTGCTAACTTTTCCATTATCTGGAGATATTATTCCCATTATAATTTGTAATAAAGTAGATTTCCCAGAACCGTTTGGTCCTATTAAAGCAATTCGATCACCCGAATTTACACTTAAATCGACTTTATCAATACGCCCAGCTTTGCTTACGTTATCTATATCAATTTTCATAGTAATTTTCCTTTCTGTTCTGCACATAGAAATACACAAATATATTAAAAGCCATGTGACACAATATTGTTAAAATTACGCCATATTTAAGGAACAATATCGACATTAGAATGCCTTGAAAAACTTTAATTGTACCTCTTTTAAAACCAAGATAAGGCAGATGACTAAAAGAAAAGGCCAAAGAAGAAATTACAATAAATGTCATAAAATTCTGGTGGATTTCTAAACCTGTGTAATAAATAAGCCAACGAAAATGAAGTTCCTCTAATAGTGGGAAAGAAAAAATCGAATTTTTTTCTCTTAGAATGTTTAGTACATACTTCTGCATTCTTATAGCCTTGCCAGTACAAAGCTCAATTTCTACAGGAAGAATAACACCTATAAAAAAAGTACTGTTAAAAGGCTCATAAAAGAATCCCCATTAATTCCAAATAAGTCATTATCAATTTAGAAGGTAACAGAATTTCTAAAGTGGCTCCCATAAATAATCCTGAAATCAACCCATAAATAATTGTCTTCATGCTTTTTCCTTTCAAAAAGGGCAGAGAAATCAAGAATTTCTCTGCCTTTACAAAATTAGCAGCAAGTAGTCGTGCAGCAGCAGGAACCATAGTATGTCAATTCAGTTCCTGATACTTCCGATTTAATAATGGAAGATGTTACCCCATCCTTGATTTTCATGGTCTTACCTCTCCGTCATTACGCCTAGACTCCAAATTTCTAACACGGAGAAATCATAAAATTTGCATAGAATTATAAAATTCCTCATATGATCTCTTCATGTTCACAGTATCACTTGGTGAAAATTTATCAATTAATATGCCTTCAAAATCAAAGATTAATTCAATTAATTCGGGAATCAATTTATATAACAAAAAATTTCGTGTAATCAATAGAAAAGAGACGGTCAGCTACTGCATACAGGGGGGGAGATCCTTCCCAGTGAAACTCTTTTAACAAACTAGAAACCTCAAGAGTGATGATAATCACCGGAAAAATAAAAGACCATCCTGTAACTATTAACGTTACACAGGACAGCCTTTTTATTTTTGGTGCTGAAAATTTTTTCATTCAAAATGCTTATATCTAAGATAGCGATAACCGATCTTCTTTTCAAAGATCCGCTTGGATAAACCAGTCGCATTGGCCAACGCCAGATAGATTAACAAGGCCACCAAACCAAACACGGCGGCAAACATAAACGCCGAAATTTTAGTCACCGGCAAGAAACTCCGGTGAAGACCGGTAATAGCTAGCGCAACGATCACCGCAAAAGCAATGTTGACCACGATATTCAGCGTCAGCTTCGATAACCTGACCCCAAACTCCTTGCGAATCTCACCCAAACTCATCAGGCAAACCAGGCCAAAGGCGATTGCTGTAGCCAAAATAGCACCGAAACCTTGCAGCCAAGTAACTAATGGCACCTGCAAAACCAACTTGACGATCAAGCCAATAATTAAATAGAACATCGCTTTTTTACTATAATGCAACGCCTGAAGCAACGTTAGCCCATTAATTGCCATCCCCAGAATCAAGCTCTGAATGATGTTCCAGAAAAGATAGTGACCACCCAGGAAGCTAAATGGGAAGAAGACCCCATTTGTTTCAAACGACAAGGCAGCTAACAGCGTCACAATCGGGCCCAACGCAAATAGTAGCATGTTCAGGTTTTGAAGAACCAGATCACCAATATTATGCTTACCAGCTGCCCGGCTGCTTGCCAAAATCGGTAACGTGGTTTCTGCAACGGCTAGTGCCAACGAAATGACCACCGTCGTAATCTTAGTTGGGTTAGCTGAGAACATCGTGAAAATATTTTGGGTATACAACGCTGTTTTATGAAGAACATTTTCCATCACCTGCTTGAAGACCAGCTGATCCACAAACTGAGTTAAGGTGATGCCGGAACCAACCACCACAAACGGGATTGATTCGTAAGCAATCATTTTAAAAGTTCGCCCCAGCCCCTCAAGATCATACGGCAAACTTTTTTCAGCCTTTTGTTGATAAACATTTCGTTGTTTGCGGTAGTAAAAAGCTAAGTAAAGATAGCTGGCAAGGGCCCCAACCAAAGCTGCCATGACACTTAAATAAACTGCATGGACAAACGTTTTATGAAAGATAAAGATTGTCATGTAAGTAGTAACCAGGATAAAAATGACCCGGACAAATTGCTCCCAGAGTTGTGACACACCATACGGTTTTAAATCCTGATTGCCCTGAAACCAGCCGCGTGCCGCGCTCATCGACGGCAAAATCACAATTGCCGGTACCAAAAAGCGAATAGCGGTTGTCGAAATTTCCGGCGACACCACCGGACTATTTTTAGAAAGCAGTGGCGCCAGGGCATAGAGTAAGATTCCGCAAATCACGCCAGACAGCATCATTAGCCCCATGCCCACTTTGGCTAACCGTTTTGAGTTTAGAAATTTATTTTCACCATTATAAAAGGCCACCCGGCGAGCAATCGCTGAAGGAAAGCCGGCCGTGCCAAGTGAGATAAATAGTGCATAGGGTGTATAAGATGTATTAAATAATGCTTGTGCCGCATTCTGGTGGGCAGCGCTGCCCATCATTGCCAGCCATGGAATTAAGTAAACCACACCAAGAACGCGTGAAAAGATGCTTCCAAATGACAGCCAGAATGAACCGGACATAATTTTTTTATTCAAAGAAAACACTCTTTCTAGTCGAATGTCTAAAATGATATTGTACCGCATTTTAGCAATTGATGGCACCTTAATTTAAAAATCAACGTGCCAAAAACATTAGGATGCCAAAATCAGCAACATCAGTGGCGGTCCACCGGGTTGACCAGACCAAATTCTTCAAAATCACGGAATTGACCGTGAAAATAAATCTGCTCCTTAAAGACTGCCTCACGAGAGAAGCCAAGCCGCTGAGGGATCGCCGAACTTTTGGTATTTTCAGTATCAACTTGAATCAAAATTTTATGCAACCCGAGTGTTTTAAAGCCGTAGTCTATTATGGCTTCAAGTGACCGAGTCATCACACCCTGTCCCTGAGCCTGACTACTCAGCCAATAGCCAACTTCAGCATGCCGGTTCGCTCGATCAATGTTATGAAAGTCAATCATCCCCACTGGTACTTGATCAACCACAATGGTCAACATGAAAACTTTACCATTGACCATCTGACCCTGAATATATTTAATGAACTTGGCTTCCGCACGTTCACTCTTGGTATCGTCTACCCAGGGCATCCACTTTCTTAACTCTTTCCGGTCTGCTTGGACAGCTTCAAAAAGAGCTGCTGCCTGATTTTTTTCAGGAAGCAACAGACTGACTTGATGCTGATTTAACTCAAATTGCTTGAAAACAAACATCATTTGGTTCCTTTCGACAAAAATATGATGACACTTAATCTATATTATACCCTATTTTTGACAGACAAAAACCCGACTTGGCAAAGTCCCAAATCGGATTTTTCTTCTATATTATAAGTAGGTTAATTTAGTCGATTATTTTGTATAATCAATACTCTTGGTTTCTTTAGTTGTTAAGAGCGCAACCAGTGAAACAAAGGCCATCAATGCCAAGTAGAAACCAACCGAGTGGATGCCCCACCGATCAACCAAGAAGGAGGCGATGGTCGGTGCAAAAGCTGCCCCGATGATCGCTGCTAAATTGTAGGCAATGCCAGAACCCGAATAACGGGTACTAGTTGGGAACAGTTCTGGCAGTAATGCACCAACTGGGCCATAAATAATGCCATAGATAAAGAAACCGACAAAGATGAAGAATAACCCACCGGCAAGGTTATGCTGACCCTGGAAGAAGAATGGAAAGGCCAGGGCAAAAGCGATAATCATCAAGGTACCAGTTACCAAGACACCTTTTCGGCCAAGTCGATCGGCAAATAACGAGGCCACCACGATCATGACCCCAAACAAAACCACACCAAGCATTAGGAGCAAGAGCCATTCACGGTTATTAAAGCTCATTGCCGTGGTAACGTAACTCAATGACCAAGTCGTCAATAAGTAGAAGAAGGTATAGGCAACTCCCATGATGAAGGTGCCTTTGAGGATTTGAGCCCAATTATGTTTGAAGACTTGGGCCAAGGGTGCCTTTTGAACTTTGGACTTATCCATTGCCAAACGGAACAACGGTGTTTCCTGCATCTTTTCACGGACAACCAACCCGATAACCACCAGAACGGCAGATGCCAGAAACGGAATTCGCCAACCAAAAGCCTGCATTTGAGCCGGTTTTAAAGTTGACTCCAAAACGAAGTAAAGACCATTACTTAAGAAGAAGCCGATTGGTGCGCCTAGTTCTGGAAAGGCACCATATAGTGCCCGTCGGTTAGCCGGGGCGTTTTCAGTTGCCACCAAAACGGCACCGGACCACTCACCGCCAAGGCCGATTCCTTGAATAAAGCGGGCCAGGCACAGCAATAAGACGGACAAAAGGCCTAATGTTGCATAACTTGGCAATACCCCAATGACAACAGTTGCTGTTCCCATTGTCAAAAGTGATACAACCAGTGTTTTCTTTCTACCCAGCTTATCACCAAAATGACCAAAAATCAGTGAACCCAGTGGTCTTGCAATAAAGGCAACTCCAAATGTCAAAAGACTTAAAATAAGGGCAATCGCTGGAGTAACCTTCGGGAAAAAGACTTTCGGGAAGTATGTAGCTGCTGCGGTACCATAAGCATAAAAATCAAAAAATTCAATTGCCGTCCCGATCATTGATGCTAAAATAACGGTTCTGACCGGGTCTCTTTGTAATGTTTCGGCTGACTCCTGTCTGGAATCAACCACTGTCGTAGGCGTATCTTCCATAAAAAAATTCACTCTCCTCAAAATTTTATCGATTCCAAAGAATCTATCCACTCATTACCAAACAACGTTTTCAATCAATTTCATCAACCATCTTCTTTCCGGGAACTAAAAAACGCCAAGAACCGTTTTGACAGTTCTTGGCGAATTGCACCAACCCTGCCCGCAAGCTTGCGGGCACTCTAATTAGCCCGCAGTATGAATAATAATCACAATGCGAGAAATTAAGCTGTTTAATTGTAAAGCTGAGTTAGTGTTTTTCATTTCGTTTGATCCCCTTTTCATAAATTGGTTTTATCTTATCAGAAGAAAAATTAAAAGTAAATGAATTTTCAAAAATTAAGGGTTAATACCTATATCATCAGATATTAACCCTTTAACCAAATTTTAATTTTAAGCTCAGTTAACTTTCTCAAAACACTATTCCAACGCTGATTAGTCAGCGCTGACGGTTGCATCCTTTTGGATTTCCGGAGATAGATCAAACATCTTGGCTGCTTCGGATAACATCGCATGGTATGGATAAAAGCCATCACGATATGGTTCAATCACCACTTCTTCTGAAATCTTGGAAAGTGGCTTTTTGCCATCCCTTACTTGCAGCTTATCCAACTCTGCGATAATTTTCTTCTCAACTTCCGCGTAGCTACCCACTACCGGATTAGTCTTTAAATTGCCTTGAACTGAAATTTTCATAAGCATCCCTCCGCAATCTATCGTTTTTGAGAAAACATATCCGATCAAATTCTTTGGATATATTTAGTTACATCATACCAGTTATTAGCGAATTGTTCAGCTTGAATTTGGATTAATCTCAACTAAATAAAAAAGTGACCACTTGAATAATTCCTGGCAGTCACTTATTTTCGGTTATCGATAAGTTTGCATTAATTTTTCGAAGTTGACAATTCCCAACCCACTGGCCTGGTTATAGTCAGTATTTGGCTGACCGGTATAGTACAAGTTAGAATTATCCTCAGTATCATTCAATGGCGTGAATGGTGTGTCGGATTGGACGGCTAAGCGATAGAGTTGAGGATTCCAAAAGCCCATTCTCGGTCGGCCAGTTTGGCTATTAATCAAAGCAGTAACTGCCGCAAATTGTGGTGTCACAATGCTGGTACCACCGCCAACCCGCCACGTAGCACCGGTATAAATTAGATACCCAGTATTAGCATCGGCATTGGCTGACACATCCGGATAATTCCGACCACTGTCAGTCCCGGTGACCAATGCCGGATTAAAGCTAGGCTGATTTAACTGTGACAAGTACTGTCGGGCAGAGAAGGTGTTGATTCCCGGCACTCCCTGTTGATAATCGGGCGTATTGTACATATGGGCAAAGCCGCCACCGCTACCTTCACCAATTTCCGGTAAAAACTCCGGCATCTTGGCAAAGAAGTTCGAATTGTTTTGCAAAATCGGCCAATAGTAATCAGTGCCCCAGCTTCGTTCTTTGTTAACTTGGATAACTCCTAAAACATTATCAGCTGGTTGGTACTTTTTCGAAAACGGCAGTGTCGTTCCCCCGATTGAAGTAATCCAAGGGCTGGTTGAATAAGGATCGGCATCGTTAACGGTTCGATCCAATAATACTTTAGATCCTGAAAGACCACTTACCGTGTAAGTTGGCCCACCATTATCACCGGACGCAACAAAGTTTGAAATTCCTTCCAGGGCCCCTTGAGCAAAAATCAAATTCATAACTTGTAAATATTTTGGTGAAAGGACCCGACGTTGTTTGAGTAACTGAAGATAGTGATCAGTACCCAATCCCCAGCTGCTGGAAAGCGAGCCAGCCTGGTTTTCATCATAAGCGGTTGCGTAAGCATTCACAAAATTCATGAAGGTCGGTACCGAGCTTTTCACCCGATACAGTCGGATATTGGCTTCCGGCGCTACCGAACCGGCGTATTCAACATCCATTTCCGCTTCCTCCTCACCCTCATCAACTAATGACGGATCAAATAAACCGCTGTTAACTCGTTTAACCGTGTAACGACTCTTGTTGGCGTTAACCTTTTCATGTTTCCAAAAATGGGAAACATCCTGCCAATTTATACCGCCAAAGGCAATAATTCCGATCGTTTGACCTTTTCCGGTTAGTCCCCGTTGATACAACGGCGTAACCTTGTAATGGTTGGCAAATCGGCTTGTATCGCCAAAATTCTTCGCATAATTAATCGGCATAGTCGACCCAAAAAAGTTAATTTTAGATTCTGGATAGAAGTATCTCGAATTGTGATCAGTAACCCCTAAAGTCGTCCAAACCGTTTTTGCCAAGCGGGCAGGAATACTTGGTTTGCGGTTTCCGAATTGTAGTGGATTGGCATGATAGAGTGCCTGATTTAGATTGACTTTAAAAAGACGGTTTGCATTCTTGGCCTTGCCGCTGACATTAAGGATCAGCCCATTATGGTAAGTCGATGTTTTCAATTGATAGTGCTTTAAAAATTGCGTCCACTCATCCGTTACAGATGTTGGTTGCCCGTATTGGTCACGAATGCCAGTCGCTGTTAGATACTGCTTAAATTCCGGCTTCACTGGGTTATTAACGGCCAGCGCCTGTTGATAAAGTCCTGACAAGTTTCTCGGCTTCAGCACAATATCGAAATCAACAGCTGAATTAGCCTTTAGTTCACTTGGCATTAACTTTTGTGCCGTGGTCATATTACTAAAGATATCGCTAATCGCGTTGGCAAAAGTCGTTTTTGATGTCGCGACTACCAGTAAACCTACCCCAACTAAAAGAATCAGTCCCCGCTGAATCAATCGTTTCATATAGCATCCCCCCCATTTCAAAAATCTCACCCTCATTTTAGCACTAAAGGTGCAGCTAATTGACTTGGGAAGCCTATGACTTGATTCAGTGAAAAACTGATTTTTTAATAAACTCAAAACGCTTAGCTAGACTAGCTTTAACACACTTAATTCATTACTTCAGCAAACGAACCGGCCCAGATATGCTCATGGTGGATGAGCATTTGTTGAGTCGAAATCTCGGCATCAAAGGTCGTATGCAGACCATGTGTGATCGCCATATGGAAACCTAAATCATGACCCACTCGAATGGCAGTGTCAATGCAATATTCTGTTTGCAAACCACAAACTTCAATCGAAGTCAGTTTTTGATGTCTTAAATAATCGGCCAACCCGGTTTCAAAAAACGAATCTGAGTGATACTTAAGGAGTACCCGATCAGAATGCTGCCGATGAAGTTCAGCAACCAATTGGCTGGCGGTAGTGCCATAACTCAGCTCATCATCAATATTCTGCATAAAAACAATTGGGCGGCCAGCCTGGCGGTACGCATCAATTCGCTGATTGATCTTTGACGCCACTTTATTAAAGCCAACTGCCTGAGACAAGCCATTTTGAACATCGATCACCAACAAAACATCTTTTATCATGTAAAAATCCTTTCTACCTGGTAAGTGACTATTTTAACCTTTCAACCCACGAGCTTGGCGATCCATGTCTTCAACCACGATATCAAAAATTTCCCCGAGTGACGCGCAGTACTCTAAAATCTCCCATGGCTTATTTGTGTGAAAATGAATTTTAATCAGTGACTGATCACCAACCGCAATTAAGCTATCTCCTTCAAAATGGGTTTTAATATATGCATCAATTGCATCTTCATCCAAATCATGTCCATCAATTAGGCACTGCACATCGTATTTATATTTGATCATGACAAGTATCCTCCACTCCGTTTAATGGTTAACCTATATTATAGCCGTCTGCCTTTAAATAACCCAGAATTAATTGTTCAAAAAACGGCACTGACCAAAATTAGTCAGTGCCGCTAAATTCAAGTTAAACATTAGATGATGTTTTTTTAACTGAACTTGAACTACTTTGCAGCTGATTATACATATTTCCCCACTGTTCCATTGCGGAAACGACCGGCTCCAGTGTCCGGCCAAATTCAGTCAATGAATAAGTCGTTTTTACCGGCACCGTTGGATATACCTCTTTTGAAATCACGCCATCCGCTAAGAGTTCTTTTAGTTGCAAAGCCAACATTCTTCTGGAACAATCTGTTATTTCTTTTTGCAGGTCGTTGAAACGTTTGGTGCCATCCAACAAATGGTAAATAATCACACTTTTCCATTTTCCGGCAATAATTTGCAACGTACTCTCAACGGGACATCCCGCTTGGCAATTATAAATTTTTCGTTTCAATTCAATTCCTCCCTGTCCTACAAGTATCAACACTTCCATCATAATTCGCAGGTCTTCGGGATTCAAACCAGAAGCTGAATTTTGGAAAAATTTGTAACTTAGTGAAATTTAATTCCCTTCTTGTACCTAATTTTTAGTGGTTTACACTAAAGTTAACCAGAAAGGGGCTTATTTTATGACTAAAATTAATGCCATCGGTTTTACACAACATCTACCTATTTCAAATCCAGATAGTTTTCAAACTTTTCAACTCGAAATGCCGAAACCAACCGGCCATGACTTATTAGTCAAAATCATCGCGACTTCGGTTAATCCCGTTGATGTCCAAGTTCGTGGGCATGGGCAGGGAACTTTAAAACAGCCAAAAGTCATCGGTTGGGACGCGTATGGCGAGGTTACTGACGTTGGCAGTGACGTATCGCTATTCGACGTAGGTGACAAAGTCTTTTATGCCGGTTCATTTATTCGTGCCGGTAGCGATAGTGACTACCAACTAGTTGACGAACGACTTGTAGGCCACGCACCGAAGAAACTGACAGCTGCTCAAATTGGCGGGATGCCACTAACCAGTTTGACTGCCTGGGAAGCATTATTTGAACGCCTTCACATTGATCCTGAACAGCCCAAGGAGAATGCCAAACAAACGTTACTAATCATTAACGGATCCGGCGGGGTCGGCTCAATTGCAACTCAGTTAGCCCACATGGCCGGGTTGAACGTGATTGCCAGTGCTTCGCGCCCCGAGACGGTTAAATGGGTTAAGCAAAACGGCGCCGACCAAACAGTCAATCACCATCGCAATCTGGTAACCGAAGTTCGCAAACTTGGTTACCACTACGTTGACTACATCTTAAACCTGAACGATCTGGATGGTCATTGGCACGAAATTGCTGAATTGATCAAACCCGCCGGCAAGATCTGTGCGATTACCGAAAATAAGCGCGGAATTGACTTGCAACAACTGACCAAAAAGTGTGCGTCATTTCACTGGGAATGGATGTATTCCAAATCCTATTATCATACCAATGATATGATCACCCAGCATGAAATTCTCGATAAAGTTGCCAATTTATTGGATCAAGGGATTATTCACCCAACCGTCACAAAAACGTTACATCCAATTAGCTTGGCAACCCTAAAGCAAGCCCATCAAGCGGTTGAAACTGGCCACATGATTGGCAAAATCGCTATTAGCAACCAATAGAAATGCAATGATCATTAACTAACTACTTTGAATACTTCACAAACGCAGGGAATCTGATTGGAAAACGACTTTCCCTGTTCTACATACGCTTGGCGAAAAAATCTTCATGCACTTGACGCCAATAATTTAATGATCGATCACCTTCACCTTCATGGTAGGCGTGTTCCGCTGATACCAGTTTAAAGGGGGGCCTCTACCAGATAGTTACTATCCTGCCCCTTTGAAGGTCCATTTTTCAATATCGATAGACTTTGGGGATTGTCACCCGTGCACGTGTCTTAACTGGCAGAAAAGCTTCCTGCCCATCAAGTAAGATGGCGTGATGGTAGCGACCATTAACCAAAACCTTACCAAGATGATACAGCGCAAAAGCCGAGCAGTCATCCTGTTTTCGTTTACTGAAGAAAGCATATTGGTTATGACCATCAATCGTCATCCTTTGAACGATCAGATGTTTACCAGTTGCCTGACCCTTTCCTTCTCGAAAACTATGGGAAGCCAATTTTAAAGTCACGAATCGATGGCGAAAACGGTCATAATAGTGCCAAGTGCCAAAAAAGGCGCTTGGGATTTTCTTTAGTCGAACAACCTTTGGCGTCGTCTTGGCACTTGCTCGGTCGTTTGGAATATTCAGCAGACCGTCCACAAAAAGTCCTAAAATTATAAATGGTGTTACTTTAACCAAAACAAGTTTTAACCTCCAAATATTTTTTCAATAAATTTCTTTGATATCAGCCAGTGTCCTACACGACCTATCTTAATATCGGTCGGATGGCACTGAGTCAACGTCCACTTCACCTTGATTTAAAGGTTCAAGTCAACTTTTTTCCAATAATCCAAGTAATGCCAAACCATATAGGTTGTTGCAATTACAATAAGCATGAAAACACTGGCATTAATAATCATTGGCGGAAATTGGGTCACCAGATAAGCATAGAGGCCGACTAAGATGGCACCAGCAATCATAAACCCGACAATTACCAACCCGATCAGGAAATTCCCACCACCACGGTTAAATAGTTGAGTGGCGTTAGTCCATGTCAGATCAAGTAGCCGCCAGTCTCGTGTGTAGTTATACATACTGCTCAAAAAGTTACCCAGAATGGTCCCCAACCCCAGTGTTAAAATGTTAACCCACATGAGTTTGGCGAAGATCCCAAAACCAACGGCCAGAATCAGTAACACAATGGATTGAATAGCGACTACGATCTTAAACTTCAACCATAGGTAATCTTTAAAATCAATTGGCAACGACTTAATAAACGCTAGATTTTGCCGATCCAAAGAAATCATGACACTCGATAGTGACCCCTGATTAACTGTGACAACCGCCACAACCATCCCTGTCAAAAACATCACACCCGCATACTGAATCGAAAGACTAGAGAGTGATAAGCCCTGTTGCACGAAAATAGCTACTGCATACACAGCCACGGGAAAAATGGTCATCGACAACGATTGGGTTAATAATGTTGGATTGCCAAGCAGGCCGACATTATACCGAATAAATTGCCGATTCATCCCTTGCCCGCGACGATGTTTGCGTTTGGCAGTTCCGGTTTGCGAATTAAGGCCGCTCATGACCCTTGGCAACAGCCATTTTTGAAGCAACAGCCCCATGACAACACTGGCTATTACCAGAACCGCGACAGTCATTAAACTCCCCATACTGGTTGGTTGAACAACCACTTGGTGTAGACGGTCGAATAACGGAAGAGGCTTAAAACCGCTGGCATTGCTATCACTAGTTTGATTCATCACTAGTACAGCAATGACCATCGCCACCATCGTGATCCCAGTCATTAGAAAAGTCATCAATTTTTGGTGACGTCGGTAAATTCCGGTTTGGGCGAAACTAAAAATGGCAATTGAACAAAATAGAAACAAGAAGACGTAATAAAGTACAAATAATAACGTCCCAACCGTGATGCCGACACCAATAAAACGTCCAGTTTGAATGCCGGTAACCACAAACATCATCCAAATTGGAAGTGCTGTAGGTAAAATTATCAACCCCACAACTGAAAATTTCGCCATATAAACTGCCCAGCGACTTAACGGCAATGGTAGATAATCCTTCAAATCTTTACTTTCAAAAAAGACATTGTCAATTGTGGTCACACTTTGAGATAACCCGATAATCGTGAATAAACCGACAACGTTCGTAAAAGCACCAACATCCTTAACCAGATTGGACGTCAATAATAGGCCGCCATAAATAACCGCAAACAAGGCGCCTAACAGCACGTATTGCTGAATCAGTGACCGATATAGCGCTGCACCAGTTTTACCGTTCTCACGCTGCTTACGGGTTTGTTGGGGATTTACGTACAGAATGTTAATTTTAATCAGCTGCATTAACTGTCGATTAAGCATCGTGCTCATCCTCCTCCAACTGATGAATCATCTGATTGTCACCCTGACGACCAGCCATTTTCAGATAAATGGTTTCCAACGTTGCATTCGGCATCGTACTCAACAACTGTTTAACTGACCCATTGTAAATCAATAAGCCTTTTCGCAAAATGGCCACTTCGTCACATAATTCCTGAGCAGTGGCTAAAACGTGAGTTGAGAAGATCACAGTTTTACCCTTTTCAGCGTGGGAGCGCATTAGTGATTTTAAATCATAAATAGCTTGCGGATCCAGGCCGGTCATCGGCTCGTCCAATACCCAAATATCTGGATCCGGTAATAACGCGCCAATAATAATGACCTTTTGACGCATTCCATGTGAAAAACTGCCAATTGTCTCATCAACGTGATCAGCCATATCAAATAATCGTGAAAGATTATCTTGGCGTTGCGTTCGAAGCTGCTTGGGAATTTCGTAGGCTGAAGCAATCAGGTCCCAATAATCATTCGCCGTCAATTCCAAAAACATGTCTGGCGAGTCCGGTACGTAGCCGATTTTTTTCTTAATAGCCAGTCGGTGTTCAGCTAAATCGTACCCGTCCACCTTAATTGACCCGGAAGTCGGCTCAATAATGCTCACCAAGCTCTTTAGGGTGGTTGATTTACCAGCCCCATTGTGCCCCAGAAAGCCGAAAATTTTGCCGTTGGGAATCGTTAATGAAAGATCCCTGAGGGCTTCAGTTGATGGATATACTTTTCTTAAATGACTAAATTCAATCATAATCTCAATACCCCTATTCCAAAATTTGTGTCAAATTATACACTGGTTTATCATAATAACAAATCGCAAACTGCAATCTACTTGCCAAAAACGTTGATAAATCAAAAGTGCCATAATTACTAGACATCGAATTTGCGATGAATTAATTATTAAGCTATACCGTTGATGTGAAGAAAGTATGAATTTTTTATGCAGAAATAATGAAATTAAAATGATTGCTTCATTTTTCACATCATAAAAAAACGAGTATTTGCGATTCACAAACTGTTTATCGATAATAATATCTAACGCTGGAAACAATAAAGAGGAGGAATCAGACTTGACGACTCATGGCGCTTTTGGGGTTATCCAAAATGCCAACCGACAAATTTTGCTAGTTAAACGACGTGATTTCCCACTATGGGATCTTCCGGGTGGTACTCAAAAACCTCACGAATCTCTTGAAGCTTGCCTCAAACGTGAAGTTTACGAAGAAACTGGATTACTAGTAACCCAGTATTATCTTGTAGGAACCTATCTTCGGCTTTTACACGATGACCAACAATATGTGTTTGACATAACAGATTTTACAAATCAATGGATTCCCAAAGGACCGGAAACCAGACGAATTGCCTTTTTTTCTATCGATCATTTACCAAAAAATATGGTTGCCTTGCGACGTCGGCAAATTACCGACACCTTAAAAGGCAACCATCATGTGAATTCTGTTAATCAGGAAAATCGACTGTTATTTTTAGGCGAACAATTAATTCGCAAACTTTGGGCCCATCATTAAGTTTCAGAAGCTTGACCAACGACTTTCATCTGGACCCACTGGCATGATTCGATCAAAGGATTCGACTGGCTCATCGCTGACTTTAAAGAAGTGTTCCTTGATCGCTTGAAAATCTGTACTCTGACGAAATGCCGGGATTTGGTAGCATTCCCGTGCGTAACGCCATAGGTTCGGATAATCATCCAATCGCTGTTTGTTTAACTTATCTTTGAAATAGAAAACAACATCAAATCTCACCAAATCAACAAATAACCGGATATCCGGTTGGGTTAATCGATCGCCTAATAAGAACCGATTATCACCCAAGCGTTCTTCCAGCCAATCTAATCGATCAAAGTATTGTTGAGCCAGTTTTTCATACTCCGTCTGTGACGTCACATCAGCGAGCTTTCCAGGAATTGATGTTAAATCGCCGACAATCATTTGATTCAATTCTAAAATGGCCTCACTCTGATCATTAGGAAAAATGTCGAGTACGTCAACCGCGAACTCAGATTGCCAAGCTGTTGAGAGCTCATTCATCAATTCATCAGAAGAATTATTGACAACTTTGCCAGTTTTAAGGTCAATTAAAGCCGGGATAGTCGGTCGGGCTTTAAATTGAGGATCCGTTTTTCGATAATTTTCAGACAAGCGGGTTGTTTTTAAGACCGGATCTTGGTCATCATCTAACGCACCAAAGAACCAATCGTCGTCAATGCCGGCATGGCGCAAATTGTAGATGGCCGTTTTAGAAATCACCTTGTTTAAGCCGACTAAATCAATTAGAATTGCTACCGGTGTTGCCCAGGGACAGAAGCGACCCCACACCAAATGATATCGGTTAGCCTCGACTGGTAGTTCACCTGTCGTAAACTTCTTTTCAAATAACGAGTCGCTGCTGGTGCGGGGATGCCAAGCACAAGCAGCATTCTTTTCATTTGCCAAATAAATGCCTTCTTTCAATTACTTTAGTTGTCATTTATTTTACACCGAATTTAGTTGCTCAAAACAAAAACGCCACCCGTTTGAGTGGTGTTCTTGCCGTTTCATTTGCTAATCAATACTATTTGGGGTTTGCAGCGGTTAATGACAAGTTACTCCAGAATTCGTTTGAACCTTGAGGTGTTACGCTATAGCCTTTGACACGGCTGTTAACCGGCGTCCATGAAGTTCCGAATTGTTCCGGCGCATAGCCCGCTTGACTATTCATGTAACGTTGCCATTTCTTAAACTGTTGAGCTCGATATTTAGCGTTCCAAGCTTTATTGTTATTCAAACTATTAAGCAATTGCGTATTCTTTTTAGTAGCAAAGTGCCCATAGTTGTAGGGGGCATCAGCTCCATAAATCTGGGTTGGTGTCGGCTCAGAGCTTGTACTCCAAGCACCTAGCCAAACATCAATTTTATTTTGTTGAGGCTTTTGAATAATTGAGTAGAAACTATTCATTTCCATTGGTTTACCAGTAGTGAACTGAACATTTAACCCTAATTTATGCCATTGTTGAACATAATATTGATAACTGGCCTCTGCAGCTGAAGAACTCTGCATAACACCAAAATGAATGGTAAGTTTTTTACCATTTGGATCAGTTCGCCACTTACCATGCTTCTTATAACCAGCCTTATTCAATAGTGACTTAGCCTTCTTCATGTTGTAAGGGAAACCAGCAGCTTTAGAATCATAAACGTTCTTAAAGAGTGGCGGAATTAGCGTATTAGCTCGCCAACTCAGGCCACCTCCGAATTTCTTAGTAACTGCATCAACATTAGTGGCATACATCATCGCTTTACGTAAATTCTTATTAGCCATTTTAGCATGCGGGTTCATTTCGTTTAACCCTGTCTTGGTGTTCATCTTTCCAAGATTAAAGCCAAAGTAAGAATAGTTCATTGCGGGCCCACCAACTTCAGTATAATCTTTCAAGGCCTTTACCTTAGGATACTGACTAGACGGTAAAGAAGCATTTTGTTGACCAGCGGCAAAGTCGTACTTTTTAGACTTAAAGGCTGCGACAATGTTATTCATGGAAACCACTTGAATAGTGATGTGTTTGATTTGTGGTTTCTTGCCCAAATAATACTTGTTCGGTGACCAACTGGTTGATTCTCCTTGAACAATCTTATCCAGCTTGTAAGCGCCAGTAAAGATCGGTTTCTTACGAACTTTAGGCGAAGCCGCCAGCTTCGAAATTGGCGTCTTACCATAATATTCGTAAGGCTCAACCGTTGACCAAATAAACGAACTACCAAGGTACTGCATTGAGGGTGACATCTTGGTATAATGAATGACCGCCGTTCGTCCCTTTTGACCATCGGGATATGTAATGCCTGAAATTGTCTTGGCCTTACCGGCGTGATAAGCTGCCATTCCTTTAATTGCTGCGTAATCTGACGAATATTGTTGTGAATCCGTATGCTTATTGCCAATCATTTCATACGGGTATTCAATATCTTTAGCAGTGACTTTCATACCGTTCGACCATTTGGCATTTTTTCTTAAAGTAATGGTTGCCGTTTTAGCTTTTCTGTTTAACCTTAAATTAGCCAATCCACCATCAACAATTTTATAATTCTTCGTAACGTTAAAAAGCGTACTGCCTCCACCAGGAGAAAAGACATCCGCGTCTTCGGCGTTAGTCTGCAATGTTGGGGAAGAAATCCCGGCAAATGGTGCATCATTTACTTCAGCGACTTTTAACGTACTATTGTTGCCAGCCGAGGTCGCTTTACCCGACCCGCTGTAAGTGGCCGGAAGTGATACCTTAGGTTTAGAAGCTCCCGAATTGCTACTCTTACTATTACCGCACGCAGCCAACGTCAGAGCCGATAGTGCTACCAGTCCGGCCGCCAGCCATTTTCTCTCGCTCATAAACATCCCTCCAAGTTTAAATGTTTAAATCATCCTTCAATCATTCACCTCAGTTTGCGTCAAGCACCATCTCCTTTAATGCAAAACGATTCACACTATTTCTTTTGCGACCCCCGACGCTGGGCAGCATTAGTGGTTCGCCGCATTACTTGACCAATGTAACTGATGGACAGGCATAAAATGATAATCTCGATAGCTGCCGGCAACCAAGTCCACCAGTAACCGGTAATATTTTCGGGATCATTAGCATTGGCGATTAACGTCCCCAGTGACGGTGTGCCCATCGGTAAGCCAAAGCCCAGAAATGAGAGCCCGGTTTCAACACCGATATTTTCCGCAAATGATAACGTGGTATCCACGATAATCAGCGACGAAATATTTGGCATGATTTCTCGAAAAATAATCTTAAAGTTACCGGTCCCGGACGTTTTAGAAGCCGCAACATAGTCCTTTTGAGATTCCGATAAAGTTCGCGAACGAATCAACCGCGACGTGCCCATCCAATAGAAAATTGACAGAATTAGGGTCAGGGTAATCGCATTGTAGTGGGGAATAATCGTCACAATGACAATGATCGTCATCAGCATTGGAATAATCATCATAAAGTCGTATACCCGTTGCATTCCCAAATCGACCATGCCGCCGAAATAACCGGAAACCAGTCCCCAGCAAATGCCAAACGTTGAGGAAATTACTGTTAAGCCAATCGCAATACAAATTGAATTTCGCGAACCAACAATCAATTCCTTAGCGATCGAACGGCCACCGGCATCGGCTCCCAGCCAATATTCAGGTGTAAATGGTTTGGCATAGTAACCCATGATGTTAGTTTCCATCATTTTAGGAACGTCAATAAACATTGACGCAATGATCACAAACAAAATGAAGGCCACCAAGATAAATAATGACACCAGTGCCGGCTTATCAGCCACAAATTCACGCCACATGATTTTAGCAGCGGATGGGGTTGCCTCCTGACTGGCTTCCTTGGTTAATCGTGCTAAATCTGTTTCTGAAATTTCAGTCGCATTTTCAATACTTTTCTTCACTGTTCACGCCTCCTATTCAACCCGAACTCGTGGGTCAACGATACTTAAGGCGATATCGGAAAGCAGGGTCCCCATTAAATTCAAGAAGCCGTATAACAGCACCAATGCGGTAATAACTGTATAATCACGGAAATTAATGGCGTTTAAAAATAACAGTCCCATGCCGGGGTAAGAGAAAACCATTTCGGTAAAAATGGATCCACCTAATAACCCGGTAATCGAATAACCGGCAAAGGCCGCGATCGGCAACAGAGAGTTCCGGAAAATATGATGACGATAAATGTCTTTCATTGGAACGCCTTTAGCCCGCGCCGTTCGAACGTAATCCGAATGTTTGGCATCGATGACCTCCGAACGCAGATATTGAACAATATTGACCGTCCCGAATAACGCGCCCAACAACCCGGGTAAAATAATGTGTCCCAGTCGCGATATCAGCGTGCCACCAAGTCCACTGGCCTGAGAGGAAACCGAGCCACTTGTTGGAAACCAGTTCAACGCATAACCAAAAATCCAAATGCCAATAACCAAGACAACGAAGAACGGAATTGACATGGTGACGTATGTATAAACACGAACCAACGTATCTTGAAGTTTGCCTTCATGACGACCAGCATAAATTCCTAAAGGTAGCCCGATCGCATACGTCAAAACCATCGTAAACAATGCCAGCCACAACGTATTCGTCCCCCGTTGTTTAATTAGATCAACAACTGGTTCCTGGTATTCATAACTCATCCCCAAATTACCGTGGAACAAATGGACAATCCAATTCCAATACTGTTGGTACCAAGGATCATACAATCCGTGAATCACCATCAAATGATGAATTTGAGCTTGACTGGCTCGGGGGTTAATGGTTCCGGTGAATGGATCTCCCGGCATGGCTTTGGCCAGTAAGAACACCAGCACACTTAAAATGACCAGCTCAGGAATCATAATCAGGAGCCGACGCAAAATTGTTTTCCACATTAGATGCTCACCTCTTCACGATTAGCTTGATTTTGATACTGGGTGGCTTGCTCAGGTGGCAGGGCAACCGAATGCGTCGCCGATATTTTTACCAGTGGAAAAGCCATCCCCTCTTGATCGTAGTAGGTTTGTTGCTGCTCTTGATAAATTTTTTCAATTTGCAGTCGGTGCTGACGATGTTCTTCACGATGATTAACGTTGGTTTCGGGAATCGCCGCCAATAACCGCTTCGTATAAATGTGCATCGGATGCTGATAGATATCTTCCCGAGTGCCCATTTCAACAATCCGCCCCTTATTCATGATGGCGATATGATTACACATATGACGCACAACACCCAAATCATGGGAAATAGACAGGTACGAAATATCAAATTCGCGTTGGATCTTCTTCATAAAATTAAGCACTTGAGCCTGAACAGACAGATCCAGTGCAGAAACCGGTTCATCGGCAATAATCAATCGCGGATGAGTCGCAACGGCTCTCGCAACGCCGATTCGTTGTCGCTGCCCACCGGAAAATTGGTGAGGGTACTTATAAAGCGCATCTGGATCCAACCCAACAATGTCTAACAGCTGCAAGACTCGCAACTTCTCGTTATTCTTACTTAAATGTTCAAAATTACGAAGCGGCTCGGCAATGATATCTTCAATTCGTTTCCGTGGGTTCAAGCTGGACAACGAGTCCTGAAAAATCATTTGAACATCATGGTTATAATCCAGTTCGCGCCGATTTTGAGCCTTAGTCACGTCTTTTCCCTTATATGTAACGGTTCCTGAAGTGGCCTTTTCCAAACCAATAATGGCTTTGGCAGTGGTTGATTTACCTGAACCGGACTCACCTACCAACCCGTAAGTTTCCCCCGCTTCAAGGTTGAACGTTACGCCGTCAACTGCCTTCACGGTGTCGACTACCCGATTCCAAAAACCGCCGCGAATCGGGTAATGAACCTTTAAATCTTTAATCTCCATTAAGCTCATCTTGAAGTGCCCCCTTCTTTTCAACTTGATCTGGAAAGTAAAAGTGCTGATAACACGTACATCGGACAAGATGACCATTCCCCAAATCGTGCATGGTTGGATTAGATTCGTGAGCCGAAGCCGGAATCCATGGAATTCGTGGTGCAAACCGATCACCATGCTTAGGCATTCGTTGCAAAGATGGCACCATTCCCGAGATCACGTAAAGTTCATCACCCTCGTCATTTCGTTGGGGCATTGACCGTAACAAAGAGCGGGTGTAAGGATGTTTGGGATCATTAAAAATCTGTTCAGCCGTCCCTTGTTCAACAATCTGACCGGCATACATCACAGCAACCCGATCAGCCGTTTCAGCCACCACACCAAGATCGTGGGTAATCAAAATTATCCCGGCATGATTTTCCTTTTGAATATCTCTTAAAACATCCAGAATTTGGGCTTGGATTGTGACATCCAGGGCAGTAGTTGGCTCATCGGCAATAATCAAGTCCGGCTTGCAAGCAATGGCAATGGCAATAATAATTCGCTGCCGCATCCCGCCGGAAAGTTGATGGGGAAATTGATGAGCTGTTCGTTCCGGATCGATAATCCCGACTTCATTGAGCAGTTCAATCACTCTGGCATGACGTTGCTTTTCTGTCATCTTCGTGTGATAAATCATGACTTCTTGAATTTGGTCTTCAACTCGTTTTAACGGATTAAGTGCCGATAACGGATCTTGAAAAATCATGCCAATCTTGGCACCTCGTAACTTGTTGTAACCAGTTTCGTCAAGTTTCAATAAATCGGTTCCCTCAAAATCGATTTCACCTGAAATCTTGGTCTCTGCCGGATCATGAAGGCCCATGATAGTTGTTGCCAATGTACTTTTACCGCAACCTGATTCACCTACAATGGCCAATATTTCATCATTGTGAACCGTTAAGTTGACATCAGACACCGCATCATAATAAGCCCCATCAATCTTAAACGCGGTACTGACATCTTTAACGTTTAATAGTGTCTTTCCGTTAGTCACATTTAATCCTTCCCTCTAAAAGATAATGATGACGATTCTCATTTTATGGCTTAACCATTTGAATTCCTCACTGAAAAAGTTGATAGTCTCATTGTATTCTAATTTTTATTTTTGTTAAAGCCTTAGGGCAATTTTTTTGCAAAAAGAAAAAAGCCACGGGAATTTTAAACAAATTCACGTAGCATCTTTAACTAAAATAAATATGTTAATTTTTAGAAGACTCTTTAGATTGATTTCGATTGAAAATTCTAACGATTTCGATACCAACGTAGCCGATAATCGTCACACTCACCAAGCCAATATAAACGGGTTTAATACCAAATCCGATATTTTGAAAAAGCCCTAAACTAAAAACCGTAACAGCTGCCAGAATATTTGAAAAGACCCCCTCGAGCATCAACAACTGTAAGCGATCACGATCATTAAGGCCGATTTGAATTAAGTTATCTAGCATGGTTCCCATTAAAACGGCACCCAAGGCTAACAATGCATACGAAAAAAGAACCATCCAAAAATTGCGGCTAGCGACCAATCCAATCGCGTAAGTAATGTAGATGACCCCACCAACCTGAAAGCCGGTGATATTTTTCACTCGAAGCCTGACTGTTGCCAAAATGGTAGACGTCAGTAAAAAGGCAACGGCTAAAAACGACAGTGAAAAAGCATACTGTGCCGAGGTGATCCCAACGACTTTCGTTACAAAGAGCACCTCAAAAGAATCCATCCCCGTCCCCATGTTATCCAATAACAGATAAATGACCAAAAAAGCCAACAGGCCATCTACTGAAAGCAGGCGGCGAATCATTTTGAAAAAATGTTTCATTAGTGAAAACTGACATGGCCGGCTTGCTTGATCCTCGAAGCGAATGGCTGGCAGCCTCAACAAAGTCAACGCACCGATAACCGTAATACCGCCATAGCTATCAAACAAGAATGTCGCCGGCTGCTTCTGTAACAAGCCAACAAGTAACGGCCCCAAGAAATAAGCGACTGATCCGACTGATGTAATGGCTGCATTGAATTGCGTTAAGTTTGGTCTATCAACCACTTTGGGAATTAACGCCATTAAATTACCATTGAAAACGTCACTCATCATTTCAATTAATAAGACGCCCAAAAAGAGTGTCATTTGGTGGATCAACAGGGGTAGCGCGATAAAAATAACTGCTTTGGCTAACTCCAAACCAATTAGTAGCCATTTCTTATTCTGTAACCGGGACGCTTGGTGATTTGCCGGTAAAGAAAGCAGGCTGCCGAGCACCTTGGTACACCATAGAAATAACACCGCATTGACTGAAACTTTGGCAAGAATAATGTTCAAAGCAACTGTGTATCCATATTGAGCTGTCAATGAAATCAGTCGATTAAATAGAATTGGTATATTTCTTTTTTGATACACGTGCCCCACTCTAATCCCACTCCTCATTACCACATTGATTAATAATGATTTCTCATATTTATTTTTTATTATGAGAAAAAGCTTAGTGATGTTAGCATAAAATAAAATATAAAAAAAGGAAAGTGATGTTTTTCCACTTTCCGTTAATTACCTGTAATCTATAAAAAATCAAGTTCATTGCTGAATGCTTATTTATTAACCACCGTAAATCGTTCATTATGATGCGATGGCGTAACAATTTCGTCAACAATCACCTTACCCATCGTCCCAGAAGTCACTTCGGATTTTCCTGAAGCATTTCTCAAAAGCTGATCCGTTCCTAATTCATAAGGTGCCAAATCGCCCGGTACAAAGTTGGCGCTTGGTGAAACGGCAACCCAGTTAACATCTTTCAATCCTGTTAGAAATTGATACTCTTCCGATTGAGCCCGTGGCGTTGCAATAAAGTTCTCTTTATTTGGTAGGCCTTCCAACTGATCAATTAATCGTTTACCGTTGCCAATTGATAAGCTGGCAGCCCCAAGGATAAAGAATAATCTTGGTTTCTCGTGTCCTCGTGCTAATTCTACTAAATGTTCAGCTAATTCGAGGTGTTGGTGAGCTTTGCTTGGATCATGCCCCGGCGAAAAAGCATCCACTACAACGTCTAAGCCGGCCAAATCGGCTACTTGAATGTCAAAGACGTCCGTTGCTTTAACCGTTACTCGATCGCCAAACATCTCATTTGCCTTGTTTCCGTTTCTCACAAATGCCTTAACCGTCAGCCCCTGTTTAAGCGCCTCATTCGTAATTGTGCTACCGGCCATGCCAGTTGCGCCAATCACGCCAATTGTTAGTGCCATGCCAAATTCCTCCCTTCTCCCGTTAATATAAGCCAGTCTCGTTATTTTGTCAGCTTAACCGCCTTATCACCAACCTCAATGGTAATCGGTTCACCATCAATTAGTTTGAAGTGAGCGCCGCTTTGGTCAACGGCTACTTCAATCAATCGATCACGAAAGACCTGACGGAATGAATAGCGCTGCCACTTTTTCGGTAAGAATGGGGCATAATGCAATTGACCATTTCGAACCCGCATACCGGCAAAACCTTGAACGACTGCCAGCCAACCACCAGTCATCGCCGTCACGTGTAATCCATCATCGGTATCGTTGTTATAGTTATCCAAATCCAAGCGGGCTGTCCGTTCATACAACTCAACGGCCTTGTCCTCATAATGCAGATCAGCCGCCAGAACCGAATGAATCGCTGCCGACAAGCTGGATTCGTGCACGGTAAGTGGTTCATAAAAGTCAAAATTAGCTTTCTTTTGAGCGGGGGTATAGTTATCAATAAAGTCCCAAATGCCTTGTAAAACATCTCCCTGCTTAATGTAAGGGGAACGTAAAATTTTATCCCAGGACCAGTGCTGATTAATTGGCAATTGATCAGCAGGAATTGCTGAAACCGGCTGAATATCCTTATCTAAGAAGCCGTCATGTTGCACAAAGATATTGAGTTTTTCATCATAAGGCAGGTACATTTGATCAACGATTGCTTGCCAGTGCTGCTTTTCTTCGTCCGTTACCGCTAATTTTTCAGCTTGCTGAGGAGAAACCTGCTTCAAAACCGACAACGTATATTTTAACGTCCACTGTGCCAACAAATTGGTGTACCAGTTATTATCAACGTTATTCTCGTATTCGTCGGGCCCGGTCACGCCATGAATCATGTATTTTTGTTTACGTTGACTAAAGTGAACCCGATCGGCCCAGAACCTGGAAATTTCCGTTAATACCTTTGACCCTTCATTTAAGACATAGGAGCGATCACCGGTATAGCGGGTATAATTATAGATGGCAAAGGCAATATCGCCATTTCGATGAATCTCTTCAAAGGTAATTTCCCACTCGTTATGGCATTCGATCCCATCGAAAGTCACCATTGGAAATAGTGCACCCTTCAAACCCTGTTGCTTAGCATTATGATAAGCGCCCGCCAATTGTTTATAACGGTACATCAGGAGATTGCGGGTCACTTTTGGATCAGTAATCCCAAGGTAAACGGGAACCGCAAACGCCTCGGTATCCCAATAGGTCGCACCACCGTACTTCTCACCGGTAAAGCCCTTTGGACCAATGTTTAACCGGGCATCCTCACCGTAGTAGGTTGAAAACAGTTCAAACATGTTAAAGCGAATGCCTTGTTGAGCTGCGGTATCGCCATCGATCTCGATGTCAGACTTGTTCCAACGAGCTTCCCAGACCCGTGCATGAGCATTTAATAAGTCATCAAAGGTCTTTGCGGCCGTTAGGTCACTTAATCGATGCATGGCGGTCGTTAGTTCCTCAGTTGTTGAATAATCACGCGAGGTCACCACAATGACTCGTTTTTCCAGTTGGGCAGTTTGATCAGGGCTTAACTCACCCACAAACCGATTAGCAACTTCTTTTTCAGTTGGTTGCTGGATGGTTACCGATTTTAAATCAGAAACATGACGCATCTCCATACCAGAGGTGAACCGCGGTGTGCCAAATGGATTGGGCGTTGTTTTTGCAATTACGCTTCCTGAATTTGGTTTCTGGTTTGTGGTAACCACTTCCCAGAAGCGTTCATCGTAGTTGGCATCTTCGTTTTTAACATCGGCATCAATTGCGGAATCAACGGTCACCGCCACCTTAGTGGTCCCCACGTTCTTCAAAGTCAGCCGCTGAACTGACAATTCCTGCTGGGCAACGCTTAGAAACCGCTCAAGGGTGACCGCAACCTGAGCTTGCCCCTTGGTAATTGTAAACGACCGGGTTAACGTCGCGTGCTTCATGTCAAGATCCAACTTAAAATTGCTAAATTGATCCTTCGCCAAATCAATCGTCTCACCGTTGAGTTGAATGGTCATCTTAATAAAATTAACTGCATTGACCACCTTACCAAAGTACTCGGGATAGCCATTCTTCCACCAGCCTACTCGGGTCTTATCCGGATACCAGACACCTCCCAGATACAAACCGGGAAGCGTGTCGCCACTGTAATCTTCTTCGAAAAAGCCGCGCATTCCCATATAACCGTTTCCTAAACTGGTCATCGATTCCTGAAGCCGCTTGTTTTCGGGGTTAAAGTCATGAGTGACGATGTGCCAGGGGTTAATATCAAAAATTCTCTTCATTTTTTCGAAATCCTTTCTAAATTAAGCTTTATACGTTTCTTTAATCAAACCAACGGCCAGGGCACCCAGCGCCATAATGATGCCGGCCAACAGGAACATATTCTCCTGAGCGTTCCCTAAGAGTGGAAATAGTGCAAAACTGGCAAGTGAGGCCACAATTTGTGGCAAGCAGATTGACCCGTTAAATAGTCCAAGATACGTCCCCATGTGTTCACCGGACAACGCATTGGTAATCATGGTTAACGGGTAGGTATTCATGGCCGCCCAAGCCATGCCAACCAGGACAAATGAAACGATTAATGCATATTGTGAATGAATAAAGAATACCGACAAGAAACCAGCGGCACCCAATCCTAAGCTCAGGGCATAGCCGAGTTTGTGATGGTTATTCGGCACTTTAGCCAAAACGTATGACCAAACAACGGCGGCAATTGACTGAACGGCAGCTAACACACCGTACCAGTTACCGGCGGCCTGATAGCCATTGGAAGCTGCGTTGGTAGTGTTCCAAACGTTATTGGCAATTGCCCCTGCTGAATAAGTCCACAGATACTGGAAAGCCACCCAGCAGAAGAACTGAACCAACGTCACTGTCCAGAAAACTTTAGGTGCTTTCTTCAAAAGCGCAAACCAGTTACCACCTGTCGTATTGGCTTCTTCGGAAATACCGTGATACCTGGCATAGGTTGCCGGATCATATTCATGAACTTTAAAAATTGTCAGCAAACTAGTCAGCAAAAGAATTGCCGCACCCACGTAAAACGAAATGACAACCGACTGGGGAACCACGCCCTTTTTAGCCGTGTTGGCAATCCCAAACGCTGTGAATAAGAACGGAAAGATCGCGGCAATTACCGCACCACCGTTTGACAAGAAGCTTTGAATCCCATACGCATAGCTCTTTTGATCATCGTTGACCATATCACCGACCATCATTTTAAATGGCTGCATGGCAATATTTGATGACACATCCAACAGAGCGACCGTTACGGCCCCAAAAAGCAGTGCCGTGATTGAAGCGTATCCAAAACCGAAACTCCCCGAATTCGGTAAAAGACACATCACCACAATGGCAATTAACGTGCCCAATGCCAGGTAAGGTAATCGCCGGCCACCCAGCTTAGGCGCCCAGGTCCGATCCGAATAGTAACCGATAATTGGTTGCACAATTAGTCCAGCCAGCGGTGGCAAAATGAAAAACCACCCCAGTTTGTTTGGATCAGCGCCAATCGTCTGGAAAATTCGGCTCATCTGCGAACTTTGCAGGGTAAAGGCCATTTGAACCCCCAAAAAGCCGAAATTGATCATCCAAATGGTACTAATGGGAAGCTTGGGCAACCCGGATTTAACAGTTGTTGCTTCTGCACTTTTTTCCTCCATGATGTTTTCCTCCAAATCTTCATTCCTAGAATTTTCAATAATTGCTTTTACGAGGATATTATGACACCGTTTTCATTTTAATGCAACCGGTTGCACACCCGATTTAATTGTGAATAACGCTTTCATATTGATAAAATACCAATGATAACGATTAATAAAGTTTGTGAAATATTTTTTCATATTGCTTTCAGAGCCCTAATCAAAATAAACTAAAAACACTAAACACCCCTGTGAGAATCTAATTTATCAGGCAGAAAAAAATTTACAAAAAAGTTTTAGCAACTTTTTTCACCCGAAAATGCCTGATGGTCTATACCTTATAACTTTCCTTGAAAAAAATATTGAGTTATATTGCCTCTATTTTCATTTACATTTGTCGAATATGTGTTATATTGAATCGTGATTCACAAGGAAATCATTGAACAGGATTAATTAAAGGTGGTGACAATTGATGTTACTTGGGAGTATTGAAGCCGGTGGAACCAAATTTGTGTGCGCCGTTGGCAATGAGGATTACCGCATTCTTGACAGCGTCCATATTAAGACAACCACGCCGGCAGAAACTTTGCAGAAAACCGTTGACTACTTCAAACAATTTAAGGAATTACAAGCCATTGCGGTTTCATCGTTTGGACCAATCGAGCTTCGGAAGAACTCACCGAAATACGGCTATATTACCAACACCCCTAAACCAGGCTGGGCAAATACCGATTTCGTAGGTCGCTTAAAAGAAGCATTTGACTTGCCGATTGCTTGGACAACCGACGTAAACGGCTCGGCCTATGGTGAATATGTCATGGCAACGTTATTTAACCAAAAGATTGACTCACTCGTTTACTTTACAATTGGAACGGGGGTCGGTGCCGGAGAAATTGTTAACGGCCGCTTTATTGGTGATCTTGGTCACCCGGAAGTTGGTCATGTCCGGCTAAAACGTCATCCGGATGATTTGGATTTCAAAGGGATTTGTCCATATCACGGGGATTGTCTGGAAGGATTGGTTAGTGGGCCGACGTTTGAAGCGCGAACCGGCAAAAAGGGACAAGACATTCCGCTAACCGATCACGTATGGGATATCATGGCCTTTTATGTCGCTCAAGCCGCTATTCAAGAAACGTTGCTCTTTAGACCCGCCAAAATTGTTTTCGGTGGCGGCGTTGTCAGCGAACCGTTCTTGAAAAAAGTGCGGGCCCAATTTAAAGACCTACTAAACAATTACGTTGATGTTGGCAATCTTGATCAATATATCGTCATGCCACTGGTTAAAAATAACGGGTCAGCCACTGTTGGTGACTTTGCTTTAGCTGTGGAAGAACTGAACAAATAATTTTTTTACTGAAAAACACAAACGTTTGTGTTAACGCTTTATATTCTAAAGGAGATTCTATTTATGAAAGCACTTGTCTTTACTGATATTAAAAAAATGGAAATTGAAGATATCGATACCCCAACAGTAAAACCTAACGAAGTTCGAATTAACACTGCCTACGCTGGGATTTGTGGCACTGATCACGCCTTATACAACGGCTTACCAGGATCTGCCGATGCTGTCCCACCCATTGTGTTTGGTCATGAAAATTCAGGAATTGTCGCTGAAGTCGGTGCCGACGTGACCAACGTCAAAGTTGGCGATCGGGTAACAGTGGATCCAAACATTTACTGTGGTCAATGTTTCTATTGCCATACCAATCGGCCTGAACTTTGCGAAAACCTGTCAGCCGTTGGCGTTACCAGAAATGGTGGCTTGGAACAATCCTTCACAGCACCAGCAACCGTTGTTTACCCAATTCCCGATGACGTTTCGTTAAAAGCTGCTGCCACCATTGAACCAATTTCATGTGCCGTTCACGGTATTAAATTACTTCGCCTCACTCCTTATCAACGCGCTTTGGTAATTGGTGACGGCTTCATGGGTCAATTGTTTGCCCAAATTCTTCAGGCATATGGCGTCCACCAAGTGGATCTTGCCGGGATTGCAGACGAAAAGTTAAAGCGTAACAAGGAAAAATTCGGCGTTAAAAACACTTATAACACGACTCGCGATACTTTACCTTCAAACTATGACGTGGTCATCGAAGCCGTTGGTTTACCACAAACCCAGGAACAAGCTGTTGAAGCCACTCGTAAAGGTGCTCAAGTTTTGATGTTTGGCGTTGGTAAACCGGATGCCCACTTCGAAATGAACACTTACGAAGTTTACCAAAAACAATTAACCATTCAAGGCTCCTTTATCAACCCTAACTCATTTGAAGATTCAATTGCCCTGCTTCAAAGCGGTAAGTTGGACGTTGAATCCTTGATTAGTAATGAATTATCCCTCGACCAAGTTGAAGGAGTCCTTCAAGGTAAGACCAAAGTAACATCAAAGGCCGTTGTCAAAGTAGGTGACTAGTTATGGTATCAAATAATGAGGAGGCCAATATGAACGATTCTCAAGTCTTAAATGGTCGCACCATCTCAATGAGTACGTCAATCCTTTACTTTATCATCTCACTGGTCATCAACTCAGCTGGAAATGTTCTGACTTTGGTTACCAGTGCCAAAATTCACCCATCCTATTTGGGTTCCGCCTATTGGACTGCCGCTGAAGCCAACTTAAGTGTCGCATTTGGTTGGAATTTGTTTTGGACATTCCTGATTTTGGGTGTGGCCACCACCATTTTAAATGCCATTTTAGTCGGCCATTGGAGTTGGCGGCGCGCCCTTGGCAATCTGATCTTTATGGTGCCCTTCTCTGCACTGATTCAGATCTTTGAAGATTTCTTTATCGGTAAGTACTCCTTCTTCAAAGGATTACCAGCCGCAAACTCTATTGGGATGATTATTTTCTACATTTTGCTAAATTTCTTTGGGGTCGCGTTAATCGGAACCGCCATTTCAATTTATCAGCGGGTCAATTTGGTGCTGCATCCAGCCGACGACCTCATGCAGATCTTGCGGTTTAAGTACTTTAAAGGCAATGCCAACGTTGCGATGTGGGCTTCCTACATTCCACCAACCATCATGGCAATTGTGGCATTTATGATCACCAAGCAATTCACCAACTTTGGGATTGGCACAATCTTCGCCTTTCTTTTCCAAGGCGGCATTACCGGCATTGCTGATCGACGCGTTTTCCCGGGTCTCAAACATCAGGCTTTGGACGTCGGTAAAACAGACTAGTTCACTTCATTTGAAAGGAAGTTCATCATGGCAATTAAGGATGATATTACTGGAATCCAGCACGTTGGGATTCCTTCAAAAGATTTAGATAAAACCATCACTTTTTATAAATCACTTGGTTTTGATCAAGCCGGCTTATTTCATAATGGCAAAAACCGGTGCGCGTTCATGCGCTTCGGCAATTTAACCATTGAAACCTGGGAAGGTGATCCAGTCGCTATGAAGGCTGGCGCTATCAATCATATTTCATTAAACACCCCCGATGTTGATAAGGCCTTTGCAGATGCTAAGGCCCAAGGACTCAACCTGGTTGATCAGGAAATTCAAGCAATTCCGTCTTTCTGGGATCATGGGATTCGTTACTTTAACATTCTTGGCCCCAATCAAGAAACGATTGAATTTTGCCAAATCCTATAAAAAAGGTTATTTTAATCATAGAGCGCTTAATTTGATGATACTATTAGATTAAGCGCTTATGTTTTCAGAGGAGGATATAAAAAGTGGCTCATATTAAATTTGACAGTTCAAAATTATCAAAATTCGTTCATGATAATGAATTAGGTGAAATGCAGGCAATGGTGACCGCGGCAGACGCTGAAGTCCGTCAAGGTACCGGTGCCGGTAGTGAATTCCGTGACTGGCTGACGCTACCAAAGGATTACGACAAGGCTGAATTTGCTCGAATCAAACAGGCAGCCAAGAAGATCCAAAGCGATTCCAAGGTCTTGGTGGTAATTGGTATCGGCGGGTCCTACTTAGGGGCCAAAATGGCCGTTGATTTTCTGAATGATACTTTCTTTAATTATTTACCGGACGATCAGCGGAAATTTCCACAAGTCTTCTTTGCCGGTAACTCATTAAGTCCTTCATACGTTTACGATCTACTTCATTTAATTGGTGACCGTGACTTTTCCGTTAACGTCATTTCAAAGTCAGGAACCACAACGGAACCCTCAATTGCTTTTCGAATTTTCAAAGATAAACTGGTTCAAAAGTACGGTGCTGAAGGTGCCAAGAAGCGAATTTACGCAACTACCGACAAGGCTCATGGCGCTTTACGTCAGGAGGCTAACGCCAACGGTTACGAAAGCTTTATTATCCCGGATGGTGTCGGTGGCCGTTACTCCGTGCTCTCACCGGTAGGCCTCTTACCAATTGCTGTTTCCGGAGCCAGCATCGATGAGTTGATGAAAGGGGCCGCTGACGCCGCTGACGCTTATACCGATCCTGATTTAACTAAAAACGAAGCTTATCAATATGCAGCTTATCGAAACATCCTGTATCGTAAAGGATTCACAACCGAACTGCTGGAAAATTACGAACCCAACATGCAGTATTTGGCTGAATGGTGGAAGCAACTGATGGGTGAGTCTGAAGGCAAGGATCAAAAGGGCATTTACCCGTCATCCGCCAACTTTACAACGGATCTGCATTCACTTGGTCAGTACATTCAGGAAGGGTTACGCAACCTGATGGAAACCGTTGTGAAAGTTGATCACCCGAACCACGACGAAGATATTCCAAAGGAAAAGGATAACCTCGACGGCTTGCAGTATTTGGAAGGTAAAACCATGGATTTTGCCAATACTAAGGCTTTTGAAGGTGTTGTCTTAGCTCATACAGATGGGAACGTGCCGAATATGAGCATTCATATTCCGGATCAGACTCCTTACACGTTGGGTTATCTCATCTACTTCTTTGAAATTGCCGTTGCCATCTCCGGTTACTTAAACGGCATCAATCCGTTCAATCAACCCGGCGTTGAAGCTTATAAGACCAATATGTTTGCTTTGTTGGGCAAGCCCGGCTATGAAAAGTTGGGGAAAGAATTAAATGATCGGCTTTAATGATTAAAGCCAACTAAAAATAACGACTGGGATAACTTAAAGTTGTCTCCGTCGTTATTTTTTAGTCTACAAATCCTTCTTTCGCTGATAGAATCGAATCACTCTGGTTACCAACACTCTGGAAAGGATGCCTAAACCAATCACAACTAATAATAATTTTGGAACCAGCAAGCTAACAATAAGATAAACCACGCTAATACTCAGCATTGCCTTAACAGACCAAAATTCTTCAATATCATGATTAGTCAACCGGAGACGATCCCGCCGATTCTGATTAATTACCAAACGAAACAACCACAATTGAAATAAATTCACTATAAACATCAAGGCCGCAAAACTAATCGCACTTTCCTTTGAGATAAAACTATTACTTAACCAAGTTGTTGCAAACGGAATCAAGCAAATCGGACACAAATAATAAAGATTGCCGATCAGAATCTTGATCGTAACCGTTTTTAAATTTGTAAACAATTCTTGGTGAAATACCCAGTATTGGGCAACCACTCCAAAACTGATTAAGTACGATAATAATTGAATCACTAAGCGATGACTCTCAAGACCAGACAAATTACCAATCGGTTCCTTAATGTCCAGTACCATAATGGTGATGACGACTGCAAAGACCCCATCTGAAATTGCAATCATGCGCTCCTTAGAATTTTTAAACATCTTCCCGCTTCTCCCCAAAATAAACAATTTCTACTCAGATGCCTTAACTAATTCGGCGAGTCTGGCGCTTCAAAACGATCCCAATTAGTACGATAGCGATCAAAATCAGGCCAAGCGAAAACATATAAGCGTAATGCATACCAAAAACAAACCAGTCGGGATGCTGATCCGGATAGGTCGTCATGCGTTGGCCTGCTTTAAGACTGATCCCGTGATACAGTAACGACGTCGCCAAGGCCAGTCCCATTGACATGCCCAAATTACGTCCCAGCGCTGCGATCGAACCGGCAATTCCTTGAAATTCCGGTGCGGCGTTGCCCATAATCATGGGATTGTTTTGAAAAGCGCCATTGGCACAGCCAAAAAGCGCCAGACCGATAATTAACCAAATAATCGACCAACTCGGTGTCACCAGAATAAAAATAACTTCCGGCACCAGAAAAATAAATAATGCCATGAACGAGACCTTTTCGGCGCCTAAATGATCCGAAATTGCCCCACCGGTTGGTGCACTGAAGACATTTACAATCGGCACAGCCATCAGAATCAAACCTGAGAGGCCGGAAGAAAGTAGCAGCCGGTCTTGGAGGTAAAATGGCATAATAACGTTATTGAAGTACCCGCACATGTAGACCAACATGGCCGATAAAATCCCAAATGTAAAGCCTAAATTATGAAAGAGCCGAAGATCAATCAACGGTTCAGCTTGCTGTCGTTCAATTAAAATAAATCCAATCAAAAAGCCGCCCGCTAAAATAGCCAGACCAATGATTTTCCAGTGGCCGAAGCCGATCATTTGTCCAAGAAAAATCATTACAAAAAAGCTGAGAATTAGACCTGTGTAGGCTAAAAATCCCCAAATATCAATTTTAGGCCGCGTCCGTAACGGCTTAGGGTGAGGAAAGAAATGGTGGCCCAGGAAAAAGGCCACAATCCCAATTGGCACGTTAACAAAGAAGATGTCATGCCAACTGGCAATGCTTAAAATAAGCCCGCCCACTCCTGGACCGGCAATATTGCCAATCTGGACAAACGCACTGTTGACCCCAAGCGCCAAGCCGTGACGACTCAATGGGAAAATATCCGTAATAATGCCAAAATTGGTGGCCATCGTCATCGATGCCCCCAACGCTTGCAATACCCGGGCGGCCAAAATTGTCGGAAGGTTAATACTCAGACCACATGCCAGTGACCCCAAGACAAAAATAACAGTTCCAATTTGAAAAAGCCGAACTCGACCAACCTGATCTGATAATTCACCAAATAAAATCAGCAGCACACAGATCAAAACCAAATAAACTGAAACAATCCATTCAGCCTGGTTATTAGGAATCCGGAGATCACGTGAAATTTTAGGGACCGCAATATTCACAATACTGGCGTCAATCGTTGACATAAAAGAGACGATTGACGTGGACATCAATAACACCCACTGATTTGGTTTCTGCACGCCTATCCCCTCCCTTTTAAAATTAACTTAAGCTATGCCAATTCAATGCTATGCGCGACAATTGTATGTTTCACCGCGTTGGCAATTTGAGTTGCTGGCTTCTCAAAAAGCAGTTGAACGGCTGCCTGTCCCATCTCTGTTGGATGTAGATCAACAGAGTGAAAATGTTGATTGGTCAACTCATTAGGCAGCGAATTATTGTAACCAACCACCTCAATTTCCCGATTTGGATAAAGTGTTTTAAATCGGTGGTATAATTTCAAGCCGGTATAATCATCTGTGGCAACTGCGCCATCCATTTGCGGATTGGCTTTAATTAATCGGCTCAACTGATCATCATCCTGATCGGAAACCGAAAAAATGACTGGTTTGCGATTGGTTCGCGACATTTCTCTCAGATACCCTTCTCGGCGATCCAATTCATAAGGCCAGCCGTTTGATGATTCCGCAAATATCGGCTGAAGGACATGGCGTTGGTCAATCAAGAAGCGGGTCCCATCCGCGCCAGCTCTAACATTATTATTATCAACGTAAGGCCACTTTTGACCCGCAGCGGGCTTTCCAATAGTCACAAAATCAACCGGTTGATGACGCAATAAATTAATCACCGGATCGTTAATATGAGAATACAGGAGGATAAACCGTTTAATTTGGGCGCCGGTAATCATTGATTTGACGTTTTCCAAAACCTGTTCAGTCGAATTACCAATCGCCACCGATAACACATAATTTCGAGAAGTAAGTTCTTCATTGATACCTCGTAATAATCCAACATAAAAAATGTTGTCAACGACGCGATTATTAACCGGGAAAATGACCCCAACCGCATTTGCTTCCCGATTGGTCAGGTTACGAGCGTTATAGTTCGGTTGATAGCCAAGTTGATCCGCTACCTCTTTAACGCGTTTCCGGGTGCGCGTACTAATCCTTTGATTATTATTGAGTGCCCGAGAGACGGTTGAAACCGATAACCCCATCTTCTTGGCAATGTCGCGAATGGTTGCCATACCTATCTTCCTATCTATATGATCGATCTGAGTCGATCAATTGTATTTCTAAATTGCGAACGTATTAAGATTTCGTTTCTTTTATTAATATTCGAACATACGACTAGATTTTGCAAGTGTTGTGTGATAATTTCATGATATGAGGTGATACGAATTATGGAAAGAAACAAATCATTAGCGGCTATTTTGGTCGTTACTGCGGGCCTGGGGCTTATATTAGCGGGTTGTGGCAAATCTTCCAGTAAAAATGCCAATCCGAGCAGTAAAACCAGTATGCAAAATCCAACTAAAGGGAAAACGGCAAAAGAAGCCCTGATTTCCAATGATAATCTTTGGTACATGAACGGCTCCATCAATTATAAGAGCAAAACCGGTATTGATGCCTATCAATTCAACCGACATAACCAGACCGTCACAATTTACAGCGTCAGCAAAATTTACAAAACCTACAAAGACGCCAAAAAAGCTAATGATTTGGATAAACAGGGAACGTTAAAATATTCCTTTAAAAACAAATCGGCTAATAATCCAGTCATTTATATGAAAGGAAAACTTTCAGATATTCCAATGGATCAGACCGTTTCAGTCAGAAGTAAAGTTTCTGGGAAATATCGCGCCGCCAACTTGAAGGTTTCCGGTTTTAAAGTAGTTCGAAGCTTGGATAACGATGATGCCAAACAAGTTTTGGTTACGCCGGGAAACTAATCTGACCTGTACACGAAAGATCGGTTTTTGTGCTAGTTATGCCATAAAAAGAAACGTCCCATGTGATCAACTATTTCAGCTGGTCACGTGGGACTTTTAAATTTACGGCTATCTTCTTATTTGATTTCTTTATATTTTTTCGTGGCTACAATTATGATTGCGATGCCAATCACTGTCAGTAACGCACATACCATCGATTCTTCTTTTGAAAAATAACAGAATGAGAATAAAAGTCTTGATACCCCTATAGACGCAAAACCAGCACCAAGGGTTCCGATCTTAATAGCCGTCGATTTTTTCAATTGTTATGATCTCCTTTAATTCACTGAAAATTAAGGTGGCAGTTGATTTTACATTTAAACTTATGCCAATGAATCCCAAGCAGGCAATTCAATCGGCGCCATCTTGAGTAATGCTTGTTGATCTTCTGTCAGGTACTTTTTATGAACAACAACTTCATAAACGTAGTCGTTCATCCAGCTGTCTGCCATGGTAAAGTAGCCCTTATTGCCGTTTTTATCGCCCCACGAATTTTCAACTTTCCATTTGGTAGGTTGACCTTGATCGTCCAAATCAACCCCGGTCAGCGTCATCGCGTGAGAAACCTCTGCTTGGTGATAGGTTAGTCGCTGTGCCTTATCCATTGCCAAATTGACATCGAACAAGTCACTATAACGATACAAGTGACTGTCCAAATAACCCTTTTTACGATCCATCTGTTCCAAAACATCGTTGCCGAACCAAACCGTTTCGCCATCTTTTAACTGAGCAATGGCTGCTTTCTTTAAAACCGCCATTGGCAAGTTCAAAAATTGAATCTGTTTACCGCCAACCACGTTGTTTTGACTTGGCAACGCGTACAGTTGATTAAAGGCCTTCTCAGGTGAATTTGATACCACAACGTAATCATCCAAATCAATTCCCAAATACTGGTCATAAAATTGCTGCGGCGTTAATCCCGAAACTTTGTGGTATTTCTTGTCATCATCACGATAGGAAAAATTAACCGTTGTTGGTGGCTCACCGAATGAATAAGCAGTTATTCGATACACTTCAGCCAGCATTTTTTGTCGGGCAGCGTTAATTTCTTCATCAGACTTACCGTCATTGACCAGTTGGCGAAGCGTCATCCCATCAATTCGCAGTTTTCGGTTCATCACTGTATCAAGTGCACCGGTATTCTCAACGTTACTGGTTTCCGGATAATCGCTAACCGGTACCACACCATATTTTTGAACCAAAGCAGCCGCCATCGCCCACTGACCACCATCGTCGCCGGGCATGCTTAAATAATAAGTAACTTCCCGATCATCAGCCGGCCGATCGGCAGTTGCAATCATGCGGCTATAATAAATGTTGGCTCGTTCGATGCGATCCCAGAAAAATAAGTATTTTTGAGAAAGATTGAAATCTTTAACCCGATATTTTTTGGCAAATTGATGCCGTAACGTATTGACCAATGCAAACAGCCAGCAACGGCCGCTTTGTTTCTGGTTGGTCACCGAGCCGGTTTGTAAATCAATCGAAAAAACCGGATCCAACCGCACTTGAGCATTGGGGTCTTGAGCCGCCTGATTAACCCCATTTTGGGTAATAATCCGAGAAAGCACCTCACTCTTAGGTGACTTCTTAAATTCATCATGTAGGCGTTTAACATCCTGTTTGCCTAAAGCGTCTTCTGTTTCCGTCATATAATAAAACCTCCAGTCAAAACTTGTCGTTGCTGAACATTGTATAGCTTTTAGATTGGTTCAGCAATTACGATTCAAAAATTAATCGAATAAAAACCGGCAGTCTTTATTAACCACCGGTTTCAAAATACATAGTCTACCAAAATCAATTATGGATCCGTTTTCGCAAAAATGGTGTGACCGCCAGTGCAATCACGGCCCCCACTAAGCCTTGAATGATGTTGGTGAAGATTCCCAAGAATCCGGCTGAAATCGTGTACAAAATCGTATCAGCAAAGAAGTACCCCACGACCATCACTAATGCGGCAATTAAAACTGCCAGTGTGTCGACATATTTCTTTGAGCTGCGATTCTTGATCCAACCGGCAATCAGGCCTTCGAGCCCGTGAACGACAAACGAAAAAATAGCATAATTTCCATAACCGGAAAGCATATCCAGCAAAAAGCCGCTCAAAGCTCCAACGGTTCCGCCCACTTTAGGGCCTAACAACAGGGCACTGATTAAAATACCGCCATCACACAAATTAATGTTCCCGTGAGTGCCAGGAATCGGAATGGGTGGAATCCCCATACTGACCGCCAAAGTCACCGCGACAAACATGGCGGTTAAAATAACTGTTTTGAATTGGGTTTGTTGGCCAACTCGTTTTTTATCCATCATCATAACTCCTTTCTAAAAGGTCTTCCTTCGCATTTTCAGCGGAAAAGTCATATCGAGCCCACTGACTGCTAAAAAACCTCAGTCGCGATAATAAGCATACCACATCGGCTGCACCGATTTTTCAATAAATCGATTTAGACAAACTTGACGTGCATGCCAGTCTCGATACTGCCAATTTCAACTGTCATTTTTAGAATTCCCCCCTTTTTTGTCCCAAGGTAAATTTCGTAACGTCACTTAACGTTTTAGTTAAATTCAAGCCATACTTACGTTGTTCAACTGCCAGCTGAGCAGTCTTCGAGACGGCCTCATACGTTCCAAAAACTGCCCGCTGAACCGCACTTTCAAACTCAATGTTAAAGTTCAGATAACCGCAAATCAAAGCCGCAAACAAGTCACCAGTCCCATAAAAGTGCCCGGGAATAAACGGCGACCCGCTCCAAACGAGCTTTCCCTGGTGATTAAAACCCGAGCCCATTCCAGCATCCCGGTGAATCCCGGTCACAACTGCTTGGGGATGGTTGGGCAATTCTTGATTAAGAACTGCCAGTGCTGCTTGAATATCAGCATCAGACGAATCCGGCACCAATTTAACTCCGGTCAACAATCCTAATTCGGTCACGTTTGGTGTGATGACGGTTGCAGTTGTCATCATTTTTTTAACCGCTTTAAGATACGTATCGTCAAAGCCGTTATACAACGTGCCACAATCACCCAAAACCGGATCAATCACAATCTGGGTCATTTGACCAGCCTTTAAATAGTTAGTTAGTTCTGTCACTGTGTCTGTATTACCAACGTAGCCGACTAATGCTGAAGTTAACTTTAAATCGGGAATCGTCTGCCAATGATTAATTGTTTTTTTAATCCACTCAGTCGAATTTGAAATTACCGGCTGACCAAAGCCCTCCGTCTGCGTGGATAGTATCTCGGTCGGAATGGCAGCCGTCTGAATTCCGAACCCTGAAAGAATGGAAATTGCAGCTGTCATCGACATCCTTCCGACCGCGGAAAAATCTTCAGCTACCAAAATACTTGATTCAGAAATCATCATCCGCCCCCTAATTGCCGTTACTTACTTGCTACTATTGTACCGCATTCAGTTTAGAAATTAATATTTTTCACAGAAAGTATTGGTTTTTCTCACTAAAAGTAGATCCATTATACCAAGTTTTGTTCAAAAGTGAGAGAATTAATCTATAATTTGACTGTTAATGCGTTAATGCTTCAAATCATAATCCAAGGGGGCTTTACAATGGATTTTTCAACCAAAAATAGTCTAACAACTTTATTCCAGACCTTTATTATGGGATCAATTGATGCCTACACTTTTCAAAACTTTAACGGTTCATTTGTCAGTGCGCAAACTGGTAACTTAGTGGTTTTCGCTTATGAGTTGGCTGCCAAGGGCTGGCAAACGGCATATGTTCGCGTACCAGTCTTAATTGGGTTTCTGCTTGGCGCCTTTATTTCCCAAGCCTGTAAACATTTAAAATTATCCACCAACCACCGGTTTTCAGCTTTTTTACTACTTAGCATTCTCTTTTTGGGACTACTGTACGGGGCTATGTTTACATCGATTACTGAGCTCCCCATGCTTTTTTCGCTGGGCCTGTTTTCCGGATATGAACTGACGGTTTTCAATAAAATTGGTGGGACCAGTGTAAATAACGGCATTATGACCGGTAACCTAAAGAACTTTTCAAATAATGTGTATGAAGCGATTTTCAGTCATGATCATGATGCTTTAATCAAAGCTGGTCATTTTTTAAGCGGCATTTGCATGTTTGTCTTTGGCATTCTATTTAGCACCTACTATTTAAAAGCAACTGGCACACGCGTTTTCTTGTGTGCGTTGTTGATCAACACTATTTTGCTGATCATTGTGACCATCTTTAAAGAAGCACCTTCTCAGCCTCAGGATTAATGGGTCGGCTTTAAACCTAAAGTGACCAATATCGAAATCAGGGTGCTCAGTGCTGACAGTAGGCAAACGCCAAAGTAGCCAAATGTCGGATATATCCACCCACCGATCAATGAGCCAAACGTCAAGCCAAGGTACAGAAACGAACTGTTAAAAGCCATAACTGTTGACCGATTGGTTGGCACCACGTTAACGATGAAGGTGTTTAACGCACTAACGCCGAAGCCTTGAAACATGGCCAGACAGATCAATAATCCAACTAACAGCCACAAGTGGTTCCCTACCAAGCCTAATAAAAGCATTACCATAACGGATAAGCTTCCGTTTAATTTAACGCTTCTGGTGAAACCGATTCGATTATTGACGACCCCGCCAAAAAAGCTGGCAAAAAAGTTCCCCCTGCTAAAAATTGACTTTTCCCACCATTTAGTTTATTCTAGATTAAAATTTGATTAACTTACGAAATTAAAAAGACTAAGAGAAGAGTAGGCGTCAATTGCATGCTAGAGAGTCCCGCTGGTGAAAACGGATATGCAAGTCGCGTTGAAGATGAACTCTGATAAGTCACTATTCTGTTCACGCAAAATAGTCGGTAGGAACCGTTAACTTCCCGGGTATCAATTGGTACCGTTGAGGCATTATTTGCGAAAATAGTGTAAATAAGGGTGGTAACGCGAGCATTCGCCCCTTGTTTGTCGGCATGACAAGCAGGGGCGAATGCTTTTTTCGTAGGTTAATTTTAAACAACAGGAGGACTTCAAAATGACAGAAACCAGTACTAAAATCAGATTCCCATATCGTTACGATGTTGTCGGCAGTTTACTCAGAACCCAAGCCTTAAAGGATGCCCATGAACAATTTAGACAAGGCGATATTTCAGCAAATCAACTGCAGCAGGTGCAACATGCCGAAACCAAGAAGATTGTTAAAAAGCAAGCTGAATTAGGGCTCAAAGACGTCACAGATGGCGAATTCAACCGCTCCTGGTGGCACTTAGACTTTCTGTGGGGCTTAACCGGTGTTGGTCACTATGACTATCATCAAAGCTACAAGTTTCATGGCAGTAAAACGCGAACCGACAATGCGGATTTAATCGGCCGGATTGCCTATAATCCCGATCATCCCTTCTTTGACAGTTTTAAATTTTTGCAGTCAATTACACCAGATGGCGTAACGCCTAAGCAAACAATTCCCTCCCCATCCATGCTTTTCCGGGATAATCGAAGTGACAACTGGTCTAAATTCTACAAATCCTGGGATGAATACTTAGACGATTTAGCCACCGCTTATCACCAAACTATCCAGCATTTTTATGATCTTGGTTGTCGTTACATCCAACTCGATGACACAACCTGGGCATTTCTGATTACTAAATTAAACGAAACGGCCAACGATAAAACTGAACACCAGCACTATGTTCAGATGGCTGAAGACGCTGTCCGTGTCATCAATCAGCTGCTTAAGGGCTTGCCGAACGATTTAACAGTGACGACGCACATTTGTCGGGGAAACTTTAAGTCAACCTACCTCTTTTCCGGTAGCTATGACGATGTTGCCGACTATCTGGGACAACTCCACTACGACGGCCTCTTTCTTGAATACGACAATCAACGATCGGGCAGTTTCGCACCACTTGATCGAATCTGGAACGGCGACCAGCACAAACGGATCGTCCTTGGTTTGATCACTTCCAAATCGCCGGAACTGGAGGATGAACAGCAAGTCATTAATCGCATTAAAGAAGCCGCTGAAAAAGTCCCGCTAAGCAATCTGGCACTGTCTACCCAGTGCGGGTTTGCATCTACCGAAGAAGGCAATAAGTTGACTGAGGAACAACAGTGGGAGAAGCTTCGCCTGGTTAAACGGATTGCTGAAAAGGTTTGGCATGTCTAATCAACCAACTTTATAGAATTTGAATAATCAAAGGGGCCAGCGCAATTTTCGGTTTTGCGGTTGGTCCCTTTTCTGTTGAAACGATTTAATGATCATGACCTTTTGTTTGATCTTCTTGAGCCCTTATTGAATTTTTTAGTGGCTTTAAAATTATCGTGACATTGAACCAGGTATCTTTGGTTGATAAACTTAGCCGGCCTCCCAGCGTCGTTACCAATGATTGCACAATACTAAGTCCCAATCCCACACTATGATTTGATCGAGATTGATCAGCCGTGTAAAAACGATTAATCAACTGAGAAGGATCCTTTGGGAGCTGATTTCCCTTGTTAGCAAACACTAACTGAATATGTGTTTCATCAATAGGTGCTAAACTCACCAGAACGTCTTCTCGGCCATATTTCAAAACGTTTCCGATTAAGTTTTGACACACTCGGCTCAGTAAGGTTGCGTCAGTTTGCAGAAAAACATTTGGTTTAATTGTCGGTGTGACTTTCAAATGACGCTTATTAAATTCATCGTAATAATTAAATAATTCATTTTCTATCAATTCTGACCCATTAACCGAATTGATTTTTAGCGAAACACTTTTTTCCTGCAGTAGGTTAAAATCCATCAAATACTGTAAATAGTAGTTAACCGACTCAAGATTGCGCTGGATTCGTTCCAGTTGTGCCGCATCACTTGCATCTACAGACCTCATTAGCAACTGCACATACCCCATTGAAACGGTTAGCGGCGTTTTAATGTCATGGGTTAAATTCGTCAACATTTTTCGGACCTGATTTTCCTGCTGAGTTTGAATTTGCTGAAGCTTTCGACTATTTTTCAAGCTAAGATTGCTTGCTCTGGCCAACTCTTTAGTCAAGGGCAAATTAGTATAAGTCGTCACAAATCCGTTAGTTGGATGCTCATTTATGTATGTTAGCTCAACTGTTATCCGCTTAATTTCAATAATAACTGTCAGCAGCAGGATTACTAAAATCAGACACAAAATACTCAGTAAAGTGATCATAATAACCTCCTAGTCAAAACGCACGCCAATGCCCCAAATAGAATTGATGTATTGCGCTTCCGGACATAATGCATTAATTTTGGTTCGCAGATTACTTAAATGGACGTTTAAGGTATTTTCAGCATTTAAATACGACGTTCCCCAAACCGATTCGTATAACTGAGCTTTTTGAAAAACCTGGTGAGGGTGGGCCATTAGAATTTGAAGTAATGCAAATTCTTTTTTAGGCAAAATTAGTTCCTGATTATCCACTTGGACTTCATGAGTCACCTGATTCAAAGTCACTTTACCATAGGACAGAATCTGGTTTGTCGGAATCATCGGATTACTTTGTCGTAGTTGAACTTTAACCCTGGCAAGCAATTCATCAATATCAAACGGCTTAGTCAAATAATCATTTGCGCCATTTTCCAATAGCTCAACTACTTTTCGTTTTTCCTGAATAGCTGTTAGTACCAAAACCGGCACCTGTGACGTTTTGCGAATCATTTTAAGCACACTTTCTCCTGTGATTCCCGGCAACATTAAATCTAAAATGACTAAATCTGGCTGTTGTTGAGAAAACCTATTCAAGGCGCTGGCGCCATCAGCTGCCTCTATGACTTCATAATCGGGTATCAATACATCCCTTAAAAGCGTGCGGATATCATCATTATCTTCAATAATCAAAATTACCGTATCTGCCATAAATTTACCTCCTCGCAATCTTAAGTTGACTGCTTTAACACCCTTATCACAATTTAGGTTTAATTAAGGTTTAGTTATGTCATGGCTTAAGAATCAGATAGTAATCTTAGACTATAGAAGAAAGGGGCATTGAGATGAAACCTATTTTAGAGATTAATCATGTCAGTAAACATTTTGGCCAATTCCAAGCACTACAAGACGTCTCGTTTAACGTCAATCGAGGTGATATCTATGGCCTAATTGGTGAAAACGGAGCCGGAAAAACTACTTTGATGCGTTTGATTACTCATCTTTCGCCGTTAAAAGAGGGCACTATTACCCTGCTTGGCGAACGATCAACTCACTATAAGCAAGCATTAAAGCATATTGGTGCCGTTATCGAAACACCCGCTGCCTTCAAAAAATTAACCGTTCGACAAAACCTTAAATTAACAGCGATTCAACATGGCATCCAAGATCCTGGGTTAATTGACCAAACTATTGATTTCGTTGGCCTATCCTCTAAAAAGAATGCTAAAGCCGGGAAATTATCCCTTGGGCAACGTCAACGACTCGGACTAGGGTTGGCATTATTACCACAACCGGACTTTTTGATTCTTGACGAGCCAATCAATGGGCTGGATCCTTCTGGCATTATTGAATTCCGACAACTACTAAAGCGATTAAATCAAGAGCATAACACCACCATTTTAATCTCCAGTCATATTTTGACCGAACTATACCAGGTTTCGACCAAGTTTGGTTTCATTTATCACGGTCACTTTATCAAAGAAGTTACCAAAGAAGAATTAGATAAAGAAAATCAATCAGGAATTCTTTTAGACGTCGATGACACGAAAACAACTGCTCAGCTACTGGATCAAAATAACATCAGTCCTTTCACCGTCCTTAGTGATCATCAAATCATTATTCACAATTTAACAATTGATACAGCAAATTTGAATCGAATTTTAGTGATGAATGACGTCTCTGTGACGAACATCACCCGTCAAGAAGGGTCTTTGGAGCAGTATTATACCAATTTGCTACATCATCAAGGAGGGCATACAAATGATTAACCAACTACGAGCCGATTTTTACCGACAGAGTCATACATTCGGACATTATTTACTGTTAGCACTAGTAATTCTATTTAGTGTTGTAGTCGTTTATTCAAAGCAAGCTGGTGGAATAATGGTTAGCGCCCCGGTTAATATTGATCAACTAACAAGAATACCGTGGACATTATTAACCGGCATTCGAGGACTTACCATTTCGGCTAGCGTTCTAATGTACGCTTTTATCAGCATTTTTGTGATGGTCATCGGTTATGAATTCAGCCAACAAACTTATAAGAATACGTTAGTCTCAGGCATTTCCCGATCAGGCTTTATTATCGCAAAATTTATCATCATGTTACTAGATCTTTTTGTCCAAGTCATTGTCTTTTTCCTGGTTGGCACCTTAACTGGAATGGCACTGGGACGAAAAACCGGTACCAGTTGGTCATCCCTCTTCAACACTACTTTACTCACGGCGTTAATTGTTACTTTCTTCATTGGCGTCGTTTTCAGCATGGCCATCGTTATTCTAATGCTAACAGGCTCATTAATTGGTAGTGCTGTTTTCATCATCATCTTTCCCTTACTTGTTTCAATTGTGAGTATGATTTCAAAATGGAATTGGTTAAAGTACATTGACTTCTTTAACGTTTCCGTTAAAATCAGTTTAAAACAATTAACGGTAAATCAATTTCAACCTTACATTTTGATCAGCCTTGCTATCCTAATTGTTTGTTTCGGTATCTCATTGTTTCTAATCAAGAATAAAGAATTGTAAAGCGACTACTCAGCATCAAAGGGGCCAGCACAATTGTCAATTTTGTGGTGGTCCCTTTTCACAACTGCTACTAAAACATACCTTGTGAGTTCTTAAATAAATCGTTATACTAAAAAAGCAACTATATGGAAATTGAGGTGGGTGCCATGCTGGCTTGGATTACATTAAAGCACTGCATTATCCAGGTATCAACACTCTAGTGACCGCGCAAAAATAACCTCAACCTACCTGCTAATTTTGGTGGGTTGAGTCACTGGAGTGTTCATCAAATGAAAATTAAATATGCAGCTAATATTGGTAAAGGCTATGTCTATACCTTCTTCTCGTTCTTTGGTATTACAAGCCTATGGGTCATTTACCTGCAAATGCAGGGACTAAGTTTAGTTGAAATTGGGCTTTGCGAAAGTATCTTCCACATTGCCAGTTTTGGCTTTGAAGTACCAACCGGCGTTTTGGCCGACCGCTTCTCTTACAAAGCCGTTTTAATTGCGGGTCGCATTGCGGCAATTCTTTCTGCAGTTATGATGCTAACCAGTCATACTTTTTTAATGTTTGCGTTGAGCTTTGTTCTAAATGCATTGTCATATAATTTACAATCCGGTACAATCGATGCATTAATGTATGATTCCCTGATTGAAAGCCACCAGACCAAAACTTATCCGCGGGTTATTGGAACCGTTAATATGCTATTTGAGTTTGGCGATACCAGCGGCGTTGTTCTAGCAGGCTTTCTCGTTCACTGGCATTTCGAGTTGACCTACGTGATTGCCATTATCATCGGGGTTTTCGCCTTGATCTCAATTTTGATGATGAAAGAACCTCAAATCACTTCGTCTAAGAAGCAGATCCAAGCACCGATGACCATTAAATCGATTCTGACCACTTCCTATCGCGTTTTCAAAACCAATCACGTTCTTAGAAATCTCATGTTTTTCCAAGCCGCCTTTGACGGGATCTGTACGTCTTATTACTTTTATTTTCAGTCTCTATTGGAAAAAGCCCATTTTTCAGGTTGGATGATTTCAACGCTGATGATTATTTCCGCTGCGGTGAACATCATGAGCATCAAATTAACTCCCACCATTCAAAAGCGGTTTGCCAAAAGGGTCTTGATTATCGGACTTAGTTGGGGACTAGTTGGCCTCTTATTAACCAGCTGGTTCAATTGGTTACCGGTATTAATCGGACTGTTCTTAGTCTCCCAGGCCGGCTCATCCCTTGTAGAACCAATTTTCAGCAGCTACTATAATGAAATGATTGATTCCAATCAACGAGCCACCCTTCTAAGCGTTGCCAGCGTCTTGTTTTCTTTCACCATGATCGGCTTGTTTCCATTCATCGGCTGGCTGGTAGATCACTTGAACTTTTCAGGCGCGTTTGGGATTATTGGCTGTTTACTAACCGGCAGCCTTTTAGCTTTCTACACGAAAAGCTATTTTAAATACAGTCGGTAATAATTTCTAACCACTATCAAAAAGGCCGCACCAAACTTTGAACTTAATCAGAGTCTGGTGTGGCCTTTAAATTGTCGGTGACGTTCACTTCAATCAATTTGAGTCTGAATTTCAAATTTTTTAAAGGAGCAACTGATTAAAATGAAAAAATATCTACTCATCATTCTAGGATGCCTCCTGGTTATTAGCTGGGGATCTATGGGTTACTACTTATCGCATGACGACTCTCCTCAAAAGCTATTATCAAATGTGGCTTCACAAAATGGTAATCAGAGATTAATACCAAGTTCGGTGATCACCCTCAATATAGATAAAAGAGAAGACCAAGTGATATTAGGAACCACCACTCAAAAGGTCCTAATTGTTTCAGAAAGAACTAAAAACACTATTGGTTACCAATCTTCCTTGAGTAATTTCATTAAGTCATCGGATTTATCTCCCAAAAAGATTAAGTTTATCGAAATACCACGAAAAGGACTGTCAAACAGGAATTTTTTCTATGGGCGACTAAAAAGCAGCCAGCCGACTCCTGAATTCAAGGGCCAAAAACTATCTACCGTTTGGGTTGGTCGTATTCGATTATGGTACACACTTTTGCGAGATAATGACTATCATCAAATTACCTTTCCCAAATAACAAGTTTACTAATCATGCCTATCACTTCAAGCTATCGACCGACCTTAACAACATCTTGGTAAATTGCTTCACTAGTTGGGGTTGTGCCATTCTAACGGTCATGCCCGAATTATTTCTAAATCCCTTATCTGAACTCAACCAAAGCTGATCCTGGTTAATAATTAAACTGGTTGGCAAGTTATTATCATAAAGCGTGTAACGAATTTTTTGATCTTCAAATTGTTTTCTCTGACTGTCCGTCAAATAATTGGTTAGAATGTGAATTTGAACTTGCTCATTCGAACTGGCCAACAGTTTGCCCAAAACAAAATTAGATAGTTGATTCATGCAAATAATCATTTGATGTGCGCCTTTAACCGATGCCAAAATCTCGCTTTGATATCGGCCATTAAAGAATTGAATGCCAGCCTGCTGACTACGTTGGTCATTAACAATTTGGTAGTGAAGATGTTCATAAGTCTTTTGGCGTTTACGATACATTTTGGCCAACATTGGGACGAACATGTCAATATAATCGTAAACTCGAATTTCAGCTTTCTGAGTGAGATTTCGTTGCATCCTTCCCAAATATTGTTCGCTACGGCCCTTCCAGGAATGAGGCATCGCTAAAATCAACGTATCAATTGTGCCAATATCAAGCCCTTCACCCGCATACTTTCCCGTGGCAATCAGGATATAGGGGCCCATCGTTTGATTAATCTGCTCAATGACCTGACTATTTTGCTTATCCGTTTGTTCACCATAGAGTAAGTAAACCGGGAATGTGGTATTAAGCAGCTCTGCCAATAAATGCAAATGGGCAATCCGATTGGTTAGAACTAACACATGGCGACCTTCTGACAGACTTTCTTCCATGTCCTTAACCAGTGATTGATTTCGGGTGTCATCGTGCAAAATCGCCTCATAATTTTGGTTAATGCCATTATTGGCAATTTGCAAATCGTTCATCCCCAAATTGGTAAATCTGGGAACAACGGTCCGCTTAACCTTTAATAAAGTTGCTTCATCAATCGGGGCCGTTTGATAACGAACCGGGCCAAATCTCATTGTAACGATTGGTTCCTGACCATCCCGTCGAAAAGGCGTTGCCGACAATCCGTACAAATATTTACAATGTAACTGTTTGATCACCTGATCGTACGTATAGGCCGCATCATGATGCACCTCATCGCTGATAACCAGTCCGTATTGATCCAAGATTTCTTGACTGGCCTGATCCGCTTTAAACGATTGAATCGTCGCAACATCGATAACGCCACTTCGATTGCGCTTATTACCAAAAAAGGTCCCAATCACCTCTTTATGCCGTTTTCGACCAGATGGTGTTAATTCGGTCACAAAGGGCTGATCATCGACTTTTAGAAATTGATTAAGACGTTCCAGCCACTGAGCTGCTAATTCTTTATCATGGACTAAAATTAGCGTACTAACGCCTAATTCCGCAATCACTTTGGCAGCAATCACCGTTTTACCAAAGCCCGTTCGAGCAGCCAACACGCCCATTTGATGATTTAACAAAGCAGTCAAAGCGGTTTTTTGCTCACTTCGAAGCTCACCAAGAAATTTGGCGTGAATCTTTCTACCCGCGAAACGTTGATCTACCCATTTCAACCGTGGGATAGTTGCGATCAATTCATCTTCAAGGCCTCGCGGTAAGGCTAAGTATTCAGGCGTTTCTTCAAAAAGACTAATAATTCGCGGTTCATTATAAGTTGACAATCTTAACCGCTGTTTTTCATAGAACTGAGGATTACGGAAAGAAGCCAACCATTTTAGTTGAGCGGCCTGACGTGAGCTTAAGTCACTCTTCTTTATATATAATGCATTCGAACGAATAATGGTTAGAGGCTGATTGATCTGGAGCGGTTCCTTTAAAAGATCAGTTTGGTCTTCTTGATCATCAAATAATTTAAAATTAATCTGGGTATTAAGTTCTTCAATTAAGGCGTCAACCCGCGATTCTGTCATTAAATTAACGTTAGCCAGCACTGCCCACTGATCTTGATACGGATGAAATCTTTCGTCAACAAAGACGCTCTTTCCCGCTCTTCGTCGATTTCCCTGCAAAGGACCGGCGATTAAGTTACCCAGCTTCTTTTGGCCAATGATATCTTGACTGGGAAAGAGTCGGTCAAAGGCCGCAAATGATAGATTGGGATTAATGGTCATTGTAATTTTCAAAAGCGCATCTCCCAAGTGACGCGCTTTTGAAGCAGCAATGGGGTTCTTGAAAAACAGCCAAATGTGACACCCCTTACCGGATTGAGAAAGTTCAATCAGGTTTGGAACTTGATATTTGGTGCAGAGTTGTCTAATAGAGCTTGTGATTTCCCGCCATTGATCGCCTTCGTGGTGACCATCAATATCGATTACTAAATATTTTGTTGTATTATCAGGCAACATTGGATAGAACCCCAAAAACTGTTGTCCGGTTAAATGGGTTTTTAACTGGTCATCTGTTAAAGGAATCCAGTGATCTACTTGAGGCCGGCCATTTTTGAACGGTACCACTGGCGAATAGATCTCCTTACCGGCTTTTTTATTAAAATATCGCCGCGCATACACATCCGTTCGGCCAACAAATCGTTTCTTGTATAAGTTTAACCGTTCTTGTAATAAATCGGCGTTTTGACTATCGATATCCAAAAATTGGCTAAGTTCATTAAAGGGCATTACCCCATATGAATCAGAATTTTGTTGGCGAAAAATCGCCATTTTTCCTTGTTTAGTATGGCCAAAATCTTGACCAGTCGTAATTAATTCATAAGATATCCCATTCATTTTGAAAATTTTAAATTGTTTATCCATTAGTTATCCTCAATATTAAAGCTGTTCAAAATTTATCATATTAATATTTATTTCTTATATAATATCATTTATTAGACGATAATTAAAACTAAATTTAATTTTTGATCTAAAAAGGTCGCACTAAACTTTGATCTTAATCAGAGTCTAGTGCGACCTTTTAATTGTAGGTGTAGTCTACTTTAACCGAGTTAGTGATTAGTCATTGACCGACATGCCATTCATGTCGGAAATTTCGTTAATTACTTTGCGTATTTAACGTAAGCTTTGTTCAAGCTAGCTTGAGCGGCTTTATATGCCTTAAGAGCTTGTGCCTTCTTGGCAGTTGTCTTAGCTTTCTTGTAACTTGCTTTAGCTTTGGCAACTTTTGACTTAGCATTCTTTACAGCGGTTGGGTGTTGTAAAGTAGCCAGTTTTGCTTGGTCCTGCTTGTAAGTTGCATAAGCTTTCTTGTAAGCTTTAAGATACTTAGCTTTTGCAGTAGCGGTCTTGGCCTTCTTGTAAGCGGCCTTGGCTTTCTTGGCAGCAGCTTTAGCTTTAGCAACCTTAGCTTTGTTTGCTTTAACAGTCTTAGCATGCTTTGAAGCAGCCGTTGTCTTAGTTGGTGTCTTTGTTGAAGATGATGATTCAGTTGGTGTAGAAGTTGATGAAGCAGTGGTTGTGCTACTTGAGTCAGTTGTAGTAGTTGAACCACTGGTTGCAGTAACACCTGAGCCACTTGTAGCAGTGACAGTGGTGTCAGCATTGTTGGTATGTAAGCTTGCTGAAGCTACGCTACCAACTGAGAAAAGTGTGACGGCTGCTGTTAGATATAGTAAAGTCTTTTTCATGTAATAAATACCCTCCAAGTTATGTTTCTCTGATTTAATCATCGTTTTCGCAAGAATAATCGTTAAACGGTTAAAATTTTCAAGCCCTACACCCTTGTTACATATAATAATATGTATTTAATCTTTTGTTAAGATCTATTATACTAATTTTATAAAAAACTTTTTAGAATTGAGTGATGAGTGTGTCTTCAAAAGTGAAATCGTGGTTGTCAAAAAGGGCCTATCTGGGTCTTTTTCTCCTAATCAGTATCTGGTTTATGGGATTTGTCAGTTACACGTCCCCGTTATTTTATTTTGACTATTCTCCAGATAATAATTGCTTTTTTACGGTCGGCAAAGCATTAATGCATGGCATTTTGCCCTACAAGGACGTTTTTGAACAAAAGGGACCTTACGTTTATCTCATGCACGGGCTGGCTTCTCTAATCAGCAGTCGATCCTTACTGGGAATCTTTCCATTTGAAGTGTTAAGTCTCTTTCTCACCATGTACATAGTTTACAAAATCGCCCGTTTGAATACCTATCAGTTGGCCGCCTGTGCCATTGCGATTCTAGTGCCGGTTTTTCAACTGTTTCACCCATACTATAACTATGGTGATACGGTCGAATCATTACTATTTCCGGCTATGCTGGCACTTATTTACGTGCTGCTGAAAGCTGACCGAGCCCATTTTGTGCTTCCCGGCCAACTTTGGTGTCTCCAAGGCTTTTTGGTTGGATTGACCTTCTTGATGAAATATACGTTATTGGGCGGCTGGATCATCTTTTATTTGGCTATGTTTGGCTACTACGTCAAGCAAAAGTCATGGCGGGAGATGGCCAAATTAATCCGGTGGAGTCTCTTGGGCTTTTTAATCGCAACCTTACCCTGGTTAATTTTCTTTCTGGCAACCCATTCACTGACTGCCTTTTTTCACGTTTATTTTTACGAAAATATGCATATCTACATGTTGTCGGATAACTCAGTGTTTGCTAAATTCATTGAATCTTTGACTATCTACAGCAGTTTTCTCCGACAGGATCCATTGATTTTTGTTTGTGGCTTTGTTGGTTACGTCTACCTGCTCTTTAGCCGTTCAACTTTTCAGACCACTTGGGGCAAGATGCTGTTTGTCATGATGATGATCGTCAACGCTGCCTTTATTGTCTACGGTTATCATCCCGGCCAAGTTTACCAATACTATGAGCTGGCTTTCTTCCCCTACTTGGTCATTCCAAGCGTTTTTGCCTTTACCAACGCCATCAAAAGATTCAACATCACCATCAATGATCAAAATGAATCGCTGGTACTCTTAAGTTGCGCCCTGATCAGCTTCTTTTTAATCCTGGGTGTTAACGATAATATCTTAAGTTCTCGAATTTTCCCAAATAACAGCTCAGTCACACTTAATCAAACCAATCGGCCGCAGCAACCCGCCCAAGTTGAGTTCGGTAAGCTGATGCGATCCCAAAGCAAGGGCCGGCCAACTCTTCTGAACTACGGATCAATCGACATGGGATTCTACACGACTTCCGGGGCACTGCCAAGTACCTATTATTTCCAAAACTATAACATCGCCCATGACAAAGCACCTCAAATTTTGAACAGTCAAGCAACGGTCATCAAAAAGCGTCAGGTCCAGTGGGTCGTTTTAAATACGCCGGCCGGCAAACAAATCGGCAAATGGCACGGCTATGCCAGCGCCAAGGGCAAGATTACAAGCGGCAATATAAATCCGGGCACCAAGAAGATTGCCAAGTCACTGCTTAAAAATTATCGAGTTGTCACCAACCATACCCAGGCCTTCGAAGGGGCCAATGTGACGTACTGGCTGCTTAAACGAAAGGACTAAACTATCAGAATGAAAGAAAATAAGGCCTCTAAAATGGACATAATTTCAAAAATCGGCGTTACTAAAATCTTTTTTAAAAAGCAATGGCTAATTGTCGGCTCTTTTTTCATTTTTAGTATTCTTGATGTGATCGTATTTCTTAGATATGGTTGGTTATTTGGTGCCCAAGATTTACAATTTCATCTACAGCGAATTGAAGAATTGTACCAAAATATCCAACATCTAGGCTTCTTTCCATCTATCGCAACTTTTACGTTTAATCAAAACGGTTCAGCCGTTATGAGTATGTATCCCAAATTGCCGCTATACTTATTCGTCATTTGTCGATTAATAATTCGACAGCCAATTTTTAGTTATTACTTTGGCATCATTTTATCCACATTTATTGGACTAATCATTGCTTACTTCAGTTGTTTATCCATAAATCACAAAAAAACCACCGAAACCTATATTTTTGCCATTTCATACATGATGGCCGGTTTAACCGTCAACTACAATTTCTATATGGGAGACATCGGCATTAGCTTTAGTCTCATTTTCCTCCCCTTGGCATTTGCCGGATTGTTTCATTGGTTGACATCGGGTAAATACAAAATGTTGGCCCTTGGACTCTCTCTAATTTGTTTAAGTCACGTCTTGAATTTTATTTTCATCATTATTACCATGACTATTATTACCTTGATAAACATCAAAAAATTATCAAGGGCTAAATTTGTTAACCTTTTAAAAGCCATCAGTATCACGATTTTCGTAACCAGTAGTTTTTGGCTACCTGCACTAAGCTTCGGGGCCAGTACTTCCATGGTTAAGCCTTATGATGCCCACCTTCAAGGAATCAGCATCCCTGATTATTTAATTCGCAGCTTAACCAATAACATCACGTATGGGATCACATTATTTGCGACTTTGGGGTTAATTTTGGGACTTATTTGTTATCGTTATTTGCCGACGTACCTACGCCAACTGCTTTGGCTTTCAATTGGCTACTTTTTGATTAGCAGTAATTTATTCCCTTGGAAAATTTTTCAGCACACCAGTCTTCATTTAATCCAATTTCCGTGGAGAATACTTATTTTTTCACAATTATTTTTGATCTTCATCTTTAGTTACTTGGTTGGTAAATTACTCGCATGCTTTCCCCGAAAACAAATTAGGCAAATCATTATCATGACACTAACTGTTCTGGCAGTTACGTTATCCTTAAATACCCAGCAGCGCCATTTAAACTTTGAATTAAAGGCACCTGAAATCAGTTTCCCGATGAATGAAAATTATGGATTTGGCTATAAAGATGGTGTCGCCTGGTATAAAGTCACCAATAAATATGAGTATCAGCATTTAATGACTTATACTGGCACAGGAGATTACTTACCTCAAAGTTCTTTTAGAGTTTTCAAAAGAATCGCTGATCAATTTCACTCAGCTGCTTTAAGGCCTTCCAATAAATTATTACCCACAACCCTCAATCCTGGTAGTAATCAAACCAACATCTCATTTAATTTAAGCCAAGATGCAACCGAAGTCGAACTGCCTTTTATTACCTATAACCACCATTACCTAGTGCAGTTGGACAACCAAAAAATACCACTCAATACTAGTCGACACCAACTAGTACTATTAAAAAATATAAAGGCTGGAAATCACACCGTCCGTGTTCAATATCAGAACACTGCAATGACTGTCACTACCATTTTAATGACGGTTGTTGGACTGATTATTCTACTTTATCCCTTTCGCAAATCTGATTGAATTAACAGTGTTGTAGTGTACATTTCTTTAATTAAGATGCGTAGTCACAGTTGCCCATCAAGTGCACATTACTTGTCTTCCATCACATTCTGAATTATGCTAGAGTTAGTGAACATGAAGTTGATAATTTGATAGTTGATGAAATGGATGAGTGCGATGTCGTTTAATCGAAATTTTTATAAAGCGTTTCCATTTTGGTGCGGCCTGATTATTTTAACCAATCTATTACTGATAGGTGAGTGCCGCATATTCGATGCGTTTTGGTGGTATCACGTTGTGTCTACCCTAATCGGTTGTGTGATGATTGGTTACTCGTTTGTTGCTTCAAATTCGGAATAAGTTAACACTAACGGTGAAATGGTCGGCCAATTCGATTGTTTCACCGTTAAATTTAGCAATTATGCCAAGTTTCTAATCTTCTCTTAAGCTTGCCTTTCAAATCTGCAAATGAGTTCATTTATGACAATCAAATGTTATATAATGACGATGTTTGCTACAGTTTTTCAGAAAGGATTTTATTGATGAGAATGCCTACGTTTGTCACCATTGGCTTGGGGCTCCTAGTGAGCGTCGGCTGCTTAAATGCCCAGTCAACGCCTGTTCAGGCAAAGACCAAAAGCAGCTATCGAATCGTTAAAACAAAGGATTACAGTCACGTTTACAGCGATAAAAAGCACGCTGTCCGCTTACCCTATCACGTCAAAACGACCCACAATGCCTATATGTGGAATGCTCACCACACTAAAAAGCTGCATAATCTTAAAAATTATCAGGCAACTACCTGGTTTTTGGCAAAAAGTGTGGTCTTAAAGCATGGAAACCACAAATCTGTTTACTATCAAGTGAAAAATACCACCCACTCCCTAAGCGGCTACGTTTGGAAGGGCTATTTAGCCAAGGGTTACAGTCCAAAAGGATACCAAATTGTCCAACAAAAATGGGCCAACCAATCCGGCTCGTATTATCCTAAATACTATGGTCAGGATATTAAAATGTGGAATTATAACCACAGTAAAGTCCGCGTTCATTTAAAGAATTTCCCCGGCATGAATTGGTACCGGACCGAAACGGTTGTGATGCGGCATGGTAAAAAGCGCGCCGTTTACTACTATTTGAGTGGGACCCTCAGAGGAAATGGACGAACCGTCGGCGGTTACGTTTGGCACGGCTACTTAAAGCGGGGAACCAATCCCAACCATACCGGCCAAAATTATGTACCAATTGATGATTTCCTAGGTGATACCGACTACAACCAGTACGTTCAAACCGCTAAATACCAAAAACTAGCCAAGCAAATTGCTGACCTATTCTCAAATAGTCGGATCGACTACAACCTTTCAAGAATTGCGGCGTATAATTATGACGCGGCCAATCAATCCATCATGAGTGATGAAGATGTTAAGCCGATTGGTACTGGCGGCTATAGTCATATTCGGGCTTTTCCAGACATTGATCGTTACCTGTTAAAACATTCATCATGGTCAGATGCTAAAAAATTACAGGCAGTTAAGACGATGCTGAACGAGACCGGTTATGACGCAGATAAGCGGGCTTCGATGGGCAACTACCAAATCGGCATTCAGATCATCGATAACGTTCCCGATATTTTAGGCCAAATCGTGGCCAATGACGGTAACGGATACGCCAATGGCTACGCGCTGATCATTGGTCAACAAGATCCAACCGGCAATTCAGAAGATAATGATAAATCATTTTTCTACTACAATTAGTCACTTAAAAATAAACCACTGACACATATCTCGTGCCGGTGGCTTATTTTTTTACACAGTCACTTCATTTTTAATGCCAGTTGGTTTCACTGGCTTAACCATTTTGAAATACTCGGCCAACTACTCGAATTAACAATCACTCTGGGGGTCTCCTTAAGGTCACTGTGAGTGGTGACCAACCCATTGTTTAAAGTCAAAATTGCTTTCAAACCAAGCCGTTCATCCAGGAATTTTTGGACTTGTGGGGTGCCACTGCCATATGGATAGGTAAAAATTGGCGACCGATGTCCGAGCTTTTGTTTAAGTACTTGCTGACTGACCGCATAATCGCGCTTAAACCGAACAAAATTGTTAGGCAGGTTAAAGACCGGTGTCCCATGATCGACTAAATAGTGCATTCGATTGGTGTGGACGGCAAAGGTAACTAAATTTCCTGCCCGCTTCTTCATCCGTCGAATTGCGGGCCACGTTGCCAGTTTGGTGCCATCCTTATACCAACCAGTATTACCAGTAATGATAGAATCTGTAAATGGATAATGGTGTTTGAGTAGAACTGGTAATGCGTTATCAATCATGGTGCGATCAATATCATCAAACGTAATCACCACATAACGACCGTGAATCGGTCGATGTTTTTTAACTAATTTAATTAACTGGGGCATGGCAAGTACTTTCACGTGATGAGCTTGAATGACATCCATTTGATGTTTAAATTGCGAAAGATTGACGTTAAAATCATGAAACTGACTGTTGGGAGAAACCTGCTGGTCAAATTTAACAATCTCATTGGCTGCCAAAATTCGGTGGTAGCAAAGGACCATCACCCCGTTTTTGATCTGCTCATCCCGTTTAGAAATCGCGTAATCAGGCCGATTCCCCAATTCATACTTGATATTATGGTGAACACTAATTGCCAGAATCGTTAAAAAAGCGATGATCACACCAATTAGAATCCCCAAACGTGCTTTTTTACCCATGGTTTTCAGCCCTCCGTTTCAATCTACGGATTCGCCAACAACCAAAGATAATCATTAAACTGGTGACGACAACTACTAGCAGTGCAAAGATAACGTACGCTCTCACCGAAAGATTCAAAACCAGATAATCGGCAACCAGTGAGTCTGAGTACGCGTTTAATAGAAAGCAAACATTAATATAAATAATCGATCCGGTCACCAGCCATAATGCAATTAAGATCAGTGCTCGTCTGATCATTACCAAAATCGATGAATGCTTACGAATAATCAATTTAGATGGTAGCGATTTTCTCATGATCAAAGCCCCCTGTCCGGACTACGCCAACTGCCGGTGTGCTTTGGATCCAGAAAAAACGACCCCAAAGCAGTTAAGCAACTGATCAGATTAATAAACCAGTAGAAAATGACGTACAGCGGCAGTAGCAGTAAGTCTTGCCAACTGATAAAGTCCGATTTCTTTGAATCCGCGTAACCAATTAGGAATTGTACCAAACTAATCAGCAACAGTAAAAATAAAATCACCCCGTCCAGAATCAAATCGCCGGTAAACAGGACCGTCATTAAGTAAAATAGTGTCACAAACGAACAGCTAATGGCCCAGAGATCACTGATAATCATATCAAGCAACAGCCATTGCTCACTGAGGCGCCCCGTCACCAGCAGCTTACGATTGCGAAACAGTACTTCAAACCCGCCACGGGCCCAACGTTGTCGCTGATGAATCAGATCTCTGACGTGCTCTGGTACCAGAATCCAAGCCACGGCTTGTGGGCAGTAGACTACCTGCCAATGATGCTGATACAACCGCCAAGTGACGTCGATGTCTTCGGTGATGGCATCGATATTCCACCAGCCAACATCAGCCAGCGCCGCTTTTCGATAAGCGACTACCACGCCGGAAACCGTCGTGATATGCCCCGTCACAAATGCTTGGCCCCGTTTAATGATGTCAATCACACCAACGTATTCCAACAATTCGAGTCGGCCCAAAATGCTGGTCCGATTTCTGACGATCGGTTTGCCGCCGACCGCTCCAACCCGTGGATTGTTATAAAATTGCGCCAGCATCGGTTCCAAGACGTGTCGGTCAACATAGCTGTCGGCATCCAAGCACAGCAGGAATTTACCGCGAGCAACTTTGGCACCCTGATTTAACGCATTGGCCTTACCTTGATTGGGTTGAAGGTTAAGGACTTCGATCGGCAGCTGCCCATGATATTGTTGTGCCAGTTGCTTCATCACCTTCAAAGTAGCATCTTGGCTACCGTCATTAATTAAAATCAATTCAATAGGTGAATAGGTCAGTTCAGAAACCGACTGAACAACACTGGCCAGCGTTTCAGCTTCATTATGAGCCGGAATCAGGACTGATACCAAGTCCGCCGGTTTGCCCTCATGTAAATTAATCAATGGTACTTGGCGTTGCTGAATTGAAAAGAAAACCGAACCGGTAATCCAAACAATCGACACAATCACCGGATACAAAATAACAAATGAGCTAAGTGTCCCCATCACACTCTCCCCCCTAATAATTGAATTTTAACTTGATCACACTGGCTTTCGGGCAAGTGCCAGAAAATTTTCAATAAATTTTTCACCAGCTCGATAAATCTGATGATCCGTAATCTTGCCAGCCGCGTCCGCCCAAAAAGAAACGCTGCTGCCAACAATACCGCGCCGTGATTTGAGCTTAGTCGCGTGATCGGTATGCCACAGTGTTGGCTTCCAGTACCGTTTCATATCACTGCTCATATAAGCAACGTTTTTCGGCCGCAAATTCTGTTTGGAAATATTAAAGTACAGATAATAATCATTGTAATTCAACACTTTAAAGTGATTAGCAATCAGTCGCGGCATGGAAGCCCACGTCTTTTTCCGCAGTGCCCCCAGTTTGCCGGACTGATCAGCCGTCCAATTCCAATAAGTGACTTGGATGTGATGATTCAATGCACTAAGACTGTGATTTAAAAACCCATCGTTCCACGCCTCCGGAATGAATCCTAATTTTTCGACGTTTTGACTGGTGGCGTTTAAATACTTAATGTAGGCGGTGTTTTTCGTCACTTTATCGGTAAACTCATCCCCGCCAAGGTGAAACCGAGCGTTCGCCTGACCGGCAAAATCTGTTGCAACTTGTCGATCAACTTCCTTCACAAACGCAATACTGGTCGCATTTAAATGAAGCTCATCCCCATAACTTTTTGACTGCCAACTAAGCCTTTTAGCCAGCTGCGCCTTACCGGCAGCCTTCATCGTGTTGACCAGCCCAGTCACATGAGCGGGAGTATCAATTTCTGGAATCAGTGTCAGGTGTCTTTGCTTCGCAATCATTAGTAGATAGTGAATCTGTGACGAGCTATAAAAAGCTTGATGAGTGATCCTGTTTCGCCAGACCCCGCCTTTTTCAACGGCCCGATCACGAGTCTGACCCACCTGTTGATTTTCAATAGCGAAATCCTTGTCGTCACTTAGATGTAGTTGAATAAATTGGCCATGGTGATCAGCAACCAACTGAATAAACTTAACCAGCGTTGCAACGTGATAATGGTGCCGAGAAACGTCTAAGGTGACCCCATTAAATTGACCATCCTGATTAGTTGCCGTCTTTTGTGGCGTCTTAGCCGACAAACTACATCCCATCAGTAACACAACCAGTGGCATGAAAAGTAACCAGCGTTTATGCATGACTTGCTCCCCCCATTCAGCAATCAAAATTAACCCTTTTTAAAGCCAAACTTATACTAGCAAAGATCGCTCACATGGTTAAAAAAGTCGCTCATAATTCATGAATTGTTAGATTCTCTTAATAATTAATGGAGGGAAAAACGATCATTTTCTTGGATAGCTAAATAATTTTATCGATCGATCATCACTGCCATGTAGGGAGTTAGGTGCCAAAAAAGATTCTGTTCACAAAATCTTCAAACAGTTTTCACAAAAAATTCACTTGGATACGATTAAATGAAATAAGTATTTTATGATAGATGAATTATGTCCAATATTAAATACATTACATATAGAAAGAGGAAAGCCATTGCTATCATCGGAATTAACCGCGATTAAACATTCAAAGCGAAGTATGCTAAGCATCCTATTCTTATTGATCGCCATCATCCTGGGCGAAGCATTTTCCTGGTATGGAAATTACTATCTATTTTGGGATTATGCAAGATATAAACATATTGCGTTATCTTTTAAAAATGTTTATCACCCAACCATGACCACTTTTCTAGCCGGCAACACTTCTGGTCAATTCTTACAGACCATGATCATTTGGCTGCTACCTATGTATTTGCTTTTAATCAGCACCCAACGATTAGTCGAACAAAGCCAAACTGAAAGCAATTATGTGACTTTGTCCCGCTCTTCAAAGATTAACCGTTACCTGGTAACCAGTCAATTAACCCAATTCATTGTCTTTATGGGCCTCTTTTTAGTGTTATTTATCTTTGATTTTTTGTTGGCAGAATTACTATTTCACAACGGTCAATCTTTCATGGACTTGGAGAACTCGACAAAGTATTCTCATTTATTGGCATTAGAAATGCACCATCCCAATTTAACCTACCTGGCCTATTCCGTCATCGTCAGCGCTGCCTTCGGGTTATTTGCCGTGGTCGTTCAGGTACTGGTTTTGATCTTAAAACGACCCATTCTGGTTTATCCAGTTTCCCTGGGAATCTGGTTCTTTATGGTCGCAATGCCGGCCAGTTCAACTTATTTTATACAGCCATTTATCGAATACGATTGGGGCACCTATCTTTCAGCGCTAATCAGCTACTTATTGATTTGTGGTGCTATCATTGTTGGCAGTAATCTTTGGCTAAAATTGCGGGGTAAATATGTTTATTTCAGCTAAAAGAAGAACTCGTTACCGGGTTATCAGTTTAATCATCTTGGTCATTTTCTTATGGCTTAATTGGAGTCAAAATACCAATGTTCAGCCAAACGCAACCGAAATCCAAGCTTGGCAATCCTTATTTTCAACCGAAAGTGGCGCCTTCTCAATTTTCTTCTTTGGCCCAGTGATCGCAACTATCTTCATCGTCTTTGAACTGAGTAATCGAAATTCCTACCTGGTCTATTATCGAACATCACGTCGATCGATGCTTCATCAATCCGAAAAGCAGCTGTTATTTGATGCGATTCTCTTTAGTACCACTTACGTTCTTTTTGGGTCGATCCTCAATCAACTATTCATGGGAAAAGGAATTTTTGAATGGTCCTTTGGCCTACTATTAGTAATCACAATTATTAACACAACTTTGTTTTTGAGCTTTTTGGGAGAAATTTCCCGAATTCTCATGGTTTTTTATCGTGATTACTTGGTGCTGGTGATGTTAATTTGTGCCAATATCCTTTTAAGCATCGCTGCCAGATTTTTCCATTTTTGGATTCCACTATTTGAAATTAACTTATTTTCCAACTTTTTTGCGGGTCACCTGACGATTCTGATTGTTATTCGCTCCTTTTCCAGACTACTCCTATGCTTCTTAGTCAGCCTTTTAATCGCCAGAAAATGTCTGCATTGGGAGGATATTTTGTGAATACGCGAAAACTAACAATTGAGTTGCTTTTGATTAATGGTTTGAATTTGTTATATGACTTAGCCAACCGCAAGCCGATTCTGCTGGGCCTGAATTATCATTTCAAAATTTTGGACTTGGCTGCCAATCTCATTTGGTTACTGGCCGTCAGTTATGTCTTTGCGACATTCTTCGAACAACGTTTTCTGGCGACCGTTCCAAGTATTGTCACACGGTACCAAACCCGCCGACAATTGCTTGGAAAAATCATGAAATTAGCTGTCACGGTGGCGATCATTCAGGCTGGCAGCCAAAGTGGACTGATCTTGATTACTTTAGAAGCACCATTTAGGTTGGTTTGGCAGATTTTTGCAACAGCCGGCCTGGCGTGGTTGGTGATCTTAGTTGGCTTTACCTGCCTTTGGCTAGAATTCAGTAGCGCCATTGCCTACCTTAGTCTGTTTATCGGCTATGTTGGGTGCTTAATACTGGGCGACCTGTTCATTTCGAACGGTCAACTTGGCGGCTGGACCACGTTACTTACCCCTCAGCTCATTAATGGTTATCGACTAATGGCGTTGCCGGCCGGTTCCCAATTATTGATTAGCAGCGCTGAAGCCGGCCTGATAGTCGGCTGGTTGCTTGGGGTTATCAAACACTATGATTTCTTGAAAGGTTGAATAAGATGAGTATCGAACTAAAAAACGTCACGAAAAAGATTAAGAAAACAACCGTGCTTAAAAACGTTTCATATCGCTTTGAAGCGGGCCACATTTATGGCCTTGCGGGTCGAAACGGCTCCGGTAAAACCATGTTAATAAGAGCAATCGCCGGTTTACTGATTCCAAGTTTAGGCCAAGTTATCATTGATGGCGAACCATTACACGAAAAAATCGATTTCCCACCCAGCATTGGGGTGACGATTGAAAATACGGTATTTCCAAAGGATTTGACAGGACTTGAAAACCTGGTCGCGTTAAGCAAGATTAAACATCAAGCCACACTTGATGATATTAAATCAGCTTTTGAAAAGGTCGGAATGGCGGAGCGGGAATGGAATACCAAAGTCGCCAAATATTCATTGGGGATGCGGCAGAAATTAAGCATTGCTCAGGCACTTTTCGAAAAGCCGAAACTCCTTTTGCTGGATGAGCCAACAAACGGCCTAGATCAAGAGAGTACCGAGAAATTAAGAGAAACCCTAAGACAAGAAGCTAATCGCGGTACAACCGTAATTTTAGCGAGCCACGATAAAGATGACCTGAAACTTTTGAGTCAAACCGTCATCCAAATTGATGGTGGTGCCATCGTCAATTAGGATTATCAGAATAATTACTTCACCATTGCACGGAATTCTTTTCAGGAAGAGTTTCGTGCTTATTTATTGAGCATTTTGGGAACACCTAACCAACAACTCGGTTACTGTGATCAGTTACATAGATCGAGAAAACTATTTTCACAAAAATGAAACTAATTCTTATTTTTCCATCAGTAATAAGGTTATTCCTGAATCAACGATCATTGTCCCTGCGAGCTCTCTGGGAAGATCGGCTGATTGCCCACAATGATTAAGATTTGCGATACAATGTAAGTGGTCTAGATAGTTTTTCAAGAAACTATTGAAATCTACATTCTATCAGGAGGTGGTTCTTTGGCTCTCGGTCAACTTACCAATCAAATTGTGTTGATGTTTGTCTTAATGCTGGTCGGCGTCTTAATCAACAAGCTTGGCTTCATGCGGCCACAAACGTCAAACGATCTTACCAACATCCTGCTCTATATTGTTTCGCCTTGCTTAATTATCGGCGCCTTTGAGCAACATTATTCCGCTAGTCGAATGAAACAGCTCTTGCTGGTTTGCATCGGCATTTTCATCTTTTACATAGTCGAAATTGTAATTTCAAAACTAGCCTTTGGCCGGATTAGCAACATTAACCTGCGCCGAATTACCCAATATGGCAGTATTTATTCCAACGCCGGTTTTATGGGAGTTCCTATAACCAGCGCTTTATTTGGCAACAGTGGTGTCTTCTTTGCCGTTGCGTCATTGGCTGGGTTCAACATTTTTAGTTGGACTCACGGCGTCTCTCTTTTTAAGACAGGTCAAAAGACCACCGATCGCTGGCAAAACTTCCGTGAAATCATTGTCAATCCAAATATCATTTCCATTCTAATCGGCTTAATCTTTTTCCTCTATTCTTACCAGTTGCCGGAGCCGGCAAATGAGGTCGTCAAGTATATCAGCTCGATCAATACACCACTTTCAATGATTGTCATTGGCAACAGTTTAGGCAATATTAAACTAAATCGGCAACTCATTGACTGGCATCTCTGGTTGGCCCTTTTCTTCAGAAATGTTCTGTTCCCGATAATCGCTATCATTGTCTTGCAACTGCTAACAGTTTCGGGAGTGGCGTTATATACAACCGTCCTAATGGCTGCATGCCCCGCCGCTGGATTAGTTGTCCTCTTTACATTGCAGGCTTATGGTGATACCAGCCCGGCTGTCGCTTTGATGAGTCTTTCAACTATTTTGAGTCTGGTCACCATCCCATTGGTATTTGCACTGATTAAGTTTTAACCAAGATCATCTTTCATTTAGAATAATTAACGGATACTTATATTGGCTGGAGTGATCTTTCTTTTGTTAAAATGAGTGTATGGGAGGAAGTATAATGAGCAAAAAAATTATTGGTGCAGTAGTCGTAAGTTTATTGGCTTTTGGGGTAAATTTCACTGTAAAGCAAGCACCCATCCAAGCTGCTTACAGGTGGAATAAGGTAAAATACTATAACCATATTCCATTTCACGCAAAATCCAATAGTACAGCATATATGTGGAATTGGAAGCACACCAAACGTTTGCACAACCTAAGGAACTATCCACGAACCACTTGGTATTTATCAAAAAGTGTCAAAATGAACAATGGAAAAAAAGTCGGAATCTATTATCAAGTTACTAATGGTAAAGGAACCGTTTCTGGATTTGTTCATCGAAACTATTTAACAGCTGGTGTTAATCCAAAGGGACCTGTACTATTAACTCAAAATATCACTAATGAGCAGAAACAAAAAACCAGAGCAACCATTCTTAAAATTATGAACCAAACTCGCCCTGATGAAAATCTTCAGAAGGTTGCTGACAGCATCAATGAACTCAACACCAGTGATAGCTACGAGTATTATCAGAAACAGTTACCTATTGACGAACAATCATCATTAATCCAAATCACTTCAAATGGTGGGGGTGAAAATGACAAAGCTTTGAATTCTGGAAAAATTACTTATGCTGAATATTTAAGGAAGAATATCGAAACACAGCTTGCGTCAAGTGGATTGTCACTTTCATCAATTAAAGGCTATCGGATTGGAATCGGAATTAAACGGGGAGCTGATATCCTGTTACTACCACCAACAAAATGAATGGATATGTAGGAGTGTTTTCTATGTTTAAAAAAAGTTTATTATTTTTGTTAGTTCTAATCGCCATGTTTGCCGGCTTATCAAGTATTAGTTCGGCAACTGCCAGTAAGATTCCCAGTAACTATTCTTTCGATGGAACCAAAACTTTTGGCCCTGTTCCATACTATGCAAACACTAAAAGCCAAAAAGCCTACATTTGGAATATGGCCCAAACCAAACGGATTCATAATTTAAAAAACTATCCCAATACAGTCTGGATGGTTTCCAAAGCTTTCGTGAAACCGGTAAAGGGCAAAAATGAAGTGTATTACAACCTGTACTCCGCTTACAACAAAAAGATTCGAGGGATCGCTTGGTATGGCTATTTTCAAAAGAGCATCATTAAATTACCGGTTTTATTCGATAGTCAGCAAGCCTACCTTAACGATCTAAAGACTAATAAGGCTTTGAAACTAACTCGGATGGTCGCAAAGCTTTTTCCTAATTCCAAGATTAATTTGGATTTATCCAAGAGCTTATATCTATCTAAAGATCGGAATAAATCACTCTTGGCTAACTTTACAAATACTAAATTTATTAGTTTCAATACATTTGATGCTAGATACCAACGTATGGCACCTTCCAAAGCCATAAATTACATTGAACAGCGACTCAATAAGCTTGGCTATGATCAGAACAAAAGAAGCAGCCTTTCTAATTACAACATTGGTTTAGATATTGTGGGCAACGCGGAATCATACGAAAAACTTAGCGAATTAAAGCAAGCTACCCAATATCAATATCCAATGAGCAAACCAGGATTTCAGGACATGATAAACTACAGGTCTTGTGCAATTGTATTAGCGATTCCAAAAAATAATGCCGATTAAAAGCAATATCACACTTGATTGTTTTAAAAAAATCCCGTAAAATCAGCAATTTGTAAACTGATTTTACGGGATTTTTAGACCTAGATAAACCTTACATCCAGCGTCTCATCATTGATTTAATTTTTAGAAAATTGACTTTGATACGCTGTAGATATAGTGAGTCTTACCTCCAGCAGGACCGGACTCAATACCGAAGAGAATATCGTTTCCAGTCAATTGAGGTGCCTCAATTTCAACACTTCCTGATAGATCAGAAAATGAAATAACTCGTTCTACAGGGGTCGATCCCAATACATTCCAAGGTGAACGCACAATCATTGGCTTTGAACCCTTCTTCGCCTGACCACTAGTGAAGTACAGCCAATTATAGCCGCCATTAACCGCACTTCGCTTGTTGGATAGTTCCATCCCCTGCCAAGAATTTTGTGGATATACATACTTGGAAATATCACGACTGGAAACGTAGAAACTTCCACCCTTAATCATTCTAGGGTCAGTCTTAGCGTTAATATTACCGTTTTGCAATGCATCAAATAATGGCTTTGCATTTAACGCTGTAATGCGTTTTTGCGCCGTTTTTGCATCACCACGACTTTGCGTCCAGATGGCTAACCGGGTTTTATCTGAAGATAAAGCCGCATCAACCCTGTGCAAACTCATATTTTTAGTTGTTCCAGTTCCCAAATAATTTAAATACGTAATAGCATGAACATCGCTGGCATTTTTATCCTTACCATCAAGTTTAATCACTCCGATGCGGCTTGCCCAATGATCTCCCAAACTATCAATTTCTTTTGAACTTGCATAGGTGGCTACCCATGCCCATTTGTCGCCCCCTGAATCAGTGAACGGTTCAAAAGTTTGGCAGTGACCAAAGTTTTTTAATCTCATTTCTGAAAAACCAGACTTTGTGAAGTCAATATCTTTCTGATCAGAAGCAACGTTGATATATCGCAAAAGCATATCATCTTTTTCACCGTACATCTGCAAAGCATACGCCGTACCATCGGAATCCAAATAAAATTTTTGAACTACTTGGGTACCAGGCATCGTTAACGTAAATTTTCTTTTAGCATTTGTCATCATTAAAAATCTTCTTTCTTAAATTTATCGTTTACCAACCCAACTCCGGAATTGAATTAGTAATTCGTAACCAGCGCCGATTACATAAATGAGTATAATGTGTTTTTAAAACTAAAATTTTCAAATTTGTTTCAGTTTAATCATATTTAAAGTTGAAAATACCACTTCATTTTCCATTGCCAAAGATTATCGATGATTATCCCCTCTCAACTGATGTTTATAGAATTGGTAAGCTGACTCAACAGATGCGCTAATCGTTGCTTTAGATATTTTGGTGCTTAATGCTGCAAGTTGTTCAATAATCAATCGAATGGCGGCTTTCTTTCGGTTTTCATGACTCAAATCTTTCAAGTTGGCCATCTCTGCCACTGCAATACTTGCCAAGTGATCTAGTAGCTCTAGTTGTCGCTGAGTGTGAAGATCCCTTTCTTTAAGAATTCTTGCTTGAAGGAATGGTTGCATCAGTCGATAAAGCGCTGGAATGACCGCCAACAAGAATGCCACCAAACTCGTCACACTAATCGTTGCAGTTGTCATAATTATCACCTCCCATGCAAAAAATCAGCTGTTGAATCATCACTTGTAACGATTCAACAGCTGATTATTGTAGCGCGAACTTCATCGAGCCTTTTGCAAATCCGTTACTTCAACTTTAACTACATGCTTAAACCAAGCCGCTTACTAAGATTTTCCAAGAAACGTTTCCGCTTCCGACTAACTGTCGCCACGCTCATAGTCAACTGAATGGCCGCATCCCTCAAGGTTAACCGCTGAACGGGATTGAAATACAGTGTTCGAATAACCTGCTTAGTATCTACATCGGATCGCTCCAAGCAGTCATGAACCGCTCGCTGATTATCTTTTAACCGACGCAAATATCGATCGGTCGTAATATTATTCGCCATTACTTGACCATTGGCGGTTTCAAAAATCATTTGATGCTCGCAATGGTCAATATAGCGAGCTGATTGTGGGTAATCTCTCAAAACCTCTTCCAAATACTTCGTGATAGCTGTTGTCAAAATGACGCCCCCTTTTTAATTGACTAGCACTACCGATCATTGAGCTTTTGAGGTGTTTGAGCCTGAAACCTGATTTGCCAGAATGCCTGAGGGGTGATGCCTAAAATGTAAGTAATCTGAAAGGGTTCAAGCCCCAAACTTAGTAAATCAGTCACCGTCTTTCTTAACTCATCACGTTGCTTACCATGATACGAGGTGAGCTGTCGCCGCTTCCTTGGTGGCAAATGTGGCTCACAGTGATTAGCAAACCGCTGCAAATCTTTGATTAGCGGATCACTATCTGGAATTTGGTCAATGGTACAATGATGAAGTCGTTCAATGTGATCAATCTTTTGATGAAGCTGGTTTCGATACTTTTTGGCCGCGGCATTTCGAATAACAACCGCTGCCTGATACTGATCAATCAATTTAATTAAATCCATTCTCAGAGTTCTCCTTTCAAATCCAATATATGCTTTAATCACACTCAATTTGTTTAGCTAGTTGCTTTTAACCGTAATAAATGACACAAACATGTGTCTCAACTAACCCCATCATAGTCCAATACGAATATATGTTCAACCTTTTTAGTGAAAATATTTGTAAAATGTAGCTGAAACTCATCCGGTTACCCAATTACAGTACAGCAACTTCAATATTTCCGATTTAACCGTAATTCAAGATAGCATCCCCACTTTTCTTGCTCTATAATACAATTATAGTGTAATTAACTTGGCTAATTGAGTTTTGCAAGTTTGTTTCTGGTACATATATGTATGGTGAGGAGCGGTTAACGATGGCTGAACAACCCAACAGTCGAGAAATATTGAGTGCCAATCTAAGAGCATTGATGGCAAGACACGGCATCTCCAGAATCAAGCTATCGGACGAATTAAATATTAAGTACACCACGCTGACAGACTGGATAAAGGGCCGGACCTATCCAAGAATTGAAAGTATTGAAAAACTTGCTGATTACTTCAATGTTAATAAGAGTGACTTGGTGGAAGGAAAAGACCCCCGCGAAATCAGCAAAGGTATTGTTGCCGTGCCTATCATTGGAACGATTGCCGGTGGATCTCCTATTCTAGCCAGTGAAAATATCCAAGGAAATATTTTTGAAGTCAAATCCGGATTACCCACGGGGCCGCTATTCTACTTACGAGTCAAAGGAAAGTCCATGGAGCCGACAATCAAAGACGGGTCGTTAGTTTTAATTCATCAGCAGCCAGAAGTGGAAAACGGTGAAATTGCGGCCGTCATGATTAACAACGAAGCAACCCTTAAACGCGTTCATGCCACTGACGGTCAATACATCTTGACACCTGATAATCCAAAGTTTAAACCGATTGTGTTAACGCCTAACAATAATAATCAAATTTTGGGCAAGGCTATTCGGGTCACTAGTGAGTTGAGTTAGCAATCTTTAACCACAAACGATCCCATCAACAGCATTTTCTCATGCTAATTGATGGGATCGTTTTAATAATCCAATCATTTTTCATATAATCATCAAGCTTCAAACACACTAATGCGTTCTGGACCTGAACAGTTACTCCTTTTCCAGCAACGATTCTCCCCGACGATAATTTGCCACTCGCTCACTTTCGGGCATCATCTGGCCACCGGTTGCCCAAACAATATGTGTGGCCTTTTCAGTATTAAAAGCCGGTACATTTCTAATCACCGGTGCAATTGCTGTGAAGCCAGCTGCTGCCGAAGGTTCAACCGTAATGTGCTGCGTATCAGCCAACCTGGCAACATTTTGGTAGATCTCTGCATCCTGAAAGGTGACACTCCCAAACAACAGGGTTCGCATGACCTTTCCAGCGAGGCGGGATGGACGGCCAACCGCCAGGCCGTCGGCCGCAGTTAATCCATCCAGACCAATGTCATAAACTGAGATGTTATTATTTAGCTTGGTCATCATCCCTAAAGTGACCGATGGCACATGGGTTGGTTCACAAAACACTGCATGAATATACGGACCGATGATCTCTTTTAGTCCAAACGTCACCCCGCTTGGACTTCCGCCAACGCCAGCCGGTAGATAAACCAAAACGGGATGTTGACGATCCACTTTAATATGTTGGTCTTTTAACTGTTTTTGCAGCCGAACTGCTGCTACCGCATAACCTAAAAACAAATCAGTAGATCCTTCATCATCGACAAAATGAATCCTTGGGTCCGCCGCAGCATCTTGTCGGGCACGCTGAATAACGTGGGAAAAGTCGGTGTTAAATTCTTTAACTTGAACGCCGTTAGCCCGAAGCTTGTCTTTTTTCCATTGTCGGGCATCATGAGACATATAAACCGTTGTGTGAAAACCAAAAGTTGCGGCAACAATCCCGACACTTAATGCCAAATTTCCAGTGGACGCTACCACCACACCATAATTCGAAAACAATTGATGGTAGCGGTCGGTGGCCAGCACACTATAATCATCCATATAAGTTAAATCAGTGTGAGCCATTGCCACCTGTTCAGCAAACTTCAAAACTTCATAGATCCCGCCACGAGATTTAATCGAACCGGAGATTGGCAGTTGACTGTCAGCTTTCAAAAACAGCTGGCCGGCCAGTCTTTGATGATAACCGCGATTCCATTCAGCCTGCATCCGATCAAGCCTGATCAACGGCGATTCAATGATGCCATGCATCGATGCGGTTTCCGGAAAAGTCTTGGCCAGGTATGGGGCAAAACGTTCCCAGCGGGCAACCGCATCAAAAATGTCAGCTTTTGAAAAAGGTAACGCCGCTTGTTGACCATAGTCCGGATTTCGCCAAAAAATTGGTCGTTCTGCCATCAAATCTTTCACTTGTGGATATTCGGTTACTAACGACATCTCATCCATGCCCATCAGTCCTTTCAGATTACTTCAGGGCTATTATAGGGCAAAGGCTTCATGTTAGTTTTTATTACACAAATTCTTTAAAAAGGCTTAATTATGGTATCAAAGTAATGTCAGAAAGATGTCAGGCAGTCCGAGTCAGCAATTTCATACTAAAATACATCATCCAATCAGTGACGATGCCAGCCCTTGATTCCCAAGCCCAATAAAAAGAATGGTCCCAAAAACAACATAATGCCATTCAATAATAGATTCTTAACCAAATTAAATAGTGAGTCCGAAAGGCCTTCATATGATTGGGTCGTCGCGTGTGTGTATTCCCAAGGATTGGCTGTAACCCCGTTTGCTGACCACTTCCGATGGCGATGATTGGCCTGAGCGTCAGCGTGATGCAATTTAAGTGCCCGATCCTTGTAGGTTTCAAATTTGACAGGGGCTTTACTGAATACCCGCGAATAAACGAAGCGAATAATTGGCAGCGTAATCAGCAGATTAACTAATAGGTAGTCATCAAGCCACGACAAGTGAACCGTCATCTGCAACATCGCCCAACCATTTTTGCTGTCAAAATAAGGTAGACGAATCCCACCATCGTACAAGTAAATCAACACTAACGCAATTCCACCACTAATGACCGCGCCAAGATAATGTCTCACAGCTCGACTTCTTGTCATCTTTTCTAGCCACCTTTATGATCTTTAACTGATCCTCTTCAAATTAAAAATCTTGATCCTGTTTTATGTATGCCTCGACTAAGTTTTGAGTGCCAGCCTGCTTTAAGAATTCAGTGGGCGAGCCGGAAAACTGCATTTTCCCCGCTTTTAAAAATAATAAATAATCATTTCGGCCAACGTTTTGAAATTGATGTGACGTCATGATCACCTTTTTCCCACGTTGATTGAGTTCATGAATTCTTTCCATAACTAAATTTGCCATTTTAGGGTCCAATCCGCTTTCCGGTTCATCAAATAAATATAGGTCACGGTCCAATCTCGATACGGCGTCAATCATGACTAAGCGACGTTGGCCACCCGAAAGTTCACCGTATTTAGTTGCGGCAAGTGGTTGCAGTTCGGCTGGCAAGTCGGTCAGTTTGAATTTTCCTCGAAAGCCACTCATCCCCATTACCATCTTCAACGTATCAAAAACCGTTGCTTCATATATAAACGATACACTTTGTGGCTGATAGGCAATCCGAGAAAAACTCGGGAACTGATGGAAACTGGTGGGATCCCGCTGATTAACAGTTGCGATAAAGTCCAATAAGGTTGTCTTTCCCGTGCCATTTGGACCAAAAATAATGTTTACTTGGTGATCCTGAAAGTTCGCATTCAAATTCTGAAATAATAAACGGCCGGTTTTAAGTTTGTAACTGAAATTTTCAATTTCCATTATTTAATCTCCCTAACGACTCGTTCTTGAAGCCAAACTCATTTTTGCGATAATCACGTTTCCCAAAATAACGTAAATCAAACCAATAACGGTCAACATCAAGATGTTTCCCAAGAAATGCGCATGATTAACCAGAAGCAGATAGGCATTTTGCTGAAAATCGACCGGATTAATCAGCGTCAAAATCGCCGTTAACACTGACGAGTGAAAGCTAAAGGAGGCTAAAAGCAATGCTGCTAAGACATAGCCGGTTAAAAATAGGGAGATTGTTTTGAGCTTGAGGGGCATGATTAGAATCACACTGGTGAAAAAGGCCACGATTGGGATAATCAAGAAATTCATCAGCCAACAAGCACCCATTAACTGCAACAATTGCGAGTTTGGCCGATAAATCACCACTGCCAGAAGATTGAATAGGGCAATTTCTACTTGCAGAATGATAGTTTGTGGAATCAAGTTAGCGTAGTAGATTAACCGTTTATCGCCCGCAATAAATGTATACATTTTCAAAAAGTTATTTTCTCGCATTTGGAAAATAACCATGGTCATTTGATTAATAACGCCAAACATCATGATATATCCCCAAAAGCCAAAGAGGTTGCTGGCGATGTCCGAATCAGATAACCGATCACCTGCCGCAAAGTTATTCCAAGAAACCACTAGAAAATACGCAGCCGGAAAAATTAACGTATATAAGAAGACCAGCTTATCTTCCAAGGCCAGTCGACTTTCAAATTCAATCAAACTGAACAATTTTCGCAACGCTTTTATCCTCCCTCAACTTTTTCTTATTATATTAAAGTAATCTGAGAGCAAAAACAAGGTGACAAATGTCATTAATATAGTTATTCAAAATCACAAAATGGCACCGATTCTGGTCTTATTCTGGCCACGATAAGAGCAATTGGTACTAAAAGGGATGTCCAAGTCATAATGAATCTTTTCTTTCATAATGATCCTCCAATCATAGTCGGCATCAGTCTATCATAAAAAATCATCACTTCAAAATCGCTAACCAGGTTCGTTAACTGAATGCAATCCGATCACGCCAGTGTTTCCGGCCCTTTAATTGGCTCAATCAGCCTTTAAATTCATGACAAATGTAACGGCTAATTTATAAAGCTGATTCTAATCAAGTTTAAGCATGCCATCCTCTCTAACCAGTAGTGTTACGGGATTCTCGACCCTTTTCAACCTCATGAAAACTAGTTCGTGCTCGATTGTGAACCAGTTTGTAAACTGGTTTTCATTGATATTTTGTCTCAACATGCCAAGATAGTTAGGCTTACTTTAAAAAAGTTTGCCAGAAAGTATATTAAAAATGCCTACCGCTTAAGTTGCAGTAGACATTTTTAGATTATTTATTGATTAGCTTGTTTTAACGGTTTCACAAATTGCCAACGCTTTTGATAATATGCCTGGTCCCAGAAGTCCCATTCCATTTCGCAACTTTTAAGGAATTCCTCTTTTACTTGATCAAGTCGGTGACGGTCATACTTCTCGGCCTCCCGATCAATCAACCCAAAGAACTGCGGTAACAAACTCTCATCAGGGTCGTCTATATTAGCATAGAAGTCGATCCAAGGTTTAAAGACATTCTGATCAGTATTCTTACCCTCTTTAACCAACAAGTTGGCAATTTCCACGTATGTCCAAGGACAAGGTGTCATCGCCGCAACGATATCAATCAAATCACCCGTTCTGGCCGCATGATACATGTGCTCATTGTACAGGTAAGTCCCCGGCGCCTGCGCTTCATGCTGTAAGGATTCGTAAGCAACCCCGGCCACGTTACAAAAATTATGGTGCGGGTGAATTTCGCTATTCAAAATAAAGTCAATCTGTTTGGCAAAGATGGCCATATCAGCCCGAGTCTGCGACTTTTGAATCGCCGCGGCGTAGACTTTGATAAACGCATTCAGATAATTGAAGTCCTGGCCGACATAAAAAGTCAAAGCAGCCCTTGGCAAATGGCCTTCAGCAATTCCCTGCACAAACGGATGTTGGATAATTTCATTTAAAATTGGTTGTCCGGCAGCGGTTAATTCTTCAGAAAATTTCATGATATGATCCCTCTAAAAATCAAAATTTTCAAATAAAACTTAACCGGACTTGATCCTATAAGTTCCATCATCAAAGCACTTCCCTCCGTTGGTCTTAACCAAATCAGGTTCAAAGGGATTGGCAAATTGCCATCTCAGCACAAGGCACCCCTAGTGGTTATATTTGAATAAGCTCATTTTAACATAGTTGGTCGTCAATTTTCACAAAATTTTTGCAATCCCTTTTAATTGTGATTGGTTGTGTAAGCGAATACAATTGAATTGCCAACTGTTTTAACTTGTCAACCAAAGAAAGGATGGTTTAAAAATGGCAAGATTTGATAATAAAGTTGCAATCGTAACGGGTGGCGCATCAGGTATCGGTTTAGAAACGGTTAAACTCTTCCTAAAAGAAGGGGCTAAAGTTGTGATCGGCGATTATTCAGACAAAGGAGACGAAGTCGTTGCCGGACTGAATGCCGGTAAGCGGGCACTATTTGTCAAAACCGATGTCACTCAAGAAGCCGATATCAAAAAGTTGATCCAAAAGACCGTCGCTACTTTTGGACATTTGGATATCATGTTCGCAAATGCCGGAATTGCCAACGACGCAACCATTACAGAATTACCTTTGGATAAGTGGCAAAACACGATTAATATCAATTTAACCGGCGTCTTTCTTTCAGATAAATACGCACTGGAACAGATGCTCAAACAAAGGACTGGCGGTGCCATTGTCAATGCTGGTTCTATTCACAGTTTTGTCGGCCTGCCAAACGTAACCGCTTATGGGAGCAGCCAAAGGTGGTATCAAGATTCTCACGCAAACTTTGGGAGCCGCTTATGCTAAGCATGGCATCCGTGTCAACGCCATTGCTCCCGGCTATATTGACACACCTCTTTTAAACAAAGTTGACCCCGCTCTCAAAGAAAAGTTAGCCCAACGCCATCCAATTGGCCGATTGGGAAAACCAGAAGAAATCGCCAAAGCAGTCGCCTTTTTAGCAAGTGATGATGCCTCGTTTATCATCGGGACCACTTTGGTTGCTGACGGTGGCTATACAGCTGTCTAACATCAGCTATTTCAAAAAATAAATTACTAGACTTAGTCAAGAGTCAAAAATCCTGTAAGGTCAGCCAATACATGACTTTACAGGATTTTTAAACCAATTTTTTCATTTTTGGTTAAGGCCGGCAAAATAAGCCATTAATTTCGCGTATATAAATAATAGAGATTGATTAAATACTTTTTTGCTTTTCACACAACAACCTACGAATGAGCAATAGGTATTAAGAAAGGCTTTTTGCAATAATGGAAAACCACAAATACTTAAAACTACACAATTACCCAAAAATAACCAATCAAACCAGACTATATTGCGCCAATCAAGGGCAACAGGAAAGCTATGCTGGGCACGCAATATTCGACAACACTGAAAAGTTCCAAGTAATTCAAGCTCGTAAGGGAAAAATCAGAAAAGACGATTTGACTTATGTGCTGTTATACAAAAGAAGTGAAATCATGTTGCGCATAGACCTAGTTGGCGCAACACATAAGGGGATTCCAACTCCTCACGTTCATATTTTCGATCATGATCATTGTGACGGCTTCGATGCAATCCCCCTTTCAAGTTTAAAAAACTACAATCCATCAGACGACATTGTGATCTCATTATTTGAATTTTTAAAGTATAATAACTTTGAGACAAGAGAACTTTTAATTAGCTCAAAAAAGTCTAAGGAACTTAACGAAGGTGAAAGCAATGAAAACTAACTGTTCAGAAACAGAAAAATTATTAGATCATTATTCAGAATGGCTGCGCAGCCAGTATCATGTTAAAAAACTCGGTGACGCTGATGAAGTCACAACCCCTTTCCTTAATACTATTGGTGATAATATCCGCATCTACGTTAAATCTTTAAATGGAAATCAAATTGAACTCAGTGACGACGGTATCACTTTGCAGGATTTGGAATTATCCGGCATTAATATGTCGGTATCTACAAGACGAGAGCTACTATCCAAATTGAAAAAAGAATTTCACATTCATCAAAGGGCTGATACTTTACTAGTTCAAGGCAGCATTCAAAATTTCCCACGTCTCAAACAAAATTTCCTTTTAGCTATCATCCGAATCGATGATCTTGCTAATACAAAACATCCAAATGTAGAGAATCTATTTTCAGAAGAAGTTTATGATTTCTTGGACAGCCATGATTTTGGCGGCCTACGGGAACACCCTTTTAATGGTAATAGCGGTGTCACCTATTCTACGAGCTACGTCATTCCTGCAAGAAAATCAAAACCTTTTAGGTTGATAGACTTACAAAGTAATTTGTCCTTCAATCAAATGATGTGCAATGCTTACAAGTTTGAAGATATCCAGAAAAATGCCTTCTTTTCTTCAAAAAAATTGTCTTATACGATCATCTTCAATGATCAAGAAAAACATCCTTCAAAAAATTCCCTAAAAATTGCAAATCAATCAGACATTAAACTAATTGCTTGGAAAGACAAACAACAACTTCTTTCGTTACGATAATAATTAAAAGCTCCTCATCATAGATCAAATTAGGACTCGACGTCGCTCACTGAGCGTGCTAGTGTTATTGATAAGTATTTCCTTTGAAGAAGGTGAAACAAGATTAAAGCACTATATTTTGATCGATTTGGTGGTCCGGAAGTCCTCCAATACGGAACATTACCGGATCCTAAGTTGGCTGATCATGACGTATTAGTTAAAATGGCGTATATCGGTCTTAACTTCGCCGATATTTACCGTCGAAAGGGCACTTACCACATCGAAAAAAGCACCCCTTACATTGATGGTTACGAAGGCTTAGGGATGATCATTGCTGTCGGCAAAAAAGTCACCAAGCATCGATTAGGTGAAAAAGTTTTCTTTGTCGATGTGCCATTCGCAAACTCTGAATTGGTGGCCGTCCCGGAAAGTCATGCGATTAAAGTGCCCGCCGAGCTTAATGACAAAATAATTGCCTGCGTCGGCTTGCAAGGACTCACTGCCGACTTTCTCGCGCACGATTTAGGAAAGAATCGACCGAATCAAACTGTGTTTATTCATGGTATTAGTGGTGGAGTCGGCCAAATTTTGTCACAAATTTTGACTGCTGATGGTGTCAATGTCTATGGTGTGACCTCGACTCGTGAAAAACAGAAAGTCGCCTTAACCCAGGGTGCCAAAGAAGTCTTTTTACGAAATGAACCTTGGCTTCATGATTGGCTTGAACGCTTTGATACGGTATACGACGGTGTTGGCGTTACTTTGGAGCAAAGCATTGAGCTGCTCAAACACAAGGGCAACCTGGTCTTTTACGGAATGGCCGGTGGTAATCCGCCCAAAGTTGATTTGGTCACCTTACTGTCTCAATCCAAAAGTATTCTAACCGGTGATTTATGGGATTATCTAACTGATTATTGGGAACGCATTGCCAGAAGTAAACGCCTATTCAGTTATTTTATCAATCACCAGATCCATATCAGTGAACCGACCGTTTTTCCTTTAAAAGACGGCGTTTTAGCCCACAAATTGTTGGAATCCGGTAACAATGTCGGTAAGATTCTATTGAAACCTTAGCAGCTTGGCTGAACAAGCTGTTTTTTAGTCTGTTCTCAAAATTCTACTATTTTATTAATATTCTTGAATAATTCTTGATTTATTTTTAACTAACTATAAGATTAATCTTGTGAACGTTATTTTGAACACCTCACTGCCTCATTTAAACCCGCATTTTTAATTTTTCCCAAAAAGGAAGTGCCCAATTTTGAGTCTCGCCATCGACATTTTCATTACGCTATACGCATTACTGACCATGGCCGCTTCAGTGATCCACCTTTGGAGTAAGGACGTCTCGTTTTTATTAATCGTTGCCCTATTTCTGTCAGCTTTTATCACGTTAACCAGTCTCATGATTTCCTCGAGGCTGCTTTCTTTGGATACCCTTTTACTGGGATTGGTCGGCATTTCCGTTTTTACGTTTGCCAACGGTTATCATCTGTACGGTAAGCCTCATTGGTCCCACCATTTAATCCGACTGATCCTCCACATTGCAATTTTTATCGCCGCCTTGATGACTTGGTAATTCCAATTCACTCATATAGGGTAACAAAATCAATTTGCACGATTGAAATAGTTAGTGTTATCCTATCTATGTTCATGTCAAATCCGATCATAAGAAATTAATCATTACCTTAAGCTGATTTGACATCATGATTGTCCGGCTAATTGCCAGGGCAAAAGCCTTGAAACACAGTATTTAGAAAGAAGTCGTTTTTATTTTATGAAAATTGAATGGCGTTTCAGTCTAATTAATAACCTGCCACTCATTGCACTATGGATTAGTTTATTAGCTTTTAACGGGTTAAGCCCCCAGGGATGGCAACAGTTTTTAGCGCCGTTAGCTATCCTGGGTGCGTTTTGGATCATCTATTACCTGGTCTTTGAGCGCCCCTACTTTAACCATCATCCTGAACAACGACCGGGAAACCACGTTATTTCCGGATTGGGGTGGATTATGATGGTCATCCTAGTGATGGTTGCCGTCATCGTCTTACTTAAGTTTAACCAATCAACTATTGCGAGTCCTGCCAGCTTATTAGGAAGCTTTACCCTAATTAGTTTACTTCGTGATTTACTATCGGTTAAAAAACTGGCAGTTGAAAAATAATGACCAGATTTATTAAAAAGCGCTTGTGAGCATCTTGATTAGGATGTCCGCAAGCGCTTTTTAATTAGCAATGCTCTTTTAATTGAAACAATGGTAACCTTTCCAAATACAGAATATCGGATCGGTCTGCGGCGGCGCCTTCCGCCAGTACCGCACATTTAGCCAGGACTTTTGCATTGGCTTGATGAAGCAAACGTTCAGCTGCCTCAAGTGAGCCACCGGTTGAAATGACATCATCGACCAGGATGACCCGCTTCCCGCACAAATAATCGGCATCTGTGCCATCCAAAACCAACTTCTGCTGATCAGTTGTTGTAATAGAACTAACCGCTACCTGAATCGGTGAAACCATATAGGCCTTAACGCTTTTTCGCAACACAACAAATTTAGGATGACCGCTAATTCGACTTAATTCTTCAGCTAGCGGAATGCCTTTGCTTTCAAGCGTCACAATACAATCAAACGGTAATGGCATTTTAGCTGCCAGCTGAACCGCAGCATAGTGTGCCAATTCAGCATCCCCCAGCAAGACAAACGAAGCAATCGCTGTCGTCTTACTGATTGGAATAATTGGCAAGGTTCGTTTTAATTTTCCAACTGTTAATTCATATGTTTGTTGCATTTCTATACCCCCAGGCCAAACAATGGCAATCCAAATTTTAACAGTGCACCGGTTAGTAAGCCGCTAAACGGGTCAATAATGGCCGTCACTACCAGCACCAGAGCCGCGATAACACGATCAGATCCTTGCATCGCTGTCGCCGCATTTTCCGGAAAGATCACGACAGCTCCCAAGATGAGGAGGAAACCCGCAATTGAAGCTGATGGTACATATTTACCAATTTTAGGTAACCAGCCGACAAACAAGATGACTGCCATGATTAGCATCATCATTACACCAGCAATCACCGGTTCCGGTGCACTGGCAGTTGCCGAGATAATCGTTTCAACCGGCGCCCCGCCCAGTAAACTGGTGCCCATATCCGCAAACGCCTGCATACTGGTTAAAAGATTTAAATTAACCGGATTGGGCTTAATGCCTGTCATTTGTCCAGTAATCAAGCCATAGGATATATTAGCCCCAATGTTTAAACATGCCAGACTTAGGGCACCACGAATCACTCGAAGGCTAACGACCGGCTTTAAAAAGTGAAATCGCCGTGCTTGCACATTTTGTGGAAGTTCAGCTCGGTAGTGGGTTGCGACCACCGCAATCAGGCTGGATCCAATTACCGATAGACTGATCGTCCACACCAGATCTTTAGTCACCAAGTAGGTAATAATCGCAATCCCAATTGAAAAGAGGCCGGCAATTCGCGCTTGCTTGGCCATCTGGACCGCGATTTTTGCCAGCATAATCCCAACGCCAGCCATCATCCCAGCCATAATTGGTTCTCCTAATACAGATACAATTTTGGTAAGAGTCCCGGTTACGCCAATTACCGCCATAATCAGTGACCCACCAAAGATAATCGAGGTACGTTCACGAGTAGTTTCTCCCAAGTTTCCCGTTAGCGCTAATGATTCCGCTTGAAACGAAATTGGCGCAACTGACCCGAAAATCCCATTGACAGCCGAGGCAAACACAAATGAAAAAGTGGTTGGAAAAACCGCAAATCCCAGTGCCATGGCCATAATTCCCTGGGGGATGCCGTTGAGTACAACACCAATTGCGGCGAGAAAATCCGCTAACCAATGCATTGAATGAGTCCTCCTAAATACGAACAATAAATTTATTTTGAATTATATAGTTCGATAATAATTTTATATTAGCGCATTTTTAGTATAAAATCCATTCAAAATCTCCAAAAATAAGAACTTTGCTTTAGAATAAGCTCATAAATTCCATTCTTAACCAGATGCTTATATTGAAGGATTACCAATTTTTTAAACCGACCATAGCGTGATAACCAAAATAGGGTTAAGATTAACATATATCCTACAAATTAGTTATTCTCTAAGGAAGCGATTTTATTACATGAAAGATTACCGAAATCAATATTTTGAAGGCGAGCGGCCGCTGTTTGCTGAACACGATGCCACAATTACTGACACGACGTTTGGCAAGGGCGAATCGCCGCTCAAAGAAAGTCGCAACGTTAATTTAAAAAATGTTATTTTTAAATGGAAATATCCCCTTTGGTACACCCACAACGCCAAAGTCGACCACACTATCTTGGAAAAAATTGCTCATGCCGGTATTTGGTACACCCACCATATTGACATGACCAACTGCTCCATTCAGGCAACCAAGACGTTTCGCCGCAGCAGCTATATCAACTTAGTTAACGATCACTTTTCAAATGCGGCCGAAACGCTGTGGAACTGCGATCATATTAAAATCAACCACGTCCAAGCCAACGGCAACTACTTTGGCATGAACAGCCAAAATCTCTATATTGATCACCTTGATTTAATTGGTAACTATTGCTTTGACGGTGCTAAAAACGTTGAAGTTCACAATTCAACCCTAGTTTCCAAAGATGCTTTTTGGAACTGTGAAAACGTGACGGTCTATGATTCCACCATTAACGGCGAATATCTTGGCTGGAATACGCAACATTTAACACTGATTAACTGTACGATTGAAAGCGATCAGGGACTTTGTTACATCGACCATTTAACGATGAAGAACTGTCGTCTGTTAGCGACTGATCTGGCATTTGAATATTGTACCGATATTGACGCCGAGATCAGCTCAAGTATCGTCAGCGTTAAAAATCCCATTAGCGGTAAAATCCACGCCCAATCAATTGGTGAAATTATTATGGACCCAACCAAAATCGATCCAAGTCAAACAACAATTACTACCGACCCCAAAATCTCTAAAAGGAAGTTAGCCTAATGTATGATTTCAATTCCGTCATTCCCCGTCGCAAAACCGATTCCGTTAAATGGGACGTTAAAGCCAACGAATTGCCGATGTGGGTAGCCGATATGGATTTCAAAACGGCCCCGGAAATTATTGACGCCATGCAAAAGAAAGTTTCATTCGGCGTTTTCGGCTATGAACAGCCGGGCAGTGACTATTTCAATGCCGTTGCCGATTGGTACGCTACTGAACACCATGCTCGGCCTAAAACCGACTGGATGCTCTTTTGTACAGGGGTTGTCCCATCCATTTCATCTGCCGTGCGGCGAGTTAGTCATATTGGCGACAACGTGGTCGTCTGCGCGCCGGTTTACAACATTTTTTACAATTCAATCATCAATAACGGCCGACACGTCCTGTCCAGTGACCTGGTATACGATGCCAAAACGCTTCAATATCACATTAACTGGCAAGACTTGGAAGCTAAGCTGGCAGATCCGCTTAGTACCATGATGATCCTATGTAATCCCCACAATCCAGTTGGTAAAGTTTGGTCCAAAGACGACCTTGTCTCAATTAGTCGACTTTGCATCAAACATCATGTAACTCTTTTCAGTGATGAAATTCACGGTGATTTGGTAATGGGTGATCCCCAATACACACCACTTTTTGCGTTACCGGAAGAACTCCTTCAAAACGCCATTATCAGTGTCTCGCCAAGCAAAACCTTTAACGTAGCCGCCCTTCACGCTGCAACTGTGATTGTTCCAAACGCTAATCTACGCAATATCGTTAACCGGGGAATCAATACCGACGAGCTCGGCGAACCCAATTTACTGGCCATTCCCGGCACAATTGCGGCGTATACGCAGGGTCACCAATGGTTGGCTGAATTAAAGGCCCAACTCACTCGAAATCGAACCACTTTTACCACGTATTGCCAACAATCGATTCCTCAAATCAAAGTTGTGCCATCAAATGCAACCTACTTAATGTGGCTTGACTGCAGTGCCATTACCACCGATTCAGCTCAACTGGAAGCCTTCATTCGGCAGCAAACCGGCCTATACGTTTCCGCCGGTAACATTTATGGTGGCAACGGTAACCGATTCTTACGTGTCAATATTGCTTGTCCGCCAGCACTTTTGCAAGATGGCTTAAACCGGTTAAAGCGGGGCATTGCTCAATATCTTGACGCCAAAACCAATTAATCAATTTTGATGGCCAATGGCGGCTTCGTGTTTAATATCAACCCTTCACTAAGATAAGCCGATAAAACAGCCTGTTACCTTCGAAAAGATCATTGTGGTCAATTGATTGACAACTCAATTCTTATAGGAATCCCATCAAATAACAGATAGTTGTTTTAGCCTAACAGCGTGTTAAAAAAATTTTTAGCCACTGAATCCCTTATCACAACGGGGCTGATTCAATCATCTGCTGAATTTCTCCCGGCACAATATATTGATTATCCTCTGCGGTCGAGATACTATATATAGTGTCGAAACAACGAATGATAAAAAAGAAGTACGGGAGGAATCGTTATGCAAGCAATGAAACTTTCATCAGTTTCACTTTCTGATGAATTTATAAACCGAGTTAAAAGCGAAATCACACCGCACTGGGGTGAATTAGGATGGGTCACTTACAAACGGACCTATGCCCGTTGGCTCCCGGAAAAGCAGCGGACAGAAAACTGGGATGAGACGGTTAAGCGAGTCGTTGAAGGAAATATTAACCTTGACCCGCGTCTTCACCAAGATAACGTCGATCCACAGGTAATTAGTGAATTAACGGATGAAGCTAAAAAACTCTACAAACTCATTTACGGCTTAGCAGCCACACCTTCCGGCCGTAATCTCTGGATCTCTGGAACCGCCTACGAAGCTCGAAACGGTGACGCTTTAAACAACTGTTGGTTCATTGCTGTCCGTCCACAACCATACGGGGACAGCCACATCGTTCCTGAATACCTCAAACCGGATCAACCGGCCGTTTCCATGCCATATTCTTTCATGTTTGATCAACTCATGAAGGGTGGCGGGGTTGGTTTTTCTGTCACTAAAGAAAACGTCCACAAGATTCCTCTAGTTAATAATAAAGTGAACTTAACCATTGTCATTGATAAAAACAGCGCTTCCTATGAAGACTCTCTCAAGATGGGCGCCGTTGATAAAGATGCTTACTTCAAGGATCATGCTGTAACGGATGCCGCTTATTACCGCTTACCGGATACCCGTGAAGGTTGGGTCTTGTCAAATGCTCATTTAATCGATTTACATTTCAAGTCAACCAATCCCAAGGGCCAGCAGAAACTTGTGCTTGATGTGAGTGATATCCGCCCAAAGGGTGCTAAGATCAAGGGCTTTGGCGGAACGGCTTCCGGCCCGATGCCATTGATTGAAATGTTATTTGATATCAACGAGATTTTAAATAGTCGTGCTCGTCGTCATCTGTCATCCGTTGATATGACCGATATTGGTAATATGATCGGAAAAACAGTGGTTGCCGGAAACGTTCGTCGCTCAGCCGAATTAGCGTTGGGGTCTGCCGATGATGAGGCCTTCATCACGATGAAGCAAGATAAAGAAAAACTTTACCATCACCGTTGGGCATCTAACAATAGTGTGGCGGTTGATTCAAACTTTAGTAACTATGGTCCAATTGCCGATTCAATTCGCCATAATGGTGAACCTGGGATCGTTAACTTGGAACTTTCCAGAAATTATGGTCGAAAGATTGACGGCCTTCAAAAAGATATTGATCCAAACGTTGAGGGAACCAACCCATGTGGCGAGATTTCGCTTTCGAATGGTGAACCTTGCAACCTGTTTGAAGTCTTTCCTTACGTTGCTACTCAGCAAAATTGGGATCTTGACGAAGCCTTCACACTGGGTACTCGTTTTTCCAAACGTGTCACTTTTAGTCCCTATGACTGGGAGGTTTCTCGAAAAGCCATTCAAAAGAATCGCCGAATCGGTATTTCGATGTCTGGGATTCAAGACTGGATTTTAAGTGAATTAGGTAACCGGGTTGTCACCGGCTATCAGGATGTCACTGATCCAGAAACCGGCGAAACCTATCACAAGCCGATTTATGATCAACGAGCTATTGATAAGGTCAATCAGTTATACAAGGCCGTTGTTAAGGCCGATCGTGACTATTCAAACGAGTTGGGCTGCAATCCGTCCATCAAACACACCACGGTTAAACCATCTGGAACAGTTGCTAAATTAGCCGGGGTTTCTGAAGGAATGCACTTCCACTATGCCCCATACCTGATTCAACGAATTCGGTTCCAAGATTCCGATCCATTGTTGCCAGCCTTGAAGGCCTGTGGTTATCACGTTGAACCCGACATTTATTCGAAGAACACCATGGTTGCTGAATTCCCAATTCGAGCAGCTCATGCAGACAGCAAAAAGTTTGCCTCTGCCGGTAGCGTTTCAATCGCCGAACAGTTTGCAACCCAAGCTTTCTTACAGACTTATTGGTCAGACAATGCCGTTAGTTGTACGGTTACTTTCCAACCCGATGAAGGCGATCAAATTGCCCCATTAATGAAACAGTACCGTCACACAACTAAATCAACGTCTCTCTTGCCTTATGTTGGCAATGAATTTAAGCAGGCCCCTAAGGAACCCATTGACAAACAGACCTACGAAAAGAAAGTCATGCAGATTCATGGTGACGTCCAACAGGTCTTCAATCAGTTGAATAATAATCACGATCAGAAGGGCGCCGAAATCATTGGCCAAACAGACTGTGAAGGCGGTGCCTGCCCGATCAAGTAAGCTTTTGAATGCCCACATTAAACCCGAATTTAAATGATCCGTTCAAAAATGATCATCAAAAAACGGAAACCCGCTTTAAGGTTTCCGTTTTTACATACGAAGGAAGTTCCTAATAATTCCTTGTCGATCCGCTCAACTCGCGGTATCTTATAGGTACGATTCTTTCACGAGGGGGGCAGGAAATTTTGTTATTTCATCCATTTAAAAAATCTGAAAAACAGCGCGAAGACTTTTTAAGAAACATCCGATTCATTGACCGACGCGATTTTCAACATTTTGAGCCCGATCCACACAACGGTCCTTTTAAGGAAGCTTTTCGGCTGAAGAGGATCCATCAAGAATACCGACTTGAAATCCGACGAGAAAGGGCAGAAATGCGGATTCTTCATTTCAAGCTCTTCTTGTTGGGTCACGAAGATTTTCTCAAATTTCTACGGCATGTCATCACTGGTCGAAATCAACCATGATTAGGGCAGTCTACTTGTCTCGGTTTCATTCAACTACTAAAAATTTTAAATAAAGGAGCCTCAAAAATGGTTAAAATTTATACTAAAGTCGGTGATCATGGTCAAACCAAACAGGTTACCGGTAAGATGGTCCCAAAATATGACCTGCAAATTGAAGCCTTGGGGGCAATCGACGAACTTGACTCATGGCTTGGCTACGTCATTTCGATTCTATCTCCCAAAGCCGACCAGTTGGCACCAAAGTTAAAAACCGTCCAGCGGAAGCTTTATGAACTCCAAGCAGACATTACCGTTAAACGCCATCATAATATTTCACTTGACGATACCAAACAACTGGAAAGCGAAATTGATGCGATGATGGCCAAGTTACCCGTCATTAAAGCTTTTATCCTCCCAGGCGGCAATCCTTCGGGGGCTTCATTACAGTATGCCCGGGCATTGGCTCGAAGGGCAGAGCGGTTTGTGGTAGCGTTAAATGATAAACAACAACCGTTAAACGCCGAAATCCTGGAATATTTAAATCGTCTTTCCGACTATCTATTTGCGTTAGCTCGCTACGCCAACTTTTTGGAAGGCTATGACGAAGAAAAAAGTAAATTGTAGCGGGGTGAAAAACCGTGTCGACCAATAATCACCAAAAATTTAAATCACGCACACTGGCAGACCAAGTGTCTCAGCAACTCCAGTCAGAAATCTTAAATCACCAACTAACGATTGGTGACCGTCTGCCTACCGAACCAAAATTAATGGCTCGATTCAACGTGGGTCGATCAACCATTCGTGAAGCCGTTAAAGTATTGGCCAACCTTGGGCTGATCGATGTCCGACAGGGAAAGGGCACTACCGTGATTAACGATACCCTGCCCAGGCAGGCGGTCGCCACTACTTTAAAAAATGCGCCGGCCATTGATGCTTATGAAGCTCGAAAAGCTTTGGAAATCGGCATCGTCAATTTAGCCTGCCTTAACCGCAACGCAACTGACCTGAAAGCGATGAATTATTATCTTGAAATTCGGGCGGCTGCTGCCAACCGTTATTCATTGGATGCTTATCGACACGCCGACGAGCAATTTCATGAAGCGATCGCTAAAGCCACGCATAATCCAGTCGTTAAAGATCTTTATGACGATTTTTGGCAGTCATTTAAAAATCGTTTTGGTGACAGCTTTACCGAAACTAACTTATACGAAGAACAATCAACCATTCACCAAAACATCTTGACGGCGATTAAACAACGGGATCCCCATCAAGCTGTTGACTGGGTCGAAAAAAATATTAATCTGCTGGAACAAACTACCACAACTAACGATTAGCCGCTGAGATTAACCAGCTAGCAACTAATCGATCGTTCAACAATTTATTTGAAAGGACTTGAAAAATTGCACACAGAACGTTCCGGCATTAACTTTACTCTGGAAGTCTTTTTATTAGCCGCCAATTTGCGATTGGCCATTATCGGAATTCCGCCAATTGTGACTAAGGTTCAAGCTTATTTTCAGTTATCAACCGCTCAAACTGGTGTTTTAACCACCATTCCGCTACTTTGTTTTGGGTTTCTATCGGTCGCAACCGCACCGATTATTCGAAAACTGGGAACCAAACGGACGATTGAATCCGCCCTGTTAATATTGACCATTGCCAATCTGCTTCGGACGTATATGACTTGGGGCATGTTTATCGGTACTATTTTCGTTGGTGCCGGCATTACGATGCTGAATGTGTCGCTACCGGCACTAATTGTTGAGCGGCATCCTGAACAATCCGTTAAATTAAATGGTGTCTACACAGCCTCCATTAACGTTATCTCCGCAATTATTGGTGGCATTGCCGTTCCGGTCGCTAATGCCATCGGTTGGCAGTTCACCGTTCAACTATTCTCAATTCCGGCAATCATCGCCTTTTTGGCAACCCTATTATTGCCACACCGGCCAACGAAAGCAGCCGGCCATCATCAAACTTCTAAGGATGGGGCAACTATAGCTGCTCCCACTAAAATTTGGAAACGGGGTCACGTCTGGCTGCTAGCCATCTTTATGGGACTTCAATCTTTGATCTTCTATACGGTTGTTGCCTGGCTGCCAAGTGTCCTAATGTCACATGGTTTATCCGCCACTACTGCCGGCTGGCTGTTTTCCATCTTTCAGATCATTGGTGCGCCCTTTGCCTATCTAGTGCCGCGGGCAACAACCAAAGCAGCTCATTTAAATGCCTTGATGGCGGCACTTTTAGTTGGCTTTTTATCAGGCATCAGCATCTTGATCGCTGTTAACGCAACTTGGTTACTGATAGTGGCCTGCATCATTATTGGGGTCACCACGGCTTCAGTTTTCACTTTGTCGCTTTCAATGATCACCACCATTTCGACCACTCCACAGGAAGCTGGCTCAGTTGGTGGCATTGTTCAATCAATTGGTTATCTAATCGCCAGTATTGGCCCCACCCTGTTCGGCATGATTAAAACCGACTTGGGTAACTGGCCGCAAACTTTAATGGTCCTAATTGCAATCGCATTAGTTAATATTTTAGTTGGGTTCATTCTCATTCAGGTAGTTCAAAAGAAACATTTTGTTTATTAAAACTGCCATGAAGAAAGTTCAAGAACCCTTCTTCCCTAAGCCCCACTTCAATCACTACACCAAGTAGCCGTTGAAGTGGGGCTTCTTAGGTAATGAACCAGTGAGTTCCGCCATTCCGGTAGGAGATTAATCAATGTCTAATTTAAGCTGATAACAACATATTCTTTTCTCTGAGCTGAGTCTTGCGGTATGCTAAATGCAAATAGTGTTTAAAAAAGAAGGCCTTTATCATGACTACCAAGACTGCAACTCCTAAGATCTGGTGGATTTTTATTTCAATTTCGATCTTTTCGTTTATGTCAACCCTAACCAGCAGCGTGGTCAATATTGCAATGCCGGTCATGAGCCGGGCAATGGCGGTTACGACCACACAAATCAACTGGGTGGCATCCAGTTATCTGGTCATGACGTGTATGTTACTGCTACCCTTTGGCAAACTTGGTGACCTGTATGGTAAAGTAAAAATTTTTAAAATCGGTACCATTATTTTTACAATCAGTTCGTTTTTCTGTGGCATTGATCTGGGATTTGGATTTCTGCTGATCTGCCGGGGACTTCAAGCTATCGGTGCCAGTATGACGCTTAGTAACAACACCGGGATCATCACAGAAGTTTTCCCACCTAAGAAACGTGGGTTGGCATTAGGTAGCTTTTCATCAGTCGTTGCACTAGGTGGCGTCATCGGTCCGGGCTTAGGTGGTTTAATCTTGGCGACCCTCTCCTGGCATTATATTTTCTGGATCAACGTCCCTCTGGGGATCTTTGCCATTATGATCGGCCACTTATTTCTCCCCAAGTCGGGACGCTCTCACCAACAGCCACTTGATTATTTAGGACTGGGGTCATTTGGCTTAATGATGGGGACCCTCTTCATTGGCTTGCTTTGGGGACAGGAAGTCGGTTTTTCAAATGGCTGGTTTGAAGGATTAATGGTTGCGACCGTTTTCCTGTTGATCATCTTTCTTCGGCTCGAGCACCATTCTTCATTTCCCGCGGTTAATCTAACGCTTTTTAAAAACGTTGATTTTTCCCTTAACCTAATTGCCACCATCTTAGTCTACGCACTGAATTTTGTCGTCAACATTATCGAACCCTTGTATTTACAAGAAAACCGATTGATCTCACCGCAAATAACCGGCTTGATTATGATGAGCTTTCCAGTCATTCAAATCATTATTGCGCCCTTAGCCGGCAGTTTTGCCGATCATACCAGCGATTGGCAGGTTTATATCATTGGAATTGGCATTCTCATCCTTGGCCAAGTTGGCCTGGCAAGTGTTTCCCATGAAACATCCATTGGACTTCTGTGTCTATGGCTGGGACTAATTGGTTTGGGAAACGGGTTGTTTCAAGGGCCAAACAACGTCATGGTCATGGAGGCCGTTTCTAAAGACCAGTTAGGAATCACCAGTGGCTTGCTGGGGTTATCCAGGAACATTGGCATGACAATCGGCACCATTTCTTCCAGTGTGCTGCTATTTGCCGGGATTAATCACGCACTTGGCAGTGTTGTTCACAACTATCCCGTTGAACAGCCAAATGCTTTCATTTTTGGGATGATGGTCACCTTTGTTGTGACGGCTTCAGTTTTCCTACTCTTTTTAGCAGTCAACCTCCTATTTAAACTTCACCGCCCATCAAAAAAACCGCTCAATAATCGCTTACATGATTAAAAAAAGCACCAGGACAGAATTCACTATCCTAGTGCTTTTTCAATCATGTGATGGTTCGAGTCACTGATTAATTAACTTATTTTTCACCAAATGCTTTGGCGGTTCTGATCATGTTGGAAACAAAGCCGTATTCATTGTCAAACCAGGTTGCCGTCTTAACGACTTGTAAGTCACCATTGGACGTAACTTCTGTTTGAGTTGGATCATAAACGCCACCGTGCGTGTCGCCGATAATATCGGAAGAAACGATTTCATCTTCGTTCCAACCAAATGCCGGATTGTTGTTCGTATGTGGTTTGATTGCTTCATTAACTTGATCTGCCGTCACACCCTTGGCCTTCAAAACGGAAACCAATTCGCAAACTGAACCGTCAATGACGGCGACCCGTTGTGCGTGACCATTCAAATGACCATCCAATTCAGGGATCACTAAGCCAATCGCTTTAGCCGCACCGGTTGAATGTGGAATCGTATTTGCCGAAGCCGTTCGATTTGGACGAAGCTTCTTTCCCTTAGGGCCATCCAAAATCATTTGAGAACTTGTAAAGGCATGGATAACGGTCATAGTACCAACTTCAAGGCCGAATTCCTTGTTCAGGAAGTAAGCCATTGGTGCCAACGCATTAGTGGTACATGAACCGGCTGAAATAATTTGATCATCCGAATTCAAAGTATCGTCATTAACGTTATAAACAATCGTCTTGATTGGGCCGGCAGGAGCGGAAATCAAAACTTTCTTAACACCAGCGTCCAAGTGAGCCTGTGATTTTTCTTTGGAAGTGTAGAAACCGGTACATTCAAGAACCAGTTCAACGCCATCGTTTTTAGCCCAAGGAATCTGTGAAGCATCCTTTTCAGCATAAACGTGGTACTCATGACCATCAACAATAATTGAGTCATCAGTTGAACTCACTTCACCCGGGTAAGTCCCATGGGTTGTATCATACTTGAACAAGTATGCCAACATTGACGGGGTGGTTAAATCATTAATCGCCGTTACTTCAATGTCGGGATCATTGACTTCAAGAATTCGACGAAGTGCCAATCGGCCAATTCGGCCAAAACCATTAATGCCAATTTTTACCATATTCGTTTCCCTCCTATATCAAAACAGACACAATTAAACTGTGTCAAATCTTTTAACCAAATAAAAGTATAGGCCGGTTTTGGTTTTAAGCAAGCAATTCGACTTAACGCTAATAATTACTCAAAAGGATCGTCACATTCAAGGATTTCCTCTTGAATTTGACGACCCTTAGCTAGCAAGGCTATTTTATCTGTATCATGAAATGATTTTAGTTAAACAATTATTTTTGAGCCAATTCACGTTGTGCTTTTTGGGCAGCAACGTTAATGATGTTCCATGGCCGATCAAATCCAGGTTGGAAGAAGAAGTCGGCATAAGCTAAATCATCAACTGTCAGCTTTTGTTGGATAGCAAGCGAAATAACGTTCATGTTAGCCGTCACATCAGCTTTTGACATAATTTGAGCCCCAAGAATTCGACCATCTTTGGGATCAAATGTCAATTTAAATTGGACTTTGGCGTTTTGATCTGCCGGAACAAATGGTGGTCGGTAAGTATCTTCGACATAAACCGATTGGGTCTCAGCACCAAACTTATCAGCGGTCCCTTCCTTGATACCGGTGGAAGCAAAGTGATAATCAAAGACACTTAAAGCTGATGAACCGGAAACTGCCGGTGTCGGTTGGGTGGCCTCGGTTAAGTTCTTAACCGCATATCGACCCTGACGTCGACCATTGGTTGCCAAAGCAATTTGAGCCGGCCGATCAGTTGGGGCAAACTTGACTTTAGTTGCATCCCCAACCGCAAAAATATCAGGTTGACTAGTTCGTTGATACTCATCGGTTTTAATGGTCCCGTTGCTATTTAATTCAAGCGTATCAGCAAGCCACTTCGTATTTGGCTTGACACCAACAGCTTCAACAACCAACTCAGCTGGATATTCGGCCTGATCAGTAACCACTTTGGCCACCTTACCGTCTTTTCCAACAATTTCTTTAACCGTTTCACCCGTTGCGGCATGGACTCCATGAGCAGCCATTTCTTCAGTCAGGATGCCGGTGAATTCTTTATCCAGATAGACACTTAACAGTCTTGGCAGAATATCGATCACGGTAACTTTTTTACCAGCCTTCGCGAAGACTTCGGCAGCTTCAATGCCAATGTAGCCGGAACCAATTACGACAACATTTTTAATGGTTGGTTCAACTGTGGCCCGCTTTAACTTCATCGCCCAATCGCGACCACGCATGTAATAAACGTTTTGCAAATCATTGCCGGGAATTGGTAACGCAACTGGAACTGCCCCGACACTCAGGATTAATTTATCATAACTTTCATCGCGTTCGGTTCCCTCGGCTAGATCCTTCACGTGAACTTCGTGTTTATCTGGTGAGATCGATGTAATTTCTTGGCGGACAAACACGTGAACACCTTGACTGCGCATGCCTTCAGGGGTGGCGTAACGCACGCTGTTAACGTCTTTAACAACCCCTTCAAGGTATAATTGCATGCCACAAGACAGGAACGAAATGAAATCACCTTTCTCGTACCATTGAATTTCAGCATCTGGATGAGTTGCCAATAATTCACGAACTGCTTCATAACCACCATGAGATGACCCAACAACAATTACTTTCACTGTAAATCCCTCCTGTTATTTTGCTTCAATTACATTGTAACAATTATAATGTAATAATTCAACCTATTTTAGAATCATTCTAAATAACAGTCGATGCCTACCAATCTAATTTTATGCTATCAAACTGCCATCTAAAAACCAAGCGCAAACTTTTTAAGATTTCTGTGTTCATTTTCATGTTTTACTTCAGAAATATTACAAAATTAACTTAAAATGTAAACTAAATTGCCTTGTATTACCACTCGGAATCAATTATAGTAACATTAATCAATAATAAGATTTGTAAGATGTATTCACACCCTCAACCATTTTCGGAGGTGGCTGCCATGTTAAAAGAACTTTTTTCCCGTTTATTAAATGCCCTCCTATTATCAGCAATTTCACTTGGAACGATTCTGTTTATCGTCAAGGGAATTGTTGACCTTTCTTATACCGGCATTTATGCATGGCCGCAGTACGTCACCTATTTTATTACCGGAATGATTGGCGTGACGATCATTATGATCGCTTTTGAAACAATCGAAATGTTGGCCAGCAGAAACCGACGATAACTCATCACCATTAAAAAGCGTTCGTTTATCACCTGATTTTACTCTTAAAATGATCAGGGAATAAACGAGCGTTTTTTATGTCTCGCATATCGACCTGCTACCCGTCTCATTGGGTGACAGTCTCCTTGGCAAAGGCCTCAATTTCCTTCTTTTGATGACCGTTAATATTACCCATTTTCGGCATGACACCATGTAGAAATAGATGGTCATCAGCTACTGGGATCTTCTTCTTTTTTAAAACTTTGGTAAGCTGCTTTTCAATCGTGAATACGCTTCCAGAAGTGCCGAACAAAAAGACTTCTTTGACTTTTTCAGGATCCAAATTAGCCGCAAAGGCTTTCAGATGCTTATCGGCACTCATATTGTAAACGCCACCACCAAGAAAGAGCCGATCAACCGGCTTATCAATTGGTGAGTCAATTGATTTAGCAGGTACATGAAGCTGCTCACCCAGCAAATTGGCTAACTTTTCCGTATTCCCCGTTCTTGAGTAAAATCTAATTGCATCCATTTTGCCATCTCCCCAACTTATTTAGCAATTGATTACCACTAACCCGATTATAGTTCTGTATCCGCTTTCTTTCAAATTACTTGTGACATACTTGTTTCAATTTGAAAAATAAAAAACAGCAACCGGCTTGCCCGCCAAGTTGCCGTTACACGACATCATTTCATTTTTGGTTAACTGTTAACCGTTGCTTAGTAGCGACCGATAAGTCATCATTCATTCGGCCACTCTTAAAGCCAGCCATATCAACCGTTACATACTTAAAGCCAAAAGATACCAGTGCCTCTTGAACCCGATCATGTTGCTCAACCAGCCGGTTCAACTCTTTAACTGGAACCTCAATTCTGGCAATTTCATTATGATAGCGAACCCGAACCACTGGAAAGCCCAAGTCACGCAAATACTTTTCAGCTTGCATCACCTGCTTAATTTTAGCAGGCGTTAACTGTGTATAGTACGGAAACCGAGAGGCAATTGAGCAGCTGGCAGCCTTATTCCAATTGTGGAGTCCCAATGATTTGGCCAATCCACGAACATCATCCTTATAAAAACCGGCTTTTTGAAGAACACTGATGGCGCCCGCCTCGTTACGAGCAACCAACCCCGGTCGAAAATCATTTAAATCATCCATGATCATCCCGTCAAGAACTGCTTGATAACTGCCCTCCTTGGCAATCTGATTTAACTGCTGATAAAACAATTGCTTACTATAGTACCAGGTTTCCGGTTCATTAGCCGCGATATGGGCGTTGGCAAGATAATCAATTGTAATGCCCCGAACATTGGCCTTTAACGATTTGGCCAATGAGATGGCTCGAGTATATTCTTCGTCGGCAAATAAAACTGAGTTGGCAACCACTGCCAGCACTCGATCCTTTCCCAAGACTCGAAGTGCTTCGGCAAGAACCAATGTGCTGTCAATCCCACCGGAAAAGCCCACCACAACTTTTCCAAGCGGGGCGAGTAACGATTCAAGTTGGACTTTCTTTTCATTTAATGCTGTCATGTTTAACAACTCCCTTTCAAGCAAACCTTTCAAAACAGCCATTATTCCAGGCACTGGTACACTGCTTGATAAACGTCCTGCAGTGAAACCCCAAAGGCTTTTGATGCCTTCAAACAATCTTCAAATTCCGGAACCGTCTTTTCAATCTCCCCAAATTTAGCAACTTTGACAGTGATCTTACCGAATTTGGTTTGAATCGCTTTAAAACTTCGAGCCATAATCAGCCGGTCAAGCCTTTGGTAACGAACTCCCAGCGTCGTGGTGTGCTTTAAAATCAAGGCGGCCAGCCTATTCAAATCATCAGGTGTCACCAAAGCGGTCAGTTCAACGGCGGGCCGGTTTTTCTTCATCTGGATTGGCGTGAAGAACGCGTCCAGTGCCCCCTGATCCATTAATAGATCGATGATCGGCGCCAACGTTTCCGGTGACTGGTCATCGACGTTGGCATTTATCGAAATGACTTGATCCTCAGGTTGATTAACCAATTGATGACTTAATTTTTTTTACATTTTAAGACCCTTAAAGCGTTGAACTGCGGGATCCGGCGATTGCCAAAACCATAGCCAACCTTTTTAATTTCCAGATTTTTCGGTAAATCGCCAAATGACCTCACAATTTCTTTCACGATGCCAATACCGGTTGGGGTGACCAATTCTGTTCGAATATTGGTCTCTTGGTGAATCGGGATGGCCGTGCCCACCCGCATCTGCATAACTGCTGGCACCGGTACCGGCATGATGCCATGGGCAACTTTGATAAACCCGGTGCCATCTGAAATCTCTGAGCAATAAACCTGATCAACATCCAACATCTCCAATGCCACAAACGCGCCAACAATGTCAACGATTGAATCCAGTGCCCCAACCTCGTGAAAGTGAACTTCTTTAACAGGCCGATGGTGAACCGTGGCCTCTGCTTGAGCAATGTCCGTAAACACCGCGATCACATGTTGTTTCACTCGATCACTTAGCTCGCTTTGATTGATCAGTTGCTGAATCTCTGTTAAATGCCGATGGGGGCCATGAGCCGGATGAGCCTGCCGGTCTTTTTCAGTGACAACTGCGTCATCTTTACCGGCCACATCTAAAACGGTGTCAAAATCGGTGCCGTAAATGCTACTGTGGGCCACTCGTTTCGCCGTTACTCGGTAACCGCCAACGTTTAGCTTGGCCAGCTGTTGTTTGAAAGCTTCAAAATCCAGTCCCAGATCCAATAACGCGCCAATCAGCATATCGCCACTAATCCCTGAAAATGCATCTAAGTATAAGCTAGTCGCCATTTTTTCCTCCCAAATGATTGATCATACTGGCTGAATAAGCCGCCCCAAAACCATTGTCGATGTTAACCACCGTTACGCCGGCAGCGCAACTATTCAGCATGGTCAGCAGTGCCGTGACACCCTTAAAACTGGTGCCGTACCCAACACTGGTTGGCACCGCGATGACCGGTTTGTTTACCAACCCACCAACTACGCTGACTAAGGCGCCTTCCATCCCGGCAATTACGATCACCACTTTGGCTTTACGAACTACCTCGATATTCGCCAGTAAACGCTGCAAGCCGGCCACACCGACATCGTAAATTCGGTCAACCCGGTTACCATACAATTCCGCGGTTACAGCAGCTTCTTCGGCAACCGGAATATCCGTGGTGCCAGCCGTGAGAATTGCAATAGTTGAGGACGTCAATGGTGGCGTTTGGCTCACGTCGGTCAGACACCGACCAGTTGCGTGATACGTGGCGTTTGGAAACTGCTTTAAAATACCGGTTGCCTGATGCTTCGAAACGCGGGTTACTAAAATGGTTTGCCCAGCCTGCTTTAAGTCCCTCATAATCTGAACAATCTGTTCAATCGATTTTCCCTGGCCGTAAATCACTTCCGGATAGCCGGTCCGCTGATGACGTTCCAAATCGATTTTGGCAAAATCCAAATCAGAAAATGTCTGATCGGCTAATTGATCAGCCGCTTGCGCCACACTGATTTCATGACGGGATAAGCGGTTTAAAACATCCTTAAGTTGCTTTGACATTTGTTTCACTCCTAATTTCACGATAATTTAATTCGCCGTCATGCTTTCGAAACTTCCGGTACCGTCAATGAGCCGGCCGGCAGGATAATCACGGAAGCTTGTTTACCCTTCTGAGCCAACGCTTCAGTGAAGGCCACTTTTAAATCGTGAAATGGTTTAAAATGAACATTTTTCATCTGTTCGTCAGTTAATTGGGTCACCGCCCACGTGGAAGCCCAAGTATCAATCTGCGCCATCTTAGCCGCTTTGTGATAACCAAGGTGCCAGCTTTGGTCAATCTTTTTCAGCACCCCTTCAGCCGTCTTTTCTGAACTTAGCAGATTATAAAATGGCTTGGGGCCAATGCCAGTCCGGCAAGTGGCCACTAAAATCAGGATGCCATTGGGCTTCAACGCCAACTTGCCATTATCAAGCGCTTTTTGAGATTGATAGAGATCAACATCCATCGGGTAGGGCGCTGCCGAAATGACAATATCGGCCTTATGAGGAATTTGAACACCAAAAACTTCTTTAGCCTTATCGATGCCAGCGTAAAATGAACCATTCAGGTCGCCGGTTGTGACGGCATAAATGTCATGATCACTATCCAACACTGTCTCAATCGCAAAAATGTTTAACCCCTTTATCACCTTCATGGCATCCATCATATCTTCGTGAACCGGATTACCTTTTAGATTCATTGCCCGAGCAGCGTCCATCAGAGCCAAATGATGGTTTTCTGAAATGGTTTTATAGGCAGCCACTCCAGGTAGAAACGATTTTCGGCCACCGGTATAGCCGGCAAAGTAATGGGGCTCAATTGAACTGATCGGAACTACTCGATCAGCTTCGGTAACAATTTTATTCAAATACATCTCTGTACCGTTCTTAGACTTTCCCAAATACGTCATCGGATCGTGCTTGCTGTCATGACTGTGGATCAAGTTGCGCCGCTTCAAATCCTGATAAATTTCATTACCAAAAATAAACCGGTATTCTTTCTCAGTCGGTGCTCGGTGAACGCCGGTTGCGACAATAAACGAAATATTTTTGTGTTTGATTTTGGGATAGATAATCTTTAAAATTTCGGCAGTTGGTGTCGGCCGGGTGCCGTCATTAACAATAAAGACAATCTTTTTATCGGTATCGATGAAGTCATCAAAGGACGCTGACGCAATCGGATGAGCCAACGCCTTGGTGATCACACTAACTGCATCAGGCTTTTTGACTGCATTGGGATTGTAAACGCCGACCAATTGGTTAGTCGGCACATCGATTTCAAAAGCATCTTTCTCCCCATATGGGACTTTCACTTTCATGATCAGCACCACGGTCCTTTCCTTATACCCGCTTTTACAATGACAATGGTTTATTTCCAGATTACCATTTAATTCACATTTTGGCAGATCAAATTTTAAAATTATTTGACGTGACAGAAAAGGAGCTTTCAGGTCATCAACTTTTTAAACGATTGATGACCCGAAAGCTCCTTAATAGATTTTTTTAACATGCTAATTTAATTTGCTAAATCATTTAGCCGCCATCACGACTTCTGCCATTTGCTTAGCAGATTGTTTCATCTTATTGATTTCATTGTTTGAAAGCGGCTCTTCGATCACCTTGGCAATTCCGCTGGCATTAATAACGGCCGGATTACCAATATAGACATCTTTTAATCCGTACTGGCCGGTTAACGGAGCACTGACCGGCATCACGACATTTTGATTATATAAGATGGCTTTGCTTAATCGCATCAAGCTAACTGCAACCCCATAATACGTTGCGCCCTTCAGGCCAATAATTTCGCCGCCCTTTTTCCGGACATCCACTTCAATTTGGGCCAAGTCATCGTCGGAAATACCGGTTTCCATAGCAACGGTTCTCAATGGCTGGCCGCCAACCGTCGCTTCGTCATAGGCTGCAAACGAACTGTCACCGTGCTCACCCAGGATCATTGCGTCAATGTTTTGCGTACTGACGTTAAATTTATGAGCCAACGCAACCTGCAGTCTTGAGGTATCAAGAGAAGTTCCGGTGCCAATGACTCTTTCCCGTGGGAATCCGGAAATTTCTTGGGTAATCGTCGTCAAAATATCAACCGGATTACTTGAAATCAAGAAGATCCCATGAAAACCGCTGGCCACAATCGGTTTAACAATTGATTCAAGAATCCGGGCATTTTTAGCAACCAAATCTAACCGAGTCTCACCGGATTTTCTAGGAACTCCCGCCGTAATCACAACCAGATCAGCATCTGCCGCATCTTGATAGTGACCATATCGAAGCTTCATTGGGCTGGTCATTGGTAGCACATCTTCCAGATCCAAGACATCGCCCCGAACATGATCAGCTTTAATGTCCACAATCACCATCTCATCGGCGCCATTGTTCTGCAGCATCGAAAATGCATACGATGACCCAACTGCACCGTCGCCAACAAGAATCACTTTTTTGAACTTTTCTGCTTTATTTAACATCGTTAGCATCTCCATTTTCTTTGCAGGCAGGATCAAGCGCGCTCAATCCGGTTTACCCAATTCGATTAATTCACTTTTAATTTCGACAGTTCAACTGAAAGAGGATCGCCCTCTTTGTGAATCCTCATACATTGTATAATACGTTTTAAAAAATGTCAAAACAATTGTTATATTTTTAAAAAGTTAAAAATAAACCTAATTTTTAAGGTAAAAATCAGCTGTTTTTGACTTAATTAATGTAAAATTTTGAAAGCAGTTTTTTGATGTGAAAAAGTTTTCAGTCAATTGTGAACGATGTCACTAGATTAAATCGACCTAAGAGCTTAATAAGCCACCTTATTTAATTTCTCAAAAAATTAGGTATTTTTTAAAGTCCTTGAGCCTAAAACACGACACTCCTCGCTCTTGATGACTCATTTGAACTGCTTATTTCATCTTACCAAGTTCTAAGAATAAGCCAACTGCCACTTTGAAAATGATAAGCGGCAATCTGCCCCCCAACTAAAACAAGCCCGACATTTTCTAGTTTATCACTGAGTTTGAGTAACCAAAAAGATTGGCCAAAAGTTCCTCCACTTTCAGCCAATCTTTTTTAAATTTAAAAATTAAATGATTAATCTTTAACCTGATGAATCGCATCAATGATGGTCCCGTCACGATACTCAACCAGTGCAACGGTCCGATCGGTAAATTCAAGCGGTTTGGGTTGCCCCACCTTTTCTTCGGCTAATTTTTGCAGCTCCTGAATTGAATAAACCGGAACTCCCGGAAGATGTCCTAAGGCCTTTATCAAGTCCGTTCGTTTAGGATTGATCGCAATCCCGTATTCGGTTACCAACACATCAACCGAGTCACCTGGTGTCACATTAGTCGTTACCTTAGGCACCACCGTCGCAATTCGTCCTCGAACCAACGGCGCTGAAATAATGGTTAATTTAGCGGTGGCCGCGTCCTGATGACCACCAACGGCGCCACGAATGACACCATCAGATCCGGTCATCACGTTGACGTTGAAGTCGGTATCAATTTCCAACGCACTTAAAATGACCACATCTAATTGATCAACCATTGCGCCCTTATTGTCGGGATCCGCATACCAGGAAGCATCAATCTCCTGTTGGTTAGGGTTCGTGTGCATAGATTCGGCCGCGCCTTTATCAAAGTCCTGCACATCCATGACACGGTTAACCAATCCTTCTGCCAACAAATCAGTCGTGGGTTTGGTGATACCGCCTAACGCGAAGGATGCCTTGATTTGATTATCCAACATGGCTTGTCGCAAGTAACGGGTAACGGCTAAGGCAGCCCCACCGGAACCGGTTTGAAATGAGAAACCATCCTTAAAGTATGGCGAATGAACGATTACGTCATTAACCATCGAGGCAATTTTTAATTCCTTTGGATCTTTAGTAAAGCGGGTCGCACCGGAACCGATCTTGTCAGGATCACCAACTTGATCAACTTTTACGACGTAATCAACCTGCGTTTGTTTAATAGAAGCCGGTGTGTTGGGATAAGGCATCAAATGATCCGTTAATAAGACCACCCGATCGGCATACTGAGCATCCATTAAGGCATAGCCAAGGGAACCAAAGACCGCCTTGCCTGCCATGCCATTGGCATTTCCCAATCTATCCGCATTAGGGACTCCAAGAAATGCCACATCGATCTTAATATCACCATGTTCAATTGCTCGAGCCCGGTTACCGTGTGAGCGGAAAATGACCGGATTCTTTAAACCACCGTGGGAGACAAAATCGCCCAAAGAACCCCGCATCCCGGAGCTGGTAATGTTAGTGATTGTCCCCTTCTTAATGGCTTCAATCACAATGTCATTCATCACACCGGTCAGCGATGACGGTGCCAGGGTTAAATTCTGAATGCCGGCATCGATAATGACCCGCATCACTTTATTAAATACGAAATCCCCGTTTCGAAAGTGGTGGTGAAACGAGATGGTCATCCCATTCCTAACCGTTTTTTGAACGACTTGTTTAATGGAATCAACCACCTTGTCATTGCCAGTTGTGACGTGAACTTTCGGGGCGACCCGTTGAATGTCTGGATGACCGATATCGGTCGTTTTAAACCCTTCATAATTCAACTTTTTCATCAAATCATCTGGTAACTCACGGTTTACACTATTTTTCAATGTAGTTGCCCTCCTCATCAAGCAAATTGGAAGCTTTTGCCAATTTCATCACTCGCTGCGCCCGCATCACAACCGGGCGATCAACCATTTGACCATTCATTGAAATCACACCGGAGCCCTTTGCCCTGGCTTCTTCAATCGCATTGATCACATTTTGAGCATTTTCAACTTCCTTTTGAGTGGGTTCATAAACTTTGTTAACCATCTCAATTTGCCGCGGATTAACCAATGATTTACCGTCAAAACCAAGTTGATGAATATAGCGGGTTTCGCGATAAAAGCCTTCCGTGTCATCCATATTGGTAAAGACCGTATCAAAGGCCGCAATGCCAGCTGCTCGAGCCGCATGGAGGACCATGTTTCGTGCGAACGCCAATTCCGCGCCATCCGGATAACGGTGGGTTTTCATGTCGGTCGTATAATCTTCAGCCGATAGGGCAATCCCGATCATCCGCTTTGAAGCAGCCGCAATGGCCGGAGCGTTTAAGACCCCTTTGGCACTTTCGATCGCTGCCATTAAATGGGTGCTGCCTTCTTGTCGGCCAAACTGTTTTTCGGCCGCTAAAACATCCTTTTCCAAATCATGGATCATGTCGGCACTTTCAGTTTTTGGCAAACGGATCACATCAACCCCAGCCTTGACCATGGCCTTAACATCATTGTCATAGTAGGGGGTATCGGCCCCGTTGATTCTGACTACTAATTCGGCATCACCATAATCTTGAGTCTGCAACGCCTCGTAGACCAAATCTCTGGCAGCATCCTTTTCAGCCATCGAAACGGCATCTTCCAAGTCAAACATAATTGAGTCCGCTCCATAGATGCCGGCATCCTTCACCATTGCCGGATTGTTTCCCGGCACAAACATCATTGTTCGCCGTAACCGTTCACCGTTATCAGCCATTTTTACAGTACCTCCCATGCCGGTTGATCGGTTGTCTTCAGCGCGCGCTGGGCAACCGCGATTGTCCGGGCTTTAATGACACAATCCAAGGCCCCTTTATCAACCGCTTTAACCTTGGCTTGTTCGATTCCGAATTTTTTTAACGTCGTCGTAATGACCGAAATAATTTGATCTCCAAACTGTTTCTTAACGTCTGATTCCAATTCAACTTGAATGCCATTCGACCCCTTTGAAAGCATAATTTGAATATCTGATGATTCCAAAGTTCCTGCAATGGCAGTCTGCTTAATTTCCATCAACTATCATTCCTTCCTGATTCCAATGACCCAATTCACGAGGTTAATAATCTGATTGTTAATAGTTAGGCAACCATTTGAAAGTGACCTGCTCAAATAATTAGACCATCTTTTTGCCTCTTTTAGCTTACGTCATTTTTTAACTTTTTTCAAATTTATATAAAATTTTTAAATATTTTAAAACTCTGACCAAGTTATTTTAACGATTGACAAGAACCGTTTCATTCTTAAAAGCCCACATGATATAATATTGGCAATACATCGCGAGGAGGAACATGCTTTATGGACGTCAAACATCAAGAATTACTTGCCAACATTGCGCAGGACCATTATCTTTCCAAGCTAAGCATAACGGAATTATCCGATAAATATAAGCTTAGTCGCTATCTAATTACTAAATCCTTGGATGAAGCACTGGCATCCGGCCTGGTTAAAATTACGGTCAACACACCGATTACCAGAAATTTCGAATTAGAAGTGTTATTTAAAAAACTGTTCAACATTAGAAACGCTTTTATTATCAAAAATTCCGATACACCAAACGATAATAATGAAAACATTATTGAATACGCTGCCGAAGAAATTCAAAGTCTTATTCGCCAGAGTCGGGTCGTCGGCTTGACTTGGGGAGATACAGTGTTAAGTATCATCGGCCACTTTCAAGCCGAACTTAAAGAAGATGTCGTTTTCACTCAATTTGTGGGCGATAACATGAAATACAATTCACTGTCCGGCGCAACACCGATTGTTGAAAAGGCAGCGGCAAAATTCGGTTCCCCCTACTTAACGATGCCGGGGCCACTTTATATTTTAAATGATGCCGCCCGTAACTCTCTGAAGCAGGAGCCGGCACTGTTTCCCGCCTTTAACACCGCTTCAAAAATGGACTTATTATTTACTGGTGTTGGCACTTTGTCTTCCGTTGACACCATTCCGGTTTGGAAGCAACACCGGGCCGAAATTTTTGAAAATGTCGATCCTGATCAAGTCGCCGGGATGCTGTATGGTCGGCCATATGACATTGAAGGCAACCTCCTCACGTCCGGAAAAGATAAGACATTCGGGATTTCTATGGATAACGTTATGACCACCATTCATCGGATTGGCATTATTAAAAGTAAATTCAAGGCCCGGGCTTTACTGGGCGCGCTTCGTGGCAACCTATTAACCGAATTTGTGACTAATGAAGCCGTGGCCAACCGAGTTTTGCAGGAAATGAATGCCGGCTCGCAATCTGTTAAATAACCAACTCGGCTTCTAGAACCACCTATAAAGAAAGATCGACACAAAACGTTTCTGTTTTGGAGTCGATCTTTTTTAGCTTAACGCCATTTCTTCAGCATCTCTCAGGCGGTTAAAAGCCTACCAGATACCGATTAATTTCATCCATAAGCTGCCAAGGCCGATCCAAACTACCAGATAAAATAAGCCTAAAATCGCGTTCATCCGCCACCAATCAGCCTGCTTGACGTATCCCGAACCAAACAAAACCGTTGCCGGTCCGTTGGCAAAGTGGGTTGTAGAACCAAAGATTGCGCCTGTAAAACCGAGAATAATGGCTGCCAGCGTGGCCGGTGCCCCAGCGGAAATGGCCACTCCAAGTAAGGCTGAATACATGGCTGAAACGTGGGCCGTTCCACTGGCAAACAGGTAGTGCGAATAGAAATAAACCAAAACCAGGACCAGAAGGACGACAATCCAGCTAACGCCATGAAGCGAGCTGCCGATTGACTTCGATAACCATGGAATGACACCCAATGCGTTTAATTCATTGGCCATGAAAATTAAAATTGAGAACCAAAGAATTGTGTTCCAAGCGCCCGTCTCATGTAGAATGTCATCCATTGTCAAAACACCGGTTAATAGTAATAAACCAACCGCCAAGAAAGCAACTGTGGCAGCATCCAACCCGATAAAGCTTGAAATGATCCACAAAACCAACGCAATTAAAAAGACGCTGGCCATCACTTTTTCAGGCTTGGACGTTTTGCCCATCTTGGCCAATTCTGTGTCGGCCCATTCTTTGGCATTGGGTGTTTCTTCAATTTCCGGTGGATACATTTTGTAAATTAACCATGGGACAACAATTAAACTAATCAGACCCGGAACGAGCCCAGCCATAAACCAAGTCATCCAAGGCATGTTAACATGGAGGGTTTTCGCTAAAGTCGCTGCCACCAGGTTGGGGGCCATCGCCGTCATAAACATCCCGGAAGTAATAATGTCACCGTGAAATTCCGTGAAAACCAGAAACGCGCCCATTTTCCGTCGAGTAGCGTCGTCCGGCAGTGAGCCATAGGTGTGGGCCAATGAATCAATAATTGGATAAACAATGCCACCAGACCGCGCCGTATTACTGGGTGTGGCCGGAGCAGTCACTAAATCAACGCCAATTAATGAATAGGCTAAACCGAGCGTGCGCTTACCAAATAAACGAATAAATACCAGCGCTACCCGGCGACCAAAACCGGTTTTGATAAAGCCGCGTGACAGGAAGTAGGCCATCCCAATCATCCAAACCGTACTATTACCAAAGCCGGCCGTCGCTGTATCGATATCAACAATCCCCAATAAAACGGTAATTGTCATTCCTAAAAGAGCGGTTGCGCCAATCGGTAGCGGTTGGGTGATGCAGCCGATAATGGTTGCCACAAAGATCGCCAGCATATGCCAGCCGGCCACCGGAATGCCAACGGGCTTGACCGGTGTCAACAACCAAAGCACCACGCCAATGATGATCGGCCAAATAAATTTTTGATACTTCACTTTACTTAACTGTTGCATAACATATTTCTCCTCAACCAGCGGCACCGACAACTCTTGGGCTACCGGTGGCCACTTTTACATTACTTACCTGAAACGTACTTATATGATTGTTCACCTGCTTGGCGACCAAAGACAACCGTTTCGGCAATCGAGTTGCCACCAATTCGGTTATTGCCATGAAGACCACCGGCAACTTCGCCACCGGCAAATAATCCCTTAATCGGCTCGCCAGTTTCTTTGAGTACTTGGGCTTTTCGATTAATCTTAACCCCACCCATGGTGTAATGAACGGCCGGGGCAATGTGAATCGCAAAGAACGGAGCCTGAGAAATATCACGATCCATCCCGGTTGAGCGTTTAAAGGTTGGATCCTGTTGATCAGCAACTGCCTTATTCCAATCAGTGACCGTCTTTTCCAGGTTGGCCGGCTCGACATTAATCTTTTCAGCCAACTCGCTAATGGTTTCCCCGTGAATCACCAACCCAATGTGATCATAAAACTCAATTGCTTTCACGTGAGCACGAATACCACTATCTAAAATCAGGTAGGCACTCTTTTCAGGCAACTGATTGATCGCGTTAGTGACATTTTTACGGGTATCCAACTCGTTAACAAACCGTTGAGCACGACCATTGACCAAGATTGCCCCTTCGCCACGGGTAGCTTCACCGATTAAAAAGGCGTGATCGGTATCTTGCTGCACGGTCGGGTGCACCTGGATCTGATCCATATCAACCAAGCCGGCGCCAACTTCCTGGGCCAACTTAATCCCATCACCAGTTGCGCCAGGTTGATTCGTTGTCTTGTAATCGACTAAATCCGGTCGATATTTTTTAATGATGTCCTTGCTGGCACCAAATCCACCGGTTGCTAAAATAACGGCTTTGGCATTGATTTTTTTCTGGGTCCCATCATTAAGTGTCACGTTGACACCGCTAACAGCATGATCAGCCTGCACCAAATGGTCTACGTGAACATCGTTAAATAACGGAATTTTTTCTTTTTCAACTAATTTTAAAAGCTCGGTCACCAAAAAGTTACCAATCGGTGCCATACTGCTGGGACGATGAGTCCGCTTAATTTTCATACCACCGGTAATGGTCACGTCATCCAAATGAATGCCGTGATCAGCCAGCCAGTCAATGGCCAAAGCACCGTGCGTCGTGAAATATTGCAGCATTTCCTGATTATTCAATTCGCCGCCGCCACGATAGGTATCTTCGTAAAACTCTTCATAACTATCTACAATGTGATGCTTCAGCTGAACATTGGTTTCCGCCGCGTTCATGCCGGATGACGCTCGGTTGGTATTCCCACCCAGTCGGTCCATCTTTTCTAAAATGACTGGCTTTAATCCGAGTTCATGGGCTTGAAGTGCCGCCGTCATCCCGGTTGCACCGGAGCCAATGACAACTAAATCATACTGGTCCTTTAATTCTTTAATATCCGTTGGTTGAAAAACATATTTTGCCATACTGGACTTCTTTCCTCTCTGTTGTTACTTGGGAGCTAACTGCTCGCTTCTCCTAGGACAGCTTCTTCAAGCAGACCCCTGCATGTAAGGGATTGCTTTTAAAAATCCAGAAACGGGATTTTCAAAAGCAACGCCTTACACTCCTGGGTCTAACCGCTTGAATCCGCTCACTGTTCTAGGACAGCTTCGCCAAATAGCATCATTCCATATACGGGATCGCTTAGCAAAACCCAAAATCAGGGTTTCACTAAGCGACGCCGTATATTCCAGATGCTAACCATTTGGCTGCGCTCACTCAATATTTGTCATCTTCAACGGGTTCACCCACTTGTCGAATTGTTCGGCTGTGACCTTTCCCGATTTAATTGCTGCTTCTCGCAACGTGCTGCCAGCTTTATCCGCCGCCTGCGCAATTTTTGCACTGTCATGATACCCAATATGTGGGGACAGCGCCGTGACCGTCATCAATGAGTTATCAACCAAATCACTCATTCGCTTGGCATTAACCGTTAACCCATGAATCATCTTATCCGCAAACCCAGTCATCGTTCCCGCCAACAGGTCAGCTGATTCCAGGAACGCATCGATTAAGACCGGCTTGTAAACATTCATCTCAAAGTTACCTTGTGAAGCGGCTAAATCAACAACCACGTCATTTCCCATAACCCGAACAGCGGCCATCGTAACGGCTTCCGCCTGGGTTGGATTAACCTTTCCCGGCATAATCGAAGAGCCCGGTTCATTTGCTGGAATATTCAATTCATCATAACCAGCCCGCGGCCCACTTGCCAAAAAGCGAACGTCGTTGGCAATCTTCATCAAATCAGCAGCCAGTGTCTTCATCGCACCGTGCACAACGTTTAATCCCGAATGAGCTGCTAAGCCATCGAATTTATTAGTATCTGCCGTAAATTTCAAGCCATAAACCCGGCTCATTCTTTCCGCAATGTCATCCGCAAAATGGGGAGCTGCATTTAAACCAGTCCCGACAGCCGTGCCACCCATCGCCAATTCAAGTAAGGTACCATCCAAGCTCTTCAAGTAACTCAAGTCATGTTCAACCATGCTGACCCAGCCGCTGACTTCTTGGCCAAACGTCAATGGGGTTGCGTCTTGAAGGTGAGTCCGACCAATTTTAACGGTCCGCCAATACTTTTCCTGTTTAACTTTTAATTCATCAATTAAGTGTTGAGCCGCCTTTTCCAACTTCTGAACCGCTTCACTAGCAGTAATGTTCATGGCCGTTGGAAAAATATCGTTGGAACTTTGCCCATGGTTGACATCGTCGTTGGGTAAAATTTCAAGGCTGTCATCAATCTGAGCTGCTTTATGGGCAACTACTTCGTTGACGTTCATATTGGTCTGAGTACCTGAACCCGTTTGGTAAACTTTTAACGGGAAATCTTGGCGAAGGTCGTCATCAGACAAGGCCAATAGTGCATCAATGGCTTTGACAATCAACTCACTTTTTTCCTGACTCAAAGCACCTTCTTCAGCATTTGCTTGAGCAGCTGCCTTTTTAATTTGCAGCAACGTCTTAATAATCGGTAATGGCATCAATTGGCCAGTTGGAAAATTATGACGGCTTCTTTCAGTTTGCGGCCCCCACAAAGCACTGGCAGGGATCTCGACAGGTCCTAACGTATCTTCTTCAACTCGAACATCTTTATTCGACATATGGATTACCTCCGTTATATTCATGAAATGCAACACAAGCACTTAACAGTATACAGGTAGCTGATTGTTACAAAAATCACAAAAACGTTTAAAAAATAGTCAACTTTTCCTTAAAACGCTTACAATTATCTTCATGATGATTCTACTAGTCTCAAATGATTATAGTCAAACGCCGAGGAGGCTATTAATATTATTAATAAGTGGCCATGTTTTAACAACTTAAATTATCGATTTTATAGGCACTATCCGTAAAATATGTTCTGACTGTTTTTTAACTTGAAGCAAAATAACGTAACAAATCCCCCGAAAGCAACTGATGCTTTACTAAAAAAATATTTTGAAATGATTTTCACAATCAACTTTTAAATTATTTTTAATCGATTTTTGAACTGTCAACTCCAAAATTTCTCAAAAAGGCTGCCATAGTCACTTTTTATTGCGACTAATTGCCATTATTTTTACTTTGTTTACTCAAAAATACTATCACTTTTTCTAAATAAAGCGTTTACATTTCACAAACATCAAACTATACTTGAGTAAGTAAGGGATATGTAAAAGCAAATTTTAGGAGGTTTAATTTATGGTTGAAAAGATTAGTGGTTCTGATGCTGTATTAAAAGTGCTTGAACAATGGGGCGTTAACCACATCTATGGCCTGCCAGGTGGTTCATTTGACTCGACCATGAATGCGATTCATAATCAAAAAGATAAAATTAACTATATCCAAGTACGACACGAAGAGGCTGGCGCAATTGCCGCTTCGGCTACCGCAAAGCTCACCGGTAAAGTCGGTGTCTGCTTTGGATCGGCCGGACCTGGTGCGGTTCACTTGCTAAACGGCCTTTACGACGCAAAAAGTGACGGTGTGCCAGTTGTTGCATTGGTGGCTCAAGTACCAACCAGTAACATGAACATGGACTTCTTCCAAGCAATGGATGAAGAGCCGATTTTTGACGATGTTGCCGTTTGGAACCGAACAGCGATGACCGCCCAAGCTTTACCACGAATGACTGACGAAGCTATTCGTCAAGCTTACATGAAACATGGCGTGGCGGTTCTAACGATTCCAAAGGACTTGGGCTGGGCTCAGATTGATGACACTTACGAGCCAAATCTCAAGTCACACGAGGAAACGCCGGCTTATCCAGATCCGCGGCCGGAAGACGTTGAGCAAGCTGTTAAATTAATTAAAGATGCCAAATCACCAATGATCTACTTTGGGCTTGGTGCCAAGGATGCTGCCAAAGAACTGAAGGCCGTTTCCGAAAAATTCAAGATGCCAATGGTTTCTTCAGTTTTAGCCAAGGGAATTATTGAAGATGACTATCCGGCTTATCTGGGCTCAACTGGTCGGGTTGCCCCAAAGCCAGGGTCAGAAGTCGGTTTCAGTACTGATTTAATTCTTTGGGTCGGCAACGATGTGCCATTTAGTATGTTCTTATTTAACAAGCACGCTAAAGTCATTCAAATTGATATTGAAAGCGAAAAATTAGGCAAGCGTCGTCATAACGACGTTTCCATGCTGACGGATTCCAAGAAGGCTTTACAGGCCATCCTGGATGCCGGTGAAGAAAGAAAGCCATCTGCCCTTTATCAAGCTGCTTTAGCCGATAAAACCAATTGGTTGAATTGGCAGAACAGCTTCAAGGATTCTGATGAGAAGCCGGTTCGTCCGGAACCAATCTTTGATGTGATCAATAAGACTGCCAGTGACAAAGCCGTCTTTGCGGTTGATGTCGGCAATGTCAACATTAACTTTGAACGGTTAATTGACATGCACGGTGACCAAAAGTGGGCCACTTCCGGTATTTACGCAACAATGGGCTTTGCGGTTCCTACTTCCATTGCAGCCAAGTTGGAATATCCGGACCGGGATGTTTACAGTCTGAGCGGTGACGGTGCATTTGCCATGTTGGGTGAAGAAATTCTGACTCAGGTTAAGTACGGGCTGCACATTGTCAACGTAATCTTCAGTAATGAGACTTTGGGCTACATCCAAGCTGAACAAACCGATGATACCCATCAGCCACTTTCCGGAGTTGATCTGCCGGATACCAACTGGGCAGAAGTTGCTAAAGGGATGGGTGCTGTCAGCTATACGGTTCACACTAAAGATGACATGCAAAAAGCCATTCAAGAAGCTAAAAATACTGATAAACCGGTTGTCATCGATGTTAAGTTGACTCACAAGATGCCATTGACGACACAGCACATGTTTATCGATCCGTCATGGCAGGATCCTAAGAAAGTCGACGAATTTGTCAAGAAGTATCAAGCTCAGGATTTGAAACCGCTCAGCTACTTCTTAAAAGAAGCCAAAGAAGGGCAGCTGCAAACCAACTAACCGGATAACCAGCTGACTTTTAAGTAAAAGTCTTCTGATTGCTCGGATTTCTGCTAATAGATGATTTAAAAGCTGGGACATTATTTGAGCCCAGCTTTTATTTTGCCAACTATCCTCATATCTCCAAAAGATAGTTGTGCCGATATCCTGAATCCCTTATGATTGAAACTAAGTATTTAGGATTACCTATTCTAAATTTTGGGAGCACTTGCTCATGCAGATTATTTATCTTAATTCACATCATCAACACGCAATCACCCCACCAAAGCAGCCGATTGTGTTGGCCCTCGGTTTTTTTGACGGGGTTCATAAAGGCCATCAGTTTGTCATTCAAACAGCCGCCAAAATTGCATCGAAGAAAAGGTTGCCATTGGCGGTAATGACCTTCAACCGCCATGCCTCACGAATTTTCAACCACGGCCCATCGGCTTCGTTTCGATATTTAACCACCCTGAAACAAAAAACAGAATTGATTAAAAAATTACACGCCGATATATTGTACGTGGTTGATTTCAATCATCAATTTGCCAGCCTTTCGCCCAAGGCCTTCATCAACCGCTATGTCATCGGATTAAATGCTAAAATCGTGGTGGCCGGGTTTGACTATACCTTTGGCCAAGGTGGAACCACCACTATCGATTCAATGGCCGCCATTAGTGATCAGTTAATTAAAACCGTTACCGTTAAGGAATTGGATAGTCAACACACCAAAATCAGTTCAACTCGCATTCGTAAATTAATTAGTCAGGGGAAAATCACGGAAGCCAACCGCCTACTAGGTCATTCCTACGAAACCACCGGCAAACTAATTCGCGCCCAAATCGACGGCTTATCAATCGTCAATCCTTCCAGTCGCCTACAGCAACTGCCCAAAACGGGTAATTACCTTTGCGATGTAACAATTTCCAATCAAAAAAAGAGACTCAGTGTTCATGTTCACCAAGCCTCGAGCCATCATTCACCAGCCGTTATTTACGTTAACCGAGCATTATTCCACCATCTGCCACACATTAATTCCTTGCCGGTGACGATTGAGTGGTTGAGTGGCTGACTTTTGTTGTGCAAAAAGCACTAACCAACATCATCAAGGCTCGTTTTCTTAAGAACTGCCACCATGGCATCTTCTGCTTCATTCAGTATTTTTGAACTTTCCTGCAACCAATTTTTAACTTTGTTATGATCTTGAAAGGCCGTTACGTCAAAATCTTCATGTACCTTAAACAACTGATTTGTGCCTTCAGTAGCGACTAAAATATCGTAAAAAGTTATTTGCGAAGCTGGTTTTGCCAATCGTAAGCCACCATAGATGCCGGTTTTTGAACTCAAAATGCCGGTTCTTTTTAGTAGAGAAGAAATTCTTTTAATGCTGGGAACTGGTATATTTAATTTTTCAGATATTTTGTCGATTGATAAATAGTCATACCGTTCCTCGTCTGATTTAATGCCAACGTAAGCAGCAATTTCCAGTGCCTGTGAGAATGCGATAGAAAAGGCCATAGTGTTTACCTCCAATTAGTTGATTAAGTATATTCTATTATACCAAATCTATCGTTTAAATTATTCTGTTTCCTTTTTTTCTCTTGGAACAATCAGAATAATTACTAATAATAGTCCCAATAAAGTTAAACCACCGCCAATCAACATTGATTGGCCAAAAATATCTGAGATTTTGGAAACCGCACCGGTAAATGCCGCAAAAATCGCCAATCCTAATGCACCACCAAATTGGCGGGCCGTATTATAAACGCCTGATGCTGCCCCGGAAACTTCTCGACGAATTCTTGCCAATCCCGAAGTTGCAAGCGTTGCAAATGCAAGTGCAAACCCGATTGCAAAACCTAACGTCCCAATTAATAATAGCCAGTAGTTAGCTGAATGTGAAACAGCAGACAGTTCAAGCATCGACAACAAAACAATCAAAAATCCGCCTACCATCACTCTGGAATTCCCCCAGTGTGCAACTAAACTTCTTGCGCGAATTGCCACAATGAAAAGTAGGATTGCCATCGGTACCATTCCCAAGGCAGTAATAAAGGGACTTAACCCAAGAACCCCTTGTAAAAATTGAGGCGTATAGAACCAAAAGCCAATTCCAGCCGCACTAAACAAGAGTGAACTAAGATATGACGCTGTCCGTTCCCGATCTTTAAAAATTTCAAGTGGCATTGTTGGCTGAAAGACTTTTCCTTGACTAATAATAAACCCTACCCACAAAACCAGCGAGATAATTAAAGTTGGTATTGGCCACGGACTCCCATCAAGGCCATAAGATAGGGAAGTCATTGCCAAAACGGACAAAATGGTCCCTAGCCAATCAATTTTTCCGACTTGAATTTGCGATCTGGACAGGACCTTGGCTGCAATAATGACCATAACAAGAGCAATGGGCCCATTAATATAAAAGCCTACTCTCCAAGAGGCAAACGTTGCAAAAAAGCCACCAATAACGAGTCCGATGGCAGCACCAGCACCAATCACTGATGCATAATAGCCGATCGCTTTTTGTCTTGCCTGACCTTCAAAAGTATCCGTTAGCAATGCCAAACAATTGGGAGCAAGAATTGCAGCACCAATTCCCTGAACAGCTCGGAAACTAATAATCATCGGTGCGTTAATTGCCGCTCCCACGGCTAAACTCCCAGTTCCAAAAATAATCAGACTGATAATGAATAGGGCTTTTCGGCCATAGAGATCACCCAGCTTTCCACCAATTAACATAAAGCCTGCATATGTCAAGGCATAAGAAACCTGAACCCACGACAATGACCCAGCAGTTAAGTGAAGCTGAGCTGCCATTTTAACGGTCCCCGTGTAAACAATCGATGTATCCAAGACCCCAAGAAAAGCACCTATGAGTGCAAGTACGAGAATGACTTTTTGTCGGCCGCTTTCTTTTCCCGTCGAACTTTTAAACTTATTCTGGTTACTCAATGTTGAGACATTCTTTCCTTTTTCTGTCATAGATAGAGCTCCTTTACTTATATTGTTTAATTAGTATATTCTTTTTATTCTAATAAAGCAATATAAATTCCTGTGATTTAGACTTAAAAATAAGCCCACACAGGAAAAACAATTTTAACTTCCGGCAATGTTTACTTCCAAAGTCGAAAATAAATCATGGTAGCCGACTAATTTGCGTCTTAACCACTGTCAGTCGGCATTCAATCTCATGTCGTCCCAATCCCATTTCCGACAATTCATGATCATCCAACGCTTGGACCCGTTGATAAAACCACTTTTCAATATTTAAATAATCGCGATGCGGAATTGCCATTGCCAACGCTGCAACATACTGTTTAGCCGACTGATAAGCTTTCCTTTGTATCAAATCATTAATTCGATCCCGATACTGCAACACGCCGGTTTGTTTCTTTGGCAGCACAATTTGAGAACCAGGTTCCTTGCCCTTTCCAAGCGAAATGACAAACCCTAAACCCATTCCCATACCATGAATTTGTTGACTCAAAAAATCATTTCCAAGTGCCATTGGCCGTTTCCTCCTTTTCAACTTGACCTTAAACTACCATAGATTTCATAAAGAAAATAGCGGATCGGTCATTAAAAGATGAAATGTCAACTACTATTGACAACCAGCAATTTTAAACTGCAAACCGGAAACTATAGTTTGCGAACTGCCAATTTTATAGTGCTGCTAAATTGTTTTTCTTAAAATGAGGTACACTATACTTAAAAGTCATCGAAGATTGGTAATTAAAGGAGGAAATTTATGCTACGTGAGCGATTGATTGCTTATCGAAAAGAAAACCGGCTCACTCAAGCTGAACTGGCAAATCAAATTCATGTCTCAAGACAGACTATCCCACACTGGGAAACCGGCCAATCAACCCCAGACATCCAAAGCCTGGTCTTCCTTTGTGACCTGTACAACATCACAATAGACGAATTGTTAGACGACAAACTGGTTGCCATGCAGGCAAAGGCAATTTTAAAACAAAGTCGGCAACTGGCATTGGGTATCGGCATAGCGATCATGGCCGCCTATGCCTCTCTTCTCAGCAGTCGCTGGCTTCTCTTCACTTACGCCATGATGCTAACAACCGCTTTTTCAACGATTGGCGTTATGCTTTGCCTCACACTGATCAAGATTACTAAGCCTTTTAGATTGTCGACTTGCCAATCACTCATCCACTATTTGATAACGGGTCAGATCCCAGTTGGCCGACGACCCAAAATTAGCGGTCAGCAATTACTCTTTCTGGCAGGCTTGGGAATTTGTTTAGGGTTAGTCCTCACATTTTCACCGGGAATTGCCTATTTAGGGTGGACTATTTAGCTTTCTTTGAGTCGAAAAAAACATCAATTAATAGCACAATACCAACGGCAAAAGCAATGAAATCAGCTAAGAAATTGAAATCGAGGCCTCCGTTTTTGATCATTAAGTATATATTAGTCACTACTAGAAACAGGCCCAACCAAAAGGTGACTTTTTTATAAAATTGACGATGTTGTGTTTTTTTCTGCATAATGTTGTCTCCTTACTTAAAGCTTAAAAGTAATATGGGCATTATTAACCAAAGAAAAATTTCAATATTGACTTCTTTACCATGATACCCCTGCCGTTTCCTTTAATCAGTAAATTCAGTAGAATAGAAAGTAAGAACTTATTAATAGCTATCTTCTTCAAAAATTCAAAGCATCCTCAAAATAATTTAAGCATTAATTCAGTTATGTACCCATCCCACCATTAATCGAGGTTGACCTTATGAAATTAAGAGATTTGGAATACTTTTGCTACCTTTATCAAGTCGGAACTTTTACCGGCGTCGCCAAGCATTTTAACGTGGAACAGCCGACGGTGACCTTAGCGATTAAACGACTGGAAGCCTCGCTGAAAACCAAATTGGCCTTTCGCAACCGTTCCAAAGGGCTGATTCAAATCACACCCGCCGGTGAAATTCTTTATCGCCACGCTAGTAACATGCTTCGAGACGCTAAGCTAGCCAACCTGGAAATTGACCAATATACCAGTAAAAAGATTCGCTTTGGCTTACCGCCCATCATCGGTTCACTTTATTTCCCATTAATTATTGATGGCATTATTCAAGACCATTTATTAGAAGATCTGGAGGTCGACGAAACCGGCTCTCAGCAGCTCTTACTGGATCTTCAAGGTGGCAAAATTGACATTGCACTCTTGGGAAGTCCCTTGCCACTTCAAAACAACGTAATTAATACTACCTTTTTAACTAGCCGACAATTTGTCGTTATTTCATCAAAGACTCATTGGTTGAGTCAATCCCAATCCATTTCCTTTGCCAAGCTTAAAAGCGAGCCTTTTATCACACTTAACGGACGCTTTATTCACTCAGAAGTGCTAAAAGTCTATTCCAATCAAGCTAAGTTTCATCCCCACATTATTTTTGAAACCCAAAGCATCGAAACCATGAAACGGCTGGTTGAAAGAAATGCCGGCATTGGTTTATTGGTTAAAGACGCCATCCGGCCATCCGATGAACTTTCGCTAACTGCTTTGGAAAATCCCTTACCCGAACGTTTTAACATCTCTATCGCAACTCGAAAAAATTATTTGGCCGATGATCATGAACAAGCCTTTATCAGTGACTTATTCAAACTCCAAACTATCCTCAATTAAATTAGTCACAAGTATCAGCCAGTTTATCTCGCTGTAAATTAAATTCAGCGTGATCGCTTAATGCCAAACGTTATTAATATTTTTAATCAAGTCAACCAAGTTTGACTATAATAGCAGTTCCTGTGCATACTGACGATAAACTACTAAATAGAAAGTCAGTGATGACATGTCGACTAATAACATTTTAACCGATCCATTTAAAAATAAGGGAACCGCTTTTACTCAGGCGGAACGTCACCAGCTGGGGTTAACCGGACTGCTGCCGTTAAAAGTCCAAACTCTTGAGCAGCAAGCCGAGCAAGTTTACGGCCAGTACCAACAGAAATCAACTGATCTTGAAAAACGATTATTTCTCATGACCATTTTCAACGAAAATCGGGTTTTATTCTATAAAGTTTTCAGCCAACACGTTGCCGAAATGATGCCGATTGTCTATGACCCGACGATTGCAACTACGGTGGAACATTACAGTCAGCTATTTGTTCAACCACAAAATGCAGCCTTTTTATCAATTGATGAACCAGATACCCTCGCGGAAAGTTTGGAGAATGCGGCGGCTGGACGTGACATCCGACTAGTGGTCGTAACGGATGGTGAAGGCATTCTCGGAATTGGCGATTGGGGGACTCAGGGTGTCGATATTGCGGTTGGCAAATTAATGGTTTATACAGCTGCGGCCGGAATTGATCCTCAACAAGTGCTACCCGTAGTCCTGGATGTCGGGACAGATAATCAGCAATTACTTCATGACCCGATGTATTTAGGAAACCAGCATCCCAGAATCCAAGGTTCCCAATATCATCAGTTTATCACCCAGTTCGTCAAAGCAGTGGAGACACTCTTTCCACACGTTTATTTACATTTCGAAGATTTTGGTCGTGATAACGCAGCGACAATTTTGAATCGCTTCAAGGCTAACAATCTGGTGTTTAATGATGATATCCAAGGGACTGGAATTATCGTCTTGGCCGGAATTCTTGGCGCTTTAAACATTTCAAAACAATCACTAACGAATCAACGTTACTTGTGTTTTGGCGCAGGGACTGCTGGGGCTGGAATCACCCAACGGATTTTTGAAGAAATGGTGACCCTCGGCTTAAGTTCGGAAGAAGCCCGGAAACATTTTTATCTAGTGGACAAACAAGGACTATTGTTTAACGATACGCCTAATTTGACGCCGGAACAGAAGCCCTTTGCCCGTTCTCGAGAGGAATTCGAGAACGCCGATGACCTCACTGATTTATTAAGTGTCGTCAAAGCCGTCCACCCCACAATTATGGTTGGCACTTCAACCAAGGCCGGTGCTTTCACCGAAACTGTGGTAAAAGAAATGGCAGCTCACACGGACCGTCCCATTATTTTTCCGATTTCAAATCCGACTAAATTAATTGAAGCCCACGCCGATGACCTGATCAAATGGACCGATGGCCGTGCGTTGGTGGCTACCGGCATCCCGTCCAAGCCCGTTGAGTACCATGGAGTGACGTATGAAATTGGTCAGGCCAACAATGCATTGATTTACCCCGGCTTAGGCTTAGGAGCCATCGCTAGCACTGCTAAAGTACTCAATGATCAAATGATTTCAGCTGCTGCCCATTCATTGGGTGGCATTGTTGACGTAAAAAAGCCTGGTGCGGCTGTTTTACCACCGGTTTCCAAACTGGCTGAGTTTTCAGAAACCGTCGCTGAAGCCGTTGCCCAGAGCGCTGTCGAGCAACAATTGAATCAACAACCCATTCATTCAGTGGTTGAAGCCATCCGGAATACTAAGTGGGCGCCTCATTATTAATTAATTGTTATAAAAAGTCACTCGGCAATTTTACTTGTCGGGTGACTTTTTCGTTACTTTTATTAATCATAATCTATTAAAATCGCTCAATGAGCCGGTGAGACCATCTTGCCATGCGAAGTTGTTTGAGATTGAAGGGCCCGATCCAACTGAACCAAGTAGACCAGACTCACTACTAATAGGAAACCAAAAATAATCAAAATAAGGGACCAACTACTTTCCTTAATATCAAGTTGCGTAGCGGCACTTGGGAACCAATCCAGCAAAAAGTGAACCAGCATGGGCCAAACAAGTGAATTAGTCGTCAATCTAAGCGCTGACAGAAAAACTCCGATTACGAATGCCCAGAAGATTTGTTGGAAAACAGCACCAGGATGTCCACCAAATAAATTCACTAGATGGAAAATACCAAAGAGTACCGACGAGTAGATTGCCGATCGGGTTAATTTGTACGACCGACCATTGTACTGAGCATGGGTCAAAAATGCCGATAAAAATAGTCCTCGACAAATCGACTCTTCAAAAATTGCCGCTGCCAGAGCGATCAGTGTATTAACAAGCAAATGGTGAGTTTGAAAAACCATGATAATATGCTGCGGCACGTCAGCGAAGGTGAAAACAATTCCAAGCGCCACGAGACACACCAGTCCCCAAATGAGTAACGGCCTGCTCAGCGTCAACCGATGGGTAAACACCTTAGTGGATTTAAGAGCCCAAACCGTTAATCCCAGCGCTAATAGCGCAAAAATGGTGTCGGCAATGGCTTGATCAATAAATGCTGCGTTATAGAACAAAAAGCTCATCAAATTAAACAGCAAAAACAGCACAATCGCCAAAGTGATTTGCCGACCCCATGACCACCGATTTTCAACTATCATCCTACCCGCTTCTTCCAATTTTGATTCACTCACATTTAATTAGAGTTAATCACATTATAGCGTTAAGACTCTAAATTGACTAGGGGTCTAATTTAAGCGACCTATCGAACCCATTTCTGGAATCACCAACAGTTGGAAAATTTTGTTTAAAGCCTTCGTTATTCTACAAATTTTAGTTCAAATTTTAGGTTCAAATTTTAGTTTAACGGCTCTTAAAGATTATTAATGATTTTATCAAAGCCCAATCCATCCATGATTATTTTAACTGTCCGCATGAAATCCATACTGGTAGCCTTTTCCACAAATTCAATCTGACGTTCTTTAGTCATGAAATCAATTGTTCGGAGTTGTGAAGCATTAATCTGTCCATGCAGTTTATTACTATTTAAATCAACAAAAAACGGTAAGTCTCTAACTGTACTAGTAATTGGACAAATGGTCACAAAACCTGTTCGCAAATTAAAAGAATCACTACTCACGACAATAGCCGGACGACGTTTTTTAATCTCCCGGCCAACACTTGGATTGAAGTTCAAATAAACCAGATCCCCTTGCTGAGGGGTATACCCATGATAGTTGTAACTCGGTATCAAATTGTTGGACATTAGACCTCCTCCCGACCAGTGAGACGATCATTCATGTCTTGAGACACGAATCGTAGATTAGTTTTGGAATATTTAGGATCTTGGTAGATATTAGGTGCTTTGGGTGTATAAATCAAACTACCATCTGAGCCTTGCATGCTCATGAATTCAGTACCCTCAGCGACATTAAATTGCTTAGGAATACTTAAAACTAAAGTGTTACCTTGTTTACGTGCTTTCATAAATAGCACCTCCCGTAATTACATGGTAACACTTAAGCATTACTCAATCAATAAAAGGGAAAACTGATTTTTCTTCAATATATTATCCATTCATTCACTGAAAAACCAGTTTCCATAATCTTTAAACTACCCCCCCAAAAAAATTTTTAACTCTACTTCTCAGCACCTAATCTCACAAAACTAACCAACAACGTTCTGTGGCACATCACGCAAATAGCTTTTCAGATTATTTACTGTAATTGTTAGCAGTCGTTCTCGGGTTTCAAGCGGTGCCCAAGCAATGTGCGGTGTGATGTAACAATTTTTAGCGGTTAAGAGTGGATTAGTCGTTTGAATTGGTTCTTTCGAAACCACATCTGTTCCATATGCCGAAACCTTACCTTTATTGAGTGCGGTTGCCAAGGCGGATTCATCAACCAATTTTCCCCGTGCGGTATTAAGCAGAATCACACCATCCTTCATTTGATCAAGCGTAGTCTGATTGATCAAGCCAATCGTATCCGGTGTTTGAATCACGTGAAGACTAATCACGTCGGCAGTTTTAACCAAGTCCGCTAGTTCAACTTGCTTGGCCCATGATTGCGCGTTATCTCTTGGTCGATGATTATAAAAGATCACTTTCATTGAAAAAGCATGCCCCAATTCGGCAACCTTTTGTGCAATTCGACCATAGCCAATCAGGCCTAGCGTTTTGCCCTGTAATTCTAAAAGTGGTTTATCCCAGAAAGTGAAATCGGCCGTCTTTCCCCATTTTCCTTCATGAACCAACTGATTATGCAGACCAACCTGCCCGGTAATTTCCAGTAATAGCGAAAAGGTAAATTGAGCCACTGCTGCTGTGGCATAGGTCGGGATATTGGTAACGGTCACTTGATGTTGTTTGGCACTCTCAAGATCAATCACATCGTAACCCGTTCCCATAACACCGATATAAGTCAACTTTGGCGCCTGACGAATCACCGCATCATCAAGGGGCGTTTTATGCGTTAAAACAATTTCGGCATCCCCAATTCTTTTTAAAATTTCCGCATCGTCATCAACCGGTGTCCGATCATAAAGCTGGCAATTCCCCAGTTGGCGCAGCACTTGCCAATTCAGATCATGATTCAAGGCATAGCCATCCAATAGAACAATTTTCAAGATGATCACTTTCCTTTCATTGTCTCAGGTTTTAAGTGATGGTACTTGTCATCATCATACTCACTGGTGGTCAAACCGTCCAATGACAATTTTTGGGTTGATTTAAATCTTCGGCCACTCACCTTTTCTAAGAAAGCAATAAGTTTATATCAAAATTATCGTCAGCCTCTGCTTATCATGCTAAAAATAAACTAATAACTTTATCTGGGTGAGGGTGGCTAAAATGATAACAAAACATCGAAAATTAATAACTTGGGGACTGAGCTTAATCGTCCTGATTGGTATAAGTGCCATTTTTGTTAAAGCGACATGGGATCCTAATGATACACCGGCCCCGATTATGGATGTTAAACAGGCAATTGTTCCCAATCATGTTTATCAGGCCTATCGTTTCCCGTACAAACTAACTATTACAACTGATAATGCCAAACTTTATTCAGCCCCGGCCGGCACTAAGGGGTCACATTATCTAGGAACCGCGGCCGCCCATTATTTAAAGGCGGCCATTATCGGTCAGGTTCGAGATGATTTAAATCATAATCAGCGAGCCGGCTATATCAAATTTACACAGAATCACCAATCCTATTGGATCAGTGCGCAGCAAATCCGTTTTCGTGATCTAAGCGCACTCAGAGGCCATCAACCACAAATTGAAGCGGCCATTAATGCGGGACTAAAATTGGTCGGGCATTCCAAATATGATTATGGTGGCGGTCGAAACTTAACCGATATCAATCACCACCGATTCGACTGTTCCTCTTTTGTCAGGTATTGCTACAGCAAGGCCGGTATCACTCTTGGCAACTTGGATAGTGTCACAACTTTCACCTTGGTGACAATGGGTAAGCCGGTTAGTTTTCATCACATGAAGCGCGGTGATCTTTTCTTTTTCACAAATGCTAGAGGACAGGTCAATTCACACGTTGCCATCTATCTGGGTGATCACCTATTCTTGCATGACCACGGCCAATCGGATACCGGTGGCGTTGGTATTACATCACTAAACGCTCCCAGTTGGTATAATGAGACTAACGGAACGATGAGACGAGTAATCAACTAGATTTTATAAAGGGATCTAATAAATATGAACAAATACTTACTAGCTTTTAAAATAGAGTGTTTATTAATTGGTATCGTTATAATTATCTTTTTTGTCAATTCTCTTTCATCTTTGCTTACTTTAACTACAGTTATTTTGGGTATCTTGACAACTTTCTTTGGATTTTTAATTTCTAATAGAAAAAATATCAACCACCAATTCTTACAGGTTGGCAACCACTTAGTAAAAATAATCTTAACCTTCTCATTTCCAACTACTTTGCTCACCGCTATCAGTTTGTTATCATCCCTTCCCACAACCTCACGGCATCTTGCTTGGTTGACATTAACACTTACACTAATCATTTTTGGTGGCGCACTGTTACCGTTTATTAAGGCAATCCTATTACCGATATCTCAACCGAGCTGGCAAATTGCTATCGGTATCTTGTTCATGACCATTTTACCGGCATCATTTATGTCGTTAAGATATTTAAACGCCACCATCACTTTTACAATTCAGTCCCCCATTATATGGATTTTTATTCTCACAAGCTTGGCTATTACCACTTACGTAATGATTTACTGGGGATATCAGCTGCCTAGGCTCAAAATTAACAAAGATGTTGATTATCGATGGCTTTTGTTGGCAGTGATAACATTACTTCTTAACTTGGGATTGTCAGCTGGTAGCTGGTCTCGATTATTCTTTCATTTTGACTTAACTTTAACGCCAGGCCCTCTATATTTGATTTTATTCACTATTATTTGGACCGGTATAAAGGAAGAATTTATGTTTCGATATGTATTTTTATGGCCACTGGCTTCCTTGGCAAGAGGACCTATTGAATCCAGAGTATTTTGGTCCAGCTTGATTAGTTCCCTCGTTTTTGGTGTCTTTCATGCACAAAATATCAATAGCCAAGGCGTTTTACAAACCTGCTTACAAATCTTTGCAGCTTTTGGAATTGGTTTTCTGTTCAGCGTTATTACGTTATACACTGGGACTATTTGGATTTCAATCATTATCCACAGTATGATTGATTTAATTGGTTTTCCAGCGACCAACAGTGTTTTTACCGGGAAAACATCATTGTTTCTCATTGAATTTATCATTGCTACTCGGGTTATTGAATTAATCGTTGCTTTCTTGTTGATAAGAAACAAGAAGAATCAGCAGGCGTTTAGCACAACACTAAATCGACTGAGACAAAATCAGTTAAACTTTTAAACACAATAGCTTCTTAATATTCCCTTATTCGCCTCCGAAAAAACACCATTCCAATTACCAGAATGGTGCTCGTTTAATTTCAATTATTTTTCCAACAGCTCCGACTTAGCCGCTTGATAACCTTTGATGAAATCAACTACTTCAGTCATTTGATAGTTAGTCAGCTGGTTTCCCAACATGACCGTTTTTTGTGGATATTGTCGAAAGGCCTGATGCTCCTTAAAGTCTTTGGCCGCTTGATCATAGCCCATTTGATAATCGCTTTGATCAGTTTTCGACTGCTTAGTATCAGTATCATTGGACCACTGTTCTTGAGATTGATTAGCAGTATTTTGATACTTACCCCGTTCGTAGTTCTTTTTAACATAATTATGAAGTTCTTTAAATTCTTCAAACACCGTCATCGCTTCTCTTTCATTAACCGTCTAACTTTCTAATTCAGCATTTACTCATTATTCTAGGGTGAAATCATTTACCATAAATAATGAATTAATTAGTAGGTTATAGTAGCTGGGATGATTTGTCAATCCTTTTTAAATAAATAGTCTCGGCGAATGTCTTCAAACAGGCGTTTTACAAATCCCAAACCATAAGCAAACATGAGACAGCCACTCATCACAATCACCAAGGCCCCCTTTAAATTTAACTGAAAGATGACCGTATAGATCAGCGTGCCAATTGGCATAATGGCGGTTACCGAGGTGGTCAATATTGCACTCACTCTACCCAGCAGCCGTTCTGGAACAGTTGTTTGTAAGAGCACATTAATTGTGATATTCATGGTGGCACTCATTAATCCGGCTACCAGCATCATCATGGCCCCGACAATTGAAAGTTGATTCGGCTGATTTAAAACCGTCAGCGTCATCCCCAACAGAATAATGCAAAGACCCATTGTTGTAGTGGGTAATAGGACTTTCACGGAAAGATATTTCTTATTCGGAATCATGGACATTAATAGACTCCCGACGAGCAATCCCAAAGAAAAGCCGGTTTCAATGACCCCCACTGGTTGATTTCCAGCATGCAATTGATTGGTAATGACGAAGGGCAGGCCAATTGTCACCGCTGTGAACAGAAGATTCACCACGATCGCCATAAAAATCAGGTCTCGAATCAATGGGCGACTTTTAATATAGTTTAAGCCCACTTTGAAATGAGTTAGTTGGGACACCCGCTTCTTCAAATCATCACCGATGCAGCTTTTTGAATTTTGATAATGAAAGTGCATTGATATTAAAATAAGTAACGCTATGATAGTTGAAATAATCTCAACCATAATCAGTAATTCAAAACCCATCATAGTATATAAGATGACGCCCACAACCGGCGCTAAAATAGATGAAAGCGAACTTGCAGCTTGAGTGAGTGCGCCTAAGATTTGAATTTTTTGCTCATTCACTAATTCATGAACTGCGGCTGTGTAGGCCGTCGTACTAAAATTGGTTGAAATGGCATTCACGATCACAAAGCCGATAACTGGAGCAAATTCATCAGCACCGTTGAAGTGGGGCAAACTTAGTGCAAACATCAGCAAGCCACCTAATCTAAACGACAAACTCGTTACTAAAATAACTTTGTGACGAAAATGATCAACAATGTTACCGACTGGCACTAAAAAAAGTAAACTAACTATCGGAACAATTGCGGTTTCCAGACCAAAACTTAATGGTGAATGCGTATCATGCAACAGCATCAATCCCATCGCAAGCGATAACATCCCACCACTAAGTGAACTAATGAAATTACTGGTAACGTCTTTCAAAATTTGACAATCAGATTGCCGATCAGTAATGATACTGGTTGGTTGATTATTCTTTGAAGCTTCGACTAATTTAGTTTCCAATATCAACCGCCTCGAATCTATTTTAAAAAAGTTTATCTACTAAATTTTTTTAGTAGGTAAATAAAATATAGTCGGTTGATTAATTTTTGTCAAGCCATTATGATAATGATGAGGTGAAAAGAATGTCACAAAATCCGGTTTCCAAATTAGCAAAGTTAATGGCCGATGAAAAAGTCATCGCCATTTTAAAGGCAACTAAAAATAAAGCAGGCCTAACATCAAAAGAGATTTCTCAAAAGGTTCATATTCCAACTAATCAACTCTATTACACCATTAAGAAAATGACGGATGAAGGTCTATTAGAAGTAACGCAAAAGAAGAGCATTAAAAATTTTCAAGAATTCTATTATTCCAGCTACCAAATGACCCATCATGACCCCCAACTTGGCCCTGAGGACCCTGAACTCACCAAGAAGGGCGTCAACATTTCAGCAGAGTGGGTTGAAAAACACAGTCAGGCAGTAGCACAGATGATTCTATTCCAAACCCAACAATTTCTTGGTGCCATGCAATCTGATGTGACGGATTATGCTACCCATCAGGATATCAATCGCATCCACGCTGGAGCAGTTCACAGCACATGGAAATTATCCCTGGATAATGAAAAAAGGCTTTGGCAACAAATTATTAGGTTAATTAATGAAACCGAAGTTGAAAGTCAGGGAGAGGATACGCATGATGTCCATCTTTTAATTGAAAAGTGGGTTCAAGATTCAAATAATCAAAAATAAGCAGTGGGCTTGATCGGGAGAAGTTTATCGATCAGCCGACTGCTTATTTTTTTGGATCAGTGCAGGTATCAGTTATCCTCGCCAACCTGGAGGCTACTATCGCACATCTCAATTTTGTTTTGCTTTGTTATTTTTGATAAATTTGAACAAATTGACCTTATCGCGATTACTTAACTGACCAATTGGCCGTCTACTTAACACATAATCTCGAGTAATATTTACAAGCTGTAGCGTGTCTATATAAGATTGTCTATGCAGACCAGCAACACCAAGATCTAAAATACGATAATAATATTGTTTTATCGACTTAGATTTGTTAGCAAACTTGGTAGTAATCTTGAAAGTTACTAAATACTTGTCATTGTAATCAACCACTAAGATTGGGCGGTGCTTACTTTTGCCAGTATTGTCATCGAAAAAGACATCGGCAATATAGATATCCATCGGTGACATTTACTGAAAGTTCCAGGCAGAAAGCCCCTGACTTTAGTCGGGGGATGAATGCCGATAGTTTTAATTAAATCTTAAGGGAATGTTCGTTTGGGGATATGCTATACTATTTTAGCAATCTTGTTTAAGGTTGATTAGGGAGACCTTAAAGGAACACCAGGTGGCGTTAGTTCGGTCAGAAATCACTACCTTTTGGTCCTCATTAACGGTCATTTAAATTTGAAAGGAGGGCCTAGCGATGCTTAAAGGGGTTAAATTACGGCTCTATCCCAAGCCCGACCAAGTGATTCAATTGTGGCAGCTCTTTGGTAACGACCGGTTTGTCTGGAATCAACTGTTAGCAATGATGAACCAGCGGTATGAAAATAATCCGGAGCTGAAACGGCTCAACCGTTATCAATTAGATTATTTACTGCCCGCTTTAAAAATTGAATATCCTTTTTTAAAGCTCAGTGATAGTTCCAGTCTACAAGTGGTCACCCGCAATCTGAATCAAGCCTGGGTCAACTTTTTCCAGGATAAAAGTCATCAAGTGGGGAAGCCCCGGTTTCACAGTCGGCATTACCCCCGCCAATCCTATACCGGTAAATCCACGGTGCAGGTCATTGCCAAACGTTATTTAAAAATTCCCAAGTTGGGTTACGTTAAAACCAGTAAAACGGGTTGCTTAAAAGATGGCCAGATTAAACAATATACTTTATCCCATGACGCCACGGGACGATATTATCTGGCCATTCAATTGGAGTGCCCGGAACCCCAACCGTTGCCCAAGACGCACCGCGTGGTTGGCTTGGATCTGGGATTAGCCCATTTAGTGACTACTTCAGATGGCCAACAGTTTCCCACCTTAAAGGCTGATTGGTTAACTCGGCAAGCCACCCTTTGGCAACGGAAGTATCAACGCCGGAAAAACCAAGCCACCAAGTGGGCCCGTCAGTGGAATCATGACCAACGGCATTTCACGGACCGCGATGTCTTTGATTATCAAAACTGGCAACGCGCTCAGCAAATCAAAGCCCGCTATCAGGGCCGAGTAGCCCAGCAACGCTTAAACTACCTGCATCAGCTGAGTACCGAACTGGTTAAAAAGTATGATGTGATTGTGATTGAAGATTTAAAAGTCAAGAATCTGCAAAAGAATCACCGGTTAGCCCGTTCGATTGCCAATGCCGGCTGGTATCAATTTCGTCAAATGTTAACTTATAAATGTGACTGGTATGGCAAACAATTAATTGTGGTTAACCCCCGCTATACCAGTCAACAGTGTTCTAACTGTGGGTTTCAAAGCGGTCAAAAGCCTTTAGCCATCCGGGAATGGACCTGTTCACAGTGTCAGACCCATCACGATCGGGATATTAATGCGGCAGTTAATATCCGGCAGGCGGGCTTAAAACTCAACGCTACGGGTTCGGGACGAACCTTGGTCACAAAGTCCGGTTCTGTAAGTTAGACCTGGTTCTAAATACTACCGGATGTTCCCAGAAACCACCGATTTTAATCGGTGTGTAGTTCATTAACCTTCTTCCATCCACTTAGCAAAATTAGGCGCTTTAGTTTTGTCGTAATGACCATCTTTATCAATATCGACCGTTTCAGTTGGTATATCTTTAATCAAGTTATGCCAATCTAATTGAGTTGGCACCTTTTTAATAACGATTTCTTCATTATCGTTAAGTGAAACACTGACTTCATCGCCCGAATTAATATTGAGTTGCTTGCGAAATTCTGACGGTAGAACAAGTTGACCTTTAACGGAAACTTTTTTAGTGATTGCTTTATTTGTCATATTAAGGCCTCCTGAAACACACTTAATTCTTACCTTCTAACTTCTTACAGTGAGATTATAACAGATAGAAGATTTAGGAATAAACAAAAACAACCCGGCATTAATTGTCGAGTTGTTTTTTCGTTGAAATTAACTTTTTTAATTGACTGCTTAAGCCACAGTTACTCTTTCAATGAGCAAGCCTAAATTTTTCAAGTTAATTTTCAAAGCGTGTTTGGCAATGGGCGCCAATAATTTAAGTGGTAACTTGGTCTTTGACTCATCGGTCATCAGGGCTTCCGTAAGTTGCAGCCGATTATTGGCAACTTGCTGGAGTGTAAATACTAAATCATATTCAAAGCGTCCTTGGCGACTGTGATAAATTATCCGGTCGCTCACCTCTTCGACGGTCATTACTTCTCGTTGATTCAAAGCCGCTTGAGCACGAGTCACGATAAAGCTTCGATGGCCTTGATCAACCGCCGTAATTTCTGGAACCCATTTCAATAATTGAAGCGGGTCTACCAGGATTTGACGTGCCAAATCCTTGGATGCGTTAATGGTTATAGAATTAGTGAATAGTTGTTTGTTCATGCTAAAGTCCTCCTCTTATTTGATGGCTTTAGCTTACCAACCGACAACCTAATTTAAAAATCAGAATACTGATATTTAAAAATTCTCGTAGGGTTTCTCGTGAAACAATTCCGTAAAAATATCGGCTCGCCGGTGTGCCTCATCGGCCATATCTATGCGGGCCTGCATTTCAGACGCCCTAGCCAACAAATAATACAAGTTAGCCAACATGTAGTGTGAATTATGGTGAGTCGCAAACTCAATTCCTTTAGTAACCCAACCAGCCGTCGCCGGGTATTGTTTAAGTTCAAAGTTAATCAATCCCGCCAAATAAAAAATGATAATCAAATTTTCTTCATATTTAGCGGCTTCAATCCCAGCGACAGCTTGATCGATTAACTCTTCAGCGACTCGCTGATGACCCAATTGCGCCTTAATAACTCCCATCGAAATCGTCACTAATCGGGTTAAAGTGGACGACCGGTTGGGATGGGCATTGGCCAAAGCTAATTGGAAATCAGTTTCAATCGTCTGACTGTCATGCTCTAACTGCCATTCTGAAATCCCCAGATAATAGTAATAGGCCTGCATTTGGCTGTCACTTTCAATACTGTCCAAAACGGCATCGGTTTGAAGAAAATCAAACAGTTCCTGATACTGATGCCGATTGCACAAATCGGCCAATTTTTGATTGAGATTAGCGGCTCGACTGATGGCAAAATTAGTCGTTAAACTGACTTCATCCAAACTAATCGCCAACCGTTCGCAAAGCGCCATCAACAATTTAGCATTGGGAGTATACTGCCCCTTTTCAATTGCCGAAAGCATGGATTGCGAACAAATCCCTGCCGCTAATTGTTTTTGCGTCAGTTGTTTAGCCCGACGCGCTTGTTTAAGAGTTTCCCCAAGGGTCACTACTGTCATTAATTGTCATCTCCAACCAATCTACCAAGTGTTCAAACAAATAGAAAAATCGCTGAATCCCATACACAGTGCAAAATCGTTCCCGGCCATAGATTCTTTGATCGATAAAAGAGCCAACCAAAAATCAATCCCAAGGGTAAGACACTGGCAATTCCTGAAAGCCATCCCCGCCAAGACAACTCCTGTGCCCAATAGATCGGGAAATGAATCGCTTGAAATAAAAGTGCCTGAATAACGATGGCTTTAACGACCCCGCTGTGAGCCAGCAGGTAGTTACAAAAGAACCCCCGGAAAACAAATTCTTCAATTAATCCGGCAGCCAACGCTACGGATAAGAAGTTCCCACCGGCTTTAGTGAATGGGTGAGCCGTCATGTACAAACCATGGTGCTTAAGGATCATTGAAATGAATAAGTAACCAGTCATTCCTACCAGCAGCCACCAAAAAACGGCTGGAAAGCGCCGATTATAAAGATGTTTTTTGGACAGCCAGAGCTGCGACTGGGTTCTATTGAGCCAAAAGATTCCCAAGGGAAGCCAAATGGCTGCTTTTACACTGATATCGATCAAATCATTGACTACTCCGGTTGTATAGCGCGTTTGAATTGTCGTTAAGTAGGTTTGAGCGATTAACCAAATCACCCAAAAAATCAGGTAATTTATATAAAGCTGTTTGCCGGACCATTGCCGTTGCATCAAAATTACGCCTCTTCAATCAATTCAGTTTAAGATTGATGATCTTTCAAGTAGTTAGTAATAGCCGCTCTTAACGACCTATCTTTTTGGCGGGTGTATTGATAACATGGATCAGACCAATAGCTTTTCGGATAAAGCCACACCGGTAATTTCAGGCGGTCAGCCGATTCATGCCGATATCTTGGAAAAACGTGCGCGTGCAAAAACTGATCCGAATTACCCAGGATATCATAGTTCACCCTGACGGCCTTAGTAGCATACAATACAGCATCTCCTAAAATACTCATATCAGTTAAAAATAGCGTGCGTTCTGATAGCGATAGCTCATTTAAAGAACCAACAACTCGTCTAGGTAATAAAACTGAATAACCAGGTAAAAACTGGGTATCGCCCATCACCGCAAAGCCACCTGGCAATGTCGCCATGACCATGGGATTGGTTCCGTTAATTGCCGCACGGATTCGATCCTGTCGCCAATCACGCATTCGATCACCTCAAAGCATTTCTTCCTATTATCGTCGTCCAATTTGAATTTGTCCATAGCCAGCTTCATCGGAATTTCCATTTTGACTTGGTCTAAACGAAAAAATTAAATAGTTATCCTTGCATTACGATTCGTTTTGTCGTACTGTATTAGTTGAATAGTACAGTAGTATAAACACCTGAAAGGAGGCTATTTGGACATGAAAAAAGCAACCCATTTTAATCAATCACTTGTTTTGGCTATTTTATTAACTGTCGTCATGGTCATGCCACTTTTATCAGGATGTACTGGCAGTCAGGCCAAGGATTTAAAGAATTTGTCAGCCAAAGCCGATCATCAGCAACCATCGCCCTTTAGAAAAACAGATTGGGTAAAAGTTACCACCGCCAATGGGCATCAAGTTGACCAAATCACTAATCGACGCGATGTTATTTACGTTTCCGATATCGTTGGCGACGCTGCTGAAGATGATCAGGTCGGCCTTGGCACTCATTACCTCAGTGACAAACATCCCAGCTATTATTACACCTTTTACCAAGCCAAGCCAAAAGTTGCCATTCACTTAACCGTGTACTCGGATGCCAAGCAGGCACAGGTCACTCACTTACCTATCATTCACGCTGTGCATTATAAACTGTCACCAACCAGTTATCATAAATTAACACATCCGGTGAAAACGTTAGGAGCCCAACCGATGCCGAAGTAACTGTCAACGTATTAACAAATCGGGATGATAGTTTGAAATACAAATGGACAATCATTGGCGCAGTTGTCTGGCAATTATCCAATCAGGAATTTAACCACTTCAATCACCCCGATCATTTTGAAGGCAACCAGAAGCGCAATTAAAAATTTGGAGGTCTTTTCATTGACTAATACCATTATGCAAATTCAACATTTGAATAAATCTTTTGAGTCAAAACAGGTCCTGCACGACATTTCATTTACTGGTCAAACCGGCCACGTAATTGGCCTAGTAGGCGCTAACGGTGCCGGAAAGACCACCTTGATGAAGGCCATTTTGGGATTAATCTCCGCACAGGGCAAAATCACAATCGACGGTCACCCCAGTTCATTTGATCATCACGAGATTTTAAAAGAAGTTGGGGCACTCATTGAATACCCCAGCATTTATCCCTTTATGAGTGGTCGGGACCATTTAAAATTGTTCGCAAAAGGACCTAATCAATCGCAGCGGATTCAATCTGTGATTAACGACTTGCATTTAACCCATTATATTGATCGACCAGCTAAGAAATATTCGTTGGGGATGAAACAAAAATTGGGCATCGCCATGGCAATACTGAACAATCCGAAGTTGGTAATTCTCGATGAACCGATGAACGGCTTGGATCCTCAAGCTAATAAAGAACTTCGATTATTAATTAAATCAAAGAGCCAAACGGGGACCACTTTCCTCATCTCCAGCCACATTTTAAGTGAATTACAAAAGATTGCCGACGAGCTGTTGATTCTCGACCATGGTCAGTTGATTCAGGAAACGACTATGAAGGATCTATTAGCGGCCAGCGTGCATTACTTAATACTGTCGACTGACCAGGATGAGTTGGCCCGGCAAGTTTTAAAGGCAGCCGGCTATCAGGTCCTCAACGATCCTCACTTGAAGTTGCAAATTCCACCTAAGTTTAATCTGGAACCAATTCTCAAAGAACTAACTAAGCATCACATCACGGTCTTGGACATCCAACATCAGGATGGTGGATTGGAAGATTCAGTTTTGAAGTTGTTACATCAGGATCAGGTTTTAACGGAGGCTGCAAAATGAAAACACTATTATGGCAGGAAACGTTTAAATTGCTTAAGAAAAAGAGCACCTACTGGGTCACAATTGTAATAATGGCAATAATTTTAGGTCAGGCCTTTCTTGGTAGCGTATACCCAAAGGTAATCCCTGCAAAAATGTTTTTCACCTCCAGCTTTGGTGCTACTACAATGATCGTTTTTGTTTTGATTGCGGCCTGTGCAGCATCAATTTCTATGGAATTTCAATACGGAACCATTAAAGAACTCGTCTACCAACAATATTCACGCAGCACTATTCTGATTAGCAAATGGCTAGTCATGCTGATTTATTCGTTGTACCTATATGTTATGACTGGCACCGTTGCTCTCATTGGAAAAGTTATTTTCCTAAATAATAAATTCTCTCTAAACGATAAAGACATTTACTCAAATCATATGACATTTTTGCAACAGTGGTTATCGCAAATGGAGAGCAGCTTCATTACCTTATGGTTAGTATTGAGTATCGTTTTCTTGTGTGCATCGCTCTTTAAAACGTCCACTGTAGCTGTTACGTCAGGAATTGTCGGCTTTTTTGCCCTGAATGCGATTGGCGTTTTAATGTTTAAAGTAATTGCTAAGTTTCACTGGTTCAGGTGGAATCCCTTTAACTTTCTTAACTATGCTAACCAAGTTACAGACCCTACCCGCAAATCTTTAACCCAATTGTCGGATAACCAACTTTTAATTGGTAGCTTAATGTACACGGCACTATTTCTATGTATTGGATTGTTGTTCTTCCGAAAACGGAATGTATAAATTATTCACTAATTGATTGAATTATGAAGCTAAGGAATTATTAATGACAAAAAACGGCTAAATAATTGTAATCGTTATCTTAAGGTGTATGATGACATAAAATAGTTGTTGCTTTTCCTTTTATCGAGGTGATCAACATGGCAAAACAAGTGATTAACGTCCAGAACGTCACGAAGAGCGTCTCAATTGACGGCAATAAACAAACCTTGGAAATTCTTCATGGCATTTCCTTAACCGCCAATGCCGGTGAATTTCTTAGTATCATTGGCCCATCAGGATCTGGAAAATCAACCTTACTCAATGCAATGTCTGGGCTGTCTAAACCAACAAGCGGTCAGGTAAACATTTTGAATATCGATCCTTATCAACTAAAACCGGCTAAAGCTGCAATTTTTCGGCGAACACAAATTGGGTTTATCTTTCAATCTTATAATTTGGTACCGGCACTACCCGCTTTTGATAATATTGTATTGCCACTGCGTTTATCACATCGGAAGGTTAACAAATCCAAAATTTACAAGTTACTCAAAGAACTTAACTTTGAAGCCAATCCGAATAATTTTGTATCGGACCTATCCGGTGGCGAGCAACAAAAAATTGCGATTGCCCGAGTGCTGGTGGCTAATAGTAAGGTCATTTTCGCTGATGAGCCAACCGGTGCTTTAGATACTGTCTCTCGAAAAATTATTTTTAACCTACTCCGTAAGCTAACGGATCAAGGCGTGTGTGTCGTAATGGTAACTCACGATATCGAAATGGCGTCAGCGACTGATAAAGCTATTACTTTGCGTGATGGTCGTTTGGAAAAAGTTATTGAGAAACCAACCGCAGACGCTCTTTTCCAAGCGCTCAACGAGGAAGGGAGCTGAGTAATTATGTTACGAATGATTTGGCTACAATTCAAATACTCTCAAAAAGTTTGGGCTGCATCCTTGCTTTTATTTATCGTAACGGGGTTTCTAACGGGTGTTTGTTTAAACGGTATCTTTACAATTGACGATCATTATGCACATTTACAATCAGCTGCCAATCTTAGTGCGCTATTCTATTATCCCATGATCTTTGGCATTATTACTTTATTTATAGTTTCCAGTGGTGTCATTAAGTTAGTGATCAACAGTATGCGCAAAGACTATACACTTTGGACAATCTTAGGAGCTAATCCGAATCAACTATCCTTGTTAATTGGCGGTCAACTATTGATTATTGGCGCGATAGCAGCTTTTATTGGTTTTGTAATTGCTGTCCCGTTCACAGTTGCATTGAGTGGCTGGCTATCTTCCCTATTAGGAGCAAGCCAAACTGCTAACATGCCGAAACTTCCTTTTGACTTTTCAATTCCAGCTTGCTTCTGGACGATTTCCTTTATTAGCCTTACTTCTGGATTAGCTGGTTATTTTCACTCGCATAAACTATTTATCAACTCACAAAGCAACGATTTAAATTTCAAAAAACACCATTCTAAATTCCAAAAAATAGGCCGGATCTCGTTGACGGTTATTAGTGCGATGGGCTTGCTATTTTGTTACGGTGATTCAATCATTTTAACTCCTCAGGCACGTCATTATCTGATTAATGGCAGTCCTCATGAAGCAGCCAAAACCTATATTCCAAATTTAATGTTGATCATGCTCTTCTCAATTATGCTATTTTCACTGCTGTCGCCAATTCTGTTATCGTGGTTAATTAAATTATGGACACACCTCCTACCAAGAAAGAAATCAGCCACCACAAATACCGCTTTCTGGCATACACTTTTCGACAAAAACTATTTATCGTCCTTGATCGTGCCACTGTTTGGTGGATCATTCTTACTAACTGGTGTTAATGGCGTGACTTCAAATATTACTAACGGCGGTGGTAACCAAGCTGCTGCAGCCAACTCACTGGTCAGCTTAGTCACCTTAGCAGGCAACAAAAAATCAGTCTAAAACAACTACTCATTTTGGGATTCACATCTGCAAATGCAATCGCCGAACGCATCACTGAGGCGTTTATTTACGCCATCACCTTTCTTATCTGTGCGGTAATCGGCAACTTACCACTTTATTTAACCATTAATCAGATCGGTATTAACACACATGACCCAATGGAAATTTCGTGGAATTCAGTAATTGCTTGGCCAACATGGCTATTTGGCCTGATGCTCATTTTCATCGCGGCTGTTGGTTCGTTAAACGTCGTGCTGGTTAATCGTGAATTTAGCCCTGCAGAATAGTTTTTAAAAGATTCGCGCGGAGAAAACTCCCACGAATCTTTTTGTTATAAATGAACTCAAATTGAAAAACTACTCAACCAATTACTTCATCAAATAATCTACCGCTCGATTCACGTGAATTTGAGTTGTGTCATAAACGGTAATTTTAAAATCTGCTTGGGACAAAATCAATGGAATTTCAGTGCATCCCAAAATAAGTCCTTCAATCCGGCTGGTCGCAATCATATTTCCGACCACCTTTTTTAGGTATTGCTTCGTGGATTCTTTAATAATTCCCTGTTCCAATTCATTAACAATAAAGTGGTTAACCTTAGGAATGTCCTGGTCCGTTGGCAAAACAACTTTGATCTGATTTTCCAAAAATGGCTTTTCAAAGAATCCCTGTTTCATCGTAAAATCCGTTCCCAACAAGCCGACGGTTGTCTGGTGATGCTGCTTAATCTGGGATAATGTGGCGGTCAAAATACTGATTAACGGAATCGGACTTTGTTTCTGGACCTGATCAAAAACGATGTGGGGTGTATTAGCAGCCATTAATCCCACCGTTGCACCAGCCTGAGCCAGCTTATCGATCCCGCCAACTAACATTTTTGTCAATTCTTCATACCGTTTTTGCTGGCAAAGCGCCAACATGGCAAAAATATCAATGCTTTCGATATTGAGATTTGGGAAAACCTGTCTTCCCATTCGCTTTTCGTATTGGTACACAATCTTTTTGTAATATTCAAGGGTTGATTCCGGTCCCATGCCACCTAAAATGCCTAGCTTTTCCATCCCAACTGCCATCTCTTTCATTTTGAGTTTTTAACTTATGATAAAATTTATCATTTTCAACTCATTATACCGCTATGAATCAAATAAGCCAGTTGATCAGGACCCTTATTCAGTTCACCAAATCATTTAAAAAATTTTTGAATCGACTTGTTTTTCTTAACAATGATGCACTATTATAAGATTATTCACATTAATACTTTATTAGAAAAAAGTTCATTTTAAGGTGGCGGAATTCGTGGAAATTACAGGTCATGACTCAAACGTTCAAATTGTCAAAGATTTTAGCAGTAGCTTAATTAGTTCGTTTTCTGGCGACATGTTTTCGTTCGCTTTAGGATTAATGTTACTGAATGCAACCGGCCTGTCGCTTAGTTTTGGGCTCTCGATGATTATTATGCCAGTTGTTAACTTGGCCGGCTTGATCCCAATTGGTAATTTGATTGACTCACACCGACATAAACCCTTGCTACTGGTCAATCTCGGAATTCGACTGACTGCTTTAGTGATTTATGCCCTTACCATCAACCTATTTCACGGAGTGGGCAAAATTATCCCAACGATCATTTTTCTACTGATTAATTATGCCACGGTCAGCCACGGTCAGCGTTAGCAATAGTGGTTATAATGCTTCCGTGCACGAATTGGTTAACACTAGCCATATCCAAAAAATTAACTCACTGTCCCAATCAGCCACCTCATTTGCGACTATCTTTTCGCCGGTGGTCGCAGCTTCACTTTATACAATCATTGGCTTTGATGCCTTTATTCAATTTGAATTGATCGCTAATGGCTGTGCTTTACTTATTTTAGCCACCATGCATTTTCACTATCAGAATGGATCGACACGTGCCACCACCGAGCAGTCGGCCTCACAATGGACCGTCTTCAAAGCCGGGCTTCACTATATCGCCAATGAGCCCTTTTTGAAATATGCGATTACCGGTGCAGTCATCATTAACCTGCTATTTCCTGTAATTGAAGTTGGTTTGCCATTCATGATCATTCACCAAATACACGCGGGCAATCAAACTTTGGGGATTTTAAATGCGATGGTGGCCTTGGGCATGTTAATCGGCAATTTAGTCATCACAGGCATGCCGGAAATCAAGCGACTAACCAGAGTTCTAGTCACTTTTTTCTTTACATTAACAGGTGCGATTATCGCTGTCGGCTTTGTTTTGGGGATGATCATTAACCTATTAGCCTTACGACTGATTGGCGGCCTAATGACCTTTATCATTGGTTTTTCTTTAGCCTTCTTAAATACCCCGATTAGTATCTACCTTCAGGAAACGGTTCCGCCAGCACTGATTGGTCGGGTTTCAGCAACCCTTATGGCGGGCGTCATGACATCCACCCCGGTTGGCACCATCATCTTTTCCGTTCTCTTCCAGGTATTTCCAACCAGCCTTAACTTTATTTTTACGGGGATTGCATTGACTGGATTTAGTTTCTATTTGGGATACCTTCTCATTAAAGTTAACCCCAAGCCGAAATTTGAGACAGCCCATATTAACAGGGCAGAGAGCCAAGAACCGGGGCCTAATCATTAAAACTCGATTACCAATTAAATTTAGATAAAATTCAACCCATTCAGTAAGAAATAGGCTTTCGTAAACCGTTATCATCAGCTGTACGAAGGCCTATTTTGGATGTTTTTTCAAATGTTTCACTTAGAATCTGTCATTAACGACGGCCGATAAACGCACTGATAATATACGCTACCCCAGCTATTGCCACAAGCAAATATGCCCAAAAGTATAGATCAATCCGAAAATGATTATCAAAAATAAAGAACCCATTCAATAAGACAAGGGTTACTCCAACCCAAAAGTTGCCTTGTTGGTAAAAATGGGGCCGCTGCTGATTCGACTTCAATACCTCCCCCTCCTTACTCAATTGTTAACTAAAGATTATCACACGAACAAGTATGCTCAACTTCAGAACGTCTTTAAAGACCATTTCATTATCCAATATCGCTTGTTGAAATCCTTCAGTCAGCCTATAATCAAAAGTAACTTTTTCGTTAAGGGGGTCTTTAGATTGATTAAACCACACATGCTCCATGTCGGTGATAAAGTAGCTGTTGTGAGCCTTTCCGGTGGCATTTTAGGCGAACCCGTCGCCCACCATCAACTGACGCTGGGAATAAACCGACTCAAAGAATTCGGGCTGGATCCAGTAATCATGCCAAACGCTTTAAAGGGATTGGCTTTTTTGAAGAATCACCCGGAAGCCCGAGCCGATGATCTTAAACAAGCTTTCGCTGACGAGTCGATTAAGGGCATCATTTGCGCAATTGGTGGCAATGATACTTATCGACTATTGCCCTATCTGTTGGATAACCCAACCTTCATCAAAAACGTGAAACAATCGCCTAAATTATTTACTGGTTTTTCGGATACGACCATCAATCATTTGATGTTCTACCAGTTAGGAATGACCAGTTTCTACGGTCCGAATTTCCTCAATGATCTGGCTGAATTAGATCATGAGATGCTGCCATACACCAAACATTACTTTCAGCAGTATTTTCAAAACGAGCCGACCGTTGAAATTAAGTCCAGCCCGATCTGGTACGAAGAACGAACCGATTTTTCGCCAGCTGCTCTGGGAACATCCCGCGTCACTCATCCGGAAAAACACGGTTATGAAGTTTTGCGCGGCTCGGGAACTGTCACCGGTCCACTGCTTGGTGGCTGTATTGACAGTCTTTACAGCATTTTAGCCGGTGATCGTCAGGCGGACGAAAAGCCAACGGCCGAAAAATACCATCTTTTTCCAGATAAGGCTGATTGGCATGGAAAAATCTTATTTATTGAAACGAGTGAAGAACAGCCTAATCCGGTTCTCTATCGTCAAATGTTACTAAAATTAAAAGACGTCGGCACACTCTCAGCCGTTGCTGCTATCATTGTAGGAAAGCCCCAAAATGAACGCTACTATGATGAGTACAAGCAAGCACTGATCGATGTCACCAAAGACCTCCATACACCAATTCTGTTCAATGTTAATTTTGGCCATGGCTATCCAAGAACTGTCTTGCCCTATGGCATCAATTGCCAGATTAATTTTGACCAAAAGATAGTTAAAACTGTTGACCCTTGGTTTAAAGATTAAATTTACAAAAAATCAGTGGCTTGGCAATTTTGAAACGGTCATTTTACCGCGACATTACCAAGTCACTGATTTTTCTTTATTTAGTTATAACTTCGTAATCATTTTCAAAGCTGCTTCAACATTTTCATCGGTCTGCTTACCAGTTTCATCTAAACAACGACGTAAATTCTCAGCAACTACCAATCCCATCACTTTATCAACGCTGGATCGAACTGCCATTAGTTGGGGCATAATTTCCTGACAGGATTTGTCTTCATCCATCATTTTTAAAATGCCCCTGATTTGGCCTTCGGTTCGTTTCAAACGGTTCGCAATTTTCGGATCACACGTCATACTTAATTTCCCCCTGAATGTTGAATTCGTTCTGGATAGGCGGCACTGTACGTTAAAAAGGCCCCATCCAGATTTTTAACTTTAAACCCGTGATTCTTCAAAATTCGTTCGGCAATATAACTTCTTTGACCACTCCGACAACTGACAATCAGTAATCGATCCTTTGGCAACTCACTCAATCGTGACCTTAAGTCATCCAACGGGAAATTAACGGCATTGGGCAATCGACCATCCCGTTCGAGTTCCTTTGGATTTCGAACATCAATTAAGTAGGCACCCGCTTTAACAGCAGCGTCGACTTCATCAAATTGGAGATTATCAGAAAGGCCCTCCACCAAATTTTCAGCTGCGTAGCCGATCATATTAACCGGGTCCTTGGCCGAACCAAATGGTGGCGCATAACTCAGCTCAAATTCCGGCAAGTCAAAAACGGTCATATGATGCTTAATTACCACTGACAAAACATCAATTCGTTTATCAACCCCAGCTTTACCAACCGCTTGTGCGCCATATAACACACCGTTTTTGGGATTAAACATCAATTTGAGTGACAGCGGCGTGCCACCTGGATAATAGGCGGCATGACTCTGACCAGTAATATGAACTGCCTGATAAGGCATCCCTGACTGTTTTAACTGAGCCGTATTTAAACCAGTTGCGGCAGCTGCCATCTCAAACGATCGAACAATGGCCGTTCCAATGCCGCCAAGGTTACGCCGATGCCGGCCCATTATCACATCGGCCACTTCACGTCCCTGACGATTGGCCGGTGACGCCAACGGAATCGACGCTAATTTCCGAGTTAATAACTGTTTAACAAGAATCGCATCGCCAACCGCGTAAATATCATCAACCGAAGTTTGATAATGATCATCCACGATAATGCCACCGCGATCGCCGGTTTTAATACCGGCCGCTTGTGCCAATTCAGTATCGGGTGTAACACCAGCGGCCGCAATGATCACGTCTGCTTGAACCGTCGATCCATCGCTTAATTTAAGCTGATGATCGGCTAGTTGTGTCACCCGGTGATTGAGTTTCAACTTCACGCCGTGCTTTGTTGTTTCACGTGAAACGATTGCGGCCATCTCGTAATCCATAAACGGTAGAATGTGATCTCCCGCCTCAATCAGTGTTGTTTTAAGTCCCCGCTTGGTTAAATTTTCTGCCGCCTCAACGCCAACTGAACCGGCCCCGATAACTGCCGCCGTTTTGGCATCCTGTTTTAAAGCCGCCATAATGCGATCAACATCTGGAATGCTCCGGAGTGTAAAAATTTCACTTGCATCAGCCGTTTTATCAATTGTTGGCATCACTGCTTTGGCCCCTGGAGATAAAATCAACCGATCATAGTGAAGTGGAGCGGATTGACCATCGTGGTTAATGATAACCTGATGCTTTTCCGGCTCAATTTTAACGACCTCGGTATTTGGTCGAACATCCAAATTAAATCGCTTTCTCAAATGTTCGGGTGAAGCCACCACCAACGCATCTCGCTGACTGATCTCTCCCGATAGATAATAAGGCAAGCCACAGTTGGCAAATGACACATATGGCCCCTTATCAAGCACGATAATTTCAGTTTCTTCCGACAGTCTTCTAAGTCGGGTCGCCGCGGACATACCACCGGCAACGCCACCCACAATCACAACGCGCATGTGCTTCCTCCTGACAGTTTCAAATCTACTCATTGCTATTCTTTATTGACCAGTCGCACCTGAATCATTTAACCGGTCCGTCCCATGCATTCATGCCACCCCTGACATTAATCACCTTGTAGCCGGCTTTACTGAGAAACATGGCTGCCCGTTTACTTCGAGCGCCGGAACGGCAAATTAAATACCATGGCTGATCCTTGGAAAAGTGCTGCACTTCATCTGCTAATCCCGATAGTGGCAAATTAATTGCAGCTGGGATATGGCCTGCCTGATACTCAAATTTTTCTCGAACATCGACAATCGTTGGATGATGATCAAGTTCTTCTTTTAATTGATCGGTAGTGATTGACTTGAATTTAGCAAATAACAATTTATGATCTCCTTTTATATACCCGTGGGGGTATTTTCTCTAATCATAACGGTTTTTTGCAGTTTTGTAAATACTAAAAAGGCTGAAGACGTAATATGTTGTCTTCAACCCGTTTATAGCGCTTGTTAAATTATCAACCACTGATCAATCAGCGGCTATTTCAACCCCTGACGCTTGGCATCTTTAATAATTTTTAATGCCCGTTTACGTGTCTTAATGCTGGGGCTTTTTAGCCGACGGTAAGCGCTGGCTAAATCTTGCTTTTCCAAAGTAATCCACTTCTTTTAATAATTGAAATTACCAACTGGCCTTATGCACACCCGGAATTTGACCAAGGTGAGCATATTTTCTGAAGTTCAAACGTGACATGTCGAATTTTCGCATGTAGCCACGAGGACGCCCATCAATATGATCACGACGGCGCATCCGAATTGGATTGGAATCCTTTGGTAACTTAGCTAAAGCTTCATAATCACCTTTTGCCTTCAATTCGCGCCTCAAGTCTGCATACTTGGCTACCAATTTTTGTTGTTTTTCGTACTTTGCAATTTTTGACTTCTTTGCCATGAAAAAATCTCCTTTATTTAGTTTCTTTAAAGACTGCCCGTCTTTTTAATTTTGGTGAATATTTTTTTAACTCGAGCCTGTCAGGATGGTTTCGAACATTCTTACTGGTTAAGTATAAGCGCTCACCAGTTTCGACACATTCCAGAATAATGGTTTTCCTCAAAATTTCAACTCCTATGCTCAATCCCAAAAGCTTCGCCAACGATTAACCGTCGCAATTGATGTGACACTGACCAAAATCTTGAAGATACATCCCCGCTCGTCGATACATTGCCGTTACCTGAGGGTTAATTTCAATGCCGATGCGGTGCAGGATCGTTTCAGCCAACGGGGCAAATCGCTGTCGATATTTGTAAATGTAACATAGATTCACCGATCCGTGCTGCACTTGCGGCCCCAACATGAAAACATTGGCGGCAACCGTTGATTCATCATGGAGGTCTAATACCGGCCGATTGCCTTGAATCACAAACAGTTTCTTGACTAACGGACTTTGGGCACTGGCAAACCCAGTCGCAAAAATCGGCTGGTTATGTGTCTTAGTAATCGTGCCGTCCCGAAACAAAATAACGTAATCGTCACCATCCCGATCATGCTTAATCGCCAAAACTGTCTTCCCAACAGCCAAATTAATTAAATCTGCGTGGGCCATGTATCGTTCATAAGTATAGGTGGACAACCGCCGACTCGGATCCGGATCATTAGACCTAAAGGCACTGTTTGTCGCAAATAAATCACTAACGATATTTTTCTTAGCCAAGTTCACTGCCAGATCAAACGCCGATTCGTTACCCCCGATAATCACTTGTTCCTGACCAGCTTTAAATCGTTGATAATTTTTAATTGCGGCATAGTGAACGCCATAAGCCGCACCCGGAACGTCGGGAATAAAGGGATAAGCGTAATCACCAATTGCGATTAACACAAAATCGGCAATTAATGCCGCATGATTAGCGAATTGTAATTCATAGTGCTGATCCGCCAGCACCCGAATCGACTTAACGGCAGTTTTGGAGAGAACCGGCAACGCTTTTAGCCGAGCAACCTTTTGCAAATAATACGCGTAATCATACCCGGAAAGATGTTCAGCGCCCAGTGTATAAGCGGGAGACGTTTCCGGTGTCACGGCATTCAAATCGGGAAACCCAAAGCCGTTTGTTGTAAATGAAGGCGAAATAAACCGGGTTGCCGGATTCCAGTGTCGAAAACTATCCGCCACCTGTCCCTTTTCCAAAATGACAAAGTCGCGGAAACCATATGATTTAAGGGCCGCGCCAAACCCAATGCCAGCAGGACCGGCGCCGATGATGGCAATTGCAACATGCTGTGTCATAAAGAAATCGATCCCTTCCAAATGCCCGTTAACAGTTAGCATGTAAAGGTAAATAGTAACCGTTACGTTTTAGTATTATGACAATTAACCGGTAATTTGTCAAGCCCACAAAACAAAAATAAGTTCAATGCCTGAGTTGATAATGATCACTGACGTATTAAAAAAGCCGAAGCAATTGCTCCGACTTTTCTTGATCACGTTTCGTTAATTAAATGTCTAGTTGATCGTCTCAACCCAGTTTCTTAACAGGTAAACATTAACAACTGATTCCAGCGCGGCAACAATCAACAGTGAAAAACCAGCCAGATAGATTTGATAGAAGGAATCCCCATTTCCCATACCAGTGAATAGATCGCCAATCGGATTAATAATCTTCGACAAAATGTAGACGGAGGCAGCGATCACCACCACGTACAAAATAAACCGGTATAATCGCGATCGACTGTCTGGCAGGAAGGCCATCAAGGCGCTCGTAATCAAATGAACCATGCTGACCGAAGCCCACATCAGAATTGCTGCAGCCAACATTAAGAAAATCAGCCCAATCAGGCCACCCAACACCTCACTCGTGTTAGCTGAACTGGGCGCCGAATCTCTTAACCCTTTTTTAAATGCATCCAGTAATTGATTAAAGTTCATTGCAGCTGCAACTGTGCTGAAAATGAACTGCGTCACCATCAAATAGATAAAACTAATAAACGCCGACAAGAGGTTAGCCGAGTAAAGACCCGTGTCGCTAATTGGAACCAGCCGATAAGCGTCGCTGACAAAGATATGCTCGTTGCTTCGGGCAATCAGAATGAAAGCAACCATGTAAACAATCATCGAATAAGACGATGTAACAATCAGCGGGCCATTTTCACTTAACTGTCCTCGATAAACCGCGTATAAGATTGTCAGCAAAATGGCAATAATATCCAATACCAACAACCGATTAATTATTTGAACCTTTTGACGTGTCATCGTATTTGTTAGTGTGCCAAAGCTAGTCATGTAACTCAGTCCCTTCATATACTTTCTCGTAGTACTCTTCAATTCCTTCACCGAACTTTTCCCGAATTTCTTCGGTACTACGCTGTGTAAAAATCGTTTTATCTTTAATAATGACGATCTCATCTAAGACACTGGCAATTTCGGAAACGTAATGGTCACTAACTAAAATCGTCGCGTCATCCGGTTTCCAACGAATAATACTGTTGATAATTTTTTTACGGGACATGCTATCAATCCCACCAAAGGGTTCATCCAACAAATAAACTTTAGCACGTCGGGAAAGTGCCAACCCGATCACTAACTTTTCCCGCATCCCGCGAGATAATTCAGATAGCTTTTGGTCTTCGTTAATTTGAAGAAAGCCTGCCATCTCGTTATACTTTTCATCTGAAAAATCCGGGTAAACGTCTTCGTAAAAGCGAACGATCCGTTCAATTTTCATATTTTGATTAAAGCCACCCAGTTGCTCGCTAAAGCTGACAATGGCCTTTTTTGACGCAATATGAGTTTCGTTTGCAACATTAATTTGGCCTTGATAACCTTTAGCAACTCCGGCAATCAAGCGCATTAAAGTCGTTTTACCAGCACCATTTTCACCCAGTAAGCCGACGATCTTACCAGTATCAATCGTTAAATTAACATTGGATAAAATCGGCTTCATATTTTTCCGATAATTAAGATTTGTGATTTCAATTGCGGCTGTCATTTTGATCGTCCTCCTGTTCTTTGACGTATCGATTAACGTATTCCAAAATTTCCTGATCACTGACGCCTAATTTTTGCAGACTCTCATACATTTGCTTTAACTGTTCCATTATTAACTGATCCTTTAAAGCTTGAATTTTACTTTCATCTTCAGTGACAAAATTTCCTTTTCCCCGTTTTGATTCAACCATTTTCTCAGAAACCAATTCACTTAGCGCTCGTTGAATTGTATTCACATTGACTGTTAAATCAACGGCCAGCTTTCTAACTGCCGGCATCTTCTCGCCGGGTTCCAGTTTGCCGGTAACCATTTGTCGATAAATGTATTCCTTGATTTGATAATAAATCGGAATCTTGTCATCAAATTCCATTGCGGCTCCCCTCCTCAGTGTCATATCTTACTATTACACTATAACATATCTTCACTAAAAGTCTAGTAACTGTCTCAAACAGTTTTTATATTTTCCTAATTTCCCTATTTCTCCATTTCCCGATTTCCCTTTTAAGTATTCGTGAAGTAGCCACTTTATAAAATCACAGGCGTTCTAATTGCTTTTCACAAGTCTTCTGATTATATTTAAGTTGTTAGGAAAAGAAAACGTTTACATTATTGCAAGGAGGAATTTTTCATGGTAATCAAAAAGGTAACCGTTGCCGGTAGTGGCGTTTTAGGGAGCCAGATTGCTTTTCAAAGTGCGTTTAAGGGTTTCGACGTCACCGTTTATGATATCAATCAAGAAGCGATCGACAAAGCCAAAGCACGGATCAAAAACTTGCGCCCTGCTTATCATCGGGATATTGCGGCTAGTGATGAGGCATTCGATGCCGGCCTTAATCATCTGACATACACGGATGACCTTGCTCAGGCGACAAAAGACGCTGATCTGATTATCGAAGCCGTTCCTGAACGACCAGATATTAAACACGATTTCTACCAAAAAATCAGCACCTTGGCGCCAAGTAAAACCATTTTTGCAAGTAATTCATCAACTTTGGTGCCAAGTATGTTTGCGGCTGACACCGGTCGACCAAAGCAGTTTTTGAATATGCACTTTTCAAACCAAGTTTGGCTAAACAACACCGCCGAAATTATGGGGTCACCTGAAACCGACCCGGCAGTTTATAACGAGATTGTTCAATATGCTCGAGATATCGGGATGGTACCAATTCAACTAAAGAAGGAACAACCGGGCTATATTCTTAATTCCCTACTGGTTCCCTTCTTGGACGCTGCTGAAAAGCTTTGGATTAACGGAGTTGCCGATCCGCACACCATTGATCGAACCTGGATCATTGCGACCGGTGCTCCCTTTGGTCCATTTGGGATTTTGGACGCTGTCGGAATTCGAACTGCCTATAATATCACAGCTGCTGAATTACCGAACAAACCGGAATTGCAGCCAATTCTCGATAAATTAAAGGAATTATTGGATCAAGGAAAACTCGGCCAAGAATCTGGCGAGGGCTTCTATCAGTATCCCAACCCAGAATTTAAACAGCCTGACTTTTTAAAGGGCTAATCCCCCCGAATCCATCAATTAAACCCCGTAGAAGCAATGTGCGAAAGCGTTACTTCTACGGGGTTTTAGTTAACTAGCCAGCTCTTTAATCCACTGGACAAGTTACTCATTTTTTGAAACTTTAATTTTAAATAATTTTGTGAAGAACCAAAAATTAACTGTCCCAATTAATAGAATTAATCCAAAGGCAATTTGACTACCCAGGGCAACATTTTGCGCATTCGTCAAGTGAGGTACCGTTATTGAACTCATTAAAACGGCCATCACCGTTGTTCCGATTGATCCGGCAACTTGCTGTCCTGTACTATAAACGGCATTGGCATCGTTTCGAACGTCTGTACTCAAAATTTTGAGGCCATAAGTCATACTATTTCCAAAGGCCATCGATCGGCCCATCGCAAAAAACAAGTACAATAAAATAATTGCCCAAATGGTTAAGTGTCGGCCAAACGCGGTAAACCCAAGTGCGGTTACGAAAAATAAAGCATTTCCCAGGTATAGTGGTAGTTTGCCACCGTATCGATCCAACATCCACCCGTAAATCGGCTGTCCCAAGCCATTCAATACACTACCGGGAAGCAGTACCAGCCCACCAACAAAGGCGCTGGCGCCATCAACCACCTGAACGTAGTTTGGCAACAAAAAGTTGATCCCGATATTTGAAGCCTGAAGCAGAATATAAGGAAGAAAACTATAGATGAACGAGGGATGTTTAAACACTGACAACTTAAATAAGGCCTTATGACTATACTTAGAACGCCAGCCAAACAAGCTGAAAGTGATGACCGTAACTACAAAGTATCCCAGGCAATCAAGCAACCCATTTGGTTCACCCATAATGTTCAGTCCCATGATTAAGCTGGTCAAACCAATTGCCAACAACGCAAACCGCAACCAGTCGAATTCATACTTTCGTGTCGGCACGTACTGTTTGATTTTAAAAACGCCGAGAACCAGTAGCAACGCCGTAATTGGCAACGTTATCCAAAAAATCATTCTCCAACTCGCAAAATAGGCAACTGTCCCGCCGAAAGTCGGACCTAAAGCCGGTGCAATCAAAATAATCAAGTTCGCCATTCCCATATAAGTTCCAAACTTTGTCGCCGGTACCGTATCCATAATGATATTCACCATTAGTGGACCGGTTAAGCCAACACAACCAGCCTGAATCAGCCGTCCCAGTAATAAGACCCAGTAGCTGCCAGCAATGCCACCTAGAAAATCACCAGTCATAAATAACAGCGCGGCGCAAACAAACAACTGCTTATTGGTAAAGCGGCGTTTTAAAAAGGCGGATGTCAACATCAAAAGCGCCACTGTTAATAAATACCCCGTTGTCACCCATTGAACCGTGGTTAACGACACATGAAACTGTTTCATAAGTGTCGGAAAGGTAACATTCATGGATGTTTCAGTCAAAACACCCATGAACGTCATTAATGAAATGATTGAAATAACGAAGAATGGGTGGGTCTGTTTTTGGTTTTCGTTTGAAGTTTGCGTTTCGGTCACGATTCAAGTCCCCCAATATGATTTATTAAACGTTAAGTGCGCATTTAATCATCATAAACCCGTTTGAGGGGAAGAAAAAAGGCTTTATTTTAGTGAAATACATCAAATAATGCCTAGATTAAAGCCATGAAAAGCTTTCGCCGGATCGTTGTGATTCATCAATTTAATTTGATTAAGTTGATTCCCAATCCTTAAATAAGGTATAGTGAATACAAGAATACGTAGTGGAAGAAGGGGTTCACGTGAGATTATTAATTGGCATTACTGGACTCATTTCAATGTTATTGTGTATCGGTGCAGTGATCTCACTTTTTCTCGGAAACGAACAGTTAGCGCTTCCGCTAGTAATTATCGGGACTGTGATCATGCTTCTCAGCTGGCTAGTCACGGCAAAACTTACCCGTAAATCGAATCGAAAATAATTAATGGAGATGTTCAAGTGCAAATTAGGACCGTCCGCAAAGAAGACTACGCCGCCATTTCAAATTTAATCATGACGGCTTTTTCAAAATCACCAAGTGGCTATAGTAACGAAGCTGAGCTGGTAGAAAAGCTTCGACTGGCACCAACTTACCGAAAGTCATTTGAAGTTGTGGCCGATCAAATGGGCCAAATTGTCGGCCATGGGCTGCTTAATGAAGTGAAGGTAAAAAACGCATCCCAATCAACAACCGGCTTGTGTTTGGCCCCGTTGTCAGTTGCACCAGCCAAGCAAAAACAGGGGATTGGGCAACAAATCCTGGCCGAATTGGAGCAACGAGCTAAAAAAGCTGGTTACCCATTTATCAGTGTCCTGGGTTGGCCGGATTATTATTCCAAGTTCGGCTATCAAAGAGCCAGTTTATTTAAAATCAAACCACCATTCCCAGCTCCAGATGATACGTTCATGATCAAGGCACTCACGCCAAATGGCCTCAAGGGCGTCAACGGAACGGTGCAGTATTTACCGGCTTTTGGAATTTAAAGACTTGCTCAATTTTTTCTTGAAATACCTCCCTATTGGTAAACTTTTGCTAATTGTTCGAAATTGGGAATCCCCAGACCGGTTGCCTGATTATAAATTGTCCCCGGTTGGCCAACATAATATAAATTGGAGTTGTTTTGAGTACGATTAAGCGGCGTGAATGGTGAATCGGCTTGCTGGGCCAATTGATAAATCTGGGGATTCCAAAATCCCATCCGCTTTCGACCGGGTTGACTGTTAATCAAGGCAGTGACGGCAGCATATTGTGGTGAAACAACGCTAGTCCCACCGCCATCAGACCATGCATGTCTAGGGTGATCCTTAATCCTTTGATACATCCAATAACCAGTCATCTCATCTGCATTCGCTGAAACATCCGGATAATTCCGGCCGTAATCGACTCCTGAAATAACTTGGTGGCTAAAAGCCGGTTGGCCAAGTGCTGATAGGAAGTTTTGAGCCTTAAAAGTATTAATTCCCGGTACATTAAGCTGGTATGCCGGCGTTGAATAACAATGATCAAAACCGCCTGCACTTCCAGCCACAAACCCATTCAGTAAGCCTGGGTTGGCCTGAAAAACAATCGGGTGTTTTTTCAAAAATGGCCAGAGGTAGTCGGTTCCCCAGGCACGCTCACGTTTATTAATAATTGATTCTTTGGGGCTGCCTTTTAAGTGCAATGGTAATGTGGTACCTCCAACAGAGGTGATCAGCTGATTAGTATCCGAAAAATCTGAAGCATCGAGTGTCCGATCAAGCAATAACTGATTTCGTTTGACCGATTTAACCATATATTTGTAAGCACCAGCATCACCGGAAGCAATAAAATTGGAAATTCCTTGAATCGCGCCCTGAGCTAACACGAACGTTAATAATTGTCGATAAACCGGCGTCAATAAACGGCGATGTCGTAAGATTGAAACAGTCCCACTATCCATTAACCCCCAACTGTTGGTCGTGCTGCTAACAATATTGTCATTAAAAGCTTTTTCATAAGCGTCAATAAGATTGGTCAATGTTGGTGCCCCATTTTTAACCAGATAGATTTTCACATTAGCATCAGGGGCGACTGAACCGGCATATTCAGCATCCATTGTCGTTTCATCAGAGTCCGACTCACTATCTCGAGTATTATATAACGGTGACAGGATCGGCTGGACCGTCAACCTTTTTCGACGAGTGGAAACTTTTTCATGATGCCAAAAGTGATAGATGTTACTTTCCCGGGCACCTTCAAGTGCAATGATGCCAACGGTTTGACCTTTGCCAGTCAATCCTTTTTTGTAAAGTGGTGTCACGTGATAGTGCTTAGTGAATCTATCCGTGAACCCCAATTTAAGTGGCATCTTTTGAACTGGTTTCCTTAAAAAGGGTAAGTCGATATCTGAATCGGCGTTAATGTAATGTCGATTATGATCCGTCAGACCCACAATTGTCCAAACTGTTTCGCTTAATTTGCGTGGAATGTGAGGTAATTGATCACCGAATTGAACAACATTTTGGTGATAACACGCGGTATTCAAATTTGTTCGAAACAGGTGGTCAATTTTGTTCACCCTTCCAAAGACACGGATCATCAAGCGGTTTTTTAAGGGAATCGCTTTCAATGAATAGCGTCGTAATAATCGTTGCCACTGATCAATGGTTGCCTTTGGAGCCCCAAACTTCATGCCAATTTCTGTTGGCGTTAAAAAGTGTTTGAAATCAGAACTACCGGGTGTATTGATCGAAAGCGCCTCTTTTTCAAGATTGCATCCAGGTTTTGGCTTTAAAATAATATCAAAACTGACTTTTTGGTCGTTCTTAACCCGTGTTGGCGGCTCATTTTTAGTTGTCGTCAATAATTGGTACATCTTTGGGACTGATAAAACTGTTTTAGCAGCTGTATGAATCTGTAAATCCATGATCAGCCAGCTGCTCACTACTAATGTCATCAAGATCGTTTTTCTCAGTGAATTCTTCAAAATAGTGTGCCACCCTCTAAATTGGATTGTCGATTAACCGGCAACATTAAGATAATAGCATCGTAACAAAACTTCGAGTTTAAAATAAGTGTGGCTTTCTTTACACGTCATTTACATCGAAAGCAAACACTGCCTTCGCCAAAAAATCGGAAACCTCTTAATTTAGGTTTCCGATTTGACTTCACAAAGATAATTTCTATTGCACACTTTCAGCAACCTGCTTGATATCAGCCGGCGTTGTTCGACAGCAACCGCCAATAATTTTAGCACCAGCAGCCAGCCACTTAGGCGTTAGTTCAGCAAAGTTCGTCGCATTGGGGTTAGGTGTCCAGGTTTTCGTTTTCGGATCATAAAGATCGCCATTGTTTGGATAAACAATAATTGGTTTTTGGGTATTTTCCGCAATCGTTTTAATACTGGCTTCAATTAAGTTCATCGACGTGCAATTTACTCCAATTGCACTAATCTGAGGATTGTTCTCGAAATAAGCAACGGCTTCTGCCAAGGGTGTCCCATCACATAAATGACTTGGATCCTTAATACTAAATGACAACCAGGCAAAGTGATGCGGAAACTTGTCTCGCAGAAGGCCCGCCAATGCCTTAGTTTCTTCAAAGTTGGGTTGCGTCTCAAACGCAAAAACGTCAACGCCGGCTTCTGCCATTAAGCGCATCCGACGTTGATGAAAATCGCGATAAGCTTCAGTCGATAATCGATAATTGCCGGTGTATTCACTGCCATCCGCCAGATAGGCACCGTATGGTCCAACACTGCCAGCTACCAGCGGGTACAATGCTCGCGCTGCCCGACGAGAAGTTGGTAATGTGGCGTAAAATTCATCACGGGCTTCTGACGCCAACCGAACAGCTTCGGTAATCAGGTGCTCACTTTGAGCCTCACTAAACCCAGCTTTTTTAAAGCCTTCAACATTAGCCTGGTAGGTATCGGTGATGGCAATATCCGCACCAGCTTCAAAGTAACTGGTATGAACTGCTTTAACTGCTTCTGGGTGATCGATCAATGCCGTTGCCGACCACAACTCATTTGCCGTATCAACGCCATGTTTCTCTAATTCGGTCGCCATGGCGCCGTCCAAAACCAGTGCCCGATTGCTTTTTAAATCTTCCCTGATTAAATCTGTCATCATTGTCCTCCAATAATTTTAGCTTGTAACTTCGCTTAATTTAGTGCATTCTGTTATGTATTAGATTCTAATCATTTTAGCGCAAAATGAGAAAAAATCAATTGCCTGGAGGTGCTTTATTTGAAAACAAAACCACATATTGCCCTTGAACGTAAAATGGAATCTCGACATCTTCTAATGATTTCACTAGGCGGCGTCATTGGCACTGGGCTGTTTTTAAGTTCCGGCTACACAATTCATCAAGCCGGCCCAATTGGAACTATTTTAGCTTATGGAGTTGGCGCCATTATCGTGTACCTGGTGATGCTGTGTTTGGGAGAATTGTCAGTTGCAATGCCTCAAACCGGATCCTTCCACGTTTACGCTGACAAATTCATTGGCCCGGCTACCGGGTTCACTGTTGCAATTCTCTACTGGCTGACATGGACGGTGGCGCTCGGATCCGAATTCACAGCAGCTGGTTTAATTATGCGCACTTGGTTTCCCAATTCGCCAACCTGGATTTGGAGCTTGTTATTCATGGTACTTATCTTCACTTCAAATGCCCTGTCAGTGCGCTTTTTTGCCGAAACTGAATTTTGGTTCTCAAGCATTAAAGTGATTGCCATTATTCTATTTATCGTTTTAGGCGGTTTGGCCATTTTCGGAATCATCCCAATCAAAGGGTATTCACACGCACCACTTTTTCATAACTTAGTAAAAGATGGCCTTTTTCCAAATGGTTTTAGGGGTGTGTTTACCACTATGCTCACAGTTAATTTTGCTTTTTCCGGGACTGAATTAATCGGGGTAACTGCCGGCGAAACTAAAGATCCGGAAAAAAATATTCCAAAAGCTATTCACACAACTTTGCTTCGGTTAGTGATCTTTTTTGTCGGCAGTATCACGGTCATGGCAGCCTTGATCCCTTGGCAAAAAGCCGGTGTTAACCAAAGCCCGTTCGTTCTGGTTTTTAATCGAATCGGGTTACCGTTTGCCGGTGATCTGATGAACTTTGTTGTTTTAACGGCCATTTTATCTGCAGCTAATTCTGGGCTCTATGCAGCAACCAGAATGCTGTGGTCTTTAGCTCATGAGGGCATGATCCCATTAAAGTACGCCAAAACCAATTCCCATGGTGTGCCGATGATTGCGTTAGTTCTCAGCATGTTAGGCGGAATCTTAGCGCTCATCTCAAGTGTGATCGCCGCCTCGACTGTCTATTTAGTTTTGGTTTCAATTTCTGGATTAGCAGTGGTGCTGGTCTGGATGGCGATTGCTTACTCTGAAATCAAATTCAGAAAGAGGTGGCTAAAGGCTGGTCATCGCAAAGCCGATTTGAAATTTAAAACACCCTGGTATCCACTGGTACCGTGGGCCGCTTTCGTTCTTAGTCTTCTGTCCTGTCTCTTAATTGTCTTTGATCCAACTCAACGGCCTGCACTGTTTTATATGATTCCGTTTCTAATCGGATGTTACTTGGTTTATTACGTAAAAACCAGTCTTAAAAAATTCAAGCATTAAGTCAAGTCTGTTTCTCAAAAGATTATCGATAAATAAAGCCGTCCTTCTTCATCGGGCGACTTTTTTGTTAGATTGACCATTAATCTAAATGGCCATTCTCAACTTTTTTTCGTTTGCGTTAACATTACGATAGATCTTTTCAATCGTTTTTTCATAATCCTGATTAGCAACCCCAAAGACCAGCTTAATATCACTGCTCTCTTGGATAACCAAATGAATCTTAATTTGACTGCTGTCCAAAATATCTAAGATTTTACCAGCAATTGCCGGACGCTTACTTAGTTGATCAGATACTACTGCCACCAAAGAAATCCCGGTCTCCAACTTAACGCTATCTAAATCAACCTCGTCCTCAAGCGCATTGATAATTGCTTCGACTTGATTAGCAACGGCTGAGCGTTTAGCAAGAAAACTAAACGAATCTGTTCCAGAAGGTAAGTACTCAAAGGAAACGTTGAAGCGCTGAATAATGGCAAAAACCTGTGATAAAATATCAAGTCGTTTACTCAACTGATACTTGTTGATCGAGATAATGACATAGTCTCTTTTGCCGGCAATTCCGGTTATCAACCCAGCCGCATTCTCTCTGACATGATCAACAACCAATGTGCCATCCTCTTCGGGGTGATTGGTATTCAAAATGGCAATTGGAATTTGCTTTTTTCTAACCGGCTGAACAGCTTCCTCTTGAAAGACACTGATGCCCATGTAAGATAATTCCTGCAACTCTTCATATGTCAGCTCATTAATCTTTCGTGACTGATCAATAATTCTTGGATCGGCCATTTTAATTCCCGAAACATCCGTCCAATTCTCATAAAGATCGGCATTTAACAAATTTGCCAAAATTGCGCCCGAAATGTCAGATCCGCCACGAGGCATCAAATGGGTCATTCCCGCTTCATCGACACCATAGAAACCGGGAACCACAATTCGCGAACTTTGTGAAATAATTGCTTTCAGCCGGTTCCCAGCGGCTTTATAATCGAAGTGATCACAGCTGAAGAACATAAATCGACTGGCATCAATAAACCGAAACCCCAAGAAGTCTGCCATCAACTTAGCCGTCAGAAATTCTCCCCGAGAAACCAGGTAATCATGGCTGGCTTGGGGAATTTGCTGCTTAATGGTTCGTAAATCATCTTCAATAGCCACGTTTAATCCCAGTTCATCCCGAATCGCCACAAATCGTTTGGCAATATGATTGAAAACCGGCAGATAATCTCGTCCTGCATCGCGCAATTGTTCAATTTTGATTAACAAATCGGTAACCTTGACAGGCTCACTGACACTTTTACCAGCCGCACTCACCACAATAGCCCGCCGATCGTCATTTCCCATGACAATTGCTTTAACCTTTTTAAACTGTTCAGCATCAGCTACCGAACTCCCGCCAAATTTCGCTACTTTCATGCTGATTCACCCTCTTTGCTTGGTAGACTGGCCATAAAGGCCGTTTCATCTTTTTCCAAAACCCGTTTCATCAAGCGGTGCATTTCGCCAATCGGAATTTGCTGAACCAGAAGATAGTCGCCCCGCGTGCATGGATTGAATTTCGCAAACAAATGCGCACAATCGATTTCCGAACGCACAATGTAATTGCTTCTGGTCATATCCGACCGGTACTTCAACCGGCTCTTAAAGCCGCGTTTTAAATGCTCTTTTTTCTGGAAAATATCCAAAATATCTTGAATCACCGCATTGGCCGTTGGGAGTTGCCCAGCTCCCTGACCCATAAACTTCAAGTTACCAATCGTTTGACCATGTAATGAAATCAGATTGTAATTGTCGCAAGTATTCGCCTCAAGGGTATCACCATGATAAAGCGTCGGTTCAACAACATAGTCAAATTCGTCACCGCGTTGGTGGCTCTTGCCCATTAATTTGACCGTATAGCCTTTACTGGAGAAATGGGCAATATCGTCTTCGGTAATATTCCGAATCCCAAAGATCGGCAGTCCTTCCGTCGGCTTCACAAAGTAATCGTAAGCAATATCACAGCTGATACATAATTTATTGGCAACATCCAGTCCGTCAATATCAGCACTTGGATCGGCTTCAGCATATCCCAGCGCCTGAGCTTTTAATAAGACTTCGTTGAAGGTTTCGCCACTTCGTTTCATCTGATCAAGAATAAAATTGCTGGTGCCATTGAAGATCCCTTGAATCTTGTTAACGTCATCAACCCGTAAAGCACGTTCCAATCCTTGAATCCAAGGAATGCCCCCACCAACACTGGATTCGAAGTAGAACTTGACGCCATTTTCATCGGCCACTTTCGTAAACTCATCCATGTAACGGGCAATCACCGCCTTATTAGCGGTGATCACGTGTTTCTTATGTTTGAGCGCTTCAAGTATGTACTGATGTGCCGGTTCAATCCCGCCAATGACTTCAACCACGACATCAAGATCCTGATCATTTAAAATTTCTTCATAACTGTCAGTCATTTCCGGTAATTCCGGTTTTTTATTTTTTCGAATCAACACATGTTTGACATGGAGGTTTTGGGTTAAACGATTTGCCTTCTTAATAATTTTATAGACACCTGTTCCGACCGTTCCAAACCCCAGTATTGCAATATTCACAGCTTCAACCTCCCGTTTCTCTCTTTTGTTCATTAATAATAAACACTTGTTTTTTAACTGAAAACAGATTATCATAATAGTCACAGAAATGCAAGGAGTAAAAGTCGATGAATAAAAATTATACGAGCACCAGAAACAATTCAGTCTCTATATCAGCTAAAGAAGCAATTAAAAAAGGGTTTGCCGATGACAAGGGCTTATTCGTTTACCCAAATCTGGGAGAGGACCAGTTGGATTTGCAAAAAATCCTGACTCTGGACTACTCAGAGATTGCCAAAACCGTCCTGGCAAAATTGTTGCCGGACTTCTCAACGGGTGAAATCGCTGAAAGTGTTGATCAGGCTTATCAGTCAAGCTTTGACTCAGATAAAATTACGCCAGTCGTCAACGTTGACGACTTTCACGTCTTGGAATTGTTTCATGGTCCAACCAGTGCCTTTAAAGACGTTGGCCTTCAGCTTCTCCCACAATTGATGAAGCACGTTCTGGTTAACGATCAGAAGGTCATGATCTTAACTGCTACCAGTGGTGACACTGGGAAAGCGGCTCTGGAAGGATTTAAAGATCTCGATAACATGGGCATCATCGTCTTTTATCCCGATGGCGGCGTCAGCAAAATTCAAAAGCTGCAAATGGTGACAACTGGTGGCCATAACACCCGGGTTGCAGCGATTAAGGGTAATTTTGATGACGCGCAAACAAATGTTAAATTAATTTTTAATGATAACACATTAAGAGCACAATTAGGAAGTGCTGTCAGTCTCTCAAGTGCCAATTCGATTAATATTGGCCGATTAATTCCCCAAGTGGTTTATTATTTCGATGCTTATAAACAGCTCGTCAATAACGGCGACATCAAGGTCGGTGATCAAGTCAATTTCACTGTTCCAACCGGTAACTTTGGTGATGTTTTGGCCGGTTATTACGCAAAACTACTTGGTTTACCGGTTAAAAAGTTTGTGATTGCCTGCAACGAAAATAATGTCTTGGCAAACTTTTTTGAACACGGTGTCTACGATCGAAATCGACCGTTCTTCCAAACCGTAGCACCCAGCATGGATATTCAAATTTCCAGTAATTTTGAGCGCCTACTCTACTACAAAAGTGGCCAAGACAGTACTTACGTCAAACAATTGATGGACGACTTGGAACAAACCGGGAAATATCAGGTTTCACCGGCAGTTTTAAAAGCCATTCAAGCCGACTTTTACTGCGGCTATAGTACTGACGCCGAGATTGAAGCGTCAATCAACCAAGTTTATGACTCAAACGGTTACCTGATGGATCCTCACACCGCAGCGGGCTACAAAGTCATGCGGGACTATCAAAAATCAGATCAGACACCCATGGTCCTGCTCAGTACTGCCAGTCCTTATAAATTTGTCAATGCTGTCGCCAAAGCCGTTTTACCAGAAGAGGCTGATTCACAAGATGTGCTCCAAACCATGAAAGATCTGGCCGCTAAAACCCACGCACCAATTCCCGAGAATCTACAAAAGGTTTGGCAATTACCGGTCCGACATGAAAGTGTTATTCAAAAGTCAGATATGAAAAAATACGTTAAAGAACAAACGGAGGCCGTTTTCTATGATAAAGATCAAAGTTCCAGCAACTAGTGCCAATGTCGGCGTCGGATTTGACTGTATGGGTCTGGCGGTTTCATTTTACTCAACAATCAGTTTTGAAGAGAGTGCCGAAAAGCTTGAGATCACTGGGTGTCCAATTGAATTTCAAACCGAAGACAATTTAGTCTACCAAGCCTTTGTGAAAGGGTGTGATTACCTGGATAAGCCGGTACCAAACATTAAAATTTCAATCGATACCGACGTTCCAGTGGCTCGCGGGCTTGGTAGTTCATCCGTCTGCATCGTTGCCGGTTTAAAAGCTGCCAGCACCTGGTTTGACAATGCTATCTCTTCCGACCAGTTGCTGGTGCTTGCTACTGAAATGGAAGGCCATCCGGATAATGTAACGCCAGCCATTCTTGGCGGTCTCTGTGTCTCTTTCTTGGACGAGCAAAATCGCCCGACCGTCGTTAAGTATGATGTCAATGACCAACTGAACCTTGTCGCACTAATCCCGAATTACGAAGTTAGCACGCGAGCTGCCCGAAAAGTACTGCCAAAATCAATGAGTTACGCGGATACCATTCATCAGGTCAGCCGATGCGCGGTGATGACAAAAGCTTTAGAGTTGGGTGACATGCACTTAATTCATAAAGCATGCGATGATCGAATGCATGAACCCTATCGAGCAAAATTAATTCCGGATTATGCTCAGGCAAAAGCCATTTCCGAGCAATCAAATGGTACTATGTATATTAGTGGCAGTGGTTCGACAATGATGGCAATCACGCCCAATGAAAAATCAGCAGATGCCATTTTGCAAAATGCCAAAACCGCCTTTCCGGATTGGAAAATCAGAAAATTGGCTGTCGATCTGACTGGTGTTCAGAGTGAGGTAATTGAACGTGGAAAAGTACTACATCGTTGATAGCTCGATTCTCCCTGAATCATTTGATAAGGTCATTCAGGCGAGACAATTGTTAGAAAGTGGCAAAGTCAGGCAAGTCAGCGAAGCCGTGAAGATTGTCGGGATTAGTCGTGGAACGTATTATAAATATAAAGATTTAGTTTTTTTGCCGGAAGAAAATATGATTGATCGAAAGGCCGTCATCTCACTGATGTTGGAAAATCGCCGTGGCATGCTTTCAAAAATTCTGCAAACCGTTTCTGAATCAAGTGCCAGCGTTTTGACGATCAACCAAAACATTCCCATTCACAATATCGCCAGTATTGTCATTTCCCTAGACTTAAGTCACCTAACCGGGACAGTTGATGACCTCTTAAATAATCTCAAACAAATCAGTGGTGCAAGTAACGTCCAGCTGGTTTCGATTGAGTGATGACGTAAGTTACTGGTTCCGCTCACTTTCTTAGGACAGCTGCTTCAAGCAATTCACTGCGTCTAAGGGATCACTTGAAAAAATCCAAAGGCAGGATTTCTCCAAGTGACGCCTTAGTCTCCGTGAATTAACCGCTTGAATCCGCTCACTTTTTAGGACAGTTACACCCAGCAAACTCCTGCATGTAAGGGATCGATTGGATAAATCCAAAAACAGGATTCCTCCAATCGACGCCTTACACTCCGGAGTTTAATCGCTGGCTTTCGCTCACTTTATTTGACAAATTCTTCATTGCCTGCTATTTTTAATGGTGTTAATTTCATTTGATTTTAATATTGTTATCTAAACAAGTTGATTCGGAAAGTAGTTTTCAAACATTGTTCAGAGAGTCGGCGGTTGATGAGAGCCGATCCTTGTGCGGAAATGAAAATGGCCGATGATTGGTTAGTGTGATCGCTTAGGCAAAAGCACTAAACGGGCTGGTCTTCGTTACTAGACACACCATTTCTTACGATGGTTGGCGAGACTTTTTTAGGTAACTGATTAAGTGAACTCAGAATGGTACAGCGAATGAACGCTTCTGTAAGTTAATTACAGGAGCGTTTTTTAGTACCAAAATTTAAAGGAGTGATTAAATTGTCAAAGTTAGCAATTGTAACAGGTGCAGGTCAGGGAATCGGTGAAGGGATTGCCAAGCGTTTAGCCAAAGAAGGTTACGCCATTGCGGTCGCTGATATCAATCAACGAACTGCTAAAAAAGTCGCTAAACAACTTAAAGATTCGGGATACAAAGCTAAGGCCTACTACGTCGACGTTGCCCATCGCGAAGAGGTTTTTGATCTGGTTAAGACAGCGGTTAATGATTTGGGTGAGCTAGCCGTCTTTGTGAACAATGCGGGTGTGGCCTTTATTGATTCCTTTGTCGATTCAAAGCCTGCCGATGTGGAGCGACTTTTCGATGTTAATTTGAAGGGAACTTATTGGGGCATTCAGGCAGCTGCCAAACAATTTATCAAACAGGGCAAAGGTGGCCGAATTGTGAACGCTGCTTCGCTTGCCGGCGTTGAAGCGTCAGCACTTCAAAGTGCCTATTCTGCTTCAAAATTTGGCATTCGTGGGTTAACTCAGGCAGCTTCAAAAGAACTGGCCAAATATCAAATTACCGTAAATGCCTATAATCCAGGCATCGTCCGAACACCATTGCGCGATGGTATTGATAAACGAACTGCCGAAATTAAAAATATTTCTGTTAAGGAACAGCAGGCAAACTGCCTAACCGAAATTTCTTTGGGAAGAGAAGCCACCCCTGAAGATGTTGCGGACGCTGTGGCTTGGTTTGTGTCACCAGATGCAAAGTACATTACTGGTCAATCCGTCCAAGTCGATGGCGGCATGCGTTATCAATAACAGCATCCCCCTCCCAGATGGATAAGACGTCAACTTGGCTTGGGAAGCTTGATCATGTACTTTTTCAATCAATCATGTATGTAAAACGATTCTAACAAGGGAAGTGAGTGTCATGGCAGAAACCGCACGGCCAATTATTAAGCTTCAAGATGTTAGCGTCACCTTTCAATCAACTGATCACCCGTTGCGAGCTGTCGACCACGTTAATCTGACCATTAATCAAGGTGACATTTATGGCATTATCGGCTATTCCGGGGCGGGCAAAAGCACCCTGGTTCGGACAATTAACTTGTTACAACTACCCACTAGTGGTGCTGTAACGGTAAGCGGCCAAGAACTTCAAAAATTATCCGCCCCGTTGTTACGAAAGGCCCGAAAGAAAATCGGCATGATTTTCCAACACTTTAACCTGTTGAATTCCAGAACCGTGTTGAATAACGTGGAATATCCCTTACTCAGCCAACCAATTAGTAAACCTCAACGACATGCCAAGGCTAAAAAGCTGCTCGAGTTGGTCGGTCTTCGGGAATTTGAAAAATCCTACCCCGATCAATTGTCCGGCGGTCAAAAGCAACGGGTCGCGATTGCCCGAGCTCTGGCTAACGACCCTGACGTTTTAATCAGTGATGAAGCTACCAGTGCGTTAGATCCTAAAACAACGACTGATATTTTAAAGTTATTAAAACATCTAAACGCTACCCTTGGTCTGACAATTGTCCTCATCACTCACGAAATGCAAGTTATCAAGGCAATTTGTCGTCACGTTGCCGTCATGGATCAAGGCAAAATTATCGAACGTGGTGACGTTGCCGAAGTCTTCTCAAATCCGCAACAGGCACTCACACAAGACTTCGTTGATTCAGCCGCCAATGTCATGGAAGCCTTGGACCAGATTAAAGCTGATCAAAGTCTGCAGCATCTTTCCCAAAATGAACGGTTACTCTTTTTGAAATTTCGTGGCCAGGCAACCAAGCAGTCGTTAATTTCTGATTTAACCGAGCTTTATCATCTAAAGGCTAATATTCTGTTCGGTAACATTGAACGAATCGGCACAACGTCAATCGGGTATCTGATTATTATCCTATCCGGTGAAACCAAGCAATTAGCCGATGGGATTAACTTTCTCAATAGAAACGGCGTTCAGGTTCACTTGGTAGCAACTGGAAATGGGGAGGCGATTGATCATGATCAAGCAACTGTTTCCTAATCTGGTTCATATTTGGCCGCAATTTTTGCAATCAATTGGCGAAACTCTCTACATGACAATCTGGTCATCGATTATTGCCGGCATTTTAGGCTTGGCTGTGGGGGTGATCCTGGTTATCACTCAAAGCGGTGGTATCGCCGAGGATCCATACGTTTACAGTCTGACCGATAAAGTCGTCAACTTCTTAAGATCGATTCCCTTTATTATCTTATTAGCAGTCATGTTTCCAATCACCGAGTTTATTGTTGGCACCACCGTTGGGACTACTGCTTCACTGGTCCCACTGGTTGTTGGCATTTTCCCATTTTATGCAAGACAGGTTCAAAATGCGCTTTTGGAGATCGATCCTCAAGTAATCGAAGCCGCTCGATCAATGGGATCCAGCACTTTTGAAATTATTTTTAGAATCTATTTGCGCGAAGGACTACCAGATCTGATTCGAGCGTCAGTTGTAACAATTATTAGTCTGATTGGCTTAACCACTATGGCAGGAGCAATTGGTTCAGGTGGTTTGGGTGATATCGCAATCAGTATCGGTTATGCGCGGTTTGAAAACGACGTGACCATTGCTGCAATGCTGGTCATTTTAATCTTGGTTTTTCTAGTTCAAATCATCGGTGATTGGCTAGCTAAAAAAACCGTGCATATGTAGCCTCTTCAAAAAATATTGATATTTAGGAGAAATACGTATGAAAAAAGGAAAAGGCATTCTCATTACCATTGTTAGCCTTCTCATAATTATTGGCCTGATTTTTGGAATTCATACATTGACTAATCATTCCGCAAAATCCGCCAATTCAACCATTACGGTCGGCTCTCAAGGGTCTGATTATGATATTTGGAATCACATTGCCAAAAGCCCACAGGCCAAAAAATTGGGGCTTAAAATCAAAACCAAACAAATTACGGATGGCGTTCAATTGAATAATGCGACAGCTCAGGGAAGCGTTGATGTAAATGCTTTTCAGTCTTACGCCTACTTGAAGGCCTACAACCAGGAACACAAAAAGAATCAATTAGCCGCTTTGGGCACCACTTATCTGGAACCACTTGGGATCTATTCAGATAAGTACAAACACATCAATCAAATTCCAAATGGCGCAACGGTCGCAATCGCTAATAACCCGGCCAACACTGCTCGGGGACTGTTGTTACTCCAGAGTGCCGGCTTAATCAAGCTTAAAAAACATTTTGGGACATTGGGTAATACAACCGATATCGCTTCAAACCCCAAACACCTTAAATTTAAGGAAATTGATGATACCACTGGCCCAAGAGTCCTTCATACGGTAGACGTTGTTTTAATTTCAAACACGGTGGCTTTAGAGGGCCACTTAAATGTGCTAAAAGATTCGATCTTCCACGAAAAAATCGATCTCAGTACTAGAAGCAACATTAACGTTCTCGCAACAGCTAAAAAGAACCGGCATCATAAAACTTACCAGAAATTGGTTAAACTTTATCATGAACCAGCTATTCAAAAATATATTAAGGATCAATACGATGGTACCAAGGTGGAAGTCAACAAACCGCTTTCCTATCTTAAATAGTCTTAAAAACCGCAACCGGGAATTAAAGCTCGGTTGCGGTTTTTAGTTAAAATAATTGCTAACGAAGTCTTGGAAAGCCTTTAACGGCCAAATTGCCACCAGTGCTTTTTCTTTTTAGGTGCAGCTTGATAGCCACTACCATCGCTTGAAAGAATCTGGTCTGGCCGATAATTATCAGAAACTTTGGTCCCTTGAGTGGAACCTTCGGATTGAGTTTGGTTATCACTTGATTGATCCGTTACGTTTTCTTCGATTGCTTTAGTTTCCGATGAATTACCCATCTTATTTTGGAGCTGTTTTAACTTATTTTGAACATCCAGCTGTAAACGCTGCGATTGATCTAAAAGTTGATGTAACTCGCGAATTTGTTTATCCTTTTCTTCAATCTGTTTACGCTGATCTTCGAGCGTTTCAGCTAATAACGCCGTCGTGTCCTTACCGTTACTAGAATCTGCCGAAGCAGTTGCTTTATTTTCAGTCGAGTTCTCAGTACTGGATTCCGAATTCTTGAATTGTTCTTTCAAGACATCGACACCCTTATCTTTAATCAGGATTTTATTTCCCTGTTTAATCGTATATGTACTTCGAAACTCGTCATCCATATGTTTCCGAATTGCAGTTTTGGAAACTGCTAACTCATCTGCGAGTTCTTTGATAGTCAACGACATAACATCGCCCCCCGATTCCCTAATTTTTAAATCAATGGTCTTTCAAAATGACACACCTATCATTATAGTGATTTCGTCAGCATTGAGCAAATAAAAATCGCAAACAGAATTCGACAATCACTTTTCGACGCCGTAACTTCTGATCCGGCTCACTAATTCATTAAAAATATTGAACCAGAACCGCAAACGTACTTGGTGAGATTATACCAAATTTTATTGCAAAATTAAATTAAGATTAGAGTAATAATTGACAATCTCATTGATTTTGCGGTAAACTACTCGCAACGTCTGACGTTAATTAACACTATTTTCTGTGAAATTGATATAATTCTACATAAAGATTCTTTAAATTTATTTCAAATGATTCTTTAATTCGCAAACAGAATTTGTTATTCTTAGAAAATCGAAATCAGTGTTAATCGTTAGAATGAACATGCTTAGAAAATATTAGGAGTGAATGTCAATGAGCAGTGTTTTTGCAAAAATGTTCCGTAAAGAGGATCCCCTGGTTTATCAGGATAAAGATTCCCATCTTATTCGAAGCCTGACAACCAAAGACTTTTTAGCGCTTGGTGTTGGGACGATTGTTTCCACCTCAATTTTCACGCTTCCCGGCGTAGTTGCCGCCCAGCATGCCGGTCCGGCAGTTGCCTTATCGTTTCTGTGTGCTGCAATTGTTGCCGGTATGGTGGCTTTTGCTTACGCTGAAATGGCGGCTGCAATGCCCTTTGCCGGTTCAGCCTATTCTTGGATTAACGTGGTTTTCGGTGAATTCTGGGGCTGGATTGCCGGCTGGGCACTACTGGCAGAATACTTTATTGCCGTTGCGTTTGTTGCATCTGGGCTATCTGCGAACTTTCAAGGATTGATTTCACCGCTTGGCTTCAAACTACCAGCAGTTCTGTCAACCGCTTCAACCGGTTCAAATGGCGGCTTGATGGATTTGTTCGCAATTATCGTTATTTTATTGGTTACCACTTTGCTATCACGAGGCGCATCGCAAACTGCGCGAGTTGAAAACACATTGGTTATTTTAAAAGTCATTGCCATTTTAGTATTTATTTTTGTTGGTGCCACGGCAATCAAAGCCCACAACTACACCCCTTTTATTCCAAAGTATCACGTAAATGCTGACGGTTCAGCCTTTGGTGGCTGGCAGGGAATTTACGCTGGGGTTTCCGAAATCTTTCTGGCTTACATCGGGTTTGATTCAATTGCCGCAAACTCGGCTGAAGCTAAAAATCCACAAAAAACGATGCCCCGCGGGATTCTGGGTTCCTTATTAATTGCCGTTTTGCTATTCGTTGCCGTTGCGTTGGTGTTGGTTGGGATGTTTAGTTACGCTGATTACGCAAACAACGCGGAACCGGTTGGCTGGGCACTTCGCCAAAGCGGCCACGAAATCATCGCAACCGTTGTCCAAGCCGTTGCGGTTGTCGGTATGTTTACTGCCCTGATTGGGATGATGCTTGCTGGTTCGCGTCTTCTCTATTCATTTGGTCGTGATGGCTTGCTGCCAAAAGCGCTTGGTAAATTGAGCAATAATTTGCCAAATCGGGCATTGCTTGTGTTGACCATTATTGGAATTGCGCTGGGTGCGTTCTTCCCATTTACATTTTTAGCACAACTTATTTCTGCCGGAACATTGATTGCCTTTATGTTCGTTTCAATTGGCATCTATGCTCTTCGTCCACGTGAGGGCAAGGACATCCCTGAACCAAGTTTCAAAATGCCACTTTACCCAGTATTGCCGGCACTCGGCTTTTTAGGTGCCTTGGCAATCTTCTGGGGCTTGGATATTCAAGCCAAAACTTATGCACTGGGTTGGTTTATTTTTGGAATGCTGATTTACTTTGGTTACGGGATGAGACACTCAACTGCCACCGTTGATAAAGAAAAAGAAGCTGCTAAGAAACAGGCCGACTAAAAATTAATAGATGACTGACGATTCATTTTAAATCGTTGGATTAAATAGTCATTAAAACATTGGTTATCTCGCGTTTCTGACACATTGTGTTTGAATGGCTCAGGATGCCAATGTTTTTGTACATAAACAAGGGGGATAATTCTCATGAGTAATCTGGAAAAAGCGTCACGATTGGTTAATGAAGAAAATAATTATTACGCGCGTTCCTCAAGAATTAATTATTATGATCTGGTAATTGACCATGCGCACGACGCAACCTTGGTCGATGTTGACGGTAACCACTATATTGACTTATTGGCCAGTGCTTCGGCCATTAACGTCGGCCATACCAACGCCCGAGTGGTCAAGGCGATTAGTGACCAAGCCCAAAAGCTGATTCATTACACGCCAGCGTACTTTCATCACGTGCCGGGAATTGAACTGGCAAAAAGACTAGCTGAAATCGCACCGGGAAATTCACCCAAGATGGTTAGTTTTGGTAACTCAGGTTCTGATGCCAACGATGCAATTATTAAATTCTCACGGGCCTATACAGGGCGACAATACATTGTTTCTTACATGGGTTCTTATCATGGCTCCACTTACGGCTCACAAACGCTTTCCGGTACCAGCTTAAATATGACCCGCAAAATCGGGCCAATGCTTCCAAGCGTGGTCCATGTGCCCTATCCGGATCTTTACCGTCGCTATTCGGGCGAAAGTGAACACGATGTTGCCATGCGGTATTTCGACGCATTTAAAGCCCCATTTGAATCGTTTCTCCCCGCTGACGAAACGGCTTGTGTTTTGATCGAACCAATTCAGGGTGACGGCGGCATTGTGAAGGCACCCGAAGAATACATGCAGCTGGTTTATAAATTTTGTCATGATAATGGCATCCTATTTGCCGTTGATGAAGTTAATCAGGGATTAGGTCGGACCGGTAAAATGTGGGGGATTCAACAGTATCAAAATATTGAACCGGATTTAATGTCCGTTGGCAAATCTTTGGCTTCCGGCATGCCGTTAAGTGCGGTCATCGGCAAGAAAGAGGTTATGCAGAGCTTGGATGCCCCAGCCCACCTTTTTACCACCTCAGGGAATCCGGTATGTTCTGCCGCTTCGTTAGCCACGTTAGATGTCATCAGGGATGATCACTTGGCTGAAAAGTCTGCAAAGGATGGCGCCTATGCCAAACAGCGTTTTCTTGACATGCAAAAGAAACATCCCTTAATTGGTGATGTTCGGATGTGGGGCCTAAATGGTGGTATCGAACTCGTTAAGGACCGGGACACCAAAGAACCGGCTAACGACGCTGCCACTAAAGTGATTTACTATGCGTTTGATCACGGCGTTGTGATTATTACTCTCGCCGGTAATATCTTAAGGTTCCAGCCGCCGTTGGTAATTCCCCGAAAGCAACTTGACCAGGCCCTTCAAGTATTGGATGACGCCTTTACGGCAGTTGAAAATGGCAGTGTTTCATTGCCAAAAGATACCGGTAAAATCGGTTGGTAATTTTATAGCAGCAATTGGATAAAATCAAAAGTCGGTTCCTGACTTACCATTTACGTGGCAGGTTGGAACCGGCTTTTTAAATTTAAAATCCCTGTGCTAATTTAAAGTCTAATTCGATCTCTAAGACCTCTCAGCGTTGCGTATAAGCCGACGACACACAAGACGTTAATAACGACGTCAATCAATGCGATGATCAACACCGGCCAGTGATTGGCTAACGAGACAACCACCATGCCAATGCTGCCCATAATTGTTCCGCCAGCACTATATAATGACGAAGCCGACCCATTGTCATTTTCCTGCTGTTTTAAAATCAAATAAGTTGCCGGCGGCCGACTTGCTGAACTAGCTAAGGTTGCTGGCAATTCGGTTATAGCAAATAAATAGGGGTTGTTTAATCCAAATCCCAAAATTAATACCCCACCAATAATCCCGAGGAAAAAGCAGGCATAGAGAATGACCATTCGATCAATGTATTTCGATAATCGAATGTATAGCAACGGACCAACCAGCATCCCAATCGCATTAAAAGCAAAAAAGTAACTAAACGCCTGACTACTTAACCCAAAGCGGACCTGAAAGATGTAGGAGGATGAGGAAATAAAACTTAATGAAATAATCGAAACGGCCGAAAAATTAACCAGCATCGCGGAAAAAGCTGGATTCTTCATCAAAACACCCAATCGACTCAGTGAATGCAACACGCTAACCTGTTCCTTGGACGTATCATGAGTTTCCTGAAAGATAAAGGCCCCGAAAACAACTACCAATCCCAAAAGTGCTTGAGTAAAGAAGATGCCCCGCCAAGAAATAAATGTCAGCAAAAGTGAGCCAATCACCGGTGCTAAGGCTGGTGAGATAACCACCATGGACTGAACGATAGCCAAAGTGGTTTCCTGTTTGCGCCCCGTATAAACATCCTTGATAATGGCCGTGGCAATGGTTGTCGCCACCCCACCGCCAATTGCCTGCAATACCCGAAACAGGATGATTTCTACGGCAGAGGTTGAAATCCCACACAAAACACCAGCCAGCGCGTAAATCGCCAGTCCAATCAGTAAAATCGGCCGTCGACCATACCGATCACTTAAAGGTCCCCAAACTAACGTGGCAATGCTATAAAAAATAAAGAATAATATCAAAGTTAAATTCATGATAATCTCAGAAACGTTGAAAAATGTTGTCATTGTCGGCAGTGCTGGTAAATATAAATCGGTTGATAACGGTACAAAAGCACTTAATAACGCCAAAAATATGATGAAACCAACGTTTCCCATTCGTGGTTGAACCCGGTTGGTGGCCATTTGATCCCCTCCCATCATAATTGCTTGATAGTTATTACTCATTGTACAACGGAATGTGATCCTGAGGGTTCATTAGTGACTTGGTTCCTTTTCGATTGAGATTTCGTGTACAATATGGTTAACTAACTGTTTTTCAAGGAAAGGATGACTCATTTATGGCAACCCATCAAAACTCAGTCTATTTAGCTTCGCCGTTTTTCAGCGACGGTCAAAAAAAGCGAATTGAAACAGTGGTCGCACTGCTTAAACAAAATCCAACTATCGATTCAGATCGAATCTTCATCCCTCAGGATCATCAATTTGAACAGGAGCCGTTTGGCAGTTTCAAGTGGCAAGACGCTGTCTTTGCTTCTGACATGCGTCAAGTTCGTAAAGCCGACGTGGTAGTGGCAATTCTTGATTACCAACTTGAAGAGGGCTTGACAGAACCGGATTCTGGGACAATCTTTGAAATTGGCGCCGCCTACCAAGCGAATGTACCGGTGATTATGGTTCAATTTGGCACCAACAGTCAGCTCAACCTCATGCTGGCCAGAAGTTACACCGCCTTTTTTAATGGTCAAAATGATGTCTCACACATTAAAGAATACGATTTTAATAATTTGGAAACCCGGTATACTGATAAAAAAGTGCTTTAAAGTCAGTGAACCATTTCCACCTTTAGCTTACCAACTAAAAAATTCGACCGACTTATTAAATAGCATCGTCAAGTCGGTCGAATTTTGTCTATGGTTATGGTTATATGTGTTGTGCCCCAATTAGCACTGACAAATGTTCTATGTTATCAATGAGTTCAAATGAATTAATCATTGTGAATCGTATCTTCGGAACTTGGAATCGGTTCTTTAGCGAACTTAGAAATTGCCCAACTTCCCAAGAGGCCAATCAACATAAATGGCAGAAAGTCTAGTCCAACACTATAAAGTGGGATAGTTGCCCCCGCCCATGAATTAATTGCTGAGAAGAGTGGCATTTTAGCAAATACCGGTGGCAGATTATGAATCAGATCAAGAATCGCCGGGATCATAGTTAATGAAATGGTACTTCGATAAATCAACTTCCGTCGGCCAATCAACGGATTCATAATGCCCAAGATAATCAAAGCAATGGCTAACGGATAAAGGAAACTCAAAATCGGTGATGAATAAAGAATAATCTGGTCCAAACCAAAGTTAGCGATCGAGAAAGAAACAATTGTCGCAAAAATCAGAAACTTATGGTAACCGATTCGTGGGAACCGCCGCCCCCAATCCTGGGACAACGATGTGATCAAACCAATGGAGGTCGTTAGGCAGGCAATCAGCGTCAAAGCTGCCAAAATTGAAGCACCAGCCATGCCGGTATAGTGCTGCATAATCGTGGTAAAGGCGGTTCCACCGTCGGCACTTAGCTTAGTATAGGACAAACTGGAAGCACCAAGCGCGATTAAAAAGACATAGATTAATGCTTCAAAGCCCATTGTTAGCGCGCCAATTTTAGCAACCGATTTTGAGCGATCATCATTATTATTTTGGCCAAACAATTTTAAGGCTGTCACAATTGTAACCCCAAATCCAAGGCCTGCCAGAGCATCCATGGTATTGTAACCTTGAAGAAACCCATTAATTAAAGAGCCAGTCCCCTTACCAGATGTTGGTAAAAGTGGCATACTGTGCATTTCGTTGCCCTTGATGAAAAAGGCAACGAAGAATAGGAATGCCAATAGCAACACTAAAATTGGATTCAAAATTTTACCAACGTTTCTAGTAATCTTATTTTGATTATAGGCAAGTAATAAAGTTGCCCCGAAAAACAAGATTGAGAAGATCAATAAACTCATTTGGGTCCAAGCTTTTGGAATAAACGGTTGAATTCCCATTGAAAATGTAACAGTCGCTGTCCGTGGCGAGGCAATTAACAACCCCAGTGAAGAATGCGTTAAAATTAAAAACGCCAGTGCAAAAATTCTTCCGGCAGGCAATGCCAGATCATACATACTGTTACTTTCAGTCATACTAATCGACAAAATTGAAAGTAATGGCAGACAAATTGCGGAAACTAAAAACCCAATTGCGGCCGGTAACCAGTTGGCACCTGCCATTTGCCCCAAATGAATTGGGAAAATCAAGTTTCCGGCACCAAAGAACATCCCGAATAGTAGCGAGGCGGTAATAATATATTGCTTACGCGTTAAACGAATTCTCTTATCCATATTACAATTCCCTCCTAAAAGATCATTAATTAACCGAATTTTAACCTGACAACAAAAAACGCCCTTGACTGTTTTTTAACAGTCAAGGACGTTTTCAACGTGTTACCACCTTTGTTCCTAATTATCTCACAATAATTAGCTCAAAAAGTACGGCTTAGGCTCATAAACTTAAGCGATACTCCATTGCGGTAATGGGCGCATTCCCAGTAACTACTACCATTGAAATCATAGTTACAACTTGTAGACTACTTTCATTTTTAATTCGATTACCCCATCGCACCAAATTGGGATTCTCTTCAAATCGTCATAAAAACTACTCTTCTACGCATCGTTTTTTTCGAATATCTTGTTGTCATTGTCTAAGATTCTATTGACTTAACATGAGAATGTCAAGGGTTTTTCTTAAAAAATGTGAAAATAACTTATTACGCTGTGGCTGGTATTCGACTTAAACCATTGGTAAATCAACTTTTCCGGACTGTGGCAAATGATGAATGGCATGCTTCAGCAAAAACGGTGCGATCATTGTCGACAAAATAATCACTAAAATTAAAACTGAATAATTAGTTTCGGAAACCAAGTGGGATGAAAACCCAATTTGGGATGTAATCAGTCCCATCTCACCACGACTAATCATGCCACTGCCGATCATGTAACTACTGTGAATATCAAATCCGTTTATTAAAGCACCCAGACCACAGCCAAATAACTTACTAAGACACGCCAAAATAGTTAAAACCCCAACGAATCCCAAGGAGTGTCCTAAATGAGTGAGGGACATATTTAAACCGATACAGGCAAAAAACATCGGGACAAATAAGGCATAGCCAATCGGTTCCATATGGTTTTCAATAATGTTGCGATAAGGTGTATGAGCCACCGCAATTCCCGCAAAGAAAGCTCCGACTGCCCCACTGAGTCCTGCCAAATCTGCCAGCCAGGCCATCCCCAAACAAATCACCATTGAGGTAATGGTGACACTTGACGCCATTAATAATTTTTCACCAACCCGCATCAAGTACGGAACAATCCACTTAACCATTAAGTAAGTCAGACCAAAGAAAGCCAGTTGTTCAATCACAATCCAGAGTAACCCAATCAAAGATGACCCTGCAGCAGCACCCTGAGTACCCATGATGCTGATCATGATTGATAACAGGATAACGCCAATAATATCATCAGCTACGGCAGCACCTAAAATAGTTGCCCCTTCCTTAGTATCCAAAGATTGATAATCTCTAAGTACCTCAACAGAAATCGAAACGGAGGTTGCACTAAAAACCACCCCAATAAACACGGCCACCATCGGTTCAAAAGAAAACGCCAGGCTCGCGGCGCCAATGAGGATAACTGGAAAAATAACACCAATTATGGCAACAATCACGGCAGGCCGCAGATATTTTTTTAACAACGATAAATTACTCTCCAACCCGCCAATAAACATTAAAATGATCACACCGATTTGTGAAAAAGTATTCAGTAATGCATTGAGATGGACCATGTTCAACATCGCAGGGCCAACTAAGATTCCGACTAATATTTGACCAATCACTGAGGGCATTTTAAGCCGATTCGAAAGATGGCCTGCCAGAGTCGTTAAAATCAATAATAGACACAAGGTCCCGATAAAAGTCATTCCTGATGCTCCCTTCAACATAGATTCCCAAGGAAGTCTTGACGATCAGCTTTTATCATGATTATGTACAAAAATCCCTCAAAACCAAACTGGTCTCAAGGGATTAAATTTAGAAAAATTGATTTGATTTATCGCTGACATTCCTCGAGAACTAACGATAAATTGAATTAAACAATCGTGAACGTTAGTTAAATTCAATATAAGCTGGTTTGTTTTCAAAGTCAACCAATCTCAAAATCACAAACCAACCAAAAACCGCGAACTCGAGCTAACAATCAGCTTAACGAACAACTTTAACAGCTTTATCAGAATAAACCAGGTGGGCACCTTTGCCAAATCCATGCAGGGTGACGTGATCAAATTTACCAACCCGTTTATTGAACGTTAGAACTGTTCCATTTGAACCGGATTTTCCATCGAGAACCAGGTTCCCGTTTAGATGAGCCGTTTTTGAAACTGTTAGATGACTACCGTCAGTTGTTGTTAGTGTGCCTTTATTTCCTTGCGTATAATCACCATTAATTGTCACATGTTTGGCGCTTAGTTTAACAGATCCGCCGTTAAGTTTAACACTGCCTTTACCAAGTGCGTGGTCATTAGCGGCAATCAGTGATCCATCGGCCACCGTTGTGCCGCCACTATAGGTGTTATCTCCAAGCAGCGTTAGCTTTCCTGAACCGTCTTTTGTCAAGCCGCCTTTACCTGAAATAGCATTCCTCCAAGTATCATTGGCTTCAAAGCCACCTTTTGAGGCGTCCATTTTAACTGTCGTATTGGTAAGTAATTCGCCAAAACCATTAGCTGCCTTAAATAAGTTCAGTCGACCCCACCCTTCAGGATCATCGAGCATTGGGTACCCGGACGGCAAACCAGTTGTGTAAAGAACTTCTCGGCGTTGCGTATCTGACAAGTAAGGGAATCGGGTCTTTAAGAGGACCTCAGCACCTTTCGGGACAACCATTGGTTTAGTAGTACTGCTGATTGGTTTGAAGCCGTAAGTCAGCCGATAGGTATAATCTTTCAGGTTTTGTTCATAGTTGGCAAAGGAATCTTTTTCACTCGGATCACTGGCTTTGCTTAGCTGCTTTTGGGCATCTTGATAAGCCTGATCGGCTAACTGCTTATTAGCAGGATCATTTAATGTGGCAGCTGTCATAGCAGTTCCAAGTACTCGGCCACCAATCACCGCAAATGGCGAATGTCGGCCAGCTAAGACTCGATCATACCCTACTTCAGAGGAACGGGTAATTAATTGTTGGAAACGTTGTGGGAAAACATAAGCAAGACTCTCACCAGTTTCAAAGGCGGCTGTCGTATGGCCACTTGGAAAATCATAATCATTTTGTTTAGCCGCTGCCATGACATTTGCTAAATACGGATTGACCTTCACCTGGTTACTTAACCGGTAAGGGCGCACGTATTTAATATAGGCTTTTGGTGTCCCAGTACTTGACCAGTCGGAATCTTCATCAAGGTTCACTAATTTAACCACTGACCCTAATTTTGAATTTTCATCCGCCCACTTCATGGAACTGTATGGTGAATTTGCGGGAAGCGGTGAACTAGGGATACTATTGAAGTCCGTTTGGGCATTCGCATCATTGATGAATGCATTGGCGTAGGGTCCCAACCCACTGATTAAGTTGTATCGAAGATCCCGCCGATCCGTCAGATAGGAACGATCAATTTCAGCCTGCGTTTCATGATTAGTGATTTGGATTGATTTATCCAGGTTTTCTTGAAGCAAAGGGGCATTTTTCTTGGTGCCATCTGGTGACCAATAAGTTAAAAACGTATTATTAAAAATCGAAATTGCCGGATTATTTTCTGGTGTCGTATTAGCTTTAACATTTTCTTTGTAGTGATCTACAAAATAGCCATACGGTCCCTTCGCCGGCGTCAAAGCTTTATCTAAAGCCTGGCTTGCCGAACTCTTAGCTGCGTGAGTAACGACACTCTGACCTGAAAATGCAACCCCAACGATCGACAGGAAAAAGGCACACTTCAATGCACCCTTAATTAATGATTTTGACTTTGTTCGATTTCCCATTAACTTACCCTCCAAGTAATCATTTGATTATTATGAAATGCTTATCAGAATCACAATAATGGTCAACACAGCAAGTGAGATGATCCACCCAATTTTGGGCGTCTGTCTCATTTCGTTCAGCACCGTTGACATGATTTTCACCGTCCCTCAATAAAACGTCCTGATAATCATTCACCTTTCAACTATTAGGATAACCACATCGTGTAAATCATCAGCTAATTATCTGTAAAAAGTATGTAAAAAATAATCGCAAACCAAACTGCGAACAAGTTCTTGATTTCGGAAACTAGTTTGCAGTTTGGTTTGCGATTGATCAGCTCACTTATTAGTGGTTCTCTGTGGGTCGATAATCCCTGAATAAAGTCGCCTGACTAATTCTGGATTAGCTTTGCCTGGATTTAATTCAACGATCTTCCCACTGGTATTATAAACAATCCATTCAGCCAGATTAACAATGTGATCCCCAATTCTTTCCAGTAATCGAATCACCAAAAAGTAACTGGAACTTGACTGAACTGTCTCAGTGTCGTTATGAACCGACTTGGTAATCTCATCTCGAATCAACAAATACTGCTTGTCGACGTCAACATCCTCTTTGGATAAATTTCGAGCCGCCAACTCATCATTTTTCGAATAAGCGTCAAGGGCTTTTTCCAACATATCGCGAACCTGTTCCGTCATTTTGGCGATTTCTTTTTCAACTCCCGGGATCCGGGCCTGCCCCTTCATTCGAATCGTTTCTCGGGCAATGCTGACAGCATGGTCCCCGATTCTTTCCAAATCAGAACTGGCTTTTAAAATGCTGATGATCACTCGAAAATCAGTTGCCACCGGTTGTTGTAGTGCAATTAATTTTAACGCCTGCTTTTCGAGATCCATTTCTTCGCCATTGGTATTGGTATCCGCATCGATCACTTCTTGAGCCAACTTTTTATCATGTTCAATAAAGGCCTGGGTTGAATTATAAATTTGTTCACTAATATTCAGCCCCATTTCAACAAATCGACCATGTAGTTTTTTTAATTCATCACCAAATAATGCTCTCATTCTCGATCACTCCCCTATCCAAATTTACCATTCAGGTAATCACTCGTCTCTTCTTTATCTGGATTCATAAATAATTTTTCTGTTTGATTATACTCAACTAAATCACCGTTCAATAAGAAGGCGGTGCGATCGGAAATCCGAGATGCCTGCTGCATATTATGAGTCACAATAATGACGGTATATTTATCGTGAATGTTTAGTAACGTATCTTCAATTTTGGCACTGGAAATCGGATCTAACGCGCTAGTGGGTTCATCTAGCAAAATCACTTCTGGTTGAACTGCCAATACCCGGGCAACGCAAATTCGCTGTTGTTGACCACCAGAAAACGACAAGGCATTATCGTATAAATGATCTTTAACCTCATCCCAAATGGCGGCCTGTTTTAGACTGGTTTCAACCCGTTCATCCAGAAGGCTTTTATCCCGCACACCGGCCAGCCTTAAGCCGTAAGCCACATTTTCATAAACACTAAATGGAAAGGGATTAGGTTGTTGAAATACCATGCCAACGCGTTTTCTCAACTCAACCACGTCAACCTTGGGTGCATAAATGTCTTTTCCTTCCAATTGGATAGAGCCGGTGATTGTCACGTCCGGAATTAAATCATTCATCCGGTTTAAGCATCGTAGGTAAGTCGACTTCCCACATCCGGATGGCCCGATTAACGCTGTAATTTCATGCTCCGCAAAATCAAGATTGATCCCATGGAGGGCCTCATACGACCCATAATACAAATGCACATCTTCTGAAGTAATAATTTGTTTAGTTACTGGCTTCGTTACTGATTTTTCCATTGGTCGGCCCCCTTTAGCCAAAGTTTCCAGAAATATAATCTTCGGTTGCTTTTATCTGTGGATTAGTAAAAATTTTTTCTGTTTTATCATATTCCAAAACATGACCCATATGAAAGAAAGCCGTGTAGTCAGCAATCCGTGATGCTTGTTGCATGTTGTGTGTCACGATGATGATGGTGTAACTTTTTCGCAATTCTTTTAGAGTTTCTTCAATTTTAGCAGTTGAAATCGGGTCAAGTGCACTGGCGGGTTCATCTAAGAGTAAAATGTCCGGTTTCATTGCCACACAGCGAGCGATACAAAGCCGCTGTTGCTGCCCACCGGATAAAGCCAGTGCGCTTTTATCAAGGTCGTCTTTGACTTCATCCCAAAGTGCTGCCGACTTCAAACTGTTTTCAACTCGGTAAGCCAATTCTCGTTTATCTTTGATACCGTTTCGTCTTAACGCAAAGGTGATATTTTCACGAATTGATTTGGCAAACGGATTTGGGCGTTGAAAAACCATACTAATGTGTTTCCGAACTTCATAAACGTTAATTTTTTTACTGTTAATATCCGTTCCTCGGTACATGATTTTACCTTTAACGGTCGCGATCGTATCGTTCATTCTGTTTAAACATCGCAGGTAAGTTGATTTTCCGGATCCTGAAGCACCAATCAGTGCCGTAATCCGATACCTTGGAAATTGAAGGCTGGCATCATGCATGGCGTGATTATCCCCATAAAACACCTGCAAGTTCTCGGTTGTCAGCGCCTTTTCGGTTGGAATATTAACAATATGAGTTTTATCAAAAGAATAAGTTTGCATAATTTCCTCCTACTTAGCAGCCGTCATTTTCTTAAAGACCCAGTTCCCCAAATACCGTGCCAACAAATTAAATAGTAAAATCACGACAATTAAAACGGCTGAAGCACCACTGGAAATTTGCAATGCATCTGTGTTACACCTTCTGTATTGACTTTCCAAATGTGAACAGCCAACGTTTCAGCTGGTCGCATTGGATTCAAAAAGCTGGCGGCACTGAAAGGATTCCAGTTTGAGTAACTCACAGTTGGCGCACTTTGACCAGCCGTGTAAATTAAGGCAGCGGCTTCACCAAAAACTCGACCGGCACTTAGGATAATACCGGTTAAAATTCCCGGTAGTGCCGCCGGAAAGACAATTCCGGTAATCGTTTTCCAGCGGGAGAGGCCAAGTGAGAGACCGGCTTCCCGCTGCAAATCTGGCACGTCTTCCAAAGACTCTTCGATACTTCTTGTGAGTAACGGTAAATTAAAGAATGTTAACGCAATCGCACCTGCTAAAATTGAAAATCCTAAATTGAAACGGATAACAAATAATAGGTAACCAAACAAACCAACGACAACCGATGGCAGTGAGCTCAGTACTTCGATGGCTGTCCTGATCAGACTGGTAAACCAGTTGTTTGGTGCGTACTCAGATAAATAAATTCCTGATCCCAATGCAATTGGAAACGAAATAATCAGTGTCAGTACCAGTAAATAGAGTGAATTAAATAGTTGATCGCGAATACCGCCCCCGGCCCTAAAGGATTGGGCAGCGGATGTCAAGAAGTGTATTGAAACGTGTGGCACCCCAGTTATCAAAATGTACCCGAGTAAGAAAACCAGAATCCCGACAACCGCCGCCACAAGCAGATAGATAACGCTGGTGGCAACGTTGTTTACAGTTTTTGAGTTCATTTCTTTAAGCTACCTCGCTTTCCAATAAATCGAACCAGAACATTAAAGACTAACGACATTAATAGTAAAATCAGTGCTAATGACCACAACGCATTGTTGGGAAGTGTCCCCATAGTGGTATTCCCAATGCCGGTTGTCAATTGACTGGTCAAAGTCGATGATGGGGTTAAAAGACCGTGCGGCATCAAAGTGGCATTACCAATCACCATTTGAACAGCCAGTGCTTCACCAAATGCCCGGGCCATCCCAAAAATAATCGCCGTTAAGATCCCGGGAGTTGCTGCTCGTAACACCACTTTATAAATGGTTTGCCATCTGGTAGCTCCCAGCGCCAATGAGGCGGAACGATAGTACATTGGTACTGACCGAATACTATCAATCGACAGTGACGTGATCGTTGGCAATACCATGACGAACAGGACCGTTGTTCCGGCAAGAATCCCAAATCCGGTTCCACCAAATGTGTGACGAATTAATGGCACAATAACTGATAAGCCGATAAATCCATAAACAACTGATGGAATGCCGACCAATAATTCAATCACCGGCTGCAAAAATTTAGTCCCGCGTCTTGGCGAAATTTCTGTCATGAATAAGGCAACCCCAAGGGCAAATGGTGTGGCAACCAGTGCTGCCAATACCGTTACACAAAAGGACGTTACAATCATCGGCAGTGCCCCGACTTCAGGCTGCCCATGAGAATCAAGCATCCCTGGATTCCAATTTTTACCAGACAAGAATGCCCATAGACTCACGTGATTCTCAGTAAAAGTTGCCAGGCCGCGTGTTGTAATAAAATACAAAATTGACAAGACCAGCAACCCAACAAATGTGATACAAACGTAGCTGATCGTTTTACCAAAATAATCTTGATGGGTCGCCTTGGAAGGATGCTGCAGTTCTTTTTTGATCCCATCCAATTTCAGTTTATCGTCAGTTTCTGATTTAATCCCTTCCATACATTGATACCTCCTAATTTAAAGCTGTTCAGTCATAACCTCTTTAAAGCGGCGAGAGGCTGGAGACAACACAAACTTGCCTCCAGCCTCCACCATAGCCACGCTACTTAGGTGATTTTAAACACTGTTATTTGTTTGTCACTGCACCGCTGGCATTCTTTTGAACTTTCATGTCATGAATACTGATGTAACCAAGTTTTTGAACTAAGCCATCCTGAACCTTGCTGGAATTCATATAGTTTAAGAATTTCTTTGTTGCAGCGTTAGGTTGGCCCTTAGTGTACATGTGCTCATATGACCAAATCTTCCATTTATTAGTTTCAACGTTTTGATCCGTTGGTTTAACGTTGTTAACGGATGGCGCTTCAATTTTGTTATTAACATAGGAGAAGGCTAGGTAACTGATGGTCCCAGGTGTACTTGAAACAATCTTTTGAACCGTTCCGTTTGAATCCTGCTCCTGAGTCTTGATGGCTTTAGCACCTTCCAAGACTGCCCCTTCAAATGTTGCTCGAGTACCACTTCCGGCAACCCGGTTCACGACATTGATCTTTTCATTTTTACCGCCAACTTGTTTCCAGTTCTTATATTTCCCAGTGAAAATCCCTTTTAACTGAGCCATCGTAAGATTCTTAACGCCAACGTTCTTGTTAACGACTGGTGTCATTCCAACGACTGCCACCTTATGGTCAACTAATTTGTTAGCTTTAATTCCTGATTGTTGTTCTGCAAAAATATCAGAATTTCCAATTGTGACCGCGCCTTCTTGGACTTGACTCAGTCCGGTACCGGAACCACCACCTTGAACAGAAATGTTTACTTTACTGTTATCTTTTTGGTAGTCGCTGGCAGCCTGCTCAACCAATGGCTGAAGTGCGGTTGAGCCAACGGCCGTAATTTTAACATTGGAACTAGAAGATGACTTCTTTGATGAGTCGGCGCTATTTGAACCACATCCGGCAAGTAGAACCCCCATAGCAGATAACGCAACGATTGCTGAAAAAAAGGATCTTTTTTTCATGATATGATTTCCTCCTAAATTGAAACCCATTTTTTGGTACTCATTTAAGTACAGCCTTAATATATCAACGTCATGTAAATATCGAGTTTCGATTATGTAAAAGTATCGTAAATATCACCGATTTTAGTTAAAAGTATGGCATAACTTAAGATGTAATCAATTTATCTAAAATGGAGGAAGAATAGATGCCATTGGAAATTCTACTCATCAGTCAAGATTTACAACTAGCCAATCAGCTCAAAAAAATGTTAAATTCCTTTAGCATTAAAATGCGCGTCTCTTTTGAACCACTCGAACATCTCCTACAGCAAATTTCCGGTGTCGTCTGGGATTTAAACAGCATTGCACTGCCTAAAAACCCTTCGGAAATTCAAATCATGAGAAGCCAGGTTGCCGGACCGATTCTATTACTGGATCAAACCGCCGAGCCCGTTGAAACAATTTGTCGCTACTTTTTGAACTATCATTTAGACGACTATATTCAAAAATCACCAATCGAAGAAATTGCTGCCAGAATTGTTCAAAAAGTATGGGTCTATCAAAATAAAGACCGTCTGCAAATTACTAAGCAGGGGCAAGCCAACAGCAATCTTACCGCTGGTCATTTAAAAATTGATTTGGATAAATTTCAAGTCAAGAACGGTCATGATCGCCTGAGTTTAAGCCCAATTGAATATAAATTACTATTATTCTTTATCAGTCATGCCAACACGGTTTTAAGCCGAACCCAAATTGCCTCAGCCGTTTGGGGAAATACCAGTGGCGCGACTTTAAGAATTATCGATACCCATATCAGTAATCTGCGAAAAAAAATTGAAAAACAGCCTAAAAACCCCCAAATGCTTAAAACCATTCGCGGCTTTGGCTATCTTTTTAAAGTTGAAAACAGAGCTACCAATACAAGCCAGGCTAAATCATAAATAAGCTGAGTCAGGTTCAAGACCAACATCAGGTCTCGAACTCGACTCAGCTTATTTTAGTGATCCTTAAGTGACTTTGAATGTCACCTTAAATTTTTAGTTGTCAACTTCCCGTTTTTCCGCACGAGCTAATAAATCCGACTTGATTTGAGATTCCATTCGTTCGTATTTAAAATAGAAAATCATAATCGCGGCCACGATGGCATAGATAATAACCGGCAGCCAAATAAACGAGAAACTAATGGCTGCAGAAGCTTGCGCCGTCTGAGTATGATGAGCAACAAATCCTGAAGCTGACAAGATTTTAGATGGAATAAAACTGCCAAAACCTGATCCTAACTGAATACAGAACGCACTACCGACTGCCGTTAGAAAGCCTGGGGCTCGATAACCACTCTTCCATTCGCCAAAATCAACTGTATCCGCAAGCATTGCGAACGGCATTGACATGGCAAACGAAGAACCAATGACACCAATGGACCAGGCAATAATAACCATCACAAAGTTACTGCTAACAACTGCCATCAGGGCTTGACCAGCAGCACCAATTGCTAAACCGATCAACATGGTTGCGGTCTTGTTGGTGATCTTAACAACAAACGGAATTGAGATACTTGAAATAACTCCCAGCACCTGTAAGCCATTAAAAACCGAAGCTAGTTGGGCATTTCCCAGATTATATTTCGCATAATAAGTTGAAAAACTATTTCGATCAGCCTGAGCAATCCAAAAAATCGCAAAGGCACTAACTAACAAATACCATGGCACATTGCCAACGGTCGCCTTTAAACTGTGTTTGAAGGAAACCGATTTCTTACTAACCGGTACCCGTTCCCGCAGGTTCTTAAAGGCCGTTAACAGTAACAGAACCGTGATGACCCCAAAAATCGAAATGGTAATTGTAAAACCAAGCTTGTTATTGCCATTCCCAAAGAATGCAACTAGCGGTAGCGTAAAAGTACTGGTTAAAAATGATCCGACCAAGCTGCCCACCATTCGATAGGAATTGGCACCAATTCGTTCCTTGGCATCCAATGTCAAATTTGGCAAAATGGCAGTAATCGTTGTTTGAATCCCGGTATAAACCACGCCAGCCGCCAAAATATATGTCAAACCGGCATATATTAACTTAGCAGTCCCTTGCAGATTGGGCGCTGAAAATGCCAGTAACGTACAAACAGCGAAGGGAATTGCTAACCATAAAAAGTAGGGTCGACTTTGTCCCCACCTCGTGTGCGTATGATCTACGATAGACCCCCATAAAATGGCACTAACTGCATCAACAATACTGGCCAGCAGAATAATCACACCAGCCCCTGAAACCGGAATATTAAAAACGTCTGTATAGAAATAAAGAATGTAACTGGACATACTGACGTATAGTAAATTTCCTGCCATATCAGTAAACGCATAACTTATCTTTTCAAAAACCGGTAGCTTAGCAACCGCCTCGTTTTCCTCTTCATTTAATTCCAATAAACAAACCTCCAATATAAAATAATCAGTTTGTGAAAATACGCTTATTATAAGTTAGAAAATAATTGATTTCAACCCCGTTTACAATATCTAAAAGAGTATAAACACCAGTATATTAGCCACCTTAAACACTTTTTACAAAAAACAATATTTTAATTAACAGCTTTTTCAACATTTTCAGTTATTTATTTAGTATGAAAACTAATCTCAAAAAATAGATATCTGATTACATAAAATAAACTTTTACTATCTTAAAATTATGGAAGGCCTTTTTCCGATTTCATAATGATAGTAATCGTGTCTACCCTTCATCTATAAGGAAATTTCAAAATTACAATAGTTAGTTAGATGCGTTTCTCTGTAAATTCAACTAATTATTTTTTAAATCTTTCTGAAAATAAAGTAGCTTTTATCGAAAATAAGTTGTAAAATGTTCAATAATAAATTCATATTATTTTCATTCTGCTTAAGAAAATGATTTTTTAGAAGGGAGTTTGGTACATGGATCATGTAGAAAATGATGTTACCACTTATCCAGCCTATCTGGCCGGTCAATGGCAGCCAAGTGAATCGCATGAAACTATTGCGATTCACTCGCCTTGGCAACGTGACGTTATCGGCCATGTTCAAGCTGTTACTCAATCAGAGGTTGATCAAAGTATCCAAGCCGCCAAAAATGCCCAGCATGAATGGGCAACACTATCTTTAGGCGAACGTGGTCAATACCTAAATCAATGGGCACAGGAGCTGGCAAAAGATAAGGAAAGTCTCGCAACTTCGATTATGACCGAGGTTGGCAAAAATTACGCCGATGCTGAAAAAGAGGTCGTCCGGACAATCGATTTAATTCGATACACCGTTCAAGAAGCTTTGCACATGCATGGTGAAAGCGTCCGTGGGGATGGTTTTCCCGGCGGCTCAAAAGAAAAACTCGGCATTATTGAACGAGTCCCGCTCGGTGTCGTGCTTGCCATTTCACCATTCAACTATCCAGTTAATTTAGCCGCTTCAAAAATCGCACCGGCACTCATGGCTGGAAATGGTGTGATCTTCAAACCAGCAACTCAAGGATCGATTAGTGGGATTAAAATGATTCAAGCCTTGGATCGCACCGGCATTCCATCCGGCATTTTAAGTCTGATCACCGGTCGAGGTTCAGAAATTGGTGACTACTTAACTGAACATCCCGGCATTAACATGATTAGTTTTACGGGCAGTACCCGAACCGGTAAACACCTTTCTCAAAAATCGATTATGATTCCACTGGTCTTGGAATTAGGCGGTAAGGATCCAGCAATTGTTTGCCAAGATGCCGATCTTGATTTAACGGTTAAAAACATCATCAGTGGGGCCTTTTCTTATTCTGGTCAACGATGCACAGCCGTTAAACGGGTTTTAGTTGATGATCAGGTTGCCGATCAATTGGTTGCTAAATTACAAAAAGCAGTTGATGCCCTCTCCGTTGGATCACCAAAAAATAATCGCATGATTGTTCCATTGATCGATAACAAATCAGCCGATTTCGTCCAAGGATTGATTGATGATGCAATGGATAAGGGTGCCACCCTAGTAACTGGTAATCAGCGTAAGGAAAACCTATTGGCACCAACGCTGTTGGATCACGTCACCGAAGACATGGATATTGCTTGGGTAGAACCATTTGGTCCGGTTCTACCAATTATTCGAGTCCATTCAGTCAACCAGGCGATTCAACTTGCCAATAAGTCTAATTTTGGACTGCAGGCCAGTGTCTTTACTCAAGATATCGATAAAGCACTGGAAATTGCGGGGGCTATTGAAGTTGGCACCGTCCAGGTCAACGGCCGACCGGAACGGGGACCTGATAACTTCCCATTCCTAGGCGTGAAGTCTTCTGGAATGGGCACTCAGGGTGTTCACAACAGTCTGTTGTCAATGTCTCGTGAGAAATTAACCGTGATGAATCTTAAATGATCCTAATGAACAAAAACACGCAAAACAAAACGTACTTCTAAAAGCCAACGGACTCAAATCAGTTTAAAAGACTGGTTTGAACCCGTTGGCTTTTATATATTTCTACATTGCTCTTAATTAAGAGCAGGGGCACTCTTCCCCCTTAGGTAACTTGAGATAAATTTTCTAATCCATTTTTCCAATCTGCTTATTAAGATAAACCGACGCAATTATCAGAAAAATAATAAATCCAATGGTGGCTCCTAAATAATAGATTTCAGGTATATTGGGAATCGCTATCAGTGCTGTTAAGATACCGGCAACATGCATGATCAATCCAACAATTCGTCCCGCAAATAATGACTTTTGATCATACGGTTTTCGAGCAGCATTGTTACCCGCTATCAAAAACAGTAATTTGCCATGCCTAAATGCAATGCCCAATCCCCAAAATAGGATTGTCAAGATGATTAATCCCAAAATTGCCATTCTTTATTCTCCCTTACCTCGATTTCGATGAAAATAGATAAACTGATATACCAGAATCGCTAGAACGACTAATAAAAATATTAATGAGTTAATGCTAACCGCTTTGGTGCCTAATAAAATAAAGGCCCCAGTAATCAATATCATCTCAACCATTTCACCACAAAAAAGTAATAACGTTTTTGTAAATGGCATGTTCATTATCATTCGACCTTTCCACTAAAGATTTTTTCAATACTGATTAATTACTAAAATTATCGAAAAGCTTTAATCGTTGAGCTTTATCAATTAGATGTAAGCGTTTTATTATAAGTATATTGTATCATCTTTTAGCTCAATAATTAATTGTTTCACAAATATTTTGTTAATTAATCTCTTCAGCTTAACTAAAGATCGAAAATAATTAATCTGCTTGACTATCATTTTTCCATTTTAATCACAAACTCTCATTATGTTAACCTGCATATCTGATTTTTCATCTCAGTGAAGCAGACCGTCACAAATTCATTGCCATAAATTTCTTTTAATTGAGATTGCCAATCCCTGGGAACGCCTTCTGCGCCCACAATTGGCTGCAACCATTGATTTGTCGGTAACAGTTTTAGTAGTTGGTGCTTCGTAAATTGTGAAAATAATAAATTCTGTCCATAAAATAGTGCTAGTTGATGCTGAAACTTAGGGTGATCAATTCTGCGTAATAAATGATTGGCATTGTTTCGATCACCTAACAGCAAAGTGGCCTTGGGAAAATCCGTTATCAAATCGAACCGCTGCTGTTTGTGCGCCTGGGCAATTTTAGACGTCAGTTTGATAAACCAGATCAATTGGTGATGTTCTAATTCAACCAAAAGTTTTAATGTACTGAGATCGACCACGCTCATTTGAAAATAAAACGGCTGCATTTCAGTTTGCATCAAATGTGTTTTCAAAAGTCGCCCAAGCAGGTCAAAGTCACGTGGGTTCGACCATAATATTTCTAATTGCTGAGCTTGTTTTAACCAAACCGGATGGGTGGCAATTCTAAGCGTTAGCCATTGAATTCCCCAATTTGACTGTTTCTGCAGCAACCAATATGAACTCGCAGTGGAGCGTGCAAAATTTCGTGCAACTAAGTTCACCCCAATCGGCAATGCCCACCTGACTGTTTGTTCAAGCCGGCGACGATAATCCGCCATCGTTGTAAATGAAAAGTCTGGAAGTGAGGGCCGTAATTTTGCCATAGCGATTCTTCTTTCTTTAATTCATAAATCTAATCAGTAGTTATTCTAACATGCCATGAGATCCACCAAGAGTTAAAAACGGCCAAAAAAGTTGAGACAAGGTCTAATTCTTGTCCCAACTTTTTCTGATGGCATATAACTACATGCCCATGGTTATGATTGAAGTGCTTTAATGTTTAGAAAGTCTCGAATTTCTTCAGACGGAATTGATTTGATCGCTGGACCGCCAATTTGATGTAGGTAAACCAGATTTAAATGACCGGTATGATTCTTTTTATCATTTTTAATCTTATCAAAAATATCACTCGATTCCAGAAGTGGCGAACTTACCGGTAATCCGACAGCATCCAAACGATTAATCAGCTTTTCCGTGACGCCCGCTTGGGTGAGTCCCTTTTCTTCAAAAATACGCGTTATGGCCACCATCCCAACACTGACAACCTCACCGTGACGAAGATCGCCGTCTGCCAAAGCCTCAATTGCATGCCCGATTGTGTGGCCGAAATTAAGGACTTGACGAAGACCGCCTTCTTTTTCATCACCCATAACAACATCAGCTTTGTATTGAATTGACAAACGACTTAGCTCTTCAGCATTCTCCAGAATGGCAGATGGTGACTCAATTTCTTTAACCAATTCCCAAAGTTTACCATCCGTTAAGGCGGCCTCTTTGACAATTTCACCATAGCCCTCAACTAAGTCCCGACGATCCAGGGTGGTTAAAGTTTCCGGATCAATAATCACCAAGTCCGGTTGATAAAAGGCACCAATGATGTTTTTGGTAGTGTCTAAATCAACGGCCGTTTTGCCCCCAACCGAACTATCTACCTGTGCCAATAATGAAGTGGGCATCTGAATCAAGCTGATTCCCCGCATGTACGTTGCGGCAAGAAAACCGGCCAAATCACCGGTAACCCCGCCACCTAATGCAATCACACCATCGTCTCGGGTAAAGCCGTCAGCCGCCAATTCTCGGGTCAAATCAGCCAATACTTCAAGCGATTTAGAAGCTTCACCGGCTGGAAACTGGTAGTTATGAACAGTAAAGCCGACACTGATCAGTGCATCCGAAACTTTTTGTTGGTACAGGGGGGCAACATTACTGTCACTGACCAACGCAATCTTTCTTTCATCCCAGACACTTGAAACTAACTGACCGGTACAACTTAAAATGCCACTTTCAATTTCAACATTGTATGAATGATCGGGTAAAGTCACTTTGATAATTTTCATAATTCAACCTCACTTTTTTCTTCAACTGGTGTCGTTAATGTGTTACGAATTGCAAATGCTTGGCGTGCCATTTCAAGGTATTCATCGGGCTTTAATGCTTGGGCGCCATCTGAAAAGGCATGGGCAGGATCATCATGAATTTCAACAACTAGACCACTAGCGCCAACAGCTACCCCGGCAAGTGCTTCGGGTGTTACAAATTCAGTGTGACCGGCAGCGTGACTTGGGTCAACGATGACTGGGTAATGAGTCAGTTTTTGGAGAACTGGAACGGCTCCAACATCCAGCGTGTTACGGGTGTATTGATTATCAAACGTCCGAATGCCACGTTCCGTAATCATAATCTGATGATTACCACCTGCCGCAATGTATTCAGCAGCATTTAAAATATCATCAATGGTTGCGGACATTCCCCGTTTTAACATGACCGGAATACGGGTTTTTCCGACCGCTTTAAGCAGTGAAAAGTTTTGCATGTTTCGGGCACCAATTTGAAAAATATCGGTGTATCGGGCGATCATGTCAACATGATCCTGGTCCATAACCTCGGTTAAGACGTCCAAATCGTATGCATCAGCGGCTGCCCGTAGATACCTCAAACCATCTTCACCCAATCCTTGAAAAGAGTAAGGTGAAGTTCGTGGTTTGAAAGCCCCACCTCGAAGAACGGTTGCGCCGCCACGTTTGGCAACCGCCGCCATTTTCATCACATGTTCAGCTGATTCAACCGAACAAGGTCCCGCCATCATGGTAAAGTGGCGACCACCAATTTCACTGTGCGCCGTTTTGACAATGGTATCCTCGAGATGAAATAGTCGACTCCCCTGAACTGCTTTAGGCGGATTATCGATAATTTGCTCAGCTGCTGCGCGTTCATCCGGCGTTAAGTCAGTTTCGGTAATTCCTTCCAAGGCAACGCGATTTTGATGGACAAAGACATCATTTGTGGTCCCAAATCGCTTTTGAAGTTCATCAATCATGTGTTCCTGACCTGCTTTGATAATAATAATCATGTTAACATCCTCTTTTCATTTTTTTCAAATTTTAAAACCGAAAACTGTATAAAATAAAACTCCCGCAGTGTTCAAAACACCACGGGAGTTCTTTCGTGTTATTATCGAGATTCTGTCTGAATCGGTCCCGCAGTATTTTGATCGTTTACTGTGTGACCGATTTAATCATGCTGAAAAACTACTGGTCGCACAGGATTGCTGACAAGTGTCCGCATCCTGTACGATGTAGACACTACCAAAACCAGTAGTAATAAAATCGATTAATTTTTCGATTGATCTTCGCCATGATTAGAATCTCCTTAAAAAGTTAAATTTTAATTGTTGTTAGCATATAATTTATTTTCAGGCTTGTCAATAAAAAGATTTCAAATTTCGTAAAATAAGCCACTTATTTAAACTAAATGTTCGGTTATTCAGCAAACTTCTCCCCCACTCAAAAGCCAATCATGTCAAAGATTAAGCAGGTTTACTCCTCATCTATAAAATAAAAAATGAGCCCACAATATTTTTTGATTACCTAAAGCAATTCGGCTTTTCGATTGATTCAATTCAGTTATTTTTAAAAACAATGAGATTAGATTTCTATAAATTCTTGACATTTTATGAGAATTGCCCTATTCTATTGTCAATCAAATAGTCGTTCCTAAATAAACCATTGATGTGGAGATCAAGATTGTTGTGCACGTAAAGAGAGTCGTGATTGCTGAGAAAACGATCGAACGCAGGCAGTTAAATGGACCACAGAGGGTTCTCCTGAAAGCGGCATGTTCAGTACGGAGAAACGTTCAGACAGACGTCAGTTGTCGGAGATGTGTTGGCATCTCGCCAAGGGTAACGAGTCGGTTAAAACGGCCGGTTAGGTCGCCTCATTTGCCAACCCGTTAAATTAAGGTGGCACCGCGGAAAAATCCGTCCTTAACAAGTAAAAACTTGTTTTGGACGGATTTTTATTTTGAAATTAGTTTGATCGGAGGGTTCACTGAACATGAAACGCACAACTAAACGATGGCAGCCGACTATTTTTTAATCATCAGATTTTAAAAAATTGGAGGCTAACCATTTATGACAATCGAACAATTAGAACAACTCGCTAAGAACTACCCGGCAATTCCTGTAACACTTCAGTTTCAAGCAACTGATTTTGACCCAATTGCGGTTACTCAAACCTTTGACCAGCCGGAGCATCCCTGCTTTTTATTAACTGGAAAGCCTAAGAAAACCGAAGATGGCTATACCTTTATCGGCTTTAATCCTGTTGAATCATTTACTTACCGTGACGGTGTGCTCACGACAACAACCAAGGAGGGGCATGTTTCACATGAAACAATTGCTTTGAAACCGGTCCTTGAAAAGATCCTAAAGCAACATCAAACCCCCGTTTTAAATGATCTCCCACCATTTCTAGGTGGCCTGGCTGGTTATTTTAGTTACGACTATGCCAAATATGCGACCACTGCACCCCTTCCTGATGTCGCGGACCCAATGGCGCTTAACGACGCTGATCTTGTCTTGGTTAATCAGGTAATTGCTTATAACCATGCCACCAAAACCGTCACTTTAAGCCAAATTGTTCCTGCTGCTCAACTAAATAATCGTTATGACGAGATCATAACCCACCTCGGTCAATTAAAACAGCAGATTTTATCCATCAATGGTCGACACCCATTACCCGAATTTTCAATGACGCCGCTATCTCTGCAATTCTCTTTATCAACTTTTACTGAAAAAGTTCATGAAACTCAGCAGCACATCATTGATGGTGATATTTTTCAGTTAATTTTATCAAATCCGCAACAAGCCGAAATGACTGGCTCCTTATTCGCCGTTACCCCAACCCTTTTTAAAGAAAGTCCCTCACCTTATCAATTCTATTTTCGGCACGGCGACTTCGAAACCATCGGTGCATCGCCAGAGACTTTAATCACCAAGCGTGGTCAAACACTGTTTACCTACCCACTTGCCGGAACAAGACGGCGGGGTAAAACCCAAGCTGAAGATGATCGATTGGCATTTGAACTACAACACAGTCCCAAAGAATTGTCAGAACATAACATGTTGATTGATTTGGGCAGAAATGATCTCGGCAGCGTCAGCGAGTTTGGGTCGGTCAAAGTAACGGCTTATCGACACCTCTTAAAATTTGCCAACGTCATGCATATGGGATCGGTTGTCGAAAGCACCGTCAAACGCGACGCTTCCACCATTGACATTATTAATGCCGTACTGCCGGCCGGTACCTTATCAGGCGCGCCTAAAATCTCGGCGATGCAGTTAATTGGAAACCTTGAAAATCGAAAACGCGGCGTTTACGGTGGTTGTCTCGGTTATCTGGGGTTTGATGGTGATCTTGATTTATGTATCGGGATTCGCTTGTCCTACCGAAAGGGCCCCCACTTAGTGGTTCATTCCGGCGCTGGAATTGTTGCCGATAGCGTCGCCAAATATGAGTACCAGGAATTTAATAATAAAGCCAGTGCCGTTGTGAATGCATTAAAAGAGACGGCTACTAAGGGAGATGTGAGTCATGCATTATCTGATCGATAACTATGATAGTTTCACCTATAACTTGTATCAACTGATCGGCCAAATTTCTAAAGAACCGATCCAAGTCGTTAAAAATGACGCGATAACTGTCAACGAGCTGATCCATCGTCAGCCTGAAAGTCTCATTTTTTCACCTGGACCCGGTCGACCGGAAAATGCCGGTAGGATGCCGGAAATTTTATCAGCCTTTTTAGGAAAAGTTCCGATTCTCGGTGTTTGCCTTGGGCATCAGGCCATTGCGGAAGCTTACGGTGCGGATGTGATCCATGCACCCAAGCTGATGCACGGTAAACCCTCAAAAATAACTGTTACGACGACATCACCGCTATTTGACGATTGTCCTAAAAAATTTGAAGCAGCCCGGTATCATTCGTTAATTGTTGATTCCCAGACAATCCCAGCAGCCCTTACCGTGACTGCTGAAACGGCAGATCACGAAATCATGGCCATTGCGGATGAAACCAAAGCCGTTTATGGTGTTCAGTTCCACCCAGAATCCATCATGACAGACCCAGCGGTTGGCGCTCAAATTATTCGTAACTTTTTAACCATTGTTCACACGACCAACCGGCCACGCCAATTATCTGGCCGTGATTAATCCAGTTTCAAATTTGATTTAAAAATAAAACCGCAGTTCGGACAACGATTTAAGCCGTAATTGATCATCATTGGGCGGTTACATCGTGGACAACGACCGTGAATCGGTTTACGAATTTTTAGTGGCGACGTCTTTTTTTCTGGTTGTTTTTCAGTCAATCTGCTCATCCTCTCAGGTTAAATTTGATGTTTACAAACGCGTTAAAAATTGAGCAGGCATTGAATCCACCAGCCAAACACCACTTTTTGTCGGATAAAAAAGAAACTGGTGATGGGCGGCTGCCTGAGCTGCAACCTTAAAGACAACCGGATGTGGATCCCGTCGTTGACCAACTTGAATGGCCATTTGTGGATTAGCCGATAAATGAACAAAATCTCGATCCATCTTTTTTAATCCTTCAGTTTCAATTAACTTAGCAGCAGCATGCGACGTCCCATGATATAAATAGACGGGCGGCATTTGCGGGGGTGTTAGCGGCTTAACCGGAACGCTATGCCCATATAGTGCTCGAATAGTGGCTCCTTCAATGGCGTACCGTTGTTTGTCACTCTGCCGGATAATTTCTTCAATCGTTGAACGACTGATTGGTGTGCCATAGTGACGATTAAACTGCTGAATCAAATTAGCTAGATCAGTCCGACCGTATTGATCCAGTTTGATACCAATTTTTTCAGGATGATGACGCAAAATAAACGATAATCTTTTGCTCAATCTCGTTAAACGGTGATCCAAAACTAGTTTCCTCTCTCAATTCATTAAAGTCATTTGGCTATATTATATAGCGGAATAGGGTTGGCTGCTCACTTTAAATTAAACCATTTGAAGCAATTTAATCTCGATGCCCCCATCCCCATTAAAAGCCAAAGTCACTTTTGCTTCATAGTAAAAACCACACCATAGAAAAGCCCGACATCACTGCCGGACTCATTATCAATTCTATTATTGGAGGGTATTTATTGGGGGAGAATGATCTAGAGAACGACTACCTAGCCGCTACTGTTCTCAATTTATTTTTGTTAAATTGATTATGATTAGACTACATCCGCCAACTTAAATGAGGCTTAAAAAGTTAATTTACCCAACCCCTTTCTAAATTGACATAAAAATAGTAAAGTTTTCTTATAAAGATAATAAATAATCCAGTATGAGGAGTCGGAATTTTGAAAAAAATATATTTTGTACGCCATGGGCAAACACTTTTAAACCAATTTCGTCGGATGCAAGGTTGGGTGGACTCTCCCTTAACCAAGAAAGGAGAAGAGCAGGCAGCGGCTGTTGGTAAAAAGCTTCAAGATATCAAATTCGACCTGGCGATTAGTTCTGATATGATGCGAGCCACGCGAACGCTTGATATTATTTTAAATCACCATCAAGACACCAACTTTCCTAAACGAGAAATCAATCAAGATGTTCGCGAAGTTTATTTTGGTTCCTTTGAAGCGATTGACAGCGTGACAACTTGGAACATGATCGGTGGTCCTATGGGATATTTTAAGCAAGCCGACTTAATCAATCGATACGGCCTGTTAAAAGTTCGTGATTTTATGCATGAGGCTGATCCTTTTCATTACGCAGAAACCGCCCACCAATTAGAAACCCGGATTCGAAAAGCTGTCTCAACAATTCAAAACCAGCTAACCGAGGATCAAACCGCTCTGGTTGTTTCACATGGAACATACATCAGAAACTTAGCAACCCTCTTTTCACCTGATCGAATGGTGTACGAACAGCCTAAAAATGGCAGCTTTATGGTCTTAAACGTAACTGATAAGCCACAAGTACTGTCCTACAATCAATAGACGCACGTTTCACAAATTAATGTTTAAGTGATAAATTCTTTAATATAATAAAAAAGATCCGGTTAATCACTGGTTGATAAAATAGTGATTAACCGGATCTCTTATAATTTTAATAGCCTAAAGCATTAACATTATGGCGTTTGGCTTTGGTGGTTCCCCAGAAGAAGGTTTTCGCAACCCCGGTAATTTTCTTTTTCGGGACAAATCCCCAATATCGACCATCGTTAGATACGCTTCGATGATCACCAAGCACAAAGTAGTTTCCCTTAGGAACTTTGACTGAATTAGGATGCTTGGCCCAACTCTTGGAAAGGGTTTGTAAATCCCAATTACCGGTGCCAGTTGTTCGCTGATAATGACTGATAAAGTTCTGATTAATTTTTTTACCATTAACATAGATGTTACCATTACTACTGGAAACTGTATCACCGGGTAACCCAACCACCCGCTTAACATAATCAGTATTTGGTTTGGTAGCACTTGGATCCTCACCATGGGCATCAAATACAATAACGCTGAGATGCTTAATCTTAGCGTGTCGCCAAACCAATAAACGCTCATTATTAACTAGATTAGGCTCCATTGAAGGCCCATCAACCTTCGCAACCGTTACGACAGTTGCTTTAATGACCAATGCCAGTGCAAGTCCAATCGCAATGGGAATTATAAATCCCAGTAATCCCTTTAAAAATTTCATTCTTTTACTCCTTCGTGGACTTTCAACATCAAAGTCACCGTTGTTTATTAATGCTTATTTTTATCACGCTTAATTGACACAATCGAGTTATATTTTAGCATATTTTACCGTCAACACAACATTTTAAAGTCATAATTAACACATCTATAATTAGTTGCGCTTCATCTGCCAACCCGTTATCATTATTTTAAGTGTCAATTTCATTAAGTAATCAACGATTAATTCGGAAATTAGGTGATTAAATGATCCAAAATCCCGGCGTGATTAAACGTTTCTGGCTGATTTTTATTTTGGGAACAATCAGTGCCACCGGGCCACTCTCAATTGACTTGTATTTGCCGGCTTTACCGGAAATGACTCAAAATCTACAAACCCAGGCATCCTTAATTCAACTAAGCTTAAGTGCCTGCTTACTGGGACTTGCAATTGGACAATTAATTTCAGGTCCCCTCAGTGATCGGTATGGCCGTAAAAAACCTCTGATGATCGGCTTTTTTATTTTTGCGTTGGTCTCATTACTAATTGCTATTAGTCATTCAGTTTACCTTTTAATTGGCTTAAGATTTATTCAAGGCTTGGCCGGTGCCAGTGGTCAAGTCTTGTCGCGAGCGATTGCCTCAGATCTCTTTTCCGGCCCGCTGCTAACGAGGTTCTATTCACTCCTGTCCGCTGTTAATGGTATCTTTCCAGTTATTTCACCCATTATTGGTGGTTATATGATCAAATACGTGGATTGGCAGGGCATTTTTCTTTTACTAGCATTAATCGGATTAATTGTAACATTAGCCATTTGGGGTGGCATAAAAGAAACCTTACCACAAAGTTCAAGAATTTCCGGCAGTCCAGTCAATTCAATTGTTGCAATGCTTAAATTATTGAAAGGTGCCAAATTTTTAAAATTGATCATGGCTAGTGGTTTGGTTTATGGAGGGCTTTTCAGCTATATTTCAGCCTCTTCATTTGTTTTTCAAAATTACTTTCAAATGAATGTCGCAAGTTTTGGCTTTCTTTACGCAATGAACGGCATTGGCATTGCAATTGGGTCAGCAATTCCAGGATTATTGGCAACTCGAGTTTCTGAAATCAAGCAAATCCGATTTGTTTTGGGATCAACTCTCTTAACGGCGTGCCTGTTAATTCTTAGTTGGTTCCTGCTTAATCAATTACTGATCGTGGTCGGACTGGTTCTATTAATCGTTTGCCAATTTGGGATGCTGTTTACGTTAACGACCTCGGTAGTCATGAATTTATCGTTAAAAAACAGTGGTGGTATTTCAGCTCTATTAGGATTATCCCAAAACGCTATTGGTGGATTAATGTCGCCGATGGTTGGTATCATGGGCAGTCAAACGTATTTACCAATGGCGATTGCAATTGCCGGTTGTATTGGGCTTAGTCTTATTTTATTTACCCAGATCACTTCAGCTAATCAAGCAAAATAATTTAATCATTATCAAAATGGAGACCTGCATTCCTTTATTTTAAAGGATCGCAAGTCTCCGTTTTGAATTAATCACCATTCAATTAAACGCTTTTCTTTAACTTAGCAATCTTGCCTTGTTGAATATAAACACTCAAAATAGCAATGTCTGCCGGATTAACACCACTGATTCTTGATGCTTGGGCAATTGTTTCTGGATGAATTTTTTGAAGCTTCTGACGAGCTTCTGTCGCAATCCCGTCAATTGCCTCATAATCAATTCGGTCCGGAATCTTTTTAGCTTCCATTCGCTTCATTTTTTCAACACTTGATTCAGCTTTGGCAATGTAACCAGCATACTTTGTCTGAATTTCAACTTGTTCAATTACGTGTCGATCCAATTCTTGATCAGGACTTGGAATAAATTGTAAAAGCGTCTGATAGTCAACATAGGGGCGCCTCAAGAAAACGGCAGCTAATACCCCATCTTTCAGCGGTTTATCGCCGTGAGCGGCTACAAATCGGTTTACCTCTTCAGTTGGTTTAATCCGCAACGTTTCTAATCGCTTAATTTCTGATTGAATGGCATTTCTTTTAGCGAGAAACCGCTGATAACGGTCTTTGGAAATTAGGCCAATTTCATAGCCCTTTTCGGTTAGTCGCATGTCCGCATTATCAGTTCTTAACAGCAGACGATATTCAGCCCGACTAGTTAAGAGCCGGTAGGGTTCCTTAGTACCTTTTGTCACCAAATCATCAATCATAACGCCAATATAAGCTTCATTGCGTTTTAAGACAAACGGTCCTTTACCAAGTGCCCGACGACCAGCGTTAATCCCGGCAATAATTCCCTGACCAGCAGCTTCCTCATACCCGGATGTCCCATTGGTTTGGCCAGCTGTAAAAAGATTCTTTACAATTTTAGTTTCCAAAGTCGGCTTTAGTTGATAAGGTGCTACCACATCATATTCAATGGCATAACCCGGACGCATCATTTCTGCATTTTCCAATCCTGAAATGGTGTGTAGCATTTTTTGCTGAACCTCTTCCGGCATTGATGTTGAAAGCCCATCAACATACCATTCTTCAGTCTTTCGACCTTCAGGTTCTAAGAACAATTGATGCCGACTCTTATCAGCAAAACGCACGATCTTATCTTCAATCGAAGGACAATATCGAGGACCGACGCCTTCAATCACACCGGTAAACATTGGTGCCCGATCCAAATTTTCTCGAATAATTTTATGAGTTGTTTCATTTGTGTAGGTCAACCAGCAGGAAAGTTGGTCTTTAACTGCTAAGTAGTCTTTATCGGATGATTCAAAACTGAAATGATGAGGTTTCTCATCGCCCGGTTGTTCCTCAGCTTTAGAATAATCAATCGTCGTACCATCAACCCGAGGGGGCGTTCCGGTTTTAAAACGTTCCAGATCAAAGCCAAGCGCTTCAAGATTGCCAGACAATTTTTCAGCAGGTTGAGAATTATTAGGCCCGGAAGCATACATCAATTCTCCGATAATAATTTTTCCACGAGCGGCTGTACCAGCAGCAATTACAACTGACTTCGCAAAATATTTAGCACCCGTATTGGTGATAACACCTTTGCAAACGCCGTCTTCAACGATTAAAGAGTCAACGATTGCCTGCCGGAGTGTTAAATTAGACTCATTTTCCAACGTATGCTTCATTTCGGCATGATAGGCATGCTTATCGGCCTGTGCCCGCAATGCTTGAACAGCTGGCCCTTTTCCAGTATTGAGCATCCGCATCTGGACATAGGTTTTATCAATATTGCGACCCATCTCGCCACCGAGTGCGTCAACTTCTCGGACAACGGTTCCCTTAGCCGGGCCACCGACTGATGGATTACATGGCATAAAGGCCACCATATCCAAATTAATTGTTAAGATCAGCGTCCGATTGCCCATCCGAGCAGCGGCCAAAGCTGCTTCACAGCCGGCATGACCAGCACCGACTACGATGACATCATAATTTTTCCCGCGATACTTTTGCTTCACATCGCTAACTCGTAAACTTTTCAACTGCTTTTCCTCCAAATGTTTCACATGAAACAGCTTATTTTCCTAAACAAAATTGACTGAACAACTGATCAATCAATTCATCCTGATAACTGTCACCGGTAATTTCACCAAGAAAATCCCAACAACGAGTCATATCAATTTGCACCAGATCAACGGGCATCCCTTCATCTAATCCTTTAATCACGTCTTCAAGAGCACTTTTAGCTTGATTTAGTAAACCGATATGTCGGGCATTCGTGACAATCACATCATTTCGACTGCTTGAAATCCCCTCATTGAAAAACATTTTCGAAATTAATAATTCTAAATTCTTTAATCCGTTTGCTTTAATTGCTGACGTCGAAATCAAGTGATCCGTTTTCGCAAGCCGTTTAACTTCATCCAAATTTAACTTCATTGGTAAATCCGTTTTATTCAAAACCACGATCCGTTGTTTATGATTCGTTACTTCAATCAACTGGCGATCTTCTTCAGTTAGTGCCTCACTGGCATTTAAGACAAGTAGCACCAAATCAGCGCTGTTAATTGCCTTACGAGACCGATCAACCCCGATTTTTTCAACCTTATCCGTTGTATTACGAATCCCGGCAGTATCAACCAGCTTCAGCGGCACTCCTTGAACATTGGCATACTCTTCCAAAACATCCCGGGTCGTGCCCGGAACATCGGTTACAATTGCCTTATCTTCATGCAATAAGTGGTTTAAAAGCGAGGACTTACCGACATTGGGTCTGCCAATAATTGACGTTGCCAGTCCGTCACGCAAAATTTTTCCCTGTTTAGCGGTTTGTAGTAGTTGAACAATTCTTCGATGAACATCCGTTGCTTTTTCACGAAGTAATTTACTGGTCATCGTTTCAACATCATCGTATTCAGGATAATCAATATTAACTTCCACCTGAGCCAAGACATCCAAAATATCTTGACGTAAGTGTTTAATTAAGTGTGATAAATTACCGTCTAATTGACTGATGGCCGCTTTCATGGACCGATCCGTTTTGGCTTCGATCAAATCCATTACTGCTTCGGACTGTGATAAATCGATCCGGCCGTTTAAAAAGGCCCGCTTGGTAAATTCGCCGGGCTCAGCCATTCGAGCCCCATTACTTAAAACTAATTGTAAAATCCGGTTAGTTGCCACAATGCCACCATGACAATTTATTTCAACAATGTCTTCTTTTGTGTAGGTGTGTGGTGCCCGCATTACCGACAACATTACTTCATCAACTTCTTGATTTGTAGAAGGATCGACAATATGGCCATAATTGATTGTGTTGGTAGCAACTTTATCCAGGTTCTTACCTCGATAAAGTTTTTTAGCGACATCTAACGCCTCTTCACCACTAACCCGAACAATTGAAATCCCGCCTTCACCAGGTGGTGTCGAAATAGCCGCAATTGTGTCAAATTCAGTTGTTGTCAAAACCATTTTCCAGTTTCCTCCCGCGTAAAATACAGTCGTATCCAAACCATTAAACCATAAAATGCTTTTAAAAGCACAAAAAAAGTGCCTACTCCATGCGTCAAAAGCATGGATAAAGCACTTTGACTACTTTACCTAGTTAAGATAAGAATGATTACCTTCATCATATTTTAAAGTGGGCCATTTGTCAACGCTAAGTTTTTACCATTTACGGCAACCAACTAGAGAAATTTCTCGATTTACACAGTCCAAACAAATTTCTCCTCGTAAACCCAAGCTGGTGACTTTCCAGCAGCCAAAATTATGTGCCTATTAAGTTTCGCGAATAACAATATATTCTTTACCATTCATTAAAAACCGATCACAAAACTAACTGCTGCACCTGATTAAAAACAGCTCACCAGAAAATTGTTTTCACTCTTAATGGTTATCGTTAGTTTTCGATTTGATTTATTTTGGCGCTACAACGATGACTCGATGTGGCTCCTTACCCGTTGAATAGGTGATAACATGCTCATTATCTGCAAGTGCATTATGAATCTGTTTACGTTCAAAAGATGGCATCGGATTTAAATAAACCGGCTTGCCGTTTGCGATTGCATTTCGGGCTGTTTTATCTGCCAACTGAATTAACGCTTCACTTCTTCGATGCCGATAATCGGCAGTATCGAGTTCTACATTGACGTTATTGGCACCTGACCGATTAACGTAAATTTGGCCAAGATTTTGCAGCGCATTAATTGTTCGCCCATGGCGACCAATTAAGCGGCTCTCTTGTTCAGTATCAATATCAATATAAATTGAATGCCGACTTCTAATGTCAAGTTTTAAGGTAAACGAAAAACCCATGGCTTCAAGGACATCGTTTAGATAATCAGCCAACTGTTGTGAAATTTTATCTAAATCAAGGTTTTCGCCTATCTTTTCATTTTTAACTACATCGTTAGGTTTTGAAACCATCTGATCATCGGTTCTCGTTGATTGAGTTGATTTTTTTTGATGAAGCGAGACCCTAGATTGGTTTGTGGTTACTTTTTTAATTAATTCGACTTTAGCCAGTTTTCGACCGATCCCAAGAAAGCCGTTTCTTGGTTGTTGAAGGACTTTTACTTCAACTTGGTCCTCATTGAGTGATAATTCGGCTAAGCCTTCATTTACTGCGTCTTGGATAGTTTTACCAGAGTAAATTGTCATAATAAACTCCCTTTAATGGATTTAACTGATTTATGATAGCATAAATCATTACATTTATAAATGGTTTAAGCAAAAAAACGCAAACTAAACGCAAACCTTAATGATTTTGTGATATTTGCAACCTCCATTTAACACTATTTTGATAAAGCCGATATAATAAACATTGAGGCCCTAATTTGCTCAGTTAAAAGAAAATCCAAAAATTATCAAGTTCTCGTTTTGGGAGGTGAGGACATTGGCAAATATTAATCAATATGATGCTGGCCGAAACATTATTATCGACCGCCAACATCGGCTAAACAAACTAGAGGAAGCTCAGAAAATTACGTATGCTAATCTGAGCGCTTACGCAGCCATTATGACGGCTGAATTAATTATTGGTTATTGGAATCACATTACAGTTTTAATTGCCGATGGACTCAATAATCTAACCGGCGTTTGCGGGGCAGCCATTCTAATTACCGGACTGAAAATTTCCCGGCGACCACCAGATTCAAATCACGTGATGGGTCACTGGCAATACGAGAATATTGCCGCCTTCCTCTCCGCAACCATTATGTTCGCGATTAGTCTTCAAATTTTAGTTGACGGTGCTTTTGCAGTTCGTCGATACTTTGAAGGGATTGCCGTTCAGCCGAACTTTTGGTCACTCGGAATTAGCCTCATTTCAGCACTCACTATTTCAATTTTGGCAAAATATAACGCCATTAAAGGAAACCAACTCAATAATCAGGCCTTAGTTGCTTCTGGGCAAGATTTAAAAAGTGATGCCTGGACCAGTTTTGGGACTTTCTTATCAATTGGTGGCGCTTATTTAGGCGCTCAGTGGCTGGATGGTGCAGCAACAATTATCGTGGGATTCTTGATTCTTCACGCTTCTATCACCATCTTTAGAACGACTATTATGAGACTTACTGAGGGATTTAGTCCAAAGGTCATTGCAGACTATTCCGAAACAATTAACGAAATTCCGGGTGTTTTAGGTGTTCAGGGAATCGAACCCCGTTGGCTTGGCGATCAAATCGTCATGAAGGTTGGCGTTTATTTGGCTGACGATACTTACGTAGCCAAGGCATATGCAATTGGTGAAAAGGTTGAGCATGCATTGATGAAAAAATATGATATTTTAGATGCGGATGTGATGGCTTACCCCGTTAGTTTAAAGAACGATCCACACCATGTTGATTAAATCGTCTAATAGTTCTTTTCTTTATACCGCCATTTCGATAAATAATAATTTTTCTCACCGACTCTCACTTTTCGAGAGCTTTTTTTAATTTACAAGAACGACTATCTTTGCTACTTCAACTATTACTAACTTACAGGTTGTTTATTTCACAGGAAATACTTATACTAAAACCAAGGCTGGGTAACCGCCCTTTTATTAACAACCTCATCATTTAAAATTAGAATAGTCTAAGGATCGCTTCAATTAAGACGATCATCTTCAACTTCATTTAATTTAAATTGATTGGTGACTATTACTACTCAAGAGGTTAATTAACTTAGGAGGCATTAAAATGTCAAGGAAAATCGGAATTATTGGAATGGGAAACGTTGGTGCTGCTGCCGCTCATTATATTGTCTCAACGGGACTTGCCGACGACTTGGTGTTAATTGATTTGCGAGAAGATAAGGTTAACGCAGACGCGTTGGATTTTCGCGATGCGTTAGTCAATCTTCCCTGGCATATCAATATCACAACTAATGATTACAGTGAACTGAAAGACGCTGATGTGATCATTTCAGCCATTGGTAACATTAAATTACAGGATAATGCAAATGATGATCGGTTTGCCGAATTGCCATTTACCAGCAAGCAGGTTCCTCTGGTTGCCAAACAGATTAAAGATTCAGGCTTTAATGGCAAAATCGTCGTCATTACCAATCCAGTCGATGTCATCACTTCCATTTACCAGGAAGTTACCGGTTTACCGAAAGCCCACGTCATTGGAACCGGAACGTTACTTGATTCAGCTCGAATGCGAGCTTCTGTCGCTGATAAGCTTGGTATCGATTCACGTTCTGTCACTGGCTATAATTTAGGAGAGCATGGAAATTCACAATTTACAGCTTGGTCAACGGTTCGTGTGTTGGGTAAACCAATTACTGAGATCGCTAAAGAAAAAGCTTTGGATCTTGATGCGCTTGATCATGAAGCTCGAGTTGGTGGTTATACCGTCTTCCATGCTAAAAAATACACAAACTACGGTGTTTCAACAGCAGCTGTCCGATTAGCTTATACCATCATGAGTGATGCTCGGACAGAATTGCCAGTTTCAAACTACCGAAAGGAATATGGTACTTATCTTTCATATCCGGCAATTGTTGGTCGCGACGGTATTTTGGAACAGCTTCAGCTGGACTTAACAGATGAAGAACTTAAAAAGCTTCAAACCTCGGCTAACTATATTAAAACTAAGTATGCAGAGAGCCGCCAAAACTAAAATCATCAACCTATCATCATAAAAACCCCCACACCGACTTTTAGGTCAGTGTGGGGGTTAATTTTTCAAGTTAAAATCAATTTATTTCCGTTTACTGCGTTTAGCTTTTCGAATCGCCTTTTTAATTGCACGTTGACGCTCACGTTCTGCTCTTTGCTTTTGTTCACGTTCACGACGGATCTTCCAAGGATTTTGAATGACCAAGGTCTGCCCCACTTGAAAGGCATTGGTGATCACCCAATAAAGTGACAAAGCAGATGGCAGACTGACCGCCATAATTAAAATAAAGATCGGCATTCCAATTGTCATCATTGTTGTCATCGAATTAGATTCCGGCTGGCCCTTCATTGCCAACCAAGAAGAAATAAAAGTAAACAGAGCTGCCAGAATCGGCAAAATAAAGATTGGATCCGGATGACCTAGCTGCAACCAGAAGAAAGTCCCACTTCTTAAGATATCAGTTCGCCAGATTGCCTGATACAAGGCAAACAAAATTGGCATCTGGACAATTAATGGTAAACAACCGGCAAGCGGATTGATTCCAGCTTCAGCGTACAATTTCTTTTGTTCAGCCTGAAGCTTTTGCATCGTTTCAGCATCCCTTGAGGAATACTTCTTCTGCAACGCTTTTAATTGTGGCTGAACTTCCTGTGTTTTACGCATACTGCGCGTCTGGTAAATCATTAAAGGTAAAATCACAATTCTCACCAGAATCGTAAAAATAATGATCCCCATGCCATAATTATCACTAAAGAATTTCGATAACCAGATAATTGCCCGTGAAAAGTTTAAAACAACCCAGCCATCCCAAATTCCGGTACTGTGTTCGGTAATCGGTGCATTACTACAAGCAGATAAAATAATTGTCAAACTCAGTAATGACAGCAATACCGATAGTTTCTTTATTCTTTTTTTCAATGTTTCTCCCCACCATCGTAGTTGGAATCTAATAATCCAGCCAGTTTAAATACATGAATCAAACTGGATTTAACCTTCTGCATCGACATCTGATCAGTTGACGGACGTGCTATTACAATGAAGTCGACATCTTGACGTAAATCAGGTTTTAACTCAAAAATTGCCTGTCTAATTCGCCGTTTGACCCAATTTCTATGTACCGCATTTCCAATCTTTTTTCCAACAGAAATCCCGACGCGAAAATGTAATTGATTCGGTTTATCCAACGTATAAACAACGAATTGACGATTAGCAACCGAGTTATGAGTTTCAAAAACTTTTTGAAACTCAGCCTCTTTTTTTACACGATACGATTTTCGCATGATCCATCTCCACACAACTAAAAATAATGAAAAAGACCACTGAATGGTCAGTGGTCTATGCAGACAATACTTTTCTACCTTTTTGACGTCGGCGTGCTAACACTTTACGACCATTGCTGGTACTCATTCGTTTACGGAAACCATGAACACGAGCGCGATGACGCTTCTTTGGTTGATAGGTTCTTTTCATCAGAAATCCTCCTTATCAGATTAATTAATTAGCGTTTAAGCATTGATTTCGGATGTTCAAATGCATTTCCTTAACATACTAACATATTTCTTCGACAAATGGAATATCCATTTCTTGTTTTGCTAAAAAAGACGCCATCTAAAAAATTTGTTTCATGAACAAAAACTGTGGATAAGTCACCCGTTCAATATACTGAACACAGCAAAAATTCACAGGGATATCCACAGGTTCACAGCTTGTTCTTTAAGTTATCCACAGGCTGGGGATAAAATTATTGAGATCTTCCAAAAACTTGATAATATCGGCTTTAGTTATCCACAGTAAGCTGTTAATTCAACTAATTTTTTACCCTTTTTTCCACTTATCCACAAGTTACTTATCCTCACTGTCCACCCCTGTGAAACAATTATACACAGGCAGATTCTGCCTGTGGAAAACTTTGATTTAGAATGCTAGAATTAATTTGCATTTCGAATAACGACTATTTAATTAGGGGGGACATTTAACGTGTTAACAAAAGAGTCACTGTGGCAGAAATTGAGCGCAGAGTTTCGAAAGAACACCACTGATCTTACATATGATACGTGGATTAAACCTGTAACACCTGTTGATTTTGATGGATCAACGCTAACTTTATCCCTTCCTTCCGAGTTACACCGAGATTACTGGAAAGAACAACTGGCACCAAATTTAATCGAATACGCATTCATCATCACCAAGGGGAATATTGAACCAAAATTTGTCTTGGATTCTGATATCAAAAAAGAAGCACCAAAAAAAGAGCCGGTTAAAGCCGACTCTAGCGATGATAACGATGATAATCAGGGCGAAACCTTTTCGTTTAGTAAGGAAAATCATTTAAATCCCAATTACACCTTCGATAATTTTATCATTGGCAAAGGAAATCAAATGGCTCACGCAGCTGCCTTGATTGTTTCCGAAGAACCCGGCAAATTGTATAATCCGCTATTTTTCTACGGCGGCGTTGGCTTGGGAAAAACTCATTTAATGCAGGCAATTGGTAATAAACGACTTGAAGATCATCCCGAAACAAATGTTAAATACGTTACCAGTGAGGCCTTTACCAACGACTTCATCAACGCAATTCAAACCAATCGAACTGAAGAATTTCGACGTGAATATCGAAACGTTGATTTGCTAATGGTGGATGATATTCAATTCTTCGCCCAAAAAGAGGGAACCCAAGAAGAGTTCTTTCACACTTTCAATGATTTGTACAATAACGACAAACAGATCGTCTTGACTTCTGACCGTGTCCCACAAGAGATTCCTAAACTCCAGGAACGCTTAGTATCCCGGTTCGCCTGGGGACTACCAGTAGATATAACGCCCCCAGATTTAGAAACTCGAATTGCCATCTTAAAAAGTAAAGCAAAACTAGATCATCTATCAATTCCAAATGAAACTTTATCCTATATCGCCGGACAGATTAACTCAAATGTCCGGGAATTAGAGGGCGCGCTTTCACGAGTCCAAGCATATTCAAAACTTAAAAATGAGCCCATTACTACCGATTTGGTTTACGAAGCTTTAAAGGGCCTGAAGCTTGCCAAAGCCAATAACGAATTATCAATTATGGACATTCAAACCAAGGTTGCCAGTTACTTTCATGTCACTATCAGCGACCTTAAAGGAAAAAAGCGAATGAAATCAATTGTTATCCCAAGACAAATTGCGATGTACCTTTCAAGAGAGATGACCAGTAATTCACTACCAAAAATTGGTAAAGAATTCGGGGGCAAAGATCACACAACCGTCATCCATGCTTGCGATAAAATTGCAGAAGTTATTAAAATTGATGCTGACATTCGCAAAGAAATCACCGATATCAAAACTGCGTTAAGCTAAATGGTATAATGGGCTGTGGATAAATGTTAAAGAAGCCAGTGAGTTATACACAGTTTTATCCACAGATCTTTTCCTTGCTGGTAAAAGCAGTTTAAATAGTTATCCACAAATCCACAGGAACTACTATTACTGCTTTTTTTATTTTTTGCTTTATTCTTTATATATAACATTCTGGGAGGTCAGCCAACAGTATGAAATTCACAATTAGTAGAACGGCATTCACAAAAGCACTAAACACAGTTTCAAGAGCAATTTCAACCAAAACAACCATTCCAATTTTGACGGGATTGAAATTACAAGCAACTCAGTCAGGACTAATCCTGACTGGTAGCGATGCGGATATTTCAATTGAAACCACCATTAAAACTGAAAACCCAGATAATCTTTTAGCAATTGAATCAGAAGGTGCCATTGTGTTGCCTGCACGATTTTTTACAGATATTGTTAAGAAATTACCGGAGGAAACTTTAACCATTTCAGTCGGCGAGAACTTTCAAACACTAATTACTTCAGGACAGTCCTCATTCACCATTAACGGACTCGACGCAAATAACTATCCACATTTACCAGAAATTGAAACAACCAATTCAATTCCATTAGCTGGAGATCTTTTAAAACAAATAATCAGCCAAACGGTTATTGCCGTATCAACTCAAGAAAGTCGGCCTATTCTAACGGGTGTCCATTTTATTCTGTCAGAAAATAATTTTTTGGCAGTTGCGACTGACAGTCACCGACTTAGTCAACGTAAAGTCACCTTAGAAACGCCCATAAACGGTTCCTTTGATTTTGTGATTCCAGGAAAAAGTTTAACAGAGCTTTCCAGAATGATTGAAGACAACAAAAAAGACATTGTTCTGTCAATCACAGAAAATCAAGCTCTCTTCACTATTGGGGACACATTATTTTATTCACGACTTCTTGAAGGAAATTATCCGGATACCTCACGCCTAATTCCTGATACACATGACACTAGAATTTCATTTGACGCACCAGATTTGTTAGCTTCAATTGAACGTGCCTCTCTGTTATCTCATGAATCTCGAAACAACGTTGTTAAAATTACCGTCAAACCTGAAACTAAAACCGTCACAATTTACGGTAACTCTCCAGATGTTGGTAACGTTGAAGAAGATATGAAACCAAAAACAGCTGAAGGCAACGAATTGGAGATCTCTTTTAACCCTGATTATATGAAAGATGCCTTACGATCATTCAGTCAGGCAACGATCAATATTGATTTCACTTCTTCTTTGCGGCCATTTACATTAACACCAACCGAAGACAGTGACAGCTTTGTGCAATTGATTACGCCAATTAGAACTTTTTAAAACACGTCCACATAACGTTAACTTGATTAATTCACATACCATAAACCGCACGGTTGCTTCAAAAATGCCGCCGCGGTTTTTATTTTTGACTTTATTTGCAAAATTCATGGTTAAAAATCAAACCAAATTACTTAAAAAGAATATCCTTGTAAATTGCCAGTCAGAATTATAAAAACGAGGAGATCACAACATATTTGTCCATATACGTGTTTCTTAGAAGATTTCAGTCCCTTTTAACAAAAGTGCCGAAAAATCAAAAAACAGCTCAGAATGCATATAAACCCCCAAGATCATATACTTTTAAACGAAAAAAGCGTATAATAGATATGTGCAAAAGGTGGGTGAAATTGTGAAAAAAGAGATTTTCATTGATAGACCTTATATAACACTTGGTCAATTACTTAAAGAAGAATCAGTTATTGATAGTGGCGGCCAAGCAAAATGGTACTTAAAAGAACACGTCGTTAATGTTAACGATGAACCGGATAACCGCCGGGGCCGTAAGCTCTATGCAGGCGATCATGTGGAAATTCCAAAGGTCGGCTTATTTTTTATTCGCTCAAAGCAGGGTTCTAAATGAGATTGGAAGACATTTCATTACGTAATTTTCGTAATTACATTGATCAATCACTTAAATTTTCTGCAGGAATTAACGTTTTCTTAGGTAAAAATGCACAGGGCAAGACAAATTTACTTGAAGCTATATATGTATTAGCGCTGACTAGAAGTCATCGAACATCAAATGAAAAAGAGCTGATCAATTGGCAAAGCCAAACAGCGCAGTTAAAAGGCACTATTCAAAAACAGCTGGGAAAGGTACCAATTGAACTGGACCTTGGCCTTAAGGGAAAACGAGCCAAAGTGAATCATTTAGAACAGGCAAAATTATCCAGCTATGTTGGTCAATTAAATGTCATCTTATTTGCACCCGAAGATTTATCTATCGTTAAGGGTGCTCCACAGATTCGGCGTAAATTCATGGATATGGAATTTGGGCAAATGAGTAATCGCTATTTATATAATTCTGCTCAATACAAAAAAATCTTAAAACAGCGAAACCGATATTTACGGGATCTTCAGCATAAAGCTCAATCAGATAGAATCTTTCTGGATGTTCTATCAGATCAATTATCCGCCTATGGTGCCGAAATCATTTATCAGCGAATTAAACTACTAAGAAAACTGGAGCACTTTGCTAAAATCATCCACACAGAAATATCTCAAGGGAAAGAGCAATTGACTTTTGTCTATCAAACGGCTGTTTCAAATAAGCAGCTAGTCTCTGTTGAATCAATTTATCACAGCCTGTTAAGCAAGTTTTCTGATATTAAAGAAAAAGAGATTCAACGCGGAACAACACTTTTGGGACCTCATCGCGACGATCTTAAATTTGCTATTAACCAAAAGGAAGTTCAGTCATTTGGGTCACAAGGCCAACAACGGACTACGGCGCTTTCTGTTAAATTAGCGGAAATTGATTTAATGAAAGAGCAAACAAACGAATATCCAATTTTACTTTTAGATGACGTTTTGTCTGAATTGGATGCTTATCGACAGACCCATTTACTAACAGCTATTCAAAATAAAGTTCAAACATTTTTAACAACAACGAGCTTAAGTGATGTTCAACAAGAACTACTCAGTAATCCAAAAATATTTAAAATTACAAACGGTAAAGTTAGCTTGGAAGAATCGTAAAGGAGATAAAGTATGGCTGATCAAAAAGAAACTAAAAAAGAACTTGCAAATGAATATGATGCCAGTCAAATTCAAGTTCTTGAAGGCCTGGAAGCGGTTCGTAAACGTCCAGGAATGTACATTGGAACGACTTCCTCACAAGGCCTGCACCATCTTGTATGGGAAATTGTTGATAACGGAATTGATGAAGCATTAGCTGGCTTTGCCACTAAAATTACGGTTACGGTTGAAAAAGATAATAGCATCACAGTTACTGATGACGGTCGCGGTATTCCGGTTGATATTCAAAAGAAAACCGGCAAACCGGCTCTGGAAACCGTTTATACAATTCTTCATGCAGGTGGAAAATTTGGCGGTGGCGGCTATAAAGTTTCCGGCGGCTTACACGGGGTAGGTGCGTCAGTTGTTAACGCGCTTTCTAAAGAGTTAGATGTCTCGGTTACTCGAAACGGCAAAGTTTATTACATGGATTTTTCTCGTGGACACGTCACGACCAAAATGAAAGTAATTGATCATGTATCAGATGATTTACATGGGACCAAAGTACATTTCTTGCCTGATCCGGATATCTTTAGAGAAACCACGACTTTTGATATTAAAATTTTAACAGCTCGGCTAAGAGAGTTAGCCTTTTTGAATAAAGGGTTACGAATTATCATTCGAGATTTGAGACCTGAGAAGCCAACTGAACAAGACTTCCTTTACGAAGGCGGTATTCGTCATTACGTTGAGTACCTTGATAAAGATAAAGAAACATTGCTCAAGGAACCAATCTACGTTGAAGGCGTTGAAAATGGTATTACGGTTGAAGTCGCCATTGATTATTCTGAAGATTATCATAGTACATTAATGACCTTCACAAATAATATTCATACGTATGAAGGCGGTACTCATGAAGAAGGCTTCAAACGAGCTTTAACTCGAGTGGTAAATGACTACGCTCGAAAAAACAATTTGCTTAAGGATAATGAGGCTAACCTTTCTGGAGAAGATGTCCGTGAGGGAACCACGGCGGTTGTTAGTATCAAGCATCCCGATCCTCAATTTGAAGGTCAGACCAAAACCAAGCTTGGAAATTCGGATGCCCGGACGGCAACGGATCGAATTTTTAGTGACCATTTTTCAAAATTCTTAATGGAAAATCCTAAATTAGCAAGAAAAATTGTTGATCGTGGGTTATTAGCGTCCAAGGCAAGATCTGCTGCCAAGCGGGCTCGAGAAGTTACCAGGCGTAAAAGTGGTTTGGAAATCAGTAACTTACCCGGTAAACTTGCCGATAACACGAGTAAGGATCCAAATATCTCGGAATTGTTCATTGTCGAGGGTGATTCCGCCGGTGGCTCTGCTAAGCAGGGACGCTCAAGATTAACGCAAGCCATTTTACCAATTCGTGGTAAAATTTTGAACGTTGAAAAAGCCAGCATGGATCGAATCTTAGCTAACGAAGAAATCCGGTCGCTCTTTACCGCAATGGGGACAGGTTTTGGTGAAGATTTTGATCTATCCAAAGTCAATTATCACAAGTTGATTATCATGACCGATGCGGATGTTGATGGGGCCCATATTCAAACGTTGTTGCTGACACTGATTTATCGCTATATGCGGCCCTTAATTGACGCCGGATATGTTTATGTTGCCCAACCACCGCTATACCAGGTTCGACAAGGTAAGATGCAGCGGTACATTGATTCAGACGAAGACCTTAACCAATTTTTAGGGACGCTTCAGCCATCACCAAAACCGGTTATTCAACGATATAAAGGATTGGGTGAAATGGATGCTGAGCAACTTTGGGAAACGACTATGAATCCTGAAAATCGCCATTTATTAAGAGTTGAATCATCAGATGCGGCAGAAGCTAATCATGTTTTCTCCATGTTAATGGGCGATAAGGTTGAACCAAGACGTGAATTTATCGAAAAAAACGCGACATTTGTTGAAAACCTGGATGTATAAAGTTAAAAAACAAAATGATAAGCAAAGAAATAAGACTCGTTTAACTGCTTAAATGTTTCATATGAAACATTTGGGTTCCTTAATTTTGAATGGAGGTAAAAAAGTTTGGCTAATGAAACCAACCAAAATGGAGATTTTCCTGGTCGAATAACTAATGTCGATTTATCCAAGAAAATGCGCACGTCTTTTTTGGATTATGCGATGAGTGTGATTGTTTCACGAGCACTTCCAGACGTTCGTGATGGATTAAAACCGGTTCATCGACGAATCTTGTATGATATGAATGAACTGGGAGTGACCCCTGATAAACCCTATAAAAAGTCAGCCAGAATTGTTGGGGATGTTCTTGGAAAATATCATCCACACGGTGATACGGCTGTTTACGAATCAATGGTCCGAATGGCTCAACCCTTTAGTTATCGTTACATGTTAGTAGATGGCCATGGTAACTTTGGTTCAGTCGATGGTGACGGAGCTGCCGCTATGCGTTACACGGAAGCTCGATTAAGCAAAATTGCGATGGAAATGCTACGGGATATTAACAAAGACACAATCGACTTTGTTCCAAACTATGATGGGACTGAACGCGAACCAAGTGTCTTACCATCTAGATTCCCCAATTTATTGGTAAATGGGGCCTCCGGCATTGCGGTTGGAATGGCTACCAATATTCCACCTCATAATTTATCAGAAGTTATTAGTGCAATTCACGTTTTGATGAATAATCCCGAAGCAACAACTGCAGACTTAATGGAAGTCCTGCCAGGACCTGATTTTCCAACTGGTGGAGTGGTAATGGGTAAATCAGGAATTCGCAAGGCTTATCAGACTGGCCGCGGGACAATTATTTTACGGGCAAAAGTAGAAATTGAAGGTGAAGCTAACGGCAAGCAACGGATTATTGCTACTGAATTGCCTTACATGGTTAACAAAGCCAAGTTAATTGAACGAATCGCTGAATTAGCCAGAGATAAACGGATTGAAGGCATCACGGATATTAATGATGAGTCAGATCGAGAAGGTCTGCGAGTTGTTATTGATGTTCGTCGGGATGCCAGTGCGGAAGTCATTTTAAATAATTTGTACAAACTTACATTAATGCAAACATCGTTTAGTTTTAACATGTTAGCAATTGTAAAAGGAACACCACGGATTTTAAGCTTGAAAGAAATCCTTCAGTACTACTTGGAACACCAAGTTGAAGTAATTACCAGGAGAACCAAATATGAGTTAAAAAAAGCGCAAGCTAGAGCTCATATTTTGGAAGGCTTAAGAATTGCCCTTGATCATATTGATGAAATTATTAAGATTATTCGTGGGTCGCAAACCGGTGAAATTGCTAAGAACCAATTGATTGAAGGATTTGGTTTGAGCGATAAGCAAGCCCAAGCTATTCTGGACATGCGACTGGTTCGTTTAACTGGTTTGGAACGTGAGAAGATTGATAAAGAATATAATCAATTGATGAAAGATATTGAAAACTTCAAAGCCATTTTAGCGAGTCGTGATCGGATCAACCAAATCATTTATGAGGAATTATTGGAAATCCAAAAGAAATTTGGTGATCCGAGACGAACTGAACTTCTAGTCGGTGAAGTTTTGAGCCTAGAAGATGAAGATTTAATTGAAGAAGAAGACGTGATCGTTTCACTAACTCACAACGGCTATATCAAACGGTTACCAACAACTGAATTCAAAGCTCAAAACCGCGGTGGCCGTGGCGTCCAAGGAATGGGTGTCCACAATGATGATTTTGTGGAACAATTAGTTTCAACGTCGACTCATGATGTTTTACTATTCTTTACGGATGCCGGAAAAGTATATCGAATGAAAGGTTATGAAATTCCTGAGTATGGGCGATCAGCCAAGGGAATTCCAATTGTTAACCTGTTGAACATTAATTCCGGCGAAAAGATTGAAGCGGTCATTAATATTTCTGATCGTAAGAATGACGTTCAGAAAGATCTATTGTTTGTGACGCTAGATGGTACTGTTAAGCGAACACCGGTTTCTGAATTTGCAAATATTCGAAGTAATGGTTTGATTGCCATTCATCTTAAAGATGGCGATCAATTAATCAATGCGCTGATTATTGACCCGGATCAAAATATTATTATTGGGACTCATTTAGGATATGCAATGAGTTTTAATGCTTCAGATGTTCGATCAATGGGCCGCTCTGCAACCGGTGTCCGAGGCATTCGATTACGGGATCATGATTATGTTGTCGGTGCAGATGTTTTAAAGCCTGATAATGAGGTCTTTGTGATTTCGGAAAAGGGATTTGGAAAGCGAACACCGGCAGCTGATTACCCAATTAAGGGTCGAGGTGGTAAAGGTGTTAAAACAGCCAATATCACTAAAAAGAATGGTCCACTTGCCGGCTTAACAACGGTTAATGGTAACGAGGACATTATGTTAATCACCGATAAAGGGGTCATGATTCGGTTTGGAATTGAAGATGTTTCGCAAACCGGTCGGGCAACCTTGGGAGTTCATTTAATTAAGATTGATGAGGATTCCAAGGTATCGACAATGGCTAAGGTTGAAAAACAAACAACTGAAAATGAACAACAAACTGATGATCAATCTACATCTGATAATCAATAAGCTGTTCAAGATAAAAGAATTTAATTCAAGTTAGTGGCCGGGACATAAGTCGAAAAATGGTCGCAAATCAAAGGAATCCCGTGTAATCAGCATGATAAATTGTTGATTACATGGGATTTTATTTTTAATATAGATCAAAATTTGAGTGACACCCTTATGTCCCAGCCTCTTTGTGCTAGCTGGTTTTAAAATTAGTCATCTTCTGGTAATTGATTTGGATTATTACCTTTAGATTCGTTAGGATTATGTCCTTTCGTCAAATAGCCACGCCAAACCCAACCGGTGTCGTGTTGACCATCAACTTGGTAGTATACCCGTTTTTTAGAGCCCTTTTGGAGAACCCAAACAACAACCACATTCCAGGTTTCATATGGATACTTATTTAGGTTGGAATGTTTGCTAACTGTTGGTGTATTCCAAAGAATAGCACTCTTTTTTGGGTTTTTAGCATGATAAGGGATTCCTGGATAGGCTCTTCCCTTAATGACCTTCCACCCCGATTTAAGAACGATTCGTTGTTGTGCCGATACAGACATAGTTGTGACTGGGAGTATAAAGCTAATCATAAAGACACTCAAAATTATAGTTAACAGAATTCTTTTTTTCATTCAAGTCCCCTCTTTTCGAATTGATTATAGCTGAAAAGATACAGTAATGATAGTTTTAGAAATTAGTCGAGCTTCCAGCAGTTTCAAGAGAACGAAACTATACTTTGATCAAATAGTGGCTAACTCTGACAATCGCAGTGAGTAAAAGTTCTTTTTTAAGGTCAAACAACAGTGGCCTTAACAGATAGGAAAATTGAAAATCAATCGTGCCATCTTCATATAAATCAATATGATCGAAAAGTTGAGTTAATCGGCCCCCTGACACTGCCGTTCTGTTTTATTTAAAAATTGTTAGTGTAAATCGTTGACTTACTTTTTGTAAGTGATATTGTAAGACTAATAACTTAAGAATAATTTTGGAGGAACTTTAAAATGGCGATTGTGAATGGTTACAAACAAAACGAAAACGAAAATAGTCTTGACATATTAAACTTGGACCAGTTGGAAAAACAGGCTAAGGAAATTATCCCAACCGGTGGCTTTGGCTATATCTCTGGTGGTTCTGAAGATGAATGGACACTGCGGGCTAATCGACAGGCATTTACACACAAACAAATTGTTCCACGGGCATTGACTAATATTGAAAAACCTGAATTGGATACCAATGTCTTTGGCTTGCCATTAAAAACACCTGTTTTTATGGTACCGGCTGCTGCCCAAGGATTAGCTCATGTTAAAGGCGAAGTTGATACAGCGAAGGGCGTGGCTGCAGTTGGTGGTTTAATGGCTCAGAGTACTTATTCTTCAACATCAATTGCCGATACTGCAGCTGCTGGAAATGGCGCACCACAATTTTTCCAGTTATATATGAGTGACGATTGGGACTTCAATGAAGCATTGTTGGATGAAGCTAAAGCCGCCGGTGTTAAAGGAATTATCCTGACAGTTGACGCAACGGTGGATGGCTATCGGGAAGCTGATATTATCAATAACTTCCAATTTCCAATTCCGATGGCTAATTTGACCAAATATAGTGAAGGCGATGGCCAAGGAAAAGGAATTGCTGAAATTTACGCATCTGCAGCTCAAAAAATTGGTCCGGATGACATAGCTAGAATTGCTGATTACACGGATCTACCCGTTATTGTAAAGGGAATTGAATCGCCAGAAGATGCATTATATGCGATCGGTGCTGGGGCTGCTGGCATTTATGTATCCAACCATGGTGGCCGTCAATTAAATGGTGGTCCCGCCTCGTTTGATGTTTTGGAAGACGTCGCCAAAGCTGTTAACGGTAAGGTCCCGATTATTTTTGATTCTGGTGTTCGGCGTGGTTCAGATGTCTTTAAAGCTCTTGCATCCGGTGCTGATTTAGTTGGAATCGGTCGGCCGGTGATTTATGGCTTGGCTCTTGGAGGTGCTGAAGGCGTTCAATCAGTATTTGAGCATCTTGATCATGAATTAGAAATCATTATGCAGTTAGCTGGAACTAAGACAATTGAAGATGTTAAAAAAGCTAAATTGCTTAATTTGCATTATTGAAATTAATAAAGCCTTGATTGAGAAACAGTCATAAAAGTCAAGCAAGTATATAAATGGTAAACGCCCTGGTGAAATTTGAAACGTTTAATTTCACCAGGGCGTTTATCATTTAAAAAATAATCTTTTTGTACCCTTCAAGAAAAAGGGTAACACTTACCGTATATAATAAGTGTACCGTAAATCAACAACTTAGGCGTATTGATGTTTTGACGGAAACATGTTAACATACTTATTTGTGAGTATCTGAGTAAAAGCAGAAACTCTCCTTGCTCTCAGGAAGGGAGCCATAAGCCCATAAGGAGGTGCAATCATGGAAGAAAAGAAATACGAAATCACTTACATCATTCGTCCTGATATCGAAGAAGATGCCAAGTCTTCACTTGTCGAACGATTTGACAAGATCGTCACAGACAATGGTGCTAAGATTCTTGATTCAAAAGACTGGTCAAAACGCCGTTTCGCATACGAAATCGGTGGCTACAACGAAGGCACTTATCACGTTATTACTTTAACGAGTGATAGTGATACGCCTTTAAATGAATTTGATCGTCTATCAAAGATCAATGACGATATTTTACGTCATATGATCGTTGTCCGCGATGACTAATTAATCATTCTAACTATGAGAGGAGCAGATTCAGCATGCTTAATCGAGCAGTTTTAACGGGACGCCTAACCCGTGATGTTGATTTACGATACACACAGAGCGGAACGGCTGTTGGTACTTTCTCGTTAGCAGTAGATCGGTCGTTTACCAATCGTAATGGTGAACGAGAGGCTGATTTCATTAACTGTGTCATCTGGCGTAAATCCGCTGAGAATTTTGCCAACTTTGTTCACAAAGGATCTCTTGTTGGAATTGATGGTCGTATCCAAACACGGAATTACGAAAATCAACAAGGCAACCGAGTTTATGTGACTGAAGTTGTTGTCGATAATTTTGCATTACTTGAACCGCGTTCAGCACGAAACAATAATGCAAATAATCAGCAAAACGGTAATGCTCCTCAACAAAATAACGGAAATAACGGTAATCCATTTGATAACAATTCGAATGGAAACGGGAATGCTAATGCTGGTAGTGCCAGCAGTGGGAATGGCAACAATGGTAATCAGGGTAACCCGAATGATCCATTTGCCAACTCAGGTGATTCGATTGATATTTCCGATGACGATTTACCATTCTAAATTGAACGGTAACGAATTTTTTATGAGGAGGAATTAACATGGCTCAACAAAGACGTGGCGGCCGTCGTCGCCGTAAAGTTGATTTTATCGCTGCTAATCACATCGATTATATCGACTACAAAGATGTTGATTTGTTGAAGCGATTTGTTTCAGAACGGGGAAAGATCCTTCCTCGTCGTGTTACTGGAACAAGTGCTAAAAATCAGCGTAAATTAACAATTGCTATTAAACGAGCACGAATTATGGGCTTAATGCCTTTCGTTGCTGAAGACTAATCAAGTATATTAGGAGGTCTGGATGAAACTTCGGTTTTATCTGGACCTTTATTTTATATGTTTGGCTCATTTTTTAGATGATGAATGGTTAATGTTGGATTTTTATGATGAAGTTTAATTGATTAAATCGTCGGAAAAATCGCTGAAATGAATTCTTCATAAAAATTTAAACTTTATTTTATGTTAAAATAAAAACATTAAGCATAGTAATTCAAGAGGATAAAAAATGAAAAATTGGTTTTCTCATAGTAGTGGTGAATTACCGCCATTTATTCATAATCGTCGTTTGCGGCGAATCATGTTGTTTATTGCACTGATTGTGATTTACGGCATCGTCATTTCATTTTTATATAATATCGTTGTTTCTGCCATTTTGATTGTCATTAGCGTTTTAGGCTTGATTTATACAATTGTGATGATGAACGAAATGAGTACAGATACAAATCAATACATTTCTGATCTTTCTTACAGAATCCATCGTGGTGAGCAAGAAAGTCTATTGGAAATGCCAATTGGTGTGATGATTTTAAATGCGGATGGTTTGATAGAATGGACCAACCCCTATTTAACACGGTATTTTAACAATGAAAACATCCTTGGAAAACGGATCGAAGATGTTGATCATGATTTGCAGCAACTAATCATGAAATATGAAGAATCGGATGAATTTCATACCGTAACTTGGCGTGAACATAAATTTACCATGCTGATTCAAAGTGAATATCATTCAATTTATATGCTTGATATTACACGTTACGCAAATCTAGAAGAGCGTTATGAAGAAGAACAGATTTCTGTCGGTCAAATCTTTTTAGATAATTACGACGAAATTACGCAATCAATGACGGACCAGGAAATTTCCAATTTAAGCAACTATGTCACTAATGAATTGGCAACCTGGTCTAAGAAGTACGGGATGTACTTAAAACAAATTGATGATGACCACTTCTTCTTACTCGCTTACGCAAAGTCATTAACAGCAATTGAAAATGATAAATTCAACATTCTTGATATCGTGCGTGAAAGTACATCAAAACAAAATTTCCCGTTGACCCTGAGTATCGGGATCTCGTATGGTGAAGATGACCTTAACAGCTTAGCTGATCAGGCACAAAGCAACCTTGATTTGGCACTTGGTCGTGGTGGAGATCAGGTTGTTGTAAAATCCCTTGATGGAACAGCCCGATTTTACGGGGGCAAAACTAACCCGATGGAGAAGCGGACCCGTGTTCGTGCTCGGATGATTTCTCAAGCATTAAATGAATTAATGGGTGATGCTGACCAGATCTTTGTTCAAGGGCATACACGGCCAGATATGGACTCCTTGGGGGCTTGCATGGGCATTAGACGGATTGCCCAGATGAATAATAAAAAATGTTGGATTGTTTTGGATAAAGAAAAAGTTCACTCCGATATTCAACGGCTACTGGAAGCTTCTAAGAAGTATCCGGAAATCAGTGATTCAATTATTACGCCTTCAGAGGCCTTGGCCAAAGTAACCGATAGCAGTCTGCTAATCATGGTGGACCATTCTAAACCGTCGATTAGTATTTCACCTGATCTGTATCAACGAATGACCCAAAAAGTCGTCATTATTGACCATCATAGACGAGGTGAAGAATTTCCCGAAAATCCAATGTTGGTTTATATTGAACCCTACGCTTCTTCAACGTGTGAGTTAATTACGGAAATGTTTGAATATCAGCCACATGAGGAAGAACCGATCAATCGAATTGAGGCCACGGCAATGTTGACCGGGATCTTTATCGATACGCAATCCTTCTCAATGCGCACTGGAACCAGAACCTTTGATGCAGCCAGCTATCTTCGTTCTGCCGGAGCTGATTCAACCGAGATGCAGCAATTGATGAAAGAAAATATTGATAATTATTTGCAGCGAAATCATCTTATTTCGATGGTTGAATTTTTCCATAAAGATATGGCGATGATTGTTGGTGAAGAGGATCGAGTATACGATCCGGTAACAGCGGCTCAAGCTTGTGACTCCCTATTAACAATGTCTGGAGTCGATGCATCATTTATTATTACCAAACGTTCTGATGGTAAAATTGGCGTTTCGGCACGCAGCACCGGGTCAATCAATGTCCAAATTATCATGGAGCGAATGGGTGGCGGTGGCCACCTTTCCAGTGGGGCCACCCAAATTGAAAATAAATCGATTGCCGAAGTTAAACAATTACTGCTTGAAACGATCGACTATATCGAAGATAATGAATAAAGAAAATAAATTTTGAGGATAGTAGGAGTGATCTGTTGTGAAAGTGATTTTTCTAGAAGACGTCCGTGGTAAAGGTAAACGCGGTGAAGTTAAAGAAGTTCCAGACGGCTATGCTCAAAACTTTCTGATTAAAAACGGTAAAGCAAAAGTCGCCTCCCGCCAGGCAATGAGCCAGTTGAAGGGGCAACAACGTGCTGAAAAGAAGCGCGAAGAAGAAGAGTTGGCGGAAGCACAAGCCGTAAAGACAAAGCTGGAAGATGATAAAACAGTTGTCGAATTAAAAGCTAAGTCTGGGACTGATGGCCGATTGTTTGGTTCAATTCCAAGTAAGCAGATTGCTTCCGCTTTGGATAAACAATTTGGCATTAAGCTCGATAAACGCAAAATTGAATTGGCAGAACCAATCAAGGTTGCCGGATATACAAATGTCCCCGTCAAATTGCACTCAGATGTTACGGCTCGAATTAGGGTACACGTATCAGAAAAATAAAATTGATAGATGCGCCGAATGAACTGGAAACAAAGCGATTGAAATCATTTGTCTCCAGTTTCTTTTATTTGAATGATGGCTTTTATCAATCTGGATTTAAGATTAAATTGGTGAAAATTAATGAACAATGATTTAATAAGTCAAGTACCGCCACAAAATATCGAAGCTGAAAAAGCGGTATTGGGATCCATTTTTCTTAGTACTGACGCATTGATCGATGCAATGGAGTACTTGGATCCAAGTGATTTTTACAAACATTCCCATCAAATTATTTTTAAAGCGATGGTAGAATTAAACGATCGTGATCAAGCTGTTGATGGTATTACCGTTACAGATACGCTTAAGGATCAGAACAATCTGGATGATGTTGGCGGGTATGAATATATTACTGAATTGGCTAATGCGGTGCCGACCGCTGCCAATGCGAGTTATTATGCCAAAATTGTTAAAGATAAAGCGATCTTAAGGCGTTTAATTCAAACTGCGACAAATATTGTGACGACTGGTTATAATACAGATGATGATGTCACCACCGTGTTGGATAACGCGGAACGCGATATTATGAGCGTGGCGGAAGATCGCAATCAGTCAGGCTTTAAACCTATTAAGGATGTTTTAAACTCAGCGTTTAATAAAATCGATGAGTTGTCTCAGGAGGGGGAAACCGTTACTGGTCTCTCCACTGGATATCCTGAACTCGATAAGATTACTACCGGTCTTCATAATGATGAATTAGTGATCTTGGCAGCCCGGCCAGCTGTTGGTAAAACGGCATTTGCATTAAATGTTGCGCAAAATGTCGGGACTAAGACAGATAAAACCGTTGCAATTTTTAGTTTAGAAATGAGTGCGGAATCGTTGGTTGATCGAATGCTTTGTTCGGAAGGCAGCATTAATGCCAACCATTTGCGAACCGGCCAATTAACTGAGGATGAATGGCAAAATCTGGTAGTCGCAATGGGTAGCTTGTCTCGAGCAAACATTTATATTGATGATACGGCCGGAATTAAGATGTCAGAAATTCGGGCTAAATGTCGACGATTAGCTAAGGAAAATGGTAACCTGGGTTTAATTGTGATTGATTATTTGCAATTAATCGAGGGTGGCCACCAGGAAAACCGTCAGCAGGAAGTTTCTTACATTTCTCGACAGTTAAAAAAATTAGCCAAAGAATTGCACGTTCCGGTAATTTCACTTTCCCAGCTTTCCCGTGGGGTTGAACAGCGACAAGATAAGCGGCCGGTATTATCAGATATCCGTGAGTCCGGCTCTATCGAACAGGATGCTGATATTGTCGCGTTTTTGTATCGGGATGATTATTACGAGCGGGATGATGACGATGATAATAGTAATAATGACGCCCAAGGAACCGATGACGAAAATGATGTCGGTGAAGTCGAAGTCATTATCGAAAAAAATCGATCGGGCCCTCGAGGAACGGTTAAATTATTGTTTGTAAAATCATATAATAAGTTTTCATCCATTTCCTACGCTCAAGAAGGCAGTTAATGGGACCATACAAAAAAGACTGAGAGACAATGATAGCCTCTCAGTCTTTTTTGGATATATGTATAAATTTTGCTAAGGGATGGTTTGATTGATTTAACGATGGCCAATTAGTAAAGTATTATTAGTTATTTTAGTCTATTGATTAGCAGAGAAGATGACCGTTACTTATTACCATCAAAAGAAATATTGGCGCACCGAAAAATAGGTGCCATTCAATTTTAAAACAAAAAACCAGCAACCACGATGTGATTCACATCATGAAAGCTGGTTGATTCGTATTAGTGGGCAGTCAGGGGCTCGAACCCTGGACCCACGGATTAAGAGTCCGTTGCTCTACCAACTGAGCTAACTGCCCATCACTAACCGACTTAAATATAATAACACGGTAAAAAAATTTTTGCAATAGGTTTTTTAACAGCATGGCAAAAGTATTGTTAACGATTTAATGTTTTACGTAATTAGACCTAAGCAGGCCTTACCAGTCGATTTCGGTCGATATCGGACACTGTGTTATAATAGCATCATGTTGGCGTGTGTAAATTTTGAAAAATAACAATATTGAAATCCATGTTAGGAGACATTGTTAATGGCTAAAAAAATATTGGTAGTAGACGATGAAAAACCAATCGTCGACATAGAAAAATTCAATTTAACAAAGGAAGGTTACGAAGTTTTTGTTGCCTATGATGGTGAAGAAGCTTTAAAACAAGTAACCGAAGTTGATCCCGACCTCATCATTTTGGACTTAATGTTACCGAAAATTGATGGACTTGAGGTCGCCCGTGAAATTCGTAAAACCAAAGATACACCAATCATTATGGTAACGGCCAAGGATTCAGAACTCGATAAGGTTTTGGGGCTTGAATTAGGGGCCGATGATTATGTGACAAAACCATTCTCCAACCGTGAACTGGTTGCTAGAGTTAAAGCCAATTTGCGTCGTCAGGGAACTTCAAGTAATAACTCAAATGATGGTGACGAAAATAAGGATATTAAAATTGGTGACCTTGTGATTCATCCCGAAGCTTATTCAGTTTCTAAACGAGGGGAAAATATTGAGTTAACTCATCGAGAATTTGAGCTTTTGCATTATCTGGCACAACATATTGGTCAGGTAATGACTCGAGAACACTTACTGCAGACCGTTTGGGGCTACGATTATTTTGGTGACGTTCGAACCGTTGACGTAACTGTTCGGCGATTACGTGAAAAAGTCGAGGACAGCCCCAGTCATCCAACTTGGCTCGTAACTCGGCGTGGAGTGGGTTATTATTTGAGAAACCCCGAAAATGACCAACAGTGACGTTAAGAGAAAGATAAGTAAGGGGTATTAGCTGGTTGTGAATAACCGAATCAAATTTTACCAATCAATCAAAGTTAAGATCGCGTTGGTTTTTGCATTGGTATTGTTACTGACTTTGGAAATTGTTGGTGCCGTTTTCGTGAGGCAGTTGGAACACCAAAACCTCGCAACATTTACCAGTCAGGTGCAATTACAATCATACGTGAAAAATTCATTAATAACTGAGCTTTCACGTTCCAATAAAACGTTGGCCGATCGACGAATTAAAACCATTTTAAACGATTCTGACAGTGATAATACGGCTCAAATCCAGGTGATTGATAATAAAGGGACCATTCGTGGGACCAATCAAGTTAATAATCAAGCAGTAGTCGGCCAAAAAACAACCGATAACGACGTTAAAAACGCCATTTACAGCAGTCAGAAAGTTGAGAAAAAAACGTTTGACTCTTCAAGTAATACCCGTTATTACACACTGATCTCACCATTAATTAAAAGCTCTGGCAATAACAGCACCCTGGTTGGTGTTGTGTATACAAGAGCTAATCTGGATCAGGTGTACAAGAACATTAACAGTATTACGGTTATCTTTTTGTTTGCGGCATCAATTGCGATTATTCTTGGATTATTAATCTCAATTGTGATTTCCCGGGCAATTACCCGTCCAATTGAGGAAATGAAGAAGCAAACCATTCGAATCGCTCGGGGGGATTACTCAGGTCAGGTTCATGTTTATGGAAATGACGAATTGGGCCAATTGGCCAGTGCTGTTAATAATTTGTCAGTTAGAGTTGAGGAATCTCATGAATCAACCGAATCTGAACGGCGGCGGCTGGATTCCGTGTTGGCTAACATGACAGATGGCGTGTTGGCAACCGATCGCCGTGGGAACGTGATTATCATTAATGAAACTGCTGCCAGCTTTCTTGACCTTGATGAAAGTCAGGCCATGGGAAAGTCGATTTTGGATGTCTTGGATATTCGAAAAGACTATAGTCTGCGGGACTTGCTTGAAAAACCAGATGAATTGATTTTGGATTTTTCAAGTGATGAACACAGTCTGATTTTACATGCTCATTTTTCTTTAATTCAACGAGAATCCGGGTTTATTAGTGGTTTGGTCTGCGTATTAAGGGATATTACTGAGCAGCAAAGAATCGATCAGGATCGAAAACAATTCGTTTCCAACGTTTCTCACGAATTAAGAACACCGTTGACCAGTGTTCGTTCATATATTGAGGCGCTTCATGACGGCGCTTGGAAGGACCCCAAGCTGGCACCCAAATTTTTAAAAGTGACTCAGGATGAAACGGATCGAATGATTCGAATGATTAATGATCTTTTGACATTATCACGAATGGATTCGGGTACGCAGAAGATGGAAGTTGAACTGGTTAATATTAATGAACTATTTAATTACGTTCTGAATCGGTTTGATATGATTCTTAAAAAAGATGAGCATCCTGAAAAAACGTATACGATTAAGCGGTATTTTACTAAACGAGACCTTTGGGTTGATTTGGATACAGATCGTTTTACACAAGTCCTTGATAATCTCATGAACAATGCAATTAAATATTCACCGGATGGCGGCGTCATTACCTGTCGATTGTATGAGACTCGAAATAAGGTCATTTTAAGTATCAGTGACCAAGGTCTGGGGATTCCACGTAAAGATATCCCTCATATCTTTGATCGCTTCTACAGAGTTGATAAGGCCCGTTCTCGTCAACAAGGAGGTAGTGGTCTTGGGTTGGCAATTTCCAAAGAGGTGGTTGAAGCGCTTCATGGCCAATTATGGGCTGAAAGTGTTGAAGGAAAAGGTTCAACCTTTTACATTGCGCTGCCTTATGAACCACTAGAAGAGGAGGACTTATGGGATGAGGTTTAGTAAATACTTGATACCACTCGCATTAACAATTGCGGTTATCATTAGTCTGACACTCTCAGTAGTGATTTGGACCAACCCTGCCAACTATAAGAACCGCCAAAATGCAACTCAGAATACGCAAAATGAAGAGATTACCAAGCCAAAACGGTACGTTTATGCGCCCACCCAAGCTGTCCATACCGATAGCAATGGAAACCAAACCATTTTAGTCAATCGGTTGGTTAATTCAGTTACTGAAATTCAAAAAACGATGCGTGATTATCAAGATGTTCATCTTAAAAAAATCAGCACCCGGTCTCAGGAAGCCTATTTTCAAATCGCAAACCGGCCCGACTCTATCATGCTGAGTTATGTTAGTCCGGTTTCCGTTAAGATCATTAACGAGCTTACCAATAACCGATTTAAAAAATTACCAAATTATCAAGTTTCGCGAATTGTTTTACCAACCAATGATTCTACCCATTTGTATCTGTTGAATGATAAAAACTACGCTGTTTATCGCATTAATGTTAAGAAGCACAGCTTAAAGAGTTTGAATCAAGTTTTGGACATGAACATCAGAAGAATTCCTGCTTCTTTTCAATTATTTAACGGGCAGCCAATGGTATTCGTGAAATCAACGGCCCAGCTTCAACCGTACAGGTATCTGATTGACCGACAGTCAGAAGATTACTATGTCAGCCGGTTGCTTAACAATCACGATTCTCAAAGCAGCATTTCGGTCAAGCGACGCCGAAACGTTGTGACGTATAGTGATCAAAATACACTTCAATTGGCGTTTAATTCGAGAACCAGGATTGGCACCTTTTCCGACTTTCGAAGTAATAAGAATCAACGTCATATAACATCGGTGCTGAGCGACTCATATAATCAGCTAGTTGATTTGGGATTACCACTGGAAAGTGTTCATTTTTTTAATTACAATCCAGCTTCCAGAATTGTTTCTTATCGAACTTTTGTTGAAGGGTTCCCGATTTTTAGAACAACTGGTTTTGGCACAATTTCAACTCAGATTTTGAATTCCAATGCCAAAAGATTACAATTTTCGTTGGATAATCCGGAAGTCCCGATCCCAAATAATGAGGGGTATAGTACATTGCCAACCACTGAAACGGTCATTAGTCGACTGATAAGCAAGGGGTATCATAAGAAAAATATTCAGAATCTGCAAATTGGTTATGGCTGGCGAAGAGACAACTCATCGCAGTTGCTGGTCAATTTAGTGCCGGATTGGTATGTGGACTATAAAGGCAACTGGCACTCCTATACATCACTGATTAACCGGTAGAAAGGAGGGGAGCCGTTTGAATTTTAAACGAATCGAAATTATTTTTTTGGTTACCTTTATCGCCATTGATATTTTCTTGTTTGGCATGTTTGAACAAAATATGAGTATGCAAACCGAAAACGTGGCACAGGGTGATTCCGATTCAAAAATTGTTAAGGAAATGAAGGATGACCAAATCAAAGTAGGTGGCCTCTCCAAGAAAAAAAGTTTTGCCTATTACCTTTCCGGTACTCAAAATGACACGTTACGCAGTCAAATGGGACAATTGCTGAATCAGACTCCCCATTATGCCGGGTACGAGCTGGATAGTGAGTTTAAAAATCCGGTTAAGGTTGACCAGAATAATCCAGAGCAAACAATCGACAAGTTATTGATGGATCCTACCTTTGTGGCCTTTGGTGATCAGTATCAATATAGTAAGGAATTATCAACTCCCAGAAGCATTGTCTACATTCAAAAAGCAATGGGGGGATTGATGTATTCAACAGAGGCTCAGATTCGATTTACGTTGAATGGCAACCATCAGATTATAAGTTATACGCAATCTTATTTGCAGGATATTAAAAGTTTGCGGGAAAAATCAGAGACAATTTCGGAAACTCGTGCTTTAATATGGTTATATCAATACAATGAGATTCCCAATAATACGAAAGTTGCTTGGACAAAACTCGGTTATACCAAACTGTTGTCAATTGATAACGACCGAGTCTTTATTCCAACCTGGATCATTGCCATTAAGCCTCAAAACTCCCCCCAGGTGCAGTTGAAAAAGATTAATGCCTTTACCGGGGGCATCATCAAAGAGACAAACGAAAACTTAAAGAATAGTCAAGGAATTTCTGGAGTTAATTAATGTTGGAAAGAAGAAGCAGTATGGAAAACGATGACATGCAAATTAGTGTCCTTGCCAGTGGCAGCACTGGTAATGTTACTTATATTGAAACGCCGCAGCATAAAGTACTTTTGGATGCCGGTTTAAGCGGTAAAAAAATTGCCCGCTTAATGAGTTCAATCGGGCGAGATATTAATGATGTTGATACCCTGTTAGTCACCCATGAACATTCGGACCACCGTCAAAGTGTTGGTGTATTGGCTCGAAAGTACCACCTTAATGTCTATGCTAATCAGGGAACCTGGGATGCCATGCGACCGCGAATCGGTAAAATTCCGGAAGATGAAATTAATATTTTTCCACCGGATACAGTAATGGATTTTGGCGATTTAGACATTGAAAGTTTCTCAGTATCCCACGATGCGGCCGAACCGCAATTTTACGTTTTTCATCATCGCAACCGATCGTTTGTGGTTTTGACTGATACTGGGTACGTTTCTGATCGGATGGAAGGCGTTATCAAGGACGCGGATGGCTATTTGCTGGAGTGTAATCATGATATTGAAATGTTGGAAAATGGCGATTATTCGTGGCCGTTAAAGCAACGGATTTTGGGATCCCAAGGTCATCTTTCAAATGAAGACGGTGCTAATACAATGTTGGATGTCATTGGTCACCGAACTAAAAAGATTTTTCTGGGCCATCGAAGTCAGCACAATAACATGAAATCTCTTTGTCATCTGACGGTTGCTTCCATTTTAGCTGATCATGATTATGGGGTTGGTAAGGATTTTAAATTGTACGATACAGAACCGGAAACTGCTTCTCCTTTAATGATTATTTAAAGATCCTTTAGAATTTTATAACTTTGAGAACACACTTTTTTCAAGAAAAAAGTATATACTTTAAGAAAACAGAAGGGGGCCCACTCATTGGCACAAAAAAATGGTTTTGGAAAAATTATTGTAACGGCGGTCGTCGCCGGTGCTTTAGGCGGCGGGATCACTTATGGTGGTATGTCATATTTTAACAATAACGATAATGGAACCGGAACCTCTCTGGTTTCCAGTAATCAAAATGGCAACACCAAGATCAGTAATATGAAAGTGAACCTCAATACACAAGCGGAAAAAGCCTTTAATGCAACTAAGAATACGGTTGTATCAGTTATTAATTTACAGCGGGAAAGTTCGAGTGATGATACTCTGGCTGGAATCCTCGGCGGGTTGGAAGGCGGCTCAAGTAGTGGCAGTAAGAAGAGTGGTCAGCTTGAAGCCTCCAGTGAAGGTTCAGGCGTCATTTATAAGAAGAGCGGTAACACCGCTTATATTGTGACCAATAATCACGTGGTTTCCGGTGCCAATGCATTGGAAATTATCCTGAGCGATGGTTCGAAAGCATCTGCCAAGGTAGTTGGTAAGGATGCGGTAACTGATTTAGCCGTGATTAAAATCACTTCAAATAAGGTTAAAGACGTTGCCCAATTTGGTAATTCTGACAACATTAAAGTGGCTGAACCAGTATTGGCAATCGGCTCACCCCTTGGTTCCCAATACGCAACTTCCGTGACCCAGGGAATCATTTCTGCTAAGAAGCGGGAAGTACCGCAAACTTCGGAATCGGGAGCGCAGGTTGGTAACGCAACGGTTATTCAAACAGATGCGGCCATTAACCCCGGGAATTCCGGTGGCCCATTAATCAATTTTGCGGGTCAGGTTGTCGGAATCAATTCTATGAAACTGGCTCAGGATCAACAAGGAACCAGTGTTGAAGGAATGGGCTTTGCGATTCCAAGTAATGAAGTTGTTACGATTATCAATCAATTGATTAAAAATGGCCAGGTTGTTCGACCGGCATTGGGAATTGGTTATACTGATCTTTCAAATATTTCGGAAGAACAACAACGTTCAATTCTTAAATTACCTAAGAGTGTGACTCAAGGCGCCGTTGTCTTGAAAGTAAATGCCAATTCACCAGCACAACGAGCCGGCCTTAAGAAGTACGATGTCATCACTGAATTGGATGGAACTAAGATTACCCAACAGAGCCAATTGAGAGACATTCTTTACAAGCATAAAATCGGTGATAAGATTTCCGTTACTTATTATCACAAAGGGAATAAACAGACCAGCTCAATCACGTTAAATCAAAAGTCATCTAATAAGGTACTAAACGAAGCAAGTAAGTAGTTAATGCGTTGATACTCAGTTGCTGCAGTTCCGCTGCGAGAAAACGATCCAATGATGAATGGGTCGTTTTTTTATTGTAAGTAAAGTGACTACTCAATATCTGAACATTCGGTTGCTAATAGCGGGACGATTTTAAAGGTTTCCGAACGGTTAATGAGATAAATGGCTGATTTGGGGTGACATCTTCACTAAAAAGCGAACTTCTAGCAAATTATTTTTTAAAAGATTCAGTACCAATTGAAAAGTCTGGAAATTGTTCACATTGAGCTTGTGGATAACTCTGTGGATAATCCACAGGGAAAATAAATTCACTGGTATATTACCGTTTTTGATTTATCCCCAAATTTGAAAAGTTATCCACAAAAACTGTGGATAACTTTTTTTGCTTTTGAATTTTGATTTGTTCGGTCAAGTAAATGTTGATATAATAGGGTTTGCGAAGTGAATTTGCGAACGAGTGTTGTCCACAATTCTGTGGATAAAAAAATACCCACTTGACAGATCATAAAAAAATGCGGGGCAAAAAGAAAGCGGTATAAGTTATCAACCTGTGGATAACTCTGTGGACAACTTGTTTATAACCACTATTTTTTACACAGGGAAAAGATTAATTAGGAGTGAACTGAGCGTGAATATTAAATTGGTTGTGGTTGGCAAACTAAAAGAGAAGTATTTCAAGCAAGGAATTGCGGAATACGCCAAACGATTGTCGCGTTTTTGCAAATTTCGGATTGTTGAAGTTCCTGATGAGAAGGCGCCGGAATCACTCAGTCAATCAGAAATGACTGAGGTAATGGATAAAGAAGGTTCGCGAATTTTGAACAAGATAAAAGATCGTGAGTATGTTTATGCCTTAGCGATTTTGGGTAAGGAACGCTCTTCGGAGCAATTTGCAAAGGAACTCGCAGATTTAACCACCTATGGGCATTCTGATATTACATTTGTGATTGGGGGTTCACTTGGGCTATCTAAACATGTTCTTGATCGAGCCGATACGCAAATTTCGTTTGGCAAATTTACATTGCCCCATCAGCTTATGCGGTTGGTTTTGACTGAACAGATTTATCGAGCATTCATGATTAATGAGGGTAGTCCGTATCACAAGTGAAATGAGAGATGAAATAAATGCAAACGGTGGATGACATTTTTAGAGCAATTCAACGAGATCCTCAAAACAGAAACTTTACAAACAAAGGTATTTTACCGCTTTATCACATTGAGCCAGATGCTAAAATTCTGATTATTAGTCAAGCACCTAGTCGAAAAGCCCAAGAGTCAATGACTTTCTGGCATGATCCAAGTGGGGACCGCCTTCGTAACTGGATGGGGATTAGTCAAAATCAATTTTATCATTCCGGAAAGATTGCGGTCATGCCACTGGATTTCTACTACCCTGGTAAAGGGCCACACGGTGACTTGCCACCCAGAAAAGGGTTTGCGGATAAGTGGCACCCACTTTTGTTATCGTTGATGCCACACGTTCAATTAAAACTTTTAATTGGCCAGTACGCTCAAAAATATTACCTTCAAAAGAACCGCCAAAGAAATTTAACGGAAACCGTTCGCCAATTTGAAGACTATCTGCCGGATTACTTTCCGTTGGTTCACCCATCACCGTTGAACTATGGTTGGCTGAAGCAACATCCTTGGTTTCAAACTCAAGTTGTGCCAAGACTACAGGCTGAAGTTGGCAGGTTAATGACTAATTGAATTTAGTAGGTTAGGTTAGCTTGCTTTTCACTGTTATTTAAGCAATAATATAACTATCAAAATCGAATATTGTCTGGGGTGCCATTTTGGCTGAGAAATACCCATTGAACCTGATGCAGTTCGTACTGCCGGAGGAAGACAACCAACCATGAGCTATTTCAGATACAGCTAATGATATGTTGATAAAAGGTCTCCTTTGCCAATGCAGGGGAGGCTTTTTTTGTTGGTTCACAGATAATACCTTTTTGATTGTTGAGCTGTTGATAATTGAAAAAAGGGGAGAAATATTGTGAAAAAGAAGTTTCATTTACAAGATATCATTTTAATCGCGTTAATTGCGATTGCGTTTGGCGCCATTTTTGTCGGCACCGATTGGTTATACAACTTTTTGTATTTAGCGATTGGCCCGTTTGCCAACGAAGCACTTTTTGGACTATGGATTATGGCTGGCCCGCTTACCATGTATCTGGTCCGCGTCCCAGGTTCTGCAGTGATTGGCGAAACCCTGGGTGCCGCTGCTGAAGTTCTCTTTGGCGGAACATTTGGTGCTGCTGCGTTAATTTCTGGAATTGTTCAAGGAGTTGGTAGTGAGTTGGGGTTTGCACTATTACGTTATCGAAACTGGGGCTGGGCAAGTTTATTGAGCTCTTCGATAACGACAACAATTGTAGCTTTTGGATATGAATTGTTCAGATTAGGATATGTTAAGTATTCAATCCCGATGATTATTGCTTTATTTTTAGTTCGTTTGGTTTCCGATCTTGTTTTTGGAACAGTTTTGGTCAAAATGATTTTCGCATTAGTTGAACGCTCATCAGTTTTACATTTTGATGTTTCCAAATAATTGAATTAAATGATGTCTGGGGTGCTCTTTTGAGCTGAGATTATACCCATTGAACCTGACACAGTTTGAACTGTCGGAGGAAGACTGATTTGACAATTCTCAAATGAAAAATCAAATGATCTTTTCTTCGACAAACGTTGGAGGAAGGATTTTTTTATGGAATATTCATTAGTTATCACCAATGGTCATGTTGCAACACCAACCGGCGTCATTGAGAGTGATTTAGCAATTAAAGACGGCCAAATTGCGGCAATTGGTGATGGATTAGTTGCCCAAGCTGATCACGTTATTGACGCTGATGGTCAAATGGTTTTACCCGGCATGGTTGACTCACACGTGCATATCAATGAACCGGGGCGTAGTGACTGGGAAGATTACCGGACGGGCTCTCAAGCCTTAGCTGCCGGCGGGACGACGACTATGTTGGTGATGCCACTAAATGCCTTGCCGGCTCGAACGACTGGCGAAGAATTTCAGCGTCAGAAAAAAATTGCCGAGACTAAATCTTACGTTGATTTTGGCTTTTATGGCGGATTGGTACCGGGAAACTTAGCTGAAATTTCAAAAATGGCTGAACAGGGTGCCATGGGCTATAAGGCGTTTATGGCGACAACGGGATCGGATATCCCAGGTGATTTTAAAAATGTAACCGATTATCAGCTGTTAAAGGGCATGCAGGAAATCGGAAAAACCGGTTTACCGATTTTGGTGCATGCTGAAAATGCAGCTATTACGGATGGTTTGGCAGCCGAAAAAGTTGCTAAAGGTCAAACCGATATCCAAGACTACGTTGATTCGCGACCACCATTTGTTGAAGTTGAAGCAGTTAAACGGGCAATTTATTTAGCGAGTCAAACCAATGTCCATTTGCACTTTGTTCATTTATCAACACCGGAAGCGGTTGCTCAAGTGACTAAGGCAAAAGCAGCCGGTCAAAATGTCACTTGTGAAACCTGTCCGCACTATTTGATCTTAGATCGTGATCAATTTGAAAAGATTGGGCCGTTAGCTAAATGTTCACCGGCGTTGCGGGATCGACAAGTCGTTGAAGGCCTTTGGCAAAAGCTCTTTAGTGGCCAAATTGATACAATTGGTTCGGATCATTCGCCGGCACCGGCTTCAATGAAACAAAGTCCGGATCACAACATTTTTGATATCTGGGGTGGCATCAGTGGCTGTCAGAATAACGTCGATTTGCTGTACGATCAAGCTGTTACGAAGCGTGGCTTACCTGTAACCGACTTCATCAAATTAACGGCAGAAACGCCGGCAAAATTATTTGGCTTGGCAAAGAAAGGTTGCTTAGCGGTCGGTTATGATGCAGATATCACGTTATTGGATCTAAAGCAGCATTATCAGCTAAAACCGGCCGATCTATATTACAAAAACAAAATTAGTGCTTATATGGGGATGATAATTAACGATCGAGTCACCACGACGATTCTTCGTGGTCAAGTGATTTACACGTTAAAAGATGGATTTAAGGGGCAACCAACCGGTCAATTTCTACAAAAACAACTAACTGGAGTTGATGAGTCATGAATTCAGCTAAATCACTTTCAATTTCAGCAGACTTAAAACCGCGAACTCAGTCCCAGCGTCACGTTGGTCAATGGTCGTATATGGCAATGTGGCTGGGGGATGGCTTCAATATCGGTAATGTAACATTAGGATCCTCGATTGTAGTGGCGGGCGTGGCTACCATGAATTTACTGCAAACGATTTTGGCAGCCGGGATTGCGATTGCCATTATCACCGTTATCTTTGTTTTAAACGATCATTTTGGATATTATACCGGTTCACCATACGTGATTCAATTGCGAATGACGTTTGGTATTTTAGGTGCCAAACTTGCCAGCTTACTGAGGGGAATTCCAGCAGTTGTCTGGTATGGGTTTCAAAGTTGGACGGGGAGTTTGGCGTTGAATCAAATTGCTAAAATCACGGTTGGCGTTAATCAGCCGGCACTCTTCTTTGTGGGGTTATTGACTATCCAGACGCTGATTTCAATTAAGGGATTCCGGTCAATCAAAGTCGTTGCCTCAGCAATTTCATTGTTTATGGCGATCCTGCTGGTCGGCATGCTGATTTATTTAGTGACTCAAAGAAATACGGCTTTTTCCAGTCGGATGATTCACGTAAAGGGAACTTGGGGGCCGACGTTCTGGGGATTTATCGTCGCCTTTTTAGGGAATTACACCGCAATTTTTGAATCAGCGGCCGACTATTCTCGTGAATTGCGAACTGGCTTCTCCAATAAACATCGGGCAGCACTCTACTTCCTGCCGATTTTTATAGCTTATGGGATTACGGTCTTGACCGGTGCGCTGTTGGCTGTGGTAACGGGAATTTCAAGTCCGGTCCACGCAATGGCCCGTCTGTTTAATAATGATTTGGTAACGGTAATCGTTTCGGCCTTTATTGTGTTAGGAACCGTTACAACCAATCTGGTTGCGAATATTATACCACCGACCTATGTGTTAAACGCCTGGTTTAATTTATCAGAAAAATGGTCCTTAATCATTGTTGCCATTTTGGCCAGCCTGAGCTTTCCATGGTTGTTGGTTCAGGATAGTTCCTCGACTGGATTGACGGTGTTTATTAAAACCTATTCGGCCTTTCTTGGCCCGATGACGGCAATTGTGTTAAACGAATACTATGTTAAACGACGAAGAAAAGTTGATGTTGCCGCTTTATACGATGATCAAAAAGTAAAGGCGGCACCGCAACCGATTATTGCGTTATTCGCTGGGGCGTTATTAGCCTTAGTCGGCGTTAATTTAAGTTGGCCGATTGGCTTTATAGTATCGTGGCTAACGTTGTGGCTATTGAGATATGATAAAGAAGTGACTGCTGACCTCAAAGCTTAAGGTGGGACTTAAACAACACTAAACAAGCTGGATGCAAAAACCGCTCGCAAAACTCATAGATAATTTCCATGAATTTTGCGAGCGATTTTTATGCTAGAGATAACCATTAGCCTGATGCTAATCTTTTTTCGATGGCAAAAATGTTAAGGCAGCAAAGTAACCCGAAAAGACCGGTAAGAGTAGCCCAGTCATCTCAAAAAAGTTAATAACGACCGGAACAGCTTGGGAAAGGACCGTCATCGCGATTGTAATCACCAGCATTAGGCCATTAATACCCCTGATCAAGTAGCCACTCATGTTTGTGTAAACATAGCTAAATGCCCAGAAAAGCAAGCAGCATAGGACAATGTGAACGATTAGCGTAATGATTGGCGGCACCAAGCTTGTACTAACATGGTAGGGAGTGCCATACATTGCGTGCATTTTGAAATCAAACTCAATAAACGCCAGGCCGATTAATATCGGCGACAACACATCTACGACATAAAGCCATCCTTTTTTCATCATGAACCCCACCCTTGAAATATCAATTTTTAAATTTTTCTCTTAAGAAAAAACGTTTATCTAATGACTCTTGGATGTAGATTGGCCAAGTGTTTTGAAATTATGCTTAAGCCCGGGCCAAATATATTTATCAGCAGTTTGAATAATCAAGCCGTTGAATAGAATTGAGAAAATAGTCCCAATGTTGACGGCATAAAGATTTTTAGTGATCGCAAAAGAAATGATCATGGCAACAATTGGTGGAATGAAGTCGATCAGTTGAGCTGCCACCGCGCTTTCTTGTAGATAAAAGAAACGCAAAATGTTCGTTGTATCGTCGTTGGGGTGCATCAAAATGTTGGCTCGTTGATACAAGGAAATGGCGATGCAGAAGAAAACAATCCCCAAGCATGACAGGATTGCCCGAATTAAATTTGACAAACTACTAATTCCAAGAGAGTTGAACAGTGTCACAAAGAGGCTAACAAAATAGCTGAAAAAACAAACATAGGCAATTTCGCCGACGAATCTTGGCCAATCCCAATATTTAATGAGGATCTGATTAGTGACGGTATTTAGAAACCCGATAATGAAAAGTAGAATGCCGACGTTAACGTTAAACCAATGGCTATAATTAACTGCGGAAGCTGTCCAAACGGCACTCCCCATATTAGCTGAAATGGTTAAAGCATTCCCAAACGCATTTAAAATTAATCCGGCGATTAGCCCCAGCCAGCGTTGTTTAAGCGAATTTTGGATAACAAGTCCCCCTTTTTCAGATATCAATTAGTAGTGTATCATATCTAAATGCATGAATTAGTCTATTTTTGTTTAAATAAGTGCTTTACGCGTATTGCGCCTTCACGTCGCTTTTGCTATACTAATTTGTAATTGATCTGGCGATGAAGTTCGCCAAAACTCGTGTATCCACAAAGAGTTGATGACGTCTACCTTAAATGTGATGGGTAGGCGTTTTTTATAACCGCGAATGCACTTCAAGAATGTAAATTATTGATTCAAGAGGTTCGGTTAATCTTTGATGTATAAATCAGTCAATTCAGAGAAGGAGGTGAAACAATGGCAATCAATTGGTACAAGTTGGGTCAGTTTGCATCAGTGTTTGTTGGTGGAATGATTGGCGGGGTTGGTCGATATGAAATTGGTAATTGGCTGAATGCAAACACCTTCGCGGGGACGACATTCGTCAACGTGGTCGGCTGCTTTTTTCTGACATTTACAATCTACGGATTGGATTTGGTCATTGATTTACCAGACTGGCTGATTTTAGGCCTTGGGACAGGTGTGGTTGGCGCTTTTACAACTTTTTCAACCTTTGCGTTATTGTTTGTACAGGGAATTAGAACTCAGCCGACAGCTGCCCTGCTATTTATGATCATTAACCTGATTGGTGGGTTTGCAACAGCAATTTTAGGATACATAGCAGCAAGATTAATGGATCGAGGTAAGAAAATATGGTAATCATTTGGGTCGCACTTGGTGCCGGTTTTGGTGCGGTTTTAAGATACCTGATCACATTGGTGGGGAAACGGTATTGGCCACAGCTGCCATTTGCGACATTGGTTATTAATGTGATCGGTGCAACATTAGCCGGCTTTTTAGTTGGCATTCAGGTGCCCACGGCTGATGAACTGTTTTTACTAACGGGGATGTGCGGTGGTTTTACGACCTTTTCAACCTTTACGACCGACACGTTTGTTTTATTGCGCAATCGACGATGGACAATTGCGGCTACTTATTATTTTGGGACGATTATGCTAGGATTTTTGGCGGCCTATCTTGGATTGGGCTTAGGGTCTTTGATTAGGTCCTAGCCAGGCAACTGATTTTGAAATGTTACACGTGAAACTTTCTGAGATTTTCGCTGATCATAATTTGAACCGGTTAATCAAAGTGGGTTATGTTAGTAGTAGATAATCAAATGAAAGGGTGACTCAAACGTGAAAATTGGTTTTATTGGTTCAGGAAACATCGGTGGTAATTTGGCCCGCCTGGCAGTCCAAAACGGACATGATGTCATTATGAGTAATTCAAGGGATCCGCAAACGCTTAATAGTTTGATAGCGGAACTCGGGCCGCACGCAACCGCTGCCTGGGCGAAAGATGCAGCTGCCCAAGGAGACATTGTCGTCGTGACCATCCCATTGAAGAATTATCAGCAGGTTCCAGTTGAGCCATTGAAAGGAAAAATCGTCATCGATACAATGAATTATTATCCTGCCAGGGATGGCCACATTAAAGAATTAGATAATGGCACCACCACTACCAGCGAGTTGCTGCAGGCTCATTTACCGGATTCAAAAGTGGTCAAGGCATTTAATTCGATTATTGCCGGTGAGTTATTATCAACCGGCCAGCCTAAAAATGAGCCAAATCGACGCGCACTGCCAATTGCGGGCAATGATGCTGAAGCAAAGGCAGTTGTCAGCTCATTAATGGATCAATTTGGTTTTGATGCCTACGATGCTGGTCCCCTTCACGAGGGGTTCCGGTTTCAAAATGGCACACCAGCCTATATTATGCGGGCTAATCATGACCAGTTGGCAGCAGCTTTAAAGAAAGCCTAAGATTTTTTGCAATTTAAAACGGTTGGGTAATGCTAACCCAGCCGTTTAATATTGATCAGATTTTAATGATTACTCTCGCCAACGCCAGGCACCAACTAATTCGACAACTGCGGTGACTACTAATAATGCGCCAAATAATTGGAGGATGAAAAGGACGGTTCCAAATGGGTGAAACACCAGAATGCCGCCCAAAATCATCAGTAAGATGCCGTAGCTGATAAACGGCCAAGGCGAGACGTTGACAAACTCACGATGACCAATTGCATCGATGATTTGGGATAATCCGACCAGCACCAAGACGATGCCAATAACTAACGGTAGCGCCGCTAGAATTGGTTTGGCAAAGATTAGAATAAAAATTGCCAAAATCAACTGAAAGACACCAACTGGTAGGCTGTAGTCGAGAACATCTCCCTGATTACGTTGAATAAACCATGAAACCAAGTTAATAATTCCGAAAAGTGCGAAGAAACTCGCTAAAATGTTTATAAAAACGTTAATGGTTGCTTCCGGTTCAAATAGGAAAAAGAGTCCAAAAATAATGTATATGATACTTTCAAGCCAAAGGTATCGGCGAATTTGACTTAAAAATTGCGTCATCTGAATCAACCCCTTTAAACAGATTAAGTAATCAGTCACACTACCTTTATCATACAGGCAGATCGGTAAAAGGAACAGAAAGAAGTTCATTTCTTTGACTAGTAACTATCAATAAAAGGGATACTCAGTGCTCAATTAATAACGATGTGTTTTTAAAATGATTGGTAATTTAAATTCGAAAGGATGGCGTTTGATGCAATACCCTAACTATCAGTTGGCACGCTTTATTGATCGGCCGAACCGCTTCATTGCGCACTGCCGGTTGATTGAAACCGGTGAAGTAGTAACCGTTCACGTTAAGAATACAGGAAGAACGACTATTTTACAGCCGAATGTCACGACAGCGTTAGTTGAGAGTCATAACCCAACTCGCAAAACCAAGTATGATCTGGTGGCAGCTAAAAAGTACGATCAGTTTTGGATTAATATTGATTCCCAGGCTCCCAACAAGCTTGTGAAAGCAGGATTACGTGATAACCGGATTCAGTTACCAGAGATTGATCAAATTACGCAGGTGACTCCCGAAGTGACCTTTCTGGATTCTCGGCTGGATTTTTCAGGAATCGGTGATGAACAAAAAAAGTTTTTCTTGGAGGTGAAAGGAGTTACATTGGAGAATGCCGGTATTGCGGCATTTCCAGACGCCCCAACCACACGAGGATTAAAACACGTGAAAACTTTACAAAAAGCCCTTGACAAAGGGTACCTTTCCTATCTATTATTTACTATTCAGATGGAGAAAATCAAAGCAGTGACAATTGACAGAGATATTTTCGAGCCCCTTGCAATTGAAATTTCCAAGGCGCAAAGAAGAGGGGTTCATGTGCTTGCTTATGATTGCCGGGTGACACCTGATTCATTAATCCTGAATCACCCGGTTCCATTTGATTTGACGCAGCCATTTATCAGTGATGGTTTGCCGTCATCAATTCAAACCAGAACTCAAGAATATAAGAGGTAATAAATTAATGCTCCAAACATCGAGACAAAAACCAATTGATAGTCCATTTAACAATACCACGACTGCTGAAAAAGTCATGAAAGGCATTGACCTTCGCGGGAAAAATGCAATTGTGACCGGTGGCTACAGCGGCATCGGACTAAAAGTCACTGAAATGTTAACAAATGCAGGTGCTCACGTCATTGTACCAGCTAGAACTGTTGCCAAAGCGCTCCCGGTAGTTGAACATTTAAAAAATGCTGAATTGGGGTTGCTGGATTTAATGGATCCTGATTCAATTGATCGATTTGCCAAGGGATTTTTAGCGTCCAATCGACAATTAGATCTATTAATTGAATGTGCCGGCATTATGTTTCCACCGTTGAAGCGGGATCGTCGGGGAAACGAGTCGCAATTGTCAACCAACTTTTTGGGGCATTTCCAACTAACTGCTAAGCTATATCCGGCCCTTAAAAAAGCCGGTCATGCCCGAGTGGTTTTAATGTCTTCCAGAGCACAAGGCTGGAATGGGGTTGATTTTAATGATCCGAATTTCACCCATCACCAATATGATGCACGCAGTGCTTATGCGCAATCTAAAGCAGCCGATGCTTTATTTGCCGTTGGCTTGGATAAACGCGGTCAAAAAGACGGTGTGCGCGCCTTTGCCGTTCATCCGGGATTGGTCCCAGGGACGGGCTTAAACCGATACGTTCGTCATGAACCCTTAAAGAGAGCCTCTTCCTTTGCTTTAAACCAACTTGAATTGACCCATATTATCAATGCCGGTCATTCACTTAAAGCCCGGTTTCACCGCCAGGAAGAATATGACTATTTCAAAACGGTTAGTCAGGGAGCTGCCAGCACATTATGGGCCGCAACCAGTCGCCAGTTAAACGACTTGGGTGGCGTCTTTATTGAAGATTGTAATATCAGTCATGTTGTGGCCGCTAACAGTCATTCTAAATTTGGTGTTCGACCATGGTCAATTGACGATCAGGATGCGGATCGGATTTGGCAATTGGGTGAAAAACTGACCGGGACGAATTTCAACATTTAATTAATCCGGTTTGTTATAATTAGTAAACAAAACGTAATTAAAAAGATGCTGGTTTAGCCTTGAAACTTTCAAGTAACCTGCTAGTATAGTGGTTACACAATGAAAATAATTGAAAACTGATTTTTACTCAGAACTTGTTTTTGGAAGGAAGCAATTTATAAATACTATGTTAAAGAAAACATTGATCTTCGGTCACCGCGGCTATCCCCATAAGTTTCCAGAAAACTCATTAGCTGGATTTAAATATGCGATTAGTCATGGGATTGACGGGTTGGAGTTTGACGTTCATCTGACAAAGGATGATGTGCCGGTGATTATGCACGACGAAAAGATTGATCGGACCACTAATGGTACCGGCAAAATTCGTTCGTATACATTCGCTGAATTGCGTCAATTTCAACTGAGCGATGGTCAACGCATTCCAACATTAAAAGAACTTTTGTCACTTGCCGAAAACCAACCGGTTCATCTGAACTTGGAGTTTAAGACCAATGAGATTCACTATCGAAATATTGAACGAATTGTGTTGAAGATGGTGAAAAATTATCATTTAGTTTATCCAGTGATTTATTCTTCTTTCAATCTGGATTCACTAAAGATTGCTTATCAACTTGACCCAACCCAACAGTATTGTTTCTTATCCGAACACGATATTAAGAACCCACGTGAGCTAATGGCCAAGGAGCACTTGGTTGGCTTGCATTTGAGTCATTACGTTCCAATGAGAAACATTAAAGAACGAATCTGGACTGTTGATGATCCAAAGATTCAAAAGCACTTATTTGCTCAAAATGTTGCAGGAATTTTTACCAACAATTTTGAAGCGGCCGAAAAGATTCAGGCTGGGTCACCAGCTTAATGATAGCCGGTTACTTAATAATTTAAATCGTAGATGACGAGTGGTACTGAAAATCGAACTGGTTTTAGTGCCACTCTTTTTTTACGCAATTTTTCAATTATGCGCTATAATGGCGAAAAGTGGGGTGATTAAATTGAATAAACCAGTTAAAGTGTTGCAATTTCTTCTAATCTATGTGGTGATGTTTATTGGATGCATTTTAATTGCTCGATTATTACTGGGGTCAATAGTTGATAGTCGCTTTATCATTGGTGCTTTTGTGATTGGGTTTTGTTCTTGGCTGCTGTCATTAATTATTGCGCGGTTGATATCGAAGAAGTAGAATATTTCAGCTATCACTTTTCAACTAAGAAAGTAATAAAAAGCTAAATGAATCGCTGTTTCCAAATTAATATTATGTGTATGCCGCCGAATAGCTGCTAAAATTACCGTTGTTGCAAGAATAAACACCATTCCAAGGTTAGTAACCACCACTAAGAACAGTGATAGTAGTTAGGATCATGGGCATTATTAGGCTTTTTCATGTTGATTCATTTTCTTTACCAAAAATGGATTAAAAAGAGGGCTTATAAATTTATATTTTATATTGAACCCGTGAAGTATCAACCCGATTTACAATATTTTTACAGTTAATTCTTTAGAGATTATCCAAGAGAATAATTCTCAATTTTTAAATTTAACGCTTAATCAGGTATACTGAGGGCAAATGAGGAGGATATTCATGAAAAACCGCATCGTTTTAACTTTTATTTCAGCCTTAATGGTCTTTTCAGGCCTATTGGTTTCTTCGGATAAATCAGCTTTAGCCAAACAAACTGGTCTTCATAGGGTTAGTAGCAGTTATATTAATAAGATTGGCCTAAAATCACCATATTACCGATTAAATCAAAACACTAAATTTAATTTTTTTGGTAATAAAGTTACTTTACCAAAGGGAACGATTCTTGCCGCCTCCGTCAGTATTGATAGTGGTAGTAAAGCCAAGAGTGGAGAAGCCCTAATTAGCTCTCACATTGATCTTAGTTATGCCCTGAAAAAAAGGGTGGGCTTTAAAAAACCATCTCACTTTATTCCAATCTTGCTTTCCTATTATCCGAGTAAATATACCCGAGTGAAACGGCCAGCCTACGTTCTACCTTATGGCGAAAACGTTCTCTATTCTGGTGGTATTGACGCCTTTAAAGAACGAGCTGCCAATTATTTCTATAATCCCCATTTCACTAGCAATGCTTTAAAAATCACTTCTGATGGTTATTTAGAGTTTTATAAGTATCATCAAAAACCTTTAGCCGACGGAGGCCTTCATTGGCAGTACGTCCAGAAGCCAACCTCCTACGTTAAGATTAGGCATACGCTTAAACGAGGATCCAAAACCTTTTTATACTATCAGCATAAACTTCAAGGAGTAAGCGCCACTCATTTAAACAAAGGGAAGTATCGTTACCGTTTGACGATTAATAATCAACATACACCCTATCAATATACTGGCAAGGTATATGCAATGTGGGCTAGTTTCTATACAGTAGGCGGTGCCAAATATTTCACACCCCCACAGAACGATGCTAATTATGGCGACTGATAATCACTTTTAAGGTTTTGAATACTAGGAGCCATAAGAAGCCGCACAAAGTTGATTTAAACCAATTTTGTGCGGCTTCTCAGACCGAATTCGACTTAGTATTTACATCTACGTCGATCCCTAATCCCAGTTACTCTAATTAGTAAAAGCATCCTTAGAGATACTGTAGATGTAATGTTCGTTAAGTTTCCCACTAGCCGGCTTCTTTTCCTCAACGCCAAAGTAAACATTATTTCCATACAATTGAGGAGCTTCAGTTTCGTGCTCATGCGAACCCAAATCGGTGATCTTTGCAGTAATATTTTGTGGTGCAGGACTTACGAAGTTCCAAGGTGCCCGGACGATTACTGATGGATTCACTTTTTGACCACTCGTTAGATAAACCCAGTTATAACCCGCGCTAGTTTTATTGGATAACTCCATACCTTGCCAAGAACTTTGAGGATAACTGTAACTGCTTATGTCACGAGTGGCTACGTAAGCTGATCCGCCCTTCGTCATGCGAGGGTCAGTGCATTTAATATTTCCTTCGGCATCCATAATTTGATTTAATACGTTAGCGTTAAATGCGGTAACCCGTTTTTTAGTTCCTGTTTGAGATTGTTGAGTCCAAACCGCTAAACGAGACTTGTCTGAAGATAATGCCGCATCCGCACGATATAAGGTCAGATTCTTTTTGCCAGTACCCATATAGTTCAAGTAAGTGATGGAGTTGACATCAGCGGGCGTTTTCGAATTACCATCAATTGGTAAACGAGCAACCCGAGTTGCCCAATAGTCCCCATCCGTACTTGCATTGCCGCCAGCATAAGTCATAACCCAAGCATACAATTGATTGTTCCAGTTAAACAATTCAAAAGTCTGGCCATGACCAAAGTTAGTTAAATGCATCTGAGTAGGATTGCTTGAAAGATTGATCTCTGAATTACTTGGATCAAAACTTCCATAAGTTAAAGTCATATCTTTAGCACTACCAGCAGCCATTTGCAAAAAGTAAGCCATTTTGTTTGGAAAATCCAAATAGAACTTTTGGATCACTTTGCTGCTTGGTAAGGTTACGTGATATCTTTGTGTTGCATCTGTCATGATAAAAATCTTCTTTCTTTAAATTTATTTTGTTTTGCCAATTTAATTCCGGCATTAAATTAGCGATTGATGTATCAAATCGATTTGACGCTTATAGCATATCGCCGATTGAGCTTTTAAAACCGACCGCTATCGGACGACTAACCGCCAAAACACCGCCACTTAACCGCCAATCACAAAAAGCGCCCCGTCAAATGAATGACGAGACGTTTTTTGTAATGGCGATGTTCTAACTATTTAAAGTGCTAATGACAATCCCTTTATCGGTGTGTACTTGCCGGATTCCCATTTACTAACCAAGGCGACACATTTTCGCTTCAGTTGATGAACCGATTTGGTTTAAATGCTGCGGTTTTTAAGGCGTACCGCTATTTTTCGTATAGATGTTCCATTGACCCCACTTAGGGCGGGAATTTTCCAAAGGTAAGCACTTGTAATAACTTTGTAATTACGATATACTTAATTCAAATTTTACGAGGAGGGACTAATAATGAATAGCTTAAAAATTGCGGACACCAAAACGCATAAAACTGGTAACTCGGTCAGTGTCACCTTACCTAAAAGCACCGGCTTTTCGAGTAATGAGCCGGTCATAATTGAAAAGGTTGATGAAGATACCTTGATTATCCGGCGCGCTAACAGCCATAAAAACCCCTGGACGTCGGGCGCATATGATAATGTTGATTTTCGTGGTCAGCTGGATAAGATTGGTTTTAATGTTGGCAACGAACCAAGGAAGGGTCGAGAACTATGACAACGACTTTTCCTAACCAAGGCGCTATTATTCTCTTAGACTTTGAACCCCATAGTGGGCACGAAATGGGCGGCCACACGGCTAGCCAACCGCGACGTTCAGCCGTCGTTGTATCAAACTCTCAATACAATCGGCTAACCGGATTCGTTGTCGCCATGCCCATCACTCATGGCACCAGTCAAATTCAAAAGGGCTTCGAACCGATCCTTGACCCCAACAGTCATACCAACGGCTATATTGTGACTTGGCAAACGCCCAATTATGATTACGTTGCCCGTAATGGCGAAATAATTGGTCAAGTTCCTGATAAACTTCGCAACCGTCTATGTGCCCTAGCCGGCGACATTGTGGCTGCCAACTAAATGTAATCTGCCTCAATAGGTGAAAACATCATATATGTACGTCTAAGTAGTGCAGTCTAAAAAAGGTGATTGATAGGGTCAGAATTGAAACTAGAATCGATGATGAAACTAAGAAAAAAGCGATTGCCGAATTGCAAAATCCCCAAATTACTTTGTCCGAGTTTGTCAGAGCCCGGGGAGCTATGGTTGCTTCAGATAGGCTACCACCTTATCCGATGCCAAATGTTAACCAAGAAAGCGCCATTCATGCTCGGCTAATTCGTCTTCCTACCGCTGTTTCGTATGGATGTTCCATTGACCTCTACCGGCATTTCGAATCATAGTCAAAAACTGTTAGTTTCTGACGAACTTCCTTTGATTAATTTTGGTTTTGGTTTTAACATGGTCTTCAGAAAAGTTAAGATTAAGGGTAAAGGTAAATTCGGGATTTGTGAGATTCGTGCTAATACAGGTGCTTAGAAGGAGAGCAATGTGATATTGACCTAAAATTTACGTTACCTACGAGGACAACATCACTTCAAAACAGAGCTTAGTATTAGGAGTATAAAGAAAAAATGAAAAAATTACTTTGGTTACTAATTGGTATAATCATCGGCACTGGTATTTACACTGGCTCCCAAGCCTTTGCAAGCACTTCGTACAAGTTGGTCAGTGTTAAATATGACAGTTCAAAAACACCGGGCTACACGCTAAAACATAACGGCCCTTTATACTATGCAAAAAATCCCAAAAGATCAGCCGTAATTTGGAATTCGACTCATAGTAAAGTTAAGCACAATCTGAAAAACTATCCCAATACAACTTGGTCTCGAGACGCAGTTGCAATTTTTAAACATAATGGAAAAAAATCCGTTTATTATCATATCAGCCAGGTAGTTGCTGATGACAAACCCGTTAAAGCGTTTGGCTACGTTTGGCATGGCTATTTAAAGCAGGGTCACAATCCTAACTTTCAAAATATTGGTACGGTTGATATTTTGAACTTTTATAATAATCACGAGTATCAGCGATACGTTAAACTATCCCCATCTCAAGTACTGACCCGCAAAATAATGGCTTTATTTCCAAATAGTACCGTTTCACTCGATTTAGCCAAGGCCGGTTTGGGGTTAAATTCAGCCACATACGACATTAGCAATATCATTTCACCATACGACAAACTTCCCACATTAAATGACTTTTTGAACCTGCATTCCTACAACCTATCGATCAATCAACGATATACACAAATTAAGCAGCTCCTGAATGCAAATGGGTATGGCGCCAAACGACGCCAGCAAAAGTTTATCATTGGGATATACTTATCAAACAAATATCTGCCAGTTAGCGATGAGCTTAATGGTCAAACAATTGTCATTGGAACATCGAAATAGCCTGGAAGTCAATCAATCATAAAACCGTTCATTAAAAGCTCCCATAGATATGGTGTTCTCTGGCATCATATCCATGGGAGCTTCCATTTACGTTAAAAACTAAAGATCTAAATTCCTTGAAGACCAATCTGGTAACACAGCCTATACGGTGAATTCGCTCTTTTTAAATACCTGAATTGTATGTCTAGCTTCACCAGTTCCATTTTCATGAAATTCTACACCAACATACACATAATCTCCATAAAGCTGAATTCCTTCTGTTTCAGCATATTGGACATTATCAACTTGTAAGGAAACCGTTTCATATTTACTCCAATCCCAATTTCCTTTTAAAACATGTGGTGCTTCGCCTTTTCCTCCTGCAATCCACTGGCCTCCAGTAAGATAAACCTTTAGATCATTTGAAAATTCCATACCTTGCATGGAATCCCAAGGGAAGTGGCGTGTAAACGCAACTGAGCTGACCAAGGCGCCTCCATCAGCACCATGTCGAGTTCGCATTTCAGTTTGACCGCAACTAATATAATTCGTTGTTGATTCATTTAACAACCTATCAATAACATTGGTTTCATAGCACGTAATTTGCCATTTTCCATTCGTCCCCTCTGCTAGAATCGTTAGATAGCGACCATTACTCGAAAGAGCAGCATCTACTCGTCGTAATGGGAACCGCGCCTTATCTCCATCAGCTAATTTCCCAGCATGACTGATACTAGCTAAACGTTTCAAAGAAGAAAAGCCAATGGAACCACCGTTAGGGTCAAATTGTAGCTTTCCAATCTGCGTTCCCCAATAATCTCCTTTGTAAGGTTTATCTGCTGCATGCATTGTAATCCAAAAAGTTGGATTAACGCCACTATTAGGAACCATATCTAAAGTTTCCCCATGCCCAAAATCTGATAAAATCATTTTTTCAGCACCATGTTGAAAATCGATAGTCCCTTCTGAAATATGAGCACGTGAAAGTACCGCTTGCTTTGTTGGCCGCTCTCCGTATAATTGTAAAGCATATACGTAGTTATTTGGAATATCAAAGTAGGCCTTCTGAATAACGTGAGTGCTTGGTAAATTGATAAACGTATACTCCTTTTCTGGTGTTACATTCTTTACTGCCATTTTAATTACTTCTTTCTTTAAATTTATTTTGGTTGGCCAATTTAACTCCGGCATTAAATCAGCGATTGATGTATCAAATCGATTTGATGCTTATAGCATATCGCCGATTGAGCTTTTAAAACCGACCACTATCGGACGACTAACCGCCAAAACACCGCCACTTAACCGCCAATCACAAAAAGCGCCCCGTCAGATGAATGACGAGACGTTTTTTGTAATGGCGATGTTCTAACTATTTTAAAGTGCTAATGACGATCCCTTTATCGGTGTGTACTTGCCGGATTTCCATTCACTAACCAAGGCGACACATTTTCGTATGGATGTTCCATTGACCTCAAACATGCCACTAACCTCCCTTAGTGACCTGTAGTATAACGTAAATTTCAAAAATACCGAATTTTCCTTGATTTTAGTTATTCCGAAGACTCTATTAAAGGTAGAGCCGAAATTAATCAACGATGTTCATCCAAAACCCAGGATTAATTAAACTCGGAAGGAGGGAATTATGGATGCCATTAATGAACCCGCGACGATTCAACGGGCTAAACAATTTCTCAAGGATTATCACCAATGGCAGCTTCGGAAACAAAGCTTTTCGCAATGGGTAACGCAACCTACCAAAACCATGCCCCAAGCTGCCAGACAGGCCGACTTTGAATGTCAATTACGGTTAAAAACCCTGGCTGCCATGCGCGAAGTCGATCAATCTACCGCGTTATTGGCTGATTTACTGACTGACCGCTATATTAACCGCCTAACGATTCCGCAAACCGTTGCCGACCTATCCGCCAAATACCATCAGGGCTATCTGGCCGAACGGACGGTGAACCGTTACCAAAATCGGGCTTTATTAAGCTTTGCGTACGCGTGCCCGCGAAATTTAATCGTCCGATAATGGCGGTTAAGTGGCCGTAAGTCGTCGGTTATTGCGTCTCAAGTTGCAGTATCCTCAAGATGACAAAGTTAGCTAACTTTAGTTTTATCTTGAGGAGGTGAAAAAAATGCTTAATCAAGTCATGCATTGGCTGCAATCAGCCGACACCACGGGCTTACTCACTTTCCTGGCCACCATGTTGTTAGCGAGTTATCGTCTGCTTCACCCACTGATTCAAGCGCGGCTACAAACCATTAAGAACACGCAGGTTTTGCAAGCGCTGCAGCTAGCTGATGAACTAGCCGGCGCGATTATCCCGGAGTTAGCCAAAATGGCCGAACTTGAGCCGGACCAGCGTAAAGAGGCCGCTATCAAGTTTGTTGAGCAACACTTACAGGCTCTGGGCTTATCCTTAACCGAGCAAATGATTGCGGCTAAAGTGGCCTAAGCCGATCGTAACTACCACCGACCACCTAACAAATAATGGTGGTTACGAAGTTAGAATAATTCGTCACTGGGCAAACTGGTGATGGATTTTTTATTTATCCTGAAACGAAGATGCTGGCCTTCGTCTGCTTCATTAAAGACCCCCCATGGTCACCATGAAATTTACGCCCTATCTTTTTCAAGTTGGTCGGGTAACGTTGCTTCGTGAGATTTTGGCTACCGTTTGGTAATTCAGCGAGCACCAAATATGGTGTGGTACGTTACGTGACCAAGGGGAGTATCACTCGCCGATTTTGCTTTGAATCTGGTTAACGCAAAAAAGAGAAATGCCGTATTAACAACACTTCTCTTTTTTTATTTTGATTAAATGTTCGTCCTTGCTCTATACCGATATCGGTTTCGTATAGATATTCCATTGACCTCCATGGGCATTTTATTTATTACGCAGGATTCTTATTTTTAGATCAAGGCATTTTTAAATTTAAAACCAGCAATTGTTTATATTAATGGATAAAAATGTTTAATTTCGAACACTTTTAATACTTGATTAAAACAAATTAAAAATTTAAAACATTTCCTAAACCCGATTGTTTTCAATAATTATTTCGCAGCCAACTTATTTTATGTTTAGTCAGCTGCCTAGTATACTGAAGGTAAATTATCTAAGGAGCGTTAACATGTTAAATAAATTAGTGAAGGGGTTATTGGTTTGTGGATTGGCTTGGGGGATCGGATTCACAACTCAGGTCCATGCAGCAGGACCTTATCACACCATTAAGAGCAAAAGCTATGCGAATGTTTTACCAACCTATCGTGCTAAAACCAACAGCTCTAAGGCCGTTATTTGGAATAATAATCTTACTCAGGAAAAGTTTTCATTAAGTAATTACTCTAAAACTAATTGGTACGTTTACAAAAGTTATAAAATGACTAATGGCAAGAAAACGGGGATCTTTTACCGGATTAAGAATCCTGAGAATACTGTCTCAGGATTAGTTTGGCGGGGGTATCTGCGACGGATTAACCATTTGAGCATTAAACAACAGACACTAAATGCTTTACCTGGAACCATCTATAGTCCCTATTTACAACGGATTGTTAATCAACTAAAAAACCACCCCGGTGATAGTGGCGGCGAGTATCTTCAAAAAATTCTAGGCTCACAATACAAGCAACTAAAAGCTATCGGGCTTCCCGATATTGGTAGGACGACATCCTTAAAGCAATTACAATCCGGCCAAATTTCTTATAATGCGTTCTTACAAAAAGAACTTCCCTTTAGTATTAAAGGTTCTTATCGTTTTAAGGACGGATTAGCGGGCGTCCAGACGGTCAAGGATCTTACTGGGTGGCAAGTTGCCTTTACTATAGCAGGGAAAAATAGTAAAGACTATGGAAATGGTATTATTTATTTTTTAAAACCTGAATAAACTATCACTTAATTATAGATGAATCTCACACTCAATTGAATCTAAAGAGCAAAAAGAGGGAGAGGCTGGGACATAAAGGTGTCACTCAAAATTTTGACCTATTTTTAAAAATAAAAATCCCGTGTAATCAACAATTTATCGTGCTGATTACACGGGATTCCTTTGATTTGCGACCATTTTTCGACTTATGTCCCAGCCACTCCTACTTAATTACCAGGATGCTTTTGTCGTGGTGTAGAGACGATTCTCAGTTGTTGCTGTTCCCTCTACATTATGATAGGAAATGCCAACATATAAATCACTGGCAATTTGGATTCCTTCAGCTTCAGTGTTAACTCCCGACCAATTTGTATTGCGCAAGTTATGGTTGACGATCTTAGAATTGCTCCAATAAAATTTTGATACTCCAGGTTGGTCAATTTTATGATCATCGTGCTTAGGCTGTCCGCTTGAGATATAGATTGCCCGGCCATCAGAGATATCATATCCCTGAACCGAATTACTGGTTAGCTTTGATGCTAAGTTGGCTACCTGACGGTATGGATCTGAAACCAACGCTGATTTCAGTTTGCTGCAAGGAATATGACCGTGGTTAGCATCTACCGTATCAAGCATGGCGTTTACTTTATCATTATCGTAAAGGGTAAAGTGCCCATTATTGTTGGTATCAATTCCAGCTAACAATAACAATCGGTCGGTTGTTCCTCCCGAAACTGGGGCATTCGTTGAAGATAAAGCGGCCTCAACTCGCTTAATGTGACCATAGGCTTTGCCAGTGGTCGTCGCCGTACTGAGCGCTGATAAACGGGTAATACTGGTATTCCCATTATAGGTTGTGGTGTCTTCAGTATTGGGTTCAAACTGAATCCGCCCGACCTGCGTGCCCCAATTCTCTGAATCGCCGGCTCCCTTGGTCACAATCCACCAGTAGGCCTGACCATTGTAACTGAAGTATTCAAACGTTTGGCCGTGACCAAAGTTTTTGAGATACATCTTCTCTGCGTTTGAGAAGTCGAGGTTAAAGCCACTGGCAGAATCTTTTCTAACTCGTGAAATGACCACATCCGTGTTGGCGTTGAACAATTGGAGGGCGTACACATAAGTTGAGCCAACATAGACTTTTTGAACTACGTTCTTCTTGGGGAGTCCTTTAAACCGATATTTCAAATGTGCATCGACGTTACTTGACATAATAATGACTTCTTTCTTTAAATTTATTTTGGTTGGCCAATTTAACTCCGGTATTAAATCAGCGGTTATTGCATCAAATCGATTTGACACTGATAGCATATCGTCTTTATCGCGCTTAAAACCGACCACTTCCGGACAACTTACCGCCAAACCACCGCCACTTTTCCGCCAATGAAAAAAAGCCTCATCAATAAATGACGAGACGAATGATCTTTGAGAAATTGTTTAGTGCGTTGAATTGGAGCGTGTTTATTAATTGGGCCCATTAGCTGACTCCCTTCAAATTTAGTGAGTTTTGCATTTTAAACTAAGTCGCTTTGGATGATTTTTACTAACTGTCTTTAATATAAGCTTCGGTAAAACTAAGACCAAGGAAAACATTCGGTATTTGCGAAATTATGATATAATATAACTACTTAGAAGGAGGCTGATCGGATGTTTGCCCAAAATTTACGCTACTTACGAAAACAGCACCATTTGAACCAAACCGAATTAGCTCACCGACTGGGACGCAAAAGTGTCGCCTCGGTGAGTGAATGGGAAGCGGGGAAATATACCCCTAAATTACCTATTATTGAAAAGATTGCGACTTTATTTGCCGTTGATGCAACGGATTTGCTCCAACGTGATCTGAGTCAATTGAACCAAGGTCCTAGTATCATGCCAATTTATGCTCAGCTGACCCCGGCTCATCAGCAACGCGTTTATCAACTGGCCCAGCGTCTCAAGACTGAACAAACGCGTTCAGTTGCTCAATTGCCCGCTCAAATCTTGCAACTGGATGGGGTTGTCTCGGCGGGAACCGGGGAAGAACTCGCCGCCGATGAACGTGATGAAATCAATTATCAGGGTAAACTGCCCCGCTTTGACTATGCCGTTAAAATTAACGGTGATTCCATGGAACCGCAATTTCACGATCAGCAGGTCGCCCTGGCAAAGGCCGCGGTGGATGCTGATAATGGCCAAATCGTGATTGCCTATGTCGATGGCCGCAGTTACCTTAAAAAGTTGAAAAAGACTGCTCAAGATTGTCAGCTGATTAGTCTAAATCCTAAGTATGCCCCAATTGATGTCCAAGGAAATGAAACCTTTGCGATCAAGGGGGTCGTGATTGGGACTTTAAACAACTAACTATTTTATTCATTTCCAGTGTTTAAAAAGCGTTTCGTCAACTTAATGGCGAGACGCTTTTTAAATTCAAATAATAATTCCGCAATTACCCCTTCAACTAAATGCGCCAAATTTTGTTGCATATTATTTAACAAATGCTAGTTGGGTGGAATTCCCTCAGTGTCCATTACTGATGGCAACTTTCAACTAATTTTAATTCGATTCATCGTTTGTCTAAAAGCTAGTTGATTGGATTTGCTTAGTAATAGGAGAATCGCGCAACTTATTTCTATCCCGGCAACAATTAACATAAAGCCTGTTTCGAAAAGATTCGGTGTCTGAGAGAACACGCTGGAAACACTGGTTGTGGAGACTAAATCCATCAAGCTGTGAAGAATAACGCCAATCCAGATTGTACCAGTATATAAACAGATGGTTGCCAAGATAAAGCCTGTCCCAATTGCACTAGCGACCTGCAAGAGTGTGGCTGTCAAGCCGTTAGTTTGAAGATTTGTGAAGTGCCAAAAACTAAACAAAAGACTGCTTATGAGAATGCCGCTGGTCATCTGAGAAAAGCTGGCCGGTCGTTTATTCGTCTGCGATAAGGGCCATAATAGGGCGTACCGAAAAATGATTTCTTCGTAGCAGCAAACCGTTATGATAATAACAATCAGGTAAGTTATGGGGCCGCTTACAACATGGGGCGTTAAATGGTGCAATAAGCCTTGCCAACTTCTGGCGGGTTCCGTTAATTCTAAGAGAGTTGGGGCGATTATTAATATAAGCCAGCCAAAATTGACTTTGGAATTGAGCTTGAGTTTTGGCAGACTGAATCCCCAGCGGATCATGATGTAAAAAGTCGAAGCAAAAAGAAAGAGGTACGCTAGAATTAAAAGGGTAATGGTCGGGTTAAAGGTTATCCAGACGTTAAATTGATCGCTAACATCATACCCTAAGATTTCTAACTGGTTAAAAGCAGTTGGGAAATAAAATAGGTAACTGAAAATAAACATCATTCTGGTGATTGAACGCGGTTCACTGGCTGATAACAATTTTAAGTATGGAATTAAGTTAATAAGACTCATTAAAAATGCGAGATAGATAATCGGCATCTTGGTGAGATGAACCTGAGTAATTAGTGGGTGGAGTAATAATGCAATACTGGCGAATGCAGCAGTTGGGAAAAAGGCCGTTACAATTAAGCGGACAACTGTTTTAGTGATCTGATTAAGGAGTGAGTTGGTTGCCGGTTGGCTAATCTTTGGAATTAAGAATCCTAATAGGGCAGTCAATATCAAAATAACAATGGTAGAAAAGCCGCCAAAATCACTTAAGCTATTTTGAAAATTCAACCAAAGGTTCCCAGTTAAAGTAATGAAAATCAATAGACACTGCACTTTAAAAATCAGCGATAGTGTCCGATCACGATTGGTTGTCAAAGTTTTCATGTTGATGAATCACTCCTTAAATTTGTGTGTTTCACTATATTTCAATGCCTATTTAATTATAGATCATCTTTTTCTGAAAACAATTCATAAGATTGCTTTTTAACGCCATGTTGTACATAAACGCCAAGTATTTTCATTAGAACATATGGGGATGCTTGGCATCTTTTCAACTCTTTACATCACTTTTACACTCTTTCAACATAGGTTTTACATTGAACTGCCACAATGATGATGTAGTTAAAATAACTAAGTTGAGGTGAGTCAATGTGTCAATTTCGTTGAGAAATGTTCGAAAAGATTATGATCAACAAACGAAAGTATTGGAAAATGTTTCAGCCGAGGTTCAAACCGGCGAGTTTTTCGTGATTGTTGGACCCTCTGGTTGTGGAAAAAGTACGTTGTTACGAATGATCGCCGGCTTGACGCCAATTACGGATGGCGAGGTGCGAATCAATGATCAGGTTGTCAATGAATTACCACCAAAAGCCCGAAAATTAACCATGGTATTTCAAAATTACGCATTATATCCGTTTCTAAGTGTTTGGGATAACGTGGCCTTTGGGTTGAAGGCCCGAAAGCTGAGCCAGTCCGATGTCCAGCAGCGGGTGGAACATGCTTTGAAAATGGTTAATCTAACTGACTTTAGCAAACGAAAACCGCGTGAATTGTCAGGTGGTCAACGTCAACGGGTTGCTTTGGCCCGAGCAGTTGCCAGTGATGCAGAAATTTGTTTGATGGACGAACCGCTGTCGAACTTGGATGCGCAACTTCGGATTAAAATGCGTCAGGAGATTTATCAGTTGCAGCGGAAATTAGGTTTAACGTTGATTTACGTGACACACGACCAGGTCGAAGCGATGACCATGGCCGATCACATCATGGTATTAAATGATCAGCATGTTCAACAGATTGGGACGCCTTCGGAAATTTATCAAAATCCAGAAAACGAATTTGTGGCGCAATTCTTTGGCACCCCACAAATCAATATTTTGTCGGCCAAACGCTCAGCAAAAAATCATCATTTATTAACCATCGGTTCAAATGATCTGCAATTGGCTTTGGATGAAGAAGTTCCCCGTGATCAATTGCGAGTTGGCGTTCGACCGGATGAGATGACCGTTTCATCAGCAGCCTCATCAGTAGATGCCAATGCGGTGGTGAAAAATACTGAATTTTTAGGAAATGAAACGATTGTTTACGCCACCCCTAAATAGCGGTGGTGATGTCCGCATTGTACTACCCGGTCAAGTCAGTTTCCGGGGGTATGAGCCAGTTAAAGTCGGCATCGGTTCTCACCTATTATTCTTTGATGATCAGGGTCAACGAATTGATTTGGCGAAGGAGGCGGTTGCCAATGCTTAAATCACCTGCCACTCATTCTTCAACAACCCCAGTTGCTTCTCATAAAACGAATTCAAAAGCGGCAAAAAGTGAAGCCGGCTTTTGGTTAAATGCGAAGGATAAATATTATGCATGGATCTTTTTAGGACCCTCACTGCTAATTCTGGGTGTTTTCATATTTTATCCAATGTTTCGAACCCTTTACTTAAGTCTATTTTTGACAAACACGGTTGGTAAACCAACGGTCTTTGTTGGCTTGTCAAACTACATTAGTTTGTTAACGTCGGCCGATTATCTTTCCAGTTTGGGCGTGACTATGGTCTATGTTTTGGCCGTTACGGCAATTACGATTGTTCTTGGACTAATTTTGGCCAATTACGCGAATAAGCAACTTGCCGGCATTGGAATCTTCCGGACGCTATTCTCAGCCACCATGGGGGTTTCGGTTTCAGTAGCGGCAATCTTCTGGCTATTTATTTTTAACCCATCAACCGGATTCCTATCACTGGTTAGCACTTGGCTTCATTTACCACAAATCAATTGGTTGACGGATCCCGGTTGGGCCATGTTGGCAGTTATTATTACAACGGTTTGGATGAACCTGGGCTTTACCTTTTTGATTTTACTGGGTGCCATGCAGTCGGTACCAACAACACTATATGAAGCCGCCAGTATCGAAGGGGCCACACCGCGTCACCAGTTATTTCACATCACGATCCCAATGATTTCACCAACCTTGTTCTTCGTGTCGATTATCACATTAATTGAAGGCTTTAAGAGCTTCGGCTTAATTGACCTAATGACTAAAGGCGGTCCAACCAACGCGACTAACATGCTGGTTTATCGAATCTATAAGGACGCTTTCTATAGTGGTAATTATGCTCAAGCCAGTGCGGAGTCGTTAATCTTAACGATTATTATTGCCATCTTCACGTTGATTCAGTTCAAAGTTTTGGAAAAGCGGGTGAACTACTGATGGAAATGGTTGCGAAACAAAAGTTACCTCAAAAAATTTTGAATTATGTCTTACTAATTATTTTAACCGTTGTGGTGTTAGGGCCGTTTCTGATCGGTCTTTGGACCAGTCTCTTACCCACTATGGATATTGCAAAAGGAAATTTTCTAAGTCTTCATATTTCTTTGACCAACTATGTAAATGCCTTTAAACAAACACCGATTCTTCAATATTTGGGAAATAGTTTATGGATTTCTACTATTACGACCATTGCGCAACTCATCTTTTGCTCAATGAGTGCTTATGCCTTTGTATTTCTTCGATTTAAAGGTCGAAAAGTACTGTTTATCCTCTTTTTGGCAACGATGATGCTGCCATTTGAAGCTGAAATTATTCCAAACTTCATGACCATTAAAGGAATGGGCCTATTAAATACCTATTCGGCCATGATTGTGCCGTTTTTAACCTCTGCCTTTGGAACGTTTATGTTACGGCAATCCTTCATGCAAATGCCGGCTGAACTAAAGGAAGCAGCGGATATCGAAGGATTGGGCCACTTTCAATTTTATTGGAAAATGGTGCTGCCGTATAATCGGATTAGCCTAATTACACTTGGTGCATACAGTTTCTTGGGTGCATGGAATCAATATCTGTGGCCAATGTTGACGACCTTCAGTAATGCTTTTCGGCCCGTTCAAAATGGACTGCGACAACTGCAATCTGAAGAAACTTTCAATGATTGGGGAATGATTCAAGCAACGGCAGCAATCGTAGTCATTCCAACTTTGATTGTTCTATTTGTTGGTCAGCATTACTTCAAATCCGGAATGAATGAAGGTGCGGTTAAATGATTCAAAAAGTGACAGCCTTTTTAAGAGCCCACTTTTGGCCGGTCCTAGTGGTCGTGGTTGTAGCGATGGGCGCGTTGGTTTATACATCGGCACATAAACAAACCTCTGCTAAAGCTGGTCGAACACCGATTGTTTTTTGGCACGAAATGGGCGGTCCCGCTGAAGTCGCGCTGGACCAAATGGTTGATAAGTTTAATAAATCGCAGAATAAATACGAAGTCATTCCTCAGTATGAAGGCGCCTATGACGAAGCCGTTCAAAAGATTATTCAAAGCCATGGCTCAAATGCTTCGCCGGCGTTGTTTCAGTCCTTTGATATTTCAACGGCCCAAATGATGCACAGCAAGTACACGACGCCGGTTCAGAAGTTTATTGACAAGGAGAACTACAACGTAAAAGACATTTCACCAGTTGCCCGATCATTTTATTCAAACAAGGGTCAGCAGTTGGCAATGCCGTTTAACACCTCTCAGCCGGTTCTTTATTATAATGCCAGTCTGTTGAAGAAATATCACATTACACCACCAGCTAAATCACCGAGTTACAGTGATGTCACCCGGGTAGCCGAACAACTTTATAAGCGGTCGCATCATCAGGTAAAGGGGATGACGATGGAAATTTACGGCTGGTTAATGGAAGAAGCTTTGGCGAACGCGAAAACGTCGCTGGTTAATCACGGGGATGGACACACCGGTAATCCGACAAAAATTAATTTAAAAAATCCAACGACGGTTAATTACCTGAAATGGATTCGAACCAATATTAAATCGGGCGATTTTGTGAACTACGGATCCGGTGCCAGTGCGGAAACTAATGAAATCGCAGCTTTTCTTGCCGGGAAACTAGGTATCTTTGTTCAATCATCAGCTTACATTGGCCAGTTAACGACCGGTAATAAAAATAAGCTGGGAATTTCATACTTCCCACATCCCGATGGCAAAAAAGCCAACGGAGTCGGGATTGGTGGTGCGGCACTTTGGATTTCAAATGATAAACCATCTAAAGTTCAAAAAGGCGCCTTTGAATTTATCAAGTATGCAGAACGACCGGACAGTCAGGCTAATTGGCAAAAGGCCACTGGTTATCTGGCGCTTAACAGCAAGTCGCAAAGTCAGCCGGCTTTAAAGAGCTTGTATAAAAAGCAACCAGAAGCTAGGGTTCCTGGTGAACAGTTAGCGGCTGCCAAGCCGAACCACACCAACTCAGGAATTTTGATGGAGGGGATGCAGTTAACTCGAGAGCTGGAGGAGACGTCGATGGAAACCGTTTATGACGGTGGTAGTATCTCCAAAGCATTATCAACAGCCAGTCGTGGCATGAATGCTAATTTGAAGACCACGAATCGAGCGAATAATAATTATAAGTGAGCAAGTGAGCGGACAAAAGCGATTAAATGAGAGAATTTGATTAAGGGTTGATTTTAAAAAGGAGTATCCTCAAAATGACAAATGAAACGTTGATTTTTGGGCATCGTGGTTATCCATACAAGTTTCCGGAAAATTCGTTAAGTGGGTTCGCTTATGCAGTTGAGCATGGTGTTGATGGGTTGGAATTTGATGTTCACCTAACTAAGGACAACATCCCGGTAATTATGCATGATGAAAAAATTAACCGAACCACTAACGGTCGGGGGAAGATTCGGGATTACACGTATCAACAATTACAACAGTTTCAGTTACGAAATGGTGAAACGATCCCCAGTTTGAGGGACTTGCTATCGCTGGTGAGTCAAAAACCAGTTTACCTAAATTTGGAATTCAAGACCAACAAGATTCACTATCCAAACATCGAGCGGATTGTTTTGGACATGGTCAAAGAATATAATTTGGCTCACCCAGTGATTTACTCGTCATTTTCATTGCAGACACTAAAGGATGCTTACCGGGTAGATCCCAGTCAGCAATATTGCCTGTTATCCAATCACATTTTGAAACATCCCCGTGATTTAATGATTGAGGCTCACTTGGCAGGATTACATCTCAGTCATTATCAGCCATTGCGAAACATTAAAGAGCGGATCTGGACAATCGATGATCCCAAGAAGCAACGCGCTTTGTTAGCGGACCATGTGGCGGGGATCATCACCGATAATTTCGAAATGGCTAAGAATGTTAAGTCCAGCGTGTTGGTTTAGCAATTAGACGATTAATTCAATAATCGGTTATCTGTCAAAATGGCCTAAAACAGCTTAATGATAGAAACGGATTAAACAAATTCTTATGTATTTTTAGCGACATGACCTTGATATTTTGCAGGCCATGTCGCTTTGTGTTTTTGCACAATATTAATTCATCGTCAATCGGAATCATTTATTTTTGCGTTGTCGTTTTTCCTTAGCGGGGTGAAAGAAAATCGCTAAAGTTATGCTAAAGGTGATAAATAGGATCAGTATGAACTCCTCTGCTGCAGCTCCGAAGGTTCCAATGACGTCGTTAGGATTTAAAGATTTTTGAAAATTAAAGTTAAGAGCCATTGAGTATGTGTTCATCAACAAAAATACAATAAAAGTGATGATGGATAAAACTACTTTTCGACTTTTTTTAAAAGAATCCCAATCTGAGTAATGGGAAAAGAAGACAAACATATTGATAATTAGACTTAGAGGAATTATTGATGCATGGAATCCAAAGGGTCTGAACATATCAATATAAGACAAAACTAAAAACAAAAAGTTTAAGTTATAACAGATATGCAAAGTGTGTCTATCCTTTTTTGCCTGTTCGTCTTGTTCATCAAAATGCTCAATTACTTTATTATCATTTTTTAAAAGGTCATCAATTTTAATCTGAAAGATTTCACTTAATCGAATCATAGCTTGGAAGTCTGGGAAACTGTGCCCATTTTCCCAGCTTGAAATTAGTTTTCTAGAAACAAACATTTTTTCAGCCAAGTCTTTTTGAGTTAAATGTTTCTCTTTGCGATATTGTTTTATTTTGTTTGATAATTCGGTCATAACTGCCACCTTCATAATAAATAGTGTTGTGGTAGAACATGTTAAATATACAGTTTGGGGTTTCCTGTTTTGCAAACCTTAATCGAAAACTGAAAAATCCATATAGTACTTTTTGTTGTTTGATCTTTGTAGGAAAATTCAGTGACATCTTAAGTTTTAAATGTTCATGTTTATTTTAAAGGAGCCCTTTTAAGTAAACTTGTGTATAGAATCAGACAGAAACTTAATGTTTTAATAATGTTATTTGTTCTTTTTAGCAGATCGAAAAAAGACGGCCAATGTCCAGCTAATGGTAATAAATAGAATTAAGGTAAACTCACCGCTTGATGCACCAATAATTGCAATAGCATCACCCGGAACTAAGGTTCTTTGAAAACTAACATTGAATATCATGGTAGTGGAGTTTAAGAATAAAAATAGGAAAAAACCAATAACAAGTCTAGTTAGTTGTTCTTTCTTTTTAAAAAGTTTCCAATTTGAATATTGTGAAAAGAAGATGATCATATTGCCAATTAGGGTTAAAGAGATTAATGAACTGTGGAATCCAAAGGGTTTGAACATATTAACGTAGCTTAGGATTAGCAAGAAGGTGTTTAGGTAATAACACACTTTTAAAATTCTTTTATCTTTTCTTACTTGCTTATCCTGTTTGTTAAAGTGCTCAATTACTTTTTCATCACCCTTTAGAAGATCGTCAACTTTAATTCCAAAAACTTTGCTTAGCTGAATAATAGTCGAAAACTTGGGGAAACTATGGCCATTTTCCCAACTCGAAACAGTTTTTCTGGAAATTGATAATTTTTCTGCTAATGCGGCTTGAGTTAATCCCTTTTTTGCACGATATCTTTTTAGTTTATTTGCTAAATCGCCCATAGTTATCACCCCATAAAATAAGAATTAGCTCTTTATAAATTAATTATAAATCATAACGTTGCATCGTGTCGCACCAAATTATGAATAGATTAGATATTTTCGCTAATTATATTCAAATAAAAGAGAGAATGTTTAATTATCAAATTTATGGCACAGTAGTGAAACTTAATAATTCGAATAAAGTAATTTATTAATCAAAGGTCGACATGGACGGCAAACTAATAATGGTAACCGGAACGGAAACCAGTTTCCGATATTTAAAAGACAACATCTAATGTCTAATCTTTGTAGCGAAGCCTAATTTATCAATGTCTATTGTTATTAGCTAGCCTTTTTGGCGATATGGGGAGATACTATGATCGTCAATTAGTTTTCGCGAAACTGTTGATAAATGGATAGCGCTAATTTGAAAGGGGAAGTGTCATTTATGAATTTTGATGGTTTACGTGAAGAGAACCTGGCTTCTGATTGTATTGGTAAGCCAAATCCTTCAAATTTTCCTATTTCTTTAAAATCACTTTGTAGCAATACGTAAGGGATTAAAAAGAAATTGGAGAAGAAAAATATTATTCAGCTGCTGGTGCACAGTTACCTAGCCTGCTTTAAGGAGTTTGAAAATTAAAGGCCTCTTTTAACCAAGTTATTTCAACACTAATTTTTAGCTGAATTGTTAGAATTCCTTTTTCTCTGTTGTTTACGAGGATAGAAACAGAAAATTAGCGTTAGGCAAATCGATAGAAGTAAGATAATAAGAATCTCTCCCGTGATAACGCCCAATTTTTCCGCTTGGTTATTAACTGCAAGTAACCGAAAGAATTCGCTATTTAATGGCACTACGCTGGAATTGACCATAAGTAACACTACAAAAGCAATTACGGCCTTTAATGATCGCTTATTTTTCTTAAACCTATCCCAATCAGAATAGGTTGAAAAGAATATCACTAGATTTGTAAGTAAAAGAAGTAAAAATAAAGAAGTGTTGATAATCAGGAGATCAAACAGGTTGCAATAAAGTATCAAGATTAAAGTTAAATTCAAATAATATGTAATTTTGACTATCTTTTCTGCTCGCTCACTCTGTTTATTCTGTTCATTATAGTGCTCTAACAGGTTATCATCTTTTAACAAATCATCAACTGAAACGCCAAATATTTCACTTAATTGCGTAATACTTTTTATATCTGGGTAACCTCGACCATTTTCCCATCCAGAAATTGTCTTTCTAGATAGGTGAAGTTTGTCAGCAAGCTCTTTTTGAGTCAAATTATTTTGTTTCCGGTATTGTCTTAGTTTATCTGAAATATCCACGTTAAATCCCTCTCACAACAGGTTTTTTATAATTATGTAACAAATATAAGCCCCCGTCAAACCTAGTGTCTGGTTATTACAGACACAGGAATCGTTGATTTTTTGGTTATTGTCGGGTAAATTAAATTTATCGATCGAAGGACGGCACCATTAAATTTGGGTGTTATTGATGACTATTAAGTTAGAAGCTAATTAAGGAATGTTGATGCTATGTTTATCATAATTTTTGTTTTTGCAATGGGACTTCTTATCTTGGCGAATTATATAAACACGAAATTAATTCAAAGGTATCATATATTTCCGTTTTTACAGTCAAAAGGTCATTCATTGATCGATCCTGAATCATCAGTAGCATTTTGGCTGTTCTTTATAACTACTTCATTGAGCCTTTTGATTTGCAGCTTGTTTTTAATATCTGGGATAAATTAATAAACAAGTTTGTTGGCTCGTATAATTCTCTAGAAGAGTGCAAAGAAAGGCGTTTGCGAGTTTGAATCAAGAGAAGATAAACCAGCGTAGGAGTAATTTTATGTAAAGGGGTGCGGCTATATTATGAAAAAAGTCTTTATCCATCCAACTGCGAAACAGGTTTTTATTTGGGGATTAATTGATGCGTTCTGCTTGTTGTCTATGGGAATTATTCTTCCACTTGGGGTCCCAAATAATATTTTAGAAATAATTGGATTGACTATGGTGCTGATTCTTGCCGTAACATTTTCCATATCCATTAACGGGATAATATTCAATCAACTTGGCAAATATGATGGAATATTATCCGTTACAGTAATTCAAGGTTGTTTTCTGGCACTTTTCTTAGTAGGCGTTTTTCGAGCATTGTTTTAAGTGCATTAAAGTACAACAAATAGCCAGAGAAATTCTTATACCGAACAGTGTTTGTGTAACGGATTGCAAAAGGCACTTTGAAAGGAGTGGATTAATAATGAAGGTTGAACACAAAGCTAAAGAAAATCTTCACAGCAACATTAAGCAGCACATGCGATTGTTTTTAAGTGGCTAATTGTTTTTTTAACGGACTTTTACCCTAGCAGGTTATCTTGCTTCAGCAGAAGACAATGCAGCTGTAAATTGTAGGGCGAAAGTTACTAAGATCACCAATTCGGAGTATGAGCAAAGGATGAGCTAAAATCCGACTAATGGATTTGTTAAAACTGATTAGTTTAATGATTATGTTGAAGCACAAATGACTTTGCAAGATCCGGAATCTGTGGGTAACTAGCGAACTGTTATGGCAATTTCAAGGAGGTAAATCAATCATGCAACAAAAAGAAAGTTTATGGGAAAAAATCATTAGGCGCTTCTATGGTATAGATTCACCGTTAAATGATTACCAGCGTAAGCAAGTTAATAGAATTGGAAATAATGCATTTCTGATTTCATTTGGCTACATGTTGGTGTCTAATATAGTTATGGCTTTTCTTGCAACAACTCATCCATTAAACGTTTTGATTAGCTTTATATTTATAAACATTTTGTTTACGCTTATTCTCACCGCCGGCTACATTCTGCCAGCCACGAATAAACTTCATTTAAATGACAAAGAAGTTTCTCCTGAGAATTATCCTCAGGTTTTAAAGGGAATTAGATGGTGGGCTATTAAAGCAGGAATCGAATTTGGAATATACATGTGGTTTGTCCAAAGAGGATTGGATTGGTTCTTTGACGGAATTAGCTTCACTCAAGGCCTTCAATCTTTTCATAGTTATTGGACGGTCATCTTAGCCGGTATAATCTTTGGATTAGGCATGTATGTGTCAAAAAAACTGCGATTAAAGAAAAGAATTTAGTGTCGATCAGTACACAATTTCGAATTTATATTAACCAAAAACAGCAAATGATTTCAGCAACGTCCTCACGGTTGTCGGAATTATTTGCCGTTTTTGATCCGCCTATTTTTCCGGCAGTCTAGAAAATAGAATTAAAAAAGAATACAAAAACAGGAATTCCACCTGTAAAGCTGTTTATCGACCAAGAAAAACAAAAAATACAGAAAGGAGCTCCTTCTATGTATCATACAGGAAAAATGACTGGCTGCCTAGACCCAAATACGTACTATCAGAAAAGATCCGCTTAGTACCTGTTTAAAACATCGGTAAACTACACAGTATTTTAAGTTGGCAGCTATTGAATCAGCATTATTTTTCTTTAGCTAACAGAACTTGATAACTTACGGAAGCAGCGTCATCGGTTGTTTTTTCAATTGGGAGTTGAGTTGACGGCCGTCCAATGCCAACATTATCACGAATAAAGAGTCCCAGTTGATAATCACTCATCGAAGCTCGCTTAGCCTGGTCGTAACCAATTGAATTTAAATATTTTTCAAAATTTGCAATTCGCTGAGTAGCCGTCTTCTTGGTTAGCCAAGCTTCTAAAACACTAAAGGCGTTTCGGTAAATGGTGGTTTGAACATCAGTATAGTCGGCATTTACTAGGGTTTCGTTTCCTGAGTCATACTGATCTGAAGCAATCTGTGAAAGCTTTAGACTAACGTGACTATTGGGAAACAAACGCATCACACCGCGCGCTAATTTTTGTGAGGGGGCCGTTTTCAGATAGTGCAGGTATTGATCATCTGTTTGGAAGGTTTTGGGCTCTTCAGCGTAATATTTGGTGAGGTATTTATTGTAAACGACCCCGGTGATATTAGTGCCGTTAGAAATTTTATAATAAATTGGTCCTTTGTTACTTTTGGTTCGGGTAAAGGCCATCATCGTATACCAAGTCGTATTTTTATAGTTGTTTAAATTATGAATCCGTTTGGTATGGTTTAAATTCCAGATATAGGCATTGTGGGCTTTAACCGTTTTTTGATTGATGCCATAAGCCATCCATGAATCACGAAAATTAGTCCAGTCACCAAATAAAACATTGGCGTGAACCGGATTTGCTTGAATGGTGATCCCAATGCCAATTGTCAGGATGCAACTGGCGACGAACTTAATTAATTTGTTAGACATTGTTATTTTCCTCCCCCGAGTTGTATCTACCTCAATTTTACGAGTTTTTTAGTTTAATGGTTAAAAAGTTTGTGATCATAAGTCACAACGACTTGCTTAGACTCCAAGTGACCTCTTTCCACAAAACGTTAGGGTTAGACATGTAAATGCTAATCACATAGTCATGCATGGCGTCACGTTTACTTTTAGTGAAGCCTTTAGCCAGCAAGGTTTGCTTGATTTTGGCAATCCTTTGCGGAGTTGTCAGGCTATAGGGTCCTAAATGCTTTGCCGCTTTCTTTAAAAAAATTAGTCTTTTGTAATACTTATCATGGTAGAATCGACAACTAAACCAACCATGACTGAGAGTAGTTCAAACGTTTTTTCATATGATTTTCCCCCGATAAGCGATCATTTTCAACATTATCATATAGTTAAGTTATGGGTAAATCAAATGGAAGGTACTCTTATTTATTGCAACTATCAGTTTTTAGTTGGCATCGGTAGGGCTTTTGAACACTTTACGTAAACTGTTTTTGACCGATTTACCTGTTGATTCCCAACCTTAGTTTTTGTAACTCATCTTTGTGTGGGCTATAATGAAGTCAGAGACTAATTGTGTACAATGAAATGATGAATTTTGCTTATTTTAGTAGTCGATTTCGTGAACTGGAGGCAATTTTTATGGCAAATCAGTATGATTACGATGTTTTATATCTTGGTAGTGGTCACGGAACTTTTGATGGTGCCATTCCACTTGCCCATTCCGGTGTGAAAGTAGGCATTATTGAAGAAGATATGATTGGCGGTACATGTCCAAACTATGGGTGTAACGCTAAAATCACCCTTGATGCGCCGGTTGCACTGACCCGGGAGGTTGAACGACTACAAGGCGTCGTCGAAGGAAATTTGACGATCAATTGGACTAAAAGCGAAGCCCACAAACAAGACGTCATTAAGGGATTACCTGGGATGATTGGTGGCTTACTTAAAGATTCCGGAATTGATGTCATTCATGGTAAAGGAAGCTTCAAAGATCGGCATACCGTGACAGTTAACGGCCAATCAAAGACGGCGAAAAACATTGTGATTTCAACTGGTTTGCGGCCGCATCGATTAGATATCCCTGGCACTGAACTGGCACATGATAGTCGGGCATTTATGAGTCTGACCGAGTTGCCAAAACGGATTGCAATTGTGGGCTCAGGCTACATCAGTATGGAATTTGCGACAATTGCCAATGCTGCTGGTTCTGAAGTGACAGTTTTGATGCATCATGATCGGGCATTGCGGAAATTCTATCATCCATACGTGGCTCAAGTGGTAAAGGATTTGGAAAAACGGGGCGTCAAATTTATCAAAAATGCCGGCGTTTCAGCGTTTGAAAAATCCGGCGATCAATTTGAAGTTCACTATGGTGATGATCATACTCTAACGGTTGACTGGATTTTGGACGCTACTGGTCGAATTCCAAATGTTGAAAACATCGGTTTGGATGAAGTGGGCGTTCACTATAATCAAAATGGTGTCGAGGTGAACGATTATCTTCAAACCAACGTTGACAACATCTATGCTTCCGGTGATGTGATTGATAAAACACAACCAAAGTTAACGCCCACCGCGATCTTTGAGTCAACTTATCTTTTTAAGCGGTTCTCGGGTCAAAGCAGCGAGCCGATCCATTATCCGGTTATCCCATCGGTTGTCTTTACTTCTCCAAGAATTGCCAAAGCTGGTGTTTCCGTAGAAGAAGCCAAGGAGAATGGAGATGACGTTGAAACCAACTACTTGCCTGATGACTGGTATCGTCAAGTTGATAATGAAACCATGGGTGATAACTCTCTATTTTTTGATAAACAGCATCATCTAATTGGAGTTACTGAAGTCAGTGAGCAAGCGGATAACGTGATTAATACGTTATTACCAGCTATTGAATTCAAGTTTGGTCCTGAAGAACTTGGCCGATTGGTTTACCTATTCCCATCAATCAGTTCTTCCGCATGGGCCCAGCTATAAATCTGGATGTCATTCAAGTAATCGACTTAAGAACAATTATCGTGAAAAGAGGGGGCCAATCCTCTTTTTTCTTACCTTTAGGAGGGTATGGTTATGGCATTATTTGACAATCGAAAAGTAGCCGGTATTATGGCAGATCGTGGATTGAGTGACTTAAGTGAAGAAACCGAGTCCCAAGTTGAAGCTATTCTAAGCGAACTGGATAGCAAAAAATTACTTAGAGACAGTGATACCGCTAATTTTACTGATCGTTCCAATCAGGAAAAGGTGGGGTTTCTGCGGGCGATTATGGAGCAGAACTGGATTTTGATTTCGCAAAATGAAAAGTTGTTAAAAGCGTTGGAGAAGAAGCAACAGGAGTGATAATTTTTAATGAAAGTGAATTTTGATGATCAGTCCATTAATAAGAAGTTATGGCAAGAAGTGTTATCTAAAAAATGAGTATTCAAAATCCTCAAAATTTATTAAAGGTAACCAATCGAGAGGCTTTCCGGCAATGGTTGGCTGAAAACGGTGATCAGGCAAGCGAATGTTGGGTTAACGTTAAACGTGGAATTCCAAAAGGAAATGGTCACTTTTGGTATGTTGATGCGGTTGAGGAAGCCATGTGTTTTGGGTGGATAGACAGCACCTACAAAGTAATTATTCCTAGCCGGCCGGCTATGCAACGTTTTGTGCCTAGAAAGTCAGGAAGTGCCTGGTCTGAATTGAATAAGGCTCGGTGCATTCGAATGGCATATTTGGGTCGGATGACCGCAGCTGGCAGATCAAAACTACCTAATATGGATCCTAAAAATTTCACCATCGACAAAAGAATTAAACGGGCATTAAAACGTCGCCCAGGGGCTTGGGAGTATTTCTGTAGTTGTCCACCCCTTTATCAAAGGGTCCGCGTTGATACAATTCAAATTAAAAGTAACGATCCAAAACTATTTAGGTCAAGGATGACTAAGTTTGCAAATGCCTGTCGTGATCACAAAATGATTGGTCATTGGAACGATGGTGGTCGTTTGAGCAACATTTATGTGACGGTTTGGCCGGAAAAATGAAAATATGAAGATAATCCAAGTAATCCGAGATAATCTCTTGGGTTGCTTGGATTTTTAATTTTTGCTGGTGTTTTTGTGCCAGTTAAATAGTGAAATCCAATGAGTATGTTTTATGTTGCCCTCTAGTTTATGTCACCTGGTATTTAATACGAGTTACTATTACTGAACACACAAATGATCTGGTAAAATTTAGTTTGGGTTGATTTGTTTATTATGATTGGGTACTATGCGTTTAAATGAAAGTGGATTTAAGTGGTAGAATGGCGATTTGACTTTCTATTATGGTTTTAAGTTTCTCTCTCAAGTAAGTTTTAAAGTCCTAAGTGCCAAAGCATTTTTGTGGCGAAAGCTGTTAGCTCGGCTGGCAATGCCTTAAATTCAATATTGGCAGACGGTTTCGTGTAGACGTGAAGTGCCTGCTGAATAAGTGGGTGCATCTGACTATCGAGGTGAGTAAACCCCCATTGGCCGCCTGACTGCTTGGACGTGATTAAACGTTCTTGCTTGTAAGCCAGCACTCGACAAAGATTTAGAATGGTATAAACCGGTTGTTTTAAAATGTTGGTTTGAGCGTCTTGGATGTCAAAGATGATGCTTTGCCAATAGTCAATTTCAGGAACTTGGTCAAAAACCTGAATAATCGGGGTGCCCACCAAGACTTGACCAAAATGATTAATAATAGTTAAGTGAGCAGCTAAATCCGGATCAGTTCCGTGCATTATTTCAATGTAACGGGCAGGATTTGCCAAGTAGTTTTGAAAATGCATCTTTGAAAAGTGGAAGTCAAATGGCAAAGGTTGGCGAAAGTGCTGAGTATCTGACAAACGTAACACATGAAATTCCAATCCCTTTGCTGGGGCGAGTGGCCATAGTTTCTTGAGGGTGACGGTCATCAATTGCTGTTTTGTTGAAAAGGATAATGGCGTTTTTACTACTACGATATAATCTAAGTCACTGATTGATGCATTATAACTGTGCATCACGTAGGAACCGTGAAGATAGATACCGACTAAGTTAGTGGATAGGATTTTTTGATAGGTTGATTTAAGCATTGATAGACATTTCTGAGTGTTTGTCATAAGCGGGATCCTCGATTCTATTGTTTCATGGATGATTCCTTTTCTAATATATTAAGGGTAACCGGGGATAAGTAGCAAGTTTAGTTATCGAATTGTCACGGTTGGGATGTGTTTTCCAGCGGCTTTAAAGCGGCAATGATCGGTACCGGGGGGGTTATCATTACTCGGAATTTTGTCCTCGTTGGGAATAAAACGAGCGGATAATGAATGATTCCCCCTATAGGGCAACCAACCTCTTAGAACGGATTGGGCAGGACGTTTCCATGAAGCGGCACCCAGAACTATTCAGGATTATGATCAAACAGTTCATGCAACTAACGAACAGATTGAAGCAAAATCTGGTCAGTAAATTGGCTCGCCGGACTTGTTGGCAAAAGGGATCATAAAATTGAGCCGAATGGCAAATCCACCACTTCACTTTTTGGCGGGTGAAAATTCGGTTGACCGGGCCTTAGCTGAGCTGCCAGTCAAAAAGACGATTTTGAGACGTGGCAAAAGCTCTCAGCCAGTTTAGATTATGGGCATGAAAATGATTGGCAATGACTATGAATAATTGAGTTAAAATTCTAAAGTGGCTGATAACTGATGAAAAGATCAGGTTGTCAGCCACTTTAATTTCATAGGCATTAAAATAAATTTTAACCTTATTATAAAAGTGATATTATCAAACTAAGCATTTATAAAACTATAAAAAGAGTGTGAAAACCGTGAAAAAACAAAATTGGATTAACGTTGCAATCATGATCGGCATCACTGGTTTAATTATTATTGGATTGCCGTTTTTAGTCCGTCCATTAATCCCCAGCGGTCGATCAATTGACTGGTTTTGGCTGATTGGGATTCAAGAACTACCAGTATTGGTGATCATTTTCATGTTAAACAGGTTTTACGTTAAACAACCGGTTTTTTATCGACTCTTGGGTCCGTTGAAAAATCTAATTTATCTTTCATTACCAATTTTTCTGATACTGTTGGCGATTGGGGCAACGATAATCCTGCTTTCTCGTCATTCTTTTAGTGGGTGGTCAATGCTTCTGGATATTTTAGCGGGAACTACTTTAATCGGTATTGCTGAAGAATATCTGTTTAGAGGACTAATTTTTCCGCAAGTTCTTAAAGCACTTGGGACTTGGACCCATCAAGATCTTTATTTAGCCGTTTTAATCCCCAGCCTGCTATTTGCGTGTATTCATGTTTTGAACTTAACGGAACAAAGTTTGTCGGCGACCTTGATCCAAATGCTTGGGGCGCTTTCGATTGGATGTTTATTTTGTGCTATCTATATTCGATCAGGTTCGTTATGGCTGCCAATTATTTTTCACAGCTTATGGGACTTCATCGTGATTGGTTTAAATGGCGCATTTCTGGTACCTGATTCAGTTACTTTGTCACTAATCTTTGACGTGGGACTATTGATAATTACGGCGTACGATTTAAGAAATACAAAGTTGGATCAACGAAATGACTGGATTGAAAAATTAATGACTAACAAACGTTAGTTGAATGATTAATGTCGTTTCCGATATGGCTTAAGCTCATCTGCAAATTGGTTCAGCAATTGATCTCGGTATTGTTTAGGGCCCTTTGAACGTTTCACATGCTGCCAAAGAAGTGCAGCTACCTTCAGTTTTTTAGCAAAGGCCCGACTTTGAGGACTGCAACAAAAATCTTTAACGAACCGGTTCCATTGACTAGGTCTGTTCTTCTGGATTATGGGCGAGAATTGAAGATGGATGAGCCCTTAAACTTTCGGCTTGTGCCAACAGTTCGCCTACAGTTAATGTTAAATCATGAGTTGCTTCAGCCCGTCGTTTAATAATGGCCATTTCTTTTGTGAATGAGAACTTTTCAACACCAAAGTAAACCTTTAAAAATTTTCGAGCCTCTTGGTTAAATGAGAAGCCGGCACCAACCACGGGAGTATCCAAGCTGATTTGATTAGCCTTAAGGGTCGGTTTTGAGGAGTGAGTACGAACAGCGGCTACTTTATTGGCAGGAGTGCCAGTTAAGAATTGATCGATATAGTGAGTCAATTCAGCTTTGGTTTCCTGAGTCGGTAGGCCATACTGGCGGCAGAGCTTGATTAATTCGGTTTTGTAGAAATAGGTTTCTTGAAAAGCTTTTCTTGTTAGATGAGTCATGAGTGTTTCTTCCTTGAATTGATATTATATGGACAAATTACTTATTTTTTTAAAACATGCAGGAAATTTTTATTTTTTTATTTTGTTACTTTTGATTATTTTAACATTGATATACCAACTTATGCATACTGATGGCTGAGTTACTAATTATCCAAAGAGTATAGATAAAAACGCCCTACGTCCTTTGTTGGATGGCAGAGCTTTTGTTGCATTTTATTAAATAAACAGTCAAGCTAAAGCATGTTTTTAAATATAATTTGAAATATTGTGTATTTTTAAACAATTATTTTGTAAAAGCTTTTGGATTTGTAACTTTGTTATACGTTTGGTTGCTTAATTTCCAGATAAGATTAGGAATATCTTGATCAGCAACCCCCTGATGTGAATGCGCGCTTAGAGAGGCATACTTGTTGGAATAGACCTTTAATATTGCTTTTTCATTTTTTGTTCGCTGGTGAAGAACATATTTGAATTTGAGCTTTGAGCCAGCAGGAAGACTAGATTTTTTAACGTTACCGTGTCCGCTTCCGGGAAAATCAGAGAAATAGTTTATCCATTTTTGCTTAGAAAAAGTTGCGACTTTTTTGCCAGAGCGATTATAAACATCAGTCCAGTTGTTGTGTGGCTTATTTGAAGTGGAAGATTGTGATGTGCCACACCCAACAAGAGTTATTGAAGCAAGTGTTATTAATAGGAAAACCTTTGCGATCTTTAATTTCATAATAAAAATCTTCTTCCTTAAAAGGCTTTAGAAACTTAAAAAAATACGCAAAACATGAATGATTTATATATATGAAACGCTTTCATTCTGAAAATTACTACATTTTAGAATAGAAGTCTAGCAAAGACACCGTATCTACAAATCGGAAATTATCTATTTCTTTACTTTTAATTTAATGATAATTAAAAAAGTTATTATATAGAGCACTCAATCTTAATTACAGTTATTATATTCTTACATAGTAGGAAAAATAAAGAAATAACCGTAAAAATAACGCATAATATTATAGTTATATGATATTATTTTAAAATACTCTTTATTATCTTGACTTAAGGGCATTTGTTGTGTTTTTTAAAATGTAGCAAAGTATTATATTAAGTAATTACATAATGTTTAAGTACTTTATTTAATAACAATGAAGTGTATATTATTGATTGTAGGTAAAATAAACACCTCATGAAAAGGATAAAGCAACCATTAACCCTATTTATGGAAAAACATCCCTTGTAGATGTGTGATCACTAGAGATCTTTTCCATATTATGTTTCACGACAGGTTGTGATTGAACCTATGTCATTAATTTTTGAGGAGGCAATTCACGTGAATATTTTAAGCGTCAGGGATGTATCCAAACGTTTTGGTAAGAGGCAGGTTTTAAAAAGCGTCAGTTTTGATATTCCAAAAGGCGCCATTGTTGGGTTAATCGGGCCAAACGGAGTTGGAAAATCAACAATTATGAAAATAATTCTGGGAATTTATAAAGCAGACTCCGGGACAGTTTCTTCAAAAGGAACTGTTGGGGCCTTAATCGAAAGTCCAGCGATTTATCCATTTTTAACGGGCCGCCAACAACTAATGCTTTATTCACACCAAAATGCAGCCAACGTTAATGTAATTGTTAAAGAAATGGCGATGACTAAGTATATTGATAAGCGGGTAGTCCACTATTCCCTAGGAATGAAGCAAAAAATGGGGATTGCAAGCGCCCTTCTTAATCATCCGGATGTCGTTATTTTAGATGAACCGATGAATGGCCTTGACCCAATGTCTAATCGAGAATTAAGGGATCTAATTATGAGATTGGCGGAAAAAGGAATTAGTTTTTTGATTTCCAGTCATATTTTAAGTGAACTTGAAAAGATGATTGACCAAGTGGTTCTTTTGGATAAGGGGCAAGTCATTCTAGCAACTTCCATGAAGCATTTGCATGCGATTGGTGCAAACTATCTCTTTCTAAAAACTGATGATGATACTCGATGCACAAGAACTTTGATTAAGGATAAAATCAGCGCTACTAAAAGTCAAAATGGCGTCCAGGTTCCCTTATCGCAAAGCAGCAACTTGAATCAATTGTTTAATGACCTGCTATCTAACAAAATTAAAATTGAAGACGTTGGCCATTTCCAAGAAAATCTTGAAGACTCGGTATTAACTATGATGGCAAATGAAAGCAGGGGGAAAGATCGCTAATGTTAAACCTAATCAACGAAGAAATCTATAAATTACTCCATAAACGAAGCACACTTTATACGCCAATTTTTTTAGCCTTAGCAATGTTGGCCGTTGGTATGATGGTGAGAAATGTTAGTGCCAGTGATGCGCAATTCTATATTACCGCTACGTTTGCCGGGACGGAGTGGGCAACTACAGTTATCATCATTGTAAGTTCAACCATCATTTCAATGGAATATGAATACGGGACAATTAAACATCTGGTGATTCAAGATAAAGAAAAGATCCGAATTTTTGTTTCTAAATTTGTGACCGTTTTAATTTACGATGCTTATTTACACGGATTGGTTTTTGTATTAACGTTTCCAGTTAAATGGCTGACTTATGGTTCTAAATATCCATTCTTTAGTCTGTATATTTATCACCAAACGATTTTGGTAAATTTATTTGATGAATGTGTGTTGGACTTTTTTGGGTCGATCATTATTGTTGGATTGATTTTCCTACTGGCTTGTGCAACCAAAACTTCAGCAGTTGCGGTTGCAAGCGGACTTACAGTTGTTTTTATTGGTCAAACAGTGTCCTCTATGTTAATTAGAAATGCGGCCTCGAACTTCCCACTGATTAGATGGAACCCGTTCAATATGCTTAATATGTCAAATGAATGGTCATATCCTGGAACATACAGTACGACGTTACTAACACTCAAACAACTGATTTTAGGAAATGTTGGATACAGTATTGTTTTCTTAGTATTGGCTTTTTGGGCGTTTGAACATAAGCGCATCTAAATTAAACAACTTAATTTTGAAATCATCCTGTTAACGATTTGTCAGCGTAAAAACCAGGTATCTGTTTTTGGGATACCCGGTTTTTACCACAATTGGGACATTAAATTATTAAGACTGACGATTATTGATTAACCGCCAAGCGGTATTGGTTGAGCCGTTCACTGATCGCTGCTGTAATGACGGGTTGATCTTCCAGTGTGGGCAGGAAAATGCTATCAGGCTGAATACTTAATACGTTTTTCTTAATGCGGTTGGCGAGTCGGCCGTCCGTCAAAAACAATCGTTGGACAATCAATGGCGCGGTTTCCTCTGCCAACACCTCTTTGACTAAATGGTGGCCAATGTGGTTGGCACAAAGGATGGGCACGTTAATGGCTGATTGTAGCCGATCACCCAAAGCGGTCAACTGCTGGTACGGTTCCGGGAAATGGGGCGTGCCGTGAGCGACAATCAAGATTTTACGGTTGGGAAACTGGTGAACAGCTGATTGCAACTGCTGATTTAAGTAATCAAAAACCGCTTCGGTGGTTGCCAAAGGTTTCAAAATGTTAAAGGAACGGTCTGATCGGATGACGGCGTTGATTCGTCTGGGGATGTCCCAGCGAATGTGCGTCGCTGAAAATAATAATACCGGCACCACGGTTAGTTGATCAACCCGATCTTGAAGAAAACGAACCCCATCTTCAAGCGTCTGCTGCTGACCTTCAAGAAAGCTGATAATTGACGGGATGCCCGATTGAGCCAGGTAAGCTTGAAGCAGTTCGATATTTGATTTGGGAATTTTGCCACGCCGACCGTGCAAGACGTAAAGAATGCCTTCTGTCATAGTTGGCCCCCCCTTTACTCCGCCACTTTAGTTGTCAGTGTTTGCGCCAACTGTTCGAGTTCGGCTATGGCGTCGTCATCCGGCGCATTTTCAATCTTAAGTGACGGGGCAATTAAAGTAGCATTGGCGTCTCGAACCTGTTTTTCCAAGATATCAACGGCACCACAGAATTCATCATAGCTTGAATCACCGGTGCCGATCACGGCCACCTTTTTCCCGGATAAATCAAAATCGGTTAAATCATCGGAAAAATCGACGATGCCGTCCGGTAATTCACCATTATCACCGTCGCTGTAACTTGCCAACACGTAAGCGTCCGCGTCGGTAAAAAAATCATCAACTTCGATGCCGTCTTCACTGTCGAGGACGTCAACTTCCGCTCCTTTTTCGTCTAAGGCATCCGTTAACACGTCGACAGCTTCCTGAGTATTACCGGTTAAACTGGTATAAATAATTTTAACTTTCATTTTAAAACCTCCTGTAATTGTGATCGATACTGGTCCACCAACGATTGAAAATGAGGTGCTTTCTGACGCAAAAAGAAATCATAGAAACTTTCTTCAGGCAGCTTTTGATCCTGATAATCTTGTAAAATAGCGCTCAAAGCGTCTGCCAACTGATCCTTTGAGAATTTTCCTTTAAGCGGCTCGGTAAAGTGACCACCGTTTAATAAACTACCGCCAACGGATAAGACATAGCCCTCCGCGTGATCGCCGGCCTGGGTTCTGGCCCGAACACCTTCAATGCCGATGTCGGCAATGCTTCGATGAGCGCAGTTGTTACCACAGCCGGTTAAGGTAATGGTTACCGGCTTTTCAAAGGTGAAGCGCTTGTCCAACTCGTTAAGTAGCGGTTTAAAGATTTCCTTGGTGTGGGCATTGGCCAAATTACAATATTCGATCCCGGTACACGTAGTTCCAAAATCCAATAATCGGTGCGGGGTAATTGAAAAGCGCTTAAAAACTTCAGCTGATTTGACCGCCGCCAAATCCTTCTCGGCAATATACGGTAAAATCAGGTTTTGACCGTGATCGAGGCGCAGTTCATCACGGCCGTATTTTTTTGCCAAATCGACGAAGGCTTGAAAATCATCCCCGGAAAGTCGGCCGGCAGGAACACTGACGCCGATGTAGTAATAACCGGCTTGCCGCTGAGGATGAACGCCAAGCGCCGTCCCATTTGACCAACCAACAATTTCACTATGGCCAGCCGTTTGAAGGCCGGGAACTTTTTCACGTAATGCCGTTTCAAATTTTTGAACGCCCCAATCCTGAATCAGAAACTTTAACCTGGATTTCGCTCGGCTGCGACGTGGCCCATAATCGCGGTAGAGTGTCACTACCGCTTCGGCAACGTCCGCTACCTGATCAGGGGTCACGAAAATATTCATGGCTAACCCTAAATAGGGCAGCATGCCCAGCCCACCGCCGATTTTGACGTTGAAGCCTCGAGTGGTTTGGCCGTTAAGTTCCTTGGTTGCGGGAATAAATGCCAGGTCATTGATTTCAGCATTGCCGGCATTATAAATGTTACTATTAATAGAAATTTTGAATTTTCGTGGTAAGTTGGAATAATCCCGGTTACCTTGAAACCGTTGATAGACATCCAAAACCGTTTGTCGAGTGTCGAACAATTCGTTTGCATCAATGCCGGAAAGGGGGTTGTCGACGATATTTCTGGTAATATCGCCCTCCGCACCCATGGTTGTCAGGCCGACGTCGTTAATCCCGGCAAAAATTTCGGGTAATTTTTCAAATGGGATCCAGTGATATTGGACTGCCTGTCGGGTCGTCAAATCAACAATTCCCCGACCGTAAGTGTTAGCCAACCAAGCGATGTGTTCGGCCTGCTTTAAGTTCAGCCGGCCACCGGGGATCTTGATTCTCATCATAAAATAACCCTTGTCTTGGGGACGTTGAACTGTTAAACCGGCAAATTTGAAGTACATATAGTAACTTTTGTCAATTTCTGAAAAGGGGTGTTTGACCAACTCCGGTAGATCTTTAAAAACATCCAGTCCGTCCTCTTTTAATTTGGCCTTTTCGTTTTTATTAATCCGTTGATCCGCCCAGGTAACTTTATAACTCATATGCATCCCTCGCTTTTAAATATTTTCGATCACAACTTGGTGATAGGCGTTAAAGTCCAGCCATTTCTGGTAAAACGCCGCTTTAGTTTTATCATTTAAAGTTTCCTGTTCAGCCAAAAATGCCTGAAGATCTTCGGCACGCCGGATGTTGATCTTGGCGCCGATCTGGTTAACGGTTGGCAGCTGCCAATTAATTTGGTCATCTAAAGCCACCGAGCCCTTGAAACGACCGTCACGGACAAGCAGTACCCGATCTTGACGCGGTAAAATCAGATTAAAACTGCTTGGATAGTGGTAACCTTGATCCGCCAGTGGTAATGGCGCGTTCAAAGCAAATTGCCCCTGGTATTCATCCGTTTCAATTTGGCCGCCACCAGTCAGCCGATAGGTATCAAAAATGTTGATTTGATAGTGGTGGGTGTTGTCCGTGAAGTCGCCACCCTTTAAGGCCACCTCGCCTTGATACTTCTCGGTAATCGTGCCGCCGCCTGCCACATCGTAGCCGTCCACTACCACGAAGCGGCCGGTAACGTGCTGTTGATCGAAGAAATCATACACGAGTGGCTGCTCGGCCTGAAAGACCACTTCTGCCACATCGTTTAATTTCACCTCTGCATCTTTTCTTGCGGCTAAAGTCGCCGCATCCGTGACTTTTAAGATTTTAAGCACTTTGACATTAACTTGCTGCGTCGCAATTTTTAATTTATAAACCTTTCCGGTTACTAACGGTGCCTGGCCCATCCAGAAAAGATTGGTTTGCAACACGTTGGTGACAATCGGGGCGTTGGCCTGTTCGTCAGTTCTGGTAATAACTTCGCCGCGCTGGTTAAAAAATTCCTCCTTAAGCATGATACCAACGGATTGGCCGGCTGAAGCTTGGGCTTTGGCGTCTTTTGGTGCCCAGTTGGCAAAGGCGGTGACTTCTGTCTGACGACCGCTTGGGTAGATGGTAATCTGATCGCCGACTTTTAGGGTACCGGCCTCAATTCGACCGGCAATAATTCGACGATCATCGAATTTAAAAACGTCCTGGATTGGGAGTCGAAGGGGTTTATCGATCGGTTGATCAGCTGTTTCAATTTGATCCAAGGTTTCAATAAAACTTTTGCCATGATACCAAGCCAGTTTTTTAGAAGTTTTCAGTAAGTTTTCGCCATAGTAAGCGGAAATCGGCAGGTAGCCGGCTGGCTTCAGATGCAGCGTTGCAAGGAAATCGGCCACTTGTTGCTTAACCGCTTCAAATTTGGCCTGTTGATAATCAACCAAGTCCATTTTATTAATCAGGACATAGATTTTTTTAATCCCCAGTAGTCGCAAGATATAAGCATGGCGTTTGGTTTGTTCCTCAACGCCCCGGGCCGCATCAACAATCAGGAAGGCCACTTCCGCGTTGGAAGCACCTGAAATCATATTTTTTAAAAATTCCTGGTGACCGGGCGCGTCGATGATCACATATTCGCGCTTAGCCGTTTTAAATTGCAGCTGAGTGGTATCAATCGTAATTCCCTGTTTTTGTTCTTCTTCAAAGGCATCCAATAAATAGGCATATTCAAAGGGTTTTCCGGTTTCTTTTGCAATTCGTTTGACTTTATCAATGGTGCCTTCTGGTAAGGCTTTGGTATCATATAGCAACCGGCCAATCACGGTTGATTTACCATGATCGACGTGGCCAACCATGACGATGTGTAAGGCTGGTTCTTTCATTTGTGGTAACTCCTTTCATTGGGAAGTTGGTGCTAAGGGCCGGGGTTTGCTCACTATTCTTAGGACAGCTCCCAAAAAGCAACACCACTCCAGATAAGGGTTCGATTTGAAAAAGCCAAAACCAGGCTTTCCCAAATCGACGCCTTATCCTCCGGGTGTTAACCGCTTTTGTCCGCTCACTGATTTTAGGACAGCTCCTCCCAGCAATCTACTGCGTCTAAGGGATCGAATGGCCAAAAGCCAAACCCAGGCTTTTCACCATTCGACGCCTTAGTCTCCGTAGATTAACCGCTGGGATCCGCTCACTGCTCACTACATATATCCCCCCTGCCTCAATTTCTGCATGGCGTACGCGTCCTCCTTATCCTGGGCTCGGCCCGCTCGTTCGCTGACCTTGGTCTGCTTTAGTTCTTCAATAATTTCGGCGATATTCTTAGCATCCGATTTAACCGAACCGGTACATGGCGCACACCCCAGACTTCGATAGCGCCGGTGATTTTTGGCAAAATACAAATCAATAATCGGAACATTTTCACGCTGAATGTATTCCCAAATGTCCAACTCCGTCCAGTGAAGTAGGGGATGGACTCGGATGTGGTTGCCCTTTGGAAAGTCAGTTTTAAATTCGTCCCACAACTCAGGCGGTTGATTGGTATAATCCCATTTATCCTGCTTGGTCCGTTCGGAGAAAATCCGCTCCTTGGAACGCGACCCTTCCTCGTCCTGACGAACACCCACGATTAAACCGTCAAATGAATATTTATGAATTACTTGATTTAAAGCAACGGTTTTTAAAGCACCGCAACATAGCAAACGACCCAGTTTCGGGTTGACACCCTCGTCTAACGCTTTCTGATTGGTATAAACAATCAGATCAAGTCCTAATTTTTTGGCCATCCGATCCCGATACTCAATGACTTCCGGCATTTCAAAACTGGTGTCAACGTGAATAAATGGGAATGGTGTTTGGCCATAGAAGGCTTTTTTGACCAACCAGAGTAAAACCGTTGAGTCCTTACCGATTGACCACAATAAGCCTAATTTTCCCAAGTTTTTATATGCTTCGCGCAGAATATAGATACTCTCCGCTTCCAATTCATCTAAATGATCCATTTTCTGCATCCTTTCTAATCAATACTTATTGGCTTCCTGACGCGACGTGATAATCTTTTCTAAAATGCAACCTTTGCGACAGGCTGTCCAGTCAATTTCCCGATGGTTGGCTTCAGCAATTAATGATGTTCCTTGACCACCGATATCATCGCCCAGGTAAAATTCGATGGCGTGCTTTGGGCAGATTTTGACACAAGACATGCAACCCCAACATTCATCCGGATACGCCATTTCAGCTTTCCGATTTTTGCCTTCGCCGACCATTTTGATCAGATTTCCCGGGCAGATATCCGCGCATAGTCCGCAACCGTTACATTTTTCTTTATCAATTCTGATGCTCATAGCGTTCATCTCTTTTCACTAAATCCCGATAAATAATTTTGACGTGGCCGTTGCGATAGACAGAGTTAACGTACTTTTTGAAATGGGGATCGTCGGGGTTGGGATAATCCAAATTTTCCGCGAAACTGTGCCAGCGGGTCTCTTTGCGGGCTTTCAAATGGGCAATCACGCATTGGCAAACCAATAGCCGCTCGCGAACCTCGTAAAGGCTCATTAAATCGTGCATATTATGGGCGCGGACTTGGTGAAGTGCCTGTTGAAGTTGGGTGATTTTTTCGGCCGCGGTTGTTAACTGGGCTGTGGTGTACCCGTAATATTGAGAAATGCCACCGGCATCCTGGTCCATCACCGTTTGCATCGCCGTTTCGATCTCTGAAATTGTCTTGGTAGGGTGCGGTTGAGTCAAATACTGTTCAGCTTGATGAATGATGGCTTGAGCAGTCACGTTAAGTACGTCGGGAAAAGTAATCGATAATTGTTGAAACTGGCGAACGACTGCCTCAGCCGCAATTTCACCCTCTGCCAAGGCACCGGTCACGTATTTTTGAGGTGCGCCACCGGCCACATCACCAGCGGCGAAAAGTCCGTGGATGGTGGTTTGTCGATCAGTATCAACCCAGTAACCACTGGCTGAATGACCACCGACAATGTAAGGCTCGGTGCCTTCAATCTCCACGTTTTGTTCCCGCGGGCCCTGATTTTCCAACCAACGGAGGGTTTGCCCCGGTGCCATATTCAAATAGGCATGATAGAGATCTTCTTCCTGTTGCTTGGTAATGCCAACGGTCCGTAGGTAGCAGGGACCGCGGCCTTCCTGATTTTCCTTTACCGTGCCGTACACCCGCTCCGAAGTCCGTAAGCCGTATTTGGTTTCATATACTTCTCCGAGAGCATTGATTTGCTTGGCACCAACTCCTTGGGCAATTGTGCCAGTGGGGGCGATGGTGTCTTTGCATCGCAAGGCGATAAATCGCATTTCAAAAGTGGTCATTTCAGCTCCCGCCCGCATGCCCATTGCATAACCGGCGCCGGTATTGAACGGGGAATACCACATTTTGTGTTTGGAAAAGCCCGGATTATTCGGTCGATAAAGACCTGAAGCACCACCAGTAGCAACAATGACGGCCTTGGCATGAAAAATGTAGGCAACTTCAGCTAGCGGACTAAAGCCCACGGCGCCATATATCCGTTGGTGGTCAACCAGGTAATCGACGATGTTAACGTGATTGATGATTTTAACGTGACGCTGACGACGAGCTGCCCGAGCCAAAATCGGCTTGATATTTTCACCGTTGATTTTAATATTGCGATCACCCCGGGCAACGTAATCTCCATTTTGATCCTTGAGAATCACCAACCCCATTTTTTCGAGATCAGCGGTGACTTTATTGAGTCGCTGACTTAGCGTTAACAGTAGATCGCCCCGAACAATGCCGGCAGCATCATTGGTCGCGTAATCAACATAAAAGTCAGGCGTTTTGCCCTTGGTAATATAGGCATTTAGTGCGTTGACCCCTGATGCTAGGCAACCACTTCGACGAATATCGGCCTTTTCGGCAATCACGATTTTTAAATCGGGATTGAGTTTGGCGGCCGTTTTAGCGGCGTAGCAACCGGCCGTGCCGCCACCGATAATCAAGAGATCGGTTTCAATGAGTTGTTGTTTCATCACATTGACTCCTTTCAATTAATCGCGTAAGACTTTAACGGCGTTGTGGTTGGTAACTGATTCTTTTCGAGAATGCCGGTGCCATGTTTAAAAACGACTAGCTGCTCAATTAGAATCGAGACCTGTTCACCAATGACTAATCCCGGTTGAAGGGCTGATCGATTGGCAAGGAGGGATTGGCCATTTAAATCCAGCTTGACGGTCATGGTTGCACCTCTGAAGATGACGTCTTTGACCGTGGCGATAGTCAGATGCGCGGTGTCGGTAGGTTGTCCAGTCTTTTTAAAAATCTGAACTCGTTCCGGCCGAACCTGGACGGTAAATGGTTTTTCTGGTAACGCAAACCCGTTTAAATCAGGTGACGTAAGGATGCTGGCGTGACCGATAAATTCAGCTACAAATTGGCAACTTGGCTGGTTATAAATTTCGGTTGGGGTGCCAATTTGCTGGACACGTCCCTGATTCATCACCACGATTTCATCGGCGGTTTCAATGGCTTCCTCGTGATCATGTGTGACGAAAATGCTGGTAATGCCCAAATGATGAATTAATTGTTTTAGCCAACTGCGGAGTTCTTGACGAATTTGCTTATCCAGAGCCGCAAAGGGTTCATCCAAAAACAGTACTTTAGGGTGGGGCGCAATGGCTCTGGCAAAGGCGGCCCGTTGTTTTTGGCCGCCTGATAACTGATCGGGGTAACGGTTGGCCAACTCACTTAGGCCGGTTAACGCTAATAAATCAGTCACCCGCTGCTTAATTTCGGCAGCTGGACGATGATGGGTTTTCAAACCAAACGCAATATTTTGGTAAACCGTTAAATACCGAAATAGGGCGTAATTTTGAAAGACAAATCCGATCCCGCGGTCTTGAGGGGTAACTGATTCAATGGCTTGTCCGTCAATGCTGGCACTGCCGGCGGTGGCGGTTTCAAGTCCCGCTAAGATCCGAAGCAGCGTCGTTTTACCACTGCCGCTGGGTCCCAAAAGAGCGGTTAGACTGCCTTTTTGGACACCAAAACTAATATCATGAAGGACGTTTTGGCCCTCTTTTTGAAAGGCCTTTGAAATATGATTAATTTGAATGTACATTGGCGTCATCCTTTCTAGTTGGGCTTGATTCAGTTAAAAAACGCTGGAGAAAAACAATTAAAAACGTCATGATTAGTAAAATGGTTGCAACCGCAAATGCGTCAGGAAACTTGAACTGGTTATATAGAGATTGAACAAGTAACGGCAGGGTGAGAGTTTTACCAGGAATATTACCGGAAACCACAGCAACCGCCCCGAATTCACCCATTGCTCTGGCCGTGGCCAGCACCAAACCGGTTAATAAGGGCGTTTTAATGGCCGGTAACGTAATTTGAAAAAAGATATCCTTTAAATGTGCGCCCAGAAAAGCGGCGGTTTGTTCCTCTTCGCGCCCCCGAGCCTCAAGTACCGGGATGAGTTCGCGAGCCACAAAGGGAAAGGTCACGAAGATAGTTGCCAGAAAAATGGCAGGCGGGGCAAAAATAATTTGGACATTTAACTTTGCCAATACCGGATAAAACCAGCCCGTTCGGCTAAAAATCAAGATAAAAATCAGGCCGGCAACGACGGGCGAAACAGAAAATGGTAAATCAATCAACGTGTTTAAAAGCCGCTTGCCGGGGAAATCATGAAATGCAATCACCCAAGCTGCACAAACCCCAATGACTAAATTGACGCCCACTGAAACGACGGTTGCGGCAACGGTTAAATTGATCGCATGCAATGTATTGAGACTGCCCAGGACACTAAGGTAATGAGGGAGACCGTTGGAAAAAGCTTGTGAAATTACCAGAACGATTGGCAAGATTAGCATGATTAACATGAAGCTCCACGCAATTAAAATTAACGGCCATTTAATTTTTGCGGCTTGAAATAGTGACATTAAGGAGTTCCCTTCTTTCTTTCGAGGTGACGTTGAAGTGCATGAATGACGAAAATAAAACAAAATGAGAAGACCAGCATAACTAAAGCGATGACGGTGGCACCTGTGTAGGAATGGGCCTCTAGCTGAAACATAATCATTAACGGGGTAATTTCCGTTTTAAACGGTTGGTTGCCGGCAATGAAAATCACACTGCCATATTCACCGAGACTACGAGCGAAAGCCAAGCCGAAGCCGGCAATTAACGCTGGTAGAATTTCCGGGAAAATGATTTTTCGAAAAATGGTCCATGAATTGGCTCCTAAAGTTAAGGCGGCCTCTTGGTAGGTATTGTCCAGCTGCGCTAAAACCGGTTGGACTTCTCTAACCACAAAGGGAATAGTCACAAACACCATTGCGATCACAATACCAGTGAACGTGTAGGCAATTTGAATGTGTAGTGGGGCGGCAAGTCGACCCAACCAACCCTTATCGGAAAACAGATAGGCCAGTGCGATACCAGCTACCGCGGTGGGGAGGGCAAAGGGCAGATCCAGCAGACAATCCAGTAACCGTTTGCCGGGAAATTGGTAGAAAGTCAGAACCCACGCCAGAATCAGGCCCAAAAAGGTGTTGATCAGGGCGGCTAGAAATGCGCCTTTCAAACTAACGGCGTAGCTGGCTAAAATCCGGGCGTTGGTGGCTTGAAACCAGAATTGTTTGAAGCCAATGGTTAATCCTTGGATGAACAAGGAAGCAAATGGGATAACAACGATGAGTAATAGGCCAATAAGAGTAATACTGATCCCGAGTCGGTAGCCGGGAATCAGTCGATTGGAAATTTTTTGAACTTTCTGCATGGTAGACCTCCTTTTGAAAGTAGTGAACGGACAAAAGCGGTTAACACCCGGAAGATAAGGCGTCGATTTGAGAAAGCCTGGGTTTGGCTTTTTTAAATCGAACCCTTATCTGGAGTGGTGTTGCTTTTGGGAGTTGTCCTAAGAATAGTGAGCGGATCCCAACGCTTAGCCCTTACTTCTGATAAATCTGATCAAAGATCCCACCGTTATCAAAGTGTTTATTTTGGACTTTGTCCCAACCGCCAAAAAGCGGATCATTGATTGAGACCCGGTTAACCGTTGGAAATTGGCGTCGGTACTTCTTGGCAACCTGTTGATTAATCGGCCGATAAAAGTTTTGCGCTTCAATTTCCTGGGCCTTTTTTGAATAGAGGTATCGGATATAGGCTTTGGCGAGTTTGGTTGTTCGGCGTTGCTTAGCAACCTGATCGACTACGGCCACTGACGGCTCGGCTTTCATGCTGATGCTTGGGGTAACAATCTGGTATTTACCGGGATGTTCCTTCATTGCCAGCAAAGCTTCATTTTCCCAAGCTAACAGAACATCACCCTGGCCGTTTTGAACAAACGTTGTGGTCGCGTCTCGGGCGCCGGAATCCAAAACAGTCACGTGGTGATAGAGCTTTTTGAGGAAGGCTTTATCAGTCGATTGTTGGTGATGATAGTGTTTGTCGGCATATGCCCACGCCGCCAGATAATTCCACCGGGCCCCGCCTGATGTTTTGGGATTGGGTGTGATAATTTTGATATCATTTTTTATGAGATCGCCCCAGTCACGAATATGTTTAGGGTTGCCCTTGCGAACTAAAAAAACAATGGTCGAAGTGTAAGGCGATGAATTATCTGGGAACTTTTTCTGCCATCCGGCTTTAATGAGTCCCGCTTTTTGAATACTGGTAATGTCAGGGTCAAGGGCAAGGGTGACGACATCGGCCTGATTGCCTTCAATCACTGAGTTGGCCTGCTTGCCACTACCGCTGTTGGAAACATCAACATGGACTTTTTGACCCGTCTTTTTGTGCCAGTATGTTTGAAATACCTGATCATAGGCCGCGTAGAGTTCGCGGGTTGGGTCATAGGAAACGTTGGTTAACGTTAGTGTTGTATGGCGGTTACCGATGGCTTTTTTTGATTGGTCTACTTGGTGGAGATAAAATAACCAATATGCACCGACAAGAACCAAGAGAAATGCCAGGGAGAACCATCGTTTGAAATGATGGCGTTGACTAGTTTGCATGAGGGACCCTCCTTTCTTGACTGATAATAAAAATGCGCCCCTTTCCGATTACGGAAAAGGACGCATTGCGTGGTACCACCTTTGATTATTTTAGCTTCACGGTTAAAATCTTATGGACACTTAGTAACTATAAGTGTCCGCACGGTAACGGGTGCGGTCGTTGGGGGCTTGCCTGACAGATAAGCAGATTCACCCGCAAAGCTCAAAGACCATCTTCCGAGATTTCAACCGATCCCTTTTCACCAAGTGGGGACTCTCTGTCCGGATGAAAGACTCGTACTCATCTTTTCGTCGCTGAATATCAGTTATTAGTTTCGTATCATAATGGGTCTTAATCCACCTGGCAAGGGGATTAACATAGTTATTCTTTATCGATTTTTTTGAAATTTAGGGAATTCCCTTAAAATAAATCGATCCTAAAAGCTGACGTGATAAGATTTGAAGGCCATAGTTCTTTTCTATCGTTTCATTTAAAAAGTCACTTTTTGATGGAGATGGGACTTGACTTCTTTAATGAAATATTGAGCAATTTCAGATAACGGATGGTCGGTTCGTCTTAAAAGAATCATGCTGTTCCTGGGAGAATCTTTGAGTGGTCGGGCAACTAATCCTTGCTGAGACGGTTTTTCCAAGATGCCGGATCCGGAACCATAAGCGTCTGTCTGATTGACAATTTTACTCAAAGTTGCCCGGTCGCTGGTGGCAATCACTGGTCCGCTGCTGGGTGGTGCCAGTGGATCTTCCGCCAATTCAGAATAGGTGGCCTCTTGAGTAAAGCGAACTTGTGGGTAAGGTGCCAAATCTGATAAAGTGATCAGTTGCTTATCAGCTAATGGATGGCCGGTTCGCATGAAAATATGGGTCTGGAAAGTTCCAAGGGCCTCATAAATTAAATTATTTTGATCAAATAAGCTCAGCAAACGAGATTGATTGAGCTCGTTAATAAAAATGATCCCAATCTCGCTTCGAAACTCGGCCACATCCCGAATTACTTTGAGAGTGGTGCTTTCAAACGCCCGTAAATACTGATAGTCCGGATATTTTTGCATCACGTGACAAAGGGCTGTGGCAATAAAATCATAGTGTTGACCGGCAATTGAAAAATAACGGGTATGCAGGGGGTCATTGGTAAAGTACCGATGAAGGTTCTCAACATCGCCAACAATTTTTCTTGCCTGACGGACAAACGCAATGCCGGAATTGGTCAAGAAATTGCCTTGGCGGGTCCGCTCAAATAACTGAGCACCTAGTTCGTGTTCAAGTTCTTTAATGCCGTGCGACAAGCTGGGCTGTGAAACGTACAGTTTCTTGGCAGCCTCGTGAAAACTGCCGTGATCAGCGACGGCTAAAACGTAACGCATTTGCTGAATATTCATTTTAAAATCACCTAATTTCTAAAAATAAAAAATCGTCCCCCGCAGTTTTAGCTGCAAAGGGACGATTCGCCGTGTTACCACCCAAATTTATGCCACCACAAGTGACACCTCGTTTTCGGTACCAATGATACCTAGTCAGATAACGGTGACTGACGATCGACTAGCGTGAACCGGCCGATGACTCCGAGCTCATATTCGCTGTCGTGATGATGATCCCTTTTTCACTAGCCGGGTTCACTGGCACCTTCACTGACAGTTACTCTTCTCTTCAACATGTTTTTAATTATTAGAAATAAATTAAATTGTTGTCAGTTTACAAGTGATTCGTGAGATTTGTCAAGTATGAATTTTTCAAAAAGCCGGTTTTAGTGGCGACAGATCGACTCATTGAAATAACATTTAATTAAAATCCTTCTTGACAGATGAAAATTATGATGGTACTTTTAGTGAAATCTTGATTGAGTCTTCAATCAAAAATTTAATGGACCGGGAGGTAGTAATTAAGCATGGAATTTGATGAACATCTTTACGATTTGACAGTGATTGGCGGTGGCCCCGTGGGGATGTTTGCCACGTTCTACGCCGGAATGCGAAACCTGGATACCCAATTGATTGAAAGTTTACCGGAATTAGGCGGCCAAGTTGCGGCACTGTACCCTGAAAAAATCATTCACGATGTGGCCGGTTTCGTGCCAGCCAGGGGTGCTGATCTCGTTGAAAACTTAAAACGCCAACTGTTTGAGTTTAAAGATCAACTAGCGATTCGGTGCGGCGAAGAGGTGACCGCCGTTGAAAAGCAGGCAGACGGGACCTTTATTTTGAAAACGGCTCACCGCGTCACCCATACCAGAAGTGTGTTAGTGGCAATTGGCAGTGGGGCATTTGCGCCAAGGCCTCTGGCAGTTGATTATGATCATCAATTGGACAATCGAAAAGTCTTTTACTTCGTTAAGCGAGTGGCTGATTTTGCTGATAAGGAAATCGCAATTGCCGGTGGCGGTGATGCCGCCATTGATTGGGCGTTGACGCTGGAACCGATTGCCAAAAAAGTTCATCTAATCCATCGACGCGATAAGTTTCGGGCATTGGAAGCCAGTGTTGAACGACTGAAGGCCTCTTCTGTTGAGTTAGTCACCCCATATAATATTAAGCAAGTGGTTGATCAACCGGCGGCCGGGCTGGTCATTCAGCTTCAAGTGGCCAAGGGGGATGACCAGCAGACGTTAACGGTCGATTCCCTGTTAGTCAACTACGGTTTTACTTCGGATAATCGAGTTTTAAAGAAGTGGGGATTACCACTTGAACGCCGGTCATTGGTTGTTGACGAACATATGCAAACGGCAGTTGAAGGTATTTACGGGATTGGCGATGCCGTGACCTATCCAGGGAAAGTGAAACTGATTTCGGCCGGGTTTGGGGAAGCACCGACAGCCATCAATCATCTGGCAGAGGCGCTCTATCCCGAACGAAAGCAACCCCTGCACAGTACGGCGATTGCTTAAGTGGGCCGGTCATGATCTTGACAATTAATCAAAATTAAGCTAAATTCTTGAATAACTTTAATAAAAGCACGTTGATGAGATGAGTAGCTGATGTTGGCTTTTAAAGAGAGTGTCCGGCAGCTGAGAGGACGCAAAGTAACCATCGGTGAAGATGAGCTCGGAGTATTAGGCAGGTGAAGGCTATGCCTACGATCGGCATTCGTTACGGTGCCCGACTTTCTTGGATTAGTTCCAAGTGAGTGTTGAGGCAATCTTTTTGGATTGTAAAGTTAGGTGGCACCACGGTTTAAATCGTCCTTGTACAAAAATAGTTGTACATGGGCGTTTTTTCTTGCCTAAAAGTTGAGTTTCAAAGGAGTTGATTACATGAGTGGATTTGTTTCGTTAGTCGGTGCTGGTCCGGGGAATCCGGAGTTACTGACGGTGTTGGCTAAACGACGGCTGGCTGAAGCGGATGTAGTGGTTTATGATCGGCTAATTAATTCGGCGCTGTTAATGCCGCTAACGGCTGAGTTAATTAATGTCGGCAAACAGCCTGAACATCATCGGGTTAGTCAGTATCAGATCAATCAATTGCTGGTAAAGCTGGCTCGCCAGGGGAAACGGGTGATCCGCTTAAAATCCGGCGATCCCGATGTTTTTGGTCGGGGTGGTGAAGAAAGTCAATTCCTACATGCGGCGGGAGTCGACTTTGAGGTCGTTCCAGGAATTACCAGCGCGATTGCCGGGCTGGCAGCAGCTGGCATTCCGATTACCCATCGAGAGTTTGCGTCCAGCTTTCACGTAATCACCGGTCACCATAAAGCAGGTGGGCATCAACTGAATTGGGAAAACATTGCCCATCAGGAAGGGACGTTGGTTTTCTTAATGGGCATGAAGGAGCTGGGGGAGATTACCCACCAACTGATTAACCACGGCCGGCCGAAGACGACTCCTGTGGCGGTTATTCAGTGGGCCACTCACTGGAAGCAACGAGCGGTTCGAGCTGACTTGGACACGATTGAAACAGTCGTGAATCAACACGGCTTAGGCGCTCCGGCGTTGATTGTTGTGGGCAAAGTGGTTTCTTTAATGCCGGAACTGGCATTGACTAAACCGCTTGCCGGTCGTCACCTATTAATGCCATTTAAGGAATCATCAAAACTGTTTGCAAATTTGCAGGATCAAGGGGCGGCCGTGGCCTTCTTCAAACGACGGCAAAACCTGGCATTGGACTTTGATTGGCCTCAGATCCAACCAGGGACGCTGATTGTGACCAGTCCAACCGCCTTTACTTTTTTTGAGCGCCGGTTATTGGCAGCCGGCTATGATCATCGCTGGTTGTCGGATTGGCGTTTATTGGCGGCCAATCAACTGACAGTCAAGGCATTGAAAGCGCGGGGAATATCTGCAGATGGCCTTTATGAGCCGAATCAGTTGGCACGGTCAGTTGCTTCAAGCGTGATGATCGGCGAAGCGGCTGACTTAAAACGGACAACCGACTTTAAGGGTCAAAAAATTGCCACTTATCGGGCGGTTGCAGTGCCCCAACCCATTGAACTTAGCCAGTTTCACGGTGTTATTTTTCCCAGTTCGCCGGCTGTTGATGATTTATTGAATGGTTGTCAACCTGAACAAATTACTCAGTTGGCAGACCTGCCGTGTTTCGTGATGGGCCGGCGGATTTTTGAGAAGTGTTTGACAGCCGGTTTACAGCGGGTCATTTTGGTACCAAGTCAAATTGATAAAGTCCCGGCGGCAATTGAAGCTTATTTCAAAGCTAATGCCGGCTCAGTTCGGGTTAGCTGTGAGGAGATCAACCGTGAGCGATCCATATCCAATTAATTTAAATTTAACAGATAAACCGGTTGTCGTGATTGGCGGTGGTCGGGTGGCAGCTAGAAAGATTCGTTCATTGTTAGCAGCTGGGGCAAAAGTGACGGTGATCAGTCCGACATTATCGGCACAGATCAAGCCGCGGTCGGTCACTTGGCTTCAACGGCCATATAGAAGCGGGGACATTGCCAAGTTTGGATTAATCATCGCCTGCACTAGCGATGAAGCTGTTAATCACCAAATTGTGATGGAAGCGAATGCCTTTCAATGGGTTAACAATACCAGTGAGAAGGAACAATCAGATTTTTTCAATGTTGCCAAGATCGAAAATCACCAATATCTCATTACCGTTTCGAGTAAAGGCCGATTTCCAAAGATGACCAAATTTATTAAACGGCAACTGGTGATTTGGTTACGAGAAAAAAAGTGGTTTAGAGAGGAGTCCTGAAAATGTTTATCATTTATGTCAGTTTAAACTATCAAAAGGTCCCAATTGAGGTTCGTGAAAGGTTCGCACTATCGGAAACCAAGCTTGCACAGGCGGATCGTCAACTAAATCAGGAAAAGAGCATCTTGGAAAATGTTATTTTATCGACCTGCAATCGAACCGACGTCTATGCAGTGGTTGACCAAGTCCATACTGGCCGTTATTACATCAAGCGGTTTTTAGCAAATTGGTTTCACGTGTCACTCGACCAGCTTAATCAGTGGGTGCAAATTGGGGTTAAAGAAGCTGCCGTTTCACATCTGTTTCGCGTAACGGTTGGCTTGGAATCCTTAATGGTTGGCGAACCCCAAAGGTCAAGGCCGCCTATTTTCTAGCGGCCGATCACGGGACGACAGGTGCGATTCTCGACCATTTATTTAAGCAAGTAATTACCTTTGCCAAACGAATGCATACGGCTTACCGGGTTAGCGAATTATCGCAAACCTCCGGCCAAGCGGGGCTGCACCAAATTAAATTAACCCTTGGCAGTTTGACGAATCGACGGCTGGCAATTATCGGCATGGGTCAAGAAGGCAGTCACGTGTTAAAAAATGCCAGTACGATGGGCTTTGAAAAAATTCTTATTTATAATCGAACGGATCAAAAAGCTGAAAGCATTGCCGATCAGTACGATGACACAGTTCAGGCACTACCATGGCGCGGGCGGTTTGACACCATTACGACTGTCGATGCTGTGATCGCGGCAACTTCAGCGACTACTGCAGTATTTGACGGTCACCTGTTTTCAAACCAGAATGGCCCCAAAGTTTTGATTGATCTGGGGGTTCCTCGAAATATTGCTCAGGCAGGATTGCCAGAAAAAATTGATTATTGGGATATTGATCATCTGACCCAAACAATTGAGCAAAATCAGCTTTTAAAACAGCGCTTACTGGATCGCATTGCTCAGCATGTGCCCAAGGCCGTTGAGCAATTCTACATCTGGCAAAAACAGTTGCACATTGTGCCAGTTATTCGTGAGTTGCGGGAATCTTCACTAAAAATTGAAAAAGAGGTTTATGATAGTTTGTTGAGGAAGCTTCCCGATTTGGATGCGCATGAGCGTCAGGTGATTAGTAAGCATCTTAAAAGCATTATTAATCAGATGATTAAGGGGCCCATTAAAACGATTAAGGAACAATCGGTTCAGCCTAATGCGGATGCTGACCTGCAGGCCTTTTGTCGAATCTTTGGTCTAACATCTGAAGCTCATTTGGTCGGTGGTGATCCTCAAACCACTACTGAACAGGAGAAAATTTTAAATGAGAACTGAATTTGTTGTGGGAACTCGCCAGAGCAAGCTTGCCATGCGACAAACCAATTTGGTTGTTGAACAGTTGAAAAGTCAATTTCCAGCGATCACGTTTACCGTTAAACCGGTCATCACTCAAGGGGACCGTAATCGACGTGAGTCACTGCGCAAAATTGGCGGAAAGGGCGTGTTTGTGAAAGAAATTGAGCAACAGCTTACCGATGGTCAAATTGACTTTGCCGTCCACAGTCTAAAAGATGTGATGCCAACTTTACCAGCAAATCTAACAATTGGTGCGGTTCCTAAGCGGGAGTCGCCATTTGATTGCCTGATTACGACTAACCCGATTACAGGTATTGCACAATTGCCCAAGGGATCCAGGATTGGTACCAGCAGTTCAAGACGTCAGGGCCAGTTTTTGCATTTGAGACCCGACGTCGAGATTGTGTCAATTCGAGGGAATGTTGATAGCCGATTGAAAAAACTGCGAACCGAAAACCTGGATGGTGTGATTTTGGCCGAAGCCGGCTTGAACCGGTTGGCGGTTGATTTAACTGGTGTTTACCGGTTGTCCTTAAAGGATGACTTGCTACCGGCTGCCGGTCAGGGCGCGATTGGCATTGAATGTCGAGCCGATGATCGGCAAACCCTTGAGCTATTGCATCAAATTGAAGATGAAAAGACCCGACGCAATGTGACCATTGAACGGGATTTCTTACGCCAACTCGGTGGTAGTTGCAATTTTCCAATCGGCGCTTACGCAACGCAAACACCATCTGGGAGTCGGTTTACCGGTTTAGTCGCTTCAATTGATGGGAAGAAGTTGTTTAAAAAAACAAATCTTGATCAAGATCCCAATCGACTTGGTCAACGAACTGCTGATCAATTGATCAAAGAAGGCGCACTGAACGTTATTCAATAATGATTAAAAAGGAGAATTATAAATTATGGTAACTTTTGATCGTCACCGTCGGCTTAGAACAACGGCGCCGATTCGCGACCTGGTTCGCGAAACTCATCTGGTAAAGGCTGATTTGATTATGCCCGTGTTTGTGGATGCCACCATTACGGGGAAGGAAGAAATTGCTTCGATGCCGGGAATTTATCGTTACAGTCTGACAAGCGTCCTGGATGAAATTAAAGAAATTGTAGCGTTAGGCATTCAATCGATCATTATTTTTGGGATTCCGGATCACAAAGATGATGTTGGGTCGGGAGCTTGGGAAGAAAATGGGATCGTCCAACAGGCAATTGCCCAAATTAAAGCTGCCTATCCCGATTTAGTTGTGATTGCGGATACCTGCCTGTGTGAATACACCTCGACCGGCCATTGCGGGATTGTAAAAGATCACCAAGTGTTAAACGATGAATCGCTAATTTACAATACTAAAACCGCGGTCAGTCAAGTGAAAGCTGGTGCCGATATGGTTGCACCATCAAATGCCATGGATGGATTTGTGGCTGCCATTCGCGAGGGCTTGGACAAGGCCGGCTTTCAGGAGACCCCTATTATGGCCTACTCGGTTAAATACGCTTCCAGTTTTTATGGCCCGTTTCGGGATGCTGCAGACGGTGCACCACAATTCGGCGATCGCAAGGGGTATCAGATGGATCCGGCTAATCGGTTGGAAGCCTTAAGGGAAGCTGCCAGCGATGAAAAAGAAGGGGCGGATTTTGTGATGGTTAAGCCGGCGATGGCCTTCTTGGACATTGTGCGAGATGTTCGTGATCGAACCAATCTGCCATTAGTTGCCTACAACGTGTCGGGCGAATATGCAATGATTAAAGCTGCTGCTCACAACGGGTGGATTGATGAAGCCCAAATTGTGAAGGAAACCTTGGTGGGAATCAAACGGGCCGGTGCAGGCCTGATCATTACTTATTTCGCCAAGGATGTTGCCCGACGAATTGACAAACAAAGGTGGTAAAAGACAGTGTTAAATTTTGAAAAATCCAAGCAGGCGTTTCAAGAATCAAGTCGGTACCTTCCCGGTGGCGTAAACAGTCCGGTTCGGGCGTTTAAAAATGTTGGTGGTGAACCGCTTTTTATCGCCAAAGGTGACGGGGCCCATATCTTTGATATTGATGGCAATCGATATCTTGATTACGTTTTGTCATGGGGACCACTTATTTTAGGTCATGCCGATCCCCAAGTTGTCAAAGATCTGCAGGCAGCGGTCGCTCGGGGAACCAGCTATGGTGCCCCAACTATCTTGGAAACCGAGTTGGCGAAAAAAATTCAAGCAATTGTGCCCTCATTAGAAATGATGCGGATGGTTTCGTCCGGCACCGAAGCCACTATGAGTGCGATTCGACTGGCACGGGGCTATACCCATCGAGATAAAATTGTTAAATTCATCGGTAACTACCACGGGCACAGTGATTCATTGCTGGTAGACGCCGGTTCGGGAGTGGCAACCTTTAACGATATTCACGAGGCACCCGGGGTGCCTGAAGATCTGGCCTACGACACCTTAACGGTTGCTTATAACGATATTGAAGGGATTAAACAAGTCTTTTCAGCCCATGGTGAGGAAATTGCGGGTGTGATTGTTGAACCAATTGCCGGCAATATGGGGGTAATTCCCGGGACAGCCGATTTTCTGCAGACACTTCGAACTCTGACCAGCGAGGCCGGGGCCCTGTTGATCTTTGATGAAGTGATGTCCGGCTTTCGGGCAGCTTTTCACGGTGCCCAGAGTTTGTATCACATCACACCGGATTTAACGACACTGGGGAAAGTGGTTGGTGGCGGCTTGCCTGTAGGCGTTTTTGGTGGTCGAAAAGAAATTATGAAATGGATTACGCCGGATGGGCCGGTTTATCATGCCGGTACCTTGTCTGGTAATCCGCTGGCGATGACCGGCGGACTCAGCACACTTGCTCAACTTGATGAGTCGCTTTATAAGCAAATGACGGCTCGAACCGATGAGTTGATGACAGGCATTAAAGGTGCTGCCGATGCCCATGGTGTCCCAATAACGGTTCATCATGTCGGCACCATGTGGAGTTATTTCTTTAATCAGGGACCCGTTAACAATTTCGACGATGTTCAGAAAAGTGACGTTACCTATTTTGCCAAGTTCTTTAAGGCGCTATTGCAACACGGGATTTATACGGCACCATCGCAGTTTGAGACTAACTTCATGTCAAGTAAGCATACTGAAGCGGATATTGAGACGACTATTGCGGCGTTTAATGCCGCTTTTGATGACGTTGCCCGGACTAAATGATTACCGCGTTCAGTATCGTTAGTCTGGTTAGCGGTTGATAAATGGGGAAGTGATCATGATTCAGTTCTTAATAACCTATCCCAAAGAAAAAATTGAGCCGGCTTTAAGAGCTCGTCTCAATCAGGTGACAACGCCAATCTATTGTCCGCTAAGGCAGTTGCGTGCCATAGCACTGACTGAATACGATCGTTGGTTAATCCGGCAGGCCGATTCTTTTTTGATTACCAGTCAATTTGCCCTTACCGTTTACTTAAAAAACCTGCGGCGGCTGAATGCCACGGCAGGCTTGCTGGTACTTAGTCAAAAAATGGCGACGCGACTAAAGGCAGCGGGTATGACCAATGTCACCGTTTCGCTGGCAGAAAATCAGCGAAGTCTGGTCTCGATATTACAGGCATCGACGAATCGAATCGTGGCTTTAAGCGGTAATTTAAAGGCTGGCTCGCGGTCACTGCCAAAATCGGTTCAACGGGTAAAAGTTTACGAGAATACTTGGAACGAGGCTGCACAGGAAAGCGCCCGTCAATTGTTAGTTGCTAAACAAATTAACCGGATCTTGGTAACCAGCCCTTCCAGTTATCGCAGGTTAAAAAAGATCGAGTTCCAGTTGCCGACAAATTTTGTTGCTCCAACGTACTACACACTGGGAGCGCAAACTGCTCAATTAATCCGGCGGGACCATCGACCAGTTAAAGAACCGGATCAAGCCACGAACGTGTTAGCCCAAATGATTTTGAAAATGTGTTGGGATGAGGCTGGAATTGTCAGGAGTTAGTTTGTTGGGAGTAGTCGGATTAGACGTTAAACAAAATTAGAGGCTGGAAGCAATCAAAGTTGTAATTGTACAAAGGCAATTTTTTCTGTGGTAATCATCTAGGAGAATGCTTTAAGACGATTAGTTAAGAGTCTATGTCTAGCTATTGAATGGTGTGGTAAATTGTAAAGTGATTTTTTAAGAAACAAATTAAGAAGCTTCGAGAGGCTCTCGAGGCTTTTTCGACTAGGATAAGAAATAAAGTCTTTATGGGCTCTAGTTTTTGAATACAAAATTTGAAAATTAACTTTTTTCTAGAACAAAAATATAAGCATCTGCAAATATTTTGTATATTCACTTCAAGGAGTCTTGACATAAAAATAAAATAATTTTATTGTATAACCAACGGTTAGTAACCACTGGTTATATAGGAAATGGAAGAGATTAAAATACAAACTGCAAGAGCAAAGATAATTGAAGCAGCAAGAAAACTATTTGAGAATAAAGGAGTTGATGGAACATCTATCCGTGATATTGCAAAGGAAGCCGGCTATTCTCATACGACTATTTATTTGTATTTTGGCAATAAGCAAGAGTTATTTAATTTGATTGCGGAAAAACCTTTAAAAAAATTATATTTAAAATTTGAAGAGATTTATGAATCGGATAAATCTAATAAAGATAAGTTTTTATTAATGTGTGAGTATTACGTGGCATTTGGAATTGCTCAACGACAGTTCTATCCACTTTTAGCCACTTACGATGGAGAAAGGATTGATGAAAAGAGCTATAAAAACGATACAAGTAAAATGCGCATGAAGTCTTTAAATCTGCTAGAAGAAGTGTTAAAAAAGATTATTTCAGATAATTTAGATGGTGAATTGAGAGTTAACTTAGTTAGAGGAGTATTTTACTTTTTGCATGGAACAGTTATGACATACATTAGTTCAAAGGAACCAAGTGAAGAGTTGATCCCTAGGCTTAAGAAAATCGTGGATGATTATTTTAATTACACTTTTTTAAAAGACAAATTTCGAAGAGATTCAAATTAGTGGAATATACGTAAAAATCAAATTAATCATGGCTAGATTTCACAAAAGAAAGTCGGGAAGGGAAATGAGGTAGAATGTTTTTGAAACGTTATATTTATAAAGCGGAATACGTCGCGATTATTATAATGCTTTTCATATTATATTATAAAATCAAAGGTAGCTATTTGCTTTTTATAGTTACATTTCTTGTATTTGATGTTGGCGGATTAGGCTACTTATTTTCTGAAAAGGTTGGAAATCTACTTTATAATTTAGGGCATACATTGATCTTTCCATTAATTTTAATTTCTTTATATTTAGTGGCTGGTTTGAATATTGCAAATAATAAAATGTTGGCTTTTTCTGTAATTTGGCTAATTCATATTTTTGTAGATAGAATAATGGGCTGGGGATTAATGCCTAGAGAAGGATGATGCTTTAAATAATTTGAATTTCAAGATATCCTATATCCTAAATGATTAATGCTTCCAATTCGTTACCCTGCTTTGAAATGTGTTTTCAATGATTCATGGGCAAATATCGCGTTGGGACTGAATTGAATCAGCTATAGTTACCATTGCTGGATAATTTTCCTTTTACATCTCAACCGGCTAAGGATGAATTATTTAGTGAAACGACAGCCATTATTTTAATAGCTAAGATAATCGGTTTTTCTTTAGATTATAAAATTATAAAATTATCTAAATTGAAGATATGACAATCAAAAAATCCCGCTTTGTGATAACTTTTGTGGTATCTAAATCACATGCAAGCTCTATTCGTTTGGAGGTTATAAGTCTATGAAATTTATGGGTACTCTTGTAGTTTCGGGAATATTGCTTTTGACCGTTGGTGCAGTCATTTTGATTCTAAGCGAACTGTCAACGATTATATCGGATGGATTAACATTATCGAAAATATCAAAAACCATATTTATTTTGCTCGTGACATTTGTACTTGGATAAGTTGGCAGTTAAGGCAGGCCGAATCATATCGTAGGCAACATGGGTAGAAATGGGACTCTCTTTAAATGCTGTTACAGTACTTAATGAACTAGACTACTTATCGGTAATTGTCAGCCAAATAAAAAATCAGGCATCTATTTTGAATGCCTGGTTTTTTATACTGAAATTCAATTATTGAGCACGTGTCAAGCTAACTGTTAACACGTTATCCTGAGTGGTATTATAACTGGCTAAAATCCCGTTAACCACGTCTGACGCCGGCCCATGAGTCGATGTCGAACGGTGGTAGGTATTAATCCAGGTCCCCAAAGCATCCAATCCAAACTCAAACCCCTCAAAGACTTGCATATAGGTTGAAGATTGAGGAATAGACGTGATAATCGTTATTTTTTGTACCCGTTGGTTTTTGATGAGCATGGTGAGGTTGATTTCATCGGTATCGAAGAAAGTAATCTCGCCATCCTTAGCAGTTACGGGCAATTGGTAATCCTTAAGTCGCATATTTTCATTATAAACGTGCGAAACGTAGAAGAATGTTTTGAGAGGATTCACAATCAAATTAGTTAAGAGTCTATATCTAGCTATTGAATGGTTTGGTAAATTATAAAGTGATTTCTTTTAGGGAAAAATAAAAAAGCTTCAGGCCTTGAAGCTTTTTCGATTAGATTTAAGAAAGCAAGGTTTGTTGGTAAGCAGCAAGATGTCTATTCATTTGTCGAAAGAAAGTTAAAAAGTTTAATTACTAAAATCGGCTAGCATTGCGTTTAACTGGCTTTTTAACTTATTCTCCTGTTGGGTAGTCATTTTCTGAACTTCTGCATCATGTCCGGGAACGGTTCCTACGTGTGTTTCCACCTTACCACTTTTTGTTATTTCAATAATAAATGGAACTGATAGTCTCTTTTCTTTTCGATATTTTAAAAAGATGCGTTCTAATTTAATGTTATCTTGGCTAGTATAATTATCAGCCCGCGTGTTGGTCACATATGACTTTAAATGATGTTCTTTTAATGCTTTATTGAAGACAGGCAGCAGTTCTAAACACCATGGACAAGTTGGAAAACCAAAGTAGTATATTCCTTGTTTTTTATTGCTTAGCGTTTGCAAAGTAGTGACTGGACTCTTATGAATAAACTGTTCCGTTTTGTCATTGTACTGTGCTGAGGAGGTATCCGACTTGCTAGTATAAAAATAAATAGCAGCTCCAGCAATGATAAACAATGACAGCATAGTTAATAATATTTTTTTCATTTTAAGATGTTCCTTTCCTTAGCATGTTTAGAATTGACAGTAATGCAACTTCGCCATCCGCAGTTATGGGTGAGAGATTAAATACGTTGAAAAAGCAAAGAAACCTAAAAGTAAGGAAGTATATAGAATTTGAGTGAGTAAGAATCCCTATTAAGATAAGGACAATTGGAGCTGAAACAGATACTATCAAGTTTTTAAGATTGTCATGTTTGTTGATATAGACTACCTCTGGTGTAAGAAAATGTGAAAATTGAAATTTGGGATTTAGACCAAGAGCTTTGGCAAAAATCCAGTGTGTGAATTCATGAATGGCAACAGTTAACAATGACGTACACAAAGAAAAAAGGAATAATAAAGCTAAATTAATATTCAAGATAATCAATTCCAATCTCTTATTTTTTGCTTTTCTTTAGATTATAAAAGAAATATCCAATGAACCAAATGGAGACAAAAAGAATATAGATTATCGCGACACGCCAATTCAGCATAAAATGTGTTGTAAGTGAATGCTTTGTCATTAAAACTGTAAGTTTTAAACCTAAAAGAGTATGCACACTCTCAGATGAGTTGATTTGAAATAATTCATACAGTGTATCTCCGACTAGAAGAGCGAACCAAACGGTCGATGCATAGCCGAGATGTTTAGCGTAGTTCATATAGCGGCCCCGTTTCCTTTTTTAATATAATGTATAAGCAAATAATTAGAAAACAGCAAATGGGAAATAATGCCCATTGGATATTTAACGAAAGCAATAACAAAATGATAACAATAATTAGCAATACTGATGAAACGGTATCATTAATATTACCTTGAGATTTTGGAAAGAGAAATCCGATTATAATCCCGGATAGTGCAATATTTATGGTCAAAAAAAACAAAATTAACTTTTGATTGGAAGCAAGTCCAATAATTAAACTAGGGATTGAAATAATAAAAGTTATTAAAACAATGCCTTGGAGTTCGTTAATAGATTTAACGTTAAAAGATGTGATCATTTTTCTAAAATCAAGGGTAGCATCTGCGTATGACATGAGTGGAACACCAAACAATGGAGACATATAGATTAACAATTGTAATTCATTTTGTTTATTCTGGAAAATAACTGTTAACGCAACCAAAAGTACAAATATCAGTGAGAAATAAAGAAATTTTTTGTTCCTAAAAGTGGCAAATATAGGCATAGTGAGCGTGCTGGCTTTGAGAGGCTTAACAGGAAAGCCTAGAAAATCTTTCTTAATTGTAAAAAGAGTGTGAATATCTAGCCTGTTCATTGAGATGAAGCCGACAACCCATAGAATTATTGAAGATAAAACGCTGGTTATAACAATAAGAGGTTTAGTAGCGATTGAATTTCCAATAAAATATTCAACTTTATACCTTCCAACTAAAAAGTAAAAAATAGTGATTAATAGGATGCACAGATTTAGGATTAAGATCCCAAGACGATTATTGTGGAAAATATTTACCTTGATAAATGAATACAAGTTGTTGATGATTAAAAAAATTGCTCCAAAAACAAGGTATAAAGACAGCAGAATTGTCAAGGCAATCATATAAGATGATGTGACTAGTTTTAAGGCAGGTGTGACAATAATGATGAGAATACTAAATAAAGTAGCTCCAATTGAAAGTTTAAAAATTTTATAACTAATGAGTACCTCTTTCCTTTTAAAAGGTAAGGTGGCTACAAAGTATATTGAATTTTTACTTAGTCCTCCTGTAGAATTAATAACCATGAATATTACTACAGATAAGACGATGGTTACATCGTAAAAGCTTATTAATGTTATCTTAGATGCAACAGCGATTTCAGCAGGAGTTGCGTTAGAAAAATTAGATAAAATTGCTAGCTGTCTCATGTTGACATAGAAGTAAGACAGGTATAAAGCACCTAAGATCGATATCAAGATAATTACATTAATTTTTCTTTTGAAAAAAGGATGATTGAATAGACCATAAAATGCATCCTGATAAAGAAATTTAAGCAATTGGGAAATGTCTTTTAATACTAGCAATTTTTTCACCTAACTTTCCGGTTGACTTTATTGCATCAGGAAGGGAACGAACATCACCGTTATATGGAACTAATAAGCCACTTTTCATAAGCCATATATTTTGGGGGAATTTTTCCAAAGTGTTCATTTCATGAGAAACAATTACTATTCCTGTACTTTCACGAAGTTTTAAAAAAAGTTCTTCAGCTAGCAATACGGTTTCAAAATCTAATCCGCTAAAAATTTCATCAGCAAATAAATATTTAGAGCCAACTGTAAGGGCTGCTATAAGCTGTACTTTCTTTTTCATTCCGAAGGAGTAACCCTCTAATAATTTATTTTGACTATCGGTTAAGTCAAAAAGAGAAAACAAGTATGGAAGAAGGTCATAATTAGGATGGGGATAACGACTTAAGACAAAGTTTACATATTCTCTCCCAGAAAGGAATCCTGGTAAATAGAAATCAGATGGTACGTAAAACAAATTTTCACTATAATGTTGGCTATTATATGGGATATCGTCAAGATCAATATTTCCATTATCGGCAACAACTAAACCACTAATAATATTCATCAACGTAGTTTTGCCACTTCCATTTGCACCGACAATAATAGATATATTATTTTTAGGAAAAGATGCACTAATATCTTTTAATACATCATTGTGATCAAAGGACTTTTTTAAATGGTTGATTGTAAACATATTCTCCTCCAAAAAAGGCCTATATGGAATAGGTCTTTTAAAGTAACAAGGATTACTTTGTGCAGCCGATAGAAATATCAGTTATCTTCGGAACATGCCAACGTACTTGACCGCTGAAGTTGTAACCTTTACTAGCGCAGTAAAAGGCGTACCCAATCGAACCAAGAAGTGCGATTAAAATAATAAGCCAAATGATCCATTTATTTTTCACAACATTGTGATACTTCGATTCTAATAATGATTGATAATAAATAATTGCTCCCATGGTTAACATCCTTTCTATGCAAAACGTAAAAATTATTTATATTCATTTTACGCTCTAAAAATAACATAAAATTTCATCTACATAAAGGAATTACACTCGTTAAAAATTATTATTTTTTTGTGATTGTAATATTAAAATGTAACGATACTTTAATGACTAGTTCACAATTTTATACATAAATTCGATATATACACGTTTTTAAATGGAATAAAGAATAAACAATTATAGTTAAGTGATCGAGTTTTTAGATTCGAAAGGTTTTTCAAAAGATCTTAGTATATATAGTGAAATATAAATAAAAAAATCATGCCAAATAGGTGAATATTTATAAATTAAACCACATTAGAATTATGTAACGTGTTGTGCTAGATAAAATATTTGTAACATTTGAGTTTTTAGTAGTCAATAATTTTAAGTCCGCTGCAACCTGCTTCCAGCTGTTGGCGAACCTTGATCGTATGCCATAGAAACATGACCGACAGCTGACTATCTAGTCCCTCAAACGACCGAATCCTCGGATGTTCAAAATGACCAGCCGTGTTTACATTATCAAAGCCGGTTTTAATCCGACGCCGATGATTTTTACACTAGGCGACGTTAATTTTGGGATTTATCTTCATATTCTTGCGCTTAGGTGTCCACAGATAGATCCCATAAGTGGCGGCTAAACGATCGTTTAAAGGTTGACCTAGGTAGCCCCGCCATCGGCCAAGACAAACCGATGTGGTGCCGCTAACAAGAGTTCTTCGGCCACGCGCCGATCGTCCACGTTGGCGGCGGTAACTTCCCAAGCGCGGAAATAGCCTTGGGCATCCATCACTGCGTGTAGTTTCAGAACCATAAAAGTAATGGCCCTTGGTCGCATTAAAGCCTTTATGGGCCAGACCTCTCATTACCTTGGCTTGTGAACTACGGCGTTCCGAAGCTAAGACAATTGGCGCACTGTCAATGATTTCATAAGGCGTGGCGGTCTGCCAGCGGCGTAGTAAAATAGCGCGAATCAGCTTTAAAACCTGAGTTAGCGCCTTACAACGCCGATGGTAACGCGACCGTTCCGGTAAGCGTAATCCCCAAGCCACCAGCTCATGATAGAAACGATTTTCTGAGCAGTCGCGCTGTTCAAACCGCATCAACATCGTGGCCATAATAACGACGTCTGAAGCAATCAAGTGCTGGTGATTGCGGCGTAAGCGAATCGCAGGATCCAATTTCTGATAAATAGGATTAATGATTTCAATAAATTCTTGTAATTGGCTTGAACTGGATTGATTTTTAAGACAATTGAGGGCAGTCCCGCATGTGGGGTTCCTTCTTTCTTTGGTTTAGTCACCATAGAAGTTGCCGCAAATGCGGGTTTTTTGGTTACGTAACGCCTCAGTTTAGTCAATTTTTTACAAAAATTACACAACTAACACAACACGTTATATAGTATGTTAGTGTAGCGTAGTTGTTAAGAAAAAATAGCAGCCTATCATTCAACTTGGTATTATTAATTAAAAAATCAGGCATTTATTTTGAATGCCTGGTTTTTAGACTGAAGTTCAATTATTGAGCGCGTGTCAAACCAACTGTTAACACGTTATCCTGAGTGGTATTATAACTGGCTAAAATCCCGTTAACCACGTCTGACGCCGGTCCGTGGGTCGATGTCGAACGGTGGTAGGTGTTAATCCAAGTCCCCAAAGCATCCAACCCAAACTCAAAGCCTTCAAAGACCTGCATATAGGTTGAAGATTGAGGAGTAGGCGTGACAATCGTTATTTTTTGGACCCGTTGGTTTTTGATGAGCATGGTGAGGTTGATTTCATCGGTATCGAAGAAAGTGATCTCGCCATCCTTAGCAGTTACGGGCAATTGGTAATCCTTAAGTCGCATATTTTCATTGTAAACGCGTGAAACGTATTCATACGTGCCGAGATCTGTCGTCCCCAATTCCTGTACCATTACAAAAGCCCCCTTTTTCGATATTATAAGGGACTTGTGTTATTTTTTGGGAAAAAGTGGCTGTTAATCGAACTCTTCGTAAACGTTGGGATCCTGACCATCAATGCGGCCATCCTGTTTATTAAGACCATTAATTTCCTTTATCTCGTCAGCTGTCAAATCAAAATTAAAGACGTCAAGATTGGTGCGCTGATGATTCAAGTTGCGAGATTTTGGAATTGGCACGATGCCGCGTTGGATGTGCCATCTCAAAATAATTTGGCCGGCATTTTTATGATACTTTTTGGCTAACTTTTGAATCAATGGTTCCTGAATGGCACCATTTCCCCGGCCTAATGGGCTCCAAGCTTCTGTCACAATGCCACGCTTTTGATCTTCAGCCAGCATTCGTTCTTGAACCCAATAGGGATGAATTTCGATTTGGTTAACTGCCGGTGTTACGCCAGTTTCTTTGATGACCCGGTCCAAGTGTTCCGGCTCAAAGTTTGACACACCAACTGAACGGATCAGACCACGCTTCTTGGCGTCAATCATCGCTTGAAAGGCCTCGACATAGTGATTACGCTTTGGCAATGGCCAGTGAATGAGATACAGATCCAGATAGTCGATACCCAATCGATAAATGGATTCTTGAATGGCTTTGGTGGCTTCATTGTATTCATGATATTTACCGGGCAACTTGGAAGTTACAATAAATTGTGAACGGGGTAACCCCGATTTACGGATGGCTTCGCCTACGACGCCTTCATTGTCGTAATTAGTAGCGGTGTCCAAAGCGCGGTAACCGTCCTTAATGGCAGCGAGGATTTGCTGAACCCCTTCGCCACCCCGAATTTGATAGGTTCCAAGTCCCAGGGCGGGTAATTTGTAGCCATCGTTTAAAGTGATATTTGGAATTTTTACCATATAATGAATGCCCCCTAATCGTTTTGGTGAGTGTCTTTTGGATCGTTTTGATGAGTTTGTGGCTTGGTATTACTTGATGCCGGGCCTTCTTTTGGCAGATTGGCAACCTTTCTGACGGTTAAATACCAACCGACCTGCATGGATTGATTGGGATTAATATATTCGGCGCTTAAATGATAGTATTTGGCGTACGGACTTTGATCTTCCAATAAGTGTTTAACGGTTAAAGCATCTGAGCGACTGTCAAAACGCAGCTCGCTGTTGGTACTGTAATTGCTATGCTTGTTGGGATCGTTGTAAGCCTTATTAAAAAAGTCCAGGAACTGTTCGGATTTATTCACGATTGATCACGTCCCCCCTCTGTAATCTCTATTGTACTCAACAATTCAATTGATTGCGATTCATAACTCGAGATTTTCCGCCTTGCGTAACGGGTTTTAGAAAACCATTTTTCAGAATTGGTCATATCTTACACGATTGATTAAAATTTAATTGTCACTGTTTTAAATTAGGCATAAAATTCAAGTAGATGGTTAATTTAAAGTTATCCTAAAATTTCTTAAGGGGGGAAGATCATGAAACAACATAAACGGGGATTGTTGTTAGTCAATTTAGGTTCGCCGGCATCACCCTTAAATAAGGATGTTAAAGCCTATTTGAAGGAGTTTCTAAGCGATCAACACGTGGTTGAACTGCCAAGGTGGTTTTGGCAACCGTTGCTTAATGGCGTGATTTTACCAACCAGGACATGGCGTTCGGCTACTTTTTATCGGCATATGTGGCGAAAGGATGGCTCGCCACTGGTCAGTTATACCAAGCAAATGTGTCGAAAAGTTCAGTTACGGCTTCCAGATTGGGACGTTCAATATGCGATGACTTATGGTCAACCACATATTGAGCAACAGCTACATCTCATGAAAAACGCGGGAGATGACCGAATTGTCGTGTTACCGTTATTTCCTCAATATACAAAAAGCACCCATGGCGGCATTATTCAACAAGTCAAAGCCTCTGGAATTGAAACACTCATCATTCGCCATTTTTATGATGAAACACAGTATCAGAAATTATTAGCACATCAAATTGATGAGTGTTATCAAAAGAAGGATTACGACTCAGTGATTTTTAGTTATCATGGGATTCCAACATCGATGATTAAACATGGGGATCCTTATCTGAAAGAATGTCGAGAAACTACTGCCGCGGTTACTAAGTTTCTAAAGTTACCGCATGAAAGAGTCAAAATGGCCTTTCAATCAAAATTTGGACCTATGCCTTGGCTAAAACCCTACCTTAAAAATACGCTAATGCAACTGGCTGCAATGGGCAAGCGAAATGTGTTGATTGTGACACCGTCATTTGTAGAGGATTGCTTGGAAACCATTGAAGAGAATAACGTTCAAAATTACCAAACCTTTCGAGCAAGTGGCGGGAAAGTTTTTGATGCAGTTCCGCCAATGAACGCAAGTGATTCGTTTTGTGATTTCCTGGCAGATATAAGTGTTGATCATTTAAAACGGACGGAGGGGAATGGCTCAGGTGAACGACCCTAATAAAAAAAGTTTGGATGAAATTAACGCCAGTGTTGAGGTACCTGGTGTTTATGAAACGGCCTTCTTACAAAAATTTTTAGCATATAGTGGTCCGGGTGCCTTGGTTGCGGTTGGCTACATGGATCCTGGAAATTGGTTGACGTCTTTGTCTGGTGGCAGCCAGTACCGGTTTAGATTACTTTCAGTATTGCTGTTGTCGATTCTAGTGGCGATGTTTATGCAGACGCTGTCAATAAAATTAGGGGTTGTTGCCCGGCAGGATCTGGCTCAAGCAATTGCTCAAAGAGTACCTAAAGTCGTTCGGTATGGTTTGTGGTTAATCAATGAAGTTGCCATGATGGCAACCGATATGACCGGGGTGGTTGGCACCTCAATTGCGTTGAAGTTACTTTTCGGACTACCGTTGATTTATGGAATTTTACTGACGATCCTGGATGTTTTGGTTGTGCTGCTGTTTTTAAGATTTGGGATTAGGCGAATCGAATTAATTGTCTTAATGGCAATTTTGACAATTGGGATTATCTTTAGCGTTGAGGTTTTTCGGGCCCATCCAGGGTGGATCGAAATTTTAAATGGCCTGGTTCCCGGGTCGCAAATTTTGTTGGACCATCAGGAATTGGTTTTAAGTCTGAGTATTATTGGGGCGACAATCATGCCACACAATGTCTATCTGCACTCATCTTTAGCCCAAAGCCGGCGGTATGATTATCACGATCCAAAGCAGGTGAATGAAGCGTTACGGTTTGCAAAGTGGGATTCCAATGTTCATTTGATTGCCGCATTTTTAATCAATGCCCTTTTGCTGATTTTGGGAGGCACGCTCTTTTTTCATAAAGGGGCCCAGTTGACAGCCTTTCGTGATGTTTATGACGGGCTAAAGAGTTCAACAGTCGTTGGTTCGTTGTCCAGTTCGCTAATGAGTACCTTGTTTGCGTTTGCACTGCTACTAACGGGAATGATTTCTTCAATCACTAGTACGCTATCGGGGCAAATTGTGATGGAGGGTTATCTGAATATTCGACTGCCGTTGTGGGAACGACGACTGCTAACCAGATTTGTAACGTTGATTCCGATTTTAATCATTGGGTTTATCGTTGGTTTTAATGAACAAACTTTTGAAGCGATGGTTGTGTTTGCTCAGATTGCTTTATCCATCGCGTTACCGGTGACACTATATCCAATGGTCGCATTAACTGGAAATCGCAAACTTATGGGTTCACATGTTAATTCGTTCTGGACAATGGTGCTTGGATATGGGCTAACCACTATCATCATGATATTAAACATTGAATTTATGTTCAGTGTTTAACTGGATGGTCATTTGAGTTTAGGTGTTTTGGTGATAAGCTAAATTTAACAGACGATTTGATGCGTTAGGGGGATCAACTAGTGAAAGTATTAGGAATTTTAGGTGCGCATCGACGAGATGGCATTACTGAAAAAATGCTATCAACGGTGTTAGCCGGTGTTAAGGCACCGAATCAAACGGAGTTAATTTATTTGGAGGATTATCCATTCAAACCGGATCGGGAAGGTCAACCAAATCCGGTATTGGATGAACTCGAGCAGAAGATGCTGGCCAGCGATGTTTGGGTTTTGGCAGCGCCGACTTATTGGGGTGGTTTGGCCGGTAAAATGAAAGACTTCTTCGACTGTATGCGAGAACGGTTGGTGCGAATTGATCATTTGGGCGGCACTCATCCGGATCGCTTTAAAAACAAGCATTATTTAAGTATCACCGACTGTTACACTGGCACGTTTGAAAACTGGGTCACCGGAGTTACCGATCAGAGTTTTCGAACGATTGATAAGGTTATGACGGCCGCCGGTGTGATTAAACTACATGAACTGGTGTTGACCAATACTTTTGGGATGCAAGAACTTCCCGAATCAAAAAAACAAACCTGCCTTAAATGGGGCCAGCGTTTGAATTCTGTTAAGAAACGAGATGACAGTACGTTGAAACGATACATTGAATTGTTCTTTATGATTGCGTTTATGGCACTGGTAACTATGGGTATCCAAGCCGGCTTTCATTTGCTTCCTCGCCACAGTTTTTGGTTAAGCTATGGCTCCTTTGTGGTTATTTTTTATGTGTTATTGGCTTCAATCCTTCATTTCTTCACGGTGGTTAAACATCGTAGAAGGTAGACAGTGGAATAAAAACGGTTCGGTTCTTTTTCAAAGTAGCGCCCGGTTATCAAATAAGGTATGATTTTGGTAAAAGTTGTCAGAAAGTTAGTTTGATTAGGAGGGAATTGCCTTGAAAAATGTGTATTTTGATCACGACGGCAACGTTGATGATTTGGTGTCGTTGTTACTATTACTACAAATGCCCGATGTTCACTTGACGGGGGTCGGCGTGATTGATGCCGATGGCTACTTGGAACCGGCGGTAGATGCTTCGCGAAAGTTAATTGCCAAATTCGGTCATGGAGCAGCCGTTCAAGTGGCGGCCTCCAATTCGCGAGCTGTGCATCAATTTCCCAAAGAATGGCGATTGAGTTCATTTTCGTTTGATGCCTTTCCGATTTTAAACGAAAACCAGCCGACTAAAGCGCCAATTGCTGATCAGCCGGCTCATTTGGACATGGTCGATCGGCTTTTGCAAACACCCGGCAAGACAACTTTGGTTATGACCGGCCCACTGACTGATTTGGCGCGGGCACTGGAAGCCGAACCGTCGATTGTTGAAAAGATTGACCGGCTCTATTGGATGGGCGGCACCATGACCGCCAAAGGAAATGTCTTGGAGCCCAAACACGACGGCAGTGCGGAATGGAACGCCTACTGGGATCCCTATGCCGTTAAAACCGTTTGGAATTCAGCTATCAAAATTCAAATGGTGGGGCTTGAAAGTACCAATCAAGTGCCGCTAAATGCGACGGTTCAGCAACATTGGGCTGATCTGCGTCGTTATCCAATGATTGATTTGGTTGGACAGGGATACGCACTGGTCTCTTCCTACGAAGCTGATTCAACTTATTATTTGTGGGATGTGTTAACGACGGTGGCCAGTCAATATCCCGAAATTGTTAAAACTAAAGAGGTCACGGGTGACGTCACGGTTAACGGACCCAGTGCCGGTAAAACGTACGAAACCGATACTGGGCGGCCGATCCAGCTAGTAACGGAAGTGGATGCCCGAAAGTTTTTTGATCGGGTGGACAATTTGTTAAAACGGGAAGTGTGATGTTAATGAGTTATTTACAATTGTCAAATTCGTTGACGCTGCCCTGTGGTGTCACGGTTAAAAATCGAATTGTTAAGACGGCATTAAGTGAAACGATGGCGACCACAGATCATCAACCCAATACGCTGTTTGCGTCTCTTTACCGGCAGTGGGCCGATGGTGGCGCGGGCATTGTGATTACCGGAAATGTTATGGTAGATCGACAGGCACTGGCCGAACCCGGCAACGTGGTCGTTGATGATGAACGCGATTTACCGGTATTGCGCCAGTGGGCCGATAATGGAACACGGCACCATACCCAATTGTGGATGCAACTCAATCATCCTGGCCGACAAGCCCCTAAACAGGTGACTGCTCAACCAGTGGCACCGAGCAGCGTGCCAATCGAAGGTCGACAGCGGCACGCATTTGCAGCTCCAAGAGCATTGACAACGGTAGAGATTAATCAATTGATTCAAAAGTTTGTTAAAAGTGCCGTGATTGCCAAAGAGGCTGGCTTTACCGGTGTTCAACTGCATGGTGCCTTTGGCTATCTAATTAATCAGTTTTTATCACGGACAACTAATCGGCGAACTGATCAGTACGGTGGTTCCTTGGATAATCGGCTGCGGTTTCTGGTCGACGTTTATCAGGGAATTCGTCAAGCATGCGGAAACCAGTTTCCGATTAGTCTCAAGCTAAGTTTAACGGATATTGATTTAAATGGATTTACAGAGGAAGACTTTACGGCAGTGATTAGAAAAATGGCTGCTTTGGGAATTGACATGGTCGAAATTGCCGGGGATGATTATGAAAATTCACAACTGGGCTTTTCCGGCCACGCCCATTTGATTCATCAATTGGTTAAAACGCCGATTGCCTTGAGTGGCGGTTTTCGGCATATTTCGGCAATGGAGGAAGCACTTGGCCGACAGGATGCCGATCTGATTGGGATTTGTACCCCGATGGCAGTGATGCCGGATTTGCCGAATCAGATTTTTAATGCTAATTATCAACCACTCGAATTGCCGCTTTTAAACGGGCGTCATTGGCTGGATGACCGTTTGAGTTCAGTGATTGTCACCAGCTATTGTGAGGAACAGGTTAGAAGAATCGCTGAAGGCAAGCCAACGGTTCCTTATCAAAATGCTTGGCGTTCGATTTTAGCCGAAATTCGATTACACGGGTTCAAGGGGTTAAAGCCCCGTCGGCCACAATAGGTCATTTAGTTTGCAAATCGCGAAAGATCGCCTGCATGCGAATCTCGATGTCATTAAGTTCCTTGGCGTAGTGTTTGAGATTGGCTGAATGCTGCTGAATCTTTTTAGGGTCGGCATCGGTCTTATAACTTAACTGATGTTCCAAGCTAGCCCACATGTCCATGCCAATGGTTCGAAATTGAATTTCGACGGGGACATCAAACACACCCTTGGATTGAAAAACGGGAACGGAAACCACTAAATGCAAACTTCGATAACCACTTTTCTTTGGGTTTTCGATGTAATCTTTGCGTTTTAGCACCGTGACATCGGATTGCTCAGACAATGCCTGTTCCACGGTGTAGATGTCATCAATGTAATTGGTGACTACTCGGATGCCAGCAATATCATGAATGTGTTCGCCAACGTTTTCGATGGTAAGATCGTATCCTTTGCGCTTTAACTTTCCAAATAAACTGTCGACTGATTTTAGCCGTTCTTCCATATGGTGAATCGGATTATGGTCATCGGCCATTGAATACTCATCATCAAGATTTTCCAACTTAGTCCCAATCTCGTTGGCGCCGGCATGGCAAAGTTGGTAAATATTGATTAATTCTTTAACATCGGGAATGCGATCTTGTAAATTCAATCGATTAAATTGCTCTTCAATTTGCTTGATATTTAAAAAATTATTTCGTTCAAGAATCATTTGTCGTTCGCCTCATTTTAAAATAGTGTTGATTGGATATGTAGCATAAAAGGGCCGAAAACCAACTTATTCGGTCCTTTTATGATTGACGATTCAGATGTAACCAGTTGTTAAAAGTCTTTAAACAACTGATCAATTTGCTTGAATTCATCGTCGCTTAATTGAATGTTTAATGCTTGGGCATTACTGTGAACCTGATCAGCCAATCGGGCACCCGGGATAACCACACTGATGTCTGGATCTTTGATGTACCAGGCGAGAATGGTTTGAGCAACCGTTGCCTGATGATTAACGGCGATTGCTTTGACCTTTTCCAATGCCTGCATGATGGTTGTGTATTGCTCAGCTGAAAATTGGGAGAAATGCTGACCATCGGCAGGCGTATATTTTCCTGTCAGCAAGCCCGAAGCCAGTGGAAAGTATGGGACAAACGAAATTTGATGAGCTTTAAGATAGGGCAGCTCTTCTTTTTCGGCTTCGCGATGAACCAAGCTGTAATTGTCTTCCACAATATCAACTTGATTATCCGCATTAGCTTCTTTGATTTGAGTTAATGAAAAGTTTGAGACGCCAATTGCCTTAATTTTACCGGCCTGTTTTTCTTCAGCCAGTGCGTGGACGGCTTCTGCTTTAGGCGTGTGGTCGTCGGGAAAATGGATGTAAAAAATATCCAGGTAATCTGTTTGGAGCCGCTTTAAAGCATCGTCAACGGATTGCTTTAAAAATTTTGGATCGTTATTCGGTTTTAAGTGATTATTGGGATCCTGGGCAGCCTTGGTCGCAATGACAAATTTATCACGATCGTAATTTTGAGTGACGTCACCGATAATTTCTTCTGATTTACCAAGGCCATACATATATGCGGTGTCCAATAGTGAAATACCGTCATTCAAGGCGGCTTTCACAACCTGAACGCCGTTTTCGTCTTTTAAACCATCAAATAAGTTGTGGCCACCAACCTTATTGGTACCTAAGCCAAGTGGGGTCGTGACAACATTACTTTTACCAATTTTAACTGTTTGTGTCATTTAAGCTGTACCTCCCGGTTATCAACATGATAAGCGTTTTGTGAAAAATAAAGAGACCGGTGATTAATTACCAGTCTCTTAGATTGTAATGCAATTCTGTCATTACTGCCAGACAACGTGATTCAGATTAATCAGATATTAAGAATGACGATTATTCGTCATAGGGTCCTTTGCCAAGGTAAGCATTGATCATCCAAATGTTTTTATCGATGTCTTCTTTAAAACCATTTAGCATGTCTTGAGTTGGAAAGTCCTTTTCGTCGTCAGTGACTTCAATTCCCTTTTGATATTGATCACGCAGGTATTTGAACTGATCAGAAAGGCGCTGCATGAAATCACGCATGGTGAGTTGATCCCAGGTTACTTTTTCATCGGGTAAACCAGTGTGCTCAATAAATTCATGAGTTGTGGCGTATGGGGAGCCGTTGATTGCAATCAATCGTTCCGCGACGTTATCTAATTGGTCGGCTAATTGATCTTTATAGTCATCCATCAGTGGATGAAGTCTAAAGAAGTTTTCACCGCGCATGTACCAATGAGTTTGTTGAATGTTGGCTTGAAGTTGCGTTAAATCGGCAACTAATTGATTCAACTGTTCACGAGTCTTTGGAAAATCATAGTTACTTGCCATTGATAAACCCTCCTATAAGTTAAAATGAATGAAGTTACCTATCTACATTCCTAGTTTATCCATAATCGGGAAAAGAACGCAAGCAATGTGACTCGCAATTTTTGGGATAGCGGTTGATTAAATTTAGGAAGCTTGTTCCGGATTGTCTGTTTCTGATGGTTGCTGATCAGTTTCGTTCAAAGCAGAGTGCTTTGAGGTTTCCAGCATACGAACGTAAACCAGGAAACTGACGAAAGCGGCAGCCGAAACGTAGTAGAAGAACCAATCTTCATGACCGATGTTTTTTAGCCAGAGTGCGACGTATTCCACGGTCCCACCAAAAATGGCCACGGTTAAGCCATATGGGAAACCAACGCCCAGGGCCCGGATTTCAGTTGGAAATAGTTCAGCTTTAACCACGGCGTTGATGGACGTGTAGCCGCTGACGATTAATAAACCGGCCATCATTAACAGGAAAGCACTGAATTCGCTATCGAAAAATTGAAGTCCCAGAAAAATCGGTATGGTCAATAAGGTCCCACCAATGCCAAACCAGTATAGCAGCGGTTTACGACCGATTTTATCGGAAATATGACCGAAGAGTGGCTGCAGTCCCATAAAAATCAGGAGTGCCAGAAAGTTAATCAAGGTTACTGATTTAGCTGGTAACCCCAGTGTATTAATCATGTATTTTTGCATATAGGTCGTGTAGGTGTAAAAGGCAATTGTTCCGCCGAAGGTCAGGCCCATCACCGTTAACACCTGGCCGGGATATTTGGCTAATTTGCGAAGCGTTCCGCGAGTGGAAGTGGTCTTTTCGGCTTGTTTAAACTGGGTGGTTTCATCCATTGAGAGTCGTAAATAAAGCACAATTAAAGCTCCGACAGCGCCAATGCCAAACGGAATCCGCCAGCCAAACTCACGAAGTTGGTTGTCGGTGAGGATTGCTTGCAAGCCAATTTGAATCAATAGTGCCAGTAGCTGACCGCTGATTAAGGTGACGTATTGAAATGAGGCGTAATAACCGCGTCGATTAGCTGTGGCCATTTCTGACAAATAGGTGGCAGAAATGCCATATTCGCCGCCGAGGGACAATCCCTGAACCATTCGAATTAATACCAATAATAACGGTGAAAACAGCCCAATGGTTGAATAGGTTGGGATCAATGCGATTAGTAACGACCCGCCTGCCATAATGCTGACGGAGAGGGTCAGGGCAGCGCGTCGCCCGTGTTGATCAGCATACTTGCCCATAATGAAACTGCCAAAGGGCCGCATTAGAAAGCCAACGGCAAAGACCGCTGCCGTACTCAATAATTCAACTGTCTGGTTACCATCAGGGAAGAATGACGCGGCAAAATAAATTGCGAATGAGGCATAAATGTACCAGTCAAACCATTCGACCATATTACCAAGTGAGCCTTTGATAATATTAGCAGTAATTCTTTTTTGACTTAATTTTTGCATAAAAACCAACCTCCTTAATGGGAAAACATTGTGGCAACGACATCTTTGTTTTGATAGTTAGTTGTTCATTTCGGAATAATTACAAAATTGAATAAAAAGCCGAAAACAGTATAATATTTGTAAAATTCTTATTATTTTCATATTATAATTTAATCTGGCACCAGGTGCAAACATTAATGTTAGGAAAGATATCCTTAAAGTCACTAAATTACCAAAAAAGTGACGTTCCCAAGCTTTAGTTTTGGGCACGTCACCAGTTTTTAGCTGCAGATTATTTTCAATTGATTTAAGCGGTCAATTTCATAAGTCGGCGTGGTAGGTGTTTGATTGACGAGATGATGCGGATTGAACCAGACGGAATCCAATCCATAGTTTGCAGCACCAAGAATATCGGAAGTCAGTGAGTCGCCGATCACCAGCGTATCAGCTTTTTTAAAGTGATCAATTTGATGAGCCACCGATTTAAAAAAGGCCTGACTGGGTTTTTGAGCACCGATCTGCTCCGAAATGAACAATTGCCGAAAATAGGGAGCAAACCCGGCTTCCCGGATGCGTCGAATCTGAGTTTGGGCAATCCCGTTAGTGATAATGTACAGTTCATAATCTCGGCTGAGGTCCGCTAGCAGGGAAGGAGCACCCGGCATTGGTTGATGGCCTTCCGCCAAATACTGCCGATAGATCCTTTCAGTCGCGATGCCGTCAACATCCTCACCGAAGTGATGAAAAAACAAGGTGAAACGCTGATTTAGCAGGTCTGCACGAGCAATTTCTCCCCGTTCGTACCGCTGCCAAAGCGTGACGTTTAACTGCTGATAATAATTAGCCATTGTAGCGGTTAATGGCTGGTGGAGATGGTTAAACAACTTTTTTAACGCCTGTTTTTCAGATGCTTGAAAATCCAAGATGGTGTCGTCAATATCAAATAAGAGGGTTGAATAAGCCAAATTAATCACTCCAAACTTTCGCTCACGATGGATTCAACGACCTTTTCAATTGCCGGAATTAGTGGGCTATCCGGCTTAATACCGGTTTCGCTGAAGCGGTTTTCCCACCAGTTTTTACGAATGCTTTGGATCACGGGGACAATTTTTTGACCGTCATCCGTCAAATGCAGAATGATCGACTTCCCAATTCCGGCCGATTTGGTCAAGTAACCCAAATCCTGCATTTTTTTAATTTCCCGGGCAGCCAATCCCTTGTCAATGACTAAGGACTTGGCCACTTGGTTTTGGTTGATATACTGATTGTCCTTGACTGTCAACAGAATGCAGGCAGCCGTCGGATTGAGATGGTGTTTTTTAAATAATTTACCGGTATCTTTATAATATTGCCGGTGCAAAATTGAAATATCCTGTGCGAGATACCCGATATCTTTCAAAAGTTCTGGTCCTTTCACTAAAAATGATCTTTTCAAATTGAAACTTTAACATTTATTAGTTGACAATTCAACATGCGGGCATTAATCTTTTGAAAGTAAGTTGAATTATCAACACAGGAAAATAGAGAGGTGTCCAATCATGGCAACTAAAAAACGTGGTTCTCAAGCTTTAATTCAATCAATGATTAATCAGGGAATTAAGTACGTGTTTGGCATTCCCGGCGCAAAAGTCGATCAGTTATTCGAGGATCTACAATACAGTGATGATCCGAATGTCCCAAAGCTCATTGTGACCCGTCACGAACAAAACGCGGCCTTTATCGCGGCCGGCATTGGTCGGTTAACCGGTAAGCCCGGCGTAGTGGCAACGACATCCGGTCCCGGGGTGTCTAATTTGACCACTGCTTTAATGACGGCCACGGCTGAAGGTGACCCAGTGATTGCACTTGGTGGCGAGGTTCCCCGGGATGACCTGTCACGGCTAACCCATCAAAGTATCCCCAGCAAGGAATTAATGAGCTTCGCAGCCAAGAGCAGTGTGGAAGTTCAGGATGCTAATAACTTATCAGAAGCCTTTATGAATGCCTATACAGCGGCGGTTTCGCCTAAAGCGGGTGCAGCCTTCATATCTCTGCCGGCCGATGTCTTGAGCGATGACGTTTCCCGACCGGTCATCAAGTCATTAGCTGAGTCCCAAGCCAGTCAAGCATCGCCTCAAACGTTGGCTCAGATTGTGACGTTGCTTAAAAAGGCCAAATTGCCGGTGATTTTAGCCGGCATGCGGGCATCCTCACAGGAAGTTACAGCAGCACTGCACCGGTTATTAGCCAAAGTTTCATTGCCGGTTGTCGAAACCTATCAGGGTGCTGGCATTATTTCTCGCGAATATGAGCAGGATTTCTTTGGTCGGGTTGGTTTATTCCGCAATCAGATTGGGGATACGCTGCTTAAACAAAGTGATTTGGTAATAACGCTTGGCTATGATCCGGTTGAATACGAAGCCAGAAATTGGCATGTGGAACATAATGATACCATCATTAATTTGGATAGTGTGGCTCCCGAACTCAGTAACGATTATCAACCAGATGTAACGATCACTGCCGACATTGCGGCCACTTTAACGGCTTTGACGGATGAGCTCCCGGCTGATTATCAGCTCTCAGAGGAAGCAGTTTCTCGTTTAAAAACTTTGAAGCAGGACTTTGAAGCAGAAAAAGTAAGTGAAACGGTTAGTGAAACCGGAAAAGTTCATCCCCTGACGATTATCAATGAACTTCAAAAACGGGTCGATGACGATACCACGGTAACGGTGGATGTTGGTAGCCATTATATTTGGATGGCCCGCCATTTTAGAAGTTATCGGCCACGCCACCTGTTGTTTAGCAACGGGATGCAGACACTGGGTGTCTCATTACCTTGGGCAATCGCCGCAAAACTGGTTCGGCCAAATGAGAAAGTGGTTTCCGTTTCCGGTGACGGTGGGTTTCTATTTTCCGGTCAAGAACTGGAAACCGCGGTTCGACTAAATTTGAACATCGTGCAGCTGATTTGGAATGATGGCTACTATGATATGGTTAAATTTCAAGAGGAAGCTAAATATGGTCGGAATGCCGGAGTGAAATTTGGCCCAGTTGATTACGTTAAATATGCAGAAAGCTTTGGCGCAACTGGCTTACGGGTGAGTGATCCAGCTAAGCTCGGCGATATTTTGGATCAGGCATTTGCGACAGATGGTCCGGTAATTGTTGACATTCCAGTTGATTATCGTGATAACATTAAGTTGAAGTCTGCGTTATTAAAAGATATCTTAAACTAGGAATAAGGAAGTTATAATATGGCGAAGCATACAACTTTATACCAGCACGGAACGCTGGCACTATTGGTTCCCGGTTTGCTGCGGGGAACAATGACAATGGGAGAGCTGTTAAAACATGGTGATACCGGGATTGGGACTGGCGAAGGCCTCGACGGTGAATTGATTATTTTAGATGGGAAAGGTTACCAAGTGGATGCCAGTGGCAAAGTTAACTTGGTGCCTGATTCATTTACCATGCCGTTTGCCAACGCTCACTATGCGCGATACTCACCATTAGCCGAATTAGAAAACGTGTCTCAAGATGATCTGAATGAACAGGTTGTGTCGTTAAGCAGGGCAGCGAATACCTTTTTTTCCATTAAAATTACAGGGAGCTTTTCGGATGTCAAAACCCGAGCGGTTAGAAAGTCCGAACCACCGTTTCACACCTTGGCACAAACGGCTCGAAATCAAAAGATCTTCACCAAAGATCAAGTTAAAGGGACTTTGATTGGTTATTATTCACCGGAACTATTTGATGGTGCGGCAGTAGCGGGCTTTCATCATCACTTTTTATCAGATGATCATCAATTTGGTGGGCATGTGTTGGATTTTCACTTAGATAAAGGGGATGTCTCCTACCAGTTGTTCGATACGTTTGAGCAACATCTGCCGGTTAATGATAAAGACTACATGCAACACGACTTTTCAACCGACAACATCTTTGAAAGCATCCACACGTCTGAATAAACTAATGATTAAATTCGTGATTACTAAAATAAACTAAAATCTTTCTCAAAATTAGTAAAAAAATAGTTTTCGCCAGAAACGTTGAGGTGAAAGCTTTTTTTCGTTCATCGTTAAATTATTTGTCAGATAATCAGTTTTTATGGTTGATTTATCCGTACAAATGAGATAATATACCAACATGTAAACGCTACAAGTTTATTGAATATATAAGAGTTGAGCAATAATCAAAGTTGTAAGCGTTGTTATAGTAGGGCCGATGTGAGATGCGTTACTATAAAAGTTGTTCAGGATTTATTTGATTTGTTATGTAACCCCTTTCAGCTTTTTGAGATGGGTGGTAGTTACTAGTTAAGAATTTTATAGGTTAAGGAGAATGAAGATGGAAAAAGCTGTTGCGACAGAAAAGAAAATTTCAAGCAAGTTTATCTACTTCTTTGGGTCGTTTGGTGGCATCTTGTTTGGTTACGATATTGGTGTAATGACGGGGGCGTTGCCGTTCCTGCAAATTGACTGGGGACTTCAAAACGAAGCCGGAATTGTCGGTTGGATCACGTCTTCAGTCATGTTGGGCGCAATTTTTGGTGGCGCGTTGGCCGGTCAATTGTCGGATAAGTTGGGCCGACGCAAAATGATTTTGCTTTCGGCCATTGTTTTCACGATTGGGTCAATTCTTTCAGGAATTTCACCAAATCATCAAGGCGAGTACTATTTAATTGCAGTACGGGTCTTCCTTGGGTTGGCAGTTGGTGCAGCTTCGGCTCTGGTACCGGCTTATATGTCTGAAATGGCGCCAGCCAAAGCCCGAGGCAGCTTGTCCGGGTTAAACCAAACGATGATTGTGAGCGGGATGCTGCTGTCATACGTGGTTGACTTTCTGTTAAAAGATTTGCCTGAAAATTGGGCATGGCGGTTAATGTTAGGTTTGGCTGCTGTTCCAGCAATTATCCTGTTCTTCGGAGTTTATAAATTGCCGGAATCACCACGGTTCCTTGTTAAATCGGGCCGTGAAGCCGATGCGCGTCGGGTATTAACCTATATTCGAGAAAATGATAAAGAAATTGATGGTGAGTTAACTCAGATCAAGCAAACGGCGAATGAAGAAAAGAAGGTTGCCAAAGCAACCTCTTGGGCAACTGTTTTCAGCGGCAAATACCGTTACCTTGCCATTGCCGGAATCGGTGTGGCAGCTTTCCAGCAGTTCCAAGGCGCTAACGCAATTTTCTACTATATTCCATTAATTGTTGAAAAAGCGACTGGAAAGGCTGCCAGTTCAGCCTTGATGTGGCCAATTATTCAAGGCGCTATTCTGGTCATTGGATCACTGGTCTACATTGCGATTGCTGAAAAGTTCAACCGGCGGACTTTATTAATTATGGGTGGCACTGTCATGGGGCTATCCTTCCTGCTGCCGGCAATTATTAATGTGCTGATTCCAAATGCCAGTCCAATGATGATTGTGGTCTTCCTAAGTCTTTACGTGGCTGCCTACTCATTTACATGGGCACCATTAACTTGGGTACTTGTCGGGGAAGTCTTCCCACTAGCCATTCGAGGTCGGGCTTCCGGTGCCGCTTCATCTGCTAACTGGATTGGTTCCTTTGCGGTTGGGTTGTTATTCCCAATTATGACCGCTCATATGCCACAAGATGCCGTCTTCGCTATTTTCGGTATCATTTGTATGCTGGGTGTGCTCTTTATCCTACGGGCCGTTCCTGAAACCAAGGGTCGGACATTGGAAGAAATTGAGGAGCAGGGGACTAATAAGTAGTCTGACAGCATCACGATTAACTCATTGCAAAAACGCGGGCGTTTCTGACATTTTCACTGCCCCATCAGACTAAATAAAGTTGATTGACTCAGACAGAATGTTTGAAGCCAATCAACTTTATTTTTTTCGAATAAGAAAAATAAATGCAACTAATAAGTAAAGACCGCCAATGATAATTGCAAAGAGACTGAGAGTCAATGAGAGTCCGAAATCATAGAAAGGTTGGATCAAAAAATAAACCCCAATGCCATTAATTAATAAACCAGTTAAGATTAAGCCAACTGTTAGGCAGTCGACAAGCAATTGGTGGTCTTGGTAGTGACTTCTTTTAAGGCTTACCCATAGAAGGCCGCCAATTAAAACGCCGACCCCTAACAGGTAAAAAAGTCGATCGGTCCAGATTGTCACAGTGCACGCTCCTTTAGGACGGTTTTACCAAATAAGCCACCTACGTCTAAGAAGGGTTCGTAGATGAACCATTTTGCCTCACACACTATTCAAAGTGGTTATTTTAGTAAGTCTTTAATGACGGCTTCTCCCACTGCAGTTGCTGAATTTGGATTCTGTCCCGTGATTAAGTTGCCATCAACTACAACGTTTGGCTGGAACGGATCACCCTTGACGAAGTCGGCCCCGGCTTTTTTCAACTCATCTTCCGGCAAAAACTTTACTTCACTGGTTAACCCGTTTAAAGCTTCCTCGTCGTTGGTGAAGCTGGTCAACTTTTTACCGGTCGTAAATCGCTTCCCGGTAGCTGTCCGCATTGCCAGGAGCACCGTTGCGCCGACACAATTCGCTGATACGATACCACCAGCGCCCATCACTTGTTCAGCGATTTTGGCCAGGGCCTTATTCTCAGGAAAATCCCACATGGCACCGTGACCACCTGCAAAATAGATAACTTGATAATCCTCCGGGTTAATTTTATCCGGAGCAATTGAAGCGGCCAGGGAGTGATTTCGAAACTCATCATTAAGATAAAAGGTCCAATCAATCTGATCCATGTTATCACCAGATAGACATAGTGGATCGAGAGGGATGTAGCCACCCTTGGGACTAGCGTAAGCTACCTCAATTTCGTTATCCTGCATGACTTGTTGAAAATGGGTCGCTTCTCGCAACCAAAGACCGGTCGCCCGATTGACGTTATCAAATTTAGGCGTATTAGTCGCTACGATTAAAGCTTTTGTCATAAACTGAATTACCTCGCTTTGGAATGGTAATAATGGATTCGCATATGCCACATCTGTATTTTAGACCTTTTAAGTAATAGCGCAAGGATAGCTCGTTTGCAATTAAAATCCGAAAGGCCATTGGCGATTTTTTCAAAGATATGTTACTATCAACACAGCTTACGATGATTGGTTATGGAATCGTAACTAATCATCAATTGTCGTGAGCTGATAGCAACTAATGGACAGTGTGTGGAGCCAAATGGTTAATCTGCGAAGGCCAAGGCGTCGAAAGGCGAAAAGGCCGGGTTTGGCTTTTGGCTATTCGAACCCTTAGACGTAGCAGATTATTTGGCGAAACAGTCCTAAGTAACTAGGGTGTGTAGATGTATTTTGAATTGGAGGAAAACATGGCAGACACAATTTTAGAGGTTGAGGGGCTTAATAAGAACTTCGGTTCCAAGAAAGTCCTAAAAAACGTCTCTTTTTCTGTTGAAAAGGGACACATTGTTGGTTTGGTTGGCCCAAATGGTGCCGGGAAATCAACAATCATGAAGGCAATTTTGGGCTTGTTCAGTTATCCCAGCGGTAAGATTACGTTGGCTGGCCAACCAGTTTCACAAACCAGTCACCAGGCACTTGAAAAAGTGGGGGCATTAATTGAATACCCCGGCATTTACCCGTTTTTGAGTGGCTTGCAGCATTTGGAACTTTTTTCAAACGATAACGTTTCCAAACAACAAATTATGGACGTTGTTGACAAGATGAAAATGGGATCATACATAAAGAGAAAGGCTAAAACCTATTCTCTTGGAATGAAACAAAAGTTAGGGATTGCGCTGGCACTGGTTAACCATCCCGAGCTGATCATTCTTGATGAGCCGATGAACGGTCTTGATCCCCAAGCAAATAAGGATTTGCGAACCATTATTCTTGATTTGGCCAAGCAAGGCACCACTTTTTTGATTTCCAGTCATATTTTAAGCGAGCTGGAAAAATTAATTGATGATCTGGTTGTCATCGACAAGGGACAAATTGTTTATCGCGGCGATATGGCGACCTTGGAGAGTGGCAGCACCCGATCGATGGTTCTGCAGACCTCTGATGATGCTAAAGCTAAAGAAGTTTTGTCACAGAACGGTTATCAATTAATCGACTCTGACCATGTAAGCGTGGTCGAAGATGAGAAAACGAAGATGGCTGATATTATCAAGCTGCTGTCAACTAACGAAATTGAGATTGAGGATGTCAAACACGTGCATAGCGACCTTGAAACCTCATTGCTTGATTTATTGCAGAATGACAAAGTAAAGGAGGGCTAAGCGCATATGATTACGTTAGTCAGACAGGAAATCTTTAAACTGGTTCATAAGAAGAGTACGTGGGCCACATCAGTGCTTTTGCTGATTATTATGACGGTTTTTGCGGTGGTTAGTCAAAGTCATCCAAGCACTTTTGAACCAAAGTCGATGTTTATTGAGCAATTCACTGGGTTTAACTGGGTCGTTTTATTTATGATTGCGGCTTCCAGTTCCATTATTTCGATGGAATTCCAGTACGGCACGATTAAAGAATTGCTTTACCGGAAGTACTATCGGGGAGAAGTATTGATTAGTAAATGGATTACCATGGTGCTTTATTCCATCTACTTTATCGCATTGGTGTTTGTCTATTCCCTGATTTTAAAATTCATTCTCTTTAACAATACGTTCCAATTAAGTGAAACTTACGGAAATAAACACAGTATTTTATTGACAGCACTATATACGTCGCTTTCCGGCTTTGTTGCACTGTGGCTCATTTTGAGTTTGGTGCTCTTAATTGCCAATCTGTTTAAGAGTTCAGCGGCCGCAATTTCGGTTGGGATTATTGGTTATTTTGCCATTAATGTGGTGTCTTCAATCTTAACCATTATTATTAAGAAGTGGACATGGTTGAAGTGGAATCCACTAAACATGATGAACTACCCGAACCAAGTCGTTAGTCCGGATTTCAAGCATTTAACGCTGTTATCAACTAATGAACTGTTGATGGGCAGTCTGGTCTATATGGTGATCTTTTTGGCCATTAGTTACGTTGTCTTTAAACGGCGTAGTGTTTAGAAAAAATAAAAAGTTCTCGAGAACCGTTGATCACGTTAAAAGTGGTTGACGGCTTTTGCTATGGAGTTGTTAACAATCTTATGGCACAACATATAGTGCTTCCAATCCTCATAACACATACATATTGTGTTTTAAAGTCTTTACTTGAATTATTTTTTGACTATAATGAACAATGTTAACTAAATTTTGGGCTTTTAAAGGAAGGGATTCGATGGATTACATTAAGACTGAAACCACCAATCAAGATAAAACCGAACTTCATAGTCTAACTGTGATCAAAGCAGACGGTGAAAAGAGCCGCTTTTATCCTTATAAAATTAAACTGGTTACCGAGGCATTGACTGATGACCCGGCGGTTCAAGCCGAACTTAAACAACGGTTGTTTGACCGATTAACCAGGTTTAAAAACCAAGTCACAACCCAGGAAATTCGTGAGGTATTTCGAACCGTCTTGTTAGAGATGGGCCAAGCGGACCTGCTGACCAGTTACGAGCAATATCGGAAAAAGGATCAGGCAAAATGGCGGGCAGCGATTAATCCGTCAACCAAACTGAGTCAATTGTTTGATAAGAGTGAAACGGTCGTTCATGAAAATGCCAATAAAGACAGCAACGTCTTTAGCACCAGACGAGATTTAACAGCCGGGATGGTTGGCAAATCACTGGGGTTGACAATGATGCCGGAAACCGTCGCCAAAGCTCACTTGCGTGGTGATATTCACTATCATGATTTGGATTATTCACCAATGACGGAGATGACTAATTGCTGCCTGATTGATTTTAAAGGCATGTTAAATAACGGGTTCAAAATCGGGAATGCCGATGTCGAGCCGCCTAAGTCGATTCAAACGGCAACTGCCCAAATGTCCCAAATTATCGCCAACGTGGCTTCCAGCCAATATGGCGGCTGCTCAGCGGATCGTGCGGATGAGTTACTGGCGCCGTTTGCCAAGTTGAATTATCAGAAACATTTAGCAGAAGCCAAACGTTGGCTTGCACCCGATAAACGGGAGGCGTTTGCCAAGGAGAAGACGCAAAAAGACATTTACGATGCCATGCAGGCCTTGGAATACGAAATCAACACGCTATTTTCATCCAATGGCCAAACACCTTTTACAACGGTCGGCTTTGGCTTGGGAACTTCCTGGATTGAACGAGAAATTCAAAAGGCGATTTTAGAAGTTCGGATTAAAGGATTGGGTAAGCAACATCGAACAGCGATTTTTCCGAAATTGATTTTTACGCTAAAACGTGGACTGAACCTTAAGCCGACCGACCCGAACTATGATATTAAGCAGTTGGCAATTGAGTGTGCTACCAAACGAATGTATCCGGATATTTTAATGTACGATAAAATTATTGAGCTAACCGGTAGTTTTAAGGCGCCGATGGGATGCCGCAGCTTTCTTCAGGGCTGGCGTGACGAGAATGGTAAGGAAGTCAACAGTGGCCGGATGAACTTGGGTGTTGTGACGATTAATCTGCCCAGGATTGCCATTGAATCCCGGGGAGACAAGGCTGTCTTTTGGGAAATCTTACAGGATCGTTTGGGGATTGCTAAAAAGGCGCTGTTAAATAAAGTGGCCCGTTGTAAACAGGCCCAACCCAAAAATGCCCCAATTTTATACCAGTATGGTGCGTTTGGTAAGCGACTTAAGGATACGGATTCGGTTGATGAGCTATTTACTCACCGCCGGGCAACGGTTTCCTTGGGCTACATCGGGCTTTACGAGGTCGGCACTGAGTTTTACGGACCAAACTGGGAACATAATCAGGAAGCCCATGACTTTACGGTCTCAATCGTCAAATGCCTACATGACTACTGCTTAAAGTGGGAAAGGCAATATGACTATCATTTCAGCGTTTACTCCACCCCGGCTGAGTCTCTAACCGATACCTTTTGTGAGTTGGATACCGAAAAATTTGGCAAAATCAAAGATATCACGTCTAAGGAATACTATACGAATAGCTTTCACTATGATGTTCGCAAAAATCCAACCCCGTTTGAGAAATTGGCCTTTGAAGAAGCCTATCCAAAATACGCTGCCGGTGGGTTCATTCATTATTGCGAGTACCCTAACTTAAAGCAGAACCCGGCCGCTTTGGAAGCTGTCTGGGATTGGGCTTATGATCACGTGGGGTATCTTGGGACCAATACGTCAATTGACCATTGTTATAAGTGTGGGTTTGATGGTGATTTCAAGCCGACTGCCAGGGGATTTGAATGTCCGGAATGTGGTAATCATGATCCAAAGACCTGCGATGTCGTTAAGCGGACGTGTGGTTATTTGGGTAACCCACAGATTCGACCAATGGTTCACGGTCGCCACGAAGAAATTGCGTCTCGAGTTAAAAATATGAGGTTGGGTGATATTGAACATGACACAGATACGCAAGACTAGACTGCCCAACAACCCGAAACCCAAACAATGGTTGGCAAAAGATCGTAGTCAGCAATACATTGCCAGTTACAAGCCCTTTAACATGGTGGATGGCGAGGGCGTACGCTGCAGTTTATATGTTTCCGGCTGTTTATTTAACTGTCCCGGCTGCTATAACAAGGTCGCCCAGAACTTTCATTATGGGCATCCCTACACGCAAGAGCTGGAAGATCAAATTATTAAAGACATGTCGGAAAGCTACGTTCAGGGGCTGACATTGCTTGGTGGTGAGCCGTTTTTGAACACCCAAGTTTGTCTTAGATTAGCCAAGCGTGTTCGTCGAGAATTTGGTCATACTAAAGATATCTGGTCATGGACCGGCTACACTTGGGATGAATTAATGAAAGAATCTGAAGATAAATTGGCCTTGCTCAGCTATTTGGATATTCTGGTTGATGGCCGTTTTCTGTTGGCTCAAAAGGATCTAACGCTTCAATTTCGTGGCAGCGCCAATCAGCGGATTATTGATGTGCCCAAGTCATTGGCAACAAACCAAGTGGTGATTTGGGATAAATTGCGCCGGTAGTTGACTCCTCCAACGATTGAATAAGTGAATTAAAAGGATTAAAAAAGCTGTTCTTTGCTCAATTTGGAGTAAGGGACAGTTTTTATCTTAATGACTTGATGCCTAAAGCTTCCTTTAGTTTATCTTTATTTTCAAACGGAATAACTTCAATATCGTGACGAGATAGATTATCTGCAAATTGTTGCTGTTTTGAATCAATTTTAGGAATAATAATATTGAGTGGCACATTATTATTTCCCTGAGAATTACGATATTCTAAAGTATCAGACCAAATACCAATTAGTTGCTCTACTAGTGATTTAGAGAGCGAATTATACACATTGGCAAATTTTCTATGCTTAACAGTTAAGTTGAAAATAAAATCAATTTTATACTTAAGTTGCGATTGACCCTGCAAAAACATTCCGGTCAAATAGCTAAAAGAATCTTTGTTTGAGTTGAAGTAAGAATTTACATCGTCGAGAAACATCTCTCTAGTATTGCTTCTGTTACTGTATGCTAGGTCAGATACTTGAATAACTGCTTGAGTAACATCATTAATAAGTTGTGAAATATCCTGTCTAGACCCTACTTTATAGATTTCATGGTTTGCCTGGGAAATGCTCACACTATTTTTGGATAATATTGAGCGCATAATTCTAAATCTATTTGATTGTTTGTCAGTAAGATTAACCCCATTAACACTTAAGTTCCAAATGGTATATCCTTGATCAGAGACTGTATAACTTGTGCCGCTTTGCGTAATCATTAATGCAATACTATCGCCAAAGGGATCAACAAAAGGGGTGTTAACTCGTAACTCGTGGTCGTTGGCCATCTTAAATTGGTGGCTTTCTTTTAAGAAGTCTAGCCACTCTGACGCAATGTTATCAATTTGTTTGCTTAAAGTATTTCCCATTTTAGCACCCCTTTCTGTGTTCACATGATGTTAAATATCTAATGGTGCTTCAATAGATATTTTAATTTTATCGGTCGAATGAACATTTATATATTTCAAGAATTCGTTTAAAGCCTGGATAAAATCATTCGTATCTCGTAATCCAAGCATTGGTAACTTATAAGCCTTAACTTGTGTAACACCATCGTTTTTCTTAACAAATTCTTGTTCTGAAAAAATTTCGATTCTATGCCCATATACTTTTCCATTTGAATTGTTGTGAAAACGGGAATCTAAATTTATTCGGACTAATGTATGTTTTGTTTTGTAATCAATTAAATTTAGGTGAATATCGTCTGTTGCATAAAAATAATTAACTTGAAATTTTCTTTTTCCATCTGCTTGATTTGATTGTAACATGAATTTACCACTATCACGTTCATGGAGCGTTTTTTCATGTGCTTGCAAAACATCTTTTAGCATCTTAATTAGTCGTTTAGCTTCTACATCGGTTAACTGTAAGTTCATGATTTAGGACCTCGTTGAGTAATAATTTGAAAGTCGCATTCCTATATGATGACTAAAATACTATTCATGATAAAATTATAATATATTTACCGTTTTGTACCAACCTCATTTCAGACAATCGTTTGTATCTTAAATTTGTTACCAAATTTGATCAAAGCAGAGCACATTTAGTTTTTGATGTATCTTATGCATTTCAATATTTAAAAAATACATATGAGGCACGACCTGTGAATAGTATCAGTCCAACAGGAATAATTTAGAGTTAGCTTAGTTAAGCGCACAAATAAATTAGTAATGAAGGGAGCAAAACACTATGAAAAAAATTCAGCGTTGTTCGTGGGCACAGACAGATAATCAATTATTGAGGGACTATCATGATAAGGAATGGGGACGCCCCTGTCATGAAGATCAGAAATTGTTTGAACTGCTTTCATTGGAAATGATGCAGGCCGGCTTGAGTTGGCAGACGATTTTGAATAAACGGGCCGCTTTCAATCAAGCATTTGACCATTTCGATTTCCAGACGGTTCAGTACTTCGAACCAAAGTTGCCGGAATTAATGGCTAATCGGGCGATCGTTCGAAACCGGCGAAAGCTATTAGCCATTATCAACAATGCAAAAATTATTGCAAAACAGGTAGCTGCCGGTCAGTCGTTTAATGATTACGTTTGGCATTTCGTTGACAATACGCCAATTAAACATGTTTATACCACTCACGAGGAAGTCCCATCGACGACTCCCGTAGCTAAGGCAATGAGTCAGCAAATGAAAAAGGACGGATTTGCGTTTGCCGGCCCGGTCACAGTGTATTCGTTTATGCAAGCTGCCGGGTTGGTCAATGATCATGAAACCACCTGTTTTTTGTATAATGCGTTTTGAAAATGGCCGTCTGCCAAAGAAAAAACTCCGGGAAACTTAATTCTCGGAGTTTTTTATGCTTATTCCAACACTTCTTCCGGTTGAGTGACTTACGAAACTTAATAGCCCGGATAATCCTGGAATTGATAATGAACCACCTTTGAAACAGAGTGGTGAGGGAGTTTAGCATAGGCCGTTACCGGACGGTCAACGTTGAATGACTTTTTGGGATTAGTTTTTAAGAAACCAACGCCATGTTTAACTACCTGATCAAAAAGAATTAACTTGCCTTGACGCACAATTACGCGGCTTCCGGTAGTCGCTTTGACAAATGCTGTGTAGGGAAGTGGTATCAAGGCCATTTCAATCCCCTTCTTCTTCAGTGAGTTCATTTCTTTTACGATTTTTTGAGATCGATTGTAGATTTTTACGTCAAAATACTGCGTTAATTTAGGCGAACTAGTTTGACTTGAAGAATGTGAGGCCGCCGAGACGTTGCTTTGAAATGCGTAAACCAGTCCGATTATTAGCAGTAGCATACCCAAAATAAAGCTTAGCCATTTTTTAAAGCTCATTTAAATTACCCCCTAAACTAACCATACTATTCCAACGTTAATTGTCAATATAAGGTTATGGCGATTTAGTTAGCTGCATTTAAAATGATTGAGTAGGCAAAGTAATTAATGTTGTGCAATCTGAATGCTTTGTCTGCAATAGGGTATTGTCGACAATATTCCCTTTAATGGTCTGTATTCTAAAAATATAACTAAGTAAAAGCGTCAGTTTACATAAAGATAATTAGTTATCTTACGTAAATTGACGCTTTTAATTTTGTTTTTTCATAAATTGGTCTAGTTATACTTTTCCGACCAGTCTCGCATCGCATAGAGAACCGGTGCCAAATCCATTCCCTTTTTTGTTAAGACGTATTCGACAGTGGGTGGATTGGTTGGAAAGACATTCCTGTCCAGAATCCCTTGTTTTTCGAGCGTCTTGAGACGGGTAGCCAATGTCCTGGTACTAATGCCCTCTAGTTGGCGTTTGAGATCGCCATAGTGGTTATGGGATTGGGAAATTTCCCAAAGGATTAAGGATGTCCATTTACCGCTAATTACATTGACCACTGGTTGAATTGGACAGTCTTCCAACGTGTATTTTTCCAAAATTAATCGCACTTCTTTCTTTAATTGGTCTACTTTAACAAAATAAAGTAAGTTTAAATAGTAAAATAAAGTTTAAAAAAATTCCCTACTTTAATTAATAAAGTTAATGTCTTAATATTAGCACATCAACAAATTAATATTCATGGGGTGAGTTTTATGGAATATGAAATTGATAAATTATTGGGTGACTATCATCAAAGATACTTTGGGGAAGGATACAAAAAAGTTCAACATAAGATTTTACGTTTTCAACGATGTGCTAATGGATGGTGTGGAAAAGCAAAAATTTCCAAAGTCAAAAGTTGGTCTGTAAAGGAAAGGGGTATGCCTCTCGAACAACACTTAAGTAGTATTGACGCTTTAATAATTTCTGTTCTTTTTTCAAGTAAAGTTTTTAAAAAGTATCATCCTGAAATTGAATTAGCTAATGTGATTCTTGCAAGCTTTACTATGAAAATGGGTAATTCTCCGGTAACTAATTTAGACAATATTGACGTTAGTTTTCATAATATGGTAGAGGATGGAAATTATTACACAATTCAAGGGAACGTTGAAAACATGCGAATTGAACTAATGTTTTACTATCAGAAAGCTGTAATGTCTAACGGTAGTTTACGTCAAAGCTTAGATTCAAAATTATCAACCATCTTTTTTGAAAATCACTATCGAGATTTAAGTAACAACATTAATCATATCACTTTTAAAGATAAAAATCTTGTGAGTTGCCAAGCAGCAGTTTTAGCAACAAGTTTAAAGAGTTATATCGGCATTGAAAGTTCTTTTGCTCAGTATACTTCACTACTTTCGTGGTTGGTTATCTTTGCTCAAATTGCAGAAGTTGATGCGTATCATTTTGATGGTATTTCACGCAGAGAATCGGCTAATTTTTGGGCAAGAAAAATAACAGCAAGGTTAAATATTCATAAATTATATCGTGTTAATTCAGAAATTGGTTTAGAGCTGGAAATTAAAAAAGCCAATTTGCTAAATATGCATGGTGACAATTGGAGAACATTAAATGTAGCTGCGTCTGACGTTAATCATTTTGTAGAATTCAAAGCAAAAATGGCACATCAGTTATTGAGGGGGAAATAATAAGTATGCAAAAACAAAAGCGTATAGTGATTTCAGGTACCTATTCAACTGGAAAGACTACCACAACTACAGCTTTATCTTTAGCAACTGGCATATCGTTAGTTAATGCCTCTTCTGCTCGAGAAATTTTGACAAGTTTATATCCGGGACGGCGTTTCCAAGATATGGATATTTCAGAATTGATGGCACTGGGTCTTAGTAGATTTGAGCAGCGTGTTAAAGCAGAATCAATTCTTATGAATCATAATCAAAGTTTCATTTCCGATGGTTCAGTTCTAAATGAATGGGTGTATGGGACGGTTCGGTTAAAAATTGGCATCAATCCAGGAGCGCCTGTTTATCAACAGATAATTAAGGATATTTTAGGCCTTCCTTCTAGAAGTTTTTTGGCAAAATATATGAATGCGTATGGTCAAGTAGTAAATCAACGAGCAAAATCAACCTATACTCATGTTATCCACTTGCCAATTGAATTTCCAATGGACCCGGATGGACACAGGCCAGTTTCAGAACGCTATAGACGCTTGTCGGACATTGAAATAGCAAAAACTTTTAAAGGTTATCACATACCATTTTATACTGTTGGCGGTAGTCAAAGGGAAAGAGTTGCTAAAATCATTAACTTGCTACATTTACCGCAAGTCATGCCTGTAGCCCAAGCGGTGGAAATGGCTAATGAAGTAATCAGGAAGAGTAGAGATATGGTTTCACAAAAGATGATTGAACAATATCACAAACCATCTTTTAAAGAGAAAATTAAAATTCTGTCACACTTTTAGGAAAGAATGGGGATTGTAATTATGATTAGCATCAATCACATCAGCCGAATTTACGAAAATGGTGCATCGAAAACGTATGCATTAAGGGATATCAACTTTGAAATCGAACCAAATAAAGTCACGATTATTCTCGGACCAAGCGGATCTGGGAAAAGTACTACATTAAATATATTGGGTGGTATGGATCGGCCAACCAGCGGTGAGGTGTTTTATAATCAGCGGCTAATCTCGAATGACTCGGATAGCGCTTTAACAGCTTACCGTCGAAAAATTGTTGGGTTTGTTTTTCAATTCTATAACTTGGTTTCTAATTTAACAGTCAGAGAAAACATTGCGATAGCAGCTAAGCTTAATGGAAATCGACTTTTGCAAGTGGACGAATTGATTAAAAAAGTTGGCTTGGAACACCGACAAAATAACTTTCCCGATCAGCTGTCAGGTGGTGAAATGCAACGGGTGGCGATTGCTCGAGCTTTAGCCAAAGAACCGGCATTGCTGCTTTGTGACGAACCAACTGGCGCCTTGGATTCGCAGACATCTCAAAAGATTTTTCAACTTTTAAAAAGTGCGCGAAATAAAAAAACGGCTGTGGTGATCGTCACACATGATGCAGAGATTGCGCCAATTGGTGATCGGATTGTGCACATCAAGGATGGGAAAGTTAGCAAAATTATTAATAACCCGCATCCGTTAGAAGTCTCGGAGGTTAATTGGTCATGAAATTTCTGTTACGAAAACTAATCCGAACAGTTTTAAAAAACTGGCAGCAGTTTTTCTCGGTGCTTTTGATGGCATTTTTGAGTGTTTTGTTTTATACGGGCTTAGAGGGTACTTGGAATGGGATGCAGCAAAGTATTAATCAATATACGCGCGAATCAAATTTAGCCGATTCTTGGGTTCAAACTACTGGGATTACCAATCATGAATTTCAGCAAATTAAACGGTTACCTTCCGTAAAATCAGTTTCTAAAACCACTGAAATTTCGGTCAAAGCCAAAGTTGATCACCAAGTCAGATACGTTAACTTATCAACTGCGAATGCCAGTGGAATTTCCAAACCTAATTTAAACGGTAATAAAATTAATCAGTATGCCAACGGTGTCTATTTGAACAAGGAATTTGCCCAAAGCAATCATTTGAAAAAAGGAGATTTTTTAACTTTTCATTATCAAAATCGAAAAGTTAAGTTACGCGTGGTCAATGTGATGCAGTCTCCAGAAAAAATGTACTATACCGGTTCGGCAGATTTCCTTTCTCCACAAAGACGAAACTATGGTTACGGAATCATCAGTCAAAAAAGTTTAAATGAAAAGTTTAGGTACCTTGGGCCAGCGACTAACTTAGCCTTAAAAAATCATCAAACTAAAAACACTGAACGCCAAATTCGACGAATCTTGGGGTCTAAATTTATCACTCTAAGTACTCGTGAGTCGGATCCAGAAATTGCGACCGCAATTGATCGAGTAACTCAAATTCGAAATCTATCCATTCTGTTTTCGGCGATCTTTATTTTACTGTCTATTTTGGCCATGTACACAACTATTAAACGATTAATCGATTCTCAGCAATCAGACATTGCTGCCCTACGTGCGCTGGGATATTCAAATCGCACTTTGACTCTATATTATTCGCTATATGGGTTGGTCATTGGTGTTATCGGAACGGCATTTGGTTGGTTGATGGCGCCGATTCTTTCAAACTTTGTCTTAAAGTCACAAGAAAAAATGTTTTCGTTACCAAATTGGCAAATTTCTTATACCACCAATTCTTTGTTTGTGGCAGTGCTGGTAATTGCAATCTGTGGATTTTCGGCAATGATTGCCTCGAGAAGTCAGCAGCATCTTTCACCAGCCGAAGCTTTAAAGGGCAATTCGTCGCGCAAATCTAAAAAAATATTTTTGGAATCTTGGCAACGACTATGGCATAAGCTACCAATCGGCAATCGCTGGGCTTGGCGTGATAGCTTGGGAAATCCAGTGAGAATGTTGATGGGAATCGTTGGTGTGGTTGGTGGTCTGGCACTTATTATGACCGGCTTTGGCACTAAAGATTCGATGACTCATCAAGTGAATGAAAACTTTGGTCATGAATTCACCTATACACGACAACTCGATCTCAACTCACAGAATTCTGCTCGCACAAATCAGCGACTAATTCAGCAGACGCATGGTCAGGCACTCTCCACCTTATCAGCTGCCGTCTTACCACGTGGTCGATTTGATCGGCCATTGACAATCGTCTGTAAAGGAAAGTTTGTCCACTTAAAAACTCTTAGCCATCACAAAGTTCAAAATGGTGGTATCTATGTGACTCAGGGAATTGCTAAGACAGCTCACATTAAAGTGGGTGATCAGCTTCAGATTAAGCCGTCGTTAACAACTAAATCAGCGGATTTTAAAGTAAAGGGAATTTTAAAATCCAGTGCCGTTCAGGGATTGTACTTGACGCGACGAACATGGGAAAACCATCATTTTAAATTTGTGCCGAACAAGATTTTGATTGGTAAAACCGCCCAGCTTAAGTCACTTATGGCAGATTCAGCTGTCAGTAAAATTGTGTCGATGAAGGCACAACGGATAAATGCTCAAAGGATGGTTGAAAATCTAAATAGCATCTTTTTGTTAATCCAGGCGTTTGGAATTTTATTGGCGGTGATTATTCTCTATAATTTAGGCTCACTTAGTTTCACGGAACGGTCAAGAAATTACGCGACGTTTAGAATTTTGGGATTCCAAAGAAGTGAAATTAGATCGTTAACCACTAGTGAGAACGTGGCAATTACAATTCTGGGCTGGTGTCTTGGTGTCCCATTCGGCTTTTGGTTTTTAGCCAAGTACATTACCACTTTTTCGACCAATCAAATTGTCTATTATCCGATTTTGAGTATGCCCAATTTGTTGATTGCAACACTTATTACGGTTGTTTCATCATTATCTACCGTTTTGTTAGTCGGCAGAAGGCTGAAAGAACTGAATATGATTGCTGCGACAAAGGGCGTTGAGTGATCGATTAAAATTTGGTCATGATTGTTCGTAACATTAGAGTTTGAATTTTCTTTGATCCGAAAGACTTCTTTGAAAAACTATCTGGGGTATCGGCGCTTTTTCTCAAACAATAAACTAATGCCGATAGCTAACAAAGTAAACGGAAAAGCCATTTGATAACCTTTCTGGAAAGCGTTGGTCATGTTTTTTCTGGTAGTAGATTCAATCTGATTAATCATGGGTTTAAGCTGCCGATTTTGGTTGGCAACCCTTTGCTTGACCATTTTAGCGACCTTGGTGTGAATCAAGGCCTTTTTTGTTGGCGAAAGATGGGTCGCGTTCGGGATGCTGGTGAGGGCTCGTCGATAGGTTACACGAATCAATTGCTGAGTCTTAGCGGGTGTCATACCCTGCTGCTGATGGTCATTCGTTGGTTGATCGTGGTTCATGATGGCAACTCGGGAAGTACTTCTCAGTGTCATCTTAGTTTGGCGAGGTAACTGAGTCGTTTCGATTTGGGTGTTTGCTTGGATCACGGATCGGCGTCTGGCAGCTGTTAGGTTGGTGGTTAAACCTGAAACGAAGATGGCAACTGCTAATAGCGTGCCGATTTGACGAAAGACGCCCAAAACGCTTTGCGAAGCAGATAATAATTTTCCGGTGAAGTTTGCCGCACCTAGGACAACCAATGGGCCGGCAATAATACCAAAGCCGCCACCGATCAAAAGAAAGCTGATAACGACAGGTAAATAATGATTAAGGTTAGCGTTTGATAGGATCAAATAACCGATTATTATTTGGAGAAACCCACTGCTGACTAATAAACGTGGTCCAAGCTTGGCATTTAGGAAACCACCAATTGGTGAAAAAATGAAGATCATCACGGAAGCGGGCGTTATCATGAGAGCGGCGGTTAGTTCTGACTTATTCAGTAAATTGGTGAAGAAAGTCGGCATAATAACCAGAATTGCAACAAGGAAAATCTCGGTTACAATTGTCGTTAACGAAGCACCGGTAAATTGCCGATTCTTGAATAAGTCAAGCGGCACCATTGGATCCGAAGTGAGTCTTTCTACGATAATAAAACCAAGTAACGAAATCGCGGAAATAGTTAACAGATTGATTGTCACTAAGCTTGACCAACCCCAGTCATTGCCTTTAACCAATGCCAATGTTAAGGAGAACAACATGACCATTGAACTTAACATCCCTAGGGCATCAATTTTAGCATTGAACCGCTTTTCACCTTTAAGTGGCAATAATCGCCAGCAGAGAATCAAGGCAACCAGCGTTAGTGGCAGGTTAATCAGGAAAACGTAGCGCCAGCCCAGATATTGGGTAACAATGCCACCAATCGTTGGCCCAAATGCGGACGCAACCCCTTGTGTGACGCCGAGGGCAGCTAAGACACCGGTTCGATGCTTGATATCAGTGCTTGAAATGCCGATTGTCATACTTGCTGGAAAAATAATGGCGGCTCCTAAGCTTTGAATGACCCGACCGATGATTAAACCGACTGCCTGACTAGCCGATCCTGAAAGTAGTGATCCCAGAAAAAAGAGCAATAAGCCGGTTAAATAGACTTTATTGCGGCCAATCATGTCGGCGAGCCGGCCAAATGGAATGGTGAAGACTGCAAAGATAATGGTATAACTGTTTAATGCCCAAGACAGAGTTCCCAAATTGACATTTAAGCCGCGTTGAATCGCGGGTAAGGCAATATTCATAACTGTTGTGTCGAGCATACATAGGAAGATGCCAATCATCATTGAAAAAATGGTTAGTTTTTGTTTGAGTTGCATGATAAACGTCCTTTCGTTTTAAAATCGCTAAAGTAATTCGTTGATTATCAACTGTCCAAATCGATGATCAACTATCAATTACTTGCCTTGTAGATTATCATGCGGTATTTTAATTAAGAATCTTTTGTTGACAAAAGGAGGGAATTTGTAAACAATGTCGCCTAAAGAACTTAGAGATCAAAAACTAACGGCAATTTTCAAAGCGTTAATGAGCCTTTTAAACGAAATGCCGTTTGAAAAAATTTCAATTACTGAACTGACTGATCGTGCTGGCGTTTCCAGGGCTTATTACTATAAGCGATTTAAGACATTAGCGGAAATTATTTCACAATACGAAATGACGCGGATCATCACATATCTTCGTCAGCTACCGGATGGCTCGAAATTAACGTTGGAAACTCTGATGGTGCACTATTTTAAGCTGGCGCTGGCTGATCGAGATGACCAATTGACTTTAATCGCGGCTGGGAAAGAACAGATTTTAATTAAGACATTTCATACAGTGCTCGTCTACTTATTGAAAAATCAGCTGATTCCACAAACAAATTTAACCACCGATCCGGATTGGGGCGATTATTTTTCCGGGGCCGTCATCAATTTATCAATCAGTTGGCTTAAACGGGGTGCTGTGGAACCGCCGGCCTACATGGGAAAGAAGATTACGACCTTTGTGAATTAATAGGATTGCAATACTGGGGGATTTGAAAGATGACTTTCTACACGTATAACTATTTGCATTCATCCCAAGACATTTGGCAATATGCCCGAATAACGATTACCTGTGTCTTGGTCTTAATTTTTATCTTGTTTTTGGTGCACTACCTGCGTCATCGATTTGATATCAAGTATAAGGATCTGAGCATTATTTTTGGCACGTTACTGTTGTTAATCTTGGGGATGCAGTATAACGATTTCAGCAATATTCAAAATTCAATTAAGCAATCCGGCCAGATTACGACAGTTATGGAGAAAATTGCTAAACAGCTTAAGGTTTCAAAGTATTCGATTAGCGTGAATTCAACTACACCTGATGACGATGTTCTGGTGAAAACCCCTAAAGGAATTTTTAGAGTTGACTATAACGCTGATGGTTCTCAGTTCGTTTTGGAACAGATCGTTTTACACGATTCAAGCAGTATCAAGATTGAGGGGGCAAAATAATGTTTACATATTCGGACGTCATGTTAAAACTCATTGTCGGATTTATTTTTATTACGTTGCTGATTAATTTGACTGGTAAAGGAAATTTGGCACCAACTTCAGCGATTGATCAGCTGCAAAACTATGTATTAGGGGGCATTATCGGTGGTGTGATTTATAATCCGGCGATCACGATGGCCCAATTCATCGTGATTCTGTTGTTGTGGTCACTGCTAATTATGGTGACGCGCTATTTGAAAACCCATCTTCATTGGATTGGTAAATTCGTCGAGGGTGATCCGATTACCATTGTTCGTAACGGGAAATTGCTAGTTGAAAATTGTTTACGCGCTAATTTATCTGCCAAAGAAGTTGATTTTAAGTTAAGAACGGCTGGGGTTTATGATATGACTAAAGTTAAACGGGCGATTGTGGAACAAAACGGATCCGTAACGGTGCTGAAATTCGGGGCCGGAAGTATTCGCTATCCGGTAATTATTGATGGCCAAATCGATCCGGATGTTCTTGATGTGATGGGAAAGGATGAATCGTGGTTGATGGCAGAGTTAAAGCAGCAGGGTATTGAGAATGTCAAAGATGTCTACATGGCTACTTTTCGAAATAGTCAATTAGACACGGTTAAATATGATCAAAAGGATGATTAAAGACCACGAACTGTTACTTTTAACTTGTTGTTTCACATGAAACATAAAGAACAGCGCTTGATATTATTAGCAATGGGACGTTTTCGTTAATGAAACGGTCTGTTTTTTTAAGGGTGTCATTTCAAAATGTAACGGTGTAACGATCGGCGCACTCAGAACGACTTGGTTGATCGAATGAACCCGTTTTTAAAACCAACAATTGGTTATGCTTTGCTGCCAGAAAAAAGCCCACTAAACGGGAACGCATGACGGTTACCCAATCAAATGTCCGGAAACGGCGGGTCTGGATGAACGTTCCACAACCAGTTAATGCTTGGGTGACGACCAACTCTTTTGGCGATGGCGAATGGTTGAAATTTCAAGTGGGACAAATTCCTAAAAAAGGCATGAACTACGCAATTGTTTTGCACAAAGGTTCTTATGTTAAACGAGCCAGGTTGATTTCACGATCGGCAATTCCCAAATTAACCCGATCAATGATTGGCCAGCCAAACCAGTATATGTCGTATACCAAATCGTCATTGGGTGCTAAAGGGTCTTGGAACCCGTTTCAGTAGGATGATTAATGCACGAAAAGGTGAAGCCAATGATGTGTTACAACCAAATACGCAAGCGAGCTGTTGATGATGAGAGAAATGGCCAAGATAAGAATGGATTGCCACCAAAAACTATTGTGAGCAGCTCGACGTGGTCGCTGTAGCACGGCATAAATGGAAGTAATAAGCCCTAAAACGGGGATTAAGCCACAGATAGTGATCGCAATCATTAAGTAGTGTTCGATTTTATTGACTCTTTCCAATTCTCTTTGCTGAAGCAGTGTGAAGACGCGAATAAATTCTTCCCGATCGGCTTCAATCTGTAAATCAAAATGACGATTATTTTTAATGAGTATATCAAGTGGTACTTCGTAAAGTTGGCTTAAAAGCGTTAGATTATAAAGATCAGGACACACATGCCCATTTTCCCATTTAGAAATTGATTGACGAGTTACCTGTAATTCGTCGGCAACTTCTTGTTGTGAAAGGCCCTTTTTTAAACGGGCTTTTTTTAATTGATTTGGTAAATTATCCAAAAAAGCATCTCCTATATTTTTCATTTGGTTTGAAGTGATGGGGCTTGTACCGCCCCTTACACTTATATAAATACGTTATTTATGGTTGATTATTTTTGGAGTTTTAAAAATAAAGGCCGCATTTTAAGGTGAAATTCCTAAAATGCGGTCGTTTTGGATTGAAATTAAAAAGTAATGGCAAAACTTAAACTAGATTAAAATCTCAGTTAATCGCTCTTTGAGATTGGCGATGGTGTTGCAGACTATAGGTCGCTAAGCCGAGTAGTATGATGCTGCTGATTAAGACAACGACACCATTTGAAAAATCAATTTGGTAATTTTCCGTGTTGTGGGCCAGCCATTTTGTTAACACACTAACGCCGTTGAAGTAGCTGGTCGGTAAATATTGGGCCATCTTGGAAATTGGTTCAACAAAGGGCGTTAACAGGTTGGTACCGATTAATAGGATGATGCTGAAAAATAGGGTAGTCGAGGCTTTCTTCGTTAAAATTGAAAATAAGAATACCCAATTAACAGTAAAGAAAGCACTTAAAATATTTAAAATAATTGTTGGCAAAATAAGTTTATCCTGGGGAATATAGATCCTATAAGACAACCGGTCTGGGAATAGGGCAATTGGGAATTTGGCCAGCCCAGTTCCTGAGACAATGGAAGCAATTAAAAAACTTACGCCTAAGATTAGTAAAAGCAGCCCCAAAGCGATAAACCAGCCAGTGATGACATTGTAGGTCACGTTTTCGCTTGATGACACCGGCAATAACGAGGCTTTATCAAGTTGGTTTGCAAAGCGCTTTGTGTATAAATGGGAACAAACGAAGATTAGGATGAAAGTGATTAGCGTTGGTACAATCCACTGGGCTACATAGAGTAGAAAAGAAATCCCAGTTGTCGGACTTTCTTCAGATTGATCAGGTGTATTTAGATGAGCAAGTGCTTCGTAACGATTGATTTCTGATTTGAAGTTATCAATCATTTGAGAATCACTGCCATTGCTGGTGACTATAGTATTTCTAAGCAGTTGCTTGTATAAGTTGATTTGGATTTGATAAGCTCGCCGCCAATTTTTGTTATGAATCGCATTTAGGATATTTTGGTTAGTGGCGAGATCTCCTTTGACATCCGTGGAAGGACGCTGATGGTGGCTTGATGCCAGATGGAGCTGTTTTGTGTCCATCGCCACTTGGCTGTTGGCATCACCTTCGAGGGTGTCTTGAGCCTGGTTTCGAACGTTGAAAAACAAACACGTTAAAATGACCAGAAAGACAAAAGTGAGTGCCATCCAAGATAATTTTGCCTTGAAGGTTTGTTTGAATAGAAAGTTAGGCGTGCTCATTTGGTTTCCTCCTTCATCGTCAGATTGGCTAGGCGAAGAATGTGATCTGCAATTTGACCGGCATCGGATTTATAATGAGAGGACATAATCATACATCGATGATTTGTGATGGCCTCGTCTTTAAGTCGGTGATACAACAAATTTCGGCTTTCTTCATCTAACCCATTACTAATTTCATCCATCATCAAGTAGGTAGCATTGCTGCAAAAATACATCGCAATCAGCAAGCGTTGTTTCATGCCAAGCGAATATTTTTTAATGGGCAGGTTGATGTAGCTAGTCATTTTCCAAAACGAAATTTCGGCTGTTAAATCCTGCGTTGAACGCCACTGTCCCTTAACAAATTTAAGGTAGTCAATGCCAGATAAATCACCGTCAAACCAGTTGGATGTTTCGTAGAAGAAAACCCGTTGCTTAGCCTGTCTAAAAGGTTGATCATCAAATAAAATTGAGCCACTTGGCCGCTTGATTAGATCTGTCAGGGCACGGAAAAAGGTGGTCTTTCCCGAACCGTTGATGGCAGTAATTAAATAAATTTGACCGGGCTCGAACTGGTAATTAAAATCATTCAGGATTGGTACGCGGGTTTTTAGTGTTAGGTTGTTTATTTTCAGCATTTTTAGCATCCCTTTAGTCTTTTTTAAACAGAATTCTACATGATTCAAAAAATCATCTCATAAGCATCAATGCGTATTGATAAAATTGTTAACATATTATATCCTAGTAAACATCATGAATGCTTTGAAGTATGGATTCGGTTACATCAACTTTACATGTTGTCTCTGGCAAGGGTTTGATGAGTGTGACGTGAAAACTAGTATGTGATAAAATGAACGGTTTCCGGAAACTGCAAACTGGTTTGCAAAAAAAGATTTTTATAATGAGTTGGGGTCTTTAGATGTGACCGACATCAGCGTTAATGAGATAATTTTTTCCAAAAGGTCACCGTAAAGCAACATTGATAAAGCTGATTCAATGGATCAAAAGCCTGCTAATAATTTAGCAACAAGATAATTGACAAGTCAGTACCAATGTGCGATATTGGCAGCGATTATTAAGGAGATTTCGTAGCTAAGATCTGCCAAAGCTAAATATAAAACAAACAATAAATTAAAATTTGATAATAGAATATTAACTATGAACGTTTCATATTTAGCATTTAACAACTTATTTGCATGAATTACACAAAATTTATTCAATAAATCAAAGATTGTTAATTGACTTCTCATATATTTGTTATATTATTAACAATAACATTCACTTAGTTGAGTGTTCGTTACCACAAGTGTTGATTGTTAAAAGCAAGCACACTTTTAAACTTCTCGGAGGTGTCCCATCATGGAATTAAATGATATTAATCCAAATGTGTTAAACGTCAAGCCCTCTTCGATGCGGGAGTTTGACCATGAAATTAGTGCTGATCCGCAAATTGTCAAATTAACGTTGGGCGAACCCAACTTCGATGTGCCCGCGCATATTAAGCAAGCGGCTATCGATGCCATTGATAATAACTATTCGCACTACCCATATTTTTGGGGCTATGCGGAACTCCGAGAAGCCGCGGCGAAATATTATCAAGAAAAGTTCGGCTACCATTACACTGCCAATCAAATTGTTGTGACGGTTGGGGCAACCGAAGCAGTTGCCGATGCAGTGGCAACCCTGTTTAAACCAGGTGATGCGGTGATTTTACCTTCACCAGCCTATCCGCTGTACGATGCCTCAATTACGATGCACGGGTTAAAACAGGTTCGAATTGATACCAGTCAAACTGATTATATTTTGACGCCTGAAGCAATCCAACAAGCGATTGATGACAATCCAGGTCTCAATATCCGCGGGTTAATTCTGACCGATCCAAACAATCCAACCGGGGTGGCTTACACGAAAGACCAGCTTAAAGCACTGGTGCCGGTTCTAAAGGATAATCAAATCTGGGTCATCAGTGATGAAATTTATGGTGAATTAACTTATGGTCAAAAACACTACACGTTATCGACTTGGTTGCCTGATCAGACGGTGATTGTTAACGGCTTATCAAAGTCTCACGCCATGACGGGCTGGCGACTCGGTTACGTCTTTGGTCCAAAGGGCTTTATTGATGAAATTGCCAAAGTTCACCAATTCACGGTCACGACACCGACTTCAATCGTTCAGTATGCGGCTATTGAAGCGATGAAACATGGCCAAAATGATGCAGAAGTCATGCGTCAACAGTATGAAAAGCGTCGCGACTTTGTGGTTAAGAATTTACAGGAGGCCGGTTTTGACGTCGTTCATCCGGGTGGCGCGTTCTACGTCTATGCCAAGATTCCAAAAGCATTGCACATGGATAGTTGGACTTGTGCCCGAACTTTAGCCAAGGATTACCACATTGGGTTGTTCCCAGGAGCTTCATTTGGTGATGATGCTTCGATTCGGATCAGTTACGCGGCCAGCGATGCAGCTCTTCAAGCTGCTATGACTGCAATTAAGCAGCTGGTAGCTGATAAGAGTGTCGTTGGTGACAAATAATGATGATTAAATTCTAAGAATAATACGCAAAAGGCCCTCAGCTGGTTGGCTTGAGGGCCTTTTGTCATGGTATGATAGTGCTAAATAATTATTAGAAAGGTGGTGATAGGAGATGTCCTCTGAAGAACAGGGAATGCTGAATGGCCAATTGTACAATGTTTATAGCGAGGAACTAACCCCGAAATATCAGCGAAAAGATCACTTGCTGCATCAAATTAATTTTCCAAGCTCCGAGATAAATCCTCAAGCAAAGTTAAAGGAACTGATCGGCAAAATGGGAGATAATTGCTACGTCGAACCACCGTTTTTCTGTGATTTTGGCACGAACATTACTTTTGGTGACAATGTGTATTGTAATACCAACTGCATTTTTCTTGATTCGGGCAAGATTACAATCGGCAATCGGGTGTTGATTGGGCCGCGGGTTAATTTGTTTGCGGCTGGTCATCCCATTGATGCGACCGTCCGTAACCATTGGCTGGGGGTTGCCAAGCCAATTACGATCGGAAGTGACGTTTGGATTGGCGGCGGTGTGACGGTTAATCCAGGTGTAACGATTGGCAATAATGTGGTTATTGGCTCAGGAGCAGTTGTGACAACTGATATTCCTGATAATGTCGTCGCTGTTGGCAATCCTTGCCGGGTGTTACGAAAGATTACTGATCAAGATCAAGCCGAATGGCGAGTGAAAGAGCAAGCATACATTAAGGATCGTGGACCGTTGAAGCAACCCATTATCCGCTAAAAAACAGCTAACTTTTCAAGGTGAAAGGTTGGCTGTTTTTTAAACGTTAGTTTGATTTTTTAGTCATGGTGAATGATAAGCATAACGCAGCAATTGCGATGATCAGTGTGAAGATGAAGCCTAGATGAACACCGTTTGTAAAAGCAATTTGGCGGGTTGCAGCTGAGAATTGCTGACCGACACCGAGTAGTGCGGTGGCAATGGCTGTGGCGATGGCGCCGACAATTTGCTGGAAAGTGTTCATGATCGTACTGCCGTCACTTGAGGTCTGTTGGTCAAGGGCACTCAAACCAAAAGTTTGGGCAGGTGACATTGACAGCGGAATGCCAATCATGATCACGATATGGGCCAGAATGACGTACCAAATAGCGGAAGTTGAAGTGGCAAACAGGAATAAGCCAATTCCGATGATCGTGAGCATAAAACCAGTGACACTGAGCAGGCGTTTGCTAATTAAGTCGGCGTACCGACCAGCGATGGCCGAAACGATGGCGTTAACAATTCCGCCCGGTAACATGACGATTCCAGTTAAAGCAACTGGAATGGCCAGACCATTTTGCCAGAACATTGGCAAGAGGTACATCGATGATAAAATAATTCCGAAGTCCATCATCACTAGAATGGCACCGGTCCGATACTGGCGATTGGCAAAAATCCGGAAATTTAAAATGGGTTCCGAAGCCGATAATTGACGCTTAATGTACCATGCCAGTAGCAGGATTGAAACGATCAGCGTACTAAGGACAACAGCGGAGGTCCATCCCTGATCACTAGCTAGGCTGACACCAGTTACTAAGCCACCAAATCCAAGTGTTGACAGCAGAATCGAAAAGAAATCGATTTTGGGCTTGGTAATGTTGCCAACGTTTGGTAGGTATTTAACAGCTAAAATTAAAGCAATTACTAAAAAGGGGATAAACATCCAGAAAATCCACTGCCATGATAGGGCACCAAGGATGATTCCGGATAGCGTTGGGCCAACTGCCGGTGCAAACATGATCACCAAACCGATCAAGCCCATGGCAGCACCTAATTTGTAAGGTGGAAAGATTAAAGTTGCCACCGTAAACATCAGCGGTAGAATCAAGCCGGTACCGATGCCTTGAATCATTCGACCTAAAAGTAAAACGGGAAAGTTGCTGGCTAAAGCAGAGATCATGGCGCCAATAATAAACGCAATAATGGCAAAAATGATGATCTGACGGGTTGAGAAAAGCCGCGATAGCAAACTTGAAAGCGGCAGGACAATCCCAATTACCAGCATATAACCGGTCACCAACCATTGAATCGTACCGATGTTCACATGTAAGGCGGTCATTAAGCTGGGTAGTGCAATATTTAATGAGGTTTCACTCAACATGCCGACAAAGCCGCCGATTAACATGCCAAGCATGGCAATAAAGGGATGGGCAACCGGCTTGGCGGCAACTCGTTCTCGGTTTTTAGCCTGAGAAGCATGAGTTTCTAAACTTTTTTCCATAATTAATAGACTCCTAATTCTAATTCTCAAAATAAACGGGTGATCATTCTCTCCAGAACATTCGATTATCTTAGCATAAATAAAATTTTTTCGTAAGTTTTATTTTTAAGAGATTCTTTTTTGGCCTAATTTTTTTGATTGTGTTAAGGTAATTAATTTGGAATTTTCTCATAATTAATAACCGGATAAACTTATCAGACTGGTGGCTATATAAAGATGTAATAAAAATAATTATAATTATTTCATAAAATGTGAGGATTTATCATTAATTTTCTGGTAGAATATAACGTAACGATGTAAATTTAAACAGCATTCGATAGTTATTTGAATTTATATCAAAAATATTTTGATGGAAAGCGGGTCGTGCTTGTGAGTAATGCAAAGTCATATATTGAATCGGTAAAGGATACGATTCAGCGTCGGGATCCTAATCAAACGGCTTTTCAAGAAGCTGCTTTTACGGTTTTAGATACGCTGGAACCGGTTTTGGATCAACATCCGGAATACATTAAAGCCAACTTATTGGAGCGATTGGTTGAACCGGAACGGGCCATTCAATTCCGGGTGCCATGGCAGTCCGATGACGGTCAGTTCCATGTTAACCGGGGATTTCGAGTGCAATTTAATTCAGCGATCGGCCCTTACAAAGGCGGCTTAAGATTACATCCCAGTGTTAATTTGGATGTCGTCAAATTTCTGGGCTTTGAGCAAATCCTGAAAAATAGTTTAACCGGCTTACCAATTGGTGGTGCTAAGGGTGGCAGTGATTTTAATCCCAAAGGTAAATCCGATTCAGAAGTAATGCGGTTTTGCCAAAGCTTCATGACGGAATTACAGCGCCATATTGGTCCTGACTTGGATATTCCGGCTGGTGACATTGGTGTTGGGGGTCGTGAAATTGGCTTCTTATTTGGTGCTTATAAGCGGTTAAATGGCTATCAAAATGGCGTTCTGACCGGGAAAGGCCTGACCTTTGGCGGCAGCTTGGCCAGAACGGAAGCCACCGGGTTTGGACTTTTGTATTACACACATGCGATGCTAAAGGCGTTGGGCGATACGCTAACCAATAAGAAAATTAAAATTTCCGGTGCAGGTAACGTTGCCACTTATGCCATTCAAAAAGCGACTGAGTATGGTGCAACCGTCATTACCTGTTCGGACTCCGATGGCTATGTCTATGATCCAAACGGCATTGATTATAAAGTCGTTAAACAGATCAAAGAAGTTGAACGAGGTCGAATTAAAGAGTACGCGCAACGGGTAGAAACGGCTGAATATCATGAAGGCTCAGTTTGGGACTTTGATACCAACTATGATATTGCCTTACCGTGTGCAACTCAAAATGAAATTAGTAAAGATCAAGCTAAATTAATTGCCAAGGATCGGGTTAAATATGTCTGCGAAGGAGCCAATATGCCAAGCGTGCCGGATGCGATTGCTACTTACCGTGAGAATAATATTTATTATGGTCCGGCAAAGGCAGCCAATGCCGGCGGGGTTGCAGTTTCCGCTTTGGAAATGAGCCAAAACAGTGAACGCTTATCTTGGAGCTTTGAAACGGTTGATAACCGGCTTCACGATATCATGGATAATATCTTTGAAATGTCTGAAGCAGCTGACAAGAAGTATGGCTTGAATCAAAATTATCAGGCTGGGGCGAACATTGCCGGCTTTGAAAAAGTTGCTGAAGCGATGATGGCTCAGGGACTGGTTTAATAATTAATTTTAAATAGAAAAGTTAAAACGTCGAGGACTTGTTAGGTTCCTCGGCGTTTTTGTGTATATTGAGATTCATTTAATTGTTATGTATTGAGCAATACAAGTTGGTGGGGTTACAATGATATATTGATCATAGACAAGACTTATAATCGCGGGCTTTAGGGGGGACATATTAATTCATTCGGTTTTTTGGTGATCTTGCTTGATCAGAAGCCAAAAGATCACTAACACGGCAAATACTAAGCCAATCCCAGAATAATATCCAGAGTTATCATGAGTTCTAAACGCAATAATAAAGCTGGCAAAGACAATTAAGTAGCCAATATAATTTTCAGCTTTTGTCTTATTGTGACTGTAGCTTCTGAAATATTGAATAAGACTATAGATAGCTCCTAAGATTGCAAGTAAAAAAGGTAAATAATTGATTGATAGGGAAATCAGATGCATAGGTAGCCTCCAAATAAAATAAAATCTAATTATCAGACAGAAGATAAACGTGTAACCTAGTTTATTTTTAAAATTAGTATAATATAATTGTTCTTTGACTCTTAGCTTAAGGTAAGATAGTGTTTGTTGTATTTTTAAGTATTATTATGCATTGTTTTGAATTAAGATCCCCAAATTTTGTGTTGCAAATAATGAAAAAACAGCTATGATTAAATCAAATTTACAAAATTATCCGGAACTTGGCATGCATATCATAACACTAAAGTGGGTGGATAAAGGTGAGCTATGGAATAGGTGCATTTTCGAAATTGGTAAATATGTCGATTGATACGCTTAGGTACTACGAAAAAGAAGATTTAATTGTGCCGGCACGTGATAAAAACAATCGACGATCATATACTGAACACGATGTGAAATGGATTAATTTTATCAAGCGCTTAAAGAAGACCGGGATGCCAATAAAAAACATTAAATCTTACGCAAAGCTTCGTTATCAAGGGGATACGACGATTGATGAGCGCCTTAAATTACTACATGATCAGCGACGTCGGTTGGTAGATAAACAAGTGGAACTGCAAGAACATATTGATTTTCTAGACAAAAAGATTGAAACGTACCACCAGATAAAACGCGAGTATCAGGCGATTAAACACGCTGAATCATGATGATAATTTAAACTAGAATAGCAGTTGAGCTAAAAAAAGTTCAACTGTTTTTATTTTTTCTTGACATGGAGTTAACTCCAGCAACTAAGCTTACAGTAATCAAATTGAAAGAAGGAATATATTATGACAAGAATTGAAAATGGCCAACAAACCTTAGCTAAGGTGGATGGAGAAGCAGCTGCTAATGTGATGGACTCACTAAAAGATGTTGCACCAGATGTTGGCAAATACATTCTAGAGTTTGCATTTAGTGATATTTATAATCGGTCGGGGTTGGATTTGCGACAACGTGAAATGATTACAATTACAACCCTTTTAACGCAGGGAGATACTGCTGATCAGTTGAAAGTACATCTTAACGGTTCGCTAAACGTTGGATTAACAAGAGAAGAAATCATTGAAACTTTTATTCACTGCATTCCATATGTCGGATTTCCAAAGGTTTTGAATGCAATTTCTGTGGCAAAAGAGGTTTTCAGTGAATATGACGAACAAATCAAAAACAAGTCGCGATCTAATTGATGCAGCGGCCCACTTAATCAGTAAGTCATCTCATATAGTGGCGTTTACAGGTGCTGGTATATCAACTGAATCAAGGATCCCGGATCTTTTGGGGATTTCTAGAATTCTAGGCGCGGATAGACACTTTGATGGAGATGTCTTTGGAATGTTAGATAGCAGGTTTGCAGAAAGTAGGCCAGAAGAATTTTATCGGTTATATCGAAAAACATTTTTCCAACCGAAAGCTAAGCCTAACTTCGCCCATAAATTTCTAGCTTGGTTGGAATCTCAAGGGAAACTTGCTGGTATTGTAACAATGAACATTGATTACTTGCATCAGTTAGCTGGCAGTAAAACGGTTTTTGAATATTGGGGTGATATGAGAAAAAATCACTGTAGTTATTGTCACCGGCCTTACGACTGGGATATTATTAAGGAACAGTCAGTTCCATTGTGTCCAGTATGTGGTCACGTGATTATTCCAGACTTTGTAATGCGAAATTTGGCAACTTACCAAGATGAAATCAGTGGTGGTCGAGCTTTGTTGGCACAAGCTGATTTGTTGTTAATTATTGGCACGCGGCGTAGTTCGAATAGCTTTACGTCGGGCATTCCTAAAATTGTCATTAATGATGAAATCTCTGATCAGATTCAAAATCAAACTCTAAAAATTCACGGAAAATCAACTGTCATTTTCAAAGAATTAAACTGTATAATCAAAAAATGATTTTTGATTATAAAATGAAAAATGCCCTTTTGATGTGGAAATTCTTGAATGCGACTCAAGAACTACATCAAAAGGGCGTTTTAATCTCTCATTAAAATAAGCAAGATGAATATTTATTAGAATAAACTTAGTCTTAAAAAGCAGCCTATTGAACTTGATTTTTGAATTCACCCTTCAAAAATATGGTGATGATCTTTTGAAAGGTTGGCTTAGTCTACAGGTTTAGTAATTACCTCGTTGATCCATTTATCAAGTTGACCAATGTCATAAATATTTTCAATATTTTTTAATATTTGCGAAAGTAAGACAGATTGTAATGATGTCCTAAGCTTTTGCTCAACCGTATCCATAACCTGGGAGATCACGCATTCTTTTTCATTTCCGTTATCACTGCCTTCAATGAAATCCTTGATAAGGTACTGACTATTAAAAATGCTACCCTTACCCTCAACAGCTGTAAATACCTGATATAAATTAATTTTATCCAATGGCCTTGAAAGGGAAAAGCCACCATTTTTACCAGGTGTTGAATTAACAAGCCCTTCGTGAACCAACGATTTAACAATTTTTTTTAAATAGGAGTGGGAAACATCTAATCGTTGACTAATCGCAATTGAGCTCAAAGTTTTGCCCTTGGGTAACCTCGATAGTAGCAATAGCACGTAGATACTTTGTTCCAGTCCTGATGAAATTTTCACTTGACATTCTCCTTATTTACACTTATATTTAAAATCATGATATTTAATTAGAGACAAAGAATGTGTCTAATGGATCTTATAGGCTTCTGAATTTGCGACGTAATTGGACCTATTGAATGTCTCCTTTATATCTTATCTTATTTTCAAAGGTATTGCTACTGAGGTGAATTGTGATTGTTTAAATTTAATGAGTCAAAATCAATTTGGTGAAATTTTGATTTGGTTGGTATCGGTCGACCATTGTTATTAGATCCAGAATGGATCACAAAATTAGGAGGGCAATAAGTTAATGGAACAAGAAGTGCAGTCTGCTAAGGCAAAATCAATGACTTTGCTATTTATTTTATCCTTAGGATTTGTGATGGCAGTTTTAGATACTACTGGAGTTGTTTTAGCAGTTCCTGAAATCAAAAAGTTCTTGGTTGTTTCAATTAGTGATTCGATTTGGATTATCAATGCGTATACCTTGGCATTAGGAACTTTTTTATTAGTAGCTGGAAATTTAGCTAATAAATTTGGTGCTCGTAAAATGTTGGTAACGGGGATGTCGTTGTTCATCGTGTCTTCGTTGGGATGTTCATTGGCTGGGAATATTGAATTACTGATCTTGTTACGATTTGTCCAAGGATTTGGTGCTTCATTGTTTATGCCAGCCTCCATGGCGATTTTATATCAAAGCTTTTCGGCTACTGGAAAATTGCCAAAGATGTTAGGAATTTGGACCACTATTATTTCCGTAGCCACCGGAACTGGCTCATTTGTTGGTGGTACATTGATTCAGTATTTTGGTTGGCGCAGCGTCTTCTTAATTAATGTACCTATTGGTATTGTGACTGTTGGATATGTTTTGATGACAGTTGACCGGGATCAATTAACGACGAATGTTAAAATTGACCTGGTAAGTAACTTACTACTAGTATTAACAATTTCAAGCTTAGTTATTTTTCTGGTTGAAGGTAATCAGTTTGGGTATACCGGTTGGCGAATTCTCTCGTTTTTGATTGCAACTATCCTATTTGGAATCTTATTTGTCATTAAAGTTAAACGAAGTTCAGCGCCAATTATCCCCAAACGGTTACTAATGAAACCAGAATTCACAGCGACGAACATAGTGGGATTTTTAACAAACGTTTCGTTGTATGGAATTGTACTGGTTTTGGGGTTATATTATCAAATGGCATTGCATTTATCCTCTATGATTGCTGGACTGTTAATTTTGCCAGGGATGACAGTTCTAATCATCGGAAACCTATTTTATACTAAATATGCCAATACAATTGGATCAAAGAAATTAGCGGTTTATGCCACCCTAGTGACATTATTGGGTGCAATCTCAATGTTTATAATTTCGTTCTTGGCGCAACCAGTTCCTGCTTGGATTATTATCATCAATTTTGCTATCATGAGTATAGGAATTGGCGTAGTTGTTCCAGCAAGTACTACATTATTAATGCAAGCTTCAGGTAAGCAATATTCAAGTATTGCTGGGGCAACTTTGAATGCCAATAAACAAATCGGTGGGTTATTCGGAACAGCTATCATGGGGATGGTAATCGCTAACTTAGGCTCAAACTGGAACGAAATTATCCAAATGACATTCCTAATTAATGTTGGTTTGTATGTGTTAGCCGCCTTCTTGTTAGTTAAGTTTGTAGCGAAACAAAAGGTTTAGAAAATCAAACCTTGTGTAGATAACGTTAAAAAAGTTTTGGATAAGTAATTAATTTTTGCTATTCATGGAGTAAAAGCTCTCCTTGTAATGCAACTCTAATTTTCAATAAAAGAGTGCTGCATCAAAAGGGAGTTTTTTATCAAGAGTACTTATTGAGAAAAGACTTTTCCTCTGAAGACGATCTCGCTTCTAGAGCGCAAATGGCTGATTAGAGTAAATGAAAGCCATTTTTTAGTTTCATCTGATTTGCAAACAGGTTTGTAAACTAGATTGCGATTTAGTTTTTGAACTTATTTTATAGTATTGATTTAAAGCCAAAAATTCGTTTTTGAGGTTCACAAACCTTATGAAAACCGTTTGTGAACCAGTTCCCGAAAGCTGATCTGGTTGATACAATCCTCCGAATCATCAATTAAGTGTTAACTCTCAATAGTTAAAGATTACTTTAGAACGCAGTCACCTAATGTTGTATTCTGCCGTCTATATGGTATGTTTATACTAAAGACCCCAAGGAGGATATTAAAAATGGTATGGATTATTTTGGGCGTAATTTTAGTCATTATTATCATACTCGTTGTTCTGTATAACGGCATTGTTTCTCAGCGAAATTTAGTTGACGAAGCAGCGAGTCAAATTGACGTTCAATTGCAACGACGAGCAGATTTACTGCCTAACCTACTCGAGACAGTTAAAGGATACGCAAAACACGAAAGAGAAACCTTAACAACGGTTACCCAAATGCGGGCAGCAATTTCTGATCCAAATGCCAGTTTAGCTGATAAGGTCAAAGCCGATAATCAATTGAGTGGCGCACTTAGTCACTTGTTTGCCGTTTCGGAAAATTATCCAGATTTAAAAGCTAATCAAAACTTTCTGTCATTACAGGAAGAGTTGACCAATACCGAAAATAAGGTCGCTTTTTCACGTCAAAACTATAACAGCAATGTGATGGCTTATAACAACAAGTTACAAACATTTCCAAGCAACGTGATTGCTAAATTTGGGAATTTCCCAGTTCGTGATTATTTGGAAGCCCCCGAAGGTTCAAAAGAAGTTCCAAAGATGAAATTTTAACGTTAAAGGAAGCTTCGTAAATGGAAACGATTAATCAACAAATCACCCAAAATCGAAGGCGGACGTGGCTGGTGTTGATTGGTTTCATCTTTCTGATTGCCGTAATCGGCTTTCTATTGGGACTGATTTTTGCCTACCAAGATGATCAGCCGGACATGAAAATTCCCGTCTACACAATGTTGGGCTTCTTGGCTGGTGCAGCAATTTATACATTCTTTGTGTACATGAGTGTCACCAATATTTTAATGAAATCCAGTCAGGCCCATCAACTTCAAGAGTCAGATGATCCAACGTTGTTCAATATTGTCAGTGATTTGTCAATGGCTGCCCATATTCCCATGCCTGATATTTATCTAATGGACGAGCAGGCTCCCAACGCATTTGCGACCGGCCGGGATCCGCAACATGCGGCTGTTGCGGTTACCAGTGGCCTTCGAGAGATGATGAATCGAGAAGAGCTTGAAGGGGTGCTGGCTCACGAAATTTCGCATATTAAAAATTATGATATTCGGGTTTCTTCTATAACGGTTGCCTTAACGACCTTTATTGCCGGTGCTGGTGCGGTGATGATTATTGCTGGAATCGGCATGATGCGAAGTGGCAATTGGTTGGGCTTCTTTGGCGATCGTGATCGGGATTCCAAGGACTCAAGTTATTTTTGGCTGGCAGTGCTGGCCTTTGGCTTTATCGTTTGGCTGGGCGGCTGGATCGTTAAAATTGTTGGTGTGCCGATCGCGCAAATTATGCAGTTTGCCGTTTCCCGCCAGCGAGAATCCTTAGCCGATGTTTCCGGAGTTAACTTGACTCGTGATCCTCAAGGCTTGATTGATGCGTTGGAGGTCTTAAAAAACGACTCAACGCCAATGAAGAATCCTGAAGCCAAGAGTGCGGCACTATACATTAATGAACCAACTGATCAACATGGCAAAACACCTTTTTTAGTAAGAATGTTTGATACACATCCACCGTTGGATGAACGAATTGCGCGGTTAAAGCGCCTATTGGGTGAACGATAGTTAAGACGATTTGGGCATCTTTTTTAAAGATCGACTTGACATGGTCGCTCAGTCGCGGTAGTATTCATGGCAAGAAATTTAATTGAATTCTAATAGTCATTTGCGACGAAGAGAAGAGTAAGGAAACTAGTAAAGTTGAAAAGCGACCATCGTTGGTGAAAGGGTGGACTGGAAAATTTCCTGAAGATGAGCTCTGAGCAATTATCAAAAGTGAAAGCTGGCGGTACGTGGGAATCACGATAAAATTCCGGGCATGAATGTGTCTTAGAGGTATCAACGGTGACGTTGGTACGAATAAATGGGTGGTAACACGATGAAAATCGTCCCTGTACAGATTGAACTGTGCGGGGACGATTTTTTTAATGGAAAGCGAGGAATTATAATGTCTGAATTTGATACAAAGTTAGTTCACGGAAAATCACAACACGATAATCAAACGGGTGCGGTTAATGTGCCGATTTATAACTCATCAACTTACGTTTACCCGAGAGCTGATTCAAAAGTAAGATGGGATTATTCACGGTCTGGCAATCCAACCCGCAATTACCTTGAAGACCAAATCGCAGCACTTGAGGATGGTACTCGAGGATTTGCTTTTTCGTCTGGTTTGGCAGCGATTCACGCAGTTCTTTCAATTTTTTCACCAGGTGACCACATTATCATTGGCGATTCAATTTATGGTGGGACATTTAGACTGATTAATCAATTCTTTGAACGTTGGCATCTGGAATTTACAGAAGTGGATACGCAAGATTTATCAGCAGTGGAAAAAGCCATTCAGCCGAACACCAAGGCGATTTATTTTGAAACGTTCACTAATCCATTGTTGAAAGTAACCAGTGTTAAAGCTATTTCTAAAGTTGCCAAGGCTCATCACCTACTGACGATTGTGGACAATACCTTTTTAACGCCATATCTGCAACGCCCACTGGATTTGGGAGCCGACATTGTCGTTCACTCGGCGACTAAGTATCTAGGGGGCCACTCGGATGTGGTTGCCGGAATCGCAGTGGTTAAGAATGAGGAGATTGCTGATCGTCTTTACTTTAATCAAAACGGTATCGGTTCAGTACTTTCGCCCGAAGATTCTAATTTGATTCGGCGAGGGATTCAAACGTTAGCAGTTCGAATGGATCGCCATTTAAGTAATGCTGCTAAAATCGTCAAATTCCTCCAAAGTCGACCGGAAATTGCCAAAGTCTACTATCCGGGCATTTCAGGCAGCTTGGACCACGAAATTGCCAGTGCTGAAACCAACGGTTATGGTGGCATCGTCTCGTTTGAATTGCAAAAAGGACTTAAGGCGACAAAATTTGTCGAGGGGCTTAATTTGATTCAATTGGCGGTTAGTTTAGGGGCTGTCGAGAGCTTGGTTGAGCTTCCTTACAAGATGAGCCACGCGGAATTGTCACCGGAGGATCAGTTGGCAGCGGGCATTACCCATCAGTTGGTTCGCTTATCTGTGGGTATTGAGGACCCTAAAGATTTAATTCAGGACCTTTCGCAGAGCTTGGACCGCTTGTCAGTTAGACAAAGTATCAGGGTGAAAGCATCAGAAAAATAAAATAATCATTGAATGCTTTGAAGCGAATGAATAGGTGGTTAATTGGATTCAAGAGAGCCGCAGGTGATGAAAAGCGGTATCCAATCACTTCCGAAGAATGGTTCGTGAGCACATATATGATGTCGACTAATTAGACATGATCGGCCACCGCCGTTATCCGGCTGGAGAAATTAGTTTCTCATAAAGGGTTTCTTTGTGAAAAGAAGCTTAAATAAAGGTGGTAACACGTCAAGAGCGTCCTTCTGTCATTGAGGCAGTGGGGCGTTTTTTCATCTAAATTGACTCGATTGTTTAAAAAACGACGTGACAGCCAGTCGTATGTCGGTTGGAAGATAGTGAAGACCTGATTAACGACTTAGACCAAGTCGTTAAACAAGCATTTAAGTGAGGTTAAGCAAATGACAACGATTACTAAGACAAATATTTTACCAGAAATTATTAATTTAAGACATCAGTTTCATCGTCATCCGGAATTATCGAATCAAGAGTATGAAACGACTAAGCAGATTTCAGCGATTTTGGCCAACTGGGGGATTCCAATTGTGCCCACCACTTTGGCTACAGGATTATTAGCGGAAATTAAGGGGAAACAACCTGGGCCAACCATTGCATTGCGGGCTGACATTGATGCATTACCAGTTCAGGAACAAACCAATCTGTCATTTAAATCCGAAACCCCTGGCGTCATGCACGCTTGTGGCCATGATCTTCATTTTTCCAGTTTGCTGGGGGCTGCTTATGTACTGAACGCCCAAAGGGAATCACTAAAGGGCACGGTTCGGTTACTCTTCCAACCAGCAGAAGAAGCCGGTCATGGGGGTGATCAAGTGTTGGCAAAGCACGTCTTGGGCGGTGTTCAGGCAATTGTCGGGTTTCACAATAATCCCAACTTGCCTGTCGGTCAGATTGCCCTTCAAGCAGGACCGTTAATGGCCGGTTGCTATCGATTCCTAGTTACCATTCACGGGGCTGGTTCCCACGGTGCCCGTCCTGAGAAGGGCCGTGATCCGATCGTCGCACAGGCAGCGATTATTTCACAGCTTCAAACGATTGTCAGTCGAAATAACAATCCGTTTGACGCGGTGGTCCTCAGTGTCACCAAGGTCCGAGCTGGGAAAACCTGGAATGTGTTACCTGGGGTAGCCACCTTTGAAGGCACCGTGCGAACCTTTTCGGATGAGCAAACGACGCTAGTTAAAAAGCGATTTTATGACATTGTGCAAAATACGGCTGCCGCGTTTGGGCAGACCGCTGATATTGACTGGAGTGTGGGTGCCTATCCGATTCACAACGATTCGACCATTACAGCAGTTGTGAAAAAGGGCTTAAAAACGCCTGTAATTAAGCCGGAACTAACGATGACTGGAGAAGATTTTGCGACTTTTGAAGCCCAAATTCCAGGGACGTTTGCCTTTATCGGTTCTAATGGCCGACCTGATGCAGCTGATTTGCATGATCCACAGTTTGTGGGTGAGGATGAGACGATTTCGACTGCCATCGACTATTTTGTCCAGAGCGCTCATAGTTTATTGACTTATTTTAATTCAATTAAATCTGAGGGGAGGCCGATTCATGACTAAAATTCTGGCATACCACGTTCGTGATGATGAGCAGCCGTTTATTGATGAATGGGCTACGCAACATCACGTTCAAGTTGATAGCGTTCCTTATGAATTGCATGACGAGACAGTTGACCAGGCGAAAGGATATGATGGGATTGACTACAAACAGCGTAGTGTCCTCAGTCAACGCCCGGACTTATATCGGAAGTTACACGCGTTTGGCATCAAACAGTTGGCAATTCGATCGGTAGGAATTGATTCGGTCAATTTGGAATGGGCCAAACAAAATCAGCTTAAACTTACCAATGTGCCGTCTTATTCACCACCAGCTGTGGCCGAACTCGTTTTAACCCAGGTCATGCAGCTGGTCCGGCACATCCCGCAGTTTAATCAGCGACTTAGTCAAAATGACTATATTGTTAACGGTCTTCGATCACGTGAACTATCGGAGTTAACCATCGGTATTATCGGGGTTGGTCGCATTGGTGGGACGGTTGCCAAAATCTTTCACGCACTTGGTGCAACGGTACTTGGCAATGATCTTTTGGCACCTCGGGATGACTTGAAGGGGATTTTGACCTATACCACAAAGGATAGCGTGTATCGGCAATCCGACATCGTAACCGTGCACGTATACTTTTCCGAACAAAATCGACATTTAATTGGGGAGCCGCAATTAAATTTGATGAAACAGACGGCTTTTTTAATTAACGATTCAAGGGGACCGGTTGTTGATACGGAGGCGTTAATAACGGCGCTTCAACAAAGCCAATTAGCCGGTGCTGCGCTGGATGTTGTGGAGCATGAAACTAATATTTTTAATTTGAAATTTGATAAACAAACGCCGGAACCGCTGTATAACGAATTAAAGAAATTGCCAAACGTTTTGTTGACGCCACATATTGGTTTCTTCACTGATATTGCGGTCGAAAATATGGTCAAGCAATCGTTGGATGATACACTGGCAATCATTGAGGGCCGGCAAAGTCGACATGAAATAAAAAGTGAGCGGACAAAAGCGGTTAACACCCGGAGTACAAGACGTTGATCGGGAAAATCCCGGTTTTGGATTTTTTTCGATCAATCTCTTGTACGCAGTGGTGTTGCTTTTTGGGAGCTGTCCTAAGAAAAGTGAGCGGACAAAAGCGGTTAACACCCGAAGATTAAAGCGTTTAGAAAGGTGAAGAATAGAAAATGGTGTTAATTCGAAAAATGACAATTGCGGATTATGACTCCGCCTATGCACTTTGGCAATCGGTTCCAGGAATGAACCTAGCTTCTTTAGATAATTCAGAACGGGGAATTGCCAAGGTAGTGAATCAGAATCCTGACTTATGTTTTGTAGCTGTTGATCAAGCGACGGTTGTTGGAACGGCATTAGGTGCAACCGATGGGCGAAAGGGCTATCTGTATCACGTTGCGGTTGCTAAAAACTATCAAGGGCATCATCTATCAAGCCAACTACTGGCCCAAGTGATGACTGGATTTAGACAACAGCATATTGATAAGATTGGCTTGTTTGTGGTAGCGGATAATGTAGATGGAAAGGCTTTTTGGCAGCATCAGGGATTTAAGACGCGACCAGATATTGAGTACTTAGATTTGGATTTGTAATTAGGCGTTTAGAGGAAGGAGAAGCCATATGAAAAAACATCATTACACATTATGGATCGTAGGATTGGTTATTGCTATTGTTGTGGTAGTAGGTGGTGCCTTTCTGTTTAAAAAAAGCTCAGCTCAAAGCAGTAGTGGCAAAACAATTGAGATTGCTACTGCAGGTACTATTTTCCCCAACGCCTACAAGCAAAATGGTAAGTTAACAGGTTACGATGTGCAAGTTGCTGAAGCGGCTGCAAAAGCAGAGGGATATAAAGTTAAATTTACAGTGACTGATTTTGATGGCATTTTTGGTCAGATCGATGCAGGAAGAGCAGATACAGTTGCTAATGATATTGGTGCAACCCCTGAACGAAAACAAAAGTACATTTTTTCAACTCCTTATAACAGAGAGACAACCAATATTGCAGTTAAAAGTAATGCTAAATATCAACAGCTAAGGGACTTGGAAGGTAAAACTGTAGCAACTAGTGGTGCCGGTAACAACTTCATTGCATCACTTAAAAAGTATGATTCAAAAATCAAGATCAAAGTTTATGAGACACGCGATCAAGCAATTCAGGCTTTAATCACTGGCCGAGTAAATGGCTTGCTGTATTCTCGAGCAACACTGAGTGCGATTATTAAACATCAAAGTTTGAAGTGGCGGGTTGTAAGAGGAAATGCTTCTTCTACAGATGTTGCTTATCCCTTTAAAGATGACCAAAAAGGTAAGCAACTAAGGAACACATTTAACAAGGGATTAAAGAAAATCCGAGAGAATGGAATGTTGAATAAAATTTCAAATAAGTATTTTGGATACGATATTACTAAGGTAATTTCAAAATAAGGATGATGGTGTGAGATGAAATTTGACTGGGGATACTTTTTTAATTTATTTCCACAGCTTATTAAATACGTTCCATTAACGTTACTGATGGCTGTGTTTGCAATGATCATTTCGGTGTTAGTTGGCGGTATTTTAACTTTAGCTTATTTGTATGCTGTTAAACCATTAAAATGGTTAGTAAAATTATATGTTTCATTCTTTAGAGGAATTCCTACACTAGTGCTATTGTTTATCGTTTATTATGGTTTTCCAGAAATTATACCAATTTTTAAAGGCGTTCCGGCATTAACAGCAGCAATTGTTGGACTGGGAATTAAAGAATCTGCTTACTTAATTGAAATATTTAGGGCAGGAATTTCGTCAGTTGATCAAGGGCAAATTGAGGCAGGAGAGTCCTTAAACTTTAGTTATTCAAGGATCTTTTTAAGCATTATTCTGCCACAAGCTGCCTTGAATGCATTGCCAGCCACAGGTAACACTTTTGTTTCGTTATTAAAAGAGACCTCACTTGCATTTGCACTCGGTGTTACTGAAATTTTTGCGGATGGAAAGTTACTAGCGAGCGCATCATTACGCTTTTTTGAGGTTTATGTAGCGGTCGGGCTAATTTATTGGGTGTTAATCATTATTTACTCGTGGATGCAAAAACTGGTTGAAAATGCTTTGGAAGCACCATACAGGAGGATTGCAAATGGCATTGATAAAAATCAAAAATCTATCGGTAATACTTGGCGACAAACAAGCGTTAAAGAACGTTAACCTGGAAGTTGAAGAAGGTTCTGTAACTGCCATTGTTGGTCCAAGTGGTTCTGGCAAAACTACATTATTGAGAACGTTAAATCTTTTGCAACTTCCAAGCGAAGGCGGTTTGGAAGTTGATGGAATTTCTGTTAGTGCAAAGAAAATTTCAAAATCAACAGTCAAGCAATTTAGGCAAAAATCGACAATGGTGTTTCAGCAATTTAATTTATTTAAAAATCTAACGGCATTAGAAAATGTCATGTCGCCGTTGATTTACAACAAACTCGCCAAATTTGATGAAGCCCGTCAATTAGCTTTAAGCATTTTGAATGAGTTTGGACTAAGCGAAATTGTTAATCAATATCCAGTGACATTGTCTGGTGGTCAGCAACAACGAGTTTCAATCGCCAGGGCACTGATTTCAAAACCAAAGGTGGTGTTATTTGATGAACCAACTTCTGCTTTGGATCCAGAGATGGTTTCGAGCGTTTTGAACATCATCGCAAAATTGGCTTCGCAAAATATTACTATGATTATTGTGACCCATGAAATTGAATTCGCTAGGCAAATTGCGGATCAAGCTATTTTTATTGAAAATGGCGAAGTGATTGATCAAGGACCAGCTAAAACACTTTTATCAGTAAAAGGAAATGGACGTATTTCCGATTTCGTTAATTCATTGGAAAATCGACATCAACCAATCTTATAATAATTAAGCGCTTTAAAACTAATTCTTGACACTTTCACTATAAAATTGTTAGTATTATTTGGAGAAAAAAACGTTAATGTGTTGATGAGAAGAGTAGGACAATAGTTTGCGGATTAGAGACTGTCAGTTAGTGAGAAGACGGCCGCAAACTTGTGTGAAGATGAACTCGGAGCTAACTATCGCAGGTGCAAGCTTGAGATACGTGGGAATCACGATACCATTCCGGGCATGAAGGTGTCTTAAGGTATTGACGGATGACGTCAATACAAAATCGGGTGGTAACACGGCTCAGTCGGGTCGTCCCTCTGCATACTAAATGTGCATAGGGACGACCTTTTTGTGATAATATAGAAAGCCGTTATTATAGGACAGCTCTTTTAAGTCACACCATGACTGATCGGGGATTAAACTGAAAAATCCAAAAGTGGAATGGTTCAGTAGAACCGGTTTGATCAATCAAATTAATGAGTTATTTAAAGGGAGGAATTGGACAATCATGTGGCATATTATTCAATCATCGACGCCTCAATTACTGGCAGCCGGACTTAAGTATACGATTCCGATTGCCATTGTTTCATTTATTATCGGCTTGATCATTGCCCTATTTACAGCATTGATTCGGCTATCATCCAAGCGGGGCGCTTTTTTGATTTTAAAAGCAATCTTTCGCTTTTATGTTTGGCTATTTCGAAGTACGCCGCTACTGGTTCAGCTGTTTATCGTCTACTTTGGCTTACCTTACCTAAAGATAAAGGGGGTCTTTCCAAATGGCATCCAATTAAATCCGGTAGTGGCCGGTGTGATTACGTTCTCGCTTAACACAGGCGCTTATTGTTCGGAAACCATTCGGGCGTCGATCCTGTCAATTCCAGAAGGGCAGTGGGAAGCAGCCTACTCAATTGGGATGACCAAATCGGTTGTTTTAAGGCGGATTATTTTACCCCAAGCGATTCGAATTTCTCTGCCACCACTGGCTAATAGCTTTATCAGCCTGGTAAAGGATACCTCGCTGGCTGCTTCAATTACGATTGTCGAAATGTTTGAGGTGAGCCAACAAATTGCTGCACAGAATTATCAACCGCTGATTATGTACAGTCTGGTAGCCGTTTATTACGCAATCTTCTGTACGATTTTGACGTGGTTGCAAGGGTATTTGGAGAAGATAACCTCCCGTTACGTTACAACAAGTCGATAAGGGGGATGAAACATGTTAAAGATCGAAAACCTAACGAAAACTTTTGGAAACCATGAAGCTTTAAAGGCAATTTCAACGACCTTTCCGGAGAATCAAACGACCGTCATTTTGGGCCCGTCAGGTTCCGGAAAATCAACGCTTCTAAGGTCATTGAATTTTTTGGAGAAACCGGAATCCGGCCATTATCACTTCGATGATTTGGACATTGATTTAGCCAAACCGGTTTCCAGTCAGACAATTCTAAATATTCGGCGGCAAACCGAAATGGTATTTCAAGGTTATAACCTGTTTCCACACTTATCCGTGATTAAAAATGTCATGGAAGGCCCGGTTCAGGTGTTGCACAAGAGTAAAGCCGAAGCTCACAAGCAAGCGGCTGAGTTGTTAGCAAAAGTCGGTTTGGCTGAAAAGGCGGATGTGTATCCGGCTCAGTTATCCGGTGGTCAGGCGCAGCGAGTTGCCATTGCCCGATCTTTGGCGATGCATCCCAAGTACATTTTTCTTGATGAACCAACCAGCGCACTGGATCCGGAACTTGAGCTGGAAGTTTTGAAAGTTTTGCTGCAAATTGCTAAAGAGAAGCAATCGATGATTATTGTGACGCATAATTTAGCCTTTGCAAGGCAAGTTGCTGATAAAATAATCTTTGTAGAGGATGGCCGAATTTTGTTTGATGGTTCGACGCACGATTTCTTTGCGACAAAGAATCAGCGCATCCTGGACTTTATTTTGGCAATGACGTTTTCAGATTTGGAGGAATAAACAATGCAGTTTGGAAAGAATATAAAACGAATTGGCTTGGCACTGGGAGTTGTGGCTGCCGGAGTTTTACTAACAGCCTGCAGCTCAAATAGTTCCAGCAAAAAGGGCTATCAATCAGAGTTAAAGCAAAGCAAACAGTTAACCGTGGGGCTTGAAGGCACCTATGCACCTTATTCATATCGAAAAGACGGCAAGTTGACCGGTTTTGAGGTTGATTTGAGTAAAGCAGTTGCCAAGAAGATGCATTTGAAAGCCAACTTTGTCCCAACCAAGTGGGATAGCTTGATTGCCGGTCTGGGTAGCAATAAGTACGATGTTGTTTTGAACAATATCGCCGAAACACCGGAACGCAAAAAGTCCTACCTGTTCTCAACACCGTACATTTACTCGCGATATGCCTTGATTACTAAGGCGGGTAATCAGTCGATCAAGACGCTGAAAGATGTTAAGGGCAAGAAGCTGGCTGAAGGCACCGGCACCAACAATGAAACGCAAGCTAAAAAGCTGGGTGCCAAAACCGTGCCATCCGGTGACTTTACCACTTCACTGGCACTAATTCGTCAGGGCCGAGTTGATGGTGCAATCAATGCCCGGGAAGCCTGGTTTGCTTATGCTAAGAGCAATTCCACCAAAGGACTGGTCTATCACAAGGTTGCCGATTCACAAGCTGAGCCGGTTAAAATTTCAGCGATGTTTAACCAAAAGGATACCAAATTAAAGACCAAGTTCAACCAGGTCCTGCAACAGTTACGAAAAGATGGCACCTTAACTAAATTATCGAAAAAGTACTTTGGTGAAGATATCACCCAAAAGTAACTGGCTAAAAAATTTCAAAATTCTGGTTGACAATTAAAATAATGTGCGTTAGATTAAAGTCACATTAAAATTTCGATTAAAAGATGCCATGAAGAGGAGAGTAGCTTCGTCAAATCATTTCAGGGAGTTCCGGTTAAGTGAGAAGGAACAATGATGAGTGAAGCGAAAGTAACCTCTGAGCAGTAAATGCGAAGCAATGAGTGTTTACGGAGAGCACGCCTTAAAGTGCCGGTGTATCGTCGAAGCAATTCGGCCGTACATGTTGAGGCAGTTTGTGTGAGCAGACTGTAAATTAAGGTGGTACCGTGCTAAAGCGCCCTTGATCTTTCATAGAGAAGATCGGGGGCGCTTTTTTAATCGAAATTTTAACTGGTGATCAAGTTGTTAGTTGGGAACATTAAAAATTGGAGGCTGATGTTTATGAAATTTGCAATGATTGGTGCGGGCGCGATGGGATTACGATACGGAATTCTACTGCAGGAAGCCGGCAATGACGTCACTTTTATCGATACGTGGCAGCCACATATTGATAAGATCCGTGAACAGGGTGGCGTCTACGTCATGCGAGATCACAAAGATCGGCACTTGACCAAAATTAAATTAGAGACACCGGAGAGTTATACCGGCGACCCCGACATGTTCATCTTTTTCGTTAAGCAGATGCAGCTGGAAGACTACTTAAAGCGATGCGCCCACCTCTTTAATGATCGGCAATATGCTTTCACTTGTATGAACGGAATGGGGCACATTGAAAAGCTGCAGAAATACTTTGCCGATGACAAGATCATTGGTGGGACCGCCTTGATTGCGACGGTTCTACCAGGACCGGGTGAGGTTGACTTTATGGGCAAGCGTGGCGCCGGCATGATGAATATGTGCCCATTAAATGAGAAACCGGATGAAATGACGCATCGGCTCTTCCATGAACTGGAAAAAGCACAAATGCATCCAACGTTGACGGACGATTTTACCGGCACATTGATGACCAAAGTTATTTTTAATTCGGTTATCAACACCATCTGTACCATGTTTGAAATTCCGATGGGTGAATTTGGCAACTTCCCGGGAGCCTACCAAATGGGGCGCCAGTTGATTGACGAAGCCTACGATATTTGTGCCCGGGCCGGAATTAAATTGGTTTCAAGCCGGGACGAGGAAATGGCCGCGCTGGACCATAACACCCGAATTGACATGCCGTTACACTATCCGTCAATGTACCAGGATATGATTAAAGATCGGCCAACAGAAGTTGATTACATTAACGGCTACATTGCCAAATTAGGTCGGAAATACCATTATGAAGCGGCAACTCATCTGTTCGTTACTCAAGCTGTCCATTTAGCTGAATTCCATCGTCAAAATGAAGCTAAAAAACGAGCAGCTGAGGCATTGGCTGAGCCAAATCGTCAAGCTCAAACGGCTTAATCGGCGTAGAACCCAAGGGGATGAACGCGATACTTGGCAGCCATTTGATGAAGCGTTGCGAATAGTTCCTCCTGTTGATCGCGCGTGCCTGAAATTTCAATGTAAAACGCGTATTCTCCCAGTTGGTTTTTCGTCGGTAATGACATTAGGGTGACTAAGTTTAAGTTAACGCTGGCAAAGTAGCCCAAAATGTCATAAAGGGTTCCCGGTTTGTCATTGGTTGCCGGTGTGACAAATAGCGGGGCCTTGAAACGATTGGTTTTGAGCGTCGTTTTGGCAAGAGTTGGCAGCTTGGCCGGTTGGGCTTTAAAAATGATAAATCGAGTTCGATTATCAGTCTGATCGGCGACCTGATTTATCATTAGTTCAGCACTTTGATTCGCCATTTGAGATTGGGGAATCAAAGCAGCTTCTCCAGCTTGACCGGCTAAAAACTTGTTGAGCGAGACCATGTTGGAAGACGTGGTCACAATGTGGGCATCGGGGATTTTGGCCAATAGTTTCTGACATTGCCCTTCTGTTTTAAATTGCACATATAATTGCTTAATTTCATTTAAGCGCTTCACGTTTGCCACTAATCCAAAGTTAACTGGAATAGTGATCTCACCGATTTCCGTAACATCGGCCGTTTGGAGACGTTGAAGAGTTGCGGACACATAGCCATCGAGTTGATTCTCCAATGGCAATAATCCGATGTTGTTTCCGTTAACAGCTTGATAAACCTGATCAAAAGTGGGGTGGTAATCAAACGTTATATGGGTATCTGGCTGGGTTTTTAAATAGGCCTTTGCGGCCGCATCAGCGAAAGTCCCTTCAGGACCGAGAACTGAAAATTTCATTAATTGTCTCCTCCACGATAGTTAAATGATGAATACTTATTGGATTTGTTTTCACAATTATCTCATGGATTGAACGAATTTGAAAAATGAGTCATTGAATTCAAAAACTTCCCCCTGATCAGCTAAGTTGGCATGTCACTGCTTGGCAGATCAGGGGGAAGTTTTGTCGGGAATCTTAAGATTGGGCAAAATTCGGTCAATTTTTGTGAAAAATGATTATAATGAGTAACTATTAATGTTTCGAAAATGGATACCTAAAATAGGCTGTTAAGATTTAAGAGGTTATTTTTAAAATGAAGATGAAAAGATCAGTTGTTAAACCATTATTAATTCCGCTAACGGCTGCGACCGCCGGAAGTTTTTGGTTGAGTTATCGATTATTCAAATATGCTTTTGAGCGGGTGGATCATGTGCCGCCGACTTCTAAAGAAAAGCAAAAATATGCTGACGACTATTACCGCTACGTTGATTGGATGAAGCAAGTGCCTTCCCAGACATGGACGTTAAATGCCCAGTCACCGGAGAATAAGGTGGTTGCCAGCTTTATCCCGGCCGACTCACCAACCACGGATACGGTCATTGTTGCCCATGGTTATAAGGGTAATCGTGAAACAATGGCTAACTATGTCAAGATGTTTCACGACATGGGTTTCAACGCATTAGTGCCGGACGATCGCGGCCACGGTGAAAGTTCGGGTCAGTACATTAACTTTGGCTGGTTGGATCGATTGGATTATTTGCAGTGGATTCAGCGAGTGATCTCGCATGTTGGCCAGGATAGTCGAATTTTACTGTTCGGCGTCAGCATGGGTGGGGCGACCGTTGAAATGATTTCCGGGGAAACATTACCGCCACAGGTGAAAGCATTGATCGCCGATTGTGGATATGCCAGCATCAAAGAAGAGTTGACCTACCTGTTGAAGCAGCAATTTCATTTGCCGGAATACCCAGTGGAACCATTGGTTAGTGGCATTAATCGCCATTTTCTCGGCTTTTCACTGGATGATGTGTCATCGACCAAGCAACTTGCCAAGAATCGTTTACCAATTTTGTTCATCCATGGTGGGCGAGATACCTACGTCCCCGTTCATATGGCGTATGAAAATTATCGGGCCACCAACGCGCCTAAACAGCTATGGGTAGTTAAGAAGGCCACCCATGCCGAGAGCTTTTGGTATGATCCAGCGGCTTATAAGCAGCGGGTAACGGCGTTTTTAAAGACCTATTTCAAATAGATGCACTGGAGATTTAACAATTAGTAACTGCCATCAGACTATTTGAGCGGTTCAAAAATTAAGGCTGACATTAACAAACCTAACGTGAGATTTGCTGATGTCGGCCTTAATTGATGCTTTAGTAAGTTTACTTCTTTGTTGGTTTTGAGTGGGGCACCGTTTTCGGATGCCTGCTACTATCATTATCATCTACGTCATCAATATTAACGAAGGCGCTGATCCCTTGAACAAAAAGTATCAGGATTAACATGATCAATCCGAAAAGGCCATAGTAATGTTTAATGAATAATACCACAACAAACCAGATGAAAAAATAGAAGTTTGAAGTTTTGTAGAATCTCTTGTTGAAAGAAACTGGCGACTTCTTCACTGGCGATCACCCTTTCTGTTCTTAATTCGTTTAATACTGGTAAAAGCGTAGACTCCTTGGACAATCGCAACTGAAACTGGCCAGGCAATCTCTGATGTGTCGTGTTGAAGTAATTTGAAAATCACTCTTCCAACAAAAACTAACGAGAAATAGAAGCTAAAACTAGTAAAGAATCGGTGATTGAATGAAATAGAGAAATTTTTCAAGTTTTCACCTCCTCATATTAGCATCGTGGAAGTATCGATTAGGACAACTTTTGCTTTGTGTAGTAAAGATTTTAATGAGTTGCGATATCGCGCTCCTTTTTCTTATACCTGTTAAATGTTGTGCATAATAGCTAATTAGTTTCTCTTTCTATATTAACGATTATACTTCAAACATAATATTACTTACAAGTATTATTTTTATAACTAATTAAATTGATAAATGCTTTAAACAAATGTAATTCACCGATTGTTCACAGTTTTTTCAAAATTATTTCAAACTTTTTTCGTGGGATCACCACACTTTGGTCAGATAATGTTTAAGTTGAATGTTCACTTTATCTCCCGATTTATTTAAAAGCAGCAAGCCATCACGAGGTGAAACTGTGGGGCTTGTTGATAATCATGATAAAAGCTAAGAAATGGTATACAGAAAGGCCGTGAGTTAAATACGTTATCGCTATATTTTGACTATCATCGTACTAATGGTGCTGATGTACTGCGTTGACTATTATTCTTTAATAGGATCGCGAACCTTATTAAGAGTAGCTTGGATCGGCTACCTGGCAACAGTCTTTATTTGTGGTTATAAACTTGTTGTTCATTGGAATGATCACAAATGAAGCTAGGTAAACTACTGGCCCAGACCATACTCAAAAATTGGGATTCATTTTCATCTCACTTAAGGATAGATTAACCCTTTTAATAGCAGCGTCTGAGGTCTCTTAGCCACTATTTATTAATTTAGCTTTGCTTGATCAACGATTTTCTTGGCTTGGAGCAAACTAAGCGGGTAATATTTCTGACGTAACTTTTTAATGGTCATAATCTCGTCATAACTTTTTAATAGGGTAGTAGCTTCCAGTATCAAAGTGTCTTTATCAAAAGTAATAGCCGCTTTAAGTTTTCTTATTTCTCGAGATTGCAAATAAATTAACAATAATAGGGCAAGAATAAACGAAATCAGTAATAAGCGCATCTACTTTCCTCTCTTTCAATTACTTTTCAATATTCTCTGAAATATACCTTACAAGTTTACATTAAGAGACCATTTTTGGGTAGGTTCTGTGTCTCAGAAATCTATTCCATTTAAAAATTTTTTGAAGGTCTTGATAACGGTTAGCTTGGTCGCAATCAGTACAATGATTTAGCTTATCAAAGATGTGGCGCATTAGTTTAATGTGTAAATCTAGTTTAATTTTCTGCACATTAAAGGGGAATTAATACAGCGAAACCAGACTAATTTTCTCTTAGATTAAATTATTTTCAGGTAAATATTATATTTTAAAATAACGAATGAGACTGTGTTTATGTACGTAATCGACTCAATCGTGAGTATCCACAAATGTATCTGAAATTCGTCGTAAAACAACAATACATTAATTGGACACAAAGTTAACAACTTACCATCATTCATTCTCATGAATAGAGAACTTAATTTTAAGCGGAATTTTTCGTTTAACGTAAGATCTGTAAAGGGATGACCCCAATAGGCTGGATGAATATGAACGTGAAGTTAAAATATAAAGATTCATATAGTTGCATATAATTGGTTTTGAGCTAAAATGAAACCGCTTTTAAGAAATGTTGGGAGGAAGCAAATGGCTGGTATTAAAAAATCGAGGTGATCGTTATGTCCCTTAAAAAGATTATTCTAAGTTGCGGGACAGTTCTTTTGGTATTAATTGCCATGCCAATCGCTAATGCTAAGTCGGATGAAAATAGTTACCAAGTAGGAAACATTAATGATTCTTGGGGCCTTCAGTTATCTAAAGAGGGGTATGTTTTTCGATTGGACCCAGATCGGAATAATGATGGTCTTTGGAGTGAACCAACAGGCAAAAATCGTTATAGAATAACGACTCATAAAACACTTCGTCAACTGATTCATCGTCAAACCAATTTTAAAATCTATCGTGTTTGGCAATATCAAAATGGTCTCCAATACAAAGTAGTTTCTCAATCTGGTCGTTATCGAGGCTGGATTGATCACGCTGGTGTTTATAATAAATATAGTTTGGATCCACAGCTCCAACCGATTATTAAACAGGAAAAACGCGTGATTAATAGCGTTAATGCCAAATATCCTAATACAACACATTATCGCCAAGTTGATTTTAAAAAATATCAGAATGACTTGATTCGAGCGACTAAGATTGCTCAAAATCTCAATGGTAATCAAAAGACAGTAGCACTAAAGTCCTTGAAAGAGGTTAAGGAATATCTTAAAGATCGTCGGTCGGATCAGGTTCCTACGATACTATGGCCCTAGTGTAACGTATCTTTGATATACTTAAAAATTTACTAATCAGTTACGAGCGTAATATCGGGATACAAGGAGCGCAATTTAATGCGGGCATCCGCGGTTGTGAACTGCCAATGAATCGCTTTTTTC
>NZ_LS422985.1 GCF_900411375.1 Lentilactobacillus raoultii | reverse complement strand
CATCTTTCTGCGCTGCGGTTGATACTCGGGCATAAATAACATTTTTCCGATTAGCTTTGGGCTGACCAATGGCTTTTAAATAATCAGCCTCAGTGTAATAACGCCGGTTCGTCACCGTTCTTTTGGCAGGTAATTTGCCTTGGCGATCCCATTTTTGAAGGGTTTTAACCGAGACGCCTAACCGTTCAGCCATTTCTTTGGGTTTCATGTATATTCACCTCATATACATTATACCACATTGATACATATTAATATATATTTTAATTAGTAGTTTTCACGCTCCTTAGTCCATCGTCTTTTAACTACTTCAAAGAGCGTATCACACTCTTTAGTGAATGTCAGCCTTAAGGATGCGTCTTATTCAAAAATGCCAACCAAAATAAGGTAAACTATAGACATCACTTTCACTCATTCAAAGTAGGAGACCATTATGGATTTGTCTATTAACAACTGGCGTCAAAACAGCTATTTGTTTTTAACCAGTCAACTTTTAACCGGGATCACCAGCATGATTGTTCAATATGCAATTATTTGGTACTTAACCAAGCAAACCGGTTCCGCAACCATTTTAAGTTTTGCGACTATTTTGGGCATGCTACCGATGGCCCTGTTAAGCCCATTTGTCGGCCCTTTAGTTGACCGCTTAAACAAAAAGGCCTATTAATTGTCCCCGATATCGTTGCGGCTTTTTTTGCTGTGATTCTATCGATTTCCGGAACACTTTTTCAAACGCTTCCCCTTTGGCTAATCTTTGTCTCGCTACTGATGAGATCGATTGCGCAAACCTTTCAGATGCCGACGATCCAAGCAATCCTACCGACAATTGTTCCCACTCAAGAGGTCACCCGGGTTAACGGCCAATTAGGGATGGTCCAATCTGCCAATCTATTAATTGCGCCAGCCCTTGGTGCAATGCTGTTTTCAATCATCCCAATTAACCTATTGATTTTGCTGGATGTTTTGGGAGTCGTTCTGGGAATTGGTATTTTGATGTTTGGCCAGATTCCGGCCAACCAGAAGCAAGAAACCCAACTTCAAGTTCTTCACAACACAATACTAGGCTTCCATCAGCTAATGGTAATTAAAGGACTCAGATACATGACGATCATTGGGGCTGTTTTCACATTGCTCTATATGCCCTGCGTTGGGATGTATCCGTTGATGACCATGGCTTATTTTCATGGCAGCGTTGGTCAGGCTGGACTAATCGAAGTTGTTTATTCAGCCGGGATGTTAATCGGTGGCACTATTATCGGTTTGTTTGGCAAATGGAAAAATCGGATGCCCCTGGTAATCACTGCCTTTTTCATTGTTGGCATCACGACTGCAATTAGTGGCTTTCTACCAGGCAATCAACAGGGCTTTTACTGGTTTATTCTTCTAAACATTCCAGCGGGTCTGGCCAACCCATATTTCAATACGTTGTTAATGGCGATGATTCAGCAAAGCTTTTCCCCGGAGCAACTCGGCAGGGTCCTTGGCGTTTTAAATTCATTACTTAACCTAACCGGTCCGATGGGATTAGTAATTGCCGGTCCCCTGGCAGACTCTCTTGGTGTCGAACTTCTCCTTATTATCGCAGGGGTCAGCGCAATTGCGGCCGGCTTAGCCAGTCTACTAATTCCAGTTGTCAGAAATTACGATCGGCAACTGCAACGGCGACTCAAACAGAAAGCTTGATTTTCCGGCTTTTAAATCCTTGCCAAGATCCTTATAATAATAAATGATAACCTATTTGATAAGGAGGAATCAACCATGGATTCCAATACGAACGCCAACAAAAAATTTGTCCCTGATATTTCATCTGAACTCAGACAGGATATTGTCAGAAGTCCGGACGTCATTAAAAATGCATCCGGTATTCGGCTATTTGGTAAACGCATTAAAAGTATCATTTATACAATGGACGTCGCGGTCATTGCCAACAGTAATGCCGATGCTGTGCTGGCCGTTTACCCATGGACACCCAACACAAAAATTCTGAGCGCTATTTCAGCTGTTTCAAATGTGCCGATTTTAGCTGGCATTGGTGGTGGACTGACCAAGGGCCTGCGCTCAGCGACTATCGGTAGTTTTGCCGAAGAAAACGGTGCCCAAGCAGTTGTTTTAAATGCACCGGCCAAGGTTGAAACCATTTTGAGTGTTGAACACGTTGTCGATATTCCGATTATTTACACCGTTGTAAACGACTCAATCGACGTGCAGGAGCGCATCAATGCTGGTGTCGATGCATTTAATGTCGCCGGTGGTAAAAATACGGCCAGCCTGGTTCGCTGGTTGCGTCAGCAATTGGCCGACATCAACCCACACTTTCCAATTATCGCATCTGGTGGTAAAACCAGTGAACAAATTCAAGAAACCATCAATGCCGGGGCCAACGCAATCACCTTCACTGCTTACGGCGTGACGGAATCGACCTTTCAAAAGAAAATGGAAATTTACCGCCGAGACCATCAATGATCCGTCTATCATGATCAACGTTTCGTTAACCATTCAATATCACTTATTTTGGATCACCCCACGTTTTCTCTTTGCAGGCGTCAGGGTGCTTTTTCTTTGCTATGAGCTACCAGGTGCTATCATTAATAAGAACAAAGTGAGGTGGTGGCAATGTCTGTTCATCAAGAACCGAATTTAAAAGAAACCTCAATCCCGGATTTAATGCTGAAACTGGCCCCGCCAGTCATGCTGTCATTACTGGTGCAGTCCGTTTACAACGTAGTCGATAGTTACTTTGTGGCCCAATATAATCTTAACGCACTGACTGCCCTGGCAATTATTTACCCGATTCAGTTATTCATGATCGCCTTAGCCACCGGAACCGGGACCGGCGTTAACCTTTTGATTACCCGACTAGACGGTCAACAGGCAACTGATCAGCAGGAAGTGATTGCCAAAAGTGGCTTATTTCTGGGTGGCTTAAATTATCTGTTGATCGTCGGCGTTGGCCTAGTGACTGTGGCCCCTTACTATCAGCTTTCGACCAGTAATCCACTCGCTCAGTCCCTGGGAATTAAATATGCCACCATCATTTTAATAGGGTCCTTCAGCCTCTTTTTAGAGGCCATTTTCACTAAATTATTGCAGGCCAAAGCCCAAATGAAATGGCCAATGATCGCCCAAATCAGTGGCAACCTCTTAAATTGTCTGCTAAATCCACTACTGATTTTTGGTGATTGGGGCTTCCCCAAATTGGGCATTGCCGGTTCAGCTTTGGCAACCATTACCGGTCAGTTGTTGGCAGTGTTAATCGTCACAGTCCAGTCTCACTTCTTCTACCAATTTAATGGTCGGTTCAGTCCAGCTGCTTGTCGCGCCATCTACCGTCAGGGCAGTGCAGCAATTTTGTTACAGTCGCTTTATACGGTTTATATTGTCGGCTTAAATTTAATCCTTAAGCCATTTGGCAGCTTGGCAATTACGGTTTTAGGAATTTATTATAAATTACAGGCCTTCTTTTTCATCCCGTTGGAAGGGCTCCAGCAGGTGCTGCTTTCAACTATCAGTTTCAATTTTGGTGCCAAGCAACTTTGGCGAATCAAGGAATCTGTCCGATTAGCGCTACTGATTGCCTGCTCGGTGACAGTCTTGGGCACCATCGTGTTCATTGGCTTTCCCCGCCAACTGCTTCATCTTTATAGTGCTAATCCAAAGTTACTGACTATCGGCACTCACGCTTTCAAAATTATCGGCAGCAGTTTTGTGCCGGCCGGAATTTCCATGATGTTGGTAATTTATTTTCAGGCAACCAATCAACTTCAAAAAAGTATTTGGGTTAGCCTAACCCGAGAATTATTCCTGTTAGTGCCAATCGCTTGGCTACTGTCGTTTCTGGGATTAGCGTATTTCTGGGGCACTTTTCCAATCACTGAATTACTGACAACTGGTTTAGCTCTTATCCTAAATGCTAAAAAGAACCATCACCTCTACATCGTTGATCGCCGCCTTAGAAATCGCTGAATAACTCAAAAATGAGCTGAGTTTCAAATCACGTTAGTGATCTTGAAACCAGCTCATTTTGTTGAGTGATGGTAAATTTTTCTAAGCGTTGCCAAATCTTCTTTTGAGAGTTGCGTGCGGCCTTGGTCAACCGGAAACATAATTGAATCACGTCGCTGGCTATGATCCAATCCTAATACGTGGCCAATTTCATGTAACGCGACTGAACGCCGTAAACTCACTTGAGGATACTCCATATTAAGGCCGGCTTTACCACGATTTAAATCATCATGATGACTGCCTACCCACGGATAGATTTTGGGACCGCCAAGTCCTAGTTCAACTGAGCCACTACCGGTCCGTAATCGTTTGTGATAAACGTAAAACGTCATCTCATTGACCTGTGAACTGGTCCGGTCAGTCAGTGGACTTATTTTCACAATTCCAGTTGCATTATACTGACGGACCGCTTGTAAAAAGGTCCGCTTAGCCCGATCAGGGACGTTGGCTGCAAATCGATAATAGTAGTGATTAGATAACGTCCGACCTTGGACAATGTTCTCAATCGGCGTGGCATTTGAATTATTTTGAGTGTTCTGCGCATTTTCAACATGCTTGGTTGCTCGATCAATTTCCGTCTTCAGCATGCCCGGCAAATCCATTGCATTGGTGACCCGTTTGCCAATCGACGTCATTGCACCCGGCTGAACAAACACGTTAAGCGTCAATAACACGACGATCACGACGACAGCCCGGTTAACCCATTTCATTAGTTGGTGCCTCCCGATGCATTAGAACAACGACCGTCCGATCATTTTCTGACTGGATTGCCGACTTAGTGACGTGCCTTGACAAAACTGGGGTTTCTTTCACAATCCATTGAGATAATTGGGATGACCGATACTGTGTCTGGACCCAGGAAATTGGAAACGCAATGAGACAATTTAAAACGAAAAAGACAATGAGGTACTGGGTGACCGCACCAATCAGTGAACCCAGCAAAGCGTTGCCCAAGTGAAAACCCGGAATTTTGGCAAGCCCGTTTAAATAACTGCCCAACATCAAATAAACGGCGTGGGTCATCGCAAATAGTAACACAAACGCAATGATGTCAGCAATGTAAAGCCATTGAATACCAGGTGTCAACCCCAATTTTTTAGCCAGGTTAATCGCCATATTCGCAGTGCCTTGGAAATAATAGATTGCGACAACGAACGCTAGAATCAGCGAGATAATTCGAACTGATTGGGTGATTAAACCAGCGCGATACCCACTGATTAAGCCACCAACCAGTAACAACAAAATGATAATATCCAGGATCATCGATTCTCCTTCTTTTCCTGAAAATAAGTCGTTCAACAATTAAAACTATTGTTAGATTTTACCATAGAACCAGTCATTTCGGATATCTTGTTATCAAGATGTTAAGAGAATATAAGCAAGATTAAGCAAAACTAAAGAAATTTTGGTCGGGTAGGAAACGTTCGTTCGTAACCGCTGATTTTGTTATAATGAAAAGGGACCAAGAAAATGCAACTTCTCAAAGGACGGCGACACTCATGCATAGCAAAGCAACCATTTCAAGAATTTTTGCAGATCAAGACGTTCCCATTAACACATCAAACAGCGACAATTATGATGGTAATAGTTCAAAACATGATGTTACTCGCAACAAATTGGATGAGGCGACTAATTCGATCCAAAAAGACATTAAAATTTCTCAGCTAGAAATTGAAAAGCGTCTTACAGAAATTAGATCAGAGGTTAAAACACTTAACTCAACCGTTGCCGCCCAGTCTACCAGAGTTTCTTGGATTGTTGGAGTTATCACAACTGCCATTATTATTCCGAACCTACTTCCCCCAATCACCAAGTTTATCCATATAATTAGTTCAGGCCACTAATTCTCGAAAATCAAATCAACTAAAAATTTTTAGATTAACAAAACCGGTGTGACCGCATTTATTAAATCACACCGGTTTTGTTAATCTAAATTTTAGTCTTGCCGATTCCAAAAATCAGTGACAGCACCTTTGGCCGAACTGGAAACAATATGCGCGTATTTTCCCAGTGCGCCGCGTGAGTATAATGGTGGAATCGTGGTTTCTTGACGTCGTTTTGCCAATTCCTCATCGGAAACGTTCATGGTTAATTCACGGGTATCCTGGTCAATGATCACTTTGTCGCCGGTCTTCAGGTAGGCAATTGGCCCGCCATCCTGTGCTTCCGGTGCAATGTGGCCAACAACCATCCCATGAGTTCCGCCAGAGAAGCGGCCATCTGTTAGTAAGGCAACAGTTTCTCCCTGACCCTTACCAACTAAGATTCCAGACAGCGACAGCATTTCCGGCATCCCAGGACCACCCTTTGGCCCCACATAACGAACAACGACCACATCACCATCAACAACTTTATCTGCTAAAACTGCTTCAATAGCATCTTCTTCGTTATTAAAAACTTTAGCGGTCCCTTCATGATGACGGACTTTAACCCCAGAAACTTTGGCAACCGCACCTTCCGGGGCCAAATTGCCGTGCAAAATGATTAATGGGCCGTCTTTGCGCTTTGGATGGTCAAGCGGCATAATCACCTTTTGGCCAGCCTTAAGTGATGGGACTTCTGCCAAGTTTTCAGCCAATGTTTTACCGGTAACGGTTAAGCAGTCGCCATGTAAGTACCCATTTGCCAACAAATACTTCATCACTGCGGACACCCCGCCGACCTTGTATAGATCTTGGAAGACGTACTTACCACTTGGCTTCAGATCAGCCAAGTGAGGGACTTTCTTCTGAAAGGTATTGAAATCATCCAGCGTTAAGTCAACGTTGGCTGCATGCGCCATGGCAAGTAAATGCAAAGTAGCGTTAGTAGAGCCACCCAATGCCATGACCACGGTAATGGCATTTTCAAAGGCTTCCCGGGTCATGATATCTTTGGGATAGATGCCTTTTTTCAATAAATTCAGAACTGCTTGACCGGCAGCCGCCACATCCTGCTTCTTAACTGCCGTAGCGGCGGGATGTGAGGCCGATCCAGGTAAGCTCATCCCTAAAGCCTCGATCGCTGAAGCCATGGTGTTAGCCGTATACATCCCACCACAGCCACCAGGTCCCGGACAGGCGTTACATTCGATTTGGCGAACTTCTTCAGCCGGCATATCATGATGGTTCCATTTACCAACCGCCTCAAACACCGATACCAAATCAATGTCCTTGCCGTTTAATTTCCCCGGCGCAATCGTCCCGCCGTAAACAAAAATCGCCGGCACTTCAGCGTTGGCAATTGCAATCATAGAACCCGGCATATTCTTGTCACAGCCACCAATGGCCACGAATGCATCACAGTTGTGGCCTTTAATCGCCGTTTCAACCGAATCGGCAATGATGTCACGAGAGGGCAGTGAATACCGCATCCCGGGCGTCCCCATTGAAATGCCATCGGACACGGTAATCGTGCCAAATTGAACCGGCCAGCCACCGGCGTCAATGACACTCTTTTTGGCAATTTCGCCAAATCCTCGTAAATGCATATTACATGGGGTATTCTCCGCCCACGTACTGATGACACCCACAATCGGTTTCTTAAAATCTGCATCTTTCATCCCGGTTGCCCGCATCAAAGCTCGGTTGGGTGATTTAACCATACCATCATAAACATGACTCCTGATTCTTAAATCCCGCTTTTGATCATCTGCCATAGATAGACCCCTTTCAGTTTATGTATAATAGCTATTCTTAGATAACTATAATCGTATTTTAACACTTACTTTTTATTTTTCTAGTATTGATTAAAATATAATTAAATTATATACTTAAAAATAAACTAAATTTATGAAAAATGTGCAACTGCATAAATTGAAAGGATGAGTCTACATGAGAGAAGACATTGAATTAAACGACAGGGCAAAAACAATTGAGGATCAACTGGTCGACAAGTTTGAAACCGTCTATGATCCGGAGATCGGCTTAGACATTTATAATCTCGGTCTCATTTACAAGGTGGATTTGGCCGAAGATGGTCACTGCAAAGTAGTGATTACTTTCACTGAAATTGCCTGTGGCTGCATTGACACCTTACCAAAGGATCTGATCGATGCGTTAAGCCAGCTTGATGAAATCACCAAGGTTTCAGTGGAAGTGGTTTGGTCACCTGCTTGGAAGATGACTCGGATCAGTCGACTGGGGCGGGCAATGCTGGGGATTAGTGTTCGGTAGCCTTTTCTATACATAAAAATTTAGTCACTCACCACCCTAACTTACAGGTAAAACAAAAAGGCGCGACCAGAATTCCCAGTCACACCTTTCAGCGCATTATGATTCAGTTAGACGTTACTTAACAATCGTATTAACCGCCTCATTAACTGCCTGTTTTTCATCTTCAATTAATTGAACTCGGGTTTCAATGACTTTGGTATCCATCTTGATTTCCCGAGTTAACCCCGGCGTTGCCAGTTTAGGTTCAAAGAAGGCCTTGAATTCAGACAACCGCTGCGCCGTCTTAAAGATCCCGGCAATCACCGTAATATAGGTCGTGAACTCCATGTCACCACCAACCGTATCTTCCAACCATTGCCAATCATTTCGAATCCAATCCCAAGCTGCCTGTTGGCCATCATCATTGGCCAGCACACCCCGGAACCAGGCTCGCAAGTCCTGTGGTTTGATCGTATCGGCATCTTCAAATTTCCCAATCAACTTGGTAATTAAAGCTTGATCAGTCGTGGCAGTTAGTGCGGCACAGATATCGGCTTTGTAACTCCCATCTGCGGTTTGTCGATAAGCTGCCAACAACTGGTCAAACAGCTCAGCACTCCCGAAGTTCTTCACTTCATTTCTCAAAACAAGTGCTCGAATGGCTGCCGGCAATGTTGCCAAGTGATTACGATTTGCCGTAAATAACTGATGAGCAGCTTTAATGGCTTGTTGATTTTCCGCATACAAAGCCGCATTCAAAACGATTGGTCGAGCTAACTGATCATCGTTTGATTCACCGGCTTTAATCTGCCAACCTAATCGGGCAACCTGCTTTTCACTCAGTTGGTTCACAAAGGCCTGTAATTGTTTCTTCTCATCGGAAGCGGGCGTGACAAATTTCTTTAATTCATTAACAATTCGATACAGACCAACGTTGACAATATTGGACTGACTGTCTGCAAATTTTGGCAACAATGGCACCAGCTCGGCGTATGAAACCTGGTGACCTTCTGCCAAAAATAGCAGATCCTGAAGCAATTGCAGTTGAGAAATCGAATCCAGCGAGTCAGCCTCATTCAAAATATCATTTAATAACGTCTGGTCGTATTTCACAATGAAGTGGGAATTATTGCCAACGTTAACTCTAAATGGCTGGCCGTTTGCCTGCCGTAATTCCTGGTAATTGCCCAGCGTGACTTGCTTTTGATTCATGATCTTCGGGGCTTCTGAATAGTTACTATTCAATGGAATCTGCCACTGACGACCCACTTCTTTGCCTTCCCCAATGAAAAACTGTTGTTGAGTTAAGGTAAGCTGGCCGTCAACCACCGCAGCAGTCACGACCGGATAGCCGGGTTGCTCCAACCAGGAATTCATAATTTCACCGACATTTAAATTAGCTGCTTCTCCCAAGGCTGACCATAAATCAGCTCCAGTGGCGTTGCCGTAACGGTGAGCTTCAAAGTAGTGCTTTAAGCCGGCTCGCAATGTCTTATCGCCAAGTAAAGCCCGAACCATGACCAGCATTCTGGCACCTTTGGCATACACAATTGCGCCGTCAAACAGGGCGTCAATTTCCGCTGGATTGTTCACTTGAACATGCACGGACTGAACCCCATCGGTGGCATCCCGCTGAAGTGCCATTGGAGCTTCCGAAGTTTGGAAAGTTTCCCAAATGTGCCAATCCGGTTCAAGCGCATCAACTGCGACATATTCCATCATATTGGCAAAACTTTCATTTAACCACAGATCATCCCACCACTTCATCGTGACCAGATCACCGAACCATTGATGAGCTAATTCATGGGCAATCACCGTTGCGACTAACTGTTTCGTGTCCAAAGCCGTATTATCGGGATCAAGTACCAGGTAAGCTTCCCGATATGTGACCAATCCCCAGTTCTCCATGGCGCCGGCTGAAAAGTCAGGTAATGCCAACTGCCAGGAGTGTGGCAGCGGGTAAGGGGTTTGGTAAAAGTCCTCGTAGAATTCAATTGACCGTTTGGCAATGTCGAGGGCAAAATCTAATTCCTTTGGTTGATGGGCTTTAGTCGCAAAAACGCCAACTTTAACCCCACTCTTAGTTGTGGTCATTTTGCTTTGTAACTCACCAAAGGCAAACGCAATCAGGTAGGTCGACATTCGAACCGTCGTGTCAAAGTAATGCACCCCATCGACCACCCTTTTCTCCGGCATATTACTTAAAATTGTTTCGCCAGGATGCTCGTCGTATTTGATGGCCAGATCAAATGTTGCCTTAGCTTCCGGTTCATCAACACATGGGAATGCCTGACGGGCAAAATTGGTTTCAAATTGGGTGCCGATGATCTGTTTCTTAACACCATCAACTTCATAATACGACGGGTAGATCCCCATCATGCTGTCGGTTAAAGGGGCTGTATAAGTAATCGTTAGGGTAACGTCCCCCGACTTTGGCAATTCAATTCGAATTGCATCGTTGTCACGGTCAATTGTAAACGGTAATTTCTGGTTATCCGCCTGAACATTGGCTACCGTTAAGTCCCTTTGATGAATGGCAATCGCTTTCTTAGTTGCGTGCCCTGTGATAGTGGTCTTACCGGCAATCTTTTTAGTTTCCCGGTTAATATCCAAGTACAAGCTGTAATGCTTGGGTTGAAAAGTTTCGTAAAAGCGTTTCATTTCAGTCATATGGTCCTCCTTGAGTTAAGTCGTTACGTTTATTATACGACTTTAAGGAGCTGAGCCAAATGAGTAACTTTTGAAAAATCCGACCATCAATAAAAAAATCAGGCTGTCATCCATTAACATCGGTTCAGCCTGAGAAACAATTATTTGATTACTTTAACAAATTGCGGCTTAGCAGTTACAAAACCGCCCTGAACTTGATAGCGTTTTACGCCAAAAGTCGTCATCGAATTGGGATGGGTATACAACCATTTCTTAACCGTTAGAACGGTTCCCGCCTTCACTTTGCCCAAGCGATGGTTAAAGTTGACATCCTTGTAACGATAGATTGTCTTTTTAACTTTGATCCTCTGCGGTTGATCAAAGCGACCTGCAATTACTAATTTTCGATTACCAGTAATATAATGGCCATTTGACAAAACATACCGAGTCGTCAAATGATGCTTTACCAATCCAGTCACCGTTAAGCGGGTTCCTTGGCGAAGATTCTTAACCTTGCCAGTTAGATTCTTCCGTTGATAGACATTAACACCGCGCGGATTAATCACCGTTATTTGTTTGTGCAATTTTTGATAATAAACCGGTCGAACATACTGCCAATTAGCCGTTAAATAGCCTTTCTTACCAGCAGTTTGGCTGTGATGATTAACGTCACGCACCACATAACGCAGCACCCCATTTTTAGAATATGCGTAGTCGGTCACCACAAACATCGGTCGGTTAATTCGTGGCTTCTTTACGTAGCCAGCGATTCGCTGATGCTGCTTAAACGTCTTGGTTTTGTACAAATAAACTTTCTTTAACGCGTAGACGGCGGCGCCCTTCTTAGCAATCGTCCCTGGTTGGGTAACGTCATCCTTTGGTACGGCTGACGACTGACTATCAGGTTTAACTGATGGTTCGCTCGGCTGATTAGTCGATGAACTCGAAGGCGTGACGGTCGATGGCGTTGCAGGTGTTGATGGTCCCGATGGTGTCGGCGTGACCGACTTCTTTTGATAAACCAGTGTTAATCGACCATTGAAAGCACTAAAGGTGAGCGCTGTTGGGTCGGTAATTTTTTGCCCCTTTGCATCCTGATAGTGGTCAAAGGTATACCCATCAACTGGTTTTTGAAGTTGTTTAAGTTGGTCAGCTGTGGGCTTGCTATCCGGTTCACCTGAAAGTGCGGTTTTAGAAACGTTGACCAACGGGCGGCCATTGCTGTCAAGATAATCAATTTCAATTGACACTTCAGCGACTTTTTCGTAAAGAAAGACCACTTGTTTTGGCTCATCGCCGAATAAAACAGTCGAATCGGTCAATTTAATAACTTTCCCGTTTTGAATAATGCCGAGGCCAACGTAATTGTAATGAGGAAAATCACGTTTTAAATCATCGATCAATAATGCTGTCCCAATCGTACCTTCCTTTTCAACGGTGATGGGTGCCTGGGAACCGGATTCATTAAATGGGACAAACCGGTTGGTATCTTTCGCATCAAGCGCCCCGTACTGAACATTGATCTTAGAAGTTCCTTTGGTGAACAGAACCGTTCGATTTTGTGAAACTTCCGTGTAGGTGCCATTTTGATCAACTTGATTAGCCTTGCCGTTTTTTTCCAGATAATCTTTATACTGTCCCGTCCCATCCAAAACCATTAGCGGCTGATAGTTTTGTTGGCCAATTAATCGTGTCAGTGTATAGCTGGTATCAGCATTATCTCCGATGTTGTACGAGCTGCCAACATTGCCGGAAAGAACGATAGCGGGTGATAATTGTAGTTGATTGCCATCCTCCCGTAATAATTGAAAGCTGACATTGACATTTCCAATGTCATCCTTCAACTGGTAGGGCAACAGGATCCAGCCTTCAAAGGTCGAATTAGGATCTTTCCAGTGGCTGGATAAAGAACCATAGCGATCACTTGGATCCGGCAAAAAATTGGTCCATTTCAACGTAATCGGATCGACGTTTTGGCTATCAGAAGTGCTGGGATAGAGTGCCGGATATGAGTCCTTTTCAGTCTCTGAATTATACGGTGCCACCGGCAAATTTTGAGACTGAAGATCTTTAATAATAAATGACGGACTGATATACGCCTGAGTGCCAGTTCTCAAAGTAATTGGGGCCAAGAGAATGTGTTGGTATCTAAACCCACTCTTTAAATCCAAGCCCGGATTCCCCTTATTAGTTGCTAACGGCGAAATATCGGCAATTTGATTAAAGGGTAAATAAACCGACTTCAATTTAGGTTTGTTGGCTAAAGCCGAAATATCATTAAGTGAAAAGAACTGGATCGTCACATCAGTTAGCTCATTTAGATTTTTCAATGCACTAATATCCCACAAATTACCGTTCCGGCTTGCATTCCCAGAGACTTTTTCACTCACATTCAGATTTGGTGTTAAATTAATCTCTTGCAGTTTAGTCGCGTACTGAAGTCCTTCCAATGTTTGCATGGACATCAAAGCTGAATAATAAATTGTGGCCCCACCGTCAGCTGCCTGCTGCTTTGCTTGATCAGTGGTCAGTGATGTTAAGTCTTTAAGATCGTTCTTTGTAAAATTGGCTCTAAACGCACCGATGTCTTTGAATTTATCTTTAAATTCAGCTTCATATAGGAAATACTGAAAACCATAATCCGGCATCCATTCATCCAAATAATATTGACCGGTCGCCGAATCCACCCCTTTAGCATCTGCTTGAATGGCTTTAGCGTAGTCAGCGCCCCGCCACGCCTTAGCACCTTGAACCTCGGATAACGATGAATGACGATACGTATACTGCAACTTATTTATTTTACTAATGTTAAATTCATTTTTTCTCGGCACTAAATTTGGGTTATCAGCCGCTCGAACAGCACCAGCTAATGAAAGCGCTAACAATAATGCCGAAAAAAATAGCAAAAAGATCATTGGAATCTGACGTATAATTCCTGATCGACCTAGTTGTTGTCTAACTTGCCTATTTAAATTCATGAAAGCCACCCCCTGTGGTGATCCTTTAGAAACATCGCTTCTCTAGTATGACTTTCTCCACCCTTCAAGTTTATTTTATCAGATAATGTATCACTTACCAATTATTTTAACCATAAAAATATTCTAATTAAATGGTGATCCCACTCATCATTCATGGGATGGCATTTACGTCACTAATCGAAATCAAGATCATTCATAAATCCCCTGATTCCCGCCTATTTTCGACGTAATGGATGATTAAAATTAGCAAATTTTTTCTCGATGCCTGACAAAAATCTGTTTTAAAAATCATTTAATTTGAGAATTAATTGTCAAATAATGAACCCACTTAATTTTAACTAATGGTGCATGAATTTATGACTTAACACCAATTCCTTGTTTAATTCATCTGAATTTATGCGATAATTAAATTATTAAGAGGTTATGCACGCCTTTTTAACGCTTTTCTTTCTAAAGGGGCAGTGTTAGCCAAACGTCGACTAAGGGGCAACCAAAAGGGTTGGAGGGGGAAATGAATAATGCACATTAAGAAAAAGTTGTTTTTGGGAATGATTTCATTACTGGTAACGGGCGGACTGCTTTCAGCCTGTGATAACAGCGGTCATCAATCCTCTCATAACAATTCTTCCAAAACGGCAATGACCAGCCAACAAACGACTCATCATCGCGCTGCGGCCAGTTCAAAACGGGCACCGTCTTCTGGCAAATCAACCAAGCCGGTTAGCCATCATCACCGCGGTATTTTAAAGAAACTGATTTATTATACCAATCACGAAGCAGCTGGGCCAACCGGTAATTATTATTGGGTGGCTGGTAAGGCGCATCTGACCGGTTTTAGCCATTTGAAAGCCGGTGAGTATCATTTCGCTGCCGATCGCCAGGGCCGTTCCGCCACTGCAAGAGCTGTCCTAACCTACCATGAATATGCCTCATCTCGGGGAAGTCGTCAGGGCGACCCACTGGCACCACCAGCCTGGCCCGACAATAATCCAAGAGTGGCCATTACTTATCATCTAACCGGTCGCACCTACCACGGTTATCTTTATAATCGTAGTCATTCAATCGGTGACAGCCTGCTTGGTAGTAAATCTTACACGTCGCAATACAACTTCACAACCGGCACCCGTCCTCAAAATGTTGGCGCCGATCAAGATGGCGGCATGCGATACGCAGAAGAAACCGCCGAAGACTACTGGGAGGATCATCCAGATACTCACCAAACCATTTCCTACGAAACCACCCCGCTTTATAAGGGAAGCGAAACCATTCCCCGTGGTTCAATCGTTAATCTGAAATCATCAGATGGAACTTTGAATACTGAAGTTGTCGTCATCAATTCGGTTGAAGGTATTCGCATTAATTATCGTACTGGCAGTAGCAATGCCAAACCGATTCGAACAACCCCGCATCCTCAAAGGAGTTATTCATCGCATCCAGTCCACGTAACGAAGACGCCATCATCAACCACTCAGCGCACTAAGTCAACCACTAAAGATGGCAAGTGGACGGTCGCCGCTGCCGGGATGGTATTTGTTTCCGATAGTCATAAATACTACTCACGAGTCACTAATCCCGGCAATTATCAATATATGAGTCAAACTCAAGCAAGTGCCAGTGGCGCAACTCGCGCAATCCGGGGCAATCAGTACGCGCAACCATGATGCAGACTATTAAATCTTCCAAATCCTGAAGACATTGAAAGTTGAATTTAAGAAAGGAATTTACAAGATTGTGATGATGTTATTGTAAGCCCAATTCAATGAGCATTCTTTCAGACTGTGCTATTCTAAAAATACCTTTAAAATGCGATTGATGGGGGAATTGAGAATGCAACAACTTTCGACTGAGGTTTTAAATCAAAACGTTCGCAAGGGACTAATCGTTAACTGGTCAACCCAGGTAATCCTATTCTGTGCGATCATCATTGCCTGTATCGGCCTGAATATCAACTCTGCGCCGGCAGTTATCGGGGCGATGCTCATTTCCCCGCTCATGGGACCAATCGTGGGAATTGGTTATGCACTGGGAAATAGTAATTCAAAACTGCTTTCGACAAGCGCCAAACAGTTTGCTGCCCAAATGTTCATTGCCATCACCGGCGCAACAATCTATTTCTTGATTTCGCCCTTAAACACCGCAACTGATCAGTTGTTAGCTCGAACTGAGCCCACCCTATGGGACGTTTTAATCGCCTTTTTTGGAGGCTTTGCCGGTGTCATTAGTTCAGCAAAAAAAGATGGCGGCAACATCGTGCCTGGCGTTGCCATTGCCACAGCCCTTATGCCGCCGCTCTGCACAATTGGGTACGGGATTAGTCACTGGGATGGCTCGTTTGTTTGGGGTGCCGGCTATCTATTTCTCATTAACGCATTCTTCATTGCCCTGGCAACCGCCGTCGGGACGATCTTCTTTAGAATTCGCAGCGGTGAACGCCTGCATGTGTCAATTGAGCAAGAAATCATCATTTTTATTGTGGCAATTATCATCATTATTCCCAGTTCGATTTCAGCCTACTCAATCGTCCAAAAATCCTATGTTGATGCGCATCTGTCCCAATTTGTCGAGGAGAAACTTCCTGATCAGTACATCGCTCAACAATCGGTCACTGGCGAAACGATTCAGCTAACGGTCATTGGCACCCACTTAAATGATCAGCAAATCAAAAACTTGAATCGTTCACTTAAAACTTACCATCTGGATCACTATGCACTCTCAATTAAGCAGCTCACCCGAGGCCACTACATTACTGCCAAAGAGTTTCAAGATTATATGAAGCAGGGAAACGCACAAACAGCTCCTACCGTAAATTCGCCATCAACCCCTGCGACTCACAACGACGCGCTTAACCAGATTCAATCGAATTTGGTAAAACATTACCCCCGCCAAATCACCAACGTCCTCACTGGAGAAGTAACCGATAAAAGCAATCACAAGCAACAATTAATTGCAATTGAATTGACATCCCGAGGTCAAAAGTCACAAGCTGCTATCCAAAATTCAGCCACCAAACTGGCAAAGGATCACAATGTGAATGCCGTCGTTCAGTTTGTGAAATCATAACGAAATGAATCGGCTAGATTAGTTTTTTAATCTCCCCGATTGTAATGCAAAAATGACTCAAAATTACTTTTAATGGTTTTAACCACTTCGATAATTTTGAGCCATTTTTGTTTTTTAAGTTTAATGTGTAAACACCCTATCAGAGCTAATCACTTTGATACGGTGTTTGATAGGGAACATGATTATTATTTACTGTTCTAGAATCACAAGCATATCATAAAATACTGCTTCATCAGTTTATAAGCTATATTTTAAATAATCATTATTCCCATTCAATTGTCGAAGGCGGCTTACTCGTCACGTCATACACGATTCGATTAACGCCATCGACTTCGTTCACAATTCTAGTTGAAATTTTTTGGAGGACATCCCATGGTAACCGGGCAAAGTCAGCGGTCATCCCGTCAACCGAGTTCACAGCTCGAATAGCAACGGTATAATCATAAGTTCGACCATCGCCCATCACACCGACACTCTTAAAGCCCGGCAAAACCGTGAAGTATTGCCAAACCTGACGTTGCAAACCGGCCTTGGCAATTTCATCCCTTAGAATAAAATCGCTGTCACGAACAATCCGTAACTTGTTAGGGGTTACTTCACCTAATACCCGGATACCAAGTCCCGGTCCTGGGAATGGCTGTCGCCAAACAAGGGTGTCCGGCATCCCCAGCTTTTCACCAATTTCACGGGCTTCGTCTTTAAATAACTTGTTCAAAGGTTCAATCAGCTTGAACTTCATGTCCTTTGGCAGTCCGCCAACGTTATGGTGGGATTTGATAGTTTGCGCTGTATCGGTCCCACTTTCAACCACGTCGGTATACAGTGTGCCTTGCGCTAAGAAGTCGATCCCATCCAGTTTGCGGGCTTCATCATTAAAGACCTGGATAAATTCATTGCCGATAATTTTTCGTTTCTTTTCAGGGTCGGTGACGCCCTTAAGTTTGGACAAGAAGCGTTCTTGGGCATCCACCTTGATGATGTTCAAGCCAAACTTGCCGGCTAAACTATCCATCACCTGCTTAGCTTCATTTTTCCGCAGCAAACCATGATCAACAAAAATACTAGTCAGCTGCTTACCAATTGCTTTGTGCAGTAAAACTCCCACGACAGAAGAATCAACCCCGCCGGAAAGGCCTAGCAGCACTTTCTTATCACCGACAGTTTCGCGAATATGTTGAATCTGCAGGTCAATAAAATCGTTCATTGTCCAGTTGGCCTTTGCATGGCAAACGTTAAACGCAAAATTCTTCAAAATTTCGTTACCAAACTGGGTATTGCGAACCTCGGCATGAAACTGAATGCCGTAGAAATTCCGACTGACATCCTGCATCGCTGAAATTGGACAATCAACGCTGGTAGCCACTGATTCAAAACCGGATGGCACTTTGGTAACTAAATCACCATGGCTCATCCAGACAGTCTGTTTGCGCGGCGTATTCTCGAATAAAACCGCATCATTAGCTGTCACGTCAATATCAGCATGACCATATTCGGAATTATCGGCTTTTTCCACCTGACCATCGAGGGTAAAGGCCATCAATTGCATCCCGTAACAAATTCCTAAAATTGGAATTCCCAATTTAAAAACATCCGGGTCAACTCGCAAGGCCCCCTCTTCATAAACACTATTTGGCCCACCGGAGAAAATAATTCCCTTGGGGTTCATTTGCTTGATCTCATTTGCGGACAATTTATGCGATTTAAGTTCGGAATATACGCCCAAATCACGAATTCGACGAGTAATCAATTGATTATATTGACTCCCGAAATCCAGCACTAAGATCTTATCGAAGCTTGATAAGTCCACGTTTGCCAAATCATACACCCTTTCAAAGTTGTTACATAAATAATAAACGATTAGACCATCATTGGTCAATATTGTTCAGCTAAAAACAAACAATCAGTACTTTCTCAAATATAGCCGGTCGATAATATGATGATCCGTCTTATGCATAATCATATCAGCTCTTGACCGGGTTGGGAGAATATTTGTCTTTAAGTTGGGTAAGTCAATCGTCTCCCACACTTTTCGAGCCATTTTAAAGGCCGCCTGACGATCGCCAATTGCGTATTGATAATAGTAATTATGTGGATCTTGAAACGCTGTGTCCATTAACTTGGCAAACCGATCCAAGTACCACTTTTCAATTAACTGCGCATCCGCATCCATATAAATCGAGAAATCAGTGAAATCACTGATATAAATCTGCTCATTACTTGGCAGCTGCAACGTATTAATCCCCTCAACGATCAAGACGTCCGGTCGATCAATAATATCAAATCGGTTGGGAATAATGTCATACGTTTGGTGAGAGTAAACCGGTGATTGGACAATTGAAACCCCCGCTTTAACCGCATTCAAAAACTCGATTAACTTAGCCATATCATAACTTTCGGGAAACCCCTTACGATCGGCAAGTCCCCGCTTCTTTAATTCCGCATTCGAATACAAGAAACCATCAGTCGTAATCAGCTTAATATTTTCGCCGGTAAAATAATTCGTCAGTAATTCTTCAAGCACTCTGGCCGTCGTTGATTTACCAACCGCCACACTACCGGAAATCCCGATAATAAACGGCACCGTCCGCACTTTTTTATGCAAAAAACGTGCTTTGGTAGTTTGCCATTTGTCAAAATTATCCTTTTGCAGCCGAATCATATGAACTAACGGCTTGAAAATATCCGAAACATCCTGAATTGAAATTTGGTCGTTAAATGCTTTGATGTGCCGCAATTCGCTTTGCGTCAGTGGTAAATCAATATCGTTATAGAACTGTTTCCATTCCGCTTTAGTAAACGAATAATAATTAATTAAATCATCCATAAGTTGCTATCTCCGCCCGTCAAGAATACCTGTAAATTATACCATTTAATAAAGGTAAAAAAGCATTTTTTCTAAGATTAAAAGCCGTGACAGTAATTGACCTGCACACGACTTCATCTATTTAAGCTAATTGGTATTCCTGTTTAGGGACCGTTTCAAAAATTGGTGACAATTTTTTGTTGGCAACAATCGTGAGCCGATGCATTGCCCGGGTACAAATCGTATAAACCAACTGACGATCCCGTTCATCTGGATAACAAGCCCGGGAAGCATCCCACATAATCACACTGTCGAACTCGAGCCCTTTGGCCAAATACGATGGCACAATAATGATGCCTTTGACTAATCGCTGATTCTCAGTCCGAATCAAAGTTGATCTGACCCCAACTTCAGCTAATTTACCGGATAATTGACGACATTCTTTCAATGTTTTGCCAATAATCGCTGTCGTTTCATGCTCCGCCAAGTTTTCTTCAGCTTGGGTCTTCACCCGTTCAACTGCGTCGTCTATCCCAGCCGCAATTGAAATTTTCGGTAACTCACCTTGCCGATTAAACGGCACGATTTCTTCACCATTGGTCAAAATATGCTTGGTAAAGTTAGTGATTTGCTCAGTAGAACGATACGACTTGGTCAGTTGAACCACCCGAGTCTTATCAGCTGGAAACATATTGGAAAGCTCACCAAGTAGTTTTCGGCTGTTTTCATGCGTAAAGATGGCTTGGTTTAAATCACCCAGCAGTGTAAATTTAGCTCGTGGAAAACTAAATTTTAAGAAAGCCAGTTGAAAGGCCGAATAGTCTTGGACTTCATCAATAAACAAATACCTGATATCCTTCTCACCGCGTTTGCCGGTCATCAGATCATAAAGGTAAATATAGGCCGTCGCATCGGCTAGGGACAATCGCCCCTCTTTTAAACGGCCGATCGTGGCTTCAATATCCTGTTTCCAAGTATCACTATCAATGCCATACTGATCAAGTGCCAAAATCTGAGGCACACTTCTCAGCATGTGAACGAATTGATTGTTAATGCTCAAAAAGTGATTACGAACGATTTGACGCTGAACCCGTCGAAAGGCTTTAATAACAATTCGGCGAGCTAAGAAGTTAAACTCTTTATCAGCGTTTAAAATCTCTTCGCCACCATCCTGATGCATCTGCATAATTTCTTCACGCGACAGGTTTTGAACCGCTTCTTCAACCCACTTTTTTTTCATTTCAACGTGAACTTTTCGATTCAAAATCTTTAAAAGCGCTTCTCTAGTGGCGGAAAGCCGGTTACGCAGATTATAGTTTTCGTTAAACTGATAGTAAATGTCTCGGATTTTTTCCTTTGGAATCAACACTTTGCCATTAAACATCAAGTTACGAAATCGCATATCTTCAGTATTCAAGTGGTTGGCATAGGCACTCACCGCCTTGAAGTAGGCCAGACCACCCTTAAACTCGTTTAACTGTTGGGTTTTGGCTTCCAGCTGATCGTCAAAACGTTGTGAAAGCGTCTCAACCTTAATACTTGGGCAGTCGATGGGAACTGTATTGATAGAAGGTCATCTGAACCATGTTTTGTTCACCCAGTTCCGGCAGCACCTGATTAATATAGTCATTAAACAGTTGGTTGGGCGAAAACAGAATGATCTGGCCCGAATTTAAATTACCGCGGTACTGATAAAGCAAGTAGGCAATTCGTTGTAAGACTGCGGCCGTTTTACCGGACCCAGCCGCACCCTGAACAAATAACAACTCAGACTTGGTATCCCGAATGATTTGGTTTTGTTCCTTTTGAATCGTCGTGACAATACTCTTCATCTTGGTATCAGAATGACCGCCCAAAGCATCCAGCAACATCTGATCACCAACGACTTCTTCGGTATCGAAAACAGTTTTAATTTTTGCATTCTCAATTTGAAACTGGCGTTTTAATTTAACATCAACGGTTTGTTCGCCATCCGGTGTTTGGTAAGTGACCTGGCCAATCCCACCATTATAATAAATACTGGAAATTGGGGCTCGCCAATCGTAAATCAAATAATGGTCGGGTTTATCCGTATAAGAAGCCATGCCAATATAAATGGTTTCATCATGGGCTTCAGTCCCCTCCCGAAAATCAATTCGGGCAAAGTAGGGATTTTTCTCAAGTTTTGTCAAAGTCCCCAACTCACGGGCAGCATGTTCCTGTCGATTTTCCCGTTCTGACAGCATTTGTTGCTGCTGTCGAATTGACATGGCAGTTTCCATCATGCCACTATACGTCGACGTTTTTAACCGAACATCGTTGTTAAAGTTTGCGTAAATGTCCTTGACGTCTTTTTTAGTGGATTTGATTTTCTTTTCAAGATCAGTCTCCGAGACCTTGATTTTCTTGATAACGCTGTCGAGGTGGCGTTGCTCTTGTTCTTTAATATTATCTGCCATTTTGGACCCCCTACAATTATTAGCTTAATAGTTTAGCATGTTTTAGAGGGTGAGTCCAGTAGATGCTTTAGAAATCACAAAGTTGGCAGCTTATATTTCAGTTTGAGAGCAACGGGGTTCTTAGTAATTTTAAATTCGCTAGTCCTTGCCGTGGTGTAACGACCATCTGTCAATTGGAACCTGGTTGTGTGGCCTACTTTAACAATTCGTTTAACCGTTAATTTTGTCCCGATCTTCAATCCTTTTAACTGTTTGGAAGACAATCCGGCATTTTGATAACTGGAAATTCCTTTTGGTGTCTTCACCGTGATGGTTCTCCCAGTCAATTTACCCGTATAATAACTGGCACTGATTTTGGCTTTTTTTACGAATTTCCGATTTGCGGTGACATATTGGCCATTGGTGAGAAGATACCGCGTGGTCCGCCCGGCCTTGACAATTCGGGCAACGTGAAGCACCGTGCCAACCTTAATGTGACGGCCTCGGTTAACCTTCTTAAAATCTTTGGTTGAATACTCAAACAAACCATTTTGATGGCCAACGTAATAAATCAAGCCATCGTAAAGATCATCATTGTAGTTTTGACCAACCGTCACAAAATTACTAAATGTCTTTCGACCCGTCACATGGGTGCCATCCGTCAATACCAACTGAGTTCGTTGACTAACTCGCTGAACTTGTTGAACATGCAAAATAGTGCCCGCTGAAATATAGTTCAGTCGCTGACCAGTTGCGGTATACCGATAGAGCCCTCTCTTCGTCAGTAATGTGCCATGATTAGACTTGGAAGTCCAATAACGGTTTAGCTGGCTGTCGGCAATACTGTCAACAATCGTTGAATAATGCACATCACCACTCTGGTTCGAAGCAACACTGGTAGTGTCACCGGCAGTCGATGGCTGTTTCCGATTATCGTTATCTGAACTCACGATTGAACCAACCACCCCACTGCCACCAGACGCTGAGTTGCTGGCGTTTGAATTACCTGAATTTGGATTAGCATTAGTCGATGTTGAAGGAGTTGGCGTGGTTCCACTGCCATTTGCACTGCCATTTGTCGTCAATTTAAGCATCACATCTGCGTAAATTTTAGCAGCGTTGGCCGCGGTTTGAGCCGCAGTAGTTGCCAAATTAGTGGCACTCTTTGCCAAGTTGTCTGCTTGATTTGCCCAGGTAGTAGCGGTGGCGGCAGTCGCGTTCATGGCAGCATTACCGGCCGTTTTGGCAGTCGCTGCAGCCATTTCAGCTGCCTGGGTTGCTTTACCGGCATTTTGCGTAGCCGTCGTGGCAGCAACAAGTGCATTGTTTGCCGCAGCATGAACCGCATCCAGAGCTGCTTGAGCCGCAGTCGCCGTTTTAGCGCCAGCCAGTTCAGCCAAGGCGGTATTAGCAGCTTGATTAGCTTTAGCAGCATCATTATAGGCTGTCGAAGTCGCATCAAAAGCGGTTTTAGCGGCGTTGGCAACATTGGTTTCTAAATTGGTTGCCGATTGATTATCATTCGGATTAATCGTCGTACCACCAGTCTCAGATGTGCCGCTAGGTGTCAATTTGTTGTAAGCTGTTTCTACTTGATTGGCAGTTTTAGCAGCTGAATCAGCTAGTTCTTTAGCCGCCTTTGCTGTCTGAGCTGCCTCGGCGGCTGCTTGGGCTGCCCGATTAGCGGCATCGGTGGCCGTCGTCGAGTTATGAGTCATTTTAGCGGCATCGGCAGCCGCTTTTGCTGCTTTGGCCGCCTCAGCAGCTTTAATTTCAGCTAATTGTGCAGCATCGGCAGCCTGCTTTGCTGCTGCAGTCGCCGCGTCAACAGCGGGCTTGGCCTGATCAGCCGTCTGAGCCGAACTAATTGAAACAGCGGCCGCGTTTATTGAATTTACCGCATTCGAAGCCGTGTGATAGGCTGTCGAAGCATCAGCGGCAGCGGCCTCAGCAGTTTCAGCTGCTTTAGCAGTCGTTGCCTCGGCTTGGTCACTCGCCGTCTTGGCGTCAGTAACCGCCTGATTGTAAGCCGCTTCAGTAGTCTTAAGCGTTGCTTCTGCTTCACTGGCTGCTTGGGTTGCCTGTTGAGCATTGGCTTTGGCCTGGTCGGCAGCTTCATTGGCGGCTGAGACCAATTTTTGCGCGTCAGCAAACGAAGCGTCGGCTGGGCTGATTGTTTTGGCTAATTCGGCAACTGATGCAGCCGCTTCGATCGCTTTAGCAGCCGCCTGTTGAGCGTCGGCAGCAGCACTGGCCGCTTGATCTTTAGCAGTTGTGGCCGTTTGAACCGCTGCCTGGGCCGCATTCAAATCACCAGCTTTAATTGCTGATTTAACCGCGTCACTGGCAGTTCGAGTCCCCTGATTAGCAGTAACGGCTGATTGGGCAGCTTGATCCGCCAATTTAGCTTGCTCGGCAGCTACTGCGCCGGCTGAAGTAATCGCGTCAAGGTTGGCTTTGGGTACCAGTTGTTTAACTGCTTGGTTCAAGTTGTTCATGGTGGTTAATATATCCGTTGAGCTAACCGCTTCCAAATCAGTTTCAGCTTTATTTTTAACCCCCTGAGCTTCGGCCAACGCCTGCTTGACAACCTGATAACTATCCGGTGAATAATCAGTTGGTTGAAGTTGACTTGCCGCATTAATCGCCTGGGTTAATCCCGACGTGCTCTTCATCGTTTTGGTCAAGACATCCCTCAAAGCACTAGCGGCCGCATCAACCTCACTTTGACTAACCGCCTTGGCTGTCGTGATTTGATTACGAACCGATTGAGCTGCGGTTAAAACACCTTGAGCACTTTTAAGTTGTGAGACTAGTGTTTGCCATTCTTCCATCGTTGCCGGCGTGGTTTGCTGGCCGGCCGTCACCGTTTGTCCAGCTGCTGAAATTGCAGCACTTAGTTCATCCGTATTAGTTGGTACGTAGAAATGCCCCGTAACCGTCGTTCGGAGATTATTAACGGTCGTGCCACTTGGTTGATTATCCCCTGTGCCGGTTGAAATTCCTGTTTGAACCCGGACAGTGGCATCAATAAATTGACCGATTGCCAAAGCCGGAATCGTTATTGCCCATTTACCATCAGCGCTGGTTTGCGTCGTTGATTGATAGGCGCGTGACCCATTCGAATTGTACACGACCACTTGGACCGTATAAACGTTTAGATCACCGGCTGGCGGCAGGTTAGTCTGAGGATTGGTGATGGCGGCATTAAAGGCCGTCCCCACCGGTGTCAGACTGGTGATCGTGCCGGAAAGCAACTGTGACCCTTGGCTAACGGTCTTAAAATCAATGTTGACAAATGGTGTCTGGCCCGCTGATACTGCTGGGCTCAGAATCCCTACCGTCCCATAGGTTACCTGACCGGCAGCACTTACCCGCTGAACCTGGGCTTGAATCACATCGCCGGCATTAAGGGTGGTGCCAATCGTTGTATCACCACTTTGAGTCCCAAACGACGCCGAGAAGGACCCATCCGAATTAATCGGGACAACGACTTTTTGGCCGGTTGTTTGATTGGTAACCACTAATTGTAAACGGTCACCCTGATTATTTGATGAAACAGCCGCGGACCAATCAGCCGAATCAAGTTGACCAGTAATTGTGTTAACCCCTTGAGTGATTGGGTGGGTTAAATCAATCGGTGTGATGGCCGGCACCGCACTTTGAATGCCAGCTGACAGCACTGCTAATCCGCCCGTTGCTTTGCCGCTCCAGTCAAGTCCGGTTTGAGTACTATCGGAAGTGGTGACAAATCGATTCGCAAACGTAGTTGAATCCGTTTTGCTGGGTTTTGTCCCAAAGAGTGAGAAATTAAACCCGGTTGGCAGTGCCATTACTGTCAGATCGTTAGCGGCGCTGATGTCGGTTGGTCGGCTGTTGGTTGGATCCAACGTCACCCGTGGCAGATAATAACCGGTATCAGCGGACCACGTTTTTAAATCCAACGTAAACAGGTAGCTGGTCGCACTGGTCCCGCCACCAACCACCGGACTATAAATCGTCAGGACGGTTTGACCGGCGGAATTGCTGGTGGCCGTTGCCTGAAAGGCGCCGGCGTTAATGGCATCAGCCAATGCAACCGATTTGCTTGGATCAAGTGCCCCGTTTTTAGTCAATGGCGTTGCCACTTTGGCGGATCCACCTGCCTGATAGTAGGCTACTTTGACATAATTCTGCCAATTTGGACTCTTAAAGAAGGTGGTCAGCGCACTTGGCAGCGTATAAACTGTCGTATAAGCCGGCCCGTAGTTCATGCCTAAAAATGAATCAATTTTACTATAATCGCCAAACGTGATTGTGCCATCACGATTAACTGTATTAGCGTTCTTTTGAGTTTCCCCAAGAATATAAAAATAGGTGTTGACGCCCCAATTCCAACTAGCCCCGTCACGTTTACCCAGGTTGGTCGCATAAAAGTTAATCAAATTATAAGCAACTTGAAGCGTTGCCGGATCAGTCGTCCCACTATCCAAAGTTGCGATGGCAACCGCAATTGCATTGTTCAAGTTATCGACCGACTCGGCCGCATACGTCTTAATGGTTGCCGGATCTTTCGTCACCTTTTGTGCCGCAGTCAATGCCTTCTTCAAATCGGCTTTAACGGTTGCGGCCGACTGGTTAGCTGGGACGGCATTCCAAATCGCACTTTGAAGCTTGGCCACGTCTTCAGCCAAAATGACCGTATTCGCATCATTATATCTAGCATACTGAGCCGCAGCCAGTGCCTGAGATAATGCATTGTAAGAATCGGTTGTCACTGCTGAAGTCCCGGTCGATCCAATTCCCGTAGCCGTTTTAATAAAGTTATCCAACTTGTCAACTGTCAGTTGGAAAGTTGTTTTTAATCCATTAATGCCCGTCTTAATCTGATTGGTGGCATCAACCACTTCATCCAGCGAACTTGATGCCTTTTTAAGCACTTCCTGGGCAGAAGAAATGGCCTGACTTAATTCTTTGGTCGTTGAGGAGTCAAAAGCGGTGCCGTCACCGACTGCTAATAGTGCTGTACCACCCACGATGGCGTCATTTAATTGATTAACATAAGTGGTTCGATCATGATCCTTTAAAGACTGAACGGCTTGCTTGAGAGACACGGTGGCGTTACTAATTTGGTCAGCCGTGGCACCACTATTATTTAAAACCGCGGCGGCGTACGTGTAGGCGCTGGCAAAATCTGACCAGCTGGCCGAATCATAGTTTCCAATTGCCTTGGTATCCTGATAAATTGGTGCAGCTGTATCAATTGTTATTGACAAATCAACTAAACTTGCAGCCGGCACTAAATGATCGATTGCTGCTGACAATTGCGCTATTACCTTTTGAGCGGTATCGGCAGATGTTGTATCAGTTAGATTTTTGGCGGCTTCACTGGCCGCGGTCAAAGCTTTGATTGATTCTGCTGTATAGGAACCGGCTCTGTCAATCGCTGTCTTGGCTTTTTTAGCTAAATCAGTATAGGGCGCCATCACTGCTTTGGTACTTGAAGCAGCCAAGATTGCCATAGCTGCCTGTAAATTTTTATACATGACGGCTGCTCGATTACCAGTCGCTGTTGGGTCCGCAGCCACACCGGTTGCGGCCTTTAAAGCTTTGGTGTAAGTTTCCCAGGCCGCCGACGTATAATTTGCCGAATCCGTCGTTGGATAAGTCGTGTTGGCAGCCGTGACTGCGTCATTTAAAACCGCCGTGGTAATTTGCTTGCCATCACTGGCAGCCGTTAAAATCAACTCATTAACGGCTTGCTTAATCATTGCTGTTGCAGCTTGCAGGGCAGTCGGCCCGGCAGCAGCTGTTAAATGGTTTAAATTATTAATGACGTTGATTAACTGACTATAGGATTGATCCGTATAATTGCTGGCGATCGGTGGCACCGTTTTCAACGTCTCAAGGTAGGATTGATAGGCAATTGACTGAGCCGTTTCGGTTGTTTCAGTTGAAGTTACTGCTGAATTGGCGCTATCAGGGCCAGTCGTCTCAGTTGCTTTGGAAGCGGCCACTGCAACCCCGTTGGTTTTGCCATCATATTTCTCGGCCTTGGCAATTGAGACCGCTGGTGAAGCCGCTGGCCGATCAGCTGGTTCCGCAGCCACTTTTGCGCCATTTGAAGACGCTGGCGCAAGCGAACTACCAGAAGTGGCGGCGGGATCACTAGGTGGGGTGACAGCCGCACTAACTGCCCTGGAAGTTGGTCGGTTTGCTGATGAAGCGCTTTCATTTTTTGAAATCGCTGAACTTGCGGTGCTCGTTGCCGTTTGAGCTGGCTGCGTGATCGCTGAATCAGCTAACGACGCGGATGATGAAGTTGCAACACTGGCCGAACCAGCTGAAGTCTTAGCGGCTGGCGCAGCCTGATTTACTTGAGCTGTTGTTGAAGAGGCCACAGCCGCCTTCCCTGCACCGGAGTTAACCGATGCTTGGGTCACATTAACTTGCGTTGCCGATTTAGGAACGGTACTGGTTGGTTGATTCGTTTGACTCGTCTGGCTAGCTTCACTAACTGCTGTTGGCTGACTCGGTTGTTGGCCATTATTTTGACTTGTGCTTTGGGTCGCCTGGCTTGCCGATGAAGCCGGTACCGTTGAGGAATGCTCAGTTGTCGCTTGGTGAGTAGCCTCGGCAGCCGGCTGAGCGGTTGATGACGCAGGTGATGAACTAGTTGTTTCGGTTGGTTGCGTTGCAGCGGTGGTTGAGTTATTCCCAGATGTTGACGTTTCAGTGTCGGCTGACTTATTTTCAGCTGAAGGAACCGTCACCTGCTGAGTTGTTGCAGCTGCGTTAATCGAACTTGAATCACTATTGACTGACTGTTGCGTTTCAGTAGTTGTTAACTCATCGGCGGCAACTGACTTGTCATTAATACCGGCAGCGCCACCTACCACAAAGGTGACCGTCGTAATCGCCGCAAACAGCCAGTGCTTACCACTCTTATACATTTTGTAATGTTGTTTTTCATTTATCACGTTATTTTTCAACGCTGGGTGATGCTTTGCCAATTTAATCTCCCCCTGAATAATAAAGGCTATTATATCCGCATTAAATTGATCCACTCGATTAATTTCAAATAATCAAATTTGGTTAGTCCTACCTGACAATCATGGTATCTTTGTCTTCCCCAAAATAAATCGGTCAATTAGCAACACCCCCTTAACTTTAACTCCAAATAAAAAACTTTTAAAATTTTGATAAACCGGTTTCCGGTTAAGCGCTTTCAAAAAAGTGCGTACAAAACCAATATTAATGAACCTGTTATGCTACAATAAAATAATAATATTCCCCTTTGACGCTGTCATTTTATCATGTCCTAAAATAATTATGGGAAATTTCGTCTTATTGATATCAATCAGTACTTTTTGATTACTTATTGCTAATCTTAACCATTAGCTAACACCGAAATCGGTTAAAAATCAATCCTTTGATTCTGCACCATTTGTCACTTAATCAACCACCTTTCTTAAGTTGGCGTCCTTTACTCCCACTCTTTCAGCCGGTTATGCTACAATAATGGTAATTCAAACAATTATGCTAAATGGAGGTTCTCTATGACAATTTCGTTGTATTTCGTTCGTCATGGTCAAACATACTTAAATAAATATCATCGCATTCAAGGCGTTATCGATTCATCACTTACCGAAAAAGGGGTTAACGACGCCCTTGATGCCGGCGATCGTTTAAAATCTATTCACTTTAACGCCGCTTACAGCAGTGATTTACCACGGGCAATTGAAACCGGTCGCTTGATTTTATCTAAAAACCCGTCAACAGTTAAAACAACCACCCCGCTAGCCGGTTTTCGTGAATTGAACTTTGGCTATTGGGAAGGTGAAGATGATGTCAAAACCTGGCACATTATTGGCGGTCCCCGCGGCCTGAACTCATTTCATGAAATGATTGCCGAATATGGAATTGATAAAGCTGAGGATATAATTGCAGCTGCTGATCCGTACGGGGATGCCGAAACCAGTCAAAAATTTTGGCAACGCCTGCAACCGGCAATTGACCAAGTTGTCAAGGAAGCCCAAGATGGCGACCAGCTATTAATTGCCACTCATGGTACGCTGATCCGCAACGTCGTCAGCCATTTCAGCGATATTCCGGTCAACGTTTCCACCAAAAACGGTAGTGTGACAAAGGTCAATTGGGATGGCAACCATTATTCAGTTGACTATTTCAATAATGTCAGTCAAAACGTTTAAAATTGGCTTTAGTTTAACCAGCAAAAGGGATCGCAAGTTGCGATCCCTTTTGTATCTTTAATAAATCTAATTCGAATTGAAATCCTCGTTTAGCGGGTTGGATCGGCTCTTTTTTCAATCCAGCCCAGTACCAGGTCGGAAATGATGGCCATTAAGGCAGTGGGCAGTGCACCAGCTAGAATGATTGCCCCACCATTAGTGGCGTTAGTCCCGCGGATAATAATATCTCCAAGACCACCGGCGCCAACGAATGTGCCGATGGCAGTAATCCCGATCGCCAGCACTAAAGCATTTCGAATGCCAGCCATAATTACTGAAAGTGACAGTGGCAATTCAACCAATCGCAATAACTGAAATCGGGTCATCCCCATTCCGGTGCCGGAATCCAAGACACTAGGGTCAACGTTTTTCATGCCTGTATACGTATTTTTAATAATCGGCAGTAACGCATAGAGAAAGACGGTAACGATGACCGTATTCACGCCGAGGCCCAACCCAATCATAATAATTGACAGCATTGCTAACGAAGGCACCGTTTGAATCACGTTGGCAACCCCAATCACCAAGCCGCTTAGCCGATGATGATGGGCAATAAAAATGCCAATTGGGATGCCAACAATAGCAGCCAGTAAAACACCATAAATTGAAATCAAGAAATGGCGGTCAAACTGCGATAGTACATAGGCACCATTTTGCTGATAGTAATAGATAAACTGTTTCAAAATCCCGGCATTTTGCATTAATCGCCACTCCCTTCAAAATAATGATGTTTTTCTAAGAACTGTTTGGCAACCACTTCCGGCTCCACTAGATTATTATCGACTTGATAATTTAATTTCTGCATCGTCTTAAGATTAATTTTGCCATCCAATTTTGCAATAATCGGTTTTAACTCAGGATGCCGCTTCAATGCTTGGTTGGTCACGACTGCACTGGCGTTATATGGTGGGAAGTAATGCTTGTTATCCTTTAACAACTTTAGATGATAACTGCCGATCCGGCCATCCGTTGAATACCCCAAAACGGCATCCATTTTGTTAGCGGCAACCGCATCATAAACCAGCCCAATCTGCATGGGATCTACTTTACCAAACTGAAACCCATACGTCTGTTTAAAGCCATCATACCCATCGCCTTTCCGATTTAACCAAATTTGATCAATGCCGACGTCCATCTTGCTGGCATGCTTCTTCAAGTCACTAATCGTTTTTAAATGTAACTGCTTGGCTTTCTTTTGGGTCACCATAAACGCATAGGTGTCAGAGAAACCATAAGACGGGAAATATGTCATGTGATACTTTCGGTTAAAATAACGGGTGACAACTTTTTCAGCCCGTTTAGGATTCCGGTCGGCATTTCTACCCAAAATTGTCGTTAAATCCGTCCCAACATAGCGAATGGCGGAAATATCGGCCTGATGATTTTTTAAGGCATTAAAACTCACCGTACCGGAACCAAGATTGTTGATAATCGTCGTTTTCAATTTCGAATCATGCTGAATCATATCCTGTAGCATATAAGCCATAATCTGTTGCTCGGTTGTGTTTTGTGAGGCAATCCGAATCGTATCGTTTGATGTACCAGCCAATCCCGGAAACCCACAGCCGGATAAGCCGATTACGCCTACGACCAGTGCCACCACTGTCAATAACCATTTTTTAATATTTTTCATCGATTAAGACCCTCCTTACGTCCGGGCCGTTTTCGGTGTGAGAATCGATTCAAGTCTTCCCAACAGCCAATCAACAATCAGCGCTAATAAAATGACTGGGATTGAACCACCTAAAATCAAATCAGTTCGATAAAGGTTTAAGCCGTTGAAAATAAAATCACCCAAACCGCCGGCACCAATGTAGGATGCTAATGCTGCCCAAGCAATCACGTAGGTTGCCGATAGCCGAATACCAGCCATAATGACGGGGGCAGCCAATGGCAATTCGACTTTCGTGATGGATTGCCAGTTGGTCATTCCCATCCCCTTAGCCGAATCAATTAACGTCGGGTCAACTTTCTCAACACCCAAGTAAGTGTTTCGCAAAATTGGCAGCAGCGAATAAATGAATAACGCAACGATTGCCGGCGTTGCACCAATCCCAAAAATTGGAATCATAAAGGCCAACAGTGCCAGAGCCGGGATCGTTTGGAGCATCGACGCCAGCGAAATGATAATCGTTGAGACCCGTTTGGCTCGAGTTAGTGCCACGCCTAAAGGAACAGCTACCAACACACCCAACAAGAGTGAGATTCCAGAGATGTAAATATGTTGCCAAGTTTTTACCAAAAGTTGACCACCATACGTTTCTAAGAACGACATCATTTCGACTCACCACCCTGACTAGTTGTCGCAGATGCTTTTTCAGCAGTGTCGTTTGAATTGCTTGAGTGTCGATTACTGTCAGTGCCCCACAGCGCATCGTAAACCATATCGACGACTGACGCGCGAGTGACAATCCCAACTAACCGCTTCTGATCGTCCACAACCGGCACATTTTTTAATCCCCGCTTCAAAATCCGCTCAACGGTGTCGCGAATCAGTGAGCTAGACAAAACGTAAAAGACGTCATGGTGCATGATATCACCAACACTGGTGGCCGTTTGGTAGTGATAATCAATATCGCCAATGTCAATTCGCCCCTTTAAAGTCTTTTCATCATCGGTCACCAGCAGTGAATCAACTCGTCGCTCATGCATTTCCCGCAAAGCATCTTTCAGTAATTTATTAGGGGTCGTGGACGCCACGTTTTTCAACATAATCTGGCCGACAGTCGTAATACTTGGTCTGGCTTGGACCAGCCGATCATGCCCAATTAGTTCTTCAACAAATTGATTGGCCGGGTGTCGTAAAATTTCATCCGGTGACGCCACCTGCATAATTTTGCCATCGTCCATCACGACAATCTTCGTCGACAGCTTCAGTGCCTCATCCATATCGTGAGTCACAAAAATGATCGTTTTGCCGAGTCGTTCCTGAAGATCCTTGACCAAATCCTGTAGCGACTCACGCGTAATCGGATCCAGTGCACCAAAGGGTTCATCCATTAAAATTAAATCTTGATCAGCAGCCAGAGCCCGAACCACACCAATCCGCTGCTGTTGGCCACCTGATAATTCGGAAGGATAGCGATCAAGAAAGCTTTCCGGTAGTTCAACCAGTTTAATCATTTGCTTGGCTCGCCGATCCATCTTATCCTGCGACCATTTCAATAATCTAGGCACTAACGTAATGTTTTGCCGAATTGTCATGTGCGGCATTAAACCGATATTTTGGATCACATACCCAATTTTCCGGCGCAGTTCCACAGGATCTAATTGATTAATATCTTGATCATTAATTTTGATCACACCTGAGGTTTGTTTCAGCATTCGGTTAATCATCCGCATAGTCGTCGTCTTGCCGGATCCCGACGTCCCAATAAAGCAGACAAATTCGCCCTTTTCAACAGTTAAATTAAAATCATCAACGGCTTTTTTACCGCCTTTGTACGTTTTTGTGAGATGTTCCATTTTTAAGAACAAGTTGGTCACTCCTAACTTATTAGTTAACCATTATGCCACAAAAGGCATTGATAAAAAGCGTTTCTGGTAATAAAAATAATGGTTAACACTTTAACACAGATTACCAAATGTGACAAATTGATTACGGCGGGCCGTTGACTTCTAACGGCTACTAAAGCCCATTATAATCGCCAATGTTGGCTTTTAAAAATTAATTGAAATCATTCTTAAACCTGGTTAACAATTAATGACTAAATATTATTTATAACCGGGTATATTTATTCGTGAAAACAACTTTTTGGCTTTAAATTAAAGTGATTTCCCATCCTGACACATCAATGATAGGTTAGTCGTTAATCCTGCCCGTCGCCAAACAAAAAAGGACAGGGGTAAAAGCCCCCATCCTCGTTGTTTAATCTAAATTCAGTTAATTTTTCAATAACGAATGCTTTCGCGCTCGTTCTTTGTACATTGGAATTTCATCTTCACTGGCCCTCACCCAGTGATGTGGGACAATTTCAACTAATTGTCGTGGTTTGCCATCAAATTCCTGTTTGGCATCATAGGGAATTTGCTGCCGGGTCCGTTCGTATTCCGGATCCGGCACCGGCACAGCTGACAGTAAACTTGCCGTATAGTCATGTAACGGGTGCGCGTAAATTTCGTCGGAAGACGCAATTTCCAACATCCGTCCGTAATGCATCACGCCGATTCGATCACTAATGTACTTCACCATCGATAAATCATGGGCAATAAACAAGTAGGTCAAATCACGTTCCCGCTGTAATCTCTTAAGCAGGTTAACCACTTGAGCCTGAATGGAAACGTCCAGTGCCGAAATCGGTTCGTCGGCAATGATGAATTCCGGCTGAACGGCCAACGCCCGGGCAATTCCGATTCGTTGCCGCTGACCACCTGAAAATTCATGTGGGTACCGACTGGAATGGTCCCGGTTCAACCCAACCGTCTCAAGCAAATCTTCCACTTGTTTGGTTCGATCAGCATCGTTTTTAGCCAGGTGATTAATATCAATGCCTTCCGCGACGATGTCCTTAACCTTCATTCGAGGATTCAACGACGCATACGGATCCTGGAAAATCATCTGCATGTCACGACGAAACTTCTGCTTTTGAGCTTTGGAATGCAGCTTGGAAACATCTTCACCTTTAAAAATAATTTTCCCGGATGTTGGCTCGTACAAGTGAATAATTGCCCGCCCGGTCGTCGTTTTACCAGAGCCGGATTCACCAACCAAGCCAAAAGTTTCACCCTGATACACGTCAAATGAGATGTCATCAACCGCGCGGACTTCATCGGCTTTACCAACGTTAAAGTATTGTTTTAAATGCTCAACTTGTAAGACTTTCTTTGCTTTTGAATAGTCGATCACAGTTGTTCCTCCTGTTCTTCAACGTGTTTGTCACGATTAGTGTCAATTGCTTCGTGGGTTAACTTGGCAAAATGCTTCTGACGTTCAATAATCTGTTCCGGTGGCGTCACTTTTGGTGCTCGTGGATCTAACAGCCAGGTGGCCGCATAGTGGGTATCCGACACCTTAAAGAACGGCGGCTCCTTTTCCGTATCGATTTTTAGCGCATACTTATTTCGAGCCGCAAACGCGTCGCCCTTAGGCGGATTCAGTAAATCCGGTGGCGTTCCGGGAATCGATGGTAATTCGGTACCCGAAGTGTCCATGGTTGGCATTGAATTCAGCAAGCCCCATGTATAGGGATGCTTAGGGTTGTAGAAAATTTCATCAACCGTCCCATACTCAACAATCTTACCGGCATACATAACAGCTACTCGATCAGCCATGCCAGCTACCACGCCCAAATCATGGGTGATAAAGATAATCGACGTATTGGTTTTGGCTTGAAGCTCTTTCATCAAATCCAGAATTTGGGCCTGAATCGTCACATCCAAGGCGGTCGTCGGTTCATCGGCAATCAGAATTTCCGGATAGTTCACCAGGGCAATCGCAATCACAATTCGCTGACGCATCCCACCTGAAAATTGGTGCGGATAATCGTTAATTCGCTTCTCAGCGTTTTCGATCCCCACTAGTTTCATCATATCAAGCGCCTGAGCATACGCTTTTTCTCGCCGCATGCCTTTATGAATAATCAGTGGTTCCGCGATTTGTTTGCCAATCTTCATAGTCGGATCCAACGAGGTCATTGGATCTTGGAAAATTTCAGCAATGTCGCGCCCACGAATTTGATCCATTTGCTTACGGGTTTTCTTCAATAAATCTTGGTTTTTAAACATAATCGTGCCGCTGGCAATTTCAGCGTTACCGGCGTTTAATCCCATAATGCTTCGAGTCGTCACCGACTTTCCGGAACCGGACTCACCCACAATCGCCAAAGTTTCACCCTTTCGCAGGTCAAAGCTGACGTTACGGATGGCCTGAACTTTACCGGCATACGTGTTGAAGTTGATTTTGAGATTTCTAACTTCAAGAACGTTATTTTCGTTTTCCATCTCAAACACCTACTTCCTATTACTCTTCGGGTCAAAGGCATCTCGCAGTCCATCACCCAAGATATTAAACGCAATCATAATCACTGACAAGACAATTGCCGGGTACCACATTTGATATGGTAGGAACTGAAAGTTCTTTTGGCCATCACTAATCAACGTACCAAGTGATGCCTGTGGGGCACTCACACCAATTCCGATGTAGGATAGGAAGGCTTCAAAGAAGATTGCCGTTGGGATGGTGAACATCAAGTTAATGATAATCACACTGGCCAAATTTGGCAATAAATGCTTAAACGCAATCTTAAACGAACTTTCACCTAACGTCCGAGCCGCCAGGACAAATTCCTGATTTTTCAACTCCAACGTCTGCGCTCGAACCAACCGGGCCATATTAATCCAACTGGTAATGGCAATGGCAATGATGATTGCTGACATACCGGGCTTTAACACCACAATCAGTAACACCATGACAACTAAGTTAGGCACTGACAAAATAATTTCAATAATTCGTTGCATTAATGTATCGACCCAGCCGCCGAGCCAGCCAGAAATAATTCCATAAACCACACCTAACGCCAAGTCAAAGAAACTGGCAATTAGCGCAATCGTTAGTGAAATCCGCGTTCCAAATAAAATTCTTGAAAACAGATCCCGGCCCAGATAATCGGTGCCTAAAATGAAGTAGGTCCCTGAGTGAGCATGAGCCTGGGCATACGCATTAATCCGAGTACCGGACTGCATGATAGTGCCGTTAAACCCATTAATGTCAATACCAGGAATCTTAGGCGGTAAATTGGCCAAATCCGGATTGGTTGCGTTCGGGTTATGGGTTTGGAAAAAGTGTGACCCAAACGATAAGATAAATAAGATCACCAAGATGACTAAACAAATCATCGCCGCTTTATTATGTCGCAAACGACGCCACGAATCTTGTAAGAAAGTCAATGATGGCGCAGCAATTTTCTCGCTATCCAAATGTGAACGATCCGCATCGGACAAGGGCAGAAAATCACCGGTTTTAACTGATTTTGCATTGTCTGCCATTTGAAATGTCCCTCCTACTTCGTAATTCTGATACGCGGATCAATCAGTCCGTACAGGATGTCAGTGATCAACAATACCACACATAGCATCGCACAATAAACAATTGCCAACCCCATGATCGTTGGGTAATCGTTGGTCAAAATCGACTTAACAAATTGTTCCCCGATTCCAGGAATCGAGAAGATGTTTTCAACAACCATCGACCCGGTCATGATGTTAACGGCCAATGGGCCAACAATCGTGACAATTGGAATCAAACTGTTTCGCAACGCATGATGATAAATAATTCCAGTCTTATTAAGTCCCTTGGCCTTCGCTAATTCGATGTAATCAGAACTCAACACGTCGACCATTTCAGTTCGCATAAATCGAGCCGTTTCAGCAAACGGCGACGCGGATAACGCCAAAGTTGGCAAGACCGTGTACATAAAGCCGCCCCAATCCGCAATTGGGAACAACCGTAACTTTAGACCAAGATAATACTGCAGTAACACCGCCAAAACAAATGATGGGATTGAAACCCCAAGAATCGACAGAATCGTAGCTGAAGTGTCAATCCAAGTGTTTTGTTTAACGGCACCGATTGACCCAACAACGATGCCTACCAGGACACCAACGACCATGGCTTCACCACCAATGGTTAAGGAAGGTCCCAATCGACTGCTGATCAAATAAGAGACCGGCTGATCACTAAATTGATACGACGTCCCAAAATTGCCGTGGACCGCACCGGCCAAATAGGTCAGATATTGCTGCCACAACGGTTTATCGAGCCCATACTGCTTATAAATCTGATGAATTTGACTCGGCGAAAGCTTGGCCTGGTTGGTCAAAGGCGTGCCGGGCATAAACTTCATCAGAAAGAAAGTGATGGTGGTCACGATAAACAAAGTCAGAATGATGTAAAAGATTCTCTTTCCTAAATACTTTGCCATAAAAGTGCCTCACATTTCTAATTGTTCTAATCATTCACGCCATTTAACATAAAAGAGGCTGGACAGTAGATAACCAGCCTCCAATTAAGATGAACTGTCAACCTGAATCGCAAATTCAAGTTATTTAATTGACACCTTGCTCCAATCCCATTCGGGAGCTGTTGGGAAGAACTGAACACCCTTAACGCTGGATTTAATTAATTTTGGTGTACTTTGTTGATACAGCGGGACAATTCCCTGATTATTCATCAAGACTTTTTGCGCCTGAACCATATCGTCCCAACGCTTACCGGCATTCAAAGCATCCTTGCCTTCAGCGTTTTTAACCAAAGTATCGTACTGTGTATTCTTCCATTTTCCGTTATTGTAGGAGTTGTTGGAAGTAAATAGGGACAAGAATGAAATTGGATCTGGGAAGTCGGCAATCCAAGCCGAAACAACAAGGTCAAAGTTACCATCTTGAGAACGTTGCAGCCGGGTCTTAAATGGCAAGTTCTGATTAGTAATCTTCAGACCTGGCAGTTTGGTCAACTGACTTTGAAGAAACTCAGTTGTGTTCTTACCTGTCTGCGTATCATCAGCTAATAGATTCAGTGAAACAGATTTCTTGCCAACTTCCTTCAAGCCTTTGGCCCAAAGTTTCTTGGCTTGAGCTAAATTATGTGAATCCGCTGATTTAACTTCTGCTTGATCAGCATAATCTTTACCATTTCGATAGGCCATCTTAGATGCAACCAATCCCTTGGCAGGCACCGAACCATCTGCTAGTACTTTGCCAGTCAATTGCTGACGATCAATCGCCAACGAGAGGGCTTTTCGAATATTGGCATTTCTCAAAACCGGATCCTTTTTTTGATTCATTTCCATAAAGAAAGTTGATGCGTTTAAGTAAGACTTGTAATCCTTATTATTCTTATAGTGAGAAACCTGTTGCGAACCAGTCAGTGTAATGGCATCTAATTTGTCAGTATTGTACTGATTTAACGTTGTCGAAGGATCTTTTACAACACTAATTTTCATTTTGTTAAGTTTAATATTCTTCTTGTTCCAATACTGGTTATTTTTAACCATCGTCCAAGAATCATTGGTCCCAGACCAGCCGGTTAACTTGAACGGCCCGTTATAAACCATATATTTTGACTGAGTCCCATACTTAGAACCGTATTTCTTAACAACTGAGGCCTTTTGCGGGAAGAACTCCGCACCGGCAACCAAATACTTAAAGTAGCTTTGCGGTCGATTAAGTGTGACCACTAATTTATAGTTGCCAACCGCCTTGACGCCCAAGCTTGAAGCTGGTGCTTTACCAGCATTCACTTTGGTTGCATTCTTAATATGGTCAAATATGTACGCATATTGTGAAGCAGTTTTCGGTGCCAACGTTCGCCGCCATGAATAAACAAAGTCCTTAGCCGTGACTGGCGTGCCATCACTCCATTTACTGTGGCGTAAATTAAACGTCCAGGTCTTACCATCTTTAGAAATCTGGTAACTTTTGGCAACCCCCGGTGTCACCTTTGAATGCGTCGACATTTTTAGTAATCCTTCATTAGTGGCATTAAGCGTTTCGGATGAAACCTGATCCGTCGCCTTTGAAAGATCCATCGTCGGCAAATTAGCTGACTCCTGCCAACGCAACTCCTGCTTCTTTGAACCTGATTGTGAGGACTTGCTACCACAACCCGCCAGTACCAGCGCGGACAGCAATAACGCCCCACTAAGCTTCGCGATTGAATTAATTTTCATCGTGAATACTTCCCTTCAATATATTTTTGACTAACTCGGCAATGAATATATTTTAAATTAAAACTTTATTAAAAGCAATACATTGGTGAATTAAACCACCCTCACGAGACTGCCATACATGAGTTTGTGAGCTTTTAGCAACCACAAACCACTGATAACCAAGGCTTTTAAAATTCCAAATCACAAAAATAATTTATAAAAGAAAGTTATAAAATTTGATTTTAAATGATAGTTTCGCTTTGGGACACTAATTAAAACGTTTTTAAAATTAATTTTGGCTACTGACATTCACAGAGTCGCTCTTGGTAGACAAAGGAATCCTTAAGATAATAAGAAAAAGGGTCGAGAATTTCAAGCTATCCTCGATCCTTTTAACTTAGGTAATTAAGTTATTTAACTGAAACTTGAAAGCTAAAAATCACTTCAATATTGCGTGATTTTTGGCTTTTTCTGATCAAAATTAAAACGCAAGGGCTCCTGCGCTGTATACTTTAATTGACAAAAGAAAGATACAAAGGAGTGCTGCCATTTTCTCACGCATCTACCGGCCGTTTTGACCAGGGAATTAGTGTCAGCTTGAATTTCCATTTTCTGACGGATTATTCCAGGACGACTAAGGTGTTCGGTTAATTTTTAGCTTTCAAGTTTCAGTTATTTAATTGAAGTTTTTGTCCAATCCCATTCTGGTGACGTTGGTAAGAACTGAACGCCCTTAACTTTAGAATTCATTAAAGTCGATTGCCCTTGTTGATAAAGTGGAACAATTCCTTGATCGTTCATTAAAAGCTTTTCAGCTTGAATCATATCATTCCATCGAGCACTTTCGTTATTAGCATCTGTGGACTGGTATTTTTTAACCAAGGCATCATATTTTGCATTCTTCCACTTACCATTATTGTAAGAATTATTAGAAGTAAACAGATCAAGGAAATTACTTGGATCTGGATAGTCAGCAATCCAACCAGAAATAACAAGATCAAATTGACCATTTTGTGAACGGCTTAAACGATTCTTAAGTGGCACATTAGAATTTGTAATCTTTAATCCGGGAAGTTTGGATAGCTGGCTTTGAATAAATTCCGTGCTTCGCTTAGCAGTATCCGTATCATCTGACATCAATCCAAATGAAACATTCTTTTTGCCAGTTTCTTTTAACCCCTTTGCCCAAAGTTTCTTTGCCTGTGTCAAATTATATGAAACGGCATCTTTAACATAAGATTCATCAGCAAAGTCTTTTCCATTTTTCTGCGACATTCCATCTGCTACGTAACCTTTAGGTGCTTGAGAACCATCTGCTAAGACCTTGTTAACAAATTGATTTCGATCAATTGCCAAAGAAATTGCTCGCCGAATATTTCTATTCTTAAAGATGGGGTCTTTTTTCTCGTTCATTTCCAAGAAGAAAGTTGAAGCTTCTTTATAAACGTGATAATCCTTATTATTCTTATATTGTTTTACTTGAGTTCCGTTCAAAGTCGTAAAGTTCAACTTATTACTCTGATAACTGTTAAGAGCAGTGGAAGGATCCTTAATTGCCTGGAAATTCAAGCGTTGTAATTTGATATTTTTGGCATTCCAATATTTACTGTTTTTTACCAAATGCCAAGTATCATTCGTACCAGTCCAACCCTTTAACAAAAATGGACCATTGTAAACATTTTTATTAGCATTAGTAGCATATCCAGAGCCATACTTCTTCACTGCAGATTGCTTTTCTGGGAAATAATAACCTTGTGAAACCATATATTTAAAGTAACTCTGCGGCTTGTCAAGGTGAACTACCAACTTATAATTACCATCGGCCTTAACGCCAAGTTTCGAAGGCGACAGCTTACCGGCTTCAATTTTCGTTGCGTTTTGCACATTGTTAAATATGTAAGCATACTGTGAAGCTGTCTTAGGATTTACTGTTCGCTGCCATGAAAATACAAAATCTTTAGCGGTAACCGGCGACCCATCACTCCATTTAGAATGGCGTAAATTAAAGGTCCAAGTTTTACCATCTTTTGAAACGGAATAGTTCTTAGCTACCCCAGGTTCAACTTTGTTATTTTTTTGCATTCTCAGCAAGCCTTCACCAGTAGCATTAATCATTTGGCCAGAATATAAATCAGTTGACTTTGATGGATCCATGGTCGAAATAGTAGTCGGCGTCATCCAATTCAACTTCTGTTTACTTGAACCTGACTGTGACGATTTACTACCACACCCCGCTAATACCAACGCGGAGAGTAATACTACTCCGCCAAGTTTCGCAACTGAACTAATTTTCATATCACGTAACTCCCCTTCAATATATTTTTACTCTCAAATAATACATATCCATATTAGATTAAAAATCCATTAAAAGCAATGCGTTAGTTAACTTTTTGCTCATTATTTTCAAAATTCATTAATTTCCTTGATTTAATGGGTTTTAATTCGCCCCTTGATCTTTTTGAAAGACTGTTTTAAACCATCAATCACACGTATTTTTCATTTTGCTTCCTAAATAATGAGCATCGGTTTAAAAACTTTGCAATTATAAAAAGGCCAAGGCAGCTTTCACTACCTTAACCTTCAAAACGCATTAATTTGTTAGTCTTGTTTTATTAACCCTTTCGTTCAAGCTGTTGCCAATCCCATTCCGGTGATTCGGGGAAGAATTGAATCCCCTTAACGTCCGGCTTAACCAGCTGTGGCACAGCCGCCTGATAAAGTGGCACCACTCCTTCATCGGCTGCCAAAACCTTTTCGGCTTGAATCATATCCTGCCATCGCTGTTGTGGCCGGTTGGCATCCCGACCTTCTGCTAAATCGATCAAATGATCATAACGATGATTAGTCCACTTACCATTATTGTAAGAACTATGTGATGTCATGTTTGATAGCGACGTCATTGGATCTGGATAATCCCCAGTCCAACTGCTGAGAACCATATCGAATTGGCCGTTGGATGAACGCGTCAGCCGAGTTTTAAACGGCAGATTAGTCACCGTTACTTTAAATCCAGGTAACTTTTCCAATTCACTTTGAATAAATTCAGCGCTTCGTTTACCCGCATCAGTGTCATCAGCCAGCAAATTATACGTCACTTTCTTTCGACCAGTCTGTTTTAAACCGGCTGCCCACAAACGCTTAGCCTTAGCAACATTTTGGGTCACGGCTGATTTGACGTAAGCCTGATCTGCGAACTGTCGGCCATTTCGGCTGCCTAACCCCAAAGCCACAAAGTCCTTTGAAGGCGTTGAGCCGTCAGCCAACACCTTGCTGGTAAATTGTTGGCGATTAATCATCATCGATAGGGCTTTTCTGATTTGACGATTCCGGAAAAATGGCTCGCGCTTCTGGTTCATCTCGAGAAACCACATTTGGGCATTTTTACGAATATGCAGCTGCCGGTTATGACGATACTGTTGAACCTGCTGACCACTGAGGGTTGCCACATCAAGTTTGTCTCGTTGATATTGATTAATCACAGTGGATGGATCCTTTTCCACTTGGAAATTGATTTGATTAGGTTTGACAGCGGATTTATGCCAATACTGATTATTTTTGACCAACTTCCACGTATCATTAGTACCGGTCCAGCCGGTCAACTTAAACGGCCCGTTATAAACCATGTCCTGGCTAGTGGTGCCGTATTTAGAGCCGAACTTTTTCACTGCGGCAGCCTTTTGCGGGAAGAAATAGGCCTGCGATACCAAATATTTAAAATAACTCTGTGGCTTCGTTAAGTGCACCACCAGCCGATACGGGTTTGGTGCACTGACCCCTAATTTGGTTGGGGCCAGCTTGCCAGCATTAATTGCCTTGGCATTGCGAATATGATCAAACGTATAGGCAAACTCGCCGGCGGTCTTCGGTGTCACCGTTCGCTGCCAGGAATAAATGAAGTCTTTGGCCGTCACCGGTGTGCCATCACTCCACTTCGAATGCCGCAGATTAAACGTCCACGTTAAGCCATCCTTTGACACATGGTAATTCTTAGCCACCCCTGGGATCAGCCGATTACCCTTAACAACTCGAAGCAGGCCCTCATTAGTGCCGTTCAGTGTCGTGTCTGAGATCATATCGGTCATTTTGGAAATATCCATTGAGGATAATTCACTCGTCTGCATCCAAGTAATCGGCTGCTTTTTACCGTTGCTAGAGCTTCGGTTCCCACACCCGATTAGCAATAACCCGAGTGTGACTGCCACACCGCTCAATCGAATCACCTGTTTTGTCTTCTTCAAAATACCCACTCCTCATTTTGGAGGCCGCTCCCTAACCGGCCCCTTGCTCCCCTTTAACTCACTAACCGCTAAATGCAACAGCGGATAACTTAAATTTTAAACGATTACTTTTCATTCATCAATTGATAATTTTTGTTTGGAGATCCGGTGGCACGATAATCTTTCGAGCATTTTTTAATCACCAAATCAACTAAAAATGTCCCACCACTTTAACGTGACGAGACATTTTTCACAAACGTTCTATTAATTTCAACCGAGCACAATCAGAACCGGTTCCCAACCAAATTGATTTGATTTTTCAATTGACCAGCCTGAAGCGCACCAATCGTTACTTAACAGTGACGTTGCGCCAATCCCAAAGTGGCGCCGTTGGGAATGATTGAATCCCTTTGACACCCGGTTTGACCAGTTGAGGTTGTGCCTGTTGATACAGCGGAATGACCCCTTCTTGATTAGCAAGCAGCTTACCGGCTTTGACCATGTCACGCCACCGGGCGGCTGGCCGATTAGCATCCTTACCTTCAGCATCGGTAGTCAGTTTATCATAAGTCTTGTTTTGCCACGGCCCATTATTGTAAGCATTATTTGACTGCATTAACTGCAGGAAGGTAATTGGATCAGGGAAGTCGGCAATCCATTCTGTGACGACCATATCGAACTGGCCATCTTGTGACCGGGCCAGCCGAGTCTTATAAGGAATATTTTGATTGGTGATCTTTAATCCCGGTAGCTTAGTGAAACGGCTTTGCAGGTATTCAGTTGTTTTTTTACCGGCATCGGTATCATCAGCCATCAGGTTAAAAGATACTGATTTCTTACCAGTCTGCTTCAATCCCTTGGCCCAATATTTTTTGGCCAATGTCAAGTTTGATGCAACCGCACCCTTTTCATAAGCCGCATCAGCGTAATCCTGACCGTTTCGAGTCGACATATCAGCTGCAACAAAGCCCTTGGCCGGCATCGACCCATCGGCTAACACTTTACCGGTAAACTGCTTTCGATCAATTGTTAGCGACAACGCCTTTCTTATGTTAACATTTCGGAAGAACTTGTACTTATGCTGATTCATTTCCAAGTACCAGGTGGCCGCATTGCTTCTCAAAACATAATCTTTGTTGGTGCGATACTGCTTGACTTGTTGACCACTTAGCGGTGTTACCTGAACCTTGTTGTCTTGATATTCATTCAAGAAAGTTTCAGGCGTCTTAATAACCCGGAAGTTAACTTTATCCAATTTAACCTGCTTAGCATTCCAATAGCGTGGATTCTTGACTAAATGCCAAGTGTCGTTGGTACCGGTCCAACCAGTCATCTTAAATGGTCCGTTATAAACCATGGCCTTGCTGGTTGTACCATATTTTTGGCCGTATTTCTTAACCGTTGATGCTTTTTGTGGGAAAAACTCAACATCGGCAACCAGATATTTAAAGTAGCTTTGTGGTTTCTTCAACGTCACCACTAACCGATAGTTACCATCCGCTCTGACGCCGAGTTTAGTTGGTGAAAGCTTACCAGCGTTGATTTTGGCAGCATTTTTGATATTCATGAATATGTACGCATATTGACCGGCCGTCTTTGGGTTAACCGTTCGCCGCCAGGAATAAACAAAGTCCTTAGCAGTAACTGGCGTGCCGTCACTCCACTTGGAATGGCGCAGATTAAATGTCCAGGTCTTACCATCCTTTGAAACCGTGTAGTTTTTAGCTACACCAGGAATTACCCGGTTATGTTCGGCCATTCGCAATAATCCTTCATTAGAGTTATTCAACGTTTGGGCGCCAATTTGATCCGTGACCTTGGAAATATCCATCGTGGTCATGTTACTCTGTTGGACCCAAGTCAACTCTTTCTTTTTGGATTGTGAACTGTTTTGACCACAACCAGCTAACAGTAGCGCGGCAAGTGCCGTGATCCCACCTAACTTTATAAATGAACCAATTTTCATTAATACCGCCCCTTTGTTTATGTCATTGTAAAAATGTGAACGAATTCCATTTTAGATTAAAATTTAATTAAAATCAACGCCTATTTATGATAATCAAAATTGAACGATAATCCAACCAAATCAGTAGTTCACTAAGATCTTTCAACAACTTCATTAGAATATAATGAAGTGTTTTTCAAAAAATGGGATTATTTATTTTAATATTCTCGAGACTCTCAACCGTTTTCAATGATATTTAGATGTCAAAAGGACAATTGTCTACTATTTTTTTACACTTGTGTGCTATAATTGAACACGAACTTTAGAGGAGGAACTCATTTGGATTTAACACAAACATTGACACCAGTAGTAACGATCGGGTTGAATCAACATCCGAACCGCTTCGATTATTCGATGACCGAGCTAAACAACTTGGCTGAAGCCAACCACATGAAGGTTGTCGAAACCCTGGTTCAGAAATTAGATAAACCGGATCCGGCAACCTACTTTGGTAAAGGAAAAATTGAAGAACTTACTCAAGTAGTGATCGATGATGGTGTTGAGACAATTGTCGCCAACGACGAACTCTCTCCCAGCCAGATTCGAAACATCGAAAAGGCCACCAAAGTTCGTATTATTGACCGTACCGGCCTGATCTTGGAAATTTTTGCCAACCGGGCCCAGTCACGTGAGGCAAAACTACAAGTGGAGTTGGCTAAATTAAAATACCAACTTCCCCGCCTGCACACCAGTGCCAGTCAACGCCTTGATCAGCAAACCGGTACCAGCAGCGGCGGTGGCTTCACCAACCGTGGTGCCGGTGAGTCACAGTATGAGTTAAACCGACGAACCTTGGAAAATCGGATTACTCACGTTAACCACGAATTAAAAGAGGCCGCTAAAGCCGATCAGATCAAGCGAAAGCAACGTGATCGAAGCGAGACGCCGACGGTAGCTTTGGTAGGCTACACCAACGCCGGCAAATCGACGATCATGAATGGCATGATCAACCTGTACAGTGACAATGACGATAAACAAGTCATGGTCAAGGATATGCTGTTTGCAACGCTGGACACATCGGTTCGAAAATTAGCGTTACCTGGTCATCGTCATTTTCTACTCAGCGATACCGTCGGCTTTGTCAGCCAACTTCCCCACCAATTGGTTCAAGCGTTTAAATCAACCTTGGCCGAAGCAGCCAACGCCGACCTATTGATTCAAGTTGTTGATAACTCCGATCCGCATCGCGAAATGATGATTAAGACTACCGAAGAGACGTTAAAGGAGATTGGGGTCGATCATATTCCGATGATTATCGCACTTAACAAGGCCGATAAAATGGCCGTCACCTACCCGACTCGTGAGGGAGACAATTTGGTGATGTCGGCAACCGACCCGGCTTCTCTAAAGGCCCTCGGCGAAATGATTAAAGAAAAAGTGTTTAAAGACTATCAAACCCGTTCGTTGTTAATTCCGTTTGATAAGGGTGAGTTGGTTTCCTACCTTAATGATCATGCCAACATTTTAAAAACCGACTATCGTGACAGTGGCACCGTGATTACCGCAGAGTTAAACGGTGTTGATGCCAAACGATTCGAAAAGTACCTTTTACAACCCAACGAACCTCAATAATTTCAACTAAATTAAGTCACAATAGAGAGGAAGAACTATCATGAAGCAACAAAAAGAAGTGTCGCTTGATCGAGACCTTGGCCTTTGGTCAGCGTTATCGCTGGTAATCGGAACGATTATCGGCGCCGGTGTTTTCGTTCGTCAATCTGCCGTTTTGGATGATGCCGGTTCCACTACCATGGGCCTGTTAGCTTGGTTGGCGGGTGGGGTCCTCACCATTACCGCTGGCCTGACGATTGCCGAAATCGCCTCACAAATGCCTGAAACCGGCGGCCTCTACGTCTACATGGAAAAAATTTATGGTCGAATTTGGGGCTTCCTGTCCGGTTGGATGCAGATTATTATTTATGGTCCGGCCATGATTGCTTCACTGGGCGCCTACTTAGCGATTCTTTTATCAGATTTCTTCGGTTTTCCCAGTCGATACAACGCATTAATCGCAATTGGCACCGTCATTTTAGTGGGGATTTTAAATCTTTTCTCTAACCGCTACGGTGCTACCTTTGCGATTATTACCACTTTGTGTAAACTTGTCCCAGTGGCCGCTTTAATTATCTTTGGCTTATTCTTTGGCAAACAGGGTGCCCTGGGTCAAAGCATTTCTGAAGTCCATCAATCTGCCGGCAATTTTGGTGTCGCCATTCTGGCAACCCTATTTGCCTTTGACGGCTGGATCTTAATCGCCAATTTAGGTGGTGAAATTAAGAATCCTCGAAAACGACTGCCCCAAGCCATTACGTTTGGGATCTTGTCTGTTTTAGCCATCTATATGTTGGTTTCCTACGGTGTTTATCGCGCCATTCCAGCTGAAAAAATCCACAGTATGGGCACCGGTGCCATTCCGTTCATTGCCACAACCGCATTTGGTGAAATCGGCGGTAAAATCTTGAGCATTGGGATTATCATTTCCATTGTCGGCTGTATGAACGGTAAAATCATGACGTTCCCACGAATTATGTATGCTATGGCTAAACGCAACCAATTACCGTTCTCAAAGACGTTAGCCTACTTACATCCGAAATCTCACACGCCAATCTTCTCAACTATTGCAGAATTAGTTATCGTGGCAATCATGATTGTCTTTTCCAACGCGGATCGGCTGTCTGAACTCTGTATCTTTACCGTTTACTGCTTTTACGTAATGGCGTTTGTCGGCGTCTTTCTTCTCAGAAAACGCAATTCTGGCCAGCACCGGGTCTTCTCAACGCCATTCTTCCCGCTGACGCCCATTGTCGCAATTGGCGGCTCACTCTTTGTGATTATCAGTGAGATTATTTCCGACTTACCAGGGGTTTTGACGTCTTTTGTGTTCGTTCTCGTTGGTGTTCCTGTTTTCTATTATGAAACTAAAAAACACGGGATCGTTGAACCGCAAAACGAAGATGCTCCTATTGAGGAGGACGACTCGCTTGAAGATAACCAAGTTAAAAGTAACGGTTAAAACTTAATAAATAATCAACTCCAAGCGTTGGCGGTAATCGTTAAATAACGATTTATCGCCAACGCTTTTTTTGCTCAAAGTTAGATTTTAGAAATTCGTACCCGAGAATTAATTTAAATTTTTTCGAAACCAAATAAAGACCGGCATGACAGGCACCATCCGCTTTCCAATAATTACCTGCTTACTTAAATATATTGAATTTCATTTTATCCAAAGATAACATGGAAGTAACTCAAGACACCAAGTCATGTGAATCGTTATTGTTAAATCACTCAAACAGGTAAAATAATCAATGGGGTTAATTAGTTGTGTGGGTCCTTATATTGATTCTCATGACACATTGGCTGTCTTAGAAATTTGGAGGGATGTAGATTGAATGATTTTTGGGTTAAAATCCGACGCTTTGTCGGTCAGCATTTTGGGTTACTGGTGACTTTAACTGTTGCCCTTTGCTTCTTTGGACTAGCTGCCAGTCCTCAACGAGCAAATGCGGCTGATTTAAGTGCTAAAGTCACAGGCCTTTCGGCAACCGATGCCCAAGAAGACGGCAACACAGTGTCACCTACCACGTCTTCCGAATGGTATGCCGGCCCGGTTCATCAGTTAACCTATCACTTTAAAGTTGCTAACGGCGTCCAAATCAATGACGGCGATACCGCTAAATTAACACTACCAACGGGTGCCCGTTTCCGAACGCCGGAAAAGTTTCCAGTAAAGGCTGCCAATACGAACGAAACCGTTGGTGAATTTTCAGCCGATCCCAACACATCAACTGGGCAATTAACTTTTACCAACGCAACTTACTGGTCTAAGTATAATCAAAACCGCAGCGGCTCTCTCCAGTTTTCAGTCACTGGTAGTCGCCAATTCACGCCGAGCTACGGGGCGACTGTTTTTCTTGCTAAAAACGGCTGGGCTAAAAATGAGTCTGTCCGCCCAAACGGCACATTGTCTCAAGTCACGTGGCAAGTCTTGGTTAACCCTAATAACCATCGACTGAATAACGTGGTCGTTAACGACAATCTCGGTAACACTTCGGCTCAAAGCATGAATCCCAGCTCAATTTACGTGACCGATAATGCGACTGGACAAACCATTCCAACGAGTTATTATAGTGTCCAAGCCACTTCAACCGGTTTTAAATTTCAATGGCACCAAACCTTGGATAAAGCCATCAACATCATGTCAACCACTAATATCAGTAACGACAATGCATACAGTACGGCGGGTCAGGAATTAGATTTACCCAATACCGCTGCGCTGACGGCTACCGATGTCACTAATTCCAAGACCGGCACCTCGGTTAAAACGTCCAATACCAAGACGGTTGTTTTAACCATGGGTAAAGGGTCTGCCAACGGGAATCATGTCGACCAAACAACCAATCTTAATGTTCAAAAGGTTTGGCAAAACGTCCCAACCAACGTTAAAACACCAGCCGTGACGGCAAAATTATATGCTGATGGCCAAGATACTGGCAAAACCGTTGCTCTAAACACTGGCAACTCTTATAAAGGCAGTTTCACCGGCTTGGAGAAGTACGCCAAAGACGGTCATTTGATTAAATACACAGTTAATGAAGCCAGTGTGCCAACCGGCTACCAATCAAATAATCAAAATCAGCCGATTGCCCCCGATTCAAACGGGAATGTCACACTGACCAATACATTCAAAAAGCAGAATTGCTTTACCTATGTTAAAGTTACCAAGCAGTGGCAGAACGTGCCGTTTCTTAAAGTAACCCCTGATGTCAGGGTTGTCCTTTACCGAAATGGTAATCCTTATCGAGATCTTTGGTTAAATAGCTGCAATGACTACACCGCAACATTTAACAATCTGCCCCAATACGATCAGGCGGGTCAAGCTTACACTTATACTGTGGCAGAACCACAAGTTCCTCATGATTACCAAACCACTACGCCGGGTCAACGAACGCCGGTTAATCACCAAGTGACCCTAGTCAACGTTTATCATGAACATCATGCTCACAAGCATCACCATTCATGCTTACCAGACTGGGATTGGATTTGGCACTGGCACTGGTAATAGTTGATTTGTGACACTTAATTAAAAAACGTGATCTGAAAAGCGGTTAATCAACCGGCTATCAGATCACGTTTTTTAATCTTATAATGCAGATTTCTTTTTGGTATTTATTTGACAACCCATTTTATAATAGACAACAGGATACTCTTATGTTCCAAATAAATTCAATTAAAAGAAGGTGATGCCATGTCCTTTATCCTCTATCAATTAGAGTGGATTGGCCGTTTATTAGTGGCCGCAATCTGTGGTGGTCTGGTAGGTTTTGAACGAAAGGCCCGCCTGAAAACTGCTGGGATTCGAACCCATATGTTAGTGGCAGTTGGCTCTGCGCTCTTCATGATTATTTCCAAATATGGTTTCTTTGACCTGGCCGGCCATACCCGAATTATCGGCGTCGACCCCTCACGGATCGCTGCCGGCGTTGTCACCGGGATCGGGTTCATCGGTGCCGGGGCTATTATGACCCGCAATCACCAAATTGATGGTTTAACAACGGCTGCCGGTCTCTGGGCCACTGCCGCAATTGGGTTGGCGATCGGAGCAGACATGTACATCATCGGCATTGCCGGGACACTCTGCATTCTAGTCACCCAAACGATTGTCAGACGGATTCGAGCCCTAAAACGCTACCCAAATCGCTCCTTATTGCGACTACAGGTTACCCTGCGTGGTCAACTAATCGAAATGGATCAATTACCGGACCGACTAAAAGCCCTTGGCAGTCTGAATATTCAAATGCGTATTTTAAAATACGATCCGGCTTCCTTTACCCTTGGTGTGACCATTCGGTTAAAGAAACGGATTAGTCCCAATGAATTTGTCAAAAAGATGACTGAATTTACCGATGTTCAGGAAATTGAAGTAATTGATTAGGTGGCAGCAAACAAAAAATGGGATTAGTAATCACTCTGCACGTGGTTGCTAATCTCATTTTATTTGTGCGTTGAAATAATCATTAATTAAGCATCACTGGCATTCTCAGCAGCTTCATCAACCTTGGATTTCTTCTTACCGCCACCAATTCGATTCTCAAGGTATTTCGAGAACAGTGACAGCGAGTAGCAAACGATAAAGTACATCACCGCTAGTGCTAAAAACATTGGAATCGTATAGTTCGTATTTTGACCATAAATGATTTGCGCATGATTCATCAAATCAGGCAAGACAATGATTGTGGCCAAAGACGTATCCTTCACTAACGAGATAAATTGACTGACAATTGCCGGAATCATATTTCGAATTGCTTGTGGCAAAACGATATATCTTAAAGCCTGCCAATAAGATAACCCGTTAGCCCGGGCACCTTCCATTTGGCCAACTGGAATCGAGGCAATTCCGGCTCGCACAATTTCCGCTACCATTGCGGATTCAAAAACCGCCATGGCAATCACCGACGCCCAAATCGGATCAGGTTTAAAGCCTAAATGTGGCAAGCCGAAGTAGGTAAAGAAGATAATCAAAATCAATGGTAAATTACGGATAATATCAATAACAAAGCCAACGACGGCTGACAAGTATTTAATCTTAACGTAACGCACAACCCCTAAAATTACACCAAATATGTAACTCAAGGCAATCGAACAAACGGAGACCAAAATTGTTACCCAGGCTCCCTCTAGAAGGAACTTGATATTAACCCATGAATAAGCACCCAATACAGTTAACATATCGTCATTCCTCCCTTAAGCTAATTTTTTTTCCAGATAACGCATGTAGTAACTCAGTGGCAGCGTCAAGACCAAGTACAATAAACCAACACATAGGTATGTGCTCATACTCTGTAAGGAATCCGATGCAATCACATTTGCTTGATACATCAAATCAAATCCGGCCACAAAGGCTAGAACCGATGAGTTCTTAACCAAATTAATAAACTGGTTGCCCAGTGGTGGGATCACGTAACGAAACGCCTGCGGTAAGATAATGTAACGCATCGATTGCCAATAGGATAACCCGTTGGCCCGGGCACCTTCCATTTGGCCAGGGTCTACTGACTGAATTCCTGAACGAACGGTCTCAGCAATAAATGCAGATGAGTACAATGTTAGACCGATAGTTCCAGACGCAAAGCCACTAATTTTAACAACGTACATTGGAATAACGACGTAGAAAAACATGGTAATGACCAAAAGTGGAATATTTCGAAAAACTTCAATGTACACTCGGGCAATCACTCGAGCGGCTTTGTTTGGCATGGTTTCCATAATTGCAAACGCAGACCCGATAATCAACGCGAAGATTAGTGCAATAATACTGCACAAAAGCGTCTGGCCAAGTCCTGTGAGCAATTCACCACCGTAATTTTGAAAAATGCTTATCATCGTTCTGCCCCCTTCATATCAAAGCCACGAACATTGTGGAACCATTTATAGATCAGTTTGTTATATTGACCTGAGTCTTCCACTTTTGTCAGCGCGTGATTTAGGGCATTGTGGAATGGCCGCTGACCCTTAGCTGTTGCAATCCCATAGGGTTCATTGGTAAACGTGCCGCCCACAACGGAATAACCCGGGTTTTCAATTGACATCCCGTAAAGAATCCCGTTATCCGTGGTCAGTGCATCACCCTGACCAGACTTCAACGCGGTTAAAGCCTGCGAATAATCAGATAGCTGCAAAACGCGGGCCTTTGGTGCAAATTTTTTAATATTTTGAACTGAGTTTGATCCAACCACGCCCAGAACAACCGCTCCCTTATGGTTTAAGTCGCGAACATTCTTGATGGGACTACCATTCTTAACCAGAATCGCTTGCCCGGCATCAAAATATGAACGGGTAAAGTCAACTTGCTTAGCACGTTGCGGCGTAATGGTCATTGTTGCCATGATGGCATCAATGTTCCCATTTGCCAGTAACGGCATTCGCGTCTGACTAGTGACTTGAATAAAGCGGGCTTTTCCTTTTTTACCAATTATCTGCTTGGTCAACGCCTTGGCGAGGTCAACTTCAAATCCTTTAATTTGATTATCTTTCACGTCCATAAGACCAAATAGCTTGGTATCGGCCTTGACACCCCAGGTAATCGTTTTAGATTGTTGATCTTCCTTTAGAACATCGCGTTTTGCACCAGACGACTTACTGCAGGCCCCCAGTGAAACCACCATGACCAATAAGGCGATCATCAACCCAATCTTCGATAAGATCTTTTTCATGATGTCTCCTCCAATTCAGCGTTTTTAGTGTGTAATAATTTTCCCAAGAAATTGACGGGCACGTTCATTGGATGGTTCACCATCAAAGAATTTTTTACTGCTGTCATCTTCCAAGATTCGACCATCATCCATGAAAATTACCCGGTTGGCTACTTCACGAGCAAAGCCCATTTCGTGAGTCACAACCAGCATCGTCATATCAGAATCATGAGCGATGTCCTTCATAACGTTTAACACGTCGTCAATCATTTCGGGATCAAGCGCACTGGTGGGTTCATCAAATAGTAAGCATTTTGGACGCATGGCCAGCGAACGGGCAATCGCAATTCGTTGCTGTTGTCCACCTGACAACTGAGCCGGTAATTTTTCAGCTTGGCTTCGAAGGCCAACCCGATCTAATAATTCCAACGCAATTTTACGGTTTTCGTCTTCATTTCGATGCAGCACAATCCGGGGTGCCAACATAATATTTTCCATAATGGTTTTGTTGGCATACAAATTAAAGTGCTGAAAGACCATGCCAACATTTTTACGAATTCGGTTAATATCGGTCTTTTTATTGGCTAAATCCTGGCCGTTAACAATTAATTTCCCTTCTTGAATAGTTTCCAAGCCATTAATCGTTCGAATCAGCGTTGATTTACCGGAACCGGACGGTCCAATCAACACAACGGTTTCACCAGCTTCAATTTTAAGATTAATGTCTTTAAGCGCATGGAAGCTACCGTAGTACTTTTGGACATCTTGAAATTCGATCATTGCCATGTTATTTTCCTCCAAGTAGTCGACAATATTAGAATTGTCTAAGAATGTATCTACCCTCAGTTTAGGTTAAAAGTGATATCAGGTCAAAAAATTGTCACATTAATTTTACAAACATGTAACATTTCCTGCCATGTTCCTTCATAGCGACCCTTTCTCACGTTTTCCATAACAAATAAAAGTAGAAAAATGATTCAATGGCTGAGCCAAAATGTGAAAAGAAAAGAAAACAGTTAAATTAATCTAATGTATTACAATTTTACAGGAATTGGGGAAAAAAGAAAAGTAGTGTGTGCAGAAAAGCGGTTAACACCCGGATAATAAGACGTCAATCTGAGAAATCCTGCCTTTGGATTTTTCAGATTGATCTCTTATCAGGAGCGGTGTTGCTTTTCGGAACAGTCCTAATCCAGTGTGTGCAGAAAAGCGGTTAATTCACGAAGCAGTCCTACTCCAGTGTGTGGATCAACGCATACAAAAAGCCGGAACCACTACCACGTGTTCCGACTTTGCTGCAATCATCTAAGAAACCAGTTTATACTTTTTTATACGCCACACTCACTCGTAGGGTATAGTCCTGCGAATGTTCCAAAACGCCGGCCCGGCCAATTTCTTTGTAGGGGCCGCCAAATAATTCAACAGACGCTAAATAGAGTTTTAGATCCGATAAATCAATCGACCGAATGGATTGAAGACCAACCCGTTTGATCGACCCCACCGGATAGATTTCGGCTTGGTTCATCCCCGCATAAACAATCAAGGAATCACCCTGACGTTTCATCTCAAAGTAAGGCATCATCACACCCTTACCAATCGCATAAATCGGCTTGCTACCATTAATCTTCAAGAGTTCATAAATCTTTCGATCCGTCATCCCATTATAGTCAGCCCGGAAAAGCTGTTGCTGCTCCATTTGGGCAACCAAGCGATTCAGATTCATCTGCTCGGACGGTGAAATAGCAATTTTGGCAGGTAGTACATGCTGCTCGTCAAAAATCCCGTTTGCCGCGTTGTCTTTCCGATTATAAGGCTCCTGAATCACTGTGTTACCCATTTTAGAATTTGCTTGAATTTCTTTTTCATGGGGTTGCAAATGAAGCATCCGCGCCAATTTTGGCGAGATATCAAACCATGGCTGTTTCTTTGTGAAATAGTAAAAGAAATTACAAATCAAAAAGTAAAACAGAATCAGAGAAACTGCCAGCAGCAATGCCCCCTTGGAATAGTATTTGTTCTGCAAAAAGCGAAAACTAATGTAAAACAAATACAAATTCCCCAAAAAGCCAAGAACCGTGTAAATTCGACTCTTAACCGCGACATTAATATTGAAGTAGCCAAGGTAATGATTAATCATATCCAAAAAACTAAACATTATTGGCCACCTCCAGTATTCTGTTGAGTCGTCGTTGTGCCATCATTGGTGGTATTGGTATTACCAGTCCCATCGTTAGTGGTTGTACCGGTATTGCCAGTTGTTGTCCCGTTATCATCTGTCTGACCAGTCGTCGTTTGATCATTGGTCTTCTGATTTTGATCGGTACCATCTGTGGTCCCTGTATTTTGATTGGACTTTTTCGTTGTCCCGGTTGTTGATTTTGCCTTAGTTGTCGACTTACCGGTTGTGCCCGATTTTTTGGTTGTCGTGCCATTATCTTTCGTTCCGGTAGTTTGATCCGTTTCCGGTGTACTGCTTTCGTTCACATCGGACGAAGCTTGCTTTTCGGAGGATTCTTTTGCCTGCTTTTCTTTTAAAGAAGAAGCTTTGGCAGCTTTTTCCGAAGATTCCTTTGCCTTTTGCGAAGAGGTCTTAGCCTTATCTTTATCATCATTCAGACTGGTATCAGTCTTTTTCGGCTTTGGCTTACCGTAAATCGAATTGGACATATTCTTTTGACTAGTGGTTTGAGTGGTAGTAGGTGTTCCTTCACTGGTTCCCGTGACTTTATTAGCCACAACGTTAGTCGCACCAAGTGCCAAACAAATCGATAAAATTGCAAATGGTGTTACTAATGGCGGAATTCGATTATCCATTCAAAAAACTTCCTATCCTCTGAATTAGTAAACCATATTATCGCACAATTTCTTCAACAAAACCTGAATATTTGATTAATTATTCTTTAAATTAGCACATTCTGGGCAAAGGCCATAAATCTGGAATAAATGTCCCGTGATTTCGCAGTCACCCAACTGCGACGTGATTTCATCACTTAATGGGCAGTCCCGTAATTCAATGACTTTACCACAATTATTACAAATAAAGTGGTGATGGTGTTCTTGCTGAAAATCACATTGAAATTTCACGGACGCCCGATCGCCTTGAATCTGACGCTCGACAATCCCCAAATCAGCAAATTCAGAAATATTTCGATAAATCGTATTATGACTCATCTTGGGAAACGTTTGGCGCATGAAATTGTCAATGCTGGTCACTTCCACAAAGTGTTTGGTTGCCGTATCGACAAGGTATTCCAACATCGCTTTTCGTTGCTTTGTAATTTTGAAATTATGATCTTTTAATAAACGCGTTGCTTCTTCAACTGCTGCAGGCATTAAAATCACCTTTACTTTTTATTGACATGAGTGACACACTAGTAATAATTACCATCTACTATCTTTTATATAGTAACATGAAACGCCAGCCAATACCAAGTGGTTACACCACCTATCGGATAAACCACAATAGCAGTCAGTACAGTGTGTATCGACTTATTGACGACCATTTGGATGACAATACTTGGACACGATCTGATCTACCTGATTTTTAGTCTGCGTTAAATCCAAATTAACAATTTCATAGGCATGCCCGATTAACGCTGCCGGCATCTCTAAGTCGCGAACGTACTCTTGGCTTTTAATCCGTTTAGTCACCATAGTTGTATCATCACCGCGGCCTTCCATGCGGCGTTTTAAAACTTCCGGGTTGCCGACTTTAAGAAAAATGATCACGGCCCGTTCGCCTAATTTTCGTTTATACGTGACTGCACCGGCACCATCCAACACAATGCAGACATAGGGATTCTTTTGCCAAGCACTTTCCAACCCTTCATACGAGGAACCATAATAATTGCCGGCATAGCGCACTGATTCCAGGTAATGATTATGAAAAAAGGACTGGTTGGTTTCAAAATAATAGTCAACCCCGTCTTTTTCATTTGCCCGGGGTGGTCTTGTCGTATGGGTGATCACTCTTGGCATCCCATAACGATCATGTAAATAATTTCGAATCGTGGTTTTCCCACTCCCGGCTGCACCGGTAATTACAAAAACGCGATTTTCCATTGATGACTATGCCCCGATTCCTTCTTTTGTCCGAATGTAATAGTCAGCGTCTTTTAGCAATTGTCTCAAATTATCATAAGTTAATTTATCATAGGCTTGCTGATAGTTAAACCAGCCAAATGAATTAATTTCTTCCACCTGACGAGTCACTTTAACGTCCGGTGCAACTTTGCTGACAAAAAATGTCACCGATTTATGATGACCATTCTTCATATCATACTCGACCGTTTCTTTAAACTTGGTATCGATCCGGGTATCCAAACTGGTTTCTTCCTTAATTTCCCGAACTGCCGTTTGAATCAGATTTTCGTGTGGCTCAACGTGGCCCTTTGGTAAGCCCCAAAAATCATCAGTTGCACTTTGTAACAGTAGGTAGCAAATTTCACCATCTTGAACGTTGTAAACAACTGCGCCACTTGCGTATTCAGTTACCATTTGAATGTCTCCTCTCATTTCTCAATCCTTAATGATTAACCCGCTTCAAACTCCATTTTAATAGCAACGGTGCAATAATCGTTGATAAAACAATCACAATAATCATTTCCGAATATAAATTTTTAGCAATCAAATTAGCAGTCAAACCAATTTGGGCAATGATCAGGGCCATTTCACCTCTTGAAACCATCCCTGAACCAATCGCCAGCGCTGAAGGCCAACTGATTTTGGCTAACATCGCCCCAAACGCCCCGCCAAATAGTTTGGTGATAATTGCCAACAGGGTCATGACGACCACCAACCATAGATTGTCGATTAGGCCACCAAAGGTCATATCTAAGCCAATGCTGACAAAGAAAATTGGGATAAAAAACGTGTATCCAACCGAACTAACACTGTCGGAAACCTCTTCTTGGAAGTTGGTTTGAGAAACCGCCACACCGGCAAAGAAGGCGCCGACAACCGCACTCAAGCCGATCACGTCTGCCAACCACGCCATTGATAGACAAAGAAACAGCGAAACAATCGGAACAGCTCCCCGGACCGGTAGCCGCTTAGCCAATTTCAAAATGAGTGGTGCCACCCATTTAACCAAGACGACCACGCCGACAAAATATAATAGTTGAAGCAACGTTGCCAGAATCAGGTTCATTTGTTGTGCTTCACCCACGCCAAATGAGCTGACAAAAATACTAAGTAAAATAACCGCGATAATATCATCAACGACCGCGGCACCCAAAATTGTGGCACCTTCCTTAGTATTCAAGCTTTTGTACTCCCGCAACACTTCAACACTGATCGAAACCGAAGTCGCCGCAAAAATAACGCCCCAAAAGATCGCCCGTTCAAATGATTGGCCCATCATCTGACCATAACCATAAAAAACAACCATTGGGAAAATCACGCCAACCATCGCCACACTCATCGCCGGCTTAAAATACCGTTTTAATAAATCCAAATCACTTTCAATCCCAGCAATAAACATCAGAATAATCACGCCAATTTCTGCTCCGGCCTGCATTAACTCCGTATTCTGCAACACGTTAAAAACACCTGGACCCAAAAGCACGCCAACTACCAGTTGTCCGATGACTGCCGGCATTGCTAGTCGCTGGCTAACAGCACCAGCCAGCAATGTCGCAATTAAAATCAATGCAATCTGTCCGATATAGCCCATGAAACACCCGCCTTTCAAATCAAAATTAATTACCCTAATCATAACATTTTACATTAGTCTCCCACCATGGTAATGCCTATTATTCGTTCTATTTTCAGTCAAAAACCACCATTCCACCAACTCAACCGACTTTTAACTACTAATAAGCAGAAATTTCAAAATAAATTTTAACTTATTTTTCACCTGCCATCCCGTGCCCAGCATACATTTGATCAATAACTAATTTGAAAATAACAAAATAACTGGTTAATAATCCTTGCTATTTATCCAAGGTGCGGGTATAGTTATCATCAATGTATTAGTTAACTTCGAAATTTGGTACGGCGTTTTCAAAGATGTCTCCTTACTTCAAAAGTTTCAAATGCAAAATATATAATTGCGCTAGGCGCACGGAGGTTTCATCTTATGGAACAAGGTACAGTTAAATGGTTTAACAGCGACAAAGGTTACGGTTTTATTACGCTTGACAACGGCTCAGACGTATTCGTTCACTTCTCAGCAATCAATGCTGATGGCTTCAAGACCCTTGAAGAGGATCAAAAAGTTACCCTTGATGTTGAAAAGGGCGACCGTGGCTTACAAGCAGCCAACGTTACACCTGCTTAAAGTTAAATCAAGAAATAAAAGTCTCCGGTGAGGGGCTTTTTCTTTTACCTAAAAAGCGCTACGACAGTCAATCCTTGTCGTGGCGCTTTTTTGATTAATTTACAATTTCTTATAACCCAAACTCGGAATCCGGACCCAGCGATCCTTCAAATAACGCACCGCCATCTTTGGTTCGCGGGCTCTGGTAAAGATCCCTTTCTTATTACCTTGAACCCGCTGAATACCAAATTTAGTTTGGAAATCCGCAAAGTTCCACAACTGTTCGCCAACAAAGTGTGGTACTTCATCAAAAACTTTGCTGGCCATTCGGTAATAATCTTCCTGGAACTCTTCTGAAAATGGTTCGTCATAGTTACTATGCAAACCAGCGACTGTGTCGGCACCATATTCCGTATACATAATCGGCTTATCAGGGAATTTTGCCTGATATGCCAGTAATTCATCCCGAGTGGCCTTTTCAGCCGCTTTAAGATCCCCGTTACCAACATACCAACCATAATACCGATTCAACGCAATCACATCGACCAAATCCACGCATTTATCAGTCCGCGGATTGGCCATCATGATACTGGTATACGTGCACGGCCGTTTTTGCGGATCCAACTTTCTGGCTAAGTCGAATAACGGCTTGAAATAATCATGGGCACCTTTCGAATAGGTCGCTGCTTCATTGGCGATTGACCACATGACCACACACGCATGGTTTTTGTCCCGTGCCATGATTTCGCGAATGACTTGCTGATGAGCGGCCGCCGTTTTCATAGTTTTCCAGGTACCATCTTCAAAATCATCACTTTCCAAAACTGATAAATCGAAGTTAAACGAATCAATTAACCCCACGGCCGGTGTTTCGTCAATGACCACGATTCCTTCCCGGTCACAAAGCCGCATCATTTCTTCAGAATAAGGATAATGTGACGTTCTAAATGAATTGGCGCCCATTGATTTCATTAAGCTCAGATCCAACACATTCACTGGTTCGTTAAAGCCACGGCCATGAACATAGGTGTCCTCGTGCTTGCCGAATCCTTTAAAGTAGAAGGGTTGCCCATTAATTAAAAACTGACCGGCTTTAACTTCAATTTTGCGAATACCAAACAGTTCAGAGTAAGTATCCACTATCTCATTATTTCGAAACCCAGTCACTTTGGCTGTATATAGATAAGCGTGTAATGGCTGCCACAAATGGACATTCGCCAAAGTCAAGTCAGCCGTCGTTCCAGAAGCCTCAGCGACCGATTGGCCCGCCTGATCTAGAAGTGTGACCTTCAGTTGATCAAAATGACCAGCCACCTGTGTGTTAACCCGAACAGTGGCCGAGGAATGAGCCAGATCAACCTCTGGAACAACCGTGATATCTTGAATGTAGTCTTGGGGTGTCGAATAGATTTTGACTGGTCTTTGCAGGCCGGCATAGTTGAAGAAGTCAAAGTTTTCATCTAGTCGCCGGGTTATATGCCCATTTTCATCGGTTGACTCGCTATAATTACCAACCGGTAGCGTCGTCTTATCTAACATGTTGCTTAATTTGACCGTTAAGCGGTTGTTATCATCATTTAAATAGTCGTTAATCACCACTTCAAAGGGTGTAAAGCCACCTTTGTGATGGGTGATCTTTTGACCATTCAAATAAACCCAGGCTTCATGGGTTGCTGAGCCAAATCTCAGAACCAGCCGCTGATCGCGTAAGGGATTGGCAATTCGAAAATTGGTTTCGTACCAAACATAGCCAACGTGCTCTCGAATTTCCTGTGAAGCCGTTTGGTCATTGAAAGAGGCCGGAACTGAAATGACCGTTTCGGTTGGTAGTGGCTGCTTTGGGTCAATCGGTTGAACTTCCCGATCGATCATGAATTTCCATAAACCGGATAAATCAAGCAGGGTGCGACTTGCCGTCGTAATTGGATATAACATCTTGAATTCCTCCATTGATTAGTTAATTGACTTCAACAAGCCTTTTAAGGAAAAATTGAGGCTTGCTGCTGATTAAGTATCTTTAATATAATTGATTTAAGATTAACTTACTCGGACTATTTTAACTAAAGTTGGACTTATTTAACTTTTATTGAAAGCGATCACAATACAAAAGGGAGGCCCAATTATCGTGTATCAAACCAGCATCGAATCTGCTAAATTATTTCACAAAATCACTCAATTAGACGTTCAATTAATTAGTTTAAACGGCCAAGTCGCCTATCAGTCAACCGCTGCTAGTTCATCTGAATTTCAGTTTTCACCAAACATCGATCAAGTTCAATCAATTTTGAAAGCCCATTCGGCCAACTTCTATCTACATTATGATGACGCCACGCAATTGGATTATTTAGCCATCGGAATGTTCGAGAAAGCTCACCTAACCGGTCTTTGTCTTGTAGGTCCCTTTATCGCCAAAACGATGACTGTCAATATGGTCAGCCAGCTCCTGTTGAAAACGTCGTTAACTGCCAGTGAGCAGCGTCAACTGACCCAGTTCTACAATGCACTGCCACTTTTGGATGCTGAAAACGTCGCCGCAACCGGCCAGTTACTGGTCACGTTGTTTTCACGACCGGTTGCCCATCCCCAATCACAACGGCTACACCATCATGACCAACCGCTTCAAGCCCAAACCGTGACGGCCATTAACGATCAGACCCAAGCTGCCATTGATCGGCGCTATCAATTAGAAGCCAAAATGATGCAACTGGTCTCAACCGGTGATCTGACCAATTTGGCCCATTTTCAACGAACCATGCCTAAACTAGTGTCTCTTTTCAGCAATCGAATTCCAAACCAACCACTACGTTCAGGCAAAAATATCTGTTTTGTCAATAATACCGTGTGCCGAATTGCGGCCGGCCGCGGTGGGGTCCACCCGGTATTTCTCGACAGCCTTTCCGAAAAATACGCAATCCTGATTGAAAAGCAACAAACGCTTCAGGGATTGGAAAACTTGGTGAGTGCCATGCTCCACGAATATACCCAATTAGTTGCAGACGTTGCCATAAGCGGCGTGAGTCCCTTGATCAAGCGAACCATCGACTTTATTTTGATTCACCTTGGTCATTTCATCTCCTTAACGGCAACCGCTCATTTCCTTCACACCAATCCCGCTTATCTGGCTCGGCAATTTAAATCAGAAACCGGCCGAACTTTTACGCAATTCGTTAATCAACGGCGGATTGCTTTAGCTAAAACCTATTTGATGAATCCCCAACTTTCAATCACTGAGATTGCCGGCCTGCTGGGGTATAACGACTTAACTTATTTTGCCAGGGTATTTAAACAGCAAACCGGTGAAACGCCCCATCAGTACCGAAAAAGGAATCCCCATCATTTGTTGCCTTGACTGAGCTTTATCTAACCAGTTTTGGCAGATAGCTGTCTCCCACTATTAAAATCAGCGACTTACGGTATAATATGGTTAATTAGAATTTTTCTTAAATCATTGGAGGTCTCTTTTTGAAAATCAATCAATTCGCCTATGTTCAACCTTCTCACGAACAAATCATCAAAGAATTGGCAGACATTCGCTTTCTGTCCGCCAGAACCCAAAAAATGGCTGATCCGGTCATGTTGTATCGGGCATTATTACTTAAATTCTATTTAGAAAAACGCCAAAGTCGCGCTGTTCGCATTCGAAAGGTCGCTAATCTGATGGCCACACCCGAACTTAACGCTTACGATTACACCATCAAACAAAGCGGCGTTTCCAAAACGGCTTTTTACAATGTGGCGCTTCAACTACTGGGTTTTCAAGTCGGCTTGGATTTTGACCTGACTGATCCATTGGCTGCCCTGACCAAATTTAGCTTGCCAATCGCTGATGTTGCCGATTCCCTCAGTCGTGATCAATTGATCGACGCCTGGTACCGCTTATTAAATACCCGGACCAAATTTGGCCAAACTTTAATTGATCAATTGGCTGGTCAAGGTTACTACGCGCAATTTGCTGGCGATCAGCAGTTAAAACGACCCCTCTTTTTTAACGGCAAAGCCCAAGCTGTCTTTGATACCAGTCAGTTGATTCGCGATGTCGTCTATGTTGAGTCTTCCTTAGACACTGATCACGATGGTCAACGCGACTTGCTAAAAGCAGAAATCATTCGGCCGGCTAATACCGAGGATGGCTTAAAGGTCCCGGTGATCTTTACAGCCAGTCCTTATGATCAGGGAACCAATGACAAAACCGCTGATCGATTGACTCATGACGTCAATCATCCACTTGAACACAAGCAGCCTAATCACGCCACCTATGCTGACATTGAGGCCGATGAAACCCAACCTGAGTTGCCGGCACCCCGAAGCATTAAAGGATCAACCGAAGTAGCTGAAGAAACCTTTGTTAAGGGTTGGACCTACTCACTTAATGATTACTTCTTAGCCCGTGGTTTTGCGGTCATTTATTCAGCTGGAATTGGAACCAAGGATTCCGATGGCGTCAGAACCACTGGTACTCGTGACGAAACGTTGTCCGCAACCGCCATTATTGAATGGCTTCATGGGGATCGCACCGCCTTTACCAATCGCACCGACCAGATTAAAATCGATGCCTGGTGGAGTAACGGCAACGTCGGAATGACCGGCCGCTCTTACTTAGGGACGTTGTCAACGGCCGCCGCCTTAACCGGCGTTGCCGGACTGAAAACGGCGGTGGTTGAAGCCGGCATTTCAAATTACTACGATTATTATCGGGAAAACGGATTAGTCGTTGCCCCGGGTGGCTTTCAGGGTGAGGATACCGACGTCTTGGGCGAGTTGACTTTCAGCCGTGAACAGACGGCTGCCGATTATTTGAAAATTAAGGATACTTGGCAAAAACAGCTAAAAAGCTTAACCACCGGCCAGGATCGCGCAACCGGCAATTACAACGCCTTTTGGGACGCCCGAAATTTACTCAAGCACGTCAATGTGAAGTGTGACTTATTATTAGTTCACGGGTTAAACGACTGGAACGTTAAATTATCCCACGTTTGGCATTTGCGAAACCGGTTAAAGCAGGAACCAATCACCCAAAAGCTGATTTTGCATCAGGGACAACACGAGTACTTAAACAATTTCCGATCGGTTGATTACACCGATTTGGTTAATCTCTGGTTATCCAACAAACTCTATGAGATTGAAAATCACGCCAACCAAGTGCTGCCAGATGTTTTAGTGCAGGATAATGCCCAACCGGAAACCTGGCGCACATATCAGGACTGGGGCGCTGATGCCAACGTCGACACCTATTCACTGGCCGACCGGCGGTTTACCAATTTAAATGAGAACAACACTTTTAGCGATCACTTAGATGAAGATTTGTTCAAACACTACGTTAAGGAACCTTCCAAGTGGCAACATGCCTTGTTAACCAAATCGCATTCTAAAATGGATCAACACGCTATTCAATTGGTTTCCGAACCTTTAAAACATGATTTGGTAGTCGATGGCCAGGCCAAGATAACGCTTCGAGCTGCCAGCAGCGCTGACATTGGACTGTTAAGCGTGGCACTAATCGATTATGGAAAGGCCAAACGTTTAACTGCCACCCCACAAGTGTTAGCTGCCCAAAAAATTATCACCGGTTATCAATGGCGAAAAGATGATTTAAAGGAATTTACGCTTGAAAAAAAGGCCTCAGCTTACAAAAAGTTTACTGACGCTCATTTAAACATGCAGAACCGTGAAAATACCTATCGAGTCGATGACTTAAGGCCCGGGCAATTTTATTCATTTGAACTGACCTTTCAACCAACTTTCTGGCGATTGTTGGCCGGCCATCAATTGGGAATTGTGATTTACGCAACTGATATGAATTATACAATTCGGGGGAATCAGTCAATCAACTACACCGTCAATTTAGACGATTCAACTTTAACCCTCCCCTTACTTGGGGCCAATGCTGAATAAAAGCGAAAGTGTTATCATATGATTAACTAGACAAATTTAGAAAGCACAGGTGGTTTTAATGCGACAAGGAACCAAAATCATTACGTTGAACAACGGTTATCATTTGTGGACCAATACTCAGGGCGAAGGTGACATTCATCTTCTAGCCCTTCATGGTGGTCCCGGTGGTGAACACGAATACTGGGAAGATGCTGCCAAGCAATTAAAAAAACAGGGGCTTAACGTTCAGGTCACAATGTATGATCAGTTAGGCTCTTGGTATTCGGACAGTCCGGATTTCAGTGACCCGCAAGTCAGAAAAGACATTTTGACATACGAATACTTCTTGGATGAAGTTGATGAAGTGCGGGACAAGCTCGGACTGGATAACTTTTACTTAATTGGCCAATCCTGGGGTGGCTTACTGGTTCAGGAATATGCTGAAAAGTACGGGATGCATTTAAAGGGCGCCATTATTTCCTCCATGGTGGATCGGATTGACGATTACACCAAGCACTTGGAACAAGTTCGTGAAGAGGCGCTGACACCCGAACAAGTTGCTTACATGAAAAAGTGTGAAGCTAACAATGATTACGATAACCAAAAATATCAGTCATACGTTGACATCTTAAATAAGGGTTATATTGATCGGAAACAACCATCAAAACTCTCTCACTTGATCGATGTCACCAATAACGATATTTACGGGGCCTTCCAAGGTGATAATGAATTCGTTATTACCGGCAAATTAGCTGAATGGAACTTTACCGATCACCTCAAAAATATCAAAGTGCCAACTCTGGTTACGTTTGGCGAACACGAGACAATGCCGGTTGAAACCGGTAAACGAATGGCGCAGATGATTCCGAATGCTAAATTTGTTTCAACGCCAAAGGGTGGTCACCACCACATGGTTGATAATCCAGACGTTTACTACAAACATTTGGCTGACTTTATCCGTCAGGTTGAGGATGGGACATTTAATCAATAATCATTAATGAAAAGTCGAGGACTTAAATGACCAGGTTCCCGACTTTTTCGATATAACAATCACACTCTCTTGATTAGAAAAAACCGGCACTTATTCTCACAAAAGTGAAAACAAGTGCCGGTTTTAAACTACAAATTAGCTCAACCAAACATTTACAAAAGGCTTTGCAGAAGAGAAATGATTTAGTTTAATTGATTGCCAACATGCTGATAATAATACACGCCCATTCTGTCAAAAGCATCCTCATACAACAAGCGATCCGACTGCCCTGCCAAGAACTGATCGTATTCTGATTGAGTCACCCCGGTAATTTTTTGAACCTGATCAGGGGTTAATTTTAGTGACCGAATTTCAAACTTAATGCCGTTTAATAGATAAGCTGAGCGCATATCCAAATTTGGCATTAAGCGTTGAAACGCCACTTTTCTGAATCGGTCGGTGGCCGGATCATAAGCTTCGGGTGCTGCCTTTCCAGCCATAAAGGTGGCGTAATTAGCCACTCGAAGCACGGATTGAACCTGATCATCCGAAAAACCAAGTTGGGCTTGCCATTTTTTAATCAGACTAAGATCGTATTTGATTTGTGGGTTATTTCCTGTTTGCATCTCAGTTCCTCCATCATTTTTCTTGTCGATGTCAATCATAGCAGAATGGGCTAAAAATTGTTTTCAAATTAGAAAAAAGGTCAAAAAATAAACTTTCTTTACGTATGTAGTATATAGAGGGCCCCATTACGGGCTAACTATACTGGAGGAAAAAAGATGTCGAGAGCAAAAATTTTTCGAGTCAATCACGTTAAGGGGATTTATTTGCCTTACCCCACGTCAACAGCTGAGGCTTGGCGACCAGAGATCCCGAATTCGCCAGCCGATGCCGACTGGTATTTCTTTAAACTACTGAGTCAGGAAGATGAAGAACTAAACCGCTTTTGCCCACTTAAAGACTGGCATTTGTCGGGGTTAAAAGAACCTTCATTTGTCGATATTGGCCAATCATTGCCGGTGAAGAAACCGGACTTAACCAGTGCCGACTACATCGGTAGTATTTCGGATCGGGATAGTTGGATTCTAAAACACTGCATTCACCAATATTACAGAGAATATACTGGTAGATAGCCGTCAGATTAAAATTATCTCTGTTTACAAAATTAAGATAAATAAAAACGGTCCCCATCTTCGATTATCGAAATAGGAACCGTTTTTTTAGTTAATTTTATGACTATTTACAGCGTTTCATTTTTGGCGCGTTCACGCAAACTCAACTTTTCGACGTTTAAGACTTTGTCGACCAAGCCATCATAAAAGCTGCTTTCATGGCTGACAATAATCACGTTGCCGGCAAAGCGGTCAATTGCCCGCTTCAAGGCTTCCTTAGTCTCTTCATCCAAATGGTTGGTCGGCTCATCCATGATTAAAAAGTTGCTGGGAACAAACTCCATCATTGCCAGCTTAACCTTGGTCTGCTCGCCACCAGAAAGCTCATGAATCGGTTTGACGGCATTTTGCGCGTCCAGCCCACACTTGGCTAGCTTGGTTCGAATTGTTCGCTGCGTCAATTTTGGATACTTATCCGCGATAATCTGCATCGGCGTCATTCGCTTATTGTCCCAAGCTAAATCTTGGCTAAAGTAATTCACAATCGCCGACGGTGAAAACTTGGCGGTCCCACCCTTTGCCGGGATCTTTTTCAGAATCGTCTTAATTAAGGTCGACTTACCAACCCCGTTAAAACCGCTAAAGCCAACTTTCTCGCCCATTGAAATGGTGAAAGTCACCGGAGCCAACAAAGGTTTGTTGTACCCAACCGATAATTTATCGACCGTTAACGCTTCGTGGGAACCGGTATCTTCATACGGAAAGTTGAAGCTGGCGGAAATATTAGTCGAAGGCGGATCAATTTTTTCCATATGGGCCAGTTTTTTCTCACGGGATTTAGCCATCGTTGATTTGGAGCCAGCTTTGTTCTTACGAATAAATCGCTCAGCCTTTTCAATTTCAACCTGTTGCTTTTCATACTGCTTCTGTTGAAATTCTTCACGTTCCTGTCGCTGACGCATGGCTTTCTTGAAATTGCCTCGGTATTTAGTAATCTTACCAAAAGCAATATTTATAATACAATTGGTGATTCGATCTAAAAAGTCGTAGTCGTGGGAAACTACCATGGCCGCCCCGCTAAAGCCATTTAAATAATCAACCAGCCATTCGATTTGGTTGACATCCAAGTAGTTGGTCGGCTCATCAAGTAAAATCACGTCCGGATCGGCCAGTAACATTTTAGCCAAAATAATCTTGGAACGTTGACCACCGGACATCTTACCAACTAAGTGGTCCCGACCAATGCTATCAAGGCCTAAGCCGACAACGGTTTGCTCAATGCGGGTATCAATGTCGTAAAAATCACTGGAATCTAATTCATCCTGAATAGTCCCAGCGCGTTCCAGCAGTTTATCATCTGCGGTTTCCGCGTACTTTTCATACAATTTAGTCAGCGTTTCGTTTTTTTGATACAAGTCCGCAAACGCCGTCCGTAGAAACTGGATCAGGGTTAAATCATCTTCAATATCGGCGTATTGATCCAAGTAGCCGATTTTAATATTTTTTTGCCATTTGATGTCGCCGGTTAGTGGCAGCTGCGAATCGGTAATAATCTTAATTAAGGTTGATTTACCGACCCCGTTTTGGCCAACCACCCCCATATGTTCACCCTTTTCCAAGGTAAACTCGGCATCTTTATACAAATCCTTCTCGGCAAAACTCATTGAAAGATTTGATACTGATAGTAGTGGCAACTCGTTCACCTCACATGAATAGGTTTGACTTTGAATAACTGCATACAATTCAATACGTTACTCTAAATTGCAGGGAGAGTCAATCCGTGTAAATCATTAAACAATTATCAATAGTATTTAGAGCAACAATTGGTATATAATGTAAGCATTACGCAGTGAAAAGGACGAAATTTTTATGAACATCAGAGAAATCGAATATATTACTATCCCCGTTTCCGATCTCGAAACCAGTCGACGATTCTACCATGAGGTCTTTGATTTGCCAATCATCAAATTGCCAAATGGTCATCTGGGAGCCGACATGCGCAAAATGTTTTTGGAATTTAAAGTCGTCGAGCAAGTAACGCCAATTTCATTCGGGTTAATTGCCAAGGACTCAATGGCAGATATCCAAGCCCACTTGATTAACTACTTTGTCGACATTGTTGAGCAGCCTAATGAAAAAACTGAAAATAGGAGAAACGTTAATTCAATGACAATTCTTGACCCGGATAAGAATCGGATTGAAGTTAACGAGTTTAGATAATGCAACCTCATCAATATTTAGGTACCAAGGCTTGGCAAATTGGTAAATGGATTGGCTTTTTAATTGTTTACCTCTTTGCTTCAGGCCTCCTTGAAGTCGCCGGTGAGTATACTCACAATCCTTTTTTAACTCGCCATCTTCTAGGAATTGCTTTGGTCGTCACAGCGGCCGCACTATCACTCATTGCATGGCGGTATGGCAAACAGCTTCAAGCCAGCAATCCTCGTCGATTTGGCAAAACCGGCCTGACTCGAAAGCGGGTTGCCGAATTTATTGTGGTCTTTCTGTTAATGCTGGCCTTTCAAATGCTGTGGAGTTACCTGATTGCCAAGCACATCTTAATGACGCCGGATAATCAAAAGGCTGTCGAAGCCGATCAACTCCGATTACCGGTTTGGAACGCAATTTTCTCCGTTGTTTTGGCACCAATTTTTGAAGAGTTGATTTTTCGGGGAATCTTTATGAATTACTTTTTTAATAAAGATAACCGTCTCAATAATTTGTTGGCCATCATCGCCAGTGGGTTGTTATTTGGCTTTGCGCATGAGTTGCAGTTTAACGTTAACTGGTTGATGTATTCTGGTCTAGGATGCTTCTTATCTTTCACCTACATGCACTTCCGGGATATTCGCTATTCAATCGGCCTCCACTTTTTAAACAATTTCATCTCAATGATCTAAGAATCACTAAAAAACGAGTTTGAAGCAAACCGTCAGCTGTTGGTTTCAAACTCGTTTTTTGCAAGCCTTCTTAATTAATTATGGATAAACCGGCTTAGGTAATTTTGATTGAGCTTTCTTTGGAATTTTCTTCCAAGTGGTTTGTTCATAGGACATTACCCCATGTTTTTTAGACCAGCCGATTTTAATATAGCGGCCCTTAACAAACTTGTGACCTTGAAAAGAACCGACTTCCATTCGTTTAGCCTGACCATTTTGATTGTACCCGGTAATCTTATAATAATAGGCATCGGGACCACCCGATTCTTTTTCTGTTCGGGCCAGATTGCCAACTTGGCCATAATAGTAAGTTTTACCATAATTTTGGTGATACCAAACCCCGCCGACAACCGCTAAAACCACCAAGACGATAATGGTATAAAGTGTCCCTTTCTTCATGTGCGCTCCTCCTATCATGTTAATTACTTACGCAACTAACTATATATGTAGTACACTAAATTGTCAATTATTATTCTCAGCCTCTGGTGAACCAGTCTCCTACCAATCCAGCTCGCCATCATGATCAAACCACTATTATGGTTGTGATTATCATTATAATAGGTTTAAAAAAAGTGCCAAGCAATTTTGCTCAACACTTTGGATTGTGACATTTTATTGATCACTTTTTCAGCGACATCTTTTCCAAATAATGTTCCAAATTTGGCTCATGGGCGTGCAGATACATCCCTTTGATTCCGCGTCTTAACAGGACATTAAGTGAATTTCTCAGTAAAATAATTTTACTGTGTTCATAATCCTTCCCGGTTAAATCCTGACGGTGCTTAAAAATCTCCACGTCGGTCACCTTACTTGGATCAACCCCTAAACGGTGATCAGACGTTAAATAAAACGGTGGGCCGATGATAATGCCAATATAGTTCAGATCAAACCCCTGGACCGTGTAAATACTGCCAACTTCGTTAATCGTTTGGGGCTGTTCGGCCCAGGGTGTACTGGTAAAGTTATATTGATCCCACGGCAAATGAAAATTCCCTTCATTAACTAAGTGCTTACCACCATCTAGGGTGGATGGATAACCACTGGTAGAGGTCATTCGGGAAAGGCCATAGTGGTTGTTTTTTCGAACAATATCCTGAAACATCCTTTGAGCATCTGGATAAACCCGAAAGTCATAGTCGCCGATCTCTTTGGGAAGCGGGCCAATCGGGTCACCGTCAATGAAGTGATCCAACCAATCCATTAACTGTGGGCTGGCCTGCATCCGAAATTGTTCCTTTAAGTGCACGAAATCATGTGGATAAGGCTTAATCAAATTTAACAATCGATCCTTAGTCCAAAAGCTCTTGGTTCGTAATACCTGATGCGGATCAAAGACCACGATGGTCACCTTGCTTAAGTTAATAATGTCCTCGAGCTGATTTTCGCCGTAATAATTATTGTAATGATCTGCTTTGCTTAACAACAGATGGGCCTCATCGATGACTGTTAAATTCACGTGTCGTTGCTGCTTGTGCAGTTTATTGATAAAACTGGTCGGCCGCTGATAATACTTTTTAAGCATGTGAGGCGTCTCGCCAGCTAATTCCCGGTAAACTTTCAGCAGTTCAGGATGATTAACCAGAAAATAAGCCTCATTAACTTTTTGAGCCAGATCGGTAAATAGTTGATTCAAAATCAAGCTTTTACCAGTGCCGGCATCCCCCATTAAGACAAACACAGCATGGCCATCTTCATTAAGATGCCGCTTAGTAAAAGTCGTTATTCGTTTTAAAACCTGTTTTTGATGACTGGTCAGTTGAATATTTTTAGAGAAGGCATTTAACGTATGCGATTCTAAAGACTGCATGATAATTGATTCACCTCATTCGGTTGATTAGTTAGATCGTTTCTATTTTATCACCTTCAAGACACTTAATTGATTGCAATTTCTTCCAAGGACCCCAATAATAAAAGTAACCTACAAACGAAAAGGAGGTTTCTTATGCCAACCTTTAAAAATGCCAAGATTTTTCTTGGGACTGACGCTAATCATTTTGCCTCGGCCATGAATATTACGGACGGCGTCGTCACCCACGTCGGCGAAACTGATGAAGTCACCGATCCGGATGCCATTGATCTCCATGGGAAAACGGTGTTGCCGGGATTTGTCGACGCCCACACTCATCCTAAGTATATTGCCGATGCCTTACACGGGGTTGCCTGCACGCCACCGGCAGTTAACAGCATTGCCGAAATGAAAACGGCACTTAAAAATTCACCGGCTTATGGGCAGGGGCCGTCAGTTTGGATTGAAGGCTGGGGCTTTGACGAGTCCAATCTAGCCGAACACCGCTCCCCAACTATTGACGACCTGGACGATGTCTCAACCAGCCAACCCATTTTTATCTATCGTTCCGATTGTCATTCATCGGTCGGCAACTCCAAGGCTTTGGAATTAGCCGGCATCGACGCCAATACGCCAAATCCGACTGGCGGCGTGATTGGCCATTTTCCGGATGGCCGACCCAACGGCTATATGAAAGAAGTTGCGGCAACTCAGTTATTAATTCAGGCTAAGTCGGCCCAAAGTTATCTGGCTGACGTCGACAACATGGCCAAGAGTTCCGATCATTATTTGACGAACGGGATCGTTGCCATTGGCGAACTAATGGGCCGCTTTCGACCCTATGATTCGCTTCAGCTTTATCAAGATGCCCGCACCGACGGCTTTAAGCCCAAAACGGCCATTTACTACGTTTTCAACGAGTTGATGCCAGGCCAAGTGGTTAAACCAACGACTCAAGAGGACCTGCGAATTGCCGGGATTAAAGTCTTTATGGATGGCAGTATTTCTGGTGAAACCGCCTATAATAAGCAACCTTATCCGGATGGCAAATCAGGTGTTCTGTTAACCAATGCCGATCGATTAAAACAAGCTGTTTGGTATGCCAGTGAGCACCACCTCCAAGTCGCAATTCACGCGATGGGAGATGCCGCCATTCAATTAGTGATTGACGTCACGGCTGATTTAACCCCTTGGTTGGATGATCGGCCATCCATTCGAATTGAACACGCCTCGCTTTTATCAGATCAAATGCTAAAAGAACTTAATCGGGCCCGCATGAACTACGCGTTGGTGACCCAACCGATCTTCTTTTTCGCTGAAGATGAATCGTACCGGTCCTATCTTAATCAAGCACAGTTCAAAAACGCCTACCGAATTAAATCGATGTTGAATTCAACCGCGATGTTGGCGTTAAGTTCGGATGCCCCCTGCACACCGTGGGCGGAACCCGATAATCCTTTCGTCGGCATTTATGCGGCCGTTACCCGAAAGGCAGCCAACCAAGATGTTGTTAACGCCGATGAAGCGATCACTGTGCCGGAAGCTGTCTTGGCCTACACCAATACCGGTGCCAGAGTTGGCGGCTTTACCCACAATGGTCAGCTTCGTCGCGGATATGCTGGTGACTTTGTGGTTCTTGATCAGGATATCTTCACGGTGCCAACTGACAAGATCAAAGACATTCAGGTTGAACAGACTTGGATGGCTGGCGAGAAAGTTTATCAAAAGGGTGACTAATCTCAGGCCAGTTTAGAAACGGGTTTAAAAGATCATCAATCAAATAAGCCTGTGTCATCAAGCCATTTAGTGCGTTGATGACACAGACTTATTTTCTTTATTGCATTAAAATCTTGGCTTATCTTCCAGTCAAATATCAACTTGGGCTCTAAGCTCTCAACCAAGTACCATTCAGCTTTAACGATTACCTTTGCCAAACATGTCATCGATGCGCTGATTAACGTCGTCAAAATCTTTTTTGTTAAATATCAACGCTACCTGATCGACCACTTCACGTTTTGCAGGGTCCCTACTTTTTTCAATTTGCATACGGTACAGTGGAGAATGAAACTGTTCCAGCAAGTTATTAATATACCAAAGTAACTCTATGCCTTGTGTCGCATTTTCCGGATAGAAAAGCCGAGCCATCCAAATCACAGCATGCTCATCCACTTCTTCAAAACTAATGTTATCGGAGGGAATACCTTTTTGTTTTAAATTTCGTTTAATGAAAAAAAGAACCCAGTTTTTTGATGCCATTGAAGACGCCTTCTTCCCTCTTAAAAATTAAAGAGTATAAAATGTTAAGCTACTTTGGATAATAATTATAGTAGGTATTCTATCCAACACCAAAGAGAGATATTAGGAAGGCAGCTTCCAGACTAACGATGTCAAACTATGATTGGCATTACTCGTTGGTCCGGCATAACCACCGCCGTTAACAATCAACATTTGTCCATTTGGCAATGGTGTTAATGATCGTGAATAGGCACCCGGCATTGGCGTATCAACACTTTGCCAATCTTTTGCATCATTTTTGCTTACATAGACATTACTTTCCGTACTATTAGCAACAACAGTCCCATCGCTCAGAACCGTTACATATGGTGAACCGCCGGAAGCAAACTTAGTACCTAAATTAGTTGGTTGCCAGTTAAACCCGTCATCTGAAAGCTTATAAGCAGAATAATTTCCGCCGTTATGGCCAACAACCTCGTAGGTCATAATATATTTACCATTTGCCATCTTTGCAACTGTTGCCATCCCTGGACGTCCCTTTGCATCCGGGTCAGCAACATCCTGGACTTCCTTACTCCAATTAATCCCATTTGTTGACGTCTCATGAGCAAGTAGTTGACTATGAGCTGGTTTGTCTCGCTCGTCAGAGTAGTAACAAACCAATTTATGGTCAATCACTGTCAAGAATGGTTCCCAAACCGGTCCATTACCGGTGGTCGTTGTCGTGGCCTTACCACCTTGAGCAACCGTACTCAAATAAGTCCACGACCTACCATGATCCACACTCTTGTAGAGATCAATTGAACTGGTACTCAAATCTTTGGGAATCGCATTACCTGCACAAATCAATGTTCCAGCCGGCATATCCCCAATTCTTTCAGGCAATTCATAGAGAAATGGTTGATACCGCATTCCACCTCGGTTTTGGGTATCCTTGACCTCGCTAACCTTATTCCAAGTGTTACCATGATCGCCACTCTCAAAAATTTTAAAAGATGGTTCACCTGTTACATAATTTTCTGAAGTCGCATATAAACGACCATTATAAGCCGGATCATTTTGATGAGTCGTAACCATTCCCCTGCCATATAACACTACCGGCCCGGTGGAATTAGGCAAATTTTGACGATTGGCGACAGTTACAATATGATTGTCCGTGCTGGTATTTGTATTAGAAACTTGATTATAAATCATAAACACCTCCCGAAGAGACTCATAACATCGTTAAGATCTTGACTGCTTTTTAACAAAAGCATCCCTCATTTACTTCCAAATATACTATTTCCTATGCTAATTAACAATTAGCCCAACATTTTCATGAAGCGCTTACACTTTTTTCAGACAAGAAAGGAAACTATTACCAACAAGTGAAGATAATAATTCCCTCAAGAATTTTAAATTAACAATCAAGCGTTAATCAAATTATTTAGGCTTTAGCCTTCCCGTTTTCATCTCGTTCACCAGCCTGAACCGGATTTTCCTTCTTTAATACAAAGGCTGCAAAGATCGTTACAACGGCAACGATTGCACCTAAAATCAGATAAGCATGCTGGAAGCCGATTGAATCGTACATACTACCAGCAACCGCTGAGAAGATGAAGACTGAGATTTGTTTAGCAAAGTTGGACGCCAACGCGTAAACCGTCGCGTAAACTCTGACATCGAAAGCTCCAGCAATGTACTTCATGATAGAAACCAGTACCAGTGGCATTTCGAATCCAGCTAACAACCGAAGGACAATCACCCAAATCAGACTTGGTGACAATGCAGACCCAATAATTCGGATAGCCAAAATTACACCATAGGCAATTAAGCCGTTTCGTGATCCGATACGGTTGATAATCCAAGGCATCGGGAACATCAAGAGAAATTCTAAACCAATCTGCGCTGTCGTCATGTAACTGTAAGCCTGCGTTCCGGCAGCTGCAGAATGGAAGAACGTCTTGAAGAAGATGATAAACTGTTGATCAAACACATCGTAAATAGCAGATGTCCCAATGTAGAAGATTGACAAGTACCAGAAGTTCTTCAATTTGAAAATTTTGCCAATTTGCTTCATATCCAATGAATTGGAAGTATCACCAGCTGCCGAAGCGTTATCCATATCAACTTTATCACTGAATAATAGTAACCCGGTCAGGATAGTTGCTGAAATTGTACATGCCCAAAAAATGGAGTTGGGCTGCCACAGGAAAATTTGACCACCAACGAATGAAGCAACCATTCCAGCTAGCGAACCACCCATTCGGGAATGTCCATATTCAAAGCCATTGGCCAAACTTGCCCGTTGAACATATTGTTCGATAACCGAAACACCACCATTAAAGATGAAGCAAAGGTAAATTCCAGTCACAATGGCCACCAGCATTGAGTTAATCGACATCAGTGGCAGGAAAATCCACTGGAAGTAGGGGCCAATCAACATCGCCGCAATTGAAATTGTAAATAGCAGATTCTTTTTAAATAACAGCTTATCGGAAATCACACCAAATGCCGGCTGGAACAAGAGTGATAAACCAGCCATGGCCGAGAAAACAACCCCGGCTTCGGCACCATTCATATGGCCGACCTGTTCCATCCAGAGAGTTAAATACCCAAAAATAATTTGCCACATAAAGAAGTAGGTAAAGTGGGTAAATGGGAAACCCCAGAAGTGCTTACTTACTTTCTTTTGTGGCACATTTGCATCATTTTGCATAATGCCTGCCTCCTAAAATAATCAATTGTTAATTTTGTAATTATGTGAAAAAGATCACTTATACAATTGCAAAAACAGAAGCTGTTCCTGATCATCATTTATTTAGCTTCTATATAACTTACAGACAAACCCTTAATCCCACTGACATTTAACTAATCGTAGTTATACGGGGTTGGCTTGCCAAAGTTGGGTGTACCATCCTCATTCCAAGTGAACGGCTGAACTTTGGTGTGCCGATTTGGATCGTAAAGCGGATCACCCTTAATATCGGTATAGTTACGGCAATGGTAAACCATCAGATCGGTCTTACCATCTTCCGCAACGGTGAACGAATTATGACCGGGTCCATATTGATGCGTAGCCAAATCACTCTTGAAAACCGGTTCTTTTGATTTGGACCAGTTTGCGGCATCCAGTAAATCAACATTATCGGCCACCGTCAGCATTCCCATCGCGTAATTCTCATCAGTCGCACTAGCGGAATAAGTCAAGAAGAAGCGACCATTTCGATGAATCACAGCGGGGCCTTCATTTACCCAGAAACCCCGGATTTCCCAGTCATATTCCGGCTTTGAAAGCATGACCGGTTTTGTCTTTAAAGTCCATGGATTAGCCATTTCAGCAATGTACAAATTGGAATTACCTTTAATCGCGTTATCCTTTTGTGCCCAAACGTAGTAAAGCTTGCCATCGTGTTCAAACGTAGTGGCATCAAGGCTGAACGTGTCCATTCCGGTTTCAACCTGACCACGTTCAACCCAATCATCTTCACTGCGCATTGGATCAGCCGCATCGCATTCGATGCAGAACATGCGGTGCTGGAACATGCCTAATTTATCTAGCGCCGTTGTTTCAGCCGCCGCAAAATAAATAAACCATTTACCATCAATAAAATGTAATTCTGGCGCCCAAATCAGCTGACTCATGGGACCGCTTTCATGTTTGCGCCAAATAGTTCGTGGCGCCGCATGAGCAAGCCCTTCAAGAGTATGGGCCCGGCGAATCTCAATCAAATTATAGGCTGGAACCGAAGCGGTAAAGTAATAGTAACCATCGGTGTGTTTATAAATATAGGGGTCTGCCCTTTGAACAATTAACGGGCTTGTGTATTCAATCACTGTCAGTTCTCCTTTTCCAATCACGTGATTTGTTTAATCTCTTGTGCACGTTCTTATCATATGGTTATCCGAAAACGATTACAATGGTTTTTGTAAACTTTGATTGTTATTTTGACTTAGAATTGGCTTTTTGCTAATATAAAGGTTGTCTTAAGCGGTTACATTTAAAAAGATTCATAAAAATATGAATCTTAACTACAAAAGATCCAAAAGTTCGATATAACGATACCCGTCACAAAGAAAAACACATAAGATAGAAATTGAAAGGTGATGCCGGATGGATTTGGATATTTCCCAAGATTCATTGGAAGTCTATAAAGCGCTTGCAAGTTCCGTACGAATTAATATTATTCAAGAACTGTCAACCAAGCGAATGAGCGTCCAAGAATTGTCAAAAACATTAAAGTTAAGCAGTGCCATCGTCTTGATGCACTTAAACAAACTTGCTGAAGCCGGCATTATTGGTTTTGAACGTCATGGTCATAAAAAGATTTCATACTTGAAAGTCGATAATATCAACGTTCATTTTCCTAAGACCATTTATCCGGCCTTTGCGGTTTACAATACACAAGTACCGGTTGGCCAGTTCACTAATTACTCGGTCACCCCGTCCTGCGGGCTTGCCGGTAAAAATGATTATATCGGCAAAGTGGATAACCCGACCTATTTCATGAGTCCTGATCGAATCAAAGCCGGGATGATTTGGTGGACAAACGGCTTTGTCGAATACCAGTTTCCCAATTATTTGGAGAAGCAGGATAAATTAGAAATGTTAGATCTTTCGATGGAGTTAGGGTCTGAATTCCCCTTTTCGAACAACGTCTGGCCATCTGATATCACGTTTTACATTAACGGCGTGGAAATTGGCACGTGGACCAGTCCTGGTGATTTTTCTGACATTCGTGGTAAATACACACCTGATTGGGTACCGGACAACGTTAATCAATACGGCCAATTAAAAATTGTCAGAGTGACTAACCACGGTAGCTATTTAGATGGGCAACCCTTTACCGATATTTCAATCGACGATATTGACTGGCGTCAACCAACTATCACCGTGCGTTTTGCAATTAAGGATGATGCTAAGCATAAAGGTGGCTGTACGATCTTTGGCCAAGGGTTTGGCAACTATGACCAAGATATCTCGATGAAGCTTTTCCACAGTTAATAAATCTATCAAATGAGGTGGCAATATCATGCAAACTGATGACAAAAAACGTGAATTTATTTTGAGTTATTTGGAAACCCAGCTTAATCAAATCAATTTAAAAGTCGTTCGCCAGTTAATTGAGTTTGGAAAGAATAACAACTACTCGGCACCCGACATTTTATCTGAGCTGGTATCAATGGATCAAAAACATGAAAAGATTTTAACGGCCACTTTTGAGTTGGATTATGTGGATGGCGTCAAGCTTTTCAGTAACAGAGCCAGGCACTGGTTAACTCCGGATGGTCGAAACTACTTACGGCAATTGAAACTCAAGGAAAGTCAAGTCATTCATTCAAACTTCACCCCCGGCGATGCTGGAAATACTAATACCGCGTATGACGGCTACTTATCCCAGTTAATTGCCTGCAAGGATAAGATGCAAACTGAAGCCGACAAAGTCACACTCCAGGAGTTTACAATTGACCTACGCCATTTACTGACCGACAGTAAAAAGCTTGAAGAAGGTGCCTTGAACAAATTCCAACCCTTTATTGAACGAAACTGGCGGGAACTAGCAACGCCGATGAACCCAATTTTAGTTGAGCTATCTCGCCGATTTCTATTTACGACAACGAGTGAAATCCAAGACAAGTGAGTAAATCAAAAACAGGTAATCCACAGAGAATAGCGCGCTTATTTTAAAAATCATGATCTTGACTATTTAGCTTTATCATCAGAGAACCATTTATTTTTGACAAATTTCAAAAAAAGCCTTAGGGAAGCCGTCAATTTATTTAATGACGGATTCTTTAAGGCTTTTTAATGTTCTTTTGCCAAAGTCATTCAACTATGAAATAGTTTTAAGTCGATATCCTGATTGTAATTGCCAAACCCCTTGCCGAAAATCGTACAGCCACCCTTATGTTTGGCATTTTTCCTAATTGCAAATCTAACCGAAAAAGAATGTCGGTGCGTATCGATATCTTGAATCGACGTTTTGGTGAATGGCTGACCATCCAAATAACTGCCATGGTCCGTAATTCGAATTGTTTTTAACAACCCATACTGATTAACATTATCCGGTACCCACAGTGGGGTGAATTTGCCCCGAATATCGGAAAAATCTCCTGGACTGGTCCATGTGCCAATTTTGACACCGTTAATGTAAAACGTGATGTCAGACGGCCAGACGTTATTGGAAAACGGGAACTCAGACCCTAATTCGGCTGATAAATCTATCATTTGTAACGTATCTTTATCGCTTAAGTGATTAGGAAACTGATATTCCACAAAGCCATCATTCCACCAAATCATCCCGGCTTTGATTCTGCCCGGATCCATGAAGTATGAAGCATCATCTACTTTACCGATATAATCTGTCGGCCCAGCCATACCGCAAGATGGTGAAACCGAATAATTGGTAAAATAGCCAACCGGCATTTGTGTTTCATAGACATCAAAGGAGGGATAGATTTCTGTAGGAAATGTGACATTAATTCGGTCTACCACTAACTTTGCCATTTTATTGTGACCGGATTTTTCAAACTGAATCAATCCTGCTTTAGCTAATTTATCCAAATGCATCGCTGTAATTGTACTGCTCAACCCAAGGTTGTTTGCAAGCTCACTGATACTCATTTTACGTTCTGATAAATCCCGAATAATCTTTAACCTAACAGGGCTCGCCAATGCTTTATAAGCAGCGAGCGAACGGTCCGTAATATCTAATTCCATCAAATACCCCTCAGCTTTCAATTACCTGGCTTTTATAACAAATAATTTGGCATTAAAATCAGCTGACGCCCCTCTTTGAACCGTCGATTGAACTGACGGGACAAAATAGCCGGCATTCATCAATTCACTACCATAAAACACCTCTGTGTCCTCATTAACCTGATACTGCTTGTCGGGATCTAACCCCTTAAATTTTATTCGAGCGTATGGTGCGTTCGCTACGTTTAACAATTGGTAGCGTGCTGCAATCGCATTCTCTTTCTTTGAGTCAACAACTTCCCAACTGACAATATTACCGCCTTTTTCATAAGGACTATCAATTCGATAAAAATCACCAAATTGAAATAATTGTCGATATTTTTTATAGAATTGAACTTGACGCTTAATCAATTCCTCATCTTCTTTAGATAAATGAGTGATGTCTAATTCATAGCCAAAGTCGCCGAAAAAGGCCACATCAGCCCGTGTACTAAGGGGCGTAATCCTTTTATCCTGATCGTTTGGAACATCCGAAACGTGGGCTCCCATCATTGATTGGGAATAACCATAAGAAGTGCTGTACTGAATTTTAAGTCGTTCAATTGCATCCGTATTGTCACTTGTCCAAGCCTGTGGCGCATAGTACATCATTCCCAAGTCAAATCGACCACCGCCAGAAGCACACGATTCAAAGAGTACTTTCGGAAACTGTTTTGTTAATCGTTCGTAGAGGTTGTAAACGCCTAAAATATACCGATGCGAAAATTCTGTCTGCTGATCAGCCCTTAATTTCATCCCGTACATTTCAGTAATATTGCGATTCATATCCCATTTAATGTAATCCAGTTTATTTTCATCGATCATCTTAGCCATTGCATAATAAAGATAATCAACTACTTCAGACCGAGTCATGTCAAGAACAAATTGATGACGCTGAGGTGTGCTATGACGTCCCGGTGTTTTAATCATCCAATCCGGATGAGCTTCATAAAGTTCACTATCTTTTGAAATCATTTCCGGTTCGAACCAAAGCCCAAATTTCAACCCAATCGAGTGAACCCGCTCAGCCAATGAGACTAAGCCATTAGGAAACTTTGCTTTATTAACAAACCAATCCCCCAATGAACTTCGATCATTATTTCGATGACCGAACCAGCCATCATCTACCACTAACATTTCCAACCCAAGTTTCTTTGCTGATTTAGCAAAGTTTACCAGTTTTTGCTCATCAATATCAAAAGTTGTCGCTTCCCAATTGTTTACCAATAATGGCCTTAATTGATGCGCAAAGTGTGGGTTGACAAGATGTAATTGATAAAAGTGTCCCAGTTGTTGGCTTAATTGGTTGGTCCCTTTATCAGTAAAGCTTAGAACAGCTTCAGGTGTTTGAAAACTGGCAGCTGGTTCTAAGTTCCAACCAAACCCAGTAGGATTAATCCCGGCTAAAATGCGCGTGGTGTTAAATTGATCAACTTCAACCTGGTCTAAAAAATTGCCGGAATAGATTAAGTTAACTCCTAATGCCTCTCCCGAATCTTCATCGGTATTTGGACGTACCAACATAAAGTAAGGATTTTGTTGGTGACTGGATGCTGTTCGCATACTACTAATGCTTTGAATTCCTGAATGAATTTTGTTCCTGTATAAATGGCGTTCGCGGGCCCAAGTTCCTGAAAATTGAACCAATTCATAATCGTCATCAGGTAAATCTAACTGTAAACTCAACGCTTGATTGACTTGTATTTTTTGATTGCCCCGATTAATAAATTTAGCGCTCCTAATGATAACATCTTGATGTGGAAAAACAGCATAGCTTAAAACCACCTCTAATTTGCTCAACGAATCTTCCAAAGTGATTTCCAATGTTTGAGCATCGTCACCATTATCATCAAAAGTCGATGGCAGCCCCTGCAATCTATTCTTACCGGGGTGGATTTGATAACCTGTGAATTGCAACTCTGAAATGTTACTGCCGTTTTCCAAAGTGACTTCAAAAGCAGGATATCTAAAATCACCTTTCCCAAAGGATGCATATTCTTGTTTCAACAATTCCGGTTGAACATCAAGTGCTTCCTCCGTCCAAGATGGCGTATCATTATGCCATTCTCGTGAGGCTAAATTTTGATAATCACTTTTCTGGTGAACTCTGCTGCCGTAATACAACTGTCCTAATTCACCATTTGGCATCACATCAAAGATATAACTGGTGTGATCTGTTTGAAGATGGAAAAGTGTTTGATTTTGATTCACATTAATTGCCATAGATTACTGCTCCTTATTTTAAAAATTGTTATTTGAAAATACCCACGTGTATCAAAAACTGGAGTGGTCAGAATCACTCCAGTTTTATCTTGCATTTACTATTAATAATGGACTTGGGGTGTTATTCAAACTTTCGAAGTAAATGCAAGCGATTTTTAAACCTAATTGTTTTTAGTCTTTTTAGATAGATCACTAAGCATTTGTGCTTGGACCTGTGGTGTGATGCCATAACGCTTAATTGGAATAAATCCTAAAATTGCAATGATCCCTGGAATCAGGGAGAAAATCATCATCATCCAAAATAAAGTATGTGAGCTTTGGGTAGGGTTGGCCTGGTAACCAGCCCACGCAAGTACCCAACCAGCGACGCCACTTGATAATCCAGCAGCAACCTTTGATTTAAAAATGTTAAGCGAAAAAATCATACCTTCAGAACGTTCGCCGCCTTTCCACTCATCATAATCAACGACATCCGGTAGCATTGCCGACATTGTCACAAAACTAAGCCCAAAGAAGAATGAGACCATCGAATTCCAAACCGTTACTAAAACGACATTAGTTGGCGTTAATGCAGTTAGGCAGAATGAAAGGCCCATCATAACATTTGAAAAAAGAGCTGTTTTTCGTTTTCCAAAGTGTTTTTGAGTCCAAGGAACAAATAATCCGCCAACAATTTGGAAAGCTGTACATACACCTAAGAACACTGCCGTAAATGCAACCGCATTCAAATTATACTTAACGTAATAAACCTGCATAGCACCGCGGGTATAGTAGGTAATTTCCAAAATGAATAAAGCAATGATAACCATTCTGAATGGCCGATTTTGACCAAAGAAGCCTTTGACAACCTTAATCAAGGATTGATGTTCCTGACGAGGAACTACATAGCGTTCTTTAACGCCAAACGCGGTTACCATTACTGACAAGAGATAGAAAAGTGAGATCGCAATGGCAGCACCAGTATAGCCGTTAAATAGCGCCACTAGCGGTAGTACAATCACACTGGCGATCCAACCACCGACATTGGCAACGCTTCGGGGAATCGTGACTGCCTTTGCTCGATCTGCCGGGTCACGAGTGATCGCAGCGGCAATCGACCAATACGGGATGTCCACAGTTGAATAGCTAATGCTCCAAGCAATGTACGTAATGTATGCGTAAATCAGCTTGCCACCTGCACTAAAATTCGGTGAAATAAATAATGAAATTGTCACAATTGTGCAGATAATTCCACCCATAAAAATCCATGGTCGAAACTTGCCCCAACGTGTGTTAGTGTTATCAACACCAATCCCAATAAAGATATCCGTAAATGCGTCAACGAATCGTGCAATTAACATTAATAGTCCAACTGCTCCAGCATTCAATCCCCAACTATCCGTATAGAAAATTAGTAGATAAGTGCCGACAAGTCCCCAAACAATGTTTTCACCAAGGCTTGCTGAGGAATAATTAATCAGCTGTCCTAATGATAGTTTGTCCGACTTATTTTTTGTCGCAATTTCCACGTGATCTGAACTAATCATTGCCTGTTACCTTCCCTTCTAAATTTTGCTTAATTAAACAAACGTCATGTGATTCAATTAAAATAGCTGACAGCTTTGACAATTCATGGTCTTCCCAAATCATCCGTCCGGTATACGAAATCCCCATACTTGCTAACTGTTCTGGAGTTAATTTAAGTTTTTCATTTGAAACATTAAACAGACCATAGTAATTAGCATCTGAACTTATCGCTTTCCAAACAATCAATCGCTTATCACGAAATAGCTGATATTTTTCAATAATATGATTATCCATTTCAAGAAGTTCAGTATTGGTTAACAGATTAGAAGTCCATTCATCCATGTCCGTTAACTCGCCACCCATAATCAGTGGTGATTGCATCAAGCTCCAAAGGGTCATCATCGTTTTTTGTTCTGCTTTTGTAAACCGAGTTTGGCGATTTCCACCAGGCCCATCAACAGAGCGGATGCCAATGTGTCCAAGCGGCAACATGTCACAATCCGGCCAGTTTCCAGGTCGCGAGAGTGCTGACCACTCCTCAGCACGATCAAACATGTTATAAAGTAATCGCCACTCATCCCAAAAATCATCAGTAATTCGCCACATATTAGCATTTCTTTGAAAAAATGACCCATTCGCAATTGGCGCCGGTCCGGGTGAAAGTGACAGCACAATCTCACGATTAGTTTTATCGATTGCTTTTCGGAGCGCTTCGACTTCTTTTTTCAATGTTCCATTGTAAATAACTGAATTTGCAATGTCATCACACTTAATAAAGTCAACGCCCCATGACGCATAAAGTGCCATCAGAGAATCGTAATAAAGTTGGCCTTCAGGCATATCAACGTTCACGCCATACATATCGGAATTCCAAGGGCAAATATTATTTAGGGCAATATCTCGGGCCGTCTTATCTGTCCCTTTAATTGGAGCAGCACTATGAACCGCCTGACGTGGGATACCACGCATAATATGAATGCCAAACTTTAATCCTAAATTATGGATATAATCAGCTAGCGGTTTAAATCCGACACCATTAGCTGCTGACGGGAATCGCTTGCTATCCGGCATTAAGCGGGAATATTGGTCCATTACCAGTGGGTAGAAATTATGGTAAGTTGATGAATCCGCTTTAGGCTCATACCACTGAATATCAACGGTAATATACTTCCAACCATATTTCTTTAAATGTCGGCTCATATGATCAGCATTTCGTTTAACTTCGTCCTCTCGAACTGAAGCACCATAGCCGTTCCAACTATTCCATCCTTTGGGAGGCACTTGGGCGAACTGGCGGAAATTTTCAGGCATTTTCATCCTTCTTTCATTAAATGACTTTAAGTGACTTTATAGTTTTTTATGACTAGTCATCAATAAACCAATGAATCTATTGAGACAATCCCCTTTAACATTTAGGTCATGTCCCTGTGCACAACCATATAATATCATCCAAGAAAACGATTACAATAACATTTTTAATATTGTTTCGATTTTTTTGCTAAACATTAAACATTTTTATTAGTTGTTTAGCGTTTTAAAAAGGATTATGTTGTCAGTAATAAATATTTTTATTGTATTTATCTTCAAAAATCAACATTAATAATTGATATTTGAACCATCGATTTTACTAAAAAAGACTTAATAAAAATTTTGTTTTGGTTCTAATAAAAATAAAACTAGTTGTGGCTTCTTAACTTACTCTATTAAAACTAAAATTTAAAAATCAACCACGTCTTTATACACGATGAATTTCTTCTCCCGGTACACTAATACTAAAGTTCACAACAACCTTGAATGTATCTTCAAATAAATTGGTTTGCAAGATAAATGTAATCGTTTTCGTAAACAAAGTCAATATTGTTTTATTAAACATAACTGAAACTTGAAAGCTAAAAATCACTTCAATATTGCGTGATTTTTGGCTTTTTCTGATCAAAATTAAAACGCAAGGGCTCCTGCGCTGTATACTTTAATTGACAAAAGAAAGATACAAAGGAGTGCT
>NZ_LS422984.1:529349-783724 GCF_900411375.1 Lentilactobacillus raoultii | reverse complement strand
TGAATCACCGTCCCCGCCGCTGTTTAAGCTATAGTTGTCCAGCAGATGTTATGCCACAACTGGTTTAACTTCCTAGACCAATTATAAGAATAGGCCGTTAGTGTTGCACTTAACTTGACAATCGAGGAAAGTTTGTTTTGTCGAGTTGCTCATAGATAAAAAAATCATAAAATGTAGCGGGAAGGCTGGTTAAATGATCATTAATGACTGCTCGAACGGGTTGATTAGCCTCTTTGAGGTTTCACCATAGATAACTATAGTCTTTTCGTACCTGTTGTGGCACGCTCTGTAGTCGATCAAGCAAATCCAACTTATCAATGTGTTCAGGGAGTAGCCCGCTAAGCCCTTCATCAACTTCCCGCAATGTGTCCTGCAACGGAAAAACGGTTGGCACCTTAATTTGTTCAACCCGATTATCAACTGCTTTCAGTCGGTCACACAACCAAACAAAGCCACAGTAATCAGCCGCTTGATTTGTCCACCAAACTCGAAAAGACTCGCCAGCTTGAATTAGAACATTCAGGAAATATAAATGATCCCGAATTTCCTGCAGTATCTCTTCATAAGAATGGTCCTCAATGTTTTGAGACAGCATTTTAAAAAATGACGCTCGATTGCTAACCATATTGGTTCCCGTCATTTTACCAAGATCGAGCATTAGTGGCAACGTCACAACTCGCTGCTTAATGCCTTTAGTTTGATAATAGTCTTGCAAGGTCCTCCCAAATAGAGAATCAAACGTCACCTCAACTGGCATTACATCATCTCCTGTTGTCTTGTTATCGACAGTTTACGCCATTGATGATTAAAAGCCAAATTACAAAATGAATAAAAATAGCCTCCTAGAGCAACGACCCCAATTGGCTATTTCATCATCATCTGTTAGGGCCAACGGTTCAGTGAGATGCCTTTCTAGACTCGTCCGGAAATTGTCCGATAAACTAGCCAGCCGACGAATCCTAAAAAGGCCGCAACCGCTAACCACAGGCCCAAAATAACGACCTTAGCGAAAATCAAGAGAATCAAGATTAGGCCAAGAAAGCCACCAAAGAATCGCAAAATAGAAAAACCGATTCGAACGAGCAAATAGATCCACCCAAACATCAGTAATAACAATAAGCCCATTTTTAAGCCTCCTTAACCGTGGTACAAATCAGGGGATCATCTTCATCCGCAGGGAATGCTAACCACCCTTCCAATAAAACGAGTAGTGTTATTTATGAATAAATTAGAGAACTCATTTAGGCAACATAAACATATCATTTGCAAACAGCATCGCCTGAATAAGCAAATTTTGTTTAACTGGATAGCTGTCAATATCGATTTCAATATAAAGTTCTTGCGTTGTTGCATTGAGTTTAACTGAATAAGCTTTCAATTGTTCCGTAAGAATTTTCAATTTTTCCCTTGACTGAGTGATGAGCATCCCATCTGCTTCAAGATCATCTAAAATATAGCCACCATCCGTTAGACAAATTTTCTGATTCACTTCGCTGGCATATAAAACAATCGCCTCATTATGTCGATCATAAAAAGGAGTATCAATCCGCACGTCATTTTGATTAATATTCGAAAAAGAGAACGAATTTTTATTGAACTCATTGGCTGACTTTTTCAAGCTGTCCACCGATGCCAAACTAATGCACCTCTAACCTTTATATTTACCGACCTCATACACTCGTTCAGAACTGAAGCAGCCCTATCACGGCGTCACAATTCGCGTATGGCTCTTTCCCTGACCTTCAGTTTGAACCTGAATCTGGAAAGGAACTTGTTCCTGAAGCATGGTGACGTGGCTAATAATCCCGATCATTCGATTATGACTTTCAATATTCTCCAGTGCAGTCATGGCCATTGAAAGCGACTCCTGATCCAATGAACCAAAACCTTCGTCCACAAATAATGTATCAATACTGATGCCGCCAGATTCATTTTGAATGACTTCACCCAATGCCAGCGCCAGACTCAATGCCGCAATAAAACTTTCACCACCGGAAAGCGTGTGGACACTTCTTAATTGACCAACATTATCATCGTAAACATCAATTTCAAGTCCCGTGTCCTTTTGGTAGGCACCGGCTTGCCGATGCAGATACATTGAATAACGACCAGAACTTAACTGCTTTAAGTGTTGATTGGCAACCTTGAGAATTTCACGAAGCTGAGCCTGTAATACATACCGTTCCAATCCAAGCTTAGCATCCCCACTACCACTGACCGTTTCCACCAGCAACTGCAACTGGTTAATTTTTTCCTGTTGGTCATGGATTGCTTGATCATTTGTCTTAACTCGTTTTAACAATTCATTATTGATAAGTACTTGTCGATACCGGCCATCATATGTCGCCTGCAGGTTATCTCGAGCATCAATCAAGCCTTGAACCTTCGCCTGCTCTTCTTTCAAGTCAACCAGCTGATGGCCATTTACGACCTTTTCGTACGTTGAAATAGCAGTGGTGACTTTTTTAAGTTGGTCTTGATATTGATCAATTTTCCGTTGCAAGTCGGCAACTTGAGTTACTCGATTAATTAACTGCTGGAACTCCTGCCAATCTTCGGTCCCTAGTTTTTGGGAAATGGCCGCTGTCAGATCATCCTGAATTGTCGTTATTTTCTTCTGAACACTGGCCAATTGCTTGCGTAAGCCTGCCTCAGTTGCCTGTGAAGCTGCCAATTGACTCTTAACCGCCGTTAATTGACGCTGATTAGCTGAAACCGCCTGATCATAAGCCTCGATCGCAGTCTGGAGTTTAGCCAAATGCTGATCCAAAGCCTTCAGATTGCTAAAATCTTTAGGCAGCCGCTGCTGAACATCAGCTAGTTGCACCTGATATTTTTGCTGAGTAGCTTGAGCTTGTTGACTGGCAACTTTCAACTGGTCAATTTCCGGTGATAATTGTTGTAAATCCTGTTTAATGTGCGTTTGTTTAACCTGTTCAGCTTTTAATTTAGTCTGCTGTGACAGGACCTGTTTTTGAGTATGGGCATTTTGTTGCAACTCGGCTTCAATCCGTTGACTAACCGTTTCCAATTCACCAACTGGGGGTTCCAAAACTTTTTCAGCAACCAAATCCGCGGTAATTTCCTTAAAATCCGCTTGAAATTGCTGTTTCAAACTCTCAAGCTGTTTGGATTGTTCTTCAAACTGGGATTTTTCAGCAGCCAAATGGTTCTGTTGCTGTTGCAACACCGTTTCGGCCCGCTTCAGCTCATCATCACTAACAGCTGGTAAATCAGCGACATGTGCCGGACTAGGATGTTCTAAACTACCGCAAACCGGGCAAGGGGTCCCTGGCTTTAATTGTTTAACCAGGTTAACGATTTGATTACTCAACCACTGATTCCGCAGCTCACTGTAAGCTGCCTTGGCCTGATCAACCTGATGAGTTAAGTTAACGACTGCTGTTTGCTTCATCTCCAGCTTCGTTGCCAATTTCCGATTTGTCTGTTGACTTTGAGTTAATTTTTTAAGCTGTTTCACTGCCGCCGTCAACGTTTGACTCGTTTGTGTCAGTTGATTCAGGTGCTCGGTGACTTCAACGACCTGGGCCAACTCTTCTGAAATTCGATTATCCGCTTCCGTCAGCTTCGTTAGCTTGGCCTGCTTAGTCGATAAATCATGGGTCAGACGAGTCACTTCACTCTGTGATTGCTTCAACTGTTTCTGCAATTCACCAGCCTGTTTAAAAGCCGGTCGTTGATTCTCCAAAATCGATTTCTGGCTGAGTTGCTGGTCCTGCATAGTCTTTTTAGTTTGCAGTTGTTCCTGTTCTTTCATATCAGCGTCTCGAGATTTGGCTTGGGCCGTTATTTTTTGTCCGATCTTTTTTAACTGACTTTGGTAATTTAAGCGGTCGCTCTGCAGCTCTTGAAATTGGTCATACTTGGGTTTTAGTTCCTTAGCCCACTTCAATTGCTCAATTTGTGCCTGCAAGTTTTCAAATTTTGGCTGTTGGACTTGTAAGTCATTTTGTTGTCGCCGTTTAACCTGCAGCTGCTCAATTTGTTGATTCATGTCTCTATCCGCATGCAACTTCTGATTAGCTGTCTCATAACGTTTCTGGGCAGCTTGCCCTTGCTTTTTTAAGACTGTTAGCTCATCATTGGCTGATTGCTGTTGCTTAGACAAAGCAGCCAGCTGATCGCTAACCGATTGCTTTTGAATATCTTCAGGTGCGTCGTTTGACCAAACAACTTTTGCCAGATCATCCGTAATCGCCCGTTTAGCATCCCCACTCTTAGTGGTTTGCTTCTTCAACATTTCCTTTAACGCATCCCGCCATCGTTGATAGAGTTGGGTCCGAAAGATCTTTCTCAAAACAGCTTCCTTGTCCGTACTGGAAGCCGTCAGGAAACGCCGAAATTCTCCTTGCGGTAGCAACACAATCTGGACAAACTGTTCACGACTGATTTGAAGGATCTCGATCAGCTTTAGATTGATGTCCCGCATTTTAGTGATTTCAGCAACTTTTTGATCATCTTTAAAGATCTCAAGTCGTCCTTGACTCTCAAAAATCTTGGTCCCGGTTCCGCGCTTCTTGTCCAGTTCCTGTTTGGGTAAGCGATTCACCCGATAAAGTTGTCCCTGATGTTCAAACAAAAGTGTGACTTCAGTTGGGGTTTTAGTATCCGCAAAATCCGAACGCATGCTTTGAGGAGACCGGTCATCACTGGCACTATCACCATACAACGCAAACGTAATGGCATCAAAAATGGTGGTTTTGCCACTCCCAGTTTTACCGGAAATCAGAAATACCGATGCCTCATCAAGCTTTGTAAAGTCAATCGTTTCATTTTCGTACGGTCCAAAATTCTTGAGTGTTAATTTTAACGGTTTCATGATCGCTTACCCCCGTCATTTGCTATTTTTAATGCTTCCTTAGCCCACTTAATCTGCTGTGGTGATAGGTCATCTTTAGCAACCTGTCGATAAAAGTCTCCCAGTAAATCCATTGGATCCTTTTGCCGAATCTGATCACCACTTTCACCTGAATCTTCTATCTCTGTGTCGTATCCATTCGCCCGATCAAGAGAAATAATATGTGGGTAAATATCACGCAGCCGCGGCATCGCATTGGGAATCGGCTGCCGATCATTCAAGGTAATCCCAAAATAGTTGTCCAAATTCAGGGCTTTGTAAAAGTGCGGATCGATCAGGGTCGCAAAATCTTCAGTCAGCTGTTGAACATCCCTAATTGGGGTGAGCGGCCTAAAGGTTAAATTAAACGGATCAGTATCGACAATGAAGACGCCTTTTTTCTGGTTAGCTTCGGACAGCGAAAACTTAACCGGTGAACCACTGTAACGGGCATTGGGTGCATGAAGGGCATCCTTTCCGTGCAAGTGCCCCAGTGCAACGTAATCAAACGACTCTAACAAGCCAACCGGTACTGCCGCAAGTCCACCCACTTTTAGTTGAGTTTCAGAGTCGGTAGTTGAACTACCATCCACAAAGAAATGGGAAACCAGCAGGTGCTTTTTGGCAGGATCAAATAACGAGACCATCTTTTTAACAATCGGCACAAATGCCTGATCAAGGTGCTGCAGCTGGTCATCATTAAAATACTGTTGTGCATCAAACGGCTCAAAATAGGGCAGCAAAAATACCTGCGTGTCCGGCAATTCAATCGGCTGAAAAGCCTGGGCTAATTTGGTATGCATGTAAAACCGGGTACTCTTAAACCACGGGGTTCCCGTTGCTAATCGAATCGCGCTGTCGTGGTTACCTGAAATGGCGTAAATCGGCAGTTTATCGACTAAATTCAATTGCTGAAGCATTTGATTTAATTGAGCAACCGACGACTCCGCCGGCATACTTCGATCATACAAATCTCCCGCGATAATAACACCGTCAACTTTTTCGGTTAAGGCGAGCTGTTCAATCTGTTGAAAAGCCGCCTGTTGCTCATCGGTCAAGTCATAGCCATGCAATCGACGGCCAATATGCCAATCAGCAGTATGTAAAAAACGCATTTTAATTGATCCTTTCTGTTTGCTACTCCAATGATGATCTGGTTTAATTCCCTATAATTTTTAAATACGAAAACTTTGATGAATTCATTTTCAAAAATAATCCTTCATAATCAAAAAAGCCCCGTCACCAACTTAGAATTTCAAGAATTAGTGATGGGTTAATTATATAACAAACATTAGTTCAATTAAAAGTGTTTTTTAAAACGACGGCCGGTGCACGTATCTCACCAGCATTTGACCGTTTAAAATAATAGCATTATGATCAATGCTGACTTTAAATGGTTGCCCGCGAATCGCAGAAAAAATCGGCTTACCCTGGTGATTGGCAATTTCAACTAGAGTAACTTCCTTAGGCCCAGTATCAGTTACTCGAAAATATCGAGTGGTTTTGCTGGCGTTTAAATTAGTGCACAAAATGCTATCAACGGCAAGGTTAATCGAGTGAAGTGACTTATGGGATGCTTTTACACCCCCTTGCCGTTGAATTTTATGCGCTAAAATTTTCAAATCATCTAAGACATCGAGTGCATGAATATTGCTATTTTCGTGCAAATCGATGTAACGAATGAGTTTCGACAAATCCTCAGGCATAGATAAATGTTTCGACTCTGGAACAGTATAAACGATTACTTTTGAATTAACTTCCTGTGTAAAAAAAGAAGGTTGGCAATGCTTGATAGCAAACTCGTTATAATTAACAAATGCCAACTCCAGATACAACATCAACTCATTATTCTCCATCTCAATTTCCCCAATATGCGCAATATATGCTAAATGCTGTTAATCCATTATAAGCACGCTAACGCCCATAAAATCGCATTTTGACAAAGCTTCAAGGAAGTTTCGAATTATGTTCAATAAAAAGTCATAAATTAAATTCTAATTTTTCTTAATGACGTACATGTAATCTGTGTAGCCCGCAATTCTATTGAATTCGTATTTAGTTTTGATAATTCTATCCAAGCAAAAAACAAATAGATGTCAATCGTTTCATTTCCATGACAACTTTTACAATCAATAATATTATTTATAAATAATAAAGTAATATTAAGTTGTGCTGCTTGTCATAATTAACTATAATCCATAAGCTTATTAATTACCGGAATTCAAAGCAAAAAAGCTGTCATAAAAAGTAAGAAACCTAGGCTTTCATACTCATTCTGGCAGCTATCTTAATCTGGATTTGGGATTGTGTCGAAAAACACCCGCTTCCATTATATTCAATTGTTTGTTTTCTAATTACTTTTGAGCTTTTAAATTATGCCTACTTGCCCAAACTTTTTGGCCTTGTTGATTTTTTAATTGATAATACTTAAATTGGTGACCATTTTTCAAAATAACTTCCCGTTTAACAACTTTCCAACCCTTTAATGACGTCTTGGAAGTTTTCTTAGCTACCTGTTTGAGCTTACCATCCCGATACACGTTAACAAAGTGCTTAATTTTAAAAGTCGTTTTTGAATGAATGACTTTTCGAGACTTCACTCTAACGGGTTGTTCAGTGTGCTTGACCGTTGGGTGGCTGGTTGATGCTGCCTGTGACGAGGCACTTTGAGTTGCCACTGAACTTGAAGCAGAACTAACCGATTGACTCGAATCACTTACCGCAGAGCTGTTGGTTGCGCTCGAAACAACCGCCGAACTGGTTGAAGATGCTGAATCAGTTGAAGTGCTGGCCGACGAGTTGGTATTTGGGGTGGGCGTTGGAACAGTTGTTCCTTGGTGACTATTATTATCATCAACCGGTTTCTTTAATTCAATTTTAGTAGGTGTTTGATTAGCTTCACCGCCGATCAAATTCCAATTGAGAACACCGCCGACCACTTGATAACCGGGTGCTTCAACATGATATAGGGTCCCTCGTAAGAAATTTGGATCCTGAGTTGAAAAAGTGACCAAACCGTTTTGGTCAGTTTCTTTAGTCACTGCACCTTCCTTTGATGATAAGTTTGGGACGGCAACTGCCTTTGTTTGGACCGGCCTCTTTGTTTGACTATCAATTAATTGAAAGCGCCGAGTCCCATTCTGATATGCCTGAGCATCAACGGTCACATCCAAAGAAGCCTGATCCCCGAATTTAAACTGTGTTGGGTCAGGCTTTTCCTGCTGATTATTGGCACAAACCTGCAAATCATAGGTATGACCTTTAACTAATTGATCATTACTTATCAAGGTTACCCCAGACGTATCTTGACTTGGTTCCTCTGCTTTGGTTGCCGGAAGCGTTTTGGCTACGATCACTTTTCCATGATCGAGCACTTTAATGGTTAATGCTTTTCCATAATTTGCCGGTGCACCATTGGTTAAAGCAAATTGCAACTGTTCTTGAACTTGCTGAGAACTAACCTTATTCGGCGTCACTGCAGTTGCTTGAGCAAATTGAGAACTGTTCGGTAAAGCAGTCACTAAGCCACCAAATAACAATCCAGAACCAACCCCAATCATTGCGATTGATAATTTAACTCGTTTACGATTCAATATGAAAACCTCCCAGATAATAAATAGTAACCATTACTATTTATCGGTAATATAACATTACTTGATAATCTAGAAAATGTCCATATATTTTTTTACCAAAAGCTTTTTAAGGTCTCACTATTTTACTCGTCTTTCTTTCAAAGTATCCATGTGTCAGCCCCTTAAACTAGGGATTCCATCGTGAAAAGGCGTTCTATCGCGAATGAAAAATCGTAATAGAACGTCTTTAAATTATAATCAAATTACAATTAACAATAACCGGCTTTTTGTTTTAGTCACCTGGTTGGTAGTCCTTATCAATGATCATAACCGGTTTAATAACGGACCCGTCGTTTGAAGCCCGATTAGCTTCATTAATTTGATCAAATGTGTAGAATTTCTCCAATTTATCAAACGGGAATTGGCCTGCTTGCCAGAATGTAATCAATTTCTGCAAAGCCAATTGTGGAATCGCGTCACCCATCAGGACACCATCAACGTGCTTTTGAAATGCTGTCAACTCATTCCATGGCATGAATGACAAGGTTTTGGCCGTTACCGCAACCGGAGCTAAATGGCCACCAGAAGCTAATGCCGTCACTGATTGATGCATGACTTCAGCAACTCCAGTGGTATCAATGATAAAGTTAGCACCTTCACCATTTGTTAATTCCTTAACTCTCTTAACCCAGTCTTCTTTTGAACTGTTAATCGTATCAGTTGCACCGAGTTCTTTAGCCATTTCCAAACGATTATCATGGATATCAACGCAAATAATCTTTGAACAGCCCTTGATTTTAGCGGCCATCAGCGATCCCGAACTAACAGCCCCGGTACCAACAATTACGATGCTGTCACCTTCTTTAGGATTTAAGCCATTAAAGACGGTACCGGAACCTGTCACAAAGCCACAGCCAAGTGGCCCAACCTTTCGCAAGTCAATGTTCTTATCAATCACCGTCACATTTCGTTCTTGCACCAGCGTTTCAGTGGTGAATGATGATTGATTGAAGAAATTATGAATTGGTTCGCCGTTTTCTCTGGTAAAAGCAACTGAACCATCCGGTCGAAAACCAGCTGTGTTCAACTTTGCCCAATTAACACATGATGCTGGGTGACCGGTTAAACAATTATGACAAACGCCGTCATAATCATACGATAAAATGACATGATCGCCTACTTTAACCGTGCTGACTTGCGAACCAATTTTTTCAACAATTCCGGCGCCTTCATGACCAACAATTCCAGGATAAGGATAGTCACCGGCAGATCCGTCACGAACCGCTTCGTCAGTGTGGCAAATGCCGCTGGCTACCATGTGAACCAACACCTCATTAGCTTTCGGTTGATCGTCAACCTCTAAGTTTTCTAATTTAAAATCTGCATTTTGCTTTTCGATCACTGCACCTGTAATTTGTTTTGACATAATAAGATTCCTCTCAAAAAAATCACCTGTACTTTTGTAAACCCTTTCAACGCCTCCAGATTACCGCATCCTTCATGGACAAACAAACATTTAGCTTGTCGTGCTACAACCAGTCGATTAAAAAAAGACAGTCCCCAAAATGAAACTCCTCAATCTTATGATTAGTCTGTCGTTTGATATCAAATTAATTTCAATTTCCATGGCGGTAAACATCAAATGATGTATCGATTCCCATAATATAGAAAGTGGTATTTTGAATTTTTCCAATGACACGACCCTTATTATTTATTCGAAATACCCACAGTCCATCCAGGCAATCCTTGCTCCTGTCAGACTTTACAAATTCTCTATTCAAAGAAAAATGCATTGAAGATTCCCGAATTTTCTCTAGTCCAGTTTCTCTTGGATAACCTAAAACAGCAACCAGATCATCGGAAGAGAGCCGTAAAATTGTATTTAGAAAAGTAGATTTAACATTTTTATTGGAACCTGAGTTATTAAAATTGTACTTTTTGTCAGCAGTCAAAAAAGAAAAATTAAATGTTAATCTTGTAGGCGCGAAGTGTCTCGGGACCCTTATTCTGGATCTGGTTTCCGCTGATTTTTTTAATTGGCTCTTTATTGAAAAATTTCTTGTCATAGAATTTCAACAACTTCTTTTAAAAAGAAAGTCTTCATAAGCTCAGGTGAAATCACGGTACTCTGCGGTGCCTTCTGCCAAGGCATTTCATGATGCGTTTGGCGCATGAGTTCAACTGCTGATTCATCACCAAATGCATCTTGAACCGCATTCACAACTGTCCCCAATTCTGGGTCATCTTCTATCTCATGGTAATCATCCAAATCAGATTGACTAATTGTTCCGGTAATTGCTCGACAGCCACTATATTTTTGATGAACCGCTTCAACCGCAGGACCATATTTCCAAGCTACTATTTTTTCTGGAAACGCCTTTTCACCATTAACCGCCAAATTAACCCCCTGAACATAATAAAGCAATTTCATAACTTTCATTTGTGTAAGAGGTTCAGCAAAATCATACCGCTTTAAATCAGCGTTATTGTGGACCCTGAACCAATTCACAAATTGCATAACCTCTTTCATCACTAAATCCCTTTCCAAATCTTTATTGGTCAACACTTAAAATTAATTTTCTCAAAAGTTTTCTTACTAATTATCCTGAATTACAAAACAATTATATCACGAAGGCAAACGAACATTCTTTTAAAATTTACTTAACTCAAAAAATTCAGCATTTTTCATCTTGATTACAACCACAAGAAAAGTGTCTTATCACACTGATTAAGCAATAAGGCACCTCATAAATCATTCAATTATTGCCAATTAATAAAATCCGTCTCTACGACTCTTTTTCGCCACTACCAGGGGTTTCTTCACCCTTCTTAACCGTATAGGACTTTGCACCGACACCAGCCAGTTGGCCACCTTGAGCAATCAAATATTCCGGCCGAATTGGTTTATTTTCAAAGAAGTCTTCCAAAATTTCTCTGGTTCCTGCCGCATACCGTGCCTGAGCCGACAATGAACTTCCTGACATATGCGGAATCATGGCTTGGTGTGGCATTGTTCGCCATGGATGATCAGCCGGTGCCGGTTGTGGGTACCAAACATCCCCGGAATAGCCGGCTAATTGTCCAGACTCAAGTGCCCGAACGATCGCATCCCGGTCAACTAATTCCCCTCGACTGTCATTAACGATATAAGCGCCACGCTTCATGGTTGAAATCAGTTGGTCGTCGAACATGTGATACGTTTGTGCGTGAAGTGGTGGGCACAAGACAGCCACATCAACAACCTTGGCCAAATCTTTCACATCTGGGACAAAAGTAGCACCCAGTTCCTTTTCCACGTCGGCAGGAAGCTGATGACGCTGCGTATAAAGTAATTTAACGTCAAATGGTTTCAGCCGCTTTAAAACTGCTCGACCGATTCGACCGGCAGCAACCACTCCGACCGTCATGCCTTCGAGGTCGTAGGAACGTGAAACAGCATCTGCAATGTTCCAACCGCCCTGAGTAATAATTTCATGAGCCGGAATAAAGTTTCGAACCAGTGCCAAGACCTGCATCACATCAGATTCTGCCACACTGATACTATTACTATAAGTTACTTCAGCAACCGTTACGTGATGTGCATTAGCGGCGTTTAGATCAACATGATCCGAACCAATGCCGGCTGTAATAGCCAGTTTCAAATTTTTAGCTTTTTCAATTCGTTCTGCTGTTAGATAGGCTGGCCAAAACGGCTGAGAAATTACCACATCTGCAGTTGGCAGTTCCTTCTCAAATACCGAGTCAGGGCCTTCCTTATCAGAAGTGACAACTAGTTGGTGGCCATGGGATTCCAGATATTTTCGCAGTCCTAATTCTCCAGACACACTTCCCAATAATTCACCGGGTTTAAAGTCAATGCCTTCTGGGCTGGGAACCGTTGAACCGTCTGGATAGTGTGTGATCTTTGGAATACCATCACGGGCATATTTTGGTGGATACCCATTAACGGGATCCGGATATAAAACTGCTAGTACTTTAGCCATAAAACTCAATCCTTTCTATGGACAATCATCTACTCCCAATCAAATTTATTTTATCACTATGGAAAACGCTTTCAAAGATAAAGATACTTAAATTTTGGGGTGGTCTTAAACAAGCTGGTTGTCTCCGGTTATTTAATGATGTTAATCGCTTTTGTTCGCTCACTATTATTAGGACAGCTACCACAGGCAATTTACTGCACCTAAGGGATCGAATGCTAAAAAGCCAAAACCAGGCTTTTCAACATTCGACGCCTTAGTCTCCGTAAATTAACCGCCTGTGTTCGCTCACTACTTTTAGGACAGCCCCTCCAAGCAACATCGCTCCGTATAAGGGATTGATTCAAAAAATCCAAGACCCAAATTTTCCGAATCAACGCCTTATACTCCGGAATCTAACCGCTTGGATCCGCTCACTCTTCTCTTGACACGCCCCCTCTCCTTCCGCTAGAATTAATGTATTCTATGCGAAAGGAAAGGATCCCCATGACGCGATTAACCCTTAATCAAACTTGGCAAAGCCGGTAAACAAGTCCCCCATTTAGGTGCGACTTGATCTTTAGTATGCGATCATTAACGCATCTGTACCGGCAACCTTTCCGAAAAGAAACGGTCTGGACAGATAATTCCGGACAGGCCGAGTCAAAAGAGCACTTTGGTCGATGACCGGAGTGCTCTTTTTGTTCGCAATTAATCACCTTTTATTCTAAATTCGAAAGGAGTAGTCAACGTGAAAAACAGAGTTAAGTTGCTTAGTGTCATTGCCATTTTATTTATCTTTCTCGGTTATGCCTTTTTTGCAGAAAGTTCTAAGCAACGCGCAACTAAAGTTCCAACCGTCGGCATTTTACAATTAATGTCCCATCCGGCTTTGGATGCCATTCATCACGGCATTATCCATGGCTTGGAAGAGGAGGGCTACCACCCTGGCAAGAATATTAAAATCGATTTTCAAAATGCCCAAAACGATCAGAGTAATTTGAAAACCATGAGCACCAAATTTGCCAATGAAAATGCTGACCTGTCAATCGGAATTGCAACCCCTTCCGCTCAGGCACTGGCTAATACCATTAACGACAAACCAATCATTTTAGGCGCCATTACCGATCCCAAGGGTGCCGGCCTGGTAAAGGATAATCAGCGCCCGGGCGGCGACATTACCGGTGTTTCGGATCAGGCTCCCTTAAAAGAACAACTGGGCTTGATTCAGAAATTCATGCCTAAAATGAAAAAACTGGGCATTATCTACACCTCCAGTGATGATTCCGCCGTTGCCCAATATAAGAAGTTTGCCAAAATCTGCAAGCAGGCCCATGTGCCACTGAAGGCTTATTCTATCGCCAACACCAATGATTTAAACCAGGTAGCTGAGCAAGCCGCCTCTTCAGTTGATGCGATTTACGTCCCAACCGATAATACGATCGCTGGCGCCATGCAGACACTGGTTGGAGCTGCCAATAAAGCCAAAGTACCAGTTTTCCCAGCAGTGGATACCATGGTTAAATCCGGTGGTGTGGCCACTTATGGGATTGATCAATACCAACTGGGTGTGGCAACCGGAAAACTATCCGCTGAAATTTTAAAGGGTAACCGTAAACCGGCCACCACCCCGATTAAATTCTTCCGTCATGGTAAATTAATTATTAACGAGAAGCAAACCCGCAAGCTTGGCATCAACATTCCGGAAAGCTTACTCAAAGAAGCCCAACAGAAAGGGGAGTTAATCAAATGAGCATTATTGTTTCTGCAATTGGCCAGGGATTGGAATGGGGAATCGTTGGCATTGGCCTATTCTTAACGTTTAGAATCCTCGACTTTCCCGATATGACCGTTGAAGGCACCTTTCCAATGGGCGCAGCCGCTTGTGTTGCGGCAATTTATCACGGGTACTCCCCATTGGCCGCCACTTTAATTGCGTTTGCGGCTGGGATGCTGGCCGGGCTGGTTACCGGACTGTTATACACCAAAGGTAAGATCCCGGTATTATTAGCCGGCATTTTGGTGATGACCGCTGCCTACTCGGTTAACTTCCGGATTATGAACCGGGCTAATCTGACCCTCTATGGCAAGCCTTCCCTTTTAAAAAATCACTTTCTGGCATCGTTACCACCCTATTTCGATACGGTAACGTTGGGGCTGTTGTTTGTGATTGTGGTAACCGTCTTAATCATCTATTTCCTGCAAACCAACTTGGGCCAAGCATTCATTGCCACAGGTGATAACCCAACGATGGCCCGATCACTTGGCATTAGTACCGACACCATGCAAATCATGGGGCTCAGTGTTTCCAACGGGTTAATCGCGTTGGGTGGTGCCCTGGTCGCTCAAAATAACGGCTTTGCGGATGTCAATAGTGGGATCGGTGTCATCGTGGTTGCGCTGGCCTCCATCATTATCGGTGAAGTGATCTTTGGTGATTTAACGATGAATGAACGGTTAATTGCCGTCACCATTGGGAGTATTCTTTATCGATTTGTCATCTTAATTGTCCTGAAACTCGGTTTTAATGCCAACGACCTGAATTTAATTTCCGCAATCGTCTTGGCACTCTTTATGATGTTTCCAGTCTTCGAGAAACGTTTCCGAATTCGTCATACATTCACAAGGGGGTTAACTCGTCATGACTGAACCGATTTTTGAATTAAAAGATATTGTGGTGACCGTCAATTCCGGGACGCCAGAACAAATCAACATTATGGATCACGTTAATTTGGCTATTTACCCCGGTGATTTTATTACCATTCTGGGCTCAAACGGTGCTGGCAAATCAACCCTATTCAATGTCATCGGGGGTGATCTTCACGTCACTGGCGGCCAGATTTTATTACACGGCCGCGACATCACCAACATGTCAGTTGAACGACGAACCCGCTTCCTCAGTCGGGTTTTCCAGGATCCAAAGATGGGAACAGCCCCTCGAATGACGGTTTCAGAAAACCTGTTATTATCAATGAAACGCGGTCAGCACAGGGGACTGGGACCGCGAAAATTAAAGCAGCAAATGGCTCACTTTAAAGCCATTACGTCTACCATGAACAATGGGTTGGAAAATCGTTTAAATACCGCCACCGGCAAGTTATCCGGCGGCCAGCGTCAGGCACTCAGTTTTCTAATGGCCACTATCAAGCGACCGGAAATCCTGTTACTGGATGAACATACTGCCGCACTGGATCCCCAAACTTCTCAGGAGCTGATGACGGCAACCAACCATCAAATCACTACCAATCATCTGACCTGCCTGATGATTACCCATCACTTGGACGATGCTTTAAAATACGGCAACCGCTTAATTGTCTTGGATCATGGTAAAATCACCTATGATATTTCTGGTGACGAAAAAGACAATCTAACCAAAGAGGAACTGCTTAGCTTCTTTAACGAAATTGACGGCTAGAATCTTTAAATTAGCGCCACTCGACTACCTTTCGATATACTAATGGTTAGCAAAGCCACTCATCATTCAGTAATCGAGGTGATCGAGAAATGACCTTTCAAGCAAACAACCAAACTGGACTTTTTCCAGCTGAAACCAGCTTTTCAAAATTATCGGCAATGATTGATCAGCTAACTCCCGAGCAAGAACAGCAACCCTTTGCTTTTGAGGGCCGCGATCGAAATATTCGGGATGTTCTGGTTCATCTGCATGAATGGCACCGATTATTCTTAAATTGGTTTGAAGACACTCATGTCCATCAACGACCGACCGATTTTCTGCCAATTCCATATACGCCAAAAACCCGTGCTGATATGAACACTCAAATTCGAAATCGCCATCAGCAAACGACCCTCAACGAAGCCAAGGCAATGGTTCATGAGAGTCATACCACTATCATGGCCGTCGCCAGTGAATTGAGTCATCAAGCCTTAATAAACAGACGGTATGATAATGGAGCTGAAAATCAGTCAATCAGTCACTATTTGAAAATCGTGACCACGACTCACTACGAATGGGCAATTCAAAAAATCGCCCGTCATCGTCGTCACTTACTCAATTAATTTAAAACCGGATCGATTTGATAAGGGGCTTAAGCACTCACACCGCTCATTATCAGTCGATCCGGTTTTTAGCATTCAATCATTTTGTTAGCGATTTACTGATTGACCACATTTTGTGGGTGGCCAGCCAGATAGGCCTTTAAATTTTCCACGGCAATCCCCATTAACCGTTCCCGAATTTCAGTGGCCGCCCAGGCAATGTGCGGCGTTAAAAAAACGTGCGGCGCTTTTAACAGCGGGCTATCCGCGTTTAACGGTTCCTGAGTGGCCACATCCGCACCGTAAGCCAAAATTTGATCACTGGCTAAGGCGGCCGCAACGTCTGACTCATTAATCAACCCACCTCGAGCCGTATTTAAGAGAATCACTCCCGGCTTCATTTTCGCAATGACCTGCTGGTTAATCATTTCCGTTGTTTGGGGTGTTTGTGGGGTATGCAAACTAATCACATCGGCGGCTTGCCAAATTTCCTCCAAACTCACCTGTTTGAGCCAATCCTGATCGACCTCTTTTGGATGATGATTATAAAAGATCACATTCATCCCAAGGGCATGAGCAATCTGAGCCGTTGCCCGGCCAATATGGCCCAAGCCGATAATCCCCAGCGTCTTATTGGTCAATGAAATTAGTGGTGTTTTCCAGAAAGTGAAATCGGTTGCCGAACCCCATTCCCCCTGACGGACCGCCTCGCTATGTAAGCCGACTTGGTTGGTAATTTCCAAAAGCAGCGCAATGGTATGTTGGGCCACCGCATCCGTTCCATAACTTGGAATGTTGGTCACCACCACGTGATGCGCTTTGGCAGCAGCCGTATCAACCACATTGTAGCCGGTTGCCAAGACCCCGATGTACTTTAACTGAGGTGCTTGTTCAATCACCGTTTGATCAAGTGGCGTCTTATTGGTCAACACGACTTCAGCCTCGCCAATTCGGTTAAGAATCTCCTGATCATTTTCGGCTGTCCGATCATAATTGGTAAAATCGCCAAACTGTTTAAAGCCATCCCAGCTAAGGTCACCAGGATTCAGCGCGTAGCCGTCTAAATCAACAATTTTCATTTTTCAATCACCTCGTATAGTTGGTTACTGATAGTTTACCTCAAAAGCAGCCATTGTGCGGCCAATCAGTAATTCTTTTAACTCATTAATTATTCGCAGATCTTTCACCATCAACTAAACTCAATAGGCTAATCAATTCACATTTGTAAACGTTTGAAATACACTAAAGACGTGCAAAAGGTAAGTGTTAAATGGGAACTATTTGTGAAATAAGTCATAAATTCTTCTTTATTTATTCACGGAAAATTAATAGGTGTTTTGTAAAATGAGTGTAGTAAAGAAAAGGAAGTGACTCAAATGGAAAACAAACCACAAGCAAGGCCAAGGAAAAAGTTTAAAATGCCTTCCGCCTATACAATTTTATTTCTGATTATTATTTTCGTTGCTATTTTGACCTGGCTGATTCCTGCCGGCCAATATTCCACCGATAAAGCAGGCAATATTATTGCACATACCTATAAAGCGGTCGCCTCAAATCCTCAGGGAATCTGGGATGTCTTCACGGCACCGATTTACGGCATGATCGGTAATGACCATACCGAAGGTGCTATCTCAATTTCGCTATTTATTTTAGTCATCGGTGGCTTCCTGGGAGTTGTCAACCAAACGAAAGCATTAGATGACGGGATTTCTTCCGTTGTTTCCAAATACAAAGGTAAAGAAAAGATTTTAATTCCATTGTTAATGATTCTATTTGCTCTTGGCGGATCAACTTATGGGATGGCCGAAGAAACCATCGCTTTTTACCCATTACTAATTCCTGTAATGATTGGCGTTGGCTTTGATAAAATGGTGGCCGTCGCAATTGTCCTGGTAGGGTCTCAGGTTGGCTGTTTAGCTTCCACGGTTAACCCATTTGCAACCGGTGTTGCTTCACAAACCCTTAACATTTCACCAGGGGACGGAATTCTTTCACGGATTGTGCTGTTAGTTATCACCGTTGCCATCAGTATCTTCTATGTTTACAGTTATGCCTCAAAAATCGAGAAAGATCCTGCCAAATCAATTGTTTTCAATCAGCATGAGGATGATCTGAAACGCTTTGCTTTGGATCATAAGGATCAGGCCGGTACTAAAATGACTGGTCGTCAAAAAGCCGTTCTGTGGTTATTCGGTCTGACTTTCTTACTAATGATTGTCGGCTTAATTCCATGGGATCAAATCAATAGTAAATGGACATTCTTCACCAGTTTCACCAAATGGCTGCAAAACATCCCCGTTCTGGGCCAATTAATCGGTTCCAATCTGGTGCCATTTGGTTCCTGGTACTTCACTGAAATTACGACCCTCTTCTTCTTGATGGCCGTTATCATCATGTTTGTCTTCAAGATGAAGGAAAGTACTTTTGTGAATGCCTTCTTAAACGGGATGGGTGAATTCCTGGGTGTTGCCATTATCGTGGCCGTTGCCCGGGGCATCCAAGTGATTATGAACGATGGGAACATTACCGCCACCGTCCTTCACTGGGGCGAAATGGGCCTGTCTAATCTTGGGTCCGTCGTCTTCATCATTTTGGCTTATATCTTCTATATCCCAATGTCCTTCTTAATTCCATCGACTTCCGGTTTAGCTGCTGCAACGATGGGGATTATCGGACCAATGGGCAAGTTTGCCGGCGTTGACCCAAGTCTGGTCGTAACTGCTTATCAAAGTGCTTCCGGTTGGGTAAACTTGATCACACCAACTTCCGGTGTTGTCATGGGCGCCTTGGCAATCGCCAACGTGAACATTACGGTTTGGTGGAAATTTATGTTCAAGCTAATGATTTACCTGTTTGTTACCACTGCGATCTTCTTGGGCGTCATGGCCCTGTTGTAACGCAATCCCAAAATTCATTGGTCATCTAGATCAATGAATTTTGTAGTGTCTACCCAAAAATTAAACTTAATAAGGAGATTTTAAAATGACTCAAGAAATTGTCACAGAAGCCCAACAAAATCAAGCAGTTGAGGCCTTAAAACGCCTTGTCAGTAAACCTTCCGTTTACGATGGCAAAACCGTCACCGAAACCACCCCTTTTGGTCAAGGGATTGACGATGCCTTATCCGAAGTGTTAAAAATTGCTGATGAGATTGGCTTCCACACCTATAAAGATCCTAAGGGTAACTACGGCTACGCTGAAATTGGTTCCGGAAACGAAACCTTTGGCATCATTGGCCACGTCGATGTTGTCCCGACCGGTGACCCGAATGACTGGAAGCATGATCCTTTTGATGCAACCATCGATGATGGTCATATCTACGGCCGAGGCACTCAGGATGACAAGGGCCCCTCAATGGCCACACTGTTTGCCGTTAAGGCCCTGGTCGATCAGGGGTATCATTTCAACAAGAAGATCCGCTTTATTTTTGGGACCGATGAAGAGACTCTCTGGCGGGACATGAAGGTTTATAACGCCAACGAAAAACCAATTGACATGGGCATTGCCCCGGATGCCGAATTCCCATTGATTTACGCTGAAAAGGGGTTGGAACAGGCTTATCTGGTCGGTCCTGGTCAGGACAATCTCGCTATCGATCTAACCGGCGCGTTCAATGCCGTTCCCGCTAAGGCTCACTATAATGGCCCAAAGCTGGCCGAAGTCAAACAAGCATTATCGAATCATCACTTTGATTACGAAAATGATGGCGCAAACGGCATCACCGTTCTCGGTAAATCGGTTCATGCAATGAATGCCCCGGAAGGTACTAACGCCGTTCTCCGATTGGCAATTGCTCTGGATGAACTCTTTCCAAGCCCAACTTTGGATTTTCTTGGAAAGTTGTTCAAGGAAGACGCCACAGGGACGAACCTTTTAGGAAACATTGAAGATCAACAATCCGGTCATTTGACGGTTAATATTTCAAGTTTAAAAATCACCCCACAGGAAACCCGGATGCAGTTGGACATGCGAATTCCGGTGACTGTTAATCGCGATGACCTGATTGATAAACTAAAAACCGCCGTGGCTCCTTATGAGCTGCACTACGAAGCCTTTGATTATTTAGCCCCACTCTACGTCCCAACTGACAGCCACTTGGTAAAGACATTAATGGCCACTTATCAGGATCTCACTGGTGATAAAACCAAGCCGCAAATTTCCGGTGGTGCCACCTATGCCCGAACGATGCACAACTGCGTAGCTTACGGCGCAATGCTGCCGGGAACGCCGGACTTCATGCACCAAGTTAATGAAAATTGGGAACTCAAGTCAATGTTCAAAGCAATGGCCATTTATGCTGAAGCGATCAAACGACTTTGTGTGGATGACAAATAATTGACTACTAAAATTAAATAACAACCAAAACCAGACGATCAATTCTTCGTCTGGTTTTTTTACGTCCGTAAAATCAATTAGGTACCCAAACAAAATAATTGACCTGTCACTCAATCTCGTTTATACTGCTCAATGTTAGGTACCTAAATAAATAACAAAGGAGAAATTTTAATGACCGATAAAAATGACCTATTACGAAAAATTTTTGGCTTCCTCCACGGCTCTCAACGCCTTGCTCGGCATTCTGCCCGTCCCTATCAATTAAGAGGCCAGCACCGAGTACTCCACGTTTTAGCCAAAGAAGGAACTTTGATGCAATCACAACTTGCTGAAATTTTAGACATTCGCCCATCATCTCTAACAGAACTACTGTCTAAATTGGCAGATCGCGGTTTCATCAGCCGAACACCTGATAAAACCGACAAGCGGGTGATCAACGTTTCGCTGACCGATGCCGGTAAAAGCGCCATTGAAAATGAGACCGGTGCTTCCGACGAATTAATCGATTCAATCTTTGATGGCCTTTCAGATGAAGAACTTGAGCAATTAAACACTTTGTTCGATAAACTGAACGGATCGCTTAAAGAGAAGTTGCCGAGTCGTGATGACCAGCCAAACGGCTTCCATGGTCATCACCATCATCACCACGGTTTTGGTGGACCTGGGTTTGGCGGACCGCATGGTGGCCCTCACGGCTTCAATCGGCCAAGATTTTAGGTTTAATTTAAGTTAAAAAGGCATCCCCGCGATCTCATTTGATCAAAAGGATGCCTTTTACAATAGTCTGAATTATTTCTGATAAAACCAGCCGGCATAATGCTTCGTCCATTTTAATTGGCCATTAACCAGATGACTGTTCTTATAGGAAACCCGAATTTTCCCTTGATAGCGGTTAAACATCATCCGCAAATAAGTTCGACCACCATTTCGATAGGTCCCCTTAATTAAATAAGAAACCGGCGTACTGCGGCGTGACGAAACTCGATCAACGGTTGTTTTTGACTTAGCCGAGGTTTGAATCACAATTTTTTTAGTGCCCACCGCTAAAGTTGGCCGAAAGCCCCCACTTTTTAAGTATCGGGATGTGAAGTTTCCCCGTAAAATCCTGGGCATGCCAGTCTGCCATTTTGCGGCCACAGTCGATATTGGCGACACCGATAAGCCACCCAACATGAACGTCATCACAACCATCCCAGAAACTAATTGCCGATTTTTCATTTAAATCACCCCTCTAAGCCAATCATACCATGTTTGACATACAGAGACGGCAAATGCTTCTGATTGAGAATTAATGAGTCAATTGACACTCCAAAAAGAGGGCATCCGGCACCGGATTATATCGATAAGGTGGGATATCCTTAAAGCCGGCTTCGCGGTAAATTTTTTGAGCGGCTTTCATTCTGGGAATTGTGTCCAAGCGAATCGCCCGATAGCCTAATCTTTGCGCACTGGCTAAAATTCGGGCAACCAATTCATGGCCAATCCCCAAACTTCGAAATTGATTTTTAACATAGAGGCGTTTCATTTCCGCAATGCCGGGTTCAAACTGGTGAACTGCAATGCCCCCGGCCAACTGATGACCCACGGAAGCCAAAATCAAATCGCCGGTTGGTTGACCATAACGCTTGGGGAGTTCCTTTAATTCGTCATCAAAATTTTGAAAACTTAAATCCAGCTGCATTACCTTTTCGTATTCGATGAACAAGTCTTTTGCCACTTCAAAATCACGTCTGGTTTTGGCATGCCGATAAGTAACCTTCTGATCGCTCGGTTGTTCCATGAAATCCCTCCTAATCTGAATATTAAGAGCATTTTACAACAAATCACCAACCAGCGCAAAACTGGTTAACACGGCTTAACTAACGATAGCCTTCCTAATTTTGGTGCTTTTTCGTCACATCTTCGGAAACTTGGTGCAGCTTTTTCTCAAGTGCTAATTTAGCTTCGTGTTCTTTTTCACTGGCCGCTTTTTGTGGCAAAATTAAATTCAGGATAATTCCGATCACCGTCGCAAAGGCTAAACCGGTAAATTGAAAGTCACCTAATTGAAGGTAAGCATTGCCGACGCCAATGACCATAATTGTTGACGCAATCATTAAATTACGCTTCAAGCCCATGTCGATTTTATTTTCGACCATGACTTGAATACCGGCAGTGGCAATTGTCCCAAACAGTAGGAAACTAATCCCACCAATCACCGGTAAGGGCATCTGCATAATGAGCACATTTAGTTTATTAACAAAGGCAAACAAAATGGCAAAACCGGCCGCACCCATCAATACGTAGACACTGTGAATCTTTGTAATCGCCATGACACCGATATTTTCACCATAACTGGTCATCGCCGGGGCGCCAACCAGACCGGCAAATAGTGAAGCCGCCCCATCACCAGCCAACGTTCGGTTTAAGCCGGGATCCTTAAAGAAGTCCCGGTGGGTTAACTCATCCAAAACCATAATGTGTCCCATGTGTTCGGTCATTGTCACAAACGCAATCGGGGTAATCGAAAGAATTGCCGCCCAATTGATTTGAAAATGGTAGGATAATCCCGGAATTTCAAATGCCGGAAATTTAAACCAGGGTGCCACCGCAATGGCATGTAAATCAACCAGGCCAAAGAACGCCGAAATAATGTAACCACAAACAATCGCCAGTAGGACCGGAATCAAACCAATAAAGCCTTTGAACAGCATATTAAAACCAATCGCCAAGAACAAAGTCACCAGCGCAATGAGGAAGTATGTCAGATTATAATGGTTGTTTTTCATCATGGCATCCTTAGCCGCGCTGCCGGCCAATGACAGCCCAATTACCATGACGATTGGGCCAACCACAATCGGCGGTAAAATTTTATCCACCCAATCCGAACCGATTGCCCAAATAATTCCAGCCACAATCATGTATACAATGCCGACACCAACGATTCCTTGGCCGACCGCTGGATACCCGGCCGTGTGCATTAACGCGTACATTGGTGTAATAAACGCAAAACTGGATCCCATATATGCTGGGATTTTTCGTTGGGTAATCATAATATGTAACAGTGTCCCAACACCAGACGCAAACAATGCAATACTTGGACTTAACCCTACTAGTAACGGCACAATAACCGTTGACCCAAACATTGAAAACATATGCTGCAACGAAAGGCCAACCCATGGCCAAAACGGCGGCATATCGTGAACGTCCAAAATCGCACGATCATCATGAAATTCATTTTTATCAGCCATTATTATCAGACACCTCTATCTTTAGTTTTGAAACTCTGTTCGACAAAAAAGCCATCATCCCCGCTTGTTAGCAAAGATGATGGCTTTTATTCGGATTAGTTTATCCGTTTTAAAAATCGTCCTCTTGCCGGCCTCACGGGACCAGAGTTAAAGATCATGTTACTTGTTTAAATTATAGTATACATAAATTGGAACAGCAACCGATAGTCAACCGGCAGCTACGTTCACCCTGAAAGATTTCGATTAATTGTCAACCATGTAATGAAACCTCTTTTTCCATATCAATATGTGGAATATCGTCTTCGAGATAAACGTCACTGACATCGTGAAAGCCAAATGAATGATAAAAATCTTTCAAATAGGCTTGCCCTGCCAGCACAAACTTGTTAACATTTGGCATTAAGCGGATTGATTCATCAAGGCCGGTTTGAAGCAATTGCTTAGCCAATCCCCGTTTACGAAAGGCCTGAGCAACGATTACCCGGCCAATTCTGACAATGGTTTGATTTTCTTCGGGAATCAGTCGTAAATAGGCCATTAACTCACCAGCGTCATTTTTAAACGTCAAATGATAAGCTGTTAAATCATCGTCATCGACTTCTTGATACGGACATTTTTGTTCGACAACAAACACGGCCACCCTTAATTTATAAATTTCAAATAATTCCTTAGTTGTTAACTCGCTAAACGATTTAGTCTTGATGGTCGTCATTAAATTAATCCTTTCCCTTTGCAAAAATTTGACTTGCGATTATACTCAAAAGAACAAGCTGGCGCTAAAACGCACTTCTATGCGCGGCCTTTCTCTTTCTGTTATAATATATTAGACTAGATTAACTTGCAAGATAACTGTAAGAATGAGGTATCGATGTGAACAAGCATGATAATGAACCACAATATAAAAAATATGATTTCAATTCGGAGGAGACCCGGCGCAGTCGCCGCAAAAAACAATATAGTGGCTGGTGGTTTGCACTACTCATTCTAGTTGTTGCACTTTTAATCGCCTTTTCACTCAACTGGCTGTTAACAAAGGACAACCACAAATCGTCAGGCCATTCTTCCAATAACCGGATCAGCCGAACCATCAAAAAATCGGAAAGTACTTTGATTAACCGAAAAAAGAAGGGGCCGTTAACCCGGCAATTAGAAAATAATCGGATTGCCACGTTTAAAAAGAAATTGAACCAAGCCGATCAAAACGGCATTACTAAGCAGCAACGCGCTCGACTCCAAGAATCGATTAATCAAGAATCCAATCAGTCGGTTAAGGACAAGGAACAAAGTTTGCTCAATCAAACTGGGACCAGAACCAATCAGCCACCGAAGAAGCCGAAGCAAACTGATCCATTCGCTACCAGTCACACCTTTTCGTCAATTCAAGACGCTAAGAACTGGGCGAATGCTACCAAGTCTGAGTGGCTGAAAGCCGGTTACGTCAACTATACCATCACCTCTAATGGCCAAGGGTATTATACCCTCAAGTTCGTTAAATAAGCGTTTCCAAGTTACTTAATCAACTTTAATCAAAACAATTTATTTTAATCTTTCGCCGAAAGCCTTATGATGATATTGGAAGGTGATAAAGAATGGAGATTAAAGTGCCACTGACAAAAGGACTTTTACCAGATAAATACGCAAAGTATGCGAGACCCACTGATACAGTTGACGGTAAGCCGGTTGTCTCGTTTCCAATTCAAGTAACTGGTGTTCCAAAAGACGCCAAATCATTAGCATTGACATTGATTGATTGGGATGCCGTTCCAGTGAGCGGTTTCCCGTGGATTCACTGGATTGCGGCCAATATTTCACCAGATGTCCTGGAAATCCCGGAAGATAATAGTCGCAGCTTAAAGGTACCGATGATTCAAGGACGAAACAGCACCGCCGGCGGTCTGGTCGGTAACCAAGATCCAAAGACGGCTTGGCGATACAATGGTCCAGTGCCGCCTGACAAAGTCCATAACTACCATCTTTCAATGTTTGCACTGGATACTAAGTTGCCCTTAAAAGACGGTTTTTGGCTTAATGAGTTACAAAATGCCATGCGCGGACATATTTTGGACACAGCGGAAATTATACTGCCAAGTCAAAATTAAGTTGGCCATTGGGGTGTTAATCGCTTTTGTTTGCTCACTATCTTTAGTGATATAATTAACTATACACTGATTAAAGCCAGGGGGTTCTGCCTAGTTTTATCATAAACATATTAATTTACCGCAAGGGGGCTACTTCTCATGGAAGCCAATTATAAGACCATTTTAGTGCCGGTTGATGGATCCAAACAAGCTGAAGACGCTTTGGCCAAAGGGGCACTAATTGCTAAAAATAACAATGCCCATCTGGACGTCCTTCACGTGCTTAGTACCACACAGTACGGCTACAATTACGGTGGCATGGTGGATGGCGACGTCATCAATAATTTAGTTGAAGATACAACCGATTACCTTAACAAACTAATTGACCGAATTAAAAAAGACGCCGATATTAATGATGTCAGTATTCACATTCGGTTTGGGAATCCCAAAACCGTCATTGCATTCGAATTCCCTAGAGATCACCAGTCTGACTTAATTGTCATCGGGGCAACTGGGATGAGCCGACTGCAACGAGTTCTTGAAGGTTCCGTTTCATCCTTCGTTAACCGAAACGCCCATTGCGATGTCATGGTGGCTCGGACCAACCAAAAGAATGAACCGTTTGTACCGGAAAAAAAGTAATCCGTTAATCATCAGGTTAATATACAAAATAAACAGCTTAAAAAGGATCGAGGCAAAGGCTAAACTTTGTTTCGATCCTTTTTGCTGTCAAGAGTGTCTTTTCTTTATCCTTCGCAGTCAATCAGTTATGATGAATTTGTGAATGTAAGCGCTATATGTTAAATGGAGGTTTTTTTATGAAAGTTCTAGTTATTGGCGGTATTGCGGGTGGTCCGTCCTTTGCAACCCGGTTACGCAGAATCAATGAAAACGCCGAAATTATCCTATTTGAGCGTGGATCAGCTATTTCTGTGGCCAGTTGTGCGCTGCCCTATTATTTAGGCGGTCTCATTACCGATCGTTCAGCGGTCATTGAACGAACCCCGGCAATTCTCAAGCAGAAAAATAATATCGACGTTCGACTTTACCACGAGGTCACCTCAATTGACCCAAGTCAAAAATTAGTTCACGTTACCAATCTTCAAACTGGTCAAAGCAGCACTGAAAGTTATGATAAATTAGTCATCGCTACGGGAGCCAGTCCCTCAACACCAGCTATTAAAGGAATTGAAAAAGCCGACAACGCGTTTGTATTACGGGCACTTACCGATGCTGATAAGATCAAAGCCTTTTTAGAGACGGCCCATCCCAAACGAGTCACCATTCTTGGCGCTGGTACCATTGGCATTGAGGTGGCTGAAAGTTTTGTTCATAACGGAATGGCCGTCACAATTGTTGAACAGTCTGACCAGGTGGCTGCGCCATTTGATTCGGAAATTGCCGATATTGTGGCAGAAGAGTTAAAAGCAAAAGGTGTTCAGGTTCTTCTTCACCACACCATTAAAGAGATTACCGATCATGGCCGAACCTTAATTTTTGACGATGGGTCAACTCACCAGACAGATATGCTGTTTCTTGGCACCGGCGTTCAACCCAATAGTCAGTTGGCAAAAACCGCTGGCATTCAGTTATCAGACGATGGGCACATTATTGTGAATCATCAACTTCAAACAAATCTGCCCGACATTTACGCAATTGGTGACGTCATTGAAACAACCAGCCTGATTACCGGGCAGCCGACTCCGAGCTTATTGTCAAGCGCGGCTAATCGTCAAGGCCATTTATTGGCAGATATTCTCAACGGTGCCCCCCTAACCTACAAAGGGTTTATTGGGGCTGGCGTCGCAAAATTCTTTGACCTGACCGTTAGTTATGTCGGCTATACTGAACAAGCCTTACAACAAGCCGGCATTAACGATTACCGGTCCGTCTTTATCACCCCATTCGATCACGCCTATTTCTTTCCAAACGCCGATCGAGTCAATTTCAAACTTCTGTATCAAGATAAAACCGGCAAGATTCTAGGTGGCCAAGCCGTTGGTAAGACCGGCATTGATAAACGAATTTCACAATTATCGGTCGCTATCACGGGTAACCTGAACGTAGCCGATTTACCGGCCCTTGAAATTCCCTATTCGCCACCGTATTCTTCCACCAGAGATGTTTTAAACATTGCCGGATACGTTGCCATCAACCAACTAACTCATCGAAGCGCCACCATTAAGCTGGCTAACATTCCTGAAGCAGATTTCAAAACAGCTTTCTTCTTGGATATTCGCGAACCAGGTAAGCCACAAGCCGGCTCTGTCACCCCAACCTTGAACATTCCTCTCTCCGAACTTCGAGATCGGATTTCAGAGGTGCCGACCGACCGAAAAGTCTACATTACTTTCAGAAAGGGGCTGGGTCCGTACAATGCCTCGAGGATTCTTGCTGGCAAGGGCATTAACGCCATCATGATCGAAGAATGACCGTCAGTAATCGAATCAGTTCCACCCCTGTCTAACTGGTTTTAAGGCAAATCCCCAATTTTATGTTATATGATATAACATGAGAATTGCCATTTAGCTAAATTTTTTAGCTCAACTAATCTGATGTGTCTGTAAGATGACCATCTCAAAACACACAAAATGCCCGCTGACACCATCCCGTTTTTGCTTGAAAAGCGTTGAAAATGGAGTCTTAATCGCGTATGATCGTTTTTAAAGATCTACGAATTCATTCATGGATCAGGTGGCTATAAAGAAGATCTTCGATGTTAAAAATAATTACATTAAAGATGCAAGCAGGTGGCAGGCTTGTCAAATTGAATAGAGAAGGTGTTAATGATGATGAAAATTCTTGCAAAAAAAGTCACTCAAGAATCATCCAAATCATTCAATATTGACAAGTCTGCTGATCAGCTAATGGTAACGCCTGATGCAGATATTTCAACTGGCCAAACGGTTTTGCTGGGGCTCCAGCATTTATTGGCCATGGACGTGTACGTTGTCCCGATTATTGTGGCTGGGATGTTAAGCTTACCCCTTGATAACAAGATGGGACTCATTCAAGCTACATTTTTAGCAGCCGGTATCGGAACGATTCTCCAAACCGGCGTCTTCATGAAAATGCCGGTTACTCAAGGGGCTTCCTTTGTCCCGCTGGGCGCTCTTGCCGGCATTTACGCAGCCACTGGTGGCGGAACGACTGGCATGGCCACCATTTTCGGCTCCTTGATTATCGGAGCACTGTTCGTATTAATCCTGGGATTTACAAATGTGGTGCCAAAATTAATTCACAAATTTGTCCCGTCTCTGGTAGGTGGCACCATTATTACCAACGTTGGTCTCTCACTAATTCCTTCAGCACTTAATGACAATATCTTTCAAGCTTCCGGCCGGTTGAACACCAACGTTTTATTGGGGCTCATTACGGCCGGCGCATTGGTGGTTTGCGTGATCATTAGTCTTCACTTCCCCCAATACAATCGGATTTTCCGCTTAGGTTCCATCTTGATTGCCCTAACTGTGGGAACCATTGTGGCTGCCATCATGGGACAGTTTTCATTTCAATCCGTCTTAAGTGCGCCATGGTTCAGCCTTCCCAAGTTCGCCATGACCAGCTACGGGCTGCGCTTTTCCCTGTCACCTATTTTAACGATGTTAATCATCTACATGGTATTGATGACTGAAACCACTGGCACTTGGTTTGCGGTATCAGCTGTCACTGGAACTAAGTTAACGCCAAAAAGAATTAATCGGGGCGTCTTTGGTGAAGGTATTTCCTGTTTACTGTCAGCCTTATTTGGGGCCACTCCGGTAACCGGCTATTCAACAAATGCCGGCATCATTTCAATCACCGGTGTCGCCAGTAAAAAAGCCTTTATCAGTGCCGGTGTCTGGTTTATTCTTTTCAGTTTTGTGGGTAAATTATCAGCCCTCTTGGCAGCCATTCCTTCAGCCGTCATTGGTGGCGTCTTTGCGATTATCTGCTCCACCATTATGCTCAATGGGTTACGCGTGGTTAGTCAAAGTCACTTTGCTGAACGTGATCTTTACATTTTAGGGATGCCGATTATTTTGACGCTGGCGCTGGTTCTAATGCCAAGCGGTTTAAAAAATGAAGTGCCAACCTTCTGCCAATATTTACTCGACTCACCCATTGCCACAGCAGCAATCACAGCCATTATTTTAAATCAGCTGCTGCCCGAAAATTCCCAATCAGTCCTAAAAAGGACGATTAAAACTACTAAGTGAGAGGAAGAATCAATCACTATGGAAACGATTAATCGAATTGATCAACTGATGTCACTTGCCGCAAAAGAAGCTGAGGATAATCTTAAAACTGGGGATGGTGGCCCATTTGGCGCCGTCATCGCCAATGACCAGGGGATCTTGGTAAAGGCTCATAACCAAGTCCTCAAAAATCAAGACCCGACTGCTCACGCCGAAATTACGGCCATTCGAAAAGCAACCCAAAAGCTAGGCAGCTATGATTTAAGCGGGTACACACTCTATACTTCCTGTTATCCATGCCCGATGTGTCTGGGAGCCATTATTTGGTCAAACATTAAAATAGTTTACTATGGTAACATGGCCAAAGATGCTGCCAAGATTGGCTTTCGGGATGATTATATCTATGATTTCATCAAAGGTGACGGACATGATAAAGAGGTTTTGGATTTAAAGCCAAGTAATCGAAGCCAAACGATTAAGGCATTTGATAAATTTGAGAAACAACAGACTAAAACAATGTACTAAGTGAAAGCACCTGCCTCTATGTATTAATTTAGGAGGCGGTGCTTTTGACTTTATTAAGCTTGGCAAGACTCGCTAAATTCATCATTCCTAAAAAAGTATAATTCTTCCCCGTGACTGTCATAATAGCCTTAGATTGGGATTTTCATTTTTCCTTCATTTGCAATAATCCTCTCATTTGTTACACTATTAAGCATTGCAAACAGGAGGTATATATGGATTCTGACAAAACGACTAAAATTGGATTGTTTCAACTTGTCATGTTAACGCTGGGTTCTTTAATCGGATCCGGCTGGCTATTCGGGTCTTGGGAGGCTTCAAAAGTAGCCGGTCCTTCCGCCATTATTTCGTGGGTAATCGGAGGTGCCGTCATTGCCGCGATTGCGTATGATTACGTCGAGCTGGGGGCTATGTTCCCGGAGGCTGGTGGGATGAGCAAGTATGCTCAATACTCACACGGACCACTCTTAGGATTTATTTCATCCTGGGCCAACTGGATCTCACTCATCACACTGATTCCGATCGAGGCGGTTGCTGCCGTCCAATACATGAGCTCTTGGCCGTGGTCATGGGCTAATTGGACGCACCAGTTCCTAAAGAATGGCACCATCACCACAGCTGGCCTGATGGTTGTTTTCCTCTTCATGTTGGTATTTACCCTTCTTAATTTTTGGTCGGTCAAAATTTTAACCAGTTTTACCAGTTTAATTTCGGTTTTTAAAATCGGCGTTCCAACGCTGACAATCATTATGCTGACAATCGCTAGTTTTCATCCCGAAAACTACGGCCACTCGCTACACGCGTTTATGCCATACGGGTCGGCTCCGATCTTTGCGGCAACGTCATCAGCCGGAATTATCTTTTCATTTAATGCCTTTCAAACGGTTATTAACATGGGAAGCGAAATTGAAAATCCTAAAAAGAATATTGGGCGGGGAATTTTTATCTCGCTGCTAATCAGTGGGATTATTTATGTCGTCCTTCAAAGTGTTTTTATCACGGCAATCAAACCTTCAGCCGTGGCTGCTCACGGATGGAGTGGGATTAACTTTAATTCACCCTTCGCTGACTTGGCCATTATGCTGGGTGTTCGTTGGTTATCTGTTCTGCTATACATGGATGCCTTTGTCTCCCCAGTTGGTACCGGCGTTTCATTTGCGGCATCTACGGGGCGAGCCCTCTATGCAATGGAAAGTAATCAGCATATCCCCAGTTTTTTGGGTAAAATCAATCAAAAGTACGGCATCCCTCGAGTAGCGATGCTGGTAAACTTAATTTTAAGTATGCTGATGGTCTCAATTTTCAGATCATGGGCCACTTTGGCAACCGTGATCTGTACGTCAACCTTAATTGCCTATCTAACCGGGCCAGTCACAGCGGTGGCATTTCGAAAAATTGCCCCGGACTTTAAACGGCCGGTTAAACTAAAAAACCTAAAATGGATGGCGCCGCTTTCCTTCGTCTTAGCATCATTAGCGGTCTATTGGGCAATGTGGCCAACCACCGTTGAAGTGATCTTGGTCATTCTATTAGGCTTGCCGTTTTATTTCTATTACGAATATCGTGCCGGTTACGTCAATACCAGAAAGGCTTTCTGGTCAAGTATGTGGATGATCATTTATCTGATCTTCATTTCGATTATGTCATATGCCGGTAGTCACCAATTTAACGGTGTTAATTGGATCCCTTATCCTTGGGACTTCGTGGTGATCATTATTGCCTCTCTTGGCTTTTACATTTGGGGAGTTAAGAGTGCGTACATCTTCCCGGATTACTATCAGGCCAAGGAATTGAATGATTCGGTTAAAGAATAAGTGAGTGGATTCAAGCGGTTAAACTCCGGAATGTAAGGCGTTGATTCGGGAAATCCGGGCTTTGGATTTTTTGAATCAATCATCCCTTATACGGAGTGGTGTTGCTTTGGGTAACTGTCCTAAGTGAGTGGGGAAAAAACACTCAACAGCAAAAAAGCGTTAAACCTATCGAAATCAAATTCGAAGTTTAACGCTTTTTTGCTGTTAAAACGTCCTCCCAAGGCACTTTCTATCATACCTCGATCTATTCTTAGAAACAAAACCGTAATTTGTCACTAAAATTCGAGTGAACTGCTGAACAGCGGCATCAAAAAAAGTTAGTTAAAAATGGCGTTCTGCCAGTCTTTAACTAACTTTATTTAAGAAGTTTCAAGTTTAAGCTTTGTAATACTTGGCAGGATTAAGATTCTTCGTGCCGGTTCCCACTTCAATCACTTTGTTACTTAACTTTTTGACATGAAGTGTGGTCGTCTTCTTGGAAACTTTTGCCTTAATTATGTAGGTATGTTTCCCGGTTGCTGCGTACTTTGCCGACGTCCCCTTCATTCCCAACTTGTTTTTACCTGTGTAAATGTAATCGGAAATGGCCGTCTTGCCAATCGTCAGTTTTTCATAAGAGCTTGTTTTCTTTGACCCCAAGGAGATATTGGTTGATTTGGTCTTCCAAGTCCCCCGAACAGCAGAAGGAGTGCCCTTGTGCCACTTAGCAGCTTGAGCTGGTTGTTGTGTGGCGAATAACCCCAAACCTAAAGTCAGCCCCAAAGTAATCGATGCTTTTGTTGCGAATTTAGTCATATTCATATAAATCATCCTCCAATGTCCCTAATATATCACGAGGTGAATCTTTTGCCAACGGGTACGACAATTTTGAAACCAATTCTTAATTTCAACTTTTACCATTGTGACAGGGATAACTGGTCTTCAGAAAATATTGTTGAGATTAATCAGTCATCAACTTTAATCAGATGTATAATAAAGGTCCTTGGCAGGGGCACTAATGTCTAAGCGAGGCCAAAACAAGTCCTAATTTGTTTTGACCCCGTTTTTAATTTGGCAGCTAAATATTCTCCTCCTTGGCAGCTAAGCCGACTAATGCTAATATTTGAGTGGAGGTGAAGCTTATCATTAAACAAATTTGGTCAATTGAAAAAAAGCTGACAGCATTAACCGTTGTCCTGATCTTAACAATGGCTTTGGTACCAGTTGCGACTCATGCCGCCGCTTGGCATCGTGGCACACCAACAGTCCTTCGCGGCAATTGGAAATCCAACGCCAGAAAAGAAGCCACCGCTAAAGGCACGGCAACTATCTATTACACATTGTCTTTTAGCAAAACATCCCTTGCTAATTCAGCAACCATCAACAACAAAACCCTGCGTTTTAAAATCCACCAGGTAGATTATCAAAAGATCAGAAAGGGCACTTATTTAATTCAAACCCAGTTATCGAATCAACCGGCATCTGTGATCACCGTTAAGAAAACCAGCAAAAACAAAATCATTGTTGGTAATGGGGCTAAAAATACAAATCGTCAATCTTATTACAAGATTGGTCATTAATAACAAATTCAGTGGTCATTTTTAATCATTACTAAACAGTTCTACTTTAAAAACGCGGTAAATTCTTAATTTCATCAAGCGGGCCCGCGTGTTAGAATGATTATTGTACTTGTTCATTTGTCATGCAATTTAATTGGCAGTGAAAACAATATTTTGAATTAATTTGGAGGAATTTTTTATGAAGAAAGCAATGCTGTTCGTCTTGGGGGTCTGCTTGTTAGCCTTGGGGGGCTGTGCCAATACATCAAAGGTCGTTTCAAAGTCCGCTGATGCAGCTGATTCCATCAAGAGTGGCCAAGCCATTATTACGTTGAAAACAACTAACAGCACCGGTACTCAACAAACCATCGACGGCGGGACCTTTACATTAAAACCATTTGTAGTTGCTTTGAACCAATCAAATCAAAGTCAACCAACCAGCCATTATTACATCAATAAGAATATGCTCTATATTCAAATGAATAAAATTTGGTATAAGCAAAAGGTTGACAAAAACAGTCAAATCCTTTCAAACACCCGTAACCAAATGTCTGCCAAGTCGGCTTCTCAAATCTTAAAAGGCATTAAGAAAGACTTGAAGCTAAAGACCAACGACAAGACCTACACGTTGTCATATGACGGGGATAGTAAAAAGGCTACCAATACAGCCAAAAATATTTTGGTTGAGCAGTCTGGGAAAGCTGGTAAACAAAATGCCGATAAAATCAAAGTTTCTCATCTAACGTTCAAATATACTGTTAACAAGAAATCTTACCTGCCAACCAAGTCTCATATTAAGATCCAGTACACAAGTAAGGGTGAATCTTCAACCAGTACAGTTGACGGCAGTTATGCGGATATCAACAAAGTTAAGAAGGTCGACATCCCACAGAACATCATTACTTCGTCAAAGAAATTCCCAGCGGGCTTGGCTAAGTATATGTTTAAATAAGTGAGTGGATTCAAGCGGTTAAACTCCGGAGTGTAAAGACCTGCTTACGGGAATAACACTAAACAGATTTAAGCACAAGCTAACTCAATCATCAAAACAGTCTCAGAAGTCAAGAACCCGATTTTGGCTTCCGAGGCTGTTTTAAATTCTAATAAATTAAAAGTTTGTCCCAACCTAATCGTTCAAAATGGTATGATATTATAAGTATCAATATTTATGAGAGGATGGAATATTCAAATGAAATCGAAGCGGTCCGCGCTACTTCTTAGCTTTTTTACCCCATTAATAATCGTTACGGGCTATTTTATTTATCGACATTTTGCACCATTCGGCAATTCTTCAGTTATGACGGTCGACATGGGCCAACAATATATCGACTTTTTTACTTATTTTAGGACAACGCTCCTACATAATCCAAGCGGCATTTTTTACTCATTCAACAAAGCCCTTGGTGGCGATATGCTCGGTACTTGGAGCTATTATTTGATGAGTCCTTTGAATCTGCTGATCCTATTATTCCCGCTCAGTAAATTACCAGCCGTGGTGGGCGTGATTACCATTCTAAAATACGCACTATCTGGTTTAACTTTCGGCTACCTGTTAACTAAACTTCATCAAACTAACGGCTGGTTAATTGGGGCTCTTTCAACCACCTACGCCTTAATGGGTTGGATGGTTGCCAACCAATTAAATACGCTGTGGGTGGACGGTGTGATCTTACTGCCATTAATCTATCTCGGCTTAATCACCTTGTTAAAGGGTGGTTCCAGTAAACTTTACATCATCTCACTGGCCGCCATTTTAATGATTAACTATTATATTGGCTGGATGATCGCAATTTTTGTTTCCGCCTACGCAATTATTTTTACCCTTTGCAAAGCTTATCAGACAACTTCTTCCTATATAAAAGTTCTGCTCAAATGGCTGGGAGCATCCCTAATCAGTGGCGCCCTTTCAGCATGGATCCTCATCCCGACTTTTTATGCGTTGCTCAAAAGCAAATCGGACTTCTCACAGTCGCCCTTTTTCTTTGAATTAGAATACAACCCATTCCGAATGATTGCTAAATTTGTCAATGGTGGGTTTGACTTCACTCAGCTCCCAAAGGGGACACCCAATATTTTTATCGGCAGTCTGGCCTTGATGATGTGTCTTTACTACTTCTTTGCGCCCACAATTAAACGCCGCTTAAAAGTTGCGAATGGCCTAATGCTGGCCTTTTTGATCTTATCAATGTGCTTTGAACCACTGGATGTCTTGTGGCATGGCTTGGCACTTCCCGTTTGGTATCCATACCGGTTTTCATTTGTCTTTTCTTTCTTAATGATCCTAATTGCCTTTTCAACTCTCCAGGAAATATTGGCACACGGCTTATCCCGCTTAGCTTTTGGGATTTCAACCGGGATCATTGTCCTTGGATTTACTTACATCCTGATTGCGATCAAGAAGTTCGAATTTTTAACAATTGGTAAATTGATCACCGCCATTATTTTTCTGCTATTGTCAGCTTTACTCCTATTTTTCTGGCGTCGATCTGCCCACAAAGCCCTGTTCCCAATCCTGCTATTCTTAGTGGTCGGCGCGGAAATGGCGACCAACCTGAGTGTGTCGCTCGCTACTTTAACCTACTTGGACGCTGCCAATTACACTGAGTTTTCAACCTTAATGAGAGCGGCCAGTGCTAAAACCAAAAAGCTGGACCCCAACTTTTATCGAACTGCCGCAACATTTAGCCGGACCAGAAATGACGCAATGACCGGTAATTTCTATGGTGGTTCGGTCTTCTCCTCTACTCTGGAGACCGCCACTACTCGATTCTATAACAATATCGGTAATCCTAGTGGCACGTACTATGCGGTTTACTCAAACGGGACGATGTTTACGGATTCTTTATTATCGATGAAATACTACTTTACTCCGAGACACGTTAAAAACAAAGCTGAGTCGCGGCGATCCTTAAATTATTTAACACCGCTAACATCCAGACCTGATTTAGCCGATTATACAAAGAAAACCCACACCGATTTGATCAACGTCTATCAAAATCCATATGCGCTTCCCCTTGGTTTCTTATCCAGACGTCAATTCATGTTCCCGATCAACGATATGGATGAAACGGCCGCTTATCAAAATCAAATTGCTTCTCAACTGGATCCCAAGGTCGGCAATTTGTTTTCAACTGTCCGGCCCACCAAAGTAACGTACGATAATGCCTATCCGGCTGCTGATTTTTCCAATTCCCAAATTCGCAAGAAGGATAAAACTGAGCCGGCTGGATTAACACTAACGGTCCCAATCAAAAAACATACTTCTTATTACATGTCACTTGGGCCTCGAATGGCGCAAGATACACTCAGCTATCTGGTAGATAATAAGCCACTGCAGCAATATCGGACTTCAGCAAAGGAGACCCTCTTGAACTTTACAACGGGGACCAATCGCAACCGAACCGTTCATCTGCAGATTCTCGCCAACGTCAACCATGCGCCAATGGAAAATGTCTACTTGTACGCGCTTGATAATAATAAAGTCAAGCAGCTGACCAATGACCTCAAGAAGAATCCTTATAAGGTAACCAAGTTCAACAATCGAACCATTACCGGGACTATCACTTCCCCAAGCGATGATCGAACGATGACTACGACGATTCCTTATTCCAAGGGCTGGTCGGCAACCGTCGATGGTAAACGCGTTACACCAAAGAGGTGGGCCAACATGTTTATGTATATTACGGTCAATAAAGGAAAACACACCGTTAAATTCACGTACACACCAGTTGGCTTCAACTACGGCTTAACCCTCTCATTAGTCACGCTAATTGGCTCACTTGGATTTCTTGGCTACAAACATTACAGACGCCGCCGAGTAACCGGTATCAATCAGTCAACAACTAAATAATCCTTCGTTATAGACGACGCTCCCAAAGTAAGTGATTTTGCTGAAGGGAGCGTCGTTTTTTGGTTAATTAACTTTGGATTGTCACCATAATTTTCTTCAAGAGATTTTGGAGAACCTTGTTACACTAACAATCTGCATCACATGGCGCGGTACAAGTCAATAAGCAACTATTGACAAGTCAAACGAATTCCCATTATCCATTAATTCATGGATAAGTCTTCTTCAAAATAACGATATATTTTATTGATATTGTGATTCGACAACAAAATGATCATCAACGACTATTTTAAAAAAGCAAATTCGAAATTAAAATCATTAAAAACCAGTTTTTTTAACTAAAATCCTGTCAAAAGTGACGCCAAAAAAGCAATTTTTATATTACGAGCTGCTAAAAAACAGCCCTTTTGAAATATTCCTGTAACATTTAATTTCGATCTGTGATCGTTTTCATCTCTGTCTCAACAATCATTTTCAAAAAAGAATTAGGCCGCAATCGACATTACATATATTACTTGGCTGTAAGATAAGTCACTTCACCGAAACAAACTCGTACACTTCTCGATATTGTCTCGTAACAATAACCGGCTATACTCTTAGGAGTTAATCGTTGTTGGTTAACAATCGCAAGAAGCAGAAATTTCTCGAATCTATCTTATAGGAGTGTCTATTTTGAAAAAATTTATTACCACCATTCTCGCAACATCAGCAGCTGCCGTTGGCTTGTTCTTTGCAGGCGCAGCAGGTGCCAGTGCATCTTCGACCTACACCGTTAAGTCCGGCGATTCCGTTTGGGCAATCTCGCAACAATTCGGTTCATCAATCAATGCAATCGAAAATGCAAACAACATTTCAAACCACATGATCGTTCCTGGTCAACAGTTGGTAATTCCTGATGGAACTTCAAACGCTGCTACTACCACCACTACTTCAGCAGCTCCTCAGACAACTACCACTGCTCAGCAAAAGACCAGCTACAGTCAACCAGCTGCTACTAGCAACAACACTGCTAACACGACTTCAACTTCAAGTCAAAACAGCACTGCTTCATACGGTAACAGCACTAAGAGCTACGTTCTGAGCCAAATGGCTTCTAGAACCGGTGTTTCAGCATCAACTTGGGATGCAATCATCTCACGTGAATCCAACTGGCAACCATCTGTTCGAAACAGTTCAAGTGGTGCCTACGGTTTATTCCAAAACATGCACATTAATGGCGGTTCAGTTCAGGATCAAGTGAACGCAGCCGTAAGTCTTTACAATCAACAAGGTATGAGTGCTTGGTCATTAGGCTAAACTAACTCATTAACCAATTAATTTTAGTCATCTTCGACAGTCGTCGGGATGGCTTTTTCTTTTGAAAAATCGGGATTGAAGGCCAAGTAGCTTTCAATCCCGGTTTTAACATTTCTAATTAATTTTTAGTTCAGCTTTTCGATTTTTCCAGTTGCGATCGGCAAAGTTGTATGCGGATCGTAATCCATCACGGTTCCCTTAACCGTTTCTGGTAAGTCAACATCATTAGGAATTCCATGAACATAGATGACACGTTTTTCCAATTGCAGATCATCATCGTTGAAGGTTTCTTTGAACTTGGCTTTGATATCAGCCAACGGCACCTCTTTTTTATAATGAAAATGCCCATGATCGTCCGAAACCGGATAAGTATCAGTCGGAATTGCCATTTTTTCCGGTTGATCATTGAATGGTACCATTGTGGTTCCCGAAACCGGTTCAGTTTCCGGCAGATCAACGTAACCATCGTGATTGATATCCTGAGCGGCAGTTGCCGGCTGAGCATCCCGCCCATCTGGAAAACCATGAAAATGCATCCAATGTTGCGTGTTCGGCGACGTCTGATCCATCGTAATTTCGACTGTTAAAGTATCACCATCAACCGTAAAATCTGCCTCACCACTTGGATGACTACCCAGTTTGTCACCATTCAATGCCTTAATTTCAGCCCGATACCTTTCAACCATTCTGACCACTCCTTTAAGATTAGCTTGTATACAATTCTATTATAACCAATTTAGTAAAAAGTGGCACAAAATTCTTAAAATAATCGATAAAAAGGCGACGACAATGGTGAGCATTATTCTCACGCTTCAATCTCCGCACGATACTCAGCAATGACTTTCAGAAACTGATCCCCATACTTGGCTAATTTACTTTCACCGACGCCCTTAACGTCCAAAAATTCACTAGCTGTCGTTGGTAGTTGAGCGCTCATTTCATGCAATGCCTTATCCGAAAAGATCACGAACGGTGGCACGTGCTGCTCTTCGGCCAATTGACGTCGTAAATACCGCAACTGTTCAAATAGCTCATCATTTTCCGGCAATGCCTTAGTAGCTTGAACAGCCACCTTACGAGAAACTTTTTGCTGCCCCGTTAAAACGGTCAACCCCAGTGGTGTGACTTTTAACACCGGAAACTGACCGCCTTCTGCCGTTAAATAGCCGGCAGCGGTTAAATAATCGATTAACTCCGTAATTTGGCGCTTAGATTGATCCTGCATGATGCCATAAGTTGACAACGTATTAAAGTGAAATTTCATCACCTTTTGGTCCTTGGAACCTGCTAATACTTGTGCCACTAATGTTTTGCCAAAGTGCTCATTCATTCGACGAACACATGACAGAACTTTCTGCGTCTCAACCGTAATATCTTGGGATTCACGGGTATCAAGACAATTACTGCAGCGACCGCAAGTCGGCCCTTCCTCACCAAAGTAGTGCAAGATAAACTGCTGGAGACATTCTTCCGTATTGGCGTACTGAACCATTGTCTGTAGTTTTTGAAATTCCCGTTCCTTAACCTGCTCATTGCGATCAGACTGCTCAATGAAGAAGTGTTGCGTCTGAACATCAGCCATTTTAAACAATAAAATGGCTTCGCTTGGCAGCCCATCTCGGCCCGCTCGACCAGCTTCCTGATAATAAGCCTCCAAGCTGCCGGGAATCGAGTCATGAATCACAAAGCGGACATTACTCTTGTCAATGCCCATGCCAAAAGCATTGGTTGCCACCATCACTAACGCTCGGTCGTAAAGAAAGTCATCTTGATTTTGCCGCCGCTCGTCACGACTAAGACCACCGTGATACATTGTCACTGAAAAATGATACTTTTGAAGTAACCGTGTCAGTCGTTCAACTTCTTTTCGCGTACTGGCATAAATAATCCCTGACTGATCTGAATTTAATTTTAGATAGTCCAATAAATACCGGTCACTATCCTGATTTTTCACCACTTTAAAGGCTAAATTGTCACGTTCGAAACCAGTCTTAACTTCTTCACTAAGTCCTAAACGAGCTTTGATGTCTTCAGCCACTCTTGGGGTTGCAGTGGCCGTTAAAGCAATAATGGCTGGGTGACTTGGCAATTGATGCAAATGATTGGTTAACGCTAAATAGCTGGGCCGAAAATCATGACCCCACTGAGAAATGCAGTGAGCTTCATCTACGGCCACCAAATCAATCGGCAAAGCCGCCAATTGAGAAAAAGCCCCAGAATCCAGCCGCTCCGGTGAGACATACAGTAATTTCACCTCACTATTTTTAGCCTGCTTAAAGCGGTTATCAATTTCGTCAAAGCTTAACGTGCTATTAATAAAGGTCGCCGGAATGCCGTTTTCATTCAACGCATCCACCTGATCCTTCATCAGCGCGATTAAAGGCGAAACTACTAGTGTCACGCCATCAAGTAACAGTGCCGGAATTTGGTAACATAATGATTTTCCACCGCCTGTCGGCATAATGGTAAGCACATTTTTGTGGGCTAAAATGTCATTAATTGCCGTCGCCTGTCCTGGTCGGAAACTGTCGTAACCAAATTTGATTTTAAGTAATTCTTGAGGTGTCATTTGTAGCTTAACCTTTCTTAATCAAGATTCGTTTCTTATTAATTATATACGCTAAATTCTATCAAAAATTATTTACAAAAGCGATTAGATCAGAAAATAAACTAAATAATTGTTAACCTGGCGATCGAAATAATTACAAATTAGCAATCATGAAATTTGACCAGCTATCTTGAATTGTCATATACTGTTTGAAAATCATCTTAATGAATCAGGTTGATTTGAGATGATTTAAATTAACTATCAAGCTCCCGCATTGCAACTACCTTGCTGAGATTTTAAAGGAGGCTGATTTATGGAGAATTCGTTAAATCCACTCACCAAATATTATCACCAAGACTACCCAATTCAATCGCAAACCGAGCCAGGATTACAGGCCAACTTGGACCCCATTCCAGATGCCGGTGAAACTTCTTATCACGGATCTGGACAGCTTAAGGGAAAAAAGGCATTGGTAACCGGTGGCGATTCCGGTATTGGTCGAGCAACTGCCATTGCCTTTGCTCGCGAAGGCGCCGATGTCGCTATCAATTATCTACCGGAAGAGCAGACTGATGCGCAAGAGGTTAAGCACTGGATTGAAGAAGCTGGTCAAACTGCGGTTTTAATTCCGGGAGATCTTAAATCCGAGGATTTCAATAAAGAATTAATCGAAACCGCTTATCAAAAGCTCCATGGTTTGGACATTTTGGCGCTGATCGCCGGTAAGCAGCAGGCTGAACCCGATATTACCAACTTGTCGACACAAAATATCAAAGAAACCTTTGAAACCAATGTTTACCCCATTTTATGGACTGTTAAAGCTGCTATGAAATACTTGAAGCCAGGCGCATCCATTATTACCACGACTTCAATCCAAGCTTATCAGCCATCACCGTTTCTCTTGGACTACGCGGCAACCAAGGGCGCCATTCATACGCTAACCCAAGCACTTTCCGCTCAGTTAGCTAAACGAGGCATTCGAGTCAATACCGTGGCGCCAGGCCCAATCTGGACACCGCTTCAAGTTGTTGGTGGCCAACCGCAGGAAAACATCCCCAAGTTTGGTCAAAGCAAACCGCTTCAGCGTGCTGGTCAACCAGTAGAATTAGCACCCGTTTACGTTTTCTTGGCTTCTGATCGTGCCAGCTACGTCACTGGCCAAAGCTATGGCGTTACTGGCGGTGATTTTACTAACTAACTGGAGGACTGCCAATGCCCTGGAATAATGAAAATTATCCAGCTTCAATGAAGAATCTTAAAAAAGTGGTCCGGGACAAAGCCATTGATATTGCGAACGCCCTAAAAGATAAAGGATATGATGATCAAAAAGCAATTGCAATTGCAACCGATAAGGCTGAGCAATGGTATCAGGACCACCATGCCCCGGATAAAAATGATCCTTTTAAAAAGAGTCGTCAAAAAACGCGCAAATGACGTAACTACAAGGAGGACTTAGTATGACATCAGATCATTCAAAAGCTGAAAAAGAGCTGAAGCAATCTCTTGAAGATACCAGTGAAAAACAGGAAAGCAAAGGCAAGGTCGACGTGCCTAATCAAGAAGCCACCGATAAAGATAAAGCCGGTGCGCCCGCTTGGAACGATGAATCACCTGATACAGAATTTAACGATCCACGCAAATCCGACACCTAATCTAGGTCTGACTTTTTAGGTACTCTCCAATAATTAAAAACGTCAATCTCAATGACAGTCTTAAAGTGACTTTTGCCACTGCTGACTTCCAAATTGGGATTGGCGTTTTTTAATTTGTTTTAGTTATTTGATACAAATAGGTCAACTCTGCACTAATCCTTAATGCTACAAAGTATGTAGCGTCAAAGTTCAATAAGAACCTCTTAATTAGCTAAATTTGCTTGCGATAAAGCTTCATCTCTCTGCCCATAAAGTCCTTGATCATCCTAACCAATTCGAATCCAATCTGTTCGTAATAATCACTCAACCGAGAAATAATATAAACTTCCCCGAATTGAAGTCCTCTTGCAACTTCTAATGCCCGGTTAACCATTTGTGTACCAACATGCATATTTCGATAGTCAGGCATGACATAAACAGTACTGATAAACGGCGTTTCAGGAATGTCGGCAATATCTTTCTCTACTATTGCACAGACACCGATAATTCGCTTTTTTTCAACAGCAACAATCAGACGTTCCTGAGGTGTCATTGGCCCTAGCATCTTTTTAGCAATAAACTTAGCGCCTCCCCAATCGAACGACTCAATTTGATGTTGAATTGCCAACCACGCCGGTTCTTCTATAGTGGCTTGATTTAAAACTTTAATGTCCATATCATCCCTCCCTCCAAAAATTCACCCCTACATCCGTGGGGAATACCATTCTGGAGCCGATCCCTTTTCAGAAGCAGTGGGATCACCCCTACATCCGTGGGGAATACTTTTGAGCCGGATAGTTACACACCGCATCAAAGGGATCACCCCTACATCCGTGGGGAATACATTGGACCACAGGTTTACTTCGCTGACTATTAGGGATCACCCCTACATCCGTGGGGAATACCCACGCGTTTACTCGAATTCAAAGTGCAGTGCGAGGATCACCCCTACATCCGTGGGGAATACCCGCGCCTACTGCAATCGCCAGCGAGTAATTAAGGATCACCCCTACATCCGTGGGGAATACTTTAGTGGCGGTTGTTGCTCAGAATCGTTGATAGGATCACCCCTACATCCGTGGGGTATACGCAATTGGCAGCCGTCAACGGCCACCTTACAGAGGATCACCCCTACATCCGTGGGGAATACTTTTGGAAGGTGCCAAAGGACTGGCCCGACGAAGGATCACCCCTACATCCGTGGGGAATACAGCAGATATCCTGAGTCATAAGCCGGCTTGTAAGGATCACCCCTACATCCGTGGGGAATACTAATGTCACGATTCCGCAATCCGAACTTTTGCAAGGATCACCCCTACATCCGTGAAGAATACGCAAAAAGGACTTTGACACCGCCGATGAGTACAGGATCACCCCTACATCCGTGGGGAATACTGGTCCGATTTTTACCGATTTGGTCCGAAAAAGGGATCACCCCTACATCCGTGGGGAATACCTTATAGGCCGCCATTTGCAAACCGTAGTTATAGGATCACCCCTACATCCGTGGGGAATACTTAACGGTAAAAACCGCATTAACCAAACACAGAGGATCACCCCTACATCCGTGGGGAATACCTTTAGACTCTCAGGGAAGCGGCACTGGTCAGGGGATCACCCCTACATCCGTGGGGAATACGCTAATTTGCATGCGACCAATTCAATGACCGGAGGATCACCCCTACATCCGTGGGGAATACGAAGAGAGGTGATCATGATGCACATAATTGATGAGGATCACCCCTACATCCGTGGGGAATACAAACCAAAATACGAATCGCTAATATTGATGAAAGGATCACCCCTACATCCGTGGGGAATACCGTGAGCATCGACTCAAACGGACTCTCGTATAAGGATCACCCCTACATCCGTGGGGAATACGAAGTCCGTACGGGGAGTTGGGAGCGCTAATTGGGATCACCCCTACATCCGTGGGGAATACTTAGATGAAGCATTATTGGCCGATGATCGGGTAGGATCACCCCTACATCCGTGGGGAATACCAAGCGCGGAATTTACATTTCCTGTTGTTGAAAGGATCACCCCTACATCCGTGGGGAATACTTTTTTGCTAGTTTGCCAACTTTTTGAAGATTTGGATCACCCCTACATCCGTGGGGAATACAACATTATTATTAAAGTTAATAGTGCGACCACAGGATCACCCCTACATCCGTGGGGAATACCTAACAGCCCAATTGGTAAGGATCCGGAATTCAGGATCACCCCTACATCCGTGGGGAATACAGCGTACATCCACACCGGCCGCCAAGTGAAGTAGGATCACCCCTACATCCGTGGGGAATACGTGTCCGGTTGAGGAATGGCTTGAATAGCTTTGGGATCACCCCTACATCCGTGGGGAATACAATCTAAGATCAGCGTGAGACCACGACATGATAGGATCACCCCTACATCCGTGGGGAATACCGCAATACTGAATGTCTGTGCAGCTGTAAATGTGGGATCACCCCTACATCCGTGGGGAATACACTAAACGATCCTTGATATACCGCCATTTTCAAATTGGCAAACCACCATTTTCCATCACTTTGCTTCACGGTGTGCCCGATTTAACCATTTGAATTTTAAACCTAGCCCAATCATTTCATGATCTTAATTCCATTATTACAGACGAAACACTCATAATCCAGAACAATTTCGAATTTTTTGAGATATTAAATATGTAAGTAATTGTAATCGTTTCTTAGCAACACAAAAATGGGCCCAGCGCTAACTACACTGTGACCCACTTTTTACTTTAATATCGAATCTGGTTAATCAACTCAAAGCCGAGATTTCATTGCCTTATTCATTGATTCCATCATTCCGAAATGTTCTTACTGTTCAAAATGCTGGCATCTTTCTTTTCCAAATTGTTAAAGTCTTCAGCGAGCAGGTATGCTGACAAATAGCGTTTCAGTGCAAACTTACTGGCCTTAACATCATCTGTTTCATCAATTGTCGACCCACTGACAACGGCTCTGGCAAACTTATCCGGATCGAGTTTAATTTTTTTATTGTTCATTTCAATCATTTTCCCCTTCAAATTAACTTCTATTATAGATGATGGATCAAACGCTCACGCAGTTTTTTGGCCAGTTGGTCGTCTCCCATTGCCGGTCGAGTGTTTGACAGTGTCATTACCCGAGCCTCAGCCGTTGCTTTAACGAAGTGGTGTTCCCAGCCATCTTCATCATCGCTATCGCCCAGGACTCTTAGATAATGCCGCAAAAACTTCAACTGGGCAACCGCTAACGGCACATTATTATAGCCGTCATTTTGATAGAAGTCCGCCCATTTTCCTGAAGGATTAGTCGTTTCAGCAATCACGATTTCTTTCATGGCCTGGTAAGCCTCATCAGCAGTTAAGAATGGTTTGAGGTAATCCTCACCTTTAGTTGCCCCAGTTGCCTCTTGATAGGCCCGAATCGCCAAATGCAACGCTTTTAATCCTTGAGCCTGATTAATCACACTCAAATAAAAATCGCCGTATAGCCGGGTCGCATCAGCAGGTTTTAAAGTCAACAGTAATTGCTTCGTTTGCAACCGCAGCGCTTCCCAATCTGGTAGTTTTGGTGTGATCATCTCATCTAACTTCTTCAACGCTTCCGGTAGTTTAGCATCAACCACCCAACCAGCGTCACTCAGCTTATCATGATGACCGACCCACGCCTTGATCAAGCGTCTAATCAAGTAAGGCGCAAATTCATCGCCGGCCGTTTCATCCGAATGTGGCCCGTATTGGACGACTGCCTGCCAATAGTTACTGTATAATTCAACTAATTCAGGCTGCTTTTCATCATAATAAGTCGACACATAGTCCTTTAAAATTATCTCGTTATCCCGCGCCGAATAATCTGCCAACCAAGATTTGGCAACTTCTCTCAAATAAAGAATGTGTGGCTTGATACTTCCGGTGTTGATCAGCTCCAATGTATCAAAATGGTGTTCACGAACCTTTGAAAGCTCTGATGAAACAAAGGCTGGACTATTGGATAGTAAGCCCAAGAAATTTGAAGCTTGGAGATCATGGAAAGCTACGTGATAGTAAATGCCCCGTTGACGATTATGAGGGTTTGGGGCCTCTAGAATCGGTGAACGAGGATTATCCAATCCCTGTCGTCTGGAAACCATCTTACCGTAACCACTATCAGCCCAAATTTCAATGACGTCGTCTGGAATCTTAACCAACCCTTTATTATACAAACCGGTCAGTTCGCCGTAGACATTCAAAGCCATCGGTGCCCCTGGGTCGAGTTGTTTCACCATCTCGTACTGTTCCTCAATAATGCCATTGATCACGTCGGCAATTGCCTGTTCATCCCATTCCCGACTGTCATCGTCTTCCCAGAACGGCTTGTCACCCTGACCACGAAAGCCGAGACTGTAAATGGTTGGCGTGCCCTTTTGATCCATGATGGCATCGCGCCAAAGTTTTCTGAACAAATCCGGGTATTTAACAAACGAAGCCGTTAAATTCGGGTATTCACGGGCAAACATCTTAGCTCCCAATGGTTCCGCGTGGTGTTGGGCAATCATTAAGCCAAATTCTTTGGCGGGTCGGCGATTAACTTGTGAATTAACGTCGGTGCCGGGAATAATCACGTTACAGCCAACCCGAAGTGCTGTTTCAAAGATTCGCTGCCAAACATAGCGGTTGGAAGAATGATCCTCCCAACCCGAAATCAACAGTTCATCGTTAACAAACCAACCCCTGTATTTAGTTTGATAATGCGGTAAGTGAAGATCAAAGTTGTGCCAAACAACCACATCGCGGACTTGAGGCAGTCGATCCAACCAATACCAGAAATCATCCACCTTTAAGACATTTCTTGAAACGGCCAGTGTGCCGTACATCACCCCTAATGCTGTTTTAGCGGAAATGGTGACCGACTTGGCATCTGTCAACCGAATTTGATAGTCATCCCCCTCAACAGCAGTTTCAGGATCAAGTTTCAAATAGATTTGATTTTTCACGTCATTTTTCTTAGTTGCTGCTTCAATATCCCGCTGAAGAATCAGGCGGGCATTTTTAAGCACCGGATTTCGATAATCGGCTGCCTTGACCACCGTCCCTCGGGAAATTGTAAATGTTTCTTTATCTGACAATAGTTATCTTCCTTTCCAGATTGGCTCTGTTTGGCTGGCCGGTCATCTGATGTGATGGGTGCCAGCAAGCACCAATTGACGATTAGCCGTAATAAATTGACCGTTCTTCAATTCAAAGCGGGTTGTCGATCCTTGACGGACAATTTTCTTAACGCGTAAAACCTTGCCGCTTCGATAATGCTTGACTCGGTGAGTGAGCTTCTTAGTTAAATAAGCATTAATGCCAGTCGAATTTAAAACCGTCACAGTTTGGTAGTCGTGCTGGTAAAAAGCCGGTTCAAGGAATCCCTTTTTAGTAGTAATATAGCCGATCTTATTAGTCGCCTGATTTGAATGATTGACAACTCGGACCTTATACCGCAGTTTTCCGGTTGCAGACTGACTGTTACCCATAATTTTAAAGGCAGGCCGATTCATCCGTGACTTTTTTGGATAATGCGTCACTCGATTAGCTCTAGTAAAAGTTGGTGTCTTGTATAACCACAACCCGCGAATCGCGTAAACGGTTGTTCCCTTTTTATATGTGGGGCGTTGAATCTTTTTTGCGGGCTTCTCAGGGGTGACAGAACTGCTCGTTGAACTAGTACCGGTAGTTGAGCCAGTCGCTGATGAAGCCGACGAAGTTTGTGATGGAGCCGATGAACTCGAAACACTTGACTGATTACTTGACGTCACACTAGCAGAACTGGCAGAACTCGAAACACTGCTAGTCGAATTAGTCGGCGTTTCGGTCTTAGCGAATTCATATAGGCCAACTTCCGGATTACCGGAAATAGCTTGGCCGGCATAGTCCTTGCCATTCACGTCAATTGAGACCTGGGCTGAATTTTTCACGTAAGGCGTCCCGGCATTAATTAGCGGCGAATCACTTTGAAGTTTAAACCCACTAAAATCACTGACGCGACCGGCAACCGTATCCCCGGTTTGTGGAATTTCCGGCTTTGCACTGACAAACTTGGGATCAGCAGTAATGGCACTTTTATCCAAGGCGTTTTTAGAAACTCCTGAACCATAATAGGCATTGTGACTATACTGAACTTTATTATTTGAACTACCATACGAAACACTCTGAAGTGCGGAGTTAACATTGTACATCACGTTATTTTCAAACTGCCAAGTTTCATTTCTAGGACTAGCATTTGAAAAGTTTAGTTTAAGGCGTGACAATGTATTGTAAATCAAATTGTTGTCAATTGAAACAAAGCCACCATCAACGCTGTCCCGAAAATCAATCCCGGTATTGTCTTTTAGAAAGTTATAACGAATGATTAACCCATTATAACCAAAACCACAAATCAGAAAGCCATCACCATTGTCATGGAGATAATTATACTGAAAGATGGTATTTGACACCCGGCGGTCAGCATCAATCCCGTTTGAATCGGCACCGCCAACTTTTGGCTTGGACCCTGACACGTCGTTATTTTGAACCACACATTGATTAACCAAGTTAATTTCAATGCCACAAGTACCACTATTCTTAACAACGTTATCTTCTACCATGACATGTTTACTGCTGGTAACGTAAATCCCGTTACAATTATAAACACCCTGTTGATCAATATAATTATTTTTCACCGTAATATTTTCATGGGGCTTAAACTGTGGGCTCTCATAGTTTGGCGCTTTAGCATCGGCTGCTGGAAATGCCCATTGAGGACCATTTTTACCGCCACTCCACTGTTTGATGGTAAAGCCACCGTAGCTATCACGTTCCAAGGTGCTATTCGTCAGTGAAACATTTTTGAAAATGGTTGGTTGATTATTAGTCGGCTTTAACGACTCAATCAAAATGCCACCGGTGCGTTTTGAACGATCCCAGCCGGCATTGGTATAAACACCTGGCTGCCTTTCTTTCAAAGTACTGCCATCAAGTCCAACATCTGAAGCCCATTCAACCCGACCAGAAACATCGTGCACATTTAAATCAGTCAGATTAAAACCGTCAAGCTCGGAAACGTTTTGCCCAGTGATATGAATGCCACGAAGATCATTTAACTTGGCCCCGTTTTCGTCACTTTCCTTGTTGTTATCAAACCCAGTTGTTTGATTTGAAATATCTAAGTGACTGATTGTCCAGTGGTCTTGATTGGTAAGCCGAACCACGTCAGAAACCTTACCTTCACCGGCTAGCTTGGGTAATTCCCCTTGACTGCCGTAATCAGAAATCGTAATGTCAGCGTGGTCATTACCACTTCCTTTTGGTTGAAGTGTCACATCTTTCCATGTACTGCCGCGTTCAAATAAGATCTTATCGCCGGCAATGAATTGGCCTTGGTTAACCCGATGAATGCTTTGCCAAGGCGTTTGGGCACTGGTTCCACTCGCTTGGTCACTGCCGTGTTGACTGCTGACGTAAAACGTTTCGGGTCGCGTTCGCGTGGTATCTGCCTTAATTGATCCAGGTATTAACAACCAAACTGTCATTGCCACTGCAATCACCGTTAAAACACTTTGGCCGATCGTTTTTGTCATTGTCTTGATTTTCGTCATGTCGCCCTCCAATTTGCGTTAGTTCTTAAGGTGACTCGCTTAAATTTCGGTTTGAAATGATGTTTGAATTACTAGTTTGAAGTCAGTGACACCAAACTCTGTGTAATGATCGGATCATAGAACAAACGATAGCCGTCCGCATTGGGATGCGTCCCAGTGCCACCAACTGAATGATTGCTGCCATTAGCGTCAACCTTATCATAAGAGTAATCGTGCTGATAGCTTTCCAAAAAGCCGTTAAAATTACCATCCGTGTACAAGTCAGCGACTTTGATCGACCACTTATGAACAATTTTGACTGACACATCGTGCATGATCGTTTGAACCCGCAAATCCCGTGCCGGCGTCTTGTGGGTTGCCACATACAAAATCTTGGCGCCCTGGTACTTGGTCTCCAGCAATTTACAAATGGTTTCCAAGGCCCCGCAATAGGTTTTCGGATCGAGTTGATTGTTAAATCCGTACGTGATCTTCCCCATGGTATCCGGATCATCCGTCACCGTTGCATAAGCATCGTTGGCAATCGAATCAAACACAATCAGGTCCGGTACTTCACTGGGCGCGTTCTTAATTTGATCAATGATATTATTCGGATCAGTGCTTCTCGAAGCTGCGCCGTTGATGCAAAATTTCTTATAAGTCATCTGATTTTCCTGACAAATGTCGTCAACAAAGCTCGTATTGGCTAAGTGACCATTAACAATACTCGTCCCAAATGCGTATAATAATTTACCCTTTAACTTTGGATTTGCTTCACCCAATTTTTTAGCACTCCTTTTCTCGTTAACAATTCGTTACTAACAATTTATTTTTGATTCGTTGGTTGGTCGTTCTTCTTCCAAAAGTCAATTGAATCGTACTTCACACCGGTTAAATCTTCGCAAACGGCTTTAGTGTGTGGATCAACGTCCTTCATACTGCCACCCTTTTGCAGGCGAACCAGTTCAGTTGCCAAGACTTTAAATGTCTTCTTGCTCAAGTGGAAACGACTGGCAAAGAACATGGCCAACAAAATCATAATGCCGACACCACCGGAGACGATAAAAGTAATCATGTTAATGGCACTTTGAGGTTGTGTAACTGCGCCACTGGCTGATTGACGGAAGTGAGCAAAATCCAATAGATAACCGGCAACCACCCCGGCAAGTCCGACACTGATTTGGTTAACAAAGGTCATCACGGAAGCAAACAACCCGGAACGGTTCTTCCCAGTTACCAAGGTATCCAAATCCGGGATAAACGGAAAGGCGTTCCATGGGGCAAAGTAGAGAATGTACAATCCAATTTCGTAGAACGTCATCCCGACAATCAACCAAATCATCATGCCAGCCGGTTTAGCCATTGCCACATAAGCCCAGTCAGCAGCACTAATTAGAATTAGTGAGTAGCCAAATAGGTAAAGTGCCCGATAGGTAAATTTAGTAATCGCAAAACCAGCTAAGATGGTAACTGGAATAGAAACAATACTCAACGACTGCAAGAAGCCTGAGGTACTGGTAGATTTACCTAAAACATAAACCACGTAGTAAACAAAGACTGTCGAGAATAGGATCGTTGCAAAATAAGAACTGAGGTAAATTCCCATGTGAAGGCGGAATGTTTTAATTTTAAAGGTCGAGAAGTAATTTTTAAGTTCCGACTTAAGATTAGCCTTTTGGCCATTGTTTTCTTTTAGAGCTTCAGCGTCAAGACGTTTGGCTCCATCTTTGGTAACAAAGTGTTCCCAAGTTGTTCGATAGGTAATAATGATCAAGAAGAACGTTAAGACGGAAAAGATGACCTGCATTAAAATGTAAGGTGTCGGTGATGTTTTCGGGAAGTACTTGAAAAGTTGGGCCGGCACGAACTGAGTTAACATGTTCCCCAAACCAGCGATTACCATTCGACTGGTTGACATCTTTGTTCGCTCATTGAAGTTCTTGGTCATTTCGTTTGGCAACGTTTCCCAAGGAATCTGCAAGGTCGACATTAGAATTGTGACAATCAGATAAGTAATCAGGTAATACCAAAAATTCATGCCGGCAACCCACATCGTAATGGCAATTAAAACCGATGGAGCGGCAATTAAAATAAACAAATGTCGTCGGCCAAACATTCGGCCCAATTTATACTTATAAACGTTATCCGAAACATTTCCCATAACCAGTGACACAATGGCATCGGCCACCCGACCAATCAGGAAGATCGTCGCACCCTGGCCAGCGGTTAATCCGCAAAATGTCGTGTAGAAATACATTAACCAGGCACCGACCAGCCCTTGCATTGAGATACTAAAAAACGAGAAGACCCCAAATCCAACTGAACGACCAATGCCGATCTTGCCACGACTTTGATAAATCCGCTTATGCGCGTATTCATTCCAGCCATCGTGGACAACTGGCTGTTGATTTTTACTGTCTGTTTCCATTTTCCTAAACCCTCCTAAAGTATTAGAATCCGCTTACATTTATCGCTATTCATCACTCACAGATTAAGTGATTAATAGCCGGTAACCGATCACACCAGTCTAAGGACAACCGTTTCTGTTAACGGAATGAATTTTGATAAATAATAGTATCATTCAAATACCCCTATCAGACGAGTGCGTCGATCTTTAATGCAATCATTATTGTAAGCGATTTATTTCATATTTTCTTTGCAAAATTTGCTTGTTTTATTGTAAAAATTGACATTTAATCGGTTTCATTTCTTACTTAAATCAAAAAATGATGGCAAAAAGTGTTGAATTTGCAATTTTTGCCAACATAAGTTGTAAAAAGCGACCTATTTAATGCGCTGATGACTTGGCATCACCGGATTGCTTAAAAATTATCTTTAGCCAGTCTTTTGATAACCCATACTAAAAAGGATACCAGATGGTTGTTGACGCGTAGCAACCATCCAATATCCCTTTTAAATACCTATTTTCTATCGAGAGACTTCCACGAATTGTTTATTTATGGTGTAGTCACTCATCTTTTTGATCGTCATCATCCGGAACACCAGCCACTACTTGAAACACATCGGCCAGTGACATATTTTGATCCGCAAACTTTTTATGCAGGATCAACTTGCGAAAATCCTCAATCGACATCGTTTCGGTTTGCTTAAATGGTAAAGCCGTTGCCGCGTTTTCGCCGGTTTGGTTAACACCGGTAATTAATGTGATTACTAACCCGTCATGACTGTCCAGGCGAACGGTGTAGTGCTCATAATACGATGGAATGTCGTAAGAACCGCTCAGTTCTTCATGATCTTTAAAATAATCGGTAATAAAAGCTTTAAATGCCTCTGGTGACTTAAGTGCTGCTTTCCAACCTGCTTGATCTTTTGCCATAACTCAATCATCCTTTCTAATTTCAATTCCTTACTTATTTTGAGACGTTTGCTGATCATTCTTTTTCCAGAAATCAATGGTGTCATACTTCACACCGGTTAAATCTTCACAAACGGCTTTAGTGTGCGGATCAACGTCCTTCATACTGCCACCCTTTTGTAGACGCCCCAGTTCCTGAGCCAGAATCTTAAAGGTTTTCTTGCTTAAGTGGAAACGGGCTGCGAAGAACATGGCTAACAGAATCATAAACCCAACCCCGCCAGAAACGATAAAGATAATCATATCGGTTGCGCTTTGAGGTTGAGAAACCGCCCCGGCAGACTGACGGAAGTGGGCAAAGTCCAGTAAATAACCAGCAACCACTGAAGCCAATCCCTGACTGATCTGGTTGATAAAGGTCATCACCGAAGCAAACAAACCAGCTCGATTTTTACCAGTCACCAACGTATCCAAATCAGGAATAAATGGAAAGACGTTCCATGGTGCAAAGTAAAGAATGTATAAGCCAACTTCATAAAACGACATACCAACAATCAACCAAATCATCATGTGGGCCGGACGTGTGAAGGCAACGAAGGCCCAGTTAACCGCACGGATTAAAATCAATGAGTAACCGAAAATGTAAAGCGATCGGTAAGTGAATTTAGTTACCGCAAAGCCCGCTAAGATGGTGACCGGAATTGAAACAATACTTAACGATTGTAAGAATCCGGAAACACTGGTTGACATCTTCAGTACATAAACGATGTAGTAGACAAACACTGTTGAAAATAGGATGGTCGCAAAATAAGAACTTAAATAAATCTCCATGTGAAGCCGGAACGTTTTAATTTTGAAGGTTGAAAAATAGTTCTTTAACTCAGATTTCAAATTCGGTTTCTGACCATTGTTTTCAGCGAGGGCTTCAGCTTCAAGTTTTTTAGCTTCATCCTTAGTGACAAAGTGTTCCCAAGTGGTGTGGTACGTGATTAAAATCAAGAAGAACGTGGCCACTGAGAAAATGACCTGCATTAAAATGTATGGTTCTGGAGAGGACTTCGGGAAATACTTGAATAGTTGGGCCGGCACAAATTGGGTCAACATCCCACCTAAACCAGCCAAGACCATTCGAGTTGTCGACATCTTGGTTCGGGCATTGAAATCCTTGGTCATTTCATATAGGTAAGGTTTCCCAAGGAATCTGCAAGGTTGACATTAGAATAGTCACAATCAGATACGTAATCAGGTAGTACCAGAAATTCATGCCGGCCACCCACATCGTAATCGCCACTAACACTGATAGCGCCGCAACTAAAATGAAGAGGTGCCGACGCCCATACTTACGCCCAATTTTATACTTATAAACATTATCGGAAATGTTCCCCATGATCAGTGACACAATTGCATCGGCTACCCGGCCAATCAGGGAAATGGTGGCGCCTTGTCCAGCTGACAACCCGGCAAAGGTGGTGTAGAAAAACATTAACCAGGCACCAACTAACCCCTGCATCGAAATACTGAAGAATGAGAAAACCCCAAACCCGAGCGATCGCCAAATGCCGACTTTGCCACGACTTTGGTAGACTCGCTTATGGGCGTATTCATTCCAACCGTCGTGAACGACTGGTTGCTTATGATTGACATCCATTGTTTAAAACTCCTTCTATGGCTAATAAGAATCCGCTTACATTTTTATTCAGAAAATTTGGGCTACCTAACCAACTTGACCCATCCTTTCCAACCGCTATAAGAATCAATAAACAAGCAATTTCTAATGACGCTTAACGTGTAAAATAATAATGGCATAATAGGAGAACTTGTTTACTTAACGGTTAATCTCTTGTACACTGATAATTGTAAGCGATTTATTTAGCATGTTCTTTGCAAAATTACCTTGATTTATCGTAAAAAGTGACTTCTAACCGCTTTCAAAAATTTAGTAAGTCGGAAAATCGTTAAATTTCGTGTCAATTTTGCAAGTTTAAGCCAAATTATTTGCAAAAAAGGAGGTTTCTTACAATGAACATTGTTGATATGCCGGCGGACGGAACCATTATTGAGGATGTTGTTTGTTCCCATAATAGCAATCGATTTCACGACTCACCGTTTCATCAACACAGTAATCACTATGAACTCTATGCTTTTCTGGCCGGCAACGTGACTTTTTGGACGCGTTCGTCAGCTTATCCGATGGTGCGGGGCTATCTAGTCGCAATTCCCAATGGCCACTGGCACCGGGCCGTCACTAACGATGATAGTCTATATGAACGAATTTTCATTAATATTCGTGTGGATCTTGTTAAACAACTCTCGACCTTTAAGACTGATCTCTCAAAGTGTTTTCAGCCAGATGCTTCATCGGAAGTCAATCTTCTAAAGCTAAATGAAGATCAACTGTCCTACTTTGTCTCACTTTCAGATAAATTAGCCGACGTTTTAAATCATCAAGATGATACTTTTGGCAACGATATTCGCGAAGAGGTCCTTTTATCTGAAATTCTGTTATTAATCAATCAGGTGGCTCATGTCAAAAATCAGCTGCAGAATATTATCCCACCACTATTACAAAAAATGATTCAATTTGTGGATGACCATCTCACCGGTGACCTCAGTCTCTCAACGATCAGCCAACATTTTTATTTGAATCAAAGCTATCTGAATCGTTATTTCAAACGATACATGGGGCTATCGATTCATAAATACATCACCGAAAGACGCCTTGACGAAGCCAAAATCTTGTTGAAAGCCGGCAACTCAGTAACCGATGCCTGCAACCAGGCCGGATTCGGTAACTACAGCAATTTCATCCGAGCATTTACGAAGTATACCGGTATTTCACCCGGAAAATATAAGAAAAGCAGTCTTGCCAAGCATTGATACCGGCCATTGACATCCTATGGCAGTGTTAAAAGTTTACAATTCAACTCTGACACTTTATATTTAAATAAGTAAACAAGCGTGTTAAAGGGGTTGAGTTAGATTCTTCAGATATCTGTCTTTCTAATTATTGCTGGTATTATCATGATTTTTCTAAGTATTTTTTCGTTTCGAACCGCCACCTATAAAAACGAGAGTCGTGTGTTATTCGTCGTTCTGGGATTAATTGGCGTGGCCTTTTTCGTTTACGGGAGTGTGACCACGCCCAAATATGCCCGGATCCAAACTGAGACAAAAAAGAAGCTTTCCCAAAAAGAATCTGAGAAAGCCGCTCATTTGTCCAGCCATGCACAAAATACCGTTTTTGATGATGGCACAGCTAAAAAACAGGCTGCTGCTCAAAAATTGCATGAACGAAATGTCGAAAAACAGTTAAAAAGTGAGTATCGTCAGACGGGAAACTTAACGTTTAATCGCCGAACCAAAACGTACTCGCTGACAATTACCGACCGAAACTTCATTAAAGCGATGACGTATTTAAAGCAGTCCCCATCCCAAGCTAATCAGCTGAAGTGGCCGCGAACCGTTAATAATTTTAAAGTGACCAGCCAATCTATTAAGAAGAGTCTTGGCAAGGGGTATACGCTTCAAATTCAAGCGGCAATTCCGAAAACCGAAACACTTTTACGGATTAGAGATGGTCAAGTAATCACTAATTTCGTTAAATAAAAAAATCCCGTGGGCTTTGACACCTGCGGGATCTTTTTTAATAAACATGGGCGGTTATGTCAGCCAACCGCTTGCCAGTCACAATTTGTTCATCAATCAGCGTATTGTACACCCGTTTACCAAACAGTTCACTGCTGGCTGCGTTAAAGTGAAAATCATCAAGCAACTGCCCATTTTGCATATCAATTAAGTGAATATTCGGATCTTCAGAGGCCACCTGGATCGTCGCTTTTTCAACCTGGGCATCATATTGTTTGGAATTATGACTCACCGTGCCACAAATGATTGGCAGTTCAGGATTCCCAACCACTTGGCGGCAGTATGCAAAAACGTCCTTTAGATTTTGATAATAGTTTTCAGCCGCTACTTTCGAGTAGGAAGCCCGGTCTGCTTCACCCTGATGCCACAACATTGCCTTAATATCCAAATGATTATGCTGGGTTTGTTGGCAGGTTTTGATTAAATTGGTGAATCCTAGTAACAACGAGTGGCTTCGATCAGCTAATTCATCAAAATGAGTTGTCCAGTGGTTATCGCCATCACCGGTCGGATCAATTGAGGTACCACCCTCCGTCCATTTAATGACGTGTAGGTCTTGGCAATCACTTTGATGAAGCAAGTAATAGTAAGTGATTAAATCAAAGCCCCATCGATGATCTGAGAGATCACTTTCTTTTAATTCATCTTGAAAGATCCCTTGTTCGTGCTGCGGCGTCTTGTCACTGCAATAGTGGCAGCCCGCTAATGGCAATGACAAGTAGGCTGGTAATTTTGAACTCGGTACTCGACCGTCAATGTTGGATTGGCCTGCCGAAATAATTGTTAACTTTTTTGCATTCGTTGCCAATGTTGTTGCTCCTTTTTAAGAATTCGATATGGTCTGTAATATGATAGGTTATTGACTTTTTGCAGGCTGATCCTTGACTTAGCCAGCTGATCAGGTTGACTGACCAATATAAGTATGTGATCCATTAGCTATTGTAAGCAATCTCTTCTACGGTTTCTTTGCAAAAAGATTTTAGTTTATTGCAGAAAGGACACCTCAGATAGTTTCAACCGTACCACTATGAAATTTGTCTTTTTTGAGAGACCAATTTTGCAAGTTTTTACCGATTTGTTGCAAAAAATGACGTCATTACAGCATCTTAATCAACCCGACGCCGACCAACATTAAACCAATCCCCAGTGCTTGAGCTGGAACCATTCGTTGTTTAATCGAGTGCCACCAGCCAAATTGCTGAACCAGAATCGACCCAATTACCTGGCCGATTAAGCCCATCATAATGGTTAAGCCCGCGCCAATTTGAGGAACTGCGATGACTGTCACAAATAGAAATGTGCCGCCAAGAAAGCCACCAAACCAATTCCATGGTCGAGTGGCTTTGAGCTGGACGATCGTTGGCAGACGTTTATTAATCAGCAACGTTACAATGGCAATTAAAATGGTACCAATAAAAAAAGAGATAAACGATGCCTGTCCGGTTGAGTGAAGCAGCGTCCCCAAATGACCATTAATCGCCTGCTGCATAGCTGCCAATACGCCGACGACAACACCCCAAATCTGCCAGCCAATGACCAGCGATTTCCGCTTACGATGCGTCTTCGCTATATCAAATTGCCGAATATCTCGATTAGTCAGACTGGGTAACGCGATCGCAATCATCACACCGATAACCAAAACGATAATCCCAGTGAATCGCCACGGGGTCATCGCAATCGTTTCAGCGCCAAGCCATCCAAATTGATCAATCACTGAACCCATCGTGATTTGTCCCAGAATTGGTAAAATTGTCGTCTGAATTGCACCAATTTTCTGAAATAACAGAATATTTGAAGTCAGATAAATTGCACCTAGAAGGCCGCCCAGCCAGATCCACATTGGCTGAGAAGCGATGAAAGTGGTACTAGGAAAAAGTCGTCCACTCATTGCCAATGATAAAATCGCCAGAAACAACGTTCCCACAATGAAAGAAATTGTGCCAGCAATGAACGGCGATTTGACAATGTGGCTCAAATCGGCGTTGACTGGGCTTTGATTTGATAAGAGAAACCCTGCGACCAAGGAGATGGTCATGAATATTAGCAATTTGGTCACCTTCTAGCATTTAAATAATTAGTGTTCGTGGTCTGGTCACCCAGTCATAATTGAAAAATAAAAAGCCCGACTGAGGACTTTTTGATTAAAATTTTTGATGCTTTTTTTGATAATTGTCTTTCCATTCAAGAAATAAGCCGGAGATCATCAGAATCACAAAAATACTGACTGCAAGTTCGAAAACAACTGTGCCAATGGTCCACTTAAATAGATCCCAAACATCAAATAAAGCCATTAGTAACAGTAGCCACCTAACCCATTGGATAAAGAACTTATAGGTTAGGTAAGGTAACAGACTATGATAATTAGTGCTAGTAGAAGCATTGTAAAATCTCCCTTAGCGCCTAGATAAAAAACTGCTTTATAGTTTGTCAAAGTTCGATCACCGATGCGTCATTTTTGATGATAGGTTTCTCGAATACTCATACCATATTCCAAGTGAAGGACGCCTGGTCAACCATAATGCAAATAAATTGGATAGGAATGTAAAAAGTGAACCATATACCATGATCCAGAACGACTTACATATCTAACGTGTTTGAAATGTTTAAACATTTTTACATAATGTGCTGTAATGGTTATATGAGCACCATTATCATAGTTATGCCAATGTCCTCGAAATGAAATGGGAATTGCGGAAGCAGCCCGTGCATTCGTTTGAGTAGTGGCAAATGCAAAGCCGGCCACCAAAGCAATAACAGACAACAATAAAATTAAATGCTTCTTCAAATTATCCCCCTAATTTAATTACTTGGCGTAGCAGAATGGCTATGGTTTGAATAGTTCTTTGCGGGACGCTGTAACATCGTAAACACGGTTGCAACAATTAATACAACGAGTGCTGGAAAGGCCATCGCAGCCGTGATTCCAAATAGCAGGCTTCCAATAATTCCAAGAACTGGTCCAACTAACGAAATTCCATGACGTCGTGACTGCAATAAAGCAATGACATTTAAGATTACCCCGATCCAAGCCATTGCATAAAAGAATGTCGCAGCAGAATCTGTTGCGTTCCCACCGGTTGTCGCATCACTGAATGCTGTCCCAAAAATGACAAACCAGGAAAGTACAAATAACACACAGTTAACAATATCAAAAATTCCAGTCCAAGTATTAAGCTTAAGACGCTTCATGATAAAACCCCCAGATAATTTCAGCTTTTAACGTCTTCAGTATTTGGACGTAAAACTAATTCAAATCGACTTTAATCGTTTTATCGTCCAAAAATGATGGTTGGTATTCAAGCTTTAGTTTGGCATTTTTCTTTGCCTGGCCAATTAAATTACCAGAAACTGAGGCACCCTTATCAAGCGTTCCACTATCCAACGTATTGCTGTCATAATTTCCTGAAGTTAAGATTTCATCAAAATCAGTCACATTACCGTTAGCACTTAATTGGAAATCCATTTCATTATAATCTTGCTTTTTATGACTATCATTTTTGATTGTCACATTGCAAATTACATATTGGTTGCCACTCTTTGGCGTATCCCAACTGTTACCTGCAAAGTACTTTACTTGATTAACTTTAAATTTATAACCTTTGTAATTGACTACTTGGCCAACTTGATAAGTTCTTTTGAATGGCGAAATTTTGCGAGTCCTTGGCTTACTATTTGATTCAGATGATCCTGAATCATCACCAAACATACCCCCTAATATAAACAGCACGACAACAACCAGAACCCAAAACCACCAAACTTTATACCAAGGCTTCGGCTGTTTCTTTTGATCTTCATTCATATTCAATTCATCCCCAGATAATTAATCCAACAAACGTTTTACAGAAATATGCTTTCTAACATATGGTTCCCCAAAGGCATCACGTTAAGCATAACGTAATCATCTCTTAACTACTACATGATCATCATATAACAACTAGTTAGAAAATAGTATATCAAATTCAAAAAAAGAGTATTTATATGTCTAAAAGTAATGATGTAATCAATTTTTATTACAAAAAGATACTGATCTCTGTTTTATAACGGATTTAATATATTTATGACATAAAAATTCAAAATAAACTTTTTAATTTCACAATGTTATACTTGTTTTTGGAAACGCTTAATTAATTATGTAGAAAGAAGTGATTTTCATTATTTTCGTCGATTTATCTAGTGGTAACGCATATTTACGTGATCCGGCAATTTCTCAAAGTTTGTCCACTTACTTCATCACAAACGAAAAGTTTCAAGATACCGTTTTTCATTTTTCACAACCATTGCGAGCATCAGTGGTTGTCGGTGTGAATCAAGATGTTTACTCCGAAGTTAATTTAGATTACATCCGAGTTCATCATATTGTACTTTCTAGACGGGCAGCCGGTGGTGGCGCCGTTTACGTTGATCCCGGTAATCTAACCTACGCGTTTGTCGATAACGATAACGGAACCAACTATTTAAACTTCAGAAAATACGCCGCCCCGGTTATCCGTGTTTTAAGGAGATTAGGAGCCGATGTAAAAATGACAGGTCGTAATGACCTAACAGTTCATGGCATGAAGTTTTCGGGGATGTCGTCCCTAAAAATTGGCAACCGATTCTCATGTGGCGGCACGATTATGTTGGACGTCGATTTAGACGCGGCTAGTCAGGCATTGACGCCACCGAAAACTAAGCTTGCCTCCAAGGGTATTCGGTCAGTTCATAGTCGGGTCACTAATATCCGACAGTTCTTTAAACCGGCCTACCAGCTGATTCCGGTGAACCATTTGAAATCTTTGATTTTGAAGGAGGTCTTTCAAATTGAAAAATTGGCCGACATTCCGACTTATAAAATGACCGAAGCCGACTGGCAGCAAGTCCAAAAGATCGCCCAAGCCTCCTTCAAAACCAAGGACTGGGTCATGGGTAAACGAATTACGGACGACTACTTTCACTCCAAGCACTATGCCGGTGTTGGCACAGTCGAAATCAGCTTTTCGGTTACAAACGGTATCATTACACACGCCAAAGTCTTTGGTGACTTTAATCAGGCTAACGGCAATTTGGCCGAAATTGAACACCAATTAATCGGCACGCCGCTGACTCGTGACAGTTTAATGGAGGCCTTCAGGATCAGCCACCTTTCTCAAAACATTGGCGCAGTGACACCTGAAGAACTCACCGATTTAGTCTTAAATCATCACAATCAACTGACACATTAATCAATATTCTGGGGGATTTATCAATGCAACTTTTCAAGAAAAAGCAACTTTTAAAATCAGCTTCACTATTACTAACCGATTTAGTAATTACCATTGGTCTGGTTGGTTGTTCGAGTCAATCAAAGTCCAATAAGCCCAAACTAGTTCGGACTGCCAATCTTTCAGCCAATTACTCAATTATCACGCTGGACATTTCCAAAGCGCAGGGATTTGATCAGGCGGGCAATCTCTACGACAGCCTGCTTTACATGAATAAGCATCACCAGCCGGTACCAGCCTTGGCCAGCAAAGTTAAAACATCTAAAGACGGCAAGACCTATACCTTTACGATCCGTAAAAATGCTAAATTCAGTAACGGTGATCCAATTACTGCCCAGAGTTTTGTTTACTCCTGGCAGCGAACACTAAATCCAAAAACCAAATCAACGCACGCCTATCTTTTCTATGGTATTAAAAATGCTAAGCAGATTAACTTTGGTAAACAACCAGTCAGTCAACTTGGCGCCAAAGCGAAGAATTCGCGAACTTTGGTAGTCAAACTGGATCATCCGATCGCTTACTTTACCAAACTAATGACTTATCAGGCCTTTTCACCACAAGACAAGAAAATTGTCGATAAATATGGCAGTCAATACGGTCAATCGGCCAAAGCTACCGTTTATTCCGGCCCTTACGTAATGACCAAGTGGCATCCACAGAGTAGTACCTGGACCTTCAAAAAGAATCCCAATTACTGGGACAAATCCGCGGTCAAGATGAACACGATTCATATGAACTACGAAGTTGACCCGCAAACCAGCCTATCTCTGTATCAGGCAAAGAAGCTTGATTTCACAATTATCAAAGGCGATCAGGTCCAGAATTACCAAAACAGTAAGAATCTCTATCACGGACCGTACTCCTACATGAACTACCTGGTCTATAACCAAAAGATCAAAAACGCTAAATTAAAGAGAGCTTTTAACAACGTTAACATTCGCAAAGCCATTTCACTAACGATCGATCGCAAACAGATTGCAGATAACTTGTTGAAGGGTGAAGCTTTGAAGCCAACTGGTCTGGTTACCAAATATTTAGCTTACAATCCCAAAACTAATGAAGATTTTGCAAACGAACAAACCGGTCGGCAGGGAGTGGCTTATAATCCTAAGTTGGCTAAGCAATACTGGCAGCGTGGTTTGAAACAACTCGGCATCAAGGGATTAACTTTTACCCTTCTAACTGCCAACGATGACAATACAAAGAAAACCAGTGAATACATCAATTCGGCGGCTGAAAAGCAATTGTCAGGTCTGACCATTAACTTACAAAATGTTCCAAGCAGTATTTCATACCAACGCAGTGTGTCACATAATTTCGAAGCCGAGTTAACTGGTCGTGGCGCTGATATTGCTGATCCAACCGCATTCTTACAACCAATGATGAGTAACAATGCATTAAACACTGGTCAGTGGTCCAATAAACGCTTTGATCAGTTAATTAACGATGCCAGCTACACTAATAATCAAAACCGATCAATTCGCTGGAATAAGATGTTAAAAGCTGAAAAGATTTTGATGGACCAACAAGCAGTTACCCCGCTTTACCAAGACTATAACGTTTATTTAAAACGCCCATCACTTCACGGGATCACCCACAATACAACCGGCTCGCAGTGGAATTATAAGTATTTGTATGTTAAAAATGATTAGCAAGTCGTTCGTCATTACTCGTCATCTAAAAGGAGTGCCTGATTATTTTATATATTGATACATCTTCAGGAGAAGATTATTTAAAGCGTTCATCAATTGAACAAGCCTTTCCAGAGTTCTTGGAAACCAATCCGAAGCTATCCGGAAAATGCTTCTATTTTTACCGTCCTCAAAAGCCGATTGTGATCTGTGGCGTTCATCAAAACGTGTATGCCGAAGTCAACCTTCCCTTTTTAAAAGCCCACCAAATTGATTTGGTTCGCCGAAACTCGGGCGGTAGCGCTGTTTATGTTGATTCGGGTAATTTGACCTATTGCTATATTGATACTGAAGCAACCATTCAACGACCTCATTTTGCTCAATACGCACAGCCGATCATTCAAGTGCTACGTCATTTGGGAGTCAACGCCGTCATGAGTGGGCGAAATGACTTGACTGTAGATGGCAAGAAATTTTCCGGCATGTCAGCTTCTAAAATGGGCCATCGGGTTTCTTACGGTGGTACTTTGATGATTGACGTCAATTTGGAGAATGCGACGCGGGCTTTAACCCCATCCAAGGCTAAGTTAACTGCCAAGAGTGTCAAATCCGTTCACAGTCGGGTAACAAATCTGCGACCTTATTTCAAAGCATCGATGGCTGATTTGTCCTTTGAGCAACTTAAAAAAATGATTTTGCTAGCAATTTTTCAAAAAGAACGGCTTGACCAAATTCAAACCTATCGCTTAACAACTGCCGATTGGCAAGCAGTCGCTAAATTAGCCGATCAAAAATATGGGACCAAGAAGTGGATATACGGTGATGAATCAACGTTTCAATACCACTGCGAGCATTATTTCAAGGGAGTTGGCACCGTTAGCGTTGACTTTTCCGTCTCTGATGATCAAATCACTAAACTGAAAATTTACGGTGATTTTCTCCAGACTGGCGGTGGACTGACACAGCTTGAACGCCAGCTGCAGGGCTGTAATTACTCCAGAGAAGCATTGGCCCAAGCGTTCAGGCATGTGTCTCTTCAAAAAATTATTGGCAACATTTCAGCTGAATCTTTAGCTGATATGATGTTGACAGCATCGTCAAAAATGGAGGCTTGAAAATGAAAATTACCAGTGTTGATGTTTTTCAACTGAGGTGGTTCGGATTAATGCCGGCTTGGCACCCGATTGTAGTTCGGATCAATACTGATACCGGTATTAGTGGCTTCGGTGAAGCTGGCATAGCGTACGGCGTTGGTACTGACGGAACGATTGGAATGATAACCAATTTAGCAAAAATGATTATTGACGCCGATCCCTTGCAAACCGAAAAGATTTGGCAGCAATTTTATCAACAAACCTTTTGGGCCAAGGGCGGCGGCACCATCTTTTACGCAGCTGTCAGTGCCCTGGATACCGCCTTGTGGGATATTAAAGGTAAATTCTTCAATACACCAGTTTATCAACTGTTGGGTGGCAAGCTCCGCAATCAAATCCGGGCCTATGCCAGCCAGCTACAGTTTGATTGGAACGATAAGGTTCATTTCCTGACAGATCCAAAAGATTATGCCAAAGCAGCTGAAAGAGCAGTTAACCAAGGCTATTCGGCAGTGAAAGTGGATCCGTTTATGGTAATTAACAATCATCAATTGAGACAGGTTAAGCATGGTTTGCTGACTAGTCAAGCCATGGAGAAGTATGCGGATCGTTTAAGAGCGATTCGCCAGACGATTGGACCTGATCGAGAGTTGATCTTAGAATGTCACGCAAAGTTAACTGCTAATTCAGCCAGTCAGTTTATTAAAAAATATCATGAGTTGAACTTTTATTACGTTGAAGAACCATGCGCACCAATGAATCCTGATACCATGACAGCCATTAAAGACGCCACTGGTGAGCCCCTTGCTAGCGGTGAACGGATCTCCACCCGATTTCGGTTTGAGCCTTTTATCAAGGATCGGGCACTCAGCGTGGTCCAGCCGGATATCGGAATTTGCGGCGGTATTACTGAAGCCAAAAAGATCTGCGATATGGCCGATACAAATGACATTGACGTTCAATTTCATGTTTGTGGTAGTCCGATTGTCACGGCAGTTGCCCTGCAACTGGAAGCCGTTATTCCCAATGCACTTATTCATGAGCATCATGAAATTAGCTTGAAATCTCAAGTTCGGTCAAGTGCTAAATATGACGATCAGCCAGTTAATGGCTATTTTCAAGTTCCCGATCGACCTGGGATCGGTCAAGAGTTGAGCGAAAGTGCGATGGATGAGGCAGTTCAGACAAGAATTGAGTGAGAATTTTATGTATGAAATAAGCCAAGGGATGTCTGTTTAGGACAACTCTTGGCTTATTTTTTGGTAGATTGTGCCCACGTCCGTGGGAAATACTTTAAAGGTCCACGAAGTAAAATTTACATCCGGGGATCACCCCTACATACGTGGGGAATACACAAAAGCTTACTTAAGTTCTTTGCCACAACAAGGATCACCCCTACATACGTGGGGAATACTTGACGGGATGCTGATAAAATTGGCATTACCCGGGATCACCCCTACATACGTGGGGAATACGACGATTAATCAAGTTGCTAAACGGGTTAATCGGGATCACCCCTACATACGTGGGGAATACCCATCGATAACTTGGCGGCGACTCTTGCAAAAAAGGATCACCCCTACATACGTGGGGAATACTATTTTCAAAAACTGATGGGAAATTAGTAACCAGGATCACCCCTACATACGTGGGGAATACGCTTGTGCTCCGCCATCAGAAGGGTCTGGAACAGGATCACCCCTACATACGTGGGGAATACTTTAAATAACCAACCCCAACGCTGATTAACTGAGGATCACCCCTACATACGTGGGGAATACTACCCGAGTTCGCCGGGCAACCGGTAACCATTAGGATCACCCCTACATACGTGGGGAATACGCCAGTTCGGTAAAGGGGGCTTAAGAATGAGTAGGATCACCCCTACATACGTGGGGAATACACTACTATCTGAGCCCTCGCCTTTAAGAGCAAAGGATCACCCCTACATACGTGGGGAATACACTACGATGTCTTTGCACATAAGTGCAGCATTGGGATCACCCCTACATACGTGGGGAATACACACTGGCCGCCAACTTTTTAGCCGTTTGGACAGGATCACCCCTACATACGTGGGGAATACTGGCTTAGCGAAGTCGTAATATCATATAATCAAGGATCACCCCTACATACGTGGGGAATACTACGTTCACCACAACTAGGCAAGAGAAAAGCGGGGATCACCCCTACATACGTGGGGAATACTGATTAGCCAATCAACTGACTTCCCCGTTATCAGGATCACCCCTACATACGTGGGGAATACTTTTGCTTGGTATTTGTTCTTTTCCGTTGCGTGGGATCACCCCTACATACGTGGGGAATACATGACCTTTGATGGCGATTTGATGCGGAGAATGGGATCACCCCTACATACGTGGGGAATACGAAGAGCTGACTATTGGTGGTCATATTTAACAGGGATCACCCCTACATACGTGGGGAATACCCACATCTAAACTACAAGGAACTCAACAAACAGGGGATCACCCCTACATACGTGGGGAATACCATCTGAGTTGTAGCAACTAGATTCATACCGTGGGATCACCCCTACATACGTGGGGAATACAATTACTCGATTGAATAATATTAATTTGTCATAGGATCACCCCTACATACGTGGGGAATACCCAATCGCAGACTTGATAGGCGCAGGCAGTTTGAGGATCACCCCTACATACGTGGGGAATACTTGAATTTCTTGTTCCTTAGCTTGTAATTGTTGAGGATCACCCCTACATACGTGGGGAATACGCCAACCGGCCGCCAATTTTTGCCATTGCCTTAGGATCACCCCTACATACGTGGGGAATACTGTTGATCCCTACCATGACGAAAACAACATTTCAGGATCACCCCTACATACGTGGGGAATACTATTACATTCGTCACAACCGAAAGATTCAAGAAGGATCACCCCTACATACGTGGGGAATACTCACGTATCATATGGTGATACATAGACGTGTCAGGATCACCCCTACATACGTGGGGAATACACTAAAAGATCCCTGTCATACCGCCATTCTCAAATTTTCAAATCCCCGTTTTCCATGAGTTTGAATGCCAGATTAAGTGTTGCTTGAGCATCAGCAAGTGCATGATGTGGGGTTGGATTTTTAATTTCATATGCTTGCAGTACAGTCTCCAGTCGATAATTATCAAGAAATTGATTAATTTTTTTCACTTTTGGCATTAAATCCTGCATCGAGTTAGACAACCCCGGTTGATTGACTTTTTTAAAACTCTCCGAAAGAAACAACTCATCAAATTTCAAATTATAACCCACAACCGTCGCATCTTCAATGAAGATTGAAAGGTCATTTAAAGCCGACTCTAAATCCGTTCCTTCTGACTCTAACATCTCTGATGAAATTCCCGTTAAGGTCGTAATCTTTTTAGGTACTTCATGGTTGATCCGGACTAGGCGATAAAAGTGGTCATTTTCGCCGTTACTTAGCCTTTTAACTGCTCCAATTGAAATAATATCATCTTTGGTAACATCCAAACCAGTCGTTTCCAAATCGATAGAAGCAATTTGAGTTGTCATTTTTTGGGGATGTTTTTTAATGGACTTATGAGCCATCATTTTTGCGCGATGAAATTTGGCCGCATTACTAAAACCATGCTTAACCGGTTCCGAACTCTGATTCACCCGCATCATCAGTGGAATTCCGTCAAAATCGACTACTGCATATGCCTTCCGAGTTGTTTTGATCTGATAGCCCACTTCATTTTGAGCATTGTAGACCATCGTTGCCTCACCAGTACTGAGGTTTCGAACAATTCTCTCCCACAACAAATCTCGAATCCGAGCGCTAACATTTCCGACGTAAACACCCGTCTGTACTTCCTGATACCATTTGGTCAGATCCCCTCGCAATGAGGGCGGGACCTTGGTTAAAGTGATGACGATCAAGCACCATCACCTTCTTCGAATTCATGATACTGAACGCCAAACTTTTGTAAGCCCATTTTATCGTCCCATAAATTAAGCACGCCAACATCAACATTAGTTTCCGAAACACCTAATAGATCCTTTAAATCAGTTACCATTCGAGCCAGCAGCTTACCATCAGCAAAAGCATCTCGCATCGCCAGGCGAGTTTTAGAGCCAATATCTTTATCGTCTCCGTATTTCTGTGCTATCTCAAAAGCAATTGGAATTGAAAATTCAGCTTTATATAAATCCGCAAAATCATAAACAAAGGACAAATCATGGCCCGTATGCACAAAGCCCAGGCCAGCCGAAGCGCCCATGGCCGCAATCACACTATAACTGAGACCATACAAAGCTTGGTGAGCTGCCGTCAATGCTTTGTTTATCGGCGTTCCAGCTTCAAAATTGTCTGGATTATACTCTCGACGAACCCATTTAACACCTGTTTTCTTAGATTGTTCCCGATAAACCTGTCTTACCCGGCTGCCCTCTTTTCCTCTTAACTCCTGCATCGAAAGGCTCGAAACGTCATCATTTGGAAACCGCATTTGGTACATTTTGCGTGCGACAGCGACTCGCGTTCTGGCATTTGAAACCAGCCTTGCCTGAGCTTCCAATAAACGTGAAGAATGATTTAAAGCTCTGCCATGAGCATATTGACGGACGCCTCGTTCGCCGACCCAAACTACGCCCATTCCAGTATCTCCCATCAGTTCCATCGCTCGGTGAGTAACGTCCACCCCTGGGCCTAACATCAAAACACTTACAACCGCTGCCGGGACAAAAGCCGTCCCTCGACTATCGGTAATGGTTATCGCACTATCTTGGCGATTTAGTTTCGCATGTTCCAAATATAAAAAGGTAACCCGATCGCGAACCCGACTTAACTCAGAAATTTCCGGCTTCTTGGCACCCATCTTTTTAACCATTGGCTTACTCCTTTGGAATCACAGTCATTAGCCCCATGCCAAAAGCCTTTTCTCGGCCAATACCGTGGATCAATGTTTCTTTAAACCTTTCGAGGTCTGCCACTTGAAGTAGCCCTTCAAAGGTGACCCGACTAAGCTTAATCCGGTGACCACCCTTCCTGTATAAAATCGGCCAATCACGACTCATCACATCAAAGGCAAAGTGATCCGGCACTTTTGAGGAAAAATCGGCTTTATCTTGGCCAATAAAATGAAATCCTAAATTTTCAGCCCGACTAGCCAACCATTTTCGCTGTTGGGCCACTGTCACATGAGGATAAATCCGTCCTTGTCTTTCACCCGGTTTAATAACCGAGTACGACGGGTTAGCCGTTAAACGAAATTGTAGTGTTTGACCTTCATGGAGTTGATCCAAAAATTGGTCATACGATTTTACCTGAGCCGTTCCCGGGACCCCGTAAGTACTAAGTTGCAGTAGATCCGGTTGGGTTTGACTTAAAACCAGTAAATATTTTTTACCAGCCAAATTATCAATTCGCCATAAATGCCGACTCCGTTTACCAGCAGCGATCTCCTTTGGAAAACTTTTCTCTACCCAATTATGAAAGGCTCCGAGATGTGTCAGATCCTTTATTTTTTGACGGTTTTTAATGTCGATTTCAACTCTTGATAAATACATCTGGACTCCTTTCTAGAGAAACTTCATGATGTCGTGGTTTGTGGCCATTTCATTTCCCTGAAAACTTGGATTTTTTAATCGAACTCGTTTAACGGCAATTGGCCGATAACCGTGCTGACGATGCCGCTGATCAAAGGAGACCACTCGATCTCGAACCATGGTACTTCGGCTTTCCGGTAATAGATGAGCATCTGCAATGATTTCAACTGCCACGTCAGCAAGTTTTCTCTTCCGCTTTTGATACCATTTAGATGCCTGCCACTTCAAGCTTTCTAAAGCTGAAACCGGGTCAGAATCAACCACGGTAAGGTCTAAAGCACCCGCCGGGACATTTGAACGGCGACCCAGGAAGAGCTGAAACCGTGGGTGTTTCAGTGCATTTTTGATTCTTTCAACCACTTGCCTATCATCACTACCCAAGGCCACCACAAATACAGCATCCTGTAGATAATCCCGATAGGTCACCTTCCTAGTATTCCTTCTCCACTCCACGGTTTGATAATCAGTCAGAATAGTCCCTGGTTGATCAACTCTCACTGCAAAATGAAGCTGGTTGAGCTTTAAAATTTGAGGATCGTCGCGATGGTATCCCAACGCAGCAGCTACCATTCCAATCACTGCGCTTTTAGAAGGGTAGTCACCCGTTGTCCGCCTTGCAAATGTCGCTTCATCTCCATAAGACTGAAGTGGCGCAGTTAATCTAATTATTAGCGTTGTCATCCTGTACCACCTCGGTCAGTTCTTCTTTGACCTTATTAAGCAAGTCCGTTAAATTATCTACTTGCTCGTCTAACTCTGATTGATACTTAGCATCAGTCAAAACAACGGTTAATTCTGGCTGATTAACCAACTTAAGCGTTGACTTGAACGCTTCTTCAAGTTGATGAACAGACTCTTTGACGTAGCCATTTCTTGAAGTGACTGGGTCTTCAAAGGCCGAAACGAGATTGACCGGTGTATCAGAACGCAATGTTATCATCACGTAGTTTGGCAATGTCTTATTGGCAAATGTGTTTTGCTTTCCAGTTGGCATAGAGAGTAGAAACGCTTTAATAAAGGCTTCAACACCAGTAATAGCATCTTGACTACCAAGATCTTTAGCCAACTCACGTACATTCAAGTTAGCATAACGGTACAGCGTTGACGAATTAAATTCAACTGTTCCCAACATAGCGGCACCAGCATTATCCTTAGGCTGAAGATCGTCCAATGCAGTAAAATAATCAAATTCGGGAACAACTTCATGGGTCGAAATGGCATGGGCAACTTGAGCTGTTGCCTCAACATTCAACTCAGGATTATCAGCCACCATTCGGCCAAACAGTGCCAAATCTAATGAATCATCCGTTTTCAACGCTTTTTTTACTTCACTCTTATCAATTTCATCATTTTCAAAGGCATATTGCGCCAACTTGTCAATTTGACCCGGACTGACGAGTAAAAGTGCGCCAGTCTCACTTGTTTTCTTATCAATTTTAATACCAACAGACTTAAAAATCTGGGCAGCTTTATCCAGAGCGCCATCCTTATCCAATTTCGAATCCAGTGTCATCAACTTGTCAGCTAATAGCTGAGCAGCTTCTTTGGTTCGAATGCCAGTCGATACTGCTGAACTAGCCTCTTTAAAAAATGTCCGCATTGCCCGCTTCCAACTTTGAGAAGATACCCTGGCCCGACTAACCCCACCATAAAGTGCCGACTTGGGTGAACCGGTATCATCCCGGTTGATGTTTGAAGAAGGAACGGTTTGCAATACGTTTAAGTCAAGATATAAGTTTTGTTCAGTCATTATGTTTACTTCCCTTCAGATTTAGTTATTTTATCAAATGATCGAAAATACTGCTGCCCCCAGCGTAGGCGAACCTGGTTCGATTGCTCATACCCAAACTGAAATTTATAAAGATCTTTAGCCATCAAAGGATAGTCAATCTTAGGTGCCATCTTATTAGCCTTTAGGATCTCGAGCAGATGAACCAGCGAGTTAATAACGCCGTTGATATTAGTCGTTTTCAAAAGCATTTGGACTCGTCGATCTAAAGCAACTCTGATCAATTCATTCTGCCGCAAATTCGCTAAAGCGTCGAAAAATGATTTACTCTTTGATTTGTTATCTTCGGGTGATGTCAAAGTATGCGGTCCCTGCTGAGAAATGGCATAAAGCCGAATTGCCGCGTAAATTGCCCTCTCCGCATAAGTTGGTTTCCCACTACGACTAAGCATTCCCTCGTCCAGGTTTGCAATTAAAACCGGCCAGACCGTTTGGGCTCTTAGACTGGTAATTGATACCGCTCCTCTAAGGCTTGCCAGAATAGCCTTATCCATATAAATCGTCCGAATAATCTTATTAGTAACGGCTCCGACATCGTTACTGGTTACGATTTTATCCTTCATTAGTTCTCATCCACACTTTCTCTTATCCAAGATCTTTTGCAACTTGGTATCTAAGTTGATTAGTTACGGTGAAAATAGTCATAAGTCCGTTATCGCCAGGAATACCACTCATATCTCGAGGTGAGCTGGATTGGACCACATTTTCAGTGGCTACTAAGACATATGTCCTAAGCTGTTTTTTCCACAAGTTGATTTTTTGATCCCTCTCATCCTGATTAGTTAACCCAGCCAACCACTCTTTAAACGGGTCATTTAACTGCTCATAGAATTTGGCACTTAATCGATTGGCGAATGAGTGGCCATCTAAATTCCGAATTCGGGCAATGTTGGCTGCAAATCGCCAATAATCATCACCAATTCGTTGGGTAGTCTCAATTACTTCTTCAATCCGTTCCGGCCAATAAAACGCTTTATTCTCGTCAAACAACACATTGGCATTAATATGCATATCATCGTAGACTTCAGCAACCGGCGATTGAGAGGTTGCATTTCCGTCGCTAATAAGAACCGCTGACGCTAAGGTTAATAATGAGTCATACGGAATCCGGCCTTCATCTTTGAGTCGCTGCAGCCACAACACAATTCCCGGATCATGGATATCATCCGATTGATTAGGATTTACATACTGACCAAAGTTGCGCCACATAGCGATTCCAAGAGATCGCAAACTTTTAACAGCCGGTTTGTACCCGTTATTTTTTTTATCCCTTCTCCAAGTTGTCATCGGTTCAACGAAGGTACTTTCACTATCAAACATTGGTATACAGGCACTAAAAATCGTTGGGTGACCATCCGTCCAGTCAACATGGAGAATTCTTGACCAAGTTGTATACAGGGCTGCCAAATTGTCGGGCGGCAATTGTTTTCTTCGTTCAAAAACATAGTCTTGAATATCGTTATATTCCCAAACTGGCTTTTGAAGACCGTCTGGCCGACTAGGATTAATCAAAATCAGGTTTAGCATCAACGTTTGAAAGAGATCATCACCATCCGCATATACCGGATTCAGACTATAAAGCCATCCTCGCGAGGCTGAAAATTTATCTTTCGTAGTAATCTTGGTCTTGTCTGTTACGCCGGTAAAATTTTGGTAAGTAATGAGCCAACGTGCTAATTCGTCCAAGGCAACTCGGTTTTTAAACTGGCCTGATTTAGGGGTAAAAATTGCTGGTGTATGAGCACTCTCCGAAACCTGACGATCAATTTGCTTAATAGCTACCGAACCGGGGCCTTTTGCACCACTGATCTGTTTCTTTTTGGGAACCAAAGCATTATACTCATTCTCAGTTACTTGGTAAAAGGGTGTCTCTCCAAATAAATCAAACCTGGAAGCGTACTTCTGCAGGTATTTGAGAACAATTTCTGAAAATCGGCCGGCTTTAAACAGCTGCTCCCAAGTATCAAGCAGCACTTGCTGATTTTCGCTGTCTTCTTCCTCATCCTCCTCGTCTTGATCACTAAAACCGGTTGCCTGCATTAGCTCGCGATCAACCTTGAGCCAATCATAAGGCGTTCCTTCAGCGTCAAATCGGGAGTAAATGGTTGTCAGAATTGCAAGTAGAAACCGTAGAATCGCCAAATCTTGCGAGCGCATCTCGCCAGCCAGTTGTCGGTAATTTTGAGCGTTGCGAAATAGCTCAGTTAGCGACACCTTTCTTTCCTGATCTGTCTTCTTGTCAATCACTTTAATCCACGGCTCCGTCACCAAATTAAAACTTCGATTATCCATGCTCGTCCTCCTTAGTGTAGCTAAGCCCCAACGCCAATGAGTAGCTAAGATGCCAACCACAGAAATCAATTGATAGATCTTGATTCAATGGTAGTGCTAAAGCACCCTTCAGCCATCTACTATCCTGCCAATCCCGGTAATATAGATTGGTCAAAGTTTCCAAGCGATCAATTGCCAAATCAATTTGTGGTGTGACTGCTGCCGGGATTCGAATGGTCTGTTGAGCAATTTCTTGTGGCTGAACATCGGAAAGCTTGCGACCATCCAGTAAAAAGTCCCCTTCAGCCGTATGTTTTGTCAAAATGACTTCCAAAGTTTCTTTAATATCCCGAACAGCCGCATTGGCCTTTTGCTCGTCTTTATCAACATCTGCCTGATCACGATCCAGCCAGCCGTGAATAGTGGCGTTGGGACGATCACTAGGCAGCTTGATTTGGAAAGCTCTTGCTTTTTGTTTTTCTCTTTCAAAATCCGTCTTAAATGTTAATTTAGCTTGATCAATATCGGGTACTTCAGAATCTGTCGCCGAATCATAAACTGCTTGAACTAGTGTGGAGATATCATCCGGTAAGGTAATGGTTTCCGGTAAATAATGGTCGGTTTTCATTAATAAATACTTGGAATAAATGGCCTCATTAGCATCTCCATAATCACCAAAGCCATTAATTCCCATCACAAAAACCTGTGGCATCTTCAAAGCTTGAGGCCGATTTAGACGGTGACGATGCAGTCGCCCGGCCCTTTGTAAAATCAAATCAATGGGTGCAATATCGGTATAAAGTACATCGAAATCAATATCCAATGATTGTTCCAAGACTTGAGTCCCAATCACAATCATTTTTGAAGGTCGATTGCCATGTTTGCCAATTGCTTTTTGAAGTTGCTCTTCCTGCTTTTCCCTTGCCGGCGCCAAGAACGAGGCGTGAAGAATCATTAATTTTGTATCTTGAGGAACTAGCTTAGCGAGTTCTTGAGCCCGCTTAACAGTATTCACTATCACTCCCGCAATACCGCCGTGACTAATCTTTTTCAATACTGCCTGGATTAAATCTTCATCAGCCGCATTAACTCGCTGAACAGTTAATTTAACTGGTAACTGGTCGCTTTGGCCGGGAAACTTTGTTACCTGTTTTAAGTGGTTGCCGTCTAAAAGACTGAGAAGTGGGTAGGCTTGGGTGTCTTGCCAACCCTCGGGAGCTTCAAAAGATTGCTTAAACTTTTTGCCATACTTTCCCTTCAAATACGCTTTTAAAAGTGCATTCCGTTTTTCTTTTGGCAGTGTAGCTGACAAAATGACGATTGGTACGTGATAAGCTCCCAACCAGTTGATTGCCTTGTACAAATACTGATTCATATAAAAATCATAAGCGTGCGCTTCATCAATGACGACAACCTTACCGCTAAAACCCAGATGTCTTAGAAAAAGATGCTTCTGCTTCAAACCCATCAGTAATAAATGATCGATTGTCCCCACTGTGAACTTAGTTAAAATTGACTTTTTCCCAGAAAACCAAGAATTCACAACAACCGCGCCAGCATTGTCGATATTTGAAGCATTTGGTAATTTGCTGTAATTTTCATTAAACTGTGCTTTACCGTGCATCAGTTTTATAGGGAAATTTTCTCCTTGAGACTTTGCCAGAAGTTTCAGCCAGTCACTAACTCGGCCAAACATCGCATTCGTCGTCGCTTGAGTCGGCAACCCCATAAATAGACCATCTTCGCCCTTAATATAGGCAAGCTGCTCGGCCGCAATCAATGCAATCTCCGTTTTTCCTAATCCCATCGGCGCTTCAATAATGACCATCCCTGGATCAACCGCTTTCCCAATGGCCTCCGTCATCGCAGATTGAACCGGCCGGGCTTTAAATCCCCAACGTGCCTGGTAAGGATCCTCAGAAGTCGTTACCTTTTGGGGGACCCATTCACCATCCAAGTACCAATTTTGGATGGCTTGCTGAAACCGGCCGGTCATGTTGATGTCATCCCATGATTTGGACATGTCAATTAGTGGAAAAAGGGGTAGGTCATTCTCAGTGTGCTCGCTAGATGCCAGCCAATCGGCCATTATTAGTAGTCCCTCTAAAATCACAGCTTGAGGTTGATTAATATTAGGAAGCTCATCAACCGCCTGATAACCAGAAGACGATAAGCCATAATTAAAGAATCCCTTCTGAACGTCGCGCCAGTGTTGTTGTAAAACTTGGTCATTGTCGCTCTGCCAGTAATTGCTGGTAAAAACTTTAATTTGGCGCCGAGGCGAAGAGCTGGTCGGTTTCCCATGATGACCACCAATTATCGCGCTAATTGACGTGGGCACTTCAAAATAGTCAAGAATCGCTTCACCTGCTAGTGCGTGTGGAGACTTTGAAGGAGAAGACAACTTTTTACGATCTAATTCGGCAAATCCGCCTCTAATTAAACGTTCGCCCATCTCATCATCCAGTGATTTATCACCATTGTATGACGGCTTAGTTTGAAAAGCAGGAGTCGCCTTGCCTATGTCGTGGGTGAAACCAACAAATTTCACCAACTTTTCAGTTGCTGCGTTTGATAAGCCTTGCGACAGTATCTCCTGTTGTTCTTGACTCAGCCAATGGTTAAAGAGCCAATTGATGGTGCTCTGAGTGTCAAACAAATGAGTAATTAAAGGCAACCAAAGATGCTCTCCCATTCCACCTTCCGATCTCATTTTAGCCCAAATTACGCTTTCTCGTTTTGATAAATGAATCATTGTTATTGGCCCCTCTTCAATTTTACTAATTTTTCAAATATATTTGTAACTAGGCATTTGCTTAGTATAAATATACACCTTTTTGAGATTTCAGTCCACTCAAAATAAAAATCATGCCTCTATTTAATTAAATACGAAAAACCTGCTTTCCCCCTCCAGTATATATGAATGCGTTTTCATTGTACATCGCTTATTTCTTCAACATTTTTAATTCCAGGGTAGGAATTGATAGCCCTGGATAATCTCTAAAAAATAAAAAGGGGCCGCTGACCCGATCAAATTAATGATTTGGCCAGCGGCTTTTTTCACCCATTGGGTGAAAAAATGACTCCGTTCTGTTAAATTAAATTTATCAGAAAAAACCAACAAAAGGAGTCCTCTCTAATGACTTTATCGAAAATTCCGTTACAATTCAACTCTAAAATTGACGTTTCACATACCGGTGGCACGTTAACGTCGGATAGCGGCTTAATCCTAGTCCAAGAATTCATTAATAAAACTCACTTGGATCAATTACTGGCGCAGGTCCCCTTTAATGATCAGCGTAAATACTGGCGGCATAGCAATGGTCAGTTACTGCATCAGTGGCTGCTGCAACTCATTGCGGGTTATCGGGCGGATTCCGCCGCCAATCAATTAGCGAAGGATCCGGGTTTTCAACTCTGTTTAACGCAGGTCGCCCAGCAGTCCTCACTTTCGGCCCTGTTAAAGCGGGCGACCCCGGCAACTTTGGCCGGTATGCGGCGCACTAACCAAGCCCTGCTTGATTTAGGCCGTCGATAAACCAATCAACAAACGCTGATTTTAGATTTGGATTCAACCTATTATGAGGCCTTCGGTCACCAGCAAGGAGTGGCCTACAATTCCCATTACGGCTGCTGGGGGCATCATCCAATCGTGGCTTTTGATGGCCAAACCGGTGATTTTTTAGACGTTAAATTGCGACCGGGCAACGTCTATACTTCCACGGGGGTCGTGGATTTTATCCGGCCATTAATCGCGCATTACCAACAATCGGTTCCAGTGACCGACCTTTTCTGTCGGGCCGATAGCGGGTTTGCGACGCCGGAACTCTATGATTTTTGTGAAGCGCAAGCCATGAACTACGTGATTCGCTTAAAGACCAACGCCGTCTTGGAGCATCAAGCAGAAGCGCTAATTCAGTATGATGATTACAGTTGGGATCAGCCGCAAACAGTTTACTTTGAGCTAACTTATCAGGCCCAAAGCTGGACAATTGCGCGACGCGTCTGCGTCGAAGCTAAATTAACCCCCGGCCAGCTGTTATTTGATTATACTTTCGTCATTACCAACTTAAGTTCAGCTGTGTCAGCCGCTACCGTCTTTAAAATTTATCGGCGACGGGGCACGATGGAGAACTTTATTAAAGAAGCTAAAACCGGCTTTGCGATGGACAAAACCGACAGTTCGACGCTGTTAAAAAACGAACTGCGGACCTTAATGAGCGAGCTGGCGTACAACGTGGTCAATTTAATGCGCCGCCTAGCTTTTCCTAAAGTCCAACAAGTCTTTTGCATTGAAACGATTCGCAAGTATCTCTTAAAAGTGGCTGGGAAAGTGGTCCATACGGCGCGTCGAATCCAGTTGAAGTTAAGTGCGACCCACGTGCACCAAGCGGCTTTCCGGCGGATCCTCTTAAATGTCCAGCAATTATAGGCAGAAGCAACTGAACGTGACTTAAAAAATAAGGATTTTAACGGGGGCTTATTTGGCATGCCTTCAACAGCTGAATAAAGCCGCCAATTCGTCAAAAAGTGACGGTTAGTAACCAGTCAAGTTTTATCAGCGATCAAAAGTGCCTAAAAAAATAAAAAATGGCCCTTAGAAAGGACCAAATCGCACCAATTTTAAAAGTAGAGATTATTCAGGATAGCTTTTAAGGCTTAAGATACACAATTTGTTGCCGCAAACGCGTTTATAAAGTTCCAATTCTCCGCCAAAATTATTCTGTAACTATCATAATTTGGTCAGGTTATCTAAAAGTCCCAGTAAGATTATCGTTGTGGTAGTTTTTAACTGTTAAACACGACTGATTGATTCGTTTGCTCATTAATTTAGACCCACCTCCAGCTATTAATTCCAGACATTGAGGTGTCAATCTAATAAATGAAAGACCATCGACATCTAATTTTCGGAACTACATGTTTTTAAAACACTTAGCCATAATCCATGTATCACAAGAAGACCGGCAAGTCTAAAACCTTACCAGTCTCGAAGATGTTTAGCACGTTCCACTACCAACCAGCTGCAATTAATACATTTTTTGACAGCCAACTGCTAGAAAAATACAGCCCCTAATGGTATTTTATAAAAATGATTGCCACCTTCGTAGTAGAGAATGCTTTATAGCAAAGCCAAAAATTCGAGTCACCCCTACATCCGTAGGGAATACGAATTTAATTAGGAAACCTTAAGCAAACGCCTAAGGATCACCCTCACATCCGTGAGGAATACCGTACGGCCGAACCCAAAATCCGGGTCACCCCCACCCTGTGGGGAATACATATACATAAAAAGATCTCAAGGATCACCCCTACATATGTGGGGAATACAATGTGAAAGCATTTAGTACGTCTTGTGCCACGGGATTACCCCTACATACGTGGGGAATACTGCCGGTTGGCACGCTGTACTGGTTATCCGATAGGATTACCCCTACATACGTGGGGAATACGCTAATACGGCGGCTGCGTTTGTGCCAAACTCAGGATTACCCCTACATACGTGGGGAATACAAGAATAGCCCCCGGACTAACCAGCATCCCTCGGGATTACCCCTACATACGTGGGGAATACCGAATTGCCTGTGAAGCGCTCAGTGATTGCGAGGGATTACCCCTACATACGTGGGGAATACTTTTTGCCAATAAACAAGATTTTGTTTTAGCAAGGATTACCCCTACATACGTGGGGAATACTTGGCGATCATAATTTCGGCATTGCTCATATGGGGATTACCCCTACATACGTGGGGAATACACCTTTGACAGGGACTACAAAGCCTATATTTGGGGATTACCCCTACATACGTGGGGAATACTAGTGAGCACACACTAGAAAATGTTAACAAGGGGGATTACCCCTACATACGTGGGGAATACCTTTAAATGCAGTCGGTACAGCATTTAATAGTAGGATTACCCCTACATACGTGGGGAATACAGACAAAGCGATCAAGCATTTCATCTTCACTCAGGATTACCCCTACATACGTGGGGAATACTAGGCTACCAGCAACTTGTGTAAGTAGCTTGCGGGATTACCCCTACATACGTGGGGAATACTCAAAGATAACTCGGACATTCAAGACAAACTTAGGATTACCCCTACATACGTGGGGAATACCAAAATTTTTGTCAAGAACATCACGCTCAACGAGGATTACCCCTACATACGTGGGGAATACTGATAGACGAGGTTTCGGCATATAGGCGGGCAGGGATTACCCCTACATACGTGGGGAATACACTAAATAAATCCCATTGTATCGCCATTTTAAAATTAAAAAACACTCAATTTCTATCAGTTTGGCCAACTACCTACTAATGATTTCACCAAAATTCAAACAATTTTATCTAAGCTAAAGTTTTAGATAATAAAGTCGCACCACTTTTATCGATTAAACATTGTCTTGTGAAACTATTCATTTTTAATTATAAAGTAGCTACGCTTAAAGAAGGTTCCTGCACATATCTAGGAAAAACCTCAATTGAGCTCTCTGTCAATCCCAAAGACTCGGCCATAAAGCTTTCCAGATATCCCAAATATCACTGGTGTACTGCTTATATTTAAATAACCCCACTTGATCAGTCCGCTCCATTGAATAGGTATGCGGGTTAGTAACTTCTACTGTGCCCGCTTTATCTGACCGGAATAACCCCTTTGACTGCCAATATTTACGCTCACCCTCAGTTAAGTTAAAGCTCTGCTTTGGTTCACCTTCATGCCCCTTTATATAAGCATATTTATATTTAATAAACTCTATCGGATCATGTTTGAAGTAGTAGCGAATCTTATCAAGCAAAATATCAATTAAACTGCCTATATAATATTCTTGTCCTTTATATTCAACCATATTTGGCTTTTGCTTTTCGCCAGTTCCTTTATCGTAGCTGGGGTACAACATGGTTGACGTATAGCCTTTATAGTATCGTAAATGCTCGTAAACCCACGCTAAACTTTCAGCATCAAGATTCCAGATTTCCGAATAATGGATACCAGTCGATTGATAATTCGAATCCTCTTTTAAATCCTTCTCGTCTTGGTCAAATAGCCAATAAGGATCATCAGAATCAAATAATTCTTTTAAATAGCGATGCTTGGGAATTTTCATTACTAATCCTCCGTTTCTCCGTGTAAGCCAAATAAAAACATAAGAGATTAAGTGGACAAAATAATCATATCTCTGAACACTTGAGAAATCCAGAATAAAAATCATCTGAGCGAAACGAAATAGTCTTCTGGTTGAAAGTTAGCATTGTTTAGATCTTTTTCACGAATTATTTCAAATTTAGCAACACCTTCACCAGTTTTGGACAGATTAAACACTCGATAAATTTCATATATTTCATTCGTTCTGGAAGCCACCATGTCTAAGACCCGTTTTTCATTTGCAGACATATAAAACGGCCCATCTGATCCAGTTGTTGTTTTAACATCAATATAAATTATTGTTTGTTTTCCAATTAATTTCAAATCATACCCAGCCGTGTCGTCTCCCTTGTTACCTGCTAAATTTGAGGAAATCGGAATAATCTGATACTTATTTGAACAGACATGCCTTAGATACTTAAAGACAAGCCGTTCTCCCAACTTACCAACTTCATCTTTTACGTGACTGACTTTAAAACTATGATCAATCCTATGCATAGCCCTTTCGCTTGCACCTACAAGACTGACTCCCCTTGCACTTTCAACATCAACCTTCTCTAAATGTGAAAACATTGAATCTACGTTAGGCTCCGTATCATCAAGTAAAAGAGACTGGATTAATTTTCTTGGAAGTAAGTTAACCAAAAAGTTCTTTTGATCTTCATTTAGCTGAAATAAATACTGCTCCTTCAATCTTCCTATTTTGTCAAAGACTTCGCCTTTATGAGAGTCAAACCATCTTTGGTAATCGTCCAAAAGAATAGCGTTTTCTTGGTTAATCATAATCATGTCACAGTCAACACGCCACCCATCATCATTCCAAATAGTCTTACTGAGCTCAGGAGGCTTAGGATAAGTATAAGCATCAAACTTAGCAACACTTACCGCATGAATAGTTCGATTAAACACATGAAATATAATGTCCCCTCTTTTAACACGTGACATATTTTCATATCCTTGATTCCGACCTTTATTTCTGTTTAATTTTGGAGACCAGAGTAGTTGATGTTCGAATTCATACTTGTGGCTTTTATTTTGTGAAGCTAGAAAAAATGAGGACATTCAAAATCGCCGCTTTCGTTCAATAAACTGATAGGTTAATTATTGAGGTGTAAGATCAGCTTACTTAGTTATCTATGAAAGGACATAGTAAAAGCATCATAACCATGTTTCTCACCATAGTATTTCATCTTGAGTTTGTGCGAATATACGGTTTCTTTCACGTACCCAGTTGAGAGATCTTTATTTTTTGCCTTTATCATGTATGTATGACGGTTAATCACCTTATAATGTGTCTTGCCAAAAATTCCATTCCTCTCATTTCCCCACATCCAATGATTATCAAAATAAGATCTAGATACTGTATACACACCCGCAGTAGGCGAATTCCAAAGATAAAAGAATGTATGATAGTTACCATTCTTAGGTTTGCTTTCCCATGTTCCCTTAACAGCTTTTGGCATTCCACTATGCCAAATAGCCGCTTCTACATTGTTTAGTGAGTTAAAAGCCACTACCCCGGCTGTTACCCCAGCAATTTCTAACAACCATAACCATCTTTTCCTCATCAGTACATTTCTCCAATACAGTTTATTTTTGTCAAAATTAGTTTCTTTCATCCTGTCAGCCTTCCAAGACACAATTTGCTGGCAAAAGCTTGTCCCTGTGTCCATCATCAATCAGTAACCTTGAAATTCTTATTTTATGGCTCATCTAACTAAACCTAGCCAACGATTACTGTATAATCCCATCTAAAAAGCAGTCTCAGTAATAGAATGCCCAACCGTACTTCGAATTTCGTTTACCATCCAATAACAGAGGCCCAAATCTGCCAATATTTCTGTGACAATCAGCCATCTTCTAATAAATTTAGTAATGCTTAATTCACTCCAGTAAGCGCACGATTTAAATGTTAAAATTATCATACCATCATTTACATTTCCATGACAATACACAAATGGTAGAATCTCAATGTATTCATCAGTAATCAAAATAAGTGAAAAAATAAAACTGGCTCTTAAACTAAATAGCAAAACTATACCAAATAGTTAAGAATTACTCTAGGACAGACTTAATACTGTTCAAACGTGACTAAATAAAACTGCCAATTTTGTTGCTGTTTTAATATATTTCTTTCGATGCAAACTACCATCAGAAAAGCGGAGCCACTCTATATTTTGATTATCTGTAAAAAAGATCCCTGGTACACCATGACCATGCCCAGAACTATAATTATTATCGAATAGGAAGTCTTTATCACCAGGCGGAAGATTTTCAAAATAGACTAATGTTTTAAAGTTAGCTTCCCTATTCATTTGTTCTATACCTACTCCAACTTGCTCAGGATCATTACACTCGTTTTTCTCTAACAATTGTTGATTTAAATAGAGGTCATCCTGGTTTTTAATAACATGAGCAAATATTCTTTTTACATTTTTACTTTTAAAATTATTAGGGATTATAAATGTGAAGATATTATATACCGGAAAATCATTCCGATTACTAACAATACACTGACCCACTCCGTCATCTCGCTCATTAAACCAAGTAGCAATTTTACTGGCTGCTGTTTGCTGCTTACTACGTTGTTGCGTTAGAAAAGTCAATGCAACTAAAATAAGCAAAATGACAGAACAAATATTGGCTATAAACAAAGAAATCCCCCATCTCAAATATTAAATTTGACACCCAGTATAAATTGTTTCGCAAGATGCATTTTACGTACTACTAACCTGAAAAGTCAGCAATTTGTTTCATAAAAATCTTTTATGAAATCGGCAAGGGAATCATAACAATTTGTAATTGAACAAATCGATCCTATTTTTACGTTTTCAAAGTTCCGAAACAACGCCCTATGATTAATTATGATCCGTGTCTCCCTTTCAATTGAAAATTTTTTCGCTTTTACAAAATTTATCCAAAATGTACTTCCTAATCCACTTCCTGGCAAGTGCTTCATAATCCAGACTGCACGTTCATAAGGTTCTTTATCGTATATTACATTTCCAATTGCTGACTCATAACCTGCTATCTCCAAACACCTCATTAATCGCTTTTTAAAGATTGAAAAGTCTTTAAAATAGACCACTTTTTTAGGAAAATCAGGGTCACTTAGTAAAGAATTATTCAAATCTTTAATAAGTTTCGTCCTCTTATTAGGATTTAGTAATTCACTAATTTCAATATGTGTAAAACAAAACGCATCCATTCCCATGGACATGCTTAATCCTCCAGTGACAGGTACTGAATATGATTTCCCAGCATAAGTGATTACACTCTTGAATTCCGAAAGATGCTTTGTCGGAACAGTTAGCAACCCATCCTGCTTGTCGCCTATCCAAGAATTCCCCATAGTTTCTTCAATTTTCCTATACTCAGCAGTGCTTCCAAAATGAATAATCCCATCATTTACAAAGGAAGTCAAAAACATTGGATCAACTAACTTAATATAAACACTAGGCTCTCTCGGCATTATATCACTACTCTTTCTTCACATTTTCAAACAATCGATTCTACGATTAATGCATCTATTTTTATAACTATTATACTACATAATTATGGCAAACTATGAGAATTCTAATAATAACCAATCCGTTTTTATGTATTTTCCTTGCATTCCCCCGCAAACTATAATATCCTAATATCATACTTACAAAAAGTAAGCAAAAGGAGGATCAACATGGTCAATGTAGATAAATTACAGTTTGGGCTTGAAACCTTTGGTGATATTGTTTCAGCTGAAGACGGCAGCCTGTTAACAGCTGGTCAATCCATTCGCCAAATTGTTAAGGAAGGTGCCTTAGCTGACAAACTTGGCGTTGATGTGATTGGCGTTGGTGAACATCACCGACCGGATTACAGTGTTTCCAGTCCCGAAATCGTGCTGGGGGCCATTGCTTCCGTCACCCAACATATTAAACTGGCAACAGCGGTCACGGTGCTCAGCTCTGACAATCCCGTTCGAGTCTACGAACGCTTTGCGACGCTTGAAGGACTTTCCAATGGCCGCGCACAAGTCATGCTTGGCCGTGGTTCCTTTACCGAATCCTTCCCATTGTTTGGTTATGATTTGACCGATTACGATGATTTATTTAACGAGAAGCTGGAAATGTACAGTCAATTAATCAAAGAAAAACCAATTACTTGGGATGGTCGCTTCACCCAATCTCTCAAAGATCAAGACGTCTATCCAAAGACCGATTATGATGGTTTGGAAACCTACATCGGCATTGGCGGCTCACCCGAATCAATCATTCGAGCTGCCCGCTATGGTTACAAAGTCATCTTAGCCATCATCGGCGGTCAAGCTGATCGCTTTGTGCCCTATTTGGACCTCTACAAGAAGGCCGCCGCTCAATTTAACCAGCCGGTTCATCCCGTCGCCGTTCACTCTCACGGCTTCATTGCTGACGACGAGGACGAAGCTGTGGCAGTCGCTTGGAAAAATATCAAGGCTAACTTTGATCGCATCGGCTTAACCCGGGGTTGGGCACCGATGAGTCGGGAACAGTTTGACGGTGAAACCAAATCCGGTTCCTTTTACGTAGGCAACCCAGAACACGTCGCCCAGCGAATTGCTCGAACCATCAAGTTACTTGATTTGGGCCGTTTCGATCTCGTTTACGGCGCCGGTAATCAAACCGCTGCCCAACGTGAGCGGATGATTGAACTGTACGCTACCAAAGTAATCCCGCGGGTTAAGGAAATTCTATCCAAGGAGACGGTTGCAAAATGACACAAATTAAAACGGTGGGCATCTTGGGTGCCGGTAAAGTCGGCATTGTCTTAGCGCAGTTGGCTTTGGCAGCTGGTTACCACGTTCGGATTTCCGGCTCCGGCTCGGTTCAAAAAATTGCCCTAACAATTGAAACGCTGGTACCGGGTGCCGTACCATCCACCAATCAAGGTGTCGTCAGTAAAAGTGATTTAATCATTCTGGCAATCCCGCTGAGTCGTTATAAAAATATTCACCCAAAGCTCTTAAAGGGTAAATTGGTGATTGATGCAATGAACTTCTGGTGGGAAACTGACGGGATTCGTGAAGAAGTTTTGGATCCATCGACCACTTCCAGTGAACAGGTCCAGCAATATTTCAATAAGAGTACCATCGTGAAGACGTTCAACCACATGGGCTACCATAATCTCCAAGAGGAAGCCAAGCCGGCCGGTGCCAAGAATCGCAAAGCCTTATTTGTAACCGGTGATAATCATGACGCAGTCGATCAAGTAGCCGAATTTGTGAGCACCACGGGCTTTGACACGGTGGTCCACTATCGCTTGGCCGATGGAATCATGACGGAACCCGGCAGCGAGTTGTTTGGCGCCAGTTTAAGACAAGCTGAATTGAAAAATGTGATTGACCACTTTGATGAGACTGAGTTTGGTAGACAAATTAAAGCGGATCAGAAAACTGGATAAACGAAAACGGATCAAGTGTCTCTTCGACTTTCTTGATCGTTTTTTAATGCTTAGATAACAAACCCTCAGTCATTATCTTGCAAAATAGGTGTCTTTCCAATCATAAGGCACACCGGAAGGATTGTAATTAATTCCTTTAATGGTCGACTTTTCAAGTTGCGGCTGAACTGCTTGATACAATGGGATCATTGCCTGATGAGTCATCAGCCGCTTTTCCGCTGCCACCAGTTTCTGCCAACGCTGATAAGGTTGGTTACCAAGCTGATTTTCTGCTTGATCGATCAACCGATCATATTGAGCATCGTGCCAACCACCGGTATTAAATGAATTAGTAGAGGTCCAAATGTCCAAAAATTCAATTGGGTCGGAGAAGACCGGTTGCCAGCCTTCCAATGTCAGTTGAAAATCACCTTTACTCTGCTGAGAAAGTAAGGCCGTATTGGGAACTGATTGCACCGCAATTTTAACGCCGGGTAATTTTTGCAGCTGCGATTGAATAAATTCAGCTGCTTCTTTATCCGAAGTGGTGTCAGGAACCTTTAGCCCAATTGAAATCGATTTAATGCCGGCTTGGCGATATCCCTTAGCTAACAGCTTCTTGGCGGATTTAAGATCGTACTGAACGCCACTCTTGACATAGGCGTCTTTAGTAAAATCCGTCCCGTTCTTTGGATTTTTACTCAAGCCGACCGGTGTGTATCCCTTAGCAGCCAAACTACCATCAGCCAACACATTATTAACTAACTGATGCCGATTAACAGCTAGTGAGAAAGCTTTCCTGATAGTTTGATTTCGGAAGGCTTTGACTTTTTTCTGGTTAAATGAAAGCCAGAGTGTTTCAGACATCCGTCGTGAGACAAAATCTTTGTTATGTCGATAATTTTTAACCTGACTACCACTTAAAATTGTTCGATCGAGTTTACCAGATTGATATTGGTTCAGCCCGGTTTGGGGGTCCTTGACCACCGTTTCAGTAATTTTATTTAGTCGAACATGTTTCTGATCCCAATAATGGTTATTTTTCTGCAATTCCCAGTGGTCATTAGTCCCATTCCAACCCTTTAAAACAAATGGGCCGCTATAAACATTCTTAGCAGCGCTGGTCCCAAAGCGACTACCATACTTCTCAACCACCTTTTCATTTAATGGGAAGAAAGTTGGCCAAGCTAATAATTTCTTGAAATAACTGACTGGTCGAACCAACTGAATCGTTAGTTGATTGTTGCCATTAGCTTTGATGCCTAAAGTGGTTGGCGACTTCTTCCCTTTATTAATAGCTTCAGCATTTTTTACCGAGTACATATAATAGGCGTTTTGTGAGGCCGTTTTAGGCGCAATGGTTCGGCGCCAAGAGTAAACAAAGTCTTTGGCCGTAATTGGATCACCATTACTCCATTTGGCGTGTCGCAGTTGAATAACATATTTCTTCCCGTGATCCGATATCTTGGTTGCCTTGGCTAAATCATTAACCGTTCGATTGCCATGATCAGTGGCTCGATAAAGACCGGATTGCGTGTTTAGCAAAACGTTAAAACTTTCGACATCGGTCACTTTGCTTAAATCATTTCCGGCAAGTTCCGCATTCTCAGTCCAATGAAGTGTTTTTTGACCACCCTGTTGACCACTCTTGACTTGACCGCAACCACTTAACACTGAGGCAATTGCTGCAACACCGATCAAATAACCAACTTTCACTTTAGAAAATCTTCCAAATAAATTCAAAAAAATACACCGTCCCTCAAAATAAATTAAAGGACGGAGTACCGCGGTGCCACCTCAAATTACACGTCTTTCACAAAACGCATCACTCAATAACTTGTCAAATCAACAAGTCGGCCGGTAACGTGGCACACGTACTAAATGCTTTCACATTAAAGTAAGTTCAGAGCTCATCTTCACTGTTACTATCAGATGACCTTTTTCATCAACCGGCCTCTCTTTTATTCCGACAACTGACAGTTACTCTTCTCTTCAACACAATCGATATTATTTAAAAATAATCATAGTTAGTTTCGAAGCTCGTGTCAATGAATTTGAACGAAAACTTATTTTAATATAACTTTTATCATTATTTTATCATTTCTACAAAATTGGTATTAGTCAACACAGACACGTCCGTTTATCTCAGCACTCATTAAGTAATATAATATGAGTAAACAAAGAAAGGTGGCTTTTTAATGGCAGTTAAAGAAAAAAAGCGAATTCAAGTTCAGATTGATAAAGAGTTAGCGAATGATACAGAACAAGTACTAGACAAATTGGGCTTAACACCTACAACTGCAATTAATATGTTTTACAAAAGAATCGTCGCTACTGGTTCTCTACCATTTCAGCCAACTCTAACACCTGGTGAAAAAGCAACCCTGCATTTTTTTAAACAAGCTCAAGACATACCAGTAACTAAATTCAAAAATGCTCATGACGTAAAAGATTGGTTGAATGATTCTAATGAAGACTAACGATTTAGTCAGCTTATATGTGAACGACGTTGATACAAAAGAAGAAAAACCGACCAATTCCAATTCGACAATTTAAGAGTTTCAATTTTTCGGTACCAACAATATCTTTTCAGTATCAAATAGTGTAAAATGATACCGAAAAGAGGTCAATGATCCTGAAAAAATTCAACTATACTGATTTGAATCATTTAGAATTAACTGGTCAAATGGTCGATAAGCTCAACCAAATTTACGAATTGAAAGGGCGATTATCAACTATCCAAATTAAATCGAAAAAGATCTTGGACCACCTAACCAGTGTGGCTAAAGTCCAAAGTACCGATGCTTCTAATCGAATTGAGGGTGTTTACACCAGTAATACTCGATTAAAAGAATTGGTTCATCAACGAACCCAACCACATAACCAATCGGAAGCCGAAATTGCCGGATATCGTGACGTCCTAAGTTTAGTTCATGAACAGGCTCAGTACATCCCAATCACAAAGAGTTCAATTCTAACGCTTCATAAACGACTATTTGCTTACACCAACAGTACCCGGGGCGGACATTTTAAAGATTCAGATAATCAAATCATCACTGAATTTGCAAACGGTGATCGTGAAATCCGATTTCAGCCGCCAGCAGCTTACCTCACACCACAACTAATTGAAGAACTTTGTCAAGCTTATAATCAAGCCGTCAATGATGCGACTTTTCCTTCACTTATCCTTTGTGGGGCCTTCATCTTTGATTTTGTCACCATCCACCCATTTAGAGACGGCAACGGTCGACTATCTCGCCTACTGATGCTTCTAACAATGTACCAAGCCAAATTTAACGTTGGCAAGTATATCAGTTTAGAGCATCTTATCGAACAAACTAAGCATAATTATTACGAGGCTTTAAAACAAAGTTCCGTAGACTGGCATGTCAATCAAAACGATTACGGTCCTTTTCTGGATTATTTCCTGGGTGTTGTTCTTCAAGCTTATCGAAATCTAAATGAACGAATTAATATCGTTGAGGAAAAGCCGATTTCAGCAGCTGACCTGATTCTTAAAGCTCTCCAGCAGGAACTAAGGCCGCTATCTCGCCAAGAAATCGGTGCCCTGGTCCCTCAATACAGCGATATTACCATCAAACGGACCTTGGTAACACTCCAACGATCAAACCAAATCAAATTAATTAGTCAGGGACGAGCCTCCAAATATATCTTGCAGAATTCTTAGCACAACATTTTTTAAATTAAAATCCAACTTCAAAGAAAACGGGACTCATAGTCTGAGCGAAAACAACAGACTATGAGCCCTTTTCTGTATCAACAACTTGTTTTCGGTATCAAATCAAGCCAAACGATACCGAAAACAGATAAATAATCTCGAAAATGCTTAAATAACCTTATATCAAAGGAGCCTCAAAATTCTTTTCTATCATAAAACTTGATACTCAGCCAAATCGAAACCAATAGTCCAATCACCATCAGCAATCCTAAGCCACTAAGGTCCATTACTGTTAACCGTCGAATCAAATCAGCTACACTGATGACTGGAACGATCAACATTACAATAAGTCCCAAACTAACTGTTACCGCCGTTACTAACAATAAAACTTGTTGAAATGCAAAATTAAAAATAAGCGGATAAGATAAAATCAATATTGATAATAGAAACAGGCTTGAGGAAATACTAAATAGAATAAACGTGTTAACAGCATCATCAGCATGAAAAACTTCCATAGTTAAAACAAAGATCGCAAATAAATTCATTTCTAGCGTTAAAATCCGACTCAGCCCATAGAAAAAATGCCCTAGCACAATTTCGATCCTCTGAAAGGGCATTGTTGCCAGCATTCCATCAGTTCCATATTTCCGATTACTAAAAAAAGGACTTGTAATCGTGCTGGCAGCTGTTCCTACCGTTACTACTGATAAAATTGACATTGCCTCATCCGCAAACCCAACGACCACTAAAAGAAGGCTCACCAAGTCCACCAATCCAATTGTCCACCAAAAGCCAAGTTTAAGAGGCCACGTCGCCGCGTCCAACCGCATGACTTTTCCAGCATTTCTCATCATTAAATCACCTCACATCTGTTGTTTATCAAGGTTAGCTCTTAAAATTCTTTTTTCTGATATAGTCGAATACATAGCCAGATAGAACTAAATAGCACTACGATCACACCAACAATGCAAATCAAGATACCTATTAAACCAGTTTTTGATAACTCGGTCCCAACTGTTGGGGCCAAAAACATCACAATGCATAAAGAAATGACCACGCTCCAAAGTGCTTTGCCATAGTCCAAGTTAATCACAAACGGGTATTGAACGCTAAGCAAAAAAACTAAAAAACCAACCATTGCCAAGCAAATTGCCGGAACCATCTCAATTCCAGCTTGGCCAGGCGCCAAAAAAGTCATCAGACCTGCCATGCATAAATAATTTAAAATAACCAGTAGGATAAAACCCAGCCCATATAAGAAATGTCCTAAAACAACTTCAGATCGCTGAAAATTAAATAGAGTAAACATTCCATCCAAATTGTGCCCTTGGCTGCTATAAAATGGCATAATTAACCCAGCTACAGACAGGCCTGACGCAAATCCAAATGCAATGGAAAGTATTGGAAGTTTAATAAGTGCCAAAATCAAAACCAACAGATCCAAAGCCAAAATTGCTCCCAGCATCCCCCACTTCACCGGCCAACACGCCACATCAATCCGGGCTACTTTAAGCGCGTGCTTCATCTTTTGCCACCCGCTTTCCAAAATAAACCATTAATTCGTCCAGGCTGACCGGCTCAATAACTAAATCCCTTGGCAGTGCTGACAACTGTTTGCGCGCCATTAGCACACTAAAGCCGGTTTCATAAGTTCTCAAACCAATGCCCGCTTGCTTAATCACACCAGTCAATTGATCAAGACCACCCTTCACTACCGCATAGCGATCAAGCAGAGTCTGAGTTTCACCGAAAAATAACTGTTGGCCGTGAATCAGGTACACTAAATAATCGGCGATTTTTGCAAGGTCATCCGTAATGTGACTGGACAGCAACACACTATGGTGCCCATCCGCAATAAATCCCTGTAGCAACGTGATCAATTGATCTCGGGCAATTGGATCCAAGCCGGCTGCCGGCTCGTCCAGAATAAGCAACTTGGGTTGATGGGCAATGGCTGCAGCCAAATTTAATTTAACTTGCGAGCCCCGCGACAATGATTTGTATTTAACCTGTCGATCAACATCAAATTCTTTTAACAGGTCAAAGAAGCGGTCACCATCCCAATTTTGATAGACCATCGCCAAAGTTCTGGCAATTTTATCAGCTTTCCAGCCATCGGGAAACACCGTGTTGTCCAAAACAATACCAACCTGGTCCCGATCCGCCAATCTGGTTTGACGACTGGTTTGGCCATCCAACTTAATTTGGCCGCTGGTGGGCGTCGCCATATCCAAGATCATCCGCAACGTGGTGGTTTTACCAGCGCCATTTGGCCCAATCATCCCTAAAATAAAACCTTCGGGCAGCTGAAACGTCAACTTGTCCAGTGAAAAGTGGCCGTATTCCTTGGTTAAATCCGTTACTTCCAGTAAATTAGTCATCCGTTTTCCCTCCAGCAGAAATCAAAGCATCCAACATTTGGTGAAGCTCCTCAGCTGATAGATGTGCCAGCTTGGCGGCATCCAAGGCCTCCTGAAGTCCCTTCTCGACTGCCCGCAAAGCGGTTTCTCTCAGCAATTCGCTATCCTGTCCTAAAACGTAGGTCCCTTTCCCCTGAACATTGTTGACAAACCCGGCAGCCTCCAAATCGTGATAGGCCCGTGTTGTGGTAATCACGCTGATTTGTAGATCCTTGGCAAGCTGACGAATCGACGGTAACAACGTGCCAGCTTGCAACTCGCCAGCCAGAATCGCCGCTTTGATTTGATCTTCAATCTGTTGATAAATCGGGACACCGGTTTTATTTGAAACGACAATTCGCATAAACATTCCCCATTATTTTTAATTTCATATGATTGGTGCCATTAAACCACCACATTAAAGTGTGATCGGTTAATTACGAACCGGTCGACGTTTACCAAAGGGTAAGCTCCGCCGAAACGACGACCAAAGCCCCTTTTGGCTGTAAACCAACACATTGGTTTGATAAGCTCGGGCACTCACCATCGCAAAGCCGATCAAGAAAATGAAATTAATCCCTAATGCAAGGCCAGCCTGCATCAAGTCGACTTGGCCAATCCCGTAACGCACCGGCATAATCATCGGGCTTAAAAACGGCAGATAACTCAGTACCGACATGATCGCACCGTTCCCGTTGGCTACCATTAAAGAAGCAAAGTAGCCGACCATTGATAACAAAACCACCGGCTGAACGGCTTGGCTGGCTTGTTCCTGAGTTGAAACCAGTGAGCCGCAAAGCGCCGCTAAAATGGTGTAACTGATAATGCCAATCACAAAGGACGCCGCTAAAATCAGTACAAATGACCAGCCAAGTTGTTGCCACTCAATTTGTGACAACCAATCTTTGATAATCGAGAGCCGATTGCCAAATAGACCAATGCCTAAAGCAACAACGGTATAGCATCCCAATTGGGTCAAGATCAAGGCGCCGATACCCGTTAGTTTACCATAAAACTGGGTTTTAGCATCAACGGCCGCCAAAATCGATTCCTCAATCCGCGATCCCTTTTCAGTCGCAATTTCTGAAGCCACAATACTGCCATAGCTTAAAAGAAACAGGTACATCAACAGACCCACCGCAATTGAGACAATATCTTTAGTGGCATTACTTTGGTTAGTCGTCTTCACCATCTGCCCGCCTTTCAACGTCACAGTTTGGTGTGCAACCCGCGGTAATTTCAGCAAAGCCGTCAACTGTGATTGGTTAAGATGCAAGCTTTGAGCAACCGCCGCCGTTTTCAGGCGACCTAAATTGGCCTGAACCGTTCCAATCCCAATCGATTGACCGTCACTACGCTGATACAATTTAGTTTGATTTGTCTGATTACCAACTACCAGCAGGCCGTCAGCATCTGCCGAACTTAACGCTGCTTTGGCCTTGGCTTCTGTCGGATAGGCGACGTAATGTAAATGGGCACTATTTTGACGTACCAAGCCTTTGGTAACGGCACTTGAGCCCACAACTGCCACCTTAGGCGTTTGCTGGTTGGCCGTACTGAACCAATTTAATCCTGCAAACACCAGCACACAGATTAACGGTGCCAACACCATTGACCACCAACCAAAACTGTGAAGATTTTTTCGATAAACCTGATTCATAATTACTTTTAATTTAGTCATTTGACTCACCAACTTTCATCCGAAAAATTTCATCCAAACTTGGCGCCTGCTGGCTAAATGTCTGAATATAGCCATTGGCACTTACGGCTTTAAAAATAGCCGACCCAGCCGTTTCATCTTTCAAAGCTAACGTATACCGATCGCCATTTTCCCGAACTGAAGAAACACCGGGCAAACCAGCGAGTTCTGCTCGATTTAATGCGGGGCGTTCAAGTAAAATCCGGGTTCGCCCATACTGCTTTTGAATGTCATCTACGGTTCCCGAAAGTACCGTTCGACCATTCCGCAGCATTAAAATCCGATCGGAAAGTTCAGCAACGTTTCGCATATCATGACTTGAGAAAATGATTGCTGTGCCATTCTTTTGCAATAACCGAATTCCCTGTTCCAATAGGCCAGCGTTTACCGGGTCCAAGCCGGAAAAGGGTTCGTCCAAAATCGCCAATTTGGGCATATGAATTAGTGCTGAAATTAGTTGGACTTTTTGCTGATTCCCTTTGGAAAGGTCTTTGATTTTATCGGAACGTTTACCTTTGACTTGAAATCTAGCCAGCCAATCAGTTAAAGCTGCTGACACTGCTCGTCGACTCATCCCGTGCAATTGGCCAAAGAATAATACCTGTTCTTCGATGGTCATTTTAGGATACAACCCACGCTCTTCCGGTAGATAACCAACAAAGCGATGGTCCAATTTGGCCATTGGCTGACCATCCCAATTAATTTGACCGGCATCTGACATTAAAAATCCTAGAATCATTCGAAAAGTTGTCGTCTTACCGGCGCCATTTTGACCAATCAACCCCAAAATTTCGCCTGGTTTTAATTGAAACGTTGCTTGATCAACCGCCGTTTGATTACCAAACCGCTTAGTTACTTGCTGAACTGATAACATGCTCCTCGCCTCCACTGCTAATACCTGCATATACTGTTTATATGATTATATGTACAGTATATGCTGTGTGGTAAATTTGTCAATGATAAAATAAAAATCTTCCTAAGAAATGGTTGGCCAGCTTGAGTTGCTGGTTGACCATTTCTAAGGAAGATTGAGAAGATTGAAATGATATTATCTCTTTAAAACATATGACAGTCGCTTAATTTAATAAGGGATGAGCTTCATACAGGAACTAATTCCTATATGGCCTTTTTCCTAATAAAACGACGGCTTATCACCATCCGTATTCGGCTGGTTAACCCCAACAGAATGACGGACTTCTTTGTCTGGTTGGTTGATTAATTTCACGACAAAATCGGCAATGCTCTTTCGGGAAACTTCGGTGCCCTTGAAAGATTCACCCCTTTGCGTTGTTTCATAGCTGACAATGTCCTTATTTGATAACCAGGCTGGCCGAATAATCGTATAAGCCAAGTCGGAATTCTCGATAACTTTGGCAGCTGCGGCATAAGTTTCCAAGTACCCGCCATCCAATTTTTCGTGATTCCATTTGCCGAACGCTCCCGGAACTTCATCGTAAATACCAAGAGTGGAAATCCAGATTAGTCGTTTGACACCCACTTGATCCATTGCGGCCACGACAGATTTAGCCTGTTTCTCAATAGCTTGATTGCCAAGGTTGGCATACACAATCTCAATACCGGTTAATGCTTTGACTAAAGCTGCTTGATCGGTGGCATCCCCCTCGATCACCGTTTCCCGGCTTGAATCAGTCACTGTTAATCGATTGGCTTTTCGCAAGAACAACGTCAGATGATGATCAGTTTGATCAAGTAATTGCTGTTCAGCCAAGCGGGCAATTTTGCCATTCGCTCCTAAGATTAATACATTCGCCATAGTTAAAAAACTTCCTTTCGTTACCGTCTTCATTATAGAAATAATCCACGAGAATGTCATTAACTTGAAGAAATCGTCAAATTGCGGCTGATTATTAATGCCAATTGGCGTTATAATAAGTTAATTCAATCAATATCTAAAGGAAGTAACGCTATGGGACCCATTCAAATTTTAGTTCTCATTTGTGCAGCAGGTGCCGCCATATTTTGGAAGATCTCAAGATAGATCATTTCATGTAAAACAGTCATTTTTAGAAGACTTTTGATTAAGCAAGCCAAACTGGCTAACCATTTAAAGATTCGACAAATTATCATCTGAAATGTAGGGAGGTTATCGCCTTGGAGCCCTTTCAAATTCTGATTCTCTTCGGTTCAGCTATCGCAGCATTACTGGGAAAACTATTTTAACCGGTAACTTTTATAACCCAATAGAAAAGGCCGACTCATTTTTGTTGAATCGGTCTTTTTGGCTATCATCACTTTTCGTACAACTTTAATTTTGATAAAACGGATGACGATCAATATCTTTTATGAGTTGGTAATCTTTCTAATTATTTTTTCTGTTCTTGATTTTGCCAGTACATATAATCATCCAAGGCAACATCGGACCAAGCCTTACTTATCACTATCCTCAATTAATTGATGTTCTTGATAATGGCCACTGTTGAACTGCCTATCTGCCGCTTTAATTTTCTTCATCAAATATGGATTGGACATTATTCGCATCGTTTCTACCATGGCATCATAGTCTCTCTTAGACATCACAACATTATCTTTTGTATCTTCATTAGTAACAATTAGGGACTCAGAATCTTCACTAGCTTGTTTTAGGTACACTTTCAAAGATCGTCTAAAATCCGAGTATGTGACTGATTTCAATTAATGGAACCACCTTTCTTAAAAAACTGCTCAATAACCTAGACAGCCGGCAAAATGGTAATAGCTAGAGTCCTTGGATTAATTGAGAAAACTGTTCCTTTCAAGTTAGTCGTTACACATCATTTCAAATAACCCGAATCATTCGATTGTGCTCCCCAAAGGAAATAGAACGGCTGACCGCCAACGTGGTAATCCCGCCACATCAGTGAATAGAAATTATTCTTTTGGTGCCAAGTCTTAGTGTGATCCTTCAGTTCATTAATCAAAAGTCGATAACCGCCATGACCCTTTTTGGCCTTTAACCCGCTAACTGGCTGTCGAAAGTACAGGTAGAAATGATGTCCCTTGGCAACAGTTTTATTAATTTTCACAGCAACTGACGGCTTAATGGTACTCAGCGGATTATGGTTACCGTTAACTGGATGTTTACCGTACAACCAGGTGGTTTGGATATGGGCATGCTTTAATCGTGCCGACGTATAGTACTGTAGATAACCATCCATGGTCAAGTTGAAAATCGGTTTGTAATAAGCCGAATGATTAATGGTTGCTCGACCGGCTTGAAATTGATATTCGCTAATCGGCAATTTTAAATGACAAGGTTTGAAATAGGTTGTATTGAAGTGCTTAACCCGATACTCGCCCGTTCCCAGATCTATCCTTTGACGCAGTCGGTAACTGATTAACCCACGCGTTAAAATTGCTTGGGAAGGGTTGCCCTTCTCGTGTCTAACCGCTACGACCCGCAAAATGGTCCCCTTAGGCGTTAGCAGCCGATGACCGCGATGACCATTGATCTTAGTATATTGACCGGTAAAAATCGGTTTCTTCACCTTAACGTAGAATACCCGTTTAACGTTTCCCAAATCCGTTGAGGCATGGACCGGTGCAACCAACACCGCTAAACAAACCAGCGCCATCACCGGTCCAAGCCACCATTTCTTCAACATAACCCCATTTCCTTTCAAACAAATTTTGAATTTTTCTCACTTCAATTTTAACAGTCTCTTCATTTGAAACAAAGGAGCGCTGTGGTTTGATTTCGATCAAGTGCAAGCCCTTTTGCCAATAAAAATTAATTTCCAAATTTTACCCGTTTTTTACAGGATGAACTCCAATTTTTTACAGTACTTTTCAATAATAAATTTGAAGATAGTTCACCATTTTTAATCATTTTGGAGGGGCGAAAATGAAACGGGTTAACCATGTTTATAAAAACTACCTATTGTTAATTGGTTTGCTAATTGTGATCATCTTCGGCGGGTTCGTCATTTCCTCTGCCAACCGACAAGTATCCGCCCAAACCGGTCGTACTAAAATTGTCTTTTGGCATGAAATGGGCGGCCCGGCCGAGGTTGCATTGAATCAGATGGTCAAAAACTTTAATCAGTCACAATCGAAATACGAGGTCATTCCACAATACCAAGGCTCTTATGATGAAGCGGTTCAAAAAATCATTCAAACGCACGGCTCCTCTTCATCCCCTGCCTTATTTCAATCATTTGACATTTCAACCGCTCAAATCATGCATACTCATTACGCCACGCCCGTGCAAAAGTTCATCAACCAACAATATTACGATATGAGTCAAATTGCACCAGCAGCTAAAGCGTTCTTTTCCAATAAGGGACAACAGCTTTCAATGCCTTTTAACATCTCCCAACCGGTGATGTACTATAATGCATCGGTACTTAAAAAATATCACATTAACCTACCTTCGAAATCGCCAAGTTATAGTGAAATTACTGAAATTGCAAAAGAAGTTTATCAACGATCACATCATCAAATTAAAGGGATGACGATGGAAATTAACGGCTGGTTAATGGAAGAAGCATTGGCAAATGCCAAAACGTTGCTGGTTAATCAACACGATGGCCATAAAGGGACACCAACTAATATCCACCTGAATAACCCCACAACTCAAAAATACCTCAAGTGGCTGCAAACCAACATTAAAAATGGCGATTTCATGAATTATGGTTCGGGTTCCAATGCCGCCGCCAATGAAATTGCCGGCTTTATGTCTGGCAAGGTTGCGCTTTTCTTCAACACGTCAGCTTACATCAGTCAGCTAACGGTAACTAAGAAACCGCAGCTGGGAATTACTTACTTCCCACATCCAGATGGCGTTAAAAATAACGGTGTCAGCATTGGTGGCGCGTCTTTGTGGATTGGTAATGATAAATCAAAACAGGTTCAAAATGGTGCTTTTGCCTTTATCAAATATGCTTTGAAACCGCAAAGCCAAGCCAACTGGCAAAGGGCAACCGGGTATTTGGCCATTAATCATCAAGCCGAAAAAACGGCTACTCTTAAAAAGCTTTACGCAAAGATTCCGGAAGCTAAAGTCCCAGCCGAACAATTGGCAGCCGCAAAACCGAACGATGCCAACTCTGGTTTGTTAATGGAAGGGATGCAATACACCCGTCAATTAGAACAAACCGCCATGGAAACCAGTTACGAGGGCAAAAATGTCGTCAAAACATTAAAAAGCGTTAATCAGCAAATGAATTCCAATTTGAAACGCATCAATCGTGCTAATAATAATTTCAAGCCTCAATGAAAAGGTCGCATTTTATTTCCCCACTCAAAAAGCTTTCCAAAAGCAGCCACTTGACTGCCTCCGGAAAGCTTTTTACTTCACCTAGTTTTCAATTTCAAAATACCGTTTCACAATCTGTTCATAAGACTGGATCGTTTCATAAAAGCTGGTTAATGTCGTATATTCGTTCACTTGATGGGCAACGTCCCAAGCATCTGGTCCCAACACTACAACGGGCATATCAGGATTGCTTTTAATGAAGACGCTGGCATCCGTCGCACCGTTGATAATCTTTAATTCAACTTGCCGGTCCTGATAAGCCGTATCAGCGGCCTGCTTAACCAACTGGACGAACGGCGTCTTTGGATCGGTTTCGACCGGTCGGAAATTATGAATCAATGAAAATTCCAGCTGATAAGGCGTCTCTTGGTTGATTCGGTCAACGGCCCCTTTAATCGCTGCAATGACTCGATCATTATCAAAACTCAGTGTCGGCCGAACGTTACCAGCCAATTCCGCATATCCGGGAATGATATTGACCTGCTCACCGCCCTTAATTAGCGTTACTGAATGCTTCACCGGCCCCAAGAATGGATCTTTGCCGGCCTGATCAAACAAATCAGCTTCGGCATCGATGTACTTAGCTAAGCCAACAATGGCATTAACCCCCTGTTCAGGAATTGAGCTGTGAACCGCTTTGCCAATGCTTTTAACCTGATAATTCAAACTACCGGAATGCGCATAAATCACTTGGCCGCTGGTCGGTTCGCCAACTACCATCGCCGAAACGTCTTTGGCAACGCCCTTTTCATTTAAGCGATTGGCGCCGGGTGTGCCGTACTCCTCACCAGCCGTTGCGATCAAGCGGATGGTGCCCTTGATCGGCACATTAGCTTCCGCCAATTCAATCAAGGTAATCACTTCAGCCGCCAAACCACTTTTCATGTCTGCCGAGCCCCGACCATAGAGTTTATCGCCCACAACGGTCGGTTCAAACGGTTTGGTTTGCCAGGCATGTTCATCCGCTACGGCTACGGTATCCTGATGGCCCTCAAACGCCAATATCTGATCCGTTTGCTTGCTGCCAATTTCAGCCACTAGATTAGCTCGGTCATCACCAAAATTATCAATTTGGTATGAAATGTGATGTTGGTCAAATAACTTGCCAATATAAGCCGAAACAGCGGCTTCATTGCCGTTTGTCGATTGAATTCGAATTAAATCTTTGAGTATTTGCAACTGCTGTTCTTTTTGCATCTTTTCCTAATCGAACCTTTCCAAATCAAACCAAGCTTTCACTCACCGGTTATTGACTGCGATGACTCAATCGCTTAGCCAAGAAGTCCCCAACCAATTGAACAACTAACACGAAAATCAATACCAGCAAGGTCGCCATCACCGTCACATCGTTATCAAATCGATTATAGCCATACGCAATAGCGGTATTTCCCAAGCCACCGGCACCAATCGCGCCAGCCATGGCCGTTAAACCAATCAAACTAATCAGTGTTACCGTGGTGACCCGGGCAATTTCCGAGCGGGCTTCCTGCAGATAAACCGCGAAGACCAAATCAGAAAAGGTCGCGCCAACTGATTGAGCTGCTTCAATCTTTCCGTGATCAACGCTCTCCAAAGCTACCTGAATTTGACGGGCATAGAAGGGAAACATCCCCAGTGACAACGGTACTAATGCCGCCGTCGTCCCAATCTGGGTTCCGACAATCTTTTGCGTCACCGGTGCGATAAACGCCAGCAAAATAATAAACGGGATTGCTCGAAAGAACGACACGATCTTATCAAAAATGTTAAACCAAATCTGATTTTCCTTGATGCCGCCCTTATCGAACAACACCAAGCCAACCCCAAAGATCAAGCCAAGAATGCCGCCGAATAACGCTGACCAGAATGTCATATAAAGGGTCTGGCCAATGGCGGTCAGCCAACCATCGTCGCCACCCCAACCCAGCGTCACCACGTTGGGAAAATACTTTGCAAACCAAGCCATTAGTGGGCCACCTCCTTCTCAATTGCCGCAACGCCAATTTTCTTATCATGTAAATAAGCAATTGCCTGCTGTCGGGCTTGCTGCGTGCCGGTCATCGTCACAAACAGTGTTCCAACCGGAATGCCCTGCAATTCATCGACATTACCGAAAATAATGCTGACTTCGACGTTAAATTTCTGGTACAGTTCAGTAGTTACCGGTTCAATAACTGACGGGCCGGTATAGGTTAAGTGCAGTAATTCCCACTGATCATCGCTTGCCTGAACCGGATGGGTTGCCAGAATTTTGCGAGCCTTGGCTGATTCGCCTGAGGTCCCGATTAATTCTTTAGTTAAGGGGACCTGCGGATTGGTAAAGACATCAACGATACTACCACGTTCAACGATTTGCCCGTCGCTCATGACCGCCACCTTATTGGCAATTCGTTTCACGGCATCCATTTCATGGGTAATTAACACAACCGTTAACCCAAGTTCCTGGTTGACTCGTTTTAGCAGGTCCAGAATCTGAATCGTATTCTTGGGATCCAGTGCAGAAGTGGCTTCATCGGAAATCAAAATTTCGGGATCATTGGCCAACGCCCGGGCAATGGCAACCCGTTGCTGCTGACCACCTGAAAGCTGGGCGGGAAAGGCTTTCCCACGATCACCCAAACCGACCAACTCCAATAGTCGCTGAGCGCGCTGCTGAATAGCTTTTTCCTTTTGACCACTGTGTCGCAGGGCAAATTCAATGTTTTGACTCACGGTCCGTTCTTCCAACAGATTAAAATGCTGAAAGATCATCCCAATTTTACGCCGCTTGATTCGCAGTTTTTTAGCATCAATAATCTTCGCAGCTGACTGATCGGTTTTTTCAAACAGCGTTTCGTGGTTGACCACCACTTTACCGGAAGTCGGTTTCTGAAGCAGGTTAATCACTCGGACCAGTGTCGATTTGCCGGCTCCTGAGTAGCCAACGACCCCGTAAATATCGCCCTGATCGACGTGAATGGTGACATCATTCACGGCTTTAATGGTTTGACCTTCCTGTTCAAAGTGAACGTTAATCTTTTCCAAGTCGATAATGCTGTCAGACATTTTAACACCTCGTTAATTTGACTTATTTGAACTTCAGATCCCAAGCGGCAAGTTCAGCGTTGCCGTATTCCTTATGGATTAGATTTTTAACTTTTTTAGTCTGGAAAGCTTTAACATATTCTTTATAAGCTTTCTTGTTCTTGTCCTTCTTCTCAGCGGCAACGATATTGATCCACTTCTTAGAATCTTTATTGAGCGGTTCAACGTAAATGGCTGATTTATAATTCAAACCGGCTGTTTGCGCAAAGTTGGTATTGATGACCGCTGCGTCAACGTCGGATAAAGCCCGGGCCGTTTGACTGGCATCCAATTCTTTAATCTTAATTTTCTTTGGATTCTTGGCGATCGAGCTGACCGTTGCCTGAGTCGTTCCCGGCTTAAAGGTGATCAAGCCGGCATTTTTCAAAACAAAGAGGGCCCGTGATTCATTGGTGGCATCGTTTGGTACCGCGATTGTGGCGCCGGTCTTCAAATCATTCAAACTCTTCACTTTCTTAGAGTAGACCCGAATTGGGGTAATAAATGTTTGACCAATTGGCACCAAGTTACCTTTATTACTCTTGTTCCAGTCGTCTAAGAAATCGTAATGCTGGAAGGCATCGATATCAACATCCCCGTTAGCAACTGCCTTATTGGGCTGGGTGTAATCGGTAAACTTCTTATATTTTACGTTTAACTTGTACTTATCCTTAGCAATTTTGGCAACTTCATTCCAAACTTTGTCATCCTTGCTGGTGCCTGACATGATTCCTACCGTCACAGTTTGACTACTGGTAGCCGACTTTCTGGCAAAACTAAAGTAACCGGCCACAACGATGACCAAAATGACTACAATGCCAATAATCCATTTGGTTGATCTTTTCATAACTTAAACACTCCTCTTCTTAATCGGATTAAAAAATAATAGCAAAAACTTTGATACCCGAATCCAACCATTAACCGATCAAATTCGTCATTCTAACCCCTCTTTCAAGTTAATTGTCGTTTGATCAATGTTGATGCAACTCAGAATTTTACATCTGAAACGAAAAAAGCTTTCATCCCTGGCCACATCAATGCAGCTAGGGACGAAAGCTTCGCGTTACCACCCTAATTTGTGACCTGCTTACACAGCTCACCTCATCGGCACATTCAAATTTAAATGCCCGGGATGGTAACGGATCCTGCCGTGACACCTGCGTGAACAAGTCTCAATGTTCAGAGCTCATCTTCACCGTCATTTTTCCTACCGCTTTCCACCAACGCGGCTCTCTTTAAAGAAACATCACGGATACTCTTCTCTTCATAACATTATCAAACGATTTAATTATTCTCGATAATACCATATCAAATAATTTTTTCAAGTGAAAAGTAAGATTTTCTCTCATCTTTAACTAATCTAGCCTGTTGATTTAGCTCGTTTTGGATCACCTTTTAGATCAAACCGATTTCAATCGTCAGATTTCACAATTTGGGGAATTCTTGCTATCGTCTATGTAGAAAGGGGTGACCAGCCATCAAAAATTGGCAGACTGTCTGGGCAACTAACAAGTACTGGGTCATGGCCCGTTCGCAGCAAACTTACAATCAACTCCGCCAACTGGCAAAAAATAACGACTGGTCGGAAGAAAAACAGGCGCAATTTAACGCCTTACTAAATTCTGTGGCCAGCAAACAACCAACTAAAGCAACGCTCACCAATACCTATCAGCACGTTTGGGGCTATTTCAAGAAGGTCGCCACGCCAGAAGAAAAGCAACGATATTTGACATTATTAGCCCAGTTAACGCCTGAAAATGATCAATTGAATCCTTTTTTGAAAGAACTAGCCGAAAAGTATCAAGTCACCTACTTGTTGAAGTCCCGACTATTTCAAAATGGAGAAAGGTGATATCTGGCTTTATGGCCGTGTTCAATCTAAAAACATTAGGTTGTCCAACTGCTTTAACATATCTGAATCCGGAATTTACTTAATAAAATTATAACAATTAGTGCATTGATATAGTCTTAAAAACCCTTTATAATAACTGAGTAGTAATTTTTTGCTTCAAAGGAATTGCTTTTCATACAAAATTTAATAACAGGAGAAAGTAACTTGTTGTCTTATAATCAGTGCTATCACGGTACATCTAAAGAACGCTTTTTATCCATTAGGCGATGCAAAAAGTTCAAATTCAAGAGAAGAACTAATCACTGGTTAGGGCAAGGCATTTACTTTTTTGTTGAAGATAAGTCCAAGGCGCAGTGGTTTGCATGTTCAAATCCCAATTTAAGAGGATCTGTCAAATGTGTCATTAAAGTTAAAATTAAAGTGGATGAACAGGTTTTCTTAAATCTAGATACTGAGAAAGGAAGGAACTCCTTAGAAGCATTTGCGGAACAGTTGCAAAACTTATCTATTAAGTTGACACCGCAATCAGATAATGCAACGTGCCGTTGTTTGATAATCGATGCTTTTATTAAATATCATAACATTAAGGCCGTCAAATACACTTTTGCAGATGACAAACTGACCTACAAGGCACTTAATTTGGAAAATGACTTTCAAAATAGGATTCGAAATACTGGCATCCAAATTAATGTCATTGACCAGTCGATTATTGATTTTAAGAGCTTAAGTGTAACTTATATTTAGAAAGAAGGGACATTTTAATAATGCTGGATAAAAAACGATTGATAAGCATTTTTAACGAAATGGGTTATGAAGTTGAATTCAATTCAGGCACACCTGGAATTGTCGTCAACGGACACACTAAAAAATGGGCGGATATTCCGGTTATCCCGGATGAAAAAACATCAAAGGTAAAACACTTGGTCAAGATTAGGATGTCGCCGTTAACCAAAGTTCCATTAGCAAATTTTGCAAATCAAAAATTAACTGCAAAATCTTATAACTTCTTTCTCCAAAAGTACCAAAACAACAGCTCTAAAGTTTGGCCAACAATGGCATGACGGCCATCAGTTAAAAAAATTTGAAATAATCAATCGTCATCCTACCAAGACTAAACTATTCGAGGCTTTCATTTATGAGATTATGGCATCAATTACTTATTACCAAGCTGCCCCGCCAGCAGTTACTCGGTCAGCATCATGAACTGGCTGCTTTACGGGGTAACGGCTGGGGCCGCAAACACGCAACGGTTGACTATGTTTTTCACTATTCACCTTATAAGCTCTATCAGTTTCATCAGTTGGTAATGGCAGAAATGATGCGTCGGGGGTATCACCCAAACCCTAAATGGTTGGATCCCTGCTATCGCGGTGAACATTGTCCTGCTTATCAGCAGTTAGCACCTTGTCCATTAACAGATCCGATCTACCCAGAGCACAATCAGGCTTACTTAACTGAGTGTCTGAACAACCTAAAAGCCAAGGGAATTATCATTTCTGAAGAATAACTGGTTTTTAGCAATCACTGTCAACAACAAAATCACCCAACTCTCAAAGCGAAAGTTGAGTGATTTTTTTAATAGTTTGCATTTTGAATGACTTTTTTTCTTGGGTGAAACTCACTCTTAGGAAAGAGCCTACCAAAAGCAGCACCACTCCTGATAAGAGATCAATCTGAAAAATCCAACCCCAGGATTTCCCAGATTGGCGTCTTATCATTCGGGTGTTAAGCGCTTTTGTTCGCTCACTTTTATCGATATACCATTCCGCCATCTACCAGGATCGTTTGGCCAGTAATATAGTCTGAATCTGGGGATGCCAAGAATGATACCAAGTTAGCAACATCTGACGGTACTTCATAACGTCCCAGTGAAATTTCTGAACTGTACTTTGCAAAAGCATCGCCCGGTTTCAATGATGGATCATGCTTGACCATTTCGGCATCAATTCGATCCCACATCTTGGTCTTGGCAACACCTGGTGCATAAGCATTTACGTTAATCTTGTACTTAGCCAGCTCTTTGGATGCCGTCTGAGTAAATGAACGAACCCCGTGTTTAGTTGCTGAATAGGTTCCCAGCATTGCATAGGATTCATGGCCGGCAATACTTGACGCACTGATAATCTTGCCGCCACCGCCTTGTTTGATGAACTGGGTTGCGGCTGCTTGAGTGCCATAAACCATGCCAAACACATTAATTGAGAAAGCTCGTTGAAGTTCTTTTTCATCAATTTCCATGAATGGTGTCACGGCTTCAATACCGGCATTGTTAACAAAAACATCCAAACGTCCGAAAGTATCAACCGCATGTTTTACCAAATTAAATTGATCATCACGTTTAGAAACATCGCCAACAAAGCTGGTAACGTCGTATCCCTTATTTTTGAATTCAGCTTCGGTCTCTTTCAGCAAATCCTGATTGATATCGTGAAGGACAATCGCAAACCCGTCGTTAGCCAAGCGTTCTGCGATGCCTTTACCTAAACCACCGGCTGAACCGGTTACAACAGCTACTTTTTTTGCCATAATGATAACCTCCCCTAAAATAATGAATCCTTTTGAATTCGATTTCATAATACGTCGTTCCTGAGATTATTGCACATGATTTGACTTCAGGCATAATAATTTTTTATTTAACAGAAATTGCTGTTTAATTCTACAGGAGTTATTTTATTGATTAATCAAACGCTTTAAAATGATTTCATACAAAAGCGCCACTACTTAAGGGGGAGATAGCGGCGCTAATGTGGCTTTTTAAATCGGATTTCAATCATTTTACCTGATAAGTTTGAGTTGTTCAGCCACCAAACAGCCATTTCTTATCGGCGATAATATAACATTGCCCTTCAAGAAAGTCTAGTCAAACAACTTACTTTAATTTTGCTTGCCGACTTCTTACTTTTAGTTGCCTCTGGTGGTAGTACTTCGATTCTTCCAGCCGCTTTCAATCATTTAACCATGCTATGATGGAGGCTGAAAACGACTGATTAATAAACGATCAAAGAAGGTTTTGAAATGACATTGCTGAATCTAACTCGAGCGTGGCCAGCACTTCAGGAACAAACCACCATTCATGTGATTTTACCCAACGATATCCCTGCCAACCAACCATTACAAGCCCTCTGGTTATTTCACGGACTTGGTGACAGCGGCAACGGCTGGCTACGCAAAACCAACCTGGAAGTCTTGGATAAATACACCAATTTAGCCATCATTACACCTGAGATGGGCCGCAGCTTTTACATGAATCTGGCCAATGGGCTGCCATACTGGGATTATTTGACCCAAGAAGTGATTCCTGAAATGCGCAAACTGCTCCCACTCTCAACCGACCCCAAAGATAACTTTGTTGGTGGCGTTTCAATGGGTGGCTTTGGTGCACTCAAATTAGCCTTCAGTCATCCCGACTGGTTCAGTGCCGCAATTGCCATTTCATCAGTGGTTAATTTAACAATTTTACCTGAGTTAATGCCGGATTATCGTAGTATTTTTAACGGGCCCGCACCCAAACACTACTTAGAAAACCTCGCCCGGCAAGCAAATCAAACCGCTTTGAAGCGGATTGAGTTCTATGATTGTATCGGCGACCAGGATTTTATGAAGACCGATAATGATCGCTTCGCCGCCTATATGAAAGACCAGCTTCATTTAAATATCACCTACCGAACTTCTCCAGGCGATCATGATTGGTTGTACTGGCAACGGGTCTTACCAGACATTCTAACTTGGTTGCTTGACATTCATCTCGAAAACGGCCGACCACTGTAACCGTTTTTTCAACTTGGCCCATCATCAAATTACCAGCTGATCAGTATCCCGAGTGACTCATCTTAAATAACCACCCTCGTGTTAACAAAAAATTTTGAGATATAAATCCCCGACAGCATGGTCTTCTCTAAAAATTGGTGTTTGAATTTTCTTCGACGATATGTTATAAAACCATTAGGAAATATAATTTAGTGCCGGTTCAACACTAATAATAAGGAGTATCAAAGCTGCTATATGATTAAATTTTTCGCCACTCGAGGTGTTGTCTTCACCAAATCCGACGAACATGCCTGTTATTACCACTATGCCTGTCCTTACTGCGGTTGGGTTCAAACAGACGTCACCCACTCACGCACCGAAGGCTATCAGGGGACCTGCAAATGTCCCAAATGCTGGATCCGCTTCAAAGTGACAATCACGAAAAGAAATTGGCCAACCCAAGAGGAGATCAGGGTTGCTAAGTATCGCCGAAAAGTCAAACAGTGGGAAGCCAATTGGCAACAGGCTTCCATGTGGGGTAAACTTAAGCTGCTTTTCAACAAGCCATAAACTCTCTTAACAAGTTTAAATACAAAAGTCGCCACCTATGCAAGCACTTAAAAACTTGGGTAGGTGGTGACTTTTTAGATAACTGGTAATAAAATTTTATTCAACGACGTGACTAGATTGTTGATAAATTGGCTCGCGATTCAACGCCCGTTTAATGGCCTCTTCAATACTCAACGGGCTGTTGATATTGCTGGTAGCGACCATTTTATTGAAGCTTCTGGCATTGGCAATCGCTTTATTAGCCGTTTCGTGGCTAACCGAGTGTAACATCACAATTACCACGTCGGCATGTTTGACCGCTGTTAACAAGTCTGATTCGATTCCTTTGCCACTGGCTGCGTGATCAAAGACGATCAGCTTGCCGTGGTGGGCCTTAACAACTTCCTCAACTTCGGTTCGATGAGCAGAGTACCCCGCCATCAAAACCGTTTTGTTGGTTAAATCAAAGTCAATCTTAGGTGTAAAGACATCAGCTGGTTTAGTCTTATGATCGACGTAAGCCCGATGTGGTTTCGGCGTTGATTCAGCTACCAGCGTATCGGTTTGATCACCGATTCGATAAACCCAAGGAACTCGAACGTCTTCAGGGCCTCGATCAACGTAGTAGGCCACTTCCACAATATCATCAGGTTGGACGTTGTTTCGCTCAACATCACTGATGTTTAAGCGCATCGTTACTGGTTCACCATCCTTTAAAATCGGCTCGCCGTCATATGTTCGCTTAGCTACCAGGCCACCAAAGCCGTCACTTTCCGCAATCACCGTTTTTCGGACAATTTTAGCCGGTGTCACTGACTCATTTCTTAAGACTAGCTCAAGCGCCGGTGGAAACGCATCCCCGTCTTTAATCTTAACCATATCGCCATCCTGAAAATTCATTTTCCGAACCAGTGATTCACCATAATGATAAATACCAACCTGCGCGCCGACTAATTTTCGTTGAAAACGATAGGTCATGTCAGCATTATTAACGGGTTCAGCTGACTGATCAACCTTACTGGTTTTTGTTTGATCATGAGTAGTAGTTGAACTTGGCAACTTTTGATCAGTAGGCGCCGCTGCTTTCAAATCTACTTGATCAGCCGGTTTAGCTGTTTCTTCGCTTTTATCGGCATCAACCTCACTCAAGGCATGGGCATACTTACTAATCTTACTGACAGCGGCCGTTATTGCCGACAAATTATCATTATCCGCATACTTCAATAATTGACTGATATCGTTGCAATATTCCTGATAATTAATTTTGCTCATTTAACTTTCTTCCTTTCTTTAGATCAATTAACTTAATCAAATTAACAATGCTATTATTAATTATGTCTTACTTTAACATGCATTTCTAAGACTTCCAACCGATAACCGCTTTAAATTAAATTTTAAAAAGCTGCCGAATAATGATCACTTCTTGAGTGAAAGCGATAACGTTACTGGCAGCTTTTATTTTAAAGTTTTACACGAGCTTTGAGAAATTGGTTAACATCATCCAAATCAAATGACATCTCTTCCGGCAACTGCTCCGATTCGGTCAACCATTCAACCGCATCGTCGTGATCCGGGTTCTTAGGATCTTTGTAGGCTTCGTAAGTCGCCAACCAGCCATAAACCCCACCGGAATCTTCAGGTGGACAAGCGCCCTGCCCTGAAACCACTACCGGATAATCATTCGACTGATCATCCTGAATTTCGAAAACTAACTTGATGACAATCAAGTTGGCAAAAAGCTTTAGTTCATTATACCAGACAACAATGTGATCATCAGACATCCTGACTGATTATCTGGCAATCAACCCAAAGTAAGCAATCACAATCAGACTCAGGGCAATTCGGTACCAGCCAAAAATTTTGAAGTTGTTATTTTTAATGTAGTTTAGCAGAAAGCGAATAGCCAGATAGGCCACCACAAACGACACCAACATTCCGATTGCCAAGACTGCACTTTGGGTTCCAGTGAACGTGCCGCCATGATCAAAATATTTATAAACTTTTAATAGCGATGCGCCAAACATCGTCGGAATTGCTAGAAAGAAGGAAAACTCGGTGGCGACATACCGCGACGTGCCAATCAAGATTGCGCCAAGAATGGTCGCCCCAGATCGTGACGTTCCCGGGACCAGCGACAATAATTGAAACATCCCGATGATAAATGCAGTTTGGTAAGGTAATCGATTCAAATCTGTGAACCGCGGCTGCCGCTTGGCATTTCGATTCTCAATTAAGATGAACAGAACCCCGTAAAGCAGTAACATTGCCGACACAACTTCCCAGTTCATCAGGTGCGCATCCATCCAATCATTGAACAACAGTCCCAAAACCACCGACGGCAAGACGGCAACAATCACTTTAGCCCATAAAATCCAGGTCGCCCGCTTTTCAAGTGGCGCTTTTCTTGGTGACAATGGGTTTAACTTGTGAAAATATAGTACTACTACTGCCATGATGGCCCCCAGTTGAATCACCACGTTAAACATGTCCGTGAACTGCGTCGATTCGTGCATTTTGATGAATTCATCCACTAAAATCAAATGACCGGTTGAACTAATCGGCAAAAACTCGGTAATCCCTTCCACAATGCCCAGGATTACCGCTTTAATCATATCCAGCATCATTTTTGTCCCCTATCGTTAAGATTTATTACTTATTTAGGATGCCATAAAATGGGGTGGTGAAACTGGAATTTACCCAAAAATTACCAAAGTGATACTCAAAATTTACATTCCAGACCAGTGTGCAAATTCTAGATCGATTTTTCGCCGAAATCCTGTTATCCTTCAAGTGTTAAAATAACCTTGTAGCAGATAATTAAAGGGAGTCCTACAATTGAAAGAAACCATTTTTGTAAAACCGGGGAAAGTTGAAATTGGAAACGTTGAAAAACCAAAACTACAAAAGGCTGATGACGTGATTCTCCACATTATTCGAGCATGTGTTTGCGGTTCAGATTTGTGGGCCTATCGTGGGCTGGAAGACAAACCAGCCAACTCAGAAAACAGTGGCCACGAGGCTTTGGGAATTGTTGAAGAAGTTGGCGATGACATTACCACTGTTAAACCAGGTGATTTTGTCATTGCACCGTTCACTCACGGCTGTGGTCATTGTGCTGCCTGTCGGGCCGGTTACGAAGGCAGTTGCCAAACTCATCAGGATAATTTTAGTGCCGGCTGTCAGGCCGAATATGTTCGTTACCAACACGCCGAGTGGTCACTCATCAAAGTGCCCGGCCAACCGGAAGACTACTCTGACGGGATGCTTAATTCACTACTCTCGTTGGCTGACGTCATGGCGACCGGTTATCATGCTGCCCGGGTGGCCAATGTTAAAACCGGTGACACAGTTGCCGTCGTTGGTGATGGCGCTGTTGGTTTGTGTGGTGTGATTGCTGCCCAAATGCGGGGTGCCAAACGGATTATCGCGATGAGCCGCCACGAAGATCGGCAAAAATTGGCTCGCGAATTTGGTGCCACCGACATTGTGCCGGAACGTGGTGATGAAGCAGTTAAAAAAGTGATGGCGATCACTAACGGCGCCGGCGCGGATGCAGTTCTCGAATGTGTTGGCACAGAATTATCCACCGACACCGCATTGAAGATTGCCCGACCAGGTGCAATTATCGGTCGAGTTGGCCTACCGCATACGCCAAAAACTGATTTAACCACGCCATTCTATCAAAATACAGCAGTTGCTGGCGGACCGGCTTCCGTCACAACCTATGATAAGCAGGTTTTGCTGAAAGCTGTTTTGGATGGCGAGATTCACCCCGGCAAAGTCTTCACCAAGCGCTTTAGTCTCGACAACATTGATGAAGCCTATCAAGCGATGGCTAAGCGGGAAGCGATTAAATCGTTAGTTGTGATTGACTAACGGATCGTTAATTTGAAATCCATCACCTGTAATCAATTAAAATAGTTGCCTTAAAATCCGAAAGCTAATGATCACACTAAAGACATGTGGTTATTAGCTTTTTAATTAAGATACAATTCAAAATTACGAGGAATTTTGTGGGTATTTAGCCATTATTAATCGAATAAAGGGTAATTCACGCTACGCAATCCCTAGTTTAGTGGTCAGCCCCTATAAACCAATTTCTTTTTCAAACTCCGATTTTGTCATTATAGGCTGCTCTTCAGCATCTTCAATCAATTTGCCTAAAGCAGAAGGCACGTCAGATTTTAGGGCTTTAAAGTGTGACACAAGAGCAGTACTTTGATACCCCTGTTTAACTAAATCCTTCAAGATGTCGATGTCAAAGTCCCAAAATTCGTCATTATCCACAAATTTATAAAAAATCCCGTTCAACGTTAGTATTGGATTGGTATTAACGCCCGCTCCAATGTGAAATGATTGCGGAACGGTTAAAGTAATCGCATTACCTTGCTTTTGGGTTTTGATAGTTTCCATGTTAATTTCCTCCTCACTATTCTTCAATAAGATACCACGTCCAAGAAACAATTACAGATTAATCATAAGAAAAAATCAAGACGGATCAAAACTATAGTGTTTGAGAATCGACTTTTAATCTTTACACCAAAAATTACTAATTAATTAGGTATACCTGGATTTAAAAATAATTGTTTGGAGAGTCCCAAAAGCAAAGCCAGCAAAGATCTGATTTTAAACGGATGCAGTTTTGTCTTTGAATTATGTTCAAACATTATCGTATACTACATATTGATAAAGATTAAAGAAGGAGAAAAGGTTGAAAAAAATATTCAGTCAAATTGGAGATATTTTTGCATGGGTTTATAACTTAGCTGACTATTTAACCATTAAATTTAGCAAGCGTTTCGGCAGATTTTCAGGCCTTTTTGTTGATTTTATGCCGATTACTGAAATATTTCTCACCTTACTTCTTATAGGCATTTTCTTCACTATCTATCTACTATTGAAACTAATCGAGGGTTTCGTATGACTTTTCTATATGTTCTCCTTATTACATGGAAATGAGAAAATTTGAAAGAAAGTTCTTTTAAGCGGTTTAGTTTTAGTAAGTGCATTGGGGTGCGGTAACAGGAAGTAATGTCTTTGCCTCTTCAACGTCAGTTTCTTCTGCTTCAGCATCGAGTACAGGTGTGGGCATGCAAACAACAAGTTCTTAAAGCTCAAATGTTACAAGTAGCAACGAGAGCTCCCAAAGCGTGTCATCTGAATCTTCAAGTGTTGATGCTACAACTTCTTCAGCACCTGAAAACAATGACAGTTATCCATACGATCCATACTCCGTACAATTTAAAGTTAACGGAAATGACACAGCAACACCAGACAATAACTCCTCTTCAACAACAAATAACCCACAGGGGGGCACAGCAACCAGCCAGTGAGGGTTCCGATTCTGGTACAACACTTACATCCGGAGGAATAGTTGTTGCGAATGGAAATGTACATAGAATTAATTCTAGAAAGGTGGAGATAAACGGAGCGATCGCTTCTTCAATCCCACAAACGGTTCAAATGTCCGTCACTTTTTACATTGACGGCAAAGTAGCACTAACTAAAAATGTTAGTCTTCCACCTATGGGGTTTAAACGGTTTACAAAAAAAGTTAGGAGAATAATTATGGAAACCGGAGCGAGCCATTCCTTAACAGGGACCGCTGTATTGTCTACAGGTTCACAAACTGTTTACACACCTGTACTAGGCACTAGTTTCTATTAATATCATAGTTAAACCGCTTTATGGTTTTAAAATAGCTGCATCAAAAGAAGCGATGACCAATCAGCACTCAACGGCCATCGCTTCTTCTTTGTATCTATTTCTATAATCCTAAACCAGCCTGCCCCTTCAAAGCCATCGTCTGCCAGTTTTCCCAAGTAATTTGTTTATAAGCAGCATCCCAAAAATACCACTCCAGCAAACAGCTTTTCAGAAAAGTCGCCTTGGCCCGTTGCTGTTCTTGAGTCGAAGCAGTTTGAGCTTCGTGATCAATGATGTCGAAAAACTGTTGGATATAGCCTCTTGGCCCAAGAAAATCCTGATTACTGAGCGTCAAAAAGCTGCGAAACGGTTCGGTTTCAACTCTGGTTTGGGTCTCCATAAACTTGCCCAGTTCAATGTACATCCACTCACCGGCCGCAAATGATGGTAGAATTTGTAAAACGCTATGGGTTGGAATGGTCGCGACCATGTGCTGCCGGTAAAGCTGATTAATCGGTTGAATCGGCGCTTGTTTCAGGCTTTCCCAATCGTGTGGCCCATCAGCTGGTTCGCGTTTCAACCAATCTTTGAGCATTGATAATTGTAAGGTCAGCCGTTTTTGAAACAGCAATGCTTGTTCAGTGCTCGTACTAGCATTCACCAATGCTGTAATCACGGCCACCTCGTTATATTCAAAAGCAATATCTTGTCGATCATAGTATTGCAACTGGGCCGGCGTTAACTGGCCCTTAATAATTCCTTGAACAAACGGATGCTTCTCGTTGGCAATTAGGTAAGGTTGTGCTTCCTGAATCATTTCTTCAGATAGTGACATTGTAAGTCCTCCTCGATGATTTGACTGGTGGCCATCATAACAATTAGAAGACCCACTTTCCCTACTCAAGTCGATCACTACTTCTCGATCTTCCTGCGGCAGTCCTAACTGCATCAGGTTCCATGGGTATTATCTCAGCCATTTTGGCACCCCAGATCATCATTATTTTTGTTTCAAGCTGATTGTACCAGAAAACGGTAATAATTGATGTTTTTTATCGATTATCCTCATATCTGTGGCACCTAATTCTCCTATTCATTTAACAAACTTTATTGATTAACACGTTAAAATTAAATGAAATTATTCAATTAAGATTTCTTCCCAGCTTATTACATTGAGAAAAAACAAATATTGAGTTTGAAATTATTTAATTGAAAATACAATGTGTTGCGTTTCTTTTAAAGACTGCCTTTCTCCCTACTATCGATCACTAGTAGTTCATGATTTTTTGGCGTGTCCCAATGAATTGTACTGTCACAATAATTATTAACTCATCAGTTTGAAATAGTTTATGTCTAGTAATTAATTCAACTTCCCAGTAGTAGGCGGGATCGCTTTTTCTATTTATAAGTATTTAATCATCAATTAATAAAAAATATAATGCCAACGTTTTCAAGAACCGATAAACGTTAGACATTATATTTAAATCATGTCATGCTTCAGTGAATTGATTAAAAATAATAACTGATTGAAATAAATTTATTCTTATTAATCTGACTTAACGGTCAACCATCCTTGATAAAAATCAAGAACTTGTGAGCACTAGAATTCAAAAACCCTGCAATCACAACTTGCGTAGATACAGCCGACTTGCTTAACCAACCGAAGTCGACTAAGTAGAGGTCAGCTAATTACCAACGCCTTTTAACGTTCCCAGGTTGCCAGAGGAACGATCTAGTCTAGGTTAATTTAGTCCGGCCTTTTGCTAAAATATTAAGGGCTGCATTATGATCTCGAATGTGAAAAGCCCTGCATTTAGGATAATTCCAGTGACGATCGGCCAAATCACCAATTAATTATTTCTGCATTTTAACAAAACAAACAACATTGATATTTCTCTTTTAGAGTTCGCGTAAAATAACAGTTTTTTGGCAGAATTCTTAACAACAAAAAGAGCAAGAAGAAAGCCAAAAGTTCTTAAAAATCGTTTGTATAGATTATCAGACTCTCTTCAAAAAATGCCCTTTTAAAATTCTCTATAATTACTAATCATTAATTCATTCCATCAACAGTGTCCCCGACTCCATCTGCACCACTCGACCAGCCAACTGATTGGCAAAAGCCACGGCGTCTTTGACCATCATCCCTTGATTTAAGCCTGCTAAAAGACCACCGCAATGCGTGTCGCCAGCCCCAATGGTATTGACAATTGGGACTGAAGTGGCTGGTACCAATTTCCCAGTTTTCATCTGCTTGGTCATCACAAATGACCCGCGACTACCCAACGTCACAATCACCGGCGCTTGAGTCTCCTTTACCAATTGGCTCACTCGATCAGAAAAATCAGCCTGGCTCGTTAATTGATTAAGCTCGCTTTCGTTGCAGTGAAACCAAGCTTTTTGGGATTTCAACCGCTTGATAATGGTATCATCGATGGCCGCAATCCTCGGTGATGCATCAAATAACAGCACACTATCGGGTCGGCGTTTTTCCAGCTGATCCAGAATAACATTAGCTGCCTGAACGGCTTCCATTTCGTAACCACTCACATAAATGGTGTCGTATTGAGCCATTTCAACCTGTTTAAACCACTCCGGCCGCCAACACTGTTCAATGCCAGGCGCTGTCAAAAAAGTTCGCTCGCCACTAGGTTCAATCATCGCCAAATCCCAGCCATTGTCTTTCCCATCACTTTCAACCAGAGTCGACAAATTGTGCTGTTTCAAGAACCACTTGACTTGATCCGCATTTGGTCCCTGACCAACCGGCACTCCCAGGTCAGCCGCCTGGTGAGCATATCGAAGTGCACCAAAAACGTTAAACGCCGAACCACCAATCTGATTTCCAAGCCAGTTGCCAGTGACGTCCTCACCGGAAATCGGTAATCGTGGGACAGTCATGAGAACATCGACAAAGGCAGCTCCTAAGACCAGTGTCCGTTTCATTTAACCACCGCTTCCTGGGATTGACCAATTAGTCGGCCGATCCCCATGCAAATAACGGCCACCAACGCAGCCACGAAAACGCCCAAACTGTTATTTTTAAAAATCCCATGGGCAAAGGGACCTGTCCAAATGGCGTTATTGGTGAACAGAAAACCGGTAATTGTCGCCACCAACCATGAAATCAAACCTCGCCAATTATAAGCCGGTCCTGATTGCGGCGTCATCAGTGTTAGTCGATATCCCCGTGTTCGATACAATACGGCATCACATAAGAAAACGGCCACCCAACTTGCCAGACAGATACCTAAAAAGCCTAAGAATAATTCAAAATTACTCAAAAAATTGCCTGAAATAAATAACACATAAACCGGAATCAGGATGATAATGGTGCCGTGAAGGATTAGTGAAACCGGCTGAGAGACTTTGATCCCAATAGTGGCCAAATTAATTCGTGCCGATCGCAGTGAAATGATACATTGTGGTACCAAACCACCGGCCGCCACCAGAAAGTATAGAACCCCGATCCAACTTGGCAGGGCCGCGTACATCACACCAAACGGGTCACCCGTGGTTGCCAAAGTCGGTTCAATGGTGCTTAGCAACACACCACCTGCCATTAAGACAAATAACGGGACGGCACCGCCCAGCGTAGTTTGCCAAAATGTAGCTGCTTGGCTGGCTTTGGGTTGGACATACGCACCCCAATCAGCTGCCGCCATGGACCAAGAAATACCCGATCCTGCAGCAACAATACTAACGGCTGGCAGAAAACCACTCAACCAACTGCCAGACGGCAAGTTAATGGCCGCCTGCCAATTGGCTTTCATCAAAAATAGCCCCAGAATCAGTAACGTTAAAAGGCCGAACAGCCAACTCAACCAAGTTTGAATTTTGCCTAACGTTGTTTCATTTAAAAAGCCGGACAAAAGGACCAAGCCACCAAAAATAATGAGGGCAATCGCTAACGTCAGCGGTGATTTTTTTACATGAATCACCTGAAATAGTGAAACCAGCAACAGCGTACCGGTGATAATATTTACCGCTAACCAGCCGACCATGTTAATCCAGGCGATCACGTTTGGCAACTTGTTGCCATTAATCCCGTACGCGGCTCGACTGAGTTTAAAGGTGGTCACCCCTTCACGTTGGCCAATCATTGCTACCCATCCCGGTATCAAAAACGACAACGCGCCGACTAGCGAAGCCAGAATTGCTTGAAAAAAAGATAAATGATAGCTGACAATCATGGCGCCAAAGACAAAGCCCATAATCCCAACATTGGCCGCAAACCAGTTATAGAATAACTTGCCCGGCGTCAATGTTCGGTTGGATTCAGCCACTTTGATTTCTGTTTGTGTCATCTTGTTACCCCCTTGTCGAAAGTTGAAAACGCATCATTTTTTCCGCATACTTTTTTAAATCATGTTGAGAATTTCGTTCATCAATTAAAGTAATCCATTCAAGTGGCAATTCATCAATCCCGGTTTTAGCACCACAGATGGCACAGGCCATGGCCCCAATGGTATCCGTATCACCACCTAAATTGGCACAAAGTCGGGCGCAGTCAGCGACGTTTCGGGTAAAGTAGGCAATCGCCACAGCAGCTGGAACACTTTCTGAAACCATGGTGCCAGTGCCGATCAGGTCATAAATCGCTTTGGAAAAGGCAGCGGTGTGGCCTCGATAACGTTTGGCAAGTGCCAGTCCCAATTCAAGTCGGGCGTGAACTTTAGCTGCCCAAGTTGGTGCACCCATTTTCAAACCAAGATCACTTGCTTGAAGGGCAAAAGTCATCATCTCATCCCAAGATTGATCAACCACCCCGGCAGTGACCGCGCCAGCAATTAGACAGGCCCCGCTGATCGCGACGTCACTGGAATGGGTAACCTTGGTAACTTGGGCCACTAACGAAACTAATTCTGGTAATTCATCAGGTTCAAACAACGCTCCAACTGGTGCAATCCGCATGCCGGCGCCATTAGTTAATGCCTGATCAGTAATTGACCGGGGATCACGACCAGCTTTGATGGCCGTTAAAGCAGCCTTACTACTCGGCCCCAAAATATTTTTTTGCCAGGCATCCACTGAAATTGCCCACGCAATCAGGTGATTAGCAATCAACTGTTGATCAGGCTGCCAATGATTCTCAATCAGCGCATCCAAGATGGCAAGTGCCTGATTGGTGTCATCTGTGTACTCACCTTTTACAAAATTCTTGGCCACGTCATTGTCAGTCGGCCCATCCAAGAATGTCGTAATTTCACCAAACCGCTGACGTATTTTTTCTACTGGCCACAATTCCGACGGCATCCCCATCGCATCACCGATCGCTTGACCGTACAATGTACCGAGAACTCGATCTTTGTTTCTCATGTTTACCTCCCTGTCTATTTAACATATCAACTTTGATGGCTCCCAGCCTCATCCCCAATCCAATAGTGACTAAACAAGTTATTTCAAGTGGGGGCCTTTTGTTTCTAATATTATACAGCAAATAAAAGTATTTTGTACTTAAAATAACCAATGATTTAGAGGATCTTTTCGTAAAACCAGTCATAATTGACAGAAATTATACGTACATTTATAATAAAAAGCATAAGAAGCAATTCTTAATGAATTTAAAACAAAAGCCGGCAGTAGTATGCCGACTTGAGACTCACCTGCTAGAAGAGCAGTTGGGCTTTCAACTAACAGCTACACTAAAAGCTCTCGTTTACTTTGCCAAAAGTCAGAGGAGCTTTTTTAGTGTCTTAATCTTTGTTTTTGGTGAGTGCAATAATTGCCACTACAACACCAAATACCGTTGCCGTCATAGTAACAGACGCAACAATCAGCATGGCAATTTCCATACAGAATCTCCACTAAGATTTTTCACACTTTGGCATTTAAATCAGATCCCTTCTTAATCTCGGCGTGTGCCTTCAACTCAAAGGTGAAATCATGCCAATCGCTCTCCAACTTGTAAGTATAAATATTTTAGCATATATAGTTTATTGTTAACAAGTGTTTATTCATTCTTAGGCTAACGTTCATTACAAAATTAAAAAAGTGATTATTTAGCAGAATGCATAAAAAGCATTTACCGGAGTTTAGCAGGATCCGATAAATGCTTTTTGTAAATTTCGGAATGGCTTATCTCGTATTAAAATCTTCTTTAGTAGCCATCCCATTAGTAAAAGTAAGCAGTCCATCATTAATCAGTTAACCGAGCTCAACGTTACAGCAAGCCCCCACCGTCAACCGCGTAAGCCTGGCCGGTAATGAAATCAGCGGCCGGACTAGCTAAAAAGCTGACCATGTTGGCAATATCGTTGGGTTCAACGGTTCGACCCAGTGGAATCGTGTTAACAAAGTCCTGTTTGTTTTGACCAAGTGGTTTGCCGTTAATTTCCGACATTTTTTGATCAATCTCATCCCACATGCCAGTCGTGCCAACCACTCCTGGTGCATACGCGTTGACCGTAATGTGAGCCGGCGCCAATTCATTAGCTGCTGCTTGGGTCAGACTAATCACCGCCGCCTTGGTTGCTGAATACGTTGCCCAAACGGGAAAGGCCCGCATACCGGCGATTGATGACGCATTGATGATTTTGCCGTGAACGCCCAGCTCTTTGAACTTCTTGGCAGCCGCTTGGGTCCCGTAAACAACACCAAAAACGTTAACTCTAAAGCTCAACTCCAAATCTTTGGGATCGATGTCTTCAAACTTATCGACTTTCGCAATACCGGCGTTATTCACCATCACATCAAAGCCGCCTAATTTCTCGGCAGCAACTGCAACCGCTTTAGAAACACTTGCCTGATCCGTCACATCAACCGGCACAAACACCGCTTTTTGGCCATTCTTTTCAACTGTCGTAATCACTTCATCAGCTTTTTGAGCTTGTGGTTGTAAGTCCGCAATCGCAATATCATAACCATCTTTAGACAAATGGTCGGCAATTTCAGCCCCGATTCCTTGAGCCGCACCTGTAATCATCGCTACTTTTGCCATTATTGTGGCCTCCATCAAATTTATTTATTGCTTTGATCTGCTCATTTTTTAACAAACCATCAATGATACGATAGCACACTTTATCAACCAATGAAAACGTTTTTAAAATAAATTAATTTTTATCGACTATGGTCATAAATTGACAAATCCACTTTCAGTTTCGACAAATCAAGTAAGCCCTTTCATTGACGACGTGACAGTAATTTATTATGATACAAGAGGATCGTTTCGTTACTAATTTATCCGAAAGTGAAGTTACCACGATGAAAAAATTTGTTTCAATTCCTATGATTGAATCCGGCCTCTATGTCTTCGGCGGTCATATGCACACTGTTCCCGGCGGTTGGAGTTTTTTCGAACAAAAACATCAGGCCTTCGAATTAATGTGTCTTTTGAAGGGTCAACAAACAACTGAAATCAAGGGTCTGGCTCCGATGACTTATGGGCCGGGGAATGTTTTAATTATTTCGCCCGGTTCATTGCATACCAATCGAAATGCCAGCAAAGATAAAGAGCTGACCTACATTTGTTTTCACTTTAATTTTGAAAGTTTACGGCTCAAGTCGGCCATGATTGCCACTCTAGCCAACACCGTTATCCCATCAGACAACCCCATCGCTAAGATCTCGATGCAAACCGCACTGGAAATCGTGAAATTTAGTAAGGATGTTAGTTTGACAGAAGAACAAACCAACTTAAAAATTCAAATCTCACTACTCACCTATCTCTACCACCTCACTCAAGAATTAACAACGTTATCCAGTGACCATCAGGCTCATTTTACTGAACGAGAAGCTAAGCTGGCTCGGAAAATGGCTACTCGAATTGAAGATGGCGTTGAGAACATTGAGAATGCGCCCTTTTCCTTTGGTGATATCTGCGATGAGCTGGACATCAGCACTGGTTACGGCCACCGAACTTTCCATAAAGTTTACGGCGTGACACCACTTCATTTTATTGAAGAAAAGAAATTTAGAAAGGCCAAACTTTTATTGGGTTATGCCGAATATTCAGTCGAAGAAGTTGCCTTCATGTTGGGATCCAGTACCCTTTCAAACTTTAGCAAGCAATTCAAAAAATGGTCGGGAATGACCCCAAGCAATTACCGCAAACAAATCGGTCGCAAACGCTCGGTTCGCTCGGTTGCTCAAAGCGGGTATTTTGAATAATCATCAACGCCAAGCACATCAGAAAAAGTCAAATCTCAACTGGATTTTCAGTCGGGATTTGGCTTTTTTTGGATCGGATGCTTCACAATCATCGGTTAAGGTACCGCTTTGTTAAGCTCATCGTCTCAATCACCTGGTCACAAATTAACAAATTAGTGTTACCAATGAAGTTAATCCATTTCTTTGTAAGCGGATACAATTCAGTTGTTGTTAGCAGTTATCTATCTCAGACTAACTAATCTTATTCAAAGGAGTTAAAAACATGGTTGATACTATTAAAGATCCCAGCACCCAACACGTCGCCGAAAAGGAATTTGCAAAACTTTCCTGGCGTGAGCGGATCAGTTATGGTGCTGGTGATTTGGCCCAAAATCTGATCTTTGGAACTGTTGGCTCAATGCTCTTATTTTATTTAACGACCGTTTACGGCATCTCTGCCGCAATCGGTGCCACCATTTTTCTAGTGGTCCGTTGGGTGAACGTCTTTTGGGATCCCTGGGTTGGCGCAGTTGTTGACAAAAGCAGCTTTAAACGCGGAAAGTACCGTCCCTTCCTACTTTATTTTGGGATTCCACTGACCGTCTGTGCGGCCCTGTTATTCTTTCCAATGACCGCCGTTAGGGGTAGCGTGATTTATGCCTTTCTTTCATATTTAGCCACTGCTCTAATTTATTCGTTCGTCAACATTCCTTATGGTGCCTTAAATGCGTCGCTGACTCGCGACAACAATGAAGTTTCAACTTTAACGACCGTTCGAATGACTGAAGCAAACATCGGTAACTTAATGGTTTACACTTTTCTTCCCTTATTTGTTCAACTTGCATCCCCGGATAAGCAATTAAAAGACATCGGCCTGTTTGGTCTCAAATTAAACTTGGGGGATTATACCTCATCCCATGCCGGTGGCGCTTACTTTTTGGTGATGTCAGTCTACATGGTTATCGGCTTTGCCTTACTGATGGCCACTTACCTTGGTGTTAAGGAACGTGTCCTGCCAACTAAGCAAGAAACTGCTTCAGTTAAATACACCGACTTATTCGCTGAAATCAAGCGAAACAAGCCACTTCAAATTCTGGGACTATTTTTCTTAATCGGGTTCACCTTTATGTTTTTCGGCAACACCGTTTGGCCATTCTACATGCAATATAATGTCGGTCATCCCGAATGGATGGCTTCCATCAACTTGATTGGGTCAATTCCCGGTATCTTCTTGGTATTCCTATGGCCGATTGTTCGAAAGCGAATTGGTAAAAAACAATTTTTCTATTTGTTTTTAGCACTGTTTATCGTTGGTCAAATCGTTTTGTTTGTCTGGCAACTACCAGCTTTCAAAAATTCACCACTCTTGGGATATCTCGGGCGCTTCCTCATGCAGTGGGGCATCACTTCAGCCACCGGCTACATGTGGTCACTCGTCCCAGAAGTCGTTTCATATGGTGAACACCAATCCAAAAAGCGGGTTGCCGGTATTATCAACGCCATTATGGGACTGTTTTTCAAAATTGGGTTGGCTCTTGGCGGGATTATTCCCGGCTACATCAATGCCTTTTTCAAATTTGACGGGGCCAAAGCGACCCAAAGTCCCTCAGCTTTACTGGGAATTCAATGGTCGATGATCTGGATTCCAATTGTTTTAGCCTTGGTCGCTATGTGGATTATGAGCCGTTACCCGTTGAGTGATCGGGATGTCGATCAAATCAACCTTGAAATTGACCAACGCAAAGCTGAAGGAAAACTCTAAGCTTAAAAATCTATCTCAACCAATTAGGAGGAATTGCTTTATGAAAATACAAAATCCGGTTCTACCAGGTTTCAACGCCGATCCAAGCATGATTCGGGTGAACGACACTTACTACATTGCCAATTCAACATTCGAATGGTTTCCCGGCGTTCGGCTGCACTCATCCAAAGACTTGGTTCACTGGCAACTATTACCATCACCGCTTGCCACAACCACCTTGCTGGATATGCGCGGCAATCCAGCATCGGGTGGCATTTGGGCACCGGATCTGTCATACGCCGACGGTCGATTCTGGCTGGTTTTCACCGATGTCAAAGTGACCGAGGGCGCCTTTAAAGACATGACCAACTATTTAACGACCGCAACCGATATTACGGGTCCCTGGTCTGAGCCAATTAAATTAAATGGGGTTGGCTTTGATGCCTCACTCTTTCATGATGACGACGGTCGCAAATACCTTGTTCAGCAAACTTGGGATCACCGAGAATACCACCATCCGTTTAACGGGATTACCTGCACCGAGTTAAATCCTGACACGTTAAAATTAATGCCAAAGACTGCCCGGACACTCTATCGGGGCACTGACGTCAAATTGGTCGAAGGCCCTCATCTATACAAGATTAGCGGGTGGTATTATTTGTTTGCAGCCCAAGGCGGCACCGTCTTCACCCATCAAGAAGTCGTTGCCCGCTCAAAAAGCCTTGAGGCGGATTCATTTGAAACCGAACCCGGCGGCCCCTTCATCACTAATTTTGACACTCCTGATTCCCCGATTCAAAAGCAGGGTCACGGCGCTTTGGTGAACACCCCCGGTGGCGAGTGGTATTACGCTTCACTATGTGCCCGTCCATGGCATCATGCAACTGAATCGGCCTATGACCCCCGCGGCTGGAGCACGTTGGGCCGGGAAACTTCGATTCAAAAAGTCGAGTGGGATGATCAGGGATGGCCCAGGGTAGTTGGTGGCCACGGCGGTCAAGTGACGGTTGACGCCCCCAAAGACGCCATCCCAACTGACGCACCATTGATCCACTCCCGTCATGACGAATTTGATCAGCCTACTTTGGACAACGACTGGAATACCTTACGAACGCCGTTTACGGATCAGACCGGTTCATTTGGCAATGGCCAGTTGAAGCTAATTGGACATGCCTCGCTTGCCAGTAACTTTGACGTTTCCATGATTGCCAGTCGATGGCAAGCCTTTAACTTTAACGCCGAAACCAAAGTCAGCTTTGATCCCTTTAGTTACCAGCAAATGGCCGGCCTCACCAACTTCTATAACGATCAACACTGGTCATGGATTTTCATCACCTTTGATGAACAGAAGGGTCGGGTCATTGAAGTTGCTGAAAACAATCGTGGTCATTACAAATCCTACCTTCAGGATCAAGCCATCCAAATTCCGGAAGAAGTGACTGACGTTTGGTTTAGAACTCGCATCCGCAAACAAAGTTATACGTACGACTACTCGTTTGACGGCCAAACTTGGCATGAAGTACCCGTTACTTTAGACGCAGCTGTTTTGTCAGATGATTATGTTTTGCAAACTTATGGTGGCTTCTTTACCGGCGCTTTCGTTGGGCTGGCAGCCGTTGATTACGCCGGCTACGACGAAGTGGCAACCTTTGATTATTTTGACTACCAAGAGTTACCTGATTAACCAAGTGGCGTCTGCCAAATGGTGCTAACTTTCGAATTAGAAAACAATTAACACGCAACTAATTTTGTATCGTATGCTGACAGTGCTTAGTTCGAGTGGTAATGGGGGAGCACCGAATACTAAGCATACCTAGCGTCTACTCTTCAGTCGGATTACCACATAGGACATTTTTAACGTTCGATCTGAAGAAGACTTACTGCAACAACCTATCATCATTTAGTCGGGGGATTTTTCCCTCGACTATTTTTTTATCACAAACAACTACACTCCCACAATGGGATTCTTCCTATCAGTGCCTTAGATTCCGTGAAATAATCGCTTGAATCCGCTCACTTAGGACAGCTTTACCAAACAATCTACTGCATCTAAGGGATCTAATGGCAAAAAGCCAAAACTAGGCTTTCTCCAATCGACGCCTTATCTTCCGGGTGTTAACCGCTTTTGTTCACTCACTAACTGTTGACAGTCACCCATTCTGGGAATAGAGTTAAACAAATTTCTAATATTAATATTAAGGAGTCCGGAACTATGAGCGAATTACCCCAACTTTTAAAAGCAAAACGTTTGGAACTTGGCTTAAGTCAAAAGGACATGGCTGCCGGCGTCATTTCGCCATCGTTCTATTCTAAAGTTGAAAATGGCATCCATGATCTAAACACAATTGAATTAATAAAGATTCTTAAAATGCACAGCATCCCCGTCGTTGATTTCGTCGCCCAGATTGCCAAAGACATTCATCCCAGCAAATCTGCCCTTGACTTTGAAGCTTTGCGAACCGAATTGTATACCGCCTTTTTCGACGCAAACACCAAAGCAGTAGGCGCTATTTTAACACGTCTAAAAAAGGAATCCCAAAAAGGGGACCGAATTCAATACCTCGAGACGCTTGGCAAACTTATCCTAGTTATTTTAACCGATAAAGTTAACGAGCTATCTGATACCGAGAAACAGCAAATCCGCTGCCAGATTTTTAAGAGCGACGGTTGGACTAAAACCTCTCTTTCCCTATTTTCTGACGCCATGGACCTGTTTGGATTTGATGAACTGGCCGTCCTGATTCATTCCGTTCTCAAACAGGCCCGCTCCAAGAAAAGTCCTGATATGGGCTATCAGCGAATTATGGCAAGCATCATGGTTAACTTTGCTGATCGCTGTTATCGCGATCACATGACTGAGCCTGCCCGGGCTCCACTGGCCTACACTTGTGACTTACCACCGTTACCTGAGCTGATGTTTTATAAGCTTTTAGGCAAATACTTTCTGGTACTGTTTCATTTACCAACCGCAACTCAAATTGACCCGGCTATCATCACAGCAGCCCTCAAGGAAGCCGATATGCAACAAATTCTTTCCCGATTACCCAAAATACCGTCACCCCCATCTAGATCGACCCACCTTTCGAATCCGAAATGAAGCCTCGAAAAATAGCCGATCGCGATATACTAATTTTGTAGTAATCAAATTCTTTGATTATTTTTTAAATAACGATTCAAAAATCAAAATAAATTATGATGTGAGGCATTTAATAATGAAATTTAAAGCACTAATTGTTCCCTTCTTAACAACAGCTAGTTTCCTTGGCGGCGGTTATCTATTAACACCTTCGACCCACGCAGCCGGTGTTTACCACGTCGTGACATCTAAGGCGGTGACCAATGTCCCCTACCACTGGAACGGGACCAGTACTAAGGCATACCTTTGGAACAGTAATTTAACGGTTAAGCAGCACCACTTGACCAACTACCCCAAAACTACGTGGTATGCTACAAAAGTCCTTAAGATGACAAATGGGCATAAAACAGGGATTTTCTATTATGTTAATAATGCTTCAGGTAAGACTCATGGCTATGTGTGGAAAGGGTATTTGGTTAAGGGCGCTTACTCAGCCGGTGCAACAACGACTGACAAAACTTCAAGTAACATTTCCAAAAATAATCCCGGTGGTGTTCCTCATGCCAGCCAAGCTGAACTGAAGGATCTTAAAGGCTGGCCAGTGGGTGAAGACTATTACGATTCATCTGTTACATATTATCAGGACTTGCCCGTGATCAAATCGTTCACTGGCACAAAAGAAAGTAAAAAGCTGGATGGCATTGCGGATACAAAGCTTGACAACATTCTAGGATCGGAATTTCAAAACGAGTCAATTGGTGTATCGCAAAATATTAAATACATTAAGCTCTTAACAACGCCAACTCAACACCAAATTCAAGAATTTGTTAGTGGTAAATTAATCTTTAGCGATTTTGTACTAAATGATTTAAAGAACCAGAAAATTAATTTAAATGATTATAAGGGATGGCAAATCGGCATGAACAGTACGCTTATTTACAAGGAGGCTTTTAATTACTATAAAACATTTGGTACTTATTTAATTGCATTGTTACCTCCTCAAAAATAATAAAAAGGACTAATTATCCTATCCATTGCAGTCGCTACTGCTTGGAAACTTAGTCCTTTTATATTGCACCTAACATTTTCAATTACTGTTTACTATTAAAATTGAGTCTCAGGAAAAGAATAAATATAACTTTTATCACCTGAATCAAGATGCTTCGTAACTGCTGCGTCGACATCACCGTAATAGAGCTGAAGCCCTTCAATTTCGACTTGACTTGTAGCTGATGCATCCCAACCGGTTTCACCTGAAGGAGAAACTGATTGTTGATTAAAGCTACCGCCCCATGACGCTTTGGCGATATAGGCACCCTTTTTGGCAGCCCCGGAAGAAATATAAACGCCTTGGCTGGAATCAATTGCCAGCCCTTGAATTGATGTACTCAATGGCAACATTGTCTTTAAGTCAAGAGAGGAGCCCCAATCATGAGCAAGTGCTTGAACGTCAGTGCTATCTTTGCATGACAAGAAATGAGAAGTATCGCTGTCTTTTTGGTCAAGCAACGCGTTCAATTGTTGAAAATCATAATAGGTGAAGTAGGCCTTATTATCCGTTGTGACAGCCATAACGAGCATCACTGATGAATCTTCAGAAACTGTACTTTCAACCCGTTTAAGCGTACCAACATCAGTCCCAGTCGAATTGGCCGCAATTAGGTTGGCTAAGCGAGTGACTTCAGTATAAGAGGAAATCGTTTGACCAGGGGTGTACTTAATTCGACCAAGCTGAGTTCCCCAATAATATTCACCCTTCTTCTCGGTATCTTTGCCATCAAGACCAATCCATTGCCTTTTCAAGCGCTAACCAATTTAGTTTGGGATCATTTGTTAATCTCATTGCCAAGTCTTCAACCCGCTTATTCACTTTATTTTCAGCTTGACCGCCACCAATGTTGTTGTCCCGCCCCTCGTAATAGGGAAACATAATTTCCTGTCGTCGTTTCTTAACCAAAAATTCGTATTGTCGATAGTCTTTCAGTGCCTTTAACGCTAATGGAAAAGTTTGTTTTGTCATGATAGTCTCTCCGATCTTTTATTTTTTGCTGGTTCACTATATATTCGACAACCAGCACAAGTTGTGACAGCTTTTTTAAAATAAATTCAAAAGGGGACTCAAAGCCCACTGTTTAAGTAGCTTTGAGTTCCCTTTAATTTATTTATTCGGGTCATCTTCTGTTTTTCAAATTCGAATTTTTGTGTTCTACCAACACCTCACCGCGCTATACTTATAGGCAATGGAGGCGAGTTATTAATGAAACACCAATTAATTAAAGGCCTGGCAGTTGCCCTGGCCGGGATTGCCACGTTATTTTCAACTCAATCAACCACATCCGCAGCTAGCCAATACTCTGCTAAACGCTCACGTGAGGTTAAGCTTATCTGGCGCAAAGCGATGGGGCGTCATGCGTTTACCGCACCCACTGGTGCCAGATTTTCCAAACATTTGGGGACCCGGTATGGCTATAACACAGAAACTGCCAACGTGACTTGGTATACAGATGCCCATGAAAAACTCTACTTAAAGAATTTAAACATGTACTCTATTTATTACCACGTCACCAACTCTGATCAATCACTTCAGGGTTGGATCTGGAAGGGGTATTTGAAGCCAGCAACAAATGATAATTCTGGGACAAATCCCAATAATAGTAATGACGGAACAAGTAATAATGGTTCCACGTCTTCCTCAGGATCTTCTACTAATTCTACAAGTTCCAGCGTCCCAAACAGTACGAGTCAAGAGCTTGCCGGATTTTTTGCTGGAACACAATCTAATCCTCAACTTCAGAAAATTGCTAATCAGTATCCAAAATACGTAAACAAAGATTATGAGCTTATACGATGGGCGCATAAAACATATCCTGAGGTAGTTAGGTACGCAACCTTTATGTTTCTTGATAGCAACAATGACTTTGTTGATGCTAACATTCTCAGGAAACAACTCATTGCCAATCAAATGTCGTTCAAAGACTATGTTACAAAAGTCACTGTCTCTGACGATAGCGGACAAGATCGAATTAACTCTTTTCCAAATAGTCAAATTGGCGCTTACGCATTCTCAAATAAAAGTTCTCTTTATGGCCAAGGTGTCATTATTATTGTTAGAAATGGTCAGTTGCCGAATTCGTAGTTTCTAGCTAGAACTGTGACTCAGTTATGAATCCAAATTAAAAATAGCAGGTAGAAAAAGCTGCCATTACGGACTTTTCTACCTGCTACCCTATTTTTTATTACACTTTAAAAATCAATATGATCAACAAACAACCCCGAATTGCTCCAGCCAACTCGATGCCGGAATAGTTTGTTAGCACTTGGTTTGATTTGCAAGATATCAAATGCTGGTTCTGTGTCAGTATTAATAACCCGAGCATCTTGCCCGTCACCCCGATCAGGTAACGCACAAGTCGTGGTCAGGTAGGTAACCCCACCTTCGACACAGGAATCATCTCGGTGAGTATGGCCACCAAAAACACCAATAACTGATCCGGCATGGTTTTCAATAATGGTTTTGATGTTGTAACCTTCAGAAACGTTCGGATAAAAGCTGCCATCCTTTTGCTTAGCTTCCGCAAATGGATTAGCCCCGCTACCACTCTGCCATGTTTGCCCATGGAACATAATATGGGTAAAGATAAGTGCTTTTTCTCCAGCACTTTGAATTGAATCCAGAGTTGTTTTTAACCAATCTTGTTGGTCTTGGCTAAAGTGGGTCCAGCCATGTCTAAATGAAGTTCGAGAAGTAACAAAGTCTCCATAATCATCAGATTGGTCAAATCCATCCAAAGCAATCACGTTGACCTTACTGTTAGGAATCTTGTAAGAACCGTAAAGGGCATTGTTGCTATTAGGTTCAACATTTAAATAGCTCTGGAATTGGGAAAGCCGAATTGTGTTTGCCACACTATTCGTGATGATGTTATCGGGCCAATAACCGTTTTCACCATTATTCTCGTCATGGTTGTCGTCACGGGCAAATCCTGAATTATCATCATGATTACCTTGAAGAATAATGAATGGTCGTCGACCAAGCGCGGTTGCATCAACTGCTCGCTTAATATCGTCTTCTTCCCAATTAATCGGGGCGGCCCCATCATTTAAATCACCACCATTGACCACAAGATCCAAACCAACTTCGTGAGCAATGTAACTCATCAATTTGATTTGATGCAGAGCACGAACCGTACCGGGAGTTTTATAACTACTGAAGTGAGTATCGGTGATAAACCCAATTAGAATATCATCCTTGGTTGGATTATCCTGATCAACCTGAGCCAAATCACCCTTCAACTTATTAATTAACCCATTTTCAGCATCACTGGGAACCAAATCAGTTTGCGGACTTTCCCTTAGTGACGATAAATCAGAATAATTATCATCATCTTTATCATGCTCTTCCGAAGAACTGGTATAGTTCCAAATATCATTCCAAGGTTGCTTAGCACTTGAATCCTCAACGTAATTAAGTGTGCTATGACTACCTGTAGCCGGATTGGTTGCCAGTGGAGCGGACACTTTACCAAGGGTCACGTAGTTTCCCTTGGGATCAACAATCCAAATTCGACCATCCGCAAGCACTTTTGCTGAATAATGAATAACATCATTTTGCTTGTAATGATCGACCTTGTCACTGGAATAGAGTGGTTGGGTTCTTGAATAAGCCCCATTATCGACCAACTTTACATATCCTCGAACCGGAATATTTGCAGTAACCAATTCCGCTGATGTGATCGGTTCGCTTTCAAAAGTTGGTGTCCCAGTATCAGTACCACCTTGTGGCCGGGAACCATCGCTACCTGTACTACCGCCAGTAGCGCCACCTGAGCCAGAGTCGCCACCTGAACCCGAACCACCAGTGCTTCCTGAATCACCACCAGAACCGGAGTTACCACCTGAATCCCCACCGCTGGAAGCCTGAATCGGATCGTCCGAATTGGAATCTGTTCCAAAATAGGTCCCTTTAGTAATGTTGGCATATGGGACGTAGACTGTTGACCCGTCGCTACCAGTATAGGATAACCAGAAGTGACCATCATTCTTTTCTTTACCTGAGTAATTCACCGATTGTCCTGATTGATAAGTGGCTAAACCGGCATCGCTCATTAAAGGATTGGCTCGCACCTTGCAATTGGTATTAAAGGTGAAAGTCCCAGATTCGGTAATTGAATATCCATCTGCTGTGTTCTGTGCTGCTGTTGTATCCATTGAAAAAACTTCCTTTCATAATTTAGAGCTTTAGAGTAAACAAAAACGCCACCGATTAAGTGACGTTTCGTTTCTAAATTGATGATGATCATCGTCAAGTGATCATTGATGACTTCTATATAATCAACAGATTTTTATTTTAATTTAGGTTGGTTGCTTGGATTAATAGAATGACATCTTTAGGAAGCCAGCTAAACCTTCAGTTCTTGGAGGAGACGACTCATCAAGTAAAGTTAAAGTATTAGCTGGTTTTCTATTTGACCACAATAGCATTATGACATGCTTTTTAGGGGTAAAAATCCAGATATTGTCCAAAGATTGTCCAAATGGCTTTAATTCCAGCAAATGAAGCGGTTTTTGACAGAAGTTCCAAGTTGATTTAAAGGTTTCGCAATATTTTCTTACATGTTTTGGTAATAGATCATAAACTGACCCATTTCAAATTCGAATTTTTGTTTTCTACCAACACCTCACCGCGCTATACTTATAGGCAATGGAGGCGAGTAATCAATGAAACATCAAGTAATTAAGGACTTGGCAGTTGCCTTAGCCGGAATTACCACGTTATTTGCAACTCAACCAACTGCATCCGCAGCTAGTCAGTATTCCGCTAAACGCTCACATGAAGTTAAACTCATTTGGCGCAAAGCGATGGGGCGTCATGCGTTTACTGCGCCCACTGGTGCCAGATTTTCCAAACATTTGGGGACCCGATATGGCTACAATACAGAAACCGCCAACGTGGCTTGGTATACGGATGCTCATGAAAAACTCTACTTAAAGAATTTAAACATGTACTCTATCTATTATCACGTCACTAATTCTGATCAATCACTGCAGGGGTGGATCTGGAAGGGGTATTTAAAACCAGCTAATGATGATAGCACAAGCGCTGGTTCTGATGGCTCCTCTAACGCAAACAACGACAATTCTTCACCAGATTCAACAATGAATTTACATTACGATACAGATGGCATTAACGAAAAAATTATTCAACTTTTCCCGGGATTAACCGAGGATTCCAAACTTGATCATTTAGCTGCCTATTCTATTTGGATTGACGAACACCGTCCTGAGGATTCAGCAACACTTTTCCCTGAACGTCTAGTCAAATTATATGGTGGTGATCCAAAGGGGTTGCTTGAGGAAAAGGGGGGTGTTCCAGAAGCTGATATTAATACGTTGAAAAAACAAGTCGAAGACCCGTTGAACGTAATCGAATATTCAAATTTGTCACAATACGCTGGCTATCACATTGGCGTGGCTAGTTATCCAACATCATTTACGACATATACAAATTCTGGAAGTATCCACAATAAATTTGAATACGAAATTTACATTTGTCCAGCTAATCCAACCATTAATCCTAGCACTTACAAACCAAACTAAACATTATGTAAAGAGAGCCGCACTAAACGGCTCCTTTTTGTTAATTAAAGGCTCCATTGACTTAAGAACCAGCTAGCGTTACTCCAGCCAAATCGATACTGATGAACAGTACCAGCACTTGGGCTAACTCTAAGAATTGTCCAAGCATTGTTGTCTTGACCATCGATTGTTCGTTGCCCTTTACCGTCACCACGATCAGCCAAGGCACAGGTTTGCCGGATAAACTGAATACCTCCCGCTACGGTGTGATCGTCCTTATGGGTATGCCCCACAATCGCACCAAGAATATTATGCGAACTGGCTTGATAATTTACCAAATCATTATAAATCTTGCTGCTTTCTTCTACTCCAGTTGGGTTGGTTACTGTATTATTCTCGAATGCACTTCGTTCGCCTTGATTCCATCCCGTGACACCTCTTAACGAAATGTGATTAAACACTAACACCTTATTGCCACTTGGAATGCTGTTAAGTGCCGAGGGAAGCCAAGCTTGTTGGTCAGTGTCGTATCGAGTGTAACCATGTCTAAATGATTCGAAGCCGACTTTTCCATTGATCTCTAATTCATCCGGTTGATCAAAACCATCCAATACAACAATACTTAGATTGCTGTTAGGAACGTCGTAAGTCCCAAAAACACCATCATTTTTATTTTGAGTTGGACGATTTAACCACTGACTGCCACGGATATTCCATGCATCGTCATTACCAATTACCTGTGAAGAATCATAACGGGTAATATTACGTGCATACCCCGAATTATCATCGTGATTGCCTTGCAAAATGATATATGGTCGCTGACTGAGCTTAATCGCATCAACAGCGCGATTAACATCAATCTCACTAAGATCTTTAGGCTTAACTCCATCATTCACATCACCACCATGGACAACCAAATCAACCCCATAAGTTTTAGCATACCAGCTCATGAGCATCATACTGTGAAGAACCCGTGCTGTTGCCGGGGTTTTGTAGCTATCGTAGTGAGTATCAGTAATATAAGCAATTAAAACATCGTCATCATGCATGTCTGCTGAGTTATTAACTTGACCGTGAAATGTTTCCAGCTGACTTTGTTCATCTGCAGATGGTGTAAAACTGGTGTCAACAGTTTCCGTTTCAATACTACTGGAATCTTCTGAACTGTCCCAGTCAGTGGTTGTCGTATTTTGAATATATGGCCAAATATCCTGCCACGGCTGTTCGTAGTTTTGATCCTGAACATAGCCAACTTGTTCGTGGAACAAAATATCGCCTTGCTTAACTTTCTCGCCGGCATGTGATGGCAAATCATCCAGTTGACCAATTGGCATATAATTGCCATCCGTGAATTTGACCCACATCCGATTGTCACCATTAGTTTTAGCTACGTAATGCACACTATCACCAGATTTATGAGTAGTTCCTGTTTTATGGTCGTCATCAAATACCGGTGCCGTCCGAGTTGCCGCACCGCTATCCATGTAAACAGTTCCCGTTGAAGGAAATTCATAACCATCAAGGGTTGATTGTGGTGTTGCCCCACTCAACGTTGGGGTGCCCGTATCGGTTCCACCTTGTGGTCGTGAGCCAGTTGTCGAACCAGAGTTACCACCGGAACCTGAATCACCGCCTGAGCCCGAATCACCACCATTATCTCCATTCGAGCCAGAATTGCTGGAAGAATTATCATAAACCGGATCCCCGGGAGTGTCATCAGTTCCGTAGTATCGGAAAGGATTAATCGTCGCATATGGAACGTAATACGTATTCCCATCCGATCCCGAAACATACTGTAACCAATAATGACCATCATTTTTTTCTTTAGCCTGATAAGCTACGACATCCCCAGATTTAAATGAGGCCACATGGGAATCCGACATCACCGGATTAGCTCGACCAGCGGCGTTTTCTGAGAAGGTAAAGTTACCAGTAGTGGTATATAGCGTACCATCAGCGGTTTGGTCCGCGACATTTGCACCATCCTGTCCCGTTAGTGTCCCTAATTGACCAGTCGTGGTTGAACCAGAGCCGCCACCTGAACCCGAACCGCCAGTGCTTCCTGAATCGCCACCAGAATCACCGCCGCTGGAAGCCTGAATCGGATCATCCGAATTGGAGTCCGTTCCAAAATAGGTGCCCTTAGTAATGTTGGCGTATGGGACATACCGAGTTGACCCATCATCACCGGTATAGATTAGCCAAAAATGATTATCGTTCTTTTCTTTGCTGGTGTAATTCACAGACTGTCCCGCATCATAAGTGGCTAACCCGGCATCGCTCATCTCCGGTGTTGACCGAACCCGGCAATTGGTATTGAAGGTGAAGGTTCCGGACTCGGAAATCGTATACCCATCCGCGGTATTCTGGGCTGCTGTTGTATCCATTGAAAAAACTTCCTTTCATTTTTTGAAATTTTAGAGTAAACAAAAACGCCACCGGTGAAGTGACGTTTCGTTTCTAAATTGATGATGATCAGCATCATCGCCAAGTGATCATTGATGACTTCTATTAATCAACAGCTTTTCATTTCAAGTTAGGTTGGATGTTTGGATTAATAGAATGTCAGCTTTAGAAAGCCAGCTAAGTCCGCAACTTTTTTGGAGGAGACACTCATCAAGTGAGGTTAAGACATCAGCTGGTTTTCTATTTGACCACAATAGCATTATGGCATGCTTTTTAGGGGTAAAAATCCAGACATTGTCCAAAGATTGTCCAAAATGGCTTTTCATTTTAAAATATACCAAAAATTGCAGCCGGCAATGACATCAAATATGTCACCATCAGTTGCAATTTTGTCATTTTCTAAATTCAATCATTACTAATTGAAGCAGAATCCGATCCTTTCAACCAAAATGTTAAAGCCCCAATTACCGCTAAAACAACACTTACGGCTACCAAAATTGGTGCCGGTTGATCACTGCCAATCAGTCGACTGAGGCCCGACAAAGCATAAGGTGTGATGAACACGCCAATGTTGATGCCAACAATTAAAATTGACGAAGCCAGGGTTTCATTTCCCTTGCCGGCGATTTCCGCGGATTCCGCAAACAGATAGGGTCCTACTAACGACGTGCTCAGACCAGCAACCGCAGTGAGTGTATACGTCAAAATTAAAGAACTCGAACCAGCCAGCGCAAACAGGGCAATTGCGGCCACTAATAAGCCCACCGGTAAAATCAACCGATGAATTAGCTTAAACAGGCGGCCGTACAAAGTCCCACCAATCATATTAGCAACGCCTAAAATCGCTAATGCAATACTGCCATCGGCAATTTTGCCGTAACCAGCTGTCAAAATCAAACCGGAAATTTTCACAATGACCGTCTGCATGATCATCATACTGAAAAGAACCAGTAATGCATAAATCATCAAGCGACCCTTCAATAGTTTCCCCAAGCTGATGGGTTGCTGGTTGGTTGGCTGCTGCGTTTGACTTTCAGTGGTTGGTTGATCAGTTGGTGCACCCCACCAAAATAGAATCAGTACCGGAATCGCCATTAAATAATATAAGTAAACCTGGCGCCAACCGAAACCAATTAGAAACGATGAAATTAGAAACATCAAAATATTTCCCAGGGAATTGACCGAGCCCTGGTAACCCATCATCGTTTGGCGCTGTGTGCCTTGATAATAGGTACTAATCAAACTATAGGCCATCGCATTGAATAGCCCAATGCCGGCACCCAATAGAAATCGGGACCCTAAGATCAGCCAAAATGACTGAACCACCATTGGGATAAGACCAGCGATCAGGACAATCAACACCCCGATCAAAACCGTTAATTTATTACCGAGTTTCTTGGCAATTGGATTACTTAGGATCACAAAAATTAACACACTTAAACTGGGAATCGTGGTTAAGCTTTCGATTTGACTTAGCGGCACCGTTGGAAATTGCTTAACCATCAACGGAATGGTGCCAGCAACTGCATTGGCACTGGTTAAAAGAACCGAAATCGATAAGAGTGCGGCCGCAAGCCGCCATTTAGGTTGCTGTCTCATTGTTTATTCCCCCTCATTAAGACCCAAACACCGCCTTAAAATAATGCCGATTGGCCACTGCCACCAACTTATCGACCAACGTCAATGACAGTTTCCCGCTGGACTGTTGTGCCAGCCGAATCAGTGGCGTGTCCATGACAATGGTTTCCATGAACTTGGCCTCCGGACTGTTAGGATCCGAAATGCCCTTTGTCATGTTCTTTTTAACAATTTCGGCCACTTTACGCACAATCAATGAATGCGTTCCCAATTCTCGAGGCGTATTCAACCGCGTATATTGCCCGGGCCGGGGGATAATCGGTGATTGAACGGTTAGCCCGCTCATTTTCGTAAAATCAACCAAGCTTGGTTTGCCGATCGGTGTGATGTACCAAGTTGGTAGTTGTGGGTTATCAGCTAACGGTTTGCCAACCGTTTGAACGACTAACGGTGGTAACGTTTCAGCCGAACTGATGCCCACAATCACAAATTTATCGGCTGTCGGTAGCTGCCAGCGCTGCTGCTCATCGTTCCATTCACTGAAAGCGTGAGTTGGCAGCGTGATCGTGACCGACTTGGTTTCACCCGCCTTTAAAAAGACTTTCTGAAACCCTTTCAATTCCTTTAATGGCTTCAGGGCCCGCTTAGGTGAATTACCAACGTATACCTGAACAACTTCGGCACCATCCCAGTGGCCGGTGTTAGTCACATTAACGGTAACGTCAACCGATTGGCCGGCTTGGATGTGATCACGACTCAACTTAGTGTCACTCAGTTTAAAAGTGGTGTAGCTCAACCCAAAGCCAAACGGAAAGGCCACCGGCTGCTTGGCTTTTTCATAATAACGATAGCCAACATAAACGCTTTCAGCATAACCAACTGAACGGGGATTTTGATCATAAATCTCAGCCGATGGAACATCCTGATAGGCCGCCGGATAGCTTTCGGCTAATTTACCGGATGGGTTGACCTTTCCCGTCAAGATTGCTGCAGCAGCATCCCCAACGTATTGGCCACCCAAATACAAGTTGAGCAACCCCTTAACTTTGGCCAGCCACGGCAATTCAACCGGTGCTCCGGCTACCAGCAACACAATGATATTTGGGTTGACCGCTGCTAATCGGTCAATCAACACATTCTGATTAACCGGTAAGCTCATGTTTTGGCGATCAAAGCCTTCCGATTCATCATTCTCAGGTAAACCAGCCACTACCACAACCGTTTGCGCCTTTTTAGCGGCCGTGACCGCGGCGGCAGTGAGTTGCCCGGCCGTTTCATTAGTGAAATCGTAACCTTGCTGGTAATTGTAGGCAATGCCGGCTTTGGTTAGCCCCTTTAAAATCGAGGTGTGAGCCGGTGGATTAATGTGGGAAGAACCAGCGCCCTGATACCGGGTTTCCGCTGCCATCTGACCGACGACCAACAATTTTTGTGTGGGTTGAAGCGGCAAAATCTGATCATCATTTTTCAATAACACGGCTGCATGTTCCTCAATCTTTTGGGCCAACTGCCCATTCTTAGCCAGCAAATCCTGACGATTCCCTTTAAATTCAGGCCGAGGGGTTTCAGCCAGTCGAGCAACGTTTCCAGCCGCTCGAAAAAGGGCTTTGGGTTTTAACTGGCCCGCCTTTAAGGCAGCCAACGCCTGTTGATCGAACATATTGTGACTGGATGGCATTTCCAAATCGGTGCCGGCATTTAAACTGGCCACTTTGTTATTTAATGCACCCCAGTCAGTGACAACCGTTCCTTTAAATTGCCATTGATGGCGTAAAACGTCGGTTAATAAATAAGCGTTGTCACTGGCATAGGTCCCGTTAACCTTGTTATAAGAACACATGACGCCTTCCGGTTGGGCCGTTTGAACAGCAATGCGAAAAGCTTCCAAATATAACTCATGAAGGGCGGTGGCATCAATCAGAGAATCCGATAAGAGCCGGTCGTTTTCCTGATTGTTCCCTGCAAAATGCTTCAAGCAGGCGGCCACCCCCTGTGATTGCAGTCCCTTAATCCAAGCAGCCCCGATCATGCCGGCTAAATATGGATCTTCACTGAAGTACTCGAAGTTACGGCCACACAACGGATTTCGTTTGATATTAATGCCAGGGCCCAGGACCATATCAACTTTTAAACTGCGGGCTTCCAAGCCAATTGCCCGGCCCATCTCAGCCACCAGTTCAGGATCCCACGTGCAGGCAATCGCGCTGGCCGTGGGGAAACACGTACTGACAACGCTATCATTAATTCCCAGTGCATCCCCTTCACCTGCTTGATAGCGCAACCCATTTGGCCCGTCACTCATTCGAAAACTGGGAATGTGAGCCTTGGCAATGGCAGTCGATCGCCAAAAATCTGCGCCGGAAGTTAATTTAATCAGTTCTTCGGGGGTTAATTGGTTCAATTTTTCCGCCAAAGATTGCATAAAAAAGCCTTCTTTCAATGTCGACTTTGGAAATTATTTGGTCTTATCCCAAACATCTAAAGTTACTTATATCTTATCATTAAGCCTTGCCAAAGCGCTCAAAATTGCCTAAGCCAATCACTTACCAGCTCTTTTTAAATCGTGGTAAGTCACTGATTTGAAGATTTAGCTAATCAATTCAATCGGTGGGACTTGGCATTGCTAACTGACGATGGGCCCCGTTCCTTTAATGAATAAAAAGCGCTTGGCATCAGGTTTTAACCCCGACTGCCAAGCGCTTTTAGTTTCTCATCGACGGCTTAACAGCAGCCATCCGACTGACAACAATCGTCTTGTTTCTCTTTTGGATCATCGTCGACCTGAGCGATCAATCGACGCAATTGTTTTGCTGAAAGTTTCATGAGCTTGCCATCCTTTCATTAGTTGTTAACGCACAATCGTCCTTGACTTCGAAAATCGAGCGCTATAGAATATTAAAACGTAACCATTACTATTTATATTCTATTAGAGACGATCATTAATTGCAAGCTGCCATCTTTTAGCATCAGGAGGTCTTCGGATTGAAAAATCGACCAAGTTATCATTTAAACGACCATGTCAGGTTAAAAAAGCCCCATCCCTGTGGCGGCCAAGTTTGGCAAATTATCCGCTTAGGCGCCGACATCCGCCTGCAGTGTGATTGCTGCTGGCATTTACTATTGCTGCCCAGATGGAAATTCGAACGAAGCTTTAAACAATTGGTGGTCCACCATTAAATTGGAAGGAAGTTACTATGCCCATTAAATACAAATTTGATACCCAATTATTAATTGTCGGCAGCCCATTGACCGATCACCAAATTTCTGAGGAAATCACTAAAAAATTTGTTGGTGACTCCTTAATTGTCGGTGGCGATGCTGACTTGATGAAAATTCATTTTCATACCAATCAACCGTGGCAAATTCTGGAATACGGCGCGTCACTCGGTGAAATCTTCGATGTTGTTGTTGAAAATATGGCCCGTCAGGAAGCGGGATTAAAAGGGTAACCGTCGCTGAAATCACGTTGTTTTCCACAAATTAATGTCACCATTAGCCGGAAAGGAGTTTCACAATGCCAACTAAAACCGAAGCACTCAAAATTTCTGCAGCCGAATGGCAAATTATGCGGGTTGTTTGGACCTTTGGCAATCCTGACAGCAATCAAGTCATTTCGGCTGTCCAAGAAGACCACCAATGGGCGCCATCAACGGTGAGAACGTTGTTAAAGCGGCTAACCAAAAAGCAGCTTTTGCGAACCGAGAAACGGGGCCGGGCCTTTAGTTATCGCCCGGTTGTCAGTGAACCCGACGCCATTCTGGAAAAATCACTCCATCTACTTCAAAGTACCTGTACCGTTAAGGTTGGTGAAATTTTGGCAACCGAATTGGCAACCCTACCATTGGACCAGACAGATATCGCCCAACTAATGGCGATCCTGAAGCAACGCCAATTAACCGCACCTAACCAGCTTGATTGTGATTGTCCACCGGATGATTGTCGCTGTTCACAGTGATTGAGGCTCCCCACCGATTGTTAATTTCTAATTTTAAGAATTGACAGTCGGCCATTTTTTTGCGACTATGTAAAGAGTAATAATTACTGTTTACAATTTTAATAGAAAGGATCACTCACATGCAAAACTTGTTTCTTTTAGTCTGCGCCTTGATCATGATTCCCATGATCTTCAGTGTCCCCGTCATTTACAGCCATGCATTAACCAGCCGGGTACTAAATCGCGGGATGGTCGGGATGCTGGTTAGTATCTTAATCGGCATTATTGCCTGGATTATTTTTGGCTACTTTGAAGCTTTTCAAGCCGGTACCGCTCACGGCCAATTATCCCAATTATTAACGATCTGGCAAACTGTCCCCCACACCTCTGAATTGATCAGCCTATTGGTTCAATTGGACTTCTTTTTATACGCGGTCATCATGTTTAGTGGTAGCATTGTGCCACGATTTTCGTGGCACTTCTTCACGCTTTTCGTCCCGCTATGGCTCCTATTGGTTTACGGCCCACTGGCCAACCTGATTTGGTCGCCCAGTGGCTGGTTAAATCACTTGGGAGCTTTGGATTTTTCCGGTGGGTTGGTGGTCCATCTTACCGCCGGTCTAACAAGCTTGGTCATGGCAACCTTGATAAGCCGACCTAAGGAGCAACCGTATGCGGCACCAATTGGTAATACCAACAATTACACCGCCATGGTGCTGATCTTTGTCGGCTGGTTCGGTTTTAATTTAGCCCCACTGGGTCAACTATCCAGTTTAGCGGGCCTGATCATTTTAAATACTCTATTAGCCGTTTTGTTTGCGACACTCGGTTGGGGGCTGGCCGCTTATCGCCGGAATAAGGCTTTGGAAATGGATGAGTTGATTAACGGCGTAATCTGCGGCTTGGTAACCAGCACCGCCCTGGTGGGTTACGTGTCACCCTTCCAAATAAGCTTAACCGCCCTGGTCAGTGGGCTAACCTGTTGGGCAGTCACGCAAGTTTGCCACACTACCAACCGATTTTACGATGCGGTCGATTCATTTAGTATCAACGCCATTGGTGGGTTAGTCGGCACGGTAGGCTTGATCCTATTTGCCAGTCAAAAAGTCAACCCGGCCGGCGCTAACGGTCTTTTAACCGGCAACGGTCATTTTGCAGGCGTTGAATTACTGGCAATCGCTATCACCGCCCTGATCACCATTGTCGGATCAGCCGTTGCGTATTGGTTATCCAAAACTGTGCTCAATCGTTTAAGTCATCCACAAGAAAAAGGAGCTGCCGTTAATGTTAAATCGTCAATATAAAGTTGCCATCATTGGTGCCGGAGCAGCCGGTATCGGGATGAGCGTTGCCCTTAAACAATATGGGCTAAAGGACCACATTGTCCTCGAAAAGGGCCAGGTTGGAAACAGCTTTCAGCATTGGAACACCCAAACCCGATTTATTTCGCCTTCCTTTACCACCAACGGCTTTGGTGTGCCTGATTTAAATGCGGTCACCCCAACCACTTCCCCAGCCTTCACTCTACTGGAAGAACATCCCTCGGGGCCGGAATACCAAGCCTATTTAAACTCCTTGGTCGATTACTATCAGTTACCGGTTGAAGAACATGCCGACGTCGTTCAAATCGAGAAAGCCGCCAACGATCAGTACCACATCCACTTAGCCGATCACTCGCTAATCGTCGCCGAATACGTCATCATTGCGTTGGGTGATTACTCGTTCCCAGATACAGCCAACATTAAGAACGCCGAGTTAGGCCGCCACTATCGGGACATTAAAGAGTATGATCAGTTTATCGGTCAGGGGCCCCAAACGATCATCGGCGGTAATGAGTCCGCCTTTGATTTGGCAACTCATTTAGCCGCTTTGGGCATTCAATCAACCCTCTATACAGCTGAACCGGCGTTCAATTTGGACGAACCCGACCCCAGCAAGCGTTTATCGACCTACACTTTCAACAATTTCCAGCCATTTGAAAGTTCGATTACCGTTAAAAATGACGCTAAAGTCGTTCAAATTGAAAAAATTGGGGACCAGTACCAGTTAGATTTCGCTAACGGAGCCAAACAATTAATTACCAGCCAACCATTACTGGCTACCGGCTTTTCAAATACCCAAAGTAAATTGGTGAAGGACTTGTTTGCGGTTGAAAACGCCCGCGCCGTTCTAAATGATGAAGACGAATCAACCCGCACCAAAAACGTCTTCATGGTCGGCCCGGAAGTCGTTCACGGCAAAGTCATTCTCTGCTACGTCTACAAGTATCGACAACGGTTTGCGCCACTGGCCGAATTGATTCTGCGTCGGGACAATCAGCCAATCAATACTGAAGTGGCTGAACAATACCGAATTAACAATATGTACTTAAAGAACTTGTCAAATTGCGCAGTTGATTGCGACTGCTAAGATAACCTGAATAATTTCCTAAAAGAGTCAACCTGTTCGCATTTTAGAAAAACGGGTTGGCTTTTTTGACTATTTTTAAATTGCTCAAATCCAACGCTACCAACGATTCAACCGCTAACCCGCCATTTAATTTTAAACGCACTCGAAAAAAATCGGCTGCTTTAAGGTTTAGTTAAGGGGCATCATCTATATTAAGAAACATCAAATCCGAAGGGAGTGATTAGCAAGTTTCAAGTCATTGAATGTTGGCCACGTTCAATGATGACTCGGGGATGTTTGAAACTGAGTCACTTGACCGGTTTCATGCTATATGAATACAAAAACACAATTCCAATCAAAAGAAAAAGGGAGATCTTAAATCTATGACATTAAAACACATCTTATACACTTCAACCGCAGCTTTGGCAATGATCGCACCAACGTTGGCAACCAGTGTCGCTGCCAATGCCGCTACCGGTGCCCCAACGCAAACCACCGCCCAAGCCGGTAAAACCAACAACAATCAACAGGCTGGCAAAGCAATCAATAACAAACAGGCCGGCGATAAAACCACTAACCAAGCTACTGCAAAGGCTGGTAATCAAAACACCAACCAAACCAGTGCCAAAACCGCGAATTCACAAGCTGCCAAGGCAAACGACAACAAGGCAGCTGATAACAAGGCAACCAGTTCAACACCCGCTAAAGCAAATGACCACGCTTCAAACAACAACTCTGTGAAGACAACGCCGGCTAAGACCGATGCCTCCCAGTCACTCAGTAAAGTGGACTTTGGGGCCTTTAAAACCAGCACGCCAACCAAAGTGGCTCAAGACTACACCCATAAGGCACCACGTTACACAGGCTCGAGCTATACGGATGCCAACCAGGGCTATTCAACTTCGGTGACCGCAACCAATGATAACGCAACGTTGAATTACGCCGTCAGCACCTATAACTCAGATGGCAGTGCTTCAAGTCAACCATTCGCCATCAAGATCTACAAAGATGGCTCACTTTACAAAACGCTTAAGTCAAGCACCGGCGCTGCCAAAGGTTCCCTGAACGTGGACAAGGGAACTTACAGTCTTAAAGTATTAACCAGTGCTTCAGCTCACTATACCGGTGGCTTATCACTGTCCTAATTGATCATTAACTTCTATTTCAATTAGAAGTCAACAAACAACCCTCGCGAGACCATTTAAAAATGGTTCAGCGGGGGTTGTTTGTTGGCTTAATTCATCCTGTCATTTAAAAACCAGCAATCACCTTGGCCGCATTTTGCGTTATGATAAGTTTACACAATCAGGAAGGATGACCTAAATCAATGAAAAACGTGACAATTTCTGACGTTGCCAAAGCAGCCGGGGTTTCCGTCACCACAATTTCCCGTTACCTAAACGGCAACTTTAGCAAAATGAGTTCCGAGACAAAAGCTAAAATTACGACCACTATTCAACAATTGAACTACCATCCCTCCGCTTCCGCTCGTAAAATGCGGACCAACCAATCCAAAATGATCGGCGTGATCGTTGGTGATGTTTCAAATGTATTCTCATCACTGCTGTTTAGCGGCATTTACGAAATTTTACAACCCAGGGATTACAGTGTCCTTTTACTAAATGCAAACAACTCAGCTTCAGAAGAACGTCAAGGCATCAATCGACTACTCGAGCAGGAGATTGACGGGTTGATCATTCAACCCAGCCAACCCAATTTTAAGAATTATCAAGTTATTTTGAAAAATCACGTGCCGATGGTAACTGTCGATCGGGAAGTTAGCGACCAGCCCGAAACGGTTGGTAAAGTCGTGACGAATAATTTCCAAGCCAGCCGCCAATTTGGCGCCGAACTGATTAAAGCCGGGTATGACCAACTGCTACTGATTAGCAGCACCACTGTGCCAATCTCGGCTCAAGTGCCCCGAATCAAAGGGTTTAAAGACAGTGTCAAAGAAACCGCCAGTCGAGTCATTGAATTAAACTTAGCCGGCCATACTGATGATTGGCTTCCTCAACAAATCCGTCATTACTTGAATCAGGGCAAAAAGACGGTTGTTGTTTCATTAATGGGGCCACTGTTGTTCAAAACACTAACGGCATTTCAAGAACTCCAGTTAACGTTTCCCGATCAAATCGGTCTCGCCAGCTTTGATGATTGGGACTGGTCCAAATTTGTCAGTGACGGAATTGATCTCATGCAACAAGACCCAAAGGAGATCGGTCGATCCGCTGCTAAAACGCTGCTTACTACCATCAAAGAGCCCAAAGCGGTCACACCGGCCACTCAGCTGATCCCCGCGACCAGAGTTTGGGGGCATTCATTTTAGTCTTATCTAAGCAAATATCCCCCATCAACCGGTAACATGACACCTGTGACGTAATCAGCTGCTGAACTCGCCAAGAAAACCATGGGTCCCATTAAGTCTTCCGGCACGCCCCACTCGCCGGAAGGAATATGACCCTTAATTTCGGGTCCCCGAACCGGATCATCCTGCAGTGGCTTGGTCATGTTGGTTTTAATATAGCCCGGTGCCAAAGCATTTACTTGGATATTGTAAGGTGCCAAGGCGTCCGCATATGCTTTGGTCAGGCCCAAAACACCGTGTTTACTGGCAGTGTAAGGAAAAATATACTTACCAGCCCGATAAGATTGCATGGACCCAATGTTAATGATCTTACCGTGCTTTTGTTTGGCCATTTCTTTGGCCGCTTCATGGGACATGTAATACAGTGCGTTCAAATTTAAATTAATGACCTTTTGCCAATCCGCATCTTTAAAATCCAATACGTTATTTCGCAATTGCATCCCGGCATTGTTCACTAAAACATCCAAATGGCCAAATTGATCCATCACCTTCGCAACGGTTTCCTGAGCAGCTCCTGGTTCCGTGATGTCTTTCTGGAAAAAGCCAACCTGTTGCCCATTTTCTTCAATCTGTTGCTGAATCTCCTGCCACCCGGTTTGAGACCGACTAACGATAAAAATGTCAGCTCCATACAGTGACAGTGCGATTGAATAATTTCGGCCCAATCCTTCAGCACCACCGGTAATTAATGCCACTTTGCCTTTCAAAGAAAAACTGTTTTTATCAAAATTTGTCATCATGTTTATCCTCCTAAACGAATCAACCTTGGTTTATTTCAACACAACTAGTTCTGCTATTTTTAAATGGGTGTATCGATACACCAGCAAGGATAATGTACTCGATTTTCGTCAATTAATCAAGCGCTTACACTCAAGGACCATAAAATTAACGTACTTTAACCATTTTTATAAGAATGCTGTTGTTAATGATGCGATCATCCCAGCGTATCCTTGGTCATTTGTTAAAAATTGCCCGAATCGATTGCAAATTTTAAATGATATGATAGAATGTTCGCAGTTACATAATTTAAATTTTTAATGTAACTGCGAGCTCAACAACATTATAGACTTCAAGGAGGAATTATTATGTCAAAGAATGTACAGATAGTTTCCAACGATGGTCGAGTCGTAATGCCAGCAGAGTTACACGCCGCAGATCTTCTGCAAGCTGGTGATCGCGTGGTTTTTCGGACCACTGACCAGGGTCAAGTTGTTATCGAAAAAGCAGTTGAGTAACTTCGGCTGTGATCGTTTCATGAGTTTTTCAGTATGATGCATTAAATTTTTATCAAAAAACAACCTGAGAGGATGCCTTTTTATCAGCACTTTCTCAGGTTGTTTTTCCTTTTCCGATGACGTCACTTACCGTTAACTAAACTTTTTACAACTGGCTGCCTACCCCTGATCATTTTAAATTTGACGTTATAACTAACTTCACACTAATATATTACTTTCGAAGCTTTTATCAGCCTTCTTAAAAAAGAACAGACTAAATTTTACATGGTTTGATAGACTAATCATCATCAAAAATCACCATCACGTCACCAATTCTCTCATTATCCTTTAATTATCAATTGTCTAATTCTCCACCAGTAGCCTGACCTTTTTAGTTTCTTTTCGAAATTTTCTTGACAATCTAGTACATCAGAATATAATAGCTAGTGTAAGTGGATTCACTGCTGAAGCCAGGCTACTGGTCAGCTTACACTAGGGAGATGATACAACAACCATGCACCACATGTTTTAATTGCTATTATTAGGAGGATGATTTATTTTGAAGACTCAATCAAAGGGCTATACCCGATATTTATTGGTGACCGTTTTCGTAGCAGCCTTTGGTGGTTTCCTATTTGGTTACGACCAAGGTGTTATGTCAGGTGCCATTAACTTTATCGGGCCGGTCTTTCATATGTCCAGCGGCGTGTTGGGCTTTGTTTCCGGTGGCATTCCGCTGGGGGCGTTCTTCGGTTGTTTAATTGCCGGTTGGTTAGCCGATAAGGTCGGTCGTAAAATCGTGATGTTTGTTTCTGCTATTTTATTCACCATCTCCGGTTTGGGCTGTGCTGCAGCAACCAGCGTGACAATTATGATTGCCGCCCGACTAATCGGTGGCTTAGGAATCGGCATGGTGTCAACGCTGGTCCCCGTCTACATTGCCGAAATCGCACCAAAGGAAATTCGCGGCAAGATGGTTGGTGGCTACCAGTTAGCGATTGCCACCGGAATTTTTATCGTTTACCTTGTCAACGCAATCATTGCCAACACCCACTCCATGGCATGGAACCAGGATGTTGGTTGGCGCATGATGTTTCTTGCCGGAATGATTCCAGGCATTATTTTCTTCCTGCTATTATTTGCCATCCCTGAAAGCCCAAGGTTTCTGATTAACAAAGATCAAGAAGACCGGGCCGCCAGCATTTTACAGCGGATGTCCGTTCAACCAAAAGAAGAAATCGATGCCCAGGTCAAAGGGATTAAGCAAAATGTCATCGCCGAAAGTCAAAACAAGAGTTTCACGAAGGACCTCTTCAAAAAAGGGACCCGAATGGCCTTGTTCGTCGCCATCATGTGCTCGGTCTTCCAACAACTAACCGGCGTTAACGCGGTTGGCTACTACGCCCCGACCATCTTCAAAGATGCCGGCGCCGGTGCTGATGCGGCCATGATTGAAACCGTTTTTATTGGTGTCATTAAAGTGCTTTTTGTGGCCTTCTTCATGGGGCTGATCGATAAACTTGGTCGAAAACGCATGCTGAAATGGGGCAGTTACGCTATGGCCCTTTGCCTCTTCATCATTGCTGTGCTGTTTGCCCAAGATCCGATTACCAAAGCCTTTAACATCTTTATCATTGTGTTGATCGTCCTTCATACCGCCAGTTTTGAAATGTCATGGGGTGGCGGTACCTGGGTTTTGATCTCCGAAATGTTTCCAAACAAAATTCGGGGCCGGGCTTCTTCAATTGCTTCAGCCGCTCTTTGGCTAGCAACCTACGTGGTAACTCAGCTCTTCCCAGTCATGCTTGATAAATTGGGCAGCGTCTGGACATTTGTGATTTTCGGGTTGTTCTGTGTTGCCATGGGCTTGTTTATTCAAATCTTCTTCAAAGAAACAGCCGGTAAATCCTTGGAACAAATTCAACAAGATCAAAAAGCAGGCAGTATCGATTAAAAATCTCATCACTTTTTAAAATGAAAAATGGCTTCGAACAACTGTTAAATTAGCAGTTATCCGAAGTCATTTTTGCTTGGGCCTTTAACGCTTTATGAGTTCATCAGTGACCCCTATTATTGATGTTTTTGCCTTTTCCATTCTTCAAATGAAATAACAGTTTCGCCATCAAGGGCGTCAGAAGCTTTCCCTTTTTGACTCATTTCTGTCAAATATTCCCCTAACAAGTCATTTGAGTGAGTTGCAGGCGCCAATAGTGACAGCAGTGTCTCCTTATTCAGCGAAAAGTTGTCAGAATCTTCACCCAATGCCACCATCTCTGGGGCTGATTGATCAACAGCCGCTTTTAATATTGGCGTTAAGGATGGGGACAAGAATCCTTTTTCACCGGCAAAATCAATGAACAGTTTCATTACTTGATCAAAAGTTTGATATTCCGTTGAAAATAGTGGTGCGTCTTTTGTTAAATAATTTGTCATAACGTGGCTCAACGCTTCGCCTGTCCAATTAGCCGGTGTTTGGCGATACTCCCCGTATAGATGACTGGTAATTCTTTCGAGACAGACCATCACCCGTTTACTGTAACTATCGTCAGCCGTCGTCGCGATTTTTCTAAAACCAATTGTTTTAAGAAACTCAGCGGTGATGGTCAAAGTCGCGTCACTAATTTTTTGGGCCGTCTTTTCCTGATACTCGGGCAATTCTGGGCGATCATATCGATAAGCTTCGAAATCCGGATCCTCATTAGCCGCTTCATCGTCGAAAAGTAACGGCGCTTCATCAAGTAATTGGTCATTGAAAACTTCATCGACCTCATCGTCAGTTATTTGAATCACTTTTTTGTGTGCCAACCAGGCGATAAATAAATGGCCAAGCTCTAAGCTGCTTGCCAAAAAATCATCGGCCTCATCAGCCATTTGATCATCAAAGTCCGACGCTTTTGTCAGAATTTCAATCCCGGCTTTCAGATCAGCCAGCGTCAATTGCGACAGTGGTTTAAAGTTATTAGCAGTTAACACAGCTGCCATAAATCCCTTGGCCAGCAGATACATCGCGTTAGTTGCATCCTCATTCAACACAATATCGTCTGCGCCATTTTCAGCAACAAAATCCTGCCAATACGGTGCCAACAACTGGTCTAAATAATTACTTTGGTCGTTTGTATTCATTGAATCTCCTTATTTGGCTCTAAGCGGCCGATTTACAAATTTAACATACAGTAGGTGATAGTATATCAAACCAAGTCAAAAAAGTCTGCTTTTAAAAACTGAAAATCTATGAATTTATTTTTATATGATGTAGCCCACAACGTAATAACTAAAAGCGGCCAATTTGCATCCCGGTTTTCATGGATTCCTCGTTAAAACTGCCCATTACTTAAAATTAACAATCCAGTTTTCCAAAGGCTTTAACCCTTGCAAATTTGGCGCATAGTAAGTGTGAATCCCGTGAACATACTTTGAAATGATGTGATTATCAACCATCACTTTTAAATGATAATCTAACTTGGTTTTTTTAATGCCCATTTTATGAGACAAATCAGTGGGACATAAACTAGTTGGGTGTTCTGGATTAACCGGCGTTTCGCAATCTTCATCACGACCCTTTTTGATGAGATTTAAAGCTTGAAATCGTAGGGGATCAGCCAAAATCTTCGCTAACCTAATAATTTCTTGATTATTTTGTGTCATTTTAAAATTCCTTCCAAATTTCCAAAATATGATTAAAAACTGACCGATTTAAGATTGACAATCCAAAATATTTTGGACTATACTGGTAACAGTTCAAATCGATTTGGACTGTCTTGATTATAAACTAAACTATTGTTAGGAGACAGTCTTATGCTCTTTATTATTTTTGGGATTATTGTCGGCGTTACCCTACCTTTTCAAATTGCAACCAATTCAAAACTTCAGCAAACCATCGCCTCGTCACTGCAAGCTAACCTTGTTAATTTTATCATTGGTTCAATTGTTTTAGCAATTTTAGCTTTAGTAACCGGACAATCTTTAGGAATTTCGCTTAATTTTGTTCAGAATGTTCCCGTTTGGATTTGGTTGGGTGGTGTCTTAGGTGTCATTTACCAAATGGGAAACATTCTGCTTTTTCCACGTTTGGGTGGCGTTGCAACTGTTTTAATGCCTATCTTGGGTCAAATTTTTGGTAGTTTATTGATAGATAATTTTCGATTATTTGATTCACCATTCCATGCAATCACCGCTTTTCGTCTACTCGGTGTTGTCTTAGTCCTCTTAGGAATCTTAACAACTGTTGTTTTGCCTACATATCTGATCAACCGACAGCGATTGATTCAAGTAAAAAAACAACGAAGTGCCGGTAAATTCAGTTGGGGATTACTTGGAATTTTATGCGGCGGCGTGAATGCATGCCAAGTAGCCATCAATGGGGCTCTGGGACATGCTTTAGGCTCTCCCGCAAAAGCATCCTATATTTCTTTAGTAACTGGAATGATCTTGCTATTCGTCATTATCTTTTTCTTTGACAGGCCAAGAATAAACACTATCAAATTTCGTCTGCATCAGTACAATGCTTGGTGGATTTGGATTGGCGGTATCTTTGGAGCAGCCTTCGTCTTTGGCAATTCGGTTTTAGTGCCAATTCTTGGGACGGGAATGACCGCTGCTATCGTCCTAATTGGTCAACTATCCGGCAGCTTATTGATCGATGAATTTGGTTGGGTTGGTGCTAGAAGAAATCCAATCAATCTACTCCAAATTATTGGTATTTTAATCATGATCGGCGGTGTCTTTGTTATTAAATTGTGCTAAAGATCCAAAAATCTCACTCGCATAATTAAAGTCTGAATATGATAGATAGGTTATTAAATAGAATGAATTTAAAGCTAAATAACCATTCATTATTGCACAAAATCAGACAGTACCACAAAATTGGCTGAGGTACTGGCAGCGAGAGATCGGTGCTCAGTTAGAACACCCTTACAACCGCCCCATCCTAATTTAAATGAACAGGTTGGTGCGGTGGCATTTGCTAACTGGGGATTATAGAGTTAAAAAATTGCTAAAACATCTCAGACAAAAAGCCTCACCAACTGATTGCGTTGATGAGGTCTTTATATGCTTTAGTTACTGGCACTCTAAATAAGCGCCAATCTTTACTTTTGAATCACGAATTTCTTATTTGCTGTGACATACCGGCCATTTGTCAAAACATAGCGTGTTGCTAATTTATGATGAATGACTTTCTTAACTTTCAGCAAAGTTCCCTTCTTGTAATTCCTAACTTTCTTCGTTAATGAAGCTTTCTTATAGGAATTTACGCCTTTGCGGTTAATGGCTCGAATCTTCTTACTCTTCGGAACTGATTGATAGTAAGCAGAGACAACATATTTAGTGCTGGTTGTGATATAGCCCTTAGTTCCTTTGACGTATTTTCCGGTATATGGATTGTATTGTTGAACACGATATCTCAGCTTACCAGAATTATCGCGCTTGAAACCTTTAACGATGAATTCAGGACGGTTAACCCGCTTAGTCTTGGCATACCACTTAATTCGATTACGTCTCGAGAAATCAGCTTTCTTATACAAACCGATCTTTTTAGTAGCATATACAGCAGTCCCCTTGGTATTAACATGTGCACTTGTCGTAACCGAAGTTGAGTTGGAACCATTATTGCTGGTTGAACTGCTACTGCTGCTGGTCGAATTATTATTCGAGTTACTGGTTGAATTGGAGCCGGTGCTTGGATTCGTGTTGGTAGTTGAACCAGTACTACTTGATCCACTGGTTGAATTACTGCCGCCACCGTTATTAGTGTTGCCGCCGTTACCAGTGACAGTCACTTGAACTGTCTTCGAAACATTTTGAACAGTAGGATCGCCATCAAATTTTGCGTCCTGCACTGTATAAGTAACATCATAGTTACCATTACTAAGTGACTTAATACCTACTTTCAAACCTGCTTTCTCAGCTTCTGCAAGATCTTTAATTGTCCCAGTACTATTGGTCCAACTTTCAAACCCTTTACTTGGGTCAACAGTCTCTCCAGCTTTCATTGTCCAATCTTTTGCATCAAGGACTTTTCTTAGAGAAACGTAAGTCGCATATTTGCCTTGGCTCATATCAATCGTTTTCCCGTCTTGGTCGACAATTTTAAGTTGTGAGCTATCATCCCAAATATATCGATAGTATGGAGGCATCACATTGTTCTTTTTATCACTATAGTCAATTGACCAACCATCTTGAGAAACTTTTTTAAAAATTGGCTTTGTATCAACAAAATAATTTCCGGTCTTAAATGCCTGAGGATCGTTTCGCTGATCCTCAGCTTTATCAAAGCCAACCCCAAATGGATCAAAGATAATTGGATTCGATTTAGCATCTGGCACTAAACTCTTTACATCATCTGTTATTGCCTGATACGTACCATCTGTTGTTTTTTCGGTGACTAAATATGGTTTACTGTTAACAGACGCTTTGGTAAATCCCTCAGAGAAACATGGTCTGAGTGTAGTTGGATTTTGATTCTCACCATCATACTGAGTCATTTTGAAACCGACAGTATTACTTTTTAAATTAGCCTTAGTCGCAACACTTAAGGGAATTTTTAACGAAAGACTCCCTCCAGCTTTTAGTGGAGATCCATCACCACCATCAGGAGTAGTAACATGGATCGCAAATCCATTCGCATTCCAATTTGCATTTTCCAAAATGTCAAAATTTTTGTCTATATCACTTTGACTATCTGTGGAATTGATAATAGTATCAGTATCACCGCCCTTATCAGTATAAAAATCAAGCTTTTGAACTTGCTTATCTTTGAGCCAACCCTTTAGTTTAGCAAGAATCGGTCCTTTATCAGAATCTGCAACATAGACGCCCTTACTCTTGCTATCATCAAGATTATCTAGTCTTAACTCCTCGTTAACCGGTTGACCAGTGGAAGAGTTATTTTCTATATCCAGGTTCGCATATAATTTTGTATAACCACCGGTTTCCCATTTTTTACTATCAATGGGAAGAATTTCATCTGTACCAGAACTTGTTGGAAATCCTTTTTCAGTGTTGCTTTTATCATCAGTTAACGTCATGGTAGCCGTAGCCGTGTCCGACCCATTAAGGTGGTACACGAATGGCTTGTTACCATCATTATAAAATGGGCCATTATAGTCAGCAGATGCTGAAACCCCCATAAAAGCCAAACTAATAACAAAAGTAAAAATCACTTTTGTTACCAACGAGACATGAATTTTATAAGAAAATAACCTCCTGGAGGCCGCACTAACCTAAAGGTAGCCGGCTACCAAAAAATTTTGTATAATATCATTAGCTAGAGAAACTTATTAAACATCTGTTGGACCAGTGAGACTTTGAACTCGCTGGTCTTTTTGATATTCTTGGTAACAAGTTCCTCGCTCGATCATGGCATAAATGATTTTTAAAATTTTATGGGCTAAGGCAACTAATGCTTTTTGGGCACCCATGCGACGATTTAAACGATAAAAGAAATCCTTAAGGCCGGAATGGGCCTGCTTTTTGGCAGCTAAAGCGGCGGTTACCAAAGCCGACTTCAAATGAACATTGCCATGGGTGACATGACTGCCTTTCGAAATTCCCGCCGATTCATAGTTGCCGGGGCTCACGCCCGCCCAAGAAGCTAAGTGGCGCGCCGATGGGAACGGCGTCACATCAGTCCCAATTTCAGCAATAATAATTTTGGCAATGTGCTGACTAACACCAGGAATGGTCTGTAAACGAAGATACAAGTCTTCAAGGGGTTGAAGCTGTTCTTCAATCAGTAATTCCAATTCCCGAATGGTGCGCTTAAGGTCAGCCAAATGCGCCAACTGAATTTCTAAGAGACGCCGGTCACTAGCCGATAAGCACCCGTCTAAGGCCGCCACCAACTGTTCCGGCTGCGCTTTCATACGGTCATGCATACACGCGGCGACGGACTTGGGGGTAATGGGTTGGTCTCTAATTAGGAGTGCCAATAATCGCTGACCAGAAGTCCCAAAAATATCAGTTACATAAGTCGTTAACTTAATATTCGAGCGTTGGAGGATATTATGAATCTGATTCTTAACTTGGGTGGCCGCTTGGGTAAACGACTTACGTGCCCGCGTCGATTCACGTAACTCTTGAATGGGACGCGGTGGAATAAAGCTGGCCGCCACCAACCCTAAGCGAGCTAACTCAGCAATCCACTCGGAATCTTTCTGATCGGTTTTCTTTCCTGGAATATTTTTGATAATGCGCGGATTACACAGGATCATTTTGAACCCATAGGGTTCCAAAATTTGCCAAACTGGTCGCCAATATTGGCCAGTGCTTTCCATCAAAACCACTTCAATGTCTTGAGCTAACAACCAAGCAGCACATTGACGGAGTTCTGGTGAAGTGGTGCCATAACGGCGACTGTGTTTTTGGGGCTTTTGATCGGCCCGGCCAATCAGCGTCGTTAGGGTGATCTGTTTTTGGTGGACGTCGATCCCACAACACTTTTCAACAATCACTTCCATGGTGAAGCCCTCCTCGTATAATTAAAATTGACGGTTGCCTAATGATCGCGATGAGGGTATGAAATTTTATAAGCGTGCTCGTGGCAACAATGGGTTAATCTCAAGGATCAAAGGCCATCGGTTTTATTTTCAGGCTTAAAAGCACCAATAAAGCAACGATGTACAATGAAACCGCCTTCACCTATATTATACGGGAGCAGGCGGCTTTTTTCATTGATGGTTACGAGGGGAGCGTGCGACCCTCAGAGAGTTTTATTTAAACTCATTATTTTAACCCCCAAATGTTTTTTCTATTCATTATCCAAATTCTCTTTTATCTCCCCCTCCAGTCTATCTATTTTCCACAACACTATCATTCTAACATCTAGATAACATAAAATACATACTATTCATGAAAAACAATTCACTAATTCTCATTAATGTTTCACAGGCATAATGATTCACTATCGATTTTAAAACTAGTATACTTTTCGCATCTAATTTTTATATCTATGTACCAATTCGTAATCATGTTCACAATTTCGATTTTTTTGAAATTTCTCTTGACTTTTTAAACGTGCGTTCGTAAGATAGAAGTATCCAAACAAGCATTCGACCTTAGTCAACATCAAGTCAGGGGGATGAGTGAACGATGTTTATTGATCAGGAACCACATGGTCTTTTCTTTTTAATTGATAATAAGTCGTTTTATGCCAGTTGCGAAGCGGTTCAACGCGGCTTCAATCCACTAAAAGTGCCATTAGTCGTATTAAGTGAAGAGAAAAATACCAACGGCGGCCTCATTCTAGCGACTTCCCCCGAAGCCAAGCACTTGTTTCATCTAAAAGCCAACGTCTCGCGTAAACGGGATCTGCCAAACGATCCTCGCTTACTTGTCGTCCCGCCGCGGATGAACCTTTATATTCAACGCAATCTACAAATTAACCAACTGTTTACCCACTTTGCGGCCGAAGAAGATATTTGGCCCTATTCGATTGATGAAAGTATCATCGATATGACCCACTCATGGCAGTTATTTGGGCAGTCACCGCGCCAGGTTGCCCGATTGATCCAAGAGACTGTCCGTCGAAAATTAGGCCTCTACACGACTGTCGGCATTGGGGATAACCCCCTACAGGCCAAGATTGCCTTAGACGTTTATGCCAAACACACGGCTGATTTTATCGGCGAAATTCATTACGAAACCGTACCGAAAATGATTTGGACTATTCCTAACCTAACCGATGTTTGGGGAATCGGCAACCGCACCGCCAAACACCTCAACCGACTGGGCATTCACAATATGGATGACCTGGCCCACACCAACCCTTACTTTCTTAAACAGGAAATGGGCCTAATTGGCGAACAGCTCTTTGCGACAGCCTGGGGTGTGGATCGCTCCCAAGTTTGCCGTAAACCGGTTGTTAAATCAGCCAGTCTCGGCAACTCTCAAGTTTTACCACGTGATTATCAAACGCAAACCGAAATCGAAACGGTCATTAAAGAAATCGGTGAACAGGTGGCTGCCCGACTGCGTCATCATCGAAAACTTGCCGGCTGTTTATCCTTAAGCATCGGTTTCTCCTACGCAGCTGCTGCAGAAACTGGTCAAGCCGGATTCCACCACGCCATCCGGGTCACCCCGTGCAACAGTGATCGGGAAATTGTCGCCCCCTTACTCTTCTTATTTCGCCAACTTTGGACCGGCCAATCTGTCCGCAACATTGCTGTTTACAGCAGTCGACTCACACCGGACACTAGTCAGCAATTGGATTTATTTACCGATCCTCACCAACAAATCAAAAACGACCGGTTGGGCCATGTCATTGACGAAATTCATCAAAAATTCGGCTTCACAAAGTTAATTTATGCCACTAGTTTGACTCGTGGTGGTACCGCTGTGCAACGGGCCAAGCTGGTTGGTGGCCATAACGGAGGCAACGCTTATGAATAAGGATTTGGAGATTATTGATCAACGAATTGAAAAACTATTTAAACGCATTAGCCGAACCCGTTATTGGATTCAAATTGTCAATGACCCCTATGATCAAACTTATAATTTCTTTTTTAACAGCCAACGCCGGGGTGAACGATTAAAATCGGTGCCGTTACATAAACTGGTTAACTATCAGCTCACCTACCTCGAGCAACTCATTAAAGGGCTAAGGGCCAAAACCAACTTAACGATTGAATTCACTGGCTTTACCGGCATGCGCTGGCCGACCACTCACAAAATAATCCAATGGAGGCGTGAGCAACTTGAATAACCACAAAAATTTTGACATGGACGTCGTTAACCACTTTTTTGAACACGATTACCGCGATCGGGGCATGCTGAAGTGGCAAGGCTTTTATTTATCAGATCACACCGCAGCCTTAAACCATCAACGTGACCAGCAACAACGAATTTACCAACGCCAACCGCAGCAAACTTTGCCGACCATTTCAAAACTGTTGGCTGACGCCTATCAGCGCCATCGCCAGGTTACTCTTCAACTAAACGAGGTTGATTTAAATGGCCGGCAGTTGCCTGATAGTCAAACTTATATCTACGGTTACCATGACGATCGAATCGTGATCGACGACCAAAAACTGATCGCCATTAACCAAATCCGTCACGTGACGCTCAAATGACGTGCTTTGTTTAGAACCCATTATTAACAGCGACGAAAAAAAGCCTTTCACTTCAAAATGAAAGACTTTTTCGTTAATCCCAATCACCGTTATTAATTTGTTTGAGCCGCTTTTTTAAGAATTGTTTTTCGGTTAGCTGTGTAAATTTTACGCTGAGCTTGAGCCATTTGTAACAATAATTGACGATCGGTCGAATTCTTCATTTTATCGGCCAGTCGGTGTAATTGACCATCGTTAACATGAGCATCGGTAATCAACCCACAAACGTCTTGAACGTGCTTAGCCTGCCGTAACACTTTTTTGGATTTTTTAGGTAAAAATGGTGAAAAATAAGCGGCTGAATAACGTAGCGTTTTCGCACGTTTCCGGACGTGATGCACCCGCGGATAATCATGAAAATCCAAATTTTGGTACTGTTTCATCAATTTCTGATCCCGACGTTTAAATTCCTTAACGAAAGCCTGATCGGGATGCCCTTTAAAAATCAAATTGTCCAAATGAGTCTTAACCCGTGTCAAACAGGTTGTTAACATCAGTGCCGCCGAATCACTTAACGTTTGCTCCATTAACTGATTTCGTTGATCATGTAACTCATCAAATAAGCCGCGATAGGCACTGCCGGCTTGGGGATGCTCAACCGCAAATTCACCGGCTTTGCCAATCAGTACATCTAAATCTCTTAATGGCCCAAATAACCGAGCAGCCTGCCCCAAATCTGCATTCAATACTTGGTAGACGGCTTGTGGCATTTGGCGTTTTAGAAATTTAATCAGCCCCCGCAGTGTTCGAATCGCTACTCGTAAATCATGAACTCGATCCGCATCGTAAGGGTTATTCTGATAGCGCAGCCACTCACGCTCAATTCGATTATATTGTTGTTGGAGAACCGCTGTAATTGACATTTAAATGACCTCCCTTAAACTGTTTCAAGTTGACAACAATGATTTTCCTTATTAATTCGTCATCTAATATTGTAATCGATTTCATTATAACTCAAAATTCATTAAAAAGGTTGGTTAGTATCAACACTTTCTGTATAATTGATCAAGTAAGAAGTTTTAAGGGCGGTGGCTGTCTTTTCCCTTGAGAGGTGAGGTCTATGGGATCATGGAATAATCTTCAGAAAGGTTTCACAGCCAACGAGCGTCTTTCAGGCACTCACGTTGATGTTACTGTTCGGCACGTTTTTAGTGGCGCTGCTGACGTACATCGACCAACATACCAAATGAAAAAGCCGCCCCACATAACTTTGACCGGTTATGGGACGACCTAAAATTGTTCTGTAACTAAAGTCACCGCCTTTGAAGCGGCTTACATCGGAAGTCCTGTTCGCGCAGGGCTTCCTTTTTGTTAAATTCATTATAACATGCGCTTGAAAAGCGAGCCAATGTTTCCATTTAAAGTTGAGGCAAAGAAACCCGTTACTTTAGTGACCGGTAGTTGATTAAACTAAAACTCTTAACCAGTAAGATTCAAGGTTCGGGGCTCTTTATTTAAATATTCACATAAATCAAAATTTATCAGAAGGGTTGGTTAGGATCAATGTTTTCTGCATAATTAATCAAGTAAGAAGTTTTAAGGGCGGTGACTGTCTTTTCCCTCGAGAGGTGAGGTCTATGGGATCATGGAATAATCTTCAGAAGGGTTTCACAGTCAACGAGCGTCTTCCAGGCACTCACGTTGATGTTACTGTTCGGCACGTTTTTAGTGGCGTTGCTGACGTACATCGACAACCATACCAAATAAAAAAGCCGCCCTATGTAACTTTGGCAGGTTGCAGGACGACCTTAAATAGTCTAATGTAATTAGCCACCGCCTTTAAAGCGGCTTGCATCGGAAGTCCTGTTCCCGCGGGACTTCCTTTTTGTTAATTTCATTATAGCATGCCCTTAAAAAGTGAGCCAATGTTTCATTGATTTAAAACTCTTAACCAGTGAGATTGAAGGTTCAGGGTGCTTTATTTAAATATTCACATAAATCAAAATTTATCAAAAGGGTTGGTTAGGATCAACACTTTCTGTATAATTGATCAAGTAAGAAGTTTTAAGGGCGGTGGCTGTCTTTTCCCTTGAGAGGTGAGGTCTATGGGATCATGGAATAATCTTCAGAAAGGTTTCACAGCCAATGAGCGTCTTCCAGGCACTCACGTTGATGTTACTGTTCGGCACGTTTTTAGTGGCGCTGCTGACGTACATCGACCAACACACCAAATAAAAAAGCCGCCCTGTGTAACTTTGGTAGAGGTCACAGGACGAGCTAAAATCGTTTATTAAATTTCTGCCACCGCCTTTAAAGCGGCTTATATTGGAAGTCCTATTCATGTGGGACTTCCTTTTTATTAACTTTATTATAGCATGCCCTTGAAAAACGAGCCAATGTTTCATGCCAAAATCAGTTTAACTGGTATGTTATAAGATATAACATGTGATTGGCGATTCTGCACCTTTTTCCCGCCAACTTTGTCACTCATCACCAATGTACTTCTAAACGAGACCACCTATACTAAAAGCATTAATTATTTGCGAGGTGGCAAATCAAATGAAAAAGCTTAACTTACTTTCACAAATTATGATTGGAATCATAATCGGCATCACCTTAGGACTGATATTTGGCAAAAATATTGCTGGCATTAAAATGGTTGGTGATATTTTCCTAAGATTAGTTCAAATGGCGGTCGTTCTCCTAATTTTAGGCGCCGTTATAGAAGCAATCGGCACCTTGAAATCAAACCAGCTGGGACGAATGGGTGTTAAAACCATTCTTCTATTTCTCGGAACCACCGCAGCGGCAGCAGTCGTGGGCCTTGGGATTGGCTATCTTAGCAATCCTGGTTTAGGTATCCGAATGAGTCAAACCACCACTCACATGGCAACGGTTCACACAACATTGGCTAAAACCATTTTGAACTTTATCCCCGAAAACGTCTTTGCATCCCTAGCCTCTGGTAACATTATCCAGGTCATTATCTTTGCCCTCTTCTTTGGCACGGCATTACACATGCTTAATGCCAATGGTCATTTTCAAGGCGTTCTAACCGGGATTCACGAATTAAATCAAATTACCATCAAGATTATTTCGCTGATTATGAAAGCCGCACCATTTGGAATTGGTGCTTTGATTGCCAACGTGGTTGGGTCAAATGGCCTAACCGTCATATTGCCACTGTTGAAATTCTTATTCACTTTCGCGGTAGGAACCGGCCTCTTTTTGGGAATCTTGTTTCTAATCGTCCATCTCTATACCAAAGTTCCCTACAAAACGTTAAGCCAAGGTTTTTCCAGAATGATCGTCGTTGCCTTAACAACAACTTCTTCAGCAATTTGTCTACCAATTGAAATGCAAGACGCTAAAGAAAAACTGGGTGTTGATCAACAAACTGCTGATTTAGTTTTGCCACTGGGAATGTCGTTGAACAGCAACGGTCTGGCAATGTTTCTATCCCTTTCCTGTTTAACATTGGCTCAACTATACCATCTTAACTTTGGCTTACCTTTTATGACCAAAACTGTTTTCCTGGCAATTTTGGTCTGCTTTGGAACGGTCGTTGTTCCTGGCGGTGGTTTATTGCTCTGACCATTGTCGTGCCAACGCTGGGATTGCCCACGTCAAGCATTGCGGTTTTAGCGGGAATTGAGTGGTTCTCAGGTATGTTTCGAACCGTTCTCAACGTGGTGGGCGATACCACAACGGCAATGCTCATCTCCAAAAGCGAACACCGCTTAAAATTGCCAGATGACGACGTAACTGTTATCAGTGAGGCTAAATTAAAATCACAGGTACAGGAGAAAGATGAATAGAAACTTGTACTCAAGATTGATAATACTAAGTTAATCATGCAAAATGAAAGTAGACATCTTATAATATGCATTTGACGCTTTCAGCACATTCAATAAAGCCACATATAATCTGATACGATTAGAACCAAGGTAAAAAAAAGGAGGTAGCATTCATGAATAAGACCGATATTTTACAAAAGTTAACTCAGCTAAATCAAATCATCGAACACGATCCAGTTGATTCCCGCTCATTCCAGAACGCTTCTACTGAACTCAGTCAGCTGCTTTTGGATTACATTAATATTCGAGAAATTAATGTAATCATCAAAGCCTTAGGAAGGCCGCTAACCAATGAAGAAGTTGCTGATTTACTTATTGCTCGACAAAATAATCAGCCACTTGATAAAGTCATTCACTTACATCAAAACTCAAGCATTACCCCCAAAGGTTCACTGACAACACCAAAATCTTCAACATAATAGACAATCCGGATCAATGGCTACTCAAGGTAGTCGTTGATCCGGATTTTTAACATTATCATTTTTTATTAGCAATTATTTTACGACAGAATCGGTTTATTCGTTAACAGTTTGCTAAAACGAATCATTGTCTCATCAAAGTTCGGCAACGTATCGGTATCCTGAGCTTCCGTGACAATCTCCACAATCAGATCGTTATATGGCGTGGTCAGCTGATGCTCTTTAGCCGTTTCAACAATTAAGCCGTTGATTTCGTTAATTTCAGTCTTTCGATGATGCTCCAAATCTTGCAGCATGCTGGCTTTTAAACTGGCCCACGGCTTCATAATTTCCCGTAGATAATCGATTTGTTTTTGGGTAAAATCGGCTCCTTTTAGGCTAAACAACTGATTGAAATCGACGCCGTTCATGGGCGCAAATCTGATCTGGTCCGCATGGCCGGCTGTCAAAGCTTCGTTGATAATATGCAAAGCCGATTTAATGCCAACGTCACTGGCTAAAATACCACCATAGGTTGTATTAGCCGCGGCGGATAATCCGCTAAACGATGCGTTGATTAATAGTTTTGTCCACTTAGTGCCCATCAAGTTATCTGAGATCGTTGTTCCACCAACATTAGATAAAATTTCCTGAATCATTTCAATTCGGTCAGTCAGTTTACCATCAATCTCGCCAATCTGAAAAGCACTCTTTTTAAAAGCGTCAAACTCGGTCGTTAATTCTGAAACACCTGGTCCATGTCCAGTGCCACCGAATTCAACTGAACCGGCGATCACGTTTTTAGCATCAAAAATTTTCAAGATATTTCTTTCTGGAACCCCATTTTGAAGTGAAATCAAAGTGCCGTCTGGTGACAAAATCTTTTTAATTGCTGGCAGCACTGTCCCATTAAAGCCCTGTTTAGTGTGCAGCAAAATCACATCATATTGACCGTCCACGTCATTCGGTGTGACCGCGTGAACCGGAACGGTTAAATCCGTTGCGCCAATAATGTGGGCGCCCTTTTCATTTAACGTATCCACGTTCTCCTGCCAGGCATCAATTAAAGTGACGTGATCTTTTCCATAGGCTTGTGACAGGTAAGCCCCTGTAATCGTGCCAATTGAACCAGCCCCATAAATTGCAATCTTTTTCGCTGACATGTTGATATCCTCCTCAGCTAATTCCAAATAAAATTGTGCATTAATCAATGGCTAAAAACCATTTTCCACTGTTATCATAGCATTTATGAAACCGGTTACAAAACAAATGAGCTTTTATTTCTCAACTAAAAAGCAGCCATCATGGTAAATTGGTGCTTATCGTGATGACTATTGTGATCATTAATAAAACGACTTTCCAAATGCAAAATTCCAACCTTTTGCATTTAAAAAGTCGTCTTCACAATTAGTCGATTTCAATCCATTCATAATTAGCTTTATTGCGCTGTATAACCACCATCGACAACTAATTCCGAACCAGTCGAGAACGAGGACTCATCGGATGCCAAATAAAGTGCCGCATTGGCAATTTCATCAGCCGTTCCCAAACGCCCCATTGGATGTAAACTTTCCAAGTGCTGACGCATTTCAGGATAAGCATCCACCATTGGCGTGTGAGCGTATCCGGGATGAACAGAATTAACCCGAATAGCGTAATGTTTTTCCGCACAGTACAGAGCTGCTGATTTGGTGAGCATGCGAACCCCGCCCTTGGCAGCGTTATATGCATAGAGATTGCTAATGCCGATTAAGCCGGCAATTGATGAGATATTAACAATCGAGCCACCATTTTCTTTCATGTACTTGATGCCATACTTAGTCCCCAACATGACACCATCCAAATCTACGGATAATACCTTGTGCCAAGTTGCGAGATCAATGTTTTCAGCATCGTTAAATGATAGGATTCCGGCATTATTAATCAGAATGTTGACTTTACCGAATTTTTCAACGGCCGTTTTGAATACCGGTTCCCAGCCAGCTTCTTGTGAAACATCTTGCTTGATGAAAATTGCATTAGTCCGACCAATCTCATCGAGCGCTTCATCCGCGTGCTGATCATCAACGTCAGTAATCACGACTTTGGCGCCTTCCTTAACAAACAGCTCGGCCATTGCCAATCCAAAGCCTTTGACACCACCGGTAATAATGGCAACTTTTTCATCTAAACGCCCCATAAATATCGACCTCCCGATACTTAATTCAAAGCTTTAACCACACCTATCTACACTTCAAGTATAGTTCACCAAAATCTCCTTGTAAAATATTTCACAAATGTTCAAACTAAAAAACAATCAATTATGCTCTAAAAATTTATAATCTCTTATACATTTTAAAAAAAGATTAATCCTTTTTCGGCTTATGGGATTGATTTCGTAATGATTTATCGCCAAACTTCCCTTTCAATTTAACTTTTGGATGGATTTGAAGTCGGCGAGGTCGCCGTTTCACTCGCAGATGGTTGATCATCCTGTTCGTCCTTTAATGTATGGTCTTCATCCATGTCGGCTAACATACCCTTCTTCTTGTTTGAAAAGTGGCGTCGATTCTTCCCTAACTGAATCATTTCAGGGGCCACCTCATCAATCGCCCGCTTCATCCGTTCAGCAATTGTTTTAGTTGTAACGTGCTCTTGAGCAGCAACGTCCATAAACATTTTCAGGATGGTGACCGTTTCTGGGTACTCTTCTGGTCGAATTGTGGCATCCTTAATCAAATAGCCGGTTAAAACACTTTTTAAGGCTTTCTTGGTCCAGGATTTTGGTGTTTTACGAAACTCGCCGTACAAGTGACTAGCCATGCCAATTAAATAGTCAAATATATCAAGAGTATATCCATGGGTAATTTGACCCATCTCCGACTTAAATTGCGGGCTGTCAAAAAGTGCTTGAGCAGTTTGCCCAATTGTAATTCTGATATTGCCAGCCGTCCCATCTTGATAAGCCGTCAAACTTGGTCGGTCGTAATGATAGGCTTCCCGATCCCGATCGACCAGATAGGTATCGAAACCTTCCTTAATATTCATTGGCATCTCATCCATGGAAGCTGCCATCGTCCGTTCATTAAACGCATTGGCAATTTGCTGAGGCGTGAGTGACACAATTCCCTTATCCGATAACCAAATTAAAAATGTGGCCCCGGTTCGGACACTATTTTCGAAATATAATGTATAGTCGTCTCCAGTTGGTAGCAGCTGATCAAATGTGTCAACGGTTGCGATGATCTCCTGCTTGGAAAGTTGTGAAATTGGCCGGGAAGTTGCAACCACAAAAGCGCTCAAGAAGGCCCGCAACAAATTTGTATAATCATCTTTTATTTGCTGATCGGTCAAATGCGGATCAGAAAAATGCTGGTCATCTATAAACGGTTTCCCATATTGGTTCATTAATTGATCAACGCGTTCGCTTTTGTTTTGTAATTCATCCATAAGTTTCCCTCACTAATTCAAGATTTTATATGAATCTTACACCAAACTGGTTCTTCACTTGTAGGGTAAGTCATTTCAGATCACAATGGCAAGAAAAGTCACTTATTACTATGATTTAAAAAACACAATAAGGCTTCATTTTTTCTTTGATTTCTTCTTTTTCCGCCGATTCTTTTTCTTCCACTGTGAAAGTGAAATTGAATGGCCCTCATGACCGGTTTGATTGGCCAAAACAACTTTGTTAAAAGGATAGCTTGGATTTTTGGCCAATTCTCGTTCCTGCTTAGTAGTCCCTTTAGCCGAATGATCGGGATTAGTGGTTTTGAGCCACCACTTTTTGTCATCTGAAAAACGAGTTTCATCTGCGCCCAACCGAATCATTTCCGGTTCAATTTCTTCGATTGCCTGCTTCATTTGCTCAGCAACTCTTTCATAGGTTAACCCTTCAGTTACAGAGAAATCCATAAATGCTTTAAGAATCGTTCCAAATTGGGAGTATTCACTTGGAAAGATCCGGGCATCCTTAATCGTATAACCAGTTAAAATATCTTTTAACGCGCCAACAGTCCATTCATCCGGCATCTGGCGATGTTCACCATACAAATGGAGCCCAATCTGCCTTAAGTTAGTAACCAGATCGTCTTTAAACCAAAAATTTTTTTCACCAGTAATTGGTGTTAGATAACCAAAATTAATGAAGTCGTTTGCGACAGGCTCCACCTTATTCCAAACTACCGTTGCCAACTCATGATTAAACGCTGGCAGGGTTGGTCGATCATAATAATACATTGCTCGACCGGGGTCACCTAATGCTGCATCCGTCTCGGTAACATTTGAATGATTACGTGAAAAATCATTAAAAATGCCTATGGCGGCTGTCATTCTTCGATAAGCAGTATTAATTTGGCCAGATGTTAACTGAATGTCTCCCCGTGCTGACAACCAGTTTAGGAAGATATAAGTTGTTTCAACTATGCTGAAAAAATATTGAGCAACATCGTCTCCCGGTTCATCTGACAAAAAACGATGTTGATCACAAAGAATTTGCGTAAGGTCATTTTCTGTTAGTCGCGAGATCGGTTTAGCCATAGAACCTACTAATACATAGAAAAATGCTCTTAGCCGATTATCAAGATCACTCTTTTCCGCTTCAGTTACGCCTGGTATTTCAATGCCCCTTTCATCAATAAATCGGTAGCCATACTGGGTCATAATCTGTTCAGCTTGAACCTTAAGTTGCTTGATTTCGGTCTTTAATTCTTGATCATTAGTCATCCCATTGTCTCCTGACGATTAAATTAAAATCTAATTATTTCTTAGTATACCAACCATTAACCACCAGAGATACCAAAAAACTTATTTTTAGCAAATTTAAAAGCAGTTTTAAGTTGGTCGTGACAACTGACCATTTAAAGCTGCTTTTACTATTAATCTGTTAGTCTTTAACATGTCATGGTGAAAGGGGGCCAGTTCCCGGCAGGATTTTATTTTTCAATCTCACCTCTTCTTGGGCTTTCGCTTCTTCTTTTTCTTATTTTGTTTCTTCCACTTTGAAAGTGAAATCACCCGGCCCTCACTGCCAGGCTTAGTGGATGACGACGCGTTATCCGAAGCCGAGTTATCAAATAACTGATCATCTGATACGTCGGAGAATTGATCGTCATCTTCTTTCATGAAGTGATTTGCATTGGTATTAGCCAACCAGTCCCGTTTATCTTCTGAAAAGTTTTGTTTATCAGATCCCAATTGGATCATCTTCGGCTCTATTTCATCAATTGCTCGTTTCATCCGTTCAGCAATTTTTTCAGAAACAAAGCGATTTTTCGCCGCAAATGTCATAAACGTTTTAAGGATTGCACCAACTTGAGAATATTCTACTGGCCGAATGGAAGCATCTTTAACTAAATAGCCGGTTAACACACCTTTCAACGCTTTTTTTGTCCATCTTGATGGTGTCCGACGATACTCACCGTAAAGATGACTCACCACCCCAACTAAATTAAAAATCACATCATCCTCATATAGCTCACTAACTTTACCAACAATCGGTTTTAGCTGACCGCTATCAACCAACTTCTCCGCAAGATCTAAAGCAGTCGCTCTAATTCTATTTGCTGTTGTAACTCGATACTCAGGAAGATCTGGTCGTTCATAGTGATAAATTTCCCAGTCCGGATCATCTGGATCAACTTCATCAAAGTCATCCATGTCTTCTAACTCATCGAAGTCACTAAACATTGGTTGATAATCCGTCACTGCTCCAAAAGCTTTGGTAACCTGTCCTGGAGTGAGCTCGATGTCGCCTTGCCCTGCCAGTGACCACAAAAAAAGATAACCGGTTTGGACGATTTCGTCAAATAACTCATTGGTTTCCACATCCGTTGGTAGTGCAGTATCTATTGCACCTACCGTTACCATAATGTCTTCTTCAGTTAACTGTGGAATTGGATGAACACTTGCTGAAACCATCGCAATGAGAAATGATATCAAGAAATCGGAAGCAGTCTTTTGATTATTTTCACCAAATTTTTCAAGGAGTTGTCGACTACCATCAATAAAAGGGCTACCATACTGCCTCATAATTTTATTAACCCGATCAATTATTTCTTTATCACTATTCATTGAACTATTCTTCCACCTTTCAATTCAAAAGGATTACGACACCATTAAGTATACAAAATGTTGTGATAAATTATTCTCGTTTTATCAAAACTAAAAACAAAAAGCAGCTTTACCCGGCAGCTACATCACCAGTCTAAAAACTGCTTTCTATCACCTAAAGACTCATTCAACTCTGATAAGTGCCGTCGGGTGATTAACCCATTCCATCCCCGGCTGACCTTTAAGCTGATCAATCGCTTTCTTCAATGTGCCATTAGCCAGCCAAATCTCGAATTGTTTTTGAAGCGCGTGTGGATCACCATAGCGGGGCGGCAAGACATCCCACCATTCCCCAGTCTGCATGATCCATAGTATCCCATTGAACATTGTCCGATCAGGAAGCGCCGTAACGCGTGCTGAGTGATCCGCGGAAAACAATGGTTCAACTTGTCGCCATTGAGCAATTTTAGTTTCAAAACGTTTTGGCATTGGGGTCATTAACATCACTCCCTCTGGTTAGTTAACCTTTGAATAGTTTTCTTAATCAAGTTTAACATCTTGCTCAGCCTGATTATAAATCTCAAGTCTGGTTTGAACATTGATTCTGTTAACCAACCAGCCTCTTAAACCAGCTAATTGAATGAAATCATCAATTCGATTGACGCCGTTAATTTCTTTCAACGTGATAACAACCCCAAACTTAGTATGATTACCATCACGAGAATTCAATCGTTCCTTTGTCTTCAAACTCAATGCCCACATTGAATTTTGATACACTTTTTTTGGCCGAGCATTATCCTTCAAAGTTTCACTAATATGCTTCACATTATCCCACTTTCTAAAAAGTTTACGTGCATCCTCTTCGTTAAGAAAGCTTGGTGTCCCATCACTTTGATTATTTTCGTTAATGCTAAAGATTTCACCATTATCTTTTATTCGACCAAAATACAAATCAAGCTCTGTGTTTGTGTAATCAACCCCTTGATTCCGGGAACACTTTGGAAAATAACATAAAGTTGCCTTGGCTTTAAAGGGCTGCATTCCTGAGACAATTGGAACTGGAATATTGTAAGTATACGTATCATATAACTCCGACGTCCCCTCAATCACAAATTTAATCTCATCATCGTCACTATGGAGAATATCTTCTATTCGAACTGGTACCACTCCATTACCACGCAATGCCAATAGTCGATGATCGGGTTGCTTTTTCCACCCAATAGCAGCATCAATTAACAACGCTTTGGCAACTTCTCTACTCAATCCTAAAACGTCAATCATATATGATAATTTCCTCGCTAACCAAGGGGCAGAGAACGACGTCCCTAAAACAAAATGTTCTCCCATTGCGTTAACAGTTCGCATAGGAGTCCTTTGATCACCACCATAATAGCTTAGATCCGGCTTAGTAAAAAACGAGAGGACAATTCCTTGTCTGGAATAGGAAGCTGGTTGCTTTTCACTGTCGACAGAGTTAACTACTAAAGAATTAATCGAGTCAGCTGGTGCGCCGATTCGACGCAAGGGATCGTCTGAGTTCCGATTGGTTCCTGCAATGACAAAAATGACATCATTTTCATACTGGATTTGATCAAGGACGGCCGCCTCAGCCGAAATGAAGTTTTTGTTAACTTCCAAATTCGATCCCAATGAAAGGTTCCAAACGTGAATTTCAGGGCTACTAACAACCGCTTCCTTAATTGCTCGAATAATTGAAAATGAGCTGAACTGTCTGCCTGTCGCAACACCAAAATGTTTAACCTTAAATCGACCACACCCATCATCCAGTGACGGATTGATTGTTGGCCCGTCCACAATAATTGAAGCCACTTCAGTTCCATGATTATAGTCTGTCGAATCCGGCGTAATATTTGGATCAATCATTTGAGTATAGGTTACCCAATCGTGAAAATAAACCCGTTTATCAAACAAAGTATCAATTACACCAATTGTAGGTTGATCACTAGGAGAAGGGATACTGATTTGAGCGGAATAATCAGCTCCAACAGAATGACTTGGGGCTAGCTTGGAAATGTCCTCCGTTGCCATTGCAACCAGATAGGGTGCCTTCTGCATTAATACTGCAATTGAATCCTTATCTAGTAGAGCTGTTCCGTCATCCAAAACCCGCTCGTTATAAACCTTAATACCAATGCGACTTAAAAGCGTTTTAATCGATTCTCCCGTATCATACAAAGTTACAATAGCGCTTTGCTGTTCTGGCATTGTTGCTTGTTCAACATCAAATTTCTCAACGTAAAAGGCATCAGCAACATATCTTTGAAATATTGATTTGGAAATTGAATATTTCTTAAAATTGACTGCTTTAAAACTAGATTTCTCATTAAAAATTTTAGCAGTTAAGTGTCCTGAAAAATAATCGTTTAAAATCAAAATCGTTTTTTGGGCGTTGAGAATCGTTTGATCGACTACAGGATCTGATACAAAGTACGTAATAATGTGCTTATGATCATTACTAAACTTAGCACCAACAACTTCTTTGTTAGGAGATTGACTGTGGTCACTAAAAAAGCCCTTCATTCGATTACTCTTGGCAGCAACTTTTCGATAATAAGCACTTATCAGCATTTTAGGCAATAATGACTTATTTTTCCAAAAGTTTTGCATCGCTAAAAGATCATCAATCAATGATTGAAGCTTTTGGCTACTAACTTTGGCATTTTTAGGAAGTTTGGGTGCCCCACCACCACCACTTCCCCTTTTCTGTTCAAATCTTCCTTTAAGCGTTAAAACATCATTCACCTGTCGCACCTCTTAATTCTCTAGCAATTTGACTTTTGGAACTTCCTGTTAACATAGCAATTTCCCGAACCGTAAACCCTTGGGATCTCAGTTTAGTTAAACTTAACTGGCCATTTTGATGATGAAGTGTTCGATACAGTCGGGATAAGTAATCATATGGGTTTGTTAGATCACTAAATGCCAAAGAAACTTTGATGAGATTTTTTAATTCACCGGGATTAGGAATTTGAGGCGATGTGGTGACTATTTTTCGAAATAATTTAATGTCTCTGCCAGCATCTTTGAAGCGTCTCAAATCCGTTGTCAGCATCCCTTCCGCAATGTCCAGTAAATCCTGTTGAGTATATCGGTCGAAACTAATGACGCTGTCAAAGCGACGAATGAAAGCACGATCAAGTTGATCAAATAAATTAGTTGTGGCAATAATGACCACCTCTTCATTAACCTGGTCAAGTGCCTTTAACATACTGGATGTTGCCCGACCCATTTCTCGAATATCATGGTCATCAATCCGATCAAGTGCAATTGCATCGATTTCATCAAAAAGAATCACCGCACTTGACGGATTTGGCATTCGATTAATTTCATTAAAGACTGCCTCAATATTTTTAGCTGTCTGTCCCATTCGGCTATCAATTAATTGATTGAAATCGACAAGGTACAAATGTCTGGAAAGCAACCGAGTAACCTGCTTGGCAGATTCTGTTTTCCCGGTTCCAGGTGCACCTTCAAATAAAAACTTATGAATGCCAACGTGATGGTTAACAGCGTTAATAATTCCTTTAATATCTTCCAAAATTGGCGTTGGTAAAGGTAAAGACGTATTTTCAATATTAACCATTTTAACAAAATGACTTTCAAACGAAAAAGTTTGGGGCACAAATGTATTTGCATCTGAGAGGAAGCTCATTACATACTCTGCTAATTGATGATCGCCACTTTCGTCAAAACTGCGAGCAACGTTATTAGCAGTTGCTCTAAACCGCTGTTCATCTTTATCATAGTGATACTTGATAAGGTTGAGGATGTCTCTCTTCTTCACGTTCTATCACCTCGTTCAAAGTTTAACACACTCTGGGACAAAATAATAATATGTTGGGACATTTTTTAAAAATACCTATTTTCTCCAGCCCCGCTTGGCTTTACGATTTTCCAATGATACCATGGTTATTAGATTGTTTTTATTTGGAGGGGTATTTATGTTAAATCGACCGCGGCGAACAGCGTTACTGACGCTGGGGATTTTTTTGATTGGTGCTAATTTACGGCTGCCAATCACCATGATTCCGCCGCTTTTACCGGAACTCAAAGCGACACTTAATTTATCAACCAACTTTGCCGGCTTGCTAACCACGATTCCATTATTAATGTTTGCCATCATCTCACCGTTAATTGCCAGGTTGGGTAACCTTAAGGGAAATGAGTGGAGCTTACTGCTATCAGCATTTGTGTTGATGCTTGGCAGTTATTTACGGGTGATTCCCAACACGCTGGCGTTAATGGCCGGGACCTGCCTAATTGGTGCCGGTATTGCCGGTGGGAATGTGTTACTGCCAGCCATCATTAAAGATCGCTTTCCCACTAAGATTGGGGTCATGACCAGCCTCTATACTGTTTCAATGGGGCTAATCGCTTCACTTGGGACCGGCTTATCCGGGCTATTGGGCACTAAAATTGGTCTGTCCAAAACAATTAACGTTTTTTCGACAGTCGGCCTCTTGGGATTTCTGGTCTGGGGGTTGGCTTTCTGGACATTAGCTGATCGAAAGGCCAATCAGTCGGTTCAACACCACCACATCAAGATTTGGCGAGCCAAACTATCTTGGCTGATCGCACTGGTCTTTGGAATTCAATCCCTACTTTATTATTCTCTGTTAACCTGGTTACCATCCCTGTGGCACGCCGCCGGCTTCTCAACGATTGCTGCCAGTAACTTAGCCACCCTCTTTCAGATTAGCGGGATGCCAATCACGTTGATCACGCCAATTGTTGGCATGAAAAAACATGGTCCCACCTATTTAACTTGGGGGATCATGTTAGGCTTTGCCTTGGGCGCTTTGGGCGTCCTATTAGGCGGCGACAATTTTATTTTAAACGCCGGTTCTTCAATCATTATGGGTGCGGCTTCCGGTGGCGCGTTTGCCATTTGTATCGTTTACTTTCAAATCAAGACCAGTAATGTCTTTGAAACGGCCACCCTTTCCGGCTTTGCCCAGTCATTTGGTTACGTCATCGCGGCGGTTGGCCCGATTCTTTATGGTGCCATTCAAAGTGTCACGCAATCGTGGACGCTGATTCTAATCATCACGATTGTGTTAACCTTTGTGATGTTCATGAGCCAATTGATTATTAACCATAGTCAGCCGTTATCGGCAAATAGCTAAATCAACTAACTGTTAACGTTACTTGGCGCCCCAAAGGTAATTGATGATCGTTTGTTGAACGCGATGATTTTTGCTTTCCAAGTATGGATGTTTGGCCAAGCGACCATGAAAGCCCCGCACCTGATAGCTGGCCACTTGATCTTTTAGAATCGACCCCAGCGATAATGCTGAAGTGACGGTGACCGTGCCGTCAGAGTTGGTGCCGTTCTCGACATTGCCATAAATATTGAGAATATGGGCTTGACGAGGAAATTGACGCCGATGCTTCATTAATAGCTGATATTCTGGGTGCTTAATTTTAGGTTGGCCATTGCGTAACAGATGGTTTTGGCCGGCGCGATCATCCCAAAGCCGACTCAACGCCCCACTGGTTGGCTGATCCCACTTATGCCGATTTAAAATGCCATCGTATGGACCAGCAATTAAAACCAATTTATTCACCCGGGGCAGCTGTGGCGAATTACCATCCCGCTCACTTTGAATCGTTAAAGCATACGCCCCCATGGAATGACCAATGGCGTTATACTGGGTCACGTGATAATGACGTTTTAGCATGATTAAAACTTTGTGAAGGGCAGCCGCCTCTTTGAATTCACCCATATAAGCGTTTGGAAACTTAACCAAAATTTCCGGTGACTTTTTCGGATGCCGCGGTAAGTGACCGTACATGACGACCTGACCAGATGGCCCGACATAGACGTACAACCCTTTTTGAGCCACTCCTTGGCGAATGGCCTTTTTGGCCAACGGCATTTGCGAATGCAAACCGGCACCCCAACCATGAACAAACAGGACCGGAGTGGTCGAGTGATTGGTAGCGGTAGTCTTTTGCTGGCTGGTGGGCCGATCAAGCGAGTTTTTTGATAGATACATGAACATCCCCAGTACCAGAATCACAACAATCGCACCAATGGCCATGGTCCAAGCAATGAGTCGTTTATTGCGTTTTGTGATCATTTAAAGTATTCACCTCGACTGTTAGTTTTAACCAACTAACTTGTTAGAATCATTTTAATCCCCAGAACCATTTTACGGGACCTAAGCCGTTAAAATATACCAAAAATTTACGTTCTTAAACAAATTGTTAACTATAGTGGCCAAATTATTTAACAAACGTTAATTTCATAAGTTACCTATTAGTGAAGGGTCAACTAAACCCTTTGCATGGGTAATTTTTAACCCGCATCGTACAACCATCTTATTTTCGGCATTCAAACGACACAATTATTGTGATCACAGCTTGAATCTTAGCCGGTTTTCCCCTACTATTTAGGAAGTACATTAATTTAAAAAGGGGTCTCACACATGATCCATATTGTCACGGATTCAACTGCTCAATTAACCGAGCAGGAAATCCAGGAAAATCAGATTACAATTGTGCCATTGGAAGTCTCATTTGAAGGTCAACACTATCGTGACCGCGTTGATATTAGCCGAGCTGAATTCTCTCGTCGTTTGGATACCCAAGCCGATACGGTCTTCCCAAAGACCAGTCAGCCATCCGTTGGCCGCTTTTTGGAAGCTTATCAGGCGATTATTAAGCCTGGGGACGCGATCATTTCAATTCACATCGGCTCTGTTTTGAGTGGCACGGCCCAAGCCGCCCAGATGGCCGCCGATCAAATTCAAGCGCCCATTTCGGTCATCGACAGTGGCTTAACCGATCGCGGCTTGGGATTTGTCGTCTTAAAAGCAGCTGAATTGGTTAAAACCGGTTTGGGAATTGACGATATCACGACCCAGTTAAAAGCTTATCTACCACAAATTTCGCTGAACTGCTTTGTCAACAGTCTGGATTATTTAGTTAAGGGTGGCCGAGCCAATCGAGCGGTTGGGTTCATTTCATCCCTGGTCAAGCTAAAACTTCAATTGGTGATGGCCGACGGTAAACTGGAAGTTGCCCATAAAGCCCGGGGTGAAAAGGGCATGCGAAAACTACTCAAGCAGGTTGTCGATCAAATTGTCGCCAACCCCAAAGTTAGTCGAGTTGGCCTTTCCTACGTCGATAGCCACGCCGATACGGATGCCATTGAAGCCACGTTGAAGCAAGCCCGCCCTGACCTGGAAATCGTTAATGAATTAACCAGCCCCACTATCATGACCCACGTTGGACCACGGGGACTGGCAATTATTTATGTATAAAATTGAAGGGCTGTCCCAATGGTGTTAACACCTCTGAGACAGCCCGTTTTTTACTCATTATAGGCCACCGTAATAGTCTTGCATCAAAAGCTCAGGAATCACTTTGTTAGATCTGGATCCCAAGGGCAAGTCCCCCCGTGTTTCTTTCCATGGTCTTTCCTTATGTGTTAATTCGCTTAAATATATGGCATTTTTGTTCCCATAGAACTTAATCACGGCATTCATCGTCTCTAATTCATCTTCATCAAAATCCCCTTGATAATCTTTCAAAAAATCATTTGAGATAGAAAACTGGTGAATGTGCGTCTTGTACAAAGCTGGACAAACCGGTCCATTAGCCCATGCTTCAAAATCTTCTTTAAAGAGTGGCTTACCATCCCACACTAACGCCCACGATTGGCAATAGTAAACCAACTTTTCCAGTTTCATCGCAGTTAGATCTGGACAATGTTCAACCACATATCGTGCAACGTTTAAAACACTGTGCATTTAAGTTTGCCTCCCAATTTAAAATTACCACCCTACTGTTAACTATTATAATGCTTCTTTATTTATTCGTACACAAGTTATTAACCTTTAAGGTGATCTTTCATTTCAAGCAGTAACAAGCTTGCTACTATTCATCTACTTCTTATCAAGCTAAAATTGCAGCTAACTTTGTCCAGTGAAAATAGAGGTACCCGTAAGCCGATAGAAAAAATGCAACAACTTTTGAAGCAAGCCCGCCCTGACTTGGAAATCATTAATGAATTAACCAGCCCCACTATCATGACCCACGTTGGACCGCGGGGACTGGCAATTATTTATGTATAGGTCTAACCAGCTAGCCGCCTTGATAATTACCAAGTGGTTATCAAGACGGTTTTGTTTTACCATAAATTTGATACGACTATCAAGTAAGAATTCAATAATTGGTTATTTATTATATCCAAAAAATAATGCTCGCAAAGTCCTTATTAAACTAAGGAAAGACCACTATTCGTGCCTTATGGTCCCTAAAATAATCTCAAACTAGCATTTAAATGCTTGATAATTTTTAAAACACCCGGTAAACTAAGTACGTAATATTTAGAAAGCGCTTTCATATACTTCTTCGTCACTCAATTAATTCAAGTTTGGGGTGAATTTAATGAAAACCTTCATCCAAAGAAAAAATTTTCTTTTTTGGGCTTCGATTATTTTTACTGGTATCTTTTCAATTTGGGCAGTTGTCAGCCCAACCGGCATGACCGCAGCACTGTGGTCGTTGTTGGGGCAATACAACTCAACGTTTAGCTGGTTTACCATGCCATTACCCGTGATCCTACTAGTCATCAGTTTCTATCTGGCCTTCAGTAAATTTGGCAAAATTAAGCTTGGTCAAGCTGATACCAAGCCGGAAATGAGTACCTTTGCCTGGATCGGCACGCTGTTTACAGCCGGCATCGGAATTGGGATTGTTAATTTTGGGGTAGCGGAACCCCTCGTTCACTATTTACAATCACCGGTCGGCATCTCGTCTGGCATCTCACCGGCTCAAGCAGCTGAGAACGGCATGAAATATAGTATGTTCATCTGGGGCTTGCCGGCTTGGGCCATTTACACGATGGCCGGCCTGGTCATTGGCTACTTTGCTTATTACAAGGGCAAAAAATTCCTACCTGGTGAACCGATTGCCGCCGGTTTTTCGGATAAGCATTGGGCGGTCAGTGTGGCCGTCCTAGCCAATATCGTGGCAGCTGGTGCAGCAGCCCTGACGATTGCGGCCCACATTGCCATTGGGATTTTTCAAATTCAAAACGCAGTCAAGTCGGTTAGTGGCTTCAATATCTCTTCGGATACCGGATCGATCGCGTTACTACTGATTATGTTTGTTATTTACACGTTGGCAGCCATTTTACCAATTCAAAAGGGCATGGCCACTTTAGGGAAACTCAACACAATTGTCGCTGTCATTTTAATGATCTACGTTTTTCTAATCACTAATTCAACCTTAATCATGCGGTTGGTTACCCTCAATATTCGCCACGCCTTTCTTGACGTTTTCTCGGTTGGTTTCACGACCTTCCCATTCTCCGATCAATCCTGGTTTAATTCCTGGCCAAACACGATTATGATTTGGTGGTTCTCGTGGACGCCGTTCCTGGGAATCTTCATTGCCCGAATTTCCAAAGGTCGAACGATTCGCCAGATTGTGACCATGTCAATCTTAGTGCCAACTTTCTTCCTGATTCTGTGGTTCAGTGTCTTTGCCGGCAACGGCTTTTGGAACGCCTTCTTCGGCGATGGCAAAATCATTCACTTCATTGCCAATAACCCGGAAAATGTCTATCTGTCCTTCATCATGGTCTTAAAAGAACTGCCGGGCTTTGCGATTACCGGACCCATCTTCCTGATTCTGGTAATCGTCTTTCTGGCAACTGCTACGACGTCCGGGATGATTTCACTGAGTATCATTACCAGTAATGGACCGGAAAATGCACCCCGCAACCGGATTGTGCTCTGGTCAGTCTTGACCACAATGATTGCTTTTTCCAACATTGCCACCGGCACGTTGGATGGCGTTAAGGCCGTTGGGGTGATCATTGGAATTCCATTCATGTTCTTCGTGTTGCTTTCAATTTCGGGGATGTATCGTCAAATGAATTTGGATTACAGTAAAAATCTCTTAACCGCCGCCGAGAAAAATCAGAAACTCATTGACAAGTTAGCTGACGGAAAGAAGGAATCATGATGCCAATGCTCATCTTACTCGTATCGAAATTGGTCCCTAAGGAAAACTTTCCTTTAGATAAAAGTTTGGCCAACCAGTCGATCGTCGCCAACCTCATCACCTCAATTCTCATTATTTTGTTCATTACCCTAATCTCGTGGATCGTTTATGAAGCATTTGACCGTAAAAAGGAGTGAGTGACGATGATTCAAACCAAATACACGACCGATTTAAAATCACAACTCCCCGCTTTACCAGTACCGGAATTGAGTGCCACCCTAACCCGATTGGTGGATTGGATCACGCCATTACTGACCGCAGGCGAATTAGCCGATTTTCAAAAACTGGTGACTCAATTTAACGAAACCGATGGGCCGATTCTTCAGCAGCAACTCCTGGAATTGGCTAATCGAACGGATGGCAGCTGGCTGGCCCCAATCTGGGAAACCAGCTATCTGACTGACCGTCAGCCACTGCAGGCATCGGCTAACTTTGCCTTTACGGTCAGCCCTGATGAGATTCCTGAGAAAACAGCCCCCGCTCACTTGGCGGCTGAAATCATCACCCGATTAACCAAAGTTTACCGTGACTTTGCGACCGGTCAAGCACCCGTCGAACACTTTCGAAACGACCAACCAATGGATATGAGCTATTACTTGAATTTCTTTAAATCCATGCGCTTGGCCGAAGTCAATCAGGACCATTTTCATCAAGGTGTTCCGGAGATTGCCAATCAAACGGTCGCTATCATGGCACATCAGGCCCTCTACTTTTTACCTGTCACCGACCAAAACGGTGAGCTGATTGCAACTTCAACGTTGGCAGCTGAATTGGCTGGCATTTTGGCCGATCAGCCAACTAACGATGTCTTCCCTGGCGCCTTGACAGGTCTTGAGCGTGACACTGCGGCCCAGCAGCTCACCGATCTGTTGGCCACATCGCCAAATCAACAGCTGTGGGCGAAGGTAGCTGACGCGCTGTTTTCACTGAGTTTGGTGGCTGCCCCAACCGATCAAGCTGGTCATCTTAAGGAAACGTTGTTGGACACTTATAATCGGTTTGTGGATAAGACGCTTCAAGTGATCGTCTACAGTGACAACCAGGTTGGCTTTGCGATTGAGCACAGTCGCGTCGACGGCGTCCCGGCACTGAATTTAATCAGTGAAGCCATGGCCGGGTTAACCGACCCACCAGTAACTATTGAAAAAGTATCTGTCCCTGCCACAGAATTTTCTATCACACCAACACTTGCCAACCAACTGAAAGCTGATCAAGCCGCCACTCAAGCAATTGCGGATCGAATTGATGTTGGCACCGCTGTCTTCAATCAGTTTGGCAAAGCCCAACTCAAAGGCCATCACGTCAGTCCGGATGCCTTTTTCCACATCGCATTGGCGTTAGCGATGTATCGGCTGACTCACAGTTGGCACAGTATTTACGAACCGGTTTCCATGCGGCAATTCTACCAGGGTCGAACTGAAAATGCCCGTAGTTTGAGTACGGAAAAGAAGCGCTTCGTTTTGGCATTTGCTGCCAACCAGCCGGCCGATCAAGTTCGTCAATTATTTGAAGAAGCCGCAAAAGCTCACGTTCAACGAATCAGCGACGCTCAAAAAGGTTTGGGCGTTGAACGCCACTTGTTGGGATTGGAAACTGTTTACCACAAGGATCCGGAAAAATTGCTGGTAGCGAAAGCGTTGTTCACCAGCCCACAATTAGCGAAACTACGTACCGATTATCTTTCAACGACCTCAATTCCCTTCCCGGTGATTCAGGGGCTGACCTTTGCGCCAACTTCAGCCCATGGCTATGGCGTTTACTATGGGATTCTGCCAAATGAAATTCGCCTGTCAGTTTCCAGTTGGCAAGGTGAAGCTTTGACGCCCACCGATTGGTTGCAGGCCATTCAACAGAGCTTGGTTGATCTGATGGCATTTTTGGATAAAACCTGAATAGTCTCAAAGGTTGACGCCATAACAAGAGCTGAAAGAAATTTCGCCACAACAACAAAAGGAACCAAATCGGCTTGGAAAAACTGATTTGGTTCCTTTTATTGTATTAATTATGCAGGAACAACTTTTATATACAAGTTGAATGCGGACGGCCTTTAACAATAGTCTTCCTACTCAACCTAAAATAATCATAATAGAAACAACCTTGGGATCGCTAGGCTAACAGCTTAGTTACACTAGGGTTGTAGATTCTTGCTAATAAATAAACTGGCATTTAATTCCAACATATATTAATAATTTTGGTTGCTCGTGCTTGCTAGCAACTGTATAATAACAACATGGTTAAAAGCGATGGAGTTGCTCCCGGACCTTTTGGCCAAGTGAGTACCGGATACACCACCACTCTTTTCAAAAACTTACGACAAACGGAGGTGGCGGGTATCCGAATTGGAAAGACCTGGAGAAGTCGGGATGGACCCTTGGGTAGCCGATTTTATCGGTTTGTGCTATGGCATACTTTTGTTAGCCAAAGCCTACCATGAAATCAAAAATGACTAACCAAGTAGGTTAGCCGATTTCCCAGTATCCAACTCACGATTGAGAGCATCGGAGTGCCATCCGGTACTCTCTTTTTCATGTGTTTATAATATCATATCGAATCTACAAAAACAATTCAGCAAGGTTTGAAAAATAAATAAACGATTTTCTGACTGAGTCTTAAGTTAATAAGCAAAAATCAGATCATGTTCATCTTCACCCTGAGCCAAAAAAATGGTACGATTCATCTGTCAGTTAATGCTGCGAGTACTTTTAACAGACCATTGTCCTCTTCAGAAAGCAATGCGCCCGCTTCATAAATTGCAAGCTTTGTTAAGCTCCAATGAAACAGTGATGCAAAATCGTTTCGTGTTAGTCCAAGTTTTTGCCGCAAGCTTGTAATCTCCGCTGGCATTATATGATGATGCTTTTCACGATAAACATTGAACGCCTGTTGAATTGCCAGGTTATCAAGTGATTCATCAAATAGCTGTTCACCACTTTCCGCATCAAAACGGGCTTTGGCAGTGATTTTAAATTTTTCACCACGAATCGTGTAGTTTTCTTGAATTAATTTGATGACTGTTTTGGCGATGGTAACACCTCCATTCTATCTTATTAATCATAGCAAACTACCATTGTCTTCAACGATAGCCTTTATCGACTCTTTTAGCACCTAATTAATTATACATGGCAAATTCCAATTGGATCAAAAGAAGTGTATAACAAAAAGCATAATACAAAACTGGGAGCATCATTTCTTGGATAAAATTAATTCTGGTTTCAAACCATATCGCACTTATTGGGCTGCTATTTTAGTCTTCTTAATTTTTCAATACAGTAATCTGTACATGTCCAAATTTGGATTGCTCAATTCACCAAGTCAAAAATTTCTTTGGGGGATCTCCGCTGAACTGATTGAAGCCGTGATTGTGATTTTTTTGCTAAGAACTGAGCTTAAAACGGATTGGCAACAACTCAATCATAGAAAATTGCTTTTCGGAGGGGCTGTCTTAATCGGATTTATTTCAATGATCCTTTGGGATGGAGTTTATAACAACCCTTTTTCAATGATTCAGAATGCAAATGACCACGTGGTAAGCAATTTATATTTATTGCATCCCGTTATCGCACTGTTTTTTGGATCAATACTCGTGCCAATTGTCGAAGAGCTAGTCTTTCGAAAGAGCCTGTTACGGATACTCACCAACTTATGCCATTCAACGATTGTTGCCATTATCCTCTCGAGCTTCCTATTCGGCATCGCTCACTGGAACTTCACGCAAGCTTCATTGTTTAGTCAAGCTGAACTATAGGGGATCATTTTGAGAACTGGTATTGGAATGATTTTGGCTGTCGTATACCTAAAAAGCAAGAGCATTTACAGCACCATGATCCTTCATGCTATCTATAATCTTTTATTGTAAAGCAGCTACTCTTTAATCGCTTTTTAAACATTTTCCACAAAACTCTCATTACTAGGTTAGCTTATCAAGAAGGTTCAACCATGCCCACCATTCATAGCGTCGAACTGGTTCGATCAAAGACCTCTCGCCGCTTTAGCGTATCTTTTAATTCATAGTGGAATAAGAAAGGAAAATTGAAATGTCAAAAAAACGAATTGTAATTTATCCCGCCATTTTTAATCCTGAACCGGATGGAAGTGCCATTAATGTAACATTTCCAGATATACCAGAAGCAATCACATATGGTCGTGTATGGTCGTGATGAAAAAGAAGCCGTATATTCAGCGAATGAAGTCTTAGGGTTAGTGTTGGCTAATCGCAGAAACCTACCTAAGGCAAGTATAATTAAAGACGTTTCACTTCCTAAAAAAGGCGATTATGTTGTTATGATTACCGCGGATTTAGAAGCTGCTAAAAAAGAAATCAAGGTGGCGACTGTTAAAAAGAATACGACTATTCCTGCTGATTTAAATGAAGAGGCAATGGAGCGTGGAATCAATTTTAGCAAAGTGTTGGCAGACGCTTTAAGGAAGAAGTTACGCGAATAATCATTTAAAGCTAGAGACAAGCCAGCATGATCAATTAAAATTTTCGTTACTACGTTAGCTCATCAAGGAGGCCCAACTATGCCCACCATTCATGGCATCGAAACCGATCAAGCCGGCCGCTGTCGCCACTATCACTCAGAAAACGACATCGCCGGTCTCAAATGCGCCCAATGTCAACAATATTTTGCCTGCTATCAGTGTCACGACGAATTGATGGATCACCACTTCGTACCTTGCGACAAGGAGGACGCGCCTGTTATCTGCGGCGTTTGTCGAAAAACACTCACCTTTAACCAATACAAACTGGGTGCATGCCCATTTTGCCACCACCCTTTCAATCCAAAATGTGCGCTGCACGAGGCCATTTACTTTAAGTAATCAATACAATCCAAAAAGGTTCCGCAAAACTGACGGCGTCTCACATTCATCAGTTTCACGGAACCTTTAAATTAGCCCGGTTAATTTAGACCGCCCATAACCCCATAAACAACAAGCTTGCCCATCACAGGTCCATTCAAGCCAACCATCATCAGCATCAAATGCCCAAAATAACCGGGCTTTCAAAGTCTTTTTAACATCAATTCTTACTCACAGCATTTAAATTTCGTTTTGATGCAGCCAAACCGTCATTTGCTTCTCAGCCCGGTTAGCCCAAGCATAGTATGGAATGAACTGCAAATGACTCTTTTGAGCTCCTTTTGGTCGATCAAACGTGTACAAACTATCGTCAGGATCATCTTCGATTCGGTAAACATCATCCGTGGTTAACGTGCCAACACCATTAAGCAAGTGGGCTTGATATTGGTACTTAAAGGATGGCTTTTGTCCCAAAACATAGCGCCAGAGAGGTTCTTCGTTATCGACACCTTCAACGCAGTAAACGATCGGACCACGTTGAACAGCAACCTTCATCATATCGGCGCTTACCTTAGTATTTGCTCGAACTAAATGAACATTCATATTCAACTCAAGCGAAATTTTGGTTGATTTAGCACTAATTGGCAAGTAGAGGATGTGATTATCCAGCTGCTTATCAACTGCTTGGCCGTTTACCTTGACGGTATATTGATCAAGACTCCAGTTAGGAATCCGAATACCAAATGTAAACTGATCCATCTTAGGATTCTCAATGGCATAATCAATGTGGCCGTCCCATGGGAAGTTGCCATCCTGCTTAACTTCAATCCCATCGTTGAAGTGGGCGTCATTTGCGATGAATTGATGAGATAAAATGACGTTATCGTGAATTTCATACAGGTATTGATCAAGTGAAGCAATCAGGCGTGTGATATTAGCCGGGCAGCAAGCGCAGGCAAACCAGGATGAGCGGCGTAGTGAGATGTGCTGTTTACCCGGATTTAACTTGCTTGCCAGCGGATCGGCTTCCAAAGGATTAGCGTAGAAGTAGTGCTTACCATCCAAAGCAATCCCGCTTAAGGCACCGTTGAAAATTTCTTTTTCAATCACATCACCAAACTGGCCTGCAAATTGGTCGGCCAGCATCTGTTTGTTAAAGAAGACCATTGATACTGAGGCACAAGTCTCGCCATAATCCGTCTCATTTGGCAAATCGTAATCGTACGTGAAAGCTTCACCGGTTGCGGTTTGGCCAACATTTCCCGTAATGTACATTTGGCGCTTAACGATATCTTGCCAAATCGTTTTGGCAGCTTTTAACAACTTGTCATCGTGTTCAACACGGGCAACGTGAGCCAAGCCGGTGCAGAAATACAAGACCCGAACGGCGTGACCATGAGCATCCTTCTGTTCAGTAATTGGTTTGTCAGCAAAATAATACCGATCACCAATCGTGCGCAAATCTGGGAAGAAGTCATTATCAATTCCGTCAGCTTCATTTTGACGTTTGAAGAAATTCAAATCACGGCCTCGTTCAGTGATGAAGTATTTGGCCAGATTTAAATAGGTCTTGTTCTTGGTGACTTCATAAAGTTTAGACAAGGCCAGTTCGATTTCCGGATGCCCATCGTAACCATGGATTTTTCCATCTTCCGGTCCAAAATGTCGATCAATGCAGCCGGCCATCTTTTCAGCAATTTCCAAAGCTTTTTGACTACCGGTTGATTCATAGTAGGCAACGCCGGCTTCAATGTAATGACCCATCGAATATAATTCGTGGGACTGCTGGAGTCGCTTAAATTTACGTTGCGGCGCATCAATCTGGAAATAGGTTGACAGGTAACCGTCATCATCCTGGGCGTCAGCGATGAGGTCAACCGTCCAGTCGGCTTCATCCTTCATTTTTTGATCAAAGTGATATTTCAAGACATAGGCAACGGTTTCCAACCACTTATAAACATCCGTATCTTGGAAAGGATAACCAAAGTGATGTCCTTTAGCCCGACCGGCAGCGATCTTAAGGTTTTCGATGGCGCCACTGTGATCAGCTGCGCCACCGGCTGCCTTGGCATTGGTGACATCCATTTTACCCTTGTCGTTAATCATATCCCATTGGAAGGGCACCGAATCCTCGGCAATCAAGTCGCGGTAGTGTTTCCAAAATTTCGATGTGATTTGAACATCATTAATTGACAACTTTGTTAATTGATCCATAAAACTCACGCTTTCTTTATTGAATAATTGTCATAATCAAAGCTCAGCAAATCATGATATCATAACGGCATTTTAAGAACTTTCTTTCTAACAAGACTGAAACAATTTGTTTTTTAAGTTTCAGTCGTTTCCTTCGATTACACTTATAATGATAGCGGTTTCATCAAAAACTTTAAACCTCATAAAAAACATAAATGGTGTCAAAAAAGGATAATTTAGATGACGCTTTCAAAAAAATAATGCTAAACTAAAAGTTGAAAGAAATGGTCCTAAAAAGCACTGCCAAAATAGGCATATAAAGTATCCCTTTTAAAGTGACCCAATCGTTTAGGTGAATGAAATAAGATATTTGGTGGACTTTTTATATTGAATGTTAAGGCTTGCTAGATTGGAGGCGATCATTGTGAAGCAGCTGACTTTTGACAGTAATGAAGCCGTTTGGTTTATGGTCGGTGGCAACTTTTCTGCCGATCCGGGATGGAAACACAAGGTTCGGTATCATCACGGTGATTATGAATTGATCATCTGCATTCGCGGGCCAATTAATTTAATCATTGGTTCTCAGACAATGGTTTTAAACGCTAATGACGTCTTAATTGTCCCACCCTATACAACTATGAAGGGCACCGTTCCTTCTTCACAAGCGGTGGAATTCTGTTGGCTGCACTTTTTAATTCCCGATAAACCAACCCTCAAAACTAAAGATTCACCAAATAATGGTAAAGAAAAGCACCATGGTGACATAATCTCATTGAACATGAGTTACCATTTAACCGATCTTAGCGATTTATTGATCCTCACCCACCAATTGTTAACGGTCGATAGGTCGCAGCCCTTTGCCCAAAACCAACAAAACTTATTCATGACCCTGATTTTGACACAGTTGGCAAATTCGGTTAGTCAAACTGCCAAAGAGGATAAGAACAGTGCTTTGGTCAGTCAATTAAAGGAATGGATTCGGACAAATATTTTTCGTTCGCCAACCTTAAAGGAAATTGCGGACGAAACCGAATTGAATCAGCAGTACGTTTCACGATTATTTAAAAAGTACGTCGGGATGTCTCCCAAGCACTATATGATTTACTTGAAAATTCAAACTGCCCAGGCGTTGTTAATCAGAACCAACCTCTCAGTTAAAGAAATCAGCACCTCTGCCTACTTTTCGGATGAAAAGCTGTTTATGAAGCAATTCAAGAAAATGACCGGTGTTACCCCAAGCGCCTTCCGGTCAAAATACCAAAAAGTTTATCACAATAATCCAGTCATTGATCCGGTTCTCCCAATTCCGGAAAAGATCACCCAAAAGCTGGATTACGATCGGGATCCCGGCACACCACTCAACCATCAAGAATAATTTCAATGTCGATCAAAGTGCTTTTAAGTTCACGAGGTTAAAGTTATTCAGTTGGTTAGTTGATTGCCAACTACTGTCTGTTACCAGACAATGCTAAAAGTCACAAAAAGCCAAACAGTCGAGTTCATTCTCAACTGCTTGGCTTTTTGTGCAATAAATCAAAAATGCGATCAATTAAATGGTCAATCGTTCACTAATTTTTTTGAATCACCAATTTCTTATTAGCCGTGACATAATACCCGTTAGTCAGCTGATATCGGGTGGTCAAATTATGCTTAAGCAATCTCTTAACTTTTAGCCGAGTGCCTCGTTTGTAGGATCTGCTTCGACCGGTCAAATTTCGACTTCGATAAGCATGAACTCCCTTTGGTGAAATAACGGTGAGCCGGCGTGTCTTTGGCAACGATTGATAATAAGCATTCACCACGTATCGGTGACTGGCAGTGATGTAACCAACTTTCCCTGCCGTATGTTTACCATGGTTAATATCTCGAACCTGAAAACGGAGCGCACCACCGGTCGACCGTCGATAACCCAAGACGATAAACATCGGCCGCTCGGTTCGTTTAACTCGTGAATACGAAGCCAGGCGCTGTGACCTCTCGAAATTAGCGCTGCGGTACAGATGAATCGCTCTCACCGCATAAACCACTTTGCGCACGATCTTAACGCGACTGGTAGTATCGGTAGGCGAATGACTGCCGTTACCATTACTCCCATTATTACCACCATTGTTACCTGGTGTTGCTGGTGTACCGGGTTTAATGATACTTGAACCAGTCGTCGAAGTCCCCGTTTGAGAGCTCCCGGATGAACCGCCACCCGGTTTTTCCGGTGTTACCGGCTTTTTATCATAGACGTATTTAACAACGACGGGGTGATCGGCGTAAGTGCCTTGGTAGTTGTCGGGCAACTTGCCGTTCCAAGTATAGCCGTTGATTTCAGGCCGGTAGTGAGCCGCAGATACGTCATAAGTGCCACCTTGATAACCATAGCCTTCGTAGTCCGGGGCAAGTGTTTTCCCATCGGCATCAACGTAGTGAATTAATAAAGATTGCGTTTGAGCGGGCAGTTGTTGCCAAACCCAAGTTTCGGACTTATCACGAGGCTTGGCCAAATAAGCATTCAATTTCTTGGCACTTAGAAGCGGTCCCGTTGGATTATGACCATCTTGACTGGTACCAGCTTCCTGCCACTTTGGCCCATTGTTCTTAAAAGTTGCACCCGGAAAAGCTGCATCGGTAAACGGATGCTCCCGGCCGGGGGTTGAACTTCCCGGCGCATTGACCAATCCCGGAATTCCTAAGACACCGATTGGGCGCTTGTTGCTAATGACCGTGTTGGGACCAACTTTTACTTTCCACAAGCTTTCAAGTGTTTGGGTGGTGAATCCCAGCATTCCGTAAGTCCCCCGATCTTCAGCAGCCGCTTGACGGGTGTCAAAATGGCTTAGATCCAAGGATTCTAATTTAGTATCCCCAGCAAACATCAATGCCGTTTTCTTGACGTTTTGCGTCTCGAAACTTGAAACGTTAAGTGACGTCAACGAAGAATCGCCAAAAAACATCAAGTACATTGTCGTGACTTGACGAGTATTAAAATGGCCTAAATCCAATGAGACTAATTTTGGATCATAAGCAAACATCTCAGTCATGTTGGTAACTCGAGACGTGTCAATTCCTTCATTAAAGATAATTGACGAAACCGGCAAGCCACCAAACAAATAAGAAGCATCAGCTGGTAAAATAACGCCCTTTTCAACATGGATGCCCGTTACCCAGCCGCTCCAAAGCAATGAGTTGAGTGGATTCCCTGGATCATCCCAGGTCCTGGGAGCCATTTCACCAGCATGAATGGTTAAAATCCCATCTTTCAGGCTAAGTGGACAAGTGCCCCATTTAATCTCCAACATGCCGTCTGCTTTAACAGCTGGCTGAGTAGTTTGACCAGCTGTCGGTGATTTAACTGATGGTGGTGTTGGGACTAACGAACGACTTGCTTGAGCATCACCTTGATCACTTGGTGAACTTTCGGCAGCGACCGACGTGCCAATCGCCAGGCCAGCCATTAGACCAACCACGGATAACCAGACAACCCGCTTTTTAGCCTTAGCAACAACGTGAAAATAATGACGATTTTCCATAAAAGACCCCAATTCTATTTAATTCAATCAAACTTACCCATTAGACTGATTTTCGGGTTAATCAATGGCCATTAACTTGGTGAGGGTCAAGTAAATTAACTATTAATTAATCAGAATTGGCGTTCAAATGATCCTCTACGCATATAAGTGTAGTCTTGATGTCAATTAAGCTCAAGCAATATGTTTTAAAGATTATATAATTTATATCACTTTGAGAATAATATAACTTTAAAATACAAAATTCATTACATTTCGGGCTAATTAATTTTCAAAAAAACTAAGATCAATGCCCCACTTGAGTTATCCAGAATTACACCAATTGCAACAATAATTTATCATTTTAATGTTCATTTAAAAATGAAAGAGAATTTTATGCTTACTTATATGTAATGTCTTATTCATTTGATGTAAAATAACTTTGAGGGATAAAAAATATGAGGAGTGATTAATTTATGGATGTAAAAATTCACCAAAGATTTTTGAACGTGTTTAAGTTGGCTTTATTCTCAATAACTTTTCTTGTAACTGGAATTGTTGCAATTAACGCAAGTGCAGCCAGCGATTCAGCAGATACAAGCGTTCCAAGCGTTTATAATGGGGTAACGCCACAAAGGGATTTTGTTACAAATTCAAATGGTGACACTAACCAGAAATTTACTTCTTGGATTAGTTTAGATGACAAAAAATCAAATTATGTAGGTTCAAAAGCAAACGGCACCACTAGCTCTATCCTTAACTTGGACAGTTACAAAAAGAATCCTTCATCCCTATATGAACATATTAGGATAGAAAACGATTCAAAGGACCCAATGCCGCTTTTTGTTTCGTTCGGGTTACCATTATTTTATCCGAGAAACATTTCAACAACTGCCACTTCTCCCGTTGTCGTGTACCGGGGGAATGGTACTGTTACCCCCACAGAGGGCAGTACGTCCTCTGGTTTGACTACAACATACGCTGATAAAGATATGAATTACACCTCTGAAGAAGGAACTAAATCCTGGACTGCTACCGATTGGGAAAACCTTCGAGCAATTAGAGTTCAAGGAACTCTAAATAGAGGTAGCTATTATCAGCTAGATATTCCATTAAAATTAGAAAATCCTAACACAGTTAGCTTCAATGGAGCGTCCGGGTCAGATCCTACTTTTGAATTATCCACTGTTGATCAAAACTGGGGCTACCACAACGCTATTTTTCGATTCGCCCAAGGCACAAACGCTAATAATCAATTTGGCATAAACGGTAAGAATCGATATCTAGTAACTTATCGAAGTGGCACTAATTATTATCGAGCTGCTGACATTCAGAATTTGATGCCAATTATTAAACCTGAAGACATTGTTATAAATAACTTTGATGCCTCCTATAACGCAACAAATAACGATTTCCCTTACTTATTTAGCGGCGGTTACATGTATGTTAACTTTCCTAAACTAAAAGACGCTAATGGAAATGATTGGATTCAAACTATTCAAAACAATGGCTATGGTGTCCCTGTTTCTAATGGGAGTTTCCTGCAACGTTATGCATGGAATTACTCTGGTGAAGCTGCGACAACTGCTAATAGCGGTGGTAGTCAATGGATGAATAAAGACGGAATTGGCGGCATCAATCTTCAACTTATTAAGGTAATTGATGTTAAAGGCATTAATGACCAAGACCAACTCACACTTTCACAGGGTGCAAAATGGGACCCAAAGAGCAATGTAACCATCTGGAATCCAGAAGCCATGGAGCAAAAGGCATTTCCTGCTAATGAAAAACCGGATCTAACAATTGAAAGTTCGCGACCATTGAATGCTGATGGAACATTAAACACCAGCTATGCCGGTTCTTTTGATGTAACGTACACTCTCAAATTTACTTATTCAAATAAAGAAACTCGAACAATAAAAAAGATTATTCACGTAATAATTCCTGGAAGCTCATCAAACGGTGGTGGTGCATCCACACCATCAGCAACCACAAATACCACATCAAGCAGTCAAAATGGAAGTTCCAATTCATCAACATCCACCTCTGATAACACATCAACTTCAACCAGCAGTATACACGCCACTGTTCCAGATACGGCTGCAGTTAAGGGTGCTGCCGTTTATGCTATAAAGCCGATCTACATGTACAAGAACGCAACTTTCAAAAAATCACAGCGAATTGCTTCGTATCCTAAGACTAAACGAACCAATCGCCCAATGTTTGTAGTTATTGGTTATGCTCGATCTAATAATGGCGCACTTCGTTACAAGGTTCGTGACGTTAACTACGGTAAGAAAACCGCTAACAAAGTTGGGTATATTACCGCTAATCAAAGATACGTCGTCAATGTTTATTACAGAACCATGCCAAAGAATAAAAAGATCACTGTGATTGCCAAAAAAGGTATTAATGCTTACCGAAATCTTAACTTAACTAAAAAGATTAAGCATTATAAAAAGAGTACTCGATTAACTGTTAAAAAGATTGTTAAACGTAACTTAACAACCCGATATCAACTGAGTAACGGTCGGTATGTCACGGCCAACAAGAAATTAGTGATTCAAGGAAATTACTAAGAATTCAACTGAAAGTTCTGTTGTAATTCATCTTCTTTACCAGCTGTGCCAATCTCCCTTCATTAATTTATAGATCAAAAAAGGTTGACGCAAAGATCCAAAAACGGTTATAAAAAAAGGAATCCCATGTAATCAGCATATTGAGATGCTGATTACATGGGATTCCTTTTTTAGATGCAGTTTAAAATTCCGAGCTTATATTTTCATTCTCTTCTGTCAAAACTGCGCGATCTGCAATCAAGAATTAATTTTTAATGATTACCAGCAATCACTAATTTCTTATTAGCAGTGACGTACTTACCATTGCTTAATTGATAACGAGTTGTCAAATTATGTTTAACCAATTTCTTAACAGTCAAATGAGCGCCTTTCTTGTAGTGTTTAACTTTGCCAGATAGATTAGCTGACTTATAAGCATTAACACCCTTAGTTGAGATCACGATAATCTTCTTAGCTTTAGGGACGCTGGCATAGTAAACTGGTACCACATATTTCTGACTAGCCGTAATATAACCCTTTTTGCCTAAAGTTTTACGACCGTGGTTAACATCACGTACCTTATACCTCATAGCACCATTTGCGGCACGTTTGTATCCTGTGACTACAAACATCGGCCGATTAACACGCTTTTGCTTAGGGTACCAAGTTAGCCGATTGGCTTTGGTAAAGTGAGTCCCTTTATACAGGCCAATCTTCTTAGTAGCATAAACCACTTCTCCTTTTACCGCAACTTTACTAGCACTTGTCTGTGTAGAAGTGCTTGGCTTGGATGTGCTTGATGATGAAGAACTACTTGAACTGACAGTCGTTGACGATGACGAAGTATTGGTTATCGGCGTGACAGTCGTTCCAGAGGTTGTGTTACCTGTATTAGGATTTGGTGTTGGCGGCGTTGGCACACTTTTAACGGTAAGGTTGACTTTCTTAGAAACATCTCCCTCTTTGGTTAACCAAACCGTGTAATTCCCAGCTGGGAGAGTTCCCTTATCCGACAAACTTACCGAATTGTCGTTACTATCTAAAACGTTAACAGTTGCATCATCTGGGGATGCCTTGAACGTTTTTGCGGTAATTGCGGTATTCTGATCCACAGTTGCGTCCTGTCCTGTAATTTTAGGCGCATCATTTTTTAAAACTTCAAAGAAGACCACTCTATTAGAGATTTCGCCGTTAGCACTCGGCTGGTGTAACATCGCTAAATATTGAGCAACTTTAAGATTTCCAAATCCATAAAGTGGGCCCGTAGCAATCTGATTTCCTAAAAAATTAGTTACCTCACTTCCATAAGCGTGAAGCGGCGAATTGAGTTTGAGATTCGAATCCTCAGGACCACCTAAAATTTCGACTACAGAGGTCTTGTCTTTTTGATCTGCCGGCAACCCAAAGTCAGTTGGGTCAAAACTATAATTTCCACTTGAATCTTCTGTCACAGCATAGTTTTTAACACTGGTCGGATATACTGGAACTGAACTTTTGGCTTTTCCAGCGAAATTAAGTTGAATAGCTTTTGGTGCGTCTGGTGTTTGGCCATCAAGCAAATAAAGCCAATCACTCAGTAAACCAAAGTAATCATTAAAACGATACCCCCCAATTGAATCGTCTAACACATTAGGGTCGACTAACGTAATATTCTCAGTTGCTGAAGTGGCAGGGGCTAGATACTCTTTGATCTGAACCGGAATCTTATAGGTTACAGTTGCTTTAGGCGCAATCGACCCACTAAAGTCGAGTTCATCAACACTATCTGGATCGGTTTTAACATCGTCGTAAGTTTTGCTATTATACGTCACAGTAAACCCAGAAGCATCCGTCGTTGCATCTTTTATGACATCCTGAAATGTTCCACTATTATTCTTTGCAAGTACGATTTGCATTGAATTGTATGGTGTAGCAGGCTTCGCAAAAGTGACACTTCGAGTTATTTTTTCAGCATTAGTACCATTATTGGTCATTGTTACAACCAAATCTATTGTTGAACCAACTGGTTGTTTTGTCGGATCAATCAAAGTACGTGGCGTTGGCGTGTTATCATTTGCAAAGCTACTTTTACCATCTTTCGTTTCAAAATAGCTTGTAAATGAAACATCTCCGTATTGAGTTTCCTTATCAGTAGCAGAACTACTGTTATAGAAAGGGCCACTAGTTGTGTAAGCCTTTGCGGTTATTCCCCCATTAAAACCAATAAACAATAGCACCGCAAAAACAGCGGACATAATAAGCCACTTAAGTTGTTTATTCATGAAATCCCCTCCGATAATATTTTTGTAATAATGAAAGCGATTGATACCACACAAAGTATACCATAACCAGTGTTACAAAATAATCAAAAATCTAGTAGTCAGTATTGGCACAAAGTACTACTGGTATTAACCATTTCCATTTTTAGAGAAAGAGTTCCAACTCGTTCTATTTAGTGATATTATTAAAACAAATCAGTAAAGCTGATAATATAAAGATTGGAAGAAATTTTAAATACAACCACTTAGCTTGACAATAATCACATTAAAAATAGATTGAATAGAGGTTTGCAACCCAATGGATACATTTACGTTAATTGCTTTATTTATAATCGCAACCATCATTTTATACCTTTTAACATTGGTATGGACTTACTTAGGATCTGTAGTAGGAACTATTGCTACTATCCTGGTTGTATTTTTCATTTTAGGAAAGCTTTACAGTTTTCAACTAATCATCCACGGTGTTATATATTTAGCAATTGCGGCGGTGGTTTTAATTGGAATTTTCATGGTTATTGACTCAAAACAAATTAAAAAACGGAAAGCTTTTATCCAAATGAGGTTACAAGACCTCGTATCAAAAATAGGCCTGAGCAATATTGATGAGTTAATGAATTACCAGTTTAGAAAACCGGTAACTTCAGTTATTGACCTAACACCAACACAATACTGGCATTTGATTAGCCAACAGTTCGATCTATTGAATATAGCATTAACGAAAAGAAATATCGAAGATCGCGACACATCATTTATCTCTGATTTAATAAAAAGTCTTAATAGCCTTTCAGATGTTCTTTCTCAAATCAATAAGGATACGGAGATCCCTCTAACCTTTAAAAATAATCAGCCAATTAATCCAGCACTAATCACTGGGCTAACCAATTTAGAAGCCCAATTTCAAAAAAGCGAAAAGGGCCGATACGGTGAAGAAAGAGTTCAAAGGGCGATTGCTTATCAGGGTGACTTAACTAAGCGACTAATTAATTACAACGTTCCCTTTGACTATGGAAGGGACGATCAGTCCAGTCGTAATACAAATCAAATGGATATGGTCCTAATTAATCAGCAGGGCATTTTTATTTTGGAAATCAAAAATTACAGTTTTGATTACATAACCTTGCAAGATGATGGAAATATCAATTACTCTAGTGACGGTCATAATTGGTACAGATCAAATAATAAAGTTACCAAACAAATGGAACAGCATCGATTTGCGATCAAAAATATCTTAACCCAAATTCCCGGTATCGATATTGAGCCTGTTTCGATTCTTGTGATCGCAAACGACAAAGCTAAACTCACTTCAAAAATTGACGCCATTCAAATGTATAAGCCCGATGCTTTCTATAGTGCCGTAATCACACCCCGACCCCATATCTTAACTGAAGATGAAGTTATGACGATTTATCAAATTTTAAGTCATGCTCAAGTTGGTGAGCAAACTTTTTCTTTCCCAGTTTTTATTGATAACTTTGCTGATAATTTGCTGGATCTTTATAGCTATGTGCAGACTATTCAGAAATTGTCAGAGTTACCAAAGCAAACTATATCTTAGCTAACAAAATCAATGACAATACAAAATGGGCTTCTCAATAAGTAATGATTATGATGAGTTATTTACTCTGTGTACAAACCCAGGAAATCATACTAATGATGATCCTCAGTGACTCGCTTAACAGCATTTTTGCACTTTGATTAGATCATAAGCTAGACCCGTTGTCTAAGAAAGCAAAACATATTTAATAATTATGCTTAGAAATAACTTTATTTTCTCATAAACGAGAGTTATGCTTAATAAATAATGAATCATCAAGAAAGGAATGATAAATTCTATATTAACTCATCGCCAATTTAATCTTGTGCCGCTCGTGGCAACAGTACTTTTTGGAATAGGGATGGTTTCCCATCCCACCACTGTTCAAGGAAGCTCAAAATATATCGTAAGAAGTAGTGCCAACATCCATCACCACACTTATAAAATCACAAAAGGAGTACTATACTCGCGACGTCTTGATAAGAAATATGGTCAAATTAGTCATTTTAAGAAGACTACTTGGGTGGCCACAAAAAAAGAACGGCTTCAAAATTCTTGTACCAAAAAACAAGGCACCTATTACTATGTTGTCAGCAGTAATCGTGTTCACCGTGGCTGGATTAACTCAAGGTATCTACATAAAGTGCCTAAACCAACGATGATCTCTAAAAAATCATCTAAACCAAAAGATGAAACCTTTAATGCTGATGCAATTGATCAAGACTTCTTTAAGCTGGTTAATGATGCTCGAGTTAAAAACAACATTGCACCATGTGTTTATAACTCAGATCTAGAAACAAAAGTATCAAAAATTCGTGCCACCCAAATTATCACGCATTTTGACCATTATGATGCCGAAGGAAATGCAATATGTGATCAATTAGCTATTGCAGCAGGTCTCACGAACAACGGTGCCGCTGAAAATATAGCTCAAGGATACCAATATTCAACTAACCATCAAACTGCTAAAGAAATTTTTGATGATTATTATTATCATGATGCAGACTTAGATTGGGGACATAAAGAGAATATACTTGATCCATCTAACACAGACTTTGCAGCCTATACTGTAGTAAAGGATGGGATGGTCTATAATGTGATGAATTTTATCTTTGTTAGTGATCACTATGTTAATCCTGATCCCCACGCTAATGATCCCCAAGAAATCACGACAGTTTATAATCCTGATTACACACCCGACGACGATGGATCTAACTAAACCGATTATTTCAAATAAGAGGAGAATATAAAAATCAAAAAGATCAAATAAAATTATAAAATTATACGACCATCAAAAATAACAAACATCTTTAAAGGGCGGTATAATGAAAATGTGCATTGTGCGAAAAAGATATAATCTGACGAAGTTAAAGCAAAACATTATCATTTGAACCACTGTTTTAACCCTAAACGGTTTAAAAACTGTCCAACCAATGAATACCCAAGACACCAGTTGGCATAAGGGAACTTCAGGGGTGATCCAAGGTAATTGGTATCATCATTTCGGACATAGTGATGCCAGCAATTATCTAGCTTAGAGCAATTAAGCACTCCACTTTTTTACAAGATGCTCGGACATGGTTTAACTAACTACAGATATCAGCTTTTAGGTCATCATTGTTATCAGTTGTACGGCGCAGAACTTCAAGTTCCCAACCATCCAAAATGCACGTTTGTTATTAAACCTACTAAATACAATTTACGGACTAATCAAGGCCGTCACAAGCCATGTTTAATCTCAGCGCTTAAAGCATACTAGTATAGAGGTGTAAAAATGACTTTACTTTATCCAAAGGAAGTTGAAATTGATAATTTAAAATTATTGCCAACTGATGATTTGAAACCAGAAATTAAGGCTAACATCAGTTCCACTGACAACCTTATCTTTCACAATCAAGTGACCAATGACTATTATCGTTTTCTATTGCCTTTCATTATCAAAAAGAATTCAAATTCCACTTTGATTGCATTAATGATGAACCCTAATAATGCAGATAGGAATTTCCCTGATAAAACTACGAACATCCTATTAAACCATAGTCGTTTTAAAGCCGGAGATGAAAATTCAGTAGCAGCAAAACGTTATCAACATATTTACCTGATTAATGTAATCCCCTTTATTGAAGGTAATAGCGACAACTCAAAAATCAGTGGATGGCTAAAAGACGAAAAAACGATTCATCAATCAAGAAACTTTCTCAAGGAAAATTGTGAAGTCATTCAAAAAGTAGTCAATTATCTTTCTGAAAAGGAGCAACCATTTGATCTTTTACTGGCAACTGGGAAGTTAAGACTCAATAAACAAAAGGAAGAATACCAAAAAATCATGGACAAATTTAATGCCGCCAATAACCATAACTTGATTAATAATGTCTATTATCGAGACATCAATGTTGATTCCACATACACCCAAGACAATGTAGACTTTGAACAAGGATATTCAGAACACTTAGCCCGGATTAAAGAGGGTGTTCCAACACCATCAGTCGAACCGGATAGGCACGAAAAAGATATTAAGCTCGCCAAACCAGTCAAATTCAATCAATTACTTCATAAACCAGATTATCAATTAAAAAGAAAAAATTAAAAGGAGCTCTGTTCGATGAAACTTAAAAAGTTGATTTTATCAATCTTGTTATTTACCACTTTATTATTTATGTTACCAACCACACCGGCTCAGGCTGCTACCTGGCATCTTGGTATGCCCAAAATTTTACAAGGTAAATGGAAGACTAAGCTATGGAAACCTGCAGGAAAATATGCTACCAAGGGACGCGCTTATTTATCAATAGGTAAAAAACATCTTACCTATTCACCAGCTAATGCGCCAGTTGATCCCCAAGAAGTCTTCAAAGTTCACTATCGTCATAGTGGCGACATTTATACAATCAGCGGCCGTGACTTTACCAATGCGCCTAAGGGTGGCTTTAAACAGGTGTTTAAGATTAAAGCTTATAACCGTCATAAAATTTATTTTAAAATATTAAACAATTTTCGCAAAGACAATAATCACGTCTATTACAAATATTAAACCAATAACAAGAGTTCAGACCTATTGAAGCTTCCGAAAAGCTAGTTAGCGTAACGCAGCACTGCTGATATTGGCAGTCACCAACTAGACTCTTGGCCGTAGAGACGCAGCCACCAAATTATGGTCATGTAACATAGTCTGATTACCTTAAACAAAGATATTCTTATAAATATTGTCATAAACCAAAAGGGCCTCGTGTAATCAATTACTAGAAAGCTAATTGCACGAGGCCCTTTTTTGAATTCATTATGGAAAAGCTGTCAAATTATCACTTGATTTCAAAACACTTTAACCATTTTCAGCAGCCACTATTCATCAGATTAAATCAGTTACTCACCATTTCCTTGGAATCTCTAAACATCGAAACCTTCTTCTCCGTCTGCACGGTTATCCGGCCATTCTTAATCACGTAAAGGCGTTCTGGAATGTCAATCACAGAATCATTTTTCCGCTTGGTATCAAGTAAAACTAAATCAGCTTTATCGCCAACCTGAATTCCGTAACGATCTAACCTCAACGCCTTTGCCGGATTGTAAGTCAGCATATCCAATACCGTTGGCAAATCGTTTAATCCTCCCAAGTGAGCAACTGGGACTGCTAGAAATCCGACCTGCATAATATCGCCGTTACCAAATGGTGTAAATGGATTTCGAATATTATTTGTCGAAAGTGACACATTAACCCCACCATCTCGCAACTTTCTGATTGGCGTCACACATCGCCGAACATTATAGGTATCATTGCGGCCGCCAAGGTGCAGATCTGTTTCTGGCAATGACATGACATTAATTTTGGCCTTAGCCATTAAATCAATAATTGGCGTTAACTTTTTCGGTTCAACAGCGGCTAATGCAGTTTCGTGCCCAACGGAGACGCGACCTTGAAAGCCCTCATCAATGGTTTTCTGCGCAATATAGTCTACCGTTAGATTGTCAGCGTCATCAAAGAAATCCTGGTGAAAATCAATATCTTTATCATATTTTTTGGCGAGTTCGAAAATGAAATCAATGTGTTGTTTGGGATCCGGATCAACATACGGAATACCACCAACGACATCTGCTCCCATTTGCATTGCCTCATCCATCATTTCAGTCATTCCCGGTAGTTTAAAGACCCCATCTTGTGGAAATGCAACCACCTGGATATCAATCATATCCTGATACTCTTTCTTTAACCGAAGAATTGTTTTGAACCCATCAAACCCCGTTTCCGGCGAAAATTCTGCATGCGTTCTCATACTTGTCACACCATGGGCAATCTCCATTTCAAGAGCTTGCTTTGCCCGTTCATAAATATCTTCTTTTATAAAAGTTGGTTTAGCCTTGGCCGTTACAGCAATTGCCTCTTTTAACGTGCCCGACTGATTATGGACACGATTAGAAATCAATGCTTTATCCAAATGGATGTGAGATTCTACCAATCCAGGAATTAGAACGTGACCATCACCCTCGATGATTCGCTTGGTAGGCTCATTGATTATTTCAGAAGAAATCTTTTCAATTTTACCATCCCGAATTGCGATGTTTTTAAGGCTTTCATCATCACTAATGCGCACATTTTTTAACAAAAGATCTGTCATAATTACACCTCATCAATGTATTTGACTACAGTATCCAGACAATTGCGCCAATTACTGGTAAGCGCTTACAATTATTATTTTACACGATATTTAACGTGTTGCATTAGACCCTAAGTACAATCTCAAAATTTATTTTTATCCCTCACACCTAATGTAAACGCTTTCTTCACTGTGTATGATTAGGTTGTTAAATTAAATTGAGTTACCTGGCGATTCAGTTACTCAATCAGCTGCATTTTTCGGATTTGAAAGGAGCACTATCGTTATGAAGACAGGCTTATCACTCCGTAAAGAAGCGTTATACACTGCCCTGGGAATTGGCATTTTCACATTCTTTTACGGTCTACTTTCAGGATTACTTGAATTTTGGATGGCCCCGGTTGCCTTTATCACGTCGGCATTTTACGCCGGATATGGTTCAAAGAAAAACACGTCAATTAATGTCTCCCTTAGTTTTGGAATGGGAATTGTTTGGGGGCTGATCGCTTATAACCTGTTTCAGATTCCAAACATGAACATGCTACTGTGGACCTCTTCAGTATTCGGCATCATGGCGTTTATCGCCATTATTCTTCAGGGAACCATCCTCCCATTTACCAGAATTCCAGCCTGGTTGTTGGGTTGGGGAACTTTTATGGAGATTTCGTTAAATAAAGCCATCACCAATTGGCCATTGTTCATCATTGAATTGGCAGCATGTATGTTACTTGGCGTCTATTTCTTAGATTTCGGCTCAGATTGGTTTAAAAAGCTGATGTATGCTTGGTTCCCGGAAAAGCAACCAGCCTCAAAATCAACTTCCGTTAAAAACAATAAACCGCAAAGGCAAAATTAATTAAACAAATGACACCCACGCCCTCTTGGAAATTCTCCAAAGAGGGTTTTAGTTTTTTTGATCACAAATAAACAGGTTCGAATCCTGCTTGGGGAATCGAACCTGTTTTTGTCTTTAACTATTTGGCAACTGTCGCAATATCTTCACTGACAATCGTTGTGCCTTCCTCGCCCGCAATGATCCGCTTAACGTCTTCCAACGCACCAATCACAGCTGGATGACCAGTATGACGAACGAAATCAGTTGCTGCCTTAACCTTCGGCATCATGCTGCCCTTTGCAAATTCATCAGCATCGATATGTTGCTGGATTTCGTTGACTCCGACTTCTTTCAGTTCGACGGCATTTGGTTGGCCATAGTGATAGAAAACACCACCAGCTGACGTCAGAATAATCAACTTGTCTGCATCAACTAATTGTGCAATTTTTGAGGCGCTAAAGTCTTTATCAATCACTGCCTCTGTACCAATCAATTGATTTCCTTTTTTAACAACCGGAATGCCACCGCCACCAGAAACAATTGGGACAATGTCAGCATCAACCACTCGTTTAATCGCCCGATATTCATTAATCGCTAAGGGCTTCGGTGATGGGACTACTCGGCGATAACCGCGACCAGCATCCTCAATCAACTGCCAATCTGGATGAATGGCTTTAATATCAGCCAATTCTGATTCTTTGTAGAACGGCCCAATTGGTTTGGATGGGTTTTGAAAGGCCGGATCATCTTCAGCCACGATCGTCTGAGTCACGATGGCCATGACGTCCTTATCAATGCCAGCATTCAATAATTCTTCACGCATTGCATTCTGAAACCAATAACCAATGCTGCCCTGAGTCATGGCGCCACAAGTATCCAATGGCATCGCCGGATTTTCAGGTGTATCATCTGCTGATTGCTGTAATAAAAGATTTCCAACTTGCGGCCCATTTCCATGAGTAATAATCAGTTGATCACCATTTTTAACAAAATTAACCAACTCTTTAGCCGTTTCTTTAACAGCTTTCATCTGAGCCTGGGCTGACGCATCCTTAGAAAGGATTGCATTGCCTCCAAGCGCAACAACAACTTTTGCCATTTATAGTTCCTCCATTTTTAGCCAATATTATTTTTCGCGAAGATCCTGCTGAAGCAGCGTCAATGCCGTATACATCCCCAGCAGTGTATCGGTACCCGACGTGTGGCCAAACTCTTGAATTGCCAAGATAGCCGGTTGCAATTGCTCAATCTCTCCATTCTGAACGACCTTTAGAAAGGCAATCATTTTCTTTGAAGTATAGCCTTCCAAAGCAGCTCTAAGGTATGAGTCGGAAACATCAGTCGTCCCGCCACGTTCCAATCGTTCATGAACCGTTTTCTGCCACTCAGATAATTGAGAATAATCCGCCGAAGTTAAAATCGACAGAAAACCAACCGTGATATCATCCCCACTTGGTGTTAAGCCTCGACCACGGCCAAACAGAAACGCTAACGTTTTTGTTCGTTCTTCCGCGTTGTGACTTTGGTGGATCATCCCCACAACTTTCTGTGGTGCATACTGATCACCCAATCCCCAGTTCTCGGCAAAATTAATCACCCGAAAGGCTCCAACAATTTGCGCCAGAGAATGCTTATCAAACAACACTTTAGGAATTCGCAAATCAACTTCTGTTAAATTCGAAAGCGAAATTGTTTTAATATCTGTGTCTGTATAAATAAATAATTGATTGTTTTTATAAAGAACCCGATTGCCAACGTCAACGGCTTTCAGCAAACGATCAACCAGCTGATCGTCAATCGTAATCCCCGTTGCGGACAGTGATTCAGAAATACTGCCAACGTGAAATAATAATTCAGGGAATTTAATATTAAAACTGTGTTGAAAGACTGTACTGACAACGCCATGGTCCTTGTTAAACAAATGGAGAGGGAGCAGACTGCTCTTCTCTCCATTTGTTCGATTCTGATTAAGGTTCATTAAAATCACTTATTCCTTAACTAAATCTTTCTCGACTGCGGAAGCTTTCTCAGCTTCCAACAGTCCCATACTTTTAGCATAGGCCACCAGTGCCTTTTCGAAGCAGGCAAGTGGTGCGTGAACCGTTCCGGCTCCTACTTGACCAACTCCGGCAACCTTGCTGGCAATCCCAGTATTGATGATTGGGGTAATCCCGGTTTCAACCACCTTGACAATATCGATCCCAATGGCGGTACCTTGATAGTCCCAAGTTGGAATGGTGAAGTTAGAATTCCGGTCGAGCGTAATCTTTGCCATCTCATTACTGATGCGTTGGGCATCCTTGAAACCACCAGCGCCAACGAATCGGGTCACCCCGGGTGCTGCGATCATCGCCATACCACCAAAGCCAACGGTTTCAGCAATCGCACTATCACCAATATCCGGATTGGCATCGTCTTGACTAAATCCTGTAAAGAACAGTCCCTTTGGTGTATTAACCGGCGCTGTGAACCACTGATCACCCAAGCCGCTAATTCGAATGCCGAAGTCTTTACCGTTACGAGTCATTGTTGTAACAACTGTGCCGTGTTTGTATGTTCTGGCAGCATCAACCATTGACTTGCCAGTTGCCATCATGATACTGAGGAAGAACTGATCGGTGTCAGCAAGGAATTGGATGACATCCTGTTTTTCTTTTTCAGGAATATCCAACGAAACAATTAATGGGGCAACCTCTTTCAAAAAGACTAGTGATGCCGCAATGTTTCGTTGATGGAATTCGTCTCCCATCGTAATGGCTTTTGCCATCATCACGTTAACGTTCAAGCCACCATCAATCTTCTTAAGAGCTTTGCTTAACGTTGGTGCAAGGACGTTGGCCATCCATTTTAGTCTGTTAATCACTTCATCATTATAAGCACCAAACCGAAGAACTTTCCCAATGCCTTCATTCATTGTGCAGTAAGCCTCATTGCCCTTTAAAGCATTATTGATTACCAAAACAGCCATGTGAGCTGAAGTAATTCCGCCCATCGGCCCAACCGCATTTACCTCATGGTTACACATAAATTTAACGTCGCCACTTTCAAGAAGTTGACGGGCACCAGCTTCATCATCAGCCCAGCCTTCAAAGAGCACTGCACCGATACAGCCACCTTGCATAGGTTCAGTCATTTCATCATAATCAATTGGCGGACCTGCATGAAGTAATGTATGACCCTTTAATTCAGAAATGACGGTTCCGGCCGGTACAACGTCGACTAAGAATGGCGCAGCCTTTTTATAGGCATCAACAATCTTTGCGTTTTCAGCTTGACGATTCTGAAGTGCTTTAACCTTTTTGATAATCCTAATCATCTTTTGGTTACCGCCGGCGATTGGTTTCCAGTTATACTGAACGCCGGTTCCGCCAAATTTAATCACCGGGTCCAAAAACTCGGCAACGCCAACGTTAACAACTCGTGGTTTCGTGTAGAGCAGATCCAAGATTGATTCACTTGGCATTGGCACTTCATGGGTTGCACCAGTGTACTTAACAACTTGTTTGGTTGGTTCGTTAACATCTTTGCCAACCAAGTTTAAGGCATAACGAACTGCTTGAGCGTTGCTGTCAAGTACGATAATGCCGGCCTTTTGAAGTGTCTTGCGCGCTGCATCATAATCTTGCGGGTCTTCACGAGTTCCAACAACAGTTGCCACAAACTTAATCCGTGGATACTTTCTGGAGGCAGTTGTAACAGCATCAGCCAGACTTTCCGCCATGGTATCATCGGTCCCGTAGCCCAGCACATCATCCAGTAAAATGACGCCGGTATTTGGATCGTCAGCATACTCATTAATCTTCTCAATTCGGATGCGGGGATCAATCATTGGATGCGGTCGGCCTTGGGTATAGATATCATCCCCTAGATCAAGCACTTCATTTCCCTTTGCGCGGAGGACATAGCCTTCATCGGAAATAATCCCGCCAAGATTCAAAGCTTCGGAAACCATCATGCCGGCTTCATAAGCCAAAGTCCCACCGGAGTATAATCCGATAATGTGCTTACCGGCCAACTGCGGATCAGCCTCCACAAGCGGTGCTTTCTGATAGTAGTTAGCTTTTACTTTCTTACCATCAGCCAAGTCCATTAAAATCCGTGACGTTTCTTCCAAGGTATGAGCCAAGTATACTGAATCTTCATGATGATCAGGTTTTTCACCTAGGAAAATCGCAACAACTGGCTTGTCAATACTGTGAAGTAGACTAACAACATCATCACGAACTTCCTTTGCAGGCGGCTTGGAAATAATCCCAATCACTTCGGTTGGATCATGGTGAGCTAATCCAGCAATGGCATCTTCCATGGTAATGGCGCCAACCTTGTCGGAAAGATCTCGGCCACCTGTCCCAATGGCGTGCGTCACGCCACCGCCTAATCGTTCGATCATACTGGTGACTTCTTGGATGCCAGTACCGGAAGCGCCGACCAAGCCGATGTTTCCTGAACGAACCACGTTAGTGAATGCTAGTGGAACGTTGCTGACAATCCCAGTACCACAATCAGGTCCCATAACCAGTAACCCTTTCTTGTGAGCTTTTTGTTTCAAACGGGCTTCATCTGCCAGCGAAACGTTGTCACTGAAGACAAAGGCATTTAAATTGTGGTCCAACGCGTTATCAATTTCATCGGCGGCGTAAATACCAGGAACCGAAATTACGGCCAAATTGGCATCTGGGACAGCTTTCATCGCATCATCCCAATTTGTTACTGATTTTGATTCTGATTCCTCATCGTTGCTCTTGACGGACAAATCGCTTAAGAACTTGTCAATTTGTTTTAGCACATCATCCATCACGTCTTTTTTATCCGCATCCAACACAATCATCATGTCGTTAGGTTCAGCAGTTTTAGCTTCATCGGTTAGCAAACCAGCTTCATTAAAGATATCTTTGTTCGCATCTGTTCCCATCATCACCTGGACTTCTTTAACACCAGGCATGGAACTAATATTCTGTGTTAATAGCATCAAATTAATGGAATCCTGATAACTATTTTTTCTAATTACCGTATATAGCAACTCGTTTTCCTCCTTTGCCACTTAGCAATTTAGCTTACGCTCTTATCATACGGTCTCAGGGAAGATAATACATTGACTCACAAAGATAATTTTGTAAGCGCTATTGTATCCTATTAGGATAAAAGAAATCGCTTTCTTTGAATTGATTTTTATCTATTCAGTAGTATTCTTGATATTAGCAGTTCAATTAAAAGGAGGAAATCAACTTGGCAGTTATTCTAAAAGATATTCAGCAAATCGATTCACTCAAAAACGCCAAACTGGTTGCGGGTCATAGCGGCTTAGATCGACCGGTCGACAATATTATGATTACGGAGGCGCCCGACGTTGAGCGGTGGATCACTCCCAATGAAGTGCTGCTCTCATCCCTTTACGGTTTTGATAAACTGTCACAAGAAGCCATTGGTGACTTTATGCAATCACTAAATCAGCATGCCTGCAGTGGCCTAATTATTAAAACATCCCGATTCATCAGTGAAATTCCAAAACAGATCATCGATGATTGTAACCGTTTTGGGATTCCACTGATTGAAATTCCCCAAGATGTTAAGTACAGTGGTATCATGTTGGAAGCCATGCAGCTGCTGTTTAATGAACGCAATCGCCTGCTCAACCGGTACAAAACTATCAATCAGCAATTCATCAAGTTGGCCATTCAAAATAGCTCCTATCAATCAATCGTTACGTTATTATCAACTCTGGTCGGCAATCCTACCTACATTTTTAAAATTGAAGACCGCACCGGCGTTGACATTGCTCACAGTAAGCATGCCAATCGCCCCATCGAGTCCATTGATTTTTCAAACCGACAACCGGTACCCAAGACAGCTTATACCAACTATCAGTACGCTAAAATCAGAATTGCCAACGGTCAACAATTCCTAATGGTTAAAATTCCTCGAAGTCAAGACGATCTTTACATTGGTATTCTTCAAGAACGGGAACTGCAGGATATTGACTTCATGGCAATTGAAAATGCTGTTAATTTCACTCAAATGGAAGTGATCAAGCAAGCAGCTCTGGAACAGGGGTTGCGGACATACGCCAACGATATTATTGATGATTTGATTAACGGTAAAATTACCAGTGAGGAAGAATATCAAGCAACGCTGAAACATTTTAAACTACAAGAGAACAAGACTTACCGGGTCACAGTCATTCAAGCACTGGCAAAGGGCGAAGTTCAAACAGATTATTTTCGTGATAACCCTCGAGACGCCAATCGAGTGGTCACCCAATTCAAAATCTTTTGGCCAAATGCTGTATACCGCATCCGGCAAAATCGAATTATTTTAATTATTGAGGATGATCAATCAGCTGCTAAACTACAAAACAATCTGAAAGGGGTGTTAAAAACGCTGGAAGCTTCTCATCCAACTTTGAACTTTCAAATTGGCTTGAGTGAAAGCTGCCGGCCTAAGGATTTCCCCAGCCACGCATCCCAAGCATTAAAGACACTCCAGATTGCTGGTCACCTGAACAAGCAGAATCAAATCTTCAATTACAACGATTTAGGTTTCTACCGCTTTTTATTTCAAGTTGACGATCCTGCCAAATTAAAATCATTTGTGACTGAAGATCTACTTAAGCTGTATCAAGATAAGCCGGATCTCTACAAAACCTTAAAGACCTACTTGGAGCATAACCAAAACGCCAAAGCGAGTGCTGACGCCCTATTTATTCACCCTAAGACAATGAGTTACCGGCTGAATAAAATTCAGGAACGAACCAACATTAATTTTTCAGACGTTGACGAAATCTTTAGATTAAATGTTGGCATTCGCGTCTTGAACGTTTTAGACGAAGAAAATAATTAGAAGGGATTGAATCATCTTGAAAACGATCACTTATACCACAACCAGTGGTGAAAAAATCCAAAGTTCCTTTTGGCAGGCCACCGGCAACACAATCAACCCCACCATCATTTATATTCACGGTGGTGGCCTGATTTTTGGCAACCGGGATGATCTCCCACAAACCTACCTCGATCGATTTTTAAATGCCGGCTATTCCGTGTTTGCGCTGGATTATCTTTTGGCCCCAGAGAGTACCTATCAGGATATCATTGATTCGGTGAAGGCTGGCGTCACTCATTTTCTAAATCATTTCAATGAATTAGGTGTGCAAGATAATCGATATATTTTGTTTGGACGGTCAGCTGGCGCTTATTTATGCATGCAGCTGATCGCTGACGATTTGTCGCCAAAACCAACTGCATTGATTGATTTCTATGGGTTTGAGAGCTTACTGGCATCAAACTTACTAAAGCCAAATGCGTTGTATTCAAGCTATCCCAAAGTGACCAAGGCTGAATTAAAGGGCCTCGTTGGTGACTCACCAGTCAGCCACAGCAGCTACGAGGAACGGTTTCTAATTTACGTGTACGCCCGTCAAACGGCTGATTGGCAAAAAATGATTTTTCAGGGTACTGATGGAGAAGAAATCAAACTCACTAAGGAATTATTAACATCTAATTTTCCACCAACCTATATCTGTCAGTCCAATGCCGATCCAGATGTCCCGTTCATCAACTCGATTATGCTAAAAGCCAAGCTGCCAAATGCCAAACTGATGCCGATCACCTCAAAAGATCATGACTTCGATCGAGTCGTCAGCCCTGAAACGTTAAAAGTTTATGAGCAAGTGATTGATTGGTTGGATCACCTAATATAATGACAAAGTAAAAATTCCCAGCGGCGGTCATCGTCGTTGGGAATTTTCTTTGTTATTATGCGTTAAACGGATGCTTCTTATCACTGGTGAACGTAAACAGAACGGCCCCGACTAGTAGAAGGATGGCTGCCAAGTAGAAACCAATTTGCATCGAACCAAATTGATCTGAAATCCAACCGGTCAAATACGGTGCAAGAATAGAACCCGACATGCCGATAAAGTTGTAGGCACTTAGCGCCGTTGATAGCGACCCCCGCGGTGAATTTTTGGTGACAAACGCGATCAAAATCGGATCGATTGCTAATTTACCGGTTAGTCCATAGACAATTAGCAATACAATTAGCAATGATTTGTTGGTCACAAACGCAATGCCAAACACTGCAATGAGTGAGATGGGAACTAAGAAGCCAATCATCAACTTGGTTTTCTTGAGTTTGTCATAAATCCTGGCAAATAGCAAAGCGCCAGGGATGGAAGCCCATGGAACCAGGGATGAAATAAAACCGACACTGCTACCTTGAAAACCTCGTTCAACTTGTAAGAATTGCGGTAACCATGTCAGAATCACAAAGTTCGCATAGATTGAACAGAAGCAGAGAATGAAGGCAAAAACCAAATTTCGATTTTTGAAGAGATCTTTAAGCGTTACCTTTTCCTTTTCGGCTTCAACTGCTTCTTCAGCCTTCTCTTCACTTTCTTGATCTTCTGGCCGAATGACCTTTTCTTTCAGAATGACATAGAATAAAATTCCTACAATAATAGTGGGAATCGCCATGACCCAGAACGGACTGGTCCATGACATCCCCTTTTGAAGTACCATGTAGCTGGACAAAAGGTACCCGCCGGAAGTCCCAAATGCCATGCCGCTATTAATAATGGCAGTTCCTAAAGTTAAATCTTTAGTCGGAATAGCTTCTGTTGAAAGGGCATATTGCGGTCCATAGTAGGTTCCTTGGCTGGCACCGGCAAGTGCTCGGAACAATAAGAAAATCCCAAATGAGAAAGCAAAGCCACTGAAAAATGTCATAATGCCAAGTACAACGAACCCGGTCATAATCACTAACCGACGGCCAATCTTATCGCCTAAAACCCCAAACGGAATTTGGCAAATGGCATAAGTTAAGAAAAAAATACTGTTAACCAGCCCTAATTGGGTGTTACCAATGTGGAACTGTGCGCCAATCTGTTCCTGAACAGGATTAAGAATCGTTCTATCAGCATAAATTAAAATCCAACCGACAAAACATAGTGCCACAACCCGCCACCAGTATCTTCTGGAAACGTTAACCGGATTATTGGACTTGGATTTCGGATTAATACTCGTTACATTGTCGTCCATGATGTTCACTCCTCGTATAATACATTGTGAATCAATCTTCAATTAATATTATACGAAAGCGCTTTCTTTATTTCGTGTGAGTTGGGGGATAAGATTTGTGGAGATCTTTGTCTGTTGGGGAGTATGAGTGTTGATGTTAATTACCTTTTTGTGTAAAACAGATTAAGCGCACATAAAAACCTCACTCAAGTAATCAGAAGCAACCTGGTTACCCAAGTGAGGATTTTTACTCAATTAATATTTAGTAGTGAACCCTAACAAACTTCGAATTAGCAGTAATATAACCACCTTTAACCGCATACCGCTTAGTACCGGATTGAGTAATCGAAGCCGCATGACTAAACGTATACCGTTTAACATTTAGTTTGGTCCCCTTCTTAAAAGAACCGTTACGTTTCGTCAGGTTGGCTGTCCGATAACGATGAATCGTCCGTTTCACCGTAACTCGTTTTGGTTGCTTAACACGACCCATCTTCACCAGCTTTCGGTTACCAGTAATGTAGTGCCCATTACTCAATCGATACCGGGTAGTCAAATGATAGTTGACAAAGCCGGTGACATGAAGCACTTTACCCTGCTTATAGTTACGAACTTTCTTAGTTAAATTACGCTTCTTATACTCATTAACACCACGTGGATTGATCACGGTCAACGTCCGATGCTTACTACGGTAATAAACCGGGCGGACATAAGCCCACTTAGCTGTAATGTAGCCCCGTTTTCCATCGGTCTTACTCAAGTGGTTAACATCCCGCACCTCATATCTCAACTTACCAGAACTAGAACGCGCATAACCGGTAACCACAAACATCGGTCGAAAGACCCGCGGCTTCTTCACATAGTGTGCCAACCGCTGATGTTTATTGAAGTTGGCCTTTCGGTACAGATAGATCGGCTTCAGCGAATAAACGGCTGTATTCTTCTGAGCCACATAGGCCGGCACTTCCGGCTCCACTTCAGTTGATGAACTGGTAGTTGACGTTGCGGACGAACTGCTACTGCTCGATGAACTTGAACTGCTTGGAACAACACTTGAAGACGATGAACCGCCGCCACCCGGAGTAACTGGGGTCACCGGGCGCGTCACTTTCTTATAAACATACACAATAACTTGATTATCTTTGGTAAATTTAGTTGGCAACTCCTGATTACCTTTTATGCCAGAATAACTGTAAGAAACCCCATTCTTCGTAATCGTTTGCGGATGACTAGGTGTATATGGATCCCCAACAGACCCAGTATCCACCTTTGATGATTGAATCGGATTACCGTCTTCATCTTGATATTCTGCGGTAATTGTACTCTTAGTGACTGGATTCTTAGTGTAATAAGCTTTAATTGTACCCCCGCCTAATGGAATTTCAACTTGAGAGTCGACTGGGGTGTAACCATCTATCGCCGGCACTGGAACCTTGTCTCCTGGCATGCCGCTGGCAGTTACCGCGTTGTAATTAGAAATCGGTTGATTTGTGTCTTTATCATATGGCACAATTTGGTAATCTACATTGGCTACGTTATCCTGATATGGTAAATAAAACAAGAATATTTGCCAACTTGGCTGGCTATAAACTAAATTCATATAATACGTGTATGGATTTTGTACTAATGGTAATGTTTGCCCATTAGATGTCAAACTGGTTGGTCCCGGAGAAACTTGCTTAGCCAGATTAGTGAAAGCAAAATTACCATCGCTATCCATTGCAACATTGCCGGAAAATGTAAATGCCTGGTAAGCAGTTGAGTCTAAATCAATCCCCGAAACAGTTCCCCTGGAATACAAAGAAACACCGCCTTTATCATAAGTCACCCCCTGTGGTAATTTACCAACAAAAGGATCTTTCCAAGTGTAGCTGTTACCTTTTAAATTAACCTCAGGCATCACGACACGCTGATGACCGTAATTGAAATTCTTTGTATACTGAGCTGAATTCAAAGAAGACAAATCAGCAATGCTGTTATACCCAACATTCAATGATGTCACATTTGGTAGCTTACTAATCGGCGTCACATCGGTAATTCGATTACCACTTAAATCAATGTAAGTTAAATTGGTTAATTTAGCTAACGGAGAAATATCAGTGATATCACTATTCCAATATTTTTGGCCATAATTAAGGTTTTGAGAAATATCGAGGTAGGTTAAATTCTTAGCATATTGCAGTCCCTCCAAGGAATAATTACCTTTGTTGGCTGGCCCAATCGCACCATTGCCTCCATTTACCGGTCCACTTTGCATGTAATTTGGATCATCATGATACCTTTCGGGCCACCACTGTAAAGTTTTTAATTGTGAAAGATCGCCCACCGTCAAATCAGATGTGCTGTTGATATTTGCCTTTCCTTCTTGGTTCAACTGATCATTATAATTATACCAAACTAAATTTCTCAACTTGGCATTCGGCATCACTTCAGATAGTTTAGTTTCATCGGTGACATTCGTATCAGCCTTAACTGTGATATTAGCAATTGGATTCAAGGCGTTGTTGCTTACTAATGGCGTTAAAGATATCCCAGCCATCAATAAACTAACTTGTAACAAATGACGCTTAAATTTCGTATTCATATTTGTATACCTCCTATTACAATTTCACTATCATCCACTATTAGATCGTTATAAATTCTGCCAGAACTTTGTCCGAGTTTATGAAAAGCTGTCGTTTAAATCTCTGCAATCGAAACAGTCAAACTTTGGCCACTCGCCTCAGCATTTACTACTCTAGCCGATCCTAAAAAGAACGAAAAAAGCCACAAAAGGAAAGAATCAATATGTTCCTTAAGTGGTCATCAATCTTCTTATTCAATTGAAACTCCCCCTTACAAAATCGCTACATCATCCCACAGCTACCTTAACATGAAAGCGTTAACATTTCGATTAAATACACTCGCTTTATTACTTTCCTTTAATAATCTTTCATATTTTTTGCTAATGACTGACAATATGCCTCACTCAGACACAAAAAATCCCCAAGTCAAAGTAACTTGGAGATCTTTTTATGAACTCAAACGTTATTCGAATGGCGGAAAACTATTGATGTCAGAAGCCAAGGGAGAAATTTGAGTTCAATGTTTAATTCAATTAGTGCTTCCCCTGAATCAAGAACAGCTTATTAGCCGTGATGTAATGCCCATTGGACAAAACGTACCGACTTGCCAAGTGCGACTTAACCAACTTCTTAACCCGCAAATGGGTGCCAAATTTGTAATGCTTGACTTTACCAGTTAACTTTGAAGTCTTGTAGGCGTTAATGCCCTTCTTGGAAATTACCGTCACTGTCTTAGACTTCGGTACGGTCTTATAATAAACCGATTGAACGTAGCTGGCTTTTGCGGTAATGTAACCCTTCTTGCCGTATGTCTTACTGCCACGATTCATATCGCGAACTTGATAACGCAGTGTGCCATTAGCTGATCGAGCATAACCGGTCACTTTAAAGATTGGTCGATTGGTACGAGTCCGTTTAGGGTAAGTCACAATCTTATTAGCAGCTTTAAAAGTTGGATGCTTGTACAGATTGAGGCTCTTCAAGGCATAAACGAGTGAACCCTTTTTAGCAGCCGATTTGGATACATTAAGTGAAGTAGATGACCCCGCTGTGGTGCTTGAAGAACTAGAAGAGGAAGAACTAGAGGAGGAAACGCTGGAACTGGATGAAGTTGTCGCAGACGATGAACTACTTGTGGAACTTGAACTAGACGAAGTGGCAGTTGTTGCACTGCTACTTGAATCCGAAGGCGTTGTCGCACCTGAGTCATTTGATGAACTGATCGGTGTTAACTGGATATAATCAAGTTGGACATCACCATTTTTGTACATCAACTTAATTGTGTTTTCACCTTTTTTCAGATTAACGTTGCCGTACTCTAATGTCTTTCGAGTACCAGTAACGTTAGTCACAGCACCAATTCCATCTGCAGTTGGGTTAAAGGTAACATCTTTTAACATTTGTCCATTTACATTAAGCGATTCTGTAGCTTTAACACCACCCGTGGATTTTAAACTGGCACCGCCGTAACCAATTTCTAACCCGTAGCTACCATCTTCAGGTGCATTAACAGTAAACTGGACACCTTGACCTGCGGATTTAATGTGATTAACGTAAGCACGAGCTGATGCATAACTACCGATTGAAGTTTTAACGCCGCCCAGTAGCTTACTATTCTCTGCTTCAACCCGGATTGGATCTGAAGCCGATGCCTGCGCATAAGTAAAGTTATCAGCCGTCACAGGATTGTCAGCCGGTTTAACAATTAATTGATAAGCCGAAGAAGCTTTCATTCCTTTAAACGGTACTGAAATACTACCATTAGTTACTTTTGCAGTTCCGGACATTACCTCTTTTGGTGAGGTAGCGGTATCCGTTCCATACCAGTCAGTTTTATTAACTTCTACTTTGGCACCATTAGCAAATTTTGTAGCATCTAATCCATCTACTTTAACCGTCGTATCGCCATCTTTACCACCAAAGAGAACTGAAGTCTGACTCTTATCCGAAGTAGTATTCGCTACACTGGCTAACTTATCAGTAGGTGCACTATCAGTACTGGTCTGATCAATTTGACCCGTCATATCTGCATACCACTTGTAGAGCCAGTAGCCACCGTTAGGCTTCTGCTGATCCGTTAGCAAGTTATCCATTCTTCCAGGGTTAAACCATAATGCCATGGAGGAAGAATCCAAATCTGCAATGTTTTCAAATGACTGCATATAGTGAACTAAGACACCAGGAACCCCCAGTTCATCACGTCCACCGTATTCATTGATGCTAATCTTGCGTGGTGTAATGTCCAGACTCTTTTCCAGAGTTTCAAGTTGTTTAGCTTCGTTTTCGACCTTACTGCCGTAATCACCAATGTGCCAGGAAATGATGTCTGGCAACGTATTGGTTTTCTTCCCATTTACCGTAATGCTTGCATTTTTGCAATGCTCCAAGAATTTGCTCATCCAAGCATTATCATACTTATAAATGCTTGGGCCAATAATTTTAGCATTTGGATCAATTGCCTTGATATGCTCAACCGTCTTGTCCCATAAGGTGTAAAAGCTACCCCATTTTGCCGGTTTTTTATTACCAGTCGCATTAGCTGGTTGATGATCATTGGATTCATCAAATGATTCGTAGCCACCATTAGGTTCGTTAAAAACCTCATAGCCATAAATATCTTTATTGTAACCCGTTGCAACATTTGCTTTGACCATCGTGTCTACCTTAGTTAACCAATCGTTCAGATTCGAGAAATTATATGGCCAGTTTTTATAAATATCTGCCATTCGAATTGTCACTTTGGTTCCAAGTTGATCAACTGTGGGTGCGATGGCCGGAAAACCACCACTTGGCGTCGTCGCCCCATTGGGTAACTGTTGAACACCTGCCGGGCCTTGAGTCACCATCTTGAGTTTCAGCGGTTTTAAAATTGAAACACTTGGTGTACTACCATCTTTTAAGGCATACAATCCACCAGAGGCAACCTTATCATCCGCTGAGCGTGCATTCCCGCTGCTATCGAGAACCGGTTTGTTCGTACTAACCGTTATTTCCTGATTACTTGTGTCGGCATCAGCAGGCATTCCGCCGATAAGCCCTAATGTCAAAAGGCTTAAGGACGTTGTTGCCACTAATGATGCCAACCATTTCCTTTTAATCATGAATCTAAACCTACCCTTCATTTCATTGTTGTTTAAGATATTACTGATCATGCTTTGTCGTTTAACTTCGTGTATAAACAAGTTATTAGGCGCTGGAAGCCCGCAATCAATTTACATTTAGTGATAGGTGTAATGATATAATAATCGTTTTCACAGATTTTTTACTCTAAATCACTTTTCCAAAAGAGAATAATTGATGCTAATCAATACGCTTCTGATTACGCTTACAATTCAATTAAGCTATCCCCAATTTTAAAATCTTATTCCCCCAGAAATAGTAAACAAGATTTCTAGAGAACTCGCGAGTCATCATCGTTCGGAATTCTTCTTCCTACTATAATCAATGATTTAAATCCCATTCACATGCTTAATTGTAAGCGATTGCATAAACTTTAAAAAGGGCAATTCTCAGAAAATTAGTGATGATTTCCGACTACTTATGTTTATTAGTAGCTTATAGACACTATTTAGCGGAAGCAGGGAATTTAATTGTTCGAACATTTGGTGATAATTTCCGACTTAAGTTTAAACCATTGCTGAGCCGGTTAACCGATCGCCCAAAATGCAAATAACTGAATTTTTCCACAAAAAAGAACGCCTCCATGATAGAAGACGTTCTCTGACGAAGAACTTACGATCAATTGTTATACCGGTTGGCCAGATCTACTTAAAGCGTAGACCCCCTTTAATGGCCAACCTGGTCAAATTCTGAAACACCGGTCACATCACGTGATTTAAGTTACCCATTGAGACTATCCCCGTAATAGCCTACCCCCGAGTTGGTTAACTTAAATCAAACAACCTTCTAATGCTTAGTCATCATAATGACCAGTTTCTTATCAGCCGTGATGTAATGGCCGTTGGTCAGAACAAACCTTGTCGTCAAGTGATACTTAACGATTCCTTTAATCTTAAGGATTCGTCCCCGCTTGTGGTTTCTGACTTTTCCAGTCAAATTCCGATGACGATACTCGTTAACCCCATGCCTATTAATGACCTTAATCTTTCGATGAACGGTCTTATAATAAACCGGTTTGACGAAGCTGGACTTAGCGGTGACATAGCCAACTTTCCCGTCGGTCTTGCTCCTATGGTTGACGTCACGAACTTTATAACGTAATCTGCCAGCCTTCGAGTGAGAAATGCCAATGACAACAAACATTGGTCTATTAACCCGCTTTGTCTTCTTATAATGAATCTTTCGGTGAGACTTCTTAAAGGTTGGCGTACTGTACAAGTACATTCCGTGGACACTGTAAATTGCCTGCCCCTTAACAACCCTGTTTGCGTACGATGTCTTATGCGAGCTGCTCGTTGAATGCGTGCTCGAGCTAGTCGACATTGACGTGCTGGTACTCAAACTCATAAAGGCTGACGTCGAGGTACTATTTGAAGTCGACGTACTCATCGAAGTCGATGCACTAGTGCTGATATCTGCGGCAGATGAAGTCGAAGTAGTTGTTGATAATGAGTTACTGAAGCTGACGCTGTTTGAAATCCAGTTCGAGAAGCTAGTAGACAACGACGAACTAGTCGACAAGTAACTACTCTCAGAAGCACTGGTTGAAAGACTATCACTGGCTGAAAGTGAGGCACTCGTACTCAAACTTGCGGAAGTAGAAGCTGAACCACTCGTTGAGGTGGACCCACTTGTACTTAAACTGCCAGAAGTAGACATTGAGTCGCTAGTAGAAGTCGATTCACTGGTGCTCAAGCTTGCAGAAGTGGAAGTCGACGCACTTGTCGAAGTCGACTCGCTGGTACTCAAACTAGCTGAGGTCGAATCTGACAATGACGTGCTCTCGGATAAGGAATCACTCTTTGAAGCACTGGTTGAAAGACTGCCACTAGCTGACGTGGAGCCACTAGTACTCAAACTTTCTGAAGTCGAATTCGATAAGCTGGTTGACAACGATGCACTGTCTGACAACGAGTCGCTCCTCGACGTACTGGTTGAGAGACTGTCACTCGTTGACTTCGAATCGCTTGTACTCAAACTACCGGAAGTGGAAGCTGACGCGCTAGTTGACTTCGAACCACTGGTACTCAAACTTTCTGAAGTTGAGTTCGATAAGCTGGTTGACAACGATGCACTATTTGAAGCAGAAGCACTTCGTGAACCACTCACTGAAAGGCTGCCACTGTTTGAGACTGACTCACTCGTACTCAAGCTCTTAGAAGTCGAATCACTCTGGGATAATGATCGACTATCTGAAAGACTAGCACTGTTCGATAGTGAATTGCTCTTACTCAAGCTACCGGAATTCGATGTCGATAGCGAGTTGCTATCTGATAACGACTTACTATTTGAAAGCGATTCACTCTTACTCAAACTACCAGAGTTCGAGGCCGATAAGGAGTTGCTATCCGATAACGACTTACTATTCGAAAGACTAGCACTGTTGGAAAGTGAATTACTGTTTGATAGTGATCGACTATTCGAAAGTGATTCACTCTTGCTCAAGCTGCCAGAGTTGGAAGCGGATAAGGAGTTGCTACCTGATAACGACTTACTATTCGAAAGCGATTCACTCTTACTCAAGCTAGCCGAAGTCGAATCTGATAAGGAGTTGCTATTCGATAACGAATCGCTCTTTGAAAGGCTTGCACTATTAGAAGCTGAGCCACTGGTACTCAAACTTGCAGAAGTTGAATCCGACTTCGAAGTACTTTCTGATAAGGAGTTACTCTTCGAAAGACTGGTTGAGAAGCTACCACTCGTTGAAGTCGATCCACTCGTACTCAAGCTTGCAGAGGTTGAATTCGATTTACTTGTTGAAAGTGAAGCACTCGTACTTAAGCTTGCGGAAGTCGAATCTGATTTCGAAGTGCTTTCCGATAACGAATTGCTCTTCGAAAGACTGGTTGAAAGACTTCTACTCGTTGAAGCTGAACCACTGGTACTCAAGCTTCCAGAGGTTGAGGCCGACAACGAATTACTATTTGAGAGACTGCCACTCGTTGAAAGACTACCGCTGGTTGAAGTTGAACCGCTTGTGCTCAAGCTTGCAGAAGCTGATTTACTGTTCGACAACGAAGCACTATTCGAAACCGAATTACTCTTCGAAAGACTACCACTAGTCGAAGTTGAACCACTGGTACTCAAGCTACCGGAAGTCGAAGCGGATAATGAGTTACTATTCGATAATGATCGACTATCCGAAAGACTGGCACTGTTCGATACTGAGCTGCTTGTGCTCAAACTCTCAGAAGTTGAATTCGATCCACTGGTTGAAGTTGAAGCACTGGTACTCAAACTAGCTGAGGTTGAATTCGATTTGCTTGTTGAGAGTGAAGCACTAGTACTCAAACTCTCACTGGTACTTAAGCTTACAGAAGCTGATCCACTATTTGAAAGTGACCCGCTTGTACTCAAACTGCTTGAGGTCGAAGCCGACAACGAGTTGCTGTCCGACAATGACTTACTGTTCGAAAGACTAGCACTATTCGATAGTGACTCGCTCTTACTCAAGCTACCAGAATCTGAAGCCGATAGTGAGTTACTGTCCGACAATGATTTACTGTTCGAAAGACTAGCACTGTTGGATAGCGAATTGCTCTTACTCAAGCTACCAGAATCCGAGGCGGATAGGGAGTTGCTATCCGACAACGATTTACTGTTCGAGAGACTAGCACTATTTGATAGTGATCGACTATTCGAAAGCGATTCACTCTTACTCAAACTACCAGAGTCCGAGGCGGATAGGGAGTTGCTATCCGACAACGATTTACTGTTCGAGAGACTAGCACTATTCGATAGTGATCGACTATTCGAAAGTGATTCACTCTTGCTCAAACTACCAGAATTGGAAGCGGATAATGAGTTACTGTCCGATAACGACTTACTGTTCGAAAGACTAGCACTGTTGGATAGTGAATTGCTCTTGCTCAAGCTACCAGAATCTGAGGCCGATAATGAATTGCTGTCGGATAATGACTTACTATTCGAGAGACTAGCACTGTTCGAGAGTGATCGGCTATTGGAAAGCGACTCGCTCTTACTCAAGCTACCAGAATCTGAGGCCGATAATGAATTGCTGTCGGATAATGACTTACTATTCGAGAGACTAGCACTATTCGATAGTGATCGACTATTCGAAAGCGATTCACTCTTACTCAAGCTACCAGAATCCGAGGCGGATAGTGAGTTGCTATCCGACAACGATTTACTGTTCGAGAGACTAGCACTATTCGATAGTGATCGACTATTCGAAAACGATTCACTCTTACTCAAACTACCAGAGTTCGAATCCGACAATGAGTTGCTGTCGGATAATGACTTACTATTCGAGAGACTAGCACTATTCGATAGTGATCGACTATTCGAAAGCGACTCGCTCTTACTCAAGCTACCAGAATCTGAGGCAGATAATGAATTGCTGTCGGATAATGACTTACTGTTCGAGAGACTAGCACTATTTGATAGTGATCGACTATTCGAAAGCGACTCGCTCTTACTCAAACTGCCAGAGTCCGAATCCGACAATGAGTTGCTGTCGGATAATGACTTACTATTCGAGAGACTAGCACTATTCGATAGTGATCGACTATTGGAAAGTGATTCACTCTTACTTAAACTACCAGAATTGGAATCCGACAATGAGTTACTGTCTGATAATGATTTACTGTTCGAAAGACTGGCACTCTGCGAACGCGAACCACTGGTTGATTCAGAAACTGAATTTGCACTGTTTGACTTCGAAAGACTGGTACTCAAACTTTCCGAAGTTGACTTCGATTCACTCGTCGTATCCGACTTGGAATTTGAAGCTGTACTCTCCGACTTCGAAAGACTGGTACTCAAGCTTTCCGAAGTTGACTTCGATTCACTCGTCGTATCCGACTTGGAATTGGAAGCTGTACTCTCCGACTTCGAAAGACTAGTACTCAAGCTTTCCGAAGTTGACTTCGATTCACTCGTCGTATCCGACTTGGAATTGGAAGCCGTACTCTCCGACTTTGAAAGACTGGTACTCAAACTTTCTGAAGTTGACTTCGACTCACTTGTCGTATCCGACTTGGAATTGGAAGCTGTACTCTCCGACTTCGAAAGACTAGTACTCAAGCTTTCCGAAGTTGACTTCGATTCACTCGTCGTATCCGACTTGGAATTGGAAGCTGTACTCTCCGACTTTGAAAGACTGGTACTTAAACTTCCAGAAGTTGACTTCGAAGCACTGGTTGATTCAGAATTCCAATTGTCCGATACAACATAGATCTTAACGTTTGCTGGATCTGTTCCAACCGTCGTTGTTGTCGGCTGCTTTTCACCATTAACCAACTCAGAACCTGTTGCGTAGTGATAACCAGCAGAAGATAATTGATTCTTGTAGTAATCACTTGCCCAGTTAATCGTGTTCCCATAGTTGGCAGGAGCATTAGCAGTCCCGGAAGCTTCCTTACCACTATCTGCCGTCTTAGTTGTGAGAACTTTGCCTGTAATTGCGTCAACATATTGGTAAGTGATGCCGGTATTCGGTTTCCCATAAAGGTAAATGTTATAAGTATAGTTCTTGCCTTCCATTGGAACGACTGCTTCGTTGGCTTGGCCATACTTATCACCATTATCTTTGTCAGTTGTGGAATCGCCGCCATCTTGATTGGCTTTTGAGTAAACCTGTGTACCAATTGCCCACATGTAATTTGCAGGAATATCGGTTACCGCGTATTGCTTAGTAATCAGATTGAGGTATTCACCAATATAAGCATCATCCGGCAAAGTCATCTTTTCAGACTTGATCGTCTTGCCATTCTGATCGACATAGTTCAGCGTAATGGTACCTGGCTTTAAAGCTGTGGTTTGTAACTCACGCGTTATTGTGCCGACAATTGCTGATGTACTCTGATTTCCCTTGAGATCAGTCAAGGTTGCTTGGCCATTCTTAACGCTTAACTGAGTGAACGTATCACTATGATCACCCTTAGGAGTGGTATCACTAGAATGGGTGCCATCCCAAGTCAAAATACTGGAATTATTCATTGTAAATGTCCCAGTACCGGAAATCACGCCGTCACCAAGACCAGTTGGCTGGATTGGATTACCAGAACTGTCTTCAACCGCCATGTGTAGAGATTTTGGTGAAATGAAGGTTACCGTAGAACTACCGTACGTCCTAATAACGGAACCATTTGCACGTTGATGAATATCCAACACAGTCCCAGCATTAAAGGTAACTGACTGAGTCCCCTGCAGTCGGATTGCATTTGGTTGCACTGTAATTGGCGCTGATAGATGGAAATTCTGACCAAACGTGTATTTAGCCGTTGAAAGAGCACCTTGCGTACCATTGATGAAGTACTGGAATCCAGTTTGAGTCCAACTAACATTATCTCCAGCGGTTATTGCATCAACATCCAAATACGCTGCTGGGTAGTCTTCAGCTTGGTCGTTGTACGACATAGCCTTGTTCGAAGAGACATCCCCCATAGTAATCGTGTTGCCATAGCCAACTGAATCTTTCGGTGCCCGATATCTCATGTAAAACTCTGAAAATTTTATATCATTAGATGTCCGCTGCATTGTGACATGAGAATTGTTTGCAAAGTTAATACTCGAAACACCACGGGTAACTTCATTTGAAATAGTGAAGTTATTAGTGCCGGAAAATGTGATCTTACCGCCATCATCAAACATTACATGGACTGGATTACCACCATTAGATGAGCTCTCCAGCGTTATATTATTAATATTAGCAATTAACCGATTGTTAACATGAGAAGAGACTATGGCGCGGAAATCACCATCTTTAAGTCCAGGATAACCCTGTTTAACAATTGCATTACTAATTGTGAAAGTAGTTGCCGTTGTACCACCGCTATAGTCAAAATTGTTGCGGCCGAGATCAATCGTATGGTTATTGCCATTGATAATAACACCGGTACCATTCATTTGACGATCCTTAAGCGACGTCCCGGCAGTTGCAGCTGCCTCGTCAGTCGCGCCAGTATAGCTAAAATCACCAGTTATATTGATATAGGTAATATTTGGATTATTCCAAGCATCCACTAATTGATCGAAAGTGGTAACGTTATCCGCTAAAGTTTTATTAGTCTTGGCATCTTGGTAATACTTGGCATTATTCGTAATCTCATCCGGTGTTGCAACCGTCACTGAAGTTGGTGAGGTATTCGTGGATGGATTATCAATCTCATTGTTAAAGTCGGATCTCCCCGCATCCGGATCAGTTGCAACAGAATGTTCACCATCGCTATTGCCATCTGTTAGATTAACAAAGTTGGCGGCCATTCCGTTGGCTTCACCGATATTGCTGACAGCCGTTAAAAGATCCGTCGTTGGTGCAGTAGCTGTCGTTAAGCCAACATTAATGGTGTTGGTGTTATCATTGACGGAAACAACTGAGCCTGCCGGCGTTGCTTGCTGAACCTGATTGTAAATGTCCTGCGTGTTAGCCGGGGCTTGTGAATTCGTCGAGTTAGTTTGTGATTCCGTTGAAGCTTGAGAATTGGTGGCGTTCTCTGAATTCGTCGTTGACTGTGAATTTGATCCATTATTTGACCCGTTCTGTGAATCAGTTTTCGACTGCGAATTCGTATTCTGCGAGTTAGTCGTTGCTTGCAAATTCGACTTATTTTGCGAATCCCCCGAATTTTGATCCGCGCTAGAAGTCGAATTCGTTGAAGCCGTGACAGCTTTTTGACTCCCCGAAGTAGAACCTTTACTGCTATTAGAAGAATCGCTTGTCGATGACTTATTCTCCTTGGCAGAGTCACTGGTACTCTTGCTTGTGCTTTGAGAAAGTGACATGCTCGTCGACTTGGATTCAGAAAGTGAAGCCGAAGTTGACGTTGATAAAGCTTTACTCATACTGGTAGAAACTTTATTGACTTGAGAATCTTTGGACTGATTGCTGGTAGATGAACTTTCAGATGTGCTCCCGGAAGTAGCGGGAATGTTGGTAGAACTTTGATCTGCCAATACACTCGAATCAGTTTGCTTAGCAGCTGTTGCACCAGAACTGCTGGATGCAGCATATGTAGTGCTGATCCCGATATTCGCCCCCAATAATCCGCCAAAGAAAGCAATTCCGGCAAACATCCAGTTTTTACCGGCTTTATACATCTTGTAATGAAGCTTTTCGTTAGTCATTTCAAGACGCCGAATGTTTTGCCGTTTATTTCCTTTTGGCTTAGACAATTAATATCTCCTCCTTTTTGAATCACAGCAAACAGTTAAAGGCCTGCTGTAAACAATTTCTATTATGGTCCAATTATCCTGATTCATTACTTTTTTCCCGCTTTTGGGACGACTGTTTTAATTAATTTATTCTTACACCAAAAACCCGAGACAACTGCTATCTTTGCCTCGGGTTTTAAGAACTATTTGAGCTTTCCCAATTGCTTGGGCCATTTTAGTCCCAGGTCAATCATTACTCAATATTTATTTTGAAAAATCATAGTTAAACTCTTTAGTAATCGTCACTCGATCTTTACGAACATCTCGTTTAACTTTTGACCGAATTTTAGCTTGAACCTTTGGATCGCTCTTAGGATTTCTAACTCGTTTACCAGCTTTTCTTTCTTTCTTGTATTCCTGATAAATCTGGTGATTATAATCTCGATCATATTGCTTGGCAAGTTTTTTCTTGGAGTATTGCTCAAACAGGGATTGAACGGGTGATTATGTTACCATCTTAACTTGACCAGTAACATTAAATAAGCGGGGATCTCGACTACCCTTGGTTGACAGCTTAACCTGATAAGATTTTTTACCAAGCTTTTTAAGAACCAAACGGCCTGTTTCTTTAGACGGCTGACCTTCAGAATTAGCGACCTTAAACCTGAACGTCAGATTTCGGCGATTATCACTTAACTTTACCTTGCCACTAGGAATCGCATAAAAGATGGCAGGCTTAGCAAAATTACCAACCACCAAGACACTGCCCTGGCGATGCTTAATTTTCAATTGTTTCCAATAAAAAGCCGTACCACCCCGACGACTTCTAAAATAACCGTGAAGGCCCAACGCATCCCGCTTGCTAAACGTGACTTTGCTTAAAGCTGCATTACGAACATTCTGCTGATTTAGCAATCCCGCCATGAGAACTAACAATCCGCAAAATAATACTAGAAAAGAAAACTTTTTCATCTAAATTGGCTCCTTAATCGATTAATGAAGCACCACCTTCTCACTGATATCAGAAACAACATCACTATCTCTAACCCTTATCGACATCGTTAGCCGTTACCAGATATTTTTCAAACGTATTCCAATACAGTGAGTCGGATTTGAAGATTGATCGATAGCCGCCTAATCGCTCTAAAATTTCAAGTGCTTTTTGGTGTCCATTAGTCCCGCTGCCACAATCTTTCAGTAAGTCCAAGACACCCATCAGTAAGGCTTCCGAGTACTTATCAAGACCGTCACCACTTGATAAGCCGGCGTACACTTTATCGAGTAGCGTTAGGGCTACCCGATCCTGCTGATTGAGATGCAAATCCATTAGGACATCAATAATGAAGCCTAACCAAACATTGGCGTCAATCAGATTGGCCGACTTCAACTTATCAAGCAGCTTGGCGCAATAAATTTCAATCCCCCGAAGCGGATGGGACGCATTAACCGACAGTTTCAGCTGAGTTATTGCCAGCTTTAAAAAGATGTCGTAACTGGTCATGGTTTCAACGGATGCCAAATAATCATCAATTGCCGTGATAAAAGAATTTGGTGAGATGTTTTGTTTAACGGACAACACAGCTTTGAGATAGGTCACCGTGTAGAAAAAAGGTGAGTCAAAATACGTGTCTTCGTCATCGTATTTTTTCAAACTGGCAATAATGGTGTCTAAATGGCCATCCTTGTCATCTGCCCAACTATAATACGCCGCCATCGAAAAGGTGCTGATAATTTCGTCAGTCGTTGGCAGCAAGACATCCAAGAGTTCTTGGTTGGACATCCCCAACATCTTTTTGATCCCCATGACATATTCGAGGGGCAAGTCGATATCATAGTTGACCCAGCGATAATACCGTGATTTGCTCAAACCAATTCTGTCACTAATGGTCTTCAGCCGAATTGGCTGGCCCTGAAGGATGTTGGCGATCTTTTTTCGATCAATCCCAACCCCAACAACGCTGTTCTGTAATACCTTTCTCTGCCGACAATAACTATCGACGAATCGTGAAATCCCCAAAGAAGGCATAATCATCATAAACCGCCTCACTTTAACATTGACAGCAACGTATAGACAATACTAACGATGACAATTCCAATCATCACGATTGAGGTTGCAATCACAAAAAATCGGTTCCCCTTGTCATCATTTACAGGATCAATAACGTACTTCTTTTCCTTTTTAAATCTATTCTGAATATCTCGATCCAATTCTTTGATTTTTTTATTGTGATTAGTCATAAATCAACGATCAATCCTTTTGAGTGGCTTCAACCGCGGCGTCAACTTCCACCTTTGAAGTCGGTGCACCGGCGTTGATTAACTTCTGAAGCTTATCCTCACTCATTCTGACCCTTTGAACATACGAAATATCATTGTTCAAAATCGCCATAAGGTTTCCCCGGACATTACCGTTTTCATCAATCGGATCTTCAGCCAAATATAAAGTGTTTTGTGATTTTGACTTGGATAAAGCTGTTAGTTCAATGCCCAAGAAGTTAATGCCAACCGTATCATTTTCGGTCAACAATTTACCAACTTCGGTCGCTACAAAGTCATCCATGCTACTATACTGGGCAACCACGTTTAAGGAATGAAAGTCGCTAATGGTAATCCAGTTTAAGTTGTTCTGATAAAAGAAAAATCTAACTACTGGATGTTCATTATCGTCATAAAAGTCAATTCGTTGCACATCGTCGCGGGTATAAATGATATTACTGAACTTCTTACCATCACTGGCAATTTCCTCAGTGTAATCGGGTTGCCGATTTTGATGAATGTATTGAATTTCCTTAACGTGGCGCCGAAGCAGTGGCCATAAAATCACATGACCGATGACATCGCCATTGGCAATAATATCAACACTGAAGTCTTCATTCATGAAGATCTCGGCACCATCGACAGTTGGGACCCGGTTAAAATACATAAAGGCGGACTTGTCATAATCGATAGAGCGATGAGTAATGGTGTCGATTAAATTAAGGCCTTGAATTTGATTATTCAATAATTCATCCCGTAAGCCCGGATCGGGTGCCAGAGTGAACACCTTGCCGTTGGTTTCCTGGATTCGTTTCTTTTGTTCAGTCCAAGCTGGGTTATTTTCGTCAATGATGTTAGTTATTTCGTAATGCATGAACAAATTCCTCCCATTTATGTGCAATGACATGGTCTTGATAAGGGGCCATCGATGTATAAGTAGCTCGTTTCATTTTTGGATAATCCGCTTTAAGTAAGCGATGAAGGCCATTCGCTAACTGATCGACATTAAAGGCCAAATTTTCATCACCAACTTTAAGTGGCTGTAAGAAACCGTTAACCCCATCTTCAATCATTTCTTCTGAGCCGAATCTGGCCTTGTACGCAATGACGGGCAAACCAGCACTCAAAGCTTCAACGGTAGTTAAGCCAAAGCCTTCCGACCACGATGCCGTGATAAAGGCATCATACTTGGGATAGATTTGATCCAAGTGGTGGGACAAGCCCTTTAACTTGATGTAATCCTCAGCGCCAACCGTCTTGATGACGTCTTTGATATGCTTATCTTCGCCGCCGGCACCATAGATGTCTAAAGAGACGTCAATTCCCTCACTTCTAACTTTGGCAACGGATCTAACGGCGATATCAATATGCTTCTCACCGGCCAGCCGAGAAGCCGTGATCAGGTGAAGTGGTGGAATGCGCTTGCTATCATCAACTTCGGGAACCTTTGGTAAATCCTTGACCCCGCCAACTGGAATCGTCACGAATTTCTTTTCCTGACCAGGAAAGTCAATCAGAAAATCATCGGTCTGTTTCTGGGTGGCTGAAATAACTCTTTCGACACGATCAACGTGGGTTAACGCATATTCATAATAGTTATTCCACAGTGGGTACCTTGGATCGTTACGATCAGATAAGTGATCAGCGTGGACGACCTCGACCAATCGACTGCCAGGGAATTTGGGATAGAATAGCGCCGCTTCGCTTTCTTCTCCTCTATCCAAGAACCAATTATTACCACCACCATAGGCCTGATCGACTTTTTTAAAGAAGTAACGTTGCATTTGCACTTCATTCCAGAAGAATAGGTGCTTGCCCTCTTCATCGAATAAGTGGATATTTCTGATCACGGTGCCACCCTTTTGGTTATCGTAAAAATCAAGTAGAACCTTCCGCTTTCCAGTGGCATAGTCATAGATTTCCACAGTTGAGACACTGACGATTAGAAAGCCTTTCTTTTTCCGACTTTCATATTTAACCGCCGTTTCAACCACTTGCATACCGGATGCGGTCACCGTATTAATAATTCGGTTGGTATTGCTCCCGTCAACAATCACCTTTGTCTTGGGAGTGTAAAAGTTCTTAACCCCATGTTTGAGGTAGTCTTTTCCCAGCACAAAGTATTCATACATGTTAATCACTTGATCATTTCTTAAATTCCACGCATCCATTGCCGGATGGAGTTCCTTTACCAACTGAACAAAAATAAATTTGTAAGGCAGGCCAACCTGATCAAAGCGCTTGGCGCGATAGAACTGGGCGTGCTCAACCCCGGAATTACCGATTCCCATTGCACGATTAACAAAAAAGTTCATTGGTTGATTATTTGTATAAGTCGTCATCTTTAGTGATTATTCTCCCTTCAGCCTAGACAGCCGTTCTTGAAATGCCTGAACCACGCTGGTCAACGGATACCCGTAGGCCCGGATTCTGGTCTGGTAATGTGTTAAATCATATTTTTTAAAAACTTGATCCAATAACGCAAAGCTAGTGGTGTCCCCATTCTCGATTTCATCATCAGTCAATCTAATGACGGCTTGAGAGCTATCCGCCTGGACGGGTACCAGCCAACTGCTGGCCCCTTTTTTAGTAACATAAATATTAAAGCCTTGGGGCTTGTCAGCAAGCACCGCACTAATCCGTAAATCGTCACTGACTTCCAACTTGACGTCAGCCAACTCGTTAGCTAAGCCAATCGCCAACCACTTAAATCGAACCAACTGGTTGGCTTTAACCACTAACGAGATGTTGTATCTTCTGGCAGTTACCGGATAGTCAAACGTGCCGCCGGATCCTTCAAGGATGAACTCTTTAATAAATTGGTTCTCATGATCGTAAGTGGCAACCCGAAAATACGCTGAATTTTCAGGAATCGCTTCAAGTTTGCCAATCAGTTGGTACGTGTGATTCCCACGTAAAATTGGCAATGCCCCCTGCATTCGTATGTCTTGAAAACGACCTTCGGACTGCCAAGTATAGATGTTGGTTCCCGGTGGCAAGAGCGGTGAGGTGTATTCAACTACCCCAACTTGATGTTTAATACGGGCACCATGTGCTTCGACTGGATGCAAATAACTGCCCCAGTTGACAATTGAAACGTTAGCCATTAATGAAGTCACTTCCCCGATTGAATTTATTTTGCATGGTATTTTCAAATTGCCTCATAAACCAACTGACAATGCCCGGTGTATCATCGTTGTGGCGGCCAGTTAAGCCTTTATACAAAATCTTGATGGTCGGGTGCTGATCTTTCAGAAAGTGAAAGAGTTCGCTAAAAGCATCGTGGTCGTAATCATCCTGTTTCATGTAGGCAATGTTAATCGTCGGGTTGGTAAACGCTCCCGTTTTAAAATGATCCCAAAAATGTTGGTTCAGTCTGCTTTGCGCTTCAGCGTCCGTTGCCCCTTCGTTAAGCAGGAGGATGTCTAATGACGTCGGGTATCCATACGGCCGAATCAGCCGCTCATTTTGGGCCATTGTCCCTAAATTGGCCAAGGGCTTGCCAACAATCACTGCCCCGGGGTCCAAGTCAGCCGCATAGTAAAGGGCTGCCGTTGACCCCATCGAAATCCCTGACAGAACTAAATCTGTATTGGAAAAGTTTAAAACTTTCAAGTACTTTTTAATTGTCACAACAATCTGTTGCTCCAATGCGTCATCACCAATGTAGAAGGCACCCCCTTCAAGCCGCTCATCAGAAAGCAGTAAATAAGGTGCCGAGCCATCCCCAACTCTGCTCATAATCCCAGCACCTTCAAACCCCACGGCGGTTCGCCAACCACCAAAGTAGACGTTCAACGGTGGCTTGAGATTGCCGGCATTAAAATAAACTCCCAGTTGGCCGCCACAATGGGCCGAATCCGTGATCATCTTTGAGCCAACCATGGCACCGCCAAAGCCATAACGGTCCCGTCTAAGGTATAAATTTCTCACGGAAAATTTCTCAACCGATCCTTTCAACAAAGCGGTGACAAACAAATTACACCCATCAGCTGGCACATCTAAGATAAAGGGGTGCGTTAACAACTTTTCACTGCCGACCCTATGAGCCATTAAAATTTTTCCTGAAAACTGATCCAATAAGTAGAGTTTGAAAACCACCCGGGCCTGGCCAAGTAATTCAAATTCAGGCCAAAATGCCAGCCGGGTATTCTTTGCCAGCGAAAGAGTCATCCGCCAATTAATCACTTGAGTCAATTGATCTAATTGAAGATTCTTTAATTGCAGTTCACCGGTACCAAATTGTTCCATATGTGACTGAAACTTCGGTAAAACAGCGATGTCGTTAAAATCAAGTAGGTCACCATATTGGCCACTAAAAAGCACGTTGTTAATGAAATCTCCCAAGCTTTTACCATCAGTCAAATCTCGCTGGATCACATTTTTACGTTGCAGCAATTTGAAACTATCGCGGTACTTATCCGCGTGCTCGCCACAAATAATTTTATTGGCCCGTAATTTCAAAAGTAAATCGGGCATTAAGAACGCATAGGAGTCATCCCCCAGAATAAAAACGGCACTCTGATACTGGTCCTTAATACTCTGACCGGTTAATAGAAAATTCTGCGCATCGACCACGTCTTCCGGGGTCGTCATCGGCAAATAAGTAAACTTAAACGTGTCGTCTAAGAACGCTGCCACTTCGACTTTTTCGCCGCCTAACTGTAAAACACTTGTCTGCATTATGCTTCACCTTCTTCAAAAATCGCATTGATTTGACTGACCAAAGTTGACTTGGAGAACTCGCCCATTTTCTTAACATCTTCAACCACAGCCAAGTTCCAGTTGTCCAAGGTGTCCAAGAAGTAATTGACGGCTCGATCCAACTTTCGATCTTTTTTCAAAATGATGCCGTTTTTCTTGTCCGTCACAAAGCTGGTCGCAATCGCATTGATTTGGGGAATCCCAAAGCTGATCGCCTTTGTCTGTAAGTAAGGTGATGGCGTTGGCGATAGATCAACCAAGAGGCGGGCCCGCTTGAGTGACTCATCGTAGAAACTCATCTGATGGTTTTTATCAAAGTGTAACTTTGCCAATGCCAACGTGGCATCAATCAAATTCTGCCAATTTTCTTGATGACTTCTTTTTTTGGCCTCTTTGATCATGTCCTTTGTCAGCTGATGGTTACTACGGGCTTCAAGATAGGTTCTGACCCACGCTAGTTCTTCTGAATTAACAGAAACATCAAATTGCCGTTCAATCCATTGAATTACCGCCTTATGAATCACTTCATAGGTGGGCTGATCAACTGCATTGACCAATAGTTCCTTATCCTCGGAATCAACAACCAGTTTAACCAGCGTCTCGGCCAGCCGGGTTGCCCGTTTGTGGTCCATTTGTTCGACGTGCCAAAAAATGATTTGGGTGGCTAAACTATTACTGATTCCCAGGTCAAACTCGGTTGGATAGGGTGGCACAAATTTCGAATGAACATCGGTCAACTCCAAATCATGGCAGAAAGCCGTTATTTTAGCCAAGCGTTGTTCAGACGGGGCCAATACCTTGGGGCTCGATGACAACGTCAGGGCCTTTTTGATTTCATCATCGGGCGACGTGTCGGTGATGACATTGCAGACGGGATGGTTCAATTGAATGGCTGCCGTTAGCGTTGAAAATTGATCATCAACCGCTGAAATAATTTTGGCATTGCCGTCAGCTTTCCATAAAAACCGTCTCGAAACTTCAATCACCAATTCAGTCAATGATGCATAATGATCTTTAGCAAAATGATGGCTCTGATAGATTGTTACCAGACCGTTTTGAGTCTCATCGACTGTTAAGACGACTTCACCAAACGGATTGTATAACTTAATCAGCCGAACTTGGCCGGCATCAAAAAGATAACGTCTTGAGAGAAACCCCCGGCCATCAAAAATATCCACATGATCAATGGTTTGATTATCATCATCCCGGTAATAAGTAATTTTTTGCAACACAATGCCCGCAAACATTTCGGCAAACGCCACCAGATGATCGTCCCCCATCAAAGAAATCCCATAGGGCGAATAGACCTGTTCCACTTGGCTTGGCATTGGAATGTCTTCAAATGACAGCGGTTTGCCAACGGTCAAATGAACATTTTGAATCTCATCAAAGGCCTGCCAGACTTTCGCATTTATCAAGCCAAATTTATTTAACTGCAGCGTCAGCATTGGATTGAAAGTCTCCCCCATGATTAGGTAGGGAACCCCCTCTTCTTCAAACATCAGCATTTTATTTAACAGATAGTCGTAATCAATATTTAGGGTCTGAGTATCCCAAGACGGTATGATATAGAACATTTTTTGCCTCGCTTAATGAATTTAAAATTCGTGACTGGTCTAAAAGATGCTGTATTGATTTTTAACAAACAACGCGTGAACTTCCTGAATCACATTGTCCAACATGGTGATGAGAATCAGCAGGGAGCCAAAGAGAAACGAAAAATTGGTCAACTGTGGCACGTATAGCCCCAGAAAGAGCGGTGTCACGGCAATGAATAACATGAAACAATTACCGATAAAAATAATTCGATAGAGATGGTTGGTTAGGTAAGTCTCCGTATCCTTGCCGGGAACAATGTTGAGAATGTAATCCCCACTCTTTTGTAAAGACTTGGCAATGCTGTGTGGCCGCACGTTGACAAACGCAAAGCCGTAACCCAAAAAGACAATGATCGCGCTATAGGTTAAGATACCCTGCCAGGTATGATACGAAAAGGCTTGAGCCAGAAATGCGTGTCCCGTACCATTGAGTTTATTTCTAGACAGGAGCAACGACGGGATTGAATAAAGTGACATCGCAAACATGAACGGCATGGCGCCGGACGCCAACAACCTAATTGGAATATAGGAATCCGTCAACCGACTGCTGATGCTGACCCGTTCAATCTTGAAACGGACTTCAGCCTGGTTGGTATAAACCGACATTAGGAAGAAGACGATCATCAACAGGATCATGACCGTGCTGATCTGAAAATCAAACTCAATCGGGTGCTTCAAGCCGGAATTGAGGACGGTGGGCAGGTTCTTAACCAAGGCCGGAATAATCAGAATACTGGTTCCGCCAACACCCCACTTGGCATTCAAGTCTGCCAGCCAAACAATGAACATGGAGCCGGCAACCAAAATGATCAAAATGGTAAAGTAAAAGGCCAGCCAAGAGTATCCGTGCATGTTCGGCCGATACTTCATAAACAACCAGGCAGTTGCAATCGCCTGCAAAATCGAAAAGATCAGAGTAATCAGCTTTTGCCAAAAGCCCGTCACCTTGGGCGATAATCTTTTGAATGTGTCTTCACTGGTGATGGTGATTGTTTGCCAGACAATTAAGGCGGTCATATAGGGTCCCATCCCCAATGCAAACAGGCTGGGGACTGTAATTTGACTCCCGAAGTTACTGGAAGCCAAATTAATATAAGCATTTTGACCGATTGAGTTGACGTAATCCTTGGCCGGAAATCCCGGTAACAGGATGTCGCTACCAATCTCAAGGATGGCAACCATCATCACTGTAAACGCAATTTTTTTAAGTAATAATTTCATACATATCCCCAATCACTTACGGAAAAACAATGTCAATTGTGCCATCTTCTCGATAGACGATTTCCGATAATAGTATGTTTTTTAAAACAAGTTGATAAATCCCGTCTCTCATGTTGGCAAACGCCGTCTTGGCTTCCTGCTGGTATTCATAAACCGGTGTGTGCTGACCCCAGCTTCGATCACCGACCACCGATTTCAATTGCTGAAGCGCGCTGACCTGATCAATCCACATGGTATCAACAGACTTTAACAAAACAATGCGCTTGTAATAGTTCAATTGATCCGCATTAGGAAATTTCTGATACACCGCAGCCTTTTGGGTCGCGATTAGTTGCAGTAAAAACTGCTTCAAAAGTGACCGGTTTTGCTGCCAATTTTTCGGCAATGGGTGCTCACTGGGAATAAATGTATAGTCGATGTTGTTATAGATAAAATCGTTTAACGCCGACGTCGTTTTGACAGTTGCTGAAAAATGATTGACGGCTTTTTTAATTGCTTCTTTGATCAAATCATCAAACTGGCTGGCATAAATAATTTTATTGCGGGTAGCGTAAACGTAATTCCGCTGTGTCTTGGCCACTTCATCAAATTCAACATTTTGTAGTCGCTCGGAAAATTCACCATTTCTCTGAACGTCTTGGGATTTGTCCACAACATGCTTAAAGCGTTTCTTACCGGTCAAATTGCCGGTAAATCTGGCATTGTCATGGCGTTTTCGATACTTTTTAACCCACTTCGGCGCATTTTCAACCACCACTTTGTCTTCCAATGAGACATAAAAAACGCTGTCACCAGGGTCACCCTGGCGACCGGCTCGGCCCCGCAATTGATTGTCGATTCGGGCAGAAGACATTCGTTCGGTCCCAAGTACCAATAGACCGCCTGCTTTTCTGGCACCGTCGGTAATTTTGATATCGGTCCCCCGACCGGCCATCGCGGTTGCCACCGTAATCGCGCCTTCATGGCCAGCCTCTTTAATAATTCGATTTTCTTTAGCGGCACTTGTCGCATTTAAAACGTTGTGGGGATATCCCTCATACAGTAATAGTCTGGAATATAATTCGGACATGGAAACAGAGCCGGTCTCAATCAAGATCGGTCGTTTAGCTCGGTTAGTGGCAGCCACTAACTTCAAAGATGCTTCAATTTTCTCTTTGTTGGTCACGTAAATATGGTCAGGATGGTCCTGACGAATGACCTTTTTATTCGGTGGAATGACAACAGTATTTAAATGATAGACGTCCCGAAATTCATCCGCATCCGTCTTCGCGGTCCCAGTCATTCCCGAGATACGCTTAAAAAGCCGAAACAGATTTTGGTAAGTAATACTGGCAACGGCTTTCGTTTCTTGTGTAATTTTAACGTGCTCTTTGGCTTCCAGAGCTTGGTGGAGACCGGATTCGAGCTTGGTCCCGATCAATTTTCGGCCGTTCATTTTGTCCAATAGAATCACTTTATCGTCTTCTACAACGTAATCCCGATCCTTGTTAAACAAATAGTTGGCCTTTAAAGCGATCACAATGTGTCTGTACACATTCCGATAACGACTGCTGAGGATATTTGAAATCCCCAAATAATTCTCAATATTATGTAAGCCGGTTTTAGTTATCCAAACATTTTTCCCGTCGTCAGACTGTTTAAAATCAACGCCCTTCTTCAGTTGGCCCACCATTCTCTGCGACGTTTTGAATAAATTCGATTGAACGTCAGGGGCGCCCGAAACAATTAAGGGTGTCTGCGCCTGGTCGAGAAGAATCGAATCAATCTCATCAATGATTGCATAATTAAATGGGGGAAGATATTTCTTCTCCTTGGATTCTGCTAAATTATCAAATAAGTAGTCAAAGCCCAATTCACTATGGGTTGTATAAATAATGTCGGCACTATAGATTTTTTTTAGGTCTCTTTGCGAGTCATCTTCCGTGATTTCAGGAACGCCTAAAGAGACGGTTAGTCCAAGCCAACGATAGACTTTGCCAATTTCTTTGGCATCTCTTCTCGCAAGATATTCATTTGCCGTAATCAAAAAAACGCCATTGCCAACTAGGCCATGAAGGTAAAGAGGCATGGTTGCCGTGAGGGTTTTCCCCTCACCGGTCTTCATTTCGGCGATGTTACCAAAGTGTAAAACCACCCCCCCCCGATCTGAACGGGGTATGGTGTCAATCCTAGAACGCGTCTGTCTGCTTCACAAACGGTCGCATAGGCCTCTACTAGAAGACTGTTTAAACTTTTCCCCTGAGCGAGTTTGCCTCTTAAAATCGCTGTCTGTGCCTTTAAACGGGCATCGCTAAATTTTCTTAATTCTTTCATCCTTCGTTGGATTTTGCGCGAAAGATATTGATAATAAAGATGTCTAAACATAACTACCATTCCAATTTTAGTATATTATCGTAATGGGATATACTTTGTTGTCTAATCTAATCTTTAAGTTAATGGCCTGTCCCCCAGACATTAACTCATTACCATTTTTCAAGGTATGATTCCAACTTTTCTCAGAACAATCCGTTATTAATGGACTGCTCTGAACGACCAAAGTAAAAGAAAAAGCCTTCCGCATGGTTGTTAAGCCAACAAAGGCAAACGAATAAAAGTGCTTTTGATTAATCGGGCAGATTCATTATTAGGCTTAATTCAGCCTCCAAATAACCCCATCTATCAGTCAAAAGTGCCACATTTGTTTTCGTCCCTCAGAACTTTATGCTAACGCTATTATCATAAAGTAAGCCTTTAGTAAATATTTATGTGCTTAATCAAATAACGAATTCATAATAACACAGCATTAATTTTTAAACAATGACCATTCATGTGTTTTACAAAGAATATACACTAAACGTTATGGCTTAATTGTTGATTTAATCCCTTTGAATTGACTCAGAAGCAATGTTAAAAAATAAAGTTAAAAATTAATTACACCACATGTGATTTTTAGTGCAATTAATCAGTCGAATGTATCAGCAGTTAATTATTTATTGCTAAGAATTAAGCATTTTTAAAATAATTGAAATCATAAAAATCTATAGTCTTGTATACGTTTTGTATCACAAAATGTGATGCAGCAATATTACTCAAAAAAATATACACCATATTTGTTTACATTCGTCGAAAAGTTTGATATATTCTTGCCTATTGTAATAATAAGAAGAAAATTAACGTCAAATGATATATGGAGGATCAAAATGGATTTTATTAGTTAATTATCAGCTGCCGGAAAATGTGCTCATCGAGATGCCTTAGACATTGAAAATTTAAAAACCAGTCATCTGGATTGTCACCGAACCAAAATATCGATGGATTGGAACGATGTTTACTTAGTCACGTGGCTTCGGAGTGCCACTTCAAAATACAAAACTGCAATTTTCTTTAAGACTGAAAAAATTACCGGCTGCGCGGTCACTATCCCCACGCTTATCAAAAAATTAGTTGCCGACTACTCAACCGATTACGACTATTCCAGAGAAGATTTGGCTCATTTCTTAAACGTTTTTGAATATATCCCCTTCCCATACGGTGAGTTAGGGTTCATCCCTTTAAAGAATCCCCAGAAGTCTAACCAGGTCACTTGGCTGGCAGCTGATCAAATTGAAACGATTCAGCCCATTGAAAACGGCAAAGCGACCTACGTCTTCTTCAAAGACATTGAGTCGCCGATTAAATTGCCCATCACCAAATACTTTTTAGATCAACGGATTAAAACCCTTAAAAATATTAATCACTTAATTGATGTTCTCCAAAACGGCTATACCGATCTCTGCAGAGAAATTAAAAAGGCTTTCAAAACCTTTGTCTCCGTCACCCGTCAGAAAAAGATTATGACAGAATGTGGCATGCCGATCACGGAGGATATGATCATCGAAAACTGTAAAAAAGAACTCGGATTTTACTACAAACCAGGATTGGGCTATCAATCATTGCTGAAAAAAGACAAGGAATTTGACTTGGATTAACCGAAATAAGCCGTTCATTTATTTATCAAAAAAAGCGTGAAAAGGCGTGTCATTACAACACTTCTTCTCAAATTCGTGGTATTCTATAATCCCATAAGAGGGAAGTGACCCGTAAGTTTAGAGGGGAGGTAATCTCATGAAACCAAACCGATTATTATTAGGATTATTGTTTGCCAGTGCGCTGTTAGGAAGCGGCATGACATCATCAACTATCAACGCTAATGCAGCCGCATCCGTTAGCACAGCTAAACAACGAGATTCGGCTGAGCCAGTAACGTTAACCAAAAGTGATGTGACGTTCTGGAAAGGCGCCATTAGTGGTTTGGCTAGTGAAGCAGTTGCCCAAAAACTTGTTGACGGCGCAGCGCTGATTATTCCGAGTGGACTGGCATCCCGCATAGATGACATTGCATTCGAGAAATCCCGGCTTGAAAACTTGGCAGAAAAAAAGGGCCCAGGCATCTCTTCATTAGATGCACCGGGCATTAAAGAGATCGGAAAAAACGCTTTTGCAAGCAATAAAATTTTTTCAGTTAACCTGCCACTTGTCGAAAAAATTGACGCAAACGCATTCCTGTATAGTAAGCTTCAAAATCTAGTGTTACCAGAGGCTGTCAGTATTGGGAAGTCGGCTTTTCAAAGTAGTCTCCTAGTTGACATATCGTTACCCAAAACCAAGGAAATAAAGGATAATGCATTTTATGGCAATCAACTTAAAAGCGTCGATTTACCAGAAGTTGAAACTGTGGGAGAGTTTGCATTTGCCCAAAATCAACTTACAAGCTTAAAATTGCCAAAAGCAAAGACGCTTGCAAAAATGTCATTTTATCATAATCTGCTTACTTCTGTGAGTCTTCCGGATGGTGTAACAAGTCATGATGCACTTTTAAATCAGTTTGAGGGTACAGACCCACATGCTTCTGAAGTCGTTAATTCAGATCCCCTTACCTTCCAAGAAATATTGGACTCTCAAAAACTCTCGTTTAAAGTTGGCGGGGTTGAACAATTGGTCCCACGTAACGTTACAATTGAGGGAACTAGGGTTGCAATTGATAATGAACAGAAAACGATTACTAATCCCAACCACGAAAATCCAATCGATTTAGACATTAGAGCTTCGGATGTGGGCTACGGCATTCTAGCTCGAATAACCCTCACTAAAAAGCCACCAGTTACACCACCAAGCACAAATCCAGGTGGCTCTGGCAGTAACGGTTCTATTGGTAGCTCCGGTAACTCCAATAATACCAATCAAAATACTCCAACGCCACCTGAAACGACGCCAAGTCCAACTGAACCAATCACTCCAGAAAAGCCAACCCCGGAAGCACCGAACGACGCTGAAAAGAAAGGGGCCGCCGTTTACGCCATTCGAGGGATTTACTTGTACAAGAGCCCTAATTTCACCAAATCTCAACGGATTGCTAAATATCCTAAGCAAAAGCGGATTAATCGCCCAATGTTTGTGATCACTGATTACGCTCGTTCACGCGGCGGTGCACTTCGCTTTAAGGTAAAAGATGTCAACCATACACGCAAATCAGCAGGTAAAGTTGGCTACATTACTGCCAACCAGCGATATGTGGTCCCAGCCTATTATCAATCGGTCCCGAAAGGTAAGAAGATTACCGTTATTTCGAAAAAGGGCATTCATGCCTACAAGAACGAAACCCTAACCGGCCGACAGAAGTCCTACCGAAAGGGCACTCGGTTAACGGTTAAGAAGCTAGTGAAGCATAACCTCACCACTCGTTATCAATTAAGCAACGGGTACTACGTGAGCGGTAATAAAAAATTGGTGATTCAAGGAAAGTATTAAGCAATGAAAAACCATGATTATTGATTGTTCAATGCTTATCATGCTAAAAAATCTTATATGTATGCCAAAAAAGCCAGCTAGTACGTGATGTACCGGCTGACTTTTTAATTAACTGACTGTCGGCTGTACTTTGGCCAGCGAACGATCGAATCGTCCTTTAATCTTAGATGCTATATCTTATATTTATTTGTCTATATCATAACGTTGATCATATCTATATCAAAAGATTTGATTTATGAACAAAAACCGAAAAAAGTGTGAAAAAACGCGCCGTTGCAACATTTATTCTCCAATTCATGTTATTCTAAAACCGTAGAAAAGGTAAACGACTCACGAAATTTAGAGGAGGATAATTTCATGAAGCCAAACCGATTATTATTAGGACTATTGTGTGCCGGTGCTCTTTTGGGAACCGGAGTATGGTCATCGAATGTAAAAGCAAATGTAGACGCACCCATCAACACAGTCAAACAACGAGATTCGACTGAACAAGTAACGTTAACCAAAAATGACGTTGAAATTTCGGACGGAGTAATTCGTAAATTAACCAGCAAAGCGGTTGCTGAAAAACTTATTGATGGAGCTGCACTTATTATTCCAGATGGACTAGCAACACAAATTGACGACAAGGTATTCCGTATTTATACAATAGAGGATTTATCGGAGAAAAAAGGACCGGGGATCTCTTCGCTAGATGCACCAAGCATTAAAGAGATAGGGGAACAAGCCTTTGAAGACAATCAAATTTCTTCAGTTAACCTCCCCCGAGTCGAAAGGCTGAAAACACATGCATTTAGAAACAATAAACTAACTGAACTAACACTCCCAGAAGTTACCGAAATTATTGGAGAGGCATTCAATTTTAATAATATTCAAAAGCTAAACTTACCGAAGGTCGTCAGCATCGGATCTTGGGCTTTTGCAACTAATCGCTTGGTTGACGTATCTTTACCCAACGTCCAAAAAATCGGAGAAGGTGCATTTAGAGATAATCAAATTGAAACCCTAAATTTGCCAAAAGTTGAATCTATTGGGTATTTTACGTTTGGACAAAATCAAATTGCACATCTAGAATTACCAACAATCAAAACTATTGACTATCAAGCATTTTATGGTAACAAGCTCACTTCTGTCAGTCTCCCACCTGAAGTAAAGATTGAAGAAGCTGCATTCTCAAAGCAATTTCCCGACTCACCACATGTTTCTGAAGCTATCAATTCAAACCCTCTTAAGTTCCAAGAAATACTAGATTCTCAAAAACTATCTTTTATGATTGGCGGAGTCGAACAATTGATTCCAAACAAAATTTCAATTGAAGGAACTGACATTACGGTTGATAATAATCAGAAAACGGTTGCTAATCCAAAGCAAAAAAATCCAATCAAATTAGAAATTAAAGCCTCAGATGTGGGCTATAGCATCTTTTCTCAACTAAACCTCATTCCGAAACCGACAGTAACGCCTCCAGTTACCCCATCAACTACAAACCCAAGTGGTAATTCCAATCAAAATAATACGACACCACCAACTACTGCTCCAAAGCCAACTGAACCAATTACTCCAGAAAAGCCAACCCCAGAAGTACCAAATTACGCTGAAAAGAAAGGAGCCGCCGTTTACGCCATTCGAGGAATTTACCTGTACAAGAGCCCTAATTTCACCAAATCCCAACGAATTGCTAAATACCCTAAACAGAAGCGAATTAATCGGCCAATGTTTGTGATCACTGACTACGCTCGTTCACGTGGCGGTGCACTTCGCTTTAAAGTAAGGGATGTCAGCCACACACGCAAATCGGCAGGAAAAGTTGGCTATATTACCGCCAACCAGCGATATGTGGTGCCAGCCTACTATCAATCGGTCCCGAAAGGTAAAAAGATTACCGTTATTTCGAAAAAGGGCATCCATGCCTACAAGAATGAAACCTTAACTGGACGGCAGAGATCTTACCGAAAGGGCACTCGGTTAACGGTTAAGAAGCTAGTGAAGCACAATCTCACCACTCGTTATCAATTAAATAACGGGTACTACGTGAGCGGTAATAAGAAATTGGTGATTCAAGGGAAGCATTAAGCGATAAAAGCTATGGTAAGTATTTATTATTCAATGTTTATCATGCTCTAAAATCTTATATGTATGTCAAAAAAGCCAGCTGGTACATCATGTACTGGCTGACTTTTTAATTAACTGACTTTCGGCTGTGCTTTGGCCAGCGAGCGATCGAATCGTCCTTTCCTTGATATGACTGTTTTAATTGGCATTCTGGTTGAATTGTTCAACAAAATTAACTTGAGAACAACTTACCCCTTACGCTGCTTCCGCAATTGTGTCGATACTTTCAAATAAGGCACTATTGATTTCACTCATCTCGATAATCGATTCCTCAAAGCTATTGTTTAGAAAGTCACTTTTGATTTCAAAACTTATAATTTCTTCACATTCACTTTCCACAATGATGGGTAACCCCATATACGATATCAGATCAAAAATAGTTGATTGTGCCGCAATCTCGCTAATACTTTTTACAATTTCAGCTTGCGGTTTTAAATATTTGGCCATATTAATTTTCCTCCTTAATGAGGCTGCTGAGATACCGATCAATTAAATTACCATTATCACTAGCCTCAATCTTTTTGATGGCTGGAATTGTGTGAAAAAATTGATTTAATCGAGTCTTCTTCAGAGAAATCATAAACACTTTGTAATGAAAATGTTTCTCTATTTTTGAGATGCCATATTATACCAATTTTAAGTTAGTTTTTTCTATAAAACGAGACATAACTATTAAGGGTTACTAAAACTGGAAAACCTGTTCAAACTGAATTAGATACACTGAAAAAAGCCAGCCAGTACTTCGCGTACCAACCGACTTTTTAATAACTGACGTTTGGCTGTACCTTGGTCAGCGAACGATCGAATCGTCCTTTCCTTACTCAGTATGTTACTATTTGCGTTTCATATAGTCAACCAGTACATCTAAAATTTTGATAAACGTTCTGATATTAATGTTGTCAGCATACCAAGCTTGATTGCGATTAAATCTAGTTATTAAGCGTTTACCTTGCTTATATCTATTTGCCCCCAAAGCATTACTTTGAATAAGCTTATGTAGATAAAATAGCGAAACAAGATCGTTAACTTTTAAATCGTGCAAATATGAAGATGAGATGCCGATTTCACTAGCTGCAGTTCTAACAGGAGCAGATGGCCTAAGCAAAAATTCTTTATCAGAAAATAAATTAACTAATAATGGGTTATTATGAGCACAAGCATTTCGAATATTTTTTGCATACTTTAAATAATAATGAAACTTGCGAACTGCTTTAGATGGTGTTCTTCTTAGATAAAAATCCACAAATAAAGACAAGGTTCCAAATGTCATAACTTCAAAGAACACCCAAATAGATGGTTCTTGACCATGCTTCTTGTACAAATCATGCATATACTTATTCTTTTTTAAACAATTTATAGTTTGGTCATAAGACTTCTTATACATATTTCTGAAGTCTGTAACAATGGAGTATCCATCTTCACTTTGATCATTCGAAATAAGAGACATCATTTTTACCTTAATTCCATGCTCAATATCAAGTGAAAGATCTAATAAAAATTCACGCAAATGCATATCAATTGAGGCAAGATCAATTAAATACGCAAAGTCCAAATTCTGATATTTCCCATTTACTTTAGAAAAATTTTTTCGATAAGAAGTTAACTTGAAATAATAATTCTTCTGTTCAAGTGTCGTTCTAGCTTGCTGTTCATTAGCAACTTTAAATGTAATTCCCTTTTCTTTCATATGGGAAATTAATTCTTTTGTTGGTAGCATAGGCTTTTCTTCTTTAATCATCACATCATCTCCTTAAATAAATAATAGAAGTAGAACCCACTTGAAAGATTCGAGTAGCGATATTGATAAGCTTATTTTAATAATAATTAGTCGCTTGGCTTACCATTCCCTAACTTTTAACAAAATTATAGGGGGCCTAAAGTTCCCCACCACAATAAGTGTTCTGTAATAAAACTACATTATCAACGTAAGAAAGTCAACTATACCATTTTTGGATTTTTATTTTCTCGAATTCCAGTCATTCAATAATTAGCTACCTGTAATGAACATATATTTATCATTCTAAAGGACTGATCGTATAATTATATTACCAAAAACTTTTGTTCATTTTTTATCAAAATTATACACGATTTTCTTGTCTCCGGACAAGTCCTAGTTTTAACATGCTAAATGGGCCATCACAAAACCGTTAAGAAAGTCCGCGCCAAGACGCCGATTAATCGTTATCGAAACGTGAACTTAAGTCAACGGAATCAAGCCTTTAAAAAAGGTAAAGTCTTTAAGGTTTACAATTATGACTACTCGCATGGCAACAACCTGCATAAGCATGGTGTATTAAGATATCATGTAGCTGGTGGTTATATTACCGGCAATCAGAAATACGTTAAGGTAATTGGCTAAATCAAAAAAGCTTCCGACAGTGATTGTGTTGGGAGCTTTTTTAATACTTCTTTGAAAGTCGTCATGTAAACTACACCGCTTTAAAAACAGTTAAGAAGTCAAAATTGACAATAGTTACCAATCGTCGTGGGCTTGCTGAAGTAGTTGTTAACTTCAAACGGATGATGATATCGGCATCAATAAAACGTTAACAACTCAATCAGTTATTCCATCGTTATTTCCTCCTGCAGCAAGTGTTGTGCCAAGCGGATATCCGGATCTTTTTTGGTTACTCGGATCACGGTACCGGGAAATTTTGCCTGCAGACGTTGTTGTAGTGCTAAGTCAAAATCGCTCTGAAGAGTCAAGATCTCCAAGGGGCCACGGCTTACCCGCGCTAAAGCCGTACTCAACGCCCGGGTGCGCATGGCCGTTTCACAAAGCTCGCTTTCCAAGCCATACCAGTGGGTTTGAACCCGCCTATCGTCTATCAGAACCAGCCAACCACCCCGAGCCTGTCGAATTGACATCGTCGTGACAATAGCGATTCTGACAGGCTTGATAACACGGCAAGTCTGAGTTAGTTTTTCCATGAAATATTCCTCCGTTCAATTAAGTGCTTCGGATCAGGTGAGCTGCCGATTAGAAATTTCAAGCCTGCTTCTCACTCATATGAGAATTGAAATCGATATGAGCAGAAAGGCCTGGCAATGCATTGGAAATCTCCCACTAGTCGGCAAGTCCCATGATTAACAGTATTAGGATTAAACCATTCGTATGTCAAAAGGCACTCAACACCCCCATCAACCAAAACGACTTTTTCGATGATTACCCACCATTGGTAACCATCAGTCATTTAAGATCTGGCGATTTTAAGATGACAACCCTGACCAACTCAAAAACTATTAACAACAGTTGGATCTTCTAGTGCCCTTAACCAGCCCCTGGAGTAACATCACAAGCCATATTCAGCTTGCATTATGATTCTCCTCTAAGTGGTTAGCTTTAAACTAATGATTCAGTCTTATCATCGCAAGTTAATGTCAAAATCCCGTAAAAATGGTGTAAAAATATCGTAAATTTTACTTAATTGCTGGCTATAAAATTTTGTATTGCTAAAACGATGGCAATGAGTTGAACTGATGTAAATACAAAAAGGCCAACCAGCTTTAATGGACTGGCTGACCCTTGATGTCTAACATTCAACTGTGTTTCAGTTATTTGCCTTAACAAAGGCTTTAATCTGTTCTGCCAATCCTTTCAAAGTATTGGTGGGTTCTGGCTTGATGTGCTGGTTAGTAAATAAGATAACCCCATTCTGGTTATCCTCATCCATATCCATGCCATTCTCATAGTTGGTTCCAGAAAGCGTCCCGCGAACCCACTTTTGGTGATTGTCTTCATGATATAAGCCGCCATGATAGCCATTGCCACCAATTGACGGTTTATTATCATCGGCTAGATAATTATAATCGTCATTAATTAAAATCTGACCATTTTCGAGACCTTGTTGAATTTTTAAATAGTCTTCTGGAGTGCTGTACATGTTTCCAGCACCCACAACTGAAGACAACAATGCCGGTGATGGATAAGCTGGATTCAGATTATCTTGCTTGCCGTCAGATTGACTGCTTTCAGCAACAATTGCGTCGCTTGGCTTTTGATCCCAGAAAAAGGTATGTTGCAATCCCAACTTCTGGATGATCCGCGTCGTAACAAGTTGCTCATAAGACTGTTTAGCCACTTTCTTTAAAATTCCGGCTAATAATGTATAGTTCGCATTGGTGTAATCAAATTTTTGTTCCGGTTGATTCGGCGTTTTCAGATTGTCTAAAGTATATTGAATGGCCTCATCCTCACTCAACACTTTGGGCGGTGTCGTTTCACTCATATCGATTCCAGATACGTGATCTAATAAATCCCGAATAGTGATCTTATTGGCATTAGGAACTTTTGGGAAGTAGTCACTTAAAGGCTCTTTTTGGTTTAATTTGGCGTGGGTTTCATTAACTAATTGTGTAAAAATTGCACCAGTTATTACTTTTTGAAGGGACGCCAATGGAAAGACCACACGATCATCAGCATTTTTAACACTATTAGTAGCATTGCCAACATTAATTGAGTGTGAAGCACCGTTTTTAACCACGACCACTCGGCCGCTAACGTGCTGAGACTGCAACAATTGCGTTACTTTCTGGTCAATCGCTGTCCACTTATTATCAGCTTGTGGTTGTTTGCCTGAAGTATTATTAGATGATGTCGAACCTGACCCCGTTGTTGCAACCGGTTGAGTCACCGTAACCGTTTTGACTGGTGTTTGAACCGTCACTGTCTTTGGTGTCTTTTGATCTTGAACCGGACTTTCCATCACTGTTTGGCCAACGATCCGACCATTAACAACTTTAAATGCATTTCCAAATTTAGTTGTTTTTTGAATTGAAGAAATACCGGTCGCTTTTGTTTGAGCTAGCCAAACGCTAAATAATTTTTGCACAATTGTTTTTGGGTTCCCAGTCAGATTTGTATGGTAGCCGACAATCTGAAGATTATTTTTTAAATCGGTTTGAGACAGTTCCTCCTCAAGAATGTCAGTGTAATGATTTTCGATATGCTGGTAGTTTTTCTCAATTGGGTTTTGATAATAATCCATGAAATTTGCTAATAACTTTCGAGCTGTCATGGTCATTTTAGAGTCGTCTTGAGATAAATCCGGATTATTAGATTTTAAATAGTCTTTCTGCAAATTATTAAATAGTCGACCGATTGAAGTAAGTTTCTGATCTGAAACCGTTTCCTGGCCCATTACGCGTTTACGAATTTGACTGGGTAAAGACTTTACTTGCAACCAACCATTTTTACGCTGTGTTCCGTTGGAAATTGTCACTTCAACACGGGGGTTCTGTTTGGAAGATTGAGTTAGCGCCCTAACTGCCAAGAGATACTTGCCGGGTTTAACTTGACTAACCTTTTGGGTTTGCTGTCGATTCCATAAAATAACCTTTGTAGCGAATTTAGCAGTTACTTTAAAGGATTTTGAAGGTGTCGAAAGTGCTTCAATACTCAACTGATAGTTAGGCGCTGAAGTGTTTGTTTCCGCCGAATTGGGAATGGTAACTTGAGTCGGCTCATAAGTAATGTTAGTGGTAGAGTTAGTGTTTGCAGGCAAATTAGCCGGGCTAGCCTGATTAGTTAAACCAGCAGAAATTTCTTGGTTACTTGGAGCGAACGAAGCATTAACTATTGTTGGAGACTGCGACAAAAGTCCAATAGCAACTGCTGAAGCAAAAGTCAAAATCGACCATTTAATTCCCCGAATTTTCAAAGAACAATCAAGTCTTCGTCTATATGTCGTCAATTAAAAATACCTCCTGTCAAAGAATGATGCATCATGTTTTATACAGGAGGTATTATATTGAATTGGTGTAAATTTGCCGCCAAAATTAGGATATTTAATTGTAAAGCTTCATCAGCCGACAAATGTTAGCATCCCTTCTTCATAAACCTAGCAACTAACCGTATAATTGTAAGTGGCAATAAAATAACTGGAAGGAAAATGAATCATGGCAAAATATCAGCGAAGAGGAGCAGAACGGGCAATCTTACGAGCCTTAAAGAATCTAGGCGGGTCCGCCTCTCGTGACGCCCTTAGAGATTCGATTGTTGAGGACCCAGATAGCGGTTTTACATACGAGGATGTCTTTAATAAAATTATGTCTAAAAATGGCCATAAATACAATCCATTTGAATTTGACTTCAATTTCGGCATTAACAATCTGTACGCTACTGGTTACGTCGAACAACCTGAGCGTATGAAAGATGTTGTACTCACTGAAAAGGGCCGTCTACGATCTTCAGAGAAGTTCCCCACCGCTAAAGAAAAGAAGATTGTGGACAAATATTGGACTGACCATGTCAAACTTAATCGTGAGAAACGAAAAGCAAAAGCTAAAGAAGTCACTGAACCAACAGAGGAAGAGGACGACGAAACATCAGACACCGATGCATGGAAGTCAGAATTGATCAAGCAACTCAACTCATTTACACCCAGAAAATTTGAAAGCTTTTCCCGCCTGCTCATCTCTAAAATGGGCGTCAAAATTGATGCCAAACTCGGAAAAATTCAATCACACGACCATGGGATCGATGGTTTTGGTTACTTTGAATCTGATGAATTTCGAACTACCCGAGTTGCGATTCAATCAAAGAAATTTGCTAATAACGCGGTTTCTGAACCAGAAATCGATAAATTTAAGGGTGTTATGGACGGATTCAACGCCGAATATGGCATCTTCATCACAACCAGTTACTTCACCGATGCAGCGAAGCAAAAGGCGGTTAAAGGATCAAAATCCGTCACGTTAATCGATGGGCGAAGGATTGCTGAATTGGTTGCTAAGTTTCAGCTGCATGTAACGCCGGTGGAAACTTTTACGCTGGATGATTATTATTTTCAGAAGGATTGAGCGGCATCAATGCATAAATCATTTCAATTTTCATTTGAATAAGCTGATTAACCCCAATATTTATAAAAAACGTCAACTTCTTCTTCCGGTATCTTCATTTTTAATTTATCTAACAAGCGCTCGTCCACAATAGAGCTTTCGTCGAATCCTTTTTTTAACCAAGACGAATTCCAAATCGAGTTTTCTTTATATATTTTTTGACACAAGGGCTCTAAATACTTCTTATTCTTATCTGTTAACAAGCTCAATCTTTGTAGCCAAATTTCAATGTAACCTTTATTTGGCGTGCCTTTAAATTTTTCGATGATGTTTTCGATAAAATTAGCAACTTCACGCTCATCTGATAGTCGACCAAAAATGGCGCTTAGCACTGCTACCTCTTGAGGAATTGATTTAGGCGAAATTACCATAATGTTTGACACAATACTGATAAGTTGTGAGTAACTCTTTACAAAATTTTTATAATCCCCAGAAAACTTCTTTATCGCATTTAATCGTCTAAGAAACTCGAGTGAAGCAATTGATACACTCCCCGAATTAGGGAACTTTCTTGCTAATTCATAAACTTGCCATAAATGCTTCTGTAGTCCTAAGTGATATTGCAAAGTTTCTGACTCATTTTTGCTGGAAATAACGGGCTTTCTTTTGGTCCAAAATAACTTATCCGCTTTAATGGCAGTCCCAATTATGTCACTCGTAATACCGGTTTTTTTAGTATTAAAGTGCATATTAAGATCGGCTAGTACATCAGATAACGATTTTACGATTCTTTCAGCTATTTCTTTTGACTTTGTAAATATACGATAATCATCCCTATAACGAATCACTTTGTAATCATCTTTTAAATCCTTTAACTTCCTAGATAAACAAACGTCAGCGTAGCCAAGAACAATTTCGGCAATGAAATCAAATAAAGGCCCACCTTGAGGAATCCCATTGGTTTGTCCATTTTGCATATATTCAATTGCTTTATCTATCTTATTTCCAACTCCCCTTTTATGTTCCTTTTTAGCAAAATTCTTTCCGTTTATTGCCCACGCTATAGTATGTGTATAGATTGAGCCGTAACAGTTAGTTATATCCGTTTTTATGCAGTATTTATAATTTAGAGAACATTCAATTGACCTTTGCTCCAATTCTTCCCACCAATTAAGAATGGTTTCAGCAGTATCATTATTTTCACTTCTCGATTCAACCGGCATACTAATACATTTTATGTGCTCATCCTGTTGAAATTTACCAAATGCATTTATAATTTTACCCCAATGTCCAGTAATGATATTCACCAAATTAACATATGCAATTGGATGAACTATTTGAACTGGACGCCAATCATAGTGACCATCTTTGCTTATTAATATTTTATGATTTACTTCATCAGTTTTTGACAACTCTCTCTTAGACTTTGAAAGTTCTTCCAAAGTATGCTTTTTTAATTGATTTTTGGCGAGTTTTAGTACACCGTCAAAATTAAAATACTTTGGCAGTTGCATAGACACGAAACTTGATGACTTAAGAAAAAACTTCTTAGCTTCTGAAGATGTCATATCTAACACACATTTTCGACTAGAATTTAGCTTTGCTGATAATAACTCTTTTCCATTAGTGGGCATTATCTTTCTCCTGTTATCTACTGATTACTCTTTAATATACATTGGAATTTTGAACTCGAACAGATTTCTATTTTCATTAACAGTATTTACAGCTTGGAATATTCCTTAACATTTCTGGTAATAATAGGTAAAATCTGCTATGCTGGAGATGTAATGTTTAAATAAAGGAAGAGTGCCATGAACGAAAAAAATTACTTTACCTCAACAGAACTCGACACTGTAGTGAAAATACTTAATCTGATCAAAAGTATTCGAGTCGAACATAAGAACAAGTCAGATGGATTCAAATATGGGACGTTTGCTAAAATGTTTGAAGATGAGCCATCTACTAACGAAAAATGCTTGGATAAAATTCTTAATGAACAAACCACATCTTTTTTGCGAAAGCTTTGTGGCTTTATGGTAATGGGGAGAGATGTTTATAGTGGCTGGTCCACAAATCTCCAAAATTGCTATCAAGCAATGCTCGACAATAGTGATTTAAGCGTTAAAGAAAACGCAATTGGATATTTTCTCGGAAAAGATCCAGTGCAATTAGAGAATTACTTATCTTCAGCAATGAAAGCTTATAATTCTTAGTCCAAATGGCCTTTAGGAGGCTTTTAGGAAACTATCAATCGAATTAAAACAATTAATGTTTTCCTTAATCTACAGAAAAAGTAATAAAAGAAGTTGACGGTACACATAAAAAATCACCATTAATCTTACAGAATTCGGTAACCAGCCGATCTTTTTATAAATTTTTCAATTCCCTCTCTTGCAATAATTTCTAACAAGTTCGCCAAAGAAACATCTTAAGCTTAACACATCTCAAATACTCTTTATCGGCCAAGAATCCTCTACCGCAATGTTGCTACCGAGATAAAAATTAATATCCATATCAAAAGTTAAGTTACATCTATGCAACAAACATTTTCTAACAAGAAATCGAGGCAAAAATTAGAGTAGAATCTGTCTTAAAACAAGCCTTTTAGCTAATCCAGTATAATCTTATAAAAAACCAGGAAGGAGGAGCCAACGCATGACTGAATCTCAATTGACAGTTAACCGGCACACCATCGCTGATAAAAAATGGCGACAAATCGAAAAACTCTTTCCTGCTTATACCACTAAATTGAGTAATCGAGTGGCTTTAAACACCGTGCTTTGGCAACTCAAGGTCGACTCACCCTGGCGAAACTTGCCCGCTAAGTTTGGTTCTTGAAAAACCATTTATAGTTGGTTCAAAAAGTGGACGGATGGCGGTCTCTTCGAACTGATCTTCAAAATCATTCGGGAAAACGCCAATTCTGACATAGTAAATGTTAGTCTCAACTCAACACTACCATTCAGATCCATCAAAAAGGGCACTGGTATTCAAAAAAGTCATTTGTCCGGTAGAAAATCAAGCGATCGGCCACAGTGCTAGAGACTATACCGCCAAAATTCATGTCATCGTTGATAGTTTGGGAAATCCGTTCGAGATTATCCTAACGGGTTGTCAAGTTCACGACAGTTAAGTCGCGTAATCCTTAATCAAGCGGTTAAAAATCGCCGGCATCAATGTGATTGCGGACAAAGCTTATAGCAGTGAGGCCTTTCGACAGTATTTTGAAGCTAAAGAGGGACACCTATACCATTCCACCTAAGAGTAACACCAACGAAAAATGGTCGGTCGGCTACTACGTGTATCGTGAACGTCACTTAATTGAAAACTTCTTCAATCAGTTGAAGAATTATTGACAAATTGCAACAAGCTATGAAAAGTTAGCCCACGTTTATTTGGAACACATTTACTTGACGGCGATCCTGATTCCCCTGAAATAAGGTTTTCAGACAGGTCCCACTATTCTGGATTGTATTTTTTCCAAATTTTTAAGATTTGATTAACTTCATCAGTAGCTTTTTCTAAAGAATATCGTTCTTCATCATACATGAAATAAACAGCACCAAAGCCATAACTTTCATCGAAGAATCCTCCGTTATTAACTTTCATTCCATGTTGCTCTAAATAATCATAAACAGGTTTCATTCTCTTTTCCGTATAACTATCATCATTTAAGTTGCTAAACGTAGCATCAGTCATAATCCCATGTGTACTCAAATATTGGTATGCTTCTTCAGGTGTCCATAAAGATTCATTTGGGTCATAATAAGCCATCACTACAATTTCTCCAATTTGACAGGCGTTTTAGAAGTCGCAAATATAACCATAGCCCATCGGTTTAATTTTAAAATCAACATTTAAATTTATATTTACCAAATTTTTATAGTTACATAATACCACTTTATCGATATTAGTTGGTAATAATCTTCAAAATGGGACAAAGAAAATGCTCTTTATTGAATTGTATACATTTCTCACTTTCTACCTGTCATCTTTCGTTCAACTTTTTGGGGCCACCACACTAAGGTTACATCAAACAAAGCTTTAACGTCTGAAGCTACAACTCGTAACGTCAACGTTAACGGCACCAACGCACTTTATACCAAAGCTGGTACTTTAAAGGGCGCCCGCACAGTTGCTACTAAAAC
>NZ_LS422984.1:427631-529248 GCF_900411375.1 Lentilactobacillus raoultii | reverse complement strand
GCCCTCATACGAACAATGTTTCTGGGAATCAATCTGGGTGGTTAACCCGCGTTTTAATTCACGAGAAATGGTGCTGGGGCTCCGGTGAAGCTGGCTGGCAATCTGACGAACGCCGAACCCTAATCGAGTCAGGGACTCAATTTGACCGCGTTCAAAAGATTGGAGTTGTTGGTAATGCTTAGGCATGATATTCTTAGTTTGGGTCATGAAGACACCTATCCTTATCTGTTGATTTTGTCGTTAATAATAAGAATAGGTCTTCATGGCCTTTTAAGCTAGTCTAATTGGTCTAGTTATCAAGTGTTGCACTTCAATTTTAAATCGGGGGAATTTATATTCTTGCTTGTGCATAGCATGAAATCAAAAAAGACTAACCAAAGCGGTTAGCCGATTCACCAAGTATCTGAAACTCACGATTGTGAGCGATGGGCGACATCCCATCGCTCACTTTTTACTACTACACGATGTCATATCCAAATTTCTAACACAATAAAAGTTGAAGAGCCTAAAGTGGATGACAATAATTAACTCCCCGAACATTTGTAAGAATTAATCAGAAAAATGATTACCAGAGTCACTCCTACTGTTTCCGTTCATTTGGGGACTGATTTGACAGATACTTCAATGCTACCGTATATGTTAGGAGATCAAATTAAAGAAGCCTTAAAAAAGATATCAAAAAAATGTTGACAATAAGTAAGCGTTGATATAAACTTATCACAATTTAATTTAATGATATAAATGTTCATAATTAAACTATGAAGAGAAGAGTAGCTGATTCAGTCAGATTTACAGAGAACGCCAGTTGATGAGATGGCGGATTTAAACGATCAGTGAATATGGACTCTGAGTTGTGGTAAATGGTGGGAGCTGCTTACCCGTGAGGATACGATATAATCCCAGACATGAATTGTGTCGTTGAGGTGTGGTTAGCAATGACCACACAAATCAGGGTGGTAACACGAAGGCTTTCGTCCCTTAACTATGTGTAAGTAGTTAGGAGACGAAAGCCTTTTTATGATGTGACTAATTAATTTAAAAGGAGATTGGTAAGTATGGCTAAACTTTTATATAAAACAGAAATTGCAACAAATGGAAAATTTGAGCGTCAGGGAAATGAATTTGATACCCCATTTGGAAATAAACCGGGGCAACTTCCCGTTGAAGCTGGAAAGTATCGATTAATCTGGTCTGCTGCATGCCCTTGGGCAACTCGTCAGGCTATTGCAATCAAATTATTAGGATTAGAAAACGCTATTAGTATTGGCAAAGCAAGCCCTTTACGTCCCAAAAAAGAGTTTGCAGATTGGCGCTTTGATTTAGACCCAGATGGTGTTGATCCAGTGCTCGGCATTCGCGATCTATCAGAAGCGTACTTAAAGGCCGATCCAAACTACGATGGTCGTCCAACTGTACCAGCAATTGTGGATATTGCTTCTGGCAAGGTAGTGCAAAATGATTATTTCAAATTAACAAACTACTTTGAAGTTGAGTGGAAGAAATATCAAAAACCAGATGCACCAGATCTTTATCCAAATGAGTTGCGCCCTGATATTGACACCTTAAACGATATTATTTTCCATGACGTAAATAATGGGGTTTATAAAGCTGGGTTTGCAACCAGCCAGGCAGCCTATGAAGCCGCTTATGATAAATTATTTTACCGGCTTGATTGGTTGGAAGAACGGCTTAGTCACCATCGCTTTTTGTTCGGTAATCATTTAACTGACAGTGATATTCGACTTTACACTACATTAGCAAGATTTGACGCTGCCTACTATGATAAGTTCCGCTGCAACAAGAAGCGACTTCGGGATTATAACAATCTTTGGAACTACGCTAAAGACCTATATTCCATCCCAGCATTTAAAGAATCGACCGAATTTGATGCTATTAAAATTCATTATCATACCTCTGGACACTTAGCGGGAACCTCAGATGACTTTCAAGTTCTACCTAAAGGGCCTGATGAATCTTTTTGGTTAGAACCTAATGATCGTAACCGTTTCGAAAACTAATAAATTAAACGAGGAGTAGTTAATTATGACAGAAAAAAACGATACTGATACATTAAAAAAAGAATTAGAAAAAGTTGATAAAACGGATGATGCTGCGTTCTGTGTAGTTGATTTTTCAACAGGTAAAGCTGTTAAACGCGAAGTAGATCAATATCAGTATGAAATTTTAAACAGTAAAATTTCAACTGATGAAAACAATCATGAAATCGCTAAAGACGGAACCTTTAAACGTCAGGACAATCAGTTCAAACAAAAATTCGGCAGCGGTCCCCACGAACTAACCCCAGAACCCTTCCGATACCGCTTAATTTGGGGTGAAATCTGTCCTTGGTCAAATCGGGCTGCAATTGTTAGAAAGCTCTTAGGTCTTGAAGACGTCATTAGCGTAGGTAAAGTATCCCCCATTCGGACTTCAGAAGGCTGGAATTTCACCTTGGACCTTAACGATGTTGATCCGATACTCGGCATTCACTATTTGGGAGAAGCTTATCTGAAAGCAGATCCTAACTATAGTCGACGTGCCACCATCCCTGCCTTAATAGATGTCAAAACCGGGAAAGTCGTTAATAACGATTATCACACCTTGACTAATCAATTTGAAACAGCATTTAATCCCTTTCAAAAAAATGACGCGCCTGACCTTTATCCAGAAAATCTAAGAAAAGATATCGATGCATTAAACGATATTCTTTTTCATGAGATTAATAATGCTGTTTATCAAGCGGGGTTTGCAAAATCACAAGAAGCATACGAAGCAGCGTATGACAAATTTTTTAAACGTGCTGATTGGCTAGAGGAGCGACTAGCTACCCGACGCTTCTTATTTGGCGATCAATTAACGGATTCAGACATTAGACTTTACGTAACTCTCACTAGATTTGATGCCGCTTACTACCCCGTCTTTCACGTCAACCGTAACCGTTTAATTGATTTTCCAAATCTTTGGCGATACGCCCGGGAATTATATCAAATTCCGGCGTTTCGAGAAACAACCAATTTTGATGCAATTAAAAAGGGTTATCAGTTGATTAAAGGAAACCCTTATCAGTTAATTTCTAAAGGACCTGACGAGCGACTTTGGAATGAGCCTATCAAATAAATTTAAGGAGCGTAATGAATATGAAAAAGCATAAGGTACTATTGGGGATTAGCACTGTCATTTTACTAATCATTAGCGGACTCGGCTTAAGCGGTTGTTCAAACTCCGCAAAAGGAGCTAATTCTAAGAAGACCATTACTGTTGGCACTTCTGGCGCACCAAGACCGTTTACGTATGTAAATGGATCTCACAAACTTGTTGGATATGATATCGATACAGTTCGCGCATTGGGTAAATATTTACCAGGATATAAAATTAAATTTCAAAAAACAGAATTTTCTTCAATTCTTGAAGGATTAGATTCAGGTCGATTTCAAATCGGGGCTAATAATTTTGCCGCCAATCCACAACGAAAAGAAAAATATTATTTTTCCAAGCCAATTTTTAAAGATCAGTACGTCATGGTGGTAAAGAAAAACAACCAGTCGATTCGTCGACTATCAGATATCTCAGGTAAAACAACAATCAGTGCTCCTGGTGTCAACTTTACTACTGCTATCGAAAACTTTAATAAAACCGCAAAAAAGAAGTCTAAAATCACGTATTCAACTGAAGATCCATCCAAGACCCTTCAGGATGTCCAAGATAACAAATATGATTACGTACTGATTGATAAGCCCCTATACAGTAATTACAAAAAAACTTTCAATCTAAAAAGTCTCAAAGCAATTGACGTTAGCCAAGCTGATAGCAAAAAAATCTCTGCAGCAACTCCTTATAGTTATCTATTAATTGATAAAACTTCAGAGGGTAAGCAACTGCTTGGCAAAATTAATAAGGCTTTGGAAAAAATTCAAACAAACGGTACCGCAAAAAAGATTAGTGAAAAATACTTCTACGGTAACTACACCCCAAATAAGTAGGAGGCAATAGGTATGCAACATTTAATTGATTTCAAACTGATTTTTACCGAAATTCCCGCTCTTTTAAAGTATTTACCGAATACTCTGCTGATTACTTTCTTTTCAATGATTATCGGTTTAATTTTAGGATTGGTTTTAGCCATCATCAAAATCAATAAGTTTCCGGTTCTCCATCAGCTTGCGAGTGTGTTTGTATCATTTATCAGAGGAACCCCCATCATTGTTCAATTGTATTTAACCTATTATGGCATTCCAATTTTATTGAAGTACGTCAACTATTACCAACACACGACCTATAGTGTTAACAATATCCCCTCAATGTTATTCGTCCTGCTTGCATTCTCACTTAATGAGGCTGCTTATAACTCGGAAAATATTCGTGCCGCCTTGCTCTCCGTCGATCGAGGCGAAGTCGAGGCTGCCAAATCATTAGGGATGAGTCGCTGGCAGGTTCTGAAAAGGATCACCATTCCTGAAGCCTTTGTAGTTGCTTTACCAACCCTAGGAAATGCATTTATTGGTTTAATGAAAAACACGTCGCTGGCCTTCGTTGCTTCCGTTGTTGACATGACCGCAGAAGGACAAATTCTCGCAGGAAACTCTTACCGATACTTCGAGGCCTATTTATCCCTTGCACTTATTTATTGGGGGTTAACTATTATTACTGAGCAAGTCTTGAGACTTCTTGAGAATAAAGTCACCATTTTCGAACGTGCAGCTGAATTAAGAGCTCATAACTTACAGCAAAGTTCTGGACTTAATCGACTATTCTCTGGAAAGCGGGTGCCAACCAATGATTAAGCTTAAAAACCTAACAAAGCGATATAATAACCAAACAGTCTTCAAAGACTTGAATTTAAGAATTGACACTGGACAGGTGGTAGGCGTCATTGGCCCTTCGGGTGCTGGTAAATCAACTTTATTACGTTGTATCAATTTATTGGAAAAGCCGGATTCGGGATCAATTTCAATTGATGATCAGGTAGTCACTGCACCGCATTTTTCAACTAAAGAAAGTATCGAACTCCGTCAAAAGTCCAGCATGGTTTTTCAACAATTTAATCTATTTCGTCAAAAAACAATTCTCAGTAACGTAACTGAAGGCTTAATGACCGTAAAAAAGCTAAAGCGTCCGCAAGCTGTGAAGATAGCTAAAAATGTTATTAATCGCGTTCAATTAACTGATCAAATCAATAAATACCCAAGTCAATTATCTGGTGGCCAAAAACAACGAGTCGGTATTGCTAGAGCCTTGGCAATGGATACTGATGTGTTATTGATGGATGAACCAACCTCAGCACTTGACACAGAATTAGTAGGAGATGTCTTAGACACAATAAAAAAAGTAATTGAACAAAATGAACAGCAAACCATCATCATTATTTCGCATGAGTTACAGTTCATTAAAGACGTTGCCTCAAGGGTCCTTTTTTTCGATCAAGGGAAAATTCTAGAAGATGGGACACCAGAACAGATCTTTGATTCACCTCAAAATCCGCGCACACAGCAATTCTTAACACGCTATCGCCAACAAGGAATTTAAAAAAATTTATGCAAGGAAGTGCATAGGTATGAATTTAAGCATCTACCATGTCGATAAAGTATGGCAATTAGCTGATGTTTATTGGATTCGCAGACAAACAAGAATTCATGGTAATGTTGCCCCTAGGTCGGTTGAATTTGATGAAGATATTGATAAACGCTATCAATATCTTCTGATCGAAAATGAGAATGACCCTGTTGGAACCGCCCGATTAAATTTTTCTAATGAAAATTATGCAAAAATTGAAAGAGTCTCAATTGTTTCAAAGTATCAAGGTAAGGGATTAGGTCAACTTCTAATTAGAAAAGCCGAAGAGTGGATTGCAGACAAAGGTTACTCAAAGATTATTATTACTAGTCTTGATACCGCAATCGGCTTTTACGAAAAATTAGGATATGTGAGAACTGGCAAACAAGCTATTCATGATGGAGTTAAACAAATTTATACTGAGAAACGATTGTAGCGATCAAAAGGTTCCTAATTTATAGTTGACTAGCCTACAATTTTCACGAGGCACAATTCTATTTGTCAAAATTTTAAGTCGCGTTAGCTAGAACACTAATCACTCACATAAAAGATACAACCCCTCCTCGTAGGCGCTTTTATTAAAATAAGCAGTTAGAGCTTTGCTGTTATATGAAAATACCTTTTCCATTGATGGCGAGATGGAATACACGATCCTCTAAGAAGCTTGCTTGCATACAGATCCACAAATTAACATGTTTACAGATATACACATTTGCATGTATACAATGGCTAGATAATTTTTTCCAGATAGTCAAAACCGGTAGGAACAACGTTTTAAAAGCGCTGCTCCTATCGATTTTTTTACACTATTTAATTAAGTGAAACTTGTAATCCCTTATTAGCACCCGTTGAATAATGATTTTTCACTTAACTATCAACACATCACAGGTTGATTGGCGAGCCACATAACCAGTATGAGAGCCCTGAATCATTTTAGTCACGGCATTCACACCGGTATTTCCTACGATAATTAGGTCGATATGATGCTCAGCTGGAAAATCCTTTGCCAAAACCGTTTTGATACTGCCGATAATGACGTTGCCATTAATGTGGATGCCCTGTTCTTCGCCACGTTTAATATAAGGCTTAATTTTCTCTTTAACCTGTCGATAAAGATCCTGATAGAAATCTTCACTGACACCAAAAGTGGAATCCATGCCCCGATCGCGATTCACAACCCAGACCACGTAGAGTGAAGCAGACAAAATTTTAGCTAATTCACACCCCACTCGAAAAGCTCGGTCGGCCTGCTTTGAACCATCCAAGCCAACCAAAATTCGCTTATAAGCCATTTTAATCTCGCCCCTTTCTAACGCTGATTGAGCGTTGCGTGCCGACGGCCATAGCCAAAATAAATGGTCAAACCAATTACTAACCAAACAAGGAACCTTACCCAGGTTTCCCAATTGAGACCGACAACCAGCGTCAAACAAAACACAATTGCAATAATCGGGGTAACTGGCACACCAGGCGCACGAAAGCCTCGATGAAGTTCGGGGTGTTTATATCGCATCCACAAAACACCCGCTGAAACTAAGATAAAGGCAGTTAGTGTTCCAATATTGACTAATTCCGACAAAATATTTAAGTTAATCAATCCTCCGGCAAGGGCAGTCACAATTCCAAAAAACCACGTTCCCTTGAATGGTGTCTGATACTTTGAATTAACGTGCCCAAAAAACTTGGGAAATAAGCCATCTCGTGACATTGAGTAACTAATTCGCGATTGGCCGTATAATTGCACAAGTATCACCGTCGTCATGCCAATAATTGCGCCGATACTGACAATTACAGAAAGCCAAGTTTGCCCCGTTTTAACCAGCACTGCCAAAACCGGTGCGTTTAAGTATTTAACAAAAAGCGTATACTTCACAACGCCAGTCATAATCAAAGTCATGGCCGTATATAAAATCGTTGAAATCAGCAATGAAAGCAAAATCCCGCGCGGCAACGTTTTGCTGGGATTGATTGTTTCTTCGGCACTTGATGAAACCGCATCAAATCCGATAAAGGAGAAGAAAACAATTGACGCTCCCGGAATAATTCCTGCAGCCGTTCCATTATGATAAGAATACCAACCAAATGGGTTAAAGGGGTGCCAGTGAGCCGGCTTAATAAACCAAATCGTGCAGATAATAAATAAAACAATAACCCCCAACTTAACTAATACCATGGCATCGTTCACACGCTTGGTTTGAGTAATCCCAATCGAGATAATCCAAGTAATCAGTAAAACAATCAAAAATGCCGGTAGATTAAAAAAGGTTGTCACTCCGGGCGTTGTCCCAGCTGCTGCAGTCAAAGCAGCAGGAAGATGAATGCCCATATTCGCGAGTAAACTTGTAAAATAGCCTGACCAACCAACTGAAACGGTTGCGGCACCTAAAGCATATTCCAGAATTAAATCCCATCCAATGATAAAAGCCACAATCTCACCGAAAGCAATGTAGGAATATGTGTAGGCTGATCCGGCCACAGGTGCCATTGAAGCAAATTCCGCATAACATAATCCGGCAAAGCCGCAGCAAACTGCCGCAATTATGAAAGAAACCGCAAGTGCAGGCCCCGCCGTTAAAGCTCCCTTTCCAGTCAGTACGAAAATCCCAGTCCCAATAATTGCCCCAATCCCCAAAAAAGTTAGGTCCCACGTCCTTAAAGTTCTTTTTAAAGGCGAGGCATGGGCAACTAATTCATTAACATCTTTCTTTCGAAACATCGACATCACAACGCTCGCTCCCTCTCATCTATTTTTAATAATTTTAACATATTTATTAATTAATGTAATAAAATCTAACAAAATACTTCCTATTTTTCATTTTTCCGTTAAATGTTTGAGAGCTGGAGGCGAATATTTAAGCTGAAATGTAACATTTAGTTACACATCAATTCATTAAAGAGGAATTATTTACATGTTCCGACCTTGCACTTCAATTTTAATTCGAGCAATTATTTTCGACTGTAACTCATATCGATCAAAAAGCCGAAGCCCATTTCCACAAGAATATGTGAAAACCGGTTTCGACTTTTAACTTACAATTGGAATTTCTCCCAATTCCGTTTCATTTAATCAACGTTTTTTGTTAATAAGCATTAACGGCCTTGTTGGATAACCAACTCTTTGTTACCAGTAATGTAGTGGCCGTTTGACAGTTGATAGCGTGTGGTTGAATGATACTTAACCAACTTTTTAACCCGTAAATGGGTTCCTTTTTTGTAGTGCTTTGCCTTACCTTTCAGTGAGACATACTTATAGGCATTAATCCCTTTCTTTGAAATAACGGTAATTTTCTTGGACTTGGGCATGGTTGCGTAATACATCGACTGTGTAAAGCGCTTATTAGCAGTGATGTAACCTTTCTTGCCGTAATTCTTGGTGCCCTTGTTGGCATCTCGAACTTGGTATCGTAACACACCGTTTTCGGAACGGGCATACCCGGTCACCATAAACTTCGGTCGATTAGTTCGCACGTGTTTACCGTAGCTGGCAATCCTAGCTGATTTCTTGAAAGTCGCCGATTTGTACAAGTTGAGTTTTTTAACTGCATGAATCGTTGAGCCAATTTTGTGAGCTGACTTAGGCACTGAGTTCTCTTTAGCCGGTTGCTGCTCTTCAGATGAAGTCGAAGTTGAGCTACTTGTGCTACTTGAACTATTGGTATTTGAAGAGGTCGTGCTGCTTGACGAACTGGAAGTGGTTGCCGAACTGGAAGAACTCGTTGAACTATTGTTGGAACTATTAGTGCTGTTAACACTATTATTACTATTGCCTTCAGTTCCCTGCTTAACGATCTGAAGCTGACCATCATTAGCATCGATTGGTGCCTTTACCTCAGTGGTCTTTTGATCTTCTTTAACAGTACCGACTTGCTTACCATTCCAAAGAATATCGTAAGTTGCCCCGTCAGGATTTGGATTAGTAATCGTTAGCTGAAGCGTATGCGCTTGTTTTGCCACATTCTTGACACTAAAGGTTGCCGAATGATGATCTTTACTGATAATCGCATGTGTATATTGATCGGCAGTAAATTCATAGGCCAGTTGGTCATTAATCAAATTAAGGCGTTGGTACATACCGTCAGTCGGTGTGATATCGTAGTTTGAGCCACTATCCGTTACCGTTGCCCCATAACCAACTAATCCAAAGATCGGATCATTGGCAACGTCAGCCGAGAGAACTTGCAAAGCACCAAACAGTGCCAAATCCCCTTCACCGGATGTTTGTCGCCAGCCATTGTGTAAATCACCGGCACCGGTTTTGGCAATTGAATTTTGATTTGGTTGTGGATTATTGCCAAGTTCTGCTTGATAAGTCCAGGATACCGCCCCGTCATTATCTTTATCAGTATCAATCTGACCAGTATTGATCTGGGTCAGGTTCCCTAACTTAGCAGCATAGTTGGCTCGTTCAGCCAGTCCTTTTTGATCTTGGGACAGCCCATTAGCTTGAGAAACCAACCAGTTATTCATACCGATATCAGCAAGCGATGTCGTGTATTGGAATTGCCACCAATTTTCACCATCAATGGTTACCGGCACACCGTATTGATACCAGAGCGGTTGAACACCCCGATCAGCGCGGGTCTTCATGTCAGCCATTGACATTAATCGCTTGTCGCTAAACATGTTACCTAACATATAAACTGATTCTTCACCGGTGTTGTCATAGTTCATTTCTGAACCAAATGGATATTTTTGACTGGTGTAGGTTTCATATTTCTCTTTCATCCACTTCTGAACGTTAGTGGCCTCATCAGTCATGCCTTCAGCTTTTAGTGACTTAATGATTTGAGGGGTCGTTGATTCGCCCATCAACCCATCATCTTTATATTTAATGCCGGAATTGGTGTAACAAGCTTTCAAAATGTTATAGGCCATTTGCAGATAAACGTTAGCCGGATTCTTTTGATATTTAGCTGGATCGGCCTTGTAAACTGGATAATTTTTGACATTGTATTTAATTAGATCTAGGTTGGCTTTAGCGATCTTATACATCTCGAAGAATGTATTGTAAACGTGAACGTACGAATAGGAACGCCAAGTATAAGATAAGTCGTCATTAGTTGCCCGCAACCAATCTGGTACTCCATAATCACCATGGTGAGCCCTCATCAAGTTCGTCCACAAGCCAGTATAAATGTAATTATCCAATGCTTGAATCTGATCTTTATTTGGCTGCCTAGTATTCATATCTGCCAAGAATAAGCCATGGGTCAAGCCCCAATCATCGCCCCAGCCACCATAACGTGTAGTGAAGTCATTAACCGTTGCTTTTTTATCCATTGACCAATCATCAAAAATTTGATCATTGAATTTACCCGAATTCTTGATTTGAGTCTTCAACATAAACTGGGCGTGTTTTTCCAATGACTTAGACGGATTTTCAAGCACATCGTATTGTAACGTTGTCTGCTTAGGTTGACCATTCTGCTGATAGTTTACAATGATGTTATTTCGACCGTCTGAAGTAAACGAGATATCGTAAACATAGTAGTTTTGACCATCTTTGGTCACAGTCTTTTTATAGGTTGCTTGACCATGATCATTTGAAACCCCAGAAGCGTCAATCTTATCCTGCTTAACAGTTTGTTTGGAAACTTGATCATCATGTTGATTCTGGAAACTCAATTTGATTTGATCTTGAGGAACCTTTGTATGCAGATACATTTGTCCGCGGGCAACCCCATCTGATCCTTTAGTGAGCACCATACTTGGAACTGAAACCGCATCCACCAGGCCTTCATTGTAAAGAATATCCTTTAACTGCTTTTCGTACTTGGTGTCTGTCATATCACCATTAACAGTCACTGATGAATTGCTCTTAGTTGATGATGAATTGGAGCTAGACGTGTTTGTGGTGCTTGTAGAATCCGAGCTGCTGGTACTTGAAGATGACGAACTAGTTGAATTAGTTGCTGCATTCTTAATGTCGGCAGCGCTAAAGTTAAACGCATAGTTTTTGGAAGCGCCGGGTGCCAATACCGTGTCAGTGCTAGGCAGATAACCACGATTACCACCGGGAGCAATTGCAGCCGAGTTGACATAAAAGACATTTAGGCCATTATCCCAACCATATTTGGTAACATCAGCGCCAAATTTAGGCATTGCCCAAGCCAACTCGTCCCCTTTATGAGTCCCGTCATCTTCCCAATGATCTTGATACTCAAGCTTGGCATCCGTACTGGAATCTGGTGTAAACGTCAAGAAGTTACCGATCCCACTTGGCCGTGTTGCGTAAATATATGATGAGTTTTGACCAACGAAGCTATGGTAAACGACTGAGTTTTCATAAGCCATATCAAGTTGTGATTTGCCCTTTGCTGGCGTGTAGTGCCAGAACTCTCTAAACGGCATCGGTAACCCAAAGTCACCCACTGTGATGGTCTGCTTTGTCGGATTTTTGAGGTTAATATTCCAATGCAAATGACCACTATTATCAAGTGTATAGGTTTCAACAATTTGTAAATTCTTGATGCCATCATTTTTTCCGTTCGCATTAGAAGTTGGATCATAGGTAACCTGAACGGTTTTACCATTAAGTGATATGTGACGTGTCGAAACCGGTGTCTGGCTGGTATACTCCTTTTCCCAAGGCATACTGGCATTGGCATCACCCGTCTTGGTTCGAAACATTAGCTCACCCATCCATTCATGGGCCGCATTATTTTGTTTCGGATTATCTTTGGTATTCATGACATAGTTTGTGTCAAAGGCATCATTTTGAAGATACAGACCATCAATTTCGCCTGAACCGCCAATTTCAACCTTGAACTTGCTATTTTGTAGTGTATAGCCTGCCTTGGTTTTAGTCACGTTGGTACTTGGATCACTTTGAATGTCCGGCAACGTTGTGCTACTTGTCTTGGTATCAGTTGTCGTCTTAACCGATGATGACGTTTTAATGGCATCACTCTGCGAGGTTGATGTGATAGAACTGCTGCTGCTAAGTGAACTTTGACTTGAACTATTCGAATCAGTAGCACTTTGAGATTTGCTTGGGATGGTCACTGTTGAAGCAGCCTCAACTTTACTGGATTGACTCATGCCAACTAACAAAATTGTCGAAAACAGCATGGTCGCTGTTACCACTAATCGGCAATAAAATCTACCCTTCAAATGATTATACATACTAAGTCTCCTAACTTTTTCAATAGTTTTCCCCTCAGGCGAATTGCAACCGCTTACAGATATTAGTTTACATGAAGATTCCTTTTACATGAATTAATAAACCGACAAAATGTTTATAAAATCTTAGCATTTTTAAAAATGTAATCGTTTTCTCTAAATGTAGTGTGTGAATAGTGTCACTTTGCAGGTTCGTTAGCTTTTTTCCTTCAATAATTTTTAATTTGACTAGCATCAATTTACATTTCTTTGGGAAATTTTATAAAAGTTCATATCATATTTACAATTATTAACTTGACCGAAGCAATTTACATTTAAAAGTACGGTCTTCCTTCTTATTTGATTATCTGCTTCTATGTCTAATTGAAATCGTCACTTCTTTTTTCGAACAAAAAGCCGACGGCATCAACATTTCTAAAAACGTTAATGCTACCGACTTTTTAACTACCCTGGAGCCATTCATTCGTAATGACTCAACAAGAAGAGAGGTGGATTCCCTAAATGTTATTGATTATTTACTTGCAGTCACATAATGCGCCGTAACTGCAACATTTGTTACAGCTGTGCTTGGCGTGATTGCTACCGGATCCGCATCTTTAAACGTAATTTTTTTGCCGTTAAACGTAATGCTGAGAATACCGGCATCTTCCAAAACCTTCTTGACATCATCCGACGTAATTTCAGTCTTGGTTTGCGGGAACCGATCCTTTTGGGCAGTCGCTACCAGAGCGTCTTGTTGCTGCTTAGTTAAGGCGGTCCAGAACTGACCGCTCACGTCCTTGCCGTCAACTGTAAAGCTGATTCCCAATTGATAAATGTCATTTTTAGCCGCGATCGAGTCATAACCATCTTGATAGGCCGCTTGAATCATCTTATCAACACTGTAGTTTGAGGCGTTGCTTAGTTTTCCATCTGTACAATCCTGAATCCCCTGCTGACGGGCGGATGAGCAGGCATTATACATATCTGTATAGGCTTTCTGAACAGCCAAATCGCTGCTATACGACTGATTCAAATTAGTCCCCTGCTTAAAATCGGTACTTGCAGCCTGTTTGGCAGTCATCACAGCCGCCTGAATTTCATGATATCCTTGCTCGTAAGCCACCTGAATGCTGGCGTCATGACTGTAATTTGAATTCAAACTTTGACCATTCAAGTAAGCATTTCGTCCTGCCAAGCTGGCCTCGCCGACTGTTGGACCTGCCGGAACAATTGATGTAGTACCGGTAGAACCGTTACTGGTAGTTGTTTGATTTGAATTGTTATTTGAGTTGGAATTAGCCGTTTCATTAGCCGACGATGTTTTAACCACATCAGCCGCAGATAATTTGGCCGCCGGAATCCATGCATGATGAATATCGGCATTAGTTGACGCAATTTGATACCAAACCTTTCCACTCCTGGTTGCTTGCACAGCGCCAACCAAGCTGAACGGAATGTTCTTGTATGCTGCAGTTGATGTAATAACTTTGCTATCGGCCGTTTTCTTACGACCAACTTTATACTGCGTGAATTGTGGTTCCTGGAAGAAAAATGTATTCGAGGAACTACTTAACTCAGACGTTGGCAGTTGATAAGTTGTTTTTCCGTCAGTTTTCAAAGAAGGGGTAACCGTTTTTTGGACGGTGTTAAACGGTGTCACGCCACCATAAAAGCCCGTCCGACTTCGGCCACCGTAAACCCATCCCCTCACCTTTTGATCGAAGGAAACAACCTTATAGTAATAGGAACCACGGTTGGTCTTAATAATCCGATAAGCTCGAAAGTTATCCGGATCACTGTTAGCGGCTCTCAATCGCTTGGCATTAGACTTGGAAACGATAGTTCTGGCGCCCTTTAAAATCCCGGGTTTAGAATAGATCCCGTTTCTACCTGTCAAATTAACATTTCGACGATTACCAGACCCTTTTAGTACATGGTTATAAACAACTTTTGCGGTGCTTTTAGCAGATACCGTTTGGCTTCCCAATAAGGCACAGCCAAACAGTGCCCCAATTACAACCGAGCCAATCATTTGTTTATTCAACATCATCATATTCCCCCAAGAAGTTTATTCGATGTGATCAATACTTGCCTTGAATTACCAGCTTTTTATTACCCGTGATATAAGATCCGTTATGAAGAACATATCGGCTGGTAAGATGATAATTGACAATCTTTTTAACCTTTAAACGGGTACCACGCTTGTAGTGCTTCAGCTTACCCTTAAGAGCTTTACTTCGATAAGCGTTAACCCCGTTTTTCGAAATAACTGTCAATGTCTTGGATTTTGGCACTGATCGATAATAAACTGGAGAGACGTATTGACTTTTGGCTGTAATGTAACCAATTTTTCCGGCTGCTTTACTACCATGATTGACGTCTTTAACCTTGTATCTAAGAACTCCATTTTCAGAACGGGCATATCCTTCAACAATGAACATTGGGCGATTTGTCCGACTAGCTTTCTTATAGGTCGCAAGTCGTTGAGACTTTTTAAAGGTCGCATGCTCGTATAAAGCCAGTTTCTTAACCGCATAGATAGTTGTGCCGACTTTAGCTGCCTTCTTAGGAACCGCTAATTTGTTGGCATTGGTTTGACTTTGAGAACTGGCACTTGTACTTGAACTACTAGTGGCTGGTTGCGAACTCGACGAGCTACTGCTGGAAGAACTGGCACTTGACGAAGTGGTTGAATTGTTGGTCGACGATGGCACCGTTGTACTGGAACTGCCACCATTATTACTGTTGTTATTGTTATTAGTGCCGGCTTTAACAATTTGAAGTTTACCATCTTGAGCTGTCACTGGAATACTGAGCTCAACCTGCTTCTTGGTGCCACCTTCAGCGCCTTTGAACGATGTGACTTGCTGGCCATTATACAAAACATTGTAAGTGGCATTATCAAAACCATTACCGTCGTAAATCGTCAAATTAGCATTATGCTTAGCCTTAGAAACATTTTGGAAATCAAAGGTGGTCGAAGTCCCATCTTCCTTAACATCCGCGTGCGTATATTTGTCACCATTGAATTCGTATGACAGGTGTTGATCAATTAGATTAAGTCGGGTTCTTAAGCCATCTTCTGGCGTTACGCTCAAAGAACTGCCGTTATCTTGAACATCAGCACCATAACCGACTAAACCAAAGATTGGATCATTGACGACATCAGCTGATAGAACTTGAAGTGCGCCAAATAGTGACAGGTCGGCTTCACCGGACAATGGAATCCAACCGTTATGCATCTTACCAGCACCAACACCATAGTGTTCTCTCGTAATATTACCCAAACTGGCTTGATAATACCAGGCAACCGCACCAATATTATTTTTGTCGATCTGGCCGCTATTAATATGGGTCAAGTTACCCATCTTTGCGGCATAATTGGCCCGCTCAGCTAAACCTAACTGGTCTTGGTCCATCCCGTTATTCTGCTCACGAAGCCAATTGTCCATAGCCGTTCCTGCCAAAGAATCTGTATACTGGAATTGCCACCAGCTTTCACCATTGATGGTTACTGGCACACCATATTGATACCAAGTTGGTTGAACACTTCGAGAAGCTCGGGTCTTCATATCTACCATTTGCTTCATTTTCTGGTTGTTAAACATATTTCCCAGCGCATAAACGCCTTCTTCAGCCGTGTTATCATATGGATACTCTGAAGTGTATGGATATGGATCTTTGGCAAAGGCATTATACTTAGTCTTCAAAAGATTTTGAAGTGTATCAGCCTCGCTACCCAATCCTTCTGACCTAAGCGCAGCAATAATTTTCGGATCGGTTGATTCACCTTCAAGTCCGTCATTGTTATTAGTGGCTTTTGTGACGTACAGCGCTTTCATAATATTGTACGCTTTCAGCAGATAGTCTTTAGCACTCTCTGGATACTTGATCAAGTTAGGATTATTCTTTTCCACTTGATACATTTCATAGAAAGTATTGTAAATATGTGGATAAGCCCAACCTCGCCAAGAATAATTATCCTTGTCCGAAGAACCAACGACCCGCTCATCAAGCCAATCAGGCACTCTATAGTCATCATGATGATTCTTCATTAAGCCATTCCAAATACCATTTTCCAAGTAATTGCTTAGTGCTTGGACTTGATCCTTATTTGGCGTATTCACGTTTTGAGTAGCGAGGAATAAGCCATGGGTTAAGCCCCAATCATCTCCCCAGCCTAAGCTGCCCCAGTTAGATGCACCGTTGAAGTTGCCGCGTTTGCTTTGAGTGTTGAAATCCCAGTCATCAAAGATATCATTATAAAATTTGCTTGAATCTTTCCACTGAGTTTTCAACATGAAATTGGCGTGTTGCTCGAGTGCTTTTTCAGGATTATCAATGACATAGTACTGAAGCGTGGTTTGCATTGGTTGACCGTTAATTTTATATTTTACGATCACGTTATTACGACCCAATGAATGAAAATCAAAATGATAGAGATGATACTGTTCACCATTCTTCGTAATCGTTTTTTCATAGGTCACTTTTCCCTGCTCGTTTGAACCAAGGCTTGAACTGGTGTCATTATCAGGATTTGAACGTTTTGATTCATAATCGTTAGTTTGATTCTGATAGTCAAAACTAATATCATTAGCCGGGACCTTAGTGTGCAAGTATAATTGGCCAGTTGCGTCACCATCGCTCTTCTTTGGCACAATCATCCCAGGAACAGACACGGCGTCCATGATATTCTCTTTATACAAAATCGATTTCAATTGATTTTCATATTTGGTATCTGTCATGTCACCGGATGTTGATGAGTTATTCGTTGTATTTTTTATATCTGATCGACTAAATTTAAATGAATATGTTTTTGATTCGTTAGGTTTGAGCGTTAAAGAGGTGTTGTTCAAGTAACCTTGATTAGTCTTCTGAATGGCGCTTGAATGAATATAAAAGACACTCAAGCCATTATCATAACCATTATTAAACTGGACCCATGGATTTTCAGCACTTGTATAATCATGCGTTCCAGCGCCCCAATGATCTTGATATTCAAACCCAGCTCCGGTTGAAGCATCCGGTGTCATTACTAAAAAGTTGCCAATTCCACTAGGCCGAGTCGCATAAATATATGACGCATTTTGACCAACAAAGCTGTGATAAACAACACTCTGTTGATAGGCATCAATTGTCTTATCAGCGCCGGAATACGACCACCATTCTTTAAAGGGTAGTGGCAAGCCAAAATCACCAATCGTTAAATCTTTATTACTGTCATTCTTAACGGTAATGTCCCATTTAAGATGCCCGTCATTATCAAGGGAATACGTTTCTGTGACACCCATATTTTGAATGCCATTTGTCGCTTTCCCTGGTGTGTAAGTGACAACAACTTTATTATTTGACATCGACACTTTACGAGTACTGTCAGATGAATTGGTATATTCTTTTTGCCAAACATCGCCAGTCGCATTATCACCCGGTTGGGTTTGAAAAATCAAATCACCGACCCACTCGTGGCCGGCCGTATTCTGAGCCGGATTACTTTTAGTGTTCATTACATAATTTGTATCAAAAGAATCATTGCTTAAATATAACCCTTGGATTGTCCCATTTTTGCCAATGTCAACTTTAAACTGGTTATTGCTGATCTCATAACCGTCCGCTGTCTGCTTCGGCTGTACCGCACCTGGTGTTTTATCTGGATCCGTCGCGATTAGATCATCAGATGTCGTATTTTGCTTTGGCTTCGACGATTCCTGATTATCAGGCAGACTGCTGGAAGAACTACTCGTTCCTTTATTAGCGCTGCTGGAAGAACTGGCACCATTAATGCTACTGGAACTGCTAATTTCTGAACTACTACTTGACTGCGGCGTACTTGTACTTGAGGCAACCTTTGCAGTTTTAGTATCTGCAAGGGTCAGCCCGTGACTACCTGGAAGTGGTCCCAAGGCAAACGTCGCTGCTAATAAAGCACTCACTCCAATGATAAATACCCGTTTATGCATGAAAAAACTCCTCTCAATTTCAATTTTTCATAGGTTTACCCCTAATCTATAATCAAGCCGGATTCGATATCACTTCTAATCCCCTCGTTCACAAAAAACATCTTATCCAGCCTTGTCGATTAAATTGAGTAAGCGGTCGATACCGCCCCCTTGATACCGGTTTCATTTTTAAATAATCACAACACCTCAATTCGTACTCCTCGGGAAACAAAATTAAACGTTTTTTGTAACCGTTTACATATATAAGGTTATCATTCTAATTATTAATTTAAATCTAAAATGCACTAAATAATTTATACTATTAAACATAATTATATTGAGCAATAAAATTATTTTTAAAATCCGTTTATGACCTTATCTAATCGCTTTTAAAAGGGAACTATCCAAATTATTCAAATCATTTTGCTTAGAAGTCCAGGAGATTTTTATATTATGAAATAGCATTTTTATAATATTTACGTCTTTAAAGCTGCATTAATAATGAGTTTTTTAAAATTAGTTGGATGCCAATTCAATTTTTGCTATGTAGTTTTACAATTTTTCTCTAAAAATTTATAATTAAATAATCAAAAATGCGCTATCTAACTTGGCAATCATTTTCTACCTTTAGATAACGCATTTTTGAGTTAATTCACATGATGATTGGTCAGGATATACTAAGAGATGCTGAGATTAGCCAAAGAAATACTGAGATGTTTGCTGCAATATCAACCAAATACACGTTGATCATAAACATCATCAAAAATTTCAAAAATCAAAACAAGAATAGGCTTTGTAAGTTTTGCCCTTTCTTGTTTTAATTCTGACATATTTATGAATGAAAAATTTTAAAAATCTCCTAACAGTTAGGATCATCCCCCCCATCAGTGGGAATGACATGGGCTTCAGTAATTAAAACAACGACCTTAAATTCTTCACTACTTTTGATAATTTGGCCCATGTTGTCGTTCCCTTCGCACTTAAGTTCTTAGAGCGTGCCAAATAAAGCCCCTGATCGGAGGAAAATATTTATTTTGAATGTGAATTTAAATGATTTTGAGTGACTTTTTTTCTATCACGATGATTTCTTATTATTTTGGTTACCGAATAAGCGATCAATCCGAGTGATAAAATAAGAAAAATAATGTTAGTTATGGTATTGCTTAGCATCCAATTTAAAAAGTCAATTCCCACGAGAACTAAAATTACTAACATAATCCACCAAAATGATGTGACGATAAATCGCAACATTCCAAGTATAGCGAGAAAAATTAAAAACAAAATAAGAAGAATCATTTTAGAAGCCCCCTAATGATCAGGTCAATCCAGCAACACTGAAGGGATCAATACTATCAGATGTTAATGGATTTTACAACATTAATATGGGGATCACCCCTACATCCGTGGGGAATACCAGCCTCCTCCAATATTTCTTTCACATTCTTCAGGATCACCCCTACATCCGTGGGGAATACCCGGTAATATCGCCCATTTTCCAGATCATCATGGGATCACCCCTACATCCGTGGGGAATACAAAGAAACGTACCTCGTAGATCCAGATTAATGGGGATCACCCCTACATCCGTGGGGAATACTATAAAGAAAAGTAGTCACAGTAGTAACATCCGGGATCACCCCTACATCCGTGGGGAATACTATAAAGAAAAGTAGTCACAGTAGTAACATCCGGGATCACCCCTACATCCGTGGGGAATACTTGGCTGCGGGATGGCAGCAATCGCCTTGTTCAGGATCACCCCTACATCCGTGGGGAATACTTGGCTGCGGGATGGCAGCAATCGCCTTGTTCAGGATCACCCCTACATCCGTGGGGAATACTATCCAACCGGTTTGCCACGTGTTAATTGAAAAGGATCACCCCTACATCCGTGGGGAATACGAACGGTAACAGATGTCGTTGCACTGGTATCAGGGATCACCCCTACATCCGTGGGGAATACCAGCTCACCAAGTTGATAACGGGACTTCTGGCAGGATCACCCCTACATCCGTGGGGAATACGATGATTGTATCTCATATCAGGAGCTGATGCAGGGATCACCCCTACATCCGTGGGGAATACCTTTAAAAGTAAATACTATATTCCCCAAGCCGAGGATCACCCCTACATCCGTGGGGAATACTAATCGAATTGAAATAAACGATAAAGGAGTCAAGGATCACCCCTACATCCGTGGGGAATACCTGATCCCCAACCGCTCACAAGTCTCCCGTGCAGGATCACCCCTACATCCGTGGGGAATACTCACCTTATTTGGTTCTTTTTACTAGATCACAAGGATCACCCCTACATCCGTGGGGAATACAGCTTTTTCCAAAAAGTCATTTATGCCATATAAGGATCACCCCTACATCCGTGGGGAATACAAACTTAGAGATAGGAAGAATGCCAAGCACCAAGGATCACCCCTACATCCGTGGGGAATACAGAAGCAGATGAATCAACTTGAATCTGGGATTAGGATCACCCCTACATCCGTGGGGAATACCACTACGCCTCAAGTAAACGTTTTTTTGAAATAGGATCACCCCTACATCCGTGGGGAATACTAAAAATCATTACCTTGGATCAATATAAGCAAAGGATCACCCCTACATCCGTGGGGAATACGTGACTGATTTCGCACTTACAACCGTCACTAAGGGATCACCCCTACATCCGTGGGGAATACACTAAACGATCACTGTCATACCGCCATTTCGAAATTAGCAAACGACCAAATTACATCAGTTTGAACTTTTCCAAACGATCCCAACATCAAAATTCTATCCTTACCAACTCATCCCGGTCAACCGATAATAAGTCACCAACGCTATCACTATTGCGTACCAAACCACCACCATGATAGCCAACAACAAACTTTTACTCAATGTATTCAGGATTGTTAAATCAGGAAATTGCTTATCAATTAAATGACTTGAAACAGCAACTCCCAACATCACCAATGCAACCGGCAGTATAAACACCTGTGCCTTGTTACCGAAACTATCAGCACCAGTCAAGCCAAAGTGAGTTGGCACCTGGTTAGGTAACTTAGGATAAAGTGCCAAGATCATCATCGTAGACAAAATTGTCACAACCCAGTGAAAACCAGCAAATTTATAAAAAATCTTCGACACAATCATTGAGTAACGGCTCATGGAAACCACTTCCTAATTAACTATTTGATAAGATATCATAACTAACTAGCATAGTAGCACGTTTTACGACAGAAGCAAGACTGGATTTCCCCTAAAAAATAAGTTAATGATGATTATCAAACACTTTGAATAACAAACTATCTCATACCAAATCAACGCCAATTCCCGGTTTACTCGGGACCACTAAACACCCATTTTCCAACTGAAAGTTCGGTTTGGCAATATCATGCTCATAATAACGACTGGTTTCGGAAATATCGCCGGGATAGGCAAACGTGTTTAAACTGGCCAACGCCAAGTTAGCTGCTCGACCTACACCGCCTTCCAATAAGCCACCACACCAAATCGGAAAATGAAACTTCTGATGTGCTCTAATCATGGCTAATGCCGGCGTTAACCCACCGAGAATTCCAGCTTTTATACTGACAATCCGACATTCACCTGCATTGATTGCCCGAACCGCTTCATGGACAGACGTGATTGCTTCGTCGTAGCAAAGCGCCGTTGTCATTTCTTCCTGGAGGCGAGCACTAAGTTGTGATTGATCAACTTTGAATGGATCTTCAATCATTATCAATCGTAATCGGTCAATTTTTGAGGCCAAATCTGATTCATAAGTCAGCGATCCATTGGCGTCAACACACAGAGGCGCTGTCGGAAAATGAGCTGCGACATGGGCAATCCGGGTTAGATCAGTATTCCCCCTGACTTTCAATTTAATTCGCCCATAACCTTTTTTAATAGCACGTTCAACTTGATCCATCGTTCGATCTTCATTCTGAATGCCAATACTAATGCCGACTCTTACATTTTTAGCTCGTTCAAGCTCAACATTTTTTGCCAGCACATCGGCCAGTGACAATCTCTGTATCTTAGCAAACAAATCCCAGACGGCCATGTCAATTGCGGCTTTTGCTAATTGATTTCCTTTAACGGCCACCATCTGATCAAATAGTTCTATCGGCGTCGCAAACTCTATGTTCTTAACCAAATTTACCAAAGTATGTTCAATCACCCACCGCGCCGTTGCCTGGGTTTCACTGGTATAAAATGGCTGAGAAAATGCATCGAGTTCGCCATAGCCCACCAAACCACTTTGGTCTTTAACTTCAACAATCGTGATTTCCCGTTCCGTTAGCGTTTCATGGCTGGAAACAAACGGCCGCTTCAAACGCAACCGTTTAGGAATCAATCTAATCCGAACAAGTTTCATTTAAAAAGCGCCTCAATCTTTGTTTTTATCAGCTGGGTCATTCTCTTCCAATCGGTCGAAATGGTGGCTCGATTAGTTGGTACTTCAACGATTGTTAAACCAGATGGCTGTTTTTTTAACACCTGGTTCAAAGCTGAAGATGTTGTCACTCGCTGATAATCAGCGCTATATAAACTGGCAACCGCCTGGATATTTAAATTTAAAGGCGTCCCAAAGACTTTCTCAAATTGACTTTTTTCTTCAGCCTGTGGAAGTAATGAAAAGATCCCACCGCCGTTATTATTTTGGACAATTACCGTTAAATTAAGGCGATATTGACCAGCCATCATTAACCCTGTTAAATCATGAAAAAACGCGAGGTCACCGGTGTAAAGGTAAGTCTTGGCTCGATTGGCCGCAACCCCCAAAGCCGTCGAGTTAAGCCCATCAATCCCGTTAGCACCACGATTGGCCAAGACCTGAATCATTTTATCTTTCGGTGAAAAATAGGCATCCAGTTCCCTGACTGGGAGGGAATTACTGACAAATAGTGTGGCATCACTTGGCAGGCAGTCACCTAGTAAGACTGCCACGTTAAATTCGGTCAATGTTGACCCGTTTAACTCCGACTGAATTGCTGATTTAATTTGTTGATCGAGTGCCTGCCATTGATGACGCCAAGCTGAAGTTGTTGGACTGGGATTTAATTTCGCCAAACCCGCAGCTGAAACAGGTACAACCATCGACGTACTCATTGACGAATCTGCCCACTCATAATCGGGATCCATGTAGACTACCGGCACTGACTGGGGTTTCAGCCAATCAGTAATTGCTGCTGAAACCAACGTAGCTCCCGTTCTTACGATGATTTCCGGTTGAAAGTCTGCCGGCAGCTGTGGCAACGCCTTAAAAATCCAGTCACCGGTCGCAAGTGAGTTGGGAGCTCCACGCAACCCACTTAGCGGATCAGCAATGATGATCCAATCCATTCGTTGAGCAAACTCGGCAATCTCAGTTTGATTTTGCTGACCATTATTAGTTGGGCCAACAATGATCAATCCTTTTTTTCCGGAAAATAAGTTGGTTAGTCGCTGGACTAGTGATGCATCAACTTTCTCGTCAGCACTAAAAGCTTCAATTGTTCGAATATGTGTAGAGCCTTCACCATTCACCGCCGGCATTAACGGTTTTCGCAACGGCAGGTTTAGATGAACGGGCCCCCTGGGATGCGCTACTGCCTGATGAACCGCTTTTTGACCTAAATAAGCTACATAATCCAAAGATGACTGAGCTAAAGGTGTTTCAGGAACCGGCAACTGATAAAAGTGTTTGACATGATTGCCATACATCCTAACTTGATCGATCGTTTGAGGCGCTCCAATCTCCTGAAGTTCGGGCGGGCGATCCGTTGTTAAGATGATCAAGGGCACCTTACTGACAAAAGCCTCACAAATTGCCGGAAAGTAATTAGCAGCCGCCGTTCCGGAAGTACAAACCAGCAAGACCGGTTTCGCGGTGGCCTTGGCAATCCCCAGCGCAAAGAACGCCGCCGAGCGCTCATCGACGTCGACATATAGGGATAGTTTCCCTTGATCTTGCAATTTTCCTAATAAAATCGCTACCGGTGTCGACCGTGATCCCGGCGAAAGGACTACCTGACGAATCCCACTTTGCTGCAAAGACAACAGTAACGTTTCAATATTCTTAGTAAGTACCTGTCTGGTTTGCATTTGTTTAACCGTTCTCCTTGTTAAATATCGATAAGATCGCGCTAAATTTCGCCCTGGTTTCAGCTGCTTCTTTGGCCGGAATCGAATCGGCTACAATCCCTGCACCGGCAAAGAATTCTGCTTGGTTACCCCGTAAAAAACAACTACGAATGCCAACTGCAAATTCACCATCACCGATGCCATTTAGAAGACCAATTGGCGCACCAAATAGGCCTCGTTGTTCCGATTCCAACTTAGTTAATAGAGCCACTGCCACGTCTCGGGGGACACCGCCTAGAGCTGGAGTTGGGTGCATCTGATTCAATAGCTTAATGCCGTTAATCGGCCCAACTGCTTTGATCGGCGTTTTTAAATGTGCAACCGAAGGCGTTTGCAAGATCTCTGGTGTTTCCGAATATTGAACTCGCAATCCATTTGCGTTTAAAAGCGTGACCAGTGACTGAACTACAAAGGCATGCTCCCGCAGATTTTTTGGATCATGTCGTAATATTTCTTGGCGAGAGTAATCTTCTTCCGGGGTCCGGCCACGCTTGGCTGTCCCGGCCAGTGCCATGGTTTCAAGCCGATCAGGGGTGAAAGCTAAAAGTCGTTCCGGCGTCGCACACAGGAAAGTCACATCATCCGATTGCAGCAAAATATGATAACTACCGGGTTGCTTTTCCCGTAATTGCAACCACATTGCCTCAGAAATTGCCTCGGTTACCTCCCCATGGGCAAATCGCCCCAGAACAACTTTGTCCAGTGTCGTTTGATGAATCGTTACGACAGCTTGAGCAACCGCCGCTTCCCATTGGCTAACGCTAGATTCTTCAAAATGACTTAAATCAGCCGACTGCGCGACTAATTCAGTTTCTTTCGAAAGATCTATTAAAATTTGTTTGAGCTGATCATTAACCGTTTTCGAAGTCCACCCCAGCACACTACATCGAATTTTTTGACCGGTTTTCTCAAAAACAACCTGTGGGACCCACACAGCACCGTCATTTAAAGAACCCCAGTGAGTTGGTAACTTTGGTTCAGAAGCAAAGGACATTCCACCAACCAATTTTAAATCCCGTTCCTCAGCTTGATCTAACTTAACAAGCCGAGCTAGCACCCGGTTAAGCAATTGCTCGCCCTGCTCAAAATTAACTGGGGCCGTTTGGAAAGCTGACTGAAACACACCCCATGCTAGAACTTGTCGTTGCTGATTTGGTGTTTCCCAGAGAAACCTTTTACTAGTTGGATGATGACTAAACCACGAAAGCAACTGCCCCAAGCTAATTCTTGTTGTTAGTTCACGAGTTAGCAGATAAATTTTTGACTGTTTTAACACTTTTCACTACCACCTTAAAGATACGACCCAAAGCCTTATCATTATCCTGCTTTATGATTATCTTACTAGTGAACACCTTAATGCAAGGGAAACGAAGAAACTATGAAGATGCCTTTTATGCTAATCAAGTATTGATAATTACAGTGATAGAGAATAGCTGATGAGACCAACTGCTGATACAAAGAGTTGACAACCCAATAGACTTTTTGATATTCACATTGTCATTCATGACAATAGTATTTAAACTTAAGGTGCCTTTACATGATCAATGTCTTCCAAATTAAAACTTTGACGATTCAATCGGGGCCCATCTTAATGCAAGAGCTCTTTTTGATACTAGGATGCAATCTTCAACAAGCACAAGAGGTAAATGATTAATAAATTTGGGTCACCCCTACATCCGTGGGGAATACTCTGCTGGACTGGGATCCGGAACATCATACTTAGGATCACCCCCACATCCGTGAGGAATACTAACTACTCCGTGATAAACTCGACTTGAATCTAGGATCACCCCCACATCCGTGAGGAATACACGAAACGATCCCTGTCATACCGTCATTTCGAAATTAGCAAATGTCAAAATTTCATCAGTTTGAACTTTTTTAAACAATCCTAACATCAAAACTCTACTCTTACCAACTCACCCCGGTCAACAGATAATAAGTCACCAGCGCTGTCGCTAACGCACTCGGCAGTATAAACACCTGTGTCTTGTTACCGAATCACCGCCACAATCTGATTACTTGGTTGAAGTTAAGGATAAAGCTGATACTCAAAGACATTTAGTATCGGTCCTCTTCAAATTTAACCAGCAAGCTGTGTGATTTCTAACCAAACTAGTTCAACTGATGATTTACTTTATGCTTTCTTATTAAGCATTAACTAAGATCACTAAAATATCATAGCATAACATCAAACGAACATTCCCTTAAGATTCAATTAAAGTTGCCAGTATTCGTCTCTCACTATTAAGGTTGGGGACGTCTGCTAGAACTTATCAACTCGCTTAATAATCACCTTATCTATGCTAATTGTTTTGAATTTCTCTACTTCACTAGTAATACGGAGTTTGCATCCCCAATTGTGATTCCACTCCTTTCGAATAAGTTGGATGATTATTACAAGCTTTATAACTTAAAAAATACTTAAAAAATACTTCTTTCGCTGAACTTATTCTTAATGCTACAGTTGATAAGCGTTAAAAAGGCCACCCTGTGTTACTTTTGCAAATCACAGGATGGCTTTTTAATACCACTTACTTATACGTAAAACTAAATCAGTTTCAATCACCTACTCAAAATCTAACAAATCGCTGATTAGCCGTAATATAACCACCTTTTACCAACAATCGCTTTGTTCCAGATTTTGAGAATGAGGTTGCATAATTAAACGTGTAATCAATTACTTTTCCCGAATTACTTTTTACTCAAGTACCCTTTTTAAAGTTGCCGTTGCGTTTGGCAAAGTTGGCATCGCGATACCGGTAAATTGGGCGTTTGACCGTCACTTGCCTTGGCATCTTTTGACGTCCCATCCGGACCAATTTACGATTACTAGTGATATAATCACCATTACTTAATTAAACGGGTTGTTAAACGATGCTTGATAAAACCGGTTACCTTTAAGAGCGTGCCTTGTTTGAAATTGGCAACTTTTTCAGTTAAATTTAAGTTAACGAACTTAATCGATTTCGTTTAAGATTTTTTCTTATCCGATTTTCTCGTTTCCACAAAGAAGAGAACCCAAGCGCCAATCAGCAGCAACACTAAAATCCCAATCGACGTGTATCGCCCCACCGAAGTGTTGGTCAAGGCCGGCCCAGTAACGGGTAACCGCATAACAATGCCGAGTAAGGCAACCCCAATGCTGAATAGAATGACTGGAACATTTTTCTGTTTCCAAAAGAACCAAACTGCCCCTGCCAATAATACCAAGATGATTAACACACCCGGCCAGCCCACCAGTGAAAATTGAAGCGGTGTTTTGAAAAAGAATAGCAAGCCCATTCCCGGTGCCAGAGCATTAAAGAGCAGCAACCACGTTAAAACGAAAAAGGTCTTTGGCCTGCGTTTTTCGACCATGAATCGATACAAAAGTGTACCCAATAATTTAAATGCTATCAAAATTATCACAAAGAAGTAGCCGCCCGATAATAGCAACGTGCCCAAATCAACCGGCATTTGGGGCAGCACCAGTGCAGGAAGTGCGCTCGCCAAAAAATAGGCCATCAAAGTGATCAACGAAAATTTGGCCAATCCAGCCGGCTTTCTTGGCAGATCCTTAATCAATTCATCGGCAACTTCTTTAACATTGGGGCCAAAATAATCAGTAGCGGTAATGCCATCTGCCTGAGCATCCAAAAGATCTTGCAGAATAGCTAATAGTTGCGATTCTAAAGCTGTTTCATCACGCATGACACCCTTAAATCGCAGGTACAACAATAAGTTCTCGTAGAAGGTTCGGTTTTCAGGCGTCAACTGTTGTCGCAACTGGTTGTTCTGATCAATCATTTCCTGCTTCTTCATGTGCATCCTCCTCATCAATTAGTTTTTGAACGACAATTTGTAAATGCTGCCACTGGTCAATAAAGGCCGACTTGGAGGTCTTACCAGACGGCGTAATGAAATAGTACTTACGATCCGGGCCTTCTGGTGAGGACTGCATTTTCCCTGTAATCAGGCCCCGTTTTTCCATCGTCGACAATAATGGATAAATCGTTCCCTTGGGGACTGTCATTAATCCATAGTCATTTAATTTTCTACTTAATCCATAACCATATTCAGGCGATTTTTCCAAGATGATCAACATGATCCCTTGCAAGATTCCCTTTAAAATTTGGCTGGATATATCCTGTACCATTAGAATCCCTACTCTGCTTATTTAACTTATTGGTAGTTTAGCTTAAATCGACTAGTTTGTAAAGCATACTAGTTCTAAATTAAAAAGAACGGCTTCGTAGTTGAAATCGTTCTCGTTTTATCAATTTCCTCTTTTTCAAAAAATTAAATCGACGTCCTCTAAGGTGACGACTATATCATCCTTACACTTGCCTTACACAATTGTTCATAACATAATATGTAAGGAAAGATAAGGAGGCAATTCCCATGAAAAAGAAGAACAACATTATCGCCGTTTCAAAGATAACATCAAAAAATCAAGTCACAATTCCAAAAACGATTCGCGAAGTTTTGAACGTGAAATCATCAGATGAGATTGTATGGGCATTAGGAGCCGATGGTCAAATTACCGTAAAAAAGATATCTCCAGAAAAAGATAAATTTTGGAAAATAGTTGATGAACAAGAAAAGAAATATGGCAGTGTAGATACGCCAGAAGTTAACTTAGGTAAAGATGTTGGTTTGGAGGACTTTGATTAATGGAATTACACCAAGGAGATATCCTATTTATCAATCTCAATCCCGCGAAAGGCACCGAAACCAGGAAACCAAGGCCCATACCTAGTTGTCAGTAACGATGAATACAATCGGCACTCGAACACCGTATTGTTAATTTTCATCAGTTCTTCCGACAAGTATAAGACACAAGAAAGATTTATTCATTCACCTCTCTTCAAGAGTATTGGCCTAGAAGCGGTTCACGATACAGCACTATTGCAACATGTAAGAACAATTTATCCTAAGGTGAGATTTATTGGGAGAAGGTCTCTTTAACAACTATTAAAACAATTTTCAGTGTACTCAAACAGGTCTTCTGTAGGCAGTAGACACATTCTTTTCAATGTTATGTGGCCCAACGTTTTTAAAATTTGATAATTACTTTATATCCGGGTATCAAGTTATGCTAAAATAAGATTATATTTTACATATTGGGGGAAATGGTAATGAAACTGAGTAAAGTCATTTTGTTTGGCGCATTAGGCTTGACGTTGGGATCGGGTACAATGATGCCCAAACAAGTGAGTGCTAAAAGAAAGCCGTCTATTTTAAGGGTTGTAAGTTCAGAAGCTCACGTCAAGCAATATCGTGTGTCTAAGGGAACTATCTATAAGAACTACAATTTGACTAAAGTTAAAGATAAAGCAAGTAACTACAAAAAAACTGTGTTTTACTCGAACGAAACAGTCACTGTAAAACGTCCAAATGGTAAGAAAGCAGTATATCGGACTCTTTCTAACAGATATGGCAAGGAATTTGGTTATATTTGGCACGGGTATACTAAGAAAGTAAAGACTTTAAGTTGGAATTTTGGTGATTATGATGCCCCAACAAAGAAGTCTAACACGGATAATAAAGAAACTAACTTCTATAGTTCATCTGAATTACAACAAATAAATAGCCTAAGAAGTAAAGCCACAGGAATTTATAATTCAACCAAAGGAATGTACCAAGAAAAGCCATCACTATCAGGCTCGTTCAATCCCGGAAAGTTAAATGATAGTTATATTCAAGGAACGGTTGATTGGATCAATTTTTACCGCAACTTGTATGATCTGAAGCCAATAATAGCAAATTCAAATTGGAACACTGAAGCACAATACGGAGCCGCAACTCTAGCAGCTGCAGATAGTGGCCTTTCACACGGATTAGTCGGTTTGAGTAAGCCGAATTATATCTCACAATCTGACTGGGATCGTGGTGCACAGGCTACAAAAACCAGCAACCTAAGTATGGGAGTTACATCGCCAGAAGATAATGTGAACTCGTATATAAATGACTCAGGCAATGACGTTCCTGGACATAGGGAATGGATACTTGGTGGAATTACTGAAGTCGGAGTTGGTCAGGTAAAAGAATATAACGATTTAAAAGTATTTGATCTAACTGATCACAGTACTGCCCCAACCGAAATTAAATTCCCTAATTCAGGATTATTCCCATTTGAAGCATCATCTGATACAAGATGGTCATTATCACTTCCGCAACGATTATCCACCTCAGCAAAGCCAGCAATCACAGTCCATGACAATACTACTAACAAAGATGTATCTGTAAGCAAAGTGTTAATCAGCAATGCCGGATATGGTGAGTTTGGGACCTCGATAAGCTATGAACCCGATAGTGATTCCATCAAAGAAAACCACTCATACACAATAAATATTTCTAATCTCCCAAATGGAATGGCAGATGTTTCGTATTCAACCAAACTGTTTCCAATTCATAAGGCCGACTAAAAGAAAGGAAAATTTTGATGTGGCTGGGACATAAGTCGGAAAATGGTCGCAAGTCAAAGGAATCCCGTGTAATCAGTACGATAAAATGTTGATTACACGGGATTTTTATTTTTAACTGTAGGTCAAGATTTTGAGTGGCACCTTTATGTCCCAGCCTCTTCTTTTTCTTATAAATTCGTTTTAGGTTCACCAATGCATCCCTAATCGTGAAGGTCGAAGTCTCATTTTTAAGGCCAATAAATAACAATAATAAAAGTAGCTACTCTCCACAAGTAGCTGTTTTATATTGACCATAGCCTTATTCAGTGATCAATATTTACAAAAATTAAATTGAACCGTTTCACTAAACTTCAAGGTAGACATTTTGTAAATGACAGATTCTTAAACTGTTAAAGTCACTAAAATGGCAAATCAGAGAATTCATTATGCTTGCCAAGATAAGTAAGCTGGTCGTTTAAATATGCCATAACAGTGTAATTTTCGTCATTAATATTGCTAAGTGACAAAGATAAAGATCGGGGAAGTGCTTTTTTATCAGCTTTTGGCCAACGCCACTTTTCCCCTTTTGAGTCTATAATCAACACCTTAAAGCTAAGATATTCTTCCACATTATCTGGCACTAAAGGCACTAAACTATTATTCCAGTCACTTGGAAATGCATCTTGACCAATTCTAATGGAAAATTTTATTTCATCAGACCTCATGGTAACATCATCCATGTAAGTCCATCTTTTGAAAAAGAAAATGCCATCTTCATCAATTTCTATTTGATCCAAAAATTTATTTAATCCTTTGTCTAAAAGTAACCGCTCCAATGTATCTTTTTCAGCGACACTTCGAACCACAATTTTCTTTAAATACGACAGTGATAATTGCTGTTTCACAATAACCTCAGCCTGTTCATGGTGCACATAATTTTGCCTTTCAGATGAAGGAAACGCACTGTCATTATAGATTAAATCGAAGGGTAATCTTGAAAACTTTTCTGGTTCAGTGTACAACCTTGGCGCTTGATGAATAGCAAGACTTACTGGGCTAAAACATGACTCATGTAAATTTAAAACATCTGGAAAACTAAACAAAAAGTATACTGGAAAAGGGCAATGGGCATTCCTATAATACTTTCTTGCTCGAAACCCTTCATTATCGAAAAGGGTCGGTACTTGGGGACGAAAATACAACCTCACATAATCAAAGATTTTCGATTGAGTATTCGCAATAATATCTTGATTGGCATTATCATTTTTCATAATTCCTCTTAGCATAGCCTGCTTGCGAGAATAAAGATAACCGGACTCAAGGATTTTTAGAGCGTTGTCCAAATTTGTAAAATGATAACAATAATTCGGCCAAAGTCGACGTTTAAGTCCATTTAAATTAGTAGGAATGTCACCACTTTTGACATCATTAATAGTCGTCTGAAAATTCATTATATCTTCTCCTTAGACCAATTGCTCAATCCTAGTTTGAGACGGTGTCGACGGAAGCCTATCTTTACGAAGAAAAAGGACATCCCTAATCTGACCGTGTGAAGATATAGTCGTCTTTGTTATAAAATTAAGGTTCATCCAAATCTGATTATACAGATCATAATCGTTGTTTTTTTCAATGATGCCTGGATAATTAATTGGTAACAGGATCCCTGAATTGCGAAGCGAATTCCAAGTTTCATCCAAATCAAATCTTGTTAGGTAATAATCGGTTGAATTATGTTTAACATGTATTGCCTGAGTCATTGGTCCCTCATGAATGCTGGAAGGTAGATATACGCCCGGGATTGGATGAGTGGTTAATCCTTTTCTCAATTCTTGAAGAACTTCTAAGTAACTTAGGAGACTCGGCTGACTGTTCAACCATATTTGAGTCTCCTTGACCGTCATGTACTCTGCCCCTTGATTGTCCTTATTATACAAGTGAATATAAACTCTAATCGGAAGCTTTGAAAGATACTTTTCCATTATTGGACGAACTTCCCTATCCCAATTCAGTCCGCCATTTCCAGTTCCAAGCTCAGGGAACGATACTGATGTGATGCCGAGACGACGGTAATTTTCAACGAATTTTTGTAATCCGACTTCAAGATACTCTATTTTTGATTTGTTACGCCAATTTTTCTTTGTAGGGAAATTAAGAATCCATTTACTTGGCGACTTGTAAAGCCAAAGTTTTCCAATACTTAATTGACCATTTTCACAAAAATGCTGGTACTGATGAAACATTCTGGGATATAAACGTTTAAATTCTAAAGCAATCCCCTTACCCATCACGCCAACCGTATTCACAGTATTAACGAGAACTTTAGCAGGACTTTTAAATAGACTAGTTTTTGTATAGATAATCAATAAATCACTTCCAATGCAAAATGTTATATAACAATCAGAAAACAGGTAAAACAGGTATACTTGTTCGTAGATTAAGTATAGCATACATGGTTATTCGCACTAAGATCAATGTTAAATAAAACCGACACCATTTGACTCCGTTAACGCCAGCAACAATCATATATCGTGGTTTCCCCATTAGCGGATAAAGTTCTTTCGGTTAATAATTTTGTCTTGTCGCTTATCCAAAAAGTAAGTGTACAAGGCATCGTACACCCTATGTTTCTCTGAGTCTGGATCATGCAAAGATTTATCCAGTAATTTTGTTAACTCGATTTTTTCTCCTACTTTTAAAAGATCGTCAGGTTTAATTCTGTCGGCCATGTTAGTTCCACTCCTTATTCATCAAATTCTTTGCTTTTAGTTTAAATTACCATAAAATGCGATTATCTCTTCAAACAACTTGGTTAATACTTTTAAAAACAAAAAGCCACCAATCTCTCAGTGACTTCTCTTACCAAACTCGATTCAATTCTTCTATGCGTCCCCCGAGAGTCGAACTCGGATCATGAGGACCGAAATCTCATGTGCTATCCATTACACTAAGGACGCCTTACAACATACTATTATAGCGACTTTTGAATATTAATACAAGCAAAATTTTCAGCTACATTTCCGCGGCCTTGTTAGCTTCATCTTCGAGATAACCCAGTAACCGATCTGTGTTGGTCTCAAAGTCCTGCTCAAAGGAATCGCCAATGGGCTGAATTTTTTTGGTGACTTGATTGTTCAAATCCAGAACCCGAATTTCATTGCCGACCAATTTGCCAGTATCGTAATGACCATCTTCAGCATAATCCAAATAGGCCTGAAATGTATCCTGAATTGTCTGACGCATGACCTGCTCTTTGGTAATTTTTGAATCACGTGCCTTCTTAATGGCAAATTTATCCTCAAACTCACGCATATTTTCTGGAAACTCCAGTGACATCTTTTCCACTCCCATCATTTTATCTCAACTCATTTTAAAGGTAACCAACATTAATTTCAAGAAATCTTCAATTCTCTAAAACAAAAAGTTTGATTAGCAGCGTCTACTTTAACCAAAACTACCTAAGTTTCACTAAAGGGATCATCTTTTGCTAACATCATCACCCAGAAATTCTACAACAAACAAATTATATTGTACCACGACTAAAAAACGGTTTTTTGACTTGCTTTTTTGGACATTTTAGTCGACCATTGAAATTGTAAGACTGTCATTTTTAATTAAGGGGGTTTAAACTTTGACACACGCAATTACAGTAGAAGAATCACGTCAGCTCGATGCCAAGACAATCAATGAAATTGGCATTCCTTCCCTTGTTTTAATGGAACGGGCTGGCTTAAAAATTTATGAAAATATGATCAGTAATAACGATTTAGACCTAAGCAGCACGCTAATTCTCGCCGGTACCGGTAATAACGGTGGCGACGCATTAGTTGTAGCCCGACTCCTAGTTACCCATGGCTACAAAGTTCATACCCTGACTGTCGGCAATCCCGCCCACGCCAGTGATGATCACGTTACCCAAGCCAAGATTTGTGATTACTACCAAATCCCAAAAGTCTTTTTAGATGAAAATTTTGATAAATACACTACAATAGTTGATGGCTTATTTGGCAGCGGGCTTTCCCGCAATGTCGGTGGTGATTTTGCGACCGTCATTGATAAAGCAAATGCTTCAACCGCCAAGTGCCACGCCATTGACATCCCTTCCGGCTTAAACGGTGACACTGGTGAAGTCATGGGCACTGCCATTAAAGCCACTTCAACTTCGACAGTTGCCTATCCAAAAGTTGGCATGCTTAAAGATCAAGCCAAAGCCTACACCGGCAGAATTTTTGTCGATGACATCGGGATTTATCGAGGCAATCAATTCGAAGGTGACTGACAATATCTATTACCCATCAGTTATTAATTAACTTGAAAGCGAGGAACCGCACATGACCAGTAAACAAGCCCAAGGCTACCTAAACGTTCACGATGTTGATCCCGAGATTATCGTTGATCTCAAATACGCAACCACTGATAATTTCACTCACCAAGTGATTTACGATTTCAACCAGGCCATCTCAAGAATTGATACCGTTAAAAAACTCGGCAAGGTCAGTCAGCTCTTAAAACAGCAGGGCTACCGGCTCCGCATCTGGGATGCTTATCGGCCAATTTATGCGCAAAAGCGTTTATTCGAAGTTTACCCCGACCCGATCTGGGTAGCAAAGCCCAATCCAAATTTCAGTCACCAAAAGGGCGTCACGTTTGACCTGACTCTCACCGATCAAGATGGCAATAATTTAGAAATGCCCACGCCATTCGATGATTTTTCAGGCCTTGCCAAACGCAATCAAAAGGCAAACTGGACGCCCGCCGCTCAAAAGAACTATGAAATTCTGGACAAGGCGATGACCCAAGCGGGCTTTGTCGGTTACGAAAATGAATGGTGGGACTATCGCGATTCAGACGCTGACGAATTTGGACCGCTTGAAGTCGATCCGAAAGATTATTAATCAAAAATTAGGAGAAGTTGAATGGAAGTTGGTATTATCGGGGCAGGTCCAAGGGGCATCCTTGTGACCTCCCAACTATTTAATCAGTACAAATACAATTCCGATCAATCAGCACCACTCTCGATTACACTGTTTGACCCCTACGGCATTGGCGGTCGGGTTTGGCGGGCCGATCAATGGGAAGGCTTAATTATGAACACACCGGCGGACCAAATCACTTTATTTACTGATGAATCCGTTAACATGACCGGTAAAGTGTTCGATGGGCCGTGCCTATTTGAGTGGGCTCCTAGTGACGATGCCCACGATTATCTAACCAGTCACGGTTATTCCGAGGCAATGATTAACGCCGCTAGGCACCTTGGCAGCAAGGATTACGCACCCCGGGTCCTTTACGGTGCCTACATTCGCTGGTTCTACGATGAATTGTTAAAACTAAAGCCGGATGAAATTACTGTCACACTTCAAGAGGATCAGGTAACTGCCTTAACGCCTCAACCCGGCGGTGGCGCCAAGCTGGCAACTCACGATCAGACTTTTAAATTTGATAAAGTGGTGATGTCACTCGGTCAGCAAGACAATTACTTGAGTAAATCCGAGCAGTCTTTCGCCCAATATGCCGAGGACAATCACTTACGATATTTGGCACCCACTCATCCGGGTGATGCAGATCTTAGCGATATTCCTGCTGGTGAAGACATCCTGATCCGGGGATTGGGGCTCAGCTTTAACGATTACATTTCCGAATTAACTTTGGGTCGCGGCGGTCAATTTATGCATAATCCTGACGGCAGTCTCTCCTACCAGCCCTCCGGACGTGAACCGCGAATAATCGCCGGTTCCGGGCGGGGAATTCCCTATTATCCAAAAGCAATTAGCGAAAAGGGCTATGGCGAACAAGTTAAGCCGGTTTTCTTAACTGATGCAAATATGGACGCTGCTTCAATTAACGGTAAGTTGCCCTATGCTAAATTTATTAAGTTACTAACGTTAGATATGGCACTCGTTTACTACAGCCTAGTCATTAATGATCGCTATCCAAGTAAAAGTGCCACCGCATTTAAAAAACAGTTTATCGCTGCGGATGATCCTGAAATGGTGGTCAAGTCATTTGGCTTTGAAGAGGAGGACCATTTTGACTGGGATTACATTTTGGACCCGTTTAAGGACGTCAAAGTCGTCAGTACGCAGGACTATCAGTCAATTATCTTAAGTTGGCTGGACAACGTCACAACTGATGCCAAAATGGGTTCTAAGACTGGGCCACTGGGTTCCGCATTGGAACTATTACGGGACTTTCGAACCCAAATTCGAGAAATGGTTGCTAAAGAACGCTTATCAAACGCCGACTATATCAACAAGTTCTTAGGGCAATTTGATAGTGATAATAACTTTCTCTCAATCGGCGCGCCAGCCCTGAGAAGTGAACAGCTCTCAGCGTTAATCCGTAGTGGCCTCGTGATCATCATGGCACCCGGCATGCAGGTTAAAGGCCGAGATGGCTGGTTTGTGGCAGCATCTCCCAAGCGAAATACCGATCAATTCAGGTCATCAACCCTCTTGGAAGCTCGGCTGCCAAAACCAAATCTAACTATTAGTGCTAATCCGGTCTTGGAAGATTTGGTCAACAATGGCAATGCCCGCCCACGAATTCTGCAAGCCGACCAACAAGAGGTTCAGCTACCTTCCGTTGACGTTGATCCCAAAACCGATCAGCTACGGAATAAAGCCGGCAACGTTGAACAAGACCTTTACATCTGGGGATTGTCATTGGATGGACTTAGATATATTACAGCCGCTAGTCCCCGACCTGGTGTGAATGATCCGGCACTTCAAACAGCTGATAAAATTGCGGCCAATGTCTTGGGTGTGCCAAGTGCCACCAATATTCAAATGAACTAAAAAAGTAGCGCAAAAATAGCACTATGTTTACACAGAACGAAAAAGGAAGCAGACCAGTTTTTTAAGCTGATTTGATTCCTTTTATTTTTAGAAGCAGGCTTTGTTCCTGCTTTATTAAGTTTTTAAAATCCCAATGCAAAACCAATCCCAAAAGCTAAAACCCACAACAAAATGATGGGTACCAAGTAGCAGCAAAATCGAAAAATTACTTTTAACATCTTATTTTTTAACCGTCATGAATGACTTGTCCGGAATTCGAATTAAACTGAAACGATCAGCTTGACGTCCTGCGTGAAGGCCAATGCCGTTAAACCAATTTTTCTTATACGTTGTCGTAACGGTGGCAACCCATGCGCGTTGATACCGATCATCCATGTGGTTTAACTTTTGCTTGTTCCATTTGTAGGCCTGAGCCTGAACGTTTAAGTTGGTGGTTCCGTAAACCACAGTAGCACTGGTGCTATCTGTCTGATATTTGTGGCCCTCAACGTAATATGTATATCGTTGAATCGGCTTTCGACCACTGCCGTTATTAACGACCACGTAATCAGACTGGTTCGGCTGATAGCGAATAATCAGTGGCTTGTAAGAGTAACTGACCCGAACCGCACGGTGGTTTAACTTTTTGACATCCTGGAAGAACGTGGTGTAACTCATCCCCCAAAAGACTAATAAAAAGACGACCAGTTCACCGCAGGAAATCCAAAAGTTATGCCAGGTAAAAGCCTTTTTTTCTTGGACAATCACTTTTAATCGTCGACTGCGCATATTGTGAATCATCCAAACAAAATAAATAAACAGAATCAGCCAAAGGGCCATTCCAATTAAATTCCAGGTGGATTTCATTGTGATTCGATTCCCCTTCTAACAAACATTTTGATTTCAGTGTACACTAATATTAGATGGAGTGCGAGAAATATAGAGTGTGTGAAAAAAAAGCGGTTAACACCCGGATGATAAGGCATCAAGCTGGAAAATCCCGATTTAAATCGCGCAAATCAATCTCCACGCAGTATTTCTCAGTGCCAACAATTAACGAGGTGATCTCATGTGTACCAGTCTAACTTTACAAACCGATAACCAGCATGTCCTTCTAGCCCGAACGATGGACTTTCCGGTTCAAGCGACTTGGAAACCAACGCTGATTAATCAAGCTAATTATGAAACCGCTTTATCAGGTAAACGACCAATCAAATACCCTTATATTGGCGGCGGTCGCAACGAAGGCCACCATCAAATCTTAGTGGCAGATGGCGTTAATACCCAGGGATTGAGCTGTGCGGAATTGATGTTTCCGCTTAAAGCCCACTACTTGGACCAACCAGTGACCAACAAACTCAATTTAACCCCGCAAGACTTTTTACCGTGGGTCCTTGGTGAACACGCGTCTCTTGAAGCCGTGAAAGCCGACCTCGATCACATCGCCCTGATTGGTCAAAACTGGCTGGCCGGTAATGAAGTGTTTGCCTTTCACTGGATTTTAACCGATCCATCCGGACATACTTTGCTGATTGAGCCGACCATTAACGGCTTGGAAGTGATTACCGATTCGATTGGCGTTCTAACTAATTCACCAATCTATCCGGAACATTTAGCACGGTTTGCCAAGGAATTGGGCACCGATGAGGCCGTAAGTGACTTAACTCAGGCTTCTCAGGAATTAATCATGACTCAAAACCTGCCTCAGGCTACCAATACACCCACTACCCGTTTCTTGGTAACGGCAGTAAATAAGTTAGGAGCCCAGGCCAGCCACAATCAATTTGAAGCCCGCAACCGATTATTTAACGATTTACAAGCAGTAGCTATCCCCTACACACCTTCCATGGATCAACATCCAAATTACAATTACACGCACTATATTTCAGTTCTTGATACGACTGATCAGACCTATTATTTTAGATACCACGACACTAACCAAGTCTTTAGCTATTCGTTAAAAGACGAACTGGCCAACCATCCTGCAGAAAACTTATTTCTGCGCTAAATATTGATCAATTAATGTTTGAACGCCCTGTTGATCATTCGTCAAATCTGTTACTTGGTCGACGCGGGCTAGCAGGTCCGTTGCAGCGTTTTTCATGGCATAACCTTCTTTGGCTGCGTTAAGCATTTCAAAATCATTACCGTTATCACCAAAGGCGGCCACCTCATCAAAGGACAGTTGCCAGTGATCCAGTAATGTCTGAATGCCGCTTAATTTTGTGACACCATCATTCATCACGTCCAGCCCATTCATCCCAGAAGAAGTCGCGTGCAGTTGACCACTAAATTGATGGTTGAAGGCACTTTGACGTTCCAAAACGCCACCGGCTTCCCAAGTAATATCGATTTTATAAATTGAATCAAAAATTAATCGCAGGTCTTTAGCTGATTGCATATTCTCATAGAAATACTTTGAAGCCTGAAACCGTTTTGACTGACTGGGCAGGTTGCAGTACGTGCCGTTTCGACCAACTAAAATAATTTCTGCACCAAAAAAGCTTGGTGTTGTCAGCATCCAATCCAGCGCTTTACGTAGGATTAGATGATCAATCACGTCCTCAGACAAAATAACCCCTCGTTCATCCACTACCAGAGCACCATTATTGCAGACATACGAAATCGGTCCGGTAACGTTTTTAAACGTATTTAACAAGTGTTGGTATTGATTGCTGCTGGCAGAAATAAAGTGCATCTGCTTTTGAGCCAACTGATCTAATTGAGTCTGAAATCTCTTTTTGTCAAAGGTACCTTTATCATTTAAAAAGGTCCCGTCCATATCACTGGCAATTACTTTAATCACGATCGTTTTCTCCTGACTGTTAGTATTAATCTAATGGTGCAAATCTATTTATATTTTAAGGGTTTCTGAGAGACATGTAAAACACTGCTTTGCGGAGAGCAAACGTATTTAGACACAATGATTTAAAATTGCGGTCCAAAGCCACACCTCTCCTGATACAAAGCCACATCTTTTATCATTCGGAGTCTAACCGCTTGAATCCGCACACTTATCTAGGACTGCTTCGCCAAGCAGACTCCTGCATGTAAGGGATCAAACTGAAAAATCCAAAACCAGGATTTCCCAGTTTGACGCCTTACACTCCGGAGTCTAACCGCTTGGCTCCGCACACTGTTTGTAAATTCCCCCCTCTTTTAGTATACTAGTCGTGATGATACAACTTATCTGGGGTGCCTTTAGGCTGAGAGAAAAACCCATCGAACCTGATCTGGTTAATACCAGCGAAGGGAGCATATTCCGTTGTGCACGAAATGGATTAAGCGCATTGATGAATTTCGAGGCTGGGACATCTTGTCCGAGCCTCTTTTTGCTGACTAAAATTGACTAGGGCAAGGTTTTCAGTTTTATTTTGCTATTTTCCCTTATTAATTGTTAATTAATTTTTCAACCTATTGTCACTCCAGTTGTAAGTGTATCTGATTTTTGAGGTCTGAAGTGAGTGCTAACCGCTTGGCTCCGCACACTTATCTAGGACTGCTACCAAAAGCAACACCACTCCTGATAAGAGATCAATCTGAAAAAGCCAAACCCAGGCTTTCCCAGATTGACGTCTTATCATCCGGGTGTTAACCGCTTTTGTCCGCACACTATACAAATTGGAGGTCTTTTTATGGAAAACAATAGTCATGCAGATAATCAGCCGCATCAAAGTAAATGGACACTACGAAACATTATTTTAATCGCACTAATTGCCATCTTTTGCGGGATTATCTTTTGGGGAATTGGCTTTCTTTACACTGCTTTAACCGTCGCTTTAACTCCCATTGGTGCAGCACCGTTTGCCAACGATATTTTAATGGGACTCTGGTGCATGGCCGGACCCCTGACCGGATTCATTATTCGAACAGCCGGTTCCGCCTTTTTGGGAGAATTCCTGGGTGCCTCAGTCGAAGTCTTTCTCGGTGGTCAATGGGGTGCCGGCGCCTTTATTTCCGGACTGGTTCAAGGAATCGGTTCCGAACTCGGCTTTACACTCACGGGCTACAAGCGTTACGACTGGGTTTCACTTAATGCCTCGATCTTAACGACTGTTATTGTTACTTTTGCTTGGGATATGATTAAAAATGGTTACGATAAATTTGCGTTGCCACTACTAATCGGCCTATTCATTACCCGCTACATCTCCACTTTCATCTTTGGCGGTGTGGTCACCAAAATGATCGTTAAACTATTGGACCGTAGTAATGCATTTAACTTATAAGTAGTGGAGGTTAGCCATGACGGACGTAGTGATCACCAATTTCACGTACCAGTATCCAAATAGTGACACCAAGGTCTTAAATGATCTTAATTTAACCTTTAAACACAATCACTTTTCACTGCTTTCAGGTCCATCCGGAAGTGGTAAGTCGACCTTGCTATACTTCATTGCGGGCCTTTACCCAAGATTTATTGGTAACGATGCCACCGGCACAATCTCCTTTGGGCCAACCAACATAAAGGACGTTCCCCGCAATCAGGTCAGCCAACAGGTGGCCATGATGTTTCAAAATCCCAACCAGCAATTCGCCATGGATACTGTGATTCACGAAATGACGTTTGTTTTGGAAAACATCAAGACCGAACCGGCCAAAATGGACGCTATCATTGATCACGCACTCAGCTTTTGCGGCATTGAGAAGTTAAGAGATCGGGTCATCAACACCTTATCCGGCGGTGAAAAGCAACGGGTGGCCCTCGCCTGCATTGTGGCCATGGATCCTCCGGTAATTGTCTTAGACGAACCGTTTGCCAGTATTGATCCAGCTTCCAGAACCGCTCTAATTCACAAATTAAAAGAACTTCAAGAACGCCATGGTAAAACAATCATCCTGGCTGATCACGATTTAGGCAACTATCAGGGACTAATTGATGAATTTTATTATTTGGATCCTCAAACCCACCGGATTAATCTGTTAAATCAACAGGAATCTCAACGGTTGTTTGATCAATTTAAGTCCACCCAAACTATTAACAAGCAGCTGGCGGTCCCACCTGTAGATGATAAAAGCGCGATTTTAAAGCTCCGTGACTTCCAATTAGCTCCTCACAACGCCTTACTGTTAAAGTTGGCCCACTTTAATTTTTATCGACAACGGACCACTTTAATTACCGGGGCGAACGGAATTGGCAAATCCACCCTATTTAACGCGCTTACCAAGCTATTGACTTACAAGGGCACCATCACCTATAACGACAAGAATATTCAAAAAATTAAGCCGTTAACGTATGCTAAAAATGTGACGTTGCTATTTCAGGATGCCGAAAACCAATTTCTCAATGTGACGGTCAAAGAGGAACTCGATCTGTCATTTGCCAACCGTACAAATCAAGCTTATACTCACGAACAAGTTAACCAAATGCTGGAACGGCTTGGGATGCAAGGTCGCGATGACCAAGTCGTTTATTCTTTAAGTGAAGGCCAAAAAAAGAAGCTCCAAATTGTGGAAATGCTGATCATGAACCCACCCGTCCTACTGCTGGATGAACCATTTAAAGGACTGGATTACCGGTCGTTAAAAACCGTGACCGATTTTCTTAAGCAGGCCAAAACCGATTCCGGCCAGACCCAAATCATCATCTCCCACCAATTATCAGGGTTGGAAGACTTGATTGACTACCACGCCCATTTTCAAGACCAGAATTTAACGTATCAGGGGGCGATCTAAATGAATCCGGGAATGAAATTATTATTAGTCGTCCTCATCGCGCTTGAGATTTCGTTTACGCAAAGCTTAATTGTCAACGTGATCCTGATTGCGGTTAGTTTTGGGTACGTCATGATCAAGCGAATGAACTTTAAAACATTATTTCTCTTAATCTTCTGGCCGCTCTTTCCAGCTTTAGGCCTCTTTGTTTCCCAGTGGCTTTACGGTTCAGCCGGCATTCACTTTGCCTGGGTGCTGTTTACACGGATTTACGCCTATGTCTTTTTAGGGGCAACGTTCACCCTGACAAGCAGTATCACCGATTTATCGTTGACCTTGGAACAAGACTTCCGGCTGCCATCAAAATTTGCCTATGGCGTTTTGGCGGCCTTTAACCTAATGCCCAAAATCAGAGAAGAGGTCCAGATTATCAAAACAGCCGCCCTGATGCGAGGCGAAGTCTTTCACGTCTGGTCACCCAAGCTTTATTTTAAAGCGATCTTATCCTCAATTCAGTGGTCACAAAATCTCGCTGAAGCAATGACGTCACATGGCTTTGTCGAGGATGAACCGCGGACTCACTACAAAGTGATTCGAATTACCACGCTTGACTGGGGATTGTTCATTGGGCTACTCGTGATTGTTCAGGCCCTGGTCTTCTCAATTCACTACTAATTTCATCAACAGAAACCTAACAACTTTATTTTCCAACGTCCTCAAACTTCGTTATTTTGATTGCTTGCATTATAATTAATGTAATCGAGAGAAGTTGAAAGAGGGCGTTTTTTATGCGGGCAAATCAATTTGCACTTGCGTTTGGAATTTTTGCATTAATTGTTGGGGCAATCGTCGATCTTTATGGGGTATTTAATCAATTTGGGACAATCGACAGTGCTCAAGAAGTGTTGATCGGTAGCTTTATTTTAGGCATTGGGTTGGCTTTCCTATCGATTCCGAACCGACTTGAACGCTACATCATCCAAGGAATCATCGGGATTGGTGTTTTTTACTATTTTTACATCCAAAATAACAACTTGTGGATTGCCATAATTATCGCAGTCATTTTGGTTGCTTTACTGGAATTCGGGTTAAAGCATCGTTAATGACGTCTTATCATCCGAAATCTAACCGCTTGAATACGCACACTTTTCTAGGACTGCTACGCCAAACAACATCATTCCATATAAGAGATCGATTGGAAAAATCCAAGAACAGGATTTCCCCAATCGACGTCTTATATTCCAGATGTTAACCGTTTGACTACGCACACTTTCCTTTTATTGCTATAATAGAATTACAAGTAACTTTGAGTCTTGCAATGGAGGAATTTAGAATGGCAGAACAATTTAGTACCTTAGCTGAAGAAATTATTAATTATCAAAAAAAGAACGACATGCCAGACACCCAGTTAGCCTTTAATTTGCGGATTACTGTAGAACGCCTCCACGATATCAAATCGATGGAATCCGAACCGACTCCTGAAGAAAAGAAACTCATTGAAGACTTTGTGCGATAAGCATGCAACGCAATTATTTATGACCAAAAATTAAACAGGTACACAAAAAAGAAGACCCGGCAGCAATGTCAAGGCCTTCTTTTTATCTCTAAAATTTAATTTCAATCATTACTTTTTCGATGTTTCAAACACTGCTTGAACCTGTTCTTCCAAGGATGGAATCGGCTTTTGAAGGACGTCCGCCAAATCCGTGGTGTCTTCTTCCAAGTCGTGGTGACGAATCATCTTTTGGATCATCGTCATCGCCGCGTCTGCCTGATCCGGCACGTATTTCCTCAGGTTAGCCATAAACTCGTCATCAGAAACACTGGCAACTTCAAACTGCTTGCCGGTAACCTTTTGAAGTGCTTTGGCTAAATCATCATATGAATGCATTGGTCCAGCAAATTCATAAACGGCTTTGGGATTCTCGGATGTCAAAACTGTCACGGCTGCCTGCGCATATAAGGCTTCAGGTGCCCAGCCAACCTGACCATCACCAGCCGAGTAAACAAACGGTTCGCCATTGCTGGCTTCTTCGAAAAAGTTCATTTCATCTTCCAAATACCAATTATTGCGTAAGAAAGCATGGGCAATACCCGACTTCTTAATTAAGTCTTCAGTTGCTTTATGATCGGCTGCCAGCGGTGCTTCAGTCGTGTCCGCTTTTGGAAAACTAGTGTAGGCAATAAAGCTGACGCCAGCTGCTTTAGCGGCCTGAACAACGTTATTGTGCTGGTCGATCCGCGGCATAACCGCTCCGGGCAGTGACGAAATAAATAGCAACCGATCAATGCCTTTCAACGAATCGGTCAACTGATCCGGGTCCTCGTAGGTTCCCGGCCGCACCTCAACGCCTTCAGGGTATAACGACTTGGCTTTTTCAACGTTTCGAGCCAGGGCCACAATTGAATCCCCGGGTTGAATCTGCTTTTTTAAATCGGCGATGGCATACTTGCCAAAGTGGCCGGTTGATCCTGTAACAGCATATTTCATAAAACGATTACCTCCTAATAAACATTAGCTTGATTAGTCCATGCCATAGATTATTATAAGGCAAATCACCAGCTAGATGGAACAAAAGAAACCAAATAACTTCAAATCGTTGTGATTGGTTTCTTTAATCTATCAGCTGGTGAGTCAGTTTCAAAGATGTCTGCTAAAATGATTTTTTATGCCACCATTTCTGCCAAAAATGTCCATGGCACTTTTTAGTCGCTGCCGAACTTGACTCGTACCGCTTCATCCCCGTCCGATAAGGATTGTCAAACAACCGATTCAATGATAATCCTTTATCTGACTTGATATCAGCTGTCGGCAACTGACGATGGCAATGCGGGCACGTTACTGGTTGGCCGGTCAACTTAGTCCCACAATACGGGCAAAACGCCAATCTTTGCTTCATCATATTATGGCCTCGATTGCTGCTTACTCTGGTTTCGCTGGCGTCGTTTAACTGCTTCCTGCTGACTCTGAACGGACTTAGCCTGCCTCAAGTCAGCCTGCCGTTTTCGTTGCTGTTCGGCTGCTTCATCCGCCTTTAGCTGTTGACTAATCATTCGAAACTTCCGGGCAGCCAAATTCCAAGCGCCCACGACCAGTAACGCCGCTAATACCGAATACGGATACGTCCACCATGGGAAGTAAGTCCCCTTTGGAAAAACCATCGGGCCAAAGAAATTATAAATTGCCATCAAAACAGCAATCATTACCACAGCCTCAATCGTGTCACGAAGCCATTTTGGTAATTTAAAATGCCGTTTTTGTGCCATCAGTGTCTGCCCCCCTCAGTCAATCTGATTTTCCAACAAAAATGCTTTAAAGTAGTCAAATGCCATTTCTCGAATTTCTTCGATACCAAGCTGCTTAACAGGTGACTCAGTTTGTTCGTCCACGTCCAGCAATTCCACTGTTAAAAGACCATTGTTCGAATCAAGGTTAGTTGGTAAGGCTGCAAAATTTTCCTTGTCAGCTAATTCGAAGCGAATAATTTTGTGAAATCGAATTGATTGAGAAAGAATGTGAACCAACAGATTGTCAGCATCATCAAAGGCTCGATCGGCATTTAACACCGGCAATGCAAAGTGACCGGCGTCCTGATTGAGCTTAACAAATTGATGAATTAATCTCAGGTAATCACTATCGAGCAAAATTTTTCGAATATCATCGTAACGAATCCAAACGTACCCGCCAAAACGACCATTCATATCCACTACCAGCATGACCATTTCCCGATCATTTTCAGCGATCACCCGGCCGACGTAAAAGTATTTTCGACTATCATTTGTATCAATGATGATGGCTTTTTGATCAGCCCGGCGCTTGGCAATGGTGGTTCTAAATGCCTTTGGATCAGTCACACTAATATCGGTTAAGTGATTTTCCGGTTTAATCATCGTCAACGTTTCTTGAACTAACTGAAGTTCAGTGCCGCCAAACTCGATGCCCCGAATCTCATCAAAGGCCAAGTCAAACTGGTGGCGCTTGGAAAAATCAAATTTATTCAGGTTTAAAAACGTCAAGTGATCGGTGCCGATAGCGGTGATTAAACCCTCACTGTACTTCAAGTGACCATTTTCAACCGTCATCATCAGGGATACCCGTTGCTGTTCGTGTAGCGTTTTGATCACCCGGTCAAATAAATCGTCACTCATTTTAATCGGCATATCAAATGACGGATTACTGGAGAGATCATTCATTTCATCAAATGAAATTCGCTCCTTCATGCTGGCTAAATCATAACTGTCGGTTTCAATGGACTTCACCGAACTGATTTTCAAATAGACTTCACCATCTTGAATGCCGTAGTCGTTATACGTCAGCATGACAAAGTCCGTTGCACTCAGGTATTGAATGATGCCGGTATAGACAATTTCACTATCCTTCTGGAAGGCATTAATTAACTGTTCGTCAATTTGGGCTGAGCGCAGTTGTTCATAAATGGTTTTCAAAAGAGCCACCTTCTTTCACATTTGTAGAATTATTCGTTACCATTATTATAAGCATTTAAATCTCAGCAATCTACGATATCGCATTACTGACAAAATCCCGCAGATCATTTCCGGATTTACCGGCACTTAATCCGACCAGCAATTTAATTCTGGCTTTTTGGCCATTGAGCCCCTGGCATAGAATCAAGCCCATTCGCTTCAACTGAATGCCACCGCCCTCATAATCATAAATATCTTGAGCAACCCCGTTATAGCATCGGGAAACCAAGACAATTGGGATGTGCCGATCTAAAAGATGTTGGATTGCGGGCAGTGTTTGGGGCGGTAAATTACCGGCACCCAGGCCTTCAATGACTAAGCCACGGGTGCTTGGCTGATCAATGGCTTCAAATAGATCCCCGTTCATCCCGGCATAGGCTTTAATCAAATAAACGCCGTTCACCACATGATCAATATCGGAGACTTCGGTTTGAATCAATTCTTGGAAATACTTTGCCTTATTCTGGGTGACAATTCCAATGGGTCCAAAGGTCGGCGTTCGAAAAGTTGCCACGTTGGTCGTGTGGGTTTTGGTCACAAACCGGGCCGTATGTATTTCATCGTTCATCACGACCAGTGCCCCCTTACCGTAGGACTCATCGGTAGCCGCCACTAAAATCGCGTTTCGAAAATTATACAAGCCGTCCGACCCAATTTCATTTGAGGAGCGCATTGCTCCCGTGACGACGACCGGAATGGTATTGGGCAACGTTAAATCCAAAAAATAAGCGGTCTCCTCAAGGGTATCGGTGCCGTGTGTAATCACAACCCCGTCAACACCGTCATCAATGGCCTGCATAATCCGTTGCTTAATCTTTAACATGATAGCTGGCGTTACGTGGGGCGATGGCAGATTAAATAATTCATCGGTAATCAGGTTGATTTGGCCCTTTAAAATCACCTGTTCTTCGGCGATGGGATTTTCATCATTGGGCACCACTTCGCCCTTTTCGTTTTGCGACATTGAGATGGTGCCGCCGGTGTGAATTGCTAAAATTGTTTTCATAGAATTTTTGCCTCCAAAATGATAATCTATACTATTGTAACCTAACCGAACAATCGAAGGAAGTGAGCAGATGTCGAATTCTGAAAGATATTATACCCCTCAAAACTCAAAGGACGCCATGCGTCAAATCGAAATGCTGTTTAATAAGTACAAAGACGCCCCGCTGACTCAGGAATTAGTCGACTATCATCAAAATCTGGTAAATCGGCTAAAAACCGATATCATGCAGGCAGCCAAACAGGAAGGTATTCCAGCCAGGCTTGAAAATCTAAACTCAATGATTAATGTCATGACTCGTTGGCTGCAGATTCGACTTAGTGGCAAGCCCTTTAACGGTGAAATGAGTCATTTCAAATATGTGAATGAGCAGGCCAAGCCGACCTTTAAACGCCACGTGCATAAAATCAAAGGCAACGGTGGCCACCGAGCATCCCGCCACTAATCGACATTTAATTAAAACACACCCATTATCAATACGAGGAGGATTGGGGAATTGAGCAAAACCATTATTGAACTGCAACACATTTACAAAAAGTACGGTGACTTTACCGCTTTAAACGATATTAATTTCAAATTAAACCAGGGGGAATTTTACACCCTTCTCGGCCCCTCCGGTTGTGGTAAAACCACTATTCTACAAACGATCGCCGGCTTCACCGATGCGACCTCGGGCCAAGTCCTGTTCGACGGTCAAAAAATTAATGATATTCCCGCCAGTAAACGGCAACTAAACACCGTTTTTCAAGACTACGCCCTGTTTCCAAATATGAACGTTCACGATAACGTGGCCTTTGGCTTAGTCCTGCATAAGGTTAAAAAAGCCGAAATTGAAGAGCGGGTCCACGATGCTTTGAAGCTGGTGCAGCTGGATCAATACGCCAACCGAGAAATCGCCGAACTATCAGGTGGCCAAAAGCAGCGAATTGCCATTGCCCGGGCGATTGTTAACCGGCCTAAGGTTCTCTTACTGGACGAGCCGCTTTCCGCACTGGATGCCAAGCTTAGAAAAGACATGCAGTACGAGCTGCGCAGTCTTCAGCAGAACCTGGGCATCACTTTTCTATTTGTCACCCACGATCAGGAAGAGGCTTTGGCCATGAGTGATCAGATTTTTGTTATGAACAAGGGCCAAATTCTTCAAAAAGGTGATCCGGTTGATATTTATGATGAACCAATCAATCACTTTGTGGCAGATTTCATTGGCGAAAGCAATATTATTCCAGGTCACATGATTCAGGACTATGAAGTGTCGTTTCTCGGCCACACCTTTGAATGTGCCGATGCCGGGATGCGACCCAACGAACCAGTCGAGGTTGTGATTCGCCCTGAAGACTTAGTCATTACCACCCCAGAAAAGGGGAAACTACAAGTAAAGGTCAGTACTCAACTTTTCCGTGGCGACTATTACGAAATCCTAGCTTACGATAACCAAGATAATGAATGGCTAATCCATTCAACCAACGCTACCAAAGACAACGCAGTGATCGGATTGACATTTGGCCCCAACGACATGCACGTCATGCGCTACAATGAAACTGAAGCTAAATTCAACTCCCGGTTGGAAACTTATGAGGAATAGGAGGCCGGCTCATTGAAAAAAAGTTTTCGTGCCCTTTTTTACACCCCTTACTTAATGTGGCTGGGCCTATTCGTGATCGCGCCGGTCGGCTTAATTATTTACTACTCTTTCTTTAACATTGCCCATCAGTTTACGTTAGACAATTATGTTACCTTTTTTCGATCTGGCACCTACCTGACCATGACCGCCAATTCGGTACTATACGCCTTTTTGATCACGTTATTCTCACTTTTGATCAGCTACCCGATGGCCCTGGTCATCAGCAAACTCAAACACCGAGATCTGTGGATTTTGCTGGTGATTCTGCCAACTTGGATTAATTTGTTGTTAAAAGCATACGCCTTTATTGGTCTATTAAGCCATGACGGCTTGGTTAACCGCCTGTTTGAATTTGTCGGTCTACCAGCGCAACACATGCTGTTTACAGATACCAGCTTTATCCTGGTAGCCGCCTATATCCAAATTCCGTTCATGATTTTGCCAATTTACAACTCATTAACTGATATCAGTGATTCCTATATTAAGGCCAGCCACGACCTTGGGGCGACCAATTGGCAGACACTGACTAAAATCATCATTCCAATGTCGATGCCGGGGATCAAGTCCGGCGTCCAAATTGTTTTCATCCCCTCCCTGTCACTCTTCATGCTGTCCAGATTAATTGGCGGTAATAAGATTATCACCCTTGGAACGGCTGTCGAGGAGCACTTCCTGACCACCATGAACTGGGGCATGGGATCAACCATTGGCGTGGTCTTAATCATTTCGATGGTCATTGTCATGCTGTTTACGAATACCAAATCAAAGAGGGGGCGGCGTCAATGAGGCAGCAAGCTTCCAAACTCGGCCGAAGTTACATTATCATTGCCTTTCTATTGCTTTACATCCCGATTATTTATCTGATCGTGTATTCTTTTAGCAAGGGGACAACCATGGCCAACTTTCATGGCTTCAGTCTGACCCATTACAACGAGTTGTTTCACGATAACCGAATGCTATCCATCTTTCTGAATACCATCCTAATCGCCCTGTTATCATCAATTTTTTCCACCATCGTCGGGACTTTGGGCGCGCTTGGGGTCAATAATGCTAAACGGGAACGTTCCCGGCAGACGCTACTTTCCTTCAACAACATTTTATTGGTTTCTCCGGACGTTATTATGGGTGCCAGCTTTTTAATCTTCTTTACGTCGTTAGGGGTGCCACTTGGGTTTTGGTCAGTGCTGCTCAGCCACATTGCATTCGAAATTCCGATTGTTGTGTTGATGGTCTTGCCCCGATTGGATGAAATGAGCCCTTCTCTGATCAACGCTGCCACCGATCTGGGAGCAACTTCCGGTCAAGTCTTCAGCAAAGTCGTGCTGCCCTTTATTCAACCTGGTATCATCGCTGGGTTCTTTATGGCAATTACTTACTCGCTCGATGATTTCGCAGTGACCTTCTTCGTCACCGGTAACGGCTTTACAACTTTGTCAGTTGAAATTTATTCCAGAGCCCGTCAAGGCATTAGTCTGGAAATTAACGCATTGGCAGGGATTATGTTTATCTTCTCGCTGGTATTGGTCATTATTTACTACTTCATTGAAAATCATAATGTCTCGGCCCGCCGGAAGAAAGACAAGTTAGGGGGTGCCTAATCAGTGAAAAAATTGATTATCACACTGGTCATTTTATTGGGAATTTGTGTCGGCCTCGGCTTTGGCAGTCATGAACTGACCAAATCCAGTGGTGACAACGGCAATAAAGTTCTCAACCTCTATAACTGGGGTGATTATATTGACCCGGCCCTACTAACGAAATTTCAAAAGGAAACCGGCTATCACGTTAACGTTGAAACTTTTGACAGTAATGAGGCAATGTATACCAAAATCAAGCAGGGCGGTACTAACTATGATTTAACCGTGCCAAGCGATTACATGGTTCAGAAAATGAAGGCCGATCACTTGTTGATCCCGTTGGATAAGCATCGATTAACCGGAATGAACCACTATGGTGCCTCGTTTATGAACAAGTCATTTGATCCGGGTAACCGCTATTCGATCCCCTATTTTTGGGGCACCCTCGGGATTATCTATAATGATCAGATGATCAAGCCCGGTACACTAACCCACTGGAACCAACTCTGGCAGTCCAAGTACCGCGATGATATTATGTTAATTGACTCAGCTCGGGACGTGATGGGCTTCGCGTTAATTTCGCAAGGCCATTCGGTTAATACAACCAGTACGCCGGAACTATTAGCTGCTCGCGATAAGTTAAACCGGTTGTCGCCAAACGTTAAGGCGGTGGTCGCCGACGAAATTAAGATGTATATGGCGGAAGGCGAAGCGCCAATCGCCGTTGACTGGTCTGGTGAAGCCAGTGAAATGATGACTCAGAATGCCCACTTGCACTACGTTGTGCCAACCGAGGGCAGTAACATGTGGTTTGACAACCTGGTCATCCCGAAAACGGCCAAACATTTTAAGGCTATTTATGCCTTCTTAAACTTTATGAACCGACCCGAAAACGCTGCTCAAAACGCAAAATACATCGGTTACTCAACCCCCAACACCGATGCCTATCATTTATTGCCAAAGGCTGTTCGTGACGATAAGCAATTTTATCCACCCCAAAATGTCATTGATAAATCAGAAGTCTATCGCAACTTAAGTGCCCAAAAAGTGCAGGAATACAACGACTTATATCTAGAATTTAAGATGCATCATTAAGGTCACTTAATTAACGGTCAAAGTATCAATTCAACAACAAATTAACTAAACGTTGTTGAGGCCAGCGTTAAAAAGCCGTAAACTGTAAGGTGAGGTGAAAAGGAGAATGGCAAAGAAAAATCGAAGACGAGATATTATCATCGATATGGACGAATTTATCGTGACGTATGCGGCAACGTTGCTGGATCCATCCCAAAACTTATCAAAACTGATTTATGAAACGGCCAGAGATGATCTGACCAAAATGGATGAGTTATTTAAGGACAACGGCTTTGGTCGCCAAAATAAATTTGTCAATATCGGTGAAGGTTTCTTGCGTGACTGGAAAGGCCTTGATGAAGCGGATGCTAAACAGCAGGCTGACCAGTTGGCAAAGGATGCCATTGACTATCTGGGTAAAAACGCCGATTATTTTGAAACTTGGCGAACAGATTAAAGTACCCGGCTTTACGAACCAATCCTAATTGACAAACTTTTTTTATATTCAAATTAAAATCGATCCGGTTAGAAGCTGAAACATGTCAACTTCTAATTGGATCGATTTTTTGAGGCACTAGTATTTTAACGCAATGTTATGAAATCTCTTGATACATCAATCTTTTCAATGATTGGATTTATTTTCGCGAACCGTTAATTTGATATAGGCTGCAATGACTGCGACAACAAAAGCAGCGACACTGAACATCCCGGCAGCAACCCCATTTTGAAACTGACTAAAAACGTTCCAAATGTCAGCTGCAATCACTAGAAATATCACGCCGATCACTAAGGAAATTAAAATTCGATAGATTGTTGATCAACTCCTTGAACTTGTGGCTTGATCCCAATTATTTTCACATCATTTCAATCCTCCAATAGCCTGCATTTTACCGTAATCAATGCTGCTAAGCAAATCACGTTAACTTTTTGATAAATTGCGTATAATGAAATCTGTATTCATGAGGTTTTTGTTGCTTGAGGGGGAAGAACATTGAAGAATGCATCAAATAAAACGCCAAGTGCACCCGTCACCACGCAAAAGAATGGCTGGTGGGTTCTGGTTTCCATTGGAACGTTTGCCTTTATGTCTAACTTGGATGCCAGCATTGTTAACATTGCCATGCCAATCATGGCCAAACAACTCCACGTCCCAATGAATCAGATTGAGTGGGTTGTGTCCGCTTACCTGATCATTCTAAGTGCCTTATTGCTGTTTTTCGGTAAATTGGGCGACCTTTACGGCAAAGTCAAAGTCTTTCGAATTGGGACAGTCGTCTTTCTGGCGGGCTCCTTTATCTCCGGGCTACAAATCAACTTTCCCGTGCTATTGGGCGGTCGGGCCATTCAAGGCATTGGCGCTGCAATGACCCTTTCCAATACCTATGGCATTACGACGTCCACTTTTGGCGTTAAGGAACGGGGCCGCGCCATGGGGTTTGTCGGTACATTTGTGGCCCTAGGCGCCATTGCCGGTCCCGGCCTGGGTGGTTTGATTTTATCCAACCTTTCATGGGGCTATATTTTCTGGGTCAATCTGCCCTTTGGCATCTTTGCCATTATTTTAGGAGCCATTGTCATGCCCAAAAATTACCAAACCACTGGTAAGGGCATCGATTGGTGGGGCTTCATTAACTTTTCAGCCTTAATTTTTGGCCTGTTTTTAGGGGTCTTTCTTGGCCAGGAGGTCGGTTACGCCAAACCAATCCCGTTAATCTTATTTGCCGTTGCCATTTTAACTTTCTGGGGCTTTCTTCATACCGAAGCCCGCACCAAGAACCCGTTAATGCCGCTCTCAATGTTTAGCATCAAAGCCTTCTCCTATGGGCTGGGTGCTGCTGTGTTAATTTTTCTTTCCAATTTCTTCACAGTGATTATCATCCCGTTTTATCTGGAAGATGCCCGTGGCCTCACTGCTGGCCAAGCCGGTGCCTTATTGGTAATTTTCCCAGTGGTAATGGTCTTTGCCGGACCGATTGGCGGCTGGTTTGCTGACCACTTTTCACAAGCCAAAGTTGCTTCGGTTGGCTTAACCATCGTTGCCGTTGCCCAGGCACTCTACTACTTTTTAACGTTAAGCAGTCCAATATGGGTCTATGTTGTCATCACCGTGATCATGGCGATCGGCACCGGTCTGTTTCAGTCACCGAATAGTGACATTGTCATGTCAGTGGTCCCCAAGGATCAACTTGGAAGTGCCGGCAGCTTAAACGCTCTGGCTCGAAATATTGGGATGATTTCGGGAACCGCCCTGTCGACCAGTTCGCTGTTCATTGCCATGAGCTTAAAAGCCGGGTTTCACGTCACCACTTATTTACCAAGTCGTCCGGAACTCTTTATTTCTGGCATGCACATTGCCTTTACCATTTCACTGTTAATCATCATTGGTGCCCTAATTTTATCCATTCTCCAGGGTCGAAACGTCAAGGCCGCCGATTTAAAATAATCGCTGAACATGTTATCGATTTAAAAAGGGACTTTCACCCCATCTTAACTGATGAATGAAAGTCCCTTTTAACTATCATTTTTAGCGAATCTTGGTAACTTGCCCGGTACGTTTTCGGTATTGAATTCGCAGTAATTTGATGATTTCCGTGACCACCAAAACCACAAAGCCGCAAATTGCCGGCACCAACCACCCATAGTAAAGATCAATGGAGGCGGTATGGAAAATTTCCTGCATAAACGGTACGTAAATCAGAATCGCCTGCAATGCTAATAAAATGGCGATAATCGCAAAGGCCATCTTATTTTCAAAGAAGTGTCTGGAAATAATCGGGTAAGAATTCCGGATATTAAACAGGTAGAAGATCTTGCCGAAAATAATGATGTTAACGGCCATCGTACTCCCAAGAACCGGGTTTAAAATATTGGCATCCACAAATTTATCAAAGGTAAAGATGCCCAATGACGAAATTAGAATCGACACATAAACAATCTCAAAAACGTCCACCTTGTTTAAAATTCCCCTTGTGACATCCCGCGGCCCCCGAACCATAATGGATTCTTCAGCCGGTTCAAAGATAAACGCAAATTGAATTGTCAACGCAGAAACTGTATTAATCCAAAGCAGCTGAGTTGGAAACAACGGCAACTCCTGGCCCATGATCATACTAATCAAGACCACCAAGCCTTCCGCAAAACTGGTTGGCAATAAGAAGCGAATCGTCTTTTGAATGTTGTCAAAGACGTGCCGGCCTTCCGCAACCGCATCAACAATCGTCGTAAAACTATCGTTGACCAGTACCATATCCGCGGATTCTTTGGCAACGTCCGTCCCTTTAATTCCCATGGCAATGCCGATGTTGGCCTGCTTCAAGGCCGGGGCATCGTTAACCCCATCCCCCGTCATTGCCACGATTTTAGCATTCGCCTGTTGGGCACGGACAATTCGGAGTTTATCAGCCGGTGTTGTCCGAGCAAAAACGTTATAGTGGCCAATTTGTCGGCTCAACTCTTCATCTGACATCTGATCAATTTCCGGCCCGGTAATGGCGTGCACACTTTCATCCAGATCCAGCTTCTTGGCAATTGCCGTTGCGGTATCCGGGTGATCGCCGGTAATCATATTAACTTTCACACCGGCTTGACGCAAATGTTGAATAGCCGGAATCACTTCTTCTCGTGGCGGATCCATGATGCCGACAATGCCACTTAACTGAATCCCGTCAGCAACGCGATCCATGTCAATTTCGGTCTCATCGTTGGCAACATCTTTCCAGCCAAGGGCCACAACCCGCAATCCTTGATTAGTCAGCCGGTTAACCTGTTCATACCAGTGATCCGCCTTAAAATCCGGATGACTGGCTTTGACCATATCAAAAATGGTGCCAGGGGCTCCTTTGACCATTAACTCATTGTGTTGTCGATCATCATTAATTAACCGGGCACTGTAGCGATAAGCGGAATCAAACGGTAGCGTATCTAATTCATCCACTTCAGGTGCACGACCCATCAGTTTATGAAACAGCGTTGTTAACGCGCCGTCGGTCGGTTCACCAGTCAGGCTCCATTCGCCATCAGTTTGAACCAATTCGGCATCGGTCGTCGTCCCAGCAATCTTCACTAGTTCAACAAAGTTCTGGTCATCCCGCCAGGCTACCTGCTGTCCATCCAGTAAAACGTCACCGGAAACCCCTTTATCACTATCGACAAAACCGGTCCCGGTAACTTGATAATGATGATCATGGGTAATGACGTCCGTGACCGTCATTTCATTTTTGGTTAACGTCCCGGTTTTATCAGTATCGACAATATCAACTGCCCCCAGCGTTTCAACGGCCGGTAAGGTTTTAACGATCGCCCCGCGTTTGGTCATGACCTGAACCCCGCCAGCCAAAACAACCGACGTTGATGCCGGTAGGCCTTCAGGCATTGAACCAACAACCATTGTAATGACAGCAATCGTTAAAGTTGGCAAACTATAAATCTGGGTATAAAGTCCCAGCAAGAACAGCAATACAGCGACCACGACAATGAAGATTGACAAATTGAGTCCCAATTTATTCAAGTTCTTCATAAGTGGCGTCACCTGTGTTTTAACTTCGGCAACACTTTGCTGAATGTTACCAATCTCCGTTTGTGAACCGGTGCCAACTACAATTCCCATGCCGGAACCTTGGGTAACCGCCGTCGAAGCAAACGCCATATTTGAACGCTCGGCAAGCGGCACATTATCTCGATGAAGTGGTTCTTCAGTTTTTTCAACCGAGTTGCTTTCACCAGTTAGTGTCGATTCTTGAATACGCAAATTATCAGCTGAAATTAACCGCATGTCGGCTGGCACCGCATCCCCAGCTTCCAAGTTGACCAGATCGCCAACCACCAATTCACGTGCTGGAACCTCAATCTTTTGGCCATTTCGAATCACGTAATTTTGACTGACTAATAACTCTTTAATCTTAGTCAAAGCATTGTCTGCTTGAATTTCCTGAAAAAAACCAATAAACGCATTGGCGATAATAACAATTCCAATGACAGCTGAATCTGAATAATGATGAAGCAACAGTGTGATGACGGCTGCAGCGATCAAGATATAAATAATACTGTTATTGAACTGAGCAATAAAGCGAAGTAATTTACTGCGCTTTTTAGCCGTCAGTTCATTATAGCCATCTCGAGTTAACCGTCTTTTCGCTTCTTGTTCATCCAAGCCATTTTCCGAATCGGTCTGGTACTGCTTAACCAATTCTGCTGTGGAACGTTGCCATAACCTCTGTTCGGGAGGCGCCTCAGTTGTTTCCTTATCCATTCAATGTCTCAACCTTTCTTTAACTAATTAGACCTGCCTAAAAATTTTTTAGATCCAGTTTTAACAATTATATGATATTTAAGGGCGTAACGACAAGTTTAGTGAGCGGATTCAAGCGGTTAATCTACGAAGACTAAGGCGTTCATTGGTGAAAAGCCCGCATTTGGCTTTTTGCCAATGAATCCCTTAGACGCAGTAGATTGCTTGAAGGAGCTGTCCTAAGTTAGTGAGCGGATTCAAGCGGTTCAAAAAAATCACGGCTTGAATCCCACCGTGATTTTTGTTATCTTTAATTTCTCAAACTTAACGATCAATGTTTATTCAATAAAGTAGCTTAGCCCAAATAAGGATTGTCCGGTACCCGAACCAGGTCATGATCAACCAAGCGTTCAGCAATTTGAACCGTATTCCAAGCGGCACCCTTTAACAAGTTATCGGAAACTACCCACATGTGGTAACTTCCCTTGTTTTCGTAATCTGGTCGAACTCGACCAACAAAGGTTTCCCGCTTGCCTTCAGCTTCAATTGGCTGCGGATAAAGCTGATGAGCCGTGTCATCTTGAAGCACAACACCCGGTGCATCCGCTAAAATCTGCTTAATCTCATCCGTTGTGGCACTGTCGTCAGCCACTTCAAAATAAACGGTTTCGCCATGCGCAATCCGAATTGGTACCCGCACACAAGTAGCCGTCACTTTAATATCCTTGGCATTCATGTCATCCAACATGATTTTTTTGGTTTCGTGGATCATTTTCCACTCTTCGTGAGTATAGTAACCATCCTGCTCAAAGACATCAATCTGGGGTAACAGGTTAAAAGCTTGTTGATAGTGCTTTTTGTCACCCTTAGTTGGCAAAATTTGTGGGTCGGTCTTTTCACCATTCAATACTTGTTGCGATTCGGTCATTAATTCGTTTAATGCCGACTGACCGGCACCGGAAACCGCTTGATAGGTTGAAACAATGACTTGCTTCAAGCCGTATTTTTTATAAATTGGGTTTAAGCAAACGACCATTTGAATGGTTGAACAATTGGGGTTGGAAATAATTCCCCGGTGCCGATAGAGAGCGCCTTCGTTAACTTCTGGAATAACCAGCGGAACTTCCGGCTCCATTCGAAAGGCACTGGTGTTATCAACACAAACCGCCCCGCGCTTAACAGCTTCGGGTAAAAACTTTTTAGAAACCGAACCGCCGGCCGAAGCCAATACCAAGTCGACACCTTCAAATGATTCCGGCTTAGCTTCTTCAACCGTCACTTCTTGGCCCTTAAACTTTAATTTTTTCCCTGCGGAACGAGCAGATGCCAGCAACTTGACATTCTTCACGGGAATCGTCGATTGTTCCAACTGGCTGATCATCCGGGTCCCAACCGCACCAGTTGCACCTAAAATTGCCACATTAAATTCTGTCATTTAAAAATACTCCCTTATTTGTAAAAGCTCTAATTATAATATAATCATACTTTAATCTCGAACAAATGACAACCCTCGAGTATCATGATTAGTTAACAGTTGTTCATTTAGCGTGTACCACTCACTTCACCCGCTCCAGCATATAAGCACTCATTCGATCCATTGCCAATTTAATATCATCATCTGAAGCCGCATATGATAGCCGGATATAACGTTGCCCGCCAGGACCAAACGCAGAGCCCGGGACAACGCCGACTTTGGCTTTCTCAGCCAGATCAGTCGCAAACTCAACTGGTGACTCATCAATGGCATCCGGGATTTTGGCAAAAACATAAAAGGCACCTTGGGGGAGTGCCATTTCCATCCCCATTTCCTGTAGCCGCTTGGTAATGTAATCACGGCGCTTATGATACTGTTCACGCATTGGTACCGCGTCTTCCAAGCCATTTGTCAGGGCTTCCAGTGCTGCATACTGTGCCGGATTGGAAGGGCAGGTTACCGCAAACCCATGCATTTTAGCTGCATTAGTAACGAAATCCTTTGGCGCCGCAAAATAACCGATGCGATACCCAGTCATGGCATGGGATTTGGAGACCCCATTAACGACAATTGTTTGTTCCGGCAATAATTGGGCAATCGAATGGTGTTCAACACCATAGGTCAGTTCATTGTAAATTTCATCTGCTAAAACAAATAGCCGATGTTTGGCAATAATATCCGCCAAAGCCTGTAACTGTTTCTCCGAATACTCAATGCCGGTTGGATTTGATGGGTAATTCAAAACAATCGCCTTTACCGCATCCCCGTTCTCATCTAACGCTTTCTGCAATTTTTCAGGTGTCAACACAAACCCGTCAGCCGATGTATCAATGGTAATCAGTTCAGCGCCGGCAACCTGAATCACCGGAAAGTACAGGGCAAAAGCCGGGGTGGGTACGATAACTTTATCACCAGGATTTAGCATTGCTGTCAGTGACGAAAAGATTGCTTCAGTAGCACCAATTGTGACCACAATTTCAGATTCGGGATCATACGTCACGCCCGTTTTGCGTTTTAAATAACGGCTGATAGCTTGTCGCAATTCAGGAATTCCCTTTTGAGATGAATAGTGGGATTTGTTATTTTGAATGCTGCGAATGGCTGCCTGTTTAACGTGTTCCGGTACGTTAAAATCCGGTTCACCCAGTGTCAGCTTCACAATCCCGGGAATTGATGAAATCTTTTGATCAAATTCACGAATTCCAGACGGGCCAACCGCTTTGACATGTTTGTTAACAACTTCTGAAAGTCCCTGCTTTAATTTTGGCATAGTCTCTATCTCCCGTCTCGTCTTAAAGAATATTTTCCAAGCCAACAATCAACTTAGTGGCTTTAGCTGCAGTCGGTACCGCTAATTTAACACCGTTCATAAAGGAACCGCGGTCAAATGAATCTTGACGAATCGTCAATGCTTCACCCTTACCACCAAAGAGAACCTGTTCATGGGCCACGTAACCCGGCAGTCTAACTGAGTGAATTTTAATGCCATGATAGTCGCCACCGCGAACGCCCTTTAATGTTTCTTCTGATTTAGGTGTCGGATGGTCACCTCTTACTTCGCTAATCATCTGAGCGGTCGAAAGTGCCGTGCCGGAAGGAGCATCCAACTTATCATCATGATGCATCTCAATAATTTCAACATCTGGCATATACTTAGCTGCTTCTTTGGCAAACTTCATCAATAAAACGGCCGACAAACCGAAATTAGGTGCGATGATGCCACCGACGCCCTTTTCTTCGGCTAACTGCTGCAACTGTTTAATTTGATCCTCTTTCATTCCGGAAGTGCCGACCACCGGATGAATCCCGTGTTCAATGGCAAATTTAACGTTGCTAAAAACCGCACTTGGAACGGTAAAATCAATCCAAACATCCGCATCGGTCTTGATATCAGCCAAGTTGCTGAATAATTTCACGTTGTCGTTTAGTCCCATTCCTTGCAGATGCGCAACGTCAATGCCGGGATTATAACCACCAACCAACTCGAAATTGTCACTTTCATTAACCATTTGGACCGTTTTTTGACCCATTGATCCCATAAAACCAGCAACCAGAACTTTTATCATAGTGAACGCAAACTCCTTTATGTTGAATACTTATTTTCATTTGATCATGAGGGCCCCGATTGATCATCAGAGCCAGTCGATCAGCTTTCAGACTGTAGGGCAGTCAAGCTGGAAATCCCCAGCCGCTTTGCCAAAATCGCTTTTTCGTCATCGTTTAATGACAAAATCGGTAACCGGCAGTCACCCACGTGATACCCCTGGGCGTTCAAAACCGCCTTAACCGGTGACGGTGATGGATAACTGAAGAGTGCCTTGATTTTCGGGCTCAAGAACCGCATCAGATCGCCCGCCGCTTTATAATCACCATCGTAGAGATCATCGTACATTTGACGCATTTCCTCGCCATAAATGTGACTGGCAACTGAAATCACGCCGCGGCCACCAACGACTCTGGCAAAAAGTGCCTGGGCATCTTCACCAGTGAAGACGTTAAAGTCATCGGCCGTGTGTTCAACGATGTACTCAAAATCGTCCATGGATGTACATTGCTTAACACCCGCAATGTTTGGATTTTTGGCCAGTTCAACAACCGTGTCATTCGCCATCGTGACGCCGGTTCGTCCAGGAATATTATAAATAATGATTGGTACAGAAGACTGCTCAGCAACCGCTGTAAAGTGGGCGATCATCCCCCGCTGATCCGGCTTATTATAGTATGGCACAACCACTAAAGCATAATCAACGCCGGGAATCTGGCCAACTTCAGCTGTAAACTTTGCCGTCTCATAAGTATTATTGCTGCCTGTACCGGCAATGACCACCCCGCGGCCGTCGACAATCTTGGCAAACCGCGTGTAGAGTTCGACTTTCTCATCATGACTCAACGTTGGCGTCTCACCAGTCGTCCCGCCAATGACAAAGCCGCGGCTACCGGTTTCAAGCAAATGATTTGTCAGCTTCTCAAGTGCGTCAAAGTTAATCGTGCCGTCATCACTAAACGGGGTAATAATCGCTGTCATAATATCTGCATTAATCATAAAAATCCCTACTTTCTTTAAGTTTAATTTCAATACTCTTCTATCACAAATCAATTCAGTATTAGTTAATCTGTTGCCTGTTGTCGAAACTCGAGAAATCTGATAATTGATTGGATCCCCTTTGGAATAGCTGATTCCTTTGGATTTAAAGTGGGCGCGTGCAAAGGTGAATCATCGTCAACTCCCAGCCAAAACATAGTGCCGGGAATTTTCGATAATAAGTAGCCAAAGTCTTCCCCGGTCATTGCTGGCTGGGTTTCGATAAACTGGGTTTTGGGGTCCTGCTTGGCAAACGCAATCAACCGTTTCGTAAGTGCTTCGTTATTTTCAACAGGTAAATAACCGCCCTGATTAAACTCAATGTTAACCGTTGCCCCATAGCTGGTTGCCACCCCATTGGCGACCTGTTTGAGCCGCATAACGATGTGTTCGATCATCTTCTGGGTCAGTCCCCGAATTGTCCCTTCAATTCGAGCCCGACCGGCAATCACATTTCGAATGGTTCCGGCTTCAAGCTTACCAAAGGTGATCACACCGCCTTCAATCGGGTTAACGCTTCTGGAAACAATGGTTTGGACCTGGTTGATAAACTGGGCCGCCGCAACCACCATATCGTTAGCATCCTGCGGGTAAGCGGCGTGACCACTTTTACCGATTAAATCTACGTTGACTTCGGTTGTCCCGGCAAACAGCGTTCCCATTCGACAGCCAATCGCACCGGTAGGTAGATTAGGATTATCATGCAACCCGTAAAATTCATCCGGTCGCCACTTGCCGGTAAAGACGCCCTTTTCATAAGCCACTTTTCCACCGTTTTGGCTTTCTTCAGCCGGTTGAAAGAAGAAAATCAGGTTGTCCTTGGGTTGATGCTCACTGAACCAGTTAAGAACGCCTAAGGCAACGGTCATATGGATGTCATGGCCACAAGCGTGCATGACCCCTGGATTTTTGGAAGAAAACGGCAAGCCAGTCTGCTCGGTGACTGGTAGCGCATCAATATCGGTTCGATAACCGATTGTTCTTTTAGGATCGCTACCATGAACATAGACCAATAATGCGGTTGGTAATTCTTTAAGTTCACGAATTTCAAGATTGGCCTGGTTAAACTTTTTAATCACTGATAATAAGTATTGATGAGTGTTCACTTCCTGCATCGCCAGTTCCGGGTATTCATGCAAATGTCGACGAATCGCAATTAAATCACTAGTTGTTAGTTGAGCCATCAAATCACAGCTTTCTTAAATCGTCTTCAAGTGTCGTCTTGGACTTGGTCTTGGCGTCAACATCTTTGATCTTACGGGCCGGCATTCCAGCCACCATCGTATAGGGTGCGACATCCTCAGTTACCACAGCACCGGCCGCGACTACTGCACCTTCACCAACGTGGACCCCTTCAATCACGACGGCATTGGCGCCAATTAAGACGTTATCGTCGATTTGAACCGGTTTAGCCGAAGCTGGTTCAATGACCCCGGCTAAAACGGCGCCGGCCCCGATGTGAGCATGCTTGCCAACGATGGCCCGACCGCCCATAACAACGCCCATGTCAATCATACTGTCGGCCCCAATTTCAGCACCAATATTAATGATGGCGCCCATCATAATGACGGCATTATCACCAATCGTCACGTGATCGCGAATCACCGCGCCCGGTTCAATTCGGGCATTGACATTTTTAGCATCTAATAATGGAACAGCTGAGTTGGTTGCATCGGATTCGATCCGGGTATCTTTAATTTGATCCTGATGAGTTTTCAAAAAAGGTGCGACATCTTTCCAATCGCCAAATAATATCGCGGTATGTTTTTCAACGAATGCTTGAATCGATTTGGGAATTTTGACGTCTTTAAGATGACCTTTAACGTAAACTTTCACCGGCGTCTTCTTTTTGGCATTGCCAATGTAGTCAATGATTTCTCGTGCACTTAGTTGTTCCATAACAATTATTCTCCCTTAATTTAAGTAGTTGTTTTTATTGAAGCGGTTGATCAAGTTTGATGAGGTCATCATAGGTCTCACGCCGAATGGCCAGTTGGTCGTGACCATTTTCAACGAAGACCACTGCCGGCCGTGGATTGCGGTTATAATTGGATGCCATGGCATAACCATAAGCCCCGGTTGCCAGCATTGCCAACACATCCCCGGGTTTGGTTTTTGGTAACGCCTGTTTTTGAATCAGGATATCACCGGACTCACAATATTTTCCGGCGATCCGGACCGTTTCTTCAGCCGGCGCCTTGGGATCACTGGCCAAGACGGCATCGTACTTCGCCTGATAAAGTGCCGGGCGAATGTTGTCACCCATGCCACCATCAACGGTCACGTATGGACGAATTCCGGGAACATCTTTACGACTGCCAACGGTGTAAAGATTATATCCCGCTGGCCCGGCAATCGAGCGGCCCGGTTCAATCCAAACAGCCGGCATTGGCAGATTCAGTTCACCGACACGTTTTTTAATCGCTTTGACGATGGCATCGACAAACATTTCCGGTGCAATTGGATCATCCGTTTCGGTATATCGAATTCCAAAGCCCCCACCAACGTTAACCATCTTTGCCACATAGCCAGTCTCATCGCGCCACTGCCCAAGAGTTTCAATTAACTTGGTTGCCGCCATTTCAAAACCCTTGACTTCAAAAATTTGCGACCCGATGTGGGCGTGAATGCCAAGCATCGTCATCCGAGAGTCGGCTAACACTTCATCCAAGGCTTGCCGTGCCTGGCCACTCTTGAGGTCAAAGCCGAATTTACTATCGGTCTGCCCAGTCTGATCATATTCGTGTGTGTGAGCTGAGACTCCTGGTGTTACCCGAAGCATCACGTTAATATGGGCATCCTTAGCGGTCAAAATCTGTTTTAGCAACTCAATTTCGTGGAAATTATCTAAAATGATCACGCCGATTTGATAATCAACGGCCATTTCCAGTTCTTCACGAGATTTGTTATTGCCGTGAAAGCTGACGTGATCCATTGGAAAGCCGGCTTTAATGGCCGTGTAAAGTTCGCCGCCGGAAACCACGTCGATGTGGGCATTTTCCTGATTAATCAGTTGAAACATTGCAATACAGGCAAACGCTTTGCTGGCGTAACTGACTGCGTAAGCCACGTGATTATCTTCAAAGACTTTCTGAAAATGGTGGATTTGATCCCGAATCGCCGAAACATCGTAGACGACCAACGGGGTTTGATATTTTTTTACCAACTTCAAGGCATCTGCCCCACCAATCGCCAGGTGCCCAGCTTGGTTAATTTGAATCTGACTGATATCACTACTCATTTTTCAATTTCCTCCAACTCATTTTCAAAAAAGGGAACAAAAAAATCTCTTTGCTTAGCGACTAACTAAACAAAGAGATTCGGAATTTTTTAACTACTCTAAAGATTCTTTATCAATTTTGTCGTCGTTAGCGCCCCGCAGCTGACGATTTTTGCTGCGACAGTCCAAAGCCTCTTAAGCCAAGTCCCAGCGCGCCGAGGTCTACCTACCCCGGTGCTTCGGCAACCGCCCCTTTCATCAGCTTCTTTGTTCAAGTAGAAACTCCACTGATTACTCTTGTTGGTTGCGACCTCTAATGATTATTTACTAATTAGTTTATAATGCTTCTCATGATTCGTCAACCTTTTGCGGCAAATCTCCATCAATTAATAGCTGACATTCCGATGAAATCGACTAAAAAGTGCCCTTTAATCGCCTTAAATCAGTAGGCCAGCCAAGTGACATGCTCTTTTATCGATTAATCAATTCACACTAATTTGACATTTATCTGTTAAAAATATTATTTCTGGATAAAATGGCTACTCAGTACCGATTTGCCACTCACTAACCCGGATTATTTTTTAACAAAGGGGCTTTACTAGTTGCCAAATTGTGCTAAAATTCGACTTAACGATTTTTAACTAAATTTTCAGTTAATGGGAAAATAGGGAGTGGACAGTTGATGAAAGTTGTTAAGTTTGGTGGTAGTTCGCTAGCGGATGCCGCCCAGTTTAAAAAGGTCATTCGGATTGTGTTAGCCGATCCGGATAGACAAGTGGTCGTGACGTCAGCACCCGGCAAACGGTTCGAGGGAGATATCAAGGTCACGGATTTATTGATTAAATACGCCAAGGCAACATTAGCCCATCAGCCAAATTCATATGCTGAGGAAATTTTTGCTCGTTATCAAGAAATCGGCACTGGTTTTAACGTTGATCAGCAGGTTTTAAATGACATTAAAGCTAAACTGACCGCCTTGCCTACCAAAACCTACCCCAACGCCGACTACTTAATGGCAGCCTTCAAAGCCCACGGTGAACGATTAAATGCCGAGCTATTTGCCGCCTGCTTAAATCAACTGGGGACTAAAGCCCGCTTTGTTGACCCATCAGAAGCCGGCATTTTACTCACGGATAATCCTAACGGGGCGTCCATTCTTGAAGCAACTTATACTCACTTGAAGCAATTAAAATACGGGGACGAAAAATTGATCTTCCCCGGCTTCTTCGGCTTTACGACCCAAGGCGAAATTGTCACTTTTGCCCGCGGCGGTTCGGATATTACCGGTTCAATTCTAGCACGCGGACTTCACGCTTCCCTTTATGAAAACTTTACCGATGTGAATGCTATTTATGCCGCCAACCCAAAGATTGTTGACCATCCAATCCCAATTTCCAAAATGACTTTCCGGGAGATGCGGGAACTTTCCTATGCCGGCTTTTCAGTTTTCAACGATGAAGCCATTATCCCTGCGATTCAAGGTCAAGTGCCCATTAACGTTAAAAATACCAACCACCCCGAATTACCAGGAACCCTGATTGTACCGGAAAAGGAATTGTCAATTAAACGACCAGTCACCGGAATTACCGGTTCCAATCGATTTGCGGCCCTTTACCTCCACCGTTACCTGCTGAATAAAGAAGTTGGTTTTACCCTTAAAATTCTCCAAATTCTGTATAAGTACGGGGTTTCTTACGAACACATGCCATCCGGGATCGATGATTTAACGATTATTTTTGATCGTAATCAACTCAACGACGACACAATTCATAAAATGTGTCACGATATTCAAAACACAGTTAAGCCCGATGATATGGAATGGATCGACGATTACGCCATCATTATGGTTGTCGGTGAGGGCATGCGTGCTAGAATAGGAACCATTGAGAACATTATCCGCCCGCTTGCCGAACACAACATCGCAGTTCATATGATTAATCAGGGAGCTTCGCGAATCTCGATCATGTTGGGCACCCGAGAATCCGATGCCGACGATGCGATTAGATACATTTACGATCATTTTTTTAAGTCGGGTCAAGCCGCTAAACCATCATCAACGGTTCGCCTGGATTCAACAATTATTTAACTTATTGACAATATGGAGGCTTCATTATGGCGCAATTACTTAAAGTCCATGGTTCACAAAATCAATTTTTTATCTTGGATCAGACTAAATTAAAAACCAAGCTGACCCAGCCGGAGTTGGTTGCCTTAACCAAACAAATAACGGATCCAACCAAAGGCCTGCTGGACGGGGCCGATGGTGTCTTAGTGATTGACCATTCTGATCATCCCGGCGCACTCGGCAGTATGGAGGTCATTAATACGGACGGCAGTATCGCCTCAATGTGTGGCAATGGCTTGCGAACCGTTGCCCGCTACCTGTCGGATAAGTATCAGCAGGACACCTTCAAGGTTGAAACGTTGGACAGTGATTTGTCAGTTCATCGTGAAGCCGAATTAGCTGCCGGTGTCCCGACTTTCAGCGTTGAAATTTCACCAGTGTCATTTGATAAGGCCAGCCTGCCGTTTGATCACTTGGGTGGCGACACATTGATCGATAAAGAAGCGCCGGCTTTTGCACAGGAATTAAAATTCACAGCGATTGCGGTGCCAAATCCCCACTTGATCAGCTTTGTCTCTTCAGAAGTACTGCATTCCAATTTGCTTGGCCGACTGGGCAAACAATTGAATCAACCAAATCAGTACTTTCCAGATGGCGTCAACGTTAGCTTTGCCCAAATTTTGGATCATAATCAACTATTTGTGCGGACATACGAACGCGGCGTCGGCTTTACCAATGCCTGTGGAACCGGCATGTCGGCAACTAGTTTGGCCTTCTGCTTAAATTATCCACAAACTGCCGACTTTGAAAAGCCGATTTCCGTCTATAACCCAGGCGGGATGGTTAAGACCCGGGTGCATGACGATAACAGGACCTATCACATCGATTTAATCGGTAACGCCACCTTTACACATCAGATTACGATTCCGGATGCTGACCTTCATGTCCATCAATTACACCGGGCAAAAATTAAAGCCACCGGTGAACAGCGGAATTATCTGAACTTTGTCAATCAACTAAAGCAACAGGAAGTTTAGCTTTTTACAGCAAGCCAAATAAAAACCGTCAGATCAACAGTATTAATTTGTTGAGCCTGACGGTTTTTTAACTGAATGGTATGAGGATTATTTGGGTTACCCTAGTAAAAGAAGCGATCTTAATCGAGAATTTTAACGCCAAATTCTGCTATTTATCATTCCTATGGTACTCTTTTGCACATGCTTGGCCAGGAAATAACCGTGCATGCGAGCCTACTCGAATTCCTATTAAAACTAATTCATCTTCGTCAATGCGATAAACAACCAAAACATCATTGATCTCATTCGGCTCTTGTCCTTTAGGCGTATCGCGTAAATGAAACTCATTGTAACCTGATAGACGTCGCTTAAGTTCATGATCTTCAAACTCTGGTGGTAATTTCTGTTGTTCAAGTAATAGATCAACTGCTGCCCGAACTTCATCAATAATTGTCTTATCTAAGCATGACAAACGCTTCAAGTCGGCATTAAAAGTGGCCCTGGGCTTAAATCTTAGTTTCGTCATGTTTAAATTGGCCCCAGTAGTTGTCATCAGATTTGACGATCTCATCGTCAGGTAATACATTCCGCTTAATAAGTTGATCGCGTGCAATAGCATATTCCAACGAGCCTTCTTTGGCCTTTAAAGCCCGCTCTAGCCAATCCATTTTTTCTTGTGATACAATCGCGACTGCCCGACTATTTGACCTTGCGACATAAACCGTCTCATCGTCATCATTAACCTGATCTAAATATTTTTTTAAGTTGGCACGAAAATCGCTTTGAGTAAGTGCTAATGTCATGCTACCACCTTCCTTGTACTTAATATTGTACTTTAATTTGTACATAAAATCAAAAATAAACACAGAACTTCTTTAAGGCGTTTTTATTCAAGCCCTTGTTGCTTTTGCCAAACCTCTTTAACCAACTGATTGGCCATCACCTGACAAATCAACTCAATCAATTGATCCTGCATGTAGGTTTTAGCATCGAAATTGACCGGTTGACCATTGATCGCCGTTATCAGCATGCCGTGTGTCTTAATGGTCACGTGGTATTGGGCAAAAGTCTCAACGATGACCTGTAATTTCGCTTGATCGATCATTTTTACTGACCTCCCAACCTGATCTTAAGCCGCCATTCATCTTGGCGCACCTGATGATCCTGCAATCGTAAGTCCATTAATGGTGACACGGACAACAGAAAATCCTTTACCTGTTCGTAATGCGCTTTACTGGAGAAATAGTGATTGGCCTTGCGCTGTGAAAGCTTATCAATCTTGGCTTGAAGCTGATTTACCCATTGTGTCACATATTGAATCGTATTTTCCCGTAAACTGGCCAAATTAGCGATCTGTTCATCCGCCGGTGCTTCAATTTCCAATTCTTCAACCAATTGAAAACGATTTAATTCATCAGCATCCGGATTCAACAACAACCAATCGCCACTTTCACTCAGCTTTTGATAGGCTGCCAAATCGGTTTGAGTTAGGTAAGTCGGCAATTGACGCTGGGTAAACGGAATTAACAAGATCGCGTGCCGGGTAATCCCCGCCCCAAACTTAATGTGAATGACGAAATTCTTTTTGCCAATGTAGTTAACGTTGTCCAAAATTAATTGTGGATTATTGACCACTACCGAACCGATAGAAAAATAGGTTTGATGATTATTTTTGACGAGTTGCCCGTATCGTAGCTGCATTTCCAGAACCCTCCACTTAGTTTGATCATGATTATTCTTAAAAAGAAATATCTGTTAACGTTATTTTAACGTATAATTGAACGGGTAAACACGGTTAATTCGTGAAAGTACTTAGTAGTGCATGATTGAAGGGAAATTTATGACAGTTCATCGAATCGGTATTCGGCAGTTAATTGAATTTTTACGACGAACCGGCGATTTGAATCCGCTTACTTCCAGCGACAATACCGCTCAAGAAGGCAGCCGAATTCACCGAAAGCTTCAAAAACGTCGACCAAAAAGTTATCAGGCTGAAGTCAGTTTAAAAACCTCATTTGAATTTTTGGAAGATGAATACGTGATCGAAGGTCGAGCCGACGGCATTGACCGCCGAGATGACGGTGTTCTTATCGAAGAAATCAAGACTTCCGATCTGGACTTTGAAGCACTTCCAGAAAGCACTAGTCAACTTTATTGGGCTCAGGCACAAGTTTACGCGTACCTTTTAATGCATCAGGAAGAAACCTTGGCCGAAGTCACTTTACAATTAACTTATGTTCAAACACCGGATGAAACCATCACGACTAAAACCAAGCCCTACACCAAGCAGGCAGCGACGGCTTTTTTTAGTGCCCTCATCACTGATTATCAAGAATGGCTTGCACTTCGACACAAACTTGACCAACAGCGCATCAACTCCGCTCAAGCTCTTAAATTTCCATTTCCGAATTACCGTCCGGGTCAGCGACAGTTGGCAGTCAACGTCTATAAAACCATTTTACTGGAAAAACATCTCTTTGTGGAAGCGCCAACCGGCACGGGGAAAACCATTTCAACGTTGTTTCCAGCAATTAAATCCATGGGTGAGTCCCTGATTAACCGGATTTTTTACTTTACGGCCAAGCAGAGTACCCGCCAGGTTGCTGAAGAAACCATTTCGTTAATGGCTCAAAAGTCTTTGAAGCTTAAAAGTATTACCCTAACCGCTAAAGATAAAATCAGCTTCCCGGCAGAAAAAGACGTACCACCCGAAAAGAATCCGTACATGATTAGCTATTACGACCGGGTTCGCCCGGCAATGATGGATATCTTAACTCACGAGGATCAATTAACCCGATCGGTCATTGAAACATATGCTGAAAAGCACAAAGTTGATCCCTTCGAATTTTCGTTGGACGTGAGCTTATTTTGCGATATTATCATCTGCGACTATAATTATTTATTTGATCCACAAGTTCACCTGCAACGATTTTTCGCTGCACCAGATAAATCAAACTGCTTTTTAATCGACGAAGTTCACAATCTGGTTCACCGGTCCCGCGAGATGTACTCGGCCACCCTAAGCCGTTCTCCCATTACTCCGTTAGTTAAGGCGCTCTCCCAACATCGAGCCGCTAATCAAAAATTAATTAAAAAATTGCGGTCACTCCAGCGTTCTTTCACACGCTACGGTAAGGTTGCTGAAGCCACAGTTGATCATCAAATCGCCCAAGTTGAACCCTTAACTAATTTTAACCAAACCCTTGGTGAACTTATTAATGAAACTCATGATTGGTTGGCCCACCAAACACCCACCGATACGGTTGATCAAGTGGTCAATTATTATCTTCAATGTCGCAGTTATTATCTGATTTCTCAGCTCTACGATACCACTTACCGAACCCGGATCATCCTTGACGATGTGCATCATGAGATTACCTTCCGCCAATTTTGTCTGGATCCCAGCCAACATCTAAAGGAAAGCCTCGACTTAGGGCGAGCCGCCATTTTATTTTCAGCAACGCTAAGTCCAATTAATTATTACCAGCGGGTTTTAGGCAACGAAACCGATAGTTTAACGATGATTTCCACCTCCTCGTTTCCGCCCAAAAACTGTCAAATCATTATTGCTAACAATATCGACACCCGGTATGTTAACCGCCACAACAGTCTTCAACCAATCTGTGACATGATTGACGCGATGGTTTCTCAAAAAGTCGGTCACTACCTAATCTTTTTGCCGTCAATGGCTTACCTCGAAGCGGTATTAACCCAATTTACCGAAACCTATCCGGCTATTCAAACGTTTCGCCAATCAGCCGATATGGACCATGACGCCCGTCAGGCTTTCTTGGCCGAATTTAGGCATCACCCGCAGCAAACCAAAGTTGGCTTTGCCCTTCTTGGCGGTATTTTTTCTGAAGGAATTGATTTAAAGCACGACCAACTAATTGGCGTTGGCATTGTCAGTGTTGGCTTGCCAGGTATGAATGCCGAGTCGGATTTAATTCGGGATTACTTTGACGCCCTCAACGGTCAGGGCTTTTCGTTTGCATATCAACTGCCGGGGTTTAATAATGTAAGTCAAGCGGCGGGAAGAGTCATTCGGACCAGCACTGACAAGGGCGTCGTTGTTCTGATGGATCAGCGCTTTAGTCAATCAAGATACCGGCAAATCTTTCCGCCCCATTGGACAAATTTACAAGTTGTCAACAGTGCTCAGCAGCTCGGAAACCAACTGCAAAAGTTTTGGTCAACGTAATTTAGGTGTATACTAGTATCACCATTCGTTCATCGATATGCCAGGAGGGATTCAGTTTGAAATTAGCAATGTATGATCAAAAGCCAACGTTTGTCGCGCCACAGAACAATCAATTATGGGGTGTGCCAATTAACGGCTATAATTCAATCGACGATATTTTGAATGATTGGCAGGGCTTCGAATCCAAAGTGCTCATCGATATTTCTGATAAAGCAATTATTAACGACGATCGCGCAGAGCCGCTCGATGTTAAAAAATTTGAGCAACCCGTTGTCCATCCACGCCAGTTACCGGCGATCGGCTTTAATTACCTTGACCACATGGAAGAGATGTCAACTGCCAGACCCAAGCGGCCAAACGTTTTTAATAAATTTGTCAGCTCACTGGCTGGACCGGACAATTCGATTCATCTCAGCAGCGACACCGTTGACTGGGAATCCGAACTAGTCATTGTAATCGGCAACGGTGGCCGAAATATTAGTCGGGAAGATGCTGAGGATGCCATTGCCGGTTACATGGTCGGCCAAGACATTTCCGATCGAACACTTCAATCAATCGACGGTCCCAACACCCAGTTTGATCTCGGAAAATCATTCCGCAACTATTCACCGGTTGGCCCTTACATTTCAACAATTGCCGATACTGACGATATCGTCTCAAAGCATGTTATCACCAAGGTTAACGGTGACGTGATGCAGCAAGCGACAATTGGCCAAATGATTTTTGATATCCAGACCTTGGTGTCCTACATTTCGGGCGTCATTGAACTATATCCAGGCGACTTGATTTTTACCGGTACTCCAAGTGGGACGGGTGTCGGCCGGAATCCACAGGTCTTTTTGAAATCCGGCGATGTTTTCACCAGTGAAATTGATGGGTTAGGCTCGATTGAAACCAGAGTTAATTAAATCTATCGATAAAAAAAGAAGAGATCGAAACAAAAGTGATTTTTGTCTCGGCCTCTTCTTTTAATTAAAGCTGATCATTCGCAGCAACTTTAAGCCAGCCGCGTCAATAAATTTACTTTCGTCTTAAAACACTAACTGGTTCCGGCACTTGAAAGTCCTTTTGAACCAGCGTCAGCTTACCGCTTTGAGCATTCCTGGTATACAAAGTACCATTGTCGGAATTCTGATTTACACAAATCACAAATGATTCATCATCACTGAAATTAAAGTCTCGGGGGAAATCTCCTTCAGTTGAAATCCGCTGAATCAGTTGAATATTTCCCTTTTCATCTGAACTAAAAACAGCGATGGTGTTGTTGCCGCGATTTGAGACGTAAACGAATCGACCATCCTTTGAAATCCGAATAGCAGCCGCACCGTTATGCTCGGTCCAATCATCCGGAATGGTGGACGAAATGCACCTGAGTGTAAGTTTGCCTGCTTTTTCATCATAATCCAAAACAGCCAAATTACTGCTTAACTCACCAACCAGATAGGCCACGCCCTTCTGCTCATCAAATGCGATATGACGGGGACCATAACCATCTTCCATTTGGAGTTCACTGACCGGCGTTAATTTACCACTGTTATCCAAATCATACAGATACACTTTATCAACACCCAGATCAACTACCACTACCCGATTATCAGGAGTTAAATTAATGTAGTGGGGATGCGGGCCATCCTGCTGCTCAGGACGAAAGCCCAGTGTGCCCTTATCCATAATGCGATCAGCACGGGTGATGGCACCATCATCCGCGATCTTATAAGTACAAACCGTCCCCGCGTGATAATTTGCCGTAAAAACTAGGTGACGAGCTTCATCAACGGCGATATAGGCTGGTGACGTTTCCTGATCATGAATGACTGCCTGGTCAGCCAATGGAAAATCATCACTGCGGCCGTCCCACTCCTTAAACCCGCCAGTGACATTATCAGCTTGATCCTTAACCTTGGTAATTGCGTAAATCCGCTTGGCATTAGACTCCGCCACATAGGTCGGATCAATGGCCTTACCGACCAGCTGCAGGTGCTGCAGCTTTTGCCGAACCGTGTCCAATTCAAGCTGATAAACACCCTGACTAAGTCGTCTGGTATAGGTTCCAATCAAATATTTTTCTATCAAAAGCTTTACCTCCGCATTCATTGATACTTTCATTATGCCACAGTATAGACGCTAATCAACACCAATTATGTAAGCAATTTCAGATAAAGGAGGCCATTTTATGGCATCGTTCGAAAAGTTTCATCCGGTTTTAACCGCACATTACACCATGGACTGGCTAACTCAAACGCCTGTCAAACAAGTTGACGCATTATTCAGCCAACCAATTTTTACGACGGTTTCCGCCGAATGGTTACCCAATCAAATTTTAGATACCGTTAAAGGCATCAACCATATCATGCAGCGAGTGATGAATGGAACTGAACTCACTTGGGGAATTGTGGATTCCAATCATCAAGCTTTCAAGGGAATTGTGACACTCTCCGGCTTTAAATCAACTTCCCAAATTGGCAACTTGGACTTCACCTTTTTAAGAAAAGACGTTGCTGGTTTAAGTGAGGTCCTCAAACGCACTATTGAATTCGCCAACGATCATTTTAATTTTACTCAATTAGTCGTGACCCTTGATGAACCACTACCTGAGCTTTCAAAAATTTTAACCGCTAATCAGTTTAAAACGACGGATCAACGACAGTTTAAATTAGCTCTTACCACCTTCAAATAAACCCGTTATGGGTTGCTAATCAACTAACATTATCCTAAAAATTGACAAAAAGTAAGTAAAAATCGATAACTTCGTTGATTTATTTTCAAATATAGTTTAGAATAATTCTAAGATGATAATCAACGTAGCTCTGGAAACCGGCTGGAATTAGACAGTTGACCACTTCCACTTGATATTGGAGGAATCGCGCTATGGCTACTAATGCACAACTAGACGTTTCACTAAAACGACTTAAGAAAAAAGGGGTTCGAATTACCCCTCAGCGAGAAATAATTCTAACTTACTTAATTACCCATCACAATCACCCGTCTGTTGACACCATTCGAGACGCCATTGATAAAAAACTACCAAACTTAAGTGTTGCAACTATTTACAATACACTTAAATTATTCGTGGACAATGGCTTGGTCATCGAATTGCCAAACAAAGATGGTGGCTTACGGTATGACTTCTTCGGGGTTCCCCACTATCATGCGATTTGCGAAAATTGTGGCAAAATTTTTGATATTTTCGATGAATCCTATCCAGACATTGTGGCCCATGTCCAAAAGGTGGCCCGCGAAAAAGTCGGTTTTGAAGTGACCGGAGCCCAATTAGAAGTAACTGGAATTTGCCCAAAGTGCGAAAAAAAGCTCGCCAAACAAAAGCGAACTCAGTAATATTACAAGCTTGAAATGCTGACGTGACAGGTTTTAAAACGTTTTTTTAATATTTTGTCAACAACTCTTAATATGATTGATAAGTAACCGCTAAAAGCCCGCAATCATGCGTTAAAACGCTGGTTGTGGGCTTTTTTAGTGCTTGAATCTGCCTCCCTAAATCGTTTATATTACTAAGCGTAATCAATCTAAGAATGTAAAAATTTGATATATAAACCAGACTGACTTTATCCAAAATATAACCAAAAATATTTTAAATTAATAATCAATTTCTGAAGGGGAAAACTGTTTTGAAAAAAAGAATTTTAATTAAGGCGGTCTGTGCGCTTTCCTTTGCCGTTACCGGAATGTTTGCCCTCAATGGCAACGCCCACGCCGAAAGCGTCAATTCATACATTGCCAACCATAACATCGATCACGCCAGTGTGACTTCTTCAATTTGGGGTGGCTTTCCTAAGAATGGCTATCGACATGGTACCGAGAAGCCTGAAGGGGTCGTGGTTCACGAAACTGCTAACCCAAATTCAACCATTTATAACGAAATCGCTTATATGAAACGCAACTACCGCTCCGCATTTGTTCACACATTTGTGGACGCCAGTCGAATCATCAACATTGCCAACACGAATTACCTGGCTTGGGGCGCCGGGTATCCGGCAAATGCCCGCTTTGTTCAATTTGAACAGGTTCGCGTTCACAGTAAATCCGCATTCGCACATGAAATTGCCAATGCTGCTTACTACACAGCTTATATCTTAAACAAATACGGCTTAAAGCCCAACGATGCTGCTTATGACGGTAAAGGTACCGTTTGGTCACACAAAGGTGTTTCCAAATTTTTGGGTGGAACTGACCACACGGATCCAACTGCCTACTATGCGTCAATGGGTAAAACCTACTTTGGAGCAGGTTACACGTTTGCCCAATTCTATCAACTGGTCAAAACGACTTACAATAACTTAACCGCCTCACATGAAAAGAAAGCATTTGATAAAGTTTCATACAAATCAGCCGATAAGAAAGCGTTATTAGGAGACAAATACCAATCATACAGGCTGTACAACCACGTTAAGAATTCACGTGCCAATGTCAAGACTTACTCATGGACTTCGGTTGGTGCCACTATTGGCAAAAAAGTTTATATTGATGATATCGGTACCAAATCCTCCGGTAGCACTTGGTACCGAATTCGCTTTTCAAGTGATTCTAATGCCCAAAAGTATTGGGTTTACAGTAAAGCACTCAATTTAGACTAATTGATGTTTATGATCATTCAATTTAATTGGGTTGTCATTGACCAGATTCTGACAAGTATGGTATATTAAAAGTACAAAAAAGAGGATCCGTAATCACAGACCCTCTTCCGCAAGCCGCTTTAAAGGCGGTGGCGAGTAACTAACGACAGTTTAAGTCGTCCTGTAACCGACCAAAGTTACGCAGGGCGGCTTTTTGGTTACTTGTCCTTTTTGTCGGACAACTTTGCCACTAACATACCAAAGGTAAATAGCAGCATCAGTACATGAAACGTACTCACCAGCTGTGAGTCCTTTCATCAGTTTCTTCCATGTCTCCATAGAAATCACCTCTTCGAGAATTGACAGCCACCGCCCTTAAAACTTCCTGCAAGTATTAATCATCCAGGAATCATAAACCAAATTCCAGATAATTTTAGCATAAAGTTTATCCTTTTACCTAATTCTCGGCTCTTTTTAAAAGTCTTGACATTCTGACGTAAATTATATATGATAATTCTAATTTGGAAGTCCAAGTAGTGTCACCTCAGAGAAGGCGCTAATTGCTGAAAGGCGCTTAAGCACACGAACCCTAACTTCCATCACGATTAAACTGTTTCAATCAGATATGGATTTTTCCATTATAAAAACAATCAAAAGTGTGAAGCGTTGCTTTGAATGAGAATGGTACCGCCCTGAATGGGTGTCTCAATTCAAAGTAACGCTTTTTTAGGTCTAAAGAAAAGAAAATCAGGTGGCAAATATGGATAATCGAATTGTGAACGCAAAACGCATCGTTGTCAAAGTCGGCACCAGTAGTCTGATTCATCCCAGCGGTGCTATTAATCTGGAGACTTTCGATCAGTTGGCTTATACCCTAAGCGCCTTAAACAACCAGGGAAAGGAACTGATTTTAGTTTCATCTGGTGCCATTGGGGTTGGGTTAAATAAAATGCACCTTAAAAAACGACCGACCGAAATTGGGGCACAACAGGCCCTGGCTGCCATCGGTCAATCTGAATTAATGACCTTGTTTACCCAACGATTTAATCACTACTTAACAGATATCGCGCAGGTCCTCTTGACTCACGATATCTTCGACTATCCAAAAAGCAATAAGTTCGTTATGGACACTTTCAACTGCCTCCTAAATGACAATGTTATTCCAATCGTCAACGAAAACGACACGGTTGCCACCGATGAATTGGATCACAAGACAACCTTTGGCGACAATGATCAACTGTCCGCCATCGTGGCCAGTCACGTCAACGCCGACTTATTAATTGTGTTGTCCGATATTGACGGCTTCTACAATCAGAATCCCAAGAAAGTTACTAACGCTCAACTGATCCCAGTCGTCAGTGAGATTAACGATACCATGTTTACCGTTGCTGGTGGTTCTGGCAGTCGATTTGGGACCGGCGGCATGCAGACCAAGTTATTGGCCGCCAAACGGATGTTGGCAGAAAACCGCCAGATGGTTTTAGCCAATGGCAAGGATCCCCGCATTATTCTCGACATTTTAGCCGGCAAGCGAATTGGAACATTATTTACCAAATCATCGGCATTAACAGCTAAACAGACAACCTCGAACCTTTCCGGCCATTAATTCTGGTAAATTCAAATAACCCTCAGGAGGTTTTCAAATGAACGACGAACTCATTCAAATCGGCCGTCAAGCCAAACAGGCTGCCACCAAAATCAGCCAACTGGACACCGTCACTAAAAATCGGATTTTATCTCAGTTTGCGGATGAATTAATGAATCAAACCGACCAAATTTTAACAGCCAATCAACAGGACTTGACTGCTGCAACTCAAATGCCGGCCAAATTCACCGATCGATTAAAACTGACCAAGCAACGAATCAAAGACATGGCTGAAGGACTGCGCCAAGTTGCAGCCCTACCGGATCCCATCGGTAACATTGATCGGGGTTGGACGAATGAAGCCGGCCTGCTGATCGAGCAAAAACGAGTCCCAATTGGTGTAATTGCCATGATTTTTGAAGCTCGGCCAAACGTCACGGTCGATGCCTCTGCTCTGACTTTTAAAAGCGGTAATGCCGTTATTCTGCGTGGTGGCAAAGAAGCTCTCCATAGTAACCTGGCCCTTGCCGACGCACTCCGTTACGTTTTAAGAAAAAATCACCTTGATGAAAACATGATTCAAATTCTTCACGATACCAGCCACCAAACCGCCGATGAGTTAATGCATTTAAACGAGTATCTCGACGTGTTGATTCCCCGAGGTGGTGCCGGATTAATTCAAGCCGTGCTTAAAAATTCGACGGTTCCGGTCATTGAAACCGGTGCCGGTAACTGCCATATTTACGTCGATGAATCCGCAGAAGAAAAAATAGCCGTTGACATTGTCGTCAACGCCAAAGTGCAACGCCCTTCCGTCTGCAATGCGGCTGAAAAACTGCTAATTCATCAATCAGTGGCCCAAAGATTATTGCCACCGATTGCCAAAGCGCTAACCGCCCACGGGGTCGAACTACGAGGCGACGAACAAAGCCGAAAGATTGTTGACACAATCAAGCCGGCTAGTCCAGCTGACTGGTCAACCGAATACAATGACTTAATCATGGCTGTTAAAATCGTGCCTGATGAGCAGGCAGCCATCGAGCATATCAATCATTACTCAACCGGCCATTCGGAAGTCATTATTACCGACAATTATCAAAACAGCCAGACCTTTTTAAACCAAGTTGATTCTGCCTGTGTCTACGTAAATGCGTCAACCCGCTTTACTGATGGTTTTCAATTCGGCTTTGGGGCCGAGATCGGCATTAGTACCCAAAAGTTGCACGCCCGCGGTCCAATGGGTTTAAAGGAATTGACAACCACCAAATACGTGATTCGAGGCAACGGGCAAATTCGAAATTGATTTTTCACTGATTAAAAAAACAATTACTTTCAGCAAAAAGGGCCCTTCACTTACTCAAAAAAATGAATGGCCCCTTTAATCTTCAAAGGTTTTCAAAGTTATTTGTTGAAATTGTGCAACTCAATTTGCTGTAATTTCTTTGATCGGAGAAAATATGCACCAATTAAGAACAAAATCAGGTCCATTATGATGCCACTTACAACGGCCATGAAGGTCACAGTATTAGTTGAAGAAATTCCACCATTGATTGCAGTTAAGCTAAAATCCCAACTTCCGTGTAACAACATCGGAATAAACAGTGATCCTGACCTTAAATAAATCGCCGCAAAAATTATTCCGAGTGAAAAAGCCTGAAGAACTTGAAGCAACGTATTAGGTAATGATTGTGACATGGCATTTCCCATGTGACCCAGCCCAAATAAGATACTGGTGATCAAAACGGGATACCAAATTCGATGAGCTTTAGAGGACTGATTTCGGAAAATCTTGACTAAAATTCCCAAAATAATGCCACGGTAAAAGAATTCTTCAAAAATACCGGCGCCAATTCCAGCCGCAATAGCTAACGGGAGATTCTTAGCACCGCGAACAAGTGCAACAATCCCAATAATCCACACCAAATAAATCGGCAAAGCCAGTATGAAGATCTGCCGCCATGGAACGGTCGGTACTAAGCTTACTTTAACCTTCGTAATTAATGCATTAATCACCCAAAAAATAATAAAAAAGATAATTTCCTGTGCTGCAATGAAACCCGCATCGGTTAGTTTAAAATCTGCTAGAGCATATCCAATTGTAAAAAGTAGAATTTCTAAAAGAATAACTAATCCTGCAACTTCCCAAATGGATCGACTTAGTGATTTTGGCATTTCTCTCTCCCCCTAAATTACGTTTTTTCCACAAGCATTATTTTAAAGCGTCTGCAAGGGTAAGTCATGCAAAAACGCTTAGAAATTCGGCTTTTTGAAAGCGCATTTCATTTAATAGGGCCCATAAACATGATCTATTAAAATAGGAGTTTTAGACCGAATATGGCGTTAAGAATCATAACCCCATTCACAAGTATATCTCTAAAAGGACACTATGTTATAGGTCAGGTTAAGATTGCTAAGCATTGAAAATATCGTTTTGAAGTGGAAACTCACTATAACTTTAGTAAATTACTTTGGATTTATGTCTCACTGTCATCTACTCAACTTCATTAATCCGCTAAGATTGATCAGTCACCTCATCACGATGTGTTTCTATTGCATCAAACAAAAATTTTCTCCACTAGGATTGGTATCCTCAATTATCGAAAATTCAATGAATCATATGCTCAAATATGAGTTAATAATCGCTTATTACATAGCTTTTGTTTAATATATTAGTGAACATTGTTGTCAAAAGTTAATCATTATGATATAGTATAATTACTTGCAAAAGCAAGTTCTCTTGCAAGCTGCTTTAAAGACGGTGGTAAGTTATTCAGGCGACAGTAACGTTACCCTGTAATTTGCCAAAGTTATATCAGGGCGACTTTTGGTTACTTGTCCTTGTTGCAGCTGGCCTCCTTAGCATACCGAGGCAGCCCAAACAACAGTACTGAAGCGTACTCACCAGACGTGAATCCTTTCAATAGTTTCTTCCATGTTTCCATGGACTTCACCTCACAAGGAAAAGACAGCCATCGCCTTTAAAATTTTCTGCAAGTATTAATTCCAAAAAGACCTCACCAGCGAAATCTTTCGACTGTGAGGTCTTTTTGATGGTTTGTCTCATTCTTTGAAAAACCGGTCGTTATTCGTCCGATTTTCCAAGCGCTACATGCCTCGATAATCATCAATAACTGTCTTCAGATGCTGTGTCAAATACAACAAGATTTCCCACTCAAATGCTTTCTCCCGCTACTCAAGTAAAAAGAGCATCCTTTCAATTTTAGGGACTAATCAAATTGGTCAATTTCAGCTAATTATGGTATATTGAAACTATAAAAAAGAAGATCCGCGATTGTGGATCTCCTTACGCAAGCCGCTTTAAAGGCGGTGGCAAATTACATTAGACTATTTAAAGTCGCCCTGTAACCGACCAAAGTTACGCAGGGCGGCTTTTTGGTTACTTGTCCTTTTTGTCGGACAACTTTGCCACTAACATACCAAAGGTAAATAGCAGCATCAGTACATGAAACGTACTCACCAGCTGTGAGTCCTTTCATCAGTTTCTTCCATGTCTCCATAGAAATCACCTCTTCGAGAATTGACAGCCACCGCCCTTAAAACTTCCTGCAAGTATTAATCATCCAGGAATCATAAAGCGAATTCCAGATAATTTTGTCATAAAGTTTGCCCTTTTACTATGACTCAAACTATTTAAAAAGCTTCCGTAGTTAGACCCACCAACCGAATCTAACTATGGAAGCTTTTATTGTGTCAATTCTAACTACGTGTATCTAACCGACCATCAATGAATTAAATAAGTCATCTTCACCATTTTATGAAATTGCAACCAGCTTCCCCCGAACTATCTGCCGGGTAGCACCACCATCGGCACAGGTAATAACCGTGATGATTTTTTGGTGGCTGGGTTTGGTATAGTGCCAGTTGTATTCGTTAATGACGATGTTTTGAGTCACCCGATATCGGTAAGTATGTCGGCCGTTAGTCGTCTCAATTTGATTACCTTTTCGCAATTTCTGAAGGTTACTCAGCATAGTCGAATTCTCAAAATTATGACCGAAAATTACAAAGTTTCCCTGCCCCAACTTTTCACTTGCCCGCAGCGTCGCCACACCGACTGACAAATGGGCGTTAGTGACCTGATACAGGATCGGCAAGTGAACGTTAATCCTTGGAATATTCAGATAAGCAATCGTTGCCTGACGATTTTGCTTAGTTTGACTCATTGATTTAACAGCATCCCCATTTGAAAAATTCTTCACCTTGGCCGGATGTTTTTGCCAATGCTGATGCTGACTATTTTGAACCAGTGTGGTCTTGGGTAAATGATCCAACTGACTTTGATTATGTCTAACCAACAACATCGCCAACTGCCGGTTAAAGATTAACCCCAGACTAATCAAAATTAAGATCGTCATCAATATCCCAGTTAACAAGCGTTTCCCCCGTGATGGTTGCCCTGTTTTTCGCATTATCCTTTTCTCCCAATAATTTAATTTATCTCACCCAAAAATTAGTTAATCAATTTAATCAGACTTAGCCTTCTCTTTTTCCTGTTTACGTTTTAACCGGCGGCTCATCATCAATGTCGTCCCGGGAATTGTCAGTACCACTCCGATTAATGAGATGATAATGGCAATTAATTCCGCCGCAAAAACTTTATCATTCAAGATATCGCCAAGTGAGTAATGTAAACCATAAAACCAGATAAACAACCCCATCGAACTCCCGAAGAAGCCAAAGAACAGCGTATTGACCGCCGTTCCAATAATCTGCTTACCAATCACCAAGCCATCAAAAAACAGCTGTGAACTCTTGATTTTAGGGTGTTGAGTGACAATTTCATCCAACCCAGACGCAATGGCAATGGCTGCTTCAGCAATCGCTCCCAATGAACTCAAGATGGCCGTTGAAATTACCAATTTGGTAAAACTAATGCCGACATATAACGACAAGCCCTCCAATTCTTCACTATCTTCAAGGCCGAAGCCGCCAACTCTCGCCCAATATTCAATTGGAATAATTAATAGAATCAAGACGATCAAAATCAAAACCGAGGCTTGAAAAGCAGTGGCCGACGCGTTGTCACTGGCACTGCTCCAAAAGATGGTGATCGAAAGTAAGATGACGCTGGCCACCAGTGTCACCGCAATTGGTGGCAAATGAAAGGCCATCAGGACAATGCTAAAGAAAAGGATGCCAAAGTTGATCAACATGCTTAAGAAAGCGGCAATCCCCTGCTTACCGCCAACAATTATCATCAAAATCAATAACAGAATGCCTAAAGTGGTCAACGAGCCCATTAGCGACCATCTCCCTTAATCCACAGACCGGCGAACAGACTGGATAGGATAACGGTCAGTACGATCCCGATGCCACTAATCAAGCTTGAGGTCATCCCCAACGACATGTTCATTGAAAACGAATATTTCCAAGTATTCCCGTTTTTCAAATACAACAGTGTCATTGGAATTGTTTCCGCCATGAAAATAAAGAATAAGACGTTGATCAGTGGCCCCATGATTGATTTACCAATCTGACGCCCGGAATTAAATACCTGGAGCTTACTGAGTTGCGGTCGTTCCTGCTTTAAAGTTGCCAAAGAAGCCACGATATCGGTCGCTTCATCCATTACGGCACCCAAAACGCCAATGAGGACTTCCGCCAGAAAGAGCGGCTTGGGTAATTGGGTGACGTATTGCATCGATTCATAATACATTCCCTTTTCATGAGTCACCCCAAACACCAGCAATGTGAGTAGAATCGTTAATGCCGTCGCGGCAAGGACTGCCGATAATGTTACCAGCATTTTTCGGTTCCAGCCCATTACCAAAAATAAGGTGATGAAGCAAAAAATCACCGCCAGCACACTAAAAATTGGAATCACCGCGGCACCGTTATTGTGATGATCAATTTTAACGGCTGCCCAAAATAATAGGGTATTAATCACAATACTCCCAATCACTGTGACCCCTCTGAGCTTCAAAATAACAAATAACAAACTCACCGCCAGTGCCAATAAAAAGACAATCGGCGCATCTCGTTTTAAATCATTAACAGTTGCGTGCAGCTTAGGCTTGGTATGTAGTGAGATGAAGAGTTTCTGGCCGACTTTATATTGGTGATCCATGGCTCCCGAATTTGAATAGGCATTCTGAATTTTCATCTTTTTGCCAGCATACTTACCATTAGTCAAATGGCCAAAAAGGACCTGCTGATGGTAGTAATCAACATTATGAAATTCATCACTCATCTTGGTCACTTTCCCTTTAGCGACCTTTGTTACCTGAAAAATCGGTTCCGAATAGAGTTGATCGTTATGTTCAGTGATTAATACCGCTACCAAGCAAAATCCGATCACCGCCAGGATTTGAATCCAGGTCATTTTATTCATTAATTTAGAAGCCATGGTCCACATCTTTTCGCTTAAAATTTAGCACTATTGTAACATTGATGATTTTATCATGCTTTTAGTCAGCCGAATATTAAGAAAAATAAAAGAGTCGGCATTGGCCTTAAAAAGTCACTAATCAAAAAAGCCTAAGCAAAGTATCAACTTTACCCAGGTTTATCAAGCCTACTTTTGAGTTGCTATTCCTTAATACCTTAATTTTCAAAGAATCAACGTTCTGTGTTAACGCATTCTGTTACGTTCACTTTGGATAATCAATCACCATAACATTGACCGTCGAGTGGCGAACAACATAGGCAGTCGTTGAGCCTAAGATGGCCCGCGACAGACCATTAACACCTGATTTACCCATGACAATCAAGGAAGCGCCGTATTTTTCCGGAAGGTCCTTTGCGATTTGAATTTTAGGAATGCCAACCACAAAATGAGTTTCCACTTTTGCGCCTAATTTTTCGGCTGCTTCTCTGGCATCATCCAAAATCTCTTCAGCCCGTTCCCGAAACGATTGCATGACATCCTGGCCTAAAGTAACCCCATACTGAACATAACGTTGATCACTGGCCACCGAAACGATCTGAAGGGTTGAGCCAAATTGCTTGGCCAATTTAGCTGCTTCCGTAACCGCTCGACTTGAGTTCTTACTACCATCAACTGGTACCAAAATTGTTTCATACATTTTCTATCGCCTCCATTATTTACTCTACAAGTTTAGTTTACCATTATCTGTTTGAAAGCAACCATCTGAAGAATTAAAAAGCTCAAAAATTGGAAGCGCCATCAAAATCGATTAAACTAGATGTGGGTTAAATCACTTATTATCAAGGAGGTCATTTCAATGGATAAACCATTATTAGCAGGAAAAATGACAATCATTACTGGCGCCGGATCAGGCATGGGTGCCGCAATGGCCAAACTGTTCGCATCAGAAGGGGCCAAAGTCGTTGCAGCCGATTTAAATCTCGATCGTGCAAACGAAGTCGTTAGTGATATTCAAAAAGCAGGTAATCAGGCCATCGCAGTCAAGGCTAACGTGGCCAACCAAGCCGACATTTCAGCCATGTTCTCATCTGCCAAGGAACAGTACGGACCAGTCGATATTTTGGTTAATAACGCCGGTATTATGGATAATATGGCTGCCGTGGGTGACTTGGAAGACGATGAATGGACAAAGGTCATGACCGTTAACACCAATAGTGTGATGTATGGCATGCGGGCCGCTATTCAAGAATTTCTTCCCCGGCACACCGGTGTTATCCTAAACATTGCTTCAGTTGGCGGTACAAATGGCGCCCGGGCCGGTGCTGCCTATACTGCCTCAAAGCACGCGGTTGTTGGTCTGACGAAAAATACAGCGTATATGTACGCTAACGAAGGCATTCGCGTCAACGCCATTGCCCCTGGTGGGATTGCTACCAACATCAGTCAAAGCATGGGAAACGTCAATCAATTCGGGATGAAGCGTCAAATGACCGGCATGCAAACATCTCCAAAGCCGGGAACTCCTGACGAAATTGCCAACGTTGCCCTGTTCCTGGTTTCAGATGGTGCCCGCTACATTAACGGTGCGATTGTCCCCGTTGATGGCGGTTGGACTGCTTATTAACCATGGCATTTCAGACTAAATCAGTTAATTCTTAAAATTGCACATCCGGGATTACTCCTATGACGTGCATTTTTATGCTTGTTAATTATTTAGATGAGTAATTAACTCACGATTTTCACGTAAGGTCTTTTGTCGCTGCTTCAGTCGCTGCTGATAATGACTAACCAAATAGATTTCTTCGTCGGTTTCCGGCATCAACTTTGGAAAATGAATTTCCTCAAGTGGGTTCGTCACAACTAATGTGCAAAATGACATAAACGCCAATCTGGTTTTCTTGGTTTGTTGGTCATACGCTTCAAATTTGGTAAACACTTCAACTGCTTTTTGGTCAGCACCGGTCACATATGATAGACACTTACTGATGTCACTCGGTCCGATGGGCGACAAAAATTGGGTATAGTCATAGCCGGCAGTCACAAACGATAAGTGACTCGGCAAAAATTTGACCGCTGCCAACCCCGCATTAGCATCAAGAATTTCTAAAGTCCGGCCACCAAATTGAATTTGACTATTATTGGTGTTAGCAGGAAAAATGTAACTTTCATGGACAGCCAATGTCTGGGCACAAGTAATTTTTTCAACGATAATGGATCACTCCAGTCTAATTTGTGCAAATCTGCTTATTCACATGATACCCTTTTCATATGCGTTCGGACAACTAATAACGTTCATAAACGCTCAGAACTACCTTGTGAATTTTATCTAGTAACTCCAAGTATTTTATTGTTAGCGCTTTCTAAAAGTTGTAAAATAAAGGTGTACAGAAAAAGAACATTTTCACTTAGGAGGCCGTTTAATGATGAAAGCAGTACGGATTTATGGTGAAAAAGATATTCGGGTTGAAGATGTTGAGATTCCGGAACCCAAGGATGATCAGGTCCAGTTAAAGGTTAAATATTGTGGTATTTGTGGCAGTGATTTGCATGCCTACTTGGAAGGTTGGGGACTGCCAACTGTGCCTTATCCATTAACCGGCAAAACGGTACCAATTACCTTAGGCCACGAATTTTCAGGTGAGGTTGTCAAGGTCGGCAAAGACGTCGACAACCTGAAAGTTGGTGATCACGTTGCCGTTGAACCACTACTGGCTTGCGGCAAATGTGAAAACTGCCGGGCCGGCAACTATAACTTCTGTAACCGAGCTGTTTCGACGGATGGCGCTGGTAACTTCCTTGGTTTCTCAGAAGATGGTGGCATGGCACAGTATGCCAACGTCCAAGGTGTCTTTGCTCACAAGCTGCCAGAAGACATGAGTTTTGAACTTGGCGCATTGGCTGAACCAACCGCTGTTGTCTATGAAGCGATCAAAAAGAGTCATCTGCGTGAAGGTCAAAGTGTTGGTGTAATGGGTGCCGGCCCAATCGGATTACTTGAAGCCCTCTTGGCAAAGCTTGCCGGCGCGACTAAAGTCTACATTGTGGATGTTTCAAAGGTTCGACTTGCCAAAGCCAAAGAACTTGGTTTGGAAAATGCGCTTGATCCAACTCAGGTAGACGTTGAAAAAGAGATTAAAAAGGACTTTCCAAACGGCGTCGACATTACATTTGAATGTGCCGGGGTTCAAGCGACCTTCGATACAGCATTAAAGATCACCAAGCGAACCGGGACCTTACAAATTGTCGCACTTTATGGCAAACCATTAACCATGAATATGACCGATGACTTAATTATGCAGGGGCTCGATATTATCACCACCCTCTGTTACAATAATTCTTTCCCAAATGTTTTGGGAATTATCGATAACCATAAAGACCTCTTCAAGAAAATTGTCACTAAGAAAGTCAGCCTTGACGATGCTTTAGATCAAGGAATCAAGGCATTAGCAACCGATAAATCACAGGTTAAGATTTTAATTGACCCGGCACTATAAATAGTGAGCGGAGCACAGCGCTTAATGTTCGGAGTGTAAGACGTTGATTTTGGAAATCCCGCTTCTGGATTTTTAAAATCAGTCTCTTACATGCAGAACATTGCTGGGCGAAGCTGTCCTAATATTAGTGAGCGGATTCAAGCGGTTAGACTTCGGAGTGTAAGGCGTTGATTCGGAAAATCCGGGGCTTGGATTTTTTGAATCAATCCCTTACGCGCAGAAGTCTGCTTGAAGGAGCTGTCCTAATATTAGTGAGCGGAGCACAGCGCTTAACACCCGAAAGATTAAGGGAAGTCGGCATCCTCCTTCCGCCATTCCCACTTCCTGGTTTTATTAGGCGGAAGGAAATTGGATAGTTACCTCCTTAAAAGACAGAATGAGCACCCTGATTAATCAAACGGGTGCTCATTTTGATTGTCAAATTTCATTGACAGTCAGTTACACCACTTGTCTAAAAATTGGAAAATCTGGGGTAAACGATAATTTGAGTGCTTTTGTTAAACTACAACATGGTGTAGACTAAGAACAACTAGTGTTTATCAATCTAAACAAAGGGGTATTATCATGCATATTCGTAAATTCATCACGGGCGGGATTGTTTTAGGAACATTATTTTTAGGCGTTTTTCAATCGCCAACTATCAGTCACGCGTCAAATACTTTTTCTAAAAACGAAGTCAGCGGACCATCCGGTTACTTTGCCAATGATACCAAAGGGGTTGCCTTTCATTGGAAAAACATTAAAACCAACAGCGGCATTCACACCGTCATCTTTTTTGGCGACTTTAATACACCTAAGATTCAGCTCGGGATCCCACTGAAGAACAGTCTTAGTGCCAATAAACGGACTTTAACTTCTAAGTACCAACTTTCAAGTACTAAAAAGACCCGTTCCTTTAAATTGACCAAGCTAAGCCAGACCAAATATCGGGTTAAACTTGCCAAAATTGGCCAAAGTTATCTGCCAAGTACCAGTGGTAAAACCTATACATTCACCAAATCAGCTAAATCACCAGCAAGTCGTTTAGCTAACCGCCACACCCGACCAGTTTTACTTAAAAATTATGAACGTCAGCTAAACAATAATTTGCAAAAACAATATCAAAAGCAAAAGGCCGCCGGCAAAAATATCAAGGACCCGGCAACCGATACAGAAGTTCAAGCTAAAGTTAAACAAGTCGCCCAAAAAGCAACCAACAAAAGTTTAAAACAAATTGTCCAAGCCTTTAATTAAAGCAAAAGCGCCGATTAGTATGTCCAGCAAAAAAGACTACTAATCGGCGCTTTTGGATCAAGTGGATTGATTTTAAAGTCAACTTAGTTTGATAACTTTTTTTCCATGTTAATATCCGTTACTTTAAACCCACTTTCTTCATATAAATGGCGTGCCCGTTGGTTATCACCAAAAACGTGTAACGCTATATTTTTAAAACCCAGCTTAACCGCTTCGGCATCAACTAACTTCAAAGCCTGTTTGCCGATTCCTTGATTCTGGTAATCCTTAACAATTCGAATATCGTATATAAACGCGGTTTCCGGATTGTCCTGGCTCTTGGCCAACCAAATGACCCCTACCCTAGTATCGTCCTGATCAATTCGATAGAAATAATTATTTGGGGTTTGAATCCCATTTGGCAGCAAACGTTGATATTCTTCACTTGCTTTTTGAAACGCCAATTGTTCCGTCCAAGTGCCAGCTTTAACCTTTTCACCGGCATAATTAGTCACTGCCGTTGATAAATAAGCATCATAATCCTTTTGTGACATGGGTTTTAATGTAAGCATGGGCATCCCTCCAAGTTGTTAGTTAAGTCTATTATACCAGTAACCAGTTACATAACTTGGGGATAATTTTTTGACTGACGCCTTATCTTCCGGGTGTTAACCGCCGGGCTTCGCTCACTCTACATTCCCATCACCAGTCTCAAAAAGCCCAACGAAATTACCCCAACCACAACAGTTACTAACAAGCTCTTAGAAATTATCGCACTCAAAATAGTTGGCAATGATGCGATTAAATTCGGGATATTTAGAGAGGGTAATTGTCCTAAATGCTGAATAAACAGATTTTCAAACCACAGCGCCGACATAATCGCAATTGGGACAAAGCTTAAAAATTCAATCACACCCGAAGACAGCCTAAATTTTTTTAAAATGACAAACGGTAGAATTCTCGACAACCAAGTCGCAATGCCGGATCCCAAAATGGTTAAAAAAACAAAACTAGAAGAAGGCATGCTTCATCACCACCCCAAACGCACAAGCTGAAAGTGTCACCACTAATGTTAATAGATTGGCCGGAATAAAAATAATTCCCACAAAGGTTGCCACCAAAACAAACGCCACTACTAATAATTGCAACTTAAACTTGATTGACTTATCACTAATCAGTTGCAAATATAACAGGCCAATAAACATGGAAACCAAGGCAAAATCCAAGCCGAATTTTTCCGGATTGCTAATGAAATTTCCCAGCAAGGCACCAACCAGCGATGCCAAAGCCCAAGCTGAATAGGCAAACCAGTTCACCGTATTAAACCAGGAAAAGTTTAATTTTCGACCGGTATAGTTTAACTTATTCATTCCAAGAGCAAAGCTTTCATCGGTTACCAAACCACCAAGAATAATATTCTTCAGTAAGCTTTCTTGTTTAAAATAGGGTGCTAACGTCGTACTCATCAAAATCATTCGTGAATTGACCAGGAATGCTGACAAAATAATTGACACCATCGGACTATGGGTTACCAACATACTGACAATAATAAATTGCGAAGCACCACCATATGTAATTAACGACATTAACGTGATCATCAATGGGCTGATTCCTGAAGCCTTACCCACAATACCGTACGCCAACCCAATTCCTATGTAACCAAATACGGTCGGCAACGTCTCCTTGGCTGCACTGGAAACTGTCAGTTCATTATCCATGCACCATTCCCCCATTTCATTATTAATTTAGAAGATTATCAATGATCCCTAAAATGCTTTATCATGCATCGCTTAACAACACTGATTATTGACTTTAATTCCAAAGATTGTTTAAAATAAGAGACGAACGTATAATATATTGAACATTAAAAGAATTTTAATGCATTTTTCATTTGATGTCAACACCATTTGGGGGCTTTTGCAATGGATATCGGTACAATTGTGAGCGCAAATTTAAGGAAAATTCGGCTTGAAAAAGGATTCAGTTTAACAAAACTATCAGAACTTGCCGGTGTCAGTAAGGGAATGTTGTCTCAAATCGAAAATAACGGAACCAGTCCAACCATTAATACTATTTGGAAAATTTGTGCCGGCTTAGGTGTGCCCTACACCGCATTGTTAGAAGGCCAAGTTCAAAGTATGACTGTCATCCCAAAAGCAGCCACTGCGCAGCAGACCTCAGCCGATGGCCACTATCGCATTTATTGCTACTATCCGGATTCAGCTCATCACAATCTTGAGCTGTTTCAAATGGAACTGGATCAAGCAGCCGATTACACATCGATCGGCCATTCCAAAGCCAACGCCGCTGGCCATTCAGAGGAATACATTATGGTCCTCAATGGCCAACTCACCTTGGAAGTTTCCGGCCAAACTTTAGTCTTAAACCCCGATGATACGACCCGGTTTGATTCAACCGGCAAACACATTTATCGTAATACTGGTCAAGGTGTTTTGAAAACAATGATCATTAATTTCTATCCGATCTGAAACTTTTTCAAAAAATTGATAAAGCAGCTTGCACTTTCACCAAGTTTGAAATACAATGAAATTCCCTAAAGCCATCAAGACTTTTAGGGAAATTGATTTCTTCAACCTATTTGAAACGGAGGCATTCCTATGACTCAAGTTAGCATGGTGAAAGTTCGTCCTTTTGTATTGAAAGTAAGTGGTCAGAAAGTCTTATTCGCACCAAATTATCCAGAAGATGCCCGTAAACGCTTCGTTAAGCTCAAGAAGCGAGCAGACAAAGATCCGTTTGATACCGATGCAGAATTCGATTTGGCAATTGAAGATAAACTACGAATCGATGCCTTGAACAGTTATTATGAAGAGGCCGAGGACAAAGTTGGCTTTCGTGCTGAGGTAGGTTGATTAACAAACAACAGTCATTCACTGATTTAATGAATTAATTGCGGTATCGATCACCAGATTGGTGATTGATACCGCAATTTTTATCATTAGGCAATCCATTTTCAGGCTTTTAAAAATAGCAGCACACCAAAAACAATTAGTAATCCATAAACGTATTTAACCATTAGCGCATTATCGATATGATCCGCCAGCCAGTTTCCCAGTGGGATCACAATTAGTAGTAACGGCACAATTACCGCCAGCAAAACAAAAACCTCACTTTGCCAGAAACCAGCTACAGCCTGACTGGCAACCACTAGACAGCCCACAAACAGAAAGTGAGCCTGCAAAATTCCACGTAACGCCATCACTGGCCACTTTTTTAACGTCCCATAAACGACAATTGGCACGCCGTGGCTGTTGTAAGCACTTCCCATGACACCGGAAATTAGTCCAGCCAAATAATCAAAGAACGGCGACTGGAAATGTGGTTTACCAATTTTTTGCCGTAAAATCTTAATCAGACAATAGCTGCCATAGGCCATTAGAAAAAGGCTTAAGAAGCGCATGACGATTGTCCGATTAACATATTTAATCACCAAGATCCCAACCGGCACACCAAGAAGTGACCCGATTACCAGCCGCCGAACAATCGCAAAGTTAATGTGAACCCGGTATCGAACTGCTCCCGGTAATGCGACAATCAGTCCTAAGGCCCCGATTAACGCCACCGACGTTTTCAAATCAAAAGAAATGAGCGCCAATAAAGGCATCGTTACCAGTGCCTCGCCAAACCCAAAAACTGTCCGGACCAAAGCCCCAAACAATGCAATCAAAACTACCAAAGCAAACATCATTTCCCGCCCAACTCTTTTCAAATTATCAATATTAATAGTTTAGCCAAAAATCGGACCAATCGCAAAGTTTCCTTTGACAATTGATCCGGTTCTTAATTTTTTGGGTAGGAAAGATTCTTAGGAATGACTTTTGTCCGCTCACTTCTTCTTATAATTCTCCCACGCCTTCAAACCTGCTTCGGTTAAGCCCTCTACCGAGTCATTTTCGCTTTTAATCAAACCAGCCTCGATCAATGGGCGTGGGTTCCCACCAATCGCGTTATCGCAGTAGTCAACAAAATGACTAATCAACGTCCCGGATTCAACTCGGCCGGATTTAATGGCGTTTAAGATGTCAAAATCAGTCTGTGATAATTCCATGAGTTAAGACTCCTTTCTTTTTCGCTCATTATTATAGCTGAAAGGCAGTTTGTTCATGGAAATAACGCCCGGAAAGTTAACGGCAACTAAGAATTGTTAATTTCGATGCTGAGCTTCCCACTGTTTAATTTGCGCTAGCCGCCGTTTAAACCGACCCTCATTTCCCTGGTCAGTCGGTTCGTAATAAGTATGACCAATCAGCGAATCCGGTAACGTCTGCATCGTGGTTAACTTATCTTTAGCTTCATGAGCGTACTGATACCCCTTACCATAACCCAGGTTGGCCATTAACGACGTCGGGGCGTTCCGTAATTGCAGTGGCACCGGTTCGTTTACCGAATGTTTGACATCCTCAGCCGCCTTCAATTTTGCCTTATAGACAGCGTTGGATTTTGGCGCCAATGATAAATAAATCACGGCCTCTGTGAGATGAACATCACATTCAGGCATCCCAATAAATTGGCAGGCCTGAAAAACATTTACAGCAACGTTCAAAGCATTGGTATCTGCCAAGCCAATGTCTTCACTGGCAAATCGGACCAATCGCCGAGCAATATAGAGCGGGTCTTCACCGCCGTTCATCATTCGAGACAACCAATACACAGCCGCATCCGCGTCACTGTTTCGCATTGATTTATGAAGGGCAGAAATCAAATTATAATGTTCCTCACCATTTTTATCGTACAGAAATGATTTGGTTGCCATCAATTGGTGAAGATTATCGGTTGAAACATTAATTTGCCCATTAACTTTTTCACTATTGTTAACCGCCATTTCCAGGGTATTTAAAGCCACTCTGGCATCCCCATTGGCAAACTCGGCAATCTGCTTAATTGCTGAGTCAGTGATGTTAACAGATTGTTTACCAAAACCATCTGGATGAACCAACGCATGCTTGATTAACTGGATAATCTCAGCAACCTGAAGCGGCTTTAACACAAATACTTTACAGCGGGAAAGCAATGCCGAGTTAATCTCAAAAGATGGATTCTCAGTTGTTGCCCCGATTAGGGTAATGCTGCCCTTTTCGACAAACGGCAGAAAGGCATCTTGTTGAGCTTTGTTGAAGCGGTGAATTTCGTCAACAAACACAATGGTTTTACCACCCATTTCCCGATTAGCTTCAGCATCCTTCATTAAATTTCGAATATCTTTAATGCCACTGGTTACCGCACTAAAGGTCACAAACTTAGCTTGCGTTTTTCTGGCAATAATTTCCGCCAACGTCGTCTTTCCAGAACCGGGTGGGCCCCAAAAAATCATTGAAGGAAGTTGGTCGCTTTCAATAATTTCCCGTAACACCTTGCCCTTGCCCAGTAAGTGTTGTTGACCAGCAAATTCGTCGAGTGTTTTAGGCCGCACCCGATAGGCAAGTGGTTGGTTGGCTAAATCATTTCCAGAAAATAATGATTGCTGTTTCAAATCGACACCCCCGATCCAAACAAGTCGACTACCTGATTAATCCTATTGTAACACAATTTGACGAACGTTCGTTCACAAATGGCAGCCGCTCGCTGTATCAAAGGAGACCCAGTTAATTCCAAAACAAAAAGAGGTGGGCGTTTTTAAGCCTCAACCTCTTTTTGAAAATGAGTTTAATTCAATCAAAAGTAGCTTTCTATATTTAAGCAATTAAATCAGCTGCCATGTGAAAGGCATTTGCCAATGAAACACCCTTGCTGGCAAATCGCTTGTTAAGCAGTAGTTGACGGAAGTCTTCAATTGAAATGTGCTCGGTATCCTTAATTGGTACCCCTTGACCACTGTATGAACCAGTTGTCAAAGTTACAACCAAGCCATCACGACTGTCCAGATGGATATCATAGTCCTCGAAGTAATAGGAGTCATCATAATGACCCTTCATTTCCTTGTGGTTTGAAAAGTATTCTCTGATAAAGTCTCGAAAGGCTTCCTTTGACTTCAACGATTCTTTCCATTCGCTTTCAGTTTCTTTAGCCATAATAAAGCTTCCTTTCTCTTTCTCTCTATCAAAAACCGGGATATGTAAATGAGACTCTTATCTCATCTACCAATTTTCATTGTAATCAGGTTATGATTAATTGCAAGCGAAAGAATCACTGAAAACGTTGTCATTACGCTTTTTTTACAAACTTTTTTAAGGGGATTTTGGTAAGCGTTTTAATGTGTTTTTGATGACACTTATTTTATAATGATTGGGACAGGATATATTTGAATGGTCAAATCCGAAGGGGATGAGAATAATGCGTCAGCAACGTCATTTTTACCAAAAGCCATTATTCTGGGGCAGTTTGTTTACAATTTTGATGCTCATTTTTGTGCCGCTCTCTCGCCATTCACCAACCGGCTCATTTGATTGGTGGCTGTCACTGTCAGCCATCATTCTAGCTGTTGGCACCATGCTGGTTGATTTTTTAGGCGTGATCTATTTTCGACACAACCCTCCTAAAAACGGTTGATTAATTTAAAAGTGCTGGCTCTTAGTCGCTAATAAGCAATTCAAAATGACCACCAAACTAACAACTTGGTGGTCATTTTTGTGCGTCATAATTGACGCCTTAGCCTTCGTATATTAATCGCCTGGTTACGCTCACTCTATTAGGACAGCTACCAAAAGCAACACCACTCCAGATAAGGGATCGATTGAAAAAATCCAAAACCGGGATTTTCCCAATCGACGCCTTATCCTCCGGGTGTTAACCGCTTTTATCCGCTCACTAATTTTAGGACAGCTCCTTCAAGCAGACTTCTGCGCATAAGGGATTGATTCAAAAAATCCAAGCCCCGGATTTTCCGAATCAACGCCTTACACTCCGAAGTCTAATCGCTTGAATCCGCTCACTAATTTTTTTCCAACTCATCCAACGCGTTTTCCAGCTGGGCCTTATTTGCCGCATCCAAATCCGGATATTTTAATGGTAACTCCTTCATTCTGCGATCAATAATATCCGAGACACACAATCTGGAATACCACTTATCATCTGATGGAATAATATACCAAGGGTTTTGCTTGGTTGCCGTTTTTTTGATAGCTTTCTCATACGCGTCGACATAGTCATCCCAGTATTGACGCTCTTTAATGTCAGCCGCCGAAAATTTCCAATTATGATCCGGCATTTCAATTCGGCGTCGAAACCGGTTCTTTTGTTCATCCTTTGACATATGCAGGGAAAATTTCAACACCATAAAGCCATTTCGGGTAAGGTAGTCTTCCAAAAATTTGATATCCTGATAACGGCCCTCAAAGAACTGATCATTCACCTGCTTTATTTTACTAATGTTGCCAATATGAGCATCCAAAATCAGCTGAGGATGTACCCGGCTAACCAACACATCTTCATAATAGGAACGATTAAAAATACCGATAATTCCCCGTGACGGCATATGCCGATGAACTCGCCAGAGATAATCATGATTCAGCTCAATTGAAGTTGGCACCTTAAAGCTTGTGACTTCACAACCCTGAGGATTGACACCACTTAAAATATGGCGAATCATACTGTCTTTACCAGAACCGTCCATTCCCTGAAAAATAACCAGAATGCCGAAGCGATTCTGCGCATAAAGTTTGCCCTGCAAATCCTGCAGTGTCAGAATATTATTTTCAATTCGGGCTTTAATCTCCGACTTGCTTAAATGTTCGTCCGTTGCGGCAGTCGGTTTCTTTTTTAGTTTGAGATGATCCTCACCATTATAACGAAATGATTTTTCACGATTGAATAACTTTTTGTTGTCCAAAGAAATCCCTCCCAACAATTCCTGTTTTCACAATAGCACAGGGACATGGCAAATGGCACAATCATGCTTACCTTTGCAAGTCAATTTTGCTTGGTGATTAAATTAGCTCTATCATTAAAACGAATAATAAAATGGAGGAATCATTATGGGATTGTTTGGACCAAAACTGGATCTTCACGAAAAGCGCAAATTATTCATTCTAAAATTTTTGGATAATGACCAGACTCAACCTGGGAAAGCACAACTTCAAGCACTTTTTTCGGCTGCTAAAAAGGCGCACTACACCGATTCAGATATTTTAAAAGAACTGGAAAACTTGGACGCCATTCACGACGTTATGTTAAATCTTGAAGTTTATCAAACTTTTCCCCGCAAATACATCACTTTTGCCTTACAAGGCACCCATTGGCTAACCAGCCAGGGGAAAGCCTACTTGGCACAACTGGAACACCCAAAAGATCAACACGCCGCTGTTACCGATCCTGAAGATGGCCATCGACCGCTTTCAGGCTTTGTCAACGGCACTGTCGATCAAAACGGTCGGATCACCCTTAACTAGTCAGCTTTTTAAGCTACCTGTTCAAAAAAGTTAAAAGAACCAGTTTAAACCGGATTTTCGATTTAAACTGATTCTTTTTTACTTTACTTGTCTCTAATTGTTAATTCCCCCGCTTAATTATTGCTACTGTTATCTGGCATGTAGGGCAACAATAAGTTAGCTAAGCCTTCAATACTCCGAGTTTGAATCAAAATGGTTCCGGTCCCTTTAAAGTGATTCACTAAGCCTTCACCCGTTTTAAAGCCCAAGGTGCCACCAGCAACTTCGATATTGTAATCCAGGTTCTGACTCCAAGCGACCACGTTACTATTATCAACAACGTACTCATCATTTCCCTGTAACTCAACCGAAATGATGTCCGCGTAACCGGAAACCAGAAAGGTCCCCGTTCCCTGGGTCTCCATCACAAATAAGCCACCCGTGCCACCAAAAAACGCCCCGGATAATTTTTGACGAACCATCTGATAACCGGTTCCTTCATCGGAAGCCAAATAAGCACTGGTATTAAGTCGCCATTGAGTTGTCCCATCCGTATGTAATTCACGAATTGCCCCAGGATTAGCTGGTGCGATTAATAACTGACCATTATCGGTTTCGCCAGTTGCAGTCGTAATAAAGAAGCTCTCACCGCTTGTAACTGACCGGCCCAACGCACTTAAAACACCGCCAAGGCCTTTTTTGCCATTACTATTCATATGACCTTCCAATCTCACTTGGCCATTATGCGCAATCATTGCGCCACGCTCCAATTGGATTTGTTCCCCCTTCTTTAAATGAAGTGTCACCGTCGGAAAGGCTGTTTCCTTTGAAATTGTATAATCCATCTTGCAATTCCTCCTTAATTTCTTTTATCCCAGTATAGCAAGAATTTCTTTCCGGCTGGTGATTGGTGTTTTCCATTTACAATTTTTTAGTGATCAATCCTAACTTTTAGCGATTTATCAGAATTTATTTTCGATTCTAATAACTTGATGTTGACAAGATCGATCAAACCAAGCAAAATGTAAATAGTAACAATTACTTTTTACAAAAATAAGGAGTGATTTGATGCAATCACTAGCAGAACTCACCCAACGTGGTGATTATTTGATTCAACAAGTTTTAGGCGAGAAGCGCTTGGTCCACCGGTTAGCTGAAATGGGCCTGACTTCCGGCAAACAATTAACCGTTATGTCACCAGTTCATCAAACCAATGGCATGGTTGTGTACTTCCAAGGACAACGCTTCGCTATGAGTCAAGACATTGCCCAACGTGTGATCGTAACCGGAGTTAATGCCCCAACCAGTACCCAATTACGCCCCTTGGCTGATTTGGCCATTGGTGCGTCGGGGATGGTTAAAAAGATTGTCGGTAGCCAACAACTTCGCCGACGATTATTAGATATGGGGTTGACCAACAACACACTGGTCAAGGTCAACCAAATTGCACCATTAGGGGATCCCATTGAATTGCTCATTCGCGATTACAAATTAAGCTTGCGCAAAAATGACGCCAGTTGCGTTTTGATTAAGGAGATGTAACCATGCCAAAAACAATTTCAATCGCCCTAGTTGGTAATCCCAACAGCGGCAAAACCACCTTATTCAACGTGTTGACCGGTGCTAATCAACACGTCGGTAACTGGCCAGGGGTCACCGTTGAAAAAAAGAGCGGTCAACTAAAAGAGGACAAACACGTAACGGTCCAGGATCTTCCCGGAATTTATTCACTTTCCCCATACAGTACCGAAGAACTCATTACACGACGCTACCTAACTGAGCAAATGCCTGATCGCCTAATTGATGTCATTGACGCAACCAATCTCGAACGAAATCTGTATCTAACGCTGCAGTTGATGGAAACCGGTGTCCCAATAGTTTTGGCCTTGAATATGATCGACCTTGTTAAAAAGCAGCATCGTCGGCGAATTAATCTGCAAAAATTAGCCTACATACTCGGCGTGCCGACAGTGAGTATCAGTGCGTTAAAACACCAACATTTGGATAATTTAACCCACTTGGCAACTGAAGAACCATCCACCAAGGCCTATCCTTATCCGCAATACGACCCACGGATTGAATCAGCCCTCTCGATGATTTTAGACCTGCTGCCAACCAGTTTGTTGCAAAGTCAACGCCGATTTTGGGCGATTAAACTCTTTGAGCGGGACCAGATTGCCTGGCAGGCCTTTCATCTGACACCTCATCAGAAAAATGAAATCGAAAAAATCATCGCAAGTACGGAAAAAATTTTCAACGATTCCAGCGACAGTATTATTGTAAACGCCCGTTATGATTTAATTGCCAAGATCATCCAATTGGCCGTTGTCGATTTAAAAGATTTTTCAGTTTCGATTAGCGACCGGGTGGACCAAATCGTCACCAATCGCTGGTTGGCTTTACCAATTTTTGTCTTGGTCATGTGGGCAGTTTATTATTTATCCATTCAAACCATCGGCACGATTGGCAGTGACTGGGTCAATGACACCCTCTTTGGGGCTTGGATTC
>NZ_LS422984.1:373674-427530 GCF_900411375.1 Lentilactobacillus raoultii | reverse complement strand
AGTAGTATGCTTGATCTGGGTCATAGAGAAGTCCTTTCTTGAGTTGTTTAGTCACTATCAAGCGTAGGTCTCTATGGCCTATTTGTATACCTGGCTCAGCGTTGCAGTTCAATTTTAAATCCGGGAAAAAAATTCTTCAGCTTCCCTTAGCCACTCCCCGCGTTTCTTTGAAAGTGTAGAAAAGCCAAGATCTAATCGATAATTTGTCCAATAATGATGCCGAGAAAATTGACTGACAACAGATTCTTTCAAAACATCAATATTAACTTCCTTACTGCGAGTTGATAAGCTGATTTTCCCTGTATACTCATCAATATCAATAATTAACGAGATGACTGTCTGTCCCACTTTAAATAAACGATCGAGATCCTCCACGTAACCAGCTTGGCATTCCGAAATATGAATTAAACCTTGATTTTGATTACCCAAATCAACGAAGACACCATATGGTTGAATCCCAGTAACAACTCCCTTAACCTTCATACCAACTTTTAAATTCATATCTACTTCATCCCTTCAAAATCGGCCTTATCTGACAGCTCTATTTTTTATCGTCAATTTATCTGTAAGCCCTTGGTATCCCTACACTAAAATTTAACCTGTTGAAACCGTATTAATAAAAATTCTTATTTTTCCGCCAAATGGACACTTTCAAAAGTTGTTTTTTAGTTAAGGTACACCTTTAATTATAAAAAAATATATTAATTTGGTAAAATCATATATAAAACAATCGAAAGGAATGATCTTGTGAGTACCCTTGTCGATTTTATCCTACACATCGATGATCATCTAGTTAATATTGTTAATACCTTTGGTAATTCAGCCTATCTCATTTTGTTTGCCATTATCTTCATTGAAACCGGAATTGTTATTTTCCCTTTTTTACCTGGAGATTCGTTACTGTTCGCAGCAGCTGCCTTGGCAGCAAATGCAACATATGGTTTAAACATCGTACTATTTTTAATCCTGTTTCTTGTTGCATCGGCTGCTGGTGATTCCCTAAACTTCTTTCTTGGTAAAAAATTTGGTGAACTTATTCCACGTCACAAAGTCCTCGGAAAATTTATTAAAGAACAAGACTTGAATAAAGCCCAAACTTTTTTCAATAAGTACGGTGCAATGGCTATCTTTCTTGGAAGGTTCATGCCAATTATTAGAACACTGATCCCCTTTGTTGCCGCAACCAGTAATTTCCCATACACTAAGTTTGTTAAGTATAATCTTTCCGCCTGCTTTACTTGGGTCGCAATCTGTTGTGGTGCTGGCTATTTCTTCGGCAATATCCCAATTATTAAAGCCAACTTCTCAATGGTTATCATTGGAATTGTGGTCATTTCACTAATCCCCGCCCTAGTTGGCTTTATAAAAGCAAAATTAACTCCAGAAAAATAATAACCATGATAAGTGCGTTGAATTCTTTAGACAAATTTTGTCCATTGAATCAGCGCTTTTTTAATTATCTCAAAAAAGATTGTAGCGATCCACTATAACAAATCCTAGAATGTCATCAGCATAATCGGCAACTTCGAATTTTTTTCGTCCAATCATGATTGTCTTAGAAACCTCTAAGAATATGACGCTAACAATATCATTGCTTCTGGGTAAAAATCACTAAGTAAGCAACATTTTTTACCATAACAACTTTCTTTATGTCATCACAAGATATAACAAAAAAGCAAAAGGGCTCTTGAGCACTCGGAAATTTCTAATTTTTTTGTTCCGGTTCTCTGTATGTAAGCGTTAATACAATAAGCTTTATAAGTGTTTAAAAAGCATCCCGGCGTCCTCAAAATTATTAATTAGGCACTAAAAAATCATTTCAAAATATTTTTATCACTTCTTACAAAGCAAAAAGCCCTGCTAATGCAACGATTAGCAAGACTTTAAAATGATCTACTATCTCAAAATAAGGAGAGTACAGGATTTGAACCTGCGCGCCGGCGCAAAACCGGTTCGCCGGATTTCGAGTCCGGTGCATTACCACTCTGCCAACTCTCCACAACAGATAGTATTATATCAATTCTGGAGCCAATTGTAAATTATTAATTATCACTTACCAAGTTTAACCAATGAAACAAAAGGCTTTGGCGAATCAAAATAAACCACGGCCTCGAAAAAATTGGAAACTACAAAGTCTAAACTCCCATCCACCGTCAAAAAGTCTATCTGTTGAAAATATCAAACATGGTTTTAAATTAATACTTCAGCAATGTAAAGAAATCGTAGTCTTTGATTTTTTCTCGACCTTTAAGTTCGGTTAGTTCAATCAAAAAGGCGGTACCAACCACAACTCCGCCTAATTTTTCAACCAACCGAATTGTAGCGTCAATGGTGCCACCAGTCGCCAATAAGTCGTCGGTAACCAAAACCCGCTGGCCCGGCTTAACAGCGTTTGTACGCAAGTATAATGACGATTTTCCATACTCTAATCCATAACTCTCTTCAATAGTCTCACCAGGAAGCTTATTTTTTTTACGAGCTGGCGAAAAACCAACCCCCAGTTTATAAGCAACCGGGCATCCCACAATAAAGCCACGTGCTTCGGGGCCCACGATCATTTCAACGTTGCGATCCTTTGCAAACTGGACAATTTGATCGGTTGCTGCCCGATACACTTCCCCATCTTCCAACAGAGGTGAAATGTCCCGAAACAGGATGCCAGGCTCCGGAAAGTCAGGATAGGATGCAATATACTTAGAGAAATCGATTGACATATTCTTTCTTCCTTTCATCAGTTGTCCAAATAGTTTTTGGCAAAACTGACTAATTCTTTCGTATTAGAGACCAGCAGCTTCTTCTCAGTCTCTAATTGTTCTTCTCTCAAATGATAACTAGGTGCAGATTTTAAATCCTTTGAAAGGTAATTTGGATTCAAATTAATAATCCTATTGCGAATCTTGATAAAATCCAGCTCCAAAAAAACTTGGATCATAAAAACGACTGTCTTTGAAGCCAAATTCAGCTGTTGAGCTAGTGGCTGCAAATGAGTCCCGATATTTAAATTTGGATGAGTTTTAACGAACTTAAATAGTTTAGCATAAGAATTTCGATCTGGCATCCCCATTTTTGAGATTAAGTGCTTCTTGTAAAGATAAAAGACCGTTGTCTTTGGGTGGCTGTCACGTAATAACGTTGTCAAGTCAGCAATGGCATCTGGACAATCAACAATAAATAAGTTCTTACCAGAAGTTGCCTCTGGGTCTACTTGGTTATACATCAAAGCAGAAGAGTCATCATTTAGATAAGGCTTTAACTGTGTTAACACATTAGCATGGAAAAAAACATAAATCCCCTGCCGGACAAACATTTGCTTATGAAGCTGCTGTGTTCGCTCGTCAACAACCGGCAACGGTGCTTGAAGCAAATCCGTTACCATCAATTGGATGGTAGTACGGTGATTCCAAGTGTTCTCGGTGAGTTCGCCAGCAACCTTTAGTGCGCCGTCACTTATATTTGAAGCGACCGCTCCCATTCCAAAAGCCACTGCTGGCAACTGATGACCATTTTTTAACAATTTAAAGCGGAGGTGATCACCGTTTTTCCCCATCGTCTGCACATCGCTAAGCTGGTCATAGTTGACTTCAAAAATCGGTTTGGGGTTATCTTGGCCAAATGGCGCCAATACTTTTAAATCTTGAATAAATTGATCATTCACCTGATCAGCCGTTACCTGCGCCGCAATTTTTATAGACGGTTTTTGGCTTAGGTCCAGCTGTTGATCCTCGGCCGCTTTTTTTAACTGGTCTTTGAGTACGGAAATTTTATCCTTGGCAATTGTTAAACCAATAGCAGAATGGTGCCCACCAAAGCCCACAGTTTGATCACGAATCGGTTCAATTGCCTTAAAGAGATCAAATGAATCGACACTTCGTCCGGACCCCTTTAATTCATTACTTTCTTCTTGAGAGGTTAGCACAATGGCTGGTCGACTATACTTCTCCACCAATTTACTGGCAACAATTCCTAGAACGCCTTGATGCCAATTATCACCAACAACTACCAACGTCTTTTCGGCAACCGTCGACCCCACCATTTGGATTGCCTGCTGATAAATTCGATCTACCAATGACTTTCGGCGATCGTTTTGTTGATTGGCAAACTCGGCTAATTCAGTTGCCCGCTGTTCGTCAAACGTTGAAAGTAGTTCTACTCCAACGCCGGCATCACCAATTCTTCCAAGTGAATTAAGCCTGGGTGCCAGTCCAAAGCCAATATCCTGCTCATCCAACTTAGCCACATCAATTTCAGCCACTTTAATCAGCGCCATCAATCCAGGCCGCTGAGTATTTTGAATCGCATTTAGTCCAAATTTAACAACGGCTCGATTTTCATCCTTTAGTGACATCACATCAGCAATTGTTCCAATTGCTGCTACATCAATTAAGTCAACCGGCAACTCCTCCATCAATGCTTGAGCAACTTTAAAGGCCACACCGGCTCCAGACAAGTCACCAAATGGATATCCATGACCGTCTGAACTTTTTACCCGAGGATGAATAATCGCATATGAGCTGGGAAGCTTTTCCGGTAATGAATGGTGATCGGTGACAACAACATCACAATTTAACGAGTTTGCGACATCAATCGCTGTATTCCCCGCCACACCATTATCAACTGTAATAATTAAAGTCGTACCACCATTAATTATTTTGCGATAAGCATCAGCATTTGGCCCATAACCGTCTGAAAATCGATTTGGAATATAGTAATCAACGTTAGCCCCTAAATCAGTCAGCGTTTCGTACATAATCGTAGTACTAGTAATGCCATCCGCATCGTAATCGCCGTAAATAGTAATTTGCTCTTCATTTTCAATGGCCTGACGAATCCGTTTGACACCTTTTTCCATGTCATGCATCAAATACGGATCATGAAAATCCTTGGCTGACGGGGTTAAAAAATCTTGGGCCGCTTCGAGTGTTTTAATTCCTCTTTGAAGTAAAATTTTCGCTACCAGCGGTTGAATTTTTAAAGCACCACTAAATTTCTGAACCTGTTCTTGATCAACATGCTGATCAGTTTGCCACTTAAATTTTGAATCAATCATATAAAAAACACGCTACCTTACTTTTGAGATGACAACTTATTAGACAATTTTTCGATTTCTGATTCAAGTTCATTTATTTGTTGATCTTTTGCACCAATTTCCTGCTTTCCAGAAGAGTTTTTTAATCGAAGTTCAAGGTTCTTCAAACTCTCTTGTAATTGGTCGATTTCAGCCGTTAACTCACGCTGTCGTTCTAAACTTTGTTGCTGTAATTCACGATACTCTCGATTCTTTTTGAGGTTTTGGGCAGAAGAAAACAGGAAAATAATTAATGCGCCAATCAATAAACAAACTAAAATCAAAAAGACCAACGGAATATTAATTTCAGTAAAGCCAAAGCTCACATTAACTTTCTCTAAATTCAGCATTGCAAAAATAGCAATTAAAATCACTAAAATAATGCTAACAATTGTTGTGATTTGTTTTTTCAAAGAAAACCCTCCTTAGCCCTAAACTACCGCTACCGACAGTTCCCATGACAAATATGTCAATCAATTCATCATGCAAATCTGGTTTTAAAACTTGTGAAACGGAATATCAAACACGTCAAAATCTTTAACAACCTTCGTATTTGGAAAAACCGCGCGAGCCTGCTTTTCAAGTTCATGCACACTCTTCCCTGTATAGCGTGCTGAAATATGATTAAGTAGCAGTTTCTTGACATGAGCCTTTTTAGCAATTTGGGCAGCTTGAACATTAGTTGAGTGATAGTGACTCCTTGCTAACTTAGCTTCACTTTTACTTAACGTACTTTCGTGAACCAAGACATCAGCATTCTGAGCCAATTTAACCGAATTTTCCGTTTTCCTGGTATCTCCGATAATAGTCACGATTCTGCCTGGTTGAGCCGGACCAATCATCTGATGCCCGTCTATCACTCGACCATCATCCAAAGTAACCGTTTCACCAGCCTTTAAGCGACCATAAATTGGCCCAGAAGGAACATGAAGCTTGATTAATTTATCCACCATTAATTCTCCAGGATGGTCATGTTCAACAATCCGGTATCCAATACTTAAAATACCATGATCTAACGGCGCTGCATAAACAGAAAATTTATCACTCTTAAAAATTAAGCCATTCGTTTTACTGGTTAATTCATGAAAGCGAATTTTATAAGTTAAATGGCTTGCCGAAATTTTCAAACTAACTTCGACATATTCTCTGATCCCTTTTGGCCCATATATATCTAACGGCTCGGTTCCACCTTGAAATGAACGACTACTCAATAGACCTGGGAGGCCAAAAATATGATCACCATGTAAATGACTAATAAAAATTTTATCAATCTTTCTGGGACGAATCGTTGATCGTAAGATTTGGTGTTGAGTCCCTTCACCAACATCGAACAACCAAACTGAATTGATTTCATCCAGTAATTTTAAAGCCAGACTTGAAACATTTCGAAACTTTCCCGGAGAACCAGCTCCGGTTCCTAAAAATTCAATTTGCATTGTTTATCGTTTCCTTAACTCTTTTAATCGGTCAGCAATTTTGGATTCAATCACTGAAAAGCAATTTCAATTGTATCATAATTTAGGTAAAATATTCATTAGATAAAGGAGAGGGTCTTCGTGAATCTGGATGAATTTTACCGTGCCACCGCGACTTTGAATCGAAAATTCACACTTTTATTAGCAAAAGAAGATCATTTTGTTCCAGTTAATCAATTAACCAAAACCAAGGGGGCCCTTTTTCTGGCTTCAATAGCTAAATCTAAAAGTGGCACGGCAACCATCACTTTAGATCAATTTTTAACTAGAACCAGAGCGCTACCTCCCCAAACAAATTTGCGAACATTAACTAACCGCCAACTTGTTTTTGGGTTTAGAATTGTTAATAAATCAATTGTTTTTTATTAGGGGTAAAAAAATGAAAAAACATCAACTAATTTTCGCCGTCACTGCCATACTTGCTTTGGGATTAGCCGGCTGCCAAGGAACACACCATAGCAATCACCAACGTAAAGAGAAAGCCGCATTAAGTGCCAAAATGGCTAATGATGAATCGTCTGCTACTTCAAGTCAGTCCAGCAGCGATCTGAGTCATTACCACTATCAGGTGCCTAAAAAGGAAGTTCAAAATAAGAACTACGTTAAAAGTGGTCACTTAACCAACAATCATCAGTTTCGATACGATCGATTCGGTACTAAGCAGCAATTAGTTCAAAATGATAAAAATCATTCAGTGGCTGACTTAGAACAGCACAGGATCAGTTATCAAATCTTAAATGTGCGCGTCTTAAAAAATACAGCTAAAACAGCGGCCGCAAAGCAGGCAGCTTCTCAAGCGTTAAACCTACCTACCGTCCCAGATACTTATTATACTTTTGTCGTTAATTATCGAATAACAAATAATCAACCTGTTAGTATCGTTTTGAACGGCGCCGCTTCGGTTAAAACAAATCGTGGTCAGACACTTCAGACTTCAAACCAACTCACGGATTCGTCAGCCGGCCAACATCTTGCTTCTGGCCAATCGCAGCGATTCGTCCTGAATGGTTATTTATATCATTACGCTCAGCAGCCTGCAACGAAACTGATCATTCATTTTGGACCCGCTTTTAAGGCTTCAGGCGCAAAAGCCGCTGCCGCACCAAGTCGATCCTTACAAATTAAACTCTCATAGAGTCATCATCTCAAAATTAAAAATTCCAAAAAGTGACTTGAACAAATCAAAAATTGTCCAAGTCACTTTTTGAGTGGTTATTAAATTAATGAGTTTTAGCCAATGTTTGGGCAATTTCCTTCGCAACTAAATGCGTATAACGGACATTTCCCTGTGGGTTCGGGTGAACATTATCCTGCCAGAACCACTCCGAACGGCCAACACTGTAATCGTGCCAATCAATCACATAAAAATGATGATACTTTTTGGCCGCTTTACCAAGCGTTGCGTTAACCTCAGTTTCCCAATTTCGGGTTGGCACGTGCGTATTAACCCAAAAGATGCGATGTCCCTTGCCAATGGTTTTGACAACCTTAGCCACTTGCGCTGAGGTCATCGGCGAATTGGTTCCCAAATTAATCAAAACATTTGGTGCCAATTCACCCTGTGTTTTAAGTGACCTTAAAACATCACCGGCCTGCCAAACCTGTCGACCAACCTTTGCAGAAACATACGCTTGTTTAAATACAGTCTGCAAGTCATGGCTATTGTCGGCCATAATGGAGTCACCAACCGCCGTTAACGGCTGATGAGCGGCAATTAAATACTGCTGCTTATTCAAATGATATTTCTTGGCAATTAAATATTGCCGACGCGTCAGCTTCTTATTCAACAAAGCCCGCATTTTTCGTTTATTTTCGGCCAATTTCTTGGCTTTTTTTTGTTTTGCCAGAGCCGCCTTGTTATGAACGCTTGCCCGACTCTGGTTCTTTAAAATGTTTTCCTGAAGCGCACTTTTTTGTTCTTTGGTCGGTGCAATTGCACTTCCGTAAAGGCAAATGCCAATCAGTGCCAAAGCAGGAACCAACCATAATCGTTTAAACCCATATGGTGAATTAGGTTTAACAAATTTCACAATGAATTGCCCAATTTTCTTGTAATGATAATGCCGTAACGGTCGTTCAATATACCGATAGGATAATTCACTAATCACCATTATTAAAACGACTTCCGTTAATGCATTTAAAACCGGGTGAGCCGCAATGTCACGAACCCGCATTTCATAAAAAATCATCACAGGAAACTGATATAAATAAATACCATAACTCCGAGTACCAATCCAGGCAAAAATTGGATTGGTTAACCACCGGTTAATATTTGCGCCAGGATGCGCACAAGCAGCTACCAGTGTCGTTGAAACAATTGCCATAATGAACATTCCGCCACGATAGGTAAAGGTACTCTGTCCCGACAACTCAAAGAACATCAGTGCCATAACAGCAATTGATAATAACCCAATCATGTTCAATGTCCACTTGGAGCCTGTTGTAATAGTTTTCTTTAAATGCGTCGACGGCCAAATAATCGCTAGCAGTGCACCAAAGATAATCGAAAACATCCGGGTGTCGGTCCCATAATAAACCCGATTTAAGGTATTGGGACCGGTATATAAGAATCCCATCAATAATCCTGATAACACAGCAAAGGCCATTAAAATATAAGCAATGGTCCTCTTTTTCTTCACAATTAAAATCAATGCAGTTAAAATCAATGGCCAAATTAAATAATATTGGCCTTCAATTGAAAGCGACCATAAGTGGGTAAAAGGCGATTCTCCGTTAAAACGATCAAAATAACTTTGACCATGACCGACTTCCCACCAGTTATACAAATACAGCATATTGGTCGTAATAATCGATCTTAAATTGGTTAAAAGCGATCGTTCGAAGAGGGTTATGTACGTGCCGGTCCCCACCAGCATAAATACCAGAGCCGGGTAAAGACGCTTTAATCTTCGGGCGTAAAATCCCCAAAAATCAATGCTGCCATTTTGCTCCCACTCTTGTAATAATAAATCCGTAATCAAATAACCCGATACAACGAAGAACGTTGGCACGCCGAGGTACCCGCCTTGTAGATTATAAGGCAATAAATGATAAACAATTACCCCCACGACAGCGAGTGCCCGAATACCGTCAAAACCGGTAATATATCGGCTCTTCTTAAGTCTTTTTCCTGTTGGTTGTGAGCGAACTTGTTGCATTAAAATCTTCCCTGTCCTAAATTAAATTACTTTTCTAATCAACATTCTCTTATGCGACATACGTAAATGAAAAGTCCAAGATGGTAACCGTATCACCATCTTTTGCGCCAGCTTTTCTTAGTGCATCATCAATGCCCATTCCCCTCATTTGGCGTGCAAATCTTAACATACTTTGATCATGAGCTGTATCCGTCATTCGAAACAGTTTTTCAATCTTTTTCCCGGAAATAACCCAAGAATCAATTGTTTTATCAAACGAGATTTGAAAGGCTGGTGTCGTCGATTCATCAAAGTCATATTCTTTAGTAGCTGACGTGGTTTGAGGCTGTTTCTCTGCTTGTGATCGCGTCTGTTCTAATAATTCAGCCGTTTGGTTCACTAACTTGGTCAAGCCTGAATGAGTCACTGATGAAATCGCCAGGATCTCTGGAACCCGACCATCATCCTTCGCTGACTGTTTACCCGTCAGTTGTTTCTTAAAAGCCTTTAAATTTTCTTCAGCATTTGGTAAATCCATTTTAGTAGCGACGACAATTTGCGGTCGTTGCAAAATGGTTGGATCATATTCAACCAATTCTTTATTAATCGCCTGGTAATCCTCATAAGGATCACGGTCCTCAATACCGGACATGTCTACGAGATGCAAAATCACTCGTGTCCGTTCAACATGTCGCAAAAATTGAAATCCTAAGCCGACGCCTTTTGAAGCACCTTCTACCAAGCCAGGCAAATCAGCAACCACAAAATCCCGACCATCATCCAACCGAACCATCCCAAGATTTGGGACAAGTGTTGTAAAATGATAGCCCGCAATTTTAGGTTTAGCACTTGTGATCACTGAAAGCAAGGTTGATTTCCCAGCAGACGGGAACCCAACCAGGCCAACATCGGCTAAAACCCTTAACTCCAGGCTCAGAGAAGCTGCCTGACCTGGTTCACCATTTTCAGCAATTTCCGGTGCCGGGTTGGTTGCGCTGGCAAAATGAATATTGCCACGACCACCTCGGCCACCTTTGGCAACTACCAATTCTTGATCCGGCTTTAACAAGTCGCCGATGACTTCACCCGTCTCGGTATTCGTGACAGTTGTTCCTTCCGGTACCGGAACTACCAGATCTTCGGCACTCCGACCGGTCATTGACTTATTGCCACCATCTCGACCATTATCAGCCTTAAACTTTCGATGGTAACGGAAATCCATTAACGTATTCATCCCTGAATCAACTTTAAAGATAACATTTCCGCCATGACCACCATCACCACCAGCCGGTCCACCGTTAGGAACATATTTTTCTCGTCGAAAGGCAACGATTCCGTTACCGCCATTTCCGGCCTGGACATTAATTTTTACTTGATCTACAAACATCTTATCACCATTTCAGCTTAATCCTTAACTTCAAAACGCATCTAAACTAATACCTTTTGAAGTATACCGAGTTTACATCGGAAGGTCAAAGAAAACTGAAAAAAAGAACAAAAGATTAAGAAATCTGAAGCTAATTGATGATCTTTTTATCCTGATAATTAACAACCTTACGTTCTTCGTCAATTTTACTTAATGAGAACTTAATTGTTTGCGCAACCGTCTCCGAAATCCCTAATCCTTTCAAATCCGCGATTGGGGCTTCAGAAATTTTTTTAAGTGAGCCAAATTTTCGCAACAACTTATTTCGAGTTTTAGGGCCGACTCCACTAATTGAATCCAATCGTGATCCCAGCGAGTTTTTAGTATGCACCTTACGATGATACGTAATTGCAAACCGGTGAACTTCATCTTGAATCCGTTGAAGCAAATAAAACCCCTGACTTTTAGGATCCAAGTGAAGCGGCGTATCACTGTCACCAAACAACAAATCCGCAGTTTGATGATGTTCGTTTTTAACCATGCCGCCAACCGGAATATCAAGTCCAAGTTCGTTTTCAAGAACATCCTTAACCGCATTCATTTGGATCGTGCCACCATCCATCAAAATTAAATCAGGCATTTCGGCATGTTCTTTTAGCAATCGCGTATAGCGTCGCCGAATCACTTCTCTGGTACTGGCAGCTTCATCAGCGTGGTCAACCGTCCTTAACTTATATTTTCGATACAAATTTTTATTGGGCTGACCATCCACGAAGACCACCATTGCCGAGACTAAATCTGCTCCCTGAATATGCGAGTGGTCAAACGCCTCTACCCGGTGGCCTTCCGGAATTCCCATGGCATCCGTTAATTCTTTCATTGCACCGGTAGTTTTACTTTCATCCAGTTCCAACAATCGAAATTTTTCTTCAAGCACCAGTTGGGCGTTTTTGCCGGCCATTTCCAGCAAGTCACGTTTCTGACCACGCTGGGGCGTTCTGACAGGGACATTCTCGACGACGGAACTAACCACATCTGTCGGCAATGAATTGGGGACTAAAATTTCCTTTGGTAATAACTGATTCTTTTGTTTATAAAACTGAGAAATAAAACTTACCATTTCTTCTTCCGGATCAGTAATAATCGGGAAAAGTCGTTTTTCACGTTTCATTAAACGCGACTGGCGAATAAAGAAGACTTGAATTGATAACCAACCCTTATCCATATAGTAATTGAAAATATCTCGCGGTGTATTATCATGAGAAATAATTTTCTGCTTTTCAACCGTAATTTCAATATATTTAATCAAATCACGAATTTCTGCAGCCCGCTCATATTCCATTTTTGCCGAAGCGTCCTGCATCCGCTTGGTTAACATTTGCTTGGCATGACCCACATTGCCATTCAAAAACGATTTAATTCGTTTAATTTGGCGATCGTATACTTCCTTTGGTACCACCTTAAAACAAGCCCCCAGGCACTGACCCATATGATAATAGAGGCAGGGACGGTTCTGAAAGCCATTGCATCGACGAAGTGGATAAACCTTTTGAAGAAAATTAACCGTTTCTTCTGCCGCATAAACATTTGGATAGGGCCCAAAGTAATAAGCGCCATCCTTAAGCAGCGTGTTAACGATCTTAATCTGGGGATCTCGTTCATTCGTAATTTTAATATAGGGATATCCACTATGTCCCTGCTTTAATTTGATATTGAAGTAAGGGCGATGCTTTTGAATTAAGGTAATTTCAAGCAGGAATGCCTCCTTATCAGTTGAAGTTATGATCGTTTCAAAGTCAGCAATTTCAGAAACCAATCGGGCGGTTTTTCCTTCGTGACTGCTTTTGAAATATGAGCGAACACGATTCTTCAAATTTTTAGCTTTTCCAACATAAATAATCTTGCCGTTGATGTCCTTCATTAAATAACATCCCGGTAAATCCGGCAGTAATGATAATTTATGTTCCAAATACTCGCTTGCCAAAAATGTTCACTCCTTTATTCAATCTCTACTCTTAAAAGTATAACTCGAATGTACGTTTGCTTCAAATATTCAAGCTCAATAATTGGCTTAAGTTGCATCATATCACACCTGAATGAAATGAAAAAGCCACATCCCTTTTAGTTATTTAAGGATGCGACTTCTGTTAACTTAAATGTCAATAGATTAACCATTGACTTATTTTTAGTCCATTACTTGGCTTCAATAATTTTACTAATAAAATCTTTAGCCCGTTCATTTTGTGGATTTTCAAACATCTCATCCGGCGAACTTTTTTCAAGGATAAACCCATCAGCCATAAACCAGACTTGGTTGGCAACTGACTTGGCAAAACCCATTTCATGTGTGACGACAACCATCGTCATTCCTTCATTGGCAAGTTCCTGCATAACTTCCAATACTTCACCAACCATTTCCGGATCTAAAGCACTGGTCGGCTCATCAAACAGCATCACTTCCGGATTCATTGCCAAAGCTCGCGCAATTGCCACCCGCTGCTGTTGGCCACCAGAAAGGCTACTTGGATAGGCTTCTGCCTTTGACTTCAGGCCGACTTGGCCCAATAAATGCATCGCGGTTTCCTTAGCCTGTTCTTCACTCATCTGCTTGACCCGCATCGGTGCCAACATTAAATTCTTTAAAACGGTCATATTAGGGAATAAGTTAAAGCTTTGAAAAACCATCCCCATTCGTTCTCGTAAATCCAATAATTGCTTTCCGGTGACATGGGTCAGATCCGTGCCTTTGAATTTAACTTCACCGGTCGTAGGCTTTTCCAATAAATTCAAGCATCGTAAGAAAGTACTTTTGCCCGCACCCGAAGGACCAATGACACAAATCACCTGACCAGATTTAACTGTGCCACTGATATTCTTTAAAATTGTATTATTGCCGAACTTTTTGCTCAACTGATTTACTTCAATTACATTATCCTGCATGTTTCATCTTCCCTTCGTAGTAGTTCAGTAGTCTGGTTAATAAGAACGTCATTAAGAAGTAAAGAACCATGGCAACGAAGATTGGCATGACGCCCCGGTAAGTATCAGCTCGGACGATGTTCAACTGGTAAATTAAATCAGTAACACCAATAATTGAAACGATTGAGCTTTCCTTAATTAACGAAATAAATTCATTCCCCAAAGCCGGCCAGATATTTTTAAAAGCTTGCGGCAAAATTACGTAACGCATCATGTCCCGTTTAGTTAATCCCAAGCTTTCTGCTGCTTCAGTTTGTCCTTTAGCAACTGAGTTGATCCCACCACGAATGATTTCGGCAACGTAAGCCCCACTATTAAGTGAAACGGCAATCATACCAGAAATCAACGCTGGAATATTAACAACCACGCCAATCCCAAAGTAAACAAACAAAACCTGAACCATCAAAGGCGTTCCCCGAATAAATTCGGTATAACTGATTGCCAGTCCTCGCAACCATTTTTGCTTGCTAAATCGCATTAGTGCCAAGATAACTCCCAGCAACACGCCGAAGAAAGTCGAAACAACCGAAATTAGAATGGTATATTCGACCCCTTTTGCAAAGTAGGTCCAATAATGAAACATTGATGTATTAACTGTATTAACCTTCATGTATTTTCCGGCACCCGCCAAATACTTGTCAGTTAAGTGGTGCTTTTTAATTTGAACAATACTCTTGTTAACAGCATTCACCAAACTGGTGGAACCCTTTTTAAATGCAATGGCGGCCCCGACATCGTTCTTATTAAGATGATAGCCTGAAGGAATCATCTTAAGACTGGGATCATTTTTGACATAAGCTTCCGCACTTGGCTTTTCAATTCCCAGTGCGTCAATTTTATTGGTCTTTAATGCCAGTACCAAGTCGGTTGATTTATCCATCCCCTTGACAGTCGCACCAGGAATTCTCTTCTTTGCCAATCCATACTGTAAAGTCCCGGTTTGCGCTCCGATTGTGGCACCCCGAAGATTTTTAACACTTTTATACTTATTAACATCTTTGGAATTAATCAAAAAACTTTGACCGCCTGAATAATAAATATCTGAAAAATCGACACTTTGGCGACGCTCGCTGGTTGGGTTAATCCCACCAATTGCCATATCAGCTTTTCCAGTTTGAATTGCTACTAACAGCGAATCAAAATTCATACTTTTGATCACTAATTTAACACCTAAATCTTTAGCGACTTTTTTGGCCACATCGATATCCATCCCAACAATTCGACTTTTGCCGCCCTTATTAACTTGAAACTCATATGGCGGGTAATCTGGACTGGTCACCATAATCAGCTCACCACGCTGTTTAACCCGTTGTAACGAGTTATCCGCAGCCGAAGCCGGACTTGTTTGGCTTAAAGTGATTGCCATTAATGTGGCAACCATTAATACAATTTGAACAATTGCTTTCCATTTCTTTTTCATTAACTTTTCCTCTCCCAAACTGATAATACAGAATATATTACCCCTATTTTGTTGTTTATGCAATAAAAAATAAAAATTAGTTGTATTTATTCAGAAATAATCAAAATTAATGTATATATACAGTTAAAAAGATCATTCACTAACCATTTCTATTCAAGTATTAAGCCCTTAGCAACTTTAAAAACCGAAATCAATCTATGAAAAGTGACTTTCGGCCTTAATTTTGATATGATGTTCTCGAAGTAGAGATAAGGAGATGAACGAAATGTCACTCAAAGTTAATCGACAGGATGACCTAGACGCCATCTTCGGCAAGTTTGCTGAAATGAATATTGACGATGATAAACGTGATAAGTTTTTAAAACACAAGAAAAACGACAAAGATAAGAAAAAGAAAGAGAAGAAGCATCCGGAACAGGATCGCCCCTAATTGATGTAATTGTTGAATCCAATTCGAAAACAGTTTGGGACGCAAATTCATCTTTTGAATTTTTCATCATTAAACTTGCAAAGGGAAATCCCGTGTAATCAGCACGTCAATGTGTTGATCGCACGGGATCTTTTAAGCTGTAATTAGATTTGGCTAATTCGATAAATGATCACCATTTTTAAAATGATGGCTTGTTAGTCACCCAATTCTTTTTTAGCCTGTTCTATCTGCTTTTTTACCTGGTCAAAACCTGTTCCACCAAGCGAATGTCGACGCTCGACCGCCACCTCTGATTTAAGATCGTGGTAAACATCAGCTTCAATTTTAGGAGATGCCTGCTGCAAATCGGCCAAAGACATGTCCTGAAGATTTTGATGAGTTTGTAATCCTTTTAATACCAATTGGCCAACAATCCCATGGGCTTCTCGGAAGGGCACTCCCTTTGCTGCCAGATAATCAGCCAATTCAGTGGCATTTGAAAAGTCATTTTCGGTTGCCCGCTTCATACGCTCAACATTGGGACGAGCTGTTTTAATCATCCCATTAAAAACCTTCAGTGATGGCAACAGCGTTTTTACTGTGTCAAAAACGCCCTCTTTGTCTTCCTGAAGATCTTTATTATACGCCAATGGTAGAGACTTCATTGTTGCCAACAACGCCATTAAATGGCCGTATACTCGACCGCTTTTACCACGAATCAGTTCGGCCATGTCTGGATTCTTTTTTTGCGGCATAATCGAACTACCGGTTGTATAGGCGTCACTTAATTCCAAGTACTTAAATTCATGACTGACCCACATGCTGATTTCCTCGCAGAACCGAGATAAATGAAGCATTAAAATTGAACTATTGCTTAAAAACTCCAAGGCAAAATCCCGATCCGAAACCGCATCCAGAGAATTAGCGTAAATTTGGCCAAATCCCAATTCTTTAGCGGTGTATTCCCGGTCAATCGGAAAAGTGGTCCCTGCTAAAGCAGCCGCACCGAGTGGCATCATGTCCGTATGTGTCATATTGAACTTAAACCGCTCTTTATCACGTTTCAGCATTTGGTAATAAGCCATTAGGTAATGGCCGTATGAAATCGGCTGAGCGTGCTGTAAATGCGTATAACCAGGCATGACTGTCTCCACGTTTTGGCTTGCCATAGAAACCAGTGTTTTTTGCAACGTTGTAATTTCATCAATGATTTTTGGCAGGCGGTTTTTCAGATATAAATGAAAGTCAGTTGCCACTTGATCATTTCGCGAACGTGCCGTATGAAGTTTACCGGCCACCGGCCCAATTTTTTCGGTTAACAGTGCCTCAATATTCATATGAATGTCTTCATTTTCAACAGTAAAATGTAATTTACCTTCATGAAGTTCTTCACGTAACGCTTCAAGGCCATTCACAATTTGGTCAACATCTTGAGCATCCAAAATCTTTGTATATCCCAACATTTTAACGTGAGCCAGTGATCCTTCAATATCTTCATCAGCCAACTGCTGATCAAATGAAATGGAAGCTCCAAATTCATCAACCCATTTTGAAGCCTGCTGTTGAAAGCGACCGCCCCAGAGTTTTTTGGTGCTCATTATTTTTTAGCCCCCATATGAGAAGAATATTGTCCTTGAATTGCAACCTTATCCTTGGCTTGCGATTTTGCGACAGCTTTAACAAATTGGGATTGCTTATTTTTTAACTGAACTTGAGAATAAACTTGAGTTGGCAGACCCCAAAGTTTGATAAAGCCCTTGGCGGCTTCTTGATCAAATGAATCCGCAGCTGTGTAGGTTGCCAAATCTTTGTCGTAAAGTGAGGAAGCTGATTGACGTCCAAGGACAGTGACATTGCCCTTAAACAACTGAACCTTGATAACCCCGTTAACAACTTTCTGTGATTGGTCAATAAAGGCATTTAGTGCGTCCATTAGTGGTGAGAACCACAGTGCGTTATATACCAGTTCGCTTAATTGTTTCTCAACAGTCGGCTTAAAATGAGCCAAGTCACGTTCAAATGTCAAATCTTCCAACTCTTTATGAGCTTTAAGTAAAACTGTTGCTGCCGGTGCTTCATAAACTTCACGTGATTTGATACCAACCAGTCGATTTTCGATATGGTCGATTCGACCAATGCCATGTTCCCCGGCAAGATCATTCAATTGTTGAATAATCTCGGAAAATTTCATTGGCTGACCATTCAGTTCAGTCGGCACTCCTTTTTTGAAAGTCAGTTCAATGACAGCTGGCTTATCAGGAGTCTCTGTCAACGGGTTGGTGATTGCAAAAGCATCTTCTGGGGCACTGTGCCATGGGTCTTCCAACACACCGGCTTCGTTAGCCCGTCCCCAAATGTTTGCATCAATTGAATAAGGAGAATCCAAATCAATTGGGATCGGAATATTGTGTTCCTTGGCGTAATCAATTTCTTGTTCACGAGACCAGTGCCAATCCCGAACCGGACTTAAAACCTCTAATTGGGGATCCAGGCTGTGAATAGCTACTTCGAAACGAACTTGATCGTTTCCTTTACCAGTACATCCGTGTGCGACCGCTTGAGCATGCTCCTGATGGGCCAAATCAACCAGCGCTTTTGAAATTAATGGCCGTGACAGTGCTGAAATTAACGGATACGCCCCTTCATACATTGCGTTAGCTTTCAATGCAACGGACGCATAGTGATCAGCAAAATCATCCAATGCATCAATGACGTAAGCTTCAACTGCCCCAACATTCAGGGCCTTTTGTTTAATAAAATCAAGGTCCTTTCCTTCGCCAACATTGATACAGCAAGCAACCACATCGTATCCTTTATCATTCAACCAAGCGATTGCAACTGAGGTATCAAGACCACCTGAATAAGCTAAAATTACTTTTTTATTTTCTGTCATTTATCTATCCCTCGAATTTCTGAATTATCAATTAGTAATGAGGTTAACACCTATATTCATTAATTGCAACCATTTTTGCGTTTTATTCATTATTTTTGAAAATATTAGGTTTAATATACATTTGGGCCATTAAAACTCCACTTATTCAGCTGATTAGCAGTCGGCACTGCCTACCTTCACATTTTTTTAACACCATTCAATCAACAAAAAACGTCTTACCTGGTTTGGCCAAAGTAAGACGCTAATTATTATGGTTTAACTTGATTTAAATGATGTTTCGCTGCCGGATAGCGCTGCTGCAATCGTTTAATATTTTCGGTCGCAACTTGATCAAAGGAAATGTCCGCCCACTCAGCAATTTGCGATAAATACCATAAAACGTCACCCAATTCTTTTGTCAAATGGGATTTATCTAACTCAGCTCCTTGAAACGTGTACTTACGAACCAAGTCGGCCACCTCACCGGATTCTCCTGTTAGTCCCAAAGCACAGTTGGTTAAGACTTGTTCCTTCCCCATTAGAGTACGATTAGCCGCTCTTTGATAATCATCAAAATTCACGATTACATTCTCCCTTCAATCCATTGCCAAATTTCATTTTTCCCTTGCCTGGTCAATGCAGAAAATAAAATTAACGGTTCCATTGCTTCTAAATGCAACGTTTTAGTGATCACTGAAGCTTGCTTGTTCCACTTACCACGCGCAATTTTATCCATTTTGGTCGCTACAGTTAAAATATCGATGCCATAGTATTTTAACCAATCATGCATTGAAACATCATCACTGGTTGGTGCATGACGACCATCCACCAATGTGATGACCCCTTTTAATTGATCTCGCTGGGTCAAATAATTTTCAATCATGTGGCCCCACTTTTCGCGATTCGCTTTAGAAGTTTTTGCATAGCCATAGCCTGGTACATCAACGAAAAAGAGTTTGTCTTCAATGTTATAAAAATTAAGCGTTTGAGTTTTTCCAGGTTGACTCGACGTTCTGGCATAACCATTTCGATTAATTAAAACATTCGTCAATGACGACTTACCAACGTTGGAACGGCCAACAAAAGCAATTTCAGGAAACTGAGTATTCGGATACTGGCTCGCAGAAACCGCGCTAATCGTTAAGTTAACGTGATGCACGTCCATTTCATCCATTCCTTTCTTCATTTACGCATAAAAAAAGAGTCTGACGGTAAACTGATTAGAGTTTACATCAGACTCCCCTTTGTTACGATGCCTTTTTTAAAACAAGTTGCGGTTCAGTATGATCTGTAACCGTTTCTGGTGTAATAATGACTTTTGAAACATCATGTCTGCTTGGCAAATCAAACATGATATCACGCATGACATCCTCAATAATTGAGCGAAGTCCTCTGGCACCAGTATTTCGAGCAATGGCCAACTGTGCCATTTTTTGAAGTGCTGCTGGTTGAAATTCTAGTTCAGCGCCGTCAAGTTCGATCAGTTTTTTATATTGTTTAACCAAAGCATTTTTTGGTTCCGTTAAAATCCGAACCAAATCATGCTCATCAAGTTTATCTAAAGCCGTCAGAATTGGCAGTCGACCGATGAATTCAGGAATCAATCCGAATTTTAACATGTCTTCTGGAATGACGGATTGCATGATATTCTTAGAGTTAACGTTTTTAGCCTCATCAGAATCCGTTCCAAAACCGATAGTCTTGTCTCCCAAACGACTCTTTACAATGCCTTCAATCCCATCAAATGCACCACCGACAATAAACAAGATGTTAGTGGTATCAATTTGAATGAATTCTTGTTGAGGATGCTTTCGGCCACCCTGAGGCGGAACATTGGCAATTGTTCCTTCAAGGATCTTTAAGAGTGCTTGTTGAACACCTTCACCTGAAACGTCTCGTGTAATCGAAACGTTCTCAGATTTTTTGGCAATTTTATCAATTTCGTCGATATAAATAATGCCTTTTTCAGCTTTTTCAACGTCATAATCAGCATTTTGCAATAGTTTCAGCAGGATGTTTTCAACATCTTCACCAACGTAACCAGCTTCGGTTAAAGTCGTCGCATCAGCAATCGCAAACGGTACGTTTAAAATCTTAGCTAACGTTTGAGCCAAATAAGTTTTACCGGATCCAGTCGGTCCAATAACGCAAATGTTACTCTTTTGAAGTTCCAAGTCATCGTTTGGCTCGCTAATCATTTCGTTTACCCGTTTGTAATGATTATAAACGGCCACGGCCAAAGTGCGCTTTGCATTGCTTTGACCAATTACATATTGATTTAACTTATCCAGAATTTGGGCAGGTGTTAAAACCTTTAGTAAATCCTTAGATGTCTTTTCAGGTGCTAATTCTTCATCAATAATTTCTTTACATAAGTCGATACATTCATTACAAATGTAAACACCTGGACCAGCAACAATTTTCTTCACTTGATCCTGAGTTTTACCACAAAAAGAACAGGTGATTGGTCCATTTGATTCGTTATCTTCGAACAATATATTCACTCCTCCATAAGAGTTGGAAGTTAATTCTAATTAAAACAATGAAGACTAACGCCAACCAATCCAGTTGTGATTAATTGGTTCGCATCATTCTTCAACTATACGTAACTTTAACATATAATAGTGAAAATGCAATCAGAAGGATTTCAAAGAGGTCAAATGCTTTGATGCTCCCAACTCCCTTAGGTCTCATTTAGTCTTCCTTCAAAAAAAGACCCGTTATTAAAAACGGATCTTTTGGACAAGTGACGATTACTTTTCAGCTTTGTCTTCTTCAGTATCGTCTTTCTTAGTTTCCTTTGCCTTCGCATCCTGCTTTGAAGAATCAACAATCAAGTCAATTGCCTTTTTAATGCCGATATCATGTTTCAACATGTCATCGGTTAAAGCACTTCGAACGGCGTCCTCTTTCATCCCATATTGAGAAGCAAGATCTTTAACCTCAGCCTTAATATCATCTTCGGTTGGATTGATCTTTTCTGCATTAACAATCGCTTCAAGGACAAGGTTTGTTTTAACCCGTCGTTCAGCACCGTCAGCAAACTGCTTCTTCAAGTCTTCCGGTTTAGTTCCGGTTAATTGGAAGTACATTTGCTGATTGATGCCCTGTTGTTGCATACCGGCAAGATATTGATCCATCTGACGTTGAATGTCTTCATCTAACATTGCTTGAGGAATATCTTTAACTTCAGAATTATCAACCGCTTGGTTAATTGCGGCATCTTCGGTTGCTTCGCGCGCCTCGTTCTTCTTTTGAGTCTTAAGGTCTTCTTTGATCTTTTCCTTCAACTCATCGAGAGAGTCAACGTCTTCATCAACATCTTTAGCAAAGTCGTCATCTAATTTTGGCAACTCTTTTGTTTTAACTTCGTGAATTTTAGTCTTGAAAATTGCTTCCTTACCTTGAAGATTTTTTGCTTGATAATCATCAGGGAAGGTCACTTTAACGTCAACTTCATCGCCGGCCTTATGACCAACTAATTGATCTTCAAAACCGGGGATAAATGAATTAGAGCCCAATTCTAATGAATGATTTTTGGCACTGCCTCCGTCAAACGGTTTACCATCAACGGTTCCGTCAAAGTCGATGACAACAGTATCGCCCTTTTCAGCTGCTTTGCCTTCTTTTAAAACTAGTTCAGCTTCATTTTGACGTTTCTTTTCAAGTTCAGCGTCAACATCTTTCTGGTAAACCCGAGTGTTCTGTTTAGGAACACTCAAGCCTTTATAAGTCCCTAGTTTTACTTCGGGCTTGACTGTAACGTTAGCCTTAATTACCCAAGGCTTACCCTTTTCCATTGATTCAACATCAATCTTAGGTTGATCAACCGGTTCAATTTTCGCTTCTTCAACAGCCTTTGAGTATTCATCAGGCAATAGAATGTTTAACGCATCCTCATATAAAGCTTCCTCACCATACATTTGATTAAAAATGGCACGAGGAACTTTTCCTTTACGGAATCCAGGAACTCGAATATTTTTTTTATTTTTCTTAAATGCACGGTCTAAGCCGCTTTTAATAGAATCAGTACCAATTTCGAAAGTTAATTCACCATCGTTGGTACCCTTCTTTTCCCATTTTGCAGACATCTTTTTTCCTCCGAGACGACAAACTTTATTTACAATTCTTTATTGCATAACATTGTTATTTTAACGTATTAATAACAAAATGTAAAATGTTAAATTATCTGTAAGTGTTTAAACACTGGCAACTTTTAGCAGCTAAAACATTGGCGAGCCGATTTAAAATCGTCCATTACGCATGTCAAATAACGCTGCCAAACCCTTTGACCAACATTGGTAACACCCGTATTCTTTCAACAAAAAAAGCCGCGAGGAACATGCCTCACAGCTTTTGGATATTATTTAGTGAAATTAGTCCTTAACGTCACTAACAATACCGGCACCAACAGTATGACCACCTTCACGGATGGTAAACTTGGTTCCTTTTTCAATGGCAACCGGTTTCGTTAAATCAACGTTAAAGGTAACGTTATCACCAGGCATAACCATTTCAACGCCCTTTTCCAATTCAATCACACCAGTAACATCAGTTGTGTGGAAGTAGAATTGTGGACGATAGTTTGAGAAGAATGGCGTATGACGGCCACCTTCTTCTTTAGTCAAGATATAAACTTGACCTTCAAACTTCTTGTGAGTTTGAATTGAACCAGGTGCAGCCAAAACTTGGCCACGAACAACTTGGTCACGATCAATACCACGAAGAAGAATACCAACGTTATCGCCGGCTTGACCTTCATCAAGGGTTTTACGGAACATTTCCAAACCAGTAACAGTTGATTTCAAAACATCGTCAACTAAACCAACGATTTCAACTTCGTCACCAATCTTAACAACCCCACGGTCGATACGGCCGGAAGCAACTGTTCCACGACCAGTAATAGTGAAGACATCTTCAACAGGCATCAAGAATGGCTTGCTGTCGTCACGTTCTGGAGTTGGAATATATTCGTCAACGATATCCATTAAATCAAGGATGACTTGTTCTTGTTCCTTGTCGCCTTCAAGTGCCTTAAGGGCAGATCCACGGACAACTGGAACATCATCACCAGGATAATCGTATTCTGAAAGTAATTCACGAACTTCCATTTCAACCAAGTCAATCAACTCATCATCGTCAACCAAATCAGTCTTGTTTAAGAAGACAACGATGTAATCAACACCAACCTGGTGGGCAAGCAAAATATGCTCACGAGTTTGTGGCATAGGACCATCAGTTGCCGCAACAACCAAAATAGCACCATCCATTTGAGCGGCACCGGTAATCATGTTCTTAATGTAATCGGCATGTCCTGGAGCATCGATATGCGCATAGTGACGCTTTTCGGTTTCGTACTCAACGTGCGCGGTGTTGATGGTAATCCCACGTTCACGTTCCTCTGGCGCTGCATCGATATCAGCATAATCTTCAGCCTTTGCAAGGCCTTTAGCTGCTAATACTTTAGTGATTGCAGCAGTCAAAGTAGTTTTCCCATGATCAATATGGCCAATAGTACCAATATTTACATGGGGTTTTGTTCTTTCATAATGTTCTTTTGCCATTAATGAAACCTCCTGTTGTTTTCGAAAATTACATCAATTTCGCATCAATGCATTTCTAAGTGATATTATACTACATCTTCTGGAAAAGACAAAGCAGTCTAATTTTGAAGAATCCTTAAGTATTATATCGATACTTAAATTGTTTGTAAACAGAATATGATCGTTTTCTCGAAATATTTTTTGCTTAAACAAATTTCATAAAACTTTCAGCCTGATGAATCTGCTTAATCCAAGCAACCATTTTCCGTTGAGTCTCTCCTACTGGTTCCAATTGGTCACCAAACAAATCTGCTGCAATCATCTTAACCCAAAATGCCGGTTCTTGAATGACTTTGTCAAAAAATGGATAGATATAGCTACTTTGGGTAAACAATTCTTTTTCAATCAATTGGTATTTAATCGGATCCTCAGCCGCATAAAGCTGATCAACCTCTCTGATTGCTTCAACTAATTCAGGATACTGATTCAGCGGTTTCAACTTATCTATTGTGACTTGATAGCTTTGTTTATCCAACCAGCTTAGACTAACAGATGCATTGCTGCCAACCGCTTTTAATTCCAGTAAAATTTGGGTCTTAGTCACTTGCCACCCAAATGGATCCGATAAGATGGCCTTGGCTGCAGTCGTGTATTCTGCCAATGGTAATTTCAAGCCATTATCAATCATGTGAACCTGCTGGTAAGCATCCAGAGCGCCCAAATGTGCAAACGCTTTTGTTTGTTCAGCCAGTTGTTGCCCAAACCTTTCTCGGTAAATTGATTCTTCCCTATCAATTTTTTGAAGCCAATTATCACTTGAGTCATCTTTAATACCAGTTGCAAGTAATTCTCTGACCAGCATGAACGCATGACTTTTCAGTAAAATCTGAAATATTTCAGTTAAATACTCTGGAAATTCAGATAAATTTTCACGATAGGAAAAAACAATTTGATAAGCTTCTGATAATTTTTTAAGCTTAAAAAGTGCCTGGGCCATTAGTAATTGAATTTGACCGTTATCCGGATATTTTTCTTCCAAATGGTGCATTTTGTTCAATACTTGATGATATTTTTGATCGCGAAGATCTTCTTCTGCACTCCACAGGATGACCTGATCATTTTTGGAAAGTTTCATCATCAATGCTTCCACCTTTGATTGTCGTCTTAGCAATACCAAAACAAATCAGAGATCAAAACAGATGCTACCTTGTCTCGACCTCTGATTGTTTTATTTTTATCAGTTATTTTTCCTGCTTGGCAGCAGTTTTAGCCGTTTTTTTCGCGTGTTTCTTGCCGAACCGCTTATGGTGTTGATTAACTTCCATAATCACCGGTAGGATCACAGGTCGGCGTTTGGTTTGTTTATACAAATAATCACTAAGTGTTTCGCGAACATCCTGTTTTAAATTACTCCAGTCGAATTCTTTATGATCTAGATTATGCTTGACCGTTTTTTCAATAATTCCGGCAGCCTCTTTCATCAAATCTTTATTTGCTTTAACGTAAACAAAGCCTCGTGAAGTCAACTTAGGTTGCGAGATGATTCGTTTTTTCTTTCGATCAATCGTAACAACGGCAACAAAAATTCCGTCTTCAGACAATACCTTTCGATCCCGTAAAACGATATTACCTATGTCACCAATTCCGATACCATCAATCATCGTATCAGCAACTGGTGCGCTCCCACTAATCCACATTTCATTTTGATTAACCGAAACGATATCGCCCTTTTCCGGAATAAAAATTTGTTTGTCCGTATAGCCAATTTGTTTAGCTAATTGCGCATGAGACTCAAGTAACCGATATTCTCCTGAAACTGGGATTAAAAATTTGGGTTTCAATAAATTCATGATTAATTGAAGATCAGTCTGACTGGCATCACCCGAGGAGTTCATTTGATCAGAAATCATCTCAACTTCACCATCAGCTCGATAAACCATATCTCTTGTTTTGGCAACCGTCGTTTCCATCGCTGTTGACGGTGTTGTTGTAATAAAGACCAAATCATTGGGCTCGATATTAATGTCGCCCTGTTCCTTATTAGCCATTCTTTGAATTGCCTTAATTGGTTCACCCATTTTGCCGGTCTGAATAATAACAACCTTGTCCGGAGCTAGTTGGTTTAGTTCTTTAACCGAATCAATCAACAAGTCCTTCTCAGGTAATTTTAACGTATGGAGCCGCAACGCCGTTTTGACAATCCGTTCCAGATCATGCCCGGTTAAAAAGACACGTCGACCCGTTTCAGCTGCCGCATTAAAGACTTGCTGCATTCTTAAAATGTTGGAGGCCACGCTGGCAACAACGATCCGACTATCATGATAGTGAAAAGTTTCGGTAATGTATTCGCCAATTTTCTTTTCGGAAGCACTGGCAGCAGGATTTTCAGCATTCCCTGAATCGCTAAGTAATGCCAAGACCCCCTCATCACCCAGCCGGGTCAATGCAGAGTAATTCGTTTGATACATAGGAGCAGCAGTCTGATCAAACTTAAAGTCCCCAGTATAAACAATTGCCCCTTCTGATGTATGAAGCGCAATTCCCAGTGATCCAGGAATAGAGTGTGTCGTTTTAAAAAAGGTGACCTTGACATCGTTAAAATCAATTTCTGAACGGTCACTCACAACGTGAAAATCATCAAAGCTCTTTAATTCTTCGGAGTCAGCGACATTTAATTTTGCCAATTCAATGGTCATTTCTGATCCGAATACCGGCACATCAAATTCACTTAGAAAATATGAGATTGCACCAATGGCGTCAGCATGCCCGTGGGTTAAAAAGACGCCGACAATTCGGTCACGGTTTTCTTCCAAATAACTAAAATCCGGGATTACGACATCAATTCCTAAGAGTTCATTCTCAGGATATTTAAGCCCGCAATCCAAAATATAAATCCCGTCATTGATGTCGATCGCATACATATTTTTACCATTTTCGCGAACGCCACCAATGGCCATAATTTTTACTGCGTTTTTCATGTTTCACCTCAAAAATAATTTCAATCTTTTTTACGTTCGAATTCAGCTGTTACTAGTTTACCATATTTTTGTCAAACTACCGAATTTTTCCCATTTCAGGCCATACAAAAAGACCGTAAACAAAAACAATTGTCTTGTTTACGATCCCTTTTAAATATCCGACAACATAAATTGTCCCCGAATGATTTTTTAATTAACGACGCAGGCCTAAGCTCTTGATCAATTCCCGATACCGGGTAACGTCCTTATTACGCAAATATGCCAATAAATTACGACGATGACCAATCTTCTTCATCAGACCACGTTGTGAATGGTAGTCCTTACGATGATTTTTCATGTGAATATTAATTTCATTAATATCAGCAGTCAAAATTGCAATTTGAACTTCTGCGGAACCCGTGTCACCTTCATGACGCGCGTACTTCTTAATTAAGTCATTCTTTTCTGATTGTGTAACAGCCATAGTTAGTTTCCACCTTTTCTTAAATATTCCAACGACTGAGTCAGCGGCAGTGGTACCGACAAACTAAGTCGAAGGTCGTGTAACACACAAAATTCAGTATAACGAATTTGACCACAAAACACAAGGAATTCTTTTCTATTTTGCATCTGTTGTGCTTGCAATCAGCCCGCTAGTTCTGTATAATGATGCTTGTTGAAATTTAATAATTTTACCAAGAATCTTTTCTGGAGGTGAATTCATTGCCAATTATCAAGTCAGCTATTGAACGAGTAAAAACAAATGAAAAAGCACAGCGTCGTAACGCAGCTCAATTGAGCACTTACAGAACAGCCGTTAAGAAGTTTGAAAAAGCTCAACTGAACGGTTCCGATGATGCCAAAGAGCTTTATATCAACGCCATCAGTGCGATTGATCGTGCTAAATCAAAAGGATTAATTAAAGCCAACAAAGCCGCACGTGACAAGTCACGTTTAACAGCTCGTTTAGCTAAATAAATCATTTCAGTTGTTAGTAACTTATATCTACTAGCAGCTTTTTTATAACAACCAAAAGGTCTGGTTTATCAGTACCCACAATCGGGTGCCGGTAAACCAGACCTTTTTATGATGTCAGATCTAGGCAACATCGTGACGCGTAAACTTCAACAGAAACAATTCAAACAAAAGCTCAGGGGACCGATTTGACGATTTCATTTCCCTTTCCGTTTCAACAAGTCCCAAATAGGCATTTCGCAATTCCTGATAACTGAAGTGTCGAACCGTTTGTAAAGCTAATTTAATCCGATATGGGTGAACCCTCAAACTAGCGGCCAAATCCCCCTGTGCGTATCCATGACGCTTTAAAATCATGACTTGAATCAATAAGCGAAACTGTTGGATCAGTACTGCATTAATCCCAATGGGTTCCTGGTTTTCCAAAAGTAAATTCCGATAAATTTCCATAGAACCTTTGACATCTTTTTCCAAGACACTGTTAACCAAATCAAAGACGCTTTGCTCGATAGAAGGACTGACAAGGCCATTTACCGAGGCTAACGTAATTTGCTTGGATTCTTTATTGTATAGAAACAATTTGGGCAGATCATTCATCATCGCCGTTAATTGGCCGCCTGTTAACTGCATCATTCGTTCCAGAACGTTCTCATCAATGGTATATCCGGCCGCCTTGATGCGTTGTTTCACAGTTGTTTTGATTTCGTGTTCTCTTAGCTTTCCAATTTCGACCGTTGTTGCCACCTTTTTAAGCGTTTTAGTGATTTTCTTTCGTGCGTCTAATTTATCATAGGGTGCGAAAATCACTAGTATCGTTGATTTTTCGGGATGTTGTAAATAATCCAAAAAGTCTTCGACGTGATGGGTCACCTTGGCTTTAACACGTAACCCAGTTAAAAAATAAGGGCGGTTAATCATAACCAATCGACGTTCACCGAAAAAAGGAACCGAAACGGCATCTTCAATGGCACTGGAAATCGGCGTTTCTTCCATATCATAAATGCCGATGTTCATTGAACGCTCTGCCTCTGGGATGAGTTTGGTAAAAGCTTGTTTTATCTGGTCGGATAAGTAGGATTGATCACCGGAAATCAAATAAACTGGGTCCAAATGCCCTTGTTTTAGTTGCTTCATTAATTGTGAAAAACTCATCTGTTTTTCCCCTTATGGCATTCCAATATCGATTCGAAATGCCCGGTATTATTTTGATAAATATATCTTACCATACCCATTTGCTGTGTATTCAAAATCTTAACTCCAGCCTTTCTTAGTGTTTCCAAGGTCTCAATATTTGGATGATGATAACGATTATTACGACCGGCAGAAATTAACGCAATTTGTGGACAAATATGAGAGATAAAACTGGGATCTGACGCTGTCCGGCTACCGTGGTGGCCAACTTTGATCACGTCCGTTTTAAGACCAGGATGTCGTTGTAATGTCTCCAATTCCCCTGACCGGTCCAAATCTCCTGTAAATAGCCAATTAAGGCCACCTAAACGCCCACCAAGTACTTCCGAGTCGTGATTCTCACCTTTTCCGGGCAAGTATGGATGATAAACAGTTAGCGGCAGGTCAGCTATTCGTGATTCATCATTAACCGGCAGCAATAATGTCTTCGGACTTTTTCCTGCTAACCGCTTAATGAAGTTGGGATTTTCTTGCATGCCCATTGGAATTAAAATTCTCTTAATCTGCATCTCTTTGATAAAAGCTGGTAAATCTCCGCAGTGATCTGAATCTTGATGACTAATACAAATGGTATCAATCTTGGAAATGCCAATACTCTTCAAATAGTTAATCGATAATCGACTAGCTTGATAAATCTTTGGTCCCTGCTGCCATTTAGGCCGTTTAAAACCAACTTTACCACCAGTATCAATTAAAGTCACCGAGCGATTAAACGGGGTTCGAATCAGGAAACTATCTCCTTAGCCAACATCAAACATCGTCACTTCGCCGGAAAATGGGTAATGAATCCAAATAAATGTCCCCAGGTAAAGTCCCACTAACGCAACTCGGCAAAACTTACTCGAATGAATCATGATAAAGACCGTTAACCCAAGCATTAGTAACGTTATCACCAGGGGTGGTTTACCAAAAACCAGCATCCCAGGTAATTGACCGATCATATTCAAACACCCGTTAAACAACCCTAACAGTCCTTCTATTGGAAGCGTCAGACTTCTGTCAATCATACCTAACCCCAATCCCAAGATAACGAGTGGAAAAATGGTTTTTCCAAATAGTGGTAAAACAATCAGACTCACCGCTAAACTGAGAATATGCCATTCATATAAGTGAAATAGAAGGATCGGTAATGATAGCAGGTTTAATAAGACAGTCTGTTTAAAATAGCCCATATTTCCAGCAGCAATCAACCCAAATGCCAGTCCATAACTGAGTTGGACGCTCATCATAAACATGGCTTCGGGAAAAAGCAATAGATTAATCATTAACGTTAAACTTAAAGCAGCTAATTGAGATAATTTAAAGCCCCAAAACTGAGCCATGATCATTAAGCCGGCCATAATAACAGCCCGTAAAAGGCCGGGCGAACTACCTGAAAAAATAAAGTATCCGCCAAGACATCCCAACTTAATGATGGCTTGTGGCTTCCTGCCAAGGCCCATTAGTGAAAACAACTGGGTTAAAATTCCCAAAAAATAGTAGACGTGCATTCCAGAAATGCTAAATAAGTGTAATAATCCCAGTTGCTGGACTCCCGTCATCTCCGTAAAAAAATCACTTTCCCGATTGCCACTAATCAGTCCCATTGCATAGATCCGTAAAGTCTTGGGCAACCGTTGACAATAGTGATCAAAGTTCGCCCGCAGTACATGGAACCGGTCAATTAATGAAAGCTGTCGTTCTGGTCGAACAGTGGTCAAATCGGTAATAAAAAATTCTTCATAAATTTTTTGATGATGATCATAATCCCGCATATCAAATTGATTAACGTTTGTGGCTGAATCAATCGCCTTTCGCTCACCTTTGATTGAAATCAACAACGGGTGTGATGAGTCAATCATCTGCCGTTTTTGATTTAAGGATTGGAAGCGACCATAATAAATGGTTTTCCTCCCAGTTGCCTGCGAAATGGTCGTCGTTCTAAATTGCCCGCCACTATTAATCAACATATCCGGATACACTTTGATTGTTTCACAACAATCTGTTCCAATTACCGGTTTATCACTCCCCTTAGTTAATTGAACATTAACTAAAAACACCCCACCTAATACGACTGTCATAATAGTATATTTGGGACATCCTAGTAAAAGAAGCCGACTCATTAGAATAACCAGTAAAATACTACCGATAATTAAATTTCCAAATAGCAAAATACTAAGAAAGAGCATCAAAGCAGCGGGAAAAATAAGCCAATTTCCAATAATTAATCAGATAAATAGGACTTGAATGGTATGCGATCCATATCGTCGTGAGTTAATTTAATTTTGTTGAGTGCGATGTTCTTTAATTTAATTAATTTTTGGGCATAATCATCATTATGATAATTTCGCAAATAATTAATCTTCTTAATACCAGCCTGCAACAGCATTTTCGTACATTGCAGGCACGGAAAATCAGTCACGTAAATCTCCGCATTATCCGTCGATTCACCAAACTTAGCGCATTGTAAGATCGCATTCATCTCCGCATGAATGGTCCGAACACAATGACCATTCACCAAATAACAGCCAACATCGATACAGTGGTCATCACCGGCAACTGAGCCATTGTACCCACCAGCAATAATCCGTTTGTCGCGGACAATAACTGCGCCGACTGATAACCGTTCACATGTGCTCCTAGAAGCCAACAGCACCGCCTGCATCATAAAATATTGATCCCATTTAATTCGACTATCCATTTTTTCACCTTCCATGAAATAAATCATATCTCAATTTTGGCATTTCAGCTACACACAAATGGAAGATTTTAAATTATCAAACGTTTTATCGCCAAAGCCCGGCACGTTTTTTAAATCCTCAATGCTTTTAAACTGGCCGTGAGACTGACGGTAGGCAATGATCTGATCAGCTTTTTTATCACCGATACCATTTAATTCTTGTAGCTTGGTCTTATCAGCAGTATTTAAATTAACCTTAGCCGAACCATCAGTTGAACCAGTCGTCACACCGGCATCAGAACTACTTTCGGAAGCGGATGGTGTTGCTGAGCTTTCTACAGTTTCCTGAGCAGGGGTCTGGTTAGGCGTTGATCGAAGTGCCCGATTTCCCTTAATCTCTCCTTTAATCGGAATGTAAACAACTTGCTGGTCAGTTAATCTTTGTGCCAGGTTAATTTGCTTCTTGTCAGCTGAACGGTTAAACCCACCAGCTAAATTAATCGCATCGACAACCCGCATGTTCGCGTTAACTTCATAAACGCCCGGATTTTTAACGGCTCCTTTAACATCAACATAAAGCCGCTGACTGCCGCTCTGGGAATTATCGGTTGCACTAGCCATACTTGAGGCACTTTGACTGCCTGAAGCCTGCTGATCAGTTGAAGCCGACATTGACGTGCTTGATGTCGCCAATGCTGTTGCATCTTCCTGTGATGGTTTTGAAGAATGTCCAATTGTTAATAAAAGGACACTCACAATTAAGATCACAATTACAGCAGCGGCGCTAATTAAAACCTGATAAAGATGATCATCAATAAACTCGCGAATCCTATTCATACTGTCCCTCCCTTCAATATTTAATATACGAAAAAAGAGCTAACAAATGGCTAGCTCTTTTGAAAAAAGTTTTATTATTGTTTTTGTAATACGGAAACTGCCTGATTAAAGGTTTTAACTGGAATAACTTTCATCTTTGGTGCGTATTTTTTGGCAGTTCGTTTAGCCAGTTGATAATTAGTTAAATGCCCGGGTTCGTACTTTAAAATTGTTTTAGTCGGCTTTAGATAAGGCGCAAGGAAAATAGTTGCCCCATTCTTTTTAGCAGCAATCACTTTCTTATCGATACCGCCAATTTCACCAACCTGCCCAAGGGAATCAATCGTCCCGGTACCGGCAACTTTCTTTCCATGGCGCAAGTCCTGGTTGGTTAGTTGACCATAAATTTGAAGTGAAAACATTAAACCGCCAGATGGCCCGCCAACCTGGCCAGGATTAACTTTAATCGGTACCTTTGTATGAACCTTCACATCGTCAGTCAACGTAATCCCGATGCCTGCTCTATGATTGGCAATTTTAATAAGCGGCCTGGTAATCCGATGCATTTTGTGGCCACGCTTATAAGTAATGGTTAACTGTTGGCCCACTTTCTTTTTACGAACATAGTTAACAAAGCCGGCCGCATTTTTAAATTGGTGCCCGTCAATTTTAACGACGACATCCCCAACTTTTAACTGTGGATAAAATTTTGACTTTTTCTGAATATCCAGAACGTAGATGCCCTTATACGTCCGTTTTACCGGTTGTTTAGCATGTTTATAAGCCGTATAAATGGCCTCACCAATAGAACTTTCCATGTAAAAACGCTGAACTTTATCATATTCCTGCATATTTTGACCGTCCGTGACACTATCATCCGATTCTACTGAGTAATAAGGGCTTAACTTAGCATATAAATAGGTTAACGGACGTGCTTGAGCAATGCTGACCGACGTCAACATAAACATTCCCTTCCGCTTATCAGGATGATGTTTAATATTTACAATCCGGCTTAAATCTGAAGCATCGCCTGGCCCCTCAATATAATTCGGTAAGGGCCAAAAAACCGCCGCCAACAAAATAATTGCGGCAGTGATCCCCAGGACGTACTTTTTAATTCCCTTCTTCTTCATCTGGCTTCCACTCTTTTATCAAAATTTATTTTTTAACGCCTTAGCCACAATTGGCGGGACAAACTTGGAAACGTCACCATGAAATGCGGCAATTTCTTTAATCATACTTGAGGATAAATCACGATATTGACCGGCAGTCGGTAAAAAGACCGTTTGAATCTCCGGTGCTAATCCTTGATTTAACCCCGCAATTGACATTTCGGTATCCAAATCACCACTTCCGCGAACACCGCGAACCAGCACTTTAGCGCCAAGTTGCTTGGCTAGTTGAACTGTCAGCTCTCTTGAGGTTAAGACACTGATCTGCTGATCTTCTTGAAAGAGCTGTTTAATAAAGGCCGCTCGCTCTTCAGTTGTAAATAGCGCATGTTTATGAGTATTGATGCTGACTGCAACAAAAACTTTGTCAAATATCGTCTCCGCTCGTCGAATCACATCGATATGACCGAAAGTGATTGGATCAAAACTACCAGCATACAATGCATTTACCATAACCTAACCCCGTTTCGTTTGAAAATGATAAATCGTTAAATTCGTTAGTCCATAATTTTTTTGCTTGGTCTTGTCTAACGCTGCCAATTGGTCCGGCAACTCAGTTTGATTATCAGTTTCACAAATAACAACTGCCCCTTCTGCCAACAACTTCAGATCAATCAATGATGTTAACGTTTCTACGAGTTTTTGTGCTTTGTAAGGCGGATCTAAATAGACCATATCAAATAATTGGTGCTGTTTTGAAAGATTTTGCATAACTTTTTCTGCAGACCCTTTAATAATTTCAAATTGATCTTCAGCGTGAATCTTTTGGACGTTATCTTTAATTGTTTTAATCGCTTGAAACTGACGATCTACCAGCACTGCTCGGTTCATGCCTCTCGAAACTGCCTCAATTCCAACCGCTCCCGAACCGGCAAACAGATCTAAAATGCAGCCACCGCTAAAATAGGGACCGGTCATACTAAATAACGATTCTTTAACCTTATCGGTGGTTGGCCGGGTTCGGTCACTTTTGACCGGATTTAGACGAATGCCACCGTATTTTCCAGAGATAATTCGCATTTTATTTCCTCATTAATCTTCAAAATCCTCGTCAAACTTTCGATCCAGCGCTGTTGGATCCTTTCCCTGAACTTCTTTTACCAGTTCATTTAACTTGGAAGGCACCACTTGTTTGACGTAATTAAGTGATTGCAATTTTTTAATCACGGTCTCTTTATCGTCAGCATCAACGTAAATGACAGCATACCGCATTCGCTTTGAAACATAGGACAAACGACCAAAATTCCGCAAGTTTCGAACATACTTAATCGAATGTAAATAAATAATTAATCCGGTCGTCAGTTGAACTTCAAATGCCAAATGATCATCCCCCTCTTAAGTAAGTTAATTTGTCGCCGGTTGATAAGCTTCTCGTTCAAAACGTTGGCGGCCACTAATATTTAAGACCATCCCAATACAAAGTGACAGTGTAATCATACTGGAACCACCATAACTCACAAACGGAAACGTCACACCGGTAATGGGAAGCAACCCAACGACACCACCCATGTTAAATAATGCCTGAACCGTTAAATAAGTCGCAACCCCATAGCAAATTAAACTTTGATAAGGACTGTTGCTTCGAATGCCAATTAAAACCGTTCTAAAAATGAGTAACGCCAGGATGGCCATCACAATAACAGTTGTAACAGCCCCCAATTCCTCCGTTAAAATCGCCATAATAAAATCAGTGTTTGGCTCCGGCAGATAACCCGTTTTTTGAATACTGTTTCCAAGTCCCGATCCAAATAAGCCACCATTACTAATGGCATAAAAAGAATTAACAAGTTGTTGGCCAACACCAGTGGCGTGTTTAAACGGGTTAACAAACGCTGTAATTCGGCTCAATTGATAGCTGTGAATGTGACCACTCTCCGATAAGGGAACCAATACAAGCATCATAAAAGCAAAAGCGCCCGCAACTAATCCCGTTAGGTAAAGGACACTGCGCTTCCAAGAAAAGCCGCTTGCAATCAGAATGACGAACACAATCGTGAAATTAATCGCGGCACCCCCCACATCCGGTTGAAGGAAAATCATAAGCAGCATGATGGCTGTAATGAATAAGGGATGCCGCAACGTATACCACCAGCTGCGCGTTGATGTCAGTAAATCATCTTCATGACTGGCAACCGCATTTGCGATTAGCATAATTAAATAGAATTTAGCAAATTCCGCGGGCTGAATATTAATGCTGCCAATATGAATCCACCCAGCTGCACCGTTAACCGTTTGGCCGATAACCAGTAGCCAGATTAATACCAATATGAATAGGTAACCAATCCGGATAAGCCATTTTTGACTGCGCAGTTTTTTTATATTGAGAGCCGTTGTGACACAAACCAGCATTAAACTGATGATCACAAAAATGACCTGTTTAATTAAGTAACTTTTAGGACTACCGCCATTTTGAATGCCAATATTTGCACTGGCCGAATAGACCATCACAATCCCTAACACACAGAGAATGATGTATGGCAGAAAAATAAATAGATCCAGGTGTCTTAAACGAACTTTTCCCATGAAGTTTCACGCCACTTTCCCTTAAAATATATCCGTAAACATTGGTGTTAATTATAGCATACTCAGCCCTATCCACTGGTGTCTTCCAAAAAGATATACCAGATTTTAAAAATTGTTGGACCACTGGCTGTAATCGGGATACTGACATGAAACAGACTAACCAAATTTGCTGCTAACGCAAAATGTCGAGGCAAAAATTGCCCCGACATTTTGATTTAATCCATATTTAAGCCTTAAGCATGTTTTCTTCTCTTAGCTTCTTTTTCACGCGCATTAGTATTCAGAATCTTCTTGCGGAGTCGAATGAAATGTGGTGTTACTTCACACAATTCGTCTTCATTCAAGAATTCCAAAGACTCTTCAAGTGTGAGATGAGTTGGTGTTTTGATTCGGGCCATATCATCAGAACCGGCAGCCCGCACGTTAGTCAAATTCTTACCCTTAGTAATGTTAACCGTAATATCATTTTCACGGTTATTTTGACCCACAATCATGCCTTCGTAAACTTCGGTTCCCGGATCAATTAGCAATTCACCACGACTTTCAATTCCCATCATAGCGTAAGTCGTTGCCTTACCAGCGTTCATTGAGACCAGTGTCCCTTTCTTACGGCCAGGATTCCAGCCCTTAATAACTGGTAGGTACTTCTCAAAGGTATGGTTCAAAATCCCATAGCCTCGAGTTAATGACAGAAACTCAGTTGAATAACCGATCAACCCACGTGAAGGTGCCAAAAATGTCAAACGTGTCTGGCCATTATCCGTTGTTTCCATGTTCTTCATTTCGGCTTTACGCTGAGAAAGCGTGTCGATAATCGACCCGGTATATTCATCCGGCGTATCAATCTGAACTGATTCAAATGGTTCACACATTTGACCGTCAATTTCACGGTAAATAACTTCTGGTCGAGAAGCTTGTAACTCATAGCCTTCACGACGCAGCGTTTCAATTAAAATTGACAAATGCAATTCACCACGGCCGGAAACAATCCATGATCCAGGTTGGTCGGTATCGTCAACCCGCAAGGAAACATCAGTATGCAATTCACGTTTAAGACGATCACCTAATTGACGTGCGGTAACAAATTTACCATCACGACCGGAAAATGGTGATGTGTTGGTACCAAATGTCATTTGTAAAGTTGGCGCATCAATTCTTAAAATTGGTAAAGCTTCGGGTGTATCTGGTGAGACCACCGTTTCACCAACGTTAATTTCTTCCATCCCGGAAACAGCAATTAAATCGCCGGCTTTGGCTTCATTGATGTCCACTTTCTTAAGACCGATAAAGCCCATTAGCTTAGTTACTCGGAAGTTCTTCTTAGAGCCGTCAAGTTTCATAACCGTGACATTGTCGCCTACTTTAATCCGGCCACGGAAAATACGACCGATCCCGATTCGACCAACAAAGTCGTTATAATCCAGTAGGGCCACTTGGAATTGAAGCGGTTCATCAGAATTGTCAATTGGTGCTGGAATCCGCTTGATAATCGTGTCAAAAATTGGCTTCATCGTATGTTTCTGCGTCGAGACATCGGAATCATAACTGGAAGTGCCATTCATAGCTGAAGCATAGATAACCGGAAAGTCGAGCTGTTCTTCGTCAGCACCTAATTCAATAAATAAATCAAGCACTTCATCAACAACTTCTTCTGGCCGAGCGCCTTCACGATCAACCTTATTGATAACAACAATTGGCGTTAAGTGTTGTTCCAACGCTTTTTTCAACACAAACCGTGTTTGGGGCATGGTCCCTTCAAACGCATCGACAACCAGTAGAACACCATCAACCATGCGCATAATTCGTTCAACTTCACCACCAAAGTCCGCATGTCCTGGGGTATCCAAAATGTTAATCTGTTTATCCCCATACTTAACGGCCGTGTTCTTCGAAAGAATCGTAATGCCACGTTCTCTTTCAATGGCGTTAGAATCCAATGCACGATCTTCAATTTGCGTATGTGCAGCCAAAGTATCCGATTGCTTCAACATTTCATTAACCAAAGTTGTCTTACCGTGGTCAACGTGAGCAATAATCGCGATATTTCGGATGTCATCCCGTGTTTTAAGTTTTGTATCCAAGTTGTTTGCTTCCCTTCATTAATAAATCAGACTCGCATGTGACACATCTTGTGAGATTCGCATAAAAAAACTGTGACCACTGGTCCCGTCACAGTATGACTAATCACTTACCAACGATAGTAAGAACGTCTCGATGTGCATTTCGCGTTGCTAATAATACCGCTGTTGATGATAACATACCTAGTTGCCCGCCGTCAATAGCTGTGATCTCAAGTCCGGCTGTTTCACAAAGGATCTTACCAGCACCAAAATCCCATGGTTTAAGGTACGAAATGTAGCCAACCAGTTCACCACGCAATACCGAAATAATATCAATTCCTGCACTGCCATAAATTCGCATTCCCAAAGACTTTTCTGCAATATCGACCATGTTAAAATCATTGTTTAACACCATTGGACCACTTAACCCGATTAAGCCATCTTTTAATGATGTGTTTTCAATCGGTGCAAGTGGCTGACCATTATCAAAGACACCCAGCTTTGGCCCCCCGGAAAGCAGTCGGTTGCCGATCACATCCAGAATGTAACCCAACTCGCCAACGCCATCTTGATACAACGCAATCATAATGGCAAAGTGATTGCGCTGCTTGACAAAGTTCATCGTGCCATCAATTGGATCAATAATCCAAACGCGACCCTCACTTGAAGTCACTTTATCACCAAATCCCTCTTCTCCAAGAATTTTAGCATCTGGGTCAAATTCTCGTATTTTTGAAACTAAAAATTTCTCATTTTGCTTATCAATATTAGTTACCAAGTCACGACGACTGGTTTTGGTATTAACGGTCAAACGGGTATCGATTTTTCGTAACACATTGTCACGCGATTCCCGAAGCCATCCTTTAACGGTTTTATCAATTTGTTCCAGTTCACTAGTTTCCATATCACGCCTCGTTCACTTTTAAATTTTTACCAGGTTGTTTAGACTGCTTAACCACTCGATAAACACTATAACCGGAGCGTTCCTCAAATTGAGCTGCTAATTGTTTCTGTTCCATTTTGGAAGGAATCATCGTGGTAAATGTCCGGTATGCGTTAATAAAGGCCTGTCGATTCACGCCGTTTGGCCTTTCATAAGCGGCCTCAACCTGCTGAAAGAAAGTGACCAGCTTAATCACCTCATTATCGTTTAGACCATCCAATAATGGATACGAATAGTTTTCATTCATGAAACCGTCTCCGATCGTTTATCTATGAGATCATTTTTTCAAAAAATTGTTTTCAACTCTAATTATAAATTATTTCAAAAGTTTGTGAAATAAGAAATCTCAAATTACAGATAAAGGCCTATTTGGATGTTAAACCATAATGATGACACATAACATATAAAGAAAAACGACCCACCGCCTCGAGGACGATCAGTCGTTTAACTTTAATCTTTCAACTGGTAATGAACTGATAATTCAGCATTAAATGTGGGTTGGAAGCCCCAACGCAACATCCGCAGCTTCTTGAATTGGTTCACTCAAAGTTGGGTGTGGATGAATGGTCAATGCAATATCTTCAACATTCATTCGACCATTAACTGCCAAGCTAAGCTCAGCAATCAAGTCACTGGCACCAGGGCCAACGACTTCACCACCAAGAATTGTTTTATCATCTTTGGTATAAATCAGACGAACAAAGCCCTCAGCTTCATCAAGTGACACAGCTCGAGCATTCCCGGCAAATGGGAATTTAGCTGTTGAAACTTCCAGTCCCTGATCTTTTGCTTGTGATTGGGTTAAACCAACAACGGCCATTTCAGGATCTGTGAAGCAGACACCTGGAACCCCAACGTAATCATTAGCCGTCTTCTTACCGGCAATTGCACCAGCGGCAACCTTACCTTGGAAGAATGCTTTGTGAGCAAGCGCTGGGCCAGAAGCAATATCACCGATCGCAAAGATGTGCGGTGAGTCAGTTCGACCTTGATCATCGGTTTGAACAATTCCACGATCATTCAATTTAACCTTGGTGTATTCTAGTCCGAGATCGTCTGTATTTGGCTTACGACCAACCGTTACCATGCAGTAATCAGCTTTGATCGTTGCTTCTTTACCATCGGCTTCGTAGGTGACACTTACGCTATTAGCATCCTGTGAAGAAGACTTGGCAGTGGCACTCGTAATAATGTCAACACCCTTCTTCTTCAAAGACTTCTCAACAATTGAAACCATGTCTTTTGAGAATCCAGCCAAAATTGACGGTGTTCCTTCAATAATTGTGACATGTGACCCCATATTTGCGTAAGCACCAGCCAGTTCAGTTCCAACATAACCACCACCGATGACTACGAACTCTTTTGGAATTTCTGGTAGATTTAAACCACCAGTCGAATCAATTACTCGGCCATCAAACTTAAATCCAGGAATCTCAATTGGATGAGAGCCACTTGCGATAATTAAGTTGTCAAATTGAATGGTTAACCCGGTATCGGCACTCATAAATTGTTGCGGGCCAACGGGCATTACCCGAAGCTGCGTATCACTGTCAAGAACCGCTTCGCCTTGAATGACGTCAACCTTGTGCTTCTTTAAAAGCATTTTGACACCGCTGGTCATTCGATCAACCACTTTTTTCTGCTTCCATTCCTGCGTCTTCTTGAAATCAATGGTTGCAGGTTGGGTTGTAATACCATACGTCGAAGCATCGTTAGCTTCTTGGAAACGATGGCCAGCCTGAATCAATGCTTTGGAAGGAACACAGCCAACGTTTAAGCAGACACCGCCCAGAGTATCAGATTTTTCAATTAACGTGACCTTTTGCCCTAATTCTGAAGCTCGAATGGCGGCAACGTAGCCGCCAGGGCCGGCACCAATGATCACCGTTTCTTTCTTTTGAACATCAGCCATTATTCTATCATCCCTCCATCAAAAGCATCTCTGGATCATGAAGCAACTTGTTCAATAGGTTCAATGCATTTTGAGCAAGTGCACCGTCAATTAATCGATGATCATAGCTCAATGAAAGTTTCAGCATATTGCCAACTTTGATTTCGCCATCTTCAGGATCAACGTACGGTTCCTTAGCAATTTTACCAACACCCAGAATTGCAACTTCAGGCTGATTGATAACTGGTGTGAACCAGCCACCACCAATTGAGCCAACGTTACTAATGGTAATCGAACCACCACTCATTTTATCGGCTGACAATTTGTTATCATAGGCAGCTTGAGTGTTTTCACTAATTTCCTTAGCAATCTCAAACATGCCCTTTGCATCGGCGTTCTTGATGTTAGGAACATACAAACCATCATCTGTATTAGTGGCAATCCCAATATTGTAGTAATGTTTGTAAACAATTTCCTGAGTCGTATCGTCAATTGAGGCATTAAACTCTGGATATTGCTTCATCACAGCAACCAATGCCTTTACAATGTACGGCAAGAATGTCAAATGAATGCCGCGATCTTTGGCAATTTCCTTATATTTCTTTCGGTTAGCCATTAATGCACTAACTTCAACGTCATCAAATGACGTAACATGAGGCGCAATATCTTTGGATTCCCGCATTGATTTGGCAATAATCTTTCGCATCATTGACATTGGTTCACGGGTTTCAAGATCAGGCTGTGCTGACTTGTAAGGCTTGATTGGACCACCGGTAGCTTTTGTTGCAGCAGTTTCGGCTTGTGCCGATGAAGCTGCAGGTGCAGCAGCTGGTGCAGCGGCCGGATTAAAGTTATCAATATCAGTTTTTGTGACCTGACCATGATTACCGGTTGCTGGAACTGCCGTAATGTCAACACCCTTATCACGAGCATATTGACGAACGGATGGCATTGCCTTAACCAATTTATTTGGATTGGATAGTGTCGGATTACCAGCAGGGGCAGCCGTTGCAGCAGGCGCAGCAGCTGCAGCCGGTGCCGGTGCGGCTTCTTTTTCAGGTTCAGGCGCAGCTGATGCTTCTGCCGAAGCCGGAGCTGAAGATGCTGACTCATCACCCGTATCAGGTGAGCCATCGTCAATTGTGACCAAAACATCACCGACTTCAGCTGTTTGCCCTTCATCTTTATCAATACTCTTAATAGTACCGGCAACTGGGGATGGCAACTCTTGGACGGATTTATCGTTTTGAATTTCTACTAACGGATCGTCCTCTTTGACTTTATCGCCTGGTTTAACCAACCATGACGCAATCTCGCCTTCGGCCATTCCTTCTCCCAATTCAGGGAGCTTAAACTTATAAGCCATGGGATCTAACTTCCTTTCTCACTTAGAATTTTAGTAGTTTAAGATTTCACGTACTTTGGCTTCGATATCGTCTGCATTTGGCAACCAATCGTTTTCAGCCATCGCAAATGGAAAGACACTGTCAGGAGCAGAAACTCGACCGATTGGTGCATCAAGCGACATAATATCATCTTCAGCAATTGCCGAAGCAACTTGAGCGCCAACTCCTGCCATCTTTTGAGCTTCCTGAGCAACAACTACTTTATGAGTCTTATCAATCGAGTTGAAGATAGTTTCAGTATCAATTGGTGATAATGATCGCAAATCAACGACTTCAACCGAGATATTCTCTTTTTCTAATTTGTCGGCAACTTTCAATGCTTCATTAACTTCAGCACTGTAAGCGACCACTGTGATGTCAGATCCTTCACGAACAACTTTAGCTTTGTCTAGCGGAACGGTGTAATGGCCATCTGGCACTTCATCCTTCATCGAACGGTATAATTTCAGGTTTTCCATAAAGAGAACCGGATCATTATTTTCAACAGCTGAAATTACCATTCCCTTAGCATCGTATGGGTTGGCAGGTGTCACAACCCGCAATCCTGGGATACCAACAAACAGGTTTTCCAATGAATCACCGTGAAGTTCAGCGGTATGGGTACCACCACCAAATGGCGTTCTAATAGTAATCGGCATCGAAACGTCTCCTGACATTCGGAAACGATTACGTGACATTTGACCACCAATTGAATCAACAGCTTCCATCGTAAATCCCATAAATTGAATTTCTGGAATTGGTCGCCAGCCGGTTAATGCGAGTCCAATTGATAATCCAAGAATTCCTGATTCAGCCAATGGGGTATCGAAGACCCGGTCTGTGCCGTATTTATCTTGAAGGCCAACGGTCGTTCTGAAAACACCACCGTTTTTACCAACGTCTTCACCGAAGATTAGGGTCTTCGGATCATCTTGCAATACTTGGTCAAGCCCATCGGTAATTGCTTTAATATACGTTAATTTAGCCATGATTACTTCGACTCCTTTGCTTCAAATTCTTTGATTTGGGCCGCAACATCTGGGGTAGGTACTTCAAATGTGTGTTTCAAGAAGTCACTAACCTTTTGCTTAGGTGCAGCTTCAGCATCTTTCATATCTTGCTTGAACTGATCCTTGTATTGAGCGACTAACTTATCTTCTTTTTCTTGGTCCCAAAGTTTCTTGTCTGTTAATACTTTTCTTAATCGAATAAGTGGATCACGATCAAACCAAGGTTTTTCTTCTTCCTTAGTCCGATAACGACTTGGATCATCACCAGCCGAACTGTGAGCACCGAAACGATAAGTTAAAGTTTCAACCAATACAGGGCCATTACCAGAAGCAGCAAAATCACGAGCATCCTTAGCTACCAGATAAGTTGCCAGAATATCCATCCCATCAACTTGAACACCTGGAACACCTGAAGCAACACCCTTTTGAGCTAATGTCTCAGCAGCCGTTTGTGTCTTTCGCGGTACTGAAATTGCCCAACCATTGTTTTGAACAAAGAAGACAGCCGGTGCTTGGAATGAACTGGCAAAGTTGATTCCTTCATAAAAGTCACCCTGTGAAGTTCCACCATCACCGGTAAAGGCATAAGCAACTGTATCTTTTTCATCATTCTTTTTAATTCCCAATGCTGCACCGGCGCATTGAACATATTGTGCACCGATGATAATTTGAGGAATCCATGCACGAACACCACGTCGTACATAGTCGTAACATTGATAGTGACCTTTAGACCATAAATAGCCTTCCTTAACGGTTGCACCGTGTTGGATCAATTGTGGGAGATCACGATATGCAGGGAATAGGTAATCTTGTTTTTTCATTGCGTGAGCAATTCCCATTTCGGAAGCTTCCTCACCGTAAGTTGGCGCATAGAATCCTAAACGACCCTGACGTGAAAAGTTCATCGTTTGTTCGTGCAAGGCACGTTCCCAAACCATCTTTTCCATTAACGTTACCAGCTCATCGTCGCTGAATTGGTCAAACAATTCCTGATTAACGATTTTGCCGGACTCGTCAATGACTTGAACCGGTTTCTTGTATGGATCGCTCATCGTCGATTTGATGTGTTCAAAATCAACAACATGCTTACTCTTTGCTGCCATAGATAACACTTTCCTTTCCTGTAAAACTAAACTGGTGATGCACAAACAGATCACTTCTAAACCACACTTAAAATTTAGCATTTTTTCAGTCAGTTTGCAAGCCCTTACATTGCTTTCAAAAAGGTTTTTTTGTTTACTTCTTTTTTCTCTGTAAATAAAGTCTGAAATCGCTTGTGCGAGTACACATTGTGAAATTTTGACTATTCCTATCAATAACATTTCGATCCAAAATCAGTCTAATTCATTTTTTAATCGCTTGATTTTTAGTGCCAAAATAACCGCTTTAAACTGATCATCAATTATAATAGACGCCACCGGTATCAATCTACTCCCAGAGTTATAGTAATTTTTCCAATATTAAGATAGAATAACGTTAGCGATAAATTTATTCGGAGGTCTTTGATTTGTTTTTAATGGATGATATTGTTCGGGACGGTAACCCCGTTCTTCGCCAAGAAGCTAAAAAAGTCACGTTCCCATTAAGTGATGCCGACAAAAAGTTGGCCCACGATTTAATGGAGTACCTTGAAGTTAGTCAAAATCCTGAATTGTGTGAAAAATATAAACTCCGCGCCGGTGTCGGTTTAGCCGCTCCCCAAGTCGGTGTTTCTGAAATGATGGCCTCCGTTTTGGTCCCTAACGATGATGAAAATGAAAAGGATCACCCACTTTTCAAAGATGTCATTATTAATCCCGTGATTGTTTCTAATTCAGTTCAACGAGGGGCCCTAACTGAAGGTGAGGGATGCCTTTCTGTTGATCGGGACGTTCCAGGATACGTTCCCCGAGCAGCCAGAATAACCTTGCGTTATCAGGATGTTGACGGCCGGGAACATAAAGTACGGCTAAAAAATTATCCAGCCATTGTTTGCCAACACGAAATTGATCATTTGCATGGCGTGCTGTTTTATGATCACATTAATAAGGACAACCCATTTAAGCGTGAAGATGACGAGGTCTTTATTTATTAAAAGCTAAACCCGGATAGGATCAGAAGTAACGCTTAACTTTACTTTCGATCTTACCCGGATTTTTTAGTTAGTCCGTGAATTTTTTAACGATGCCAATATCACATCAAACAGATTACTTTTTGTAAGTATAGCCCTTCAAATTTCACATCGATGAAAAAAATTTCAATAATGTTTAATCTGATTTGTTTTTCTGGAAATTAGCCATCAAACTAATAATCAAATTAAAGTCTTCATTAACTTTTTGCTTTTACCTGGTTAACTTGGTCTAGCTGTTTCTTAGCCGGGAAAACAGCCGCTAATTGTCGCCAAAAATAACCAGTATAGATCATTAACAAGCTTCCGCTAAAAACATAAATCAAGCCATTGGCAAACTGTTGAAAAACAACTGTATACCCAACTGTTCCAAGTGGCATAACAGCCATATCCAAAGTCGTTAGAGTCATTGAAACTCGTCCCAACAATTTTGTGGGCACCGTCTTTTGGATATATGTCGCCATTGGTGTATTTAGAATGGCCAAACTAATCCCCATAAGAATTAAAACAACTGAGCCGACAATTCGTAACCTCGACAGGTCCCAATGCAAATTAAAGATTACGCCAACGATAATTGTAGCCATGCTAAAAGCGCTTAGGCCGCCGATGGTCGTCCAATCAATTCGCTTAATTGTCGGAACTAATGTTAAAACAAAATTGCCGATAACCAGCCCGACTGCGATCGCCGATTCAAAAATACCTAATGTCAAATTGTCGGCATGCAGGTGGTGAACCACCATAAATGGGATACCAATATTGATCAAGGGGGCAGTGACATTAATCACCATTTCCCCAATTGCAAACGCGCTCAACTCCCTTCTTGTCATCAGAAAGGACACCCCTTCTTTAAACAACACCATTGGCCGTTTCCTGTTTTCATTAGTTGCCAACGTTTTCTTTTCATTGAATCGCATCGTTCCTAAAACAATCAGTGCGAACAGATTGGCAATCAATTCAAACTTTAAGAATGTTTTAAATCCCAAAATGACATACAAGGGTGCAGCGATTAATGGGGAAAAGATAATGGCCATTGAAGTGGCTGACTGGGAAAGCGCGTTTAATTTTTGAATATGTGCCTCGTTGACCAGCTCATGAACCGACGCCTGATAACCACTATTATTAATGCTAACCGTCGTATAGTTAATGATCAGAAAAATCAATGTGGGCATTAATCTATCAGTTCCGTTAAATTGATTAATGATCAGCATGTAGCCTATTAAGGCACCAATTCGAACGCCAAAATTAATGACGAGAATTGGCTTATGCCGATACCTGTCAACCAAATTGCCAATCGGGATCAACCCCAAGATATCCACTAGCGGAACGATAATCATTGATAAACCAAAACTAATTGATAACCCGGTTTCGTGCAAAAGCATTAATCCCATTGCGATTGAAAACATGTTGCCACAGAAAGCACTCACAAAATTGCTGACAAAATCTTTTACTAATTGGACATTAGATTGATGATCAGTAATTATTGACATCATTTACCACCCGATCCCTTTAATTAATTAACTTGAATCTTACTATTAAAAAAGGGGTTAACTTTTAAGAGAATGTTGCATATAGTAAACATTAAGGTGATTTTATAATGAAAAATATCGGTCAAACCGTTCAACAAATCAGAAAAATTAAGGGGTTTACTCAAAGTGAAGTTTACAGTGGGATTATTTCAAGATCCTTCGCTTTCCGCTTTGAAAATGGAGAAAGTGATATTAGTGCAACCTGAATAATCTCTACTTTTAAAATTTGCCTGATTTGGTCCTTTTGAGGGCCATTTTTTATTTTTTCAGGCACTTTTGATTGCTGACAAAACTTAACTGGTCACTAACCGTCACATTTTGAGGAATTAGGGGCTTTATCCAGCTGCTGAAAGCACGCCAAATAAGCCCCTTTAAAATCTTATTTTTTTAGACCACGCTCAGTTGCTTTTGCCTATAATTGCTGGATATTCAGGAGAATCCGCTGGAAAACCGCTTGATAGACGTGGGTCGCACTTAACTTTAACTGAATGCGACGGGCGGTATGAACCACAATTTTAGAGTTGAATTGTAACGGAATTTTCGATAAAGTCATTAGAGAGGACTCCTTTTGTTGGTTTTTTCTGGTAAATTTAATTTAACAGATCGGAGTCATTTTTTCACCCATTGGGTGAAAAAAACCGCTGCCCAAATCATTAATTTGATCAGGTCAACGGCCTCTTTTTATTTTTTTAGAGATTATCCAGGTGCAACTAAATTTTTAGCAATTTTGGATAATTTGTCAGTCTCACCGTCTGAATTCAAATTCATCCAAAATAATTTTCGGCAATCTTCATCTGAAACTGCCATGGCTGCTTTCCGACATGCCTATTTGGTTCAGGATCTTCATCAAATGGGCAAACTGATTCACGAATACCGAAACAATTCCAACCCCGCATTAAAACGGGTATCAACCATCGGCAGCATTCTGCTAAATGCTTACCATTCTGGTAGTATTCAAATCACGCCAGACGTCGATCTTCTTTGGTCACAAATGCTTCAAACCAAGGTTTGGACAATTTCAGAACTCAAATTAGCCAACATTTTGTTAGCCATTGCTTCCGGCCAAAAGAAGCCGACCGTTATTTTAGAAATAATGAATCGGATCAAAGATAATTGTCATCGATATATTTCAGAGACTGATGATCCTTTCAATTTATCGGACATTTTAGCTTCAGCTTATCTGACCGTTTTGCAAATCGAGTTAAATCTAAAGGCTTACAAAATTGCTAAATCCTTAATTAATTCAGTTAATACGCTAAATGAACAGCTTTTAAGCTGGTCCGGCCGCATTAGTCAACAGCTAACCATTGCGATTTGGGAACTCTTTTTTGGCAATGAAAAAAGAGGCCAACAGATTATGGACCTCCTTCAAAGTTTAGAAAACTTATATTTTCCAGTTCAAGATAAAACCCTTTTCGATATCATTGCTCATCGACAAAAAGAAGCCGGCCAATACCGCCAACAACACCATTCACCTCGCTAATGCAACCGATTTAAATCATCAATGTATTCAACCGTTGTTAAATTAATTAAGTAGGCCACATCAAAGTGCAATCGATCATCCAGCTGCCAAATATCGGTAATCACAAAGGCCGGTGATTTCTTTCGACGGGCATATATTTTATGTTGATCACCATATTTTGCTAGTTCATCAGCTAACAGTTCTTTCATATCAGAAATTGGGACCTTTACCCGATCAATTGGCAAGTGATATTCAAATGCCATGACGCCCCTTCCCCAAATATTAGCAATCATTTCGGAATGAAGTTCTTCCTCCCGAATCGGAGCTAATTTTTGCGCTGAGACCAACTGTTTGAGCACCTCGGCAACTGCGTTATTAACTGTCCGTTGTGCCATTAATAACCGTTTTCGACTTGGCCTGGTCACGAACAAATAATGGCTTAAATTATAAATCGCAAATGCCACGATCAGCCCAATTATAATTTGGATTATCAAGATCATCGCTCATCGACTCCATTCCTTTTCACTAATTTAATTCTAACATGTCTTACTCAATTTTGGCCGATGGTGACTAGGAGCCAACCGTCACCACCACCCTTTTGCTACCTGAATTCACCTCTTAATGGGTGAACGTAGTCTGTTGATATACTTATTCTTTATCTTATGGTAAAATAGCTACATTAGTTGTGTTCTCACAACCACTTGTTCGGAAAGAAACCTAATCGTTTCGAAAAAGTACATGAATAAAGGAGTTTTTTTATGATTTTTAAAGTTTTATATCAACCCGACCAAAAACAAACGCCACGTCGGGAAACCACCCGCACTCTGTATCTTGAGGCCGATACAGAGGTTGAGGCTCGCGGACTCGTGGAGGATAATACCAATTACGCCATTGAGTTTGTCGAACCACTTCAGGGTGATCATTTGAAGTACGAACAAAACAATTCGAATTTCAAACTAACGGAGTTCAACAATAAATGAAGAAGCTGAACGTCAAAAATAACGAGGCCGCAATTTATGGCGTCGGCGGACTTGGTGAAATTGGTAAAAATACCTATGGTGTCCAATTTCAGGATGAAATCATTTTAATTGATGCCGGCATCAAATTTCCAGAAGATGATCTGCTTGGCGTTGATTACGTGATTCCGGACTACAAATATTTAGTTGACAATAAAGATAAGATTAAAGCACTTGTGATTACTCATGGTCACGAAGATCACATTGGCGGGGTTCCCTACTTGATGAAAGTTTTGAACGTCCCAATTTATGCGGGACCATTAGCAATGGCACTTATCAAAAACAAACTGGAAGAACATGGTTTACTAAATTCTGTAGAACTCCATGAAATCAATGATAAATCCGTCCTCAAATTCCGAAAGACCAAGGTCTCGTTCTTTAGAACTACCCACTCAATCCCTGATACAGTCGGGATTGCAGTGCATACGCCAGTTGGCGTGATTGTCGAAACCGGTGATTATAAATTTGACCTCACACCGGTGACCAATCAGCCGCCTGATTTACAAGAAATGGCTCGTTTGGGTGCTGAAGGTGTTCTTTGCTTGATGTCTGATAGTACGAATGCCGAAAAACCGGTATGGACCAAATCTGAGAAATGGGTTGGTAATTCCATTTCCCATATTTTTGATCAGGTAAAGGATCGAATTATCTTTGCCACTTTTGCATCGAACATTTCTCGAATCAAAACGGCTTGTGATAATGCTTTGGCTCGTGGTCGTAAAATTGCTGTCTTCGGACGTAGTATGGATGCAGCAATTGTTAATGGCCGTGAATTGGGTTATCTAGATATTCCGGACGACGCTTTTGTTGACGCTAACCAGTTACAATCACTACCGGCTAATAAAACCATGATTTTATGTACCGGATCCCAAGGTGAACCAATGGCAGCTCTTTCACGAATTGCTAATGGTACTCACCGTCAGATTTCAATTCAGCCGGGCGATACCGTCATCTTTTCAAGTAACCCGATTCCTGGTAACACAACCAGCGTTAATGACGTCATTAATAAGCTTGAAGAAGCCGGTGCCAACGTTATCCATGGTAAAGTTAACAATATTCATACTTCTGGTCATGGTGGCCAAGAAGAACAAAAACTGATGCTTCGCTTAATGAAGCCCAAGTTCTTCATGCCAATTCATGGTGAGTATCGAATGTTAAAAATTCACACTGAACTTGCCGAACAATGTGGTGTGCCACTTGATCACAGTTTTATTATGCAAAACGGAGACGTTTTAGCACTTTCAAAAGATACGGCTCGCTTAGCTGGCCATTTCCAAGCCGGTGACGTTTATATCGATGGCAGTGGGATTGGTGATATTGGCAGCATTGTTTTACGCGATCGTCAACTTCTTTCCGAAGAAGGCATCGTCGTCGTTGTTGCCACCATCAATCTCCATAATCAGGAAATTCAATCCGGTCCGGACATTCTTTCTCGTGGATTTGTTTATATGCGCGAGTCGGGTGAATTACTCGATGAAGGTAGAAAGCGCGTCTTTAGGACGATTAGAAAAGCCATGCACAATAAAAAAGCCACTGAGACTTCAATTAGAAATGCGGTTATTGATGACTTACAAGAATTTTTGTATGACAAAACCGAGCGTCATCCGATGATTTTGCCGATGCTCATTATGAACGGTAGTCATTAATTGTTTCATTAGCCAAAATGGTTAATATACAAAGAAGCTTGAGAATCGGATTCTGTAACCAGCCGATCTTCAAGCTTCTTTTTTACATATTTTCAAAAAATAAATTGTAATGGGGGTCTTAAACTATGGAGTATTTTATTATTGTCAATCCCACTGCTGGTGGAAATAACGGCCGAAAGACCTGGCCCAAAATCGAAAAATTTCTTAAAACTAAATCAATTTCTTACCGGGCCTACTTCACGGAATATGACGGTCACGCCGTTGCGATTGCTATGCAAATCCTTAATCAAGTGACCGCTACTAATCATCCAGATGCGGTATTGGTTGCCGCCGGCGGTGATGGGACCCTTCACGAAACACTTTTGGGATGTATGAGATTTTACACTGAACACCCCCAAATTAACACCCCTCAGGTTCCAATTGGGCTACTTCCAATCGGCTCTGGAAATGATTTTGCCAGAGCTTTAAATGTGCCTCGTCATTGGCAGCAAGCCTTGGAAGAATTACTCGCTTGTCAAATAGCCACCAAAATTAACATTGGTCACTTTATCAATCAGGATAATCAAACCGATGGCTATTTTCTTAATAATTTCGGTATCGGCTTGGACGCAACGGTCGTCTACCTCGCCAATCACTCATTAGTCAAACACTATCAGCGATTTAGTGGCTTGGCTTATTGGGCTTCAGTCATTCACGCTGTTCAGACTGCCAAACCCTTTAAACTAACAGTCACTCATCCAGATGGCGATACCCAAATTTATCCAAATGCTTTTTTAGTCACCACAACGAATCACGCCTATTTCGGTGGTGGCATTGACATTGCCCCACAAGCTTCTGTTTACAAAAATACGTTAGACTTAATCGTGGTTGAAAAACCCACCCGTCGTCAAATCGCACTATTTGTTTTTATGCTATTATTAAAGCGGCACCTTCATTTAAGATTTGTTCATCATTTCTCTGGAGTTCATTTCGAACTAAAAACGAATGAGTCACGCTACGGCCAGATCGACGGAGAGGAACTAGGAAGCAAGACTTACGATGTCTCATATGAAACCAAAACTTACCCCTTCTGGATCAAAGAGATAGCCGCCACGCACTAAGAATTGGACGTTGCCAGAAAACCATGTCGGCTATTAATTAGAAATTACAAGTATCGAGGTAAATTCCATGTATTCTACAAGCTACCTATTATTTCAATCCTTAACAGCTGTCGCTTTGGGTGATGCCCTTGGTGTTCCATTTCAATTCGAAAAGCGGGAAAAACTACTTGAGAACCCGATTGACACCATGGTCGGTCACCGGACATTCGATGTTCCTAAGGGGACTTGGTCAGATGACACGTCGTTATCTATTGCATCATTGGTTAGCTTATCACTTGGATTCAACCTCAATGATCTGATGACCCGTTATTCCCAGTGGTATCACTTTGGAGACTATACACCCTTTGGCAAATCATTCGACATTGGCAAAACAACTGAAGCAGCTATTAAGCGATTTGATAGCGGCGTCGATCCAAAATTATGCGGTGGCATTGAAGAATTGGATAATGGTAATGGCGCGCTAATGCGTATGATGCCACTCGCCTTTTATATTTTAACCGATCATCAAAATTATCAATTTGACGATCAAGTTGCCGCTTTGGTTCATCAATTCACTGCCACAACCCATCGTCATCCTCGAAGTTTAGTCGCCTCTGGCATTTTAATCAACGTCATCATCCGGACCATCCAAAATCCAAATAAGTACGCCATGCTACGAGCGATTCAAGAAGCACTAACCTACTACCGGGAGAAGCCGACTTTTAAAAATGAAGTTACTTACTTTGAACAATTAGGCGACATTAATTTTTTACGTCAGCCAAGTACTTGCATCAAAAGTTCAGCTTACATTGTTGACACACTTAATTCAGTTTTTTGGTGTTTATTTAATTCAGAACAGTATTTTGTCGCAGTTAAACGGGCTGTGAACTTGGGCAATGATGCGGATACAATCGGCTCGATCACCTCTATGCTGGCTTCATTACTTTACGCACCCGTTACTTTTCCAACTAATTGGCTTAAAGATCTTAAAGGACGCAGTCAAATTAAAACGGCCGTTTCTTTTGCACTATTATCAAATTACTTTTAACCTGGATAATCTCTAAAAAAATAAAAAGAGGCCGCTGACCTGATCAAATTAATGATTTGGGCAGCGGCTTTTTTCACCCAATGGGTGAAAAAATGACTCCGATCTGTTAAATTAAATTTACCAG
>NZ_LS422984.1:26509-373573 GCF_900411375.1 Lentilactobacillus raoultii | reverse complement strand
TGGTTCATACCGCCCGTCGCATTCAGTTAAAGTTAAGTGCGACCCACGTCTATCAAGCGGTTTTCCAGCGGATTCTCCTGAATATCCAGCAATTATAGGCAAAAGCAACTGAGCGTGGTCTAAAAAATTTAGGATTTTAAAGGGGCTTATTTGGCGTGCTTTCAGCAGCTGGATAAAGCCCCTAATCCCTCAAAATGTGACGGTTAGTGATCAGTTAAGTTTTGTCAGCGATCAAAAGTGCCTGAAAGGATAAAAAAATGGCCCTCAAAAGGACCAAATCAGGCAAATTTTAAAAGTAGAGATTATTCAGGTTTAAACTCATATGAAACTAAAAAGCACCGAGTTCTAATTAGAACCCAGTGCTTTTTAGTTTGGCTTTACGAGTAAGTCAACCGTTAATCCTCAGAAGCATCCATTGCTTCCAGAATCATATTCAATTGAACGCACTCCTCGTTGAGCTGATTCATTTCATTACCAAATTGTGGTTTAATCACAACGGTATCTTTATCTTCATTATTTTCGGAACGATTAACCTCAGCCTCTTTAGACTTCAGTTGATTTAACTTCGAAGCTGCTTTTTGATATTCTTTAAGAATTTCTAACTTATTACTCATAGCTATAAACCCCTTTGAACTTATAAAATGGTTTGATTAATTGAGACTGACTTCAATCATTCATCAGAAACGAATAAAGTCTTTAAATTAAATTCCTGCTAACGTCTGGTAATGTTAACAGATAAAAATCCGTAAATCAACACCTTTTCAAAAAACAGTTCGCCCACTTATAAGTGGCTAATCAAAATCATAAGTTTTATCCATATACTTTTTCAATCTCTTCAGTTGTCGGAATTGATGGTAGCGCACCCATCCGTTGAACCGTAATGGATGACGCCTGCTGTGCATAAACCAGTGCTGCGGCCACGTTAGCCAAATCTGGATTAATTTTTGAACTAAAGGCCCCAATAAAAGTATCGCCAGCCGCGGTGGTATCCTTAGCTTTAACTTTGAATGCCGGTACGAAGCCACTTGCCGTCGCCGTGTGATAATAAGCACCCCGATCGCCAACGGTGATAATGACGTTTTGAATTCCCATTGACGCAAACTGACTCGCATTTTGATCCATAGAAGCAGTATCCGTGACTGGAATCCCCGTCAAGGTTGCGCTCTCAGTTTCATTGGGCACGATTAAATCAGTCACTTCAGCCAAACCATCAATTAATTTAGCCGCCGGTGCTGGATTTAGAATTGTCATGGCCCCATGTTGCTTGGCAATTTTAAAAGCTGCCAAAGTAACTGCTTGAGGCGTCTCAAATTCTGAGATTAGAACATCAGCTGATCCAATAAGTGGTTCACTGTCAACTGCAACCGCCGTTGTCATAGCTTGATTAGCCCCGCCGTAAACCATGATACTGTTTTGACCGGCTTCATCAAGTAAAATGACTGCTGAACCAGTTCCCTGCTCAGTCGTGACTTTAACGTGGTCTGTGTTAATGTGATCCTGTTTTAAGGCCTTCATCATAAAGTCACCAGCGCTGTCACGACCCACTTGACCAATGAAACTGGTTTGGGCATGTGACCTAGCTGCCGCAACTGCTTGATTAGCACCCTTTCCACCTGCGGAATTAGTTTTGCTCTGAGCATTAATAGTTTCTCCCGGTTTTGGCATCTGGGCAATATGAAGCGTTGTATCAACGTTTAAGCTCCCGAGTACCACCACTTTATTTGTCATTGTTTCCAAATCCTCCCTTTAACGAATCCGACTGCATTAGCAACCCCACTGGCCGAAGTGATTATCCCATGCACCAGTTGGCCTGAACATGATTAATCAGAATTAGCATGACTTGATTACTTGATTAATCATCTCTAATTTTTATCAGTCACCAATTATTTTTAAGTAAAACCTTTCACTAAAGAGAATACCAGATTTAAAAAGCTTTTACAAATTTAATTAACGGTTAATTTAACGTTTTAACACTTTGCCGTTCAACTAAGCTAATTGGCAACGCTACTCGCTGAAAAGCGCGGTGGCGGTCCTGAATTCGTGCTAAAATCAGTCGAGCCGCACTAGCCCCCATTTCAAAGGAAGGCTGATGAATAGTTGTTAAGGTTGGTGTCACATACTCTGTTAAATCAATATCATCGTAACCAACAATCGAAATATCATCAGGGATTTTTAACCCAGCTTCGTGAATTCCCCGATACAAACCGATTGCAAGCTCATCGTTCAACGCAAAAATGGCCGTCGACTTCATCTTCAGCACTTGATCGGTCACATGATAACCACCAAGTTTGGTCAATTCCGTCTCAATAATCCGATCAGCGGAGATACTTAATTGGTGGCTTTTAAAGGTATCTAAAAAGCCGGCTAACCGTTGCTTTAAATTTAATGTTGGATGCTGATCCGTGACAACAGCCACTTTTTGATGCCCCTTCTGGATAAGGTAATTAGCCAAGATTTCGCCACCATGATAATTATTAACATCTACCTGGTCCCCCTCGGCAACTGGTGCCTGATCAGTTAATAAATAAGGAATCCCATTTTGATTTAAAATATTATCAATATAGCTGACGTCCGAGATTGCAGAAGCGATTATCATGCCGTCTGCAGCCCGTCTAATCGATTCAAATAGATAATAGCTTTCCAGCTTTTGATTGTTGTTAGAACCGAAAATAAGCGGGATGTACCCATTCTCCATCGCAACTGACTCAATACCACGTAAAAAGTGACTGAAAAAAGGGTTGTTAATGTTGGGTACCAACACTCCGATCGTCCGACCACTTCGCCGAATCAAACTCTGAGCATTAAAATCAGGCACGTAACCCATTTCTTTTTGTAACTGATGAATCTTTTTGACAGTTTTGTCACTAAATCGATCGTCTTTACCGTTTAAAATTTGCGAAACGGTTGTAACGGAAACATTAGCCCGTCTAGCTAAATCCGTAATGGTTACTTTTTTTGTCATAATTAATCTCCATTCAAGGCATAATCTTATCCAGATAAGTATATCATGATTGGTTGCAGCAATTATAGTGCTTCACTAAAATTCAAGCGGCAGGCAAACAAAAAGCGGAATGTGGCTGGGACATAAGTCGAAAAATGGTCGCAAATCAAAGAGATCCCGTGTAATCAGCACGATAAATTGTTGATTACACGGGATTTTTATTTTCAAATGTAGGTCAAAATTTTGAGTGACACCTTTATGTCCCAGTCTCATTCCGAATTGATTAACTTCAACTTCTAACTGTTATCCAAAACAACCCCAACTTCCAAATTATTTAAACAACTTATCCAGCCGTCACTTATCTTGGAAGTTGTTCGTTTTTTAGACAAGCACTTTGACCTTTAAACTAAATTGTCATTCAGATCGAGTGCCCTTATTCTTTAACGATTTTATCAATTTCAGCAAGCTCATCGGCTGTAAAGTCAAGATTGTTCAATGCTTTCAAGTTATCTTCCAAATGGTTAATTTTGGAAGCCCCCGTTACAACACTGGCAACGGTTTTGTCATGAAGCAACCAGGCTAATGACATTTGAGCCAAACTCTGACCCCGATTCTGTGCTAATTGATTCAATTCGTTTAATTTTTTAACCAATTCAGCCTTTCCATGCTTGATGACAAATTGGTTACTCCAGTGAACTTTGACATCATCACTCATGCCACCAAGATATTTATCGGTTAACAAACCTTCTGCTAAGGGGCCATAAGCAATTAGTGCCTTATTCTCATCCTTTAGTGTCTTTAAAAGGCCATCGTCTTCAACTTCCCGATTCAGCAAGTTATAAGATGCCTGGTTAACAACAAACGGTGTATGCAATTCTTTAAAGTATTGGCTAATCTCTTTAGTTTGAGCAGCGTTGTAGTTGGAAATGCCAATATAGAGTGCTTTACCGGCACGAACGAGGCCATCTAATGCATTTGCAGTCTCTTCCAAGTTGGTATTTGGGTCAAACCGGTGACTATAGTAAATATCAACGTAATCCAAACCCATTCGCTTTAAACTGCCATCCAACGCATTAACCAACGTTTTTTTAGATGAAAAGTTGCCATAAGGCCCCGGCCACATATTAAAACCAGCCTTGGTTGTGATTACCAACTCATCTCGATAAGGCTTTAAATTGGCACGATAAACTTCGCCAAAGAGTCTTTCTGCGGCTCCAGACCCCGGCCCGTAATTATAAGCAAGATCAAAGCTGAAAATGCCATCATCGAATGCCTTCAAAATGACTTTTTCACTATCACCATAATTGGCTTTATCACCAAAACTATGCCACATTCCAAACGACAAAGCAGGTACTTGAAGTCCAGAATCTCCTGCCCGTCTTACAACCGCATGATCATAACGTCCTTCATTTGCTTTGTACATATACATGATTCAATCCACCTTTACTAAAGAGTTTACCTACCAAACAATTTCCCGACGGATTGCTGATTATGAATCAACGTAATCGCCTCACCAAATAGTTCGCCAACCGAGACGACCTCTAGTTTTTCAAACTGATCAGCCTTGGCAATATTAATTGAATCCGTCACAATGACTCTTTCAATTGCCGATTGTTGAAGGCGTTCCTGAGCATTCCCTGAAAAAACAGCGTGAGTCGCAACGGCGTAAACATTGGTTGCTCCTGCTTTTTTCAAGGTTTCTGCTGCAATGGTTAACTTGAAAGCCGTGTCAATCATATCGTCTACAATAATGGCAATTTTTCCCTTCACATTACCAATCACCGATTCAGGAACGGTTGTAGCATCCTCGGGGGACCGATTGTCAATAATGGCAATTGGTGCATCCAAAAGTTCAGCAAACTTTCTTGCCCGCGAAACACCAGTATGATCAGGTGACACAATCACACAATTTTCAGCATGATGCTTGTTTGCAAAATAGGTTGCTAATAACGTATTTGCTCTCAAGTGATCCACCGGAATATTAAAGAACCCCTGGATTTGATCCGCGTGTAAATCAAGCGTGACAACTCGATCAACGCCATCCATTTCCAAAAACGAAGCAACTAATTTCGCGGTGATCGGCTCTCGAGAACGCGCCTTACGATCCGCACGTGAATAACCATAATAAGGCACCACGACGTTGATTGATTTGGCACTTGCCCGTCGAACTGCATCCACCATAATCAGTAGTTCCATCAAATTTGAGTTAACCGGATCGGAAACTGACTGAATAATATAAACCTCATCACCGCGGATACTCTCATCAACACTTATTTTTATTTCGTCATCACTAAATTTTTCAACAGTGGCATCGCTAAGGGGAATGCCAACTGCTCGACTAATCGCCTCAGACAAGGGACGATTTGAGTTTAAAGAAAATAATTTAACCTTAGGATGTGATTTCAATTCAGCCATGTTACCCTCCAAGTATTCTTGTTTAATTAAATATTAACATAATTATGGTGTCTCTATACAGTGAATCGTCAAGAAAAGTGGCAGTCACTTCAATGAGTTATCTTATTTTTGACCATGAATTGACTTTGAAGAAGCGCCAGTCTTCTCAAATTGATCGGGGGTGACACCAGCCATTCCGATCATTGGATCAATCGTTTCTTGACGAATCATTTGAGCTGTCAGTCGATAAGATTTCCGTTCGGTTGTGGTAACCGTTGAGGTGGCTTCATTATCAGTCGCTTCACCCTCATCAGCCGCCGTTTCCGACATTGATGAATCCGTTTCAACGCCAATAACATCAACCAATCGTTGAACCAAGCTGGTTTTTCGATTAACTGAAAGACTGCGAACGCATTGTTCAAATGCCTGCTTTTCACCCAGCATAATTAAGAAATCACTAGCCCGGGTCACTGCAGTATAAAGCAGGTTACGCTGCAGCATTCGTGAGTATTGGTGAACGATCGGCAGAATCACCATCGGAAATTCGCTTCCTTGAGCCTTATGAATCGAAGTACAATAAGCCAGCGTGAACTGAACCCATTCATTTTTTTCATAGGCCACTTCGGTTTCATCAAAAGCAATAATAATTTTAGTTGGAATGCTCTGATTATCAGGTGTCTCCATTCCAACAATCTCGCCGAGATCACCATTAAAAACGTTTTTTTCAGGGTTATTCACCAACTGAAGCACCTTATCATGAAGTCGATACGTGTGCCCTCTAATGGTGACCGATTTGCCAGAAGAATTGGCCTGCCAGACTTCTTGTAAAACATTATTCAACCGGTCAATGCCTGCAGCCCCTCGATACATCGGCGCCAGTACCTGGACATCCATTAAGTTAAATTCTTTATCTTTAGCTCGCTGAACAACCTGTTTAATGACCGATGGAATTTGCCATTCATTACAAGAAATAAATGACCGATCCGGCTGATTTTGATCGAAGTCGGGCGATAACTTGCCTGCATGAATATCATGTGCCAGTTGAACAATGGACGAACCCTTTCCCTGACGATGAATGTTATTTAAGTACATCGCCGGCAATTGCTTGGAAACCAACAGATCATGAAAAACCTGTCCAGGACCAACTGAAGGCAATTGATCCTGATCCCCAACAAACACAATCTGCATCTGATTGGGGACGGCTCTCATAAGAGAACGAAACAGAAAGGTATCCACCATTGACATCTCATCGATAATCAATAATTTCCCTTCAATCTCCTTAGGCGATGTATAATCAGCTGATTCCTGACCATTAAGGCCCAGCAAGCGATGAATTGTACTGGCTGGCAATCCCGTTGAATCAGCCATATGTTTGGCAGCTCGGCCGGTTGGTGCTGCTAAAACAATTGGAAACGGCTTATCTTTGTAGTCATTAATGTCCAATGAATAGTCGTGCAGCCGGGCATACGTGTTAACAATACCGTTAATAATCGTCGTTTTTCCAGTGCCGGGACCACCGGTTAAAATGAAGACCGGTGATTTCATTGCCTTTAAAATAGCATCAGACTGTGATTGATCATAATGAATCCCAAATTGGGTCTCGACCTTGCCAATCTGCTGTGAAATGGCCTCATCGGAAAAATCTGTTTCGTCTTCATCTTCGCTTTTAATGACTCGACCAAGATGTTTAGCAATTTGAACTTCAGCCCTATAAACATAGCCCAGATAAATCCGATCGTCCTCACCAACAATTTTTCGTTCTTTGGCTAACTGGATTAAAGACTCACCAAGTTTCTCACCACTAATCGGTTCTTCAACATTATTATCAAGCAACTCACCTGCTGTGCTGAGCAAGTCAGCCGTTGTCGTGTAAGTATCACCGTGTTCAAAACAGATCTCCTGAATGGCGTAAAGCAGCCCTGCCCGAATTCGTTCGGTAGAAGTCGCAGTCAGGCCCACTCGCAGTGCAATGGCATCTGCCCGTTTAAAACTGATTCCTCGAATATCCTCAACCAATTGGTAAGGATTTTTAGAAATGATTTCAACCGCTTCATCATGGTACTTATCGTAAATTGCCGAAGCAACCTTACTTGAAAAGCCAAAGGAATTAAGCGTCACAATTGTTTTTTCCAACGCGTCATCAACATTAAGATTTTCCAAAATCGCGTTTCGCTGTTTTTGTGTAATCTGTACCTGATCCAAAAGCCGACCATCTTCATTAATGCGTTGAATGGCATCTTCGCCTAAAGCATCAACTACCCGTTGAGCTGTCTGCTTCCCAACCCCTGGGAATTGATCGCTAGAAAGATATTTAATAACCCCTTCCCGGTTCGTCGCGATCAAAGATGAATAATTAGTCGCTTGGAATTGTTTGCCATAGCGGGGATGATCGACTATTTTTCCAACAAAATGATAACTGTTTTCTTCGACGACGTCACCAAAGTTACCTGTTACGACAATCTCGCTTTCAGGCCAATTAAGGTCTGTCCCAGTGATTTCAATCAGTAAAACCTTATAAAAGCTGTCATTACTGGAAAAGAAAATGGCTTTTAACCGGCCGTTAACATATTTAGTTTGATTTGCATTATCTTGGGGTTCAAACAATCCCATTGCTTGGTCCACAATCATTCTCCTCACAAGACGATTCAAAAATTCGCTAAACTAATCAAAATTAATTCGGTGTCCACCTAATCATTCTGACGATGATCGTGATTGGCTTTCTTTGAACCATTTAATTGAACAAATTTTTCAATATCTTTTAATTTCTTTTGACCCTTATCGAAGTACGCGGAATCATACTGCTTGGCCTTTTTAAAATAAGCTTCAAAATCTTCACCGTTAACCATTGCCACCAGCCCACGGTTAAAGTTGGCTTTACCATTTTGGGGCTCTACCTTTAAAACCAGATCATAAAATTCAGCAGCTTGAGAAAAGTTACCAAGTGCCAAAAGATTATCACCAATCATCTGATTGACGGCCGGATCTTTGCGTCGGGTACTCTGAGCGGACAGTGCAAAAACCATTGCCCGCTTATTATCTCCTTTGGCCATATAGCTTTGTGCAAGCATCATATAAGCTTCCGACTGAAGCTTTTGATCATCAATTTCCTGAAATATTTTGATAGCCTTATCATACTCTTGAGCAGCATAATAAACGTTTCCCAAACCAAATCTCAGCGTATCCTTAACATCTTTTGAAGCCCGATCAAAAATTCCCAGCGCTTTCATCAATAACTCTTCAGCCTGTTCATAATCCTTACCTTCAACCAGCAAAGTGGCTAAATCGTAATAATGGTGATAATCATTTGGTTCGGCATCAATTTTTGATACTAATTGATGAATTAGCCGGCCGGCCTTCTTTTCTTCAGCTTCCCGCTTCTTAGTATACTTACGTTGGTTTTCCTGATTCTTTTTTTGCAATTTCTTAATTTTATCCGGAGTATTCTTTTTCATTTTGATCACCTAAACCAAATCAGTTTCATCCAATTTCTTATTTAAATAACTGGTATCATTCCATTTAATAAGTGAAAACGATTGACCGGCATCCCGACTTTCTAAAATCGTCGTGCTGGTATTAGCTAACCCACCACGTTTTCGCAAATCGGCAAGTGGTGTTCCAAGTAAATAATTGATTTCCGCGTTTAAAGCAGCCCCGTGACTGACGATCATCACATTTTTATCCGGATTATTTTTAACAATTCGAGTGATCGCTGGCGTCATTCGATTAATCACGTCGGAAAAGCTTTCACCACCAATTTTTGCCGGATCATACAAATCAGGGTGATTCCTAAAGTTTTCAAATTCTTGCGGATACTGTTTTTCAACGGTTGCAAACTTCATACCTTCCATTTTACCCAGATTAAATTCTTCCAGTCTGGATAAGAGCGAAATAGTGGGATGGCTTTTTAAGTGTTGGCCGATAATTTCAGCGGTAATTCTGGCTCGTTTAATCGGACTGGCGTAAATATGCTGAAAGGGCACATCACGCAAATGGGCAGCTAAAAGGGCCATCTCATGATAGCTTTCAGAAAGTAAGGGTGAATCTCCACCAGCCCCTTGGTAGCGGCTTTCAAGATTCCATTCGGTTTTCCCGTGGCGTATAAAATACAATCGTGTCAAAAGCCATTCCTCCCATTATGTTAATCACTCACCTATTATGACAGGATTGAGCCGGAATTTCAAAAAAACAGTGAGCGAAACAAAGCGGTTAGACTCCGGAGTGTAAGGCGTCAATCTGAAGAATCCTGATTTTGGATTTTTCAGATTGATCCCTTACATGCAGGAGTCTGCTTTGAGGAGCTGTCCTAATAACAGTGAGCGAAGCCCAGCGGTTAATCTACGGAGACTAAGGCGTCGAATGGTGAAAAGCCTGGTTTTGGCATTTTGCCATTCGATCCCTTAGGTGCAGTAGATTGCTGGGAGTAGCTGTCCTAATAACAGTGAGCGGAGCCCAACGCTTAGCACCCGAAATATAAGGAGTCGAGTAGGGAAATCCCGCTTCTGGATTTTTCTACTCGATCCCTGCTTCAAATCCAATTCGCCAAGTGGTAAGCTTGTTTCATATTCAGCTTTTTAACAATAGAGAGCATTTAGGGGGAATTTCGTGATGTTACAAACACTTTTGTTTGCGCTGATTCCAATTATTGTCACCATTGGAATCGGCTACTTTGCCGCTTACCGTCGTGATTTTGACGACCATGATAGTCAGCAATTTGTTAAATTGGTTATGAATTACGCATTACCATTCAGTGTCTTTGCAGGCATCTGGGCAACACCCAGAAAAATTATTATTGCCGATATTCCCTTAGCAGGGTGGCTACTGGCTGGAATGGTCGGCTGTTACATTATCTTGATAATTGCTTATCGATTTGGGTTTCGATTGCCGCTAGACCTTGCATCACTGCGGGCACTTTCAGTCGCTGACCCGTCCGTCCCATTTATTGGTTCAGCTATTTTACCGTTACTGTTCGGTAACCAGGTCAGTGCCATCACAATTGGTCTCTGCACGTTAATTATCAATATTTTACTGTTACCGGCAGTCTTTGCCTCCCTTGCCGAGGAAGGTGAAGTGACTTCGCTAAGTGAGCGCTTAATCAGTACCTTCAAGAAACCGTTGGTCATCAGCGCCATATTGGGCTTTATCATTGCATTGGCCGGTTGGCAGATGCCGGCAGAACTGGAAAACACATTTATGGTCCTTGGTAAAATAGCCGGCGGCCTGGCCCTCTTTTCAATTGGAATTGTTCTTTTTACCAGGCGGATTACCGTCAACATGCCAATTGTCATCACCGTTTTTGCAAAAAATGTCGTTTTCCCGTGCATTATTTGGCTCATCATGTTGGCAACTCAAGCACCTGCTGAGATCATCAACATCGTCGTTTTAACCCTAGCGATTCCGACGGCCACGATGCCAACAACCTTGGCCATCCAATTTAAAATTAACGAATCTGAAATTGCTTCGATTCAATTTTGGAGTACAGTGTGTTCATTTGTTACCATGCCAATCTTTATGTGGCTAATCGGTTAAGCTCTTAAACTATTTTTCATAAAAAAGCGATCCAGTCATCAACTGACCAGATCGTTTTTTTAGATATCCATTATAGGTCTACCATGACAGTTAATCACCATGCCAAATCTAAACGTATTGTAATTCCTTAGACTGCTTATAAGCTGCGTCAATGATTGCAGAGCCTAGACATTCGTCACCATCGTAAAAGACAACTGCCTGACCAGGCGTAATGGCTCGAACAGGTGTATCAAAGTCCACCCGAACTTTCTGCCCATCATCACTTAAATGAACCGTTACACCGGTATCCTTTTGCCGGTAACGGAACTTGGCTGTGCAATGAAAGCTCTGACCACGGTCCAAATTATTGACCCAGTGCATATCTGAAGCTTCCAAGTAATCTGCATAAAGTAACTCGTTATGATATCCCTTACCAACGTAAAGAATATTTTTCTTTAAATCTTTTCCGACAACAAACCATGGTTGATTATCAACTCCATCGCCGCCAATTCCAAGACCACGCCGTTGACCAATAGTGTAATACATTAACCCATCGTGTTGGCCTTTAATTTGACCATCAACGGTCATCATTTTGCCGGGGGTTGCCGGTAAGTAATGTCCTAAGAACTGTTTGAAGTTTTTCTCACCAATAAAGCAGATCCCAACCGAATCTTTTTTATCGGCAGTTGCCAAGCCGGCTTTTCGAGCAATTTCGCGAACTTCCGGTTTAACCAGATGACCGATTGGGAACATGACTCGATCCAGTTGCTCTGCTGATAACTGACTCAAAAAATAAGTTTGATCCTTATTACCATCGGTTGCCCGCAAGAGATGATTGTGTCCCTCGGCATCGCGTGTTAATTGAGCATAATGCCCGGTTGCAATGTAGTCGGCACCCAATTCCAAAGCATAATCCAAAAAGGCTTTAAATTTAATTTCCTTATTACAGATAACGTCCGGGTCAGGAGTCCTGCCCTTTTTGTACTCATCCAAGAAGTACGTAAAGACTCGATCCCAGTACTCTTTTTCAAAATTAACCGAATAGTAAGGGATGCCGATTTTATTGGCTACTTTAGCAACGTCTTTGTAATCTTCGGTTGCCGTGCAGACGCCATTCTCATCAGTATCATCCCAATTTTTCATGAAAACGCCAATCACATCGTAGCCCTGTTGTTTGAGCAAATAGGCGACCACCGAAGAATCGACACCGCCGCTCATGCCAACAACCACTCGAGTTTGACTGTTGTCTTGCATAAAACCACCATCATTTCAATTAGATTCTGGAGAATCCACGAGTGAAGGTCGTAATTTCCAGTAAAACTTATATTAACGCATTCCAAGGTAAAATGCCACCGAGGCAGTTAATCATCTTGTCGTTAAATAGTCGGCCATCAATTTCTGAACGGCTGAGTTGTCCTCAGGCTTGCCAATTGAAATTCTTAGCCACCCGGCTTTCAAACCATTACGAACCAAGTAACCATTCCTCAGTAAGTAGTCGTGAAGCCCGTCCGCATTATCCACTTTAAAGAAAATAAAATTAGCTGCTGATTCATAAAATGGTAATTTTTGTTTAGTTAAAAAGTGCTGCCATTTAGTTCGCTCTTCAACGACCGTTTTAACAACCCGCTTAACAAATTCCGTATCTTGAAAGGCGGCAGTGGCAGCCACTTCAGCAAACGTACTCAGATTATACGGCAATCTGGCAGCCTGTAAATAATTCATTAATGGAGGGTTGCAAATCGCATAGCCGACCCGAAAATTGGCCAAGCCATAAGCCTTTGAAAAAGTTCTTAAAACGACCAAATTATCAAACTGTTTGGTTAATTGAATCACTGAAGCATGTCGATCATCGACAAAGTCAATATAGGCTTCATCAACGATCACCGTGACATCTTTTGGCACATCTTCTAGAAATGATTGAATTGTTTTGGGTCCAAGAAATGTGCCTGTCGGATTATTGGGGTTACACAACCAAATCATCTTAGTTTGATGTGTTAATTGTTTTTTAATGGCGGCTAGATTTAAATAACCGGCATCATCTAATGAAACCCGTTTTATCTTGGCCCCCTCAATTTGAGAGTGGAGTTGGTATTCAGAAAAGGTTAAATCCGGTTCGATAACTTCATCCCCAGGCTCAAGAATCACCCGGCACAACAACTCAATCACTTCATCCAACCCATTACCAAACAATAAATGAGTGGCATCAATGCCAAATCTCACGGAAATACTCTGCCGAAGTTTTTCAGCATTACTATCCGGATACAGGTTGGCGTCGGCGAAATGCCATTTTTCCAATGCTTTAGCTACTTCTGAAGAAGTTCCAAAAGCATTTTCATTCGCTGAAAGTCGGATTAATCGCTTGAGACCATACTGTGCTTTCAGGTCATCCAAAGTCTGTTCTGGGATGTAAGGGTTTAAGTGCTTGACTGATTCTTTTACCATAACGGGCCTCCAATTTTCAATTAATTTTTACCAGTTCTGAATGTCTTTGCGATCATGAATCCTACTTTGCCGACCTTCACGACTAGCCAATTCTTCTTTGATTTGGGTTGGTGTGATTCCGCGTTCTGCCATCAGAACTTCCACGTGATAAGCTAAGTCGGCAACTTCTAAAATGAAATCCGGATCCGAATCATTCTTTGCCGCTACGATCACTTCGGTCGCTTCTTCCCCGACCTTTTTTAAAATTTTGTCCAATCCCTTCGTAAATAAATAATCCGTGTAGGAGCCCTTCTCAGGGTGGTTTTTCCTTTCCAGTACCAATTGATATAATTCATCTAAATTTTGTTCAGCCATTATTTTTCCTCCTCTAAGACAGTTCGATAAAAGCAACTTGTGTGACCGGTATGACATGCCGGACCGGCTGGCACCACTCGCATCAATAAAGTATCTTCATCACAATCAATTGCTATTGAAACGATTTTTTGAGTGTTACCACTCGTCTCACCTTTGTGCCAAAGTTCTTGACGACTACGAGACCAAAACCACGTCTGGCGGGTTTTCAAACTCCGATGATAACTTTCTTCATTAACATAAGCCATCATCAAGACCTGGTTGGTTTGATCATCAACAACGATTGTCGGCACCAAGTTATCAGGATATTTAGCAAAATCAGGTTTTAACGTACGATCACCCCATCATCTCTTAATTGTTGTTTGACATCACTAATGGTAAGTTCCCCAAAATGAAAGACTGAGGCCGCTAATGCACCATCAACGTCTGCTTCATCAAAAACTTCAGAGAAGTCACTTAAACGGCCGCAACCTCCAGACGCAATCACCGGCACATCTACGGCAGCGGTCAGTTTTTGATAAAGCTCAATATCATAACCGCTTTTAGTTCCGTCTTTATCCATACTGGTGACCAATAATTCACCGGCACCGCGGTCAACCCCCTGCTTAGCCCACTGAATTGCATCCAGCTTGGTTGCCTGCCTGCCGCCATTGACGTAAACCTGATAAGATCCCGTTTGGGGATTGAATTTCGCATCAATTGCTAATACAATACACTGACTGCCAAATTTTTCAGCTCCCTGGGTAATCAACTTCGGATTTCTGACAGCTGCCGAATTAACCGCTGTTTTGTCTGCCCCTGCTCTTAGTAACGCCATCATATCGGCAACATTGTTAATCCCACCGCCAACTGTTAGCGGCATAAATACTTGGCTGGCCACCTTTTCAATGGTATCAACGATCGCCTTTCGCTTTTCGTTGGTCGCCGTAATGTCTAAAAAAACCAGTTCATCGGCCCCTTGCTTTTGATAGGCCGCTGCGATTTCTGTTGGATCACCAACGTCCTGCAGGTTAACAAAGTTGACACCTTTCTTAACCCGGCCATGATCAACATCCAAACATGGAATAATTCGTTTAGCCAGCATTCCGACTCACCTCCGCTAACGTTGCCAATGATAAATCACCAGTCGCCATTGCTCGACCAATAATGGCGGCCCGAATACCTGAATCAGATAATTCATTTAAATCAGCAACGTTTCGAATGCCACCTGATGCAATAATGGTGGCGGTCTTAAATTGAGTTTGAAGCCGGCTTAGTTGATCAACGTTGGGGCCACTCATGGTCCCATCTCGAGAAATATCAGTGACGATAAATGTCTCAACGCCAAACGCAATCATTGATGCCATTAACTCCGACATTTTAACGGTACTTTGTTCAAGCCAGCCGGAAACTGCCACCAGGCCGGCTTTCCCATCAATGCCGACAACAATTTGATCCGTGCCGAATTGGCGAATGGCTGATTGAACCAGCTTAGGATCGTTTAACGCTGCAGAACCTAAAATAACTCGACTAACGCCCGACGTGAGATAAGCGTTGATTTGAGACAACGAGCGAATGCCACCACCAACTTCGACGGATAAATGCGTCTGCTCACAAATTTGCTGAATGACGGAACGGTTAACCGGCCGACCGGTTTTAGCACCGTCCAGATCAACCAAGTGTAAGTGGGTCAATCCTGCTTTTTCAATTGCCAACGCTTGGTTGACAGGTGATTCACTAATTAAGGTCGTTTGGTTAAAATCACCCTGATACAGTCGAACACTTTCTTGATTTTTTAAATCAATTGCGGGAATAATCTGCATTTTCAACCATCTCCTTGAATTGTGTTAATCCAGCTAATCCAACCTGACCACTTTTTTCAGGATGAAACTGCATCCCGATGATGTTATTTTGACGAACAATACTTGGTAGTTGAATGCCATAATCAACAGTTGCTAAAACATTTTTCGGTGGCGTTTGTACATAGTATGAATGAACAAAGTAACTGAATTGGCGGTTAAAGGGAGTTGCAATCGGATCAGATTGTGTCATTTGGTTTTGATCCCATCCCATATGTGGCACCTTAACCCCTAAATCTGTTGGAATCGGAACCACCTGTCCTTTAATTAACGATAAGCCTGGGTGTTGCCAAACTCCAAACTCCGGTCAAACAACAACTGCATCCCCAAGCAAATCCCAAGAATCGGTGTTCCCTTTTTGGCTACCTGCCGGATGACAGGAATGAGTTGCCGTTGATTCAACGCATCAATCGCTTTTTTAAAAGCACCAACCCCGGGTAAAATAACGCCATCTGCCTGAATAATTTCTTGGGGGTTCGCACTGAGCTCGTTTTCAACACCTAAAAAATCCAAAGCTTTTTTAACGTTGCGGGTATTGCCAGTATCATAATCAATGACGACAATCATTTAAATGACCCCCTTGGTTGAAGGAATTCCTTTAATTTCCGGGTTCAATGTCACAGCTGCTCTGAGGGCTCTACCCAATGCCTTGAACAAGGTTTCAATTTTATGATGAGTGTTTCGACCATAGAGCACTTCCGCATGCAGATTCAAATCGGCATTAAATGCGAACGCTTGGAAGAAATCTTCAGTAACCTCGGTATCGTAACCACCTAAATGGTCGTTGGCAAATTCTGCTTTAAAGACCAGGTAGGCCCGCCCTGATAGGTCAATTACAACGCGACTGAGGGTTTCATCTAATGGAATCAGGGCTGAACCAAATCGTTCAATACCAGCCTTATCACCCAACGCTTCTTTTAACGCCAGGCCAAGGGCAATCCCAACATCTTCCGTCGTGTGATGTGGGTCAACGTCCAAATCACCTTTAGCTTTGACAATCAAACCAAATCGGCCATGCTTGGCAAAAGCCGTCAGCATATGATTAAAGAAGCCGATCCCTGTATCAACTTGAATGGTTGAATAATCATCCAAGTTTAAAGTTAATTCAATTTGGGTTTCATTAGTTTTTCTAGAAATCGTTGCGGTTCTCATTTTGTCCACTCCTTAACATTTGATTGAGCTGCCTTTTGATCAGCTGCCTGTAAATTTGTAATTAACGTTTTGATTTGGGATCGATATTGCCGAAGGGCTAACCGGTTAACGACTAATTTAGTATTAACCGGCTGCAGCCTTGCGTAAACCTTCAAATGATTTTCTCTTAACGTATTTCCCGTTTCCACAATATCAACAATTGCATCAGCCAAGCCAGTCAACGGTGCCAACTCAACCGATCCTTCAATTTTGATAATTTCAACATCTTCACCAATTCCGTCAAAGTATCGTTTAGTAATGTTTGGATACTTGGTGGCAATGATCTTACGACGTTGTTGCTGAGGGTCAAAGTCGGCTGTTGATGCCAATACAAATCTGCATTTGCCAACGCTTAAATTTAACATTGCGTATTGAAAGTTGACTTGTTCATCCAAAATATCACTACCGACAATGCCCACCTGAACTGTCCCGTTATTTAAGTAAGTTAGTACGTCTGGGGCTTTAACCAAAATAAATTCATAGCGCGGATCATCATCGAAGATTAATTTGCGGCCTTTGTTTCTTAAGCCCTGACAATCAATCCCACTGGCTTCCAGTAATGGTCGTACCTGTTGTTCCGTTCGACCCTTTGTCAGCGCGATTTTAATTGGTTCCATAACATTTACCTGCTTTCCGTTAAATCTAGTAGCACACTATTACTGTTATCGGCTAGTTGTTTGGCTGCCGCTAATGACTGTGAAAGACAAAGTGTTGAGTTGGGGATTTCTTTAAGCTTTTTTTCTGCCAGCTGCCACTGCTCACTGTCAAAATAAATTAACGTCGTTTGCTGGTTAACTGGCCAGTCAGCTCGTTCAACCAGCGCATCAACGTCAAATGCCACCCCGACAGCCGAGACTTTAACTTTTTGAAAATTCGTTAATAGTTCATCGTAACGACCGCCACTGAATAGGTAGTCGGCAGATTTCCCGGTAAACCCCCGAAACGCCATGCCGGTGTAATAGGATTGTGGCGAACGAATGCTCAAATCCAACGTTACTTGATAGTTTGGAAATTGCCGATTGATGAATGTTTTAGTCGCAATCAGGTCCTGAATAATTGATTCCAATTCGGTTGCTCTTGGTAAGGTTTCAACCACTCGAATCACTTGATTGAAATTGCCAAATAACCAAGGCCATTCAGACAAAAACTTTTCAAAGGGTGTGCCAACTAAAGGTGACCATAGGCTTTGATACCGACTGAGATCTTTATCAAACAGCGCCTGCTTAAGGCTGGCCTTGGTCGGCTCTGGTAAATCAAGTTGTTTAATCACCGTATCAACGAATTTAGCCTCGCTAAGTTCCACAGTAACGTCTTTCAGCTGCAGTTGTTGGCAACCACTTAAAGCAACTTGCAAACACTCCCAATCGGCTTTAAGGCCCTTATAACCAATAATTTCAATGCCTGCCTGCGTCGTTTGGTTATAACTACCTGATAGCCGTTTTTTAATTCGGAAGACATCCCCGCTGTAATACCATTTAACAGGTAAATCCACACCAGTCGTACTCATTACCCGGGCAACGGGCAAGGTCAGATCCGGCCGTAAAACCAGCCTTTCCCCCTGTTCATCTAAAAACTGATAAGGTCGATAGTTATCCGTACTCAGCGGTTCAAAAACATCCGAATATTCTAAAGCCGGCGTCGTCAATTTTTGAAAGCCCCGATTTTTAAAGAGTGTCAGCAACTTCATTTGAATCGTTTCTTTAATTTCTGCCTGACTACCAAATTCGTCCCTTGTGCCATTTGGTAAATTTTTATTTTTCATGATCATGCCACCCCTTTAGAAAATTTCATTTTAATTAGCCCACAGTTATTTCATTCAATCATTTTGGGAAAATAAACATCATTAAGCTGAAAAAAACGCCCCCGAAAACTGTTTTCAGCTTTCGAGGACGAATTTTAATCGCGGTTCCACCCCAATTTGCACCTACCTCACGATAGAGTGCCTTACGTTGCCAACAACTAGTCGGCGGATAAAAATCCGATAACAGTTGCGGCAACCCTGATAACGCTAAACCTGCGAATTGATCTACTTGATTCAACCAATTAGTTCATAGATGTGTTTTCACCGGTGAAAATGACTTCATCTCAGCCACGAAGCTCTCTTTACACTAACGACCGGTTACTTCTTCTAATCAAAACTTTATTTTGTTATTTATCTTTAATTTACAGAAAATAATATCACGTTTGGAAAAAAAGTCAAGTGAGCGAAGCCAAATGATTAGCATCTGGAATATAAGGCGTCGATTGGGGAAATCCTGGGCTTGGATTTTTCCAATCGATCCCTTATATGGAATGATGCTGTTTGGCGTAGCTGTCCTAAATCAGTGAGCGCAGCCAAACGATTAGCATCTGAGAATTAAAAACGGTCACTAAAGAAATTCAGCCAACCCGTGATATCCTCGGCCAATGTCGGCAACCCCATGGGCGTCACTGCCATAAACAAGTGGAATGCCCATTTGTTTAGCCTTCTCAGCCAGTTTAAAGTTGGGATAGGGTTGATTACAATCCGGTTTGTAAAGTCCGGCAGCGTTGAAATCAAGCTGCTTTCCCCGATCCTTAATCAGCTCAAGAAGCGACTCAAGTAATTTTTGATTACGAAGATTATAGTTTGGATCCAGTTGAAAATGATCCTGAAATTTTCGAATTAGCGTGATGTGACCAATGCGATTCGGCGCATAGGGTCCTAAATCACTCAAGACGGCCTGCTTAATGAGATTAAAGTATTTAGCAAATAACATCTGGGCATCGGGGGTTTCAGACAATAAGCCGAGTTGAAAATCTCCCGGCGTATCGTCAACGCACCAATATTTTTCGTCTTTGCCCTTCATAAAATGAACCGAAAGGATATTATCGTCGGTTTGAGGGCCATATTCATTTAGAAACTCACGGGTCCAGGCAACATCATCTGCTAAAAAATCTACCTCAAACCCAATTTTAATTTCAATTTGATCAGCGTACTTCTTTTTCATCAAATTAGCTTTTTTAAAATAAGCTGCCAGATCGTTCATTGCCATAGAAGCTTCCGTTAACCCAGTTACCTGACCGGCATACCGATCACTAAAAGCGGGCGGTAGTGGTGCATGCTCTGTAATACTGTAACTCTTAAATCCAAGTTGAATGGCTTTTTGAATCATTAATTCAACATCGTCGCCACTACCATGTGGGCAGAATTCCGTGTGTGTGTGACCATCACGTTTTAGCATTTCATCATCCCTTTTCTTTAAGAAGCCCAAGTTCTCAACTTTTTTAAGCAAGGGCAATTTCTGTCAGTTTAATCAATTGACGTTACCTTGTCAATTTGGTTCATTAGTTGTTATCCCTTATCTAAAAAGAGCCGTCTCGACTATTCGAAACGACTCTTCAAAAGGGCTTAGTTTAGACAAATCATGTCTTTAAAGTTCAACCGGAACAACCCAACCATACTTGTCCTCAACGTCACCTTCCTGAATACCAAATAACGTATCATAAAGTTTTTGAGTAACGGGACCAGCTTCAGTTTCACTGTAGAAGACGTGTTTCTTGTCTTTGTAGGTTAATGACCCAACTGGTGAGATAACAGCAGCGGTCCCCATGGCACCTGCTTCAACCAAGTTATCCAAATTATCAATAGCAATTCGGGTCTCTTGTGGATTCAATCCCTGATCTTTGGCAATTTGAAGAATTGACTTCTTGGTAATTGACGGCAAAATGGAATCGGATTTTGGTGTCAGTAATTGACCATCTTTAGTCACACCATAGAAGTTGGCACCACCAAATTCATCAATGTATTTGTGTTCACGAGGATCCAAATACAGGCAATCCGCAAACCCGGCCTTTTTAGCTAAAATGGATGGCAATAAACTGCTTGCGTAATTTCCGGCAGTTTTTGCCTGACCAGTTCCGGCACCGGCTGCCCGATCATAGTCACTTACGACATAGGGCATCGGATTTAATCCCTTAATGTAAGCACCAACTGGTGTGGCATAAATGTGGAAAGTGTATTCGGTTGCAGGCGAAACACCGACCACCGGTGTCGTACCAACCATAAACGGCCGAATATAAAGCGAGCCACCGGAACCATAAGGTGGTACAAATTCCTGGTTGGCTTTAACAACGGCTTTAACCGCTTCAACGAACTTATCCTTTGGGTACTGTTCCATCACCAAACGTTTAGCTGAATTAGCCATTCTTTCGGCGTTCATGTCCGGTCTGAAAAGGTTAATGCCACCATCTTTTCGACGATAAGCTTTTAATCCTTCAAAAACTTCCTGGCCATAATGTAAGTCTTCAGCAGCTTCAGAAAATGTAAGCGTTGAATCGGTTGTTAACCCACCGTTCTGCCATTTACCATCCTTAAATTCCTCGTTGTAACTGTATGGTAAATCTCGATATGTAAAGCCTAAGTTTGACCAATCAAGGTCGTTAACGTCTTGTTTTGCCATTATACAGAAACCTCCCTAGTTTAAAATTAAGTTACGATAATAAACAACGCGTTTTTGAAAATGATATTCTAAACGGATTAAAATAACCCTCACTTTATTTAGAACCGCATCATTTAAAAAACTATTTTTGATTGGTTTATCATTGTATCTTAATTAGTATCTAATTTATCGCTTTTGAAATGCGCTGTCAATACATATTTTTGTTTATCAGCATCATCACCCAATCATTGATGACAGTTTCGCTCTAAGAAATTCTAAAAGAATTGGTCATTTGGCATTAAAAAAAGGCTAAAACGGTTATCTAAGCCATTTCAGCCCTTCTTCGGTAATATTTAAAACAATTAATCCTGTCGTTTCAAAACTTCTCGATTAATTAAATTATTAATTAAAAAATTCAGTTGTTCAACACTTGACTGAGTTTCCGGATTTTTAAAAATGTTGACTTTTTGCAAGCCGTTTCCCGTTGTAACCGACATTCGAAAGCCATCCAAGCCCTTGGCAACCATCATTTTAAATTTATACCCAGTGCCATAAGGTGAATTAGGATCTAACGAACGATCCAACGAGTAGTTACCAGCCTTGGTAATCGTAAAGCCCAAATCTTTGAGCGTATACTTCTTGATTGCCGGGCTCAATTCATAGGTATGCGAATCACCAGTCAATTTAACGGCCGTTGAAAATGCCATTATTGTTTCACCCCTTTACGCTTAAGTCGATCAACCGTTTTAGTAATTGCCTCGACTAATTTATCCAAGTCCTGATACGTATTGTATCGGCCAAAACTGATGCGAATTGATTCACTAATTCGAGGACTTTGCTCCCCGTACATCGCTACTAAAACATGGGAGGGTTCAATACTACCAGCGGTGCAAGCCGAGCCACCTGAAACAGCAATGCCAGCCAGATCAAGGTTAGTTTGCATCACATAAGTTGAAATCCCTTTTAGCCAAATGTTAAACACATGGTTTAAGTTATTCGGTGAAATTTGGCCGTTTACTTCGAAATCAATGCCGTTTTCAGTTAACTTATCCGAAATATAGTTTTTAAATTTTAAATATTTAGCCTGACGACGGGCTTTTTCATCACTGGTAATGGTCTCAACAGCCCGGGCAAAGCCTGCGATTGCTGGGACATTTTCGGTGCCTGCCCGGCGTTTGGTCTCTTGATCCCCGCCCTTGATCAAACTTGGAAAGTTGACGCCGGTCCGACGATAGAGAAAACCAATCATCTTAGGGCCATTAATTTTATGGGCTGAGGTTGACAGCATGTCAATATGATCACGTTGAACATCAACATCCAATAACCCATAGGCTTGAACTGCATCCGTATGGAACCAGGCCTGATGATCCTTTAAAATATCACCAATTTCATGAATTGGCATGACCGAGCCAACTTCATTATTACCAGTCATAATTGAAACTAAAATCGTGTCATCGTCTAAAGCTGCCTTAAAATCATCCAGAGAGATATTTCCATACTGGTCAACGGGAAGATAGGTCACCCGAAATCCCAGTTTCTCCAACGCTTTCATCGGCTTTAAAACGGCCTCGTGCTCAATGGCCGTGGTAATAATGTGTTTACCAAGTGATTGACGAGCAAAAGCCGTTTGCATGATGGCCGTATTATCACTTTCCGACCCGCCACTGGTAAAGACAATTTCATCTGGATCCGCATTAATCGATTTAGCAATCACTTCCCGGGCACTTTCCATGACTTGTTTGGCTTGGCGACCCAATCCATAAAGTGTCGACGCATTGCCATAAACGTGCTTATATTTATCCATCAATTCGGCATAAACTTCATCCGAAACTCTGGTTGTTGCTGCATTATCTAAATAAATCTCTTCCAAGAATTTCACTTCCTTGCTGCTTCATTCTTAAATAGATCAATTAACATTTGACCGGATTTTTTACCGGCCACCACAATAAACTGGTCAAAACTTAATTCAGCTTCTTCATCACCAACATCAGACATCGCCCGAATAACCACGTACGGAATCTGATTTTGATAAGCTACCTGGCCAACGGCAGCCCCTTCCATTTCCGAACACAATGCATCCGGGAAATCGGCTTTGATTTGCTGAATACGATTCGTATCAGCAATAAACTGATCGCCGGAAACAATCAACCCAAAATGGACGTCGACACCGCTGTCCCGAGCCGCTTTGGCAATCGCATCTTCCAATGTCTTAGAAGCTGGGAAGCGGGCCGGAAAGCCTGGAAGCTGGCCCATCTGATAGTTTGATGCCGTCACATCGACGTCATGATAAGCCGTTTCGGTTGAGATCACAAGGTCACCGATTGATAGGCCCTCACCGATCCCCCCAGCCGAGCCGGAATTAATCACCGCATCCACATGGAATTCATTAATCAGTGTTGCGGTGGTGATGCCGGCTTGGACCTTGCCAATGCCTGATTTAACTAAAACAACTTCCTGATTATGAATTTGGCCACTAAAAAAGGTCGTGTGGCCATAATTTCGACTTGTTTCGTTTGTCAGTGCTTCTTTTAAAATTGCAAGTTCTTCATCCATTGCACATATGACGCCATATTTCATCTCAAATTTACCCCTTAAAGTTAGTCATTATTAACCATCAGCATTCCTTTATTTGGTCTTTTTTTAACCACCAAACGCCCGTCACTAATTAACAAAAAATAAAATCAAATAAACAATGACAATTAGCCCAATTAAAATGCCAATTGTCCAGTTCAAGCGTCGATTGGTTCGATGCCAGCGGGGTGTTTTAAAACCATCAGCAACGATCGTCTCAGGTTCCTCATCTGGCGTTTCCCGGTGAGCTCGAGCATATGCCCGTTCAACTTCAACCCGCTTTTTATCACGTTGTTTAAAATCAGCATCTTCTTGGTGCTTGAGCTTTCGATACTGCTCTCGCGTCAATGACTTAGAAGCACGCTTTTCATCATTACTCACTTAAACGATCACCTACTTTTGCATGAGTTGCCAATGTTGAATAGCCATAATTGTCTTAGCGTCTTTAATTTCACCGCTTTTAACCATCGAAACGGCCTCGTCTAATGTCTTTTCAATAATTTGCAAAAACTCCCCTTTATCTCTCGGTAATTTGTTCGTTACCGGCTCTAAACCGGTTGCTAGATAAAGTTGCATATACTCATCCGAAAAGCCAACGGACGAATAGAAACCAAAAAGTTCTTCAACGTGCTCTGGAACATATCGAATTTCTTCATTCAATTCGCGAATCACCGCATGTTTAAAATTTGAATCACGTTGATCGACTTTTCCTGCCGGAATTTCAATAGTAACGGCTTTTGCCGGCGCTCGCCACTGTTTTTCCAAAATTATTTTTTGATCACTTGTAATCGCCAAAACCCCAACGGCACCAGAATGGTGAACGATTTCCCGAAAAGCTGTTTGACCATCGGGAAGCCTGACCGTTTGCTTTTCAACGTTAATAATTGCCCCATCATAAATTTGACGGGAATCAGTCACGTGTTCTTTAAAATTCACAGAATCACCCTATTTTCATTAATGAGTTTATTTTACAAACAATTTCCATTGAATGCAATGGGTGGTCACACAAGCCGCTAATTAAAGGGCCCCTCATTCATGGATAATAGTTGTGTCATCAATGATTTGCGCTTTTGCAGCCTGAGGTCCCTTTTGACCTTCAACTACGACATAGGCGACCCGAGCACCTGGAACAATCCGAGCATAGTCTGATTCATGGAAAGCATTTTTAAAGAAAAATAAGGTATCGCCCTGATCTTGATCAATAAATCCAAAAGCATTTTTCGCATTATAGGTCTTGATTTTTCCATACAGCATCCAATTCATCCTCCTCACCAAACCCTTACCTCAAACAAAAAAGAGGTCGGTCAGATTAAAAACCTGTCTCAACCTCTTAATTGTACTGGTTTAATTCAAACTTTTAAATGTTTTTTGAAGTGACAATGTCAAAATTTTATTTAACATCAAACCCTTCAGCAACCGTTTCTGGGAATTCGCTGCGAACAATTTCAGCACAGGATCGGCAGAAAGTTGGATAATCAGGATCAGCGCCTACATCAGTTCTGATCAATCGACAACGTTCACAGGTCTTACCCTGCGCATGCTCAGCAAACAATGCCAGACCATCACTGTCAAACTTTGTGCTGGCGTCGGTGGCCTCATTGTAATGCTTAATACTTAACTGCGAAACTAACAAGACCGTTGCTAAATCAACATTAAGGGACTTAAGCAAGTCACTGACTTCAGTTGTTGCATAAATGGTCAAAGCTGCTTCGGAAGGCTTGCCGATTTCCTTAGCATCACGAGCTTCTTCCAGCACTTTAAGCACATCGTCACGATAATGCATAAACTTTGTCCAACGCTCTAGAATGCCTTCTTCATCTTCAAAATGCTGAGGCTTTGGGATTTCAGTCAATTGAACAAAGTCTTCTGGTTCTTTTAAAAATCCCCAAATTTCTTCAGCGGTATGTGGTAATACCGGTGTCATCAGCTTCGTTAAAGTAGTCACAACATCGTACATTACGGTTTGCATTGACCGACGTTTATGACCATCTTTACGGTCAATGTAAACGATATCCTTAGCCATATCCAGGTAGAAAGCGGATAAATCGCTTGTCACAAAGTTTAAGAATTTTTTATAGAACGTCAGAAAATCGTATTTTTCAAAGCTGTCACGAGCCTCGCCTAAGAATTTATTAAGCAGCACCATCATATATTGATCCTGACTTTCCATCTCAGCAAACGGCACCGCATTTGTTTTCGGATCAAAATCAGTTGTGTTGGCCAGCAAAAACCGCATCGTATTTCGAATCTTTTTGTAAGCATCCGAAATTTTAACAAAGTTTTCTTGACTAACCCTGACATCAGCCGAAGTATCAACGGAGGTAACCCAAAGTCGAACAATCTCAGCCCCCATCTTCTTGATAATGTCAATTGGGGCAATTGTATTTCCTAAAGATTTACTCATCTTATGGCCTTCACCATCCAAAGTAAACCCTTGTGACACAATTGATTTATACGGCGCCTTATTGGAAACGGCAACACTGGTAATCAAACTGGAGTTAAACCAGCCACGATATTGATCTGAGCCTTCAAGATACATATCTGATGGATAAGTTAACTCTGGTCGAGCAGCTAGAACACCTTGATGAGACGACCCTGAATCGAACCAAACATCCATGATATCATTTTCTTTTGTAAATTTACCATTAGGAGAATGTTCGCTGGTAAAGCCATCCGGAAGAAGGTCATTGGCTTCTCGTTCAAACCAAATATCGGAGCCGTACTTTTCAAACAGATCGGCAACATGGTCAATCGTCTCCTGCGTGATAATTGCTTCCCCATCTTCGCCATAGAAAATTGGTAGCGGAACTCCCCAAACCCGTTGACGAGAAATGACCCAATCACCACGATTTTTAATCATATTACTTAATCGGACTTTGCCCCAATCCGGATAAAACTTAACGTCTTCAATGGCATTTAGAATATCATCTTTAATTTTATCAACGGAAGCAAACCATTGCGGCGTTGCCCGGAAAATAATCGGTTTTTTGGTCCGCCAATCAAATGGGTAACTATGGTTAAGTGGCATGTAATCTAAAAGTAAGCCCGCCTGCTTTAGTTTATCCAGGGCAATTTTATTGGCATCTTCATAGAAGACACCGGCGAAATCATCCCCGGCTTCCTTTGTCAGGTAGCCTTGGTCGTCAACCGGAGCAAAAATATCCAAACCGTATTTTCGCCCAATGTTAAAGTCATCTTCACCATATCCAGGAGCGGTATGGACAAGTCCAGTACCAGCATCCAAGGTAACAAAGTCACCCAACATCGTTAATAATTTTCGACTATGATCAAAGGGATGTTCAGCAAGGATTCCCTCCATATCACGCCCTTTAACGGTTTTAAGAACCTTAACATTCTTCCAGCCAAACAATGATTCATCTTTTTCAAGCAATTCGCTGGCAATGACGAATTGACGATCGTCACCTTCTGGTTGAACGACTGCATAATCAAAATCGGCATCTACCGTAATCCCTTCGGACGCTGGAATGGTCCAAGGAGTGGTTGTCCAAACAACCATGTAAGTTTTGTCATTTTCAAGAACGCCTTTACCATCCACCACTTTTTCACCATAGAAAGCAGATGGTGATGTCACATCATGATACTCAACTTCAGCTTCAGCCAACGCAGACTCTGATGACCACGACCAGTAAACCGGTTTCTTGCCCTTATAAATCAAACCACGTTTGGCAAATGCCCCAAAGACCCGAACCTCAGCGGCTTCAAATTCATGCTGAAGCGTTAAATAAGGATGCTGCCAATCACCGGAAACGCCCAGTCGTTTGAATTGGGTCATTTGTCGTTGCACTTGCTTCATCGCATACTCTTGACAAAGTTTTCGAAAATCATTGGTTGACATCTTTTTGCGATCGTAACCGGCTTGAGTCAATTTTTGTTCAATTGGTAATCCATGAGTATCCCAACCTGGAACATATGGTGCTCGATAACCAGTCATCGATTTATAACGAACGATAATATCCTTGGAAATTTTATTCATTGCATGGCCCATGTGAATGTCACCATTTGCGTACGGTGGTCCATCGTGAAGCACAAAGGTTGCCTTACCTTCATTAAGTTTTTGTCGCTGCTCATATACATGATTTTCTTCCCAGATTTTTTGACGCTCAACTTCTTTCACTGGAAGGTTCCCACGCATTTTAAACTTTGTTTTACCTAAGTTTAATGTGTCTTTAACCCGCATTGTCTGACTCCCTTTCTCTGTAACTCAATAATAGTGTGAATAATGCTCAAGCTAATCACAAACACCCGTTGATGGCTTCTAATGATACAAAAAAAGATTCCGCCCAAGGGACGAAATCTTTCGTGGTACCACCCAATTTTAGGATTCAAAAATCCTATCTCATTTGATCAAAATCGATATGTACAAGAGGTGATCGGTTAAATGACCGGTGACTGCTAAACTTTCACCATCTTTAGCTCGCTAATGTTTCGGCAAAATAACTTTCTGGTCTCTCATCGATTTTATTATTATTTTTGCTTATCGGGATAAATGACAACTGTTTGAAGATCATCATTTTTTGCTGCTGGTGTGCTTTCGACTGAATCAGCATTATTACCCTGTTTGCTTTCTGATTCTACATCTGAATTTGTTGACTTGTCAAGATCCCCGACAACTTTTTCAATATCTTCATAAGTTGTTGTTGGCCCATCTTCAACCAAATGATCCCAGTCAGACCCTTTAATAACCGCTAATTGACTCTCCAACATTACTTCAAGTCGTTGACGGAAAACCCGGGTATTCTTCTTAAGATCATCAGTTTCAATTGCCAACTTCTTGGCACGTTTTGAAGCCTCTTCCAAAATTTGAGTTGATTTTTCATTAGCTGTTTGAATGATATCATCAGCTTTCTTTTGGGCTTCTCGATTGGTAATTTCAGCTTCTTTTTTGGAATTATTTTTTACCTTATCGGCCGCTTCCTGGGCAACTAGAATCGATTGATTCAACGAGTCCTTCAGGTCATTGAAATAAGAAAGTTTATCCTTCGATTCGCTCAGTTGAGATCTAAGATCCTTATTTTCTTCCAAAATAATCTGATAATCTTTAATGATTTGGTCAAGAAAGTCATTGACCTCATCAATATTGTAACCTCTTAATTTCGTTGAAAATTCTTTATTATGAATATCCTGTGGACTTAATACCATGATGAACCAATCCTCCTATTTATTCCGGTTATACACACTTATGATAACTCTAATTTTATCTTTTTTGGTCATTCCGGCAATTTCATTAATCACAATTCGCCCATAGCCACGCACAGAAACAATATCTTTAGTCGATAATTCCAAGTCCGGTCGCTGAGTAGCAACCCAATTAATCCGAACCTCGCCGCCATCAATTAATTCTTTGGCATGGTGACGAGAAATATGAAATCCGTCACTGACTAAAGCATCAACCCGCATTGAAGGAACCGTGGTTGTCAATTCTTCGCTCTCATCAACCGGTTCAATCACCTGCTCAGGACTTACTCGCTCAAGCTTGACCTTAATTTTACCAATATGATCAACCTGTGTTTTGACATAGTCTGCCATTTCGGATTGGACCATAAATTGCCATCTAAGCCCATCGGTTATAATATCGCCAATGACATTACGTTCAATGCCGGCACCCATTAAGGACCCTAAGATTTGACCATGTGCCAAAGTCGCAAATTTGCTCGGATAATCAATCTCGAAGATCGTTATCTTAAAGTCATCATTCTTAGGTGTAAAATACTCGGGATAAACAATTGTCCGCCTAAGTTCGGCATTTGGATACCCACCATAAGTTGAAAATCGAATGCCATCGTGCCGATTAATGATCGATTCTAAAATATAAAGCTGTCTAGGATTTAAAAAATCAGTTAAAATCGGCCGATACTCATTTTCGACTTGGCCACTCAAATTATCGATTGACTCGAGAAACGGAACCTCATCAGATCGAAAATGTTGAGAAATGTTGGCATCAACAGCCATCACTAATCCCCCTCTGCTTTGCTAATAGCCATAACCGTAGCCAATGAGTAGTTCCCCCAAATAAGTGATACCACCTTGAACAAGGCCTAACACGATCAGTGCCACAACTGGCGCAAAACTGATCATACCAACGGATGCAAAGTTAAAAAGTCTTTGAAATGGTTCCACAATTTGACCAAGAAAACGGCCAAACGCAGTTCCATAGGCGTTGGGGAACCAACTCATTAGTGCATAGATCACAATTGCCAGCATGTAAATACTAATCAGCTTATTTAACAACCAAACGATCGTCGAGATTACAGAAACCAATCAACTACCCCTATCTCTAATTTTTTAGCTACTTAGTGACTTTGAAATTTTTTGGTGAACAAATAAAAATGTTTTTATCAAGTCGATTAATCGTACCATGAATGGCGAACAACACACCATTCAAAAAATCAACCATTCTTTCGGCAGACTTAATATCAAGTTTGCCAAGCTTAATAATAACAGCACTGTCTTCTAATAATTTTTGTGCAATGGTGTCAACATCGGTGTAATTAATGGGTTCAAAAACCACAATATTATTGTCAGTTTCCAACTCTTTTCGGGTCATTGGCACAACATTATTCACTGAATTTGTCTCCTCATTCTTCGGCTTATCCGATTCCATTCCAAAAAAATTAGCAAAATTAAACTTTTCTGACATGCCTATTTCCTTTCGAATTTCACCACGCCCAAGCGGACACCGTTATGACAAACAATTATTTTTTGTGTCGTCGACGGTGCTTGAAGAATGGTGGAATATCATCTTGTGACTCACCACTATCAGGTTGGCTGGAATTATCCGAATTGACATCGGGTTGAAACGGATCAAAATCCTTCTTCTCAACGTCATTAAATTCATCGTTATTCGGAGCTGCTGGACGGGCTGTCGGTTGTTTACGAATATCCCAGTTCCCCAAAGGATCCGAATTATCAGTCTCACCAGCTAATTGACCACGGTTAGCATTTTGAGAATTTGGCCGATTTCCGGCATCAAATTGACGTGGTCGACTCCCAGCCTGTGGCCGTGCCGACGGTTGAACTGTCCGTGTCCGGCGAGTTTCCATTCGTCCCTGCTCAGCTGCTTTTTTATCAATTCCTGTTGCAATAACGGTTACCCGGACTTCATCTCCGAGCGACTCATCAATCGAAGTTCCAAAAATAATATTAACATCACTAGTTGCAGCTTGCGACACAATATCTGAGGCGTCTTGTGCTTCAAAAAGTGACAAATCTGGTCCACCGGTAATGTTTAGCAAGACCTGCTCAGCACCATCAATTGAAACTTCTAATAATGGCGATGAAATGGCCTTTTCAGTAGCTTTCTTGGTTCGATCCTCACCATTGGCTGCACCAACTCCCATCAGAGCAGAGCCCTGATCCTGCATCGTCGTCTTAACATCAGCAAAATCCAAGTTGACGTAGCCGGGACTTGTAATCAAATCTGAAATTCCTTGAACCCCTTGACGAAGAACGTTATCGGCTTCCTTGAAAGCATCCATCATTGGCGTCTTTTTGTCAATCATATCTAATAACCGATTGTTGGCAATGACAATTAATGTATCAACATTTTCCTTTAATTGAGCAACTCCTTCATCAGCGTATTTACTACGCTTAGGCCCTTCAAATGAAAATGGCCGTGTTACCACGCCAACCGTCAAAGCACCCTGGTCCTTAGCAATTTTGGCAACAATTGGTGCAGCACCATTTCCGGTACCACCGCCCATTCCGGCAGTGACAAAAACCATGTCAGCACCTTCCAGTGCTTCAGATAGTTCTTGTTCGCTCTCCTCAGCAGCTTTCGCACCGATTTCAGGATTTGAACCGGCACCCAAGCCACGGGTCAATTTTGGACCAAGTTGAATTTTAGTTTCTGCTTTAGATGTTGAAAGTGCCTGAACGTCTGTATTTGCAACAATAAATTCGACGCCCTTGACGTCAGAACTAATCATTGTATTGACGGCGTTACTGCCACCGCCGCCAACGCCAATAACCTTAATCACTGCTCCGTGATTTTCGGTGGAATCAAGTGAATATTCCATAATTATTTTACCTCCGTTTTAGTGCTAATCAAAGAAATCGCTAAAGAAGCTCTTGATTCCTTCGCCACGTTTTTTCTTCTGTGTTTTTCGTTTTGGTTTGTCTGATTGATTCGACACAGGGACCTGAGACTCATTTGGTTCTGTTAGCTTTGGAACTTTCGTTGATGTTGCACCAACGGCTGAGCGGACGATCATCTCAACTTCCGAAAGATCCGAGAAGTAAGAAACCAATGATAATCCAGCCGTAAATGACGGGTGTCTTAACCCCATTTGATCAGGAATATAGACTCTGACATTCGTATTGAATTGATCAGCAGCCAATTCGGCGATTCCAGGGAGCGCAGCCACGCCACCACTCAAAACAATGCCACCGGGCAATTCCAGGGCTTTAATTTGATCAAGTCGATCTTTAATTCGATCAAAGATTTGACTTAAACGGGCCTCGATAATTTCAGCCAGGTATCGTTCATCGATATAAGTTGGCTCAGTCTGCCCAACAACATCAACGGGAAATTCATTGTCTGCTGACGCCTGAAGTGAATCCGCGTACCCGTAGTCACGCTTAATTTTTTCAGCATTTTCCATTGAGGTATTCAAGACAATTGAAATATCCTTAGTAATGTATTCGCCACCCTCGGGATCCGTTGTCGCGTACTTCAGCTGGTGGTCATGAATGACCGAAGCGGTTGTCTGACCACCGCCAAGGTCAATAATCGTCGTGCCAAAGTCTTGTTCACCATCATTTAAAATTTCATGGCCCTCGGCAAGTGGTGTCAAGACGGTCGAAACAATGTTCAAGCCCGCCTTACCAACTGCTTTCTTTAAATTGTGCATAATACCTTTGGAACCGGTAATCAGTTTCCCACGCATTTCAAGACGCACCCCAACCATTCCTCGAGGATCTTGGATATCGTCAAATCCATCAACAATAAATTCTTCTGGTTGGATGTCAATCACTTCGCGTTCCTGGGGCAAACTGGTCCCTAAAGCTGAAACCGCCACGTTACGAACATCTTCAGCTGTAATCTCACGTGATTGATCATCTAATGTCACCAATCCATTACAATCTTCAATCCGCAAGTTATTTGCCGGAACACTCACAACAACATCTTTAATTTCAATGCTTGCTTTTTCTTGAGCTTGATTTACGGCACTCCTAATCGCTTCAGCAGCTTGATCAATATCAACAATCACGCCACGACTGAGACCGTTAGAAGGTTCATTCCCCACACCAATAACGTTCAGTTGCCCTTTAACTTTCTCTGCAACAATTACTTTTATTGAGGTAGTTCCTATATCAAGTCCCACATATAAACCCGAATTATCCATATATGTAAGGAACCTCCACATCTAGAATATTTTCTGAACATAACATAAGTTTAACACAATGATAACGCTTGAAAAAGATTAATTGATATTAATAATCACCCGCATCTCTAAGATTTATTTTTTGTCTGATGTTTGGTTATTGGATAAGAATAAGCTCCGACTTCCAAGTTAATAACACTCTTAACCTTTAGCCTGGAATTAATGCTTGGATAGTAATCCATCTTATCTCCAAAACTGGCAATTGACGCATAAACTCGATTACCGTCATTCATTTGTAGAAAAACTCGATCCCGGTTACTTTTCACGGGTGAGTAACTAATTGTATTGATCACTGCCCGAACTGGGGGACTAATCCTTCGATACTGTTGAATTGTCCGTCGCAGCGTGTGGGCATTTTTAAATTTTTTTAAAATCGGGAATCCATCACGCGGATTCAGGACCTTATTTTGAATAATCACACCGCTTTTTAAAATTGGCTGATAACCACCATTAGTATAAAGATAGCCGATTGTCGGATACTCTTCAACTCTAATGTCAATTTGATTAAAATGAACCAGTCGAATTTTAACTGATTGCATCCGCTGACTCCGTTGTTTCAAGCGATTGGCTAATTGATCTGTCTTTCCCCAGACGCTCAATAATGACATCCCTTTTTTGACTGGCGAGTAGTGTTTAATTTGCTTAACGCTGACAATCTCATTACCACTAATTTTAATTTGCTGCACCCTGCTGATTGGCGAAACCAGAAAACTCATGATACAGATGATCACGATAAATAAGATAATTAACGGCGACATTCGTTTAAAATTTCGAATTTGGTACCCTTTCAGAAACCAGAACGGGTGACGGCGTTTTTTTCTACTCTTTTTCTCATCTTTATCAGCTGCCTCCTGCCACGGGGTTAGTCCTTCCTCGTGGTCATTTCTTTTGCCCATTGTTGTTCCCCCTGTCAGCAAAGCTAACTCATTTAATGGCTGCCATTAGGTTACACGGTCATCATGTCACCAATCAGCTTATCAATTTTCAAAATCACAGCTACTATTTTGTCAGATTGTGGGCAATCTCTAAAATTTTATCAGCTGAATTAACAACCCCAAGACCTCTTGAGTTTTTTGCCATTTTCTCACGTTCAGCTGGATCGTGCATTAATTGATCAACAGCTTTTAACAAATTTTTAGGATTCAAATCGGCTTCCTTAATCATTAAGGCTGCACCTCTTGACACCAAGCTCATTGTGTTTTTAGTCTGGTGATCAGCCGTTACGTAAGGACTCGGAATTAAAATAGCTGGAATTCCCAAAGCTGTAATTTCTGCAATACTGGTGGCCCCGGCTCGGCCAATAATTAAATCCACTTTCGGCAGTACCTGTGGCATATTGTTAATGTATGGCAGCACTTTAATATTTGACTTAATTTGACTCTTTTGAAGTTTGTCCATCACCTGAGTGTACCGTTTTTGGCCGGTAACGAAAACAACCTGATAAGTCCGCCGATTAAACTCATTAATTGACCCAATAACTGCATTATTAATGGCAGGAGCTCCCTGGCTGCCGCCAAAAATTAAAACGGTTGAAACGTCATCTTTAAGTCCAATTGACGACCATTTAAAGTCACTGTGCATATTGGCAACTTGCTGAGCTCTCGGATTCCCGGTAAAGATGACTTTTTCTTCTGGAAATTGTGCCTTGGCTTCGTGAAAGCCAATGGCAATCTTATCAACGTACCGACTTAAAAACTTATTCGTTAACCCAACAGCACTGTTCTGCTCATGAATAATAGTGGGAATATGTGCTTTAGCTGCCGCATAAACCACTGCTCCTGACACATAACCGCCCGTCCCGATCACCACGTCCGGTTTAAAATCTTTAATGATTTTTTTTGAATCATGAACACTCTTTAGAAACAAAGCAATTGTCTTAAAATTTTCAAAAGATAACGATCGTTTAAAGCCTTGGATTTTTAACGCCACAAACTTAATCCCCTGCTTTGGAACAATTGAACTTTCAAGCCCACGATGTGAACCAACGTATAGCACTTCAGAGTCGGGCTCTTGTTTTAGTAAATCCTCAATAATCGCAAGGGCAGGATAAATGTGACCACCAGTCCCACCTCCGGAAATGATTAGTCTCATTAGTGTTCCTCCTGCTTATGCGTCAATTTTTCGACATCCTTAATAAATGCATCGCCTCGCTGCTCAAAAGTTTTGAACTGATCCCAGCTGGCATTAGCAGGAGAAAGTAAAATGACATCGCCGACGTCACTGTAACGATAAGCCACCGGAACAGCTTCATCCAGATTGTTAACCTTTGTAATTTCCTTTATACCAGCCTTTTGAAGTGATGTTTCCAGCAAGTCTGCTGTTTGACCAAACAAAACCGCTGCTTTAACATGCTGTTTGAACTGCGGGATCATTTTATCAAATGTGTACCCACGATCCAGACCACCAGCCAGCAAAACAACCGGTTGATTAAAACCTTCCAATGCGACTTGAGTGGCTTCAATATCAGTTGCCTTGGAATCATTATAAAATTTCCGACCTTCAGCTTCCAACACAAATTGGAGACGATGACGAACACCCGTAAAGGTTTCCAAAACATTGGTAATTGCTAAATTTGATTTACCTAAAATTTTAGCAGTTGCAATCGCCGCCAGCGCATTCTCAACATTTTGTTGACCCGGCACCTTAATGTCCTCAGCATTCATGATAAATTCATCATTATAGTAAAGCTTACCGTTTTTTTCATATGCCCCATGGTCAATTTCGGAAGTCCTGGCGAAAGGAACAACCTTTGCTTGAGATCGTTTACTTAACTGGCGCCATTCATCCGAATCAAAGTTCACAACAAAAAAGTCGTCAGGCGTTTGATTCATCGTAATTCTCATTTTAGCATTGACGTAATTTTGACGAGTTTTATGATAATCCAAATGGTTTGAAAAAATATTTGTTAAAACCGCAACGTGTGGATGAAGCTTTTGAATTCCCAATAGCATAAAACTCGAAAGCTCCATCACAATGGTATCATCGGCTGTTGCTTTCATCGCTGTTTCAGTTGCTGAAATACCAATATTACCAGCAGCATATGCATGGCCCTTTGACCGCTCTTGGTTAAGAATTTTCGTAATCATTGTAACTGTGGTCGTTTTACCATTACTACCAGTAACGCCAATAATTTCAGCATCAGTGATCTTGGCAGCCAATTCTACTTCCGTAATAATGAGCATTTTTTCCTTAACTGCTCTGGTAACAACCTCATTATCATAAGGGATTCCTGGATTTTTAACCATTAAATCGAAATGATGGTCCAAAATATCAGCTGTCTGCTTACCGGTCACTGTCTCAATTCCCCGATCTCGCAGCTCAGCAATTTCAGGAAGCTGATCACTCGGCTTAGCATCGTTCACCACAACGGTTGCTCCCAGCTGTTGCAATAATTCAGCAGCATGAGTACCACTTTTGCCGGCCCCTAAAACTAAAACGTGCTTGCCTCTATAATCGTCAATCATTTTCATCTTGCATTTATCCCCTTTGTCTCCTAGAAGTCAAACTCATTTATCAATTCAATTTAATTCTATCGCTATTAATGATTGGTACTCAAAGAGGTCGGTCGCAAAACCTCAGTCTCACACCAACCCTTAAACAATTGTGGCCACACTAATTATTGCCGCAACTAAACCAATGCTCCAAAAAACAAGATCTATTTTCCATTCCGACCAGCCACACATCTCAAAATGATGATGGATCGGTGTCATCTTGAAAACTCGTTTTCCGGTTAGCTTGAATGAGCCAACCTGAATCATCACACTAGCAGTTTCAAGAACGTAAATGATTCCGATGACCAGCAACGAAAACTCGTGGTGGACCAGAATTGACACACATGCTAAAGCACCACCCAGGGCCAGTGAACCCATATCACCCATGAAAATCTTGGCCGGTTTATGGTTAAAGATCAAGAAGGCCAGCAGTCCACCGATAACGGTGAAGCAAAACATTGCGACATCCGCTTGATGCTGAACAGCCGCAATGACGCCGTAAGCAGCAAATGAGATTGTTGCCAAACCAGCGACCAAACCATCAAGTCCATCGGTTAAATTAACAGCATTGGAGAAGCCAACCAACCAAAAAATAATGAACAAGATGTACCAATACCCAATGTGCCAGTCGGCCGCAAATGGCATTTTAATGGCAAGTGGCAGCCCCTCATGAATATAAACCAGGGAAAAAACAATTGCGGCAACGATCTGACCTAATAATTTTTGCCACGCCTTTAAACCTTCATTTTGCCGACGAAACAATTTGATGCTATCGTCCCACATGCCAATGAGCCCATAAACCACTAAAACAAAGAGCAAAATTGCTAAAGTAGGCGTTAACCCACCATGTACTGCCGCAATCGCCAAATCAGAAACGACAATCGCGGCAATGAATAAAATTCCGCCCATTGTCGGGGTTCCTGACTTTTTTTCATGCCATCTAGGGCCTTCTTCACGAATCATCTGACCCTCATGCTTACTTCTAAAATACTTAATTAATCCGGGCATTAAAACGACAGTGATCACAAATGCCCCAAGCGCTGAAACTAACCAATTCCCCATTTTCTTTTAGAACCATCCTTAAACATGATATTAAATTTATTAAGCCTAATTAAATAAGTTACTCAAAATTTACTTTTAAAGTTTGACCTTTCTTAATTGTCCGTGAAAAGTTGATACTTTGACTATCCGCATACCCGGATCCAGTTGCCGCCAATTTCAAACCGGTTAAGTGGCAGAATGTCTCAATGTCATGTTTGGACCAACCAATAATCCTCGGCATTTTCCAAGTGCCGTTGGTCAAAATAAAAACCCGTTTCTGTTCTGCTAACTGATGATTGGCACCTGGCGACTGTTTCACAACCGTCGTGCCATTGCCAATTGTGACGACATCAAAGTTCTTTTCATTTAAAATTCGTTTAGCCTCAGTAGTTGTTTGGTAAGCCACAGTTGGCACCCGTTTTTTAACCACTGTTTGCTTCGTATTCGAATTCTGCAATGCTCGAACAATTACCGGTTTAAAAATCTCTGCCATTAACTGGGTTGCCGTTTTGGTACCAGTCAACTTTGGCTGCTTCATCGTCACATACATAACGTATCTTGGGTTTTGAGCAGGGACCATTCCAGCTACCGAATATAGATAACTATCATCACCTGAAGCATAACCGCCATAACCATTGCTAACTTGCGCCGTTCCGGTTTTAGCAGCTACCCGATACCCTTTTATCTTATAATCATGCCCGATGCCGTACGATTTATAAACCACGTCCTGCATGTGTTCGCGAACTTTTTTAGCCGTTGAAGAACGAATTGGCCGACCAACTTGTTTGGGACCGTATTTTTTAACCGTTTTACCAGTATTTGGATCCGTTATCTTTGAAATAAAGTACGGCTTCATCATTTTACCATTATTTGATACTGCAGTTAAAGCCTGCATCATCTGAATCGGCGTAATTTCAATTCCCTGACCAAAGGCGGTATCAGCCTGTTCAATCGGGTAGTTAAATTGAATTCTACCGGCCAGTTCATTTGGTAACCCTGAATGAGTGGATTTTAGGAAACCAAACTTTTGAATGTATTTTTTCCACGTCTTCGGCCCCATTTGCTGTTCCAAATGAGCCATCGCAACATTACTCGACAGTGCAAAACCTTTGTTGTAAGTAATGTACCCCCAACCGGCAGTGTCCCAGTCCGGCACAATTTTGCCGTCAATCGAATACCGACCAGATTCGTAGGTGTCATTACCATGAAATTGGCCTGAATCAATCGATGCAGAAAGCGTAAAAATTTTCATCGTTGAGCCGGGTTCAAAGCTATCAGAAGTAAACGTATTAGTCCAAGCTTTACCGATTCCCGACATTGTCGCCGCATTAAAACTCGGTCGTTGCGATTCAGCGACAATCTTGCCGGTTTTAGCATCCATTAAAATTGCGTTTAAAGAAGCTGGGTGAACCTGTGATTGGACGGAAGTCATTTCGCTTTCCAATAAACTTTGAATTCGAGAATCAATTGTCGTATAAATGTTATCGCCATTTTTAACCCGACGCTCTTTTTGTTTTTTACCGGGTAGCTTATAGCCATAGACATCATAATCAGCATTCTTAAACCCATTAGTTCCGGCAAGCTGCTTATTAAAGGCCTTTTCAATGCCCATCTGACCAACTAATCCCGAGGTGCCGGTCTTCTTATCATTTTGAGATGTAGCGACCCCGATTAAATTGGATGAGAAAACGCCGTTGGGATACAAACGGGCTTGCTGCTGAACGAAGTTAATTCCCGGTAGATGCTTCGCTTCGATTTTTTTCTTCGTAATTAATGAAATATTAGTGCCTGCACTGCCAAATTCAACTTGAAACGGGCTGCCATGCTTGGGTGATAGAATCTTTAAAGCCTTCTTTTGACTGATTGGCAGATACTTCGAAAGAACCCGAGCTGTTTTGTTCTTGTTAACAACATACAGTGGCTTATCATTTAAGCCGCGCTGATTTTTATCAAGAACGGCATAGAGTGAATATGTACTGGTGTCTTCTGCAATCGGACTCCCGCTGGCATCGTAAATGGTCCCACGTTTAGCCTTTATGGTTTGCGTCTGGTTATATAATTTTTCCGCACGCTCATTTAAATTCACGTGTTTAACGTTTTTGCCCACCGCAATGACCATTAGCCGCAGAGATAGGATTAAAAAGACAATGAAAAAAATCAAAAGCAGTGAGATTCCAACGAGCTTTCGATTTTTACGGGCTTTTAAATTTTCTTCAGAACGGTTTTGTGGTTCTTTCATTTTGTAACATTCCTTATATTTCCATTGGAGAGAGACATCCCATTTTCTTTGGCAATTTTCTGCAACCGGCTACTACTTTGAAGTTCGCCGATTTGCTGTTTTAAATTCGTATTGTCATTGTGAATGTTGGAGATTCGAGTGTCTAAATGTTGCAGTTCATGTTGCGAATTAGATAGTGCAATCTTAGAGGAAACCACCATTAACATTAATCCCGTCAACAAGATACTGCCACCAATAATCAATACCTTTTCAAAGGCGTTCAACCGCAACCGTGGACTAAAACCAGGTTGACGTCCGGGCTGACTGACCCGCCTCGGTGTTGAAACATAAGGTTGTTCTGGTTCTTCTTGAGTTAGATTACGTGCTAAATTATTCTGTGCCATACTTATGTATTCTTCTTTCCACTAGATTTTGTTCGTTCAATGATTCGCAACTTAGCGCTATGAGCGCGATGATTTTTCGCCAATTCCGCCTCACTGGGTGTAATTGGCTTGCGGGTAATTAATTTAAATTTTGGCTGAAGTTCAGCGGGAACAACCGGTAAATTAGGCGGCAATTCCGGTAACGATGATTTTTCCTTAAACATCGTCTTAACCAAACGGTCTTCCAACGATTGGAACGTAATCACACTGATTCGTCCCCCAACTGCCAGTAAATCCAGCGCTTGCTCCAACGAATCCTCTAAAGCCGATAATTCATCATTCACTGCAATTCTGACTGCTTGAAAAACTTTTTTGGCCGGATGGCCACCGTGACGCCTGGCAGCTGCCGGAATTGCTTCTTTAATTAGCACGACCAAATCAGTTGTCGTATTAATCGGACGACTTTTTCTTGTTTGCTCGATTCTTCGGGCAATTGATTTGGCAAACTTTTCTTCACCATATCGGTAAAAAATTCGCACCAGCTTTTCATAAGGCCATTGATTAATAATTTCCCAAGCATCCAATGATTGTGTCTGATCCATTCGCATATCCAGCCTGGCGTCAAATCGATAACTGAATCCCCGGCCAGCTTCATCAAACTGAGGTGATGAAACCCCCAAATCATAAACAACGCCGTTAAGTTGTTTAACGTTAAATTTTTTTAAAGCCGTTCGAAGTTTTCGAAAATTGTTATGGACAAGCACTAGTCGACCATCCTCAATAAACGACTGAAGATGTTGTTGATTATACGAAATTGCTTCCTCGTCTTGATCAAACGAATACAAGTGTCCCTTATTCAATTGTTTTAAAATTTCTGTGGTGTGTCCCCCACCACCCAGCGTTGCATCGACGTATGTACCGTTGGGATCAACGTCTAAGCCGTTTACCGCTTCCCGCAGCAAAACGGTAACATGCTCAAAATCAGACATTCAATCACCACTTTTCAGTTAGCCTAGTTATTTTGGTTAGTTTTAAAGATCAATGATGTTCTCGGCAATCTCATCAAAATGGGCTGCCGCATCATTAGTGAAGTCATGCCAAGCCTGTTCGCTCCAAATCTCAATCCGATTCGAAACACCAACCACGACACACTTTTTTTCGATTTTAGCGTAATACCTTAAGATACTAGGAATATTAACGCGACCTTGTTTATCAAATTCACATTCCTGAGCAGCCGAAAAGAAAAAACGCGTAAAGGCCCGAACGTCTCGTTTATTAACTGAAAGCGAGTCGATCTTACCCTCAACTTTTTCCCATTCAGACATTGGATATCCAAATAAACAGCCATCCATGCCTCGTGTAATGACGAACTTGTTACCAAGATCCTGACGAAATTTAGCTGGGATGATAATCCGCCCTTTGGCATCAATATTATGCTGGTATTCACCAAGAAGCATCCATTCATCCCCCTTAATTTCAGCTTGCAATCACATTTTACCACAATTCCCCACTACCAACCACATTGCCCCGATTTTTGTAAAAAGAATGTCACAATGATTTTTAGATAAAAGATTAAAGGTTCACAAAGCCTGCCACGAAGGGATTGGTAACTGGTGGCAATCATGTGGGGCAAAATAAAAAGGACTTAGGAATCCAACTATTGAAATTCCCAAGTCCTACTTTTTTATTTTTTGATACTCATAACACTGGCTATTGAAACAAAAAGTACGAAAAAGTGCCGAGCCATCCAATTACCAACAACAAGTCACTTAAACGCCAAAACAATACGAAAAATCGTCGATAAGTCATTTCACGATCTGTCAAAATTTGCCAAAGGAGGACAACCAGTCCAATAGTCATCCAAATAATCACAATTTGTGGCAAAACTGATCTTTCCGATATCGTTCCGCTTAGTTGCTGAATAAAGACCAATAAAAATGGCGGCCATAGATCAATTGGAACAATGGCAAACCGATTTTTAATTGACCGATTTTTACGAATTAATATCATAATACTGGCAACCAATAACAGAAAAACCAATTGGCCCAAAAACACTACTGTCATGACTGTCCACGAAGGAAATTGCATCGATTTGACCTCCCAATTTTGACAAAACATATTGCAATGACTGATAATGACCGTTAGACTTATGAGTGAATATAATCAGAAAGTGGTGCAAATCTTGGCACGAAAAAAAAGATCAACGTTTCAAAAAATTACACTGGTATTTGTATGGATTATGATTATTGCGACTGTCGGCTCACTACTGGCTTCCGCTGTGATCACCATTATGAACCAGCAGTAACTATTCAGTATTGAATACTTAAGGCTACCCATTAATTAATTAAAGGGTGGTCTTTTTTTGTCCTATAATCAGCGACCTTATATTCCAGATGCTAACCGTTTGGCTTCGCTCACTGAATTAGGACAGTTCCTCCAAGCAGCATCATTCCGTATAAGGGATTGATTCGAAAAAGCCAAAATCAGGCTTTCCCGAATCAACGCCTTATACTCCAGATGCTAACCGCTTGGATTCACTCACTGAATTAGGACAGCTACACCAAACAGCATCATTCCATATAAGGGATCGATTGGAAAAATCCAAACCCGGAATTTCCCCAATCGACGCCTTATATTCCAGATGCTAACCGTTTGGCTTCGCTCACTGTTTTTTGAAGACTTCCCTTGGCTTGCTGCCGTTTTGAGGACCAATATAGCCTCGGTTTTCCAAATCATCAATTAACCTAGCCGCTCGATTATAACCAATTCGAAAATGCCGCTGAAGTAGCGACGTGCTGGCCTTTTGCTCCTGAACGACAAAAGCCAGCGCATCATCAAATAAATCGTCCTCTGATTCTTGCTCATCCTCCTGCTTGATCTCCTCATCACTAACCATCATCGATTCATCGTAATCAGCCGATTGCTGGTTCGTGATGAACTTTACAACCCGGGAAACATCTTTATCGGGAATAAAGGCTCCCTGCACCCGAATTGGTGTGTTGGAATCAATTGGCAAAAACAGCATATCGCCACGACCAAGTAACTTTTCTGCACCATTTGTATCAATAATGGTTCGTGAATCAATCCCACTTGAAACAGCAAAAGCAATCCTAGAGGGCACATTGGCTTTAATCAACCCGGTAATAACATCGACGGATGGCCGTTGAGTTGCCAAAATCATGTGAATGCCGGCAGCCCGACCCATTTGGGCTAAGCGAATAATCGCTGCCTCAACATCGTTTGAAACGGTCATCATTAAGTCGGCCAATTCATCCACAATGACCACAATGTACGGCATGGGTTGAATTTTAACGTCATTTTCACGATTATTTTTAGTCGCAAATTCATTAAACGTGCTGATCTTTCGCTGACCATACTTGGCAAACAACTCATATCGATTTTCCATCTCGGAAACCACTTTTTGAAGTGCTCTAGCCGCTTTCTTTGGTTCCGAAACCACCGGGCTAAGTAAATGAGGAATGCCATTATAGACTCCCAACTCAACCTTTTTAGGATCAATTAACATTAATTTAACCTGACTTGGCTTGGCATTTAATAAAATGCTAGTGATAATTCCGTTAATCGCAACTGATTTACCACTACCGGTCGAACCGGCAATCAACAAATGCGGCATTTTAGTTAAATCAGCCGTAATCACATTGCCATTAACGTCTTTTCCAAGAGGAACCTGAAGCAAGTGACCATGATTATCCGGTTGATGTTCAACAACGTCTCTAAACGAAACGGTGGCAATTTTTCGATTGGGCACCTCGATGCCCACTAACGATTTGCCAGGAATCGGCGCCTCAATTCGAATGTCCTTAGCAGCTAAAGCCAAGGCAATGTCATCTGCCAAATTAACGATTCGGCTAACTTTCACCCCAATGTCCGGATGAATTTCATATTTTGTAACCGATGGGCCTAAACTGACATGTTTAATTTCCGCTTTGACGCCAAAACTATCCAACGTTTTTTGAAGGACTTTGGCATTATGATCAATCGATTTCAATTCCCCTGATTGATCATCTTGTGACATTTTAGTTAACAAATCCGCCGTTGGTAATTGATAAGCGTCGTCCTCCTGAACATTAACCAAATCCACATCATTAGTTGGATTTTCATCGTCTGCTTGATCCGTAGATGATGAAGCTTGATTTGTCTTAGAATCAGTTTGGTTGGCCTTCTTATCCGAAACGGCCATTCCAGAAATCGTAATTGATGATGTTGAAAACTTTGAGGACGTTGGTTGGCTTTCGTTCGAACCATGTTGTATCGACGTTAGCGGTTCAGCTGGTTGATCAACAGTTGGTTGATTTGCCGCTTGAACCGGCTTGGCTTTTGAAGAACGTGAAGCCAATTTCTTTTTAAGCCGCCGGTAAAAGCCCCCTAAAAAACTAATTCCCTGATGGCAGGCAACAAAAGCTTTGCTAAACGAAATATTGAATAAAACAAAGCCCCCAGCGATCACCAGCATCCCGCTGACAATCCCGGCCCCGATTTTTCCAACCAGCATATGTAAGCTTGAAAAACAAACCGCTGCCAGAATGCCACCACCAATGTTGGAGGTCGTGTTTGAGGAAACCATATCGTCAGTCAGCTTTCCCCAGTTGGCAGAAATAAAATTAACCGGCTGGGCAGTTTGACTATATTCTATCAAGCTAAGGGTAATTAAAATTCCCAGTAAGATCATGGTAGTTCCCAAAAAATAACGCCAATTTATTTTAGGGAATCGAGCAAATCCTGTTAACCAAAGGCTCCCAATCATGACGACAATCAAACCAATCGGATAAAGACTCCCAACAAAGATTCGCATCAAATTAATCACAAATATACCAACGATACCAGCGTGAAGAAGCCCCAACAACGCTAAAATAGCGACAACAAGTCCCAAAAGATTAATCGAATACTTTGAGAAAAAGTTATCTGATTTTTTGCTTTTAGTTGGTCGACCGCGTTTTTTAGTTGTTCGTTTGCGAGTTTTTTTTGTCGCCATGGTCTACCTCCTCAAATCAACTACATAGTCATCTTTCATCACTTATTCGGCGAGCAAAAATTTTGGGACCACTTAGGCTCTTTAAAGAACTCACTGTCCTATTTAAGCTTATCGTGCGGGTAGCGATGCGTTCGTTCCAATTGATTGAAGTGCTGCTGTCTTAAAACTTCATAGATGACAATTGCACAACTATTGGATAAATTTAATGCGCGAATATGGGCATCATCCTGAGGAATTCGAATTGCTTTTTCGGGATTTTGCCTCATGAACGGTTCCGGTAACCCAGTTGTTTCCTTGCCGAATAATAAATAATAGTCTTCGTTTGGATCTGAATAGTCTGGATCCGTATAGTCCTGATTGGCAAACTTTGAAACTAGAAATAAATTTTTAGGATTGTCGACCGTTTTTAAAAAAGCCGGCAAATTTTGATGATAATTAATTTTGACCTTGTCCCAATAATCCAACCCAGCTCGTTTCAAATGCTTATCATCCATTTTAAACCCCAGGGGTTCAATTAAATCTAAAACAGTATCAGTGCCGGCACAAGTTCTTGCAATATTACCGGTATTTGCCGGCATTAAGGGTTCAAATAAAACAATGTGGTTAGCCATTTCTTCCTCCAAGTTTAAAAATGTGTTATTAGAATTGAAACATCAACTGTAATTTCGGTTAATTCATCAAGCTGTGTCGAAACGTTTTGCCGACGACCACGTCCCCAATGAAGTGGCGTCATCATCAATAAGTCGTGCTGATACCCTGTTGGAATTTGAAATTGATAGCGTAACGATTCAACCTTACTATTTGGATAATGATTTCGAAACAGTGCCAGGACCTTTTGATTAGAATAGAAACTGTTTGCTTGGTGCTCACCATATAATAACTGACGTAATTCCTGCAGGTAACCGCTATTCGGGATGGTTTTAATTAATTGGCCGCCACGCTTAATGACTCGGTTAAACTCACTATACGAAGAAGGCGAGAATAAATCAATCACCGTTGAAAAAACATGATCATTAAAGGGTAAATGGGCCAAATCAGCAACACAAAAAAACGCCTGATGATTATACTGAGTTGCTAAATTAATCCCATCTTTCGAGATATCAAATCCAATCGCCGTATCGTTACCAGGCCTTGCTTGTAACAGGCGAGCCAGCGGGGTGCCTTCACCACAGCCAACATCCAAAATAGTTTCCGGTTCGGGTTTTAACTGGGCCCCAACCTTTTTTATAATGCCATCAAATAATCCAGCACTCAACAAGCGTTGTCTTGAAACCAACATCTGTTTATCATACTCGTTATTAGCTGATCGATTCAAAAAATAAAGTGTCCCCTTTTTTGATAAATCAAACGAATGACGATTAGGACAGATTAGTTGGTAATGAACCACCTCACTAAAAGGCTGGTCACATACTGGGCAACGAAACAGGTGCTGGTTCTGCTTAATAAATGCGGCACCAAGTTCAATTTTCTTCAATCAGGTTGCCCCTACCTTTCATTATTTGCCAGATAAGTTTTCATGTCGTCAGGAAGTGGCGCTGTATAATTAACAAATCGTCCACAAAACGGGTTAAAAAACCGCAATCGAGCACAGTGTAAAGCTTGCCGCGGAAATGAACGATCTTCTGGATTATAAAGCCAATCGCCAACCAACGGATGACCAATCGCCTTCATGTGAACTCGAATCTGATGAGTCCGTCCCGTATGAATCCGTAAGTCAAGCAACGTATGGGCTACCAACCGACGTTTAGTCCACGCTTCGGTAATTGACATTTTTCCTGGGTCGCCAACTTGACGCATCACTAAAGAACCGGCCACTCGCTGAATTGGTAGATCAATTTCAAAATGGTCGGTTGAAAAGACGCCTTCAACGATTGCCAGGTAATTTTTCTTAATTTGATGATCCTTCAACTGCTTATCTAAAACCGAATGCGCTAAATGGTGCTTGGCAAAAATAACCAACCCACTAGTGTCCTTATCCAGTCTTGTGACAATATGAATTTTTTGATTGGCATAGTGTTGACGCTGATAATAGCCCTTAACTCGATTAACCAGGGAATCATTTGCCCGATTATGGGCGGGAACTGAGGCCACCCCCGCAGGTTTGTTCACCACCAAAAAATGCTCATCTTCAAAAATAATATGAATGGGTAAAGTTGAAGCCGGCACCTGATCATTTTCCGGTTCCGGAGGTAAAATCACAGTTACCACGTCATTTTGAGCTAATTTTCGATTAACTAGTGATGGAACGCCATTAACCAACGTATGACCACCATGATACTTGATTTTTTTCAAGAGAGTGCGCGTCACACCATAACCCATGATGAACGTTCGAAGCTTGATTGGCGCATTCCCACGGTATTTCCAAGTAAACTTAGTCATCCAAATTAACCTCGCCGATAAATGAATTGCTGACCCGACGCCAAAATTGCGTGTGTCGATATTGAGCAAAAGCAATCCGTTTTTGAGAAATCCGATATTCAACCGAAGCAACCGTTCGCGTCGTAATCACTTGATGATCACACGTTAAGATTGTTCGATGCGTTGACTTCGGAACGATTTTAATCCATTCATCCGGCGCAATGATCAACGGGGAACCCAGTGTTCGAAAGACTCGGTTATTAATGGACGAAATTTCAGCAATCTGAATGGCGTTCAACCGTGGATTAATAATCGCGCCGCCAACTGATTTATTATACGCCGTTGAGCCACTGGGTGTCGAGACACATAGACCATCACCACGGAAACTCTCAAACAATTGATTTTTGATGTAGACATCTGCCACCATTGACCCACTAATTTGTTTCAAAGTGGACTCGTTTAAAGCTAACCCGACATCAGCCGCACCGCCACCAGAATAATTGACCTTAATGTCTAATAAAGGATAGGTGACACTCTGGCCATTATCATTTTCCAAACTGGCAACTAAATCATTCACTTCATAATCCCGCCAATCCGTGTAGAACCCAAGATGGCCTGTGTGAATGCCGATAAATCGAACCTTATCGTTAATATCTTGATAGTGATGGAAAGCCGAAAGTAGCGTTCCATCCCCACCAACTGAAATCACAATTTCTGGATTTAGCCCATCGATTATCAAACCGGTTGATTTTTCAATTTGATTTCTTAGGGAAGTCGCCACGATATTTGAAGCTTCCCCTAAATTACTATATATCGCTATTCTCATCTGATGACTTCCTCGCATCCTTGTCCGTTGTTTCCTGCTTAGTCTCCTGGAGTTCACCACGGATCTCAGACATTTCTTCATCTAGCTTAAAGGCAGCTTCAGCAGACCGTTCTAATCGAACTTTTAAGTCATCTGGAAATTCACCTTTATACTTATAGTTAAGTGAATGCTCAACTGTTGCCCAAAAGTTCATGGCCAATGTTCGAACCTGAATTTCAGCCAAGATCACCTTTTCGCCATCCAACATTTGAACAGGGTATTCAAAAATAATATGATAAGAACGATAACCGCTGGGTTTTTTATTGTGAACGTAGCCGCGCTCTTCAAGAATATTGATATCTGTTCGTTTCCGTAACAAATCCACTACCTGGTAAATATCTTCAACGAACTGACACATAATCCGCAAACCGGCGATATCTTCCATATCTTCTTCAAGTCGGTCTTCTGAAATATGCCGACGAACCATTTTCTCTTTAATACTGTCAACGGGTTTAACCCGTCCGGTTACAAATTCAATTGGGCTTCGACCATCCAGCTTCAAAAATTGGGCTCGAATCCCACGTAATTTTACTTTTAATTCATCAACAGCCTGTTTGTATGGAATTAAAAAATTATCCCAATCTTCAACCAAGCTATCACTTCCAATCTTGTAAATGGACAAGTAGCCATTGATTTATAATCAACGGTTGTCACCGGCCAAAACTGCCAGCTTACCCACTCGTTTTCCAGTTTTTAAATTTTACAATCAGCCTATATTCTAACATAATAAATAAGGATTCCCCAAAAAGTGGATGGAAAAATCTCTTGGGAGGCGATTATTCAAAATAATTGTCACGAGTACTCTGAATTGTTTTTCTCGTCACCTGACCCTGTTTTTTCTACCAATCAGCATTTAGAAATCCGAAAAATTGTCAGCAGTCACACTTTTTACATATTGTTGTGAGCAAATATATTGTTTTTAGCTCAAAATTTGGTATTCTTAGATAAGTAAATAATTGGTATATTACTTTTATTTTGTCGATTAAAAATTGGAGGGGCACTATGGTTCTCGAAATTTATTTATTCATTGATCCGTTAAATCGACATTGTTACGACGCCGAGAAAACAATTGATAATATTTCCCGCAAACTAAATACCAAGGTTTCAGTTCGATTCATTACGATGTTAAACATCAAAATTTTAAATCAAATGGCAACGAAAGCAGGTCATCAATTTGACCATAAGCTTCCGTATCATATTGTACTTGATTCTAAAGCGGCCTCCTTTCAGGGGAAAAGGTTGGGGCGCCGCTTCTTAATGGATCTGCAGCGTGAATTGTTACTTAACAACCGTGAATACAACGATGAATTGGTTTATCAGTTAGCGGAAAATAATGGTTTGGATTGTGAAATGTTTGAGGAAGACAGACGATCCGAATTGGCGGAAAACATGTTTAAATGTGATCAACGAATGGTTCATGAAATGTCGGTAGATGAACCGGCAACTGCTGTTTTATTTAATTCAGCAGTTGATAATAACGGCGTACTGATTAAGGATTTTGATTATCAATCAATGTTTAAATTCTGCGAGCGCAGTGTTAGTTCTGTGGCGCATTTCGAAGAGTTGGTTAAACAACATCAAACAAATCGGGGAGCAACTATCTTATATCCCCAATCGAATTTCTTCTAAAAGTAGTCTAATGATCTTAGACAAAAAGCAGTCAAAATAACCGAAAATGGTTATTTTGACTGCTTTTTGTAATACTAATCTAAGCAAGTTGCTCAGCTAAGAAGTATATCAGTTTTGGTTACTAACGATAACTAACGAATGATAGTATCGGTTAGAATAACGCTTCAAATTCATTCAATCGTTTTTCAAAAATTTCAAACGCTTTCTCAAGATAATCTGATTTGGTCATGTCAACGCCAGCTTTTCTCATTACATTAATCGGCGTATCGGAACTGCCAGACTTCAAATAGTTTAAATATTTGTCAACGTTATTTTGGTCACCGTGCACAATGTTATCAGCAAGCGTTGAGGCAGCTGCGAACCCAGTCGCATATTGATAAACGTAAAAGTTATAATAGAAATGCGGAATTCGGGACCATTCTAAACTGATTTGCGGATCAGAAATCACACTTTGACCATAATACTTTTGATTTAGTTGACGATAATAATCATCTAAAAAGGTTGCTGTCAACGGCTGCCCCTTTGCATCCTGTTCATGAATATACTGTTCAAACTCCGCAAACTGGGTTTGACGGAAAACCGTTCCCTTAAATCCGTCAAGATAGTAATTTAAAACATACCGCTTCATTTCCGGATCATCTTTAAACTTATCAAGCAGATAATCAGTTAGAATATTTTCGTTTGTAGTTGAGGCAATTTCGGCAACGAAAATTGAATAGTCTCCGTACTGATAAGGTTGATGATGTGAAGCATAGTAACTGTGCATGCTATGACCCGTTTCGTGAATAAGTGTATACAGATTATCTAAATTATCTTTCCAGTTTAGTAAAATAAACGGGTTGGTGTCATAAGTACCGGAAGAATACCCACCACTTCTTTTATAGCGGTTTTCAACAACGTCAATCCATCGCTGGCTAAACTCCTCTTTTACATGACTAACGTATTCAGGTCCCATTACCTGAAGAGCATCCAAGGCGACCTTTTTAGCTTCATCAAACGTATACTTTGGTGATTCTTTACCAACTAAAGAAGTATACAAATCGTACATGTGCAAGTCATCGACACCAAGAATTTGTTTTCGAAGTGCGACATAACGGTGTAAAAGATCCAAATGCCGGTTCACTTCACTAACTAGATTATCGTAAACCTTTACTGGAATTTCATTAGCGGAAAGTGCTGCTTCAAGAGCTGACCCATAGTGACGCAGGTGGGCTTTAAAATTGTGATTCTTAACATTTGTCGTCAAGGTAGCGGCCAAAGTATGCTGAAATTGATCATACACTTCATATAATTTTTCAAAGGCCTGCTTTCGAACTTTCCGATTAGTTGATTCAAGCAGAATACTGTAAACGCCCTGTGACAATTGAACTGACTGCCCATTCTCATCGGTGACCGTTGGAAATGACAAATCCGTATTATCCAATATCCCAAAAGTTTTTTCACCAGATGAAAAAATATCATCGGCACCCGCTAAGACTTCTTCCACCTCATGTCCCAAGATATGAGCACGTTTAGCAAATGTTTGATCATACAAGCGTTTATAAGCCTTTAACTTGGGCTGTTGCTGATAAAAGGTCGTCATTTGCTGATCGCTTATTGTTAACAGCTCCGGATCAAACCAAGCTACTGCTGCGCCAAACTGAGCCGCCAGGGACTGACTTCTGGCATACATTGCCTGATAACGGCTCTCACTGGTATCCTGATCGTTTTTTAATTGAGCATATACGTAAACCTTTTCAAGCCTCCGAGAGACCGTCAGCAGCCTTTGAGTCGCCTCCAAGAGTGCATCCGCATTCTTGGAAAGTGTTCCTGCCATCTTTTTTAATTCTGGCAGGGCCGCTTGAACCGCCGAAAAATCTTCCTCAAACTGATCATCGTTTTGATAAACTGTCGATAGATCCCAAGTTAAATCAACTGGGACCTCTTTACGTAATGGTAATTTTTGAGTCTCCGCCATGTTCCAACATCCCTTTTCAATCTTAATTAATACTAGATTATCACAAGAGTCGCGGTGCTGTCATAATAAACAATCGTTTTTGGTCATAATCTGTAAACCAAACCGGCCATTTCAAAATTTGAATGCCGGTGACCGTTTGTCTAAGATATCCCTGGTCATGTAACTGGATTAAGAATTGGCGGAATTCAGCTTTAAAAAACGGCTTGCTGTCAGAAATTTGGGCAAAGTCAATCTTAAATTGGTCATAACTAATTTCAAAAAGCCCGGTCAGTAAGCGATCCGACATGGTCAGCCGTGAACCATCAAAAAGTCGTAACATCAGCCAAACTCGCCAGCAAAGAATTGATCGCCGAAAAATTGGTAAATTCCCCGTTCGATTGCCATGACAAATTAACGGGCACCCTATGAATAATTTTTGAAATGCGTAACAATCCGTCACAGCCGGTAAGTACGTATGACGACCCGTCAAATTACATCGCTGAATTTGCTGCAACTGTTTAAGTAATTGCCGGCGAACCGTCTTTTGGCCTAAAAACCGGGGTTGAACCGATCTGGGTGGCCGTTTTAAATAGGCTAACAATGCCGCCAAATTTAAAAAGTTTTGAGTTTCACCAATCAATTTTCCTGCCATTTCTCTCAACTGAAAATGTAATCTAAAATAGCCCTCTTTTTCAAGGTAACAAATAAAATAGAATCCCAACTGGCGATGATATTTAGCAAATTTTGCAATCATCTCGCACTGATAATGCATTGATTCATACCGTGGTCCAAGAATCCATATTACCCGTTTGGCAACCTTCAGATATCCTTGAGTTCGGCGTTTAATGCTGTCAAATGAAATTGGACTGCATTGATATTCCAGAACTGTCTCCAAGTCAGGGACAAAAACGTCGGCCCGCTGATCAATTTGTGGAAAAATTCGTTCTAAAACGGCTGAATAGCCTAATGCCAGCATGTCAGTCTTTAACCGAAGCTTCCCAGCCAGATGAATTTGACTCTCATTTTCACTAAATGGACACGCAGTTCTGGATAAATGACTAAAGTGGGCAATCCGGCAATGACCATGTTTAAAAATGACCGGCTGATGACATTGTGGGCAAACATAAGCCAATTTTTTGGTTTTGGACTGGCTATCAATTTGATCGGCTTCAATCAATCGACCGTTTAATTGGGCAACAAGCACTAATTAATCACTCCTTTCAAGTTTCTATATATCAATTACGATATTTTTCAATTGGATTTTGCCTGGATTATCAAAGATTTGGTAAAACAGGCGTTATCCTATAACAACTTCAACAAAATTAGTTATAATAATGTAAATCTATCCATTCAGGAGAGTGCCCATGCTTGAAAATCTATTAACGTACATCAAACAAGAAGACGTTGCAGAACAGCTTTATCACAGCTTGATCGGAATTGAAATTGAAGAACATCGAATTGAGGGAGATGGGCATTTGAGTCGTCACCCCTATCCGCAAAACTTAGGTTCAAGAAAATATCATCCCTATCTTCAATCCGACTTTTCAGAGTCGATGAACGAACTGGTTACAGACCCAAATCCGACAATTGGCGGGGTCTTGGACCAGTTGGATACCATTCAAACTGTTTTATATCGATCCATGAAACCCGATGAATATATTTGGCCCTTCAGCATGCCCCCGGCACTTTCGGCGGATGATATTAAATTTGTTGAGACCCACTTTGCTCGACCGCCCTTCCAAGCTTATCGAGATTATTTAACTAAAAAATACCAAGTCCCTTTAAAAATCGTGACAGGTTTGCATGTCAATTTCAGTATTCCAGAGCCAGTTATTAATCGGCTCTATACCCATTACGAAAACCAATTTCAGTCACTAGTCGACTTTAAGAATGCCCTTTATTTTCAAATTACCCAGAATTTTGTTCTGCATCGATGGTTGCTGACATACTTATTTGGTGCCAGTCCAATTGCTGAAGCCGGCTTCTTTCCAGCTGAAAATTCTCCGTTATCCCACCCAGTGAGAAGCATTCGCAATAGCATCTATGGTTACCTTAACAAGCCCGAGGATCGGGTTAACGTGACACTTTATTCCAGCCTGGGTAACTATATCGATCGACTTTCAGAAGCTCTTAATCAACATCGATTGTTCTCGACAGCTGAATTTTATGGACCGGTTCGACTCCGGGGGCAAAAGTCATTAGCTGATTATCGTACCAAGGGCATTTCATATTTAGAATTTCGAGTCATGGACAACACACCGTTTACGCCCAACGGCATCAGTCGGCACGCATTGTATTTCCTAAAATTTTTCCTGATGTATTTACTGATTCATCCCGTTGATGAAACCAATATTCACGATCAGCTCAAACAATCATTTAACGAAAATAACCAAGTGGCCTTGGAACGACCTGATCAACCGACTTTTAAAACAGCTGATGGTCTACAGATATTTGATGAACTTATCGAGATGGCTAAACAATTACATGCTCATTCGGAACAGCTTCAGGCACTGGATGACTTTAATGAAGTGATGAGTCATCCCGAATTGACAGCTTCAGCTATGCTACTGCCCAAAATCAAGCATCAAAGTCTCCAAGAATTTGGCATTCAAACGGCAAAAGCTTGGAAAGCCCAACGCCTCAATTCAAAGGATCTGCTTCCGGCAATGGCTAATTTAAGTGAAAATGCCCAGCGGTTAGTTTTTGAGGCGATTGCACTTGGCATTCGTTACTATGAAGTTCGTGATGAAAATGGTGAAGAGTTGTTAATGTTGACTTACGACAATGTCACTCAAGTGGTATATTCAAGCAAAATTAGCAATCATCCACTTCAATACCTGTACGACTTGTTTCCAGGAATTGAAGCAGCTGCCAAAAAGAACTGGTAAATATGAGAGATTGTTAAAGGACCAGGATAAAATGATTATCCCGGTCCTTTTTTGAAGAACCATTAAGTCATACTGAAATTGCCTTGTCAAAATTACTTTAACGGAATGATGACGGTAAAAATGGTGCCCTTAGGGTGATTGTCCCTTACCGTAATGGTTCCGCGATGTTCATCAACGATCCATTTAGCAATCGCTAATCCCAAACCATTACCACCTGTTTTAGCATTTCGCGATTTATCTGAGCGATAAAATCTTTCAAAAACGTGTTTCTTATCTTCGGCCGAAATCCCAGCTCCGGTGTCTTGAACAGTCATTTTTAACCGATTTTCACGAAGCTTTTCAACCGTGAAAGTAACAGCCCCACCCGCCGGCGTGTATTTAATTGCATTATCTAATAAAATAATAATTAATTGTCGAATCAAATCAGCGTCCAATTGGCCCTCTCCAGAAAGATGAATGACCGGAAGCAACGTTTTGGTTTGACTACGGGCAATTTCAACATAGGGTTTAATTACCTGTTCAAACCATTTTTGTAAGGCGATGTTTTGACGATTAATTTGAATAATGTCAGCATCTGATCGGGCCAGCATTAATAACTTGTTAGTTAAGTTTTGCAAATGCCTGACTTCATCCAACGTGGTTGAAATTGGTTCTGCTTGATCAATGATTTTTGATTTGGGTTTAGTGAGCAAATACTCCATCTGATTTTGGATGACCGTTAACGGGGTTCTTAATTCATGTGCCGCATTCGCACTAAATTGTTTTTGACGATTCCAAGATTCCAAAATTGGTTTCATACTGGACCGCGACAGAAAATAGGCCACCGCGATAGCTAAAAACCAGAAAACAATCAATGTCGTCAGTAGTGACCGCCGAAATCCCCGAATTGCCAGCAAATCTGAATCAATATTTTCCAAGATTAATGCGTATCGACCAGCGTACATCGGATTAGAATTGGATTTTGGCACTTTGATCAAAAGCGTTCGAAAATAGTGCCAGGACTTATCAGATGACATAAATGTCATTTCCCGAATCTTATTAACTTGTGAGACATCCAAACGGGTATTGACAAAGACACTATACAACCGGTTACCCAGCATCTGATTATTAACGATTTTCCCATGCCGATTGAAAACCACAACATTAGTTCTAAAGGGCGTATTGCTGGCCGGTGGGGTGTGCCCATTGGCCGGATTCATCTGGCCGGGATGAAAGGTTGGTTGACGACGATTGGTTAAAATGCCTATTTTTTGCCAATTTAACCCTCGATCAATATTTTGATAAATTGACTGTTGAAAGAAAAAATTAACGACTAACCCTAAAATAGCAAATAAAAGTGCAAAGCCTATTAATTCCCTGGCAAACAGGGATAATTGTTGCTTTCTTTGCGGATCCCCTTTGATCAATCAAGCTCCTCCGTTTCAAACATATAACCAACATTCCTCAATGTTTTAATCGGCTTCAAATCAGTCGCCGTCTTAATTTTCTTTCGTAAATTACTCATATAAACTTCAACTACTGAAATGGCGGTTTCAGATTCAAATCCCCAAAGTCGATCAAAAATTTGTTCTTTAGTAATAATTGTATCCGGGTTTTGCAAGAAGTACACAAGTAAATCAAATTCTTTCCCATTTAGCGCCAGTTGATTATCCTTCACAACGACCGTTCGTTTACTTAAATCAACCGTAAATGGGCCCACGATCATCTGATTATCGTTTCCCAAATGACCACTTCGTTTTAAAAGTGCCTTAACCCGCATTAATAATTCTTCACGGTGAAACGGCTTCGTTAAGTAGTCATCAGCGCCCAATTCGAAGCCGTGGACTTTGTCATCCAACGTGTCCTTTGCTGTTAAAATCAGGACCGGCATGGAGAGATGTGATTCCGTCCGCCAATGCTTTAAGATGTCATACCCGTTTATTTGCGGCAGCATCAAGTCCAACACTACTAAATCATAAATTCCTTCCTCTCCCAGCATCTGGCCCTCAAAGCCATCGTGTGAAACCGTTGTTTGCGCAATTTCTTTCAAAAAAAGTTGTAGACTTTGAGCAAGTGATTCGTCGTCTTCAATGATTAAGATATGCAATTCTTTCATCCGTCTTTTCTCCTTTTCTGTCAAAGATAACCTTCCCAATAAACTATCTGTTTTCCGGTGATTCGTCAACTGTTCGACCTGAAATTAAACACAATTGAAAAATTTAAGCTTGTTTTATGGTTGTCCCGCTAAAATAATTTTTATTCAAAGAGAAGGAGGCACCCATCATTAACGGATTCAAGCAATTATTAAAATTCGGCATCATTGGTTTTTTAAATACACTGCTGACCTACGTGATTTATCTACTACTACTTTCACCAACCAACGCGACCATTGCAATGGCGATCGGTTATGGCATCACGTCATTGCTAAGTCTGACACTAAACAACCATTGGGTTTTTAAAACCCACGCCCAATTTAAAGCCGTTGTTTTCAAGTACTATACGACTTATTTGTCAACTTGGCTGCTTAGCACAGCAATTGCCGACGTCCTCAGTCGATTTACAGAGGTTAACCAACAGCTGATCCCTATCTTCAGCTTATTAGTGACCGTTCCCACTAATTTCTTATTATCCAAATTTTGGGTATTCAAAAATTCAACCTCAAAGGAGGCCTCGCACTTTGGAAATCAATAATGTTTCAGCTGGAAATATCCAAAATCGGGCTAATAAAAGATTAAAATTCGACTGGCTATTGGGATTGGTGTTGCTACTGGCACTTTTCCTATATGGCTGGCAAACCTGGAAAGCTGGTTCGGCAAACGCTTTTTATACAGCCGCTATCAAAAGCATGATGCAAAGTTTCAGTAACTTTTGGTATGGCAGCTTTGATCCAGCAGGTTATATTACTGTGGATAAACCACCGGTTGCCCTTTGGTTTATGGCAATCAGTGCCAAAGTCTTTGGTCTCCATGGCTGGAGTATCGTTCTACCTTCCGTTCTGTTTGGCGTTGGGTCGGTTTACTTAATGCATCAACTGGTTGCGCCTTACTTTGGGAAAAATGCCGGCAGGTTAGCCGCTTTAGCTATGACAATTACACCAATCGTAGTAGCTGATTCTCGAACCAATAACATGGATGCAACACTGATCTTTTTCTTACTGCTGGCACTTTGGTTTCTTGAAAAAGCAATTCAGCAACGCAAACTTTGGCCACTCATTGTAAGCTTTTCATTGATTGGCATTGCCTTTAATGTCAAAATGCTTCAAGCATTTATGATTTTACCGGCCATGTACCTGTTTTATTGGCTCGCGGCCAACGAAAAATGGCAGAAAAAAGTTAAAAAACTGATTTTCGCCACCATCGGTCTAATTGTCTTCACACTTGCCTATCCCCTTTCCGTTGACTTAACCCCCGCAAGTCAACGTCCATACGTCGGCGGCTCCGAAACTAATTCAGAATTGGAATTGGCTTTCGGTTATAACGGGACTGAACGGTTACTTGGGCAAACAACTGGCACCGGTGGTACCTTTGGCGGTGGTATGAACGCCAAAAGCCAAGGAAAAAATAAGGGAATGCCTGGTGGCGGCAAAATGCCAACCAAGTTTAAAAAGGCGGGTAAAGCAGCGCCAACCGGCAAAGGCGCCAAGCAAATGCCTGGTAACAACCAAGGCAAAAAAGGCCGTCAAGGGCCCGGCGGTGCAGGCGGTGGCGGTGGTGCCTTTGATATTGGCACAATTGGCCCATTTAGACTTTTCCAATCCTCACTTGGGCCTCAAATTAGTTGGCTATTACCATTCGCCATTTTCGATTTGATTGGCGGTCTTATCTACTATCGAGATCGAAAAAAACGCTGGTTTCACTTATCTCATGAGCAAAAACAATTAGCTCTCTGGACTGCTTGGTTAGTACCAGTCTATGGTTTCTTTTCGGTTGCCAGCTTTTTTCACCCATACTATACGATTATGTTGGCACCACCAATTGCTGCCCTGTTTGGGATCGGCATGGTTGCACTGGGACAACTCTTTAAAACCAATTTCCGAACTAATTGGAAATTTTATCTGTTTCCACTCGCCATTCTATCAACGGCTGCCTTGCAAGCCTGGTACGTTCATTCATACTATCCATGGCTGACTTGGATAATCGCAATTGTTGCAGTCATCATGTCACTGCTGCTGATCCTTTTTCCAAAACAACCGGCAAGCAGTATTACCTTAACGGTTGCAACGCTGGGAATTTTGGCAGCGCCTGCCTGGTGGTCACTGACACCGACTTTATCGGCTGAATCGGCCATGATCCCAACTGCTGGCCCCTCTCTGCTAACAACCAACACATCAGGTCCCGGCGGTGGCGGTATGGGAATGGGTAATTCAAAGGTTAACACCAAATTATTGACTTACCTGGAAAAACATCAAGGAAAAGCTAAATATTTGTTTGCTACCAGTGATTCAACCTCGGCTGCCCCATACATTATCAAAACTGGCAAAGCGGTCATGGCGATGGGTGGCTTTAACGGAACCGATCCCGCAATTACCCTTTCAAAATTCAAAGAATTGGTTAAAAACGGTGACTTGAAGTATTTCTACTACTCAGGTCGTTCTGGTAACACTAAGATCATTAACTGGATCAAGAAACATGCCACAAAGGTTAAAAGTAGTTTGTATCAGGCTTCTGGTTCACAGCAAGTTAACAGTTTCGGCAAAGCTAACCCTGGTCAAACAACCAAAAAAGCGAAATCTACTGCTCAGAAACCTGCGGCTGGCCAAAGAAAGCCTCAAGGCATGACGAAGAGACTCTCTAAACCTAAAGGAACATCTAGGAAGATGAACCGTCCGAATGGCAATTTAAAAGTGTCAAAGACCAAGAAAACGCCGTCAACGTCAACCACGACTAAACCTAAGAAATCCCAATCAACGATGCCAGGCGGCATGGGGATGGGTGGTGGCATGGGATCATCAGGTGTCCTGTATGATTTGTCATCGATTTATAAATAAACCAACGAGGAGGTCCCTAATATGGAAAAAAGCACAGATGATTTAGTTTCAATTGTTTTGCCTGTTTTTAATGAAGAACAGGGTATTCAGCGAACAATTGATACCTTAGAAGCTTTCATTGACAATCAACCGCAGCAATTTGAGTTGATCTTTGTTGATGACGGCTCACGTGATAAGAGCGTTCAATTGATCTCAGAAGCCCGGCAATTTCACAACAACATTAAGATTGTTCAATTTTCCAGGAACTTTGGTCATCAACTTGCCATTACTGCCGGTATTCGTTATACCAGTGGTGACGCGGTCGTGGTCATGGATGCTGATTTACAAGATCCGCCTGCCGTAATTGTTGAAATGATCAAAAAATGGCAGGCTGGTGCTGACGTTGTCTATGGTAAACGGGTTTCCAGAGACGGTGAAAGCCTTTTTAAGAAAGTCACAGCAGCTGTCTTTTACCGAACGCTAAAAAGAATTACCAACGTCGATATTCCACTTGATACCGGTGACTTTCGGTTAATGGATCGTCAGGTTGTCAATGAACTGGCTAAAATGAATGAAACTGATCCTTACGTCAGGGGAATGGTCAGTTGGGTTGGGTTTAACCAAACGTCAGTTGAATATGAACGTCAGGAAAGAATTGCCGGCGTTTCAAAGTATCCCTTTTCAAAAATGCTGCGTTTAGCAATGGACGGCGTCACCTCTTTCTCGTCATTTCCCTTGCAACTAGCTAACTGGCTGGGAAGTTTCTCAATCATTTTCAGTTTTGGTTATTTGTTCATAACTTTAATGACCGGATTCAATACCCTTCAATTTGCTGTCTTTTCGCTTTTCCTTTTAATGGGGCTTGGATTATTATCTCTTGGATTGGTAGGCGCCTATTTATTCCGCGTATTTGAGGCTTCAAGGAAACGCCCGCTCTATATCGTCGCCAGAACCAAGGGCTTTCAATCGGCTTCCAAACACTCCTCAACTTTTAAAGTTGATGCCCGCCCAAAAATGTATTCACATCATCCGAGTAAAAGACAAGTTCTCGAACAATAAGAAATAATCAATTTTCCTAAAATAAAAGCCAATGTTTGTAAAATGGGTAACCCACTTACAAACATTGGCTTTTTAGTTGCAAAATACGTTGCCAACCTCTATTTAAAATAATAACGACTTAATTCAAGCGCACTATTTTCCATAATTTGTTGACCATATTCATTTAAAACATCCTCAGTAACGGTAGTCTTTTTGCCATATTCATTGGCAATTGCGACTTCATCGCTGACAATCATGTCAACAGGATCATTACTGAACAACTGAAGCTTCAGAAAATATTTACCTTCATAAAGGTACAGATCTGAAGTCCCATTTTCCAATCGTAATGCCTTGGAAAGTTCAATAAAATCGTTTAAATCATCAAATTCAAGAATCACGGTTCTCTTTTGATGGCCGAATTCATCATTGGTCCGTTGATCATTCTGAGGTTTGTTGTTCACGCCGTGTTCGTTGATATATTTTGAAACTCGGTCGCGCTTCTCGTGCCCATTGCCGGAACCAAGCAGCGGTTCATCTTCGTCAGACATGTCAACATCCTTACTAATAAAGAGCTCAAGACCATTCTGATTTGGAAGAACTTGGAAAGTGACGGCATCATTATTTTGAAATTGATGATCTTTGTCGACTTCCTCAAGAATGCTATAAAAGAAACTTTCAATTTGTTTATGATTCCCGAGTAGGTCTAAAACGGTAATTCCGCGCTTATCAAGGTCATCATTTCCGATCAAAACTCGAATTGTATTCTCGTTGATCCGTTCCATTTCCATAGTTAGCCACCCCTTTCAATCTCTGAGGGTAATTATTATATCATTGTAACACAATTATTGTCCAAGTAAATGATACGGCTAAAAATGGTAACTGACAAGTAAATCATTCTTTTTCACTATTGGGCATTTTGGATCATTCGTTCAAGATCGCTTTTACGAGTTGCACGTGGCAGAAAACGCCGAATTTCGTCATCATTAAACCCAATTTGAAGTCGCTTTTCGTCAATCAAGATCGGGCGTCGAATCATTTCTGGATGAGCTACCAGCAAATCAAGCAGCTCACTGATCGTCAATGAATTAATTTTATCCTTAAACTGATCATAAACGTATGACCGGATTGAAATCAACCCATCCGTGCCGGTTTCAGATAACATTAAGATTTGCTTGAGCTCATTTTTCGTCAGTGGATTGGCAAAAATATTTCTTTCCTTAAAATCCACTTGATTATCAATTAACCACTTTTTTGCTTTTCTACAGGAAGTACAACTTGGGGTTGTCAAAAAATTTACTGTCATGATAACTCATCTCCTTAATAATCTTTTCTATGTCTAGATTATAAAGGATAAAGTTATAAAAATCATAAGTTTCACAAAATAATCTAACAAAGACTAAACTTTCATCACAAATCCACCAGTTATATCTCAATCTTTAAATGTCTGCTAGCCAGTTGAACCGGCAGTTCATCACCGGCAGCTTGTTTAGCTTCCTGTTTTAACTGGTTAAGATCACCAACTGCCGGTAAATGGGTCAGCAACAATGATTTAACATTAGCATCTTTAGCTAGTTGACCAGACTCAGTAGAAGTCATATGCCATTTCTTGCCTTTTTTGTCAGCAAAAAAATTGGTATCAGTCATTAATAAATCAGCATTTTGCGCAAAACCGGTAAGTTTTGAAAAGTAAGCTGTATCAGCAGTGAAAACAACCACTTTCCCTGTCTTACTCTCAGTGATTCGCAGTCCAAATGTTGGCACTGGATGCTGCATTTTTAAAAAGCTGATTTTAAAGGGACCAATGGACAAAACTTTATCAGGATGATAAGCAATTTTTTGAGTCGATTGTGGCCAATCCAACCCATTAAAATTGACGGAATCCTGTGAGTGCCCATAAATCGGAAGAACCCGCTGATCATATCGCTCATCATGAAGTTGCCAGTAATACTGCAAGACCCCAACATCAGCTGTATGGTCATGATGATAGTGCGTTAAGATAACCGCATCGAGTTTCAACGGATCAAACACTTCTTCAAGACTTAAAAGTGCACCACTTCCACAATCAATTAAAAGATGGAAGCCATCTGATTCCAATAAATAACTACTTGTGGCGTTCCCGTTTGAAGGATAACCGCCTAAAAATCCCAGGACTGTTAATTTCAAAAGTATCCCTCCTACGTCATTGATTTCAGTATAGGTTAGGCTTGATCAAAAGTAAATGTTTGGCTAAGCATCTCAAAAAAAGTATAATAAACTTGAAACAGGAGGTGGGGATTGTGAAAAAGCAAATCGCAATTACCTTTGGTGATAACAGAATTATGAATCAGCTCAAGGACCAACATCCGGATCGAGATCTTGTGATTTATAAAGCTTTAAATCAAACCGGTAAGTTAATGATGCTGGATTATTCGGGTGAAAAGTCTGTTTTTCAAGCGCCAGTCCTTTACGATATCTTAGGCCATGGCGGTCAAGATAACTGGCACAGTTTTATTAATTTTTCAACGTTAGATTTAAACTTTGATCAGCAAAAGGTTTTTGACGCTCGGATTAATCGGTTAATTAGTAACGGATTACCAGCGGGCATGCACTCCATTTATTCATTGAATTATCATAAGGATATTAGCCAGCGGGTTATTTTAGGCACGTGGGAGTCATATCGAGATTTTGAATTATGGAAAAACGGCACTCACGAATTTATTCCTAAGGAGTATCGAAGCTCGCCAAGCTTTTATTCACATGAATCTTATTACACACCAGTCGAAAAAGATGAAATTCATTAAATCTTTAACCCAATCAAATAAAAAAGTGACCAACGTCAAAAAAGTGGCCACAAATTTAAAAATCCCGTGTAATGAACATTTTTAAATGCTGATTACATGGGATTTTTATTTTAAATTAGTCCGAAAGAATTAAACGACGGGTTTAAGGATAGCTTCTTTATTTAGCCAACATGGAGTGTGAGCGCATTAATGGACACAACCACCGTGCTTAAAGACATTAAGATGGCTCCCACCATTGGGCTGAGTAAAAGACCAGCAAATGCTAAGATGCCGGCAGCCAATGGGATTGCCACGATATTGTAACCAGCTCCCCACCAGAGGTTTTGTTTCATCTTTTCGGCAGTTTTTCTTGCTAATTTGAAAAGATCAACGACATCCTGGGGGTCACTTCGAACCAAAACAATATCAGCCGAATCAATCGCCACATCTGTCCCGGCTCCAATTGCTACCCCAACATCCGCAGCACTTAGACTAGGGGCATCGTTAACACCATCGCCAATAAACATTGTTGCGCCTTTCTTTTGATAGTCGGAAACTAATTTTTGCTTGTCTTCAGGTAATAGTTTCGCCCGGTAATCCTCGATTCCCAAATTTTGGGCAACACTTTTAGCGATAGCGGCATTGTCTCCAGTCAACATAATCGGTTGAATTTGATGTTGCTTAAGATAATCGATCATTGGCTTGGAACCAGCTTTAAGTTCATCGCCTTCACCAATTGCACCAATCACTTGTTGATCTTTAATTAAGAAACTGATTGAATTGTTTTTATCCAAAAGCAATTGATTAACCGTTGCTTGGTCATAATTGACATGGTGTTTTTCAAAGTAATTACTGGAAACCAACTGATAGTTTTGGTGATTAATTGTACCAGTGAGACCAAATCCAGGAATTTGTTGAACATCATCAGCAGCTTGAACATTAAATTTTCTTTCAGCAACTGCGTCTAACACGCCCTTTGCCAAAGGATGACTGGATGTTTTTTCAAGAGCCCCGGCGATTTTTAAAATATCATCTTCAGAAAAATTATCATTAAATGTTCGATAAAAGTTAAGCTTAAAGTTGCCCTCTGTTAGCGTTCCAGTCTTATCCATTAACACATACTTAATTTTGTTGGTCTGCTCCAAAGCAGATGTCTCACGAATCAATAAGCCGTTTTGAGCAGCTAACGCAGTTGACCGGGAAATGACTAACGGAATTGCGAGTCCAAGTGCGTGTGGGCAGGCAATAATTAAAACTGTTACGGCAATTGGCAATGCAATCGTCGCACCACTAATCACCATCCAAGCAATAAAAGCAACCAAAGCTACTGAAAGCGCCGCATAGAATAAATAGCCGGCAACTTTATCAGCAATTGTTTGGGCGTGTGATTTATTATTTGAAGCATTTTGTACTAGTTGCATTACTTTATTCAAAAAACTGTCACTTTGTGCTTTGTCAACTCGAAACTCAAAGGTGCCATCGTTATTAATTGCACCGCCAATCACGTCATCACCCTGAGACTTTGAAATTAATTTGGATTCACCCGTTACTAACGATTCGTTAACGGTTGTCGTTCCCTTAACAATCGAACCATCTGCTGGAATTTTTTCACCAGCTTGAACTTGAACCAGATCACCAACTTGTAAATCAGCCACATTGACATTAACAATTTGCCCATTTTTAATCACCTTTGCGGTTGATGGCAAAAGTTTGGCTAATGCATCAACTGCCGACCCGGCGCTATCGATCGATTTCATTTCGATAATATGACCTAGTAACATAATATCAATTAACGTCGCTAATTCCCAAAAGAACTCATCAACTCTTGGTGTCACGTGAAAGAAATTATTGGCAACGATGGAATACACACTATAAAAATAAGCCACTGTAATTCCTAATGTGATTAACGACATCATTCCAGGTTTTTTCATTTGTAATTCCATTTTAGCGCCGGAAAAGAACGGTTGGCCACCGTAGAAGTATAGAATTGATCCAATAATGGCCAATAATAATGGTGACCATGAAAAATGAATTGAGAAGCCCCCCATTCCTGCCATAGGTGAGAGCAAGACAACTGGAATGGTCAAAATTAACGATATCCAAAAACGACGATTAAGATTGCCCATATCCATATTCATCTGATGGTTACCCATATCGTGATCCATGGTCATTCCCGCCATGTCATGGGTCATGTGATGGCCTTCTTGGCCGCTCATTGACATATGAGCCATACTATCCGAATGGTGAGCCGACATTGACATCTTTTGTGATTGGCTAGATGTTACCTGATCTGTCGACTTCATTTTCATTTGATTGTCATCATGATTCATAAGGCCAGACCTCCTTTATATTTAGCATATCCTTCATCTACAATTGTAGACGAAGGATATAGAAAGTCAATTATAAGGATGCGGCGGTCTACTTACGACTTAACGGTTTTGAAAGCCTAAAAAAGAGTCAGTAGCATTTAACGGCTACTGACTCTTGACTCTTTAATGACATTCGATTAAATTGACGGTTCGTACGAGACTCGAACTCGTGACCTCCTGCGTGACAGGCAGGCGTCCTAAACCAACTAGACCAACGAACCAAAATTGCGGGAGCTGGATTTGAACCAACGACCTTCGGGTTATGAGCCCGACGAGCTACCAGACTGCTCCATCCCGCGATAATAAAATAAACTGTTTGAATGACCCGTACGGGATTTGAACCCATGTTACCGCCGTGAAAGGGCGGTGTCTTAACCACTTGACCAACGGGTCATTTAACGGAGAAGGAGAGATTCGAACTCTCGCGCCGCTTACGCGACCTACACCCTTAGCAGGGGCGCCTCTTCAGCCACTTGAGTACTTCTCCAATATGGGCCTAAATGGACTCGAACCATCGACCTCACGCTTATCAGGCGTGCGCTCTAACCAGCTGAGCTATAGGCCCATTATAACACATGAAAAAGCGGGTGACGAGAATCGAACTCGCGACAACAGCTTGGAAGGCTGTGGTTTTACCACTAAACTACACCCGCATATTCAATTAATTAGTTAGTGGCGCGGGACAGAATCGAACTGCCGACACATGGAGCTTCAATCCATTGCTCTACCGACTGAGCTACCGAGCCAAAAGCGGTTCGTACGAGACTCGAACTCGTGACCTCCTGCGTGACAGGCAGGCGTCCTAAACCAACTAGACCAACGAACCAAAATTGCGGGAGCTGGATTTGAACCAACGACCTTCGGGTTATGAGCCCGACGAGCTACCAGACTGCTCCATCCCGCGATAATTAAAAGGAGGATGAGAGATTCGAACTCTCGCGTGGTTTGACCCACCTAGCGGTTTTCAAGACCGCCCCCTTCAGCCACTTGGGTAATCCTCCATAGATAACAATAAAAAATAATAATACTGAGTCCAATGGACCTTGTAGGACTCGAACCTACGACCGGACGGTTATGAGCCGTCTGCTCTAACCAACTGAGCTAAAGGTCCAAGAAGGTCCAAGACCCTAAATCGCGGCAGGGGGGATCGAACCCTCGACCTCCCGGGTATGAACCGGACGCTCTAGCCAGCTGAGCTACACCGCGATGATAATGATGTTGATAATAATCTATCAATCGGGAAGACAGGATTCGAACCTGCGACCCCCTGGTCCCAAACCAGGTGCTCTACCAAGCTGAGCTACTTCCCGTTAAAACAATGCACCCAGTAGGAGTCGAACCTACAACCTTCTGATTCGTAGTCAGACACTCTATCCAGTTGCGCTATGGGTGCAAAATATGCCGAGGACCGGGATCGAACCGGTACGGTCATCACTGACCGCAGGATTTTAAGTCCTGTGCGTCTGCCAATTCCGCCACCCCGGCATAATAAGCGGAAGACGGGATTCGAACCCGCGACCCCCACCATGGCAAGGTGATGTTCTACCACTGAACTACTTCCGCAAAATGCCGACTAGAAGATTCGAACTTCCGACCCCCTGTTTACAAGACAGGTGCTCTGCCAGCTGAGCTAAGTCGGCATACAATATATTATGCGCTTAATAATATTCAATTGTAATGAGCCGTGGCAGTCTCGAACTGCCGACCCTCTGATTAAAAGTCAGATGCTCTACCAACTGAGCTAACGGCTCAATATGGAGGATACAGGGATCGAACCTGTGACCTCCTGCTTGTAAGGCAGATGCTCTCCCAGCTGAGCTAATCCTCCATAATCGCGTGGCAACGTCCTACCCTGGCAGGGGGCGATCCCCCAACTACTCTCGGCGTTCAGAAGCTTAACTGCTGTGTTCGGCATGGGAACAGGTGTCTCCTTCTGGCTATCGCCACCACACTATTTTCCTGAAAGAACTTCGTTCTCTCAAAACTAGCTAATATTAATTTCCTGCTTGAAAACACATCTTTCTGCGCTGCGGTTGATACTCGGGCATAAATAACATTTTTCCGATTAGCTTTGGGCTGACCAATGGCTTTTAAATAATCAGCCTCAGTGTAATAACGCCGGTTCGTCACCGTTCTTTTGGCCGGTAATTTGCCTTGGCGATCCCATTTTTGAAGGGTTTTAACCGAGACGCCTAACCGTTCAGCCATTTCTTTTGGTTTCATGTATATTCACCTCATATACATTATACCATGTTAATACATATTAATGTATATTTTAATTAGTGGTTTTCACGCTCCATAAGCAACGAAAAAGCCAGTCCGACATTTGTCGTTCTGGCTTAACTGATGAAATACTATTTAACAGCATCCTTAAGCGCCTTACCAGGTTTAAATGCTGGTACCTTGCTTGCTGGAATTTGAATTTCTTGACCTGTTTGTGGGTTACGACCCTTGCGAGCTGCCCGTTGACGAACTTCGAAGTTACCGAAGCCAATCAATTGAACTTTTTCGCCTTTTGCCAAGCTAGCTTGGATTGAATCAAATACTGCATCCACAGCTGCCGTAGCATCTTTCTTAGTCAAGCCAGTTTCTGCAGCGACGTTGGTTACTAATTCTGCTTTGTTTGCCATGAGTGTATTCACCTCCCTCAAAGATAGGTATGTAAAACATCACAAACTTGATTCGTTGGAATCAGAATTGCTAAAACGACGCGGTTTGAGCATCATTTCTTTTTCAAATATAGCAGAAGAATGCCGTCATTGCAATGTTTTTATCCAATTTCCTGCCGAATTCACCGACTTTTAATAAATTTAGGTTATTTTAAGCAGGAATCAAATCGTCATATTTTACATAAACCTAAGTGATTTGCGAACTTTGACCTTCTTTAGAAGCCTTTAATTCGGGAATTCACTTTTAAGAATCTATTTGTGATTCAAAATTCAAAAATCGTTCGGATAGCCAGTAAATTAAGGCTTTTTTAACTTCACAAAGTAAAGATTTGATTAAAAAGCCTATTTTCGGCTCCGTTTAATGATTCGAATCGGTGTTCCGCTAAAATCAAAATGATCTCGAATTTGATTTTCCAAAAACCGAACATAAGAAAAGTGCATTAAATCCGGATTATTAACGAAGACAACGAACGTTGGCGGCCCGGAAACGACTTGAGTGGCGTAATAGATTCGAAGACGTTTCCCATTAACGGTCGGCGTTGGATGAATCGCTACGGCATCCATAATAACGTCGTTTAAAGCTGACGATTGAACCCGTTTTTCATGATTATCGTAAACCCGCTTTATTAGCGCCGGCAGCTTCTCAATTCGTTGCTTTGTTTTCGCCGAAACAAAAATAATTGGTGAATAAGTCATATATTGAAATTCATTTCGAATTAACGTTTCAAAATCCTGCTGGGTATGGTTGGTCTTTTTAAGCGTATCCCATTTGTTAACCACCGTAATGATGGCTTTACCAGCTTCATGAGCATATCCAGCCACTTTTTTATCCTGTTCACGAATTCCTTCTTCAGCGTTCATCACAAATAAAATCACATCGCTTTGATCAATGGCTTTCATGGCCCGCATGACGCTGTAACGTTCTGTATTTTCGTAAACTTTACCGCGCTTTCGAATTCCAGCCGTGTCAACCATCGTAAATTTAATGTGATCCGCTTCAAATCGAGTATCAACCGCATCCCGAGTTGTGCCGGCTACGTTGGAAACAATGACTCGATTTTCACCGAGAATCGCATTGACAAGTGACGACTTGCCTACGTTTGGGCGGCCGATAATGCTAAAGCGGATATCATCATTGTCAGATTCAGCGGTTTCTTTGGGAAATTTTTCAATAACTTTATCTAGCAAATCTCCAATTCCAAGCCCATGAACGCCCGAAATCGGCATCGGATCCCCAAAACCTAAAGCGTAAAAATCATATATGTTTTCACGAGACTCTGGATTATCCGCCTTATTAACTGCTAAGACAACGGGCTTATCACTTCGGTACAAAATCTTAGCCACTTGTTCATCATCACTGGTCAAACCTTCTTTGGCACTGACGACAAAGACAATGACGTCTGCCTCTTGAATGGCAATCTCAGCTTGATTTTTAATTTGCGTACTAAATGGCGCATCATTAATTTGAATACCACCAGTATCAATCATTGCAAACTCGGTTGCTAACCATTCTGCATGTGTATAAATTCGATCTCGAGTCACTCCCGGGGTGTCCTCAACAATCGAAATTCGATCACCGGCAATTCGATTAAAAACGGTTGATTTACCAACGTTGGGGCGTCCTATAAATGCAACTGTTGGCATTGCCATAAAAAAGCCTCCATTTCATTTTTGACTCATATAATCAGTGCATAAAGAAAGAGGTCTGAGACAAACGATGACGTTTTGTCTCGACCTCCCTCACAAAATAATCTAGCTTTTAATTATTGTTGTTATCGTCGTTAGACTGTTTCTTTAATTCATCACCGACGAGGTCACCTAAAGTAAAGCCGGTTTCTTCATCGGGTGCATTATTTCTTGAACGATCATTCACGTTGGTTGATGGACGTCGGTTCGAAGGCTTAGAAGAAGATTCCTTTGGCTTGTCAGTCAAAGCCTTAATAGAAAGTGCCAACCGCTTACGGTCGGGATCGACATCAAGCACCTTGACCTTGATCTTTTCACCAACCTTCAAAACGTCTCCCGGAGTTGCAATGTGTTCATGAGAGATCTGTGAAATATGAACCAGGCCCTCAACACCTGGAAATACTTCTACAAAGGCACCAAAGTCTACTAAGCGCTTAACGGTTCCTTCAAGAACACTGCCTGCAGGTGCTTTTTCTTCGATTCCGTCCCAAGGTTCTGGAAGAGTTTGTTTGATGGAAAGTGAAATTCGATTACGGTCAAAGTCAACTGACAAAACTTTAACTTTAACTTTTTGGCCGACTTTAAGAACATCAGAAGGTTTGTCAACTCGTTCATAAGCAATTTGTGACACGTGAACCAAACCATCCATGCCGCCTAAGTCAACAAAGGCACCAAAATTGGTTAAACGAGCAACCGTTCCTTCAACAATGTCACCTTCGTGAAGAGTTTCCATTAACTTTTCACGTTGTTTAGCCTTTTGAGCCTGAATAATTGCCTTATGCGAAAGAATTAACCGGTTGGCAACCGGATCAATCTCAATAATCTTCAATTCAAGTTCTTGTCCCTTGAATTGATTTAAATCTTCTACGTAATGATCAGAAATCATTGAAGCAGGAATAAAACCACGAACACCTGCATCAACAACTAACCCGCCTTTAACGGCTTGAGAAACTTTGGCAGTAATTGTTTCATCATTTTTAGACTTTTCAGCCAATTCATCCCAAACTTTGCGGGCTTCCAGACGACGTGATGAAAGCAGAAAACCACCGCCTTCTTTATCACTACCGATTCTTGATGTTACAACCAATTGAAGCTTATCGCCTTGCTTGATATCATCAAAATTTTGAGAAGAAGATAGTTCGCGCTGAGGAACAACTCCTTCAACACCTGTATCTTCAATCCCCACGATCAATTGTTGCTCGTCATCCTTAGCCAAGACTTCGCCAGTGACAACGTCACCCACTTTAACTTCACTTACGCTATTTAAAGCGTTCAAAAGATCGTTTTTATCGTTATTTGCATTTTCACTCATCAAACAATTCCTCCTTGAAACAACTCTAATCATAATTTTATCTTAAATTCACTCATATTACCAGTTAATTGACCAATTAGTTAAAATTCAATTTCGAATTAATCACTTTTGCAATCTCTGAAACAACCTGATCAATCGAAAGTGCCGTTGTATCAATCTCAGTTGCGTCTGTGGCCTTGGTAAGGGGTGAAATTTTTCGATGAGAATCTTTATAATCACGAGCCTCAATTTCCAATTGTAGTTCATCCAATGGTGTATTAATGCCTTTTTGAATATTTTCTTTATAGCGTCTCTTGGCCCGCTCTTCAACGCTAGCCACCAAGAAAATTTTTACCTCAGCATTTGGTAGCACAGCTGTCCCAATATCGCGACCATCCATGACAATGCCACCGTCTTTGGCAATAGCTTGCTGTTGGGCACTCAGCTGCTTTCTCACAGCTGCAATCGCGGCAACTGCGGAAACCGAGTTGGTCACTTCTTCCGAACGAATGGCCTCTGACACATCGTGGTGATCAATGAAAACCTTTTGGCCAGTTTCATCTGGTGTGAACGTTATTTTTGATTCCTTAACAATTTTAGCAATTTCAGGCTCATTATCTAGCGAAATTCCCTGTTGAATTGCTTTCAGCGTAACAGCCCGATACATTGCGCCAGTGTCACAATAAATATAATTGAACTGTTTGGCCACAAGTTTAGCGACCGTACTTTTGCCAGCCGATGCCGGCCCATCAATTGCTACTTGTAATCCATTTTTATGCATCATTACATTCCTAACCTGTCTTGAATTTAATAAATCCGGGGTCGGTCAATGGCCGATGCCCGCATTTAATTTTACTGGTTCTGGCTGATAAGTCCAGTGCAAATCTGCCAAACTACGTCAAATAATTTAAAAACCTCATTTCACTCGAAGCCGTTCACCTGGGTGAATTTGTGAAGCAGTTGACAACCCATTCATTTGCATCAGCTGACTCATCGTCAATCCATTATTAACAGCAACTCGGTAAATCCCTTGGCCTGCTTGAACCGTTGCGTATCGATACCCGTTTGAGGCCGTCGTGGTTGGGTTGTTAGTATTGGGCTTTAAGGCTGAACTGGTCGAGTTACTTTTTCGAGTTACCGATGCCGCATTTGATGTCCGACCAGTCGATGACGTCGCTTGATTGGTTGAAGATCGATTGGTGGTTGAAGAGGCACTGGCAACTTTAGTTGAGTTACCAGCCGCTTTGGCTTTAGCTGATGATTTTAACGCCGTTTGAGCGGCTTTATGATCAATTGAAGTGGATTTTGATGATTTTTTTTTTGAATGAGCTTGCTGAGGCATCGCAACAATTGGATGATGATTTGTCGATCTGTTCCCGGCTGCACTCTGTTTAGCAATTCCATATATCAATGACACTAAGGCAACAATAATAATTAATGATACCAGAATAACAGTGATCATATTATGATTATGACTCTGTTGACGAAGTTTAACACGTGATAAATGTCCCTGTTCATCACGATCTTCTGAAAAAGTCTGATTCCAGGGTTGATCTTCTTCTGAATGCTTATGATCCCCATTTGTATTCATAACGGCCCCTCCTTAATTACAGAATAGACAATCCTATTTTAGCATTAAATTGTCAATCGGGTTCCTTAATTTTTTAATAAAAATAAGCGTTGCAACCGTTCTTGCCAATTCGGAGTTGCTAAATGTTTTTTGACCGGCGGTGGGGTTAAATAACGATCATTGAAAGCTTGCCAGTTTAACCAAAAATTCGAATGAAAGTCACAGCAAAACTCATCATGACGACTTTTTTCAGACAACGACTCATCGAAGTATGCTAAAAGCATTTTTCGGCGACACCCTGTTGTCAAAATATACTGAGACATCTGTCGCAACCCCTCAATTCGTTGCTGCCTAGCACGCTGAAGGAGTGACTTAGCCTGATCTATTGAAAAATGATTAGTGTAATAATAATTAAGTACTCGAAACTCATCCTGACGAGCCATTTCTTTTGGATGACGATATAAATAATCAACTAAGTGGTTGTCCGGATAGGTATTTTCAATCAGGTTTGCCTGGAGATATTGATCGTTAGGCTCATACAATAAAATTGCTAATGCCGGTTGACCATCTCTACCGGCTCGACCAATTTCCTGCATGTAATTTTGAATGTTCCCAGGTAAATGATAATGAATCACGTAGCGGACATCGTCTTTATTGACCCCCATTCCAAAAGCACTGGTAGCACAAATAATATCAATGTCATTTTGCATAAATTGTTGTTGAATTTGAAAGCGGGTCTGATTTGGCATCCCACCATGATAAGCACTTACCTGTTTTGTGGTTTCTTGATTCAGCATTTCCGCTACCGTTTCCGCCGTTGAACGACTTGAAAAGTAAATAATTCCCGCCCCATGCAGCTGTTCAATTAATTGAATCAGTAAGTTATTTTTCTCATGTTGATCAGCCAACTGCTTGGCGCTCAAAAAGATATTTCGACGGTTAACAGAAAGGATAACTTGTTTGACTTGATTAGCCGCCATGCCCATCCTTCTAATAATATCCTGCCGGGTCGAGACGGTGGCCGTTGCAGTCATCATTAATGTCAGCGGATTTTTTAACATGCTTCGAACACGATTTAATTTAAGATAATCCGGCCGAAAATCAGGGCCCCATTCTGAAATACAGTGAGCTTCATCAATCACTAACAAGCCGACAGTCAATTGCTGTAGCCGAGTAATGACTTTTTCATTAGCCAGCATTTCAGGCGAGGCATAAATAAACTGAAATTGATCAAGGTGGGCCAAAATAAATTGACGCTCGCGAAAATCCATTGCAGATGTTAAAGCCACTACATGCTTAGCCCCCAGAAACTGTAACCGGCTCACCTGATCTTGCATGAGTGAAATTAGTGGCGAAACAATGACAATTCGTTGATGGGTAATTGCCGCGTAGAGCTGATAAAGGAGTGTTTTCCCACCACCCGTAGGTAAAATTGCCAAAACATTCTGATTAGCTAATAATGCCTTCATAATTTTTTCCTGACCGGGACGAAAGTTTTCAAAGCCAAAATATTTTGTTAACTGATCACGTAAACTAAGCATCTGATTGTCCTACACTTTCCTTTGAGCCCGTTTCAACCTTTGAATTTGAAACAATCGAAAACTAAAAAAATCCAGTCCGACTATTTTTTGACTGGCTTCTTGAAATGACCAGTTAGCTAAATCCTGTGGCTGAGCACTTGCCAACTTTTCTTCAATTGAAGAGGCCAATAACCGTTGAACAGGCACTTGTTTTCCCGGTAAAACGATGGCTGCTTCAAGAAGGTGCTCTTGAACCGTTGTTAATTTAATACGCCGCCGTCGAGCAATTTCTAACAATGATAAATCAGGGAAACGGCAGAACATCGTTAGCGTTTTCTGAGCACTAACCGAAATCACCGGTTTAGCCAATCCCTGAATTAATAAGGCCATTTTCGACTTTCTTGATTCGTGTAGTTGACTAAATAATTGCGCCATCAATATCAACCTGGTTAACGACACAACGGTCGGAGTTGTTCCCTGCTCTTTGGCAATTTGTAAGTTCGTTTCTCCCGTTAGTTGATGACCACTCAGTCCTTGAACGAAAGTGACCGCAAAGTCGTCTCTTTTCAGCATCGTTAAGAATCTGTTAAAGAGTGTATATAAATATTGGGGTAGTGCCTGATCTTTGTTTTGTAAAAACCAGCGTTTAACCAGTTGCGTGTCAAATAGACCAATCTCCTGTGGGTAATAGCGATTATTTGCATAACTGTATTCCGACACTACTTGAGTTGCTAAAGCCAATCGATCTGCAAACCGAAAAATATCGAATTGTGCAGCTGTTGTTAATGCTGCTAAATTCGGTAACTGTTTACGCAACTTATTCTGGTAGGCCACGCCCTGCTTAGTTAAAAGGAGTCGTAACTCATCATCTGACGTTACCAGATGTTGGCGTTTTAACTTAGATACTGCCTGCTCAACATCATTTGATAGTGCCCCATGCAATGCGCCAAAATCAGGCAATAACTGATATTGTAAAGCCCAATATAAATTAGAAACTGTTCGACGGCCAATTAAAATATTTTTAACAGCTTTTGACCGCCGCCACTGCGTTGACGAGCTAAATAATACCAAAACCGTTGCTAAATCCATTTTATCCACCCTTAAGTCAAATAAAAGAAAAAAGACTAGGATTAACTTCCCAATCTTTTAATCTTTGAGAATACAACCACCACTATCTTACAATATAGGCTGCATTAATTATATACGATAACCAAGGTAATTTTAAACTATTTAAATCTTAATCTCGGTAAGACACTATTTTTAATGAGGTAGAAAAGCCCGCCAACAACAATTCCTTTAATCAGATTAAATGGCACCACGCCATACAGAATGAGAGAAGATAACGGCATCCCAATCTTCATTCCAATGACATTCATGTAGAGGGGAATAACAGCTGACCAATTTGAAAACGACATTACGATCGTTAAACTGACAGCCATGAATCCAATAACTAAGAAGCTTTTCACCATTGGTTTAAGGGAGGCCAACCAGCGACTGCCCCAATAAAAAGCCAAAATTAACGTTACAGAAGATAGAAACGACGAGCCAACTCCAATCAAGCCGGGAATTGAGGCACCAGAAACCGTCAGCCAGTAAAGTAACGATTTCAGCCCGGCAATCGTGATCCCACCAGTTGCCCCAAACAGAACGGTTCCAATTAAAATTGGCATATCTGAAAAATCGATTTTCATATACGGGACAATCGGAATGATTGGAAATGACAAAAACATGAGGACGTATGAGCAGCCGGCCAGGACCGACATTTCGACCAACCTCGTTGTTGACAATTGCTTATTACCACTATGTTCCATTGAAAAGAACCCCTTTTCCAATGGTTAATCTTCAAAAAAGTCCTGACAACAATTGCCAGGACTTTAAGTTTAAGTGTAGTAAAAAATTTAATCTTCTACATACCAGACTTTACTGTCGGTACCGGAATTCCACCGGTTCAGCGTGAAAACTCACGTGTCGCGGACTATCACCGCCGGTCGGGAATTGCACCCTGCCCTGAAGATAAACCAAATTATTTTTTTATTACCTACAAATATATCAGATTTTTAACAAAAGTCAACGATTCCTTTTTAAAAGTAAGTCATCAAAAGATACCTACCCTACTTTGTTTGGGATAATTTTTTCAATTCTTCAACCTCATGGGGTTTTAATTTGCGATATTCTCCAGGTTGAAGGCCCTTTAGATTTAAGAAGCCATAACTCTGGCGACTCAATTTTTCAACTGGGTGACCCAATGCCAAAAACATTTTTTTGACTTGATGATTCCGTCCTTCATGAATCGTTAACGAGACGATCGAACTGTTTTGATTAGTTCTAATGACGCTGGCTTTGGCACCTGCTGTTTTTCGACCATCAATTCGGACACCGGTTCGAAGCTGTTTCATATCATCATTCGTCACAATTCCCTTTACCTTTGCCACATAGGTCTTATCCACTTCATATTTGGGATGAGTTAGATGGTTATCCAATTCCCCATCGTTAGTTAACAACAGTAAGCCGGAAGTATCATAATCCAAACGGCCAACTGGATAAATTCGTTCTGTTACATCACTAAGAAGATCAACGACTGTTTGCCGATTCTTATTATCCGTTACAGCTGTAATCACTCCGCGTGGTTTATAAAGCAGATAATAGACCGGTACTTCACGTGAAATTGGGACCTCATCAACCTTCACTTCATCGTTGTCAGTAACCTTGGTCCCTAATTCAGTGATTACGTGACCGTTGACTTTAACATGGCCCTCACTGATCAATTTTTCGGCTTTTCGTCTGGAGGCAACTCCAGCGTGAGCCATCACTTTTTGTAACCGTTCGCTCATTTTTCACTCTCCTGTGTTTTTTGATTGAGTTGTTCATTAAACCTTGTTAATAATGAATCGCTTGTATTATCAGTTAAATGTTCATTTTTAGGCAAGGGTGGTAAATCCGCCAACGAGGCTAATCCAAAATAATCCAGGCAAAAATTTGTCACACCATACTGCTTTGGATTTCCCACTTCCTGCTTAATGCCTGTCACTTTGACCAACCCCTGATTCAAAAGTCGGTGAAGGATGGCCGAACTATTCACGCCTCGAATTTCATCAACTTCAATTCGGGTAATTGGCTGATTGTACATGACAATGGCAATCGTCTCAAGTGCAGCTTGGGAAAGAACCCGTGGCTTGGCATCATTGACATAGTCTTGTACCAAGTCTGATAATGCTTCTTTGGTCCCTAACCGGTAAACATGGTCACTGACAAAAACCTTTAGTCCGGCATCAGGATTTTGATTTAGACGTTGCATCATTCTTTCAACCAGCTGTCGACAAGCGGATAATTCAAGCCCTGTTCGTTCTGCAATTTGTTCTAAACTAATCCCTTCATCGCCTGAGGCGTATAAAAGTGCTTCAATCTTTGCTAAATTATTGATGGTCATACGCTGGCCCCTTTCGAATTTCAATTGATGCATGATGATTTTTTTGTTCCAGGTAAACTTCGTCGTATTTAGCCATTTCTAAGATTGCTAAAAAATCAGTCACAATTTCTTCAGGCTTCGTTGAGCCCTGAATCACCTTATCAAATGAAATTTGGCTTGGATGTCGATCCAACAACTGTCTGATCAGTTTAGTTTGACTTTCAATGGTGAATTGCCATTCATGAACCGTTGTTGATAGTGGCTGATGGAAGTTAAAATGTTTCAATGCATCGACATAGCTGGCCATCACATCGCCTTTATTAAAGGGCGATGGGTCAACTAATGTTTCTTTGGAAGCCGGAACCCTTAATTCCGATCGCGTATAACTAAGTCGGCGGGTTGCTTCGAATGCTTTTAATTTTTCGGCAATTTGCTTATACCTTTTATAATTAATTAATTGAGCCACTAAATCTTCCCGCGGATCTTCATCAGCTTCATCTGAAGGGTCAATATCGGGAGTTGGCAAAAGCATTTTGGATTTAATGACCATTAATTTGGCAGCCATCACAAAGTAATCACCGATAATTTCTAAATTCAGCTGACGGGCATCTTCAATATAATCCATATATTGCTTGGTGATTTGGGCAATTGGAATATCGTAAATATCCATTTTGGACGCTTGAATTAGATGAAGTAAGACTTCCAGCGGGCCGTCAAAATCAGTTAAATGTAGTTCGGGTTGTCGATCAATACCTGCCATAATCTTTTGATTGCTCCCACCTTGTACAAATTTGCTTCGTTTCAAAGCCGCCAATGATTTTCGTTTTTGGATACAGCGATTGCAAATCATCCAAAAGTCGATTGTAGTTCTCTTGCGTTCGACTTGGTGGCGCTAAAACCAATCGATGAATTAAAAGCTGATTTGATTCAATCTCAACGCCAACCAATCCAGACCAATTATGATGAGTATCCTTCCATAAATAAATCATTCGGTTGGGTTTATCAGCATACCACGTCATTTCTTGAGAAACCAAATCCACATTCTGAAGATCCGGAACCAATGAAAATAAACCCATCGTTATTTTTTGATAATCTTTTCGATACTGATACAGCATTCTATCACCTCACTATTACGCACGTGGATGGAACTTTCGATAAACTTCGCTTAAGTGTTGGTGCGACACGTGAGTATAAATCTGAGTGGTTGAGATATTGGCATGCCCGAGTAGTTCCTGAACGACTCTGAGATCGGCCCCGTTTTCCAACAAATGAGTCGCAAAAGAATGTCGAAGCGTATGGGGCGTGACGTGCCGTTTGATACCAGCCAAACTAACGTATTTTTTAATCATTTGCCAAATTGCTTGTCGAGTCAATTGACGACCATGAGCATTCAAAAAAACGTAATCTGTGTTTCGCCGCTTCTTTAAAAGATCAATTCGTGTCGTTTTCAAGTAACGTGTCAGCCAATCAATTGCCACTTCCCCAATTGGAATAATGCGTTCCCGATCACCTTTCCCAACTACTTGAATTAATTTCATGGGCAAATGTAAATCTGTCAGTCTTAAATTAACCAGTTCACTTACCCGTAATCCAGTGGCGTACAGAGTTTCAAGGATTGCCCGATCCCTTATACCAAGTGGTCGAGAAACGTTGGGCATTGACAATAATCGTCCTACTTCGGCTTGCGTTAAAACATCTGGTAAAGTCTGAGCCTTTTTCGGTGAATCGACTTTTAGCATTGGGTCATCTGAAACCACGCCAAACTGAGCTAAGTACCGAAAAAAACTTCGCAGACTGGAAACTGTTCGAATGATTGTTCCTTGAGACTTTTTTTCCTGTTGCAAGTGTTCCAAATAATTTAAAATTAAAAATTGATCAACTTCAGTCCATTTTTGAGTATTTCTCTGAAAAAAGCGACTAGCGTCAGTCAGATCTTGACGATAACTCAGGATAGTATTTTCAGACAGTCCTCGCTCAACCCGAAGAAAATGTAAATAATCTGCAAGTTGTTCTTTCATAATTAATCTTCCTGTTTTGTCAGTGTAATCTTACCATCTTGCTGGGTAATGAGCTTTTCTTTCAGCAAGTGTCCCAAAGCCCGTTTAAAGGCACCCTTACTGATTCCAAAGTAAGTTTTAATGTCCTCCGGTGCGCTTTTATCACTAAAAGGAAGTTGTTTGGTTTCAGTATGTTCCAAGGCTGCTAAAATCATCTCAGCATCTTCGCCAATCTCTTGGTAAGCTCGTGGTCGAGTGGACAAGTTAATTGAACCATCCCTTAAAGTGCCAATTACCCGAGCAGAAACTTCTTCCCCCAAACGTGGTTCAGCCAACCGTTCACTTGGATGTAAAAAGGCCAAATGATAGTCTTCCGTTAGTAACCGAGTGCCTGATAATTTCAATCGATAAGCTCTGGCTTTCAGATTTTGATTTTGGATGTGCCCTTTAACCGGTCGTGAAATGGCCTCAAAGATTTCTTCATCAGCCAAATGTCCCCAAATTCTGGCTTTATTGTCGACAGTTAGCGAGATCAATAATTGATCGCCTTCACGTGGCCAAAGCTGAGTGACCGTCGGCAAATCGTCCATCGAAACCACAACGTCTTTATTGGGCAACCCAATATTAACGAAGACGCCTAAGCCAAATTTGCCTTTTACAACCGTTCCAAACGCATAGTGATCCCGCCTGATTTTAGGGATTTGCCGAGTAATTTGCATTTTATGCTGTTCATTTTCATACGTAAAACCAGTAAAGTGAGCTCCCATTTTGAAAGGTTTTTTAATCTCGGATTTATCCAGTTGAAAAGTTTCTCCCTCCACTTGGACGAAGTAATCCTGATCATTTTCATCAGTGAGCGTGCCGGTTAACACTTGAGCCATTAAATTTTTATCCATATTAATCTCCGTTTCTGGAATCTTCTTTTCCAATTCTACACGTTTTCAAAATAAAATTCGACTGACGACCCATTGCCAACGACGTTAATCCTCCCAAAACAAAAAGAGATCAAGCAATTGCCTGACCTCTTCCACATTTTTAACTCATTATTTTTATAATGAACTTGAAGCACCGTGATAAATAACACCACGATGAGAATCAACCGTAATTAATTCGCCATCAGAAATCTTCGTTGTGGCATCGGAAGCACCCACAATAACCGGAATACCCATCGAAATACCAACAACAGCTGCATGAGAAGTTAAACCACCGTTTTCAACAACCACGGCACTAGCCTTCTCAATAGCTGGTAGATAATCTTTGTCAGTTGATTTGGCAATTAAAATGCTACCTTCAGTCACCTTGTTTTTGGCATCAGCGGCATCTTTTGCGATAACTGCTTTACCAATCACAGTCTTATCACCGACTCCTTGGCCTTGAACCAGTTTAGAACCGATTAATTGAATTCGCATTAAGTTGGTTGTACCACTTTCACCAACTGGAACACCAGCCGTCACGATAATCAAATCGCCTTCCTTGGCTAAACCAGTTTCAAGGGCCTTTTTAGCAGCCAGCTCAAAGATTTCATCACTGCTCTTAACTTCGTCCACTAAGATTGGGTGAACACCCCAGTTAACCATTAAGCCCCGACGAGTTCGCTCATCGAAAGTTAATGCCAAAATATCAGCATCTGGGTGATACTTGGAAATCATGCGAGCCGTATAACCTGAACGAGTTGCAGCAACGATAGTGTGAATACCTAATTCTTTTGCAACCCGAGCAACTGAATCACCGATAGATTCCGTCACATCACTGGCATCAAAGGTTGGCCGTGGGGTACCAAATTGATCAAACGCATTTTCAGCCTTAACATCAATTCGTGCCATGGTTTGAACTGATTGAACCGGATACTCACCGTTAGCACTTTCACCTGAAAGCATCGTTGCATCAGTCCCATCAAAGACCGCATTGGCAACATCGGATGCTTCGGCACGCGTTGGGCGAGGATTTTCCTGCATTGAATCAAGCATTTGAGTTGCCGTAATAACCGGCTTACCCAATTGATTGCACTTCTTGATCAAAGTTTTTTGAACCAACGGCACATTTTCAGCTGGGATTTCAACACCCATATCACCACGAGCAACCATTAAACCATCTGAAACTTTGATAATATCGTCAAAGTTGTTAATGCCTTCTTGTGATTCAATCTTTGGAAAGATTTGAACGTGTTCCATGTGCTTTTCTTCAAGCAATGCTCGAATATCCAACACATCTTGTGGCTTACGCACAAATGAAGCCGAAATAAAGTCGATATCATGATCCAAGCCAAAACGAATATCATCGGAATCCTTTTCAGTAATTCCGGGTAAGTTGATAGAAACGCCAGGAGCATTAACACCCTTACGTGAACCAAGCACACCATCATTTTGAACTGTCACAACCAACTCTTTAGTGGCGTCATCCTTTTTAGTTACAACTGTGTCCAACAAACCATCATCAAAAAGAACGTGGCCACCTTCATGAACATCGTCATAAAGGCCTTTGTATGTGACGGCAATTTTGTCTTTGACACCTTCAAGACTGTCATCCATTGAAATTCTGAAAACATCACCGGTATGATATTCGATTTTACCATCCTTTTGGACAGTGGTTCGAATTTCAGCACCTTTAGTATCAAGCATAATGCCAACGGTCTTACCCGTCTTCTTTTCAGCCTCGTGAACCTTATTTAAACGATCCAAATGTTCTGGGTGGTCGCCATGTGAAAAGTTAAATCGGAAAACATTAGCCCCAGCTTCAATTAATTTAACGATGGTCTCAACATCGGTACTAGCTGGTCCCAATGTACTTACGATCTTAGTTTTCTTCATAAGTAAAATCTCTCCTTCGGTTTTTGGACACCTCAACTATTAATTAGGATATCAACCAATTAAAGATTGGGTTTCCTTTTAGATTCCAAACCGTATTTTATCACTTTTTTCGGGTTATGTCGCCGAATATTTTAAACAATCCTGATGCACTTAACTCAGTTTAGACGACGAAAAGACAGGCATAACGATAATGTAAGCCTTTACTAAAATTGTTTATCTATCTTGAAAATTACTTATAAACAACATTATTTTGACCAAAAATTGTGATTAATTTATCTTTAACCTGATCTCCCTGCTTTAAATTAAATTGATTTCCCAGAATCCAGGTTTTGGCGGAAGTACTTTCATGAATGACCAGTGAGATTGATCCTTGATATTGAGCACTTAATGCCGTTAGTTTGTGAAAAATTTGATTTTTATCATGATTGGCATCAATGCGTAAATACCAATGGGGCTGATGGCTGACAGCCGTCATTTTTCTCGCAAGATTCTCGGCAGGTTGAAGTGTCTCCGCCACCATTTGGATGGTTTGCTGTTTTTCGACCCTGCCCCTAACGACAATCACCATATCCTTGTGAAGCCACGATGAAACATTGGTAAACAGATTGGGGAAGACCGTAACTGACAGCTCACCAGTTTCATCATTACCATCCAAAAAGGCCATTTGTTTGCCTGTTTTAGTCCGAATAATTTTCACCTTCGTAAGATATAGAATCAAAAAGACCTGGTTCATTCCCACAACCAGTTGCGTCACCGGCTTGGCATTTAATCGTTTTCTCAAAGCGGCAAACCGTTCCACAGGATGACCGGACAGGTAGGCGCCCAAATAATCATTTTCCTTTTCAAGGCGTTGCATTAACGGCATTTCCGGTTTTCTTGGGACACTTGGCTCCAACGCTTTGAAAAGGCTTACCGAATTGCCGCTTAGTTCAATTGAACTGATGAATTCTGGGGTAGCTGCAAGCAATTCGGCTCGATTATATGGAAATTGATCAAGCGCGCCGGCGTAAATCAAGGCATCAATTAATTCAGGCTTACGATATTTAGACGGTAAGCGACTCAGTAAATTGGGGAACGATTTAAAATTGCCGTTTTGCTGCCGTTCACTTAAAATATCGGCAACCATATCCCGTCGAATACCTTTAATTGACGATAAGCCAAAAACAATTTGCTGTTCTTGATAAGAAAAGTTGGCCCGGCTCCTATTAATATCCGGAGCTGCCACCTTAACCCCCATTGACTTGGCATCCATCAAATACTCTTTAACTTTAACAGCACTGTTTTGAACTGAATTTAATAACGCCACGTGAAACTCACCAGGAAAGTAAGTTTTAAGATAAGCTAATTCATAAGCCATTTTGCTATAAGCAACCGCGTGAGATTTATTGAAACCATAATTGGCAAATTTTTCAATATAGTTAAAGACTTTTTCAGCAACCGGTTTGGCGTGCCCGTTTTTTTTAGCACCGGTTAGAAACAAGCTTTTCATTCGATCCATGACTTTAAGTTTCTTTTTGCTCATTGCCCGCCTGAGGATATCAGCTTGACCAAGTGAGAAGCCGGCCATTTTAGCGGCCACCAGCATGACCTGCTCCTGATAGACAATCACGCCGTAAGTTGATTTCAAGATATCGGTCAGACTATCATCTGGAAATGTGATCGCTTCCTGATGGTTTTTGCGTTTAATCACTTCATCAATGTTTTCCATGGGACCTGGGCGATACAAGGCATTTACCAGCGCAATATCTTCAAAATGTTCAGGGTGCAAGCGTCTGAGAACATTTCGAATACCGGCAGATTCAAACTGAAAAACGCCGGCTGTTTCAGCTTTAGCAAATAGTGACAGGGTTTTGGCATCATCCAATGGAATTTGAGACACATCAATTTGTTTGCCAGTTGCCCCTTTGATTTCTTGAAGTGCATCCGCTAAAATTGTTAGATTTCGTAACCCCAAAAAATCAATTTTCAGCAAGCCAACCGATTCAACATAGTCTTTGGAGTACTGCGTCATTAACAAGCCATCATTGCCGTCCTGTAGCGGCACAAGGTCGACTAATAAATGATCACTTAACACCAAACCCGCAGCGTGAGTTGAATAATGCCTCGGCAGTCCTTCCAGTACCTGAGCCGTTTGGAACAACGCTTTATTCAAATCGCTGTCCGCTACCAAATTTTTTAATTGCTGAGAATTTTGATAGGCATCAGCCAAAGTAATATGAAAAGCACTTGGAATTGCTTTACTCCAAACATCCTGTTGACTGGGCGTTAACCCAAAAACCCGACCGACATCTCTGGTTGCCTGTTTGGCCGCCAATGTGCCAAAGGTAATAATTTGTGCAACCCGCTGATGACCATATTTCTGATGAACATACTGAATGACTTCATCCCGTTTATCATCCGGAATATCCAAATCAATATCCGGCATCTGGACCCGTTCAGGATTTAAAAATCGTTCAAAAAGCAAATGATATTTAATTGGATCAACATCGGTAATAAATAAGGTGTAGGCAACCAACGAGCCGGCAGCCGACCCTCGACCGGGACCGGTCACAATTGACGTTTGGTGGGCAAAATTAATGACATCCCAAACGATCAAAAAATAATCGTCAAATCCCATGGAATGAATGACTGACAGCTCCCGGTCAAGACGTTTTTGATAAGGGGTGGTGTCTTTAATTTGATTAGCAGCTAATCGTTTGGTTAACCCTTCCTCACATAACTGGCGTAAATATTGGCCGGCAGAGAGCTCATTCGGCGTTTTAAAATGTGGCAGTTTGGGCTGCTGTTTTTTAATTTCAACGTGACAATTTTCAATTATTTCATTAACGGTTTGAAGTGCTGTTTTTAAGTTCAGTTGTTGATATTGAGTCTCCACCTGCTCACGAGGACGCAGAAAATAGGGCCCTGTTTGATGGCTCATTTCCGGAATACTGGTCATTTTCGTCCCGGCATCAATTGACTTCAATACCTGCATAGGGAAATAGTCTGCTGCATTCAAGTACTGAACCGGTGCATCAGCAACCAACTGAACTTGATTATCAGCAGCGACTTTGTTTAACATCTCAATCAACATGCCTGAAGCATGGTAATCAACCCCAAATTTCAAGTCATCGCGTGAAATTCCCAACCCAACAAGTTTAGAAACCAGTTTGGAAATCTCAGCTGCTTTTCCTTGAAGGAGTAAGTCATTTATTTCAGCCAATGGCGGTAAAATTACGTATAAATCATTAAATTGGTTTGCTAGTTGATCAAAAGTCAGGTCAGTCTCACCCGAATTTTTTAAAGTTGTTAACTTCATCAAATTTTGATAGCCACTTTGATTTTTAGCCAGCAAAACAATTTGGTATTGATTGTCGCTTAAAATCAGGCCCGGCAAAGTCAGCGTGAGGCCGATAATCGGTTGAATATCGGCGGATAAACAGGCATCATAAAATTCAACCGTTCCATACATAACGTTGATATCAGTCAATGCTAATGCCCGATAACCACGTTTTTTTGCTTCGGACACCAATTCTGAAATCCGAATCGGACTTTGAAGCAAGCTATAGGAACTGATGACTTGTAATGGGACATATGTCAAGGTGAACGCCTCCTTCTATCAAATTATATCAAACAATGACTCCTGAGAACCAAAATCTCAGTACCAACTAACTTATTTTATACGCTTGGTTTAGGCCTGTCAGCTTTCTGGTAATATTTCCCAGTGATTTTTTTCGTAAATTATGCTAAAATACCATTGATTGTCAGGAGGCCTCAAACTATGAAATTATTTGCTTCAAACCTTGTCGTTATTTTTTGGGCATTGATCTTTGGTGAAATTATTGGCTACATTGCCAATCAACTTGAAGTTTTGCCGTACAATCCGTGGCAAATCGGCATTACAGCTGCCATTGTCGGGGTCATTGCCACTAATGGAATTTACTTAGTCAGCAAAGATTCATACACCAAATAATTCTCGACAATCTCAATTAAAAACAGATCCGAGCAGGTTTTAAGTGCCTCGGGTCTGTTTTTTTAACCGGTTATTTTAGATGATCACGCAGAAAATGCTCAATGAGTGCGTAAACTCGATTGCGGTTGGTTTCTTGAAGAACTTCATGTTTCATGTGTGGCATCACCCGAACCGTGATGTTTTGATAGCCAATTCGGTTTAACGAATGAACAGTATCAGCCAACCCACGACGGCCACCACTAAACTTGTCATGATCGCCAGTGATTGAAAGAATTGGCAGATTGGGTGATTGGCAGTGAAAATGATCAAATTGTTTTAATTCATAATCACCTTTCCATAGGGTTATTAAACTAATAACCGGATACTCATCCAACATTAGCGGATCTTTTGACACGCTGCGAATATTTTCTTGGTTATAGCTCAACCAGGAATGATTCCCGGATGGTAACCCTGACAGCATTGATAATAGTTTGGAATGTGCCATTTCACGATGCATGAATTGATATAATTGGCCTAAAAATAACCCCACCGGAACAAAGGGCACATAATCAGCAGTCCCGGTTAAAATCAAACCATTTAGTAAGTCGTCATGCTGCTGGAGGTAGAGTCTGCCTAAAATTGAACCAAAAGAATGACCAACCAAAAACAACGGCAATCCTGGAAACTGTCCTCGAATAAATCGGCTCAGTCGAATTTGATCGTCAATTAACTGATGCCAATCACGCATGACACCCAGGGGATCGTCACTTGAAACGGATTTGCCGTGACCTCGATTATCCGACGTAATCACCACAAAACCATGTTGACTTAGATAGTCGGCAAATTCAAAATATCGAGATTGATGTTCTAAAGCGCCGTGAATAACTTGAACAATGCCGACAGGTTGTTTAGCAGGAAAAACCGTCGCAGTCAGCTTAGTTCGATTATTTGTCGAAATCAGAAATTCATTTGTCAAAGGACTCACCTAAACTTGGGCGGCTGTTACTTGCTCGGGGACAAATGATAACCGATCATTCTCCAAATTGATGTGGACAATGCTATGTGGTTTAATTTGTTCACCAATCATCATCTTAGCCAAGGGCGTTTCCACAACGTTAGTGACGTAACGCTGTAATGGCCGCGCGCCATATTGTGGCTCATAACCATTTTGGGCAATCCACTGTTTAGCCTGGTCAGAAATTGACAATTTGATATCTTGCGCTTTAGTTCGAACAGAAAGTTGATCAATTAACTTTTGAACAATCTTTTCAATATCGGAACGTGAAAGTGGCTTGAACATAATCACGTCATCAATTCGATTAAGAAATTCCGGCTTAAAGGAAGCTTTTAATAATTGATTAACCTGTTTTTTGGCATCGTCGGAGATCACACCATTTTCATTCGTTCCTTCCAGCAAAATATCCGATCCTAGATTGGAAGTCATAATTAAAATGGTATTTTTAAAATCAACTGTCCGGCCCTGACTGTCCGTTAACCGGCCATCGTCTAATACCTGAAGTAAAATATTAAAGACGTCCGGATGGGCCTTTTCAATTTCATCAAATAACACAATCGTGTAAGGATTTCGCCGAACCGCTTCGGTTAACTGACCACCTTCTTCATACCCGACATAACCTGGTGCAGCCCCAACCAATCTGGAGACTGATTCTTTTTCCATATATTCAGACATATCAATTCGCACCATGTGGTTTTCAGAATCAAATAGATCCTCCGCCAGCGCTTTGGCTAATTCGGTCTTACCGACTCCTGTTGGCCCCAGAAACAGGAATGACCCCAATGGTCGACTTGGGTCCTGCAAACCGGCTCGAGAGCGAATAACGGCATCAGAAACCGCCGTTACGGCTTCGTTTTGACCAATCACCCGCTTATGGAGGTTATCAGCCAAGTGAAGCAACTTTTGACGCTCACCTTCTACCAATCGGGTTACTGGAATACCGGTTTCTCGACTGACCACTTTAGCAATTTCATCAGCTGTGACTGATTCACTAACCAACCAATCAGCGTGCTGATCATTTTCTTCCAGTTTTTTAAGATCACTTTCCAACTGCGGAATGGTTCCATGCTGCAAAACGGCTGCTTGATTAAGATCGTAATTATTTTCAGCCTGTTTTAACTCGTTTCGTGCCTGATCAAGCTGCTTTTTCTTATCACTAATCTTTTGAATCGCATCTTTTTCCTGTTTCCAACGAGCATTGAGGCCGTTAACTTTCTCTTTGATGTTGGCCAATTGCTTTTGAACCTCGGTCAGCCGTTTTTTGGAAGCTTCATCAGTCTCCTGCTTTAAAGCTGCCTCTTCGACTTCCAAGCGCATTAATTGACGATTGGATTGATCCAAAGCAGTTGGACTGGAATTCATTTCCACTCGAATTTCAGCGGAAGCTTCATCAACCAGATCAATTGCCTTATCTGGCAAATTCCGATCGGTAATGTAGCGGTCTGATAGTTTGGCAGCTGCCACCAGGGCATTGTCATGAATCCTTACCCCATGATGAATTTCCAGGCCTTCAGATAACCCTCGCAAAATGGTAATGGTATCCTCAACAGAAGGTTCATGAACCATTACCCGCTGAAAACGTCGTTCAAGGGCCTTATCCTTTTCCATATACTTCCGATACTCATCAATTGTAGTCGCACCAATTAAGTGGAGTTCACCCCTTGCCAGCATCGGCTTTAAAATATTACCGGCATCCATCGCACCTTCTGCCTTACCAGCACCGACAATGTTGTGGATTTCATCGATGAACATGATAATTTGACCCTCAGCTTTTTTAACTTCTTTTAAAACAGCCTGGAGCCGTTCTTCAAATTCGCCACGATACTTGGCGCCGGCAATTAGTGACCCCATGTCTAGCTGAAAAATGGTTTTATTTTTCAAATTTTCCGGCACATCGTTTGAAGCAATTCGCAATGCTAAGCCTTCAACGACGGCAGTTTTACCAACGCCTGGCGCCCCAATTAAAACTGGATTGTTCTTGGTTTTGCGCGACAGAATTCTAATGACATCCAAAATTTCCTCATCCCGGCCAATAATTGGACCAAGTTGGTTATCACGCGCAGCCTTAACTAAATCAGTCCCATATTTTTCCAGCGACTGATAACTGTCTTCCTGATTTTTGGACGTCACTTTTTGGCCCCCACGAATCTTTTCAACAACATTGCGAACTTTTTGTTCGGTAATTCCTTGTTTTGATAAGTAATCTGTGAAGCTATCGCCATGAAGTTGCATCACTGCAATGGTTAAAGTATCCACCGCAATGTAAGCATCACCAAACTCGTTTTTTATCTGTTCGGCGTTTTGTAATAATTCATATAAATTAGTGGATAGCGATTGCCCGTAGGTAATGTTACTACCCGTCACCGTTGCAATCTGATCTATTTCATTATCTAATTCAGCATTCAAATCAGTTAAATTCAATCCTAATTCTGAATAGATTTGACGAGCTAATTCACCCGGCTGAACTAAAAATTTAAATAGATGAGCCACGGTTATATTTTGTTGTTTTCTTGTGACGGCAATCTGCTGAGCCTGCGAGATCGCCTGTGTTACTGCTTCCGTTAAATTATCTGGATTCATTTAAATAATCACCTTGTCATTCTTTTATCATTAAAATCGATTGAAGGCGGTTGGAAAGAAAACATTTTTCTTTTCAAAACCGCCTACAATTATGGTATCAAATTTTCGAACTGGTTAACAATAATTTGACCTTTTTTGACCAATTATTTTTGTAAGATTAATTTAACAATTTCAATCAGGACATCCGTGGCCTTCACCATCGTTTGTTCAGAAACATATTCAAACCGGCCGTGCATGTTTTCACCGCCAGCAAAAAGATTGGGGGTTGGTAAGCCCATATACGAAATCTTGGAGCCGTCAGTGCCGCCACGAACGGCAAAAATGTGAGGCGTGACATCAACATTTTTCATTGCCTGCTCAGCCAATTTGACCACCGTTGGATCCTTCGTAATAATTTCACCCATATTGTAATATTGATCTTTCATTTTAACGGTCAGCCGTTTTTCACCGAGGTCTTTGTTCATTTGATCGGCAATTCCCTCAAAAAGGCGTTTACGCGCTTCGAAACGATCTCGGTCATGATCCCGAATAATGTAAGTCAGATTGGCGTGGTCAACGCTGCCTTGAAAATCGTAAATGTGATAAAATCCTTGTCTGCCAGCTGTCCGTTCCGGCCGGTCATATTCTGGCAATGCCGCGTGAAAATCCATGCCTAACTGGATTGCATTCACCATCACCCCTTTGGCTTCAGCTGGATGGACATCGGTTCCTTTGATTGAAACTTTTGCCTCCGCCGCATTAAAGGTCTCATAATTTAAATCGCCTAATGGGCCGCCATCAACTGTATAAGCAAAATCGGCTCCAAAATCCGCGACATCAAAGTGATCAGCGCTCGTTCCGATTTCTTCATCCGGACCAAAGCCAACTTTGATGGTACCGTGCTTAATATCGGGATGGGCTTGCAAGTAAGCAATTGCCGAAATAATCTCGGCAACTCCCGCCTTGTCATCTGCTCCTAAGAGGGTGTTGCCGTCCGTTGTAATCAGGGTTTGGCCACGATATTTTTTCAAACTCGGAAACGTCTTGAAATCCAACGTATATTCACCATTTCTATCCAGTGGAATCACCGATTGCCCATCATAATTTTCAACTATTTGAGGATTAACATGGTCAGCATTAAAGTCTGCCGTGTCAATATGCGAAATGAAGCCAACGGTTGCGGCTTTTTGCTCAGTGTTGGCCGGAAGTGTCGCAAACACGTAAGCACTCTGTTTATTCGTATGAACATTGCTTAACCCCATTTTTGTTAATAAGTCTTTTAACATATTTAAGAACGCCGTCTCACGATCAGCCGATGGAACTGTATTTGAGTTAGGATCTGAGCGCGTGTTAATTTTGACAAACTTCAAAAAATTTGAAATTAATTCTGGATATTTTGCCAATTTAAAGCCACCCCTTTAGTTTATTGATTGATCATTATAAAAATGTAAACGGATCCGTATTATGAGTTGATTCAACAACCGAAAGGTCCCAATGATTTTCTTGAGCCCACTGTTTAAACAATTTAGCCAGTTTGGAAATGCAAATACTTTCAATATGGTGGCCAGGATCAACTACCGGCATATCAGCAGCCAACATATCATGACCCGTATGGTAGTAGACGTCACCGGTTACATATACATCAGCTCCTGCCTGTTGGGCCAACTTATAAAATTGACCACCATCACCGCCCAAAATAGCAACGGTTTTAATTTGACGATATAAATCGTTGGCAATCACCCTTAACCCTGAAATATGAAAAACGGATTTGCACCTTTTAGCAAATGACTCCAGTCGCATAGGCTCACTTAACTCACCAACCCGCCCCATTGTATAGTGATGCTTTTTATCTTCCAAACGAATAATATTATACAACGGCTGTGAAAGCGGGTGAACATCTTTTAAAGTTTTCAAAACTTGTGGCAAATTGATCTCCGGCACTTCAAATTCAAGCCTTGAGTCCTCAAGTTCGGTTGGCTCGCCGGCTACCCCGATTGTTGGATCCGCACCTGGTTGGGGCACGTAATAAACGGTCCCGTCCATTTCGTAAGTATAGCCAGTGTATTGACCCTCGTTAATCTCGGCGCCAGCGTCAACCAAAGACATTCGAACAGCAGTGGCATAGACCTTAGGAACGGTTACGGTTAGTCTGAAGACCGGTGCTGCATATTCTGGGACCAGGCCCCGGACATTGGTCAGGCTGAGCTCGTCTGCCAACCAATCGTTCATCCCACCGTCAGCGGTGTCCAAGTTTGTATGTGCCGCATAGACTGTAATGCCATGTTGAATAATTTTAGCATACATTGCATTTTGAGGATCAGCGTAATCTAAATTTTTGGCCGGATGAAACATGACTGGATGATGTGCAAAGATAAAATCAGCTTTCTTCTCAATTGCTTCGTCAACCACTTCCGGCCGAACATCCAAGGTTGTCATCACCCGGTGAACTTCTTGATCTAAGGATCCAATTTGCAGCCCAATTGGGTCCCCTTCCATGGCCAACTTTTTTGGTGCAAATTTTTCAAATCGCTGCACCAAGTCTTTACCCTTCACGATTAACCACCTCATCGATCTCTTGAATTTGTTGTTCGATTTCCTGAATTTTTAACGTATCTTCGTGAGCCGCCCGTCTCATATTAGTTACAACCCGTTGTAATTGACGACATTCTTCCAGCCACTTAGTAATGAAAATAGGCGACTTTTCAGCCAACAGATATGGGCCGAATCTAAGTTGTTTTGCTGAATAATGGATCAATCGAGCTGATTTGACAGCTGTAATCACTTCATAGATATGCCCGTCTTCTTCTAAAATTTGTTCAGCCTTTATCTGATAATGATGGGTCATTAACCAACGTCGAACAACGACTTCACCAACATTAGGTTGTAAAATCAGCTTTTCACGACCAGAAAGCCTAGCCTGACCATTTTCCAAAATATCACTTATCAAAATACCACCCATTCCAGCAATTGTAATGGTATCAATTTGATCTTGAGGCTGAATGGCTGAAAGTCCATCTGCCAACCTGGGATGTAGAATCGTTAAAAGCCCTTCCTTTGTAATTTCCTTAGTCGCATTTGAGAGCGGGCCCTTAGCAACCTCACCCGCAACACCATAGTCAATTACTTTATGCTTAGCTAAGTAAATCGGCAAATATGCATGATCGGAGCCAATATCTGCCAAGCGACTGCCGGGTTCAACGTGATCACTGACGGTCTGTAAACGTTTAGAAAGATGCGTCCCATTCATGGTTTTCTCCTTAATTCCTTAATGTCTTTATTATAATTTATCTAATCGCAAAAAAACAGCCAGTATAAAATCAAAACGATCTTATACTGGTTGTTTTTCAGCATTCATCCATTTAATTACTCTAAGAAATCCTTTAACTGCTTGCTTCTGGAAGGATGTCGCAGTTTTCTCAACGCTTTGGCTTCAATTTGACGAATTCGTTCACGTGTGACACCGAAAACCTTACCGACTTCTTCCAAAGTGCGGGTTCGACCATCATCTAACCCAAAACGTAATCGTAGTACGTTTTCTTCACGATCAGTTAACGTATCCAGAACGCTCTCAAGTTGTTCTTTGAGAAGCTCATAAGCGGCATGATCAGCAGGTGATGTTGCGTCCTGGTCTTCAATGAAATCGCCTAGATGAGAATCATCCTCCTCACCAATTGGGGTTTCAAGTGAAACGGGTTCTTGAGCAATCTTTAAGATTTCACGAACCTTTTCCGTTGGCATATCCATTTCGGCTCCAATTTCCTCAGGAAGTGGTTCACGCCCCAAATCCTGAAGTAATTGACGCTGAATTCGAATCAATTTGTTAATTGTTTCAACCATATGAACCGGAATTCGAATGGTTCGCGCTTGGTCGGCGATTGCTCGGGTAATGGCTTGACGAATCCACCAAGTTGCATAAGTTGAAAATTTGAAACCTTTTCGATAGTCAAATTTTTCAACGGCCTTCATCAAGCCCATGTTGCCTTCTTGAATTAAATCCAAGAATTGCATGCCACGACCAACATAACGCTTGGCAATTGACACAACCAATCGCAAATTGGCTTCTGCTAATTCTTGCTTGGCCTCTTCGTCGCCTGCCTCAATTCGCTTAGCAAGCTTAATTTCTTCATCAGCACTTAAAAGAGAGACCCGACCGATTTCCTTTAAATACATCCGAACCGGGTCGTTAATTTTAACGCCCGTCGGCGCAGAAACGTCGGAAAGCTCCTTCTTAGTTACTTTCTTAGCAGCATCAATTGCCCGCGGATCGGGTTCCCCATGGTCATCCACCACGCTAATGCCAGAATCTTCAACATTTTCAAGTAACTCTTCCATTTCTTTCTTATCTAAAGAATATGGTTTTTCAATTTTCTCCTGGAGTTCATCGTAAGTGATATGGCCAATTGGTTTATTATCCTTAACGATTTGATCAAATACCTTCTTGTAAGGCTTTTGTGTTTTCTTGGCTGCAGTGGCTTGTGTGCCAGTAACCGTTGCTTTTTTAACAACCTTTGCATTATTCGTTTTTTTGTTAGCCATCAAAATGCCTCCCGAAGTTAGACTTGTTCCTTTGTTCTCTTTTGCTGTTCAAGCTTTAACAATTCAACCATTAATTGACGCTGCTTGTCCACATCACCAATTTTGGCTGCCTGCTTTAATTCTGACTTCTTTTTCTTAATTTTTGTTTCAACCGGCGCCTTCTTCATAATTATGTCCAGATCATTATCAATCTCCACTGGCGAAGGCTCCTTTGGCAAATCCATTTCATCGACTTCGATTAATAAACTCTGAAGTGAATCTTCCGTAATCATATTACTAAAAGTTGCTACGTTATAATCATCGTAATCATTAAAATACGCTTCAGCTAATAAATATAACATTTGATATTGCTCATCAACAAATGAGAATCCTGAGATCCCCTTTACTTTAAGCCAAACATCACGATTGTGCAACATCCGATTAAGCAATTGCATTTGAGCAACTGTTACCTTGTCTCGCTTTTGCAAAGATGGACTAGTTGGTGAAGGTAGCTGAGGCTGGCGTGCTTTTGCAGGCCGCTTAGTAACCACTTTTCGAACTAATGGGACCAATTGCTTCTTAAGCACCTGTTTATCAATTTCAAATTCTTCAGCTAAATGATTCAAGTAAAGATTTCTTGAAATTTCGGAAGGAACCGAGCTGATTAATTTTAAAGCATCCGAAATATAAGCCGCTTGCCCTGCTTCCGATTTGAGATTAGCTTGGTTTTTTAAAAATGTCAATTCAAATTCAATTGGTGATTGGGCATGCTCAAGTAACGCTTTAAATTGGTCAGCGCCACGATGACGAATGAACTCATCAGGATCCATCCCATCTGGAATTGAAACCACCTTTAAGTTCAATTGGTGATTTGTTTGATTGAACGCATCGATTGCTCGTCGGATTGCCTTTTGTCCTGGAGCATCACCGTCGTAGCAAATAATCACTTCCCGCGTAATTCGCTGAATATCATAAATTTGCTGTTCAGTTAAACTTGTGCCCATTGACGCAATCCCATTTTTAATGCCACTTTGATAAGCCGAAATAACATCCATAAATCCTTCAAATAACAGAGCTGGCTGTTTGCTTCGAATATTTGGCCGAGCCAAGTCCAAGTTGAATAAAATCTTTCGTTTGTTAAATAATTCAGTTTCCGGACTATTTAAATATTTCGGCAAATCAACGTTTTTAGTAACCAGGCGGCCTGAAAAGGCAACCGGCTGGCCACTGGCATTTCGAATCGGATACATCACCCGATCAATAAACCGATCACGAAGGTGTCCTTCCTGATCTTCAGAAAATAAGCCGGATTTTCGCAACAATTGATAATCAATCTGACGCTGATCAAAAAACGGTTTCAATAATCTGGTCTGTGGCGCATAGCCCAGCTGATAAGTCTCAATGGTATCGTCATTCACACCACGTTTGCGCAAATAATCTAATGCCGGTCGTCCCATTTTGGTATTAACCAAAATGTGGTGGTAAAGCTTAACCGCCTGTTCATGTAAATCGACTAACTGCTTTTGCTCAGAAGTTTCCCGGTTAACCGGGCCGGCATCGGCAAAATACTTATCATCGACATCTAAATGAGCCATTTCGGCAGCTTTTTTAACGGCTTCAGGAAAAGACAGATTTTCAATTTCCATCAAAAATTTAAAAACGTTACCACCACGGCCACAACTAAAACAATAAAAAATTTGTTTTTCTTCATTGACTGAGAAAGACGGGGTCCGTTCTTCGTGGAACGGGCAAAGTCCAAAAAGGTTTTTCCCTGATTGTTTAAGCTGAACATACTGAGAAACCACATCAACAATATCAACTTGTGATCTCACCTGTTCAATCACATTTTCTGGGATCTTCAATAATTATCCGCCTCCCATCTCTAAGCCGGCGTTAATACCCGCAAAAAGTCGCACCAAAAAAGTGCGACTTCATCTGCTGGCGATACATAGTTTATACTATCATAGTTAACACAATTGTACAAACAAATGACCCTGCTTATTGAAAATACTTAAGGCCGATTTTTGGCCAATTAAGGGAGTTTCAGCCCTTAACCACTAATCGATCCAAATCACCTAAATGTAGAATTAATTTGGAAATCAATGTTAATTGACGTAAATGATTATCTCTTAATTTTTCATCTTTTGCCATCACCATCGTTGCGTCAAAATAAGCATTGATGGCATCTTTTAATCCCGAGAGACGCTTAAAATCTTCAGCGGCAGATACTTTATTATACCCGTCACGAATGGCATCAACCCGCTGATTGAGTGTCTTTTCGGTATCATTTTCAAAAAGCGTCTTGTCAACTTTTAGGTCAGTATCAGCAAATTGCCCCTTCTGGGAAATCCGTAAAACTCGAGTAAGGGATTCAATGATCTCTTTAAAATCAGCATCATCTTTGTGCGCCTGTAAAACCTGACCACTTGAAATATTAAATAGAATATCGGTTTGCGACCCTGATGTAACCGCATCAGAAATGTCGTAGCGAATGCCCAAATCGTCAAGGTACTGTTTAATTCGATCCTTGATGAAGTCGCTAACCGCGCCAATTTGACTAGCTTGATCCAAGTCTGGTGCCACCTGTTTTTCAGTTTGTAAGTTGATAATCGATTGTAGTGTCTTCACCAAATCAAAATTCCAATTTTGATCTGCGACAATTCTAACGATTCCAGTGGCTTGTCGGCGTAATGCGTATGGATCATTTGAACCGCTAGGTACCATCCCAGCTGCGAAAAAGGTAAGAATGCTATCCAACTTATCCGAGATGGCTAATAACGCCCCGACCCTTGAAGCCGGTAAATCACCATTAGCCGAAATTGGCATATAGTGTTCAGAAATCGCTCGAGCAACGACTGGATCTTCACCGTTTAATAAGGCATATTTTTCACCCATCACACCTTGTAATTCGGCAAATTCACCAACCATCCCCGTTACCAGATCAAACTTATAAATCTCAGCCGCCCGCTGTTCTTCGGCTAGTTCTTTTGAAGAGAAATCAAGTTGTTTACCGAGGTAATTTGAAATAACCTGAACCCGTTGCATTTTATCATACATCGTCGAAATCTTATCATGAAAGCTGACCTTTTTAAGCCGATTGACATCATCAGCAATTGTTTTCTTTTGATCTTCTTCGTAGAAAAACATGGCATCTTCGAGACGCGCTGTTAACACTTTTTCATTTCCAGCAATCACATTTGCCAAATCATGATCATTTCCATTACGGACTGAAACGAAATGCGGTAATAGGGTTCCCTGATTATCCGTTACGTAGAAGAAACGCTGGTGATCTTTCATTGACGTAATTAAAACTTCATCAGGAATTTTTAAATATTTTTCATCAAAGTTACCGGCAAAAGCAGTCGGCCATTCAACCAGATTATTGACTTCTTCCAATAAATCGGGATCTGGCTTAACAACCCAGTCATGCTCATCGGCCAGTTGTTGGATCTGTTTTAAAATTAACTGTTTTCGTTTTTCGGCGTCGGCAATGACAAACTGCTGGGTTAATTTTTCTTCATACTCATCAGCATTTGCCAACTCAATGTCCTGACCCAAGAATCGATGGCCGGAGGTCACCCGATCAGTGGTCACGTCCAAGATGCTGAAAGGAATCACCTCATCATTCAAAAGCGCCACTAACCATTTAATCGGTCGAACATACTCAAAGGAATAGTCGGCCCATTTCATCATTGTCGGGAAAGTCATTGATGTGACAACATCCTTCATGCCTGTTAAGATTTCAGCCAGTGGTTGACCGGCAATATGCTTCTCAACAAAAACATAGTCAGTCCCTTTGACCGCTTTAAACGTAATGTCATCAGTTGTGGCACCCTGGCCACGAGAAAAACCAATTGCAGCTTTCGTCCAATTACCATCAGCATCCATCGCGATCTTTTTGGCGGGACCTTTAACGGACTTGTCAATATCAGGTTGTTTATCGGCTAATCCGGTAATTAGTAAAGCTAGCCGTCTTGGCGTACTAAAAGTTTTAATTTGATCAAATGTAATTCGTTGGCTCTTTAAATAGTCGCCAGCCCGCTTCTTCAACTGGTTAATACTTGGTGTCACAACGTGAGCAGGAATTTCTTCGAGCCCAATCTCCAATAAGAAATGATTCGACATTATTTTTCCTCCTCTGCGTCTTTCAATAAAGCTTGACGTTTCTTTTCGTCCTTAATCAGTGGAAAGCCCAGTTTTCGTCTAGCTGCCACAAATTCCTTTGCAACCCCACGAGCCAGATTTCGGATTCTTGATAAATAGCCGGCTCGTTCAGTTACTGAAACAGCACCACGGGCATCCAGTAAGTTAAATGTGTGACTACACTTCAAAATGTAATCGTAAGCAGGATGGACTAGATTTTGCTTCAATAGACGTTTTGCCTCATGCTCATAATCATTGAAGAGGTTCAGCAACATTTCCTGATCGCTTTCCTCAAAGCTGTATTTTGAATGTTCATATTCAGGTTCTTTGAAAATATCACCATAGAGAACGCCATCTGACCATTCCAAATCAAAAACTGAGTTGACGTTTTGAATGTAAGAGGACAACCGTTCCAAACCATAGGTAATTTCAGAAGCTACTGGGTCCATTTCAAGACCGCCAACAATCTGAAAATAAGTAAATTGGGTAATTTCCATTCCGTCCAACCAGACTTCCCAACCGACACCGGCACAACCCATAGATGGATTTTCCCAGTTGTCTTCGACGAAACGAATATCATGTTCCAAAGGATTGATGCCTAATTCCTTTAAACTGTTTAAGTACAAATCTTGGATATTTTCCGGTGATGGTTTCATGATAACTTGAAACTGATGGTGTTGATAAAGTCGGTTGGGGTTCTCACCGTACCGACCATCTGCTGGCCGTCTTGAGGGCTCAACGTAAGCGGCATTCCATGGTTCCGGTCCGATTGCTCGTAAAAAAGTGTACGGACTCATTGTACCGGCACCCTTCTCAGTGTCGTAAGCCTGCATCAGCATGCATCCCTGAGCAGACCAGTATTGCTGCAATCTTAATATGATCTCTTGAACTGATAATTTTTCAGCCATTTGAATTCCTCCTCATTTTTTCACACAAAAAGTCCCTACGTTTAGTGACGTCCAATTCGCCACTTAAACATAGGGACGATGGTTTTCGCGGTTCCACCCTATTTCTGGCCTGATGCCAGCACTTCATTTACTCGGTTCAAAAAGTGCCATTATCATCATTGGTTCTTAATCGGCTTTCACTATCCCGATTTCGTTGAAAACAACCCATGATGCATTTCTTTTCTCATTACCGAAAATATTCAACTCAAAATAATCTTAGTTGAGATAGTCTTGAATGTCAACGACCGATCTGGCTAAAGCTTGAATTTATCTAACTGGTCAATAAATCGTTTGCTCTTTGGAATCACACCTACCGAACGCGTATAAAGTTGATCAATAACTCGCCGAAGCGATTTTTTGGTCGCCTGACTTACCTTGATGTGTGTCAGCTTGGTTAAATCCACAACTGAAAATAATCTTAAAAAGTAAATCGTTTTTTGGTCAAGATGCAATCGGTATGGGTCTCGATCAAAGTGATTTTGACATATCAAACCGCCATAAGCTTCTGAATAGTCAAATGGTAAGTCACGACGATGGCAAATTGAACAGTCCACCCAGTTGGGTTCAACTCCAAAGGCCGCCAATAATTGGATTTCAAAAATATTGGTGATAATCGCTTCGTCAAACCCTTCATCAATTAACTTAAGGCCTGTCAGTAACTGATCATACCATTTGGGAATACGGATGCCGTCTTCAAAAGCCAAATCGAGTAATGCCATTACGTAAGTTGCATAAGCGTTTTTCGTAATATCAGCTGTGATTCCCTGGAAATGATCAATTCCCTTATAATTATTAAGATAACTTAATCCGTCAGCCTTTAGATCACCAAAATATGTGCCATACGTAAACGGCAAAATAGCCGCCCGCATTCGAAATTTTGGTCGTTTAGCACCATGTACCAAAAACATTTTTTTGCCAAATTCCCTAGTGAGAAACTTTATCAGCAAATCACGTTCACGGTAGGCTTTTGTATATAAAAGAATCCCGTGAAATTCAGCCGGCTTTGCTTTGGCCAAAGCACTCACTCCTTTTTAATCGCTTAATCAGAAATCGATCACTCACGCAATTAATCATCAGTTAACTAATCATTGCCCTTTCGATAACCGTAAGAATTAAGCAGGGCCGCCTTGTCACGCCAGTGAGGCTGAACCTTCACCCATAATTCCAAATAAACTTTATTGCCCATCATGTTCTCAATATCTTTGCGAGCTAATGTCCCGATTTTCTTTAACATAGCACCGCCCTTACCAATCACAATCCCTTTTTGGCCATCCCGCTCAACGATGATAGTGGCCTGGATATGAAGAAGATCTGACTGGTTCTTGATACTCTCAATGTAAACGGCGGTTGAGTGTGGGATTTCCTGACGGGTCAGTTGCAAAACCTTTTCTCGAATCAATTCTGAAATGACAAATCGCTCTGGGTGATCCGTCACCTGATCTTTTGGATAATACTGGGGGCCGTTTGGCAATGCACTCACTAATGATGTTAACAATTCGCTAACGTTGTTGCCCTGTAAAGCCGAGATCGGAAAAACTTCCTTAAATGGTAACGCATTTCGATACTGATCAATAATTGCCATCACATCATCCGGCGAAATTTGATCAATCTTATTAATCAACAAATAGATTGGCTTACTAATTTCTTTTAGCCGGTCAATAATAAAATTATCTCCAGCGCCACGCCGTTCGGTTGCGTTAACCATAAATAAAACCGCATCGACTTCTTTTAATGCTGAAAGTGCCGCATCCATCATGAAATCGCCTAATTTAGTCTGCGGCTTATGAATTCCAGGCGTATCAATGAACACAATCTGAGCGTCATCAGTCGTATAGACACCCTGAATCTTATTTCTGGTTGTCTGAGCTTTATCGCTCATAATGGCAATTTTTTGACCGACCACCCGGTTCAAAAATGTTGATTTGCCAACGTTAGGCCGACCAACAATCGCAACAAATCCTGATCGATAATTTGGATTATCCATTTTATACCTCACTTATTTTAGTAATGCAAAGATTCTTGGAATAAAAATCAGAGCACCAATGATGACAGCAAAAAGAGCTGACAATAAAACACCACCAGCAGCAATATCTTTTGCACGCTTAGCCATTAAATCAAAATGATGTCCGACAATTAGATCAACAACATTTTCGACGATTGAATTCAATACTTCCGAACCAATCACAGAAAAAAAGGCGGCAAACAACCAAAGCCAATCGTAAATGGCAATTCTTAGGAAAAGGCCAAAGCAAAGAACAACTGCCGTGATAATTAAATCAAAACGAAAATTGCGTTCTTCCACGACAAGCTTTTTAATTCCCTCAAGCGCATGCCCAACGGATTGAAAAAAGTGTTTGTTTTTATCTATCTGTCGCTTATCTTTTAAGGCCATAGGCATTTAAAATTTCCTTTTGCAACGGAAACATGATGTCTGCATCCGCTTTTTTCATGTGATCATAACCGTTTAAATGAAGAAAACCATGAACCACCAAAAATCCTAGTTCACGTTGAAATGAATGGCCTAAATAATCCGCTTGTTCAGCAACCTTATCGACTGACACAAAAATGTCACCAATATTTTCCGGAATCGATTCTTGTAGTTGTTCATCCATAACAATCGGGAACTCATCGTCATCACTTTGATCTTCGATTGCAAAACTAATGACGTCAGTTGCCCGATCAACACCCCGATATTGACGATTAATTCGATGAATTTCATCGTTATTCACCAAGGTAACCGACATTTCCGTGTTGTCAGCCAAATGAATGTATGAACCGGCAAAATTTAAAATGTCACGAATTAATTTTTTATCCTTTTCAGCGACACCCTGTGCAGTTTTATCGTAAATTTCTAAATCCATGAATCACAATCCTCATTCAATTAATAATTATTGACCATTTTCTTCATATGCGGTGATAATTTTAGCAACTACGGGATGTCGCACAACATCCTTAGCACTAAAGGTGACAAACTCAATTTGATCAATTTTTTTCAAAATTGACTGGGCAGTTACTAGCCCACTAGCGGCATGTTTGGGTAAATCGATTTGTGAAATATCACCATTCACAATCATCTTGGAGCCAAATCCTAAACGGGTCAAGAACATCTTCATCTGCATATTAGTTGTATTTTGAGCTTCATCCAGAATTACAAACGCATTATCAAGCGTCCGGCCTCTCATATACGCTAACGGTGCAATTTCAATAACGCCACGGTCCATTAGCCGCTCAGTATGTTCGGCACCCAGAATCGCATGTAACGCATCATAAATTGGCCGCAGATAAGGATCCACCTTTTCTTTTAGATCGCCTGGTAGAAAGCCCAGACTTTCTCCAGCTTCCACGGCTGGTCTGGTTAGAACAATCTTGTCAACAGTTCCCTTCTTTAACGCCGCAATCGCCATGACAACGGCTAAATAAGTTTTTCCCGTCCCAGCTGGGCCAATGCCAAAAACAACGTCATGATGACGGATTGCCTGAACATATTGCCGCTGACCAAATGTCTTAACCCGGACAGCCTTTCCTTTGGCATCCTTAATTAAAACCTGATTGTACAGGTCTTGAAAATAGTCTAAGGTGCCATTTTGAGACATGTTAATCGCACTGATAAAATCACTGCTGTTAATGTTAATTCCCTTTTGAACGAGCGTCAAAATATTGTCCAAAATATTCAACGTTGTTCCGACAAGTGCTTCATCACCGCTAACCCGCAGTGAATTGCCAAAAACATTAATTGAGACGCCCATTCCCTCTTCAAGAATTGTCATAAACTCATTTTGAGTACCAACAATTTGTAACAGCTGATTAGGATCAGATACGATAAATTCTTTTGTAATCTGTTGAGTTTCAGCCAAATAATTAGCTCCTTTTTAATATGATATTAACCAGATACTATCACAAAATAACGGCTTACTAAAGTGATTAACCAATTGTTAAACATATTTGAAACATTTCCAATTAGTTTGTCGACTATCTTGCTTAAAACCTGATTAACAGCGTCAAAACAGCTTAACTTTGGAGTTGTTTCTTAACTAATTTATTAATGACACTGCCATCAGCTTTACCCTTTACTTTAGGCATAATTGCACCCATTACTTTGCCAAAGTCCGCCATTGACTCAGCGTGTAATTGAGCAATCGTTTCGTTAACCAACTTTTCAACCTCGTCTTCAGACAGCTGCTTAGGTGCGTATTCTTCAGCAATCTTCAATTTGGCTGCCTGGTCCTTTGCCAAGTCGTCCCGGTTGGCCTTTTGAAATTCTTCAAGTGACTCTTTTTGCTGCTTGATTTCTTTCATGACAACCGCACTAACTTGTTCCTCAGTCAGCTTTTGATTGCCATTATCCACTTCAGCATTCATGATTTGGGACTTCAATCCACGAATCACGCCTAGTCTAACCTTGTCTCGAGCCTTCATAGCATCTTTTAAATCTGAATTCAACTGATCATAAACACTCATCTGTTAACCCTCTTTTCAATGTATGTCTAAATTTTAACATTAAAAAAGACCAGAGACTAATGAAACATTAGCTCCGATCTTCAAAAGGATGTCTTCTTAATGATTATTAATAACGACGTTTCTTTTTATTATTCCGCTTACGTGCTGCTTCGGACTTTAATTTGCGTTTTACACTTGGTTTTTCATAAAATTCCCGTTTACGATATTCTTGCAGTGTACCGCTTTTAGAAACTGTACGTTTAAAGCGTCGAAGAGCATCATCAAGAGACTCGTTTTTACGAACGACTGTCTTTGCCATATGAAATTCCCTCCCTCCGAGCTTAAATGTAACTGTTTAGAAGCACACATTTGTCTTGTACTAAAACGGTTCGCATTAAATTATACATATTAATCGAAATATCGTCAATGATTTAAACCAACATGTTAAAATTTAAATATAGTAACACGATCAAGACAGAACTATATCGATGGGAGCCATGCTTTATGAAGACACAAAATATTTTTATCATTTCTGATTCAAGTGGTGCAACGGCGCAGACATTGGCTCAAACCACTGCTTCACAATTTCCAAATATCAAAGCTGAGATCAGACGTTTTCCTTTTATTCAAACGGAATCAATTCTCAAAGGGATTTTAAATTTGGCTTTAACCAAACACGCGATGATTTTCCATACACTGGTCAGTGTTGAACTAAGTCAAATGGTTACAAACTTTTGTAAAGAACATGGTATTTACGATTTTGACTGTGTTCAAAAACCAATGGAACTTTTTTCAAAAGTGACTGGTGAAACGCCTGCCCACGTCCCTGGCTTGATTCATGATTTAAACGAAAACTATTTTGAACGCATTTCAGCAATTGAATTTGCGGTCGAAAATGATGACGGTAAAAACCCTAAAGGCTTATTAGGAGCCGACATTGTATTACTGGGAGTCTCAAGAACATCCAAAACGCCACTTTCACTTTATCTGGCCAATCAAAATCAACGAGTTGCCAATTTACCAATTGGCCCTGACCTACACATTCCGGATGAGTTGAGTGAAGTCAAAAAAGACCGTATTTTTGGTTTGTTGAATACTCCGGAAAAATTAAGCCGTATCCGTAAACAGCGAATGCTGTCATATGGCTTAAATGCAGATACCCCCTATTCAGATACTAAAAACATCAGGCACGAACTAGATTACGCTAAAAAACTTTATAAAAAAATTGGCTGCCTTACCATTAACGTTGCAAATAAATCGATTGAAGAGACGGCCACTATTATTTTAGAAAGTTTGAATCTGGATACCACGACTTTTGAAGATTAACTTCCACCTTACTTTCGATGAACTGATGCATTATTTTGTAACTAATTCACATAGTAATGCATCGATCTGTGGGGGTGCTTATATTAGGCAAAGACTAATTACTGATTAATTAAAAACGATCTCAAAATCATTTCAAGCTCGGAAGTGATCTTGGGATCGTTTTTAATAATGTGATCGGCCCATTTTTCGACTTAATTTCGGTCCTATGTTAATAAGGCTTGCCGGCTTTCATATCTTCAATAATGTGTGGATTAAATTGCTGGGCTTTCAGCATTTTAACTTCATAGCCATGCGGATTGTAGGTGACCCGCTTATTTTCCGGATCCTTTAAAACCGGCGTTTCCATGATTTTAGGGACAGATGTTAATTGAGCATGGTGAGCAATATAATTCAAGGTTTTAAACCCAATTGTCCCAAGCCCAATAATTTGATGACGGTCTTTATGACTGCCACGATCATTTTTTGAGTCATTTAAGTGAATGACCTTTAGTCGGTCCAGTCCAATGATATGATCAAATTGGTTTAAGACACCGTCAAAATCATTTTTGACATCATAACCCGCATCATTCGTATGACAGGTGTCAAAAGTAACGGAAAGTTTGTCATTATCCGTTACTTTATCAATAATTTCAGCTAATTGCTCAAAAGTAACCCCAACTTCTGTTCCCTTTCCTGCCATGGTTTCCAATGCAATTTGCACTTGCTGGTCAGGCTGAATGACTTCATTTAGCCCCTTAGCAATTTGGTCAATCGCTTTTTGAGGTCCGGCACCCACGTGGGCTCCCGGATGTAGCACAATTTGCTTAGCACCAATTGCCTGTGCCCGCTTAATTTCTGCTTGGAGGAACTGAATACCAAATGCAAAATTCTGCGGTTTCAGTGTATTGCCAAGATTAATAATGTAGGGGGCATGAACGACCACTTCTTTTAACCCATGGTCTTTCATATAGGCCTGCCCAGCCTCACCATTTAAGTCCTCAATCGGCTTTCGAACTGTGTTTTGGGGTGCCCCGGTGTAAACCATAAAGACCGTCTCGTTAAAGCCGGCTGCCTCTTTAGCAGACCCCAAAAACATTTCTTTTCCCTTCATGCTGACATGTGACCCAATTAAAAAAGTTTGTTCACTCAAATTCTTTTCCTCCCTTATTCAAAATTAAATCACTTACTTTTTGAGAAGCAGTACCCGTTTCCCACGAACAAAATTTTGTGTTAAATTCAGCTAAATTTTTCCGAAAATCGGGAAACTCGCCCTGCTGTTTAAAAATCGCCAATGCTTGATAAAATTGATCAGCAGTGGTTACGACCGGCCCTGGTAAGTTTTGTGATTGGTAATTAAAGTAGAAGCCCCGCAATTCATCTCGATAATGTGAGAGATCATAGGGAAAGAAGAGCATTGGTCGTTTCAAGTTGGCAAAGTCAAACATCACCGAAGAATAATCGGTAATGAGCAAATCCGTTATTAAGTATAATTCATTAATGTCTTCATCAGCACAAATTTTCACACGATCTTGAAAACCGGTGATGTTTATGTGATCCTTTACCAGATAATGGGGCCGAATGATCAGCATTGTCTCATCATCCACAGCTGCAAAAAAGTCTTTCAAGTTAAACGGTAATTCAAATTTATAGCTTCCCTGCTTTTGATAGTCGTCATCCCGCCAGGTTGGGGCGTACATGACCACTTTTGAAGGGACTCGACCTAACAGCTGCTTTTTTAGTATCGTAATGGTAGTGGCGTTGTTTTGTTGATACAACATATCGTTTCTCGGGTAACCAATATCCAAAAATTGATGATGAAATTTAAAAGCCGATTTAAAAATATCTTTCGAGTATTGATTAGGCGCTATTAGGTAATCCCATCGATTAGCTTCATCAATAAATTGCTGATGATACTGTTGCGTTTGGTTGCCAGGAATCTCAACGTTATCAATGTCAACGCCCAATTTTTTTAACGGTGTTCCATGCCAAGTTTGAATATAAACGGTACCTGAATTTTTCTTCCACCATTTGGGCATTCGAGAATTCATCACCCAAAAGGAAGCTCGGGCACTGTACCAAACCCAAATCGGTGTAAACCGCTTAATCAATTGAACATCCGGAAAAGTTTGGGCTAATCGCCGATAAACAGCCGGCTTCACACTAAAATAACAACTTTGCTTAATGGTGGGATCATTTTGAATCAATTGTTTGTATATAGCAAACGGATTATCACTGATATCTTTTCCGTTAAAACTCTCAAACAAAATCAATCTTTTCTTCACCCGCATACAAATAAACCCATCGTTGAGCACGATGAGTAAATAGCGGGCAATTAGTTTAATTAAAGTCACCAATTTGTTTCTCAAATTGCCCATCCTCCAAAACTAAATCAAATCAACAAATCGTGAACGGAACTTATAATGCAGGTGTGACCCAACTAAGAAGAAGAAGAGGACAATTCCCCAGAAAACAATATTTAACGTCGGCTCCTGCCAAAACCACATTGTTCCAAGCATAGAATCCCGAAAACCTGAAACCACGTAAAAGAACGGATTCAATTGAAGTAAGTGAACAAAAGGTGCCGGAAATGAATTAGTTTCAAAATTAAACAGTACACCAGACATGTAAAACAACATTCGCATTAATGATTGGAGCATAATCCGCCAATCGCGAACCAATAAGGAGATCGTTGAGTTGAAAATTCCAAATGCCAGCATCCAAGCGATCATACAGATAAAATAATAAATCCACTGAACCCAATAAATTGATGGTCGAACTCCGTAGAGAAAACTGACCACAATTGAAAAGACCAACATGGTCCAAAAAGAGCTCAGATTACTGACAATCTTAATTGTTGGTAAAACACTCACCGGAAATTTCATTTTTGAAACCATCCCGACACGCTGATAAATACTTTTAGAAGCATCAAGGGTAGCTCGATTCATAAAGAACCAAGGTGTAATCCCAATCACCATCCAAGGTAGATAATCAATACCGTGAGTAGAATTCCCATGCTTTAAACCAATCCCAAATACCAACCAGTAAATGCCGATTTGGATTAACGGGTACAAGTATTCCCAAACCAATCCCAAGTAGTGACTTTGGTATTCAGCCTTATCTTCATATTGTGAGATTCGAAAAACAATCCCGATATTTTGGAACTGTTCTTTAATTAATGTGTAAACCTCTTTCAAATCGAGACACTCCTTAACAGTGAGCTAAAGTTAAATATAATCAGCTCAGGCTTAATTAACTTCTAAAAATGATATTAGTTTAATAAATCCAAGTAACGCTTTAGACAACGTTTTGTTGCCCGACCGTCATTGTACGTATTCCAGTACTGATTAAATCTTGAAAAATCGGTTGGTTGCTGCGCCAAAATTGCCTGCTTCAATTTTTCAACTGTCATAATCGGTGTTGTCGGTAACCAATCACGAAAGTCATTTTGGACACCCGGATCTAACTGATATTGTTTTAAATCAAACATAAAAAAGATTAATGACTTGGCATTTGGTAACAGAGTAAAATCAAAGGCAACCGAAGAGTAATCCGTCACCAGCGTATCGGTAACTGTCAATAATTCGCTGGTTGCTAATTCATGATAAAACTTGATTCGCGGGTTACCAATTTGACGCATTGCGATTTCTTTATTTCGTAAAACTGGATGTAATTTGACAACTACAATTGCATTGGGGTCAGCTGAAAGTGCATCTCCCAATCCGGCAGGCAACTTAAATTGTTTATCGGGTCGGTAGGTCGGCGCATATAAAATTACCCGATGAGCTTTTAATTCCGGTGCGACGCGAAAAATGCGTTCCCTGGCACTGGATTGCCAACTTTTATCCAAGTACTGATCCGATCGGGGATAACCCAATAGCCGAATTTTATCAGCCGGCTCGTGATAACTATTTTGGAAGACTTTGCCCATCGCTTTTGAAGCCACAATGTAATCATCAAAGTGATCATAGACTTCTTGAAACCGCTTCTTATCTGATTGACTGCGCTTAGCCGTTGTGGGATCTTCCCACCCAAATTTTTTAATGGCGCCATTAGCGTGCCAAATTTGGATAATTTGCATTTTCTTTGGATGACGCAGTCCACCTAAAAAAGCATAGTAATTATCACAAAAAAGTAACCGAGCACCCATTAACAACGGAACAAAGTCAAAAATAAATTTAAAACCGTCCCTAAATTGATACGTCTCAATTCCAAAAGCGGCCAATTCTGTTGCGGCTGCCTCGGTTTCCGGCCGATACAACACAATAAATCGGAATCCGGTTGGCATTTTCTCTGCCAGTCGTTTAATAAAGTCCAAATTATTATCAAAACTCATTAAATAAATGACTTTATTTTTGGGATGCCAACTATTAAGAAGCGACCAGAACCGAATCAGCCATAAATAAATGACTTTCAATTTCTTCACCGTATTTCAGTTTTTAATAAACACACTCGAGTATTATAACACAAACTTTTTCCAGAATTATTTTCTTAAAAAATCTTTAGATTTAAAGCGATGCTACGGCTTTGGCTCATAAAACCGCCCTAAAATTTTAACTGAGTCCGAAATACTGGCGAAAGCATTTGGATCAGACTCCAAGAGAGCTTCCTCAAGTTCCCCCATTTCGTATCTGGAAATGACTGTAAATAAGATTGTTTTAGCATCATGACGATAAGCGCCTTCGGCATTATGAACAATGGTAATGCCCCTTCGAAGGTGATTTTGGACACTATCAATCACCGTGTTGGGCCGATTGGTAATAATCATCACCTGCATTCGCTGCTGCTTTGTGTAAGTCATATCCATTACTTTAGCATTTACAATAAGCCCAATTACCGAATACAAGGCATATGGCCAACCATAAGCAAACCCGGCTGCCACTACAATTAAGGCGTTAAAAGCAATGTTGATTGAGCCAATTGACCGACCCGTTCGATCACGAATGACCAGGCCTAAAATATCTAAACCACCAGTTGAAATACCGTTTTTTAAAGCTGTTCCGGTACCGAAACCGTTGACAGCCCCGCCAAAAATGGCACAAATAATTGGATCGTGCGTCAGTGGCACCGGCTTTAATAATTGAATCATAAAACTGGACAAAAAAACTGTAATTATCGTAAAAATCGTGAATTCTCTGCCAATTCCCCGCCAAGCCAATAGAAACAACGGAATATTCAATAAAAATAATCCTAAACCGGTAGAAATGGTGACTGGGAAAGCACGTGAACTAATCGTGTTTAGTAATTGCGCCAGTCCTGTAATGCCAGATGAATAAATATGACCAGGGGTCCAAAAAAAGTTGACCGCAATTGAGACCAAGATCCCATAAATAAATGAAGTTGATGTTTTAGTTACATAAGTATGTCGACGCATTAATTTTGAAACGTCATCCATAATAAGATAAATTCCTCTCGTAAAGATATTAATTGCAAACCAAATTCAATGAATATTGTAACGCTAAGCGCAATTGAACAACATGACAAATACTTAAAAACCACAAAATGGTAAAAGACATCTTTAATCCAACTTAAAAGCAGGACCACAGATCAGGTCATTTATTTCATTCGGCCATCTATGTTCCTGCTTTGAGGACTGCTTAATTAAAATTTAAAATCAACTGATTTTGTTTTTCAATTAAGAAATCTATTTATCTTGATCTGCAACAAAAATTCCTAAATCATCCAACTGTTTGTTAGCAACTGGTGACGGTGCACTGGTTAGTGGTTCAACTGCTTTGGAGTTCTTTGGAAAGGCAATCACATCCCGAATGTTCTCACGATCAGCTAACAAGCGGACAAAGCGATCCAAGCCAATTGCAAGACCGCCATGAGGTGGAAAGCCGTAATCCAAAGCTGCTAAGAAGTAACCAAATTGGGCTTCTGCTCGTTGCTTAGTGAAACCGAGTGCTTTAAACATTCTTTCTTGAAGCTGGCGGGTATGAATTCGAATGGAACCCCCGCCAAGCTCAAGCCCATTTAAGATAATGTCATAGCTTTGAGCATAAGCTTTATGAGGATCTTCATCATCGTTCATTAAGTAATGAACATCTTCTTCATTTGGCATTGTAAACGGATGATGAGCTGCCACATAGCGCTTCAAATCAACATCCCAATGGAATAGCGGCCAGTTAACAATCCATAAGAAAGCAAATTTAGATTCATCAATCATATTTTGTTCCTTGGCAATTTCAACTCGCAAATAAGCAAGCGTGTCAGCCACTATCCGGCTATTATCAGCTGCAAACAGCAACAAATCTCCCGGCTTGGCTTCAGCCTTTGCCAACATCTTTTGACGTAAATCAGCATCTTTAAAGAATTTGGCAATTGGCCCACTAAAACTATCATCCGTTATCTTTAGCCAGGCAAGACCCTTTGCACCAAATCGCTCAACGTAACTGGCAAATTGATCCAAATCTTTTCTGGAATATTTGTCAGCGCCGCCTGGAACAGCGATGGCTTTTACCTGACCGCCGTCTTTGACAGCATTTGAAAAGACTTTGAAGTCAACATCTTTCATAATGTCCGTTAAATCTTTTAGTTCCATGCCAAAGCGAACATCTGGCTGATCTGTTCCAAAGCGTGCCATGGACTCGTCCCAATCCATTCGCTTAAATGGTAACGTCACATCTTTACCCATTGCATCCTTCATCACTTTGGCAATGAGGCCCTCAGTGACATCCATAATTTCTTCTTGATCCGCAAACGACATTTCCATATCAATTTGGGTAAATTCAGGTTGTCGATCACCACGTAAATCCTCATCACGATAGCAACGAGCAATTTGATAATATTTATCAAAACCGGCACCCATTAATAATTGCTTAAATTGCTGTGGCGATTGAGGCAGCGCGTAGAAGGATCCTGGGTAAACCCGTGACGGTACCAAATAATCACGAGCTCCTTCAGGCGTTGACTTAGTCAAAGTAGGCGTTTCAATATCTACAAACCCTTCACCATTGAAGAAGCTGTGAATTGATTGAATAATGCGACTTCTCAACAGAATATTGTCGCGCATTTCAGGCCGACGAAGATCTAAGTAACGATACTTTAATTTTAAGTCTTCTGAAACCTTGATGCCGTCTTCAATATAAAACGGTGGCGTTTTGGAAGTTGCTAAAATTTTGGCTTCGCTAATGTCAACCTCGATTTTACCGGTCTTCATTTTAGGATTGATTTCTTTTGGCGCACGCGCCACTACTTTTCCTCGAGCTTCAACGACATATTCACCACGAAGTCGATCAGCCACTGCCAACGCGTCTTTGCTAAATTCTTCGCTAAAGACCAATTGAACAATTCCTTCACGATCACGTAATTCAATAAAAATCAAGCCACCAAGGTCACGACGTTTTTGGACCCAGCCTTTTAAGACAACTTCTTTACCAATTAAGTCGTCGTTTACCAATCCGGCATACGTTGTTCGTTTCATTTTCTAAAAGTCCCCTTTAATCATTAAAATTAGAAGTAATCACTTCATCAAAGTCTTTGACAATTTCATCAACGGGTACGTTAATTTCTTTACCACTGGCCATTGATTTTACATTGGCCGTATGGGAGGCTAATTCACTTTCACCAATAGTGATCGTATATTGCGCATTCAGTTTATTGGCTGTTTTAAATTGTGCCTTTGGCTTTCGATCCAAATAGTCACGATCTGCCGTGAAGTCGTTTTCCCTCAAAGCTTGAACAATCTTTAACGTCTCAACACTGGTCTTTTCACCAATGCCAACAACGTATGCATCCAGTTGATCCAAAACCGGGAATTCAACGTCTTGGGCTTCCAATAACAACATGAGCCGTTCCATTCCAAGACCAAACCCAATTCCAGGCATTTCCGGGCCGCCTAATTGCTCAACCAGGCCATTGTAACGGCCACCTGCACAAATTGTTGTGTAGCCTTCCCCAAGTGCTTTTGAATCAACCATGATTTCAAAAATTGTGTGTGTGTAATAGTCCAAGCCACGTACCATGTCCGGATCAACCACGTAAGGAATTTTAAGCGTATCAAGCAATTGTTTAACCCGATTAAAATGTTGTTTGGACTCTTCGTTTAAATAATCCAAAATTGATGGCGCACCCTTAACAATTTCTTGATCCCGTTTATCTTTACTATCCAAAACCCGCAATGGATTTTTGTGAAGGCGGACCTGTGAATCCTCACTGAGTTCGTCAAAATGGGGATCCAAATAATTAATTAAGGCTTGACGATAGGCTTCCCTGGAAGCTGTATCACCAAGACTGTTAATCTCCAAGCGAATGTCCTTTAAGCCAAAGTGACGCAACAAATCCATTCCCAAGGCAATTACTTCGACATCCAACTCCGGTTCATCACTGCCAAATGCTTCAACACCGATTTGATGAAACTCACGCTGGCGACCGGATTGTGGCCGTTCGTAACGAAACATAGAACCCATATAGAAAACTTTTACAGGTCGTGGATGTTCCGGCCCGTAAAGCTTATTTTCAACAAAAGCTCTAACTACGCCTGCCGTTCCTTCCGGCCGTAAGCTGATGTGTCGATCACCTTTATCTTTAAAGTCATACATTTCTTTTGTGACGACGTCGGATGTATCACCTGAGGTTCTGGAAAATACGTCAAAATTTTCAAACATTGGCGTCCGAATTTCTTGATAACGATAATTATTAAAGAGCATTCGGGCTGTTTCTTCAACATAAGTCCATCTTTTGGCCTCTTCAGGTAAAATATCAGCCGTTCCTTTAGGTCGTTGATATCTCATTAATGTTTCCTCCCAATTAAATTCCGAAAAAAAAGACCCCTGTCATTCGACAAGGGCGCAATTGCACGGTACCACCTTTTTAATAAACTCTAGGATAACGCTTGCGCGAATAGCATCAGCTATTACCGTTTTTACAAAAAAAGTGTCACTTCACTGAACCGGATACGTTTTTCCAGCATCCAAACGTTCTCTGAGTTTAACCCGATCCAGCTACTAATCTTTTTAATCGGTTGATTATTTAACTGCTTATAACACTAGTGGAGGAATGCAAAAATGTCAAGTGTCAATCTGGTGTCTTCGATACCTATTATCAAATTTAACTTTAAAATAGCTGGTTTCCATTAGCCTTAATGACGTCAATTACTTTATAATAATAAAGACACTTAAATTAGGAAGATTAAACCAATGAGAAAAATCTCTGAAAATATTAGTTGGATCATCGCGCTTCTAGCCATTGTCGTAACCTTTGGCCTTTTATTTATCGCGCTATATTCTAATTCAGTTACGGTTAAAGTTAATCAATTAAACATCCGCAGTGGTCCGGCTGTGACTTATTCTGTTAGAGGTAAAGCAAAGCAGGGAGAGCGTCTGCAGGTAATCAGTCGACGCAATGATTGGATTAAGGTTATTTATAAACACCGAACGACTGGCTGGGTAGCATCGTGGTTGGTGACTAACAGTCAGGTTAAAAACGTTACCAAGCTGTCAGAAGCAACGATTGTGTTGGATCCCGGTCATGGTGGCTCTGATTCCGGAGCGCTTTCAATGACCGGCCAAGAGGAAAAAACTTACACCCTAATGGTTGCCAAACTAGTTGCCAAAAAGCTTCGCGAACAGGGAACTCACGTCATTATGACTAGGGAAAAAGATCAATCGGTGCCACTATCAAAACGGCCAGAGTTGGCCACCACCCATTCAGCCAATGCTTTTATCAGCTTTCATTTTGATTCCTCGGACACTGCCAATACGGCCTCTGGATTTACTTGTTATTACTATCATTCTGGTGATTCCAAGCAATTGGCCAGATCAGTCGACCAAAAGATGGACGATCTTCCCCTGCCCAACCGTGGAACGGCCTTTGGCAATTTTTTAGTCATCCGAGATAATGCGGTCCCTGCAATTTTAATTGAAGGGGGTTATATTAATACTGATAGGGACTTTAAAATGATTCAAAAAAGTTCTTATCGGGAAAAATACGCAACCGACGTTGTAGCCGGCTTACGAGCTTATTTTAAAATGCATCATTAGGAGGAATTATTTAATATGGCAATTGATCAAGACTGGTTAGCAAAATTACCGATTGAAAAAGTTGATGAATTTCATCCGGTTTCGGGTGGCGATATCAACGACTCTTACTCCCTTCAAACGGCTAATCATCATTACTTCATGAAAGTTCAGCCGGGACGCGGTAAAATCTTTTTTGATCATGAAGTTGAAGGACTTCACCTGCTTGGCGAAGTTGCTAATACGCCAAAGGTCATCGCCAGCGGTGAAATCAATGGTGATGGTTATTTAATTCAAAATTGGGTTGATACTGGTCAAGGCAGTCAATTCGACCTTGGAAAAATGGTTGCGCGGGTCCACCAATCACATGCTCAAAAATTCGGCTTAGATCACAACTTTACTGCCGGAAAGCTCCCAAAGATCAATACGTGGCAGTCTGACTGGATCACTTTTTACCTGGATCAACGATTAAAACCCTTGGTTAAACTGGCTACTGAAAATCATCGTTGGAACGACTGGCGCGAAAAACATTTCTTGGCACTTTGTGACCAGTTCAAACACTACTATGCAACTCACCAAGTTCAACCCAGCTTACTTCACGGTGACCTTTGGGCAGGCAATTTTATGTTTGAAACTTCTGGTCGGCCAATGCTAATTGATCCGGACGTTTTTTATGGCGATCGGGAATTAGATATTGCCATGACAACTGTTTTCGGCGGTTTTTATAAAGACTTTTACAGTGGCTATAATAGTGTTTATCCACTTGAATCAGGTTTGGAAAAACGGCTGCCCTGGTACCAGCTCAATTACTTATTGGCCCATTTGAATTTATTTGGTGAAACTTATGGGCCGATGGTTGATCAAATTCTGGAAAAGTATTGAATCTGCGCTTTTAGACCCGCTTTTGCAGCCATGGGATCAATTCATCAATTTCAGTAATTTTGATATCCGGGTTGCCTTCTTCAACAATCGTGCCATCCGGATCAAACAAGCATGACGCGATGTTGGCATTATTTCCTGCCTGAACATCCAATTTCCGATCACCAATCATAATGGCATTTTGCCGATTAATATGATGCTTATCGATGAGCCAATTAATTGAATCCGGCTGCGGCTTACGCGGAAATTTTTGATTTGAAGTCACAAAATCCGTGAAGTATGTCAAAAGATTGAATTTCTTCAAAAGCGACTTAGCTTGGTTGTCACGGTGAGTCAGCAAATAGTGGTTACCAGGCATCCCTTTTACAAAATCCAGAACCTCAAAAACGCCTTTAAAAGGTTGGGCATCTTCAACTAATTTGACCTGATATCGCTTGTTCAGTTTTCTAAGGGTTGCCTCGTCAATTCCATAAAAAGCAGCAAATCTGCGAATCGCTGTGCCAACATCATGTTGTCTCATAGTGAGGTAGATTTCGTGCTCATCGATTTCAATTTTATCAATATCCATTTCAAGTAGTGCTTGTTTAAAAGCTTGAACCATCATGGGATAGGTATTAAACAGTGTGCCATCAAAGTCCCAAAAAAGTTGATTAATCAAGTTACTCACTCCTCAAAACCAAGACCGGCAAGATCCTGAATCTATGTCGGTCCTGGTTTTTATTATATTAAACAAAAGCAGCTTCCAGTCAATAAATCATTCATTGGGCTAGAAGCTGAAACCTTTTCAAATTGTCATTGCAAATTTCATTTGTGATCCGTATCAAAAATGATGGTTACCGGCCCATCATTTTGAAGTCTTACTTGCATATCTGCTCCAAAAATACCGGTTTGAACAATTAAACCAGCTTGACGCAATCGATCGTTAAACCGTTCATAAATTTGTTTGGCATGCGTCGGCTGACCGGCATCAGTAAAGCTTGGTCGGTTTCCTTTTTTAGTATTAGCATACAAGGTAAATTGAGAAACTGACAAGATTGCCCCGTTAACTGCATGGATATCCAAATTTAACTTACCAACGTCATCTTCAAAAATTCTTAATTTACTGATTTTATGAACTAAATAATCAATTTGCTCGTCACCATCAGCATCACTAACCCCAACTAACAACAGATACCCTTTGTCAATAACACCATGAATCTGATTGTCAATTGAGACTGACGCCTTTTTAACACGTTGCAGCACGACTTTCAAAGTTGGAACTCCTTTCTAACTTGAGCCGAGATCGCCAAGTAAGTTTAAAATCAATGCCTATCTAAATTTTCGCTCAACTAAATAGACATCCGGAATATTCTTAAGTGTGGTAATCAGGCGATTTAACTGTTCCAAATTACGAATTCCAACTGACAAAGAGATGGTTGCCATTTTATTATGATCAACCTTGCCATTGACTGAAGAAACCGTTTTGGTGACATTGTTAACCGCATTTAAAATATTAGTTAATAAGCCGGTTCGATTATATCCTTGAACAGACAATATTGCTGGATAAACGGTTCGATCACCAGGCTCATTAGCCCATGAAACCTGAATCAGTCTTTGGCCATCCTTTTCCGCTTTGGCAATGTTAGGGCAATCCACTCGATGGACTGAAACCCCACGGCCTTTTGTGATGTAACCCACAATTTTATCACCAGGAACCGGTGTACAGCAATGACTTAACCGAACCAGTAAATTATCAACGCCTTCAATGACAATGCCATTTGAGGATTTACGGGCCTTTTTATGTTGCTTAGTCGCTTCGGCACTTTCAGAAATGGTCTGATGTTCTTCCAAGACCTCTTTTTCAGCCTGATCCTGTCGCTCCCGTTTTAGACGTGCCCGGACATCTTTGGTGAGTCGATTAACGACCCCAGTCGGTTGAACGTCACCAAACCCGATCGCAGCCAACAAATCTTCAGCTCGTTGGTAATGCATGCTGGCAGCTGCTTGGTTCAATCGTTCAGCGGTGAGCAGTTTATGCACATCAAAGCCTTCCTCACGCAACCGTCTGGTCATGATGTTTCGACCATTTTCAATGTTCTTTTCTCGGTCCTCCAGGCGGAAATATTGTTTAATCTTATTACGAGCCCGCCGAGTATGCACCATTTTAATCCAATCCCGACTCGGGCCGGATGAACTAGTTGACGTTATAATGTCAACAATGTCACCGTTTTTAACTTGATGATCCAATGGCACAATTTTGCCATTTACTTTGGCCCCTGTTGTGTGATTACCGACTTCTGTATGAATCATGTAAGCCATATCTAAGGGTCCGGCACCTTTTGGCAATTCAAAGACATCGCCTTTAGGGGTAAAGACATATACATGATCGCCAAACAATTCGCCTTTTACACTGTCCATAAAGTCGGCAGCATCATCAGTGTCTTCTTGTAATTCAATGATTTGTTTAAACCAGTTTAACTTGTTATTGTCTTGTGACCCCTTCACGCCACCGGTAATGCCTTCTTTGTAAGCCCAATGTGCGGCAATACCAAATTCAGCGACCCGGTGCATTTCTTCGGTTCTGATCTGGACCTCTAGTGGTTTACCTTCGGGACCAATCACAGTTGTATGCAACGATTGATACATGTTGGCTTTTGGCATGGCAATGTAATCTTTGAACCGACCCGGCATCGGTTTCCATTCAGTGTGAATGGCGCCTAAAACCGCATAGCAATCCTTAATTGATTGAACAATTACCCGGATAGCCAGTAAATCATAAATCTGGCTGAACTGTTTATGTTTATCAACCATTTTTTTATAAACAGAATAAATGTGCTTTGGCCGGCCATAAATTTCACTCTTAATATCCAAATCAGCAATTGCCGCTTTAACTTCTTTAATTGCTTTTTGAATATAATCCACCCGCTGGTCTCGACGTGAATTCATTAGATGAACAATTCGGTAATATTGTTGTGGGTTTAAGTAACGAAGTGAAATATCTTCGAGTTCCCACTTAATCGTTCCAATTCCCAAGCGATCCGCAATTGGTGCGTAAATTTCCAAAGTTTCCTTAGCGATTCGTCGCTGCTTGTCAGGACGTAATGATTTTAAAGTCCGCATATTGTGTAAGCGATCGGCTAATTTAACGATCATTACCCGGATATCTTTACACATCGCTAACAACAATTTTCGATGATTTTCGGCTAGTCGTTCTTCACTTGATTTGTACTTAATTTTCGAAAGCTTTGTGACCCCATCAACAATTAGTGCAACATCGTTACCAAAAAGCTCTTGGACGTCGCTAAGCTCAACTCCGGTATCTTCTACTACATCGTGTAAAAAACCCGCTGAGACGGTCTCTGGGTCCATATGCAGGTCTGCCAGAATGCCGGCTACTTGAATTGGATGGGTGATGTAGGGTTCACCTGATTGACGCATTTGATCTTGATGAGCAATCTTAGCGAATCGGTAAGCCTTTTTGACCATTTCAACATGATCATCATTCATATACTCAGAAACTTTTTTAATCACATCATCAGCAGTCCAAATTTTAGTCGCCATTTTATCAACTCTTCTCTATTATTGGAAATGTGTCTGAAACCAGTTTGCTGGCAGTCAACCAGTAACAAGTGTTTAAGGTCATTTAGATTAATCGATTCCAACATCCATAGTTTATCATTCTTTTTAAGGAATTTCAGTAGCTGGCCGGTGTTTTCACCGATCATGCAATCTTATTAAGACAGCTCTGTTAAAACTGAGACAGCGGATAAGAAATATAGCGGTGCGGTTTCAGTACGTAATATTCTGGGACCCAACCCGGCAGCTTGAAAATCATAATCTGCTAAATAAGCCATTTCATCAGGTGAAATCCCACCTTCCGGGCCAAAAACCGCAACCAAGTCATCACCACGTCCGGCAGCCGTTAGAGATCGATATAATTGCGTTTGTTCGCCTTTCTTGGCGGCTTCTTCATATGCTACAAGTTTAACATCGTATGCGCTTTTCGTCAGTTCCGAAAGTCGATTTAAATATCGGACTTTTGGGACCATATTCCGGTGTGATTGTTCAGCAGCGCTTTTAGCAATTTCATTAAGCCGTCTCAACTTCTTACCACTCTTTTGATCCCACTTGACAATGGAGCGGGTCATTGGCAAAAAAATAATTTGGCTGGCACCAAGTTCAGTGGCCTTTTGGACAATCAAATCCGGCTTATTCTTTTTAGAAAGGCCACTTACAATAGTTACTTTTAAGGGCAATTCAACATTCATGTTTAACGGTCGCAAAATTGTGGCAGATGCGTGTTGGCTGGTTATTTTAATCACTTCAGCTAGATAAACTTGTTGGTCAGCCGACACCATTTGAAATTGATCACCAATGCCTGCTCGCAACACTTTGATTAAATGATGACTGATATCTTTTGGTAGATCAACTTTTTGTTTAACAGATAAGACTTGGTTAATAAAATAATGTTGCATTATTTTACTCCCTCAATTGGTTTTTCAGCGATTATTGCGTACCAATCAGCCATTTTCATCGTTTGCGTGATTTTAAAATGGGCTCGTTGAAGCGTCTGGATAACTAACTCATACTTGTCTTTAATAATGCCCGACATCAAAAAGAGTCCACCTGGTTTTAAATTTTCAAAAGCTTGTGGTACCAGTGGGACAATAATTTCCGCCAAAATATTGGCAACTACCAAATCAACCTGCTCGTGAATGCCAGTTAACAAGTCATTCACTGCCACAGGAATTTCAGCAGCTTGTGGATTTAACGTCATATTTTTCTTTGCGGAGGCGACTGCCACATCATCAACATCGTAAGCTGTAATTTTACCAGCACCCATTAGTTTAGCAGCAATACTCAAAACACCAGAACCGGTGCCAACATCAATCATCGACTCACCACCTCGTAAAATAATTTCCAAAGCTTGAAGTGATAACTGAGTCGTTGGATGAGTACCAGTGCCAAAAGCCATTCCGGGATCTAACCGGATAATCTGCTCCAATGCCGACTTGGGTTGATAATCATCCCAGCTTGGTACGACAGTCAGGTATCGGGTGACCGCAAAGGGATGATAATACTTTTCCCAAGCGGTTTTCCAATTTTCATCAGCAACCGGTGTTAGCTTAACTTCTCCAGGTGCTGATTGCAATCCAAATTGCGTCAATCCTTGGACCTCAGTTGAAATTTTAGCTGCTTGTCGGTCAATATGGCGACTTTCCGGATAGTAAGCTGATACCACTGCGCCCTTTGAAAGGTGTGGCACCTCCTTTGGATCGATAATCTCACCGTATGGCCCATATAACCCCGGTTTTAAATTCTGGAAATCTTTGGCATCTTCAATTGAAACGCCGGATGCACCATAATTCATAAGAATATTGGAAACAGCCTCTACTGCTTCACTGGTTGTCTTCACTGAAACTTCAGTCCACTGCATACTTCTTCTCCCGTCCATTTTAAAATTTCCGATACGAAAAAAGCACCCTTATTTGGATGCTCCATCCGTCACTTCGTTTGACTTTTTGGCTTCACGAGCTTGTAACTTTGCCTCATGTTTTAACAAATGTTCTTCCAAGTAGTGAAGCAACTCTGACTCACTGTAAAATATTCGGGGATGTTTTTGCTTATGGAGACGCAAATCAATCTCGTTTATTCGTTGTCTGCCAGTCCATTTATGACTGTAACGAATAATCAGCCGATTATCCAGTCGGTCGCGGCCAAATCGAAAAATATAGATATTATCCGGCGTCAATAACGGCCGCATATATTCCTTTTTATAAAAATAACCATTTTTTCGTAAATACTGCTTTGTTCGACTAAGAATAATTAACACCTCCTAAATGATGACGCGTCTTAAACGACACTTATTTATAATTAAGAATTCTACCTTGAAAGTTATTTCACCCGGTAAATTTTCATTAACAAGTGGTTAAAATAACAAATCGAAAAGAGAACGAATTAATTTATATCATAATGGAATCCAATTAAAAACGCAACCATAAGTGATCATTAATTTTGAGCTTGATTTACGTAATTCTTTTACTTATTATGAACTATAAAGGAGCTGAAGGGAAATGGAGCTTTTTAAAGTGCGCTTTATCAACAAAATTCGACCCGAAACAATTGAAATTCGTTATCGTGCCGTTTTGGAAAATCATGCCAGTGAAACAATTTTTGAAGGCTCTCAGCTATTTCATCGAGACTTTCTCAAACCTAAACCTCTTAAAACCGGTGAAGTTGCCTTACGTGCCGTTGGTAACATTTTTTCAGCAATTCCGGATGATCTTGTTTTGGATCAGCTAAGCTTTGAACAGTCACACGATCGGTCAATTTTAGAAGTGCCATCTAAATCGCACTTCGATCAATTTATTCTCGATCAACACCAACTCAACCGGGTTCAAAGTCACCAAAATAAAGATGGCCAACCCGTTATTGAGACAAAAATGATTACTGAACTACGCATTGGTTAAATAGTGACGTGCTACTTTTAGTGAATATAGTTTAATGGTTCGAACTGCCTTTTTCAAGTAATTTCTTGTAAGACAGAAAAAACAATCCCAATTTTCTCAAATGCCAGTCATTCTGCTATTTAAAAGCAAATAAATTGTTTCAGGAAAGTCCATTTAATTATTACTAACTGGACTTTTTTCGTGTGAATATAATCAGTTGACCAGCTTTAGAAAAAAGAAAGCTAATTTTTTGACAAAAACTTGAGATTCATTCTATACTAAAATTAAAGAATGATTAAATTTCTAAAAAACATCTCATCTTTTTCAATTAGAGGGGTAAACTTAATCGAGTACTGAAGATTTTAATAAATTCTGGGGGTCAAACTATGGATTTATCAGAAAAGGTGAAAACTGTTTTAGACAGTGACATTAGTGCTTATAAACTGGAGCAGCTAACCGGTGTCAATTCGTCAATTATTCTTCGGCTGAGAAATCACAGTCGCTCAATCGACCATTTAACAGTGGCAACCGCCGAAAAGTTAGCACGATATTACGATTACCATTTGGCACATCTTTTGAAAAAAGGTGAACGCGATCCAACACTTTCTTATTTTCGACATCGACTAACAAACTTGCTGCAGGAGTTGTACGAAGCCCAACAAACCCGTGACCAACAGGACCATCTGGTTGATGATAGCGAGGCAATGACTGCGGTAATTGAACAACTCTTCGATGATATTCTTGATGATGCCGAAGAGATTAAAAAACTTCAGAAAATATATGACCGTCTTGCTAAACAAGATCCAAAATTATCCTTTTAAGTGAGACTCGGATAGACTTGGCGAAACAAAATAGATCATCGCTTTTAATAGCGGTGATCTATTTTTAGTTTCTTAATGAACCATCCATAATCACTGGTAGCTCTTTAAGCAGCAAAGCGACCGTTAATTTTTCCGCCAAAAAATACCAAATAGCCAGAAAACTTCCGCCATTTTAGATTTACGGCGGAAGAATGGTGGGAATCTGCTAACTTTTAGCAAGACATTAGTTTTGAGAGTGCCTATTTGTCACCTTTTTCTTCCTCATCAGTTTTCAAAACTGCCATGAAAGCCTCTTGTGGAATATCCACTTTTCCAACGGCCTTCATTCGTTTTTTACCTGCTTTTTGTTTTTCCAATAACTTCATTCGTCTAGTCCGATCACCACCGTATAATTTGGCGGTCACATCTTTACGATAAGCTTTGATATTGGTTCTAGCAATAATTTTTGCACCAATTGCAGCTTGAACCGGAATTTCAAAGTTTTGTCTTGGAATAATATTTTTCAGTCGGTCCACAATATCTCGAGCACGAGTGGCCGCAAACTGGCGGTGAGAAATGAAGCTTAGTGCGTCGACTTTGTCTCCGTTTAATAAAATATCAATTTTAACCAAATCACTTGGCCGATAATCTTCTAATTCGTAATCTAGTGATGCATACCCATGCGTTCCTGATTTAAGTTTATCAAAAAAGTCAAAAATAATTTCTGAAAGCGGCATGTGGTAAACAATATTAACCCGATAATCATCAAGGTATTCCATTGTATCAAAGATTCCCCGTCGATGTTGACAGAGTTCCATCACAGCCCCTACGTAGTCATTGGGAGCCATAATAGTTGCTTTGACGTATGGCTCACTGATCTCTTTAATAGATGAACTCTCAGGCATCTCAGACGGGTTTTCAACCATCTTAACTGTTCCATCTGTCAATTTCGCCCGATAGGTAACGGATGGTGCCGTGGTGATCAATTCAAGATTAAATTCACGTTCCAGGCGTTCCTGAACAACATCCATGTGCAATAATCCTAAGAAGCCACATCGAAAGCCAAAACCAAGTGCTTGAGAAGCTTCCGGTTCAAATTCCAAAGCAGCATCATTTAACTTTAACTTTTCCAAAGCTTCTCTTAAATCATCGAATTTTGCATTATCTGTCGGATAAAGTCCTGCATAAACCATGGGGTGCATTTCACGGTAGCCCGGCAATTCCTTTTCAGCTGGATCATCCGCATTCGTAACCGTGTCACCAACTCGGGTAGTTGTAATATCCTTAATGCTTGCTGTTAAGTACCCCACATCGCCAGACATGAGATAATCTCGTTTAACCGGCTTAGGAGAATTAACGCCCACTTCAGTAACCTCATACTCACTTCCGCTGTTCATCATTCGGATTTTATCTCCCGGCCGGACGGTTCCTTCAAATAAGCGAACACTCAAAACGACGCCGCGATAATCATCATAAACAGAATCAAAAACTAAGGCTTTTAACGGCCCTTGAACATCACCGGTTGGTGCCGGGATCTTATGGACAATCTGTTCCAGAAGATCCTCAATGCCAATTCCCTTTTTAGCACTCGCCAACACCGCATCTGAGGCGTCAATTCCAATAACATTTTCAATTTCAGTTCGAACTTTTTCCGGTTCAGCTGAAGGTAAATCAATTTTATTAATCACCGGCACGATTTCCAAATTATCATCAATTGCCAAATAAACATTGGCTAATGTCTGTGCTTCCACGCCTTGGGCCGCATCAACCACCAAAACAGCCCCTTCACACGCTGCTAAACTTCGTGATACTTCATAGGAAAAGTCAACGTGACCCGGTGTATCAATTAAATGAAATTCATAATCGTGCCCATCCTTTGCGTGATAGGTTAGTTCAACCGCATTTAATTTAATCGTGATCCCTCGTTCACGCTCAAGATCCATGTTGTCCAACAGCTGATTTTTCATATCCCTTTTAGCAACTGTATCAGTCATTTCAAGGATTCGATCAGCGAGTGTCGACTTACCGTGATCGATGTGAGCAACGATGGAAAAATTCCGAATATATTTTTGATGTTCTCTCATTTTCTGTAAATCCATGTTGTTCTCTCACTTTCATTATCAATAATTTTTATCTGATCTTCTCTAGTTTATCATCAAAAAGCAACAGCTGTACAACTGATCAACTATTTATCCCAAACCCAAAATATTGGCTAACTGCTTAAAAGAAGGGACTCCGGTAAAATGGTTCTCCTCACCGACAGTCCCTTCCATGCTATATTTAACTGATCCAACTTCTTTTAAGTACGGTTTATTTCTTATCGAAAGCATCCTTTACCTTGTCAAAAAAATTACCCGCACCTTTACCACCAATGTTTTCACCACTCGCTTTGGCAAAAGCTTCCATGGCAATCTTTTGTTCTTTATTTAAAGACTTAGGTGTCGTTACCGTAACTGTTACCCGTTCATCTCCATTGCCATTACCACGCAACCTTGGTGCACCCTTACCTTTTAATCGGAAAGAAGTGCCGGTTTGGGTACCAGCCGGGATTTTAAGTTCAACATCGCCGTGTACGGTTTTGACCTTGATTTTACCGCCTAAGGCAGCTCTGGCAAAACTAATGTCTTGGTTAACGTAAATTGTCGATCCATCTCGAGTATAAATTTTACTTGGTTTAACTCGAAAGACAATGTACAAATCACCGTATGGGCCACCATTAGTGCCGGCTTCACCTTGTCCCTGTAATCTCATTTGCTGACCATCGTCAATGCCAGCCGGTACTTTAACTTCAATTTCATGCCGTTCGTCAACGTGGCCACTACCGCCACAGGTTGGGCACTTTTCTTTGATTTCCTTACCGGTACCGTGACAAACTGGACAAGTCTGTCGGGATTGCATACGACCCAGTGGTGTATTGGTTTCAGTAACAATAAAACCACGACCACCACATCGCGAACAGGTAACCGGTGAGGTGCCAGGCTTAGCACCAGTTCCACCACAGGTTTGGCATTCAGCCTCGCGATTATATTTGATTCGGGTCGTCTTACCAAAAATTGCTTCTTCAAATTCCAAAGTCATTTGGTATTGAAGATCACGCCCCTGTCTAGGTGCAGATGGATTAGCACTTTGCTGACGGTTGCCAAAAAATTGACTGAAAATGTCATCAAAGCCAAAACCACCACTACCAAAATCGCTAAAGCCGCCTGTGCCGGCACCGCCACCAAAGCCACCGGCAGCACCTTCAGCAGAACCGTATTGATCATAATTGGCACGCTTTTGCGGGTCACTTAAAGTTTCATACGCTTCATTAATTTCCTTAAACTTTTGTTCAGCATTGGGGGCCTTATTAATATCTGGATGCCACTTTTTTGATAATCTACGGTAGGCATGTTTGATTTCATCTTCGCTGGCATCCTTAGAAACCCCGAGGATATCATAATAATCTTTATTTGCCATTAGAAACTCCCATCTTCATTCAACTCTATACCATGATAGAATACCATATTTTAACAAAAAGCCAAAGCCAGCCGGCCTTGACTTTTGTTCTGGTACGATTTTAAAGATTACTTTTTATCATCGTCGTTGTGGACTTCATGGAAGTCACCGTTAACCGTTCCGCCATCATTATTACCGTTATTCGAAGAGCCGGTGTTTCCTTGAGTTTGTTGACCACTCTGAGCCTGACCGTTCTTAGGAGCCTGCTGTTGATAAAGTTTAACAGCCAAGTCCTGAACAATCTTGTTAAGATCGTCCTTCTTGGATTTCATGTCATCGACATTGTTATCCTCTTTGGCTTTCTTCAAAGCATCCCGGGCGTCTTCAGCTTTCTTGATTTCATCATCGGAAACCTTGCCCTTTACTTCTTTGAGCGTCTTATCAGTTTGGAAGAGCAGCTGATCAACTTCGTTATTCAAATCAGCTGTCTCTTTACGCTGTTTGTCAGCTTCTTCGTTTTCCTTGGCTTCTTTCATCATCTTTTGAATTTCTTCATCAGAAAGACCGGAAGAATCCTTAATGGTAATCTTTTGTTGCTTACCGGTTCCCTTATCTTTAGCAGAAACATTAACAATACCGTTCTTATCGATATCAAATGTTACTTCGATTTGTGGAACCCCTCTTGGTGCAGGCGGAATATCCGTTAATTGGAATTGGCCAAGTGTTTTATCATCGGCTGCCATTGGTCGTTCACCTTGCAAAACATGAATGTCAACAGCTGGTTGATTATCTGCCGCCGTTGAGAAGACCTGTGATTTGGAAGTTGGAATAGTGGTATTTCGATCAATTAGTTTGGTAAAGACACCACCCATGGTTTCAATTCCAAGTGACAATGGTGTGACATCAAGCAAAACAACATCTTTAACATCACCAGTGATCACACCACCTTGAACAGCAGCTCCCAGAGCAACAGCTTCATCAGGGTTGATTGAGTGATTAGAATCCTTACCAGTCCAAGACTTAACTGCTTCCTGAACGGCAGGAATTCGAGTTGAGCCACCATTCAAAATGACTTGATCAATATCAGATACTTGCAAATTAGCATCTTTCAACGCATTATCAAATGGTGTTTTAGTTTTGGCAACTAAATCTGATGTCAGTTCATTAAATTTAGCACGGGTCAAAGTTGTTTGTAAATGCAATGGCCCATTCTCACCAGCCGAGATAAATGGTAAGCTGATTTCCGACTCAGTCACACCCGAAAGGTCTTTCTTGGCCTTTTCAGCAGCGTCCTTTAATCGTTGAAGTGCCATCTTGTCTTTTGAAAGATCAACACCATTATCCTTCTTAAATCCGTCAATCAACCAGTTCATGATGCGCCTATCAAAGTCATCACCACCAAGGTGTGTATCACCATTGGTTGAAAGAACTTGGAAGACACCATCGCCTAATTCAAGGATGGAAACATCAAATGTTCCACCACCTAAATCATAAACCAGAATTTTTTCATCTTTATCTTGTTTATCAAGACCATAAGCTAAAGCAGCAGCAGTTGGTTCATTAATAATTCGCTTAACGTTTAAGCCGGCAATCTTACCTGCATCCTTAGTTGCTTGACGCTGAGCATCGTTAAAGTATGCCGGCACCGTGATAACGGCATTTTCAACTGTATCACCAATATAATCTTCAGCAAAATCCTTGATATATTGAAGAATCATGGCTGAAATTTGTTGTGGCGTGTACTTTTTGCCATCAATATCGACCGTATAACCCTGTTCACCCATATGACTTTTAATTGAATGAACGGTGTTAGGGTTTGTGATTTCCTGACGCTTTGCGACTTCACCAACGGATGGCTTGCCATCTTTAAATGCAACAACAGATGGCGTTGTCCTGGAACCTTCCGGATTTGGAATAATTTTAGGCTCGTTACCTTCCAAAACGGCAACGGCAGAGTTGGTTGTTCCTAAATCAATACCGATAATTTTATTACTTGCCATAGATAATCCTCTTTTTCTTTAAAGATTTATTTTGCAACAACGACCATAGCTGGCCGCAACACCCGATCTTTCAACCGATACCCATTTTGTAAAACCTGAGTAACAGTATCAGCTGGATGTGAGTCATCAGCTGCTGTCGTTTGAATTGCTTGTTCAAACTTAGGGTCAAATGGTTTGTTTAAAGCATCAATTTCCTCAACACCATTATCAGCCAGTGCTTTTGTTAGGTGTTCAAACACCATTGAAACCCCTTTTTTTAATTGTTTCCCATTTTCATCAGTTGCCTCAACTGATAAAGCTCGTTGGAGATTATCAACAATTGGTAGAACATCATGTGCCAACTGTTGACCATCATATTTAATCAAATCAGCCTGCTCTTTTTTGGCATGCATTTGAATATTTTTAATATCCGCTTCAGCCCGCAGGTAACGATTCTCCATTTCGTCCAACTTCTTTTGCAGATCGACAACCGTTTGCTTTAATTTGGCCACCTCAACTTCATCACCAGATTGTTTCTTAGTTCGTGAAGTGGTCTTTTTTGCTGATTTCTTAGCATCTGTCGTTTTGTCTCGAGAATTCTTTTCGCTCTTGGTAGCTTGAGGATTCTCTGACTCATGATGCTTTTCATTCAATGAATCTTCCTTCTTATCTGCCAAACAATCGCCTCCTTAAAATCAATTGTCGTCATCGTAGTACCCCAAAAGTTTCTTGGTTAACTCTTCTCGAAGAGCACCCACAATGCCAATGATTTTCGAGTAAGGCATTCTGGTCGGCCCAATCACGGCAATAATCCCATGTCCATACTCATTCAAATCATAAGTTCCAGTAATAATACTGTAATCTTTCAATAGGTCATTTCTCAGTTCACTACCGATTCGTACTTGAACATCGTGAGAACTGGGATTAATAATCTTTTGAACGGTGTCTTCAGTATCTAAAAGATTATACAACGGCTTAAGTCGATCAATGTTTTGACGCTCAGCAAACTTTAACAAATTCAGTTTGCCATCCACATGAACCCGATCGCGACCGGCTTCATTCAGCATTTCGCCAAATATTTTCAAGAAGCCCTCGGGTGTTTGAATATATTTCGTCATTAAAACTGGAATTTCAATCCTCAGTTTTTCAGCAACATCGGAAATCGGTTTGCCAACTAATTCAGAATTGATAATATTCACAATGGTTTCTAACTGTTCGGATGAAACATTACTCAACCGAAAAATCTTATCAACCACATGGCCCGTATTAGTGACAATAATCGCCATTACCTGACGATTATCTAATTTCACTAACCTAAAACCGCCAAGTTTTAAATCATCACCTGGTTCAGGGTTAAATGTTACTGCCATATAACTCGTTAAATCCGACAGAACCTTCGCGGATTCTTGAATGATCTCGTCAATCCGATTAAATTCACTATTGAAAGAACTTTTAATTAAATCCTCTGCACTATCGTCCAATGGATCTGGTTGAACAAGGTTATCCACATAATATCGATACCCCTGCATTGAAGGAACCCGTCCGGACGAAAAATGTGTCTTGGTAATTAAGCCCTTTGATTCAAGTGCAGCCATGTCATTTCTAACCGTTGCAGAACTCACGTGGGTTGGAAATTCAGAAGCTAATGCCTTGGAACCAACTGGCATTCCTGTCCTCGTATAATCGCGAATGATTATTTTAAGAATATCTTTTTGCCTATCCGTCAGCACTAACATCACCTCTTTTTAGCACTCATAGTACCCGAGTGCTAAGGCACATTTATAATTTAACAAACCGGCTGTTATAAGTCAAGGGATTATGAACGTTTTTTAGCAATTAATTCAGTTGAGTGCTAAAAGTGCTAATTTAAAATAGTTGGATGGGTCTTTAAATAGTGACGTGTCAATTGATTATCCAGATTCATTTGATTAATTAAGTCATCGGCTGTTTGAAATTTAATTTCGTCACGACTATGCGCCAACCAATTTACCCGGACAACTTCACCATAAATATTATCATGAAAGTCGATTAAATTAATTTCAACCGTCATTGGGCCATTGTCGGTAAAAGTTACATTTTTACCGATTGAGGCCATGCCAAGATACTTTTGATGGCCGATTTCAACTGTTACGACATAAACGCCGATAGTCGGTAACCACTGATATTCCGAATGTTCAACATTGGCCGTTGGGTACCCTAATAACCGACCGCGTTCTTCTCCGTGAACGATGACTCCCCGAGTTTGAAAGGGGCGTCCCAGCAACTCGTTTACTTGCTCAACACGACCTTTATCCAACTCATGACGAATTCGAGTCGAACTAATTTTTTCTTCATCAAGTTTTTGTGCAGGAACTGTTATCACTTTAAAATCACCATTGGCATAATCAGGTAGATTAGCCATATTGTCTTCAGGTTGGCCACCATACGTATGATCAAAACCGGCCACAACCGCTACCGGATTAAATCGACTTAAAAAATTTTGAACAAACATTTTTGGTGATTGACTTTGAAAATGGTATGAATAATTAACGAGTAAAACAACATCAACTCCGAATTTCCTAAATAATTCCAGCTTATAATCCATCAGGGTAAGATATCGCTTCTCATGAGCTGACATTTTTTGATAAACCAAAGCTGGGTGATGATCGTAAGTTAGTACCGCCAGCTTTGCCTGCTGGTGCTTAGCTTCTTCTTTCGCCCGTTGCAGAACCGCTTGATGGCCCTTATGAAAGCCATCAAAAAAACCCATCGCGATAACGGTTTTGTTTGTCAAACGATCTTGATTATCTAAAGGATAATGAAGTTTTAAAACATCCATAACGCAATTCTCCTCATCAATTATTTGCTAAAAACATTTTAAATGGCCGATATAGTTGCTTTTGACTATCAAACTTGTACAATGCCTTGGTTTTCCCCTGGTAATCCAACCTGATGATCGGCACGGTACTTGAATTTAGCCCTCGATCCAAGAACCCACCGTTCGAAATGATGTGCCAACGAGAATCATCCAATTCAACAGCCGGATACCCAGCGAGCGCAACCTTAAGGGGCTCCATAATGGTTGCTAGCCGATCATCATTAACGGCTTGTTGCACGTCTGCCAACGAGACACATTGGGTAATCGTAAAGCCGCCACTTTTAATTCTAGTTAGTGACGACATTACAGCAGGTATATTGATTAGCTTGCCAAAATCGACTGCCAATGTTCGCACATAGGTCCCCTTCGAACAGGCCACTTCAAAATAAATCGTCTGAGTCTGGGCTTTTTCATCGAAAGTCGCTGGTTTTAATTGTTTGAATGATGAAACGTGGATGGGCCGGGGATCACGATGAATCACTTCGCCTCTTCTAGCGTACTCATACAATTTATGGCCATTTACCTTAACGGCTGAATACATAGGCGGTACCTGCATGATATCACCAGTTAGTTTAGTTAACAGCGCATCAATCTTTTTGGTAGACAATGGTTGCGTCACAGGTTTTCTAGCAATTAATTGGCCATCCAAATCCTCTGTATCAAAGGCCATCCCCAGTGTAATTGAACCTCGATAAATTTTTCCGGATGTCATTAATAATTCACTAATTTTAGTGGCTTGGCCGACGCAAATTGGTAAAACACCATCAACGTTTGGATCAAGCGTTCCGGTGTGACCAATTTTTTTAGTGTGTAAAATTTTTCGCAGTTGACTAATACAATCGTGACTTGTCATCCCGCGTTCTTTGTATAACGCAATTACTCCGTCCATTAAATTCTCCTAAAAAATTCAATTATTAAAATTATATCACAAAAAGACTGCTCAGCCACAGGAGCCAAAGCAGTCTTTTTAACATGATCACTGTTCTTCACGTTTTAATTTATTAATCAACCGATCAATTTTATCACCATATTGAACAGACGTGTCTAATTCAAATTTTATTTCAGGTGTTTTGTAAATGCTTAAACGTGAGCCAAGTTCCCCTCGAATTAAACCGGTTGCTTTTGCAAGCCCCTTAGCAGTCGTTTCTTCGTCTTTTTTATCATCGGAAAGAATGCTGTAATAAATCGTTGCTTGCTGCAAATCACCGGTTACTTCGACACCAGTTAAAGTGACGCCCTGGACTCGCGGATCTCGAACCCGTTTCAGCAAAATATCATTTACTTCTCGTTGGATTTCCTGCTCTAATCGGCCAACGCGATAGTGAGCCATATAAACACCTCCAAGCATTTACCAGTAAAAGTAATTACTTAACCGGCACTTCTTTCATGACATAAGCTTCGATCACATCACCAACTTTAATGTCATTATAATCCTTGATTGTCAAACCAAGTTCAAAGCCTTGCTTAACTTGGTTAACGTCGTCCTTGAATCGTTTCAAGCTGTTTAATTCGCCAGTGTAAACAACAACGCCATCACGAATCAAACGAACTTTACTATCACGGTTAACAACACCATTAACAACCATTCCACCGGCAATTGTTCCAACCTTAGAAGCCTTGTAAATTTGACGAACTTCAACCTCGCCTGTGACCTCTTCTTTATAAGTCGGCGCAAGCATCCCTTTCATCGCAGATTCAACTTCATCGATGGCATTGTAAATAACCTGATGGAGTCGGATATCAACGTGATCACTATCAGCTTGTGACTTAGCCTGAGGTGTTGGCCGAACGTTAAACCCAATGATAATGGCGTTACTTGCTTCAGCTAACGCAACATCACTTTCATTGATGGCACCAACGCCCGAATGAATAATATTAACCTTGACGCCCTTTACTTCGATCTTTTTCAGACTATTGGCTAAAGCTTCCACGGAACCTTGAACATCAGCTTTAATAACAAGATCAACTTCCTTCATTTCACCCTCTTCAAGAGAGTCAAACAAATTGTCCAAAGTTACCCGGTTTGTCTTTCGACGTTCCTGAACCTGAGCCTCTTCGGCCCGCTCTTCACCAACCGATCGAGCAGTCTTTTCATCTGCAAAGACAACAAAGCGGTCGCCGGCTTCAGGAACATCATTCAATCCGGTAATCGAAACCGGCATGGATGGTGTGACTTTCTTCAAGTCACGTCCCCGCTCATTCGTCATGGTTCTCACTCGACCAAAAGTATTGCCGACAACAATCGGGTCACCGACTCTTAAAGTTCCTTGTTGAACCAGTAACGTGGCAACAGGGCCTTGCCCTTGATCAAGACGGGCTTCAATAACGGATCCCACGGCAGGTTGATCTGGATCAGCCTTTAATTCAAGCATCTCTGATTCCAGAATGATCATATCAAGCAATTCATCAATGTTTTTACCAAACTTGGCAGAAATATTAACAAAGATGGTGTCGCCGCCCCAATCTTCAGGAATTAGATTATACTTGCTTAATTGCTCAGTTACGTGTTCAGGGTTGGCATCTGGTTTATCAATTTTATTAATGGCCACAATAATTGGCGTATTAGCTGCTCGGGCATGGTTAATCGCTTCAATTGTTTGCGGCATCACACCATCATCAGCAGCAACCACCAACACGGTAATATCGGTGATATTGGCACCACGAGCACGCATCTCGGTAAAGGCAGCGTGTCCTGGTGTATCCAAAAAGGTAATGATGTTATCGCCATGTCGAACTTGATAGGCACCAATCGCCTGCGTGATGCCCCCGGCTTCGCCAGCCGTAATATGAGAATGTCGCAGATGATCCAGCAACGTTGTTTTACCATGGTCAACGTGACCCATAATTGTAACGACTGGTGGTCGTGGAACCAAATGCTTGGCATTTTTCATTTCTTTATCAAAGATTTCATCCAAATTGGATAAATCTTCATGAACCTTCTCTTTAGCCTCGATGCCATAATCAGCCGCCAAGATTTCAATTGTATCCTTATCCAAAGACTGATTTTGATTAACCATTACACCCAACATAAAGAGCTTTTTAACAATTTCAGCTGGTTCACGATGCAAAATCTTACCGAGATCTTGTGCATTCATACCGTCTTCATATTCCAAAACAGATGGTAACGGTCGGGCTTTTCGTTCAGGTGCGCCATGATGTTCCACCTGACGCAATCGCTGATTTTGCTGCTTGCGTTGTCTCTTATTGCGTTTCTTGTTAGCCTTTCGCGAGCCACCACTGTTGCGACGATTTAAGCTGCCGCCAAATCTGCCACTACCGGTATTCCGATTATTATGATGCTCATTGTTAGCCGTAGAATGTGTTTGACGGCTATTTGAATTCCCGTTATTGCTACTATGAGTTGAATTTGACCGATTCGTTGTACTCCTGCTTTGCGACCCATTCGTGCGCGTTCGGTTTTCATCATGGTTTCGTTGGCTTTTTTGTCCATTACGAGTTTGATTTTGATGATTTTGATGATTTTGATGATTTCGATCATTGGAATGGTTACGATCGTTTGAACGATTCTGATTTTGAGGGCGTCTTCCTTGAGAAGAAGTCGTTTGATTTCCCGAATGGTTATTTGATTGCTGATTTCGACGATCATTACGAGAATTATTAGTCGTTCGCGTTACATGATTTGAGCTTTGGCTCTGACGGTCCTGTTGAGTCTGACGGTCATGACGGTGATTTGATTGTGTCGAAGGACGCTGATTTTTGCCTTCAGCATGATGATTCTGGTGATTGTTTTGAGATCGAGTTGTCGTAGTCGTACTACCACCTTTTCTAAATAATTGACGAATCTGCTTTTCTTGAGTCGCATCCACTGTTGCCATGTGATTTTTTAAAGAGATGCCGCGTTTTCCGGCCTCGTCAATAATTTTTTTACTGGAGATGTTGAGTTCTTTTGCCAATTCATAAATTCGCTTTTTCCCCATATCATCACTCTCCCTTTATTTCCTGTTTGTTAATTCAATCATTTTTTCTGAAATCCCGCGATCTTTAATGCCAATCATTGTCCTTTTCATCCCAATGGCGTTGCTTAATACTTCTTTAGTGTACATTGTATTGACAGGAACATGATAGTAATTTGACTTATCTAGAAACTTTTTACTAGTTGACTTACCAGTATCTGAAGCGATAAACAAAAAATAAATTTTGCGGTTTCTGATTCCTGACAACAAAGTATTTTCACCTGATACTAATTGATTCGCACGCCGGGCGATTCCCAAAAAATTTAAGATTGCCTGACTATTGTCCATTTTCAAACAACTCTTTTCGAGCCTGTTTATGATCAACGTAAGCAATTAAGTCATCGTAAAAACTGTCATTCAATTGAGTTGAAAAAGCCTTTTCAAAGACATGTTCAGCCTTTGCTTTTTTCGCAACCTCAACATCAATCGAGATATAGGCGCCTCGGCCCGATTTCTTGCCGGTTTCATCAATTGAAACGTTGCCATCGGTATCACGAACTATCCGCACCAGTTCCTTTTTAGGAGCCATTTCGCCGGTTACAATATCCTTTCGCATTGGGATCTTTCGTTTTTTCATAATGATCGCCTCCTAAGAATTAAGCTTCGTTTGAAGATGGGTGGTCATCCGTCGATTGCTCGTTAAAATCTTCATTCTGATCAACTTCTGGTGATGTCTCAGAGTCATCGGATTCATCCGGATTAACTTTCTCGTCGGATTTAGTTTGCTCTTCTTGAGTTGTGCTGTCAACATCTTGACGATTCAAATCAGCTTCATCAGACTCAACGTCATTATCAGTTGCTTCGTCTTCACCATCAGTTACTTGTTGCGCACGCTTCTCTCTTTCTGCCAAAAATTCTTTGGCTTCGGTCTCTGATTTAATATCAATCTTAAAGCCGGTTAACTTAGCAGCCAAACGTGCATTTTGACCACGTTTGCCGATTGCCAGTGATAATTGATAATCTGGAACGATAACGGTACATGCGCGATCATTATCATCATCAAAAATAACGTCGATGACTTCAGCCGGATTTAAAGCATTGGCAATGTATCGTGCATCGTCTTCATCCCATTCAACGATATCCATATTTTCACCGTGGAGTTCGTTAACAATCGTCTGAACTCGTTGCCCCTTTGGACCAACAGCAGTTCCAACTGGATCAATGTCCGAATTATTAGACCGAACAGCCACTTTTGCCCGATCGCCTGCTTCCCGTGCAATTGAAACAATTTCAACCGTTCCGTCATAGATCTCAGGAACTTCCTGCTCAAATAACCGCTTAAGCATCCCTGGGTCAGTTCGACTCACAAAGACTTGTGGTCCCTTGGTCGCATTTTCAACTCGAGTGACATAAACTTTAAGTCGTTCCTGAGGGCGATAAACTTCATTTGGCATTTGATCACGTGGGCCCATGACTGCTTCAACCTTGTCTAAATTGATGTAAACAAAGCGGGTATCCTGACGTTCTACAGTTCCAGTTACCAAATCATCTTCATATTTTGAATATTCATCGAAAATGTTTTCCCGTTCAGCTTCACGAACCCGTTGCATAATGACTTGCTTTGCTGTTTGAGCGGCAATTCGACCAAAGTTTTTTGGCGTCACTTCAAATTTGATTTCATCACCAATTTCATAGCCTTTATTGATTTGCAAGGCATCATCAAGTGACACTTGCATTTGATCGTCAGTTACAGTTTCTACGACTGTCTTAACTGAGTAGACATGCATTTCACCTTTTGCTTCGTCAAATGATACCTGAACATTTTGTGCTTGACCATAGTTTCTTTTATACGCAGAAACCAGGGCAGCTTGTAAGGCCTCGATAACGACCTCTTTTTTAATTCCTTTTTCTTCTTCAAGAGCAGATAATGCTCCCAAAAGTTCCTTACTCATTGGTTAAGTCTCCTTTTTTAAAATTTAATTGCCAGTCGCGATTTAGCAATCATTTTCTTTGGAATTTTAATGGTGTCGTTCTTACCCCACTGATCATTTTGGATAATGACGTCATCCGAATCGGCAGATCGGAGGAAACCTTCGAAAACCTTCTGACCGTTTAAGTTCTGATACAACGAAATATGGACATATTCACCAACTGCCTGTTGAAGTTCACGATCATTTCTCAACGGTCTTTCAGCGCCCGGAGAAGAAACTTCCAAAAAGTATTGTTGAGGAATCGGGTCAGGATCCATTTCATCCAATTTCTCACTCAATTCGTCACTAACCAACACACAATCGTCAATCGTGATGCCGCCCTTCTTATCAATGTAAACTCGCAAATACCAATTTTTACTTTCCTTAACAAATTCAACGTCAAATAAGTAAAACGCATGTTTATCCAAAATCGGCTGCACAATCTGCTTGACCGTTTCAACGACATTGCTCAAAAATAAGCCTCCTAAAATTATCCATTAAAAAGAGCGAGCATTTCTGCTCACTCCTTACAAGCTATTTAATAAATAAAGTATATCATATCCACTCTATTTATACAACCGTTTGCGTTAGAGGGTGTTTCTTAAGTGACAGTCAAAGTTAGTCTATCAACTTACATCATATCAAATAAGCTTAACTGATTCTCATCCGGCAAGCCATCCAAAACATGATTTTCAGTCATAAAATCGATTAAAGTTTTTGAAACCTTACCACGCTTAGATAAATCTTCTTTCGAAATAAATGGCTTATCTTCGCGCGCAGCAACAATTTGTTTAGCCACATTTAAGCCCAGTCCCGGAACGGAATTGAAAGGCGCAATCAAATCAGTGCCATCAATCAGCCATTCATTGGCTGCTGACCGCTTAAGATCAACCATCTTAAAATTGTAGCCCCGTTCCAACATTTCGTTAGCCAATTCCAGCACTGTTAACAAGTTTTTCTCCTTTGCAGAAGCTTCCATTCCCTTATCATTGATTTGTCTCATTGCATTTTTAACAGCTTCTTTTCCACGACACATTGAAACAATATCAAAATCATCAGCCCGAACAGAGAAATAAGCCGCGTAATAAACCAATGGGAAATAGACTTTAAAATAAGCAATCCTCAGCGCCATGAGAATATATGCTGCCGCATGGGCTCTTGGAAACATATACTTAATCTTCAGGCAAGAGTCAATGTACCATTCCGGGATCTTAGCTTTCCGCATTTCTGCTTGCCAATCATCAGGAATACCACGCCCATGACGAACACTTTCCATAATTTGAAATGATAGCTCGGAATCCAAGCCCCATTGAATTAAATCAGTCATAATGTTGTCACGACATCCAATAACATTGGCAATAGTAGCCGTGCCATTTTTAATCAGCTCATCGGCATTGCCAAGCCAAACATCTGTCCCATGTGAAAGGCCGGAAATTTGTAAAAGCTCCGAATAATTACTTGGGTGAGTTTGCTCAAGCATTCCCCGAACAAATCGAGTTCCAAATTCAGGAACACCCAACGTCCCAGTTTTAGATTGAATTTGATCTTCAGTAACACCTAGAATTTTGGGACTGGAAAAGATTGACATCACACCTGGGTCGTCCATGGGAATTGATTTTGGATCGATACCTGACAAATCTTGCAACATTCGAATCATCGTCGGATCATCATGCCCCAGGATATCAATTTTTAAAATATTATCGTGAATCGAATGAAAATCAAAGTGGGTTGTTTTCCAAGCTGCAGTTTGATCATCAGCTGGATACTGAATCGGCGTAAAATCATAAATATCCATATCGGCAGGAACAACAATAATCCCAGCAGGATGTTGGCCAGTTGTTCGCTTAACGCCAGTTGCACCCTTTGCCAAACGATCCTCTTCAGCCTGACGGTACGTCTTACCCTTATCCCGTTCATAAGCTTTAACATAACCGTAAGCCGTTTTATCAGCAACTGTCCCAATTGTACCCGCTCGAAAAACATTTTTCTCACCAAACAAAACTTTGGTGTAGTTATGAGCAATTGGCTGATAATCTCCGGAAAAGTTTAAATCAATATCCGGAACTTTATTTCCAGTAAAGCCCAAGAAAGTTTCAAACGGAATGTTGTGTCCATCACCAATCATTTGAGTGCCACATTCAGGGCATTTCTTCCTTGGTAAATCATATCCTGAACTATATTCACCGTTCGTGAAGAATTCCGTATGCTGACAATGGGGGCATCGATAATGAGGAGGCAATGGGTTAACTTCGGTAATTCCAGTTAGGGTGGCAACTAGACTTGAGCCAACTGAACCCCGGGAACCAACCAAATACCCATCTTTATTACTTTTAGCTACCAATCGTTGGGCAATCAGATAAATAACTGAGAAACCATTGCCGATAATACTTTTCAGTTCCCGTTTGAGCCGGTCATCAACAATTTTGGGAAGTGGATTGCCATACCACTGATGAGCCGTTGTCATGGTTCGTTGCTTAACCTCATCTTCGGCACCTTCCATTTTCGGCGTGTAAAGTCGATCTTTTAGTGGATGAACTTCATCAATTTCATTAGCAATTCGATTCGTATTTGTGACAACAATTTCCTTGGCTTTTTGTTCACCCAAAAAAGAAAAGTCGTCAAGCATTTCATTGGTTGTTAAGAAATGTAAATCTGGCAATACTTGCCGATTAAGTGGATTAGCTCCACCCTGTGAATTAATTAAAATTTTACGATAAATATAGTCTTCAGGATTAAGATAATGAACATCTCCGGTAGCTACCACCGGCTTTTGCAGTTCGTCACCCAATTTAACAATATTTGTTAAAATCTCTTTTAAGTTTTCTTCGTCAGAAATTAAATGGCTTTCAATTAATGGTGCATAGGCGCGTTGGGGCTGAACCTCAAGATAGTCGTAGAAAGCCGCTTTTTGGCGTGCCTCGTCCATCCCCTTTTGCATCATAGCAGTAAAAACTTCACCAGACGAACAGGCTGAACCGACTAAAATACCATCACGATATTTCTCGAGTTGGGTTCGTGGCACCCGTGGCACCCTGAAAAAGTAATCCACATTTGATAGTGACACAATTTTAAACATATTTTTCAATCCAACTTGATTTTTAGCCAAAAGAATCGCGTGTGACGGTCGCGCGTGTTTATAAGCATCGTTTTCCGTCATATGATCGTTTAATTCATCATGGTAGGCAATTCCGTAACGATCTTCGGCGTCCTTCAAGAATAAGTAATTCAGGTGCCCAGTCGTTTCGGCATCATAAATCGCCCGGTGATGGTGTTCCAAGCTGACGTCAAACTTCTTAGCTAATGTATTTAATCGATAACCACGCAAGTTGGGGTAAAGAAACCTTGCCAATGTTAGCGTATCAATAATTGGATTTGAAATTTCCGACATCCCATGGCGCGCATAGCCCGTATTCATAAAGCCAATATCAAAAGTAACGTTGTGCCCAACCACAATGGCGTCACCGCAAAATTCGCGGAAGAGTTTAAAGACTTCTTCCTCAGATTTTGATCCTTGAACCATTTCGTCAGTGATGGAAGTTAAATTAGTTGTTTGTTCTGACAAGTGAAAGCCTGGATCAATAAACTCCTCAAACTGGTCAACCACATTATTATTCTTCATTTTCACTGCAGAAAGTTCAATCACTCGATCATAAATGGCAGAAAGTCCAGTCGTTTCAGTATCAAAAACAACATACGTCGCATCTTTTAGTGGAATATGCTTATCGTTGTAACCAATTGGAACGCCATCATCCACTAAATTGATTTCAACACCGTACAACATTTTAAGATCGTTTTTTTGGCCGGCATGAAAAGCATCTGGGAATCCTTGAACACCCGCATGATCAGTAATCGCCAATGCTGGATGCCCCCAAGCCTTAGCTTGTTTAGCAAAGTCAGCAATGTTATTTGTTGCATCCATTTGGCTCATTGAGGTATGAAGATGTAACTCTACCCGCTTTTCATTTTCCGGTGCAGTATCTTTTCGCATTACCTTTTTAACGGAATTAATATCATACGCATTAAGGGTTAACTCATGAGAATAGTTGTCTTCCTGAACATTTCCACGAACTTTTACCCAGTCGCCCTCACTAATTTCGTCAAACAATGCTTCATCCCCGCGGTTAGAAAATTTCTTAACTTGAATTGAAGAAGTATAATCCGTAATTTTCAACATCAGCAATTGACGACCGGATCTCAGGGAGCGGATTTCTTTATTAAAAACGTACCCCGAAACAACAACGGACCGTTCTTCTTCAACAATGTCTTCCATTTTCATAACGGGAATGTCTGCATTAATTTTTTTTCCAATCACTGCTGGGCCATTACCGCTACTCGGGTGAGCAGCTTTTTTCTTGGCATTTTCTTTAATTGCGGCATTGGCTTTTTTAACTAGTTCAGCATTTTGAGCCTCGTTTTTTTTCTGTAAGGCCTCAATATTTTTTTGAGATGATGTTTCATCTACAATTGTGTGAATCTTAAAGTCAGGGAAACCCACTCTCCGATACATTTCTTCAATTGGTCCAAGCGCTGTATTTGTCATAAAATTCTTAACAATTTCGTTTTCAGCGATAAATTCGATTCGTGAATCAACGATCGAGGGTGCTCGGTTTTCACAAAGTTCTTGAATCAAAGGAGACGTTACCCCACTATGAACAACCACCCATTGCCAATATTGTCGTAGTAATTGCTCATTGAAATGGTCGCTGACAGGCATGATATTGAGTGACACTTTGGCAATTTCCTGAAAAGACGCCTGAAGTCGCGAATTAAATTCATTAAAAGTTTCAAATGGCAATATTTTCGGTAAAGAAATATCAAATTGCCACCGGAGACTTTGTTCATGAACTTCCAAACGGTCAATTTTAGCATCTTGGAAGAAAGGAGACGTTTTGGCGTCTTCCCACTGAAGCTGCTCTAACAACTTTTCAAATAAAGCATGTTGATCCAAACTTAAAGAGCCTCCTTACTAGTGCAAAAAGAAGCTGAGAAACAAGTAATCCGTCCCCACCTTCTCAGTAAATCCATCATCAGTTAAAGATAACTAAACGTTGCTTTACTATTAAGCATACTTAAAAAATTCAAAATAGTAAATTCGAAGTCACTTAAAATAACGTTTTTAAGTATAAAACTAATTCAGATTCTTTAACAGAATTTTGACAGTTTCACTTAATTCTTCAACTTTGCTTTCAACCGTTTCACCATTTTTTCTGATTTTAATTTCGACAATTCCCTCATCAGCCTTCTTACCAATCGTAATTCTCAAAGGAATCCCCATTAAATCAGAATCAGCAAATTTTACGCCAGGTCGTTCTTTTCGATCATCAACCAAAACTTCCAGTCCATTGGCCGTCAATTGTTGCTCAATTTGATCAGCAAGAGTCATTTGAACTTCCTTTTTAACATTCACCGGAATCACATGAACGGTGAACGGTGCTACTGAAACTGGCCAAACCAAGCCGTTCTCATCTGCATTTTGCTCAGAAATTGCAGATAATAATCGGCTGATTCCAATACCATATGATCCCATGATAACTGGAATTGCACGGCCATTTTCATCCAAAATAGTTGCATTCAAGCTCTTAGAATAACGCGTTCCTAATTTAAAAATATGACCAATTTCAATTCCCCGAGTAAACTTCAATTTTCCTTTACCATCAGGGGACAATTCGCCTTCTTTAACGACAACAAGATCAGCTACATCGTCAATTTTAAAGTCACGATCAGCATTGGCGTTAATGTAATGATAACCATTTTCATCAGCACCAACCACGGCATTTTTCATATTAGCAACCCGAGTATCAGCTAAAATTCGTACCTCTTTGTCAACTCCGATTGGCCCCAATGACCCAAAATCAGCTTTTAAGTAGTCACGTGCTTGATCATCGGTTGCCGAATTAAGAAAATCGGCTTTTAAATAATTTTTTAGTTTAACATCGTTAACGTCATAGTCGCCACGAACCAACACCAAAATTGGTTGATCATCAGCCATATACAACATAGATTTAATAGTCTTTTTAGGTGACACACCTAGTAATTTAGCGACTTCATCAATTGACTTGGCATTTGGCGTTGCCACTTTTTTAAGAGCCTCATCTGCTTCTGTTGATGGCTCATCCGTTACTTTGGAAGTCGCCATTTCCAAGTTGGCAAAATAATCGCTCTCATCTGAGTAGACAATGGTGTCTTCTCCGACTGCCGCCATAGCAGAAAATTCTTTTGAATCGGAACCACCCATTGCGCCACCATTACCAATGATAACTCGATATTTTAATCCCATTCGATCAAAAATCTTGCGATAGGCATTTTCCATGGCTCGATAAGCCTGATCAAGATCAGCCTCTTTAGCAGCAAAAGAATACGCATCTTTCATAATGAATTCGCGACTTCTCAACAACCCATATCGAGGCCGATCTTCATCCCGATATTTATTTTGAATTTGATACAGAATTAATGGTAATTGCTTGTAAGACTTAATTGAATCTCGAATTAATTCTGTAAACGTTTCTTCGTGAGTGGGGCCTAAAATGAAGTCCGTATCGTGGCGATTTTTAAATTTAAATAATTCTGGCCCATACGTTTCATAGCGGCCAGATTCCTTCCACAAGTCAGCTGGTAAAATGTCAGGCATGAGCATCTCATGCGCAGATGTTTTGGCCATTTCTTGACGAACGATGTTTTCAATCTTTGTTAAAACACGATATGCCAGCGGTAAATAGGCATACATTCCAGCGGAAATTTGTTTAATATACCCCGCCCGAACTAGCATTTTATGGCTTAGCGCCTCAGCTCCCTTAGGCGTTTCTTTTAACGTTGGTACTAAAATTTTAGACTGCTTCATAAGTTAACGGCTTCTCCTTCTATCAACATTAATTTATTTTTTAATAACGGATTAGTGCAAAAAGTAACGTTCAATATCATTCCATGTTACCAAAATCATCAAAATCATTAGGAATGCAAATCCGATTAGCGTCACAATGGTCTCAGTTCTCTGAGAAACTGGTTTTCTACGAATTGCTTCAATGATATTAAGCACCAGTTTGCCACCGTCAAGCCCAGGAATCGGAATTAAGTTAATGATTGCCAAGTTCAATGATAACCATGCCAAGAAGGTTAACACGCCTGAGACGCCCATTGAAGCTGCTTGAGAGGTCGTGGCAAAAATGGCAACTGGACCGCCTAAATCATTTAAGCTAAAGTGACCACTGATCATTGACCACAAAGCACCAAGCAAAGTCTTGGTCATCGTCCAGGTTTGGGTAAACCCTGATAATGCTTTAGCCTTAAAACTCTTATCAAGTGATTGTGTAATCCCAATGACACCAATCTTTTTACCCCCTTGTTGATTGGCCCTAGGGGTCATTTGAATGGTCCTATTTTGCCCATTTCGATTAATCTCAGCTTTAACTCGCTTGCCCGGATTCGCTTGGATTTGAACTGCTAATTGATCCCAGTTGGCAGTTTTGTGACCATTAATAGAGACAATCCGATCACCGGATTTAATTCCTGCTTGTCGGGCAACCGAATTAGACGGCATGACATCAATCTGATTTGTGTTAGATTGAACGCCGCCTTGAACAAAGCCTAAGATTGTGTAAACCAAAATTGCCAAAATAAAGTTATTGAAGACACCGGCAAAGTTTGTCAACATTCTTTTTCCAAGAGGGGCAGCCTGAAATTGAACATCCTCTGGTGCAATTTGTAACTCTGTCCCATCATTTTCAATAATGACAGCATCATGATCGACGGAATAGGATTTAATAGTCGATTCATCACCATTTTCATAACCTTTGATAAAAAGGTTGTGGGATAAATCAACGTCCGTAACCGTTAAAGGGATTCCCTGAAACAACGAGTGTTTGTTACTTGTGTTAATCCGAGTTACGATATCATGATCATTTAATTGCAGGGTGACGGGCGTCCCTGGTTTTAATTCCTCTTCGCCATCATCAACTTCACCAGCCATACGAACATAACCGCCAAGTGGTAATAGACGCAAAGTAAATGTTGTGCTGCCACTTCGGTGAAAGAATAGTTTTGGTCCCATCCCAACAGAAAATTCACGGACTAATATTCCAGACCGTTTAGCCATAATATAATGACCAAATTCGTGAAAAATAACCAAAATTCCAAAGACAATGATGAAAACTATAATTGTAGTTATCAAGCGGCCCTCTCCTCCTAAACAAAGACTAAATAATACCAACTAGATGCAGCATTGGTAATACAAACAGCAAGCTGTCAAATCGATCCAAGATTCCACCATGTCCTGGTAAAATTTTCCCAGAATCCTTAACGCCGTAATACCTTTTAAGTGCCGATTCAATCAAATCACCAAACTGGCCGGCAACAGACAGAAAAATAGTGATTAAAATCATTTCAAATAATGAGTAGCCCGGAATTGGATAGAAAAAAACAAAAATTGAACATAAAATGGTGGCTGAAAGTAACCCACAAATCGAGCCTTCCCAAGTTTTATTGGGGCTAATTCGCGGTGCTAATTTATGCTTCCCCAACAGTCTTCCAAAAATGTAGGCACCACTGTCGGTTACCCATACGATAAAGAGTGCGTATAGTAAGACGGCTAACGAAACTGCTCTGGCTGCAATAAAGTAGTGAAACCCCATTCCGATATATAACATGCCAAGAATGATCACGCCAGCATCATCGAAGGTAAATAAGTTTCTGCTAAGGACTGTAACTAACAGCAACATTAAAACAAATAAAAAGAAAATAAACGTTTGGTTATAGTCGCCGGGTAAAAAATTAGTCCAGTGCCCAGGTAAAATCAACGCACTGACACCAAGATAGGCAATGATTGACTCACCAGCCACTAAAATCCGTTTCTTCATGACTAATATCTCCGAAACTGCCACAATTCCCAGCGCCAGAGCAGCAATATCAAGCCAGATATGCCCCAAAATAATAATTGGAATAAAGATGATCAATGCTATGACTGCAGTTATGACACGTTGTTTCACTTAACTTCGCTCCTACTCTTCTTGATTTAATCCACCAAATCTTCGATCCCGCTTTTGATAATCTCTAATCATTTCTTTGAGCGTTTCGCCATCAAAGTCAGGCCAAAGCGTTTTTGTAAATACCAATTCACTATATGCAATTTGCCAAAGCAAAAAATTAGAAATCCTTTCTTCACCACTTGTTCGAATGAGTAAATCAGGATCCGCATATTGATTCAAGAAACCAGTCATCAGATGACGAGAAATTAAGTCATCATTGATATCAGATACAGAAATGGCATTCTCCTTAACTTCATTCGCAATCTGGCGGACAGCCATTCGGATATCCAACCTACTGCCATAGTTTAATGCAAAATTTAAAATCATACCAGTACAATCGCTAGTTTGAGCAATTGCATCATAAACGGCTTTCTGCGTTGGTTGAGGCAACTCATCCACTATGCCCATAACAGAAACCTTGACATTATTTTCTATAAGTTCTGGGACAAAGTTATTAAAAAACTTAACTGGTAGTCCCATTAGGAAATTTACTTCGTCTTTCGGCCGTTTCCAATTTTCTGTTGAAAATGCATAAAGCGTTAAGACCTTTACCCCAAGTTTACTAGCAGCTTTGGTAACTGTTTTCACAGTCTCCATTCCCTGCCGATGGCCAGCAATTCTTGGTAAATGACGTTTCTTTGCCCAACGACCATTACCATCCATAATAATTGCAATGTGTTCAGGAATGCGATTTGGATCTAGTGAAATAGTTGCTTCTGGATGCTTTTTGTTATTGTTAAACATTGGACTCTCCTCTAAACGAATCGGGAAAAAAGAAAGGATGAGATGTTAAACTCATCCTAAAAATGCACTTAATTGTTAGTCTTCTGCACCATCCGGACGTTCAACCATTCGCCATTCACCACGATTTGCTTCTGCCAAGGTATTAAAGTATTTCAACAGCTGATTTGCATCCGCCGGGCTTTTACTACCGAGTTCATTCAATCCTTTCCCTGTCGTCATCGGCTCAGACAAATCAGTGACATTGCTTTCTCCCTCAATCGTCGCATGAGAAAAGGCCATCACCCAATCATCTTCAACTAACTGAGAAACGATAAAGAAGAGATTGAAATCATTAGCAACGTATGCAGGCATTGCATACAAATCGTCTTGAACCGGTTCGAGGCGATTACCATTATAATCTAAATCTCCTAGATTATCTTCAGTAACCGGTTTATTTAATTTGAACAACATCTTTTCAAATTCTTTTGTTCCCGGTACAACTGAAACTTCATCATCATTATTGTTATTATTACCGTTATTATTATCTGCCATTATAATCCCTACTTTCTAGCCATTCATGACTTCGTTTTCCTTATCAGCAACAATCTTGTCGACGCCTTTAATTGAATTATCGGTTAATTTTTGAACCTGGTCTTCTAATCGGTGTAATTCATCATCAGTTATGTCATCGTTTTTATTATCTTTTTTGAAGGTATCCATCGCTTCACGACGGACATTTCGAATTGCAACTTTACTTTTTTCACCGGTTGCTTTCACTTGTTTGGCAATTTCTTTTCGACGATCTTCAGTAAGCGCGGGAATTGCCAAACGAATTGCTGAGCCATCATTAGCTGGGCTTAGGCCAAGGTCTGCTTCATAGATGCCCTTTTCAATGTTTTCAAGTGAAGATTTATCATACGGTGTAATTAAAATAACTCTCGCTTCTGGAATGGAGATAGAAGCAATTTGATTTAATGGCGTTGGTGCACCATAGTAGTCGACCGTGACGCCGTTCAAAAGACTAGCATTTGCACGACCAGCACGAATACTACCAAGTTCATGCTCCAAAACGGCTTGTGCTTTTTTCATTTTAGTTTTTGCTTCGTTCAGAATTTCTTGTGAATTTGCCATTTTATCTCTCCTCTACAGTTGTACCAATGCTGTCACCAGAGACAACTTTGCGAATATTTCCCGGTTTGTTTAAATTAAAAACGACGAGTGGAATATGATTATCCATGGATAATGAGCTGGCTGTAGAATCCATCACTTTAAGGCCCTTTTCCAAAATATCCATATAAGTTAATGTTTCGTACTTCTTAGCATCTTTATGAGTCCGTGGGTCAGCTGTGTAAATTCCATCAACGCCATTTTTGGCCATTAAAATGGCATCAGCACCAATTTCTGCGGCTCGTAATGCAGCCGTTGTGTCGGTTGAGAAATATGGATTCCCGGTACCTCCTGCAAAAATGACGACCCGCCCTTTTTCCAGATGACGGACTGCTTTTCGACGAATATACGGCTCAGCAATTTGACGCATCTCAATTGACGTCTGAACGCGTGTTGGCACATCAAGAGACTCTAAATTATCCTGAAGTGCCAATCCGTTCATCGTAGTTCCTAACATTCCGATGTAATCCGCTTGAGCACGTTCCATTCCCATTTCGGCACCAGCTTCACCACGCCACATGTTACCACCACCGACGACAATGCCAATTTGGACACCCATTTCAAAAATATCCTTGATTTCTTTTGCGACGTCCTTAATCACCGGCGGATTAATACCAAATCCACGCTCACCGGCTAACGCTTCGCCGCTCAATTTTAAAATAATTCGGTTGTATTTTACTTTGGACATCAAAGTGCCTCCCATAATTAATCATTAACACCAATTTTAGCATACTCAAGTTAACTGCAACAATAAAACTCATAAATTCAAAAATTCTTAACAGCTTTACCTTAATCATTTTTGAAAGTCGCAAAAAAGGACTGGAACAAAAATAGCCGTCGTTCCAGTCCTTTTAATAAAAAGCTAATTTCCTAATTGATCACGAACTTCATCCTCGAAGCTTTCCTGCTTTTTTTCGATGCCTTCGCCAACTTCATAGCGAACAAACTTAACAATTGAGCCATTCTTAGAAGCAACGTATTGAGCCACTGTCTGATCCGGATCCTTAACAAATTCCTGATCTTCCAAGCAAATCTCTGCTAAAAATTTATGAAGACGTCCTTCAACCATCTTTTCAACAATTTTTTCAGGTTTGCCTTCATTCAAGGCTTCTTGTTTTAGAATTTCCTTTTCATGAGCTAAACGATCTGCAGGAACTTCTGCCTGATTAAGATACTCAGGATTAGTTGCAGCGACGTGCATCGCAACATCTTTAGCAGTGGTTTCGTCAGCACCCTTCAATTGAACCAATGATGCAATTAAACCGCCGTTATGCAAATACGAGCCAAAGACTTCATCGTCACCTTTTTCAACGATTTTAAAACGACGTAAACTTACTTTTTCACCAGTAACTTGAGTCGTTTCAACCAAATCATCTTTGATCGTTCCCTTGTCTGTTTTAAGTGCCATTGCAGCCTCAACATCTGCTGGTTTGTTAGTCACAATTGCGTCACTAATTCGAGCAACAGCAGCTTTAAAAGGATCACTTGAGGCAACAAAATCAGTTTCTGAGTTAACTTCAATAATTGCTGCAGTATTTCCTTTAATCACAATCGTAGCTAATCCATTAGCAGCTACTCGATCACTTTTCTTTTCAGCTTTGGCAACACCTTTTTCACGTAAAACTTCAATTGCTTTGTCAAAGTCACCCTCTGTGGCTACCAGCGCTTTCTTTGCGTCCATCATACCAACACCGGTTTTTTTACGTAATTGCATTACCTGTGATGCGGAAATTTTTGCCATTTTAACGGCCTCCTTAATTCTTAACACAAAACTGACTCTACACTAAGGCCAAATTAGGTCTATAGCAATAGAGTCAGCCTAAGTGCTATTACTGGTTATTTGAAGCGTCTTTGCCTTCTACAGCGTGGGCAATATCTTCAATTGAATCTTCTTTTGAATCTTTTTTGTCGTCTTTTGAACCATTTTCAAATGTTTCTTCGCTAACTTCATCTTCACCCTGACGACCCTCAATAATGGCATCCGCCATTGTTGATGTAATCAAGCGAACGGCACGAATAGCATCATCATTTGATGGAATGACCACGTCAATCTGATCTGGGTCAGTATTGGTATCAACCATTGCCACGATCGGGATGTTTAACTTTTGAGCTTCATGAACCGCAATTTGTTCCTTTCGCGGATCCACAATGAACAAAACATCTGGTAACTTAGGCATATCTTCAATTCCACCTAAGAATCTCTCAAGTTTATCTCGCTGCTTAATTAATAGTGAGACTTCCTTCTTTGGCAAAACATCAAATGTTCCGTCAGTTTCCATCTTCTTAAGATCTTTCAATCGCTTAACACGTGATTGAATAGTATCCCAGTTAGTTAACGTCCCACCAAGCCAGCGGTTGTTAACATAATACTGACCAGCACGAGTTGCTTCTTCAGCAATTGAATCCTGAGCTTGTTTTTTAGTACCAACAAACAGAACAACAGCACCTTTTGAAGCTTCTTCCTTCATGAAATTATAAGCAACATCAATTAATTTGACTGTTTTTTGTAAATCAATGATGTAGATCCCATTTCGTTCAGTAAAGATATACTGCTTCATCTTAGGATTCCAGCGACGTGTTTGGTGACCAAAATGGACACCAGCTTCCAATAATTGTTTCATAGAAATTACAGCCATGATTTAGCCTCCATAAAGTTTTTTTCCTCCCCGATGGTCACTTGCAATCAGGAACTACAAACTGTAGCAACACCCATCGCATTGCATCGAGTGTGTAATTAAAACACCTATAAGAGTATAGCTAAAAACAGCCCTGAAAGCAAGGATTTTATGATAATCATTCAAAAAACAATTCAACCAAGCTGATTTTTAAACAATTAAATCTAAGTTCAGCCCTCCCTCCCTTGCAACAGAATTGTTAAATTTTTTTAAAACGTGTTAGAATAATAAATCGTAGCAAGGAGGAGTCTACATGATTAAAGCCATTGTTTTCGATGTTGACGATACATTATATGATCAAGAACCGTCATTCAAAGTTGCTTTTAAGCAAACTTTTTCGAACGATATTGATGGTCATTTAATGGCCAAGATTTTTACTAACTACATTCACCAAGAACAGTTGGTAATTGCCAAAAGCAATCTCGACCAACAACTTCAACTTTCAAAATCTGAGATTAATTTTCACTGTTTACATCATTCATTCAAACTGTTTTCACTTGACGGCTTAACACAACAAAAAGCAGCTGATTTCTGGCAATCTTATCATCAGCTTAGTCAAAATATCCAATTATTCAATGGCTTAGCAACCGTTTTTAATCACCTGAGTGAAAAATTTAAATTGGGAATTATCACGAATGGCACAACCAAAAATCAACTTTCTAAAATTATGCGATTAAAATTGCATCATTGGTTTTCCAGAGAAAATATCATTACGTCTGAAGATGCAAACGTTCAAAAACCAGATCCTAAAATTTTTACTTTGATGAATCGAAAATTAAATCTTCGTGGTAGTGAAATGATTTACGTTGGCAGCTCTTATTTTAATGACGTTATTCCAGCGAAAAAAGCTGGTTGGCAAACCGTTTGGTACAATAATCACAATGCGGCAATTGCAGATCCTGAGATTATTCCGGATCAAACGGTTAATAACAGTTCCCAACTTCAAGAATTACTACTGGAATTAGCTGCAGAAGTCTAATCCGACCTATTAAAAAAAGAAATCCCTTCCGTAATCGAAAAGGATTCCTTTTTTTATTTTTTATAACAAGTTCAGTTTAAAGCTTCACCAATTTGTCAGATTTACCGGTCGAAATCAGTGATTTATTTGCATCCATCGCAAAGTAAACCATGTTCCGAACAGCACGCTTTGTATAGAAGGCAATATGTGGACTAACCAGAACGTTTTCACGCTTCATAAGTCCCTTCAATCGTTCGTCTGGAATCTTATCAAAGCTGCCAAAGTCAGTATTAAAGATGCCAACTTCATTTTCATATACATCTAGAGCAGCACCAGCCACTTTACCAGAATCAAGCGCCCGAATCAGTGCATCCGTATCAACCAAAGTTCCTCGTGCTGGATTTAAAATGTAGACGCCATCCTTCATCTTGCTAAAGGCATCATCATTCAGCATATGTTCATTTTCTTTTGTTGCAGGAGCATGAATTGATAATACATCAGATTGAGCATAAAGTTCTTCAGGCGTATCAACATAAACGCCTTCTTTTTCCAATTCTGGATTATGGAAAATATCATAGGCAATTACTTTGGCACCAAAGCCCTTGTAAATTCGCATAGCAGCACGGCCAATTCTACCCGTTGCGTAAACCCCAACCGTTAATTGGTTTAATTCTTCGGCAATATCTGGTGCCCAACGAAGATCGCCGTTTGCTTCTTTACGATCGAATGTATTGGTTCGGCGTAACAGTCTCATCAACTGGGTAACCGTAAATTCAGCAATTGCCTCAGGTGAATATGCAGGCACGTTGGTAACTTGAATTCCGTTACGTTTTGCAGCATCGGCATCAATATTGTCAACCCCCACATTACGTAAGGACAAATACTTAATTCCATACTCACCTAACTTGTCGAGTACGGCGGCTGTATAAGGCTTCTGTTGATAGGTGACAACACCATCAGCACCTTTAGCCTGTTCAACAGTTGATTCATCCAGCAACTCACCAGTTGATGCAACTTCAACATCGGGATTTTCTTCACTCCATTTATCTAAATAGGGCTTTTCATCGTCCCGAATGCCATAAGCAATAATTTTCACGAATATTACCTCCTAAACATGTTACTTATATTGTAACACGTTTAGGTATTATTTAGGCTGAAAATCAGAAAGTTTGTGCAGCCATTCACTGCCTGGAATCGAAAATAACTCGGGATAATGAATTAAATACAATTTTTGTTTTCGGCTTAGTTTTTTAAAAAAGTATTCGGCACTTAATGCATCATGCTTGGTCGCAAACTGTTTTTGAAACAGAACTTTAATCGGATAATGCGTACGTGTGTATTTTGCACCTTTTCCTGCTTGATGGACTTGAAATCGTTTCTGAACGTCCGTCGTATACCCTGTATATAAAGTATGGTCTTCACATAACAAAACGTACATAAAATAATTTCTTTTAGGATTTTCCATAAAGAATTTGCTTCACCTCAGTTGAATACTCAGTTCCTTCATGTGTCACCAGATCGGCAAGAATCCGCAGGCCATTAGGTTTACCATCTTTAATTGCCTCAATCAAGACCATATTAGCAGGTTGCGCCGGCTTTGAACGAACAAACTGCAACTTTTTGGGTTCTAACCGGTGACTGCGCAAACTGAGTAACAAATCCGTTAATCTATCTGGCCGATACACCATAAACAATTTAGCATTTGTTTTTAGTAGATCACTGGCAACTTGAGCAACTTCACTAATTGTTGTTTTAATTTCATGGCGGGCAATTGCCAAATAACGGTTAGGATTTTTTTCACTACTTTCATAGTTAACGAAGTATGGTGGATTACAGACGACCACATCTACTGAATCCTTCGGTAAGTGAGCTGTCGTGTTCTTCAAATCGTCATTAATCACTCGAATCCGAGTTGATAAATTATTTAATTCAACACTTCTTCTTGCCATATCTGCTAGCCGATTCTGAATTTCAACCATTGCAATTTCGGCAGCCGTTTCACTACTTAAAAATAGGCCAACGGCCCCATTGCCCGCACACAGATCGACAATTTTTTTAATTCGCTTATTGCCGACCTGAGCGAAATTAGCCAACAAGACGGCATCTAAAGAAAACGAAAAGACGTCATTGCTTTGGATAATTTTTATTTGATTGCTGTACAGCTGGTCAATCCGTTCATCGGATTTTAAGTTAATTTGCATTTCTAATTTCCTTTACTTTTAACCAATTTTTGATCCTCTGGAAATCTTAAATTCAATAATTTAGTTTGCCAAATACTTCTGTTTTAAGTTAATATAATTCTATTAGACAAGAAAGAAGGAAATGGGATTGCTTTATTCATTTCTCCGGGTAGTTATCCGTATTTTAGTTCTGATCATTAATGGAAATACCCATTACCTGCATCAGGAACGTCTTCCCAAGGGGAATTACATTTTGATTGGGCCTCACCGAACCTGGTTTGATCCAATTTTATTTGCGTTGGGTGCAAGTCCAAAAAAATTTAGTTTTATGGCAAAAAAAGAACTATTTAAAAATCCAATCTTAAAATGGATTTTGGATCATGCCAATGCTTTTCCAGTCGATCGAGATCATCCTGGCCCTTCAGCAATTAAGCATCCGGTCAAAATTCTGAGAAAGTCCGAATTATCATTAATCTTATTTCCCTCAGGAACCAGACACTCAGAAGAATTAAAAAGTGGTGCAGCTTTAATTTCACAACTGGCAGGTGTCCCCTTGGTGCCAACAGTTTATCAAGGTCCCTTAAGCTTTAAACGGTTGTTCAGTCGAAAGAAAATAACAGTTGCTTTTGGCGAACCAATCTACATTGATCGAAAACGCAAATTAAATGATGAGTATCAAAAAGTAATCGAAAAACAAATGCAAACCGCTTTTGATGCTTTGGACTTTGCTGTAAACCCAGAATTTAAATATGTCGATATCTCTAAGAAAAAAAGCTGATTCATCATTTTAATCAGTTTGGCAATAAAGAGGTCAGTTCAAAAATCATTCATTTTTGACTGACCTCTTTATTTAGATCAAAATAATGCTACTTTTTTCCCACGTTATTTTGCATGGTGTGCATCATCTGATTCAGTTTCTTCTGAGAAGGTTTTTGTCCCATTTGTAACATTAACTGGCGCAATTGATCTTCGTTAAATGGTGGATTCTCTTTAAGGTACTTTTCCATATACTTACGAGCACCATAAAAACCACCAATCAACCCAACGACCAAGGCCAAAATAACAATTAGAACCCAAATCCAAGTTGCCAAAACAAGGCCTCCTTACATAGTCTCACTGATTAATTCTACACAATTCCCAAAAGAAATAAAAGCCTTATTCTAAAATGACCGCAAAAATCTATTAATCGTCTCGAAGGCCCTTGTGTCGTTGAATCTTTCTTACTTTCTTTGGCGTAATCTCTTTGCCATCTTTATCGTAAACTTTCATTAATTCAATTTGCTTTTTAAAATTATCTCGAAAACGGGCAACGTACTTTTTTCGCAGTTCAGCCCGTTCAACCTTTTCAACCTCAGTTAATCCCTCAGTTTTTGCTTTGTGGGCTAACTCATTAATTCGAGGGACAATTTCTTTAAGAACATCGTCACCAATTTTAGATTGCAATTTCTTTTTTTCTTTTTCATTCATTGATAAATTCCTCCAATAAAAATATTATAACAGAAAATTTAAAGAAAGCACGAACATGTGTTTGAAATTTTCATAAAGGTATGATATTATAGATTTAATAACAAAAGTAATTGATGAGGTGTTACACAATGTTAAAAGATCCAAAGAGTAAACAATATCAAATTCTACACTATATTTGGGAAAAAGTTAATGATAAAGGCTATCCACCAACCGTTCGTGAAATTGGTGAAGCCGTTCACCTGTCGTCTACTTCAACTATCCATGGCCATATTAACAGATTACAGAAAAAAGGTTACATCGTCAAAGATCCTTCGAAACCACGGGCGTTGGAAGTCACAAATGCAGGAATGAATCTATTGGGGATTGCACCAAAGCAAAAACAAATCCCAATTCTTGGAACAGTTACTGCAGGCGAACCCATTCTGGCCGTCGAAGAAGCAACTGATTATTTCCCTTTACCACCCCAGTTGGCAAGGGATGATCAAACTTTGTTCATGTTAAAAATTCGTGGCAAAAGTATGATCAATGCCGGCATTTTAAGCGGTGATTTTGTTGTTGTTCGTAAACAATCAACCGCCGAGAATGGGGATATCGTGATTGCGATGACGGATGAGAATGAAGCAACTTGTAAACGTTTCTTTAAAGAAAGCGACCACTTTAGGTTGCAACCAGAAAACGATACTATGGCACCCATTATTTTGACCAAAGTCAGCATTTTAGGAAAAGTCATTAGTTTATTCCGTGATGAAATTTATTAACACTTAATTGAATTTAAAACGAGGCTGTCCAGAGGGATCCTGAATGGCCTCGTTTTTATTAAATTTTAGTAAGTTAATTTTGACGATAAATTCTTTGATCTTCATGACGTCCTTCAAGAATAAAAGGACTATGATCTGAAGCTGTATCAAACTGTTTATCACCGCCACTTAACGGTAACCCTGCTTGATACATCTCTTCATACTGTGAAATCGTTAATTTTTGGCGCTTTGACAGCATTGCTTCCATATCCGTTTTTAATGGCCGCCGATCAAATTGTTCACTAATTCGGCCACTATAGAACTCTCCTTGTGCGCCGGAACCATAACTGAAAAGCCCGACTAAGTCACCATGCTGAAGTGTTTCAGAATTGGCCAACAACGAAATTAGGCTTAAATATAGTGAGCCTGTATAAAGATTGCCCACACAAGCATTATAAACCCTTGAGGACTCAAACTGTGCCAAAAGGCGCTCCGGATGATGACTTTGATTAACAATCGACCGCAGTGCCTTCAGTCCCATTTTAGTGTATGGCAAATGAAATGCCATTGCCTGAAAATCGTCAATATTACAATGATAATCCCGTTGATAAGTTTGCCAAGTCTGCTTAAAAAAGTCAATATAAACGTTATTGGAATAATGCCCATCCACCACCGCATCACGACGATAAAGTGGTCGCCAAAAATCCATTATATTGTCAGAATAAAAACTACGCTTATCTTCAATTTCAAGAATTCGTGGTTCTGCTGCGACCAGCATTGCCACTGCGCCACCTCCCTGAGTCGCTTCACCAGGAGTTTGAAGCCCGTATCGGGCAATATCGGCTGCCAACACCAGTACCTGGCTATCCGGATGCAGTCTGATATGTTCAACCGCCATTTGAAGTCCAGCCGTCCCGCCATAACAAGCCTGCTTAATTTCAAATGATCGCGCGTGTTTTGAGATTCCCAATAACGCTTGAACATAAATAGCTGCCGACTTTGAATTATCGATTCCAGTCTCAGTACCAAAAATGACTGTATCGATTTTGTCTTTATCAGCTTTAGTTAAGATTTTGTTCGCTGCATTTGCCGCTAAAGTGACAACATCCTGAGTTGGTGGTATCACTGCCTGCTGTTTTTGACCAAGTCCAATCAAAAACTTACCTGGTTCCTCATGACGTCGGTTAGCCAGTTCAGTCATATCTATGAAATAAGGCGAAGTAAAAAAACCGATTTTATCAATTCCCACTTTGACCATACAAAAACTCCTTTACAAAAGAATGAGACATAAACACCAATTTGCTAATTGATATCCATGCCCCATTATGTATCGCGCAGCCACCAGGTTTATTGCTTAATAAAATGAATTTTATATTGGTCTTTGCCAGTAATGGAATTAATTACCAGACCCTCAGTTAAATTTCCTGCATAAACGAATCCTTCATGCTTATGCCCAGTAGCTGTAAATGTCCACTGAATCACTTGGGCACCGCCTGCTGGTGTCCCGAAAATACGGATCCCCGATAACTGACCATATGAATTATCGGAAAGAACCACTTCTTGATTTCCTAATTGACCATTAATATTTAAAGTTAACATAGAATTGAATTCTCCTACTTATTCGATTATCTAACTTAATAGTTTATCATAATTGAAATTTGTTTGCTATTCCGTTACTGTTAAGTTAAGGATTTGTTAAGTAACGAGGAGGGTCAAACAAATGAAAATTAACATTCATCGCTCAAATGAACACCGAATTTTTGCCGGTGTAATCGGTGGGCTAAGCGAAAAATATGGTTGGGATGTCACACTTGCCAGAGTGATCTTTGTGTTGCTTGCAGTTACCCCAATTTTTCCTGGAGTTATCGCTTATTTAGTTCTTTGGCTTCTCATGAAGGATCCGATCGATTAAGCGATCGCTTGCCTAACAGATAAATGACACCTTGAATCAACAAGAAAAGTATAAAGAATAGGCTAAAGCATTCCAAGAAAAAAGTATCCGGTAACATATTAATGACCGGATCCGTATTTGGATCAAAAATCCAGTCGCGATTTCGAAATAAAATTTCGTGAAAATAAACAAAGACCTGCTCAAAATTAATCGCCATTACTGAAATAATTACTAACGATAGGACTGTTACCACTTTAACGGGTGTTAATAAGATCCACGTTAGTGATTTTTTGTTTAAGCGATGAATTATCCATATTGAACATGGGCCTAGAATAAGCATCACAATATTATTAAAAATCACCAGATGGCGAACATCACGAAAATGTTTTAATCCATTATCAGAGCTAATAAAATACTTTAGATTAAGTGATTTAACAAATGGATTTTGAATATAGTTAATCATCCGCAGATAAACGACGTGAAGCTTATCTGCGGAGATTCCGGTTGCCGCTGACAAATGAAACAAATGACTATTTAGATCAAATAGCCAAATTGAATTAATTGTCAGAAAAATCGAAAATGAAAGGCTTCCAAGAACAATGATTAATGCGATACCGATTTGTTGAGCTGTTAATTTCAATTTAAAGCCGCCATTCATCTAAACTATCAATCTGATACGTTGGCATAATTGCTTGTGCTTGAACTTGCTTTCTAGTTGATAACCCTGTGTAAACGATTAATGTATCAATATTAGCATTTATTCCGGCTTTAATATCAGTATTATAATTATCGCCGACCATCAAAACATCTTTTTTGTTAAGGCCAATTTTGGTTAAAGCACTTTCGATAATCCGAGCCCGTGGTTTACCAATCATAATGGGTGCTTGTTGGGTAGCATATTCAACAAACTTAACCACTGACCCCGCACCAGGCATCATGCCGCGTTCTTTAGGAATGTTAGTATCTGGGTTAGTCCCAATAAACCGGGACCCCGCTCGAACTGCTAAGACAGCCTCTGAGAGCTTCTCATAAGTTAAATCCGAATCTAATCCAACGACAACATAATCCGGATGATCAGCTTCAAGCCGAAACCCACTTGCCAGAATAACTTGCTTAAGCCCAATTTCTCCAACAATGTAAACTGAAGGGTTTGGACTTTTTTTATCAGCATTCATGAAATCCACAGTTGCCATCCCTGATGTATAAACATTGTCCGGTTCAACATGAATATCATGATTTTCACTCAAATTTTTAACAACATCTCGCGGCAGCTGTGTTGAATTATTCGTAACAAACAAGAACGGTATTTTTTGAGCTTGCAGTCTCTCAATAAATCTTTTAGCAGCGGGAATTCTTTTTTTGCCCGCATACACCGTTCCATCAAGATCAATCAAATAGCCCTTATAAGATTTTGCCACCTCTTATTGCCTCCATATTTTTATTTTTTACTTTCTCGGATAATAAAATGGTGTTTATTGGCGCTTTCTTCAGTCTTCACAACTAAATTTTTCCGTTTTTGAAGCGGCGGCTTAACCGGGGCAACCTTTTGTTCAACAAATGCATGTTGGTTGTTTCGACGATGACTGTTCCGAGAGTGGTTTTTAGAACCTCGCCGACGATTGTTATTACGAGATCGGGAATTTTTATTATTTCTTGATTTACGAATGATTGGCCTTGCTTCTAAATTATGTACGACAAAATATGCCGCACCAAAGTTGATATCTTCAAGTAAATAATCATTTAATTCACCAATAAATGGGCCGCCCGCAATGTCTCGATCATCATTATAAAATCCCTTAAGCCGTAACTGGCCATATCCCCAATCGCCAACAATATAATCATATTGGCTTAGTGCAGGGTTATAGCGTCGAGCGAATTCATCAAACTGAAAACCATTTTGTGAGTCAAGTGAAACCGTATACTGATGATTATTAATAGTAAACTTATCTTCGGTTTCACGTTTAATTTGGGCGAGTGGTCGCCTTTTGGAATCCTGCTCAGAAATTAATGCATCAAATTGTTTTCGATCCATCTTAAAGCCTCCCTTCAACCATTGATCGGATAATGTTTTGCCATGTAATCACCGAAGACATCTCTCAAGTTTTGATCATATAAAATTTCATTATGACCCACAATTTCCAGAGTTGGAAAAAAAGGAATAAATAAATAGTGATCCGGCATTGCAACTTGATACTTTTTAACAGGCGAAACTAATTCTTCATGGTAAAAAAGTTGGCCGGCATCTGAATCATAGCGTAACCCACTATAATGCAACTCACCAAAAACCTTCCCTCGAAAGCCCATTCCTTTTTGGGGAAATTTAACTAAAAAGTTTCGATTTTTTTCCATTTCCTTAATTAATCGCCATAGATCATACCCACCCAGCGTTACTCGCATCACATGCATTGCATGCGGCAGCATTTGATGCAATTCATTTCGATCAACCAACCCTTCAGGTAAGTTACGAAGAAACAACCCTGAGCTTAAAATGCCGGCTCGTGTTCCAGCTTTCTCCATAATTGCGTGCAGGCCTTCATTTACCAAACGAGAATGACCAATTAAATTCGTAGTCATTGGCGTTTTAATTCTGGCCAATTTATTTCTGGCTAATAATTTTTCGCCAGTTTCTTCATAATTTTTGATTTCAGCTTTGTCAGTTGATTTTTCGGGTAAAGTATTTGTCTGAATAACCATGGCTTGACTATCAACCAATTTATGATTTGAATCCACTGTTAACGTGATTTGGCCGATATAGTGTCCCCACTTTTCAGCCGCTGCCAGTAAAGATTGATTAACCCGCTGTCCGTGAATCAATAAATGGTGTGTATGAGAACCAATAATAACATTCAGCTGTGGAAATTTACGAGCCAACAATTGATCCTCTGGTAGCCCTAAATGGGAAAGTAACACTACTAAATCATATTGGCCAGCATATCGTTTCAATAATCTCGGTAAGACCTTTTCAGGTTCAATTGGTCGCCAGCCCAGGATTGGATAAGTCAATGAATATGGTGCAGTTAGCCCCAAAATTAAAATTTTAGTGCCATTAGAGGTTGTCATGAGTTTTGCTGGCTGAGACCATTTGGGCATTAACTTTGTTTTCATATCCAATAAGTTTCCAAGAACTATATCAAAATTAGCATCGTTATATAGTCGATTCAGTTGCTCATGCGTATTAGTTAACCCTTCATTATTGCCAATTGTCACTGCATCATAGTGGATCTGGTTAAGTAATTCAACATTAGCTTGACCGTTAGTTACTTCTGTTAGGGGGTGGACCCGGTCAACAGCATCGCCTAAATCCACGGTAATGACAGATGAATTCTTTTCGTTTAATAATTTTTTTCGAGTTTCTAATATATATCTACGAATTCGTGGCCAATTTTCAAAATGCGAATGCAGATCATTAGTGTGCAAAATTGTTATTTTTTCCGTCATGAGTTCCACCTATCAATGTCGTTTTGCAAAATCTATTTGTTTTTGAGCCACCATTTCTTCAATTTCTTGTTGAGAAAAGGGTGTTCCAAATGGTGGTTTATGCTTTAAATAGTCAACTTCCGGTGTATCAACGCCGACATTAATATCTTCTTTAATTGGTACTGAGTAATGATGAATATGACCATGAAGGTTAATAATCTGTTTAACAATCCCCATCATCATAGGATAATGTGTTAAATAATACTGACAATGATTCATTTTAATCAAAACACCCACATCATGAAATTCAAACTTAGGGTGATTATCAACCAAGTAGTTATGTTTAGCCAGATATTTAAACAAATTTCTGGAATCATGATTCCCCTTAATTAAAACCAACCTACCGTTTAATTGCTTTAAAATTTCAAAAATCCGTTTATAGGCTTCTTTTTCCGGCTTGGTATGCAAAATTGCAATATCTCCCAAATGATAAACAACGTCATCTTTGCCAACCCGTCGATTCCAATTCTCGATAATTGTGTCATTCATATCTTCAACTGTCAAAAATGGTCTGGGCGCAAATTCACTTATTCCAAGTAATCTTTCATGAAAAAAATGAGTATCAGCCGTAAAAAATTGCATATAACATTCTTCTTTCAAGTACAGCCATTACCTTAACTATCATAACACTGCCTCATTATATTTTCCGTTATTATAACGAAAATAATAGAGGTCCGAAACAAAAGCGATCTTGTTCCAACCTCTATCAAAAACGACTAACTTTTTGAGTCAACTTTATTTTTAAAGGTTTTACCAAGAAATAAAATAGTTAACCAAATTATTGAACCAAGCAACGCAACCAACGTGTCGGTCTTAAAAAGCAGAACAATTCCCACAAATACGAGAAATGCCAATACAAAATAATCAGAAAACGGGTAAAATGGCATTTTAAATTCCAGCTTTTTAGCAGAAATCCTTTTTTTAGCAAGCTTTCTGTACTTAATATGTGCTAACACAATCATTCCCCAAACAAATAAGAAACACGTGGTGGTGACACTCGAAATAAAGCTAAACACATCGCCAGGCATTAAAATACTCAGCACAACGATTAATGCGATGACAAAGGTCGAAAATAAAATGGCATTAAACGGGATTTGCCGTCGCGATAGTTTACCAACTGTTCGATGAAATTTAGATTGCCCATTATAAGTCAATGAAAACATCATTCGTCCCGTTGTAAAAATTGAACTATTACAAGCCGAAATTGACGCCGTCAATACAACAAAGTTGATAATTGTCGCCGCCGAGCGAATACCAATCCCGGAGAAAACTTGTACAAACGGACTGGATGTTGGCGAAACATTTTGCCACGGGAAAATGCTCATCAATGCTAATAGTGATCCAACGTAAAAAAGTAGGACACGCGTGGGCACTTCATTAATACTTTTTGGAATTGTGACCTCCGGATCTTGAGTTTCAGAAGCCGTCATCCCAATCATTTCAATTCCAGCAAATCCGAATAAAACCATTTGGAAGGAAAGAAAAAAACCGGAAGCACCATTCGCAAAAAAGCCACCACTTAAAATATTGCTTACCTGAGCGTGACCATAGGGTGTTTTGTAATGAACCAACACTAAAACGATGCCAATGACAATCAACGCCACAATTGCCGCGATTTTAATGATTGACAACCAAAATTCTGTTTCACCAAAGGCAGAGACAGCAATGATATTAACCAGAAATAAAACTGTTAAAATAACTAAACCGGTTAGCCACACGGGAATTTTTGGAAACCAGAATTGAACATAGAGTCCCGTAGCGGTTAAATCAGCCATCGCAATCGAAATCCAACAGGTCCAATAGGTCCAGCCAATGACAAAACCGGCTTTATCGCCCAAATATTTTTTAATAAAAAAGACAAACGAATTACCGCTTAAATCTGATAATAGTAGTTCACCCAAGGCTCGCATTAATAGAAAACAGGCAAAACCCGCAAGTAAATAAGCGAGAATAATTGACGGTCCAGCGAGATGAATTGATTGACCAGCTCCCAAGAACAAACCGGTTCCAATCGTTCCTCCTAAAGCAATTAATTGAACGTGACGATTTTTTAAGCCACGTGAAAACTGATGATCGTCATTTTGATTCTCCAAAAAAACGCCTCCTAATTCTTAAATTAAAATTAACAGCTAAATTAAACAAAAAGGCCGAAACAAAACTAACGTTTTGCACTCAGCCTCTCTAGAGTAATTAGATTTAACAAAACATAGAATACGATCTTTTATTTTGAAAATTATTTGATCGTAACAGGCTAAGCGTTGCTAACGACGTTTACCCTTTCTAAAACTAATTATTTAACTAACCCTGTTGACGCAATCTTTCAATATCTCGAACAATCATCAATTCTTCATTAGTTGGAATCAATAAAGTCTTAACCTTAGCATCCTCAGCCGAAAGATCACGTTCCACACCTCGAATATCATTCTTCTTAGGGTCAACTTTAATCCCAAAATAGCCTAATTTATCAGTTACTTCTTGACGAATCATGATATCATTTTCACCAATTCCAGCAGTAAATACCAGCGCATCGATACCACCCATTTCAGCAACATAGCTTCCGATATAACGGATAATTCGGTTCTTAAAAATTTCACGAGCCAACATTGCTCGATGATTTTCGTGCATAACACCTTCGATTTCGCGCATATCAGCTGAAACACCTGAAAGACCAACTAAGCCTGATTTGTGATTTAAAATATCAACCATATCATCCATGTTCTTAATGTTGGCCTTTTCCATCACATACTGAAGTGCTGATGGATCTACATCACCAGAACGAGTGGCCATTGTAATTCCAGCTACTGGTGAGAAGCCCATTGAAGTGTCAAATGACTTACCATCTTTAATGGCATCAATTGAAGCACCAGCTCCCAAATGCAAGATAACTAATTTAAGATCTTCTAGCGGTTTGTTAAGCATCTTAGCCGCACGTTGTGAAACGTACCGGTAACTCGTACCGTGAGCGCCATACTTACGCACCTTAAAGTTTTGATAGTATTCATAAGGTAGGCTGTACATGTAATTAACTTCAGGTAACGTCGTATGGAAAGAGGTATCAAAAACAGCGATGCTAATTGTATTCGGCAAAATCTTTTTAAATGCCTTAATGCCGAGAATTGCAGCTGGTTCATGAAGAGGTGCAAATTCAGTCAATCCTTCAATTTTCTTAATGACGTTATCATCGATTACGACGGAATCTTTAAAATCTTCACCACCAGCCACAATTCGATGTCCAACACCGGTAATTTCGCTATAATCTTTAATAATATTTAGACTCAACAGCTTATCTAAAACTAATTGGATTGCCTGCTCATGATTGTCAATGTCAAGTGTATCCTTGTACTTTTGACCATCACCATATTTAATTGACACTGATGAAGAGCCAAGCCCGATTCGATCAATCGCCCCACTTGATAAAACCGTTTCTTCAGGCATTTGGAACAACTTATATTTCAAAGTAGAACTACCAGCATTAATTGCAATCGATTTTCCCATCGTAATATTACTCCTCTGTTTTTATTGTAAAAGATCCTTTTTCTGCCAATCGTCAATTTCAGTTAAAAATTTCTGAAAAGCTGACCGATCTTTAAATGACGGAAATTCTCCCAACATAATTGGACTGGCCTGCTTGGCATTTCCACCAACTTTTTGCAAGATCATAATCGCTTTTTGAGCCGACTTATTTTGAAAAAGTTCATTTGGCAAATTTAAAAGACCTTGTAAATACACATTTCCTTGCATCCATTTAAGCAATTGCTTAGCTTCAGCCGTTTTAAAGAGTTGACTTGGAACAAGGAAAAAACCATAACCACCTTTTTTAACATGGTCCATCGCAAATTCAATCATCAAGTGATGCACATATGAATGACCAGTCGAAGCTCGCGTACTGAACCCTTTAGTGTTTTCATCAATTGGGTAATAGCCAATTGGTAAATCACTGACAACTACATCAACGATTGGTGCCAACACATTCTGGATTGTATCTTCATGAAACAGTTCCGCATGTATATGTTGAATATCAAATGAATTGGCCGCCAATTCAAACATTGCGTCATCATTTTCAATACCTGAAATTGAAGGCTGGACGTGAATGCTCTCCACCAACTGGTTATAAATAGCCGTTAGTAAATTACCTGTCCCCATAGCAGGGTCAAGTAGACTAAGTTGTGATCGCCCATTGAAGATGCCTGCAATGATGTAGCCAATAACGTTGGCAATCGTATCCGGGGTTATTTGGTAATTAGCCTGTATCTTATCAACTCGAATTGCCTTTAAAACTGCCATTTGGATTGCTTTACGTAAGGTTTCAGCGTCATAATCCTCCCGATCAAATTCGGCATACCGTTGTCGAACTTGTTCAGCACCAGTACCGGTTAATCCCAAAGAATCATCGTCACCGCTTTGAACAGTATCCAACACTTCAATTAACGAATCCAGATATGATTGGTCTCGTTGCTTTTGAACGAGTTCAGTCGTTTCGTTAAGTAAACTAAAGAAGCGTTCGATTTGTCCTTCTGTCAGAACACTCAACTCCTTTTCGTAAATTACTATAATACTACTAAATACTACCAGAAATAGCTTTAGTAATTCAAGTAGCTTTATCATAATATTAATTAACGATGAGTGTCCCTAGAATGATTAAAGTGTGATTTAACCGCTGTCGGCTGATTCTGAAAGTGTTTCTGCTTCCAGCGATAAGTGCGAGTCATTGTTTGGATTGTTTCGATTTCTCGTCGATATGAAAGACATTGAAAAATTAAACATGATAATAGGAGTCCTGTAAAAATAATTGAAACAACCGTCAGGGAGCCGCTTCGGCTATTTTTTCGAAGTAGTCGGCAACTTTGAATATGCGATGTTTTTTTCACCGTTTTTAAACGTAACACTTGTCGTCACCCCTTTCGCTGACTTTTTCCAGCAAACCTTTTGAACATTAATTAAGATCGGCACGTGCCCCAAATGATTACCAGTAAACCGAATCATCGTTTGATATTGTTCCATATGATACCGCTTTTTAGTTACTGGACTGTAAAGTAAGACATCATCATTGGTAGCTTTTACAATTTGAAACCGAAAGTGATCTGATTCTAACAAGTCGATGAAAGCATAAAAATTGGTTGTTTGATCTTCAAAAGCACGTGTTACAAAATTAATCATTGTCATAATCGTCCAAATTGCAAATGTACAGATAATTAAACTAATCATACTTTCAATCAACAAATATCCCGGACGGTTAAATCGTCTATTTTGATCGAAGTTGATTTTCATATCGATGCCTCTCGGTAATTAGGGTTTGCTGGCTGCGATCAATTTGCTGGTTCATTTGGCGCGTCATGCCAATATAGAAAACACTAAAAAGTGAAATGATTGTTAACCCAATCAAGGAATCAATCAATGTAAACCCTTCTCTACTTTTTTTGATCAACTTTAAAACCACTCCATCCTAGTTGAAATTTTTGTAAATAAACCGTTTCGTTATTCTTGGAATGCCAGTAAACCGTCGTTGGAGCTGAATAACCGTCAGCATTAATAAAAAGTCGTCGAGCACGATAAGGTACTAACTGAGCCGGACATTTCAAAATCTGTTCTCGAGCATTAGGACTAAATGGGATAAACTCCACCTGATTTTCCGCACGTTCAATCAGGACTTCGTATTTACAATTATTTAGCCGAGCAGATTGTTGAGACTCTGCCCAACATTTTTTGAATAATTGCCAGAACAGGGCATTGTCTGGATGACTACTCTTTATTACCGTTATCAACATCAAATTAATTAAAAGCACACTGACAATAATTCCTAAGTAAATGATTAACTCTAAAACGGTGAATCCTTTTCTATTTGGCATTATTTTCTAAAATTTTAATTCCTTCACGTTTAGCTTGCGAAATCTGCTTTTTGGTTAGATATCCACCGTTTGACAGATCTTCATAAGAAACCTGCGAGTCAGTTGGATGCTGACTTTGATAAGCATCAATTTGAGCTTGAACCATCGATTTCATTGCTGACGTATGAACAGTTTGTGCGTGCTTTCGCTGGTTCGATAGATTAGGGATGACGATCATGATTAGTAAAGAAATAATAAACAGAACAATTGTCATCTCAATCAAAGTAAAACCGTCACGAGATTTACGATGATTAGCTGTCATTTGATTTTTCATTTTAATAAAGCCCCTTTACTGAATTATAGATTGGCATTAAGAGTTGAAAATAAGTCAATACAATGGTGACACCAATAATCAAAAACATTGTCGGTTGAATAAAGCCAATCGCCTTATTTGTTTTAGCGATCATCTCTTCAAACATTAACTTTGAATAAGCAGTCATTGAATTTGCCATACCAGAAACTGTATCGCCCGAATTTAGAAATTTAATAATTTCTCTCGGGATAATCTGATGGGTTCTTAACAGCTTTTTTAACGAGCTTCCATTGGTAAGTGCAATGTGAAGTTTCTCGCCCAATTCATAAATAATTGAATTTTTATTTTGTGCCATGAATGTTTCATAAATTTCTTTGACGCTAAGACCGTTTTTCAATAGAATTGCAAGATTACTAGCCAAATAGTAATTCAAATAGCATTTAAAAATTGGTCCAAGCAATGGCGTTTTGGCCAAAATTTCGGCTTTCTTTAAAGGCGATTGTCGGAATAGATAAATGCCACTCATGAGAAAAACAAGTGCAACAAATAATCCGATAATTCCTAAAAAAATTGGGTTAATTCGTGATGAATTAGCAGCTGAAACTTCTGGCAGTAATGTTGCAATTTGTGGAAAAACAACGGTATGAATGAGCACGACCAGCAACAAAAGAATAAAACAGAGAAATAACGGGTAGACCATCATGGCCTTTATTTTCTGAATTTGTTTAATTTTTAACCGATCAAATGTTGCCAACTCTTGTAAGACAGACTGAAGTTGACCATGTTTTTCTGCAATCATCAGTTGATAATAAGCAGACGGAGAAATTAGGGGCTTAGCACATTCTGAAAAGCCCAAACCGGTTTGCAAATTAAGAATAATTTTTTCCGTTCCAGGTTTCAAAGTTTGATCGGTTTCCCGAATAAATTTCAAAGCTGCTGTTAATGAAAAACCAATCTTCAAAAGATTCGCCAATGAGCTAAAAAATTCAGCCTGGGTTGCCATACGCCATTTTTTAACCGTACCAATATTTTTTGGCAGTTTCTCGTGTAATTTGGCGTTTAGAGATTGCGCGTTCGAGTTCACCTTGCCAATCACTCCAATCATATGATTTTATTCTTGTCAGTTCGTGTAAAGAATGTGCCTTTAATAAGGCTCGTTTACCGCCATTAATTGTCGGAATCAATCGCTGATAACCGATTGCGGTTAAAGATTGAAAGATAAATTGTTCTTCAATTCCCAATTGTTTCAATCGACTGATTACCCCACAAGGGTCTTGGGCGTGAATCGTTGAATAAACTAAATGGCCACTAAGTGCCGCTTTAATTGCCGCCTGTGCTGTAAGGGAATCGCGAATTTCCCCAATTATAAAAATATCTGGTCGATGCCTTAAACCGACCTTTATCAAATCTGAATAATCCATCCCAGCCTCACGATTAACTTGGAGCTGCAGATAATTAAGCTGTTTGATTTCAACTGGATCTTCAATTGTCATCACAACTTGATCCGCCGCAATCTGATTCACCAAATTATAAATCGTCGTTGTTTTTCCGGATCCGGTTGGCCCGGAAAAAACAATAAGCCCTCGATGACCTGTCAATTCCTGAAGTTCAAATAAGGCTTGTTGATTAAAAAAAGCTGTCTTAACATCTTGAAGCTCATAGATGATTCGAATAACCATGGATTCAGCACCTAAAAAATCACCAACAGAAGAAAGCCGTAATGAATACTGTTTATGATCCGCTTGCCAAGTCATTGAACCAATTTGTGGTCGCCGGCTCTCACTAAGCGCCATATTTGCCATATATTTACAATAATTAATCATTCGACGGGCTTGCTCATTCTTGACCTTATCCCAAATCATCAATAATTCAGCATTGCGAATCTTAATTAAGTAATAATCATTGACTGGCAAAAAGTAAATGTCACTTGCTTGATGTTTAATGGCCGCATTATACAATTGAGCCACTTGTTCACTAATTTCCATTTTTTCACCTCACAATAATTAAATACGTGAAGTAAGGCCGAATTTTCTCAAAAAATAAGACTGACTAAAACATTTCTGTTCTTAGTCAGTCTTACTGGTTGTTTGGTTATTAAATTAAGCTTAACTATTTTCGGGTAAAACAGCTGCTTCATAAACATCCTGGACATCATCATTATTTTCAAGTTCATCAATTAAACCTGTATATTGAGAAATTTTGTCTCCAGGAACCTCAGTTGTCGTTTCAGGGAAAAGACGAACCTCAGCTGTATCCAAATCATAACCCTTTTTTTGTAATTCATCACGAACGGTTGTCATCGAAGATGGATCTGTAAAGATCTGAAAGGCTTCGTCCGTTGTCTTCATATCATCTGCGCCGGCATCCAATGCATCCATTAAAACATCATCTTCACTTTTGTTTAGACCCTCACGCAAGATTTCGATAAAACCTTTACGATCAAACATGTATGATACAGAACCACTGGCACCTAGGGAACCACCGTGATGTGTAAATGCCGATCGAATAGCGGCCGCAGTCCGATTTTTATTATCAGTCAAAGCTAAAACCATGATCGCTGTGCCACCAGGTCCGTAACCTTCGTAAGTGATTTCTTCAAATTTAGCACCGCCAACACCTGATGCCTTATCAATTGCACGTTGAACATTATCTTTTGGCATATTGGCAGCTCGAGCTTTTTCCATTACTAACCGTAATTGAGGATTATTTTCTGGATCAGGATCACCTGCTTTAGCAGCTTGATACAAGTCACGTGATATTTTTTGGAAAATCTTTCCACGTTTAGCATCTTGGGCATTCTTACGCCCTTGGATGTTATGCCATTTTGAATGTCCTGACATAATGACTCCTCTTTTCTAAATTTATTACTAGTTTCAAACATACGACAATATCTTACCAGATACCAGAAGCTGTTTCAAGTCACGGCATATAATCCAAAACAACTTACTTAGTCGATTCCCGCTTCATCAGTCCATACGGCAGTAAAACATTTTTTTCATCCACTTCTTCATTGTTCATTAACTTGGTTAATAGCCGCATTGCCACAGCACCAATGTCATAAAGAGGTTGTGTAATTGAAGACATCTTCGGTCGTACCATTTCAGTTAACTTGGTATCATTACTGGTGATCACTTCAAACTGATCTGGCACCTTAACGCCGGCATCAGACATCCCATTCATAATACCTGCAGCCAACTCATCATCCGTTACCATTGCAGCTGTTGCGTTAACTGACATTAACGCAGGTTGTAACAACGTGCCAGTCTTGTATGTATCATCCGTTTCAAAGACCAGCTTGTCGTCGTAAGGAATTCCTGCACTTTTAAGTGCTTTTTTATATCCTTCCAGACGGAACTCTCTGTTAATGGCTTGCTCCAAAGGTCCACATACAAAAGCAACCCGCTTGTTACCCCGATCAATCAGGTTTTTAACTTCTTCCTGAACTGCGGCAACGTAATCAATATTAACGCTTGGCTTTAAATTCTGCTCGTCAACGGAACCTGCCAGTACAATTGACGTCTTGGTTCGTTTGAATTCTTCTCGCAACTGGTCTGTAATTTCATTACCCATGAAAACAATTCCATCAACCTGTTTTGACAACAACGTATTTAGAACCTTGATTTCCTTTTCACTGTTTGAATCAGAATTAGTCAAAATAATATTGTATTTGTACATAGAAGCAACATCATCAATCCCTCTGGCTAATGATGCAAAGTACATATTGGTTACATCCGGAACAATAACACCGACCGTAGTGGTCTTCTTACTTGCTAATCCTCTGGCAACTGCATTTGGCCGGTAATCTAATTTTTCAATTACGTCCAGAACTTTCTTGCGAGTTGCCGGCTTCACATTGGCATTTCCATTCACAACTCTTGAGACCGTTGCCATTGAAACATCAGCTTCTCTGGCAACATCATAAATTGTAATCGTCTGTTTATCCATTTTAATAGCCCTTTCTATCCAGATATCATCAGTTTTCATGTCTTTTCAAAACATCATTCAATATACCAAATAAACACGCTGACAGCAAACTGAAAACGTTTTCAAGTAAATCATAAACTAAGAACTGTGAAAATTCAAGTGAAAACGCTAAATTATAGTAAATTGACTGGCCCTTCGTGATATACTGTTGATATTCTATTTAGGAGTGTGTGATATGGACAAGATTGAGAAAATACAACGTTGGCTTGCTGAGAAAAACCGTGATATCGCTTTTATTAGTGATCCCAAAACGATTCAATATCTGAGCGGCTTTTATAGTGATCCCAATGAACGGGTGTTACTGCTGGTTATTTTCAAAAATAAAGCGCCATTTCTGTTTGGTCCGGCACTTGAAACCGAAGCCATTAAAGAATCTGGCTGGTCCGACCCAGTTTATGGATATCTGGATCATGAAGCACCATGGAAACTGATTGGAGATCAAATTCGTGCCCGTGAAACGGATGACACTTATTTTGCAATTGAAAAAAGTAATTTGTCAGTTGCCTGGCTTGAATCAGCGCAACAAGAATTCCCAAGCGCTGATTTTTCAACTGATCTCACGCCAATGATAAATCAAATGCGACTCATCAAAGATCAAGGTGAAATTGAAAAACTAAAAGTTGCTGGAAAATGGGCCGACTTTGCCTTTAAAACCTGTTTTGAAGCCGTTCGGGTCGGTCGCCCAGAATCAAGAGTGGCCGCTGAAATGTCCTATGCTTTAATGAAAAGTGGCATAATGGAGCTTAGTTTCCCAGCACTAATTCAATCGGCAGCCCACGCGGCAGAACCACATGGTGCAACCAGTGATAAAAGAATCGAAAATAACGCGTTGGTTCTTTTCGATTTGGGCACTGTCTGGGATGGCTACATTAGCGATGCAACCAGAACAATCGCCGTTGGAAAGCCCAATGAAAAATCCCTAGATATTTATAAAGTTTGCCTAGAGGCTCAGTTAGCCGCTCAAGAAGCTGCTAAGCCTGGGATTACGGCGGCAGAACTTGATAAAGTGGCCCGGGATATTATTTCAAAAGCTGGTTACGGCGACTACTTTAATCACCGATTAGGGCATGGTATGGGCATGAGTGAACATGAATTTCCATCAATCATGTCTGGAAATGATTTGGTACTCCAACCCGGCATGTGTTTTTCGATTGAACCCGGCATCTACATTCCAAACGTAGCCGGGGTTAGAATTGAAGATTGCGTACACATTACTGAAGATGGTAATGAAGCATTTACTCACACGACAAAAGAATTACGGTATTTTGGTTAAAAATAATTCTTAATACATCAAAGGGCTGAACGTTTAATGACGTCCAGCCCTTGTAATCAATAGGTGTGATTGACGATAATTTAATTAGATGTGTGATCGTCTGAATCAGACTCCGTTGATTTCGAATCAGTTGAGTTTGGTTGACTTGTTTCAGCTGATTGATCAGCCTTGGTAGAAGAAGTATTGTTTTTCTGTTCTGATTTTTCAGTTGAGGTAGCTTTTGAATAATCTGCATCGCCAAAAGCGTCTCGCGCATCGACAATAATATCATCCTGTGCCGGTGTTCGAACATCCTTATCCTCATTCTTACCGGATTTAAAGGACTTGGCTTTCCCTGCTAAATCATCGGAAGCCTCCCTAACATGATCTTTAGTATGATGGAATTCGTCTTTAAATGCGTCCCTAAAATCACTTACAGCATCGTTAGCGTAAAAAGCGTAATCAACCGCCCGATCTTTTAATTCATCTGTTTTTTCCCGAAGTCCGCGTTTTAACTGATGCTTACGATTCTCATCCATTTTTTGGTAAGCTGCATACAAACCTGCACCTAATAATCCTGCAAACAAGCCACCAACTAATTTTTTACCCATTAAAAACATCCTTTCCCTTTAAAGTTGAGCTAATTTTAATTTTTCTTAGAATGTCGATGCTTACTAAACATATTCCAAGCAGTTTTACCGACTGTACCGGCAATACCAGCCGCTGCACCTTTTTTACCTGTGTTTTTAACTTTCGATGTTAAATGCTGCGTCGCTTTATTTAAATCTGAAACACTCTCACCTAAATCGGCAGCTGCTTGAAATACCGGTGTCACAATATTCAGCTTATCATCAACATCTTTAACCAATGTATTGGAAGTCGCCATAATTTTATCCGTCTGCTTGGCAATTACATCGACGTTGCTCGTCATTGACCGAATTGACGTATTTACTTCAGAGATTGTCCGACTAAGTTTTAGTAAGAACATCCCAATAAAAATTACCAACAACAAAAATGCAATTGCAGCAATCAATCCCGCAATTTGTCCAGCCGTCATGTTCTTCCTCCTTGTGCAACAATTTACTTAAGAATAGCATTCTAATAAGCTTTTGACAATGAAATTGTCTATTTTAATCACCGTAATCGCTGTCATTTACTATCTGATTTTTGGCTTTTCAGAATCGTTTAAGGCGATTTTTAGATTGATCGCTCTGTCATTCATGCAAAATTAGCTAACATCACTTTCTTGATTCACTTGTGCTCAACCATCAATTTTTGATAGGATAAAGTGAATCAAGATTTTACACAAGGACGGATCAACTCGCATGCAAGTAACTCATTTAATATCCAATACCGTTAATTGGCAGCAATACATTCACTTTGTTAACTGGCAACAACTGCTCACAACAATTAGCGAAAAACTAATTATTTTGATTTTTTTTACAATTTTAATGCTGGTGTTCCGAAAAATTGGCAAGGCACTAATTAACCATTTCTTTAAGCGATATCGTCAAAAATACCAAGATACTGTTACGGAAAAGCGCATTCGAACTTTCCATACCCTTTCAATTAATGTGTTAAGTTACGTACTGTGGTTTTTCTGGATATATTCGGTTCTCTCCACTCTCGGTGTACCAGTTGGCACATTAATTGCCAGTGCTGGTGTTTTTAGTTTAGCTATTGGGCTTGGTGCCCAAGGATTTGTTACAGATATTGTGAGTGGCTTTTTTATTCTTTTGGAAAAACAGATTGAGGTCGGCGAATACGTTCAAATAAACAATATCCGTGGCACCATTACCGCTGTTGGTCTTCGAACCACTCAGATTGTTGCCGATGACGGAACGCTAAACTTTATTCCAAATCGGTCAATTACGATGATTGCAAATATGTCTCGAAACAACATGACTGCCATGATTCAAGTTGGCATTCTACCAGAAACACCGATTGATCAGGTTATTACGATTATTAATCAGGTAAATCAACGCGAAATCAAACATTATCCAGATATTATCGGTGATCCAAAAGTGATTGGAGCAGTTAGTCTGCCAGATGGTAAATTAGTGGTTCAGGTCAATATCACTACTAAAAACGGTGCCCAAGCCAAAATTTCTCATGACTTTTTAGCTCTGTATTTAGCTGAACTTAACAAGCGCCACATCCACTTGCCGTCCAGCCCGGTCGTTTTTAATCGTCCGCCTGAAAAGTAGCTGGCAATCTACCAATTTTCGTCACTAAAAGCCCCGACTTTGTTTATTGCCGGGGCTTTTAAGTTTAATCTAATTCAATTTTGTAAATATTCACCAAATTTAGAAACCAATTGTTATTGAGCAGCCGATTGCTTCAAATTCGCTTCTTGATAAGCTGGTAATGCAATGTAACGTTTAGAAAAGTTATGGGCAAGAAAATTAATTTCTTTAAATAGTTCCCGGCGTGTAATGATTCCCAAAAAACTATTATTGTGATCAACGTAGGGAAGAAAATTTTCGTTAACCAAATGACGCAAGATAACCTCTAAATTTTCACGCTCATAAATTGTCGGAACATCTTTTTGCATGACCTCTTTAATTTTCATACTATCCAAGGGACGCGTTGTAATGCCGGTATCCAACAGCATCTGTTCCGTAATCATTGATAATGAAACCAAACCCTTGAAATGATTATCCTTATCAAGTACCGGGATTTTAGCATATTTTACCTTCGTCAACACCAGAAATGCGTGTTGTAAATTGTTGTCCTCATTGACAGTGGCCACCAAATCTGCAGGGATTAGAATATCCCGCTTGCTTTGGCGCATCACCGTTTCAATTGGTTTGTCAATCATCTAAAAATGACCTTCCTTTCAATTGATCAGAAGCAAAACCGTAAATTATTGAGCGCGTTAAATTTTCGATCATAAAATTGAACAATCAAGTGGAAATTTTCCAAACTGACAATTGCATACGTTCCACCAAGATAAGCATATTGACCGCGTGGAAAAGAAATACTGCCCGGATTAATAAACAAGATCCCTTGATCCTTCACAACCCCCAACTGATGAGTATGTCCATACAAGACAATCTTGGCAGCTTCACTTTTGGCCAATAATTCCAAATTCAGTAAACCAGCATTTACATTTTATAAATGACCATGTGTCAGTAAAATAGTTTGCTGATCAAGTGTCACAAGTTCTTGATTGGCGAACGCTGCATGATCCATATTTCCCTTGACAATGTGTAAATGGGGTATTAAAGGATCGGTTAAATCGAGTTCGGAATCACCGCAATGAAAAATACCGTCAACTTGGTGATCATACCGATCAATCAAATCTGAAATAATTTGATGATTGCCATGACTGTCACTAACAACCAGTATTTTCAATTTTCCCACCGTTCCTGAAGCTGCGAGATCAGTTGTCGAATAGCCCGGCCACGATGACTAATAGCATTTTTGTCGTGTGTCGACATTTCTGCTAAAGTTAGCTGCCGTTCTGGTACATAAAACAACGGGTCATAACCGAAATTATTGGCACCACGCTTGTCGCGTAAAATTTGACCATTAACGCGTCCCTTAGCAACAACCTTTTCCCCCTCTGGTGTTAAATATATCAGAACTGATTCAAAATAGGCATCCCGATCTGTTTTATTTTCCATTTCTTTAAGAAGTTTAGCATTATTAGCATCATCATCATGATCCCCAGCATAACGAGCCGAATGGACCCCCGGTCGACCATCCAGAGCTTTGACAACCAACCCTGAATCATCAGCAATAACCGGTAGTTTCGTAAATGACATGATGGCTGAAGCCTTTAATAAAGCATTCTCTTCAAAGGTCTGGCCGGTTTCATCAACATCGGGAACGTGATCAAATGATTTCAAGGATTCAATTTGAATATCGGTTCCCTTGAAAGCCTCGTTAAATTCTTTAACCTTATTGACATTTTTAGAAGCAATCACAATGACCCTTGGCTTTTTCAACTAATAGCATCTTCTTTCCCTAAGTTTAGATGGTCGGCATGAATCTGCTTTCCTAATAGTTGATCAGCAATTCGTGTAAACTCTTTTTGATCACCAGTGGTAAAGAAAGCCTTAATCTGTTGTTCAGAACCCGCCTGCCTTAATTGATGATGTGACTTAAGATACCCAGCCACATCCTTGGCTGTAGAGATTCCTGGATTGATCAATGTTATATTTTTAGCAATTGAACTTCGAATTTCAGATTCAAGAGCCGGAAAATGAGTACATCCCATTACCAAAGTATCAATTTGTTTATCATCAAAAAAAGCTAGTTGCCGACTAACCTTTTTTTGAGCGTCTTTTGTACCAGCATCTCCATGTTCAACCATTGTAACAAAATCTGGGCAACCCAATGAGTAAACCTTTGAACCAGCGTCTAATCTCGTAATAATTCTTTCGTAATCTCCGGAATTAACCGTTCCATTAGTCGCAATCACACCAATTTGATTATTCTTTGTTGACGCAACTGCTGATTTTGCACCAGGCATAATGACACCAATTACCGGAATTGGTAAATATTTTGTTAAGTAATCCAGTGAAGCAGCCGTTGAGGTGTTACAAGCAATCACGAACATCTTAACGTCCTGTTTCAACATGTAATCTGCAATCCGTTTAGTTAATTTCCTAACAGTTGCTGAACTTTTCTGACCATATGGCAAGTTAGCCTGATCCCCAACAAAAATATAAGATTCGTTGGGAAGAATTTTAACAATTTCTCTTAAGACGGTCAGACCGCCAACTCCAGAATCCATTACGCCAATTGGCCGATTATCCACGTCAATTCCTTCTTCCTTTTTGCCAACAATCACTTTAATTATTCTTTGCGATATTTGACAAACAAAACAGATTTCATGAATATATTGTATAATAAATTTATGACAATTTGCATTGATGGAGATTAAAAAATGGATAATGAAACATATAACACAATCATACGCAATCCGCAACTGGCAGATTTGTTAGGTCAAGCTCTTATCAGAGATGACCTGATGCCAAGCATTCTCGGATCAGATAATCATGAAATTTCATATTGGGCAGGAAAGCATTTGGCTAGAAATCACCGCTTGGCAAATTTCGATGACCTAATTGCCTTCTTTGAGCAATTTAAACTGGGCTCTTTAAAGTTGCTCAAACAAACTAGTCGTCAGATCAGCTGGCAATTAAGCGGTGAAATTGTCAAGAGTCGATTAGATTTGTTTGATGATCCGGATTTCTATTTGGAAACCGGGTTTATTGCCCAAAGTTGCCAGTACATCACAGATCAAACTGCTGAAGCTGAGATCGAAAAAACCAGTCCTAATAAGGGAATCGTCCTAATTGATGCCTTTCTAGGAAAGGATAAACCAACTGACGATCAGGAATCTACCAGCATTTTTAAATTAAATCAATCAGGAGTTAATTCAGCTGACGATGACTAAATAAAAACGACCCACAATTTTCTTTAAGAAGATTGCGGGTCGCTTTTATTTTAAAAATTAGTCAGTATACTGAGCTAAGACTTTCTTTAACTGTTCCTTGGGATGATAGCCAACCACCGTATCGACCACTTGACCATCTTTCTTAATTAAAAGTGTTGGAATACTCATAATCCCAAATTTGGAAGGTGTTTCCGGATTTTTGTCAACGTCCATTTTATTAAAGGTGACGTTATCCATTTCATCCGACAACTCTTCGACAACGGGTGACTGCATGCGGCAAGGACCACACCAAGTTGCCCAGAAATCGGTCAAGGTAACACCCTTGGCAGTATCATTTTCAAAAGTTTGATCTGTTGTTTCTTTTACCATATCAAACACTCCAATCTTTCAATAGTTTTATACTAACAATTTTATAGTAAAAAGCAACCAATTGCACGCAATTCTTTATATTAATCTGAATGAATTTATTTAGACCTGTTACATCGCCTATTCACTACGCTATAAAGTCATTCTAAAATTTGACTACTGTGGAACCATCGCCGCCTGCATTAGGAGCTGAGTAGCCAAAACTCTTCACTCGACTATTTCGCTTCAGGTATTCTGTTACGCCCTTTCTAAGCGCGCCTGTGCCCTTTCCATGAATAATTGTAACAGAGGGATAGCCTGCCAGTAAAGCGGCATCAATGTACCTGTCAAGCTCATACATCGCCTCTTCATAACGATGCCCCCGTAAATCTAAAGTGGGAGACATACCACTGGAACGAGTTCTTGAAACATGTGTCTGAAACTGTTGTTTAGGTTGCTTTTCAGGAGCTGCCTTTTCAAGATCACTCTCATCGATCTGCATTTTCAGAATTCCCAGTTGAACTTCCCAAGTCCCATTCTTACTACGACGAATCAAAGTTCCTTGTTGACCGTAAGATTTGACCAAAACTTCATCACCTGGATGAAAATTATGCTTGGCCTTTTCCTTTCGAAGTACCTTATTTTTTTTGAGCGCCGGCGCTACTTCAAGCTGATTTAAAGCCCCTTTGGCATCAATTAATTCATTTTCTTTCACGGGAGTTTGACCAACTAATTGCTGTTTACGATGAAGATCCTCAATAATTTGATCAGCACGTTTTTTGGCCTTTTCAACAACCTGATTTGCCTGTTCGCGGGCTTGTTCCAATAGCCGGTCTTTTTGAACTTGATACTGATCAAATTTACTTTGAAGATCTGCGTGCAATTTGGTCGATTCTGCCAATTGTTGATTTAATTTATCTGCCTCATCATGGGCTCGTTTGGTTTGAGCCGTTAATTCATCAATCATATGATTAATATCCTGATTATCTGTATCAGTAAAAGATCTGGCTTGATTAATAATTTTTGGAGATAGTCCCAGCCGACTCGCAATGTTAAGCGCATTACTTTGACCTGGAATTCCCAGTAAAAATCGATAAGTTGGTCGTAATGTGTCAACATCAAATTCCATCGATGCATTAATAATCCCCGGTCGGTTATAAGCATAAGCTTTCAGTTCCGGATAATGAGTTGTTGCAATCAAGTCACAACCTGTTTGGTGAATCGCATCAATAATTGCCATTGCTAGAGCCGCTCCCTCTTTAGGATCAGTTCCAGCACCCAACTCGTCCAACAAGATAAGACTTTTTGGCGTCATTGATTTTAAAATCGAGACAATGTTATCCATATGAGACGAAAAAGTACTTAAATTCGCTTCAATAGATTGATCATCACCAATATCCGCAAAAATATCATCGAAAACTCCGATTCGACTTTCCTCATTGGCCGTAATAAACAATCCTGATTGACCCATTAATTGGAGAAGCCCAACCGTCTTGATTGTAATCGTTTTACCACCAGTATTAGGTCCGGTAATAATAATAGTGGTATATTGATCGCCAAATTGAATATCATTGGCAACGACCTTATTTCGATCAATCAATGGATGGCGTGCCTGACGCAGGTTAACACTATTTTTACTGGAGATTTCCGGTAATACAGCACCAATTTGATGGGCATATTTTGCCTTTGCGTTAACAAAATCAAGCTGACCCATCAAATTCATATTCATTAATAGTTCCTGTCGATATGGTCTAAGCAAATCAGTTAACTCTGCTAAAACTCGTCTTTCTTCCGTTCGTTGAGCCAGCTGATCGCGCCGCAATTGATTATTCATTTCAACGACATTGCTTGGTTCAACATACAGTGTTTGCCCAGAAGCACTTTGATCATGGACAATGCCACCAAAGTGTTGCTTATAGTCTGCCCGGATTGGCAATACAAACCGATCTTCACGCATTGTGATAATCGGTTCTGTTAAATATTTAGCATCCGATCCCTTTAGATATTTACCCATCCGCGTCCGGATATCACTTTGTGCTCGAGAAATCGTTTGACGAATCCGACGCAGCTGCGGTGAAGCATCATCTAAAATGCTGCCGTCATCATCAATCGAACGAATCATTCGACTCGTAATTTCAGGCATTAGCGTCAAACGCTGAACTGTTTGAGAAACCACGGATAAGTCGACTGCTTCATCCTGAAAATCATCAAAAAAGTCACTAACGGTTTTAACGGCTCTTAATAATTTAGTTATATGAGAAAGTTCCGTCCCGCTTAAAGCAGCGTTTTCAATTCTCAACCGCTTCATATATGGTGAAATTTCTGTTAACTTTGGGATCGGTATCTCACCCTTTAACCGAACAATGTTTGCCCCGTCTTCAGTTTCCTGAAGTCGTTTGGCAACTTCCCGGTGATCGGAACTTGGTCGCAGCTTTTGAACAATTTCATGACCACGATCGGTCGTCAAAAAGTCCGCAAGTTGCCCTTTGATTTTATTATATTCGAGTGTTTCTAAAACTTTTTCGTTCATAAATTTTCCCCATTTGAATTTGTAGTCCAAAAGTTTGCCAATTTTTCAGATAAAATCGGTGTCTGCTTGATAATCCATTGCGAAATGACTGATTGATTGTACTGCTGTTGGATTTCTTGGCTGGGGACCAGGATTAAAAAATTTAGCAATATAAAAACCAGCAGATACCTGATCACTAAACTAATCCCACTGCCAAGTAATGAATTGATCTGACTTATGACTGGTAATTTAGTTATTGGATTAAACAACTGACGTAGTACTCGGATGACTTGCCAAGCAAGTGAAAACACAATGATGAAAATGATAACTTTAAAAAGAGGGTGATTTTTATCTGAATGACTAAACCAATAACTGATAAATGTCATGACTGGATCTGTCAGGAGAAAGCCCGCTGAAACTGAAATGACAAGTCCAACCAGACTCAAAAGTTCATTAACAAATCCCCGTCTCCATCCAGTCCAAAAACCAATCGCCAAAATAGCCATGATGATTAAATTCAGTACCATGGATTGGTCACTCCAATTCTTGAGACTGGGATTTACCCTTAATTTTAGTCAATCGCTCTTCTAATTCAAATTGTTTAGAAATTGCGTTAAAGGCTGATAGAATGGCTCGCTGTTCATCAGAAGCATTAGGCATCGCCCGACGTAGTTGCGTTAACTGTTCATTAAGAAGGTCTGAGACAGCCTGTAAATGTTCATCTGAACCTTTGCCAACCAGAATATACTTTTTCCCGCCGATTGTCGTTTTGAAACGCCGCTTCTCGTTTTCTGACATTAAATCACATCCTAAAAATATTCAACTAAAAAGGACTGAGCCCAAACTTTGTACTCAATCCCTTTGTCATTGTTACACTGATATTTCAAATAATAATCAATTACTGATTGTCACTATTGCTGTCTGAGCCGTTCTGATCGTCACCATCTCTACCTAAAAAGGTATTTAAAACAGATTCAATCATATCCCATTCCTTATCAGTCTGAATCGGCTGAAGTTCTCCTCCTTGAGGATCGCTAGGGTCATCACCGGCAGGAAGTGCATAAGCTTGAATTTCAACCTCTTCATTATCTTTTTTACCTGCAGGATAAATCAAAATGTAGGAACGATCGAAATCTTCTGACTTAAAAGTGAATAATACGTCGTAGAGTGTTTCCTCGCCATTATCATCGACTAACGTAATTTGTTGTTGTGTTGGATCTTCTGCCATATTTTGCATACCTCATATTCTAGTTAATTTTCCTTTTCGGTCCAAGTAGTTTTGCAGAATTAAACCTGCAGCCAACTTGTCAATGACCTTCTTACGTTTTCTTCGTGAAATGTCCGCCTCTTCAGTTAGCATCCGCTGTGCTTCAACTGTTGTCAAGCGTTCGTCCTCAAAGTCTACCGGAAGATTAAATTTCTTTTCTAATCGATCACCATACTGTTGCGAGGCTTCTGCTCTAGGGCCCAAAGAGTTATTCATATTCTTCGGAAGACCGATTACAAAGCCGTCAACTTGATACTTTTTAACTAATTGAGCTACCCGTTGTAACCCAAATTCACCATTATCCTCATCGATAGAGATAATTTCAACTCCCTGAGAAGTCCACCCTAGCGCATCACTCACTGCAACTCCAACCGTCTTGGAGCCGACATCTAATCCCATTAATCTCATTTTTCACCTTTTTTTGAATCGTTTGGATGATTATCAAGATAAAAACGAACCAACTCTTCAATAATTTCATCGCGTTCATGTCTTCTAATCAAATTTCGAGCATCCAGATTGCGTGGAATATAAGCAGGGTCACCGGAAATTAGATAACCGACAATTTGATTGTATGGATTATAACCCTTCTCTTCCAGTGCTTTATAAACTGTTAATAACGTATCTCGAACGTCCTTTGGCTGATCTTCATTGAAGTTAAAAAACATGGTTTTATCTAACGAACTCATACAATTCACCTCTATGACGTAAGGTCATTTGTATTAATTTTAACTGATTATCGTTGAAACTACAATCAAGTGAACGAATGTAACCGACATGTAATGCTGGTGTAATAATTATCGATTAGCCAACCATTCCACAGCCGCCTTCATTGCTTTATCCAATCCAGAAGGATCTTTTCCACCCGCTTGAGCCATATTTGGACGACCACCGCCGCCACCTTTGATATTCGAAGCAATTGATTTAATTAAATCACCTGCTTTAACGCCTGCTTTAATCTTGTCATTGGTAACCGCAACAACCAGATTAGCTTTTTGGCCACTTCCGGTTCCCAAAACCAATACATCAGACAATCCCTTATCACGCCACGTGTCTGCTAACTGCCTGAGTTGCTCCATCCCTGCATCTTTAATAATGCCAGTAATGATAGTGGTGTGACCAACCTGTTGCTTATGATTGAAGACAGATTCAGCCTGTTGGCCAGCTAATTTTGCCTCTAGAGAAGCCTGTTTGGTTTTTAAATTCTTAATTTCTTCTTGAAGCTGATCAATTCTAGTTGGCACATCCTTCAATTGTGTCACTTTCAAATCATGAGAAATATGTTTTAATTCCTCGGCCTCATTATTTAGCAGTTTGAATGCATCACGTGATGTTACCGCTTCAATTCGACGGACACCGGCACCAACACCGGATTCGGAAACAATTTTAAATAACCCGATATCGCGTGTATTAGCAACGTGGGTCCCACCACAGAATTCAACGGAAAAATCACCAATGCTGACAACTCGGACCTTATCGCCGTATTTTTCACTAAATAAGGCAATCGCACCCATTTTTTTACCCGTTTTAGGATCGGTAACAACCGTCTTAACATCAATTTCTTTAAAGATCTGCTTATTAACCAGTCGTTCCACTTTCTGCAAATCTTCATCTGTAACCTGACCAAAGTGATTAAAATCAAATCTTAGATAATCAGGTTCAACCAGTGATCCCGCTTGCTGCGTATGGCCACCCAAAACGTTTCTTAATGATTGGTCAAGCAAATGAGTCGCTGTATGATTTTTTTCAACCCGACTATGGAAGAGCCGATCCACAACTAAATGATAAGTCTGACCCTTGATAAGTGATTCCTGCGTTTTGACAGTATGAAGGTTCTGGCCATTTGGTGCATGCTGCACATCAATGACATCAGCGACTTTATCCCCATTTTCATCGAGGATCACGCCGCGATCTGCAACTTGGCCACCCATTTCTGCATAAAACGGTGTCTTATCAAAAATCAGTTCAACACTATCTTCCCTAGAATGATCAACCAATTTTTCGTTTTCAACAATTTCAAGTAATTTCGCATCCTGAACATCTAATGTGTCATAACCGACATATTGGCTATCATCTTTAACCTTTACCAGTAGATCACGCTGAATGCCCATTGATTTCGCGCCACTTCTAGCATCACGAGCCCGCTGTTTTTGTTTCTGCATTTCTACTTCAAAACCATGTCTGTCAACACCAAGTCCTGCATCAGCTGCTTCTTCTTTGGTTAACTCATATGGGAACCCATAGGTATCATACAATTTAAACGCAGTTGGGCCGTCAATTTGGGCTTTCTGTTGTGTTTTAGCGTCATCAATTACCTCATGCAGTAATTTTAAGCCATCTGCTAAGGTTTCGTTAAACCGATCCTCTTCAGAATGAATTACTTTTTCAATATAGTCATGCTGCTCAAGAACCTCTGGGTAATAAGACTTCAACGTTTCGCCTACAACCGGGGCTAATTTATACAGAAATGATGATTGAATGCCTAATCGACGACCATTAACAATTGCCCGCCGAATTAATCGTCGAATGACATATCCTCGACCAACATTGGACGGTAATGCACCATCACCAATGGCAACCGTAATAGCCCGCGCATGGTCGGCAATAATTCTAAAAGCAACGTCATCCTGCTTATTAACACCGTATTTTTTATGGTCACTAAAAGTTTCCGTCTTCCTAATCATCGGCAAAAACAAATCGGTCTCAAAATTAGTCCGTGCATGTTGAAAGATTGAAACAACGCGTTCTAATCCCATCCCAGTATCAATGTTTTTACGTGGAAGCGGTTCGTAAGTATCCTGCGGGGTATGATTAAACTGTGAGAACACAATATTCCAAACTTCTAGCCATCGATCATTTTCCCCGCCAGGATAGTTTTCTGGATCGTCGGGTGCCAGTTCATCAAAGTCGGCACCACGATCATAAAAAATCTCCGAGTCAGGTCCAGAAGGCCCCTGACCAATATCCCAGAAATTATCTTCTATTTCAATAATGTGGTCCGGCGAAACACCAACTGCTTCCCAATATTTCTTAGCATCAGTATCTTTTGGATAAACGGTCATATACAGTTTATCCTTATCCCAACCAAACCACTTGGGTGACGTTAATAACTCGAATGCCCATGTAATGGCCTCTTTTTTAAAGTAGTCACCTACTGAAAAATTCCCAAGCATCTCAAACAAGGTATGATGACGAGGGGTTTTCCCGACATTTTCAATATCATTTGTCCGAATACTTTTTTGTGAACTTGTCATTCGTGGGTTCTTTGGAACAACCGAGCCATCAAAATATTTTTTCATGGTAGCAACTCCGGAATTAATCCAGAGTAAAGTAGGATCATCCACCGGAATTAAAGAAGCACTTGGTTCAATCGTGTGTCCCTTTTCTTGGAAAAAATCTAAAAACATTTGTCTAACTTGACCACTGCTTAAATTCTTCATTACCAATATCTCCTCTTTAACCAAAATAAAACACCGTTGCTAACAGAGACGCCGGTTGACGCGGTACCACTCTGATTGCAACGATGTTTAATCGTAACCACTTTTTATCTCTAAATAGAGCTTGTGTTTAGTTATCATTTCGTTAAGAGAGCATCAGATCGATTAAATCGCTTTTCACATCACCCAAAACGTTTCTGAAAAATAATTCGACCTAACATATTCTTAAGACATTCAAAGTATACTTTTTTGAGAAATTGATGTCAATTACCTTTATTCAAAATTAAGCAAAATTCTGAGTGAATGACGATCATCTTATTCGGCTAAACACAGATGATTAATTTTAAATTGCTGTTTCAGTTACTCAGATACCGTAAATTACTGCGACAACCTTTACTTATAACGCTTAGAACTTTGTTTACGATGTTTACGCTTTGTTTTGGCCTGTTCACGTTTTGATACTCGCCGATCCATCTCCTCTTTGCGGGCAATTGACATTTTGATTTGGCGTTTATATCCTGGTTTAACTTTTTTCTTCTTTTTCTTAATTAAACCAATCATTGTTGGATCAAGCTTTTCTCGTTTCTTATGGTGAGTTTGGCGTCGCCTTCGATCGTAAGTATCAATAATTGAATGGTCTTTTAATGCTTTAGGCTTGAAATGAATTCCCATTTCCTCAAGCTCTTCAACTTCTTTTTCTTCATCCGGCGAATACAACGTAATGGAGGTTCCGGGCATTCCGTTTCGGCCTGTCCGACCAACCCGATGAATAAAAAATTCAAGATCTTCAGTTGGAATATCATCATTGATGACGTGTGAAACACCCTCAATGTCAATTCCTCTTGCAGCCAAGTCTGTGGCAACCACAAATTGAAACTCTAAATTCTTAACCCGTTTCATGACTTGTTTTCGCTCACGAGGCTTGACACCACCATGAATCATCGCAACCTTTAATCCCTGACCCCGCAAATAGTCTGTCAATTCTTCAACGCGTTTTCGAGTGTTAGCAAAAATCAAAACTAAATAGGGCTCACCGATAGTTAATAACTTATAAATAAGCTGATTTTTATCTTGACCCTTGGTTGAAATCAACCAATTATCAATTGTTGGACTGATAATTGAAGAAACCGGGATTTCTTCTATAACGGGTTGATCCATATATTTTTTTAAAAAGACAGTTAATTTTTGCGGAATTGTAGCTGAAAAGACCAACATCTGGACATGTTGACCAAAACTGGCCGCAATATGGTCAACAACATCCAAGAAGCCCATGTCCAATGTCATATCAGCTTCGTCGATCACCAATTTAGAAGCTGTATGCACATCAAGGCCGCCATTAGAGATAAGATCCCAAACCCGACCAGGTGTCCCAACGATCAGTTGAGGTTGTTCTCTTTTCAGATGTGCCTCTTGACGTTTCTTGTCTGTGCCCCCCACATAGCCCCCAATTGAAATTGGTTTAGGACTAAATTTGGCAATCTGTTTAGCCGCATCAATAATTTGATAGGCCAGCTCCCGACTGGGTGTTGTAATAACTGCTTGAACTTCATTAAGGTCTGGATCCAATTCATTAAAGATCGGCAGCAAAAAGGCGTGGGTTTTCCCACTCCCCGTTGCGGATTGGCCCACAACGTCTCGATGCTGCAAAATAATTGGAATCAATTTTTCCTGAACGGGTGTTGGCTGGCTAAATTTCAAGTCAGCCAGTGCATTTAGAATATACGGCTTTAAATTAAATTCTGAAAACTGTGTCATAAATTCTCCTATTTACTTTTTCGAACCAACTCATCTAAGTCATGGATGAAGGTTTTAATCTGGTCATCATTTTCAACAACCGCTCCACTTGCCAGGGGATGGCCACCTCCGCCGTATCTTTTGGCAAGTTCGTTAATTTCCGGCCCCTTTGACCGTAACCTAATTCGGTAATTGCCCTCTTTTTGTTGGACAAAAATAGCCCAAGACAGAACTTCCTTAAGTCGACCCGGTAGCGGCACAATGGAAGAGGTGCTTTCATCCCCTAAACCAAAGGGCTGTAAAACCTCGTTGGACAAGATCAGATAAGCAGCGCCACTAGCTAGTATCTTAAGATTTTCATAAGTATAGGCTGATAAGCGGGCCAGCGGTAAATCGATTTCATCCTCAGCCTGGTTAACGTCACTAGCGGAAAAATGATACTGGGTTAGTTGAGCTGCTACTTCAAATGTGTGTGAGGAAGTTGATGGATACATAAATCGACCAGTATCACCAACAATTCCCGCGTATAATAATCGAGCACCTTCATCAGAAAGCGTCAACTCTGATTGGAATTTTTTAAAGAAATCAAAAACCAACTCGGATGTACTGGAAGCTTCCGGGACAACCCACATCAAATCACCAAATTGATCATCATTTGGGTGATGATCAATTTTGACCAAAGCAGCGCCCTTTGTGTAACGATCATCGTCAACTCGGGGTTGATTAGCCGTATCAACGACAATCACGAGTGCTCCTTGATATTGATCATCCTTAATTTCATCCGCCATTCCCAGCCATTTAAAACCTGGAAAATTTTTTCCGGCACACAAGACTTGCTTATCTGGGAAAGAAGCTTTAATCATTTCTGCCAAGCCAAGTTGTGATCCAATTGCATCAGGATCCGGCCGCTTGTGTCGGTGAATAATGATTCTTTTATGTTGCTTAATTTGATCTAAAATTTGTTCTTGAACGGACATTCTAAATTACCTCTTATAAACTTATTTGATATTCGAATGTGTCACCACTCTCAAATTATTTAGCGAAGACTTGACTGTCCATCCCAACGCTAACGGTGACTAAACTATTTATAATATCATCTTTGGAACACTTTAGTATACACTAAATAACTAATTAGATAAACATTCTGCTTAAAATAGTTTCACCTGTTAAATAAATCTAACACAATATTTTCATAGTTCAGATCCGCCAAATTGGTTAACGTAATTCCTAATAGTCGAACCCCAGATGTGATATCCGGCATTTCAGTCAATAAATCACTTGCTAATGAAAAATACTCGTTGGCATCGTTTTTAATGTAATTGTCAAAGGTGACCCGTTTGGTAAATGTTGAAAAATCTTTGTAGCGAATTTTCAACACCAATGTTTTTCCATGTTTCTTCTTTTTAGCCATTTCTGAAGTAACCAACTCCGCAATGCGCATCAAGTGATCATCAACCTGATCCTGCGTCTCAATTTCAGGTCCAAATGTCCGCTCTTTACCAATAGATTTTCGAATCCGTTGGTACTCAACCGGCCGATGATCAACCCCACGGGCCCGCTGATAAAGCACGTAGCCAAATTTACCAAACTGTTTGATTAAATCCATCTGGGACCAGGTTAACAAATCAGCACCATTCTTAATCCCAAGCAAATGCATCTTAGGAACCGTTTTTTTACCAACCCCTCTAAATTTTTCGATGGGGAGCCTTTTTAAAAATTCTAAAGCATCCTTGGGTGAAATGACAGTTATCCCAAACGGCTTCGCATAATCAGAGGCTTCTTTAGCTAAAAATTTATTATAAGAAACGCCTACGGAACAAGTCAAACTGGTTTTTCTTAAAATCTCAGATTGAATCATCCGACCAACCTGAATGGCATCATCTAAATGACGTTTATTATGTGTCACATCAAGGTAGGCTTCATCCAGTGCCACGTACTCAACCATCTCCGTATATTCGTGAAAGATTTGATGAATCTGCTCTGAAACCGCTCGGTAAAGCTTAAAACCTGAAAAGCGAAAAGTAGCTTGAGGACATAACTCAAGTGCTTTTTGAACGCTCATTGCCGAATGAACTCCGTATTTTCTGGCAACATAGTTTGCTGTTGTGACAACGCCTCTACCACCGGTTTGTTTGGGGTCACGAGCAACAATCAACGGGCGCGTTTTTAATGTTGGATCTTTCCGTTCTTCAATTGACGCATAAAAAGCATCCATATCGACATGAATTATTTTTCGAGAAGTTACTGCCATCGTTATCATCTCCGCCACTCATTAAACGTATGTTCTTAAGCTTCCGAAAAAAACGGTTGGTACAAAACACTGTTCTGCTTCCAACCTTTTCTAGTTTACTTATCTTCAGCTTTGGAATCATCTGCCGGCTTTTCAGCGGATTTTTGATTTGCCTGATCCGAAGGTGCTTCGGTATCAGTCTTAGTATCAGACTGGTTTTGAGAAGTATCTGTAGTCGGCGCGTTTGTTGCCGTAGAAGCTGCTACAGCTGGTTGCTTAACTTGTGCAATTGCGCTTAAATCAAAAACCAGGTAAATGCCATCACAATCAAGCGTCACTGTCTTGTCAGCTTCATTAATCTCATCAATGACACCATGAAGCCGGCCAATTGTCACAACCTGATCGCCTGGTTTAACCTTTGATAGTTGTTCCTGACGCTTTTGCTGTTGTTTTCTTTGTGGTCGAATCATTAAAAAATACATTAACCCAAATAAAACAACAATCATTAAAATTGAATAAATAGAACCGTTGTTCAAAATTTTTCACCCACACCTTCTATAACAATACTTTACCAAATAACTTGTCAACCGTCCATAGCTAAAAGTTTTTAGCATTTGGTTTATTATAACCATACTGTTCAAAAACTTCAGCCCTTAAGTCCAATAAACTGTCATCGAGAATCGCCTGTTGAACCCGTTTCATCAAATGAATCAAGTAATATAAATTATGGTAACTGGCTAAACGCAGCCCAAATGTTTCACCAGCTTTAATCAAATGGCGAATGTAGGCTCGTGAGTAATTTCGACAAGTATAGCAATTGCATTGATCATCCAAAGGCCGAAAATCACGGGCATACTCAGCATTCTTAACCACTAAGCGGCCATGGGAAGTCATTACCGTCCCATTTCTTGCAATTCTGGTTGGTAAAACGCAATCAAACATATCAACGCCGCGAATAACACCATCGATCAAGGAATCAGTTACACCTACACCCATTAAATAGCGCGGTTTATTTTCCGGTAAAAGTGGCGTGGTCGTTTCTAAAATTCGATTCATTTCAGCTTTTGACTCCCCAACTGATAAACCACCAATGGAATAACCAGGAAAGTCCAGGCTAACCAAATCTTGAGCTGATTGCTTTCTCAGATCTTCAAAGCCGGCGCCTTGAACAATCCCAAAGAGTCCTTGGGTATCAGGATTTTGATGCGCTTTTAGGCCTCTCTCTGCCCAACGAGTGGTTCTTTCAACGGATTTTTTCACGTAGTCATACGTCTCAAAAAACGGTGGACATTCATCCAAGCTCATCATGATATCCGGTCCCAAATCATTCTCGATCTGAATCGCTTTCTCAGGTGATAAAAACATACGATCACCATTAATTTCGTTTTTAAAAGTCACACCCTTTTCAGAAATATCTCGATTCTTTGCCAATGAAAAGACCTGAAAGCCACCGGAATCCGTTAAAATACTATGATGCCAATTCATGAATTTGTGGAGTCCACCCGCTTGCTTAACAATGTCCTCACCCGGCCGTAGCCAAAGATGATAAGTATTAGCAAGAATAATAGTGGCGCCCATCTTATCCAACTCTTCAGGCGCTAACGTTTTTACAGTAGCTTGAGTCCCAACCGGCATAAAAACTGGTGTCCTAAACGTGCCATGGGGAGTCGTAATTTCTCCCAATCGAGCTCCAGTGTGTTTTTCCTTTTTAATCAAGCGATAGCTGATCGCTGGTTGCATAAAAATCCTCCTAAAGTCCTAATGGATATACATTGCATCACCGAAACTAAAAAATCGGTATTTTTCTGCAATCGCATGCTGATAAGCGTTCAAAATATTTTCACGGCCTGTAAAAGAAGCCACCAGCATTACAAGCGTTGATTTGGGCAAATGAAAGTTGGTAATAAACGAATCCACTACTTTCCAATGATAACCGGGTTTAATGAAAATGTCTGTCCATCCGGAATCAGGATGAATCTCGCCGTTAAATTTTGTTCCCACGGTTTCCAGCGTTCGAATAGAAGTGGTTCCAGTTGCCACAATTTTTCCACCTGCTTGCCGAACTTGATTTAAAGTCTGGGCCGCTTCATCTGATAATCGGTAGAATTCACTATGCATTTTATGATCTTCGATATTGTCTTCTTCAACCGGGCGAAAAGTACCTAAACCAACGTGTAACGTAAGATAAACCAGATGGACACCTTTATCAGCTACTTTTTGAAGTAGATCCTTAGTCCAGTGAAGACCAGCAGTCGGTGCGGCAGCCGATCCCATTTCCTTTGCGTAAACTGTTTGGTAGCGATCAGGATCATCCAACTTTGCCTTAATGTAAGGTGGCAGTGGGGTCTCACCCAGCCGTTCCAAGATTTCAATGAAAATGCCATTATACTTAAATTCGATCTCCCGGCCACCATGATCCAGTTCTTTAGTCACAACCGCCTGTAATTGTCCCTCGCCAAAGTCAATTACCGTTCCTACCTTGGCACGTTTAGCTGGTTTCATCAGTGTTTCCCACCGATCGCCTTCAATGTTATGAAGTAATAAAACTTCAATATGAGCACCAGTCTCTTTTTTAACCCCATAAATTCGTGCGGGCATCACTTTTGAATCATTCATAACAAGTGCATCCCCGGGATTTAGATAATCAATAATGTTATAAAATCGGCGATCCTGCATTTCACCAGTTTTTCGGTTCAAAACCAGTAAGCGTGATTCATCCCGATCCTTAATCGGTGTCTGTGCAATTAATTCGTGAGGTAACTGATAGTCAAAATCCTCTAAAGTATAATTTGTTTTCAACTTTTTATTCCTTCCATTCCAAACATTATGATCCTGATAGGTATTGCAAGTGCTGATAACCCTTAGCGGTTACTTTTCTGCCCCGAGCGGTTCGCCTGATCAAGCCAATTTGAAGCAGATATGGTTCGTACATTTCTGCAATCGTATCCGTCTCTTCGCCAATGTTAGCAGCTAATGTTTTTAATCCAACCGGACCACCATCATAATAGTTAATCATTGTTTGCAGTAATTTAATGTCAGTCGCGTCTAATCCCAGGTCATCTACTTTTAGTTTTTTTAAAGCATACTGGACAATCTTTAGATCAATTTGATCCTTATCAAAAACCTGAGCAAAATCACGGACCCGTTTCAATAGCCGGTTAGCGACCCGCGGTGTGCCCCGAGATCTCATTGCAATTTCATGAGCACCGGATTTTAAAATTGGAATTTGAAAAATACCTGCTGTCCGTTGAACAATTTCTTCCAAATCAACAGTTTGATAATAATTCATATGCTCAACAATCCCAAATCGATCCCTTAATGGTGCTGAAAGCATTCCAGCTTGAGTTGTTGCACCGATTAACGTAAAGGGCGGCAATGGAAAATGAACGGGATGAGCGCCTGATCCTTGACCAATGATAATATCCACAAAGAAATCTTCCATTGCTGAATATAACATCTCTTCAACATTTTTCGGCAATCGATGAATTTCATCAATAAATAAAACATCACCAGGGTTCAGTTCATTCAACAATGACAATAAATCACCAGGCTTATCAATGGCCGGCCCGGTAGTGGTTCTAATATTAACACCCATTTCATTGGCAATCACCATTGCAAGCGTGGTTTTCCCAAGTCCTGGTGGTCCGTAAAGCAGGACGTGATCCAGGGACTCCTCCCGTTGTTTGGCAGCCTTAATATAAACCCGCAATTCATTTTTAACATCCGTTTGACCTATATAATCAGTTAATGACTGTGGACGCAACGTTTTTTCAATGTTTTGCTCATCTCCGGAAACATTTTCCGGAGACACGATTCGATCATCCTTATCCAAAACGTCATCTCCTAATGCATTAGCAGTTTAAGTCCAAGGCTCAGATATTCATCCGTTGTTAATCCCGTTTTCTTGGCAAGATCGGCCTGAATTCCCGTCACCTGTTTGGCAGGATAACCGAGTGCTTTTAAAGCGGCTAACGCGTCTTGAAGATTACGATCTGTCTGATTCGAAGCGGTTTGAATATTCGCCTGATCCCCATTTGAAGACAGATCATCAACTTTTCCTTGGAGATCCAGAATAATTTGTTGGGCTGTCTTTTTTCCGACTCCTGGAAACTTCGTTAAAAATTTGACATTCTTTTGCTTAATCGCTGAAACCAGTCCATTTCGATCCTCACCGGCTAGAATTGCCAGTGCACTTTTCGGGCCGATGCCAGAAACAGCAATTAATTTTTGAAAAAGTTTTTTTTCGTCTGCTTCATAAAATCCATACAGTAAGATCGCTGAATCACTAACAGATTGGTAAATGTATACCCGAACCGTTTTTTGTTGATCAACTTCAAACCGGTATGGATTAGCTGTATAAATCAAGTAGCCGATGCCATTTACCAACATCACCACATAAGCAGGCGTGATTTCAACAATCTGACCATCCATAAATTCGTACATGCTTTTTCCTCTTTACTAAAACGTATGTTTGTGAGCTTATTAATTGTACCATAAGTTGGCAACAACCTCGACCATTAATTTACAAAAGTTCTTCATCAGTATGGTGAGGATCCTGAATCCGCTTGAACATTTTTTCAATATCTTCATTACTGAATTTCACTAAGGTTGGCCGACCATGCGGACAATTATAGGGATTTTCACAGTGAGGAAGCTTTTCGAGTAAAGCCTTTGCTTGTCGCTCATCCAAGTGGTGATTAGCTTTTATAGCACGTTTACAGCTCATCATAATTGCCGTTTTCTCTCTAAATGCAGCTACTGAAATCCGGTGATCTGACAAAAGCCAGTCAATCATTTCTTTAATTGTCGATTCTTCCTGTCCTGCCTTAAACCACATTGGGTGTTCTCTAACAATAAAGCTGTTCTGACCAAAGGGTTCCAAATGAATGCCAAGCTTTTCGAGTAATGGCAATTTGTCACTGATTAACAAAAAGTCGGCAGTTGAATAATCAAGCACAATGGGGACCAATAAGTTCTGCTGATCGCGGCCAACTTCTCCAATTGCCTGTCGATAATATTCATAATTAATTCTTTCCTGAGCAGCGTGTTGATCAACCAAATACATATTATCAGGCGTTTCGGCCACTAAATAAGTCCCATGAATTTGACCAATATATTGAAGCTTCGGAAAGCCGGTCTCCTGAACCAACTCTTCTTGATGGGGCTTAACGATTTGGTCGCCGGATTGATCAGTCTTAATTAAAGGCTGCTTAGATGTGAGATTAAACCCGGGCTCATCAAAGACTGGTACCGAAGAGGCTTCAGAAGACAATAGTGAAGCAAATTTTGCTACTTGGGGGCTATCCAAATCGGTACGGGTCTTTACAACAATTGGTGTTACCTCAGGTTGCTTAAGCTTGGTTAAAACCGGGGGAATCGTATCGGCAGCAAGCACCGGTTTAGTTTTTGGTGACCTGTTTCCGATAGCCTCAGAATCATGAGATCCAATTGTGGTCGGCTTAAACGATTTTTTTAAATCTCTGGTGGCGTCCGGGATTAATTGCTGATTTGCCAGCATGGTCCGAATGGCCTCCGAAAGCATCCCACCAATTTTGGGTTCCTCACTAATCCGAACTTCCTGTTTGGTAGGATGGACATTGACATCAACTAATGCCGGATCAACCGTGATTTTAACCACCGCAATCGGAAACCGCCCAATCATCAATTTAGACCCATATCCATTAATCACGGCTTTAGTCAATGGGAAGTTACGGACATAACGACCATTTAAAATCAGTGAAATATAGTTTCGGCTCGACCGGGTTAACTCCGGTAAACTGACATAGCCACTAACTGAAATATCAGGTGTTTTGGCTTTGATTGGCTTCATTTTTGAAACTGTTTTAACGCCGTAAATTGCGCCCAAAACTTGGAGCATGTCACCCCTTCCGGAAGTCCTCAGCAACTCACGGTCATTGCTGACAAGTGAAAAGGAAACTTCTGGGTGGCTAAGCGCCAATCGATTCACAATATCGGAAATTTTAGAAAGCTCTGTATTAGGTGAGCTCAAATACTTGAGTCTGGCCGGCGTATTGTAAAATAGTGAACTGACTATCACCGTCGTCCCTTTTCTTGACTCAGCCGCCTTTTGGGCAACCAGTTTACCACCCTTATACTCAACTTGCGTGCCAACTGAGCCGGTTGAAGTTTTTAAAAGCACATTAGCAACTGAACTAATGCTCGGTAATGCTTCACCACGAAAACCTAGTGTTCGGACTCGAAAAAGATCACGTTGTTCGGTAATTTTGCTGGTTGCATGCCGCAAAAAAGCGGTTTGCACCTGTGAGCTTTCGATACCATCACCATCATCAACAACCTTAATAAGTTTCAACCCTGAATTTTCAATTGTCACATCAATTTCTGTACTGTGTGCATCTAATGAATTTTCCACCAGCTCCTTGACAACGGATGCCGGTCGTTCAACAACTTCGCCCGCTGAAATTTGATTTGCAAGAATGGTTGGTAGTTTATGAATTTGCTCCAATTAGATCACCTTACTCCCTATTGATCTTCTGCTGCCATTTATAGACCTGATTCATAATCTGCATCGGGGTCTTAGACATTAAATCCAGATTTCTTAATTGAGAAACCACTTCGGCTTGATTGTCATCCACCTGCTCTAGTGGGAATAGTGAAATTTGTTCTTCCTGATTAGGTCTATGGTGTTTGGTGACCGGCTGCTCGGATGTTGATGTCGGCTTTTCAGCCATTTGGTTAGCCTTCTTTTCCAATCCGGACAGTATATGGGCCGCTCGACTCAACACGCCATTTGGTAATCCTGCCAGCTTGGCAACGTGAATTCCATAAGATTTATCAGCAGGACCGGGTTGAATCTTGTGAAGAAATACCAATTCGCCATTGGACTCCGTTGCTCCCACATGAACATTTTGCAAATGCTTTAATGAGTTATCCAAACTGGTTAACTCATGGTAATGGGTTGAAAATAAAGTTTTTGCCCCAATGTTATTATGCACGTATTCAATGATTGCCTGTGCTAAAGCCATGCCGTCATAAGTCGCCGTTCCTCTGCCAATTTCATCAAATAAAATTAAGCTGTTTGGGGTGGCGTTTTCAATTGCATCATTTGCTTCCTTCATTTCCACCATGAATGTACTCTGACCGGAAATCAAATCATCAGCTGCTCCGATTCGGGTAAAAATTTTATCGAAAATCGGTAATTGGGCTTTCTTAGCAGGAATAAAACACCCCATTTGATTCATAATGACACTCAGCGCCATTTGTCGCATGTAAGTACTCTTACCTGACATGTTGGGCCCTGTAATCAACAAAATGCTGGTGTCATTTCCCATTTTAACGTCATTGGGAACGTATTGCTGGTGACCAAGTACTTTTTCGACGACCGGATGGCGGCCTTCAACAACGTCGACTTGATGATCTTTTGCCAGTTTAGGTCGAACAAATCGGTACTCTTCACTAACACTGGCAAAGCTTTGAAGAACATCAATCGTTGCAATGGCGTCAGCCAACGCCTGAATCCGCTTGATTGATTTCTTGATTTGATCACGAATTTGGACAAATAATTTATATTCCAGCGTTTTACTTTGCTCTTGGGCTTCAAGAATCAAGGCTTCTTTTTCCTTCAATTCAGGGGTTGAAAAACGTTCAGCATTCGCCAATGTCTGTTTTCGTTGATATCGATTGTCAGGCACCTTATCTAAATTAACCTTGGTGACCTCGATATAATACCCGAAAACGTGGTTAAAGCCAACCTTTAAATTGTTAATACCGGTTACCCGTCGCTCCTTAGCCTCCAATTCTGTCAACCATTTTTGGCCATTATTAGAAGCGTCACGATATTGATCAAGCTGTTTGTTAAAGCCATCCTTAATTACGCCCCCATCGGTTACTGAAATCGGTGGCTGGTCAACAATTGAACGCTGAATTTCATCAACAATATCATCCAGTGGGACCAGATTCTTTAACATTTTTTCAAAGCTGTCATCAGCAATTTGTTCCAAAATGTATTTAACTTTTGGCACTTGTTGCAAGGACGTCTTTAACTGAATTAAGTCACGCCCATTAACACTGCCAAATGCAATTCTTCCGGCTAACCGTTCCAAATCATAAACCTTGATTAACTCATCCTGCAATTGACTACGTTCATAATAATGATCAAGTAGAACCTCCACTGCATCATGACGAGATAAAATTTTTGAACGATTAACCAATGGCCGCTCGATCCACTGTTTTAATTTTCGACCACCCATGGCTGTTTTAGTTTGATCCAAGAGCCATAGAAGTGTCCCGCTTTTTTTACCAGTCCGAATATTTCGGGTTAATTCAAGATTATACTGTGAATTGTGATCTAGTTCCAGAAAATCGGACGGTTCGTACACGACAGCGCGCTTAAGATGCTGCAGGCTGCGTTTTTGAGTTGTCTGAATATAATCCAGCAATAATTTAACAACGCGCTTGAGAAGCTCATTGTCGACGTCCTGGCTAAGGTAGCTAACGGACGCATTAACCGGTAATGCTGACTGGTGGGAAATTAAAATCCCCAACTTTTTAATAACTTCCTGATAGGTAGCTGGCAGTTGGCCGTCAACCACTGTTTCCTTTGTTTGTAATGACACTAACTCATTAACTAATTCAGCCTGATCAGTCAGTTTAGCAACTTTTAGTTCACCAGTGGAAAGATCTGCATAAGCAAATCCAAATGCCCGTTGATCAGCTTCATAAACAACAGCCGTCAGATAATTATTTGTTTTCGCATTTTGACTACCAACATCAACTTGAGTGCCTGGTGTGACTAATTGAATGACTTCTCGTTTAACCATCCCTTTCGTTAATCTTGGATCTTCCATTTGCTCACAAATTGCCACTTTATAACCTTGGTCGACCAAAATGTCAATGTAGTTTTGAGCAGCTTTGTGAGGAACGCCACACATCGGAACCGGGTGAGCGGCATTTCTTGATCGGTTAGTGAGTGTCAATTCCAGTAATTGGGAACCTTTAATTGCATCTTCATTAAATAATTCGTAAAAATCTCCCAATCGATAAAATAAAAAGGCATCCGGATATTGATCTTTAATTTTTTGATACTGCACCATCATTGGTGTTGCTTCTTTTTTTGCCAATTCTAACGCTCCTTAAAGATCGTCTTTTTTGTCGTTTTTTAGTTTTTTAAGTTACTGTTTTTAATTTACTGAATGAGGGTTAATCAAAGGACTGATCATCTGTATAAAGAATCGTCTTGATAGCTGTTGCATGGCCACTTTGATTATCAATATCAACCACGCAGCCGGAGAGAATGCCACGTCCAGTTTCTAAAACTTGAAAGCGTGCCGGCCGTTGATTTAAAAATCTGGAGATTACACTATCCGGTTTCATTCCAAGCATCCCATCAGCAGGACCGGTCATGCCGGCATCCGTTAGAAAAGCCGTTTTTTGTGGAAGAAGCCGGGCATCATTTGTTTGAACGTGCGTATGGGTTCCCACAACTGCAGAAATTTTACCATCAAGATACTTTGCCATTGCCAACTTTTCACTGGTTGCTTCTGCGTGAAAGTCCATAAAAATACAGTTAGTCGTTGAATGAAGACGACTAATTAACTCATCTGCTAATGAAAAGGGATCATCCAGATTATCCATGAATACTCGTCCTTGAAAATTCAAGACTGCTAACTGCTTGCCATTAACGTTAACCAGCGTATATCCCCTTCCCGGCGTTACATCCTTGGGAAAATTGTAGGGCCGAATTAACCGGTTAGTTTTGTCAATAAACTCCAAAATTTCGTTGTTACTCCAAGCATGATTCCCCAAAGTAACGACATCAACACCGGCCCCCATTAATTGCTTGTAAATGGCTAAACTAATGCCCCGACCCATTGAAGTCGCATTCTCACCATTCACAATTGTAACTTGTGGTTTTACATCCTGCTTAATTTTAGGCAAGTATGTCTTAATCATTGAAACACCCTTATCTCCGACTACATCTCCAATAAAAAGAATTCGCATCAAACTATCCTACACTTTCTAATATTGTATTCAAATAATTCTAACATTATCTATTATAAAAGAAAAAAGACCAGATAGCCTGATCTTTTACTTTGCGTATTCAACTGAACGAACTTCTCTAATCACAGTAACTTTAATATGACCAGGATATTTCATTTCAGCTTCAATCTTTTGTTTAATCCTTCTAGCAAGCACAATCGCCTGCGTGTCAGTAATGTTATCGGGTTTTGCAATGACACGGATCTCTCTTCCAGCCTGAATTGCATAACTCTTCTGTACATCTTCAAAACTGTCTGTAATTTTTTCAAGGCTATCCAAGCGATGAACAAAGCTTTCAAGTGATTCGCTATGTGCACCTGGACGAGAGATAGCAATCTTTTCGGCTACTGCAACTAACTCCGAAATAATATATTTAGGCTGATGACCATCTTCGTAGCCTTGAATTGTGTCAATTACAACCGGACTTTCATGATATTTTTTGGCAAGGTCAACGCCAACTTGTACATGTGAGCCCTGAATAACGCCGTTATTGACAGCTTTTCCGATATCGTGTAATAATCCTGCGCGTTTAGCTAAAGTAACATCCTCACCTAATTCAGAAGCAAAGGCACCAGCCAGCTTAGCAACTTCTGTTGAATGAGCCAGTAAATTTTGACCCTGATAAATCTTAAAGTTCATCCGTCCGACCATCTTAATCATTTCAGGACTCATCGAATGGATGCCCAAATCAAACAACGCTTCTTCACCAATTTCTTGAATTCGTTCATCAAGTTCTTTTCGACTTTTTTCAACCATTTCTTCAATCCGAGCTGGATGAATTCGGCCATCCTTGATCAACTTCTCAAGCGTCATTTTAGCAATTTCGCGACGAATTGGATCAAAGCCACTTAATACGACAGCCTCTGGCGTATCATCAATAATTAGATCGATACCTGTCAAAGTCTCAAAGGTTCGAATATTTCGCCCTTCACGACCAATAATTCGACCCTTCATATCGTCATTCGGCAAATTAACAACCGAGACAGTCGTTTCAGAAACAACATCGGCCGAACTTTGTTGAATCGCTTCAACAATCAAGTTTTTAGCGTTTTTATCAGCTTCTGCCTGTGCCTGATAGTAACTTTCTTTAACCATTCTGGCCTTCTCTTCAGCTAACTGGTCACTGGTCTCCTTTAAGATAACGTTACGAGCTTCTTCCTGAGTCATTCCGGCAACTTTTTGAACTTCTGCCTGGCGTGCTTCAATTAGTGAGTTTGCTTTTTCTTGTTGTGTCACCAAATTCTGTTGTTCGTGATTAATTTTTTGCTCTTTGCGATTTAAACCATTTTCGCGGCGTTCAAAAGCACTGTCTTTTCGATCAAGTGCTTCCTCTCGTTGCAACAGCCGGTCCTCTTGTTTTTGAATTTCCGCACGTCGTTGTTTGAGTTCTTTTTCAATCTTTGAACGATAGCGGTGATTCTTCTCTTGGGCAGATAAAGTGGCCTCTTTAACAACTGTTTCAGCCTGTTTTTTTGCATCAGCTAAAATAGACTTTGCCGATCCCTTAGCGCCCTCAAGCTTTGTTTCCTGGACCTTTTTCTGCGCAGACTTACCGATTAAAAAACTTAAAACTCCAACAAAACCAACAACAATAATAGCGATGATTGCGAGGATTATTCCAGCCACACTCATGGCTTCACCTCCAAATCATCATAAAAAATGATTATTTTCTAAACCAATTATAAGATGTTATTTGATTATTGACACAACCTTAATTTTAATGTTTGTTGTGCGTGGTGTCAATCATCTTATTGCATCGTTACAATTAATTGTATATAACAAAGAATTTTTAGGAAGCCGTCTTGGAATTTAAAAATCAGTAAATTAATTGTTTGCTACATAATAACGCCAATCTTATTGGAATTTATGCCAAAAAAGCTAACATTATCCAATATTACATGGAAAATGTTAGCTTTCTTAGAATTAAACTTGCTTACTTGCCAATGTTTAAATCGATATTATCAACCGTTTTTGAAGAATCAGATTCTGTTTTACCAGTCTTGTCTGTCTTTTTGGTAGTTGATTTCTTACTTGATGTCTTTTCACTGTCTGAACTATCGGTTGATGGCTTATCCGCATCATCAGGAATCCCATATGCATCACGAACCTTTTTTAAGACCTCTTGATACATTTCTTGATGTTCTTCCAAATATGACTTAGCATTTTCACGGCCTTGACCGATTCGTTCTTCGCCATAAGAATACCACGAGCCTGCCTTATTAATGATGTCCTTATCGACAGCCATATCCACTAATTCGCCAGACTGTGAGATCCCCTTGCCATACATAATATCAACTTCTGCCCGTTTAAATGGCGGAGCCACTTTATTCTTAACAACTTTGATTCGAACTCGGTTACCAATGATATTGGTGCCGTCTTTAATCTGTTCTGCTCGACGAATTTCAAGTCGAATCGTTGCATAAAACTTAAGGGCTCGGCCACCAGGTGTTGTTTCCGGACTACCAAACATGACCCCGACTTTTTCACGAATTTGATTAATAAAAATCGCGATGGTTTTTGTTTTACTAATTGTCCCAGACAGCTTTCTCAATGCTTGAGACATTAATCTTGCTTGAAGGCCAACGTGAGTATCGCCCATTTCACCCTCAATTTCAGCCCGCGGTACCAAAGCTGCGACCGAATCAATTACGACAATGTCAATTGCCCCACTAGTTACCAGAGCATCGGTAATTTGAAGTCCCTGCTCACCAGTATCCGGTTGAGATAATAAAAGATCGTCGATATTAACGCCTAAATGAGTTGCGTAGACTGGATCCAATGCATTTTCTGCATCAATATAGGCTGCTGTACCTCCGCGCTTTTGAACTTCAGCAACAGCATGCAGCGCAACGGTTGTTTTCCCTGAACTTTCCGGGCCATATACTTCAACAATTCGACCACGTGGATAGCCACCAACTCCCAGCGCTTCATCCAACGCCAAAGAACCGGTTGGCACCGTTGAAATCTGAGTATCGGCTTTATCACCCATTCTCATAATCGAGCCCTTGCCAAATTCTTTTTCAATACTTTTTAATGCCTTATCCAAGGCGACTTTCCTTTGATCAGCCATGAAATTCCTCCCATTTTTTAACTGAAAAGATCACTCATTTACTATACAAACATCTGGTCGAAAAAGCAACAAAAACGAACGAAGGTTCGAAATTAATTTTAATTGGTCACTTCAGTTAACGCCATTTGAAGACCGGCTTGCACGGCAGCTTTGCGAATTTCGTTACGGGCGCCCTTAAATTGAAATTTCTTTGCATAATTAATTTGTGAGCCATGCGAAATCCCGATCCAAACTGTTCCCACTGGGTTTCCTTCAAGTGCATCCGGACCGGCCACTCCGGTAAATGAAACAGCCAAATCTTTCTTCATAATCTGTCGTGTTTGATCTGCCATCCAAATGGCGGTCGGCTCACTGACAACACTATTTTGAGCAATGACGTCGTGCGGAATATGCAGCAGTTGTTCCTTAACTTTATCAGAGTATGTGACAAAGCCTCCTTCAAACACTTCCGAAACCCCAGCTACGTTACCTAAGGTGCTTTGAAACATCCCGGCTGTCAAACTTTCTGCAGCGGTAATTGTTAAATGTTGCGCTAATAACTGTTTAACCAATTTCTGTTCTAATGACATTCATTAATGTCTCCCTTCAAGAATAAGATACGATAAAACCAACTGTAACTTTTTAAATTCTTTATGTTTAACACAAAAACCGGGGATACATGAAAAGAGATCACCCGGTCAGTTAATGGTCATTAATATGTTTTAAAACGAGTCTGAGAAAACCGATCTATTCTGAACAAAATAATCAATTCCAGAATAAATCGTAAAAAATAAGCAAATGTATAACATAATCTGCGCAAATGGAAAATGAATGGCAGCAAAAAAGACATTATTGAGCAACAAGAAGATGATTGCCAGCATCTGCGTTGTCGTTTTAATTTTTCCCGGCCAAGCTGCTGCCACTACTTTACCATCATTTTCGACAACAATTAATCTCAACCCGGTTACTGCCAACTCCCGACAAACAATGATCGTGATGACCCACGCTGGCGCTTCATTTAGGGCAACTAAAAAGATAAAGGCTGTCATCACCAACATCTTATCAGCCATTGGATCAGCAAACTTTCCAAAATTTGTTACCAAATGGCGTCTTCTGGCAATTTGGCCATCCAAAAAGTCAGTTATTGATGCCACAATAAAAATTAACGCGGCTAACCAACGAACACCAGTAATTGATGTACCTGTAACCACTACATTGCCGGCAAAGTTTGGAATAGCTAAAACCACAATAAAAAACGGAATTAAGATAATTCTAAACATTGTTAATTTATTAGGTAAATTCATTAAATTTCCTCCAACAACTCAGAAACGATTAATATGATCCGGTATTAGAACCAGTTGTCGTACTTTGCCCAGTTGTTCCAGTTGTACCAGTTGTTCCGTTTGTTGTAGAAGAAGTGCCGGTTGTCGTGTTACCCGTCGTCGTTGAACTGGTCGTGGACCCGGTGCCCGTCGTACCAGTTGCTGATGAACTGGATGCCCCAGTTGTACTGGTACCAGACTTACCAAACTGAAGTGTAATGACACGTACCTGATTTGAACTACCATCACTTGGATCAGAGAGCTTCAATCGCTTACCAGCAACATAAATCGCCGTCTGTGGTGCATTACCTGTGTTGATTGTTACTGACGACGCATTGCTTGGGAGCGTGACAGTATGTGATTTACCACCCGCTTGTGAGCCTTGCCATAAAGTTGATCCATTGGCACTAACAGAACTCCAAGCACTGCCAGAGCCGGTAGTTGCAATGCGAATTTTTGGCTTACTTGATGCACCAGTAACTCGATAGGTAACATTGCTACCAGATTCTGTTACTTTTTTAAAAGCTAATTTTTTTGAAGCAGTTTTTTTACCAGCGGAGCGATTAGATTTGGCACTAGAACTAGTTGAATTCTTTTTCGATTTTTGACCACTAGAAACTGAAACTTTACTAGTATCAATTTGCGTTTTGGCTGTGTCTCGCGTACTATGGGCAGCTGCAACCCAAATTGCGATAAGAATAATCAGGACAACCACCGAAACCGAAATGACCGGGATATACTTTCTGATTTTTTCATTTCGCTGATCTACCTGACGTTGTGCTGAGCGAGTTTTAGGGTTGTCGCTGTTGACCCGATTAACGTATTCAGGAGCTTCTGTGTCTGGAAGTTTAGTATCAAACTGTGCCAAAAGCTCACTGCCGTTTAAGCCAACAGAGTCTGCATACTGCTTTACGAACGCTCGAACATAAAACTCACCGGGCAGCGAATCAAAATCATTATCCTCAATTGCAATCAAATAACGCTTCTGAATCTTAGTATTTTTTTGTAAATCATCGAGTGTATAACCCTTGGCAACTCGGGCATCATGAAGCTTTTTGCCAATTGTTAAATTATCTTTTTCGTCGTTCATACTCATTTCTCCATTAAAGTTAATTACTCATCCGTTTTTAGTATATCATACGAAACCCCTTAGTTATTTTAAGGAAAGTATAAGTTAACGATCTGCTTCAATAATTTCAGCCTGAATAGATGCTGAGTTCAAATATTGCGTGACAAAAGTGATCGCTTGTCCAAGTGTTAGCGAATTCAAAATTTCAACTTCATCATAAATCGTTACTGGTTCATCCAAAAAACCGTCAAATTGACCACTGATGGCTTCTTCAGAATCCATCATTTCAATATAATTTCCCAATAATTCTTTCTTTTGCAAATCAAATTCACGATTCATCCCTACCAACTGATCCGGAATTTTTTTGAAAATTGCTGATATCTGATTTACGAATTGCTCAGGGTGATCCGTATTACCGTTTAGTAATGTAAAATGGAAACCGCGCTCATTTTCAAATTCCCAAGAAAATGAATCATCTAAAATACCATCTTGATATAACCGTGTGTAAGTTTCGGAAGTTTCACTAAAAAACAAATCCATTACAAGTGAAATCGCTAGTTCATTCGTGACGCCTTTTCGATTACGGGGAATCACGTTGGTACCTCGAATGCCAATTGCCGCTTTGGGGCGTGAAATCGCCATCTGGTGATAATGACGTTGAGTCTGGTCGGCCTTTGGCAATACTAATTGACGATTGACATGGGGTGCAGGCGGCCATTGCTTTTTCAGTTGATTTTCTTTAATCCAAGAAAGCGTTTCTTGTGGATTAACTTTCCCAGTCACAAATAAAGCCATGTTTTCTGGCCGATAAAACGTCTTGTATGCTTGTTGAGCGTCTGCCAATGAAATTTTGTCAACGCTAGCCGTTGTCCCGGCAATGTCTTCGGCTAGTGGTGACCGTGGATAGAGGTCATGAACCGTTTGAAAATACAGTCGGTTGTCAGCATCATTTTGATACATATTGATTTCTTGATCAATGATACCCTTTTCGCGCTCAATTTTTGGTGTTGTGAAGTATGGTTGTTGAACAAAATCGAGTAAAATATTCAAATTCGACTTTAAATCTTCAGTTGTTGCAAATAAATAATTGGTTTTAGTGAAGCTTGTGTAAGCATTAGCAGCTGCTCCCGTTTTATTAAACAGTTCAAAGACATCGTAACCTTTTTTATCAAACATTTTATGCTCAATAAAGTGGGCAATCCCTGCTGGTTGATGAATTAGTTGTCCGTTGACAGTAAAATCAGTATCAATTGAACCGTAATTAACCCCCAATGTCGCAAACGTTTTTTGAAATCCTTTTTTGGGCTGCAGAAAAACGGCTAACCCATTTTCCAATTTTGTAGTAAATAATTGTTCATTAAATGTCGGATAATCAATTAGTTTCATTCTGACCTCCCTGACTCTGAAGTACATATCGGGCTTCATAATGGACCTGCTTGGCAACTTCTGCAATGTCACGCTTTGTAACAGCCATAACCGCCGACTCCCACTGTTTATCCTCATAAGAAATACCGGAAATTTGACGCAAATACTGTCTCTCAACCAAAGTAGTCAAATAATCTGACTGTGAACGGTGTTGATTAATCATTGAATTTTTAACACCAATTAACAAATCATCTGGATAATCACCATTGACAACAGCAGTTAGCTGAAGATTAATCGTTTGAATCACTTGCGGCATTTTTTCAAAGTCAATCCCTGCCTGGACACTCAACATCCCCGCAAATGAATTATATGAACTATGAATGTCGTAGGCTAAACTAGCTTTTTCGCGAACATTTGTAAATAACAATGAACGTGTTGACGCACCAAAAATTTGATTAAAAATTGTTGCGGCTAAATATAACCGATCGTTAAAATAAACCGGCAATCGATAACCAAGGTTTAATATTGACTGTGATCCAGGGACCACTTCTGTTTTCTCACGCGTTTTCATTGGTAACTGAGGCCGAATATATAAGCTTAGGTCATCCGCATTTCGCTCACTGAAGGTAGCAAAATAAGTGAGTTGATTTCTCACCACTTCAGAATCAATTTGACCGGCAACAATCACTGAAATTTGTGCTTTTTTTAGAAATTCTTTATAAAACGTATATAAGTGATCAGCATCCTGATTTCGAACCTCATTAGCAGTTCCAAGCAAATAATGTCCTTGATCCAAATCGCTTGCATAATACAATTTTTGTAATTGTAAGGTTGAATAAAATTCACGATTGTCTGGAAGAGCTTGCAAATAATTTACTAAATTGGTTTGATGAACATTAAAATAACTGGATTCGAATTGATTACCATTAGCATAGGGATGTTCAATCATTTCTCTTAAAAAAGAAAACGCCTCGGCCAATAAGTCGGTGTGGTTTGGTAAATATTGATTTTGTGGAAATGTTAGCCGAATTCTTAAAGTATGCTGATTTCCATAACGTAAAACCGTAACACCGTAACCAGCGCCAAACATCTCTGAAAGTTTCCTAGAGACCAGCATCTCACTTGGATAAACGGTTGATGCATTCTCTAATAGTTCAGCTAATAATGCCAATTTGGCAAAATTCTGGTAATTAGATGGAATAGTGAAATTAAAGACGATCATATTATTTTTAAACTGATCGGTTTGAATAATTTTCAAATCGATGCCTCTTGCAACTTCTATAGTCAAATGTTTCATCCTCCTTAATTGTCACAACTTTCATCTTAAAGTAAAATCCCAAAAATCTCAATACATAATAAAAAGTTTGAACAACCCATCGGTTCATTCAAACTTCATCGTGAGTAAATCTAAATTAGTGATGTTTCATTAAAGGACTGTATTGATTTGTTCCAAACCACTTCTTGTTGATCTTAGCCAACTGGCCATTCTTGGCGAGTCGATCCAGACCAGCATCAATTTTCTGTTTAAGCTTTTTGTCATGTTTTCTCATACCAACCCCATAATATTCTTTAGGAAATTGACTTGGCACACTTCGATAAGAAGCCCGATTCTTTTGATGTTTAATATAATACCCTGCATAAATGCTATCGATCAATAGACCTTGAATTCGATTAGAATTTAAATCAATGAACGCCTCAGTAAAAGAATCGTAAAGAATTGGGCTATGATTTTTAATAAGATCCTTTAATAGTTTAGGTTTGTCATCAATATCCATCGCTCCGGCAGAACCCGCCTGGACACCTGCAACGCGTCCTTTCATATCCGCAAAATTGTTAATGTGATTTTTCTTTTTAGAAACCAATACTTGTTTATTAACCAAATATGGTTTGCTAAAAGTGACTTTTTTGGCTCGTTGTGGATTAATTGAAAAGCCGTTCCATATCAAGTCAATCGTCCCGTTTCTTAACTCAGTCACATTCATAGACCAATCAATTGGCTGAAAGTCAACTTTGATGCCATATTCTTTAAAAACGGCCTTTGCTAAGTCGACATCATAACCAACAATCCGGCCGCTCTTGGTCTGAAACCCCATCGGCACAAAACTGTCATCCAACCCAATGACAATCTTTTTTTGCTTGGAAACGACCGACCAAGTATCCGGATTCGTAGCCATTTTTTGTCGCGATTCAAATCGACAGCCAGATAACAACGTCAGCACTAGCAGTCCAACGATGATAAGCGGGAATTTCTTAAATTTCTTTGCCATATGATTATCCCCCTCTATTGGATTTGTTCAACCCGCTTAATCTCATCGGCAACGGTTTGAGCAAATTCCATATCATGCGTTACAACAATTTGAGTCATTTTTTGTTTTTTTAAATCTAAAATAATTTGAGCAACCTCATCACGCAATGCGGGATCAAGCGCCGAAGTCGGCTCGTCATAGCACAAAATTTTAGGATTCATTGCAAGCGCACGAACAATCGCCACCCGTTGTTTTTGACCTCCTGAAAGTTGATAAGGATACAATGTTTCTTTGTCTTGAAGACCCAAACGCTTTAAAAGTTCTGTTGCCCGCTGTGTTACCTGGTCCTTGGACTCTTTCTTTACCATTGTTGGTGCCAACGTTATATTACCCATCACAGTTAAATTTGGAAATAACTGATAATCTTGAAAGACAACACCAATAATCGTATCTTCTTTTCCAGGATTGGCAGGATCAAACCGTTTACCATCCCAGTAAAACGTCCCGCTGTTAACTTTTTCCAATCCGGTGATACACCTTAACAACGTTGTCTTACCTGCCCCTGACGGCCCAACTATGGCCATAATCTCATCGTCCTTAACCGTCATTGATAAATTATTAATAACCGTTTTATTACCAAATTTTTTGGTTAATCCCTTAATTTCCAACATATCTAAAGCTCCTCTCTATCTCCACACGCTTGAACGTTTCTCAATCATTTTTAGAACAACCGTGCAAATCGCTGTCAGCGCCAGGTAAATAATACCAACCAGTACGAGTGGCAATAACGTGACATCTCGTGCAGTGGCAACATTTCCGGCTCTCAGAAGATCACCTAGCCCAATGACATAAACTAAAGATGAATCCTTAACCAGATTGATTACCTCATTACCAATTGAAGGCAACACAATTTTAAAAACCTGTGGAATAATAATCTTTCGAATCGTCTGACTGTAAGACAAGCGTAAGACACGAGCACTTTCAAATTGGCCTCTTGGCACCGATTGAAAACCACCTCTAAAAATTTCTGCAAAATAGGCTGTGTAATTCAAAATAAAAGCAAACAGAGCGGCATCATATCGCTCAAAGATAATGCCCATGATCGGTAATCCGTAAAAGACAAAAATTAGTTGAAGCAACAACGGTGTTCCCCGCATTAACCAATCATAGATGTTTAAAAGCCAAACTAATGGTTTAAAATTACTAACTAGTCCCAAGGCCAAAATAGCGCCTAACGGAATTGAACAAATTAACGTCCAAAAGAAAATTGATAAAGTCATTTTAGTTCCCGACAATAAAGCTGGTAAAATCTGTTCAATGTATTGAATCATTTTGCTTTCCCTCCATTAAAAAAGTCCTCTTGAGTTATCACATTATTCACTCAAGAGGACGATGACAGTTTGTTCGCGGTTCCACCTCAATTCGCAGTAAACTCACATTTACTGCCTCAAGAAGTTTAGTTTCCAACCTAACTAAAAAACCTCTTAAGCTATTACAGCTTAAGAGGACGATAATTATCGCGGTTCCACCTCAGTTTTACTTTTCACTCAAATGAAAAGCCTCAACGAGTTTAGAAAACTAAACTTCAGCAATAACGCGCTCACCGCTTTTCCCTACTTTTTTCAGGAAAATGACTCCCAGACGTGAGATAAACTAATCAAATACCCACTTTCCATCATCGTGAGCTTTCTGAAATTTGATAAAGCCTATCGTTCTGATCATTGTCTTTAAAATTCTTTAATTTATGCTAATAATCATAATCGGAAATTGGCCATTCGTCAAGCAATAGATTACCCCTTCTTAAACCAGTTCCCGATTTTCTTCCAAAATGACGGGTGGATCTCATCCTTCATCTGCATAAGCGGCACTGATTCACCTTCAAGACGCCTAGCAATATCACGATACCCTTGGCCTGCCGGATTGTCTGCCTGAAGGACAACCGGTTCACCTTGATTGGAAGTCGTGATCACTGCATCATCATCAAAAACAATGCCCAATAATTCGACCCCCAAGTGATGGGTTATTTCATCGACATCCATTACCGAACCGTCCTTCATCATATGCGTTCGAATCCGATTAATAATCAGATGAGGTTCCTCTTTTAAGGGATGTTGTTCAAGTAGTCCAACTACTCGATCCGCATCTCGAACAGCCGATATCTCAGGCGTTGTAACAATAATTGCACTATCGGCACCGGCAATCGCATTCATAAAGCCCTGCTCGATACCAGCCGGACAATCAATTAAAACATAGTCAAAATCGGGTTTAATCTCGTTAACAATTTGAACAACCTGATCTTGGGTTAAGGCTGTTTTATCTGTATTTTGAGCCGCTGGCAATAAGTATAGCAAATCATCAAATCGCTTATCCTTTACCAACGCTTGTCCCAGGCTGGCACGGCCTGATGCCACGTCAACGATATCGTACATAATCCGATTATCCAACCCAAGAACAACATCCAAGTTTCTTAAACCAATATCTAAATCCATTAAACATACTTTTTTTCCAAGCATTGCGAGTGCTGTTCCGATATTAGCTGAAGAGGTTGTTTTGCCAACCCCTCCCTTTCCGGAAGTGATTACGTATGCATTACCCATTCATGACGCCTCCTATCCGATTGAAAAATTTGGGATTAATTTGTTTAAGATCTTCAACTTTTCCGTAATCCAAAACGTGTAAATCATTGACATAAATTACTGAATTTTCAGTGATTTTTTGATTAGTATCATCAAGAATTTCGTATTGTTCACCAATTCGAACTTGCTGTGCGTTATGTACATCCCCAATGATCATTTTATCCTCCAAGTCAGGATACCCTGCTTGAATAACGCCGTGAACATTACCAAGGACATAAATATTGCCACCGACAAAAAGTTTGCCGCCTTCGTGAATATTGCCAAGGAATAAAACATCCCCTTGAACATGAACTTCCTGCCCATTTCGAATTATTCGATCAATGATGTGAACTGATTCCTGCTCTAAAATTCGAGTTGATTCCTCTTTAGTAATCACATCTGAAATAATTTTATGAACGGAAAAAAGCTGAAAATTCGAAAAAATCTTTTCAATTTCAGACCGATTACCGGCCGACCAAAGCCGCATACCAGTCTGAATATCAAAAGAAATCGGTTGCGGATGAGTAGCGGTGGTTTGATCTCTTAAGTTTTCAAGCAGTTCTTTAAGCGATGCGTAAATGTCACCTAAATCCGCTTCATCATCCAAAATAATTTCATATCCATCATTTGTACCCTTCAAAACAGCTGCATCCTGCATATAAGACTCCCCTTTTTACCGCCTGTGACTCCTGTATAACGATGCCACCGGAAAATAAGCCAGCGCCATAAACACGAGGTTAATTGCGAGCGTTGGTGCCAATGTGTTTACCAAGAATTGCGCAACCGAGGATGAAGTTTGCCCAATAAATTCATTTGCCATAAAGCCCAGACTCATCCACACTGTGATCCCCAAAAAATAAACCAAAAAGCCACTCATAAAATTCGGCGGTAGCATTTGATAAACGGTTTGACAGAGATAAACAACTAGCGGAAAGATAAAAACATAAACTCCCAACAAGCCTGTATAATACATGTCAAAAATAAATCCAATTATTGCAGCCCAAATGGCTAAATGCAATTTCTGACGATCACCAAAAAATACTGCAAGCACTAGCCACAATAATGTTAACGCCGGTACTAAAGAATTAGGGTATTTATAAAGTGTCCCCGACAAGACCTGACTAATTGAACCATCTAAAAAGAAAGCAATAAACTGGCCAACTACAAAAATAGTCGTGATAGGAATTCTTCGTCTCAATTTGAATAACCTCCTATCAATTGCGAACGGCAACCGAAACTACTTCAATATCATTTAAATTAGCTGCTGGTTTAATGTAAACCTTTTTAGCCAATCCATAATCATCTTCAGCAATTTTTGAAACTTGACCGACATAAATCCCTTTGGGAATAATGCCACCCAATCCACTGGTGGTTACCCGATCTCCCTTAGAGAGCTTTGCTTTTGAAGTAATATTTCCCATAATAATTCGGTTGTTTTGAGAATCATATGACGTAATAATGCCGTTAACAACTTTTGAATTGTCACCAATAATTTGAATGGCAAAACGGTTGGAGTTTTCTGCTGTGTTTGAAATCAAAACAACTTTACTGTTTGTCTTGTTAACTTCCGCAACGGTTCCAATTAATCCCGGCCCAGCAATGACCGGCATATTTTTCTTTACACCAGCTGCTTGACCTTTATTAATAATAATTTGACTCGCCCACGAAGAAGGTGTTCGAGTAATCACAGCCGCATTGATTTTTTCATAACCGGTTAGGGTATTTCCAACGTTCAGCTGACGTTTAAGCTGTTTGTTTTCTCGTTCTAAAACTTGATCTTTTACCTGTGTCTGAGCAAGTTGGTCCACTTTAGACTTTAACTTCTGATTCTCTTGATATGTGTTCAACAAGTTACTGATCGAAGAAAAGCCATGGTGAACACCATTCATTGGGACCGCTACGACTCGATCAGCAAATCCAACGATATCATTACCAAATTGTTGGATTAATGGTGGTGTATTGCGATTATTTCTAAACGCCACTGAAACTGACATTAAACCAAAACTAATGATCAGACACACAATAACAATGACAAGTTTTCGACTGGAGAAAAATTTTTGCATAATTGCCTCCATCCGTTTCATAATTTACCCAAAAATGAAGCCATTGCTGGCTTTAAAGTTTGGGTAAATGTTGTTTGTTTATTGTTTTTTCTTCATAACGTTAATACTTTTAAGTGATTCACCGGTGCCGATTGCCACACAATCAAGTGGATCAGCCGCAATTGTAACCGGCACTTGAGTCGCGTCGGCAATCACATCAGTAATATTACGTAGTAAAGCCCCGCCGCCGGTTAAAACAATCCCATGATCAATCACATCGGCTGCAATTTCAGGTGATGTCTCCTCCAGCGTTTCCTTAATGGTTGCAATGATCTCCGCTACTGATTCATTAATTGCTTCGTTAACATCACTTCCGGTTACTTGAACAGTTGTTGGCAACCCGGTAACCAAATCACGTCCTCTTACTGGAACGGCTTCAATTTCTTTGGCTGCCTTAGGCGATGCTGAACCAATATCAATCTTTAACTGTTCTGCTGTTCGTTCACCAATCAGCAAATTATACTTTTGGCGAACATATTGTGCAATTGATTCATTAAGCTTATCACCGGCCATGCGAACCGAACGGCTTGAAACAATGCCACCCAGCGAAATTGTGGCAACGTCAGTCGTTCCACCACCAATATCAACGACCATACTACCAGTAGGATCCATAACTGGTAACCCGGCACCGATTGCTGCAGCAAATGGTTCCTCAATAACATAAGCGTCACGTGCACCTGCAACACGGGTTGCATCGATAACCGCACGTTTTTCGACTGCTGTGATACCGGTTGGAACGCAAACCATAACATACGGTTTCCCGGAAGAATGTCCCAACGCCTTTTGAATAAAGTACTTCATCATCGCAACGGTTGTATCATAATCTGCAATAACACCATCTTTCATTGGTCTTACCGCACTAATACTAGCGGGCGTTCGTCCAATCATTGCCCGAGCCTCTTCACCAACGGCAATAATGTCACCGTTCTTGGTACTTTTGGCAACAACTGATGGTTCACGAAGGACAATGCCTTTTCCTTCAACGTAAACAATCGTATTAGCTGTTCCAAGGTCAATTCCTATGTTTTTTTCCCCAAGTCCGAACACGTTATCCATCCCTTCATTGCTTTATCATGTTGATTTCGCTTTTGGTGTTATTTTATAAATTAATTATTGTTTAACGAAATAAGTATATCATAACGGACGTAAAAATGAACTAAATCACAGGAATGAAAGAATGATTTAAGATATTATTTGAAATTTAGTTTTGTGGCGCAAGTAAATACTTCCGCACATCCGAAATAAAATATAGCGATCCCGTAATCAATAACATATCATCAGCCGTCAATTTTTGTTGAATAACCTGAAGTGCCTCCTGCCAGTTTTCAATAACATCTGTTACGGTTTGGCCCTTTTGTGACTCAACCTTTTTTTCAAGTGCTTCCGGGTTAGCTGCCTGTCGTTTACCAGGTCCTTTAAATTTCGTCAAGACAACGGACACATTCTTAACAGTTGCCATTTTTTCAACCATTTTATCGGCTTGTTTATCAGCCAGCACACCCATTAAGACGTAAATGTGTCCCTTAGTAAAATCAGTTGCCAACAACGTCACAATTTCATTTACGGCTGAGATATTATGCGCACCATCAATAACAATTGTAGGGGAATTACTGATTTTTTCAAATCGTCCAGCCCATTTAGTTTGCCGAATTCCTGAAATAATGCTGGCTTGATTGACCGGTCGCTTGTTTAACCGGCAATATTCGAGGTAACTTTGAATTGCCAATGCGGCATTATTTGTTTGATAATCACCAATTAATTGGGTTGTTAACTGCTCAAAAGTCTGGGAACCTGAGCTAAATGAAAAACGTTGCTGCCAATTCTTAAAGCCAAGATCACGAACCAGAAACTGTTTCCCCAAAACCATCAATGGGCTATCATGCTTTTGAGCAACATGTTCAATAACCTGCAATGGGGCTTCAGGGATCTTCCCAACAATCACCGGAACAGCTGGTTTAATAATTCCGGCTTTTTGATAGGCGATTTTGGGCAATGTATCTCCCAAAATGTGCATATGATCCCAGCCAATCGTTGTAATAACAGAGAGTTCAGGCATCACAACATTTGTTGAATCCAGTAAGCCACCGAGCCCAACTTCGATTAAAACAATGTCTGCATGACCTTCTGAAAAATACTGAAACATCATCGCTGTAATAATCTCGAATTCTGTTGGACCACCTTCCGGAAGGATTCGATCCAGTTCTTTAACAATCGGATACACCTGCTTAGTCAAGCGGACAATCGTTTCATCAGAAATTGGGACACCGTTGACACTAATTCGCTCATTAAATTTAATTAGGAAAGGTGACGTGAAACTGCCAACCTTTAAGCCATCATTCTGTAAAATATTTCGCAAAAAGGCTAACGTTGAACCTTTACCATTCGTGCCGGCAATGTGAATTGCTTTAATTTTTTTATCAGGTGCACCAAGTTCATCCAAAAAGCGACGCATCCGTTTCAACGTTGGAATCTTCTTAAATTTGGTTCGCCCATGAATAAATGATAATGCTTGATCATATGTTTCAATCACGATCGATTCTCCTCAAAAAAACGAGGGGCACCGTGAGCAATAACTTCGCTCTGGTCCCCTCAAACTTAACTATAGTTCACTGTTAATCTGCTGTAACCGTTCTTTAGCAGCATCAAGTTTAGATTGATAATCCGACTGCTTTTGTCGTTCTTCATCTACTACAGCTTCAGGTGCATTTTCAACAAATCTTGTGTTAGCCAACTTCTTAGTGGCACGAGCAACTTCAGACGTAAACTTGTCTACATCTTTTTTTACTCGATCCCTTTCTTCATGCAAATCAACCAATTCAGCCAACGGAACGTAGATAGTTGCGTCCGTGATAACAGCTGACATTGACAACTTAGGTGCATCAATTTGGCTGTCGATCGTTAACTCCTGAGTGTGACAGAATCGATCAATATAGTCTCGGTTGGTTTCAAAAATTTGTTTTAGAGTGGCGTTTTCAGTCTGAACTAACATATCAATTGGTGATGATAACGGGGCATTAGCTTCATTACGAATATTTCTAACCGCTTTGATTAGATCAATCAGAGACTGCATCTCATGTTCAGCAGTTGGATTAGCCAAGGACTCATTAGCAACAGGGTATGTCGCCGTCACAAGTGATCGACCATTATGAGGCATTTTTTGCCAAATATATTCCGTTACAAACGGCATGATCGGATGTAACAATTTCAATGTTTTATCCAGAACGTACGCCAAAATGCTTTGAGTGTTTTGCTTCAACTTTTCGTCGTGACCCGTTAAAGCTTCCTTACTCATTTCAATATACCAATCACAAAAGTCATTCCAAATAAAATCATAGAGTTTTCGATCAGCTTCACCAAAGTTGTACTTATCAAACAGTTGAGAAACTTCTCTAATGGTCGAATTTAGCCGACTAAGGATCCATTTATCAGATAATTGCCATTCCGATTCAACTGGCAATTCCGGCTTTGTTGTCTCATCCAAATTCATAATGACATAACGACTGGCATTCCAAATCTTATTAATGAAATTCCAAGCAGAATCCATTTTGTCATAACTAAACTTAAGATCCTGACCCGGAGTACCACCAACCGACAAGAACCAGCGAAGGGCATCCGCACCATACTTGTCAATCACATCCATTGGATCGATACCATTTCCCAAAGACTTGGACATTTTTCGCCCTTGTGAATCGCGAATTAATCCATGAAGCAAAACGTCTTTAAATGGCCGACGATGTGTGAATTCCAAACTCTGAAAAATCATTCTGGAAACCCAGAAAAAAATAATATCATAACCGGTGACCAGCGTATCAGTTGGAAAATAACGTGCCATATCATCGGTATCATCCGGCCAACCCATCGTTGAAAAAGGCCACAAAGCTGATGAGAACCAAGTATCCAAAACGTCGGGATCCTGTTCCCAGTTCTCAGCATCTTTAGGAGCTTCCATTCCGACATATGTTTCACCCGTTTGCTTGTTATACCATGCTGGAATTTGATGTCCCCACCACAGTTGACGGGAAATTACCCAGTCATGAACATTATTCATCCATTGGGTAAACGTTTCTTCAAAGCGGGGCGGAAAAAAGTTAACCTTATCATCCGTCGCTTGATTTTTAATGGCTTGTTCGGCTAAAGGCTTCATTTTGACAAACCATTGAGTGGACAATCGAGCTTCTACTTGGACCCCGGTTCTTTCCGAATGACCAACCGAGTGCACAATTGGTTCAATACTTAAAATCAAATTTTGATCTTGTAAGTCCTTAACCATTGCTTTTCGAGCTTCAAAGCGATCCATTCCTTGGTATTTTCCGGCTTTTTCATTCATAGTGGCATCCGGATTCATGGTATTAATTCGTTCCAAATTATGCCGATTACCGACTTTGAAATCGTTGGGGTCGTGAGCAGGCGTAATCTTTACCATTCCAGTTCCTTCTTCAGGATCAACGTACTGGTCAGCGATAATTGGTACTTCACGATTAACAAGGGGGACCAGCACTTTTTTGCCGACAATATCCTTGTATCGCTCATCACTTGGATTAACCGCAACAGCCGTATCACCCATCATTGTTTCCGGACGGGTCGTTGCAATTTCGATATAATCTTTGCCATTAAATTTGGTTCCATCCGTAAACGGATATTTAACGTGATAAAAGGCACCTTTATCATCTTTATGAATCACTTCAATATCTGAAAGTGCGGTTCGAGCTTGAGGATCCCAATTAATAATGTACTCACCCCGATAAATCAACCCTTTATTATATAGGTCAACAAAAACCCGCCGAACTGCTTTTGATAAGCCCTTATCCAAAGTAAACCGTTCGCGTTCATAATCAAGTGAAAGGCCGAGTTTTGCCCACTGTTCTTTAATAGTTGCAGCAAACGTGTCCTTCCATTCCCAGACCTTTTGGATAAACTTTTCACGGCCCAAATCATAACGGGAAATTCCCTGTTCACGAAGTTTGGCTTCAACTTTGGCTTGGGTTGCAATCCCCGCATGATCCATTCCAGGAAGCCAAAGCGTATCATAGCCCTCCATTCGTTTCTTTCGGATAATCATATCTTGAAGCGTCGTATCCCAGGCATGCCCTAAATGAAGCTTGCCTGTGACATTTGGTGGCGGCAAAACAATCGAAAATGGTTTTGCTTTTTTATCCCCACTAGGCTTAAAGACGCCTTCCTCAAGCCATTCATGATATCGACCTTTTTCGACAGCCGTCGGATCATATTTGGTTGACATTTCGTTACTTTCAGTTGACGAATTAGTGTCTGATTCTGACATAACGGTTCTCCTCCTTATTCAAACAAAAATAAAAACACTTCGTCTTAAAATAAAATTATTAGGACGAAATGTTTTCGCGGTACCACCTAAATTGGGTTATGACACCCCACTCAGTATCTTGATAACGGTCAGATAACACCGATCTGCTCTCAAACTTTTCGAACAGACAGCTCACAAGTTACTTTCATCTAATCGCATGTAAGAATTTTCCATTACCCATTCTCTTTCTGAAACATGCCCTTTAGCTACTCTCTTGCTCAATGCTTTAATAATAATTAATTCTAATCTTACTCAACAATCAGCTAATCGTCAACACGCTTTGCTAATTTTTCCAATGCTGATAATGCGTCTTGATAATCAGGCTCATCAGTGATTTCCGGTACAATTTGTCGATAAACAATTTTGCCGGTTTTATCGACAATAAAGATTGTTCGAGCCAATGCACCGAAGTTTGGCATATACAATTTCATTGCATATCCAAACGATAAACTCTCGTCCGATAGTAATTGCAAATTGCGAACGCCTTGGGCAGCACACCAATCTTTCTGCTGTTCAAGTGTATTATTGGAAATTGTTAAAAACCGGGCATCCGGATAATTATCAGCTTCCTGATTAAACTTTCTGGTTTCAATTGAACAAACCGGTGTATCAATATCCGGCACAGTAGAAATCAACGTAATTCGACCAATAATATCAGCTGTTTTAACCTTATGGCCTTCTGCACTTTCCAACTTGAATTTGGGTAGTTGCTCGCCGACTTCTGGTGGATTACCAAACAATTTTTCATCTTTACCGTTGATTGTGACTTGCAATACAAACACTCCCTTGGTGTGTTATGAATAAGTTTAGGTTTACAAATAATGTAGCCCATTCTGGACGTTTACGCAAGTAAGTTAATAGTGATCATTTAAAGCAATTCCGCAAAAACATCAGCATTTTGGTTTAAAAACTCGTCACCGGGTTTAATATCAGTAATTTGGATATGGTCAATCGCTTTTTTAATCAAGCCTTCAACATCAATATAATTTTCAAATTCTCGCGATCGTTGGAGGTTAGGACGAGTCTTTGGTGCCGGCGGCGTAAAAATTGTACAACAGTCTTCATAAGGCAAGATGGAAAGATCGTAAGTTCCGATCTGTTTAGAGATTTTAATAATCTCAGTTTTATCCATTGAAACCAATGGCCGCAATACGGGCAGATTGGTAACGTCGTTAATCGCCATCATGCTCTCAAGTGTCTGCGATGCCACTTGGCCTAAAGCCTCACCAGTAAAGACACCACCACAATGTCGATTCCTCGTTATCTCGGCCGCAATTCGCAACATCATTCGTCTTTGAATTGTCATCAAATAACCTTCCGGCACCTTCTCTTTGATGGTTTCCTGAATTTCAGTGAAGGGTACCTGAATAAATTGAATATTGCCGGAATATTTAGCTAATACGGATGTCAGTTGCTTGGCTTTGTTTAGAGCCTGCTCGCTGGTGTATGGCGGACTATAAAAATGAATCATATCAATTTTCACCCCACGCTTCATGGCCATATAAGTCGCAACCGGTGAATCAATCCCACCTGATAACATCATCGTTGCTCGACCGCCGGTTCCCACTGGAAGACCGCCAGCGCCATGAAGTGTTTCTGAAGACAAAAACGCGCCGTTCATTCGAACTTCAACCCGAATTGCAATGTCAGGATGTTTGACGTTAACCGAAATGCCATCGATATTTTCTAAAATATAGTCACCCAACATGTTGTTAATTTGGTTCGTATGATACTCAAAATGTTTGTCTTGTCGGCGGGTATTAATCTTAAAAGTTTGGCCTGGCTGATATTGTTTTTCAGCCATTTGTAGCGCTGTCTTCTTGATAGCATCCATGTCTTTTGCCACTTTAATTGAAGGATACAAGGTCTCAATGCCAAAGACACCTTGTAAAGTTGCGATCACTTTTTGATCATCTTCACCATTCAAAGTAACGTGAAGCCGATCGCGTTGAGCCTTGACTTCAACGGCCGGAAAACGGTGCAACACTGCGCGAACATTTCTTCCCAACTGACGGATAAAATCTTTTCGGTTTTTACCCTTAGTAGAAAGTTCGCCATAACGAACCATAATTTCAGTATAATGCATAGTTTCTCCTAACTTAATTTATCAAACTCTTTATACAATCGATCAAATACCTTAATAAACGTTTTAGCCTCATCAAGCGTATTCTGATCACCTAATGAGATTCTAACAGCACTTGTTGAAATCTCTTCTGGCACATGCATTGCAGTCAGGGTACTCGATGCCAAATGCTTCTTGGAAGAGCAGGCACTGGTAGTCGAAATGTAAATACCTTCCTTTTCAAACGCATGAACGACCGTTTCTCCCCGAACACCCTTAATCGCAAAGCACAGGATATGTGGTGCAAACCGATCCGTACTTTTTGAGAAAATGGTTACCTTATCGAACTTACGAATGTGATCACTGATAAGCTGTTTAATTTGCCGTTCAGTTTGATTAGCTTGCGGTTCCTTTGTGAGCAACAGCCGAAGTGCCTTTGCCATTGCCGCAATTGCTGGTAGATTTTCAGTTCCAGAACGTTGATTTTTTTCTTGACCACCACCACTCATTAATTGTGCAATGCGGCGACCACGGCGACCATAAATAAAGCCAATTCCCCTTGGCGCATGAAATTTATGCCCTGAAATTGTAACAAAATCAACACGATCGTTAAAAATCTGGTCTTGAATTCCCTTACCAATTCCTTGGACGGCATCAATATGAAAATGAATTTTAGGGTACTGCTTTAATAATTCAGCAGCCTCTTTAATGGGTTGAATCGTGCCAATTTCATTATTGACAGCCATAATTGAAACCAACGTCGTATCAGGACGAATTGCAGCTTTCAAATCTTTAATTGAAATTCGGCCTTCATCATCTACCGGTAGATAAGTCACGTCATAGCCCAGTTGTTTAAGCTGTTCCATCGAATTATGGATAGCAGGATGTTCAACTGAAGTTGTGATTAGGTGTTTACCATACTCCCGTTTTTGAAGTGCCGTTCCTTTAACCACCCAGTTATCGCCTTCTGTGCCACCGCTGGTGAAGTAAATCTCATCAGGATGAACGTGCAGTAAATCGGCAATTTGCTTTCTGGATTGTTCCAGTAAATTAAAGGCTTGCTCTCCAAAATTATGGAGGCTTGAGGGATTTCCCCAAACACTTTTGCTTACCTTGTCGTACGTGTCAACAACTTCCGGCAATGCTTGTGTCGTTGCACTATTATCAAAATAAATCATTTGAAACCTTCTTCTCTTTATTTATTGGTTCGACTCCAACAAATATAACTTCCACGATAATACACCCAAACAGTCGTACTAACAAGTCAGACACTGTGAATCTATCAAATCGCTGGTCAACGTCGTTATCACTTCAGTCAATAACGAAAAGACCATTTAACTTTAAAGCGTCAAGCGAAATTTTTAGGAATCTCGCTTGACGCTTTAATTAACTCACAATTGCTTAATGTTCTTCGGATTCATCTTGATCTGCTTGACCGTTACGCTTTTTCAATACCACTTTTGTATCAAAATAATCTTTTTTAATCTTTGAAAAAACGCCACTCGATTGATTTTCCAACGCTTCAGAAATTGTTTTAAGACTCTTGGCGTAGTCAAATTGTTTATCAAAATAATTTTGAGCTTTAACGCTTGCAGAGGCAATTTCAGGATTTGAACTAATGTAACGATTAGCATACTGAATTGTTTGTTCTGCCAGATTGGCATCGTCCAACATCCGAGTGGTCCGATCTTCTAAAGTATCCATGTCGGACTGAATAATAATCACCTGTTTACTGACATCATCTATATTGACATGCGCCTTATTAAGGTCTTCATTTAATTGCTTAATTTCACGAATAACTGCTGCAAAATTATTTTGATAGGTATCCGGAAGACCAGGAAGATTCTGATTATCAATTCGTCTCTTCTTATGTCGCATTTCTAAATCAAAGTGAGCTAACGCGTCTCGGGCTTTTTGCTCTTTTTCAGGTAAATCAACAATCGATTCAAATAGTTCCTTTTGCGAATTTTCTAATTCTTTTAAACTTGCCAACATCTTTTTTTGGGTTTCATCAATTTCTGAATAAATCGCATTCCCAGCATTCATATCTTCAATTTCACGTTGATAAGTTCTTTCCAATCCGGTAATTTGGCGATCATATTGATGATTATCTTCAATTTCTTGATGGGTGAGAACATAGCTCTGATTTAAAACCTGCAAACGATTAGTCAAATCTTCATTTTGACGTCGAACATGTTGGATATACTCCCCAATCATCTTTGTTGCCTTTTCAACATGTGGTCGAGCCTTAAATTCTTTATCAATTGCACTATACAAGTGATCAATAGATGTCTCAATTTTTTCATTAGATGCCGAAACATCCTCAACCTTAAGTTTAGCCAATTGTGTTAAATTCTTTTGGATCTGATCATGAAGCCGATTGAGTGCCATTTCAAACTGATCATTAGGAAATTGATACCCTTTTGATCGAAGCTCTGAGTAACCGTCATGAATTTCATCTAATTGAACCTTAAATTCTTTATCTAAAGAAAGAAATAACTTGGGAATCCGTTTCATATAATCTTCCAGTTTATCAGTCGCTGTATTTAAATCGCGTAAAACTTCATCGGCACTACTTGGATCACCACTTTTGGTCAATTTAGTGAATTCATCAAAAGTTCCTTCAATATCGGCCAACATTTTTTCAAGGCCATCAATACTTGGACCAAACGAGGCATTCTGATTTAAAATATCTTCGCGAAGATGACGATACTTTTTCTCAAGCTCCGACACTGCTTGCTGATGCTGCTTATTTAGATCATAAAGTTGTGCCAAACCTGCTTGAATTTCCTTTAGTGCTGCATCGGCCTCTTGAATTGTTTGATTGGCTACTTGCCAGTCACTGCGGGTTTTAATAAAATTAATCCCCTTGCCGTCTTCCTTAACGGTTTTTATTTGTTCATCGATTTCCGGCAAAATCTGATTACGATAATGTTGGTATTTATTATGCAACTGGCCATATTTTTTCTTTGACTCACCCGTTAAATTCATTTTCTTGGCAAGGGCAAATTCATCGTCCAGCGGAATTTTATTCAAATCCTTTTTACTTTCATAAACGCTTGTCGCCATCTTAATTGTTCGCCGTTGGTAAAATACAAAGCCTAGATAACAAGCTCCGACTACCACAACAATTACTATCAGCAAAATAAACATTCGATCCCATCCTTCAGATAATAAAAATAATAAAGCCCATATAAAAACACATTATTGTAGAAAAAAATGCCAAAACAATCTATTATGTAGTAATAAATAGCAAAAGTGCCCTAAGTTGAATTATATCATAGTAGGTAGGTTTCAACAGATTATTTTTAAGTGAGGAAAAAATTTATGCAAAACGTAACAGATTTGGTCAATCAACAACTCGATGCATTGTTATATGAAGAATCCGATGTCATTGCCAATATGGCTAACGCTGCCGCCCTTTTAAACCAAAGTTTGGATCAAATTAACTGGGTTGGTTTTTACCGATATGTACCAGAGAAGGACGAACTAGTATTAGGACCATTTCAAGGCAAAGTAGCTTGTATGCATATTAAAAACGGTCAAGGCGTCTGTGGCACTGCTCTGTCGAAAGGAGAGCCGCTAAGGGTGGCCGACGTTCATCAATTTGCCGGACACATTGCCTGCGATAGCGACTCTAATTCAGAGATAGTGATCCCAATTTTTAAAAATGGTCAGCCATTGGGTGTTTTGGATATTGACTCACCGATTTTAGACCGTTTTTCTAAAAAAGATGAAACATTGCTAACCGAATTTGTTAAGATCTTTTGCCAACACATTGACTAATTGACGAATTCTCGATACAATGTACTTCGTGTAAAATAATGCAGCAGTGGGTGGTAAGCTCGTCAACATACCGTTGCCTATCTTTATAGGTTCTGCAAGTAACTCAATTCGGCTGCTTGAGCGAAAGAGCAAAGCGATATGCACGAATACTAAACCTACAATGGCTTATTTTACTCCAAAAAATAATTGGAGGATTTTTTTATGTCTAGATATACAGGTCCAAGCTGGAGAATTTCACGTCGTTTAGGTATCTCTCTTTCAGGTACCGGTAAAGAACTTTCCCGTCGCCCTTACGCCCCAGGTGATCATGGTCAGGGACGTCGCCAAAAGCTTTCTGAATATGGCTTACAACTTAAAGAAAAGCAAAAACTTCGTTATATGTACGGGTTAACTGAACGTCAATTTGCTAATTTATTCGTTCGTGCCGGTAAGATTCGTGAAGGTAAGCATGGTGTTAACTTTATGATCTTACTTGAAAGACGATTAGATAACATCGTTTATCGTTTAGGCTTGGCAACTACTCGTCGACAAGCTCGTCAGTTAGTCAACCATGGTCACATCACAGTTGATGGTAAACGTGTTGACATTCCTTCTTACGAAGTTAAACCCGGTCAAGTGGTTTCTGTACGCGAGAAATCCAAGGATCTCCAAGTCATTAAAGATGCAGTTGAAGCAGTTGTGGGCCGTCCACAATATGTTAGCTTCGATGCTGATAAACTTGAAGGCTCATTGGTTCGCCTTCCACAACGTGAAGAACTTGATGCTGACATCGATGAATCACTAATTGTTGAATACTACAACAAATTAGGTTAATTCGTTGTTACGGTAACTAAAAGACGTTTTGCGAAAGCGGAACGTCTTTTTGTATTATCAAAAGGAGGGTTGTTATCATGCAACAACCGCTTGCCTATCGAATGCGTCCCACAAAAATTGAAGACATCGTTGGCCAACAAGATTTGGTAGGCCCTGGTAAAATTATTAACCGGATGGTTAAGGCTAAAATGTTGTCTTCAATGATTTTGTATGGACCACCAGGAACTGGTAAAACAAGCATTGCCAGTGCCATTGCCGGTTCCACCAAATACGCATTTCGCGTTTTAAATGCCGCAACCGATACGAAAAAAGATCTTCAAATTGTTGCTGAAGAAGCTAAAATGAGCGGTACCGTCGTGTTATTATTGGATGAGATTCATCGCTTAGATAAAACAAAACAGGATTTTTTATTGCCGCTTTTAGAAAAGGGAACAATTATTTTAATCGGCGCAACTACTGAAAATCCTTACATCAGTATTAATCCAGCTGTTAGAAGTCGAACTCAAATCTTTCAGGTCCACCCACTTTCACCCCAAGACATCCAACTAGCAGTTCAAAGGGCGTTGAAAGATAAAAAAAGGGGTCTGGGCCAATTCCAGGTTCATCTAACTGATGACGCAATGGACTTCCTGTCAACGGCCACTAATGGCGATTTAAGAAGTGCTTTAAATGGGCTGGAACTGGCCGTCAAGTCAACCCCCAAAGATCGTCACGGCATCATTCAAGTTGATTTATCAGTCATTGAGGAGTGTTTGCAGCGTCAATCATTAAGCGCTGATAAAAATGGTGATGCTCATTATGATGTTATTTCTGCATTTCAAAAGTCGATCCGTGGTTCAGACGTAGACGCTGCCCTTCACTATGCCAGTCGTTTAATAGAGGCCGGCGACTTGATTTCTTTAATCAGACGCTTGTTGGTGATTGCTTATGAAGATGTTGGGCTGGCCAACCCGGCTGCTTGTGAAAGAGCAGTAAGTGCCGTCTCGGCTGCCAAACAGCTTGGCTTACCCGAAGCCCGAATTCCTTTGGCAAATGCAATTATTGAACTATGTTTAAGTCCAAAGTCTAATTCTGCAATGACGGCAATTGACAATGCGCTTAGCGATGTTAAAGCCGGCCATTACGGTGAGATCCCACTTTGGCTAAAAGATGCCCATTACAAGGGTGCCAAAAAACTTGGGCACGGTGTTGAATACAAGTATCCGCACGATTTTCCAAATGATTGGGTCAAGCAACAATACCTTCCCGATAAAATAAAAAACGCTCAATATTACCATCCCAAAGATAATGGTAAAATTGAAAAAGCGCTAAAAGAACAATATTTGAGGTTACGACGTTCTTTTAATCAATAAAACAACTGGAGAAAAAAATGATCATTAATATTCTTGTAGGCCTTGCCGTTCTCATCACTTTTTTCATCGGTTATTACCTACTTTCCCATTTAAACAAAACAATGTTTGAAATCGAAGTTTCAAAAAATCCAAGATTGACAAGAGTCGCAAAATCCGGCGGGATTACCTCTATTATTTTGGGAATTCTTGGAATCCTATCAATTATTATCCAAAATGACATCTTTATTTTAATTGTTTTGTTAGTGACAACTTTTGCTGGAACCATTCTTGAAATGGTGATGATGAACATTATCAATCATCCCAAAAGGTAGCCGCTATTGAAAATTTGACGATGGCAAAAAGTAACTCGGCAATCTAAAATCGGTTTATTCATCTTTAATTATCACAATTTAGTTTGATGAGTTGTTGCTTGATTATGTCATACTCTATAACTCATCTTTCTTTGCAACCCGCCTTCGTCTTGCAAGACGCTTATTTATTTCTTTGTATTTGAAACAAAATAACGTACAATTAAGGTATAAAGATGAAATGAAGGTGGGCAAAATGATACAACAATATAATCAAATTTTGGTTCCAGTTGACGGTTCATACGAAGCTGAACTGGCTTTTAAAAAAGGCGTTGCTGTCGCAATTCGAAACCACGCATCTCTCCATTTATTACATGTCGTCGATACCCGAGCATTTCAAAACATTTCAAGTTTTGATACTTCGATGGTTGAGCAAGTAACTGATACAGCCAAGCAAACCTTGGATAAATATATTGATGAAGCCAAAAAAGCCGGTTTAGACGATGTCGACTATTCAATTGAGTATGGCGCACCAAAAACGGTTATTGCGCGCGATATTCCAAGAAATTTAAATATTGATTTGATTATGATTGGTGCAACGGGGCTCAATGCCGTTGAACGATTATTAATCGGCTCAGTCACAGAATATGTAACGCGAACCGCAATCTGTGATGTGTTGGTTGTTAGAACTGATTTAAATAATCAACCTGCTAAAAATCCTAGTAAGCGAGTAGGCTAATTTCATTGAATTGCATCAATTCCAATTTATGTGAACGTTGCGACTAATTAATTTTAAAGAAGCGTATCAAACAAGTACAAATTTGTTTGATACGCTTCTTTAAGTCCGATTTGAAATTTACATAATAGACGTGTGATGACCTTTGGTTTTATTCACTTCACTTTTAACCAAATCAACCAGATATTTTTGGTTTTTAGTCATAATCTTTTCATAAAGCGGCTGATTCCCGCGCAAATCAGCAATAAACATCGCTGCAAATTGACGCATCGTTGCTTCGAGTGGCTGGCCGTTTGCATATAAGCACTTAGAAGCTAATTCTTCCAATACATCAACTTTATACATTGAATTATCTGAGGTTAAACGTTTTAAAAATTTGGTACATAAATTCAATGCCCGATCATACTTTTCAAGTTCAATATAAGTTGCGATGATGTCAATATATAAATCAGTAATTGCGTAAATATCAACGCCACGATACAATCCCTGATGTAACTGAATCTCTTCGAGAATTCGAATACTCTCCTCAATAAATTTGGTTGCCCGATCCGTTTTGTTGAGCTTATGATAGGCAAGGCCCAATCCCAAATTTGACCAGGCACGATAAAAAATTAATTTATTGCTGGTATACTTTGTCAACATCCAATTAAAGTGATAGATAGCTTCTTCGATTCGATCATCAATATAAAGCTCTGCGAATCCTTGGTAGCAATAATATTTGCCTTCCGAAAGCTTGGATTCCAATTTATCAAAGCTCACCTTGTCCATTCGTTCATGCGCTTGCAAATAACAATGCCGACGCATATCACTTTCGATGTAAGAAAAAGTTTTCTCACCATAACGAGGATTATATGAAATATCCGTTAAATTAATTGCTAAACGCTGACAAAGTTGGTTAAGAATATCAACTTTTGGACAAACGTTTTTTCTTTCAATCATGCTAATGGTTGCCTGTGTACAAATTCCTTCTGCCAGTTGTTTTTGAGACATTTTTTTCTTTTTCCGAATCCGCCGAATGGCCGAACCAGTAATTTTAATTGGCATTAAAGATGCTCCTTTCTAAATTTTGAAATCCATTTTAACTCCACTTAAGTTAACAAATTCTGTCACAATCAATGACTTTAAAGACTATCGAAAATCACACGTTACTAAATGATCATTGATTACCCCAACAGCTTGTAAATAACTATAAACAGTCACCGGCCCGATTCTTTTTAACCCAAACTCTTTAAACGCCGACACAAACGGCTTAACAAATTCTTGGTAGTCTTCACTTCTCAGTGATTTCACCAAAACGTGGTCTAACTGAACGTAATGGACGGGTGCCCAAGTTAAATCAACAAAATAACCGGGGTTTTGGGAAACAATTTTGGCATTATCAATAATCGCTTGAATTTTTCGCCGATTTCTGATCATTCGTTTGTCCCGGCACAGAAAATTCAATTCGTCCAAGTCTAATTTTGCCAAGTAATTAATAGAAAATCGATGAAGCAACTGGTCCATACCATCTTCATGCTTTAAAATCACCTGAAATGCCAGTCCAGCTTGCAGAATTTCCAAACACAATGCTCGAAATAGTGTCTGAACTTCGCGAGTTGGCTTTCCCCACTGCGTATCATGATAAACCATTAATTCTGGGCTTTTAGTTGCCCATGAGCATCTAGTAGTCATTTTCCATCACCTCTACTAGTTATATACGCAAAATTATAAATATGTGGTTAACAAATTTAGCAATAATAACCAATTATTTCTTTGTGGTAGAAATTGCAACTTTTTTAAGGCGAATGCCCGATCAGTTACTTGGCCACCAACTCCCATCAGACTTAGTTGTTTCATGGACCAGATATGATCATCAGTCCATGCGTAAACAGGCCGTTTGGGCTGAATTGATCGTAATAAAAATGGTGTCAGCGTCGTATGCTGCAATGTATAAAAATCAACCCGATAATTGGCAATCCTTGAAAAGTTAAGCATCGTGACCAAACCAATTCTAATTTTTGGAAAACGGGTTTTGATTTGACGCAAAAAATTATAACCAACGGAATGCACCATACTAGGTTGCTTTAATAGTTGTTTCCCAAATTGGTTAGCAAACCTGGTCCCCATCTCTTTATCAGAATCGTTGGTAACTTTTAGTTCAACAATTAAGGGTTGCTTAAACCGGTTAGCAAGTTTTAAATACTTTCCAAATAATTCAGTACGATGTAACTTTTTGATAGTTGCCAGTTTTAAATGATCAATTTCTTGGCGACGATGATGAAGCGTCTTGATAGTATCATCATGAGCACAGATAAAATGGTGATCTTTTGTTTCCTGTACATCCATTTCAATATAAGGAAAATGGTATCGGCTATTTTTCTTCAGAGAGCCAATTGTGTTAGGAATACTATTGCCATTAATCACACCCCGATGCACAATAATCGTCTGTTGAGAAAGTGCTGTCGATCCAGGATACCAAGAGTTACTCATTAACGTAATTAGTAGCAAAGAGCCAACTCCTAAAGCTGGTCTTAAAGAGAATTTCAACCTCTTGATTGACTCTTCTACTGGGAATGTGAGCAGCTTAAAAAGAAGGTCAAGCTCAATTAGTGGAATCAATAAATTAATGATGCCAAGACTTAAAATGAAAAAAAGCCTTTGGTTAATCAAGGCGTTGATCAACATTAGTCCGCCAACAAGGCCAGCAATTAAAGCGATTTGAGTAAAAATTAGCGTGTAACTTATTAATAAATCCTTTAATGATGAAGCCCGCCATGCCCTTTTTAGCACTTGAAGCAGTCGTTGGTCGAGATTTTGAAACCAATAATAGAAAAATCGTCTCATAACCAGTGCAATGGTTAATAGAGCAATATAAAGTATCCCCAAGCTGCCCACTATCCAATATCGGTTAATTGTCAACCAGGTAAACTGATTGCCACTTAAAGGGAAAGCAGTTATAAAATAACTACTTAATCCAAATAACCCCAATGGCAATAACAGCCCCCACAACCCCAAAATTGTAAGAATAAAGGCCAGCATTGATTTAAATCGAAAGTGGCTGTTATCAGGTAGTTGCTTTGATGCCCCAAGAAAAATCACGGATCCTAATAACCCAATCGATAGCAATGCACTCACCACTGAAATCAGGTCACTGTTAGAGACCAGCATGAGCCATTTTAAAAAGGTTACCAATAGCGTAAAACTAATAAAAAGAAAATTAAACTTTTGAAAAATTATTTTATTCAATATCTGACCACCCCCAAATCAAAAAGCGGAATGCTGCTTGTCAAAAGTTTAATCCAAGACAAGTCGCTTCCACTTTTTAATCAATACACATCACTACCCGTTTAGAATAACCCGTTAATATAAACCGATGCTTTTCAATTTATATCGATAGTGAGTGTTATTTAATATCTTGATCTCGCGGTGGTAATGGTTTAAAGTCATACAAAACCTTAGACTGCCGTTCGAATTCTTCATTTGCCAACTGAATTAATCGATCAATCAACTCAGTATACGAAATTCCTGAGGCCGCAAACAACTGGGGATATAAGCTAATATTTGTGAAACCAGGTAATGTATTTACCTCGCTAACATATGGCTCCTGATCTTGAGAAACTAAGAAATCGATTCTGGCCATTCCCTTCAACCCAAGTGCCCGGTATGAGTCAAGTGCCATTTTAGTTAATTGTTGTGATAAACTTTCGGGAATCTTTACTGGAACATCAAATTGAACCTGACTAGCATCGACAAATTTATTATCATAAGTGTAAAATTCGTCATTAGCTGGGATCTTAATGGCACCAACCTTGGAAGCAATCGGATGAAGATTCCCCAAAACTGAAATTTCCAACTCTTCAGGTCCCTCAATTGCTTCTTCAACTAGGACTTTACTATCATAGCGAAATGCATCCCGTATAGCTTCAGCATAGTCATCGGCGTTTTCAACTTTATGAATTCCTACAGAAGATCCCTGGTTTGCCGGCTTGACAAACAGAACTTGTCCCAGCTCAGCACTTAAGGAATCGTAACTGTAGTTTTCAACAGTCAATGGCGTTAGAAGTTCGTAACGGGTGATCGCAATTCCAGCCAATTTTAAAATTTTCTTAGTAATATCTTTATCAAAAGACATTGCTGAAGCTAACACACCACTACCAACATATGGTTTATTTAATAATCGCAACAGCCCTTGAATCGTACCATCTTCGCCCAAGTTACCATGAATGATTGGGAAGAAGACGTCAATATTAGCATCCTCACTCAAATTAAGGATTGGTGCAAGTGGATTACTTTTATCAAGCTTAGCAATTTCTTGGCGCGCAACCTCATCCTCAGGTTCACCATTAAAAACCCGAGTTGAGGCTTTTGTTCCTAAAAAGTAGCCATCTTTAGTCATCAAAAACAGACTCACGTCATACTTATCCTTATCCATCGCATCGTAAATATTATGCGCCGAACGCTTCGAAACATCGTGTTCAGAAGAATTACCACCAAAGATCAGGCCAACGTGGAGCTTTTTAGTATTTTCCATGATTTCTCATCCTATTCGTATATATTTCAGAAACTTAAGTATAACATTAAAAAAACGGATAATAAAATTTTTTGCCATATTTTAATTGCAATTACGAAAGCCGACTAGCCAACCCATTCAAATCAAGACAAATTTGGTTGCTTAAGAAGCTTTTAAATTCAATTATTCGCGTTTTAGCTGTTTCTTTGAAAATAAATATCGAATAATCACTAGTAAAGCGATGTTAACAATCAACATGAAACCCATCATTGGAAACGGATTAAAAATGCCACTTCGATGATACCCAAATATAAACTCAGCAAATGTTTCCACCCAAGTCATTTTAAATGAAGAGGTTCGTAAGGCACTAAAAATATAAATTAGTGTGACACCGCCAATGATTGGGGTAGCAACTAAAATAATCCGCTGCCAAGTTCTTGAAAAGAGAGATAAGAAACTGCCAATTGTCATCCCAATCAATGTCATGGTTACTAAAATCAAAGCACTAAAGATGAAATGAGCCCCTACCGATGTCAATTCATGATTAAAGAATTTAGCATATACTGCCATAAATAAGTCAAAATTACTTCGATGAGCCATTGGCGTATAAATTAAATAATTGTACAAAAGATTAATTGTATTGCCAATTAAAATAAATAAGCCATAGACTGTAATTTGAGCTTCAAAGAAGGTTTTCCTAGAGATGCCATTTTGAATTAAAAATTTAAAATTTTCATACGACAAAGTTGCGATAATAAACATAAAAAACGTGAAGAAGCCTGTAATTGGCGAATTCTTCAAAATATTTCCAAACGAATAACTGCGCAAGGACCCTGTAATGATGGACAGCAATAACGGTAAAATATAAATGGCCAAAAAAGTAACTAAATACATTTCACCTAAAATGACAATCTGCCGTTTAAATAAATATTTGGTAATTTTATTGGTTTTCATCATGACGACTCCCCTCAAATTGATTTGTGAGGAAAATAAATAATTTTTGAAGATCAAAATTGGATAATTGAACTGTATCCGGCAACTGCCGATCATCTAAATCGCCATAGACATAGTTCACACGAATTGTCCCCATATTGTCGTGCCCGATAACGTTCAGTCCTTTTGTATAAGCCATTACATCCTTCTGCGGGCCAACTACTGAATGAGTCTTGGCAAGCACGTCCTCAACCGGCGAATTAAGCATAATTCGTCCTTCATCCAGAACAATGACATCACTAATTAAATTAGCAACTTCTTCAATTAAATGGGTCGAAATGATAAATGCTCGAGGATGATCACTATAAGATTGGATTAATTCGGAATAAAACATCTCCCGATGATTAGCGTCCAAGCCGAGCACCGGTTCATCCAACAAGACAAACTTAACGGGAACGGATAAAGCAAGAATTAATTTAAAAATCGAATTATAACCGGTAGATAATTTACCAAATTTTGAAGTTAAATCCAGATCAAATTTCTCAGCCAATCGTTGCGCAAGCTGGTGGTCAAAATTCCCATAAATGAGTTCCGTATCAGCAATAATCTGATTTAAAGTATTCCCATTTGGATATAAATTTACCTCACTCATTAGAAATATAAGTCCTAGTTTAGCATCATTGTCGCTAATATCTTCCGAATCGATCTTCACTTGGCCGGTATCCGCAAAAATCCGGTTAGTCATAATATTAAGCAACGTGCTTTTACCAGCTCCATTTCGACCAAGGAGCCCATAAATTTTATTATCCTCAAACGTTAAATTAACATCCTGTAACACATTTTTAGAGCCAAAAGTTTTGGACACATGGCTGACCTCCAAAATGCTCATTTTTCATAACCTCGCTTTATCAATTGAAGTAATTCCTGCTCAGAAATATCCAAATTACGGGCTTCTTTTACTAAGCCAACAACAAATGACTCAAAGAATTCATCCCGTTTCTCATTCACGATTTTATCACGAGCACCCCGACTAACAAACATTCCCAAGCCACGTCGCTTTTCAATCAAGTTTTTGGCAACCACAATATTCATACCCTTTAGAACTGTCGCCGGGTTAATATGAAACTCCTTTGAAATTTCGGTAGTTGAAGGGATTTGTTCACCTTCTTCAAAGCCCCCGTTGGCAATTGCATCTTCAATCTGCTCAGCAACTTGGCGGTAAATCGGCTCGGAACTATCAAATTGAAATTGCATTGAGCACCACTCCACCGTTCCTATTATCATTTTTCTGCTCTGATTTTTGGAATTACAATTCTTGTATAAATTAAAACCGTTGCAGCATAATAAATTAAATATACCACAAGAAAGCCAATTGCTGAATAGCTAAACGTTTGATAAGCGTTCGACAACAAATTTCCTCTGGTAAAAAGCTGCAGCCCAAAAGCAACATCAATGAGACCTAAGATGGCCGGCAAAGCAAACAAGCCTAAAATCTGGAGCATGATTGATTTTTTCAAAAGCCACTTTCTGGTACCTATTTTATTAAGCATTTCAAAGCGTGCTTTATCACTTCCTGCGCCACTCAAAATTTTAAACATCAAGCAACTGGCAAGCATCGCTAGGAACGCAATTCCTAAGAAGATTCCCATAAACTCAAAGCTGGCAAATAACGACTTTAATTGCATATAAACCATAAATGATTCACCCGACATCAACAACATATTTGAACCAAGTTCTTGATTTTGGAGATCATAAATTGCTTTTAAAGACCGATATTGGGCATCTAAGTTTTTGACATGAATCAACGTGAGCATTTGAATAGGTCGATTAATTCGATTAAAGGCAGCTGGTGAAACAAACTTTAATTGATAGGATTGCTGCTTTGGATCCTGAAGCCGGGAAAAGCTTTGATAGGCACTGGTGCTGGGATTTTTTAAATCTTTTAGTCGGCTCTTAATGATGATTGGCTCACTCGACTTTTGGGTAAGGTGAGTATATTTTACCGGAGTTTTTTGAAAATCATCTGCCCGATAATAGATCGTTTTTCCAACCGTTTTATGTTGATAACGAATAACCGTTTTATCATCAAGTTTATTAATTAATGAGTTCATTTTTGACGATTGACTGACAGTTGAAATGGCGTAAGGCGTATTTGCATCCGCCAATTTTGAAACGGAATTTTTAAACCCAATTCCTACCGTAATGGCACCCAAAGCCAACGCAAATAACAGCGAAACAACTGATAGAATTTTAGTGAGGTCACGAATCCGAAATTTCAACTGAGCAATTGTAAATTCATTTATCCCCTTTTGACTAAGAGTGGACTTTTGCAGCATTTCAAGTAACATGACAAAGAACGAATTAAACGTTAAATAAGTTCCCAAAACAATAGTGACTAACCCAATCACAATGGACATTAACATTAATGATCGTACCTGATAAAGTGCATAATATCCACCAGCTAACAAGAGCACGCCAACAATTGCTTCGCTCCATAGGATAACTGATTTCGGCTTTTTCCAGGCAGTTCGGTCCTCAGCGTGTAGAAGTGCCAATGCAGAGGTTCTTCTAAATGTCCAAGCATTCAAAGCACCAGCGATAACAAATAAAATCATGAACAAAATTAAAGTTGTTAAGATAGCCGGTGGATAAATAGCAGTAAAATATTTCAACGAAATTTGAAGTTGATTCATTAAGAGCCCGCTGATCGCTTTGGTCAGTCCTAAGCCAAGAATGATCCCAATTAGTGCTGATAAAAAGCCAACCGCGAGTGTTTCAATGATAATTAAAAAACTAATTTTTGAAGATTTGGCCCCCAACATCATAAACAAGCCATAGTCGTGTTTTCGCATACTCATTAAAAAACTATTGGCATAAAAAACATAAACCAATGTAATAATGGCTAGCAAAATTGACCCAAAAATAAAAACAAATTTGGCATTTTGGCCAACAGAAGTCGCAGTTGTGAATTTATTATTGGTTGAAATTGCCTCAAACATATAAAAAATTGCCACTGTCATTATCATCCCAGAAAAAAGAATCAGATAATCTTTCCACCGAGCTTTTACACCGGATAGTGAAATCTTGAATAACATATACTTACTCCCTCCTATTGTTCAAATGTGCCTAGCTTTTCAAGAATCTCTTGATAAAACTCATTTCGGTTTTTATTGCCAGCACTAATTTCATCGCCAATTTTACCATCCTTAATAAACAAGATTCGTTTACAAAAACTGGCAGAAAACGGATCATGGGTTACCAACGAAATCGAAACCCCTTGTTGATTAATTGCTGTCAGGGTATCCAGTAATTCACGTGCATTTTGTGAATCTAAAGCGCCGGTCGGTTCATCGCCAAAGATAATTGTCGGATCAGAAACCAGCGCCCTGGCTGCCGCTACTCGTTGCTTTTGACCACCTGAGAGTTGGGTTGGGTACTTGACCAGAAGTTGATCAATTCCAAGCCGTTTAGCCACTTCTTGAACTTTTTGCCTAGTCTGACGAGGATTGGTATTTTGGAGTGACAGCGGTAATGAAATATTTTCAAAAACCGTCAATGTTTCCAATAAATTAAAATCTTGGAAAATGAATCCAAGCCTTTGTGAACGAAAATCTGACATTTCATTTGATGTCAAATGAGTGATATCGTGACCATCTATTTGAACCTCTCCACTTGTTGGCTTATCCAAAGTCGCTAAAATGTTTAAAAGCGTTGTTTTCCCAGACCCTGAAGCCCCCATAATTCCGATAAACTCACCTTCATTAACCGTAAAACTGACGCCCTTCAAAGCCTCGTAAGGCCTTTCAGAATGTTGACCATACACTTTGTGTAAATTTTTTGTCGTTACAATTTCTTGAGTCATATTGTCCTCCTGTATTAGTTAATTACTCATGTAGCTAACTATATATGCCACAACAAAAATTGTCAACAAAAAAAGCCATAAAGACTGGAAAAATTTCCCAAGCCTTTTGGCCAATAAGTCAATTAATTGCTTGCCGATAACGGCATCTAGCTTAAATTATCAGTATTAATTACGTTCTGAGTCCCACGTTCCGTTATGATTGAAACTAAAACATTGTTAATCATTTGAATTTTCTTTTCGTCTGGAATATCGATACTGACATCCTTTTGAAGTTGCCTAACTGCCTCTTCTGAAATCTCAACTGCTCCCTGGACAATGATCTTTCTGGCCGAAAGAATCGCACTTGCCTGTTGACGCTGAAGCATTGCACTAGCGATTTCAGTGGCATAAGCCAAATGAGTTAACCGAGTTTCCATAACATCCAAACCGGCTACTTCCAATCGTTCCTGTAATTCCCCTTTCAGGGCTTCAGAGACTTCAGTCGAATTGCCACGTAACGTCAAAATATCTGTTTTTTCATCAAAACTGTCGTATGGATATTGACTAGCGATGTGTCGAATAGCTGATTCACTCTGAATTTCAACAAATTGTTCATAATCTTCAACATTAAAAATTGCTTTAGCAGAATCAACCACCTTATAAACAATAACGGCTGCAATTTCAACCGGATTCCCTTTCGAATCATTAACTTTAATAATTTGGCTATTAAAATTGCGAACTCGTAACGAAATTGTCTGCTTACTGGTTAATGGCACAGTCATAAATAAGCCCGGCGTTCGGATACTTCCAATATATTTTCCAAAGAAAGTTAAAACCTTGGCCTCATTTGGCTGAATTATTGTCAAAGAACTCGCAAATAACAATGCCAAAACAATAATGACTGTTCCAAAAGCAAGGGCACCAAATTGACTGGATTGGCTACCAATCCACAAAAGATAGCCGCCACCAATCAAAAACACAAGTGTGATGATTAAGCCAATATATCCATTAACATGGAATACGTTTTTTTCTTTCAAAAAGAGCCCCCCTTATAATCCAAGAAAAGTAACCATCTACTAAACTTAGTATAAAGCGAGAGCTCCACAATGAACACTATTTACTTAACATTTTTGACCGGCAATACAGCACCTTTATATTTGTTATAAATCCATTTCTGAGTGCTAGTTGATTGAAGTGCCTTGACCAGCTTCTTAATCGCTGGTTTATTCTGATCTCCCTTACGTGTCGCAATGATATTAACATAAGGTGTATCCCGACCTTCAATGGCAATGGATTGTTTCCTTGGATCCAAACCGGCTTGAACGGCGTAGTTAGCATTAATGACAACCGCATCGCCTTCGCCATTCTTATAAATTTGAGGCATTAACTTTGGTTCATAACTATGTTTGAATTTAAGATGTCGTGGATTTGAAGCAATGTCATCAAAAGTAGCTGATTCAATATTAACACCCTTTTTCAAAGTGATTAAACCGGCGTTCTTAAATAACTGAAGAATTCGGCCATAATCCGGTGTATTGTTGCTTACCAAAACGGTAGCGCCCTTCTTTAAATCTTTAAGGCTCTTCACCTTTTTAGAAAAAACAGCAATTGGCTCAATATGAACACCGCCGGCATCAACTAATGAACCATGATTTTCTTTATTCCACTGTTTCAAGAATGGGACATGTTGAAAATAGTTGGCATCTAGCTCTTTATCAGCTAACGCCTTATTGGGCATTACGTAATCTTGGAAAACGGTAATCTTTAAATTAACACCCTCTTTTTTCAACTGTGGTGCGACATGTCGCAAGATTTGAGCATGTGGGACATTTGAGGCACCAATTTTTAAGGTAGTTGTTTTTTTACTCGAACTCGATGAAGAACAACCAACTAACAGGAATGCCGTAAATAAAACCGCAAATAAACTCAATAATTTCTTTTTCATGTAAAAATCCCTCCAAGTAAAAAGATTATAATGTTCGTTTATCGGTCACTTTAACTAATAAATCACCAATAAACTGTACCAAAAAGACAAATAAACAGATAATAACCGTTGCAACCAACGTTACAGTGTTATTGTTTGATTGAAAACCATCCAAATAAGCAAGATTTCCAAGTCCACCAGCTCCAATTGCGCCAGCCATTGCGGTGTAAGAAATTAGTGAAATTGTTGTCACGGTGGCACCGGCGATCAATGCCGGCTTACTTTCAGGCAGCAAAACCTTTGTGATAATTCCCCATGTGGTCGCGCCCATTGACTCAGCTGCTTCAATTACCCCGGCATCAACTTCCCGAAAATAAGATTCAACCATCCGCGCATAAAACGGTGAAGCCGAAATAACTAATGATGGCAAAGCGGCTCTCGGGCCAATAATCGTGCCGATCATTTCTTTGGTAACCGGTAGTAACAACACAATTAAAATAATAAAAGGAATTGATCGAAAGACGTCCACAAACAGGCCAACAATCCAGTTTAAGATTCTAAATACGGGGCCGTTATGAATTCTAGTTTCGTATAAAATCAAGCCAAGAATAATACCGAAAATAACCACTGCGATCATTGATAATAACGTCATCCAAATGGTTTCCCAAGTTGCTGACCACATTGACGGCCAATCAACGTTTTTAAAAATAAAGTATGATTTCAGGCCCGTTACATTACCCATGATGAATCACTTCCGTTTCTACGTGCATTTTCTGAAGATAACTCAACGCACTTGAAATCTTTTCTTCATCACCAATTAGCTGGAGATCAAGCGATCCCAAAGCGCCTTCTTGGGTTTGTCGAATTGCCCCTGCCAAAATATTGACTTGTAATTCAGGATAATGTTTTACAACCTCTGAAACAATTGGCAATTCTGCCTGTGGCCCATGAAAAACTAATCTAAGAATTTGACCATCCGGATATTTTTTAATTAATTCTGCCAACGTCATTGTTGAATCTTCTTGCTGTGGCGAAAATTCTTCACTCACAAATTTCTTGGTAACCTCTTCCTTTGGATGGCGGAAAACATCAAATACAGAACCGCTCTCAACTACCCGTCCGGAATCCATCACAGCAACCTGTTGACAAATTTTGGCAATTGCATGCATTTCATGAGTAATCAGTAAAATTGTCAAATTCATTTGCTTATTAATCTTTAACAGAAGATCTAACACTTCATTGGTGGTATCGGGATCAAGTGCACTGGTTGCTTCATCCGAAATTAAGATTGTCGGTTCGTTAGCCAAAGCCCGAGCGATGCCCACCCGTTGCTTTTGGCCACCAGAGAGTTCAGACGGATATGAATGTTCGCGTCCTTCTAAACCGACTAATTTAATGAGCTCCTCAGCTCTGGCAATTCGTTGAGTCTTTGGTACATTGGCGATCTCCAATGGTAGTGCAATATTATCAATCACCGTTCTGGACCATAATAGATTAAAATGCTGAAAGATCATACCAATCTTCTGGCGCTGCTTTCGTAGTCGATAGCCCTTCAGCTTAGCCATATTAATACCATTTATGTCAATTTCGCCCTGTGTGGGTGCTTCCAGACCGTCCAGCATTCGAACTAAGGTGCTTTTACCGGCTCCAGAATAACCAACTATGCCAAAGATCTCGCCATCTTTGATCTCAATATTGACGTCTGATACGGCCGTTAGTGCACCATCCTTGGTGCGGTAGTCTTTCGACACATCTTTAAACCGAATCAAATCAATTCACTCCTAACTATATTTAGGTACTAAAAAAAGCTTTTGGCCCAACAAACAACCCCAATTGTCTGAAGGACGAAAAGCTTTTTCCGCGGTACCACCTTTATTCGTTGCTATTTTTCAATAACAACCTCAAAGAGTATAAACATACTCAACGGAATAATGGGCGTTAACCATCGCCGACTTGAAAATTACTCACCGGCACTGAATTCAATCAAGACCATCTTCAATAAATTCACTGGCTCATTTTCACCAACCTGAGCTCTCTGATTCAGCAAAATTTACTTACTCATCTTGTCATTTTTGTTATTTAACTAGTTGATAGTGTACTACACTAATCGCCAACGTCAAGCAAGATTACTTTTGAATTTTTGCAATCCAAGAATCTGACTTATCCGGCTTGCTTAAAACCGATGGGTCATCAGCCGCCTGATCATTCACAGCGATTACTTTACCAGAAACCGGGCTTGGAATGTCAGAGACCGCTTTATCTGCTTCCACATTTAATAACGTATCCTTTGTTGTCAAGGAAGTTCCCACCTTAGGTAGCGAAACAAATGTAATATTTCCTAATTCATTTTGGCCTTCTGGAGTTAAGCCAACCGTGACAACACCATTATCTTCATCTGTCCAATAGTACTTTGTGTCCATTATTAATCCATCCCTTTAAGAAAATTCTTTATCCTCACCAAACATGTAGCTCTTGTTATGGTACTGCATTGACATGATGAGACCAATACCAATCATATTACCAATCAGTGCCGATCCACCAGCGCTAACAAACGGTAGTGGAATCCCAGTTAACGGCAACAGCCCAACACTCATCCCGACATTTTCGAAAACGTGAAACAAAATCATCATAATAACGCCGGTAGAGATATAAGCATAAAAAACATTCCGTGTTTCAAATGTAACCTTTATCATCTGATAAATCAACAAAAAATAAAGCAAAATCAGAATACAACTGCCGATAAAGCCAAAATTTTCTCCGATTACCGAAAAAATCATGTCTGATTCACGAACTGGTACGTACACATGTGACTTATCAAAACCAGTGCCAAAAATGCCACCCGATCCGATAGCTTTCATGCTTTGCCAAAGCTGATACCCTTGATTAGAGGTATCAGCAGACGGATGCAACCAAGTATCGACCCGATTGAACTGATAAGCTTGAAAGCCAACTTTTTCCAGAATCTTTCTCCCGGCTTCAGGAATCACTAAAGCCAAAGCGGTTCCAGCAAGGCCAAAGATCGTAATCACTGATGGTAAGATAATCTTCCAAGTAACTCCAGAAACAATAATCATTCCACCCAGAATTGCAAAGAAAACCAACATTGTCCCAAAATCATTTTGCAATTTTAACAGAATGGCTACCGGAATCGTCCAAAGAATCATTTTACCAATTAGTAACCAGTCACTACGAACCGTTTTCAAAGGGTGCTTGTCATTATGTTCAACAATCACTCGGCCCATCATCAGAATGTACGCGGGTTTCATGACCTCAGAAGGCTGAAAGGTTAATCCTGCAAATGAAAACCAACTTTTGGCACCTGTATTGACATAATACGCTCGACTGTAAAGCACCAACACACACGCTAATAGCAGTATGCCAAGCCAGTACGCCAGTGGCGCTACCTTCCATAATTGTTCTGAATCAAACTGCATGATAATGATCACCGCAACAATCCCAATGACGTACCATACTAATTGAGAGGCAACCTGCTTAACAACACTAGTTGCACTCGAATCATGGGTAGCGGCAACATAAATTGACGCTAAACCAATTAACGCCAACATTAAGACACAAAAAACGATCCCCCAGTCAATTCTGGATTCTTTTTCTTTATCCGTACTGCGTTTGGTATCCAAATTTAAACCTCCCGTTGCACAATATCAAATTAATGATGCAGGTGGAAGTCTTTAATTAGTAACTGAACACCTTCATCAAATGTTTTAACATGATAATTCTCTTGATGAGTATTGACGGCTTCAAATTTATTATCACTTAACTTTGTAATGAAACCAATTCTTTTACGGCCAATCATCAAATCGGAAACTTGGTGACCATTTTGATCCTTGGAATCCTTGATTTCAACATTAATACTTTTAATTGATTTGCTCATCGAATCCTCCTATTTCAAATGCATTGTTTTACGATACTCATCTCGAGCAGATTTGTTTCTAAAAATCGTAAAATGATCTGGCACCGGATCATAACCACCACGAACAAAGGGATGGCATCTTAAAATTCGAGCAATCCCCATAATCGTCCCCTTAAACGCACCGTGCTTCTTTAAAGCCGTTAGCATATAATTACTGCAAGTTGGGTAATATCGGCACGTAGGCGGGAAAAGAGGCGATATAAACCGCTGATAACCATGTACAAGCATCATTAGAATTTTTTTCAATCAACTACCTACTTTACTTCGATTGAGCTTTTAACTTCGGATTCTTAATATACTGTTCCAATAAAACACCGGCACCCTTTGCAACGTTATCCAAGGGGTTTTCAGAAATAATTACTGGGACTGTCAAAGCATCGGCAATGACTTGATCAATATTGCGTAACAGGGCGCCACCACCCGTCAGCATAATCCCACGATCAACAATATCTGAAGCCAACTCAGGTGGAATAATTTCCAAAACCTCTTTGGCACCATCAACAATTAATTGAACTGTATCAGCAATTGCATCAGCCACTTCGTTGCTATCAATTGTGATGGCACGGGGCATTCCTGAAACAGCATCCCGGCCCCGAACTTCTAATTTTTTAACATCTTTTTCGTCTTTTTTAGCAGTACCAATTTCAATTTTGATCTTTTCAGCAGTGTGTTCACCAATAATCAAGCCATGCTTTTGTTTGATATAAGTCACAATCTCTGTATTCATTTTGTCACCAGCCGTTCGAATCGATTTGCTGGCAACAATATCACCTAATGAAATAACGGCAATATCACTGGTACCACCACCCATATCAATGACCATATTTCCACGTGGTTGGAAGATATCCATTCCAGCACCTACAGCGGCTACCTTGGGTTCTTCTTCCAAGTAGACTTGACCGCCGCCTGCCTTTTCGGCTGCTTGAACGATCGCATTGCGTTCAATTTCAGTTACATTAGTTGGCGCACAGATCATGATTTTTGGCTTGGACATGAATCCCTTAACGTCTAATTTATTGATGAAATAAGTCAGCATTTCTTCAGTAATATCAAAATCAGAAATGACACCATCTTTTAATGGACGGATCGCCCGGATATTACTTGGTGTTCGACCGACCATCCGATATGCTTCTGTTCCAACTGCCAATGCCTTGCCGGTCCTGGTATCAATTGCCACAACTGAAGGTTCATTTAAAACAATCCCCTTTCCGGCAACGTATATCAGTACGTTAGCAGTCCCTAAGTCAATTCCTATGTCTTTTGCCATCTGTGAACTTCCTCCTGAAAAACTTTAATCTCAAAAACTAATTATATCACATCTATTGTTAGTTTCTAACAGTTCTTAAGTATTCTCAACAATCATTGAAGACTTTAGAAAATATTTAAGTAACCTGATAAAAAAACCGGGTTGGAAACATTATGCGCTTCCACCCAGTCTCTTCATCAGCTATTTAAAATGTCTAGCAGTTGACGTCTGATTGACGATAATTGAATCATCATCAACGTCACCACGTTTAATTTCAGCACCTAAGCTGGCTAATTTTTTGTGGAAATCATGATAGCCGCGATCCAAATACTGAAGATTGCAGACTTGAGTGTAGCCTTTAGCAACCAGACCGGCGATTACTAAAGCTGCCGCAGCCCGCAGATCCGTTGCTGCTACTTCGGCCCCGTTAAAATCAGTCGGCCCGTTCATAATAACTGTTCGACCAGAAATGGTATACTTGGCATTCATCCGCCGTAATTCTTCCATATGCATAAATCGATTCTCGAAAACGGTTTCCGTCATCGTACTATCTCCCGTTGCGGCAAGCTGTAAAATGGTCATTTGTGGCTGTAAATCCGTCGGGAAGCCAGGATGAGGCAGCGTTTTGACATCAACTGGTTTTAATTGATCAGGACCGATTACGCGAATACCGGCATCCGTTTCAGTAACCGAAATGCCCATTTCCCGCATTTTTAAGATAAGTGGTTTATTGTGCTCAGCAATTGCATCCTCAACTAAAACGTCACCCTTTGTAACGGCTGCAGCGATCATAAAGGTTCCTGCTTCAATTCGATCTTGGACAACTGAATGCGTTGTCCCATGAAGTTTCGAAACGCCTTGGATCCGAATTTGTTCAGTTCCAGCACCCACGACTTTAGCACCCATTTTGTTTAAGACGTTGGCCAAATCAACGATTTCAGGCTCTCGAGCAGCATTTTGAATAACAGTCTTGCCAACTGCCAGAGTTGCTGCCATCATAATATTCTGGGTTGCACCAACGCTTGGAAAGTCCAAATAAATGTCAGTTCCAACTAAGCCATCGGGAGCAGTTGCTTCAACATAGCCATCGTGCTGTTCAATGCGGGCACCCAAAGCTTCGAATCCCTTTAAGTGCAAATCAATCGGTCGAGATCCAATTGCACAACCCCCGGGAAGTGCAACTTTAGCATGACCTAATCGCGCTAACAAGGGACCCATCACAACAATTGAAGCCCGCATTTTTGAAACATATTCAAAAGGTGCTTCACTAGAAACTTTAGAAGATGCGTCAAACGTTATTTCGTTGCGTGATTCTTCAAAGTCCACCTTAACGTTTAAAAATCTTAAGACATTGTTCATTGTATAGACATCGGATAATAACGGCACATTAGAAATTGTCGTTTGACCTTCACTTGCTAGAATTGTTGCTGCCTGAATCGGCAACACAGCATTCTTTGCTCCGTCAATATGTACCCTGCCCTTTAATGGATTACCACCATGTACAATTATTTTTTCCACAAGAACGCCTCCTACATTTATTTAAAAAGATAAATTAAATTTTGAATATTAGTGATTACCGAAAGGAAAAATTGCGCACATGCATAGCCAATCGTAATTGACAACAGCACGATCAATAGTCTCCCTGGCAAAGCACGAAGAGGGATGTAACGCTCGATGTGGATTTCTTGAACACTCCTAAATGCCATTGCAATAAATAGAAAATACGTAACAAGTGTTACGATGGCTTGAATGCCAATCATTTTCATCAAAATTCCCCCAATTCACTGACAACTATATCATAAAGACGGAAACTTGTCTCTTCTTTTCGCACTTTTTTAGAAATAGTGTGCGTTTATCGATCAGATCACCGCTTTTTAGAAGGCCATTAAATCAAGAAACATCAAGTTTTTTAGTGAAAAAAGAGGACATTTGTTCACTATCACACATTGTTCGCGATTGCTGGAAAACAAGTTGATTCTTCTATCTTATCAAATGAAAAAAGACCGAAGCAACAATAACGCTTGCCTCGATCTCATTCAATCATTTTTAATTATTTTTTAGCAACATTAATTCGGTTAATTGCTCTTCGTAACGCAACTTGCGCTCGATCCAAAGCTGCCTGATCATGCTTTTGACGGGCCTCAGAAATCAATCTCTGAGCACGTTCCTTAGCATTTTCTGCTCGAGCAACATCAATATCACTTTGATTTTCAGCACTATCAGCCACAATCGTTGCAATATTATTTGAGAACTCGATGAAACCACCATTTACAGCAATTTCGTCTTCTTGATCGCCATACTTAACTCGAGTTTCATCAACATCCAAAGTTGCAATAATTGGCACGTGATTAGCCATGATTCCAAGTTGTCCCGATTGTGTTGAAACAACTATCATGTCAGCAGCGCGATGCTCATAAACTTGTCCATCGGGAGTAACAATACTAATGTTAATAACTGAACTGTCAGCCATTTAAACTCCCTCCCTAGTTTGCAGCACTTTGCTTCTCGTCACTTGTGTCGGTAGCAGTATTACCCTGCATCTTTTTGGCATTAGCAACGACATCTTCGATTGGCCCGCAATTACGGAATGCATCTTCAGGAATATCATCGTACTTGCCTTCAAGGATTTCTTTGAAGCCTTTTACCGTATCGGCAACTGGTACATATTTACCAGGTAAGCCGGTAAACTGTTCTGCAACAGAGAAACTCTGTGACAAGAAGAATTGAATTCTCCGGGCACGGTTAACAATTGTCTTTTCTTCATCAGACAATTCATCCATTCCAAGAATTGAAATGATATCTTGAAGTTCGCGGTACCGTTGCAAAACGTGCTGAACCTCAGTGGCTACCTCGTAATGTTCCTGACCAACAATTTGTGGATCCAAAGCCGATGAGGTTGAAGCCAACGGATCAACGGCTGGATAAATTCCTTGCTGCGTCAATGAACGTTCCAGGTTGGTAGTGGCATCCAAATGGGCAAATGTCGTTGCCGGCGCAGGGTCGGTATAGTCATCAGCAGGCACATAAACGGCCTGAATCGATGTAATAGCACCCTTCTTAGTTGACGTAATTCGTTCCTGTAATTGGCCCATTTCAGTTGCCAAAGTTGGCTGATAACCAACGGCAGAAGGAATCCGGCCAAGCAAGGCCGATACTTCAGAACCCGCTTGTGTAAATCGGAAAATGTTGTCGATAAACAACAGCACATCCTGACCCGCTTCATCACGGAAGTATTCAGCAATGGTTAAACCGGTTAAGGCTACCCGCATTCGGGCACCAGGTGGCTCATTCATCTGTCCATAAACCATGGCGGTTTTGGCAAGCACGCCGGACCCCTTCATTTCGAAGTACATATCATTACCTTCACGGGTTCGTTCACCAACACCGGTAAACACGGAGATCCCATTGTGTCCTTGGGCAATGTTATGAATTAATTCCTGAATCAAAACGGTCTTACCAACACCGGCACCACCGAATAATCCAACTTTCCCACCACGAATGTATGGTTCCAACAAATCAATCACTTTAATTCCAGTTTCAAGAATCTCAGTAGATGGATTTAATTCATCATACTTTGGTGCTTCACGGTGAATTGGCCAGCGTTCTGCATCCGGGCCAAATTCTGGACCACCATCAATTGGTTCTCCAAGAACATTAAACACACGACCAAGTGTGTCATTACCAACAGGAACACTAATGGAAGCTTCCGTATTTTCAACTTCCATTCCACGACGAAGACCATCGGTTCCATCCATCGCGATTGTTCGAACAACACCGTCACCTAAATCAAGGGCAACTTCGACAACCAACGCTTGATCGTTGTCCAAGTGAATTCGTAAAGCGGTGTTAATTTCTGGCAATTTGTCGTCCAAGGAGAACTCAACGTCAACGACTGGTCCGATAACTTGTATAACTTTACCAGTACTCATGTTAGTTAATTCCTCCATCTAATTGTTATCTGACTTAAGAGCTTCCTGACCACCAGTGATTTCAGTAATTTCAGTCGTAATTGCTGCTTGACGAGCTCGGTTATATTGCAACTCCAACGAAGAAATCAAATCATCGGCATTATCCGAAGCTGACTTCATTGCAGTTGCACTGGAAGCGTGTTCGGATGTTTTAGCATCCAAAATCGCACCATAAACCAAACTTTCAGAATACTGCGGCAATACGACACTCAATACTTCTTTTTCAGATGGCTCAACATCATACTCAGCACTTAATTCTTTGGTTTTAATTTCTTGACTTGCTTCACCCTGAATTGCTTCACTATCAATCGGAAGCATTTTTTCGGCTCTGAATCGAGAAATCAAACGGTTAACAAAGTGTTCGTAGCAAACATACAACTCATCAAATTCACCTTTATCATACATCGATGTAATCATTTTGACAATTTGACGCACTTCGTTGAATGTCGGTACATCACTTACACCCCGATACTCATAAGAAACGTTTTCACCGCGTTTCTTATAAAAATCAGAACCATTACCGCCAACAGCGATAATCGTATAATCATTTGAACCGCCGGAATGTTTACTGATGAACTCATTAGAGTCTCTAATGACATTGGCATTATAGCTACCCACCATTCCACGATCGGAGGTGATAACTAAATAGGCAGTTCTCTTAGTTTTAGACTGATCATTATCTGCTGAATGACCTGAGGATTTTAGCCCGTCAAGAATATGCGACTGAGCTAAATGCATAACTACAGATTTTACTTGGCTTGCATATTCCGCGTAACTTGCCGTATGCTTTTGAATTTGATTCAACTTAGCTTGCGAAACCATTTCCATCGCATTGGTAATTTGACGCGTCTTCTTTGTAGAAGTAATCCGATGTTTAACATCGTTAAGCGAAGCAGGCATGTAATCTCACCCTCCTTAAAAACTAGTCATTTGTTGCAGTTGATTTTTGATCGTCGTTTGAGGCAGTTGACTGACCATCATCCTGATTGCTTGGTTGGAAAGTTTCTTCAAATTCTTTAATCGCTGTATCCAATTTTGATGTATCAGGTAAGTTACCACTCTTGGCAATTTCATCTAATAGATCCTTGTGTGAGTGATCAAAGAAACCAAATAACTCATTTTGGTAACGAAGGATATCATCAATTTCGATTTTATCCAAGAAACCGTGTGTCAAGCAGTACAAGATCAAAACTTGTTTTTCAACTGGAATTGGAGAGTGCAGTGGTTGTTTCAAAACTTCAACCGTCCGAGCTCCTCGATTCAACTTAGCTTGAGTCGCTTCATCAAGATCAGACCCAAATTGAGCAAAGGATTCCAATTCATGATATGAAGCCAAATCAAGACGCAAGGTTCCGGCAACTTTCTTCATCGCTTTAACCTGCGCATCCCCACCAACTCGAGAAACTGAGGTTCCGGCATCCACGGCCGGTCGAACACCTGAGTAAAAACTATCGGCATCCAAGAAAATTTGACCATCAGTAATCGAAATAACGTTGGTTGGAATATAAGCTGAAACATCACCAGCTTGGGTTTCAACGATTGGTAAAGCAGTCATTGAGCCGCCACCTAATTTATCACTTAACTTGGCAGCCCGCTCCAATAATCGTGAGTGGGTATAGAAAATATCACCAGGATAAGCTTCACGACCAGGAGGACGACGAAGAATCAATGACAGTTCACGATAAGCATCCGCCTGTTTTGATAAATCATCATACACAATCAGGACATGCTGACCTTTGTGCATGAAATATTCACCCATGGTTGCACCGGCATATGGTGCAATATATAACAGAGATGCCGGTTCGGAAGGCCCAGCTGAAATAACAGTTGTGTAATCCATTGCACCGTATTTTTCAAGGGTGGTAACCGATGAACGAACAGTGGATTCCTTTTGGCCAATCGCCACATAGATACACTTCATATTTTGATCTTTTTGATTCAAAATTGTATCAATCGCAATCGACGTTTTCCCAGTCTTACGGTCACCAATGATCAATTCACGCTGACCACGTCCAATTGGAATAAGTGAATCAATCGCTTTGATACCAGTCTGTAATGGTTCGAAAACAGATTGCCGATCCATAACACCTGGTGCTTTGTGTTCAATTGCCTTATGATCATCGGCCTTAATAGGTCCTTTTCCATCAATCGGTTGACCAAGTGAATTAACCACTCGTCCAATCATCTCGTCCCCAACGGGAACTTCCATAATCCGACCAGTTCGTTTTACAGAATCACCTTCACGGATGTTTGTATCATCACCTAAAATCATGATACCAACATCATTAGTTTCAAGGTTTTGAACCATTCCGAAAACGCCATGGCCGAAGTCGAGCAACTCTCCAGCTAACGCATTTTCAAGACCATGCGCACGAGCGATACCATCACCAACATATGTAACGATACCCGTTTCTTTAACATCAAGCTCGTTTTGGTAGCCTTGCAATTGTTGCTTGATAAGAGCACTGATTTCCTCAGCTTTAATGCTCATAAGTTTCACCTCTTTAAATAGATATCGTTAGTTCAACAGCAAATCCTTTACTTTATTAATCCGAGTTTTAACACTGCCATCAATAATGACATCGGAAGATTTAATGACGATCCCACCGATAAGTGACTTGTCCACTTTCGTGTCAAAAATGACCTTAGCGGCACCAACCCGCTTCTCAAAAGCTTTGGCTAAACGATCCTGCTGATCACTATCCAATTTAGTTGCCGAGACAACTTCTGCTCGAACAATTTTTTTATCATCTTCATATAACTTTTGAAATTGATCGATAATGGCAATAATGTCAGGGAATCGTCGATAACTAGCGACTACTTTCAAGAAGTTCTTAATAAAATCTGATGCATTTTCGGTGATAGGAGCCAGTAATGATTTTTTTTGATCGTCGCTAACTCGAATATCATCAAGAATATCAATCAACTTGGGATTGGCAACAAAAACTTTACGAAGTTCAATTAAATCAGCATAACCAGTTTCAAGGTCCTTAGCATCTGTCAGAACTTCAAACATTGCTTTGGCATATTTTTTGGCTGCTGTTACATTCGTTGATTTCATTTCTGCTTACCCAACCCTTCAATGTAAGAATCGACCAGCCCTTTTTGATCTTCTTCATTCAATTCTTTTGAAATGATCTTGGATGCAATTTCAATTGAAAGGCTTGCCACATCTTTACGAGAATTAGCCAAAGCTTCTTGTCGCTGTTGTTCAATATCCTTCTCAGCAGAACTCTTAAGATTAGATGCTTCATTTCGAGCATCCTCAATGATTTGTTCGCGCTGTTGCTGACCGTTCTGTTTAGCAGTGGTGATTAACTTGTTGGCATCTTCACGAGTTTTATCCAACTCAGCTTGACGCTGTTTGGCAAGTTCAGCTGCTTTATCACGGGAATCCTTCGCGGAATCAATATCACTTGCGATCTTATCAGAACGCTTTTGCATCATCTTAGTAATCGGCTTCCATGCAATCAGTTTGATCAAATACATTAAGATCAAGAAACTGATCATAACAAACACCATGTCACCGGTATAAAGTTGAGCTCCAACTACCGAATATGAAAACATTAATTGGCACCTCCTTCTTTGTTATTTTAGCAATACTAGTCTAACTACTTGTTCATAACCAGTAAAGCAACAACGAAGGCGATAATCGGCATCGCTTCAACCAAACCAACACCGATAAACATGTTCCCACGGAGTTGACCAGATAATTCCGGCTGACGTGCCATACCTTCCAACATCTTAGCAATTAAAATACCATCACCAATAGCACCACCGATTGCGGCGCCTGCCATAGCGATACCTGCAGCGATTGCTCCCATAATTAATAATCCTCCTTAAAAATATGTTGTTTATACTTCTTCTACCTCAATCTTTTGAGAAATGTACACAGACGACAATGTCACAAAAACATAGGCCTGAATACAAGAAATAAAGACTGAGAAGCCTTGCCAGATCAGTTCAAGTGGTAACATACCTATCCACATAACCGGTCCTCCGCCAGTTGCCATTCCAGTAATCATTGTCAGAAGCATTTCTCCTGAAAGAATGTTACCAAACAATCGTAAACCCAGCGTCAAGAAATTGGTGAATTCCTCAAACAGGTTAACAATTAAAAATGGCTTAAACGGTTTGAGATAATTCTCAAAGTGTTTCTTATAACCCAAAGTGCGAACACCCAAAAATTGGGCAAGCGTTAGGGTCATAAGAGAAAAGGTCATCGTCACAACCGGATCAGAAGTCGGGCTTTTCACATACGTAATGCCTGAGACGTCAACGTGCAAAAATAGTCCCATGTTATTGGCGACCAGCAAGAACATAAATAATGTAAAGCCCCATAAGCCTAACATCTTACTTGCTTCTCCGGGAATTGAACCACCTACAATCCCGTTGGTAAAATCAACGGCATATTCCAGAACGTTTTGTGACTTTCCAGGTTTCATTGTAATGTGCCTGGAAAGCGCAAAGACTAGCGCTAAAACGATCAAACAAGCGATCAAAATTGAAATCATGTTACCTGCGTTAAACGTCAGTCCTAAGAATGTAAAAGTATGATTAGACCCTCCAATGGTCATTCAAATCTCACCTCTTTCTACGACATAATCTACGCAAGCTGGTCAATCTGGTTATTCGGTCGGGAAGACATTAATACCAAAGTGAACTTTGCGATGGTAATGAATACATCTCAGCATCCAAATACAATTGAAACTATACCACCATTCATTACAAAATTCAAAACAATATTGACACGCTATACTCCCCGCCAGATTAGGGACTTGACGCAACTTACAACGACTTGTCACATTAAAAACTGAAAATAAAATGAAAGAGCCGATAAATTACTTCCGAATAATTATTAAATTTAATAACTTTTACCACTTTGTTTTCACAACGTCAAGGCCCGTAAATATGAGACCGCTCATTGGTCAATATTTGATCATTTGTAAATTTTCTGACTCACAATTAGTGCGTAACGAAAAAGATTGCAGCAAATAGTTGCAATCAAATTTTGATTACTTGGTTCCAAATAATCGGTCGCCAGCATCTCCAAGACCAGGAACAATGTAACCTTTATCGTTTAACTTTTGATCCAAAGCAGCCGCATAAATGTCAACATCCGGGTGCGCTTTTTGAAGTGCCTTGACACCTTCTGGAGCCGCCACCAGGCAAACAAATTTAATGTTTGAGGCGCCACGCTTCTTCAAAGCATCAATCGCCATGATCGATGAGCCACCCGTTGCCAACATCGGATCAACCACAAAAATTTGCCGTTGATCAATATCAGACGGCAATTTAACAAAATATTCATGCGGTTCCAACGTTTTCTCATCACGATACATCCCGATGTGACCTACTTTGGCAGCTGGGATCAAATCCAAAATGCCGTCAACCATCCCAATACCGGCACGCAAAATAGGGACAATTGCGACTTTCTTACCAGAAATTTGTTTGGCGTGTGCAACACCTTCAGGAGTCTGAACATCAACATCTTCCAAAGGCATATCGCGAGTAACTTCGAACGCCATCAAATTTGCAATTTCATTAACAATTTCACGGAATTCTTTAGTCCCGCAGTTTTTGTCCCGAATGATTGTTAACTTATGCTGAATCAGCGGATGATCCATGACTTGAAACTTACCCATTTATTCCCACTCCTTTTTTTATTTCTAGATAATTGTATCACATATAACAGGTGCAATTTCGTAAAAAAAGCCGAAACTAAAATTAGTTTCGGCTTTTCGACACACAACACAAAATTTCTGAAAATCGATTTTATCAAAAACTTTGTTCGACCTGTCGCAATTCTACTTTTAAATGGTGTAAAAAATATTAACCATTAATCCAAAGGATGTTTCTGAGTCAACTGTTCAACTTTAGCAGCAACTTCCTTTAAGTTAGCATCATTAGTTGGGTCACCAATAACTTGGAGAATCAGTTTGGCGACTTGTTTCGCGTCTTCTTCATCGAATCCACGGGTCGTAATTGCTGGAGTTCCTAAACGAAGGCCACTGGTTTTCGAAGGTGGCAAAGGATCGTTAGGAATTGATTCTTTATTAGTGGTAATGTGAACGGTATCCAACGTATTTTGAAGTTCCTGCCCATTTAAGCCAGTCTGAGTCAAATTAATGGTCATCAAATGATTATCTGTCCCACCGGTCAAAACAGACACCCGGTCTGAAGCTTGAAAAACTGAGGCCATTGCTTGAGCATTCTTAATAATCTGTTCAGCATATTTCTTAAATGAGGGTTGCAAATCTTCATAAAAAGCAGCGGCTTTTCCAGCGATAACATGTTCCAGCGGGCCACCCTGACTGCCTGGGAAAACGGCCGAATTTAACTTTTTGGCATACTTTGCTTTCGCTAAAATCAGACCTCCACGTGGTCCCCTGAGTGTCTTATGGGTGGTCGTTGTCACAACATCGGCAACCGGTACCGGACTAGGATGAAGGCCAGCTGCTACCAATCCCGCAATATGGGCCATATCAACCATTAAATAAGCGCCAACTGAATCTGCAATTGCACGGAATTTATCCCAATCGATAATCCGGCTATAGGCAGAAGCGCCGGCAATAATTAATTTTGGTTGAACATCTTCGGCGATTTTAGCCACTTGATCATAATCAATCAATTGGGTTTTCGGATCAAGACCATATGAATAAGCGTCATACAATTTTCCGGAGAAGCTGACCTTGGCACCATGACTTAAATGGCCGCCGGCGTCCAACCCCATGCCTAAAATTTTATCACCCGGTTTTAGCAATGCTGCATAAACCGCTTGATTTGCCTGAGATCCGGAATGTGGTTGAACATTTGCATATTCAGCGCCAAACAATTCCTTAGCCCGATCAATTGCCAATTGTTCAACAACATCAATAAATTCGCATCCACCATAGTAACGTTTGCCCGGATAACCTTCCGCGTACTTATTGGTTAAAACGGATCCCTGGGCGGCTCGAACTGCATTCGAAACGATGTTCTCAGAAGCAATCAATTCGATGTTATGTTCTTGGCGATTTTCCTCATGTGCGATTGCATCCCATAGTTCGGGATCTTCCTGTTTGTAATCGTAGTTCAACTGCAACACCTCATTATTTTTTATTTGGTATATATATGATTATAACTGCTTGAAATGCATTTGCCCAGCGGATTTGTTCAATCGATTCATATAAGCTTCAGCAATCCCAGACGGCTTAAGGCCTTGAGTAAAAATTATTTTTATTTCCGGATGATTGTCGAATTCCCGAAGATCTGCGAACAAATCATGGCTTGCTGTTCGGGAATTACTTCCAAGCGTAATCAATTGGGCGTTCATTGGCCAGTCAATTGATGAAATCACTTGGTCAAAGGCCATAACGCCGACTGGTTGGGGATGTTCTTCGATCCATTTGGCAACTTCCAACCAACTATCATCCGGATCCACAATGTAGACTTGAGCATTTGGCGCATAGTGTTTATACTTCATGCCCGGGGCTTTGGGTGTTTGATTGGTCCCAACATGATGCAATTCGTCGATCACTTTTCGGTGAATGACGTTCTCAATATCATCTTTGGTTACTGCTCCGGGTCGTAAAATTGACGGTGTTTCAACAGACATATCCAGGACCGTTGATTCTACACCAACGGTTGTTGGCCCATCATCCAGAATCGCCGCAATCTTGCCGTTCAAATCATGGTAAACGTGTTTCGCCGTAGTGGGACTTGGCTTACCCGACGTATTGGCAGATGGTCCAACAATTGGAACACCGGCTTTGGTTATTAAATCAAGTGTCAACTGGTTGTTGGGAAATCGAAAAGCTGCTGTTTCGAGCCCACCGGTAACCGCTTTTGATAACGCATGCGGCTTAAGTTTAAAAATCATTGTTAATGAGCCCGGCCAAAATCGATCGATCAACTTTTGGGCATCTGAACTGATGTGGTCAACATATTTTTGCACCATTTCTTCAGATGACACGGTAACGATTAACGGATTATCACTGGGGCGCCCTTTGGCTGCGTATACTTTCTTAACTGCCGCCTCATTAGTTGCATCGGCTCCTAAGCCATAAACGGTTTCAGTCGGAAAAGAAACCAATTCACCTTGGCGAATTAAAGCCGCGGCTTGATCAATTTCTTTCTTAGTTAGCATTAAAGTTTCCATTACTTGTCTCCTTTATCCAATTCAATCATTCGCTGGTTTCCTGTAATATCATGTCTCGCCCTTACTTTCGACTTTGGCAGTTGTGTCTTAAAAATATGTTCAACTGCACTTTCTTGTCGAAACCCAATTTCAACAAATAATTTTCCAGCCGGTTTTAAATGAGAACTGAGCCCCTCAGCCAACCGTTTGTATATCGCAAGTCCCTTATCAGCCGCAAATAAAGCTATTTTAGGCTCATAATTGAGAACCTGTCGATCCATGTAAGCCTCCTCATTTGTCGCAATATAAGGTGGATTCGAAACAATGATGTCAAAAGCCGATTTAATTTTTGTAAAAACATCGCTGACAATAAAATTAATGGTAGTTCCCTGATTTTTAGCATTTTCTTTGGCAACTTTTAATGCCTCTGTTGAAATATCGCTAGCAGATAATTGCCAATCAGGACGGTTCTTTTTTAATGCAATGGCAATGGCACCACTTCCAGTGCCAATATCCAAAACGGAAAGCGGTTCTTGACTCTTATCGTTAGTTTCACTTAAAATCCAATCAACCAGTTCTTCAGTTTCAACCCTAGGAATTAGAACATGCTGATTAACTGTCAGAGTCATCCCGTAAAAATCAGCCTGCTGAACAATATATTGAACAGGTTTGCCCAACAGAAGCTGGTTAAGGTCAGTTTGAAATTGTTGCCAACGATCGGGTGGCATCTGGTCGTGATAATGAATCAACATGTCGGCTGTTGAAAAGCCGAATCGCTTTTGCAGCAGGAAGTCAACATCATACATATCCAATTCAGAATAGTTTTGAATACGAAAAGAAGCCCATTTCCGGGCTTCAAAATACGTTGGGGCTTTTGGCTTATTCATGGGTTAAATTCTCGAGTTTTTTAGCCTGGTCGGATAAAATCAATGCATCAATAATATCATCAAGTTCTCCGTTCATTACTTTATCCAGTTTATTTAATGTCAGCCCAATCCGATGATCTGTTACTCGGTTTTGCGGGTAATTATATGTCCTGATTCGTTCTGAACGATCACCGGTCCCAATCGCTGACTTTCGTTCCGCATTATATTGGTCCTGTTCTTGTTGTGCATAGTAATCATAGACTCTGGCCTTCAAAATTTTCATGGCTTTGGCACGATTCTGTTGTTGAGATCGTTCATCTTGCATTGCCACAACAATTCCGGTTGGCAAATGTGTCATTCGAACAGCCGAAGAAGTTTTGTTAATGTGCTGACCGCCGGCTCCAGAAGATCGATAAACATCAACTCGAATATCCTTTGGGTCGATATCAATGTCAACATCTTCTTCCTCAGGCATCACCCCAACCGTTGCCGTTGACGTATGCACTCGACCGGCAGATTCCGTCACTGGAACTCGTTGAACTCGGTGAGCCCCATTTTCATACTTTAACTTGGAATAAACCTTATCTCCAGTAATCATCAAGACAATTTCTTTAAATCCGCCTACTTCAGTCTCACTTTTATCGACTACTTCAACTTTCCAACCTTGTCGTTCTGCATACTTTGAGTACATACTAAATAAATCTGCAGCAAATAAGCTACCCTCATCACCGCCGGCAGCGCCATGAATTTCCATGATAATATTTTTATCATCATTTGGATCTTTCGGCAACAGCATGACTTTTAATTGATCTTCCAGTTTTGCCTTTTGATCCTTAAAATCGGCAATTTCATCCTTAACCATGGTCTCAAAATCAGCATCATCGATTTTTTCACGAAGCAGCTCTTCATCGTCATCAAGTTGCTTCGTAACTTTTTTATACTTGTTGTATGCCGCAACTGTATCGCGTAACTCGCCCTCTTCTTTTGAAAGCTTCATAAATTTTTGAGTATCAGCAATCACTTCAGGATCACTAATCAGTTCATTAAGTTCATCATACCGATCAACAACGGCCTGTAATTTATCAAATATTTCGTCCATTAATAATTCCTCTCTCTGTTATTCAATCGGTGGATTGTAATAGTGTCGGCGACATACCGGATAATAGGATTCATTACCACCCATTTGAATTTGGGCACCTTCGTAAACTGGTTTGCCGTCGTGCAATCTCAAGTTCATTGTGGCCTTCTTACCGCAAAACCAACAAATGGTTTTCATTTCTTCAATCTTGTCTGCATACAGCAAAAGCGCTTCTGAACCTTCAAATAGATGATTTTGAAAATCATTTTTTAAGCCAAACGCAATCACAGGAATATGCAATTCATCAACAATCTGTGCCAATTCAAAAACGTGCTTTTTCTTTAAAAATTGGGCTTCATCAACTAACACACAACTGGCATGTGGGTTGGTGTCAAAAACCTGTTTAAAAACATTAGTTTCATCATATATCGGAATTGCTCGTCTTTCCAGACCGATTCTTGACTCGATCATCCCTTGTTTTTCTCGGGTATCAAGCGCACTAGTCATAATAATAACACTTTTATTTTGCTCCTCATAGTTATGAGCTACTTTGATAATTTCAATTGTTTTGCCACTATTCATCGTTCCATAGCGATAAAAGAGTTGCGCCATTTTTTCACCCTTTTCCTTAACAGCTTCTTCTCCATTATACAGAAATTTATCCGGATTTCGAGATGATCGTTAAGAATTACCTATATTCAACACATTTTCCCCTTATTTAACAGCAATATGATAAACTAAGAGTTTGTTTAAGTGTACGAATCACTTCATTACTAAAGGAGTAAAGAGCTATGTCTTTAAAAAGTTCAATCGCAACGGCAGCTGGTAAATCATCTTACTGGTTCCTCCACACCTTCTTTAAGGGAGGCAGTTCGTTACCTGGAAAAATCACTAAAAGACTTGATCCGGACATTCTGGCAACGCTGGGACGCAACTACGACGTCATCGTGATCACTGGTACTAATGGTAAAACACTGACAACTGCGCTGACCGTTCAAGTCTTAAAGGAAAAATATGAAAACATTCTAACAAACCCAACCGGTTCTAACATGGAACAGGGAATTATCACCACGTTTCTTCACGCTTCAAGGCCCAAAGGCAAACGACCCCTGGCAGTTTTAGAGGTTGATGAGGCCAACGTTATTAAAGTAACCAGATATATCAAGCCTAAAGCATTTGTCTTCACTAATATTTTTCGGGATCAAATGGATCGCTATGGTGAAATCTACACGACTTATCAGAAAATTTTAAACGGCGTCGCTTTGGCCCCTAATGCCACCATTATTGCCAATGGAGATGCACCGATTTTTCATTCCAAGCAATTACCAAATCCAATCATTTATTATGGATTTGATAATCAACCCAAAGGTGACATCAAAGCAACGCCAAACACAGATGGCGTTCTTTGTCCCCAATGTCAACATATCCTTCACTATCATTTTATCAGTTACGCCAATTTGGGCGATTATTTCTGCCCAAATTGTGGGTACCACCGACCAAAGTTGAATTTTGCTTTAAATAAAATCAAGTCACTGACGCCTAAATCGTCCAGCTTTGAAATTGACGGTGAACCAATTAAAATTGATATAGGCGGTGTCTATAACATCTATAACGCACTTGCCGCGTATACCGTTGGCAGGTTTATGGGTGTCAGTCCGGCACAAACTAAGCAAGCTTTCGAGAAAGATAAACGGATTTTCGGCCGACAAGAAGAAATTAATGTTGACGGTAAACTGGTCACCTTGATCTTAGTTAAAAATCCAGTTGGTTTAAACCAAGTAATTGATATGATTTCAACTGATCCGGATGCTTTTACGTTTATTGGTTTGCTTAACGCAAATTACGCTGATGGTATTGATACCAGCTGGATTTGGGACGGCGAGTTCGAACGCTTGCCAAAGATGAACATTAAGCAGTATATTACCGGTGGTCAACGTTATAAAGATATTACTTACCGACTTAAAGTTGCCGGCGTCGACCCTAAGAAACATTTGGTTGAACCTGATTTGGATAAAGTTGTTGCAATGATTCCAAAAGCCCCAACTAAAAAAGTTTATATCTTGGCAACTTACACCGCCATGTTGAGTTTGCGCAAAACGTTTGCAGAAAAAGGCTTTATTAAAGGAGGTATGGGCTAATGACCTATTCGTTAAAAGTTTGCCATTTATATGGCGACTTAATGAACACCTATGGTGATTTAGGCAATATTCTGGTATTGAAATATTTAGCTAATAAAATGGGGGTTGCTTTAACCTCTGAAGTGATCAGCTTAGACCAAGATTTTAAGCCGGATCAGTTTGACATTGTTGTCTTTGGTGGCGGCCAAGATTTCGAGCAGTCAATCATTTCAAAAGACATTCAAAAAAAGAAAAAGGCCTTAACCGATTTCATTGAAGACGGTGGCTCAGTGGTGGCTATCTGTGGTGGCTATCAGCTACTCGGTCATTATTATATCGGCGCTAATGGTGAGAAGCTAATGGGCATCGGTGCGCTTGACCATCACACCGATAAACAAAAAAATCACCGTTTTATCGGTGACATTGTCATTGAAAATGAAGAAACCGGTGAAAAATATCACGGTTTTGAAAATCATCAAGGAATCACCTTTCTTGGCAAAGGGGAACGACCACTTGGTAAAGTACTGAAAGGTCACGGAAATAACGGTCGTGATCAAACTGAAGGGGCCATTTACAAAAACGTTTATTGCACCTATTTCCATGGCCCGGTTTTGGCCAGAAACAATCAAATTGCAAAACATGTTTTGATGAATGCCTTACGACGCAAATATCCGGATGCTGATTTAAGCCAGGCTGAAAAAGTCAAAGTTGGCAGTACCTTTTAAATTACTCAACATACGAGACGGGCAGCTTAAATGCTGGCCTCTTTTTTGTTGCAATATTTTAAACTCTTCGCTAACCTCAACGAGCTAAATTTGATTAGCTTCCCGAATAAACGTTTTAATCAACCGACTTCGGTATGGTAGAAATTGTTGGTTATGAGCGTCGGGGTGCACCCGGTTGGTTAAAAAGACAAGTGCTTGCTGCGAAACGCGATCAATGATAATTAAGGTGCCGGTGTATCCCGTATGAAGAATGTAAGGGTGGCCGGCAACACTTCTTAGAATCCAGCCAAAAGACCGATTTTTTAAATGTGCCGGTGTTTGATCAACGAATAGTTGGTCCAACCAAGTATCTGGTAGAAAGTCCGGGTAAGAGATTTGGCCCAGAAGCCATTTGGAAAAATGAAGTAAATCTTCTAGTGGCGCAAATAAGCCTGCAGCGCCACAATCAGCTCCCAGGATTTGAGTTTTAGGATCGTGCACCGTTCCTCTTAAAAGCCCAGTATCGGGTAAATCTGCAGTTGGTACAACATTTTCAATTTGTTGGGGATGAAATGTCGCATGGGTCATTTGCAAAGGTGTTAGAACATCTTTGCAAATCAGTTGCTGAATCGGTTGACCAAGAATTTGACTGGCCACCCACCCGAGAAATATAAAATTGTAGTCTTGGTAACGAACCACTTTGCCAAGATTATCACCACTACTTAAACTTAACAGCGCCTGAATTAATTTAGTTTTGGGGAGCTGATTTCGGTTTGGAATGTAACCAACAATGTCGGACGTATGTGTTAATAAATGGCGAATTTTAACTTGCGGTGATTGCCATTCCGGTAAGTATTGACTTAAAGAATCTTCTAATGACAACCGACCTTCCGAAACTAATTTTAAAATTAAATTGGTCGTTCCAATCACCTTGGTTAAGGATGCCAAATCATAAAGTTCATGGGGTTTTAAGGCCAACCTTTCGGGGACTAATTCCTGGTTACCAAAGTAATCAGTCTTCACCTTAGGCCCGTCAATGATCCCGTAAGTGACACCGGGTACCACTCGATCTGTTACAAATTGATGGATTTCTGCAATTGTCTTGGCGTATTTCATTTGTCAATCTCCTTTTCCCTTTAAATGTCAAGATACAGCCTATTTGTGATGTGAAGCATACTGTCCAAAGCATTCAACTCATTTATAAACAATTATCAAATTGAGAAACTGTGGTTAATTTAATAACTCCTATTCTATCAGTATTTTCGAGACTTAACAGTCAACATCGTCATCAAACGCCCTCATCTTTTCAGAGTCAAACTATAATAGGGCCTTATGTTTAGTTTAAGAGACCTTTATCAAATTTCGACCGGTTTTTTTGCTATAATTAAAAACGCAGACAAAAGTTTTAATGATTGGAGGATCTGATGATTGGCAAGTAATTCTGATACACTCTACCATGTCTTATCGTATATCAAGGCACACCCCGCTAAAGCGATCATTCGTCCAGAAAAATACGACAACGTTGTCGAAATGTATTTGGACGATGATGTTAAATTGGGCAACCCTGAAATTTATTTTCCAAGTCAGCGATTGGAAGTCAATCGAATGGCTCCTGACTTTATTTCGATGAATAGTGACTTGCTGGATTATTTTCATGATAAAACTGCGGTTAAAGACAGCAGTTATCATGATTTATGGATCACAACTTCACATTTGAAAGATAAAAATAAATATTTAATTGACTTATCATTTGAATAAGGAATCGAGAGAAACGATGATTATGAATTTACGTTACCTTCTTGATTCCAGAACTCACAACGACCAATTTAAAACATTCCATGTTTTGGATTGGTCGTTGTTAACATTTACTCAAGGTCTTCTAAATGACGAGAGCGTTCCTATTAATGATCACTTAACCAGGATTGCTATTTGGAAATATTTTCTAAAATTAATTCCGCTGCGTCTATATAACGCAGGTTAATGATTGAACAGCTTTATTTTTTAGCAAGGTTAACTATTGCGCGTTATAATTAAATCATACGAAATTATTTTTATATCGAACAAATTCAAGTTGAATTTTGAAATTTGAATTTCTTGAAGTTCACTTTAAACATTAACAAAATTGGCAAAACTCATTACTTTTGGAGGAAATCTGAAAATGACGGTAAGAAAGAAACTATTTTCAAGTTTATTACTCGCGACATTAGCTTTTTCAACAGGCTTACTATTAAATAATTCGACAAAGGCAAGCTCATCCGTAAAAGTTATTTGGCGCCAGAAAATGAACCACTTCACCTATCAAATCAATCAGTCAAAAGCCAAAAAAGCTTATGCGTATTCTGCTAAACTTGGGAAAAAAGTATTTAAACTTTCGAATTACAAACAACAGTCATTTGTCACCTACTATCACCAAAAGCTGAACGTTCGAGGAAAATACCGAATTTATTATTACGTTAAGAGTACTTCCGGGAAAAAGGTTGCTGGCTGGGTTTGGCGTGGTTATCTGACAAAACTTCCTACAAAATCGATGGATATTAAATCAGAAATCGGTGCAACCGTCAATTCAAAAAATCAATTAATGTCTTATATTAATGCATCACCTGATTTGGATCCCGATCTAACCATCCTTGGGTTCGAAACTGATGTATACGCTAAATACAAGACGCTTTTAAGCCAACAATATAACTTAGCCCAATTTGCCTCAACCGGAGTGTTTGAAAATCATCACGCAACGATCTACGTCGCGGATAGTCGATTAACCGATGACGTAAACACTGCCATTACACGTTGGAACAAAGCTTTAGGTAAGGATGTTTTTTCCATTGGCAGCGCCACTAATCATACATTAACAGTCAAATTCACTGATGCTTCTGATAAGCAATGGGATGGGTTATTTAACGGTGACACAATTGAAATTAATCAAAACCGCTTTACAAATCCCAATTATGCCAGCAACAACTTGGCGACTTCATCTGTGCTTGAAGCAAAGTTAGATAACATTTCATCTCAAGCCTCGGATTTATTGGATCTCACTAATTCGCTGCTCACAAAGCTCCGAACAAATTATCAGCTCCAGTACATGGCATTAAAAAATAAGTACGATAACGCAAGCAGTTCAACGACTAAAGCAAACATTGAGAAACAAATCAGTGATTTAACAACTAATTATGAAACGCAGGACAAAACCATTCGCAGCAACTATGATTCTCTAATTTCATCATTACGTCAAGCTGTTAAGAACGCCTATATTGAAGAACAGCCATCCATCTCGCAAGCTTCAACGACTAATTATTGGACAACGGTCATTATGCATGAAATGGGCCATGGACTTGGACTTTATCATACACCTTACCAAAGTGACGTTATGTTTGCTTCTTCAAGTACAGAGCAGGACCCGGATGCGACACCAAGTCCCGTTAAATACACATGGACACAGTCTAAGGACCCTTCCGATGCCAGGGCCTATATCTCAGCTACCCTAACCTCTCGAGACGTCGATAGAGCTAAATTAGCCGGTCTCCTGGGTTATTGGTAAAATCGTTTTAAAGATTAGTTTAAAGAGTACCTTGGATAATTCTTTCGTTTAGAAAGGTTACCCAAGGTACTCTTTAATTGAAACCCATTCATTGTCATACCGGTTTTGATTTAAAACGTTATATTTCAAGATAAAAAGATCCTTAAACACTGTACTAACAGCATTTAGAGATCTTTTATTTTTACATATTCTCAATTAATCACCCGCACGGGGCTCGAACCCGTAACTCCGCCTTGAGAGGGCGACGTCTTAAACCAGTTTGACCAGCGGGCAATAAGATTGGGTATACTGGGGTCGAACCAGTAAATTACGGATTCAGAGTCCGTTGCCTTACCATTTGGCGAATACCCAATTAACAAATATCACAGTTAATAATACTATCGATTTTTGCCCAATTTGTCAATATGAATTTACCGGAAATTTGAATTTTGTTCAAACAAATCATCAGTATTGCACCAACCGGGTTGTTGTTTTATACTTCTAACTGTGAATCTATTCCACTCAGTAGATTTACTCCATTTTTTACAAATAGTCCATCCAAATGTTGTCGTAGGCGTTGGATGGGCTATTTTCTATTACAGCGCTAAAAAATCGAAATTAATCCAAAAGTCATTTAAATTAATTCCGATCGTTTTTATTGTTTAGTTTTGTTTAGTTTTGTCTCACTAGCGAAAAACAATCAGCTTTCCGTGTGGGGTTGATTATTTTCAGCAACTTTTCTTTCAGCATCCGTTTGATCTGGAATAATGACCGTGAAAGTTGTCCCTTTGTGGGGTGCCGAATCAACCGAGATCTTACCGCCATGCTGCTGAACTAATTGATGGACAATTGCCAGCCCCAAACCTGATTCACCATATTTTCTGGCTCGTCTGGAAGCATCGGCTTTATAGTATCGTTCAAAGATATTCTTTTGCTGTTCCCTTGTCATACCAATTCCCGTATCCTTAATTCGAACGATGGTTTCATTGTACCCTCGTTCACCAATCAGAGAAATCGTCCCGTTATCCGTAAATTGAATCGCGTTATTGGTAATGTTAAACACAATTTGCACAAATCGATCATAATCCGCATAAATTGGCAATTCCTCAGGAGCTTGAACTTCGAAGTGATCTTTTGATTCGGCAGCTTTGCTTCCCAATTGATCAACAATATTTTTCAAAACTTTAGTCGCATTAAAGTGACGTTTTTCAAGTCGAATTGAATTTGAACGAATCTTTTCATAGTCCAAATTTTCGTTAACCAACCGAATCAACCGTTGCGTTTCGTTGCTCATCAGATCAATGCTTTTTGCCCGTTGCTCTTGAGGAATTACATCGTATTTAATACCTTCCAAAATTCCAGAGATTGTCGTTAATGGCGTCCGCATTTCATGTGCTGCATCAGCCAAAAATTCTTGGCGCCGTTCTTCTTGTCTTTGAATTTCCTGATTGGCCTTCTCCAAAGATTCCGTCATATGATTAAAATCCGTAATAAGTTCACCGATTTCATCATTGCCACCGGATTTTACCCGGATTTGATAATTGCCATTTGAAACCTGAGTGGCTGCCGACCGTAACCGACTAATGCGTCGATTCAGCCGACTAGCAATGAAGAAGCTGATAATCATTGAAATAATTAATGAAACGCCAAGTCCTTTCAACAAGTCCCGATTAATGCGATCCACATTTGAATTCACGTCAGAAATAAAAGCACCGGCACTCACTACCGCTACTAATTTTTTATTGTAATAATAAGGCTTTAAAATTTCGATCATCGCTGGCCGGGTCTTGCCATTACTTAATTTGAAGTTTCGATTATTTACTTTTCTAACAATCTGATCTTTTGCCAAATGTCGCCAATCATTTTTCGTCACTTTGGGTGATAAACCGTTATTTGGATAAATCACCTGATTCTTTTGATTAAAAACGGTAAAGTGAACAGACTGATTCTCTAACAGCGCCTGAGTTGTTTTTAAAGTGCTTAGGCTAAATGTGACCTTTTGACTGCTCTTTGAGTTAACCGTTAGTGACTGTTGAACCAAACTATCAGAGTATTTTTCGAGGCTTCGCCATTCATCATCATAAACAAAACTTTTTGACATTCTACCAAACGAAAAGCCAAGCAAAAGGATTGTCACGGCAATTACCAGGAAAAAAGCCAATAATTGCTGATAAATCATTTTCATTTCTTTTTATCCACTTCGCTATCGTCAAATTTATAGCCAACACCCCAGACAGTTTGGATAACCTGCGGCCCGACCCGTTCGATTTTTTGTCGCAATTTCTTAATATGTGCATCAACGGTTCGTTCATCACCGTAATATTCGTAACCCCAAACTAGTTCCAGTAATTGTTCACGAGAAAACACCTGGCGCGGCTTTTGGGCCAATGCATTCAACAGTTCAAATTCCTTTGGCGTGAGTTCCGGAATCAAGTGTCCATCCAAATAAGCTTCTCGCGTATTAGTATTTAACTTAAAATGATCAGTTTTGATTTGGTACTCTTTTTTCTTCTTTTCTTCCGTCTGAGCCGGTTCTTCTGTCTGGGCTTCAGTATGTGCCCGACGCTGTAAGGCTTTAATTCTGGCCACCAATGTAATCGGCGAAAATGGTTTGGTTACGTAATCGTCTGCCCCCATTTCAAAGCCCAAAACTTGGTCACTATCAGAATCACGAGCCGTCAACATAATAATCGGTACAGACTTTGACTTGGCACGAATTTCCTTAGCGACTTCCATGCCGTCCTTTTTGGGCAGATTCAAATCCAATGTAATCATATCCCAGCTTTGGGGATCTTCATTAAACATGTCAACGGCTTCGATACCATCATAGGCAAATGAGACGTCCCAACCTTCCTTTTGGAAGAACATCGACATCATTTCCGAAACCGATTTATTATCCTCTATCATCAGCAGTTTCATCGTTTATCCCCCAACTCTCTAATAACTAATAGCTTCTAGGTTACCATGAAGCCAATGCTTTTTTAAATGGTTTTCCGAGATTGATTCCAATCGACCAGTCCACGGATCGTTATAAAAATATAGTTTCCTGTTAAAGCCAGTTAAAACAATTAAGCTGGATTTCAAATTATCAAGCCCACCAACCTTTAAAATAATTGGCCGTCTTCTTAGTATCTGTTTGTCCAACTGTCGTAAATTAACCTCATTTAAGTCTCTAATCGAGTGAGTTTCAGAAATAATCAGGTCGCTTAACCCAATTAAACCAGTATTAGTTGACTGCCACTCTTCAATTGCTGTCCGCAACTGTTGTTCTGAAATTTGGCAGCCGGCGGTTTTCAGTAACATTGCTAAAGCCGCTAGCTGATTATCAATATCTGCCTGAGTTGCCTGCTTAATGGCAGGAACATCCAATCTTCGAAATGTCTTGCGAATATTTCGCTTGGGCAGCCATCCTGACAAGTCCCCATAAGTAAAGTGATACCAAATTTGCTTATTAAAAAAACTAATTTGATCAATTAAAAAATCCTGAGTTCTAATTTCATCCGGCACTTTCACCTTGCGACTGGCAGCGGTTATTTTTGGGCCTTCAGCCGCAAGATACCAGTGTTCTCCGGGGATTCTTCTGAGTCGCACAAAAAAACGATTGGTTTTTTCATTAGCGATGGTTGTTTTTTCCATTTCTTTCTCACCCCATACTACATCTATTTTAACAGAAAATAGGCGACTTGCTTGAAATGCACTAAGATTGTTATGATAATATAGTGATGTTTCGTTTCCATAAATTAAAAAATTAGGATGGTTAAATTCATGTATAAAGGAATTGCATTTTTTGATCTCGATCATACCCTACTAAACGAACAAACCAAGGTTGACGATGAAGTTGCCAGCGCAATGAAACAATTACGTCAAAATAATGTTCTCCCGGTAATTTCAACGGGACGAAACATTTTTGAAATTCCAGAAATCTTAGCAAAAACTGAGATCGATACAGTCGTCTCCGCAAACGGTGATTATGTCATTTTCGAAAATCGACCCGTTTACGAAGCCACCATCAAACCGGAAATTGTGACTAATTTCATGACCTATGCTAAGTCGATGAATGAATCAACAACCGTAATGAATAATCTGGGTGCCGCCATTAATTTTATTACTGATGACACAAAAAATAACTACCAGTCAATCAATACCCGAATTCCGCCATTAGGTGCTGACGAGTACGTTCATCAGCATCCAATTTACATGATGGTTGTTAACACAGTCGGTCACGATGAAAAATATATTAATAAGTTTGATGATACACTGACTTTCTATCGAAATACACCTTTTAGTATGGACGTAGTGGTTAAAAATGGGTCAAAAAAACGTGGCATTCAAGAATTGATTGCTAATGCCAAGTTAACTGGAATCCCCACTTACGGATTTGGCGATGGTAATAATGACATCCCAATGCTTCAATACGTTGATCACCCGGTCGCAATGGGCAATGGTCTTCCCCACGTTAAAAAATATGCCGAATTTATTACTACTGAGAATACTAACCACGGCATCGTCAACGGTTTGAAACACTACAATTTAATCTAATTACTTCTAACTAATTTTGATCTATGATATAATGCTATTGTATTGATCTGGGGTCGTTAAGGATTCGACGGGTATAGGTCGAGCTTGGATTGCGTTTCGTGCGGCGGCACGTTAAAACGCCCAGTTTAAATTATAACTGCAAAAAATAATAACAATTCTTACGCTTTAGCTGCCTAATAAGCGCTTAGCGTAGATCCTCCCAATCTCGCCCATGGGTTGGATCTGGGTCTTAAATTTAGTGGGCTCACGCAGTCGGCTCCCACCTGAAGTCAACTGAAGAGATTAATCAGGTTAGCCATTTATGGGTGCCTTGATTTGCGGCGTTTTAAATGGTGAATGCCAAGTAGTAAATCTATGAACGTAGATATCTGAGTGGCGATATGCTCGGACGCGGGTTCGACTCCCGCCGACTCCATTGAATGAAAAAGGCTGACTTTGATTAACGCTTGAAACGTTGATAAATCAGCCTTTTTATTTTCTTACAATCCGTTTTGAATCGAACAATTTAGATTCAATGGTAAGCAAATCGGTAAGCACAAAATCACACATATAAAATTAATGCCAGCCGCGAATCGATATACATCCTTCTTTGTGAGGGATGTTTTTTCATTAGTAATAAGGCTATCTGTTTAGTACAACATTCTTTTAGCTCAGTTTCGTACAAATGTGTACTTAACAAGTTATACATACAATCTTTACCTCGTCACTTGTTATTTAAAACTTGTCCTTAACCATGCATTTATTTGTACTGCAAAGTAAAAGCTCTGTTGTTTTCAACTAGCTTTGGTTCTGGACATTTTTGGCAAAAACGCCAGCAAGGGCATAAATTTGCCATTCAATTATCTGGATACTTCTTTTGCAATTCTTTCAAATGCTCAATTGCCTTTGGATCTTTGAGAAGGCCCTCCTTTAGAAGCGATTCATAAAATTTTTTCACTGATAAGTCATCTTCTTGTTTTTTAAAGTGACTTACTGGTAATTGAACGCTCTCACTAGGCCACAACGGTGTGTGCAGTCTTAAATAGGTTTGCAGGTGAATATCTTTAAGCTCTTGCTCCGTATATTTTTTCTTAGGTTGTATTTCTTTAGACTCTGGTGGATTGTATTCTTTCAGAGGTACATTGCCAAATTTCTTTCTCTTTAACCACTTGCTAAAAAACATTTTATTTCACCTCGGGATATTTCTGATGTAATTCATTCAAAAGCTTAATATCATCCAAATGGTTCAACTGTCCTTTTGCCTTCAAAGACTCCAAAAACTTCATCCAAGCAATGTCTGTTTTCCTTTGCATCTCTGGACTCACGGGCTCCTGTCCAACCGTCACGGGATAAAGAGGCCCGCTTAATCGATAATCAGTTAACCACTGCTCTTTTGCTGACCGTTTTTTCATTACTTATACGCCTCTCGGATCTTTTTAAGATAAGGTTATATCTCTAGTCCTAACTTGTCCACTGCTTTTTAGGGTGTTGGAATTGTTATTAACAAGAGTTATCCCATTTTAGACAGACTAGTCGATCTCACGGCTGAAAACTCAGCCTAGTTAATCTCGTGGCCGAAAACTCGGCCGCCAAACTGCTTTTATTAATGTCGTAATTCTGCCTAAAAAATCTCAACAAATCTTGGCATCAATACTAGTTTTTACTAGGGTGCTAAAAATCTATCAATCGTGGTCAAACGGTGTTACTATGCGATTTTTACTCCCTTAGAGAGTGTTGCAACGCTATGCAACATTGCAACGTTTTGTGTGCATCAATAATTCAAATCTGTGTGCAATTATTATTAAAAGGGAAGTTCTTTAGATTCATGCTACTTTCCCAACTCATAGCCATTAAAACAGTATTTATAATTAAAGAGGATACCCAAATAAATTGGATAACCTCAATATCATTGCTGTTCGAATTGTGCTTAAGAGTTTTGCCTAACAGTAATCAGTGCTTTTTAATTGGTTTAAAGGGGATGTAGTCGCCATTGTCAAAACGAGGCGGGGTTACAGGCGTATTACGAAATTCGGCCGCCGCTACTTGTGATAAATCATGATTAATGCGGCTGGTTTCTTTCAACATCACTTCACGGCGTTGCTGATCTAATTGTTTGGCTTGATCTTGTAATTTTTCGATCTTATCATCAAAAGTCGCTTGTCGCTGCTTAAGCAATTGTTCTTCCAGGCTCTTGAATACTTGTTGATAGAAGTCTTTAAACGTCGGTGAAACGTCTTCTAACAGCTGATTACGCTGTTTAGTTGCAATGGCTACCGACTGCTTCAATGTATTGACCTTTTCATCAGCATCCCGCTTTGTTCGAATCACATCCGGGTCATAATCGGGTTTCCCTTTAGTTTCATTTTCAACCTGCTGACGTTCCTGCTGAGCCTGTGTTAACTGCTGCTTCAAGCTTGTTAGATCATGATCGATTTTGCCAAAGTGTTGGTTAATGAAGTCAGTAACTTGCTGTTGATACTGGTTGAATTCTTTTTCGGATAATAACATTACTTCTGATCTCCTTTTTTGGATGGATGATTTTAAAATGGCTTTTTAAAGTATGGCGTCTTTTGAGGCTTGTTTTTCTGGTTAGCCTTGGCAACCCGGGCGCCTAATTCAAACCCTCGTTTTTCCGTATCCTTATCGGTTGTAGCGGCATTATGTTGTTGCTCGAGTGTTAACTTTTCGTTATCGGTAAACCAACCAGGAATTGATTCCCCATTGCTTTTAGCCGTCTGCTTTAAAGCTGCTTTCAAGTTTCGATAGGCTAAAGCCTCATCAAGTTCAGTGTTGTTATTTGATTGATCTTTTTTAGTTGTCATGTTATCTAGCCCTTTCCTTAATTTGCTACGTTTGCTAAAGTTTTTCCGGTTGGCGATGGCTTGCTGTAAAGCCAACTGGCAGCCAATGGGGATGTTTATAAAAACGTTGTTTACTAGCAACTGGAATATTTAAAACAACTCCGTCTGTAAAATAAATTGACGGACTAACCTGCCGCATTTCAACCATTTGCTTATGGATCAATTCAGCAATTTGGTTAACCGCTTCTTGATTCCACCCACTCCAAAACCATAGGCACATGCATTGTGATGATGCAATTTGCTGATTGCCTTGCCATTCAAAGCCACAATTGTCAAAGATTTGTTCAATCTCAACAAAGCTGGTTTCATCGTGTTGGCTAACATAATCCATAATACTTTGTTGTACTGCGTTCATTGATTTCACCTCTTAAATTAGCTTTATATAAAAACAAGTTGCGTTTATTTCTGGAACTCTGGAACTTAATGCTTCCATTGCTGATACATCAGCGTTTTAACAGGTTCCATTTCATTTTAAATGTAGAACCGCGGTTCCGTTTTTAAATCTCAACTCTGTAACCTTGGTACCAGCTCTTTAATTTATTGGAACTCGTCAATGCTTTGTCATATCAAGGATTTACCTTGACTGGTTCCAGAGTTACACTTTTTTATCAACTCTGTTTTTAATTAAGCAATTGTATGCTTTGCCTCTTTCTGGTAATGGTGCCGTGTAGACTGCAATTTCGTCCTGTTTCGCCATTAATTGAACTTCTGTAATTTCAGTAGCTGATAATTTGGCCTTCTTCTTTTCGTAATCTGGATTTAACTTCATAAAGCGACGCACAAATTTAGCTTTACCAAGTGGCTTTAATCCATTATTCTGACAGTATTTTTTATAGTATTCGTATAGGTAGTAAGTGGGGACTTTATTAATGTTCAACTCATCGAAAAACGTTTTCTTAAAACCGATCAACGGGTCGTTGTCAATTTCAAAGTTGTTCAAGGCCTCTTTAGAGGCGTCAGGAATATCAAACTTCTCAAAATCAAGTTGTAAAGCTCGATATAAAACGTATTCCAAGACGTCACTTCTGGTTAGGTAATCATCTTTAATCTGCCAATTATCATTGCTACCATCAAAGTGATTATTAAACGGGACAATGATAATTCGTCGCATGGTACCGCCCTTATTGTGAAAGTTTGGCAGCCCATTGCAGGACTGAATGATGGTACACCTCAAATAGATTGAGAAGCTGTCACGGCCTTTAAATTCAATCGTTACGACATCCCCAGTCACAACGGAGTTAAAGTTGCTTGAGTCTTTAATATAGATGTCTGGTGGAATGTCATCCCCAATACAAACCGTTTTACCCACTAACAAGCCTAATTTAAAGCGTTCATCAAATTGATTAACCTTTAAGGCGCCGACATTTTGGTGACCAACCAAGTTTTCAATGAGCCGTTGAAACGTTCCTTTGCCGCTGTTACCTTGTTCGCTATACAAGAAGATGGCTTTCTTACGGGTGTAGTTGCCGTTGAGGCTGTCGTTAATCACTTCCCACAACAACTTAATGATCTCATCATCACCACAAGCCAATTCTTTCAGCCAACCATCTACCGTCCAACCATCAATGTTAGGTGGTACAGGATTATCAACGTAGCGAGTGGCTATTTTAGTGGTAAACACGTAATCCGGGCTAAAGGGCATTAATTCATGCTTGTGCAGGTTCCAAATGCCATTAGCAACAGGGACTAAATACCGATCAACCGTGGGTTCTTTAATTGGGGCATCATTTAGCATATGGTAAATGATTTCGTCGGCCTGGCGTTCATTAAACGGGGCGTACATCCGGGCAATTAGTCGCTTGATATATCGATAGTTTTGTGTGTAGATGCCTTCACGGGGTAAATACACCGCTAATCGCTCATTTTCATCCCCGGAAAAGATACAGGTTTTAAAGTGCCTTTCCATGATCTGCGCGCCCCCTAACGTAGTAAGCGGGGGTAACGTATTACTTTTAACTTGTTGCTCGCTCTGGTGTTGCTTCTGCCACTGCTTAACGTCATTTCTTAGAAACTGAACCGCACTTTGCGACTTGGTGAGTTGTTTATCACGCTGTCCCATCAATGCTTTAATTTCACTATCCAACAGCCAACCACCTCACTTTGATAATTCCCGTTTAAGAATCGACTTAAAAATCGTATTAAGTTCCCTTTCCGGCAGTGCTGGGGTTAAATGATCGTTTGCAAACATTAATAACTCGTAAGCCGTTTGACTGTCACAACGTGTCGCCAAAATCTTGCCCAATAAAGAGGTTAAATAAATATTTCTTTCGCCTTTGTTAGTGCCACTAACAATTTCATCTAATAGCGTGCCTGTCCAAGTCTTTTCAAAAGGCTTATTTTTAAATTCTGGCGGCTTAAGAGGTTTGCAACCCGTTAATAACCAATCCGGCAGATAATCAACTGACATTATTTCATTGTCTTTAACTGGTGTATAACGTCGATTATCAATGACACTGGGCGCCACGATGATTTGTTTAGTTTTTAATTCAACTGAATCAGTCAACACCTTATCTTTCAAAACTACTTTGGACTTAAAGAAGTAATGCAAACCATCGTGCGGCGTTGTCTCTACATATTTGGAAGTTAAGGGTCTACCGGCTTGTTGCCATTTAAATAACGTCAACTTGCCGTCATTACTGTCATGATTGTCAATATCAACGACGACTAACCCAACTGTATCTAAACGAATGCCAATGTTTGCATTGCCAGTGTTGAACCAATTTCTGACCGTACTTTGATTAGTAGATGCATCCAAATAGCCGTGAGTAGTCATAGGAACTTTGCTATTTGCTTTTAGTGGAAAGACAGGGATGCCTTGCTTTACCAGCTTTAGCGCCCATTGTAGCGGGTCATATCGATCAAGCATGTTTTTCTGCCTCCCGTTGTCTTTCTGCATAGTAGTCGTTGATAAACTGTTGCAAATCATTAGCAATGTCTTTAATTGACTGATTAGCAACGTCTTGCAATGTTTCCATGACGTTAAACCGTTGTTGTAAGCTAAACGCCAATAGTCTTAAATGCTTAAGCTCATCTTCTTTGTCACTAGGAGAGTCTAACAATGGCCTAAAATTCTCTAACTCTTCTCCCAGTAGTTCAGCCAAAGTACTTGTTTCGCTTAACTTAACCTGTAAATATTCAACCTTTGAAATATCCAAATTAATCACTCCTCGTGTTAAAATGGACACATAAAACATAAAGATAACCTCAATTTTGGGGACATGTATCTTTTGAAAATTGTTTTATTGAAAGTCTGTACCGACTCGCCAAAGTTTGGGTACAGGCTTTTTTACGTATCCATTTTTTCATAACTGTGTCCTTTCGTCGTGTCTGCTACAATTTTATTTTTTATTCGATCACCTCCTAAAAGTTTTTAAATAGCGGAAACTCCGTTCACGGCTGGCATTTTTCTTTATTTGATATATCCGTTATTTAAAATAAAACTGTTAACCTCATCCCGATTGAAAAAGGTGATTTTAGGGCAAACGCTCAAATGATGAGTTGGCAGCCCTAATTCTTTCACCATACGAGTGATTACATCGGTTGAAACGCCCAAGTAGGCCGCCAAACCGGTTTTGTTAGCAATCCACTCACCTTGGTTGGCCTTGCGTTTGGCTTGATCTACTGCCACGGAAATAGCAGCAAATACTTGTTGTCTAAGCTCTTCACTGGCCTCTTCGGGTAATTTCACTTGCAATGGCTCTGTCATGCTCAATCATCCCTTTCCTTTGTCAACTCATTGATCGCTTTTTCAACACGCTTATACCGTGCGCTACTTAATGGGAGACGTAGCCATTTTGAAAACGTAGAGTCAGCTATTCCGATTTCATTAGCTACCTCCCACATTTTTAGACGCTCATCGGAAATCTTGCGTCTAATAATTTGATTGTTTTGCATTTAAATCACCTCTTTTTGCTTATATAGAGTTCATTATTTTTGCTATATGAATTCTATATAAACAGAATAGCTCATTCGTTTATAAAGGTCAACAGTTGATGATGTTGTTTTTTTGAAGTACAATTTGTATAAGGAGGTTTTGCAATTGAAATCTAATATTCCACAGTTAATGAAGAAAAATGAAATCACAGTCTCACAACTTAGCAAAGAAACGGGTATATCTAGAACAACGATCACTCCGCTTTCCAAATCAAAGGATATTCCTTTCAAAACACGTATTGAGACATTGAATAGAATTGCTAAGGCATTACATACGCCTCTGAGCGACTTATTTTTTGAAGAAGATTATGAGTTTTATTTAAAAGGAAAGCCAATTGAAGCGGGAAAATTTATGAATAAGCAAGTAATATATCCTCGTCCTTTGCCATATTATATTTTTCCAATTGACGTAAAAACCGAGACGCAGCACTTTACAACTTTTGTTGGGGTAGAACCAGTCATGGGGCCTGTTAATATAACTCGTAGTGATCTTTTTCAAATGGAAAAAGAAGCAAGTGACAAGTCAAATAACACAACGTTTAATGCCATTAACTCTAACATTCGTGAAGCGATGATTAGAAATAATGTTGAATTCCAACTTGCAATGCTTCGATGCTCATTTGTGCAGAGACAAGAAATGGAACAATTTAAACGAGAACATTCTAAGGCTGCGGAAAAAATATTTAATCATACCCCATCAGATTTAATGTATTGTACTAATAACACAATTGGTAAATTCTTGCGTATCGCCAACTTTGAAGAAATGTCGCTGAAGATCTTCAATTGGTACAGCAAGAAATTTAAAACAGCATCTAAAATTGATGTGTCTTGGTATGCTTCTAAAAAGATCAATGGTGAAATAAGCATTGTCGAGATTCATAACAGAGGCAATAAGCAAACGACGCTTGAATTACCTATTGAATGGGGCGATGGCATTTCTTTAAATTCGATATTAACCGATTAATCTTACATACCGTTCACGGCTGGCACCGAAAGGACGGTTACCTTATGGCAAGCATTACAAGTTATTCTTTAAAAAGTGGCAATAAACGGTATTTATTTCAGGTCTACGCCGGTTTAGACCCTCAAACTGGTAAACCAAAACGCATCATGAAACGAGGCTTTAAAACGAAAAAAGAAGCCGCCCTGGCAGCTAATCGATTGGAACTTCAGATTAGTCAAGGTGACTTCAACAAAGATAATAATATTTTATTTAAAGTGGTCTATGAGCAATGGTACCAAGGCTATAAGAACACCGTGCGAGAAAGCACGATCGCCAGAACCGCTGGTATGTTTGACAATCATATTTTACCGTATTTTGGTAATAAGCGAATCCGGACAATTACCCCTGCTCAAATTCAAAAGGCGGTCAACGATTGGTTTAAAATCGCACCGCGCAATTTCAAGAAATGGTTTAACTATACCACAAATGTTTTTGATTACGCTTTAAAACATGATTATATGCACGGTGACAATCCCACTAAAAAAATAACCATCCCTAAACGCAAAGCACAATGGGGTAAAAGTCATGACAACTTTTGGGACAAATCACAATTAGAAACCTTCTTTACGTATATCAATCCAAATGAAGAGTTGGAAAAGTATACCCTGTTTCGAGTTCTGGCTTTTGCTGGTATCCGTCGAGGTGAGTGTTTAGCATTAACATGGAATGATGTTAATTTCAGCAAATCAACCATGAATATCAACAAGACACTTACGCAAGGGATGAACGGGAAGCAAATCATTCAAGCACCTAAAACCCTCGCTGGTCGTCGTGAGATTACTTTAGACAAGAAAACTTTGCATTATTTAAAGCAGTGGCGGGCTTTGCAAAAGCGTGAGTATTTAGTTCTTGGCTTTAATACTCTGCAAAGAGGTCAATTAATCTTTGCTAACACCAAAAATGGTTATAAGTCGCTCAATACACCTGCTAAATGGTTAAAGAAAATTATTAAGACTCATCATTTGAAGTCGATCACGGTTCATGGATTCCGACATACTTCCGCCAGCTTACTATTTGAGGCTGGGGCAACTATCAAAGAAGTTCAAACTCGATTGGGCCATGACGATGCTCAAACAACACTTAACATTTACACACATGTCACTCAAAAGCAAGACAATCAAGCGGTAGAAAAGTTGGCTAATTTCCTAAATTTTTAACCAATGGTAAGCAAATCGGTAAGCATTTCGGACTTTGCATGTTGCAAAATCCCTTACTATTACGGGTATAATGGCATTCAATTAAAAACCGTACTCAATACCCGCCGACTCCATTGAATGAAAAAGCTAATCGTAATTGATGTTTTAATCGTCAATTGCGATTAGCTTTTTTAAGCCTACTTGAATTGATCTAATTTCAAACAAGCTGTTACGCAATTTTTGCAACGCTAAAATAGGCCCTATTCCTCTTTGCATCGGTCAACTAATCAGTGAATTATACCAATCCGCGGAATGATTCAGGTAAGCCATCATTTCAGCATCAGCATTGGGTCCGGTTAAAGTTGCAATAACCCGTTCTTTACCCACAGCCTTCTCGTGATTTATCACGCCAGTTAATTGATTAAAATGCACACTGACATTACCGTTTTTAAGAAATTCAAAATGCAGATTAAATTGAGCCGTCCAGTGACCATTTTCATATTTATATTGGGTGAACCCATTTTGATTAACATATCGATAGATGGTTGATCTTAATGGATTAATCATCCCTCTAAGTTTCTGTTCGTGGCCACCAATGCTAACAAATTGATAAGATGGGGCAATATACCAGATACCATGACGCAGCGTTGGCTGATTATTTGAAATACTAAAAATGTTCTTGGTTGAAACGTATCGTAACCGATCACGACAATCGACTAACGATAAGTTCTTGTTTGGACCATAACCGGTCCCATAAACTTTAGTGATTGGACCTTCATTCATGTTGGAATCAGACTGCGCTCTTGGATTTTCAAAATCATAAGTCCGCGAACCAAAAACTGTGGTAACCGTTTTAGCGATATTGTAAGTTTTGATAGGCTTTGCCCGATTTTTCAATTTTGATAATGTCAGTACCGGGTAAAAGGAATTAACGTCTACCCAATAACCATAAGGGTTGGTCTCAATCATGGGTAATTGAACCTGTTGACTTTTCCCGATAAACAAAGTCATCATTGAAATCCTAACACCCTTTGTAGCACCGATTTCGATCATTTTAGGGATATTTGAATTTTTACGTTTCAAAAAATTAATGACTGTTTTTTGCTGACTAGTAGTTGGCACTTTAGTATAGGGTTTAATTGCATCCGCATTCATGATCCCAAAAATACGATTGGTCGTCGCCATTTTTCCGGAAGAATTTGCAAACTTCTTATCATAAGGAATGCTTGACAGTAACACATGCTCAGTTGGATAACGATAACCGCCACCCTTGATGTATGAACCCGGAATAAGGTTACCATGCCAAACATAACCTTTAAGCCGGTTGTTAGCGCTACGAACATAATAATAATTGCCATAGTGGCTGTTTGTTTGAATAACAACCTGTTTTGTTGAATATAAATTAGTATGCGGATAATATTTCAAGTTTGCTAATTTCTTGGTATGCTGGCTGTTCCAAACATACACCGATTGACGAGACCTACTTAAAAATGACGTTTTCTTAAAAGTTTGACTAGTTGTGACTTTTGCAGCTGAAACAGATGTTATGTGAATTGAAATAATTGAAACTGCCAGTAGTGAAATTGCAACTAATGTTAGCCATAGATTGCGCTTCATAGGTCCAACACCCCCTCTGATTATGATTAATTCTTATTTAATTCGATTTAATCCCTTCACATTCTTTCAATTAGTGATCGGTAATCCTCCAAGAGCTTACTTAATGAGTGACGTTATATTAAAGTAAGCCAGTTCACTATAATTAGAATTTAAAATGACCTTTTACAAAAAGCCCCTTTTCTATCTACATTTTATCATGAAGAATAGAAGAGGAGGTTCTTATACTTAATCGTTTAAACTATAAATATTAAACTATCAACTAATCATCTCTTACAGCCTCATCCCCAAACCCAATTGGCTTTAACCTGATCGATAATTTGGCCATCATCAATTTTTAAAATGACATGACTTAGCATGTTGAGGGCCTCTTCATCTTGACTTGCTAAAATAATTGTTGCCCCGGAATTCGCCAATGCTTTTAATATATTTCGGAGATTCCAAACACTATCCTCATCAAGCCCTGCAGTTGGTTCATCAAGTAACAGTAACTTTGGCTTTTCAAAAATTGCTTGGGCAATGCTCACTTTTTTTCTCAATTTAGGTGAACAATCGGCAAGCTTGATATTCCAGTCTGCTTCACTCAGGCCGAGGTTTTTAAACGTTTTTTTAATATCATCAGTTGAAGCAACATTCTGAATCTTACTTAAGGAGACTAGATTCTGTAAGCCGGTCAGTTCATTCAAAAATGGTGTATTTTGAAAAGCTACTCCGACATTTGGTGGAAAATCAATGTTATCATGCAAAGCCTGCCCATCAATAACGACTTTCCCAGATGAAGGAACCAATAAACCGGCAATCGCTCGAATTAGCATTGTCTTGCCGGCGCCTTGATCCCCAACTAAGCCATAAATCTGTCGATCCTCAAATTCAAATGAAACGTTATTTAATATTCGACGGTGTTTAATCATTTTTGAAATATTAACCAGCTTAACGGTCATTATTTGAGTTCCTTTCAAAAAAATAATTGCCAAATGCCAATGCTTACGAACTATTTTGTGCCACACTTCAACCCATGTTATCCGGTTTTAAATTAATTAAAGTAGTAATGCCGACTTATAAACTTAATCATCAAATTACAACCAACAATTACTAAAAAGCAGATCCCGAAAAACCACAAAAGTGAGGCCAGATAGTCGTTCCAGTCATATTCAATAAATGGCTGCATAAAGTACGACATGCTATGGGGCATGACAATCATTAAAAGCCAAAATCCAAACGATAATGTATAAGCCAAAATTGCCTTCTTCACTAATAGAACTAAAGCATAAATGACGACAGCATATAATCCAAAAGCAGCACTCACGACAATCACAAACATGCTGTAAGCCAAGTACGAATGACTAATTTCCATATTTAATAAATGAGAGCTTGATGCACCAACTTCCAGTCCTAAAAAGTCTGTTCCTCGATGAAAAATAATAATTGAAATAAGAAAATCAAACCCAAACAAAGCAGCAAAAAAAGCTGTGAAAATACCAAAATTAGCGCATTCACTTCGTAGTAAACCACGATTAAGGCTTCCTAATCTTAAATAATGAGTCCAATGGCCAGTTACTGGACCTTGATCCAGTGCTAAATGAGCATTAATTAAAATCAAAAAGATTGGTAGAGCAACTATCAAAATGATAAAAAGATCACCTGAAGAATTTGCTGACAAAAATGCGGCAGTCGGTGGATTGATCATTTCATCAGCAGGAGCGCCATGAAATCCCCTGCCAGAATAGTTCATAAAGTAGGTATACCAAGCATTAATTTGCGATAGAAAAACCATTCCAATCATGACCGCAATGGTGACCAAACTCTTTTTAGAATTTTTAATGGCAACCAGTTGACTTAATAGCAATTAACCACCTCCAGGCATTAAAAGCTTAAATTATTTCCAAGCGTTAGGCAATGAATAGTTTACAAACCAAAACTCACTTTAAGCAATCGTGGTTGTGATTAAAATCGCCATTAATTAACCCTAATTGAAAAAAGCTACCGACGCAACCCGAAGCGGTAAACTTTCAAACAAAAATCTTGATTTGTTCATATCTTTTTCACAATATTCATAAAAAATTCAAAAATATCGTCATCCCTGTACTTACATTGTCAGACACAAAAAGGCCACTATGGGTATTAAATTTTACCCGCGGCCTTTTTTTAATTCGATCGGTATTCGAGCACCTAAAATTTCGAAAAAGGATAGTTTAATCGGATTTTCTCGTATTCTTTGGTGCAACAAAAAAAGCGATCCACAAAATAAAAGTTAAAACTAACAACCAGCCCATCATTCCATGGGGTTGATTATGCGAGATCCAAGGAGTTGATGCCCAAAAATTGCCATTGATAACCATTAAACTAATGGCAGCAATCAAAATAATTGATGAAATTCCTGCAAGCAATAACAATATTCTTTTTAGATTTAACATACTTTCCTCCGACCCTCTCCAACACTTAATGGTTTTAATGATAACACCTAAAAGCGAGTACCAACAACCGACCATTAAGCTTAATTCACCTGCCAACATCAAGATACAACTTGGCTTGCTATTACCAACAAGTTCATGCTATACTTCATAGCGGTGCCAAACCAAGGTGAGTTCGTAACGATCGGCGCATATGCGTTCAGAAGGTCGAAGCGGCTCACCATTTTTGTTTGTCCAGAATTCTAAACAAAAAATAAACAACGTCTCCTTTTCGCTTAACTACTTACTTTTAATGCACTCTAACACCCTTTTCGACCTATAAGTGCTAAACTAAAACCGTTAATGAAGCGAAATACGAGGAGGGTTGAATATGGACCAGGTGTTATTATTAATTATCATTTTGGCAGCTGTCGTCTTGGCTAATATTTTAGCGCGATACTTTACAAAGATTCCGCTGCCTTTCTTTTTAATTTTTCTAGGTATTTTATTGGCGGGATTACCAGTTTATAAAGATTTTCACCTTGACCCATCCACCTTTGCATTAGCGGTCATCGCGCCAATGCTGTTTAATGAAGCCCAAAATAGTTCCCGATTTTGGATTGGTCGATCAATTACCAACATTTTATCGTTGGCGGTTGGATTGGTACTGGTAAGCGTGTTAGTGGTTGGATCCGGACTTCACCTAATTTATAGTGTCCTACCGATTAGTTTGGCCTTTGCCCTGCTGGCAATTGTGACGCCAACCGATGCCTCGGCTGTTAACTCAATTTTTGAGGCAAATCCGATCGCTGAAGAACAGGCTGGGATTCTCCAGCATGAATCTCTATTTAACGATGCGGCCGGCATTGTGTTGTTTGACATGGCATTGGCTGCCTTTATTTCCGGTACGTTTTCGATGGAAAGTGCAATCGGCATCTTTCTTTGGGAATTTTTAGGCGGCCTACTCTTCGGAAGTCTGTTAGGTGTCGTAATTGTTAGTATTCGACTTTTTTTAATCCGCTATAACAATGACACCCCCTTGGTGATGGTTTTAATTCAGCTACTAACGCCATTTTTGGTTTACCTCTTAGCGGAAAAGTTAGCCTTATCCGGGATTTTAGCTGTTGTAGCCGCCGGACTTGCCCAAGGATCCGAACGTGAAAAATTACGTCTAACCTCTTCACGAATGCAACTCATTACCACTAATGTTTGGGAAATCGTTTCTGGGATCCTGTCAGGAACGGTGTTTGTCCTATTAGGGCTTTCTTTGCCTGAAGTGACGACGGGTATGCAGGAATCGCCTAATCCCAACTTTGGTGTTTATAAATTAATTGGAATTGGCATTTTGCTTTATCTCTTTAAGGGTGCTATTCGGTTGCTTTGGACTCGTTACATGCTCAAACGTCGTGTCAAGACCCACCATGAATGGCGCGACAGTCTGGTGATGGCCTTAAGCGGTGCCAATGGAACGATCACCCTTTCACTGGCGTTTTCCATGCCTAACGTAATTCACGGCCAACCGTTTGAATTCAGAGGACCCTTAATTTTTCTGGCCGCCGTTGTGATTTTAATTAGTTTAATTATGCCCACCATCTTCGTTCCCCTGCTACTACCAAGTCAAAATCCAACTCAGCCTCGATATCGGTGGGTTCGCCGAATGATCCAAGCAGCCATCAGTGATTTAGCAAAAGAAAAAGAACACCCCGAAGAAGCTCAGGTAGTGATTGATTCTTTACAGCAACAGTTGGTCTTAGATGGGACGCCCAGCCTGAAGCTTCGTCGGCAGCTTATGAGTGAAAGTCATCAAGTTGAACTACAGGCAATTCAAAAGTTATATGACGAAGGTAAAATTACTAAAGATGAGCAATATTATTATGGTAAGTTTTTGCAATTAAATAACTTTTCTGCCGATGAAAAGATCTGGAAAAACGTGCTTTTAAGGGTTCGGTTCAGCCTTCATATTGGTAGTATGTATAAAAATATGAGTCGGGCACAGGATGCCTTTTTGACAGCCCCAATTATTTTGGAAGAAGTTTATTGGCGCGAACAATTTGAAAAGCACAACGAAGATATTTTACCAATTGAACAGGTTGGCTTTGATGCTGTGATGGAGTTTCTTAGAACCAAAGACGTCAAAAGCGGTGTTGAAGCTAATATGGTCAAGCGCTTCTACCGCACCCGTCATCGCCGGATCCATGGCAAAGATGTGAACGGAGACATCGTTTACCAAATGTTTCTACGCGCCTTTCACAGCGAATATGAATTAATTCAGGAAGCTTTAGGCTCAGAAAAAATTGATTCATCATTGGCTGAAAAACTACAACAACGTATTTCAATTGATGAAATGACTTATCTTCAGAACACTGAAATCTTCAGTCGTTAAATTCAGCTGGTTAAAAGTCTCGAAAAGTATCATTTGGTGATTGTTTTTCAAGGCTTCTTTAACTATCCGACAAATAGCTTTTGTTAAGCCGGCTTTAAATCAATGTTATACTTGAGCAAATAGCGATATTAAGGGGATGCGTTTTTATGCAGGATCAAACACCATCGCGAATGCAACAAAAACGGTCAACACAGCAAACTAAGAATACCAGACACACCAAACTGATTATTTTTTTGATCGTCTTAGTGGTCATTTTGGGAGGCTTCCTATATATTGGCCAACAAATTCATGAATTAGGGGACGCCCAACGTCAAACCAATACAATTTTAGATAAACCAATCAAAAATACCGTGGTCAAAGTTGTTGAACCAAAGTTGCCTCAAGAAGTCCGTCCCCAAGTCGTTCAAATCATTCAGGACGAACCGCTCTATCGATTGCAGCAAGCCGCCGTTAATCCAACCACTTTTCAGGAAATTGCCAATAAATATCAAGTTCCTGAAAAATACGTTTATCCAGCTAAACAGTTTTGGTTTAGTCAGCAGAATCAGGAACTGCGAAACGATGTTTACCATGCGCAGTTGCTTCAATTATTGTCTGAATTAAAACAGCTAAATCGCTCACTTGGCAACAGCTCGCAATAACTTGAATGGCGCGGCCGTTTATTCCTAAATTTTGCCACGCTAACCATCTTATCCAATGTGGCGCACCAAATGAATCGGTAAATTGGTCGTTTGTCCTATCATTTTCATGTAATCACTCGCATCCCAGAAATCCGATCCTATCTAAGCAAAAATCATATCAAAAAAAGCTTCCGAATCAACGTTGACTCTATTCAACATCGTATTCGGAAGCTTTTTTAATCTCGTTTAGATTAGCCAACTCACAGTGACATTACGCTTCAACGTGATGTTTCTTTAAGAACTCACTTAAAGGAACCAGCTTGTCGGCATAATAACGTTTCTTGAAATCACTAATTGTCTTTTCATCATATTTATCCGGATCCAGGGTTAATTTCTCAACCGGAATTGGTCGCTCATTAGTAATCTTAACGTCAATTAGGACCGGTTTGCCGGCTTTAGTCAACTCCAGTGCCCGGTCGAAGGCAGGTTTCATCTGGTCAACCTTGGTAACCGTAATTCCAGTCATTCCCTGGGCTTCGGCGACCTTGGCAAAATCCGTCTGTGGCAAACTAATACCGAACCACTCGTGGCCATCGTCTTCCTGCTCGTCTTCAATGAATCCAAGTGCATCGTTTGAAAAGACCACGTTAATAATCGGTAAGTGATAGCCAACCTGGGTGCTTAGATCCTGCATGACCATGGCTAACGCACCATCGCCCGCCAGATTAAAGACCTGACGAGTTGGATAACTCAATTTAGCGGCAATGGCACCGGGAAGACCGACACCCATTGTGGCAAATAACCCCGATGTGATCCATGGCTGCTTGCCATTAACTTTTAGCAACCGGACAGCATTTTGAGTGACATCCCCAACATCAACGGAGAAGATCGCATCATCTTCGGCAATTCGATTGATTTCTTTAAATGCCGGCTCAAATCGCAATTTCCCATCGGTTTTATTCATCATGTCATCATTGTATTGATGCCAATTAGCTACGTTATCCACGTTTGCGGCGTACCAATCGGACGGCTTTGCGTCTTCACCCAATTCAATGAAGCGCTGTAGGGACTTCTTAGCATCTGCCAAAATAGCGACTTCAGTCTTGTGACGTTTGCCGAGAACCTGTGGATTACTATCGATTTGAATAAACGGCACATCCGGTTTAAACATTGCTTCAGCAAATGGATAATTGGACCCAACAAACAACATCAAATCAGTTTCTTGTAGTGCCTCATTAGCCGGCTTGGAAGCCACTCGCGCAGCTGAACCTAGTAACGCTTCAAAATCATAAGGGATAATTTCCTTACCTAAGGCTGTTGTAATCACCGGCATTTGAAATTTCTTAGCAAACTGCATGACTTCATCCGCAGCACCATAAGTGCCTTGACCAACGTAAATTAACGGCTTCTTAGCTTTGGAAATCAATGCCAATGCCTGTTTGATCTGGTCATCAGATCCCGGGCCCAATACAGGTTTGGCAAAGTTAGCTGCTGAGCTGTAATACCCATCAGCCGGAATTGGTTTGTTGGACAGATCATTCGGGATCGTCACAAATGCCGGTCCGTGTTGGGCAAACGCTCGACGAATCGCTTCATCGAGAATATGCGGCAGACTTTCAGCCGTCATGACTGTTCGTGCATAAACCCCGGCATCTTTAAACCACGGATTTTCATCAAACTCTTGGAAGAAGTCTTGATTCATTAATGCTTGAGGATTTTGACCAACGATAAATAGAACCGGGACTTTATCAGCCATCGCATCATAAGCCCCTTGGTATAGGTGAGTGGCACCAGGTCCGGCAGAGCCGAATGCCACGCCAATGTGGCCGGTTAATTTACTATCGGCAACAGCGGCTAAAGCGCCAACCTCTTCATGACGAACATGAATATACTGGATCCGATCTTTTTCAGCATCCAGCGCATACATTAAATTATTTACTGTTCCACCCGGAATGCCGTAAATATGATCAACGTGCCAGCTTTCAAGTGTTCGTAATGCTGCAACTCCTGAATTAATTGCTTCTGCCATTGTTAAGACCTCCCAAATTGTCGAATCATTTCCATAACCACATGATAGCGATATCATTTAGGAAAAACAAACAAATGCACTTATTTTTTGTAACCACTTAAATTGACTTTTAGGCAGCCATTTGGCCTTTAAATCGAGATAAATCCTAATCCAAAAACTCACTACCAATCATTCAACCTGATTCCAGATCAAAAAATTAATAGTGAGTTGATGTTTGAGTTGTTTCTAAGTTATCTAATGAGTTCTTTTAACCTTCAAACAATTTACCAGCCTTTGGTCCTGGATCCAGCGTCCAGATCTTTTCAATCGTAATCACACCGGCACCCTTTGGCACTGGAAATTTGCCTTCAGCCCATTCTTTGGCTTGATCATAGTAGGGCCCATCGGTATACAACTTGGCCGTTCCGCCAAAGCGAAATCCCTTTAACGCCTTCGCGTTGGCCACAGCTACAATTGCTTTACCATTATCATTAATATTTGCTTGGGTTTGACCACCCGTCATCTCATTGTAAATCAAATGCTCATCATCCAGTACCCGCATTGAGATTTTAGGGCCAACATCCGGATTACCTTCTGAGTCAACCGTTGAAATATAGGATAATTCTCCCAAGATCATGTCTTTCATTGCCTGATTTAGTTTTGCCATTACAAAAATCCCCCTCTTCAATTGTGTACTTGTATTTTAGTGCCGGTACCATTGGCAAGCAATGATTTAAGCTCACAATCGAGGGAGGCGTCCCTTTCAAACCCGGTCAACGTATTGATGACGAAACAGCGTTACAAAGTTTGGGCTTAATTTTAGTCCGTCAGTCAAATAGGTTTCAAAGTTGCCATAATGTTGATTAACCGTTACGAAAAAGCGTTGCAGATAACGTTGGTCAACAACCAATGCTTGGCCAAGGGCTTTTTGCTGGGCCTCAGTTAACTGGTCAGACAATTGTGCTAAAATTTTTTCATTTGCCTTTTTTCGTGATTGATTTGTCTTTAAATAATCGTCGAAAATTTCTTGATCACTGACCCCAGCTATTTTTAAAATGAGGGCTGAGGCAACACCAGTCCGATCCTTACCAGCAAAGCAGTGAAAAAAAGTTGGCTGAGGCGTGTCAACCAGTTCTTCCAAGAATTGTTGATAACCCTGCTGCGCTGATGAGCTAATCGCCAACTGTTCATAAGTGGCTAACATGACGTCACCAATGTCACCCGCATGATAAACCATCCCTTCAATGCTGACACCACTTTTCTTTGCATCAACCAAGACATCAATTGGTTCATAATCTAAGCCGCTCCAGGTACTATCAGGATATTGAGTGCGTTCCGCAAGACTTCTGAAATCAATCACCTTTGAAATTTTCAGCCGATCACGTAAAAAAGCAAGTTGTGTCGGCGTCAGATCAGCAATTTGCCCACCACGATATAAAAGCCCCGCTTTAAAACGGCCACCATCGAGTGTCGAATAACCGGCTAATGGCCTAAAGTTTGTTAATTCTTCCATTGCTTTTCACCTAACTTAAAATTTTTAATAATCAGCAACCAATTCACTGCCCATGCCGCTGATTCAACTGGTAATACGCCGCCCCGTAATTTGCCATAAACTCATTTAAAAGTTGTGGATCCTGCTCCATAACAAAGACGGGCTCGTCATCATCGAACAATTTTTCCTGACGCCCCTGGGTCAACGGCCAATATTTTTCAACAAAATTCGGCAGATCTTGATCTTGAATATGCTTTTTAACATACCAGTCAATAAACCGTTTCATTTGCTGAGTTGCTTTTTCAAATTCAGCAATTTCATCAAATCGTTGTTGGAGGTTTCGCTTGGCTTGATCGATTGCTTGTTGCCGCTGTTTTGTGTCAATACCATAAAATGAAATTTCCCAAAGCAACCAAGTAAAACCCTGCCAGAAGTTCCCCTTTGGAATACGGACATTCATCGCCATTAACGATTCATATGATTCCAAGTTAATCCCGGCATATTTTTCACCAGATTTTAACTCATACAACACTGGATCCCAACTATTCAAGGAATCCTTGTCTTCCTTGTTGAGGTCTACTCGATCCACCAACAATTCGTCCTTCTGCGAAGACTGGCGATGGTCATCAGCAGCCTTTAACATTTCGTGTAATTGAGCAGTCATGACTTGGTTAACTTCTGCTGCCGATCGGTCGGGATTTTCTGAACGAAATTCTGTTACGATTTGATTTAAATTGGCCGGAATCAGGGCAGCTTTAACTGCTTCTATCATTGAATAGCGAGACTGTGTCAAACCATAAACAATCACCGCACGATCAATTTGAGCAACCTGTTGATTAACATCGGCGTCTGTTGGATCAGACATTGGTGACCACTCAATCTCATGAGTGATTAAGTCACCATTATTTGTAGTTAATTGGATCTGTTTTAAATCTTGGTGGCTGCTAAGTCGCCTAAAAATAGTCTCAGAACTGTCACCTAAACGTGCTTGCTGAAAATCACGCTTAAGCACAATCCCAAAACCACTTAGCTTACCATTCGCAACTGACGAGGGTTTGAAAATCACCGCCGCAATGGCTGCTGGGGACACCTCCAAGCGGTCATCGTTTTTAAAGATCAATGTCATCTGACGCAAAGTTGCTAAATCAATTGACTGACCTCGAGCATCCAGTAGTTCAACAGTTCGAAGCGCTGTCATCTGCTTTTTTGACAAAGTTGACTGCAACGCATTTGTTAGATAATTTCCAGCACTGGTTGCTGTAATCAAATTCTGATCGGCGAGTGCTGCAATCAGCTTTCCCTTACTAATCTGATTTCCCATTCTAATTTTCATCCCCCTTGAATACTGAAACTCTTTCAATCATAATCACATTAATATTACCGATGTTTCATAGATTAGGCAAGTAATATAAGGGAAAATTAGATTATTTGTCACTTATAAAATTAAATTATGACACATTTTGCATTAATTGTTTGATATACCTAAATTTTTACTTTTGTATTGCCTTAATTTGTTGTACAATAGTTTTTGGAGAAGGTGAGCAGATGCAAGATCAATCCAGCCAAAACTTAGACCTCTACAAGCAGCTGATTAACGAAAAACACAATACTGAGAAGTATGGCACCGTTAAAGCTTATTGCTTTTTGGCAATGTTGTATATGTATCTGGGTGAGTAGCTCTCTTCTCTAAGTTGTCCTCCTTTATTATTGATCGTATTGTGGTTGTTTATTGGCGTTCACAGCTAGAATACAGTTAATAATCCTGTTTGTTTTCCTTTATTTGTAGAAACTTCGAAGATTAATCCATCTTCGAAGTTTTTTTGGTAAAAAATCTGTAAAATAATTGACCATTTAACTATTTGGCATTAACCTGTAGTCGAAGTGGAAATTTGAGCATGATATTAGGAGGCTATTAATATATGGCAAATTCTACAAAAAGTAATCAAGCTTTGAAAGAAAGAGAAACCGATTATTCCTCAAAAGACTACTTTGATTTGATGACCAAGTACTGGAGAGCAGCAAACTACATCTCCGTTGGCCAGTTGTATTTACAGGACAATCCGTTGCTGAAGCGACCACTTACCAAGGCGGACGTTAAATTCCACCCAATTGGTCACTGGGGCACGATTGCCGGGCAAAACTTTATTTACACCCATTTAAACAGAATCATTAAGAAATATAACCTGAACATGTTTTACATTGAAGGTTCAGGCCATGGTGGTCAAGTGATGGTATCCAATTCCTATCTTGATGGCAGTTACACAGAAGTTTATCCAAACATTACCCAGGATGAAAAAGGATTACAACGTTTATTCAAGCGCTTCTCATTCCCTGGTGGCGTTGCTTCTCATGCTGATGCCAAAACACCTGGTTCCATTCACGAAGGCGGTGAATTAGGTTACTCGCTTTCTCATGGCGTTGGTGCCATTCTTGATAATCCTGATGTGATTGCCGCTGTTGAAATCGGTGATGGCGAATCAGAAACTGGTCCGTTAGCCGCATCTTGGTTCTCAAATGTCTTCATCAACCCTGTTAAGGATGGTGCTGCTTTACCAATCCTGAACCTAAATGGCTTTAAGATTGCTAACCCAACGATTCTATCCCGTAAATCCGATGAAGAATTGACCAAATACTTCGAAGGAATGGGTTGGGAACCAACCTTTGTTGAAGGTGACGATCCAGAGAAGCTTAATCCGATTATGGCAAAAGCAATGGATTCAGCAACTGAAAAAATTCAGGATATTCAAAAGAAAGCTCGCGAAGGCTCTGCTGATGACGCAACTCGTCCAGTTTGGCCAATGATTATTTTACGAGCACCAAAGGGCTGGACTGGTCCAAAGGAATGGGACGGTAAGCCAATTGAGGGTTCGTTTAGAGCTCACCAAATTCCAATTCCGGTTGATTCGGAACACATGGAACATGCAGATGCTCTTGCCGACTGGCTCAAGTCTTACAAGCCGGAAGAGTTGTTTGATGAAAACGGGACTTTAAAGCCAGAAATTCGGGCAACCACACCTGATGGCGATGCTCGAATGGCCGCTAATCCGATTACCAATGGTGGTAAAGATCAAAAGCAACTTGATCTTCCGGATTGGCGTAATTATGCACTGGATAACACCAAACGTGGTGCTGGTGAGAAACGTCAAGACATGGTTGAATTGGGCAAGTTCTTCAGAGATGTCATCAAGAATAATCCGGATACTTTCCGACTATTCGGCCCTGATGAAACAGCTTCCAACCAGTTGCAAGAAGCATTTGCCGTTACCAATCGTCAATGGATGGAACCCATTCACAATCCGTATGATCAGTGGATGAAAGCCGACGGTCGAATTATCGACTCACAACTTTCTGAACACCAGGATGAAGGTTGGCTTGAAGGTTACACCTTAACTGGTCGACATGGCGTCTTTACAAGTTATGAAGCCTTCTTGCGGGTTGTTGATTCCATGTTAACCCAATACTTCAAGTGGATTCGTGAAGCTGACGAGCAACCATGGCGTCAAAAGTATCCATCTTTGAACCTGATTTCTTCCTCAACTTCATTCCAACAGGATCATAATGGTTATTCACACCAAGATCCAGGTATTTTAACCCACTTAGCCGAGAAGAAGCCACGTTACATTCGTGAATTCTTGCCGGCCGATGCAAATAGTCTTCTGGCAGTTATGCATAAAGCTTTGAATATGAAGCAAACGTTGAACGTCACGATTGCTTCCAAACACCCACGCCCACAATTCTATTCAGTTGAAGAAGCTGAACAATTAGTTGACCAAGGGTTGAAGGTCATTGATTGGGCAAGCACAACTAAGCCTGGTGAAGAACCTGATGTTGTCATGGCCGCTGCTGGAACGGAACCAAATCTTGAAAGCCTGGCCGCAATTGATATTCTGCATCAACAATTCCCAGACTTGAAGATTCGCTTTATTAACGTGGTTGACTTACTCAGATTACATTCACCACAATTCGATCCACGTGGCTTAAGTGATGAAGAATTTGACAATTACTTCACTAAAGATAAGCCGGTCGTCTTCGCCTTCCATGGATATGAAGATTTGATCGAAAGCTTATTCTTCCGTCGTCACAACAGTAACTTACATGTTCACGGTTATCGTGAAGATGGTGACATTACTACCCCATTTGATATGCGGGTACTTAACCACTTGGATCGGTTCCACTTGGCTAAGGAAGTTGCTGAAGACGTTTATGGTGAAAAGTCTTCTGAATTCACTTCTGAAATGGATAACAAACTCCAAGAACACCATGACTACATTCGTCAAAATGGTGCCGACTTGCCAGAAATCCGCAATTGGGAATGGAAAGACTTAAAATAATCAGATAAATAATCATTAATTATAAGTGATCTAACAGCTAAGAAAAAATCGGCTCGGTTGAATCTATTAAAATTCAATCAAGCCGATTTTTTTCGCATTCCCCCTCATCAAATTGGTATAATATGATTAATTGGTAAATAATAATTTGAGGGGCTGATAGAATGAAAGTCATTAATGTTGAACTAACGGTTAAACCAGGGATGCAGGCACAATACGAAGCATTCATTGATCAATTAGTGAAGGGCTCTCGCGCAGAGGCTGGCAATCTTAGCTATAACCATTTTAAAAAAATCGGTACAGATAATGAGTATGAGATTATCGAACACTGGCGAGACGCTGAAGCGGTCGAATCGCATAACAAAACACCTCATTTTCAGAAATTTTTAAAGGGCGTTGGCGATTATCTGACTAAAGATCCAGTCATCATTCGAATGGACTATCAAGAGAATTAATGAAAAGGACCACTCAAAGTTGTTTATAGCTTTGAGCGGTCCTTTTTATTAATCTTTGTTTAAAGACTAGTTAATCTTGCGCTTTGGATTCAAAATGCCCATTGGGTCGAACAGGTTCTTAATTTGATGCTGCAAAACGTCCACCTGGTCCCCCAGTTCTTCATTTGTCCACTGATTTTTAGACATTCCAACGGCATGTTCACCAGAAATGGTCCCACCTAAAGCCAGCGCTTTTCTAAATAAACGCCGGGTTGCCTCAATAACCGCTTTCGGCGGAGTTGGTTGATCGTTCCATAACAAACTTGGATGTAGATTACCATCGCCGGCGTGACCGGCCGTGTAAATGTTCACATTCAATTCTTGACCAACCTGATCAATATACGTTACCATCTCCGCCAATTTAGACAATGGAACTGCCATATCTTCCATAATGTAGTACTTAGCATTGGCAAAAACGGCCGGTAACATATCTTGACGCAATTTAATCAGCGATTTAGCCTTTTCAGCATCATCTGTTATTTGCACCTGCCAAGCACCCTGTTCGTCTAAAATCTTTTGAGTCGTTGACAACTTCAAGTCACTGGCGCTATCGATGCTAAAAATCAAAAGCGACGACGTGGCACTTTGCGAATAGTGGGTATGTTCGTATTTATCCAGTGCCCGAACTGTTTTACCATCCAGTGCTTCAAGCATTGATGGATACAAACCTGAGTTCCGAATCGCTTTAACTCCTGCTGCTAATTTGGCCATGTTATCGAAGAAAGCGATCCCGGTGATCGTTTTACCCAGCGGAATTGGAAATAGCTTAACGGTAACTTCAGTAATAATGCCCAAGGTCCCCTCTGAGCCAACTAATAATTGAGTCAAATCATACCCAAATGCTTGCTTAAAGGTTCGGCCGCCAAGTTTAATTTCCTGACCATTTGTCAGCATCACTTTTAACCCTAAAACTGAATCCTTAGTCGCACCATACCGGACCCCACTTAGGCCACCGGCATTGGTTGAAACATTGCCACCAATTGCTGACATTGGTTTTGAAGCTGGATCAGGTGCATAAAACATCCCTTGTTTACGAGCTGCGGCATCCAAATCCTGATTAACAACCCCAGGTTCAACCACCGCTAAAGAATCATCTTTATTAATTTCCTTAATATGATTCAAACGGGCTACTGACAAAATAAGACCGCCGTCAAGACCATCCGCACCAATTACCGTACTTGTATCAGCTGTTTGAGGCACAACTGGCAAATGAAACTTTTGAGCAGTTTTTAGAACGCCACGAATATCTTCCGTATCACCAACTGCTACGTAAGCCAGAATCCGACCGTAATCGAACTTTGAGCGTTTCCATTTGCTGTATGTTTTAACGCTGTTTCATCATTAACATGAATCTCAGCGTGAGGTGCCTGTTGTTTTAAAAATTCTAAAATTTGATCATGACTATAAGCTGAGAAAATCGCCATTAGTTAACACTCCCTATGAATGATTATTCTTAAAGCATTGTCGTTAATTTAAGTAATTTTTGGGCCACCATTAATTTTTAGTCTTAGCAACCAGTACTAGTTTTAAAATGAATTGAGTATCCGGTCAATCATTTACACGTTTGAATCTAAAAGAAAGTCAATCACTTATCATATTAAAAATCTTCAATACTAACTATTTATAAGTAGACTTTTCACAAGCGTCTTTGTCCCAACCAACCATGCAAATTTGATATAATGAACTTAGAAGTTATAGAATTAAAAAGTTATAACTATCATAATCTTTAAGGAGTTGGTCAAAATGGCAGTTAGAACGACCGTTTCAGAACTTGCAAAGTTACCGGACATGAATGCACCGGTCATCACACTGAACTTGAACCTGAATAAATTAGCTTACGACGCAAATGAACAACTTCGAGTAAAAAATATCTTGAAGAAAATTCAAAAAGAAGTCGGGCCAAGTATTGATTCCTTTGTTAGTGAAGTAAACGATCTGATTCGTCAAGAGTTGCCCTACGATGGTCTAACGATAATCTCGGATCGAACCGGCTCCCAAGTTTACGATCTCATTCGAACCAGTGTCGATCAAGCCGATTACCATACTGATAATGCGATTGATTTCCTGCTATTGTTAAGCGCTGCTCCTAACGCCGATTATACTTTGCTGGAGTTAAACCGAGACAATAGTAAACTTTATCAACTTCAAAATAAACGAGTCAGCCCGTTAGCCGTGGAAAATTATCCCCTAACCGTTCAAGATGCTTTGGGAACCGAACTTCGGGGCGGTGAATTGAACTTCAGTGGTAAGGCTGGCCAAACTCAATATCACGGTCATAATGAGACTAGTCAGGAAAAACAGATTGATCAAGAAAGGTATTACCATGTTTTGGAAGATTTGTTAAAGACTGAGCCGTCACTAAAGGACAAAAAAGTGATCCTTATGGGCTTACCGCAAAACATTAATCTCTTTAAAAAGATTAATCGAAGTCTTAAACTGGCTGATATTTCAATTGACCAGTCCGTCCAAAATCTAGCCCCGACTAAAATCGCTGAATTGGTTAATCAAAAAATTGAGGATTATAACAATGCCCACTCCAACGATGCGATCACGAAAACTTATCGGGACAACCTATTCACTGATTTAGACACGATTCAAAATATGTTGAATGCCAATCAAGTTCGTCAGTTGTTTGTGGCCTCTAAAGACGAGATTAACAATCAGGATCCCCAGTCTTACGCAAAAATCAATGTGATGATTAAACAGGCGCTTTCTCAAGACGCCCAAGTATCCGTTATCAAGCAACAACCGGATATGCCACTTGTCAGTGCTGTTAGTCACTAATTGGTTTAACCAAAAATAAAGGGGTTGGTTATCTCACAAAGCAGTTGCTCTGAGATAACCAACCTTTTTTATCATGCTTGAAAAATGATGATCGTGTTGAAGTTAGATTCATTAAAGCATCAAATCAGCCGCTGTTGAATTTCATCTGCAATCTCAACTAACCGCTGATGATTCTGAACCTGGGAAATTTTATAACCGACAAAGTACGGTGACGTTGCAAATCTCGGGACGATCTTGCAATAGAAACGACCATTAAGCCGATAGAAAAATAAATTATACGAAGACAGGCGACCACCCATATAATCATTCAATAAGTAACCAACAATTATGTGAACGGCATCCGCTAAGGCATCAATCCGGGATAATTTATCAATTGCAATATTAATTTCAACAAACCCGATGATTGGATTAGTCGAAAGTGTGATAGTGCGGTCGTTAGTTGTTGAAACCGGCAAACCAACAAAGTTTTTCACACCGACATTTTGATACACATCGTAGTCGTCCAAACCAACGATCTGAAAATGCGGATGTCGCAAACTACCACCCGATAGTGGGCCGAAATTCTTATACATAATGACACTTTGATAATGATGGGTTGTAATCAATTTGTGCCAACAGCTAAAGGCAAATTTGAAGACCCGGCGATTCTGATCCAGTGAGTAAAGAGAAGGTCCCCCATTATGATCGCTGGATTCAATGACGACCGTCTGAAAAGTGTTTTCCAATGTCCGAAATTTATTAACCAACCAAATCCGGTCGTCCTCTTTTGCCAAAATATGAGTTAAATGTGCCACATCACAAAATGGACAATAGCCATGAGGATGACGAATATTCTCCGGCTTTCCTTTTGCTGCGCGATAGTCAAACGTTAGTGGTTGATTTACCATTGAAGCCACCTTTTCTCTTAATTGATTAGTTATTATTGTACGTCTAGCAAGTGAAATCGTCCAGCAAGTCAATGCTAACACCCATGTAAGAAGCCCGTTAAAGAACGAATTTTGGTTTCTCTCAATGATTACCTGAAGCATTGAATTTATCTACCGAATCTCAAATGCTTAAATATTATCCTGAAAGACGAAACCATAGTAAAATTAGAGTGTTAGAAAATATCTGGAGAAAGAACGGTGATCAAGCAATGAATATTTTAGTATTGGCTGGTGATTTTGATAGTCAAAAAGTCTCCCAAGCGTTTAAGAAACTTAATTTACCAACAACTAATCAGCTATTTTTTGATGGTCGTACGATGAGTGACGAAGCGTTAGCCAAAATTGACATTGTTTTAGGCTGGGACCCGAAAGTCGTGCCAAAAATTCTTAACCTGCCAACTTCACGATTGAAGTGGATTCAGGCTTATTCAGCCGGTGTTGATTATTACCCACTATCACGTTTAGCACAAAAGGATATCCTGCTTTCAAATGTGAGTGGTATTCATGCTGAACCCATCGCGGAAAATGTCATTGGTATGATCTTAGGCTTTTACCGAGGGCTTCACACCGCCGCAATTAACCAATCCCATCAAAAATGGCAATTGCCAACTTCCCGACCACAGGTGATTACCGGCAAAAACTTAGTGATTTTTGGGACCGGCCACATCGGCACCCGAATTGCCGAGTTGGCACAAGCCTTTAAAATGAAGGTCACTGGCGTTAATCATTCCGGCCACCCTACCGATCAATTTACCAATATAATTGCCATTGATCAACTAAACAGTCAACCAGTAAGAGACGCCGATATCATCGTCAACACGTTACCGTTGACTCCCCAAACTAAGGGACTTTACAACCATACGTTCTTTAAGCTTGTGCAAAATCGGCCGCTCTTCATCAGTATTGGTCGTGGTCCCAGCACTGTCACCGATGACTTGATTGCAGCCCTTCAAGCTGGCCAACTGGGTGGCGCTGCCCTTGATGTAACTGACCCGGAACCTCTACCCGAGAACAGCCCTTTATGGCAAATGCCAAACGTGATCATTACGCCGCATATTTCGGGGCTCTATCAAAATTATCTAAAGGATGCTTTTGACATCTTTCTTAAGAATTTAGCTCAATTTGAAGAAAACGGCACCTTAATAAAGAATCAAGTCGATTTGAAATCAGGGTATTAATCAACCCATTCCGTATAGATTATCGCATGAATAAAGTACTCGAATTTAAAATGTAATAATATATGGGGTGAATTATTAACACACATATGCTATACTGTAGGCGTTGGGTCCGATATAGCCCAGCTATTGGGGATAAGATATTAGACGCGTCCAGTCCGGCCCTTGTCGGAGTGGGCGTTTTTTGGTGGCTTTCGAAAATTGGTGCCTTACACTTCGGAGTCTAACCGCTTGGATCCGCTCACTTTTATTAGGACAGCTCCAAAAAAGCAACACCACTCCTGATAAGAGATCGATCTGAAAAATCCAAACCCGGGATTTTCCAGATTGACGTCTTATCATCCGGGTGTTAACCGCTTTTTGTCCGCTCACTAAATAAATACTTGCACTTATTTCCTCAATGCGTTATATTTTTATTTGTACTTACAAAAAGTAAGCTAACGAGAAAGAAAGAATTTTAATTAGGAGTGATTCGATCATGGCAAAAATGAAAGCCGGTCAAGCTTTAGCAAAAGTTTTAGTAAGCTGGAAGATTGATCATATTTACGGGATTACCGCCGACTCCATTAACAATACTGTTGACGGACTCTATCAAGAGCGCGACAAAATTAACTATATTCAGGTTCGCCATGAAGAAGTTGGGTCATTAGCTGCCGCAGCTGATGCTAAGTTGACTGGAAAAGTTGGAATTAGTTTTGGATCAGCCGGTCCAGGCGCAACTCACCTATTTAACGGGCTTTACGATGCCAAAATGGATCACGCACCAGTGGTGGCCATTGTCGGCCAATCAGCAACGCCGATCATGAACACATTCTTTTTCCAAGAAATGGATCAGGACCCAATGTTTGTTGATCTAACCGATTTTCACAAACAAGTTACGAACGCTGACCAAATTCCATACATTATGGACGAGGCCATTCGTTACGCTTATCGAACAAAGGGACCGGCAATTATCATTATCCCTGATAACTTATCAGGAGAAGAAATTGACTTTGAGCCGTTTAAAACAGCTAAAACTTTAAGTGCTGCCACTAAGCCGACTGTTGACCCCACCGCGGTCAAAGCTGTTTACGACGCTTTAAAACAGGCCAAACATCCCGTTCTTTGGGCTGGGCTTGGAATGAAAGATGCCCGTGATGAAATTGTTGAGTTTTCCGAAAAGTTTAGCGTACCGGTCTTATCAACCGCACCCGCTACTGGTGTGATGCCGACAGATCATCCTAACTACATGGGTGCCCGGGGTCGACTTGGGACAAAACCGGCTTTTGAAGTTACCCAAGCAGCTGATCTTGTCATTCTCGCTGGTACTAACTATCCATTTAGCCGTTTCTTACCTAAGGGAATTAAATTTATTCAAATCAACAATAACGTTGCAGATTTGGGCAAGCAACGTGATATCGATTTAACCGTTCTGGCCGATGCCAAGCCATTCTTTGCCAAGTTAAATGAATTCGGTGAGGCTATTGCCCCTACCCCATTCTTAAAAGCCGCTCAAAAAGATAAACAAAATTGGGATGCTTGGTTAAACAAAGTTGCCGATGACGAAAGTGACGGCCTGGCCCCTGAAGCAGTCATTCGGGCAATTAAAGAGAATAGTACTGATCAGACAGTTTATGGCTTAGATGTTGGTAACAATTTAATGTGGTCTTTACGTCAACTGCCGTTTAATCGTCAACAAAAATTTAGTATGTCAAGCTGGTTTGGGACAATGGGTTATGCCTTGCCAGCTAGTATTGCAGCTAAACTCAGTTATCCGGATCGTCAAGTCTTCAGTATTTCGGGTGACGGCGGCTTTTCAATGGTGATGCAAGATTTGTTGACCCAAGTTCAATACAACCTGCCTATCATCAACGTGGTTCTCGAAAATAAAGCATACGGATTTATCCAACACGAAAAAATTAATCTCAAACAGGAGCCATATGGCATTCACTTTATTGGTGCCGACTGGGCTGAATTTGCTGACAGTATGGGGGCAATTGGCTTAAAAGTCACTGACCGTCAATCACTGGCCGCTGCCTTCAAAAAAGTTCAAGAATTGCAAGCAGCCGGCAACACGAAGCCGATCGTGATCGATGCCAAAGTCAAGAATCAGGATCCGGTTGATACCAGCTTTATGCCAATTGATCCGGAACAATTTGATCAGGCAACCATCGATGCCTATAATCAACAGTCACATTTATTTGATCAACCACCATTTTCAGAACTGCTTAAAAATGAAGCTTAATTAATTTCTAAGGGTCGCGGCACAATTATCTGTGCTTCGGCCCTTGTTTTATTGGCCGGTGTGCCAGTATCAATTAATTGCTTTTCCCCTGCTATGTTCATAGACTATGAGTAGCAGTGAGTCAAACATCTTACGAGGAGGTCTTTTCAATGAAAGCATTTGGATATGAACAAAACGGTGGTCCGGAAGTTTTCAAAGAATTTCAAGTTCCAATTCCGGAAATTTCGGCCAACCAGCTGTTAATCAAAACCCACGCTTTTAATCTAAATAATTTTGAGCGTGCTCAACGGGCCGGTGAATTCAAGCCGACTGATCACCGAATCATCCCCGGTAGAGACGTTGCCGGAACAGTTGATCAGGTTGGAACTGACGTGACCGGCTTTAAGATTGGGGACCGGGTTGCCGCTCATGGTCATCATGCCTACGCTGAGTTTGCCGTTGGTGAAGACACTAACACCGTTAAAATTCCAGATAACGTTTCATTCGCCCAAGCTGCTGGAATTGTAACGCCTGGTCTGGCAGCCTATAAAGGACTGCATCTTTTTGCCAACATTAAGAAGGACCAAACGATCGTTGTCAAAGGGGCTTCCGGTGGCGTCGGTTCAATTGCCGCTCAAGTTGCGCTTAGCTTGGGAGCCCACGTAATCGGCGTTGGCGCCGCTCGAAACAAAGATTATGTCAACTCACTTGGTGTTAAACAATATGTTGCTTATGACGAGCAAGATCCCGCTGAAGTGCTTGCCGATAAAGCCGATGTGGTGCTAGACGCTGCTTTAAATGGAAATGGTGCTGAAAGTGACGTGGCAATTGTTAAAAACGGTGGTGTAATCGCAACGGTTGGCGGCGGTGAGCCGGCAACCAATAAAGACGTTTCTTTTAAACACATTCACCCTACTCAGGAAATTTCCGATCGTGCAGCGTTAAAAGCTTTATTGGAGTTGATGGCTGAAAACAAGCTAACCATTAAAATCGGCTACCAGCTGCCTTTCACACTCGAAGGTGTCATTCAAGGTCATCAATTACTCGAAAGCAGACACGATGGGCGAGTCGTCATTTCGACAGACTAAAAATTAGTAAAAAACGGATCGAAACAGTGAAAATTGTTTCGGTCCGTTTTTTAATTAATTTAACTTGCCCAGTTCTCGGCGAACTTCTGGGGCTTCCTGCTTGCTACTAGTAAAAATAATGCGATCGTTTAGCTTTAATGATGTCCCACCAGTCGGTCGAATAAACCGTTTATCACGGTAAATTTGAGAAATCGTGATCTTTTCGATGAATGGCAGGTTACGTACCTGTATGTCAGCATACCGGCGATTTCGAAGCGCGACTTCATAAACGCTGGCCTCAGTCGACGTCATCAGCCGCATCGTTGACGGTGCCTCAATTAGCGCCCGCAGCATGCTGATATTAACATCCGGCGTATTGTATAATTCCACACCAAGATGCGCTAGTTCCTCCTGTTTTTCGTTTAAAATGTTTCGATCTTCAAAGCGGACAATGACCCGCTTAACACCATATTGTTTGGCGGCTTTGGCCAATTCATAGTTTTTCTTGGTATTGACTTGACCCAAAACGACAATATCTGCATCAAAAACACCTTGATTGACCATAAAACCGGTTTCCATATTATCCAATAATTCAATAGAAACTTCACTGTTAAATGCCCGGTAGTTATGCTGATTATTGGTATACATCGTGACGTCATACCACCCCTTGGCCAATTGCTGGGCAACCGGAACCGTCGTCAGGTTGGTACCGATAAAATGAACCGTGGTTTTCTTTAAATCCTCCGTCTCGGCAGAATAGAGTTTGTTAAAAATAAGTGGTCCCATCACACAAGTCAAGATTGCAGCTAGTAAAAAAGCACCGGATTGCTGACTAGTGATCTGGTGAAGGTGGCGAGCAACTTGAAGGACCGCCAAAACAACTGTAATCGTCGTCGCCGACATTGCTGTTCCGGCGACAGCGTTAGCAGTTTTAAAGCGTAATTTCAACGCAAAATAAATCAGACCTTTAGACAACCCATAAGCAATAAAAATCGCTGGAATCATTAACAACGTCTGTGAACTGGCCGCTAACTCTTTTAAATTTAAATTCACGCCGCTCATAATAAAGAAAATCGGAATGAAGAAACCATACCCGATTGAATCCAGTCGGACCTTTGTTTCCTCGTGCGGTTCCAATAACTTAATGACGATGCCGGCCAAGAAAGCCCCAAGAATTCCCTCAGCACCGACCGATTCAGCAACCGTCACTAATGTCACAATCATGAAGAAGGCTAACCGGACATCCAGTTGGGTCGTAGATTTATTAATTTTATCGAACAATTTAAAAAACGGTTTAAACCGCCAAAATAATAACGCCGCTACGACCAAAATTAACAATATCAACCAGAGTGATTTAGAATTGGGACTATACGCTGATGCATAGAACGTTAAGCCAACCATGGGGACAACTTCACCAAGTGCGGCAATCAATAGAATGGTCTGACCAAACGGCCGACTTAAAAGTTCTTTTTCCTTCAAACCGGCGATAACGATTCCCAGTGAGATTGTCATAAATAAAATTGATGATAAATAAACATCATCAAACAAGCCGACAGCTTTCAAACCAATCCCCATCAAAACTGCCAGGCCAATAATTGAGAGATAACTTAATACTGCAATCGTTAAAACTGAGTACTTAGGTGCATTTTGCCGGTCTTTTTCTTCAAGTGGTGATAAACGAGTTGGCCGTTTTTTGAAAAGGCTAAAGTCAATTTCCATGCCACTCAAAAACAGTAGAACAATCACCCCAACATTTTGTAATAAATCCAATGTATTGTTAGTTTGAATCAAATTTAATAAAGACGGCCCCAGCACAACACCGACAAGAATTTCCACAACGGCAGTTGGCAGAAAGGTCACTTTAAAACGGGCCATTGCCAGCGGAATAAATAACGCCGCAAGTAAAATAATAACTAATGATAGCTGGTTCAAAATATCAACCCTTTTCCAATTTGACTTTAAAATCATTATGAACTACCACTTTAATGGAAATCAGATCAAATTTCAAATATAATCATCCCCTCAAATCAACCTTTACCCGACAACTTAACCATGGATTATTTTAAACACGCTTTCAAACTAGATGAAAATGGTTATAATAGAGAGAAACTAATTTGGAGGTCTTTTTCATGACGTCACGATGGCAACAAGCACTATATACCACTGAGGGAATCAATTCAGAAGGCTTGGAAGGGCATGCTTACGTTCCCGGGGGATTGAAAGTTCAAACCAGCAGTCCGCTTAACTCGCATCCGGGAACTAATCCTGAGCAATTACTCAGTCTGTCATTAAGCACTTGCTTGGAAGCAACACTTGAAGCAATCGAACGCGAACATCAATTACCCCATACGGCTGCTGTCCGAGTTCAAGTTGCATTTATCGGTGAGCGCGCCCACTATGAATTTTTAGTCAACGCACAAATCAAAATTGACGGGGTTGATTTTAAGACAGCTCAAGAGTTAACGGCCGAAGCAGAAAAGCGTTGCTGCGTGTCACAACTTTTGGCCGGCAGCCAAAACTATACTGTTGAAACCGTCACTAAATTCACCGACAATTAATAAGTCTAGACCCTTAAATTAAAATATTTTTAATTTAAATTGAGTTAATTTCCAATCTGGGGTAGTAACTCGGCTTAATTTGCGGTAATATTTATTTACATTAAGGAGTTAATCACCTGATTTTATTCGTATTTTTTCAACTTTTGTTAAAAATTATGTATAAAATTTGCTGATTTAAAATTAATCTTTAAAAAATACCATTTTATGGATTAATCTCATGATATAACAAAAACTTAGGAGGTATTTCTTTATGGATAGAAAAATCCCAAACATTATGGGTACACAACATCCAGATAACGCAGGCGTTCCATTTTTTAAAGATCATAAAAACCCATTCATTTCAGCTTATCGAGAAATTGATGAAGCTTACCAAAATTTCTCCACTTTGGATGCGGACGAATATATGTGGGACTGGGAAGGCAAACATGCGGATGCATCAGTCATTGATCGATTATATTCGGAACATTATGATTATTTTAAGAAGCATCCCCTTGGTCGTGACAAGTTCTTAACTTTCCGATTTCCAAATATCTGGGAAGAAAAAGGCTACAGTCTAATGCAAGCCATGACCACCATTCTTTCAGCTGAAGATTTTGCTAAAGATCTGGGATTTGACCAACGCCCACTTTTCGAAGCAATTCTGCCAATGACCCAATCTGCTGACCAATTAATTGAAATGGAAGACAAGTTTGCCAGCCTTGCCCACTATAAGTCAAAAGAATTTAATACTGGTCATGAAAATTCAGACACGCTACAAATGATCCCCCTGTTTGAAGGCTTTCAATCACAACTGGATGCACCGGAAATTTTGGAAAAATTCATTGAATTGTACAAGAAGCATTTTGGCCGCGATGTTGAATACATGCGGGTCTTCTTAGCCGGATCAGATTCAGCACTTTCTAATGGTTTTCTAAACAGTATTATCGGTAATAAATTGGCTCTGAGCCACCTTGCCAAGTTCGAAGATCAAACCGGACTGCCAATTTATCCAATTGCCGGAATGGGCAGCACCGTTTTCCGGGGCGGCTTGTCACCCTTAATGTTGGATCGCTATCTGGAAGAATTCCCAGGTTTGAAGACAGCGACGATTCAGTCTGCCTTCCGGTATGACTATCCACTGGACGTTGTAGAACCGGCCATTATGAAGCTGCGTGAAGGCTTACAAGAAAGTAAATTCCAAATCATCAACGAAGACGATGAGAAAACGCTATTGGAAATTGCTGAAAAAGCAGCTAAAGAATATCACGTCACTTTGGATCCACTGATTAACGATTTACAACCGATTTTTGACGTCTTTCCAAAACGTCGTGATCGTCACCAACACGTTGGGATTATCGGTTACTCACGTGATGTGGACGGCTATAAGATGCCTCGGGCGATTACCTTTACAGGAACCCTTTATTCAATTGGTGTCCCACCCGAATTTATTGGCGTTGGCCGCGTCTTAACCAAATTAAGCGATAAGGAATTAACCGTTCTTCGAAAGTATTACCACAACATTAAAGGCGATTATGAACACGTTGCCCACTACTTCAGTAAAGAAGCACTAACTGAACTGCAACGTCAGAATCCAGCTTGGAAGGCCGTTGATGATGATATTGAAGGCATCGAAAAGCTCTTTGGAATTGTTGCAGGACCGGAAAGTGAAGAAGAAGAGAAACATGCTCAACTGGCTGCGGATCTAGTTAAAATTTCGGATGATACAACCAAAACAGCTTTAATTCAGCGTCAAGCAACGCTCAGAAAATTCTTAGGTTAATTGACCCTTTTAAAAAGACACTTTTACCAGTGTCTTTTTTAATTGTCCGTCTTATAATGAAAGTTGGACCAATTATTTTTCATATCGTAGACTGGAGTGCTTTAAGATGTTTAAAAAACGTTTATTAAGTGGTTTGATTGGAACTGGACTTGCATTAACAGTTGGGATCGGGATTTCAACACCGGCTTCTGCCAGCCAAATGCCTGGATCACTGACTTATCGGAAAACGGATCAATTTGCAAAAATCGGTTCCAATTATAAACAATTTAAATTATACAACCATGTTCCAAATAGTCACTTTAAGGCCATTAAAACAATTTCTTGGAGAAAAGCCGGCTTAAGCGACAACGGCATCACTAACAGTACCGTTCATATTGATCTGTACGCTACCCAGGGAACTCAATATAACTGGTACCGAATTTCCAAAGCAACGATTTTGCGAAAACACCAAATTCAAAACAAAAAGGCCAAAAAATATTGGGTTTATGGTCAAGCACTTATTTTTCCTAAAACAACTACCGTATCGGTTTTTCAAAACGACTAATTTAAGCCGGTTCCAAAGACCATTATTTGTTACTACCAATCTTTTTTGAATTTTGAAAGGATGAATTTAATTGAAATCAACCAGAAACCTCTCCAGCTGCACGGCTGTGTTGGTTGGAAAAAATGCCACTGTTGACGGGTCAACCATGATTGCCCGAAATGAAGATGCCGGCAGCGGGATCAATCCCAAACGGTTTATTGTGGTTAACCCGGAAGATCAGCCTTCAACCTACATATCGACGTTTAATCAATTCAGGCTGGATTTACCTGATCATCCCCTTCGCTACACGGAAACACCTTGTGCAGACGTAAGTGATGGCCTTTGGGGCGAATCAGGGATCAATGCTGCCAACGTTGCAATGAGTTCAACTGAAACCGAGTTTACCAACACCACGATGCTTGGACTTGATCCATTAGTTCCTGATGGGATTGGCGAAGAGGCAATGCTAACCGTCGTTCTCCCTTATATTCACAATGCACGTGACGGGGTTACTCGGTTAGGCAAATTAGTGTCCAAATATGGCACCTGTGAAAGCAACGGGATCGCTTTCTCTGATCAAGACGAAGTATGGTACTTCGAAACGGTTGGCGGTCACCACTGGGCAGCTGAACGAATTCCGGATGATACGTACGTCATTGCACCTAACCAAACCGGTATTCAGGAAATTGATTTTAATGATCCTGAGCATTACATGTATTCAGATGATCTAAAAGAATTTGCTGAAAAATACCACTTGAACAAATCACCGAAAGGCTTTAACTTTCGAAATATTTTTGGTGAGGACGTCCAAAGTGACCACTATTACAATACGCCGCGAGTTTGGTACGGCCAAAAGGTCTTAAATCCTGAAATTGATCAAAATCCTGAAAGTCGTGAAATGCCTTTTAGTCGGGTACCGTCACACTTGGTCTCAATCGAAGATGTCACCTTTATTTTAAGCAGTCATTATCAGGGAACCGTCTTTGATCCTTATGGCAAAATTGGAACTCCTGAAACCCGCCAGCGTTATCGACCGATTGGAATGAACCGTAACCAAGAAATGCACATTCTTCAAATCCGGCCCGATTTCCCTGCCAATCACGCCGCCATTCACTGGCTGGCTGAAGGGGTTAACATTTTTAATTCACCCGTGCCATTTTTTGCAAATTGCACCGATACACCCAGCAATTTCAAAGAAACCCCACTTCGCACAACCACCGAAAGTTTTTATTGGCTGAATAAATTAATTGCCATGTTAGCTGATCCATTTTTTGCTGAACATGATCTAGCAGCCATGACCGCCGTCTCTGAAAGTCGAAAATTTGGCTTGGCTGCCGGTCGACGAGCAGTTGCTCAAGCTGATCGTCAATATGCCACAATTTCAGCAGAGGATTTACCAAAGTGGCACACAGAATGCAATCAGAAAATTGCAGCAACCGTAACTGATAATCTGAAAGACTTACTCCATCAATTAGTACTGTTACGAGCCGAAAAAATGGTACCAACCTTTGAAAAGGGTGGCGAACTTTAACCAATTTGCATCATCACATCGAACAAATTAAAAACATGGACCAGGGAGGTCAACTCCTCAGTCCATGTTTTTGTGTATGTTCAACTCACGAAGTTATTTTTTGGATTTCTTTTCTTTGTCAGGTTGAATTGTCTTGGCTATTATCGGCACTTGACGTAATAATGGGCTGGCATTTGACCCGACGCTGACATTCAAAACATCTTTAGCACGGGTTAAGCCAACGTAAATCAATCGACGTTCCTCTTCAATAAACTGAGAATAGTGGCGAATCGCCGTATACCAATTATAGAGTAAATCAAGGTCCGCACTTTGACATCCTTCAAGTGACAATTTTTCCAAATCAAAGTGCTTATTTCGACGAACATCATCGGTAATTGTAATAAATGCGTCTTCTAATACCCCAGTCACTTCTTTGACCCGATGACCATGCGCCATTAAATAATTCCAACGTTCAACAAACTCTTCAAAGCTGAGGTCAGGGTGAAACCAGTCATTAATGATGGTTGTTCCAACTGGCAACTGTTTATCAGATAGGCCGTAAAGATAAACGTATTGAAACTCCAACCCTTTTGCCTGATGAAGACTCAAAAATTGAACATTATGACCAGGTAAATCAACCGTAAATTCATCATTTTCCAAAAGTTGACGTTTTTGATCTTCACTTGTAAACCACTCGTCCGGATTGGTGACTTGCTTGATTTCATTTTCAAGATAGATTGTAATATCTGTAAAAGTTTCCTTTGAAATATAATCATTTTTAGTCATGTAATCAAAATAAATATCGGTTAGTGCCAACACTGTCTGCCAAATTTTTATAAAGACATCGTTTAATGTTAACTCAGACTGCGATGCTTCAGCCTTTCGGCGTGACTCAGCAATAAGTTTAAAAGCCGTTTTAACCCTGGCATCAATTCGACCAAACCGCTTTTGTTCAGTCGTTCTCTGGTGAGACCAATTATAGCGGGTGGCTGCATCAAGGTAGTCACTTAATGTATCTGCTCCGCCAGTTGCCTTGTTAACTTGATTGACATGGCGACGATAGGAAGTAAACCCAATTCGGGTAGCTTGGGTGTAAAAAGCGTCAAACCGATCTTCCCAAAACGCTTGTAATAAGTTAACCAAAATCCGATAAATCAGGGTTCTTTGCAAAATAGCATTCCGATTATTAATGCTGACGTAAATCTGTTGATTAGCCAACCAATCTGCCACCAACGTCCGATCAGCATTGTAGCGCACCAAAACGGCAATTTGGCGATCATCAACTTTAGGATCACGAATTTGCGAAACCAATTTAGCGAACATTGGACTTTTAGGATCAAAACCAGCAGCTTTTAAAGGATAAACGTTAATTTGACCACTATCTTGATGAAAAGCCGATAATTTTTTGGCTAAGCGAACATAGTTATGCTGAATTAACGGCTTGGCTTCCGTTAAAATCTGACCACCTGTACGATAATTCGTCGATAAATGATAAGTTTTGGCACCTGGTAAGATATCCTGAAACTTCAAAATAAACTTAGGATTACTACCCCGAAAGGAATAAATACTCTGATCATCATCGCCAATCACCATCAATCGTGCCAAAGCTTCTTTGGAAAGCAACTTAGTCATGATTTCCCATTGAAGATTATCAATATCCTGAAATTCATCCATCACGACAAACTTAAAGCGCGTCATTGCCTGTCGAAAATAAGCTTCATAAGTTGGATCATCCAATAATTGGCGTAATAAGATCTTCATATCGTTAAAATCAACCAAACTATTTTGACGTTTCAAAATCACATATTCCTTCATCACTGCCAAATAGTCAGTATAAAAGTCCAAATCATATTCATCCTCACCCGCTTCAACTAAGGCTGCTTTAAGTGCTGCCGCATTAGTCAGATCAGCAAACCCAATCGGTGAAATCCCTCGATTAATGATAAATTCGGCCAATTCAAACATCTGATCCAGAATTTCACTGGGTGAATTAATCTGGCTCTTGGTTCGCCGAATTTGTCTGGTTAAAGTCGAAGAAAATTTCGTATAACTTGGTAAGACAGAAGTCTCTCGAAATGCCGGTGTTTGACGTAACAACCGGTAAAACAGCGCATGAAATGTACTAAAATATGGCATGTCACTCATTTCAAGATCCATCCCGGCATCAGTTAATTGGGCCAAGTATTGGCGATAACGAATTTCCATATCCGTTTGTGCTTTTTTGGAAAAGGTAATCCCCAAAACATTTTCCGGAGAAATCGTTCCTGTCAAAATGGCGACCAAAGTCGTTAGCATAAAAATCGTCGTTTTACCGGATCCTGCACAAGCATTAATCAGCGTTGGTTGTTGAAACGGCTGATTTAAAATAGCCAGTTGTTCCGCTGAAAAATGCATATTAGTTGCTCTTTCCAGCAGCTTAATGGCATCATCCCGGCTCAAATTAACCGTCGGTTGTTGCATAATGTGCCTACTTTCTTTAAATTCTCTGATAAAGATTCTGTTCCATTCTCAACTGAACGCCCATCATTTGTCAAGAGAACATACTATCTCTTATTGCCAATTAACCCGTTTAGAACTTGATAATTTTTTTAAATGGGCGTATTCTCTTAATTAAAGTAATTATTACTTTTATTTTAGCTGATTTAAAGTTATAGTTACTTTTATTATCTTAAAAAGGAGCTCTTTTTTATATGGAAAACACCAATCAGCGGACACTGTCCCGCATTTTTTTAATTATTGGCACCGCTTGGATGTTTGATGCCATGGACGTCGGCCTGCTATCATTTATTATGTCAATTGTCCATAAACAATGGGCACTCACTAATTCACAAACCGGCCTTATCAGCTCAATCAGCACAGTCGGCATGGTCTGTGGTGGCTTTTATTTTGGTCGGCTGGCCGATAAAATTGGTCGAAAAAACACGCTAATTGCGACGCTGCTCACCTTTTCAGTTGGTAATTTGATTTTAGCCGGCTCCCCCGGTTTCTTCGTCTTCTTAGCCATCCGCTTCTTTGTCGGCATGGGCCTTGGTGGTGAGTTACCCGTGGCTGCCACCTACATTGCGGATATTTATAAAGGTCACAAACGCTCACAAATGTTGATTTTGGCGGACAGTTTCTGGGCAGTTGGCTGGCTGTTGGCTTCATTCTTGTCATTTCTATTAACACCGGTTTTGGGCTGGCGGGGAATTTTAATCATTACCGCCTTCACCGGCTTCTTTGCGCTGATTTTACGTCGACACTTACACGAAAGTCAGCCGCAAGCTGCGTCGGCTAAGAATTGGTCAACCATATTTGTGCAAACATTTCAGCCGTGGACACTGATGCTGTGGCTGGCTTGGTTCATGGTCATGTTCAGTTACTATGGTATGTTTATGTGGCTGCCAAGTATCATGGTTGATAAAGGCTTTGGCATCGTTAATAGTTTCGGTTACACAACCATTATTGTTGTTGCGCAGTTGCCAGGCTATTTTTGTGCGGCTTGGTTAGCCAAACGCATTAAAATTAAGTACGTCTTCGCCGGCTACATGTTAGGCACTGCGATCGGGGCCATTTTATTTGGCCAGTCCATTTCTGCTGCAATGATCGTTGTTTTGGGATGCTTACTCTCATTCTTCAATTTAGGGGCATACGGTGCAATTATCGCCTTGACACCAGCCTTATATCAAACCGCCGTTCGAGGGACCATGACTGGTTTGGCGCAAGGAATTGGCCGCATTGGTGCAATTTTCGGTCCACTCCTAATCGGCATCTTAATGGATCATCAAGTTGGCATCAATCTAATTTTTATTATCTTTATGATCTCTTTAATCATCGGTGCACTCGCAGTTTTGGCTTTACCCGCATCATCAACACACTCGGAGGTGGTTCACCAATGAATCCCATTCTATTAAACGAAAAAATAGCTGATTTCCTTAAAGAAGATATCGGGTTTGATGATTTAAGTGTCCGCTATTTACCAACCGATAAAGTATTAACCGGCTGCTTTATCGCTAAACAATCCGGCATTTTATGTGGCCAACAAGTTCCCCAAACAGCTTATGACTTACTGGGTGATGCAACCTATACGCCACTGGTAACTGATGGAACGGCCGTAATAAAGGGCCAAAAGATTGGTAAAGTGACAGGAAAAGCAGCCCCAATTTTATCCAGTGAACGGGTAACTCTTAACCTCATGCAGCTAATGAGTGGTATCGCCACCAAGACTGCTGACTGTGTGAAGCAGTTGGCAGATCCAACAATTAAAATTACGGATACCCGTAAGACCACCCCTGGGTTAAGACTTTTTGAAAAATACGCAGTGACGGTTGGTGGCGGCTTTAACCATCGCTTTGACCTGACGAATGCTGTTATGCTTAAAGACAACCACATTGCGCTGGCAGGTGGTGTTAAGCCGGCAATTTCAATGGTTCGAAAACAGCTCGGCCCGTTGACCCCGATTGAAATTGAAGTGGAAACCAAGTCTGAACTTCAAGCCGCCATTTCATCCGGCGCCGACGTCATCATGTTTGACAACCAATCTCCTGAAACTATCAAAAACTGGCAACAATTGGTTCCTGACTCAATTAAGACTGAGGCATCCGGTGGGATTTCCGAAGCCACCATTGCGCAATTTGCCGGTTGTGGCGTTGATTTCATTTCAATGGGCAACTTAACCAACGCCATTGCACCTTTGGACATCAGTTTTTTAGTGGAAGGTGCCATTAAAAAACCATCTTTTTAGCCATTTTAAGTTATAAGCACCCTAGCAACCATTGATACTGTTTATCTTTTTTTAAAGATTTTTTCTTTTAAAACGCTCTATTAAGGAAAATTGCCTTAACAAAGCGTTTTTTATATCCATCTTAATTTGACTTTTATGCTAAAATTATATTGTACTTGTTGATCAAATGTCCATGGGGGTCGTTTAATGACTAACTATAATTTTTTAAAGCCTTACACACTTCGCAATGGCGTGACCGTCAAAAATCGAATTGCAATGTCGCCAATGACGGAACAATCCAGCTTTGAAAACGGGGCCATTACCAGTGATGAAATTAATTACTACCGATTAAGAGCTGGTGGCGTTGGTCTATTAATCACCGGCTGCGCCAACGTTAACGATTTAGGCAAGGGCTTTGAGGGCGAATTAAGTGTCGCTCACAGAAGCATGCTACCGGGATTGACCCGTTTGGCAAACGCCATCAAGATCGATGGCACCAAAGCTATTTTGCAGATTTTTAGTGCCGGTCGAATGAGTAATTCAAAAGTTCTTCGTGGTCAACAACCCGTTTCGGCAAGCGCTGTCGCAGCACTTAGGCCGGATGCTGAAGTGCCAAGAGCGCTATCATCAGCCGAAATTGAACAAACGATTACCGATTTTGCCAACGCAACTAAATTAGCAATTGATGCCGGCTTTGACGGTGTCGAACTTCACGGTGCCAACACTTACCTGATGCAACAATTTTTCAGTCCGCATTCCAATCGACGAACTGATCAATGGGGCGGTTCATTGGAAAACCGGATGCGGTTCCCATTAGCCGTTGTGGATGCCTGTGCCAACGTTATCAAGGCAGCCAAGCAACCGTTTATTCTTGGTTATCGAATTTCACCTGAAGAAATTGAAGAACCGGGGATCCGGCTGGCAGATACACTCGCATTGGTCAAACAGCTTAATCAAAAGCCCATTGATTACCTTCACATTTCGTTAGCCGATGCCTGGGGCAGTTCAATCGTTGATAAAACCGATCATCAGCCGGTCTTTGAAAAAATTCAAAAGGTAATCGCTGATGATTTACCACTTATGGTTGTCGGTCATTTGGCAACCCCAACTCAAGTTGAAAAACTACTTAGCACTGGCGTTGAATTCGCCGCAATTGGGCGTGAATTGATTCGTGAACCAAAGTGGGTTCAAAAAGTGATGGCCGGTGATGAAAAAGCCATCCGATACACCTTCTCTTTGGAAGATTTAGATGAATTAAAGGTCACTCCGCCCCTCTTAAATTTCTTAATGACCGCCTTTAGACGCGGTTTCCCACTTTCAACGGATGAGCACCAAATCAAAACACAGTAGATAATAGATAAGGAGTAATTTTGATGGTTAAAATTCAAATCGCTGAACCTAAAGATGCTGACGTGATTTATCGTCACCTGCTGAAGGTCAGTAACCAAACAAACAATTTAAATTACAGTCAAAAAGACGTCCATAAATACCTTGATGAGCTTAAAATTTCCGACCAATTACATGACAATGAGACTGCGGTTTCATTTATTGCCTTTGAAGATGATGAAGTGATTGGGCTTGTCCAACTTACTCGAAAGAATTTACCCAGGTTCATTAACCGTGGTGAACTTTCCGTTTCAATCGACCAAGATTTTTGGAACCAAGGTGTTGGCAACGACTTATTAGCAAAAGCAATTAACTGGGCAATTGACGAATGGCACTTGCGCGGAATCTATCTTAACGTTCTTTCCGGTAATCTTCGAGCAATCAACCTCTATAAAAAACATGGCTTCAAGATTGTCGGGGATCTACCATTATTAATGACCATTAGTGGTCGAGATACTGCCGGTAAACTAATGTTTAAAGAAATCGACAACTAGATATCAGCACAACAAAACCGACGGCAAAATCTTATTTTTGTCGTCGGTTTTTTGTTGGAAGAAGGGCCAATCAATTGCCAGCATTTTCGGATAAGTTGATTAAATCTTTTACCATTTTCCAATCAATCAGACGGGTATAATAAAGATAGAAGTTTTAATAATTTAGGAAAGAAGTTCTTCAGATTGAAAGAGACATTCAAAGTTCCCTGTCATGATAACGAAATTACATTAACTGTCGATGATGTCAGCTATCAATACCTAGCCCTAAGACGTGAGTCGCCGGATATTGCACCCTTAGAGTCGGTCGACGTCACCTTAACGGATGAATCGATTGATGACCACGCTTACTACGAAGTTGCCGGATTTAGCGTCATGTCAGGTGCAACGTTGCAGGATCATCAATTAGCTCCTGGTGATTACGCAGTTTATCGAGCCACTCCCGGTAGTCATCCGAGCATGGTCGTTCGCCAATTAAGAGCGTTTAAGTCTTAACAAAATTTAGAGCCGTTTCAGTAGGTGATCAACCAATTCATCTGGCGAAATAAAAACGTTTGGATTAAACTGACGGAGCCGATCTGCATTTGCGTCAACCGACCAAGCCGCTGAATAACAGTTAATGCCCACCTCTTGACAGGCATTGATATCGCCTACTGTATCCGCAACATAAGCCATTTGGCTTGGCGATAATTGATATTGATTCAATAACTTTTTAAAATTAGCTGCTTTATTAGGCCCCTTTGCCGAACCGGTTAAAATCGGTGCAAATTGACCCGTCAGCTTAAGGCTGGCTAAACTAATTTGGCAGCTGATTTCTCCCTTCCCGGTGACCAGTGGGGTTCTAATTTGATGCGTCTTTAAAACTTTAAGTAAGTTCAAAATCCCGGGAAATGGTGCCGTTAATTGCCGATGATTCTGCCGATATTGCTGATAAAACTGTTCTAAAGCATCTGATGGTGGATTGGGAATCAATTGATGCAACATGCCAACTTCATTAGCGCCAAAAGTGGCTAGAATTTCCTGATCCGTCACTTGGCGACCTGTGTACCTTAAGACAATTTGACGAAAAGAAGCCAAAATTACCGGAAAAGTTTCTGCAATTGTCCCATCAAGATCAAACGCAATCAGTTTATACATGTCAGACACATCCTCTTAATTTTTATTGGTTAATTAAATTTTATCGCTTTTGAAGTACAATAAACAGCCTTCCGTCCTATCGACGAAAGACTGTTTATTTTTGGCACAATTTTTAAATTTATAATTGATCCGTCAGCCCATTAATCAAATTACTTAACCATTTGCCTTTTCAGGGTGTCCCTGCAAGTAAATGACATGGGTATTCAAGTATTCTTCGATCCCGTGACGACCATCATCTCCGCCAATTCCGGACTCTTTCCAACCTGAATGTGAGCCATTCATTGCTTCAAAGTTAAAGCGGTTAATGTAAGTTTCACCATCTTCAAGTTCATTAGCAGCCCGCATTGCATTATCCAGATTTTCGGTAAAGATTGAGGAAGTCAAACCAAAATCACTGTCGTTAGCCATTTCAATAGCGTCATCCAAAGTCTTAAAAGTCAACACTGGCAAAACTGGGCCAAAGATTTCGTCTTGCACAATTTCAGAATCTTGTTTGACATTGGTGATGACTGTTGGTTCGTAATAGAAGCCTTTCTCAATGTTTAACTTGTGTCCGCCGGCCGTAATCTTGCCACCGGCCTTAACGGCTCGATCAACTATCCCGGAAACTTTATCCAAAGCTGCTTGGTTGATCAGCGGTCCCATCCCGATTGACTCATCCTTCATTGGATCACCAACCGTGACTTCACTCATCTTTTTCGACAGTTTCTTAATAAATTCATCCGCAACCGATTCTTGAACATAAACGCGTTCGCAGTTGTTGCAAAGCTGACCATTGTTATCAACTCGTGAATCAATAATTGATTGAACCGCCAAGTCAATATCGGCATCGCTGCAAACAATTGCTGGTGCTTTGCCACCCAATTCAAGCGAAACCTTTGCCATGTGGGTAGCAGCACCTTCCATAATTCGTTTTCCGGAAGCAACTGAACCGGTTAAACTGATAATGCCAACCTTCTTGTTGCGAGTCAACTCATCACCAACCACCGAGCCGGGACCGGAAACAATGTTTACGACACCCTTTGGGATGCCGACTTTTTCACAAATCTTTGCGAATTCAAGGGCCAAATTAGGTGTATCAGAACTTGGCTTCATCACAATGGTATTACCGGTTACCAACGCAGGCCCCATCTTACGTGCAATCAGGAAGAATGGGAAGTTCCAAGGTAGAATACCGGCAGCAACCCCAATTGGCTGTTTGGCAATCATAATGTTTTCATTCTTATTGTCAGATTGCAGAATTTCACCTTCGTATGTCCGAGAAGCACTGGCCATATAATCAAAGTAATCAGCCGAAAAAAGAATCTCAGTCGTTGCTAAAGACTTAATTTTCCCCTGCTCTTCTTGAAGCATTTCAATCAAATGATCCTTTTGGTTTCGAACTTCAGTCGCAACGTCGTGAAGGTATTGACCACGGGTTGCAGCCGGCACTTTCTTCCAAGTCTTCTCAGCTTCATAAGCGGCATCAATGGCTTCACGAGCTTCTTCGCGGGTTGCACTTGGAACTGTCGAAATTGGCTCCCCAGTGGCTGGGTTAATCACCGTAATCTGATTTCCAGAACTAGAATCCTTAAACTGACCGTTAATGTACATTTGATAATGTTTTAATGCGATTGCATTTTGTGCCATGATAATAAGCTTCCTTTCCAATGGCTTCCTGTCGAAATCCAATTGGCAGGAAAGAATGCCCGATTAATTTCGAAATAACTTGTGAGTAACTACTCCTGGTTTAATCACCAGGTTTATAATCCGGATCGATGACCAAAACCGGTTTGATTGTCTTGCCACTAACCGAATCAGCATTGGCTTGATTAATGTCAGCAAACTGATAGAACTTTTCAGTTTTGTCAAAATCAAACATGCCTAATTTATAGAAACGAATTAAACGTGGAATGTCAACTTGCGGAATAGAATCTCCCATGTTAACGCCGACCACTTTCCGATCGCTTGTGCAAAGATCATTCCAAGTATCCAAATCAATATGTTGGTCAGTAACGGCAATGGTGGCTGTTGTCCCACCTTGAGCCAGCGCCTGAATAGAATCTTCCATCACTTTTTTAACACCCGTTGTGTCAACTGCGTAATCAACGCCCTGGCCATCAGTTAATTTCTTAATCGCTTCAACGGGATCTTCTTCCTTACTGTTAATGGCATCCGTCGCACCAAGCTCTTTAGCTAATGCCAATCTTGACGGCACAATGTCGACTGCAATCACTTTTGTGCAGCCGGAGATTCGACCAGCCATCATTGCGGCCAAGCCAACAGCTCCCGTCCCAAAGACGGCAATTGTCGAGCCCGGTTCCGGCTTTAATGTGTTGAAGACGGTACCACTGCCAGTAACGTAACCGCAGCCCAGAGGTCCAAGCTTTCTAAGGTCCAGATCCTTGGAAACTTTAACGGCATTTCGTTCGCGGACAACGGTTGTTGTGGTGAACGACGATTGATCGAACATGTCAGCAACATCATGCCCGTTTTCAGTAAAGTGAGCACTCCCATCCGGTCGAACACCAGACAAATTATTAGCTGCGTAGTTCAAGCACTGGGTTGGAATTCCCTTTAAGCAATTGATGCAATTGCCACAACCATAAAACGACAAAACAACGTGGTCGCCAGGTTTAAAGTTTTTCACTTCCGGCCCAACTTTTTCAACAATTCCTGAACCTTCATGGCCAAGAACAATTGGGTAGCCAATTTCAGCCGTTCCTTTGCGCAACGCCTCATCAGAATGGCAAATTCCCGAGGCAACCATATGAACTTGAAGGTCGTCAGCCTGCATATCGGCTAATTCGACATCATCCTTCATTTCAAATTGGCCGCCCTTCTCGTTAACAACCGCTGCTTTAATTCGCATAATCACATCTCCATAACATTAATATTTGTTATTTATTGAGCAATAATTATTAAATAAAAAATGAGATTTACTTCACAAATTCAACGTCATCATGTCTCACGATGATGACTACTCAGCAATTTTTTGTTTCTCAATTTTTATTTATAATAACCGCTTACATCTTCATTTATAACGTAATTAGCCGACTTTTTCAAGTCCTTTCAAGAATTTATTTCAGAAACTGACCGCATGTAAATTCAGGTTACTACTCCCCGTAACTATTTCACAATCAAATTTTGAAATTAAGCCTACTTCGTGAAAAAGTGAGTAAAATCAATCAACACTTTTTTCATGAATTCAATTCATTATTGACTCAATGGCCAAGCATCGAGATTAGTATTTTCCAGCTTACGAACCCGAAGCATCCCCTCAATGGTTTCAAATTTTGCAAGCAACTTGGTAAGCTGATCAGTTGGAAAATCAGTAAAATCGGTATTAACAATCGTATAGCCATAGCCATTTTGATTATTATTCATCATTTCTTTAATGGGCAAGCGAGCCTGATTTAGCAAATTGGAAATTTTAACCATTACCTCTTGGTGATCTTTAAAGAAAAAGGTTAATCGATGCGGACTAATAAACGGCAAGTCAACTCGTGGAAAATTAACTGATGAGCGAACGGTCCCACTTTCCAAAAAATCCAGCAAATTTTGAAGTACCAGATTCGAACTGTTAGTGAGCGCCTCCATGGTATTACCACCTAAATGCGGTAATAGCGTGATTTTGGGATGATGCTGCAATCCTGGCTGAGGAAAATCACTAATGTATCCTGCAAACTCATGATGATCAAGTGCTGCCACGACTGATTGATTATCAACCAATTCACCACGACCAAAATTCAAGAGAAAAGCCGACGATTTCATCGTTTTAAACTGTTCGGCTGATAATAATTGTTGAGTTGCAGGGGTTAACGGTAGCAATAACACAACAAAATCAGCCAATGTTAAGACTTCCTGAACGGTTTCCAACTGTTGAACATGTCGCAAATTTTTGAAGCTGCGGTTATAGCCGACAATTTGCATCCCCATGTGGTAGCACGCATCCGCCAATCGTTGACCGATGCTACCCAACCCTAAAATGCCCAGCGTTTTACCGTATAATTCCTGCCCAATGTAATGTTGACGATTCGCCTCAGCCGTTTCCTGAAGCGTTTTACCGGGAGACGGCATCAGTTGATCAACCAGTTGAATCGCTTTATTTAACGGTCGAACACATCGAAAGAGCATTTGAATAATCAATTCTTTAACGGCGTTGGCATTGACACCTGGTGTATTAAAAACTGCCGTGCCATTTTCAGTGCATGCTTCAAGATTAATTGTATTGAGGCCGGTTCCCGAACGGGCGATCAGCAATAATTTCTTAGAGATTAAAGAATCGTCAACTTGAGAGCTCCGAACCAGAATGGCATCGGGGGTCTTGGTTTCCGAAAGTTGAAAAACCTCACCGGAAAAATCAGTCACATCGAAAGGGTCAATTGTTTTCACATTATACATAAAATTAAATGCTCCTTTTGGTTTCTTTTTGTAAGAGAATATTATAATATACCAGTAGTAAATTTTGAGAGAAAGAAGTTGAACGCCATGCATATCGATTTTGTCAGATTATCACAAGATCAACCAACGATTGGAAAAAACTCCCAGACTAAAAACACCACTTTTGGCCAGTGGGTCGAAATTGGTGCAAGTAACTTGATTGACAATAGTACGATCGGTGATTATACGTATACTGGTCAGTATTGCTTTATTCAAAACAGTGATTTGAAGAAATTTATCAGCATGGCCGCCATGATTCGCATCGGCCCAACTAACCATCCCTACGATCGACCTGCTCAACATATTTCATTATATAATGGTGGTGCCTATGGATTCGACCATCCTGACAAAGAATTTTTAGAAAAACGAACGCATGTCAGAACAATCATCGGTAACGATGTTTGGATTGGTCACGGTGCAATTGTCCAAGCCGGCGTCAAGGTCGGTGATGGTGCCGTCATTGGTTCCGGAGCAGTTGTGACTAAAGATGTGGCCCCCTACACGATTGTTGGTGGCGTCCCGGCAAAACCGATTAAGGATCGTTTCCCCGACGAAATTAAAACAGATATGGAAAAAATCGCATGGTGGAACTGGTCCCGTGAAAAAATCGAAAAATATTACCTTGATTTTCGATTACCAGTGCAGGAATTTGTTAACAAGCACTTACCAAAATCCTAACAGTGTTTTAAGTCAAAGGGCTGGAATAATGTTTATTCTGAACCCTTTTACTATAGCCAAATTCCTTAAGCTTAAGGCAGCACTTGTCATCAATATCCGATTTTGTTAACAAGATGTATAATGATTAGGTAGCTGTTTCTGATATAATAAATAGCTGAAAGAGAAGTCGGTACATATTGGAGGAGATTAAAAAATGTCACAGGAGAAAACCAAGACTTGTGTCATGTGCGGCAAAACCATCCCGGCATATGCCAACTTTTGCCCTTACTGTGGTGCAAAACAACCTTGGCTGGAAGAAAATGAAAATGCTCATTCACGAGTTGGCCAAATTGTTCAATGGCATGAAACCCCACTTGGCCGCATCGGGATTTTAGTCGTTGCCTTTTTAATCATCATCGCTTTTGCCAGTTCATGTCGTCTTCAGGATGGCCCTGGCCATAAAACAGTTGGACGCGAACTCAACCAGTATTTATTTAATACCCAAAAGAAAACCCCGTTTGGTAAAAATCCTAAAATCAAAGTTGATAAAAATAAGGGCGTTTCGATTAAGATTTCAAATTCTGGGCGAGCCGTTAAAGATTTAAAAAAAGGCAAACCGGCAACTTGGAATCGCTTTGTGACTCGCGTTAAGCGACGCTCAAACGCCTTTAAACACGTTTATTCAAACCAACTTTATTCCAAGTTTAAAATCACTGCCAGGGATGGCAAAAAACAAACATTATTAAAGGTTGACCAAGGAAAAATCAAATACAACATCGCGGATAAATATAACTGATTTTCATTTTTAAAGAGGGATCATGGCTTCAAAACTGCCATGGTCCCTTTTTCTAAAGATCCTTAGCCATGATTAAGTCACGTTGTCGGCTGCTGCCCAACACAAAAACATGGTCACCAATTTGCGAAAAACCGAGTTTTCGATAAAACTTAATTGCTGAAAAGTTTTTCTCCCAAACACCAAGCCAAATTCGTTTTTTGGAGAGTCGCTTTGCCACTTCAAATGCTTTATGCATCAAATGAGTCCCAAGGCCGAGGTGTTTAAAAGATTGGCGAATATAAATTCGCTGAATTTCAAGCGAATCCGGTCCGTAAGCCTCCGTTTGATTATCACCAAAATTAAGCTTTAAGTAGCCGGCTAATTGATCATCCCGATAAATGAAGAAAAAAGCAGCTTCCGGATCCGATAATTCTGCCCGCAATTTGGGCAAACTATAAGCCGTCTGCAAATAATGAGTTAAGTCCATTGGCGTGTTCACAGCCCCAAACGTATCGGCAAAGGTTTCCCGACTGATTTCCTGTAAGGCCTGAACATCTGCCAGTGTGCATTCTCTTACCAATGTTCCCAAGTTAAATTCCCCCGTTTAATTATTTTTAGTTGATTGATGGTCTTTAAGCCGCCGAACCAGCCACTTTCTAGATTCTTCCAACAAAAATAAAGGGATGGGGATGCAAAAGAGAACGCCCCATTCAGCCGTGGTCAACGGGCCGGTGTTGAAAATTTCCTGTAGAAATGGCACATTCATTAAGAGTGCCAATAGGAGAATTTCGGCAACAATCCCCAGCCAAATTCGCCGATTACTAAAGATCCCAATTGAAAAGACGGATGACAATTGCGTTCGACAATTCATCGCTGCGGCAATTTGACAGAAGATAATGGCGCCTAACGTCATTGTTGTCGCCTTGGCATAACCGACACCTGAAGTCATTAATGCCGCATTTGGCCAACCATTGACATAATTGACAAAAAAGTAAGCGGCCGTTGAAATGACCGAAGCCCACAAACCGTATAACCCAAAGGCCTTCCAGATAATTGATTTATTGAGTAAATGACTATTCTGCGGCCGCGGCGGTTGCTTCATAATGCCTGGTTCACTTTTTTCGGTGCCTAATCCAAGTGCTGGTAGAAGATCGGTTCCCAAATCAACCGTTAAAATCTGCATGACGGTTAACGGTAATGGTACCAATCCCCGTGTTAGTAAGAATACCACCGAAGGCATTGCTTCAGGCACGTTACTATTCAAAATATAAAGCAAAAATTTTTGCAAATTACTGTAGACGGTCCGTCCTTCTTCGATAGCACTTACAATTGATGCAAAGTTATCGTCAGTTAAAATCATATCAGCGGCATCTTTGGCAACGTCAGTTCCAGTAATCCCCATCGCAATTCCAATATCTGCACGCTTAAGTGCTGGGGCATCGTTGACACCATCCCCGGTTGACGCGACAATCTCACCATTTTGCTGGCACGTGGAAACAATCCGAAATTTATCTTCCGGGGCAACTCGGGCGAAAATGACTTCATTCCTAACAATTTGCTGTAGCGCATGATCAGACAATTGTGCCAGCTGATCGCCGGTCACTACCCGAGCGCTGGGTGATGTGATCCCAATCCGAGTGGCAATACTTTTAGCTGTAATCGGACTATCACCCGTAACCATAATAATTCGGATGTTGGCTTGATGACATTTTTTGACAGCTTCAAAGATTTCTGGTCTTGGTGGATCCGACATCGCCGCCAAGCCAACAAAAATCATATGAGTTTCAGCACTTTGAATCGTATAATCGCTCAGATTTCTTCCTGACAGCGGATCGGCAGCAGTTACTTCACGAAATGAAAATGCCAATGTCCGTAATCCTTCACGGGCATACTTTTCGTTAACCGCCAGGATCATTTGACGATCTTGATCCGTCAATGGTCGAACCTGGCCATTTGCCAAAATCCGATCACAAATCTGTAATTCGCTGCTCAATGCACCCTTTGTATTAACCTGAATTTTACCGGCCGGCGTTTTCGTAATCGTGGACATCAATTTTCTAGTGGAATCAAATGGTAATTCTTTTAATCTCGAAAACTTTTGCTTAATTTCTCCAAAATTAATACCGGCTTTTCTGGCTAATATAATCAAAGCAGCTTCAGTCGGCGTGCCTAGGATTTTGGACTTCTCAGTTTGCTTGCCTTCAACAACTTCCGTATCATTATCCAAAGTTGCAATCTGCACCAGCATTGTCAAATCGGAAGCTTCTTTAAGGGCCACCGGTTGACCATTGACCTGAATGACGCCGTTGGTGTAGTAACCGGTACCAGTCACGTCAAACTGGCCGGTAGACAGCCAAAGATGGTTAATGGTCATTTGGTTTTGAGTTAGCGTGCCAGTTTTATCCGAACAAATGACAGTCGTTTCGCCTAATGTCTCAACACTACTTAAGTTCTTCAACAGTGCGTGCCGCTTAGCCATTCTCTGGGTCCCTTGAGCTAAAGACAGAGTGACCGTTGGTAATAATCCTTCTGGGATGAAAGCCACAATCATCCCTAACGCAAAAATAAACGATTTGGCTACAGGATAGTGAACGAAGAAAATCGCCAGCACAAAGAAAGCAACGCCAATCAAAATAGCAATTAATGTTAGTTGCCGAGTTAACCGGTTAAGTTCACGTTGCAAAGGATAAACGACCTTTTTCTGACTTGCGGTTAATCGCGCAATCCGCCCAAATTCAGTTGACATACCTGTCGCAAAAACCAAGGCATTTGCCGTGCCACTCGTAACGATAGTCCCAGCAAAAACCACATTTGCCTGAGCAAACTCGCCATCGCCGGCTCGATACTGATCATTTTTTTCAACTGGGACTGATTCACCGGTTAATGATGATTCATCAACCTGAAAGTTAGCGGTTGAAAACACGCGGGCATCTGCCGGAATCGCATCTCCGGCCTGTAATGAAATTAGATCTCCTGGAACTAATTTCTCCACTTGAATCTGTTTTGCTTGGCCATTTCGAATGACTTTTACATAGGAGGGCAGTAAACGTTTTAAAGAATCCGTCGCTTTTTGCGCGGCATGTTGCTGCCAATAAGAAAAGCACCCATTAATGACATTGACGGCCCAAATAGCAATTCCCAGTTCGAGCATGCCGGCAAAAATTGCGATAATCCCGGAAATCCAAAGTAGAATTGCCATTAGTGAAGTGAAATTCTCAATAAAAATTAACAGCTCTGAACGATGAGCACCCGCTTGAATCGTGTTTTCACCATACTTTTCAAGTCGCTGTGCTGCTTGTCTATCATTTAACCCCAATTTGGTCGTCTGATATTGGTTTATCAAGTCATCAAGGCTGGTTCTGGCAATGTCATCAATATGACTTGCTTCACGATTTGCCATGATAATCCCCCATTTCTGAAATTGCTTATCAAGTTCAGTATAGGGCTTTTCACGAGTAAGTGTTAACGATCAATTAACGATCATTTTCAGTGAGAATGACCAGCTAATGATTTTAATTTTTGTAAATCTGCCTGATTTTGATTAGTTAAGACTTCAGGAGAAAACAAATTATCAATCAACGTTGATGCTAATAATTGTTTTTGTTTAACCAAGGTTTTAACCGGTATTTGAACACGTTCGGCTTCTTTGATCAAAGCCGTTGTTTTCTCATAGCCCAAGTACGGCGATAGAATCGTTGCAGCAATCGCTGATTGGTCAACCTCATTTTGACAATGGTTGACGTTAACCTGGATCCCACGAAGACAGTTTTTAACTAATGTCTTAATTGCTGCTGTCAGGTGGCTTTCACTCGTAAGTACTTCTTTAAAAATGATTGGCTCAAAAGCGTTTAGTTCTAATTGACCATTTTCAACTGCCAAAGTGACTGTGACATCCTTACCAATCACTTCAAAAGCAACTTGATTGACGACCTCAGGAATCACCGGATTAATTTTTCCAGGCATAATTGAAGAACCGGCTTGGACTTTTGGCAAGGACAATTCGGCTAACCCGGCTTGAGGACCACTTGAAAGGAGCCTCAAGTCATTACAAAATTTCGTTAAATTAAGTGCCAGCCCTTTTAAAATGCCGGAAAAGGTTGAAAAGGCATCACTATTTTGAGTTGCTTCAATCAAATCATCAGCCTGCGTTAACGATAGGCCGGTAATTCGGTTCAATAGTGGCATAACGGCCCGTTGATAATCACGAGTTGAGTTAATCCCAGTACCAATTGCAGTGCCACCCAAATTAACCGTCGCAAGCGTTTTTTCAATTGCTTTCATTTTTTGCAAATCTCGTTTGAACATGGCCGCAGAGGCACTAAAGCTTCTTCCAAAAGTTGTTGGAACAGCATCCTGAAGTTGCGTGCGACCAACTTTGACCGTTGATTGATATTGATGCGCTTTTTCTTCAAGCACATGGATTAGACTGTTGACGGCGTCTTCCAAAGGAGCCAAGTCTTTTAACATGGCTATTTTACCAGCAGTCGGATACGTATCATTTGTTGACTGGCATTGGTTAACATCATCGTTAGGATGAATCTTAACAGTTAATTTTCCCTTTTGCCTGCCAAGCTTCATTGCCAAGTTGGCAACTATTTCATTGATATTCATATTGGTAGATGTGCCCGCACCACCCTGAATTGCCGGCACAATCACCGATTCGAAATCCTTTGATAAGAGTAACTGGTTGCAAGCGGCAATGATTAATAATGCTTTGTTCGAATCAAGCGTACCCGCCTGTTGATTAGCAATTGCCGCCGCCTTTTTGATTTGCAGATAGGAAGCAATGATTAAGGGATTTACCCGTTCCCGGGTTATCGGAAAATTACGTGCCGCTCGCAGCGAATGAATCCCATATAATGCGTTATCTGGTACTAATTCCTCACCAATACAATCTTTTTCAAGTCTCATTGTCAATCCCCGTTTCGTTTTATGTCATTTAATCTAACATTAACTTACACAAGATAATATATACCTATTCTTGTTTTTGTCAACTCGTTTCCGATATACTTGGATTTATGTCTCTGACCAATTATATACGATTAAACTATTCAAGAGTGTTAATTTATCAAATTTTTCCTAATTGCACTTAACAAATGTTACTTTTTATGACATTAATCAAGTTAATGACGAAAATTACGACTAAATTTGAATTGATGTGCTTGAAAAAATGTTTAAAAATTTTGAATTTTCGGTAAATCCCGTTTATCTCTGTTATGCTTAATTAAATTAGTCAATTTAATCTTGACTTCAACTAATTTTAAATAGTTATCTCTTTTTGGGGGAAAGAAACAGTGAAAAAAATAATCATGCTTGCAATCCCATTAGCAACGATGCTCAGTCTCAGTGCCTGTGGCCAGTCTGATAGCAATCAATCTTCAACGCACCGCCAAGCTGCTCAGTCATTTCGAGTCGCTACTAATGGCTCAGCTGTCAGCCGCTTTGACTATCAAAAAATAGTGACGGGTAATGTCACCTCACCTCAAAGTGGAACTTCTGAAAAAGAACTTTTACACTCATTTGGCAAACCAAATTCAACAAGTCATGTAACGGTTTCCGGTTCCAGCAAAAAAGCGGCTGTTCAATATACCTGGACCAACTTAAAGAAGGATTTTAACGCAACGGCAATGACAGTGGAATTTTTAGATCACCACGCCATCAGTAAGGGCTACCTGCCAGTCACTAGTAAAAAAAGACGACCTGTCTCATTACTTAAGCTAAAGCAACTCAAATCAGGCTCATCGTATCAACAAGTTGTTGAAAAATTAGGAGTTCCTGCCGCCGAATCGGTAACCGGTCACGGGGAAGTTTCGGCAAAAAATGTTACGTACGCCACTGGTAAAGATAGTAAAGCTGTTAGTCTCATGTTCTCAGGCAATCGACTAACCACCAAGAATCAAACCAGTTTGAAATAACACGTCATTAATCAATCGTCCAAAAAAGACTACCTCAGTTCAGTTGCTCACTTGACTAAAGTAATCCTTTTTTCGATAATCATTAGCTATCTGATCTTTCCTAAGCCAATTTGCCCCTTTGAATAAATTGATCATCTAAAAATGGGTATCGGCTTGGATCACCATTTAATTTGGAAAATGGATATGGCTCTTTACCCTGATCCAAAATAATTGACACTAAATAATTTCTTAATATCCAAGGTTCCTCAATTCTGGTAACCTGTAAGTTCAGTACCTGCCGCAAATGGTCAGTCGTCGTATGTAACTCATCTGCTGCTTGGTTAAGTGAAACACCGGCCAAGTCAAAATTTTGTGACAACTCATTAATAGTTGCTGCTCGTTCATCAGGTGTCAAAGACATCCCAGTCACCTCCTCATTGTTATTTTCTTCAATCCTAACCATCACCACCTTAGTGGCCTTAGTGGCTTTATCAACGCCGCTCATCAAACCAATGTGCATCATTGAGAAGGGACGAATTTACGTTTATAATAGCAGATATGTGAGGTTGTAGGTTGGAAAAGTCTCGAACTGGTAATGCTCAATGCTGCCAACTTCAACCTGCTTCAGTAAATCACTTTAGCCTAATAAGGTCTCCAAGTATTGGTGTGCTTGATCTTTTGTTGTTGGTTGTTGCTTTAAGAAAATCCACTCCAGTATCAGCATCACCGTTTCACTACAGTGGTCTGCCATGAGTTGAGTAGGAATTTCCGGTTTTGAATAACACAGGGATTCATAAAAAATATGCTGGATCACAGTTTTTAGATAGTTAACAAAACTGTTGACCAAGGTGCCCGAAAAATCATTATTTTTAAGAATTCCTTTTAGGAGCGCCTGCTTTGCTTCAAAAAGATCATAAATCCGGTCAAAATAAACCACCAGGTCTCGTTCTGAACTGACTTTAGTAACCTGGTCAACCTGAATTTCGGTAGCCAGCACATGCCAGCAATAATCGACCAAATCATATTTATCGTCAAAGTAATTATAAAAAGTGGCTCGTGGAAAATTGCTGATTTCACAAATTTCGTGGACACTAATATGTTCAAAACTTTTTTTCGACAATAAATCCAACATCGTAGTAAAAAAGGCATCCAGTGTCCGTTGGGCACCTCTGGTGGGTTTCTTTGTTAAATCGTATTTCATGATTGCCTCGCTAACTTTGCAGTTTTAATTTTTTGTCTAACATTAGACAAACGCAATTAATTGTCACTTGCGTCATTTCCAGGCCGAGTTTATCATTTTCAAGTAGTTTATACAAGTGTCCAAATTTAAACAATTGCTTACTTACAATAACATTTTTAAAGGGGAGAAAGTATTAATGCAAAATTTCATTAGAAAACACGGCTTAGCGTTGATTGTTTGGATTGGGCTAGCTTTAATCGCTATGTTCACACTACCAAACATTTCGCAATTGGTTCGTGATAAAGGAGCCGTTACACTACCTTCAAACGTTGAGAGCCAAGTCGCTAACAAAATTCAAAAAAAGGCGTCGGGTAATCATTCAGTTCGTGATTTGATTCTGGTCTTTAATAATAAAAATGGCAAGATTACTGCAAGCCAATCACAACAGATTGCCGATGTAACTAGTGCAATCAAAGGCGATAAGAGCTTACATATCAATAAAGTCACTAGCCCAAGTGACAATTCTGCCGCCAAAAAGCAGTTGACTTCCGATGATCAAACGACGCAGATGGTCATGGTCACCTTATCTAGTAAGTACAAAGTTCGAGGGCAAACCGATAAATTACTTCAAAAAATCAAGACTCCCGGTTTACGGACTTATGTTACCGGTAATGATATTTTGAATGAAGATTTTTCAACTGTGACCGAACAAGGCTTGAAAAAAACTGAAATTATTGCCGCAATTTTTATCTTTCTTGTTCTAGTCGTTGTCTTTAGATCTCTGCTTATTCCATTCATTTCACTGTTAACGGTTGGGTTATCCTATTTATTGTCGTTAAACGTTGTGATGAACTTAGCAGATAAAGTCAACTTCCCAATTTCAAACTTTACTCAGGTTTTCTTGGTTGTGGTTCTGTTTGGGATTGGAACAGACTATAACATTCTCCTCTATGATCGCTTCAAAGAAGAAATCAAAAAAGGGGTCGAAGCTCCCGAAGCCGCAAAGGTGGCCCGAAAACACGCCGGTCGAACTATTCTTTATAGTGGTTCATCAGTCTTAATCGGTTTTGCTGCCTTGTCACTGGCAAAATTTGGTTTCTATCGCTCAGGCGTGGCCGTCGCAGTTGGCGTGGCCATTCTCTTGGCGGTTCTTTTAACCTTCAACATGTTCTTTATGGCCATGTTGGGTGAGAAATTGTTCTGGCCAAGTAAGAACCTTTCCGCTCACGATAGAAGTTTCCTGTGGAATTTTCTCTCCAAAACCACCCTTTCCCACACTTTCATCATGGTCGGGATTTTAATTATTGCTGCCATCCCACTGTTATTCTTGGGAACTCACCCACTTAACTTTAACAACGCTGACGAATTGCCCAATACCGTTCAATCAAAGGCCGGCTATAACGTTATTCAGGCCCATTATCCAGCCGGCATGTCCGGCCCGTCGACTTTATATATTGAAAGTAAGAAGCCGCTGAATACCCAAAAGGATTTGGCTGAGCTCGATGATTTGACCGGCTATCTGAAATCCGAACCCGGCGTTAAGACCGTCTCATCAGTCACCCGACCCGGCGGTGAAAAAATTCAACAACTTTACCTAAAGAGCCAATTAGGAAAACTGGTTAGTGGTTTAAATCAAGCAAATGCCGGTCTCAAAAAAGTTCAGCGCGGTTTGAAAAAGGCTAACAAACAGTTAGCTAGTTCAAATCCTGATCAAAGTGCTGCTCAAGTTCAACGACTTGCAACTGGTGCCAAGAGCCTCCAATCAGGTGCACAACAGCTTAGTCAGGGAATTTCAACCTATACAAATGGTGTTGGTCAACTTTCTAGTGGCTCTCAACAACTGAGTCAAGGGGCCTCATCCCTAACAAGTGGCGTCGGCCAACTGCAAGCTGGTAGTCAACAGGTTACAACGGGTATTCGCAATCTGCAGCGTCGAACTGGCCGACTACCATCAGTTAGCCAAAGCGCGGGACGTTTAGCTGCTGGTTCAAGTTCAGTGACATCAGGGCTTGGCCAACTAAGAGCGCAATCAACACCATTTGCCAGCGGGTTAAACCGCTTGAGCCAGGGTAGTACCCAGTTGCAGCAAAATAGTTCATCACTGACTGCCGGTGCTAGACGGGTTGCCAATGGCAGTACCCAAGTTAATAATGGCGTTCAGGAACTCAATGCCAAAATGAAACGGTTAGCTGCTCAAACTAAACAACTTCAACAGGGATTAACTTCAGCAAACACCGGACTGACTCAAATTGGTCGCGGAACCAGCACCGTTAACAACTATTTGAAACAAATGCAGAAGTCATATCTTGGTAATACTTTTTATATGCCGGCTGAGACAATCAAGAGTGCGTCATTTACGCCATCTCTGGATTCCTTTATGTCCAAAAATCGTAAAATCACCAGCATCACGATTGTCTTAAACTCTGACCCAAGTACCACCCAATCTGCTAAACGAATTCGAACCATTTCATCAGATGTTAAATCCAAATTAAAGAATACTGATCTGAAGAATGCAACGGTTGCCATTGGGGGCCAAAGTTCTCAAACAGCCGATCTTCAAAAGACCGCTAACGGCGATTTCTTGCGCACCGTTGTGATCATGTTAGTTGGAATCGGGTTGGCCCTAATGATTGTGACCCGTTCACTGGTTCAGGCACTCACAATCATTGGAACTCTCGTAGTGACCTACTTCGCCTCTTTGCAGATTACCAGATGGCTGTCAGCCTATCTGATGGCTCGTGATCTGTTAACTTGGAACACCCCATTCTTTAGTTTCATTATGTTAATTGCACTTGGAGTCGATTACAGTATCTTCTTAATGATGCGATATCGGGATGACGCCAGTGCCATTCCTGATGTCCGTCGGCGGATTCTACATTCGGCAACCATTATTGGAACAGTTGTTATTTCAGCCGCGATCATTTTAGGTGGTACCTTTGCAGCGTTAATTCCTTCCAGTGTTTTGACACTAATCCAAGTGGCAACTGCCGTGATTGTCGGGCTAATTATTCTGGTCATTACACTACCGATCATTATGTCAGCGATGATTAAGTGGACTTACCCTTATGTCACTGATAAAATGTATCAAAAGAAACTGGCTGAAGATGAAAAGAAGCATCCAACCCGACGCAGTAAACACTCTGAATCATAAGTAAATCAAGTGATTCAAAAAACAGTTTATCAATCATTTTTCAATGAAAAGTGATGATAAACTGCTTTTTTGATGATTAAATAATTGCTGTTAAAAAGGTGCTTCGCATCTGCCATTTGACATTGCCCTTTAAAAAAAGCTATATTGCATATATACTTTTAAGCGTGAACTCATTTTTAACCTAGAATTGACAACTAAGAAAGGATATTTAAATGAAAGTCAAATTTTTTAAATTATTGATATTGCCACTCATTGGTTTAGCGTTTGGTGTTATTCAAGCAACTATGACAACACCGTCTGCAAGTGCTGCCTACTTTAAAGTTGGTGAAATTCACTCAACAACTCCCAGCGCCTGGCGTGGCAATTGGTACTCTTATGTTAACGGCCATATCTGTGTCACCCACATTAACAAATATTCAGTCACTCAAACCTATAAGGGGAACACTCACAGTCTTTTCCGTAGTAACTGGAAAGGCTATAAAAAATTAGCAGTGGCTAAAATTAAGCATTCAACTAAATACACGTTTAACGCATTAGCTCAAAAAGCTTATCAAAGCGACGGTGGCTGGAAAACGACTTCTCGGACAATCAATCACCAACGGGTTAAGGTCTTAAGAGACTATAATACCTCCAACGGATACGTTGACTTATTCAGGGCACCGGTTTACAAAACATATGCTAAGTAAAATCACTCACTAAAAAACGCTGGAGGTCACCCATGTCTCAAAATAAGATTGTTAACGCATTATCTTACTTATCGATCGTGTTTGCACCCTTCATTTTTCCCTTTATTGTCTGGCTGGTTACCAACTCACACCAAGAGATGCACGAAACCGCTAAACATGCGTTTCTATTACATTTGATTCCGGTTGTCCTGACAATTCTCACACTAATGATTGTCGGAATTACCGGCTTAACAACCAAGAATTCACGGCTGACTGGTCTAATGTTTGCGGCTTTAATCGTTTTAGTTGGGTTAGTAGATTTAATCATGTTTGTTTATAATTTATATTTGGGTATTAAAATTTTGATTACAGAAGATTAGCTAAGATAAGAAAAAAGTGATGATCTCTGATAGACTTTTGATTAATCTATCAAGGATCATCGCTTTTTTGATCTGTTCAGTTATTTATAAATCACAACAGGTTCATTTGTATGAGTATATTTCCAGACCTTTGGCATTTGTGACGGTGGGTTATTTAAACAACCGTGAGAATGATATTGAGATCTGGCACTTGGATTACCATAAACCGATGCCGGCTGCCATGGCGAATCATGCAATCCGACACCAGACAGCGTTACAGGCTCCCAGTAACCAACGGGTGACGCATACTTGGACCCATCACTGTTCTTGCCCCGTAATGTTGCATGGCGCTGCTTATACATAATGAAGTAAGAACCGGTAGGCGTTGCATTACCACCAGTTAAGGTTCCAGACATAATTGGAATCTTGGCTTTTAGTTGACCATTTTTATAAACATATTCTTCAAGATTGGTCAAATCAACAGCTACGTAAGTTTTGCCGGCACCTTTAATCCCATATCCGGTTCCGGAAACGTAATGTTTCAAGTTAAGATTCTTGGGATTCTTCTTTGCTAAATTCTTTAACAAGGCAGTCGATAGCGCCTGTTGGTTAATTTTCCATCCATAAGTCCCACCATTTGAAATTCGAACTTTCTTTGGTTTAGAAATGGTGAATGACCGTCCGAGTGTGTTCACTTTATTAGCAAACTTGGCAACCCAGTTTTTGAGCTTGGTTGAATCAAAGTGATACTTTCCATTAGCTGTTACCCGACCACTAGTCAGCCATTTCCCGGCTTTAAACGTAAATGATTTGTTATAAGTTGTCAGCGTAACCGTATTTTGAAGTCGTTTCTGCAAAGCTTGCTTACGGTTCTTAATGACCGAACTATCTGGCGAAGCAGCAACTTCCTTCTTCATTTTAACGGAAATAATCAGGTTGTCCTTAGCTTGTTTCTTAAAGTCTCGCACCATAGATGCTTTATCCAACTCGTTTCCCTGATAGCCTTTTTTGACGGTTACCTGACCATTTGCCAATTTAATTGTTGAATCAACCGTTGGCTTTCTGGTAATGTTGAGTTGGTCAATCCGTTTCTTAAATTTTGGTAACAGAACCGTCATTCGATAATGATAGGCATGATTGGAAACTTCGGTTTGAGCACTCATTTGTTTTGAAGTTAACATACTCATTGAGCTTCGATGCTTGAATAATTGCTTAACATCATTTGAATTTAACTTAATTCGTGACTTTTTGACAACTAAATAGTGCCCCTTTTGATCAATTTCGGATTGATTTAATTTTTTGGTTGCCTGAGCAACTGTTAAGCCGGACACATCAACATCATTAATTTTTGTCCATTTAAAGTGATTCTGAAAATAAACATGTGACCCAATGAATCCGCCAGCCAATACTAACACGGCCACGGCCGCAAATCGCTTAAGTTTGCGATTTCGACTTGCTTTTTTTTGCTGACGAAATTTTTCCTTTCGTGACATGGATCTAGCCAACCCCCTTGGCAGATATTTTACTTCATTTTACGAGCTTTGGAACGTACAATCTACTTATAAGCCTTACCGTTCCACATCCTTAATAAAAACTTCAAGCTTTCTTAACTCGCTAATACAATTATCTATCATATCATGTTTTAAGCACATTTTTAATAAATTGACAAATTCGTTACAAAAATATTAATAATAAATAACAGATTGAAAGTGATTTCATGCAATTAGTTGTCGAAAGTTCCAAGCCTATTCGGGCGGCTGCCGCTTACATTCGGATGACCGTCTTTGTTATTGAACGGGGAATTGCGTTACGAGACGAATTCGATGATCTTGATGATGACCGGGAAGTATATGCCGTCTTATTTGACGGGATAACACCTGTGGCCACTTGTCGGTATCAACAATTTGATGATCAAACGTTAAAGATCGGGCGGGTGGCCACACTTCCAGCGTACCGAGGACGAGGATATGGCAAGCAGGTTTTAATGGCCATGGAAAATTACGGTCGTCGACAAGGCTTAACTAAGTCACTGATTCACAGTGAAGTGACGGCCAAGGGCTTTTATGAAAAATTGGGATATTCCGTTACCTCGTCACCATTTCTTGAAGACGGTGTTCCATGTGTTATCGTTGAAAAGTCATTTGTCGAAAAATAAAAAGGATAAACTGGCAATTTGCCCCGTTTAACCTTTTTGATTTGATACTTATTAAAACGATCAGTTTAATTTTTAAAAGAATGGATTGGAGCTGGAATTTGTCCGCCTCGATTGACCATTGCCGCCGAGCTATTAGGGTTAACCGGCATAACGGGCGCATAGCCAAACAAACCGCCAAAATCAACCCGGTCACCAACTGTTTTTCCGGTTGCTGGGATGACCCGCACAGCCGTTGTCTTGTTATTAATGACGCCAATCGCAGCTTCATCCACAATCATGCCGCTAATGGTTGTCGCTGGCGTATCACCTGGAATTGCAATCATATCTAAGCCGACTGAACAAACAGCCGTCATTGCCTCTAGTTTTTCCAAATTCAAATGACTGTGTTCAACAGCTTTAATCATACCGCTGTCCTCAGAAACCGGTATAAACGCCCCGGATAGCCCACCAACATGCTCGCAAGCCATCACGCCACCTTTTTTAACGGCATCGTTTAAGAGCGCCAAAGCAGCTGTCGTCCCTGGAGCTCCCACGCTCTGCAACCCAATTTCTTCTAAAATTTCAGCAACCGAATCCCCCGGGTTGGGTGTCGGGGCCAATGACAAGTCAACGATCCCAAACGGAACATGGAGCCGTTTTGCCGCTACGTTACCAACAAACTGGCCCATTCGAGTGACTTTAAATGCTGTCTTTTTAATCGTTTCAGAAACAATATCCATTGATTCACCACGAACTTTTTCCAACGCCCGTTTAACAACCCCTGGACCACTAATTCCAACGTTAATCACTTTATCGGCCTCGCCAACACCGTGAAATGCCCCGGCCATAAACGGATTATCTTCAACTGCATTGGCAAAAATCACCAGACTCATACAATTAATTGGATCAATTGCGGCAATCTCTTTGACAACCTGCCCCATTTGTTTAACCGCATTCATATTAATGCCAGCCCGAGTTGACCCGACATTCACCGAACCGCATACTCGTTTGGTCTCACTTAATGCCTGTGGGATGGAAGCGATTAGCTTATGATCACCAGTTTGATAGCCCTTTTGTACAAGTGCAGAGAAGCCACCAATCAGATCAACGCCTAAAGTCTGCGCGGCTTTTTCCATTGTATGGGCATAGGCGACGTAATTATCATCATGACAAGCCGCTGCAATCATTGCAATTGGTGTCACTGAAAGTCGCTTGTTAACAATTGGAATGCCATATTCCGACTCAATTTGATTAGCTACCTCGACCAGATTTTCGGCACTCTTAGTTAATTTATCATAAATTTTCTGCCGAGCTTTTTGACCATCGCTATCAATACAATCAAACAATGAAATTCCCATTGTAATCGTTCGAATATCTAATTTTTCTTCGGAGATCATTTGAATGGTTTCTAGAATTTGTTTGGTTTCCATTCGTTATCACCCCCTATAGCTTTTGAATCGCGTCAAACAATTCTTGACGTTGAATGTGAATGTCAAGACCTGTCCCCGTTCCCAAATCAGCCAAGCCTTTCTTAATGGTTTCAAAATCGCCTTTCGAGTCATCCCACTCACCCATTAACATCATCGTAAATTCACCATCCATTAATGTTTGTGAAATATCAGTAATGTTGACCTTTAAGAGTGCTAATTTTTGGGAAACCTTCGCAACAATCCCAATTTGATCATGACCAATCACCGTAATAACTGCTTTCATTCAAAGTCATCCTTTCATCTCATTTGATGAGATTCTCATTTAATTAATAATACCCGAAAACACGGGGTTGAGCAATTCCAAATTTATTGAAACGATAAGTTTATCACCCTTCATGTAACAGGTTATTTTTATTTGTCCGGACTAATTTTTGAACATTAAATTTATACTGACCGGCATGTTATAATGACTAATATCAAATCAATCATAAGGGTGGAAAAACAATGGCAACAGAAAAAGAAAAATTTTTGGCCGGTGAGCCTTACCACATCATGGATCCTGAATTAGCGGCTGACGAAACCAAAGCGCGCCGATTATGCAAAATGATGAATGAACTCGATGATACAGCCAGCGAAGAAAAGGAGCACCTCGTTCGCCAGCTCTTTGGTTCCGTAGGTAAAAGTCCATGGGTTCAACCAAACTTCCGCTGCGACTTTGGCTACAATATCCATGTCGGTGATTATTTTATGTGCAATTACGATAACGTCATTTTAGACATTGCCCCAGTCACAATTGGTAATCACTGCATGCTGGCACCCCACGTTCAAATTTATGCCGCTTATCACCCCCTTAATCCAACAGAGCGAGAAGAATTTGTCGGCTTAGGAAAGCCGGTAACTCTCGGCGATGATGTGTGGGTCGGTGGCGGCTCCGTGATTCTTCCAGGCGTCACTTTGGGAAATAATGTAATTGTGGGCGCCAATTCTACTGTCACTAAATCGTTTGGTGATAATGTCATTATTGCGGGAAACCCGGCACGTGTTCTTCGCGAAAATCCACATAAATTTAAAAAATAACTCAAAACGACCTTGACATTATGAAAAACTGGGTGTAAATTAATGACAATCATTAAATTCACATTAGAAAAAGCGTTGAAGAGAAGCATCATTTATTAATTGTAATCAGAGAGTTGCTGGTCGGTGAAAAGCAATTTACGTTATTGAATGATTATCATCTCTGAGCTATGTAGCCAAAAGTTTCAGTAGGTTACGTTGGGAACACCCATTATTGTGTCAGCGTATCGTATTTTTTACCGTACGTTTAAGATAGCCTTAGTAATAAGGTTATGAAAATAAGGTGGTACCGCGCAAAAGCGCCCTTTAATTGTCAGTTAGTTGACAGTTAAGGGGCGCTTTTTGTTAGTTTCTAATGAAAAATTTTATTTTAAAGGTGGTGAGGACATATGAAATCGGACATTAACAGCTCTAACGATAATCCGGGTCAGATTCAGATTAGTCAGTCAGAGTTGGTGAGCTTTTTAAAATTATTACGACATAATGCATCATCGTTTTTAACACATATTAGTTTCAAATTTGACATAGTTTCATTCATAGTTTCATCCCAACACATATTTCATCACACATATTTGTCCTCACAATTAGTAATAGGCGGGGACAATCAAAATTAACTAAATTTATGGAGGTCACGCTTATGGAAACACAAAAACAAGCAACAATGACATTATCAGCTAAGGAAAATGAATTTGCAGAGAAACTATTTCACGCTTATCAATCACACCAGCCATTAAAAGAGGCTGATTGGAAAGATGTCGTGACTGATGAGCAAACGGCCTATCGAGTCCAAAAACGGTTAACTGAGCTCAAAGAAGAAGCCGTCGGTGGTTATAAAGTATCGCTTACCAGTAAGCAAACCCAAGACATGTTTGATTCGGACTCTCCGCTTTACGGTGCCCAGGTTGAGAGTCACTTCGTCCAATCTCCCGTTACCTTACATCGTTCAAGTTTGATGGAGCCACTGGCAGAAGTTGAGATGCTTTTTACAGCCAAAGAACCACTTAGCAGCCATGATTCGCTGGAAGATCTCCTTAAAAAAACGAAGGTTGCTCCTGCCGTTGAAGTCCCTGATTCACGATTTAGTGATTGGTTCCCAAGCCTTTCCAAATACATGGTGATGGCAGATGCGGCAGTTGGTGGGTTTGTCGTTTACGGTCAGGAAGTTGAGGCCTCTCAGCTATTTGATTCCGTTGAGGCGTTAGCAAATGTTAAGTGTCAGCTTTTCCATAACGGCAAGAAATTAAAAGATGGTGCCTCCTCTGAAGTTCTTGGCAATCCATTAAATTCCTTGCAATGGCTGGTTAAGAAGCTTGAAGATCAAGGTCAGCCACTACAAGCTGGTCAACGAGTTTCCAGTGGCACTTTCCTGTTACCTGAATCCTTAACAGATGGCGAGTGGAAAGCGACCTTTGATCAAGGGCTTGGCGCTGTTTTCCTAAACGTGTCAAAAGACTAACGCTACTTAGATTACTTTAAAAATAACATCAACAAAAAGCACTGGTAAAAAATGAAGACCAGTGTTTTTTGTTTCACCAAATAAACCTTAATAGTCGCCTTGATGACTTGGGTGTTCCCTTACGACGTGATAGTGACTCACCTCAAAAATGGGTAAGTGTCCACTTTTAACTTATTTTTATGATCATTATTTCAATGACTCTCAACAGGATGTGTTATATTAACCATAATTGATATCCAATTCTTTACTGAAAGGAATTTCTTCCCATGCAGTTTTCTAAACATCATTTAGTATATTTATGTCGAGTGGTTTTAATTGCAGTTAGCACCACATTGCTTTTTTCAACGTCCATCACTGCTGCAGCCAATCATAAATGGGCACCTAAACAGTTAAATCCTATGAGAAGTCCAACTTCACAACTGACATCTACTAAGAACCTGCTTTCATCTATTCATCAATTAAACGACAACAAGTCAGACACTGATGATTCAGATTTTTCCCCACATTACTTAACAAAAAAATCGCACTCAAAACAAACAATTCAAGGGCTGATTAACCACGCGCCGGATATGAATCCCACAATGCCCATTCGTTCTTTGAGTCAGCGAGATTATCGCACCAAAGAAAATTTGTTGGATACTTCCTATAACGTCTTTCATTTTTCACCTAAATCTATGTTCAAATCGCACACAGCAATTATCGATGTCCCTTCCAAAACACTAAAGCCCATTGCCAAAATCGCTATCAATAAGTGGAACTTTGCTTTAAAGACCAAAGTTTTTAAACTTGGTAACCATCAAACGGCAACTTTACCAATCAAATTTGCCCAAGCTGCTAGTAATAATTGGGATGGTTTATATAACGGTCAAAAGATCTTGATCAATGAAAGACATTTTACTGATCCAAAATACCCAACAGCTTATTTGAAACCAGCATTAGCTTCTCAAATGACGATTAAGCGATATTGGACGGGTGTTATGGCCCATGAACTTGGTCACACGTTAGGATTGGATCACACAGCCTATCAAGCAGATTTAATGTATGCACCAACCAGCAATGGGAATCTTATCACCAAATATCTTTGGGAAAAACCAGTTCAACGATCCTCAACCGGATTGGATGGAACCGAAACAGCCAGGATCTCGCAGCGTGACTTAGACCGTGCGAAATTAACTCAGCTACTGGGTTATTGGTAAATTAAAAGGATCAGGATAAGCTGAAAAAGCCGATCACTGATCCTTATTTTGATTAATTTAAAATAAATTCAATTTCTTAATTCGCTGACAAGCTTCCGTAAACCTTGGTTCATCAATCAACAGCCCTACCCGGACAAAGCCTTCTCCACCTTCACCAAAACCATTTCCAGGTGCAACAGCAACTGCTGCTTTATCTAACAATAAATCAGCGAATGCTTCACTGGTATAACCCTCTGGAACCGGCATCCATGCATAAAAAGAACCGCCTGAATGATAAGGTTCCCATCCGATTGCGCGTGCCGCTGAGAAAAATTGATTCCGTCGTTTTTCATATAATGCGACTAGTTCTTTAACCGTTTGTTGATCACTATTTAAGGCTGTAATAGCCGCTTTTTGCATTGCTGGAAAAACGCTCACGAATAAATGATCCTGAAGTAAATTAATTGCTTCAATCATATCAGCATTCCCCGCAGCAAAACCAATCCGCCAACCTGCCATATTATACGACTTAGAAAAAGTATACGTTTCAATGCCAACTTCCTTTGCCCCAGGTGTTTGTAAGAAACTAATCGGCTTTTGATGATCAAAACCAATGGCCCCATACGCAAAATCATGGACCACACCGATTTGGTTTGCTTTGGCAAAGTCGACTGTTTTTTTGAAGAACGCTGGTGTCGCAACTGCACCGGTTGGATTATTGGGGTAGTTTAGATACATTAACTTTGCTTTAGCAACCGTATCGCTGTCCAGCTCAGCATAATCCGGCATAAAATCATTTTTTTCTTTTAATCTCATCAATGAAAGTTTCACTTTAGCCAAAGCGACACCAGATAAATAATCAGGATATCCTGGGTCCGGCAGTAACATCGTATCACCAGGATTTAAAATTGCAAAGGGCAGCTCTACCAAGCCGATTTTTGATCCTCCTAGGATTGCAATTTCCTTCTCCGGATCCAGTTCGACGCCATATTGGCGTTTATAAAATTCGGCAGCCGCTTTCTTCAGTTCCGGATCGCCGCGGAATTGAGAATACTTATGATTTTTAGGAATCGCCGTTTGTTCCTGCATTGACTTAACAATAAATTCAGGTGTGGGCTGATCCGGATTCCCTTGACCTAAATTAATTACATCAGCACCGGTAGCTACTTTAGCATTCACTTTTTTAACCAAGTTTGCAAAAAATTGTTTTGGCAATCCTTGTAACACATCAGATTCTGGAAATTTCAAATTATGCGCCTCCAACTAGCTGTTTTAATCATCAATTCGCCAATCTTGTTATGTAAGATTTCACTCCATTTAAACACTGGCTTTAATTATCACATTAAATGATTGAGACATTTTAACCCCAATTATGAGTAACACCACCACAATTGTCAATGCGATTTTAATGTTTTATTAATTATTAAAGAAGCTGTCCACCTTAGGTTATCCATTGTTGGCCATCGCTTAGGTACCTAACTGCTGTCAAGTGATTATCTAGTTCTTTACGCGAATTGGTGACTGACGCTATACAATCAGTTTAATTTCTGCTAGAATAGTCTCATTATTATATGTTATATTTTATTACATACGTGTAGGAGGAATATCATGATTCACAAATTGTCAAAACGCCTTGGCTGGGCTGCTTTTTTGCTGGTTTTTCTGGCATGCCTTGGCTTCTTTAGTACCGTTAGCCATGCCAAAACGTATCAAATTGGAACAGATGTGACTTACCCACCTTTTGAGTTTGCAAATAAGCATAATCAATACGTTGGTATCGATATTGATATTATGAACGCGATTGCCAAAGAAGAAGGTTTTAAAGTTCATATTAAACCAGTTGGCTTTAATGCAGCCGTTCAATCGGTTCAATCCGGTCAAGAAGATGGTGTCATTGCCGGAATGACAATAACGCCTGAGCGACAAGCTAAGTTCGACTTTGGGACACCCTATTACAAAACTGGGGTAGTGATGGCTGTTGCCAAAAATAGTCATATTTCAAGTTTTAAACAGTTAAAAGGTAAGCGAGTTGCTTTAAAGACAGGAACTGCAGCGGCTGACTACGCAAATAGTATCAAGAAAAAGTATGGTTTTAAAACGGTTACGTTTGATGATTCTGATAATATGTATCAGGATGTCACCACTGGCAATTCGGTTGCCTGCTTTGAAGACCAACCTGTTATGCAGTATGGGATCAAAAAAGGGCTTAAATTAAAAATTGTCAGCAAACCCGCCAACACAGGTTGGTATGGATTTGCGGTTAAAAAAGGCACCCACAAGGCATTAATTTCTAAATTTAATGCCGGCCTTAAAAAGATCAAGGCTAACGGAACCTATGACAAAATTGTTGGTAAATACCTCGGCAATCAAACAAACCGTGCCGTTAAGGGAAAAACTTTTACAATTGGGACTGATGTCACTTTTCCACCTTTCGAATTCGCGAATAAGCATAACAAATACGTCGGTATTGACATGGACTTAATTCGATCAATTGCCGCTGAGCAGGGTTTTAAAGTTAAAATCAAACCACTCGGCTTTAACGCAGCGGTTCAAGCAGTCGAATCCGGTCAAATTGACGGCGTGATTGCCGGCATGTCAATTACCAAAGCTCGGAAATCGCAATTTGACTTTTCAAGCCCCTATTTCACGTCAGGCGTGGTCATGGCAGTAAGTAAGAATAGTAAAATTAAAAGTTTATCCCAATTAAAGGGGAAAAAAGTAGCAGTTAAAACCGGGACTGCGGGTGCGGATTACGCAAACAGCCTCAAAAAGAAATATGGTTTTACAGTTACGACATTTGATGATTCAAACAATATGTATCAGGATGTTGTAACCGGAAACTCGGCAGCCTGCTTTGAAGACCATCCAGTTATGCAGTATGCAATTAAACAAGGTACTAAATTGAAAATTGCAACTAAGCCTGCCGAAAGTGCACCATATGGGTTTGCAGTTAAAAGGGGCCATAATCAGGCTCTCTTACGTGCGTTTAACAGCGGCCTTAAGGATTTAAAGGCTAGTGGGACCTATGATGATATTAAGGCTAAGTACCTGGGAACAGGCGGCTCAGAGGCGGCCGTAAAAACAGCATCAAGTAATAGCGAGGACCGCAGTTTTATTGGCTTAATCAAACAAAACAAAGGCGCCCTACTTTCCGGTCTAAAGGAAACGCTCTGGCTGACAATCGTTTCAATCTTTTTTGCAACTATTTTCGGAATCGTTGTCGGCTTGCTGGGGGTTGTCCCAAATAAATTCTCTAACTGGCTTTCAAGCGTCTTGATCTATCTCTTTAGAGGAATGCCATTGCTGGTCTTGGCACTGTTTATCTATACAGGAATTCCAAGTTTAACTGGCGAAAAGATTCCAGCTTTTGTTGCTGGTGTCATCACCTTGACCTTTAACGAAGGCGCTTATATTGCAGCTTTTGTTAAGGGCGGTATTCAAGCGGTTGATCCGGGCCAGATGGAAGCTGCCCGCAGTCTGGGGTTGCCGTTTGGGAAATCAATGCGTAAAGTGATTTTGCCACAAGGTATCAGAATCATGATCCCATCGTTTATCAACCAATTCATTATTACGTTAAAGGATACTTCAATCCTTTCGATCATCGGCTTACTTGAACTAACCCAAACCGGTAAAATTATTATTGCCAGAAACCTTGAAGGATTCAAAGTTTGGACAATTGTTGCCTTAATGTATTTAATCATTATTACCCTGTTAACTTGGCTTTCTAACTGGGTACAAAGGAGAACAAACGTATGAGTGACAAAGTTAAAGTAACCAATTTAGTCAAAACCTTTGGCACCAATGAAGTGCTGAAAGGAATTAACTTAACGGTTAAAAATAACGAAGTAGTGGTCATCATTGGCCCATCCGGATCTGGAAAAAGTACGTTGCTTCGAACGTTAAATAAGTTAGAAGAACCTACATCCGGATCAATCATCATTGACGACGTCGATATTGCAAATAAAGACGCCAATATTAACACAGTTCGTGAAAATATTGGCATGGTCTTCCAGCATTTTAATTTATTTAATAACCTAACAGTTGGCGAAAATATTATGTTGGCACCAGTTGAATTAAAAAAAGCGTCTAAAGAACAAGCTTCGAAACAGGCTAAGCAGTTACTAGAAATGGTTGGTCTGGAAGAAAAATTCGATGCCAGAGTTCAGTCCCTATCTGGCGGACAACAACAACGGGTAGCAATTGCCCGCGCTTTAGCAATGAATCCCGACATCATGTTGTTTGACGAACCAACCTCAGCTTTGGATCCTGAAATGGTTGGTGACGTACTTGAAGTCATGAAAGATCTTGCTAAAAAAGGTATGACGATGATTGTGGTCACTCATGAAATGGGATTTGCTAAAGAAGTTGCCGATCGAGTAGTATTTGTGGATGACGGTCAGATTCTGGAACAAGGAACCCCAGACCAAATCTTTGAACATCCTAAAAATGAACGATTACAAGACTTCTTAAATAAGATTTTAAACGTTTAATCGTTAAAAAAGACACTATTTCCAATATTTTTGAGGAGATGTGTCTTTTTTTGTTCTATTGAAATTACGTTTACGGCTACATTCAATACTATTTGTTTACCGGCATTATCATTCGATTGAAGAAGCTGAGGGCCATTTTAAACTGCTACTTCTAATGATGTTAAATGTCATGATAATTCTCTTACCCCTGGTGTTTTATAAGAAACTGAACATTTATAAATTGAGGAAATCATTTAGGCGGTAAAAATAAAGAATTTGAAAGGACTATTAGATATATGGATCAGCAGTTTGACACTGACTAATCCGAGGTTCCAAAAAACGTGTTCCAAAATTAAGGCTGTAAAAATAGCCCTTGTGCCACCCAGATTTGCTAAAGTATGCTACTCTATCCAAAAATCCATATAACAAAAAATCAGAAACGCTGTTATATCAACGTTTCTGATTTTTAAAACTACTCTATATTCTACTCTGATACCGGAGGTGGGGTTCGAACCCACACGTCCTTTAACGGACACTGGATTTTGAGTCCAGCGCGTCTGCCAGTTCCGCCACTCCGGCAAAATAATTATGATTGGCCATAAAATTATGGGTAAAGGCGGTAATCGGATTCGAACCGACGATGAAGGTTTTGCAGACCTCTGCCTTACCACTTGGCTATACCGCCATAAATTTGGCTAACCCTAACTGGGTTAGCTGGATTCGAACCAGCGCATGACAGAGTCAAAGTCTGTTGCCTTACCACTTGGCTATAACCCAATCAAAGGGCGGTAGGTGGGAATCGAACCCACGCGTGTCGGATCCACAAACCGATGTGTTAACCACTTCACCACTACCGCCATAGTATTATTAACAGGGATAGTAGGAGTTGAACCCACACCGACGGTTTTGGAGACCGTAGTTCTACCATTAAACTATATCCCTATGATGGAGGGGAGTGGATTCGAACCACCGAACCCGAAGGAGCGGATTTACAGTCCGCCGCGTTTAGCCAGACTTCGCTACCCCTCCATAAATGGCGCGGGACAGAATCGAACTGCCGACACATGGAGCTTCAATCCATTGCTCTACCGACTGAGCTACCGAGCCATAACACCATTAACAGAGATAATAATACTAAGTTGTGTATTCAATTTTCAAATACATAACAACGGTTCGTACGAGACTCGAACTCGTGACCTCCTGCGTGACAGGCAGGCGTCCTAAACCAACTAGACCAACGAACCAGGCTGTTATGGAATGGAGGATACAGGGATCGAACCTGTGACCTCCTGCTTGTAAGGCAGATGCTCTCCCAGCTGAGCTAATCCTCCAATGACCCGTACGGGATTTGAACCCATGTTACCGCCGTGAAAGGGCGGTGTCTTAACCACTTGACCAACGGGTCATAAAACTTATTATTCGGTTACGGAGAGTAAGGGATTCGAACCCTTGAAACAGGCTTTTACCCGTTTACATCATTTCCAATGATGCTCCTTCGGCCGCTCGGACAACTCTCCAGTTAAATAATAACTCCGGCAGGCGGGCTCGAACCGTCGACAACCTGATTAACAGTCAGGTGCTCTACCAACTGAGCTATGCCGGAATAATCGCGTGGCAGCGTCCTACCCTGGCAGGGGGCGATCCCCCAACTACTCTCGGCGTGCAGAAGCTTAACTGCTGTGTTCGGCATGGGAACAGGTGTCTCCTTCTGGCTATCGCCACCACACTATTTTCCTGAAAGAACTTCGTTCTCTCAAAACTAGCTAATATTAATTTCCTGCTTGAAAACA
>NZ_LS422984.1:0-26408 GCF_900411375.1 Lentilactobacillus raoultii | reverse complement strand
CGGCTTTTAACAGTATTACCTTTGACAATGGTGCTGAGTTTGCCAAACTTAATCAGGTAAAAGGCACTCGGATCTACTACGCTCATCCTTACTCGCCTTGGGAAAGAGGAACCAATGAAAACCACAATGGCCTTATCCGTGAGTACATTCCCAAAGGTAAATCACTTCACCACTACTCGAACACACAACTCCATCAGATTCAGTTTGCACTGAACCACCGACCACGTCGCATCTTAAACTACGCCACGCCTACCAAAGTCTTTAGTTCATACGATACTTTATTTGATTAGTTAACTAGACCACTATGAAGTAGTGTCTCCCAAGTGTTGCACTTGATTTGACAATTCGGGCAAAAAATCGTCTTTATTGGCCAAGCCACCTTTTAGCATCATTGAAAAAGTCCTTCGCTTTTTGACCGATCGTATTGGAATATTCCTCCGTTTTTTTCTGAATGGTATCCCAAAGATTATCGTGATGCTGTTCCTGATCATGAATGATTGTTTGAGCATCCTTCGTATCAAAACTGGAATTTTTGGTATAAGGCAACATCGTCTGCATTTCATTTCTAAATAACGCGCCCATCCCAGTACCACTCAAGTTTTCCAAATGGTGAGCTTGACTGGTACTGTCAAAGCCTTCCCAAGTTGCCACAACCAAATCCGGCGTATAGCCAACAATCCATTTATCTTTAGTTGCGTCAGAACTTCCAGTATCATCAGCTTCGGTACTTCCGGTCTTACCAGCCACTGAGTAACCATAAGGTTTCGCATCAGCTCCGGTACCATTATTGAAAACGCCAAGCATCATGCTGGTCATTTGTTTGGCAACCGATGCGGGCATAATTTGTCGGCCCTGTTGTTTAGCCGTATTATCAACAATCACTTTTCCAGTCGAATCAACGATCTTGCGGATGTAAAACGGCTTCATAATTTTACCGCCGTTTGCAAACGCTGTGTAAGCCCCTGCCATCTGTTGTGGTGAAACACCTGATGAAAGGCCGCCTAATGCCAGTGCCAGGTTCTTATCCCGTTTGGTGACCGGAATATTAAAATCTTTAACTGACTGATAGCCACGATCAACCCCGATTTGATTCAGTAACCAAACTGCCGGTGCATTCATACTTTGCGCAAGTGCCTCATACATCGGAACTTTCCCCTGATAAACATTATTATAGTTTTTGGGTGTGTAGTGATTGGTTCCATAAGACTTCTTTTTATCAACCAATTCCGAGTCGAAATGATAGCCGGCTTCAAGTGCTGGCGTATAAACTGCTAACGGCTTCATTGTTGAACCGGGTTGGCGCTTGATCTGAGTTGCACGATTATACCCACGAAAAACGTGCTGACCACGACCACCGACAACTGCCGTTACACCACCAGTTGTTGGCGAGACCCCAATTGAAGCGGCTTGAACTTCGGTTCCGTCGCTTGCATTCGTTGGAAAAAGCGTGTTGTTTTTGAAAGTCGTCTGCATTTGCTGCTGCTGCGATTGATTGAGATTTGTATAAATCCGGTATCCCCGATTCATGATTTCGGACTCGGTTAAACCGTATTTACTAATTGCCTCATCGATAACCGCATCAAAATAATAGGGGTACTTATAGCCATCTTTGCGAACATAAGTATCTTGAAGCTGAATTGGCGTCTTCTTATAATAACTTGCCTGAGCTTGCGTTAATTTATGATTTTCCACCATTAATTGAAGAACAACGTTTCGCCGCCACTTAGCTGCTTTGGGATGATCGATCGGATTAAACGCACTGGGTGAAGTTAACATCCCTGCCAAGACAGCTGCATCCGGTACGGATAATTGACTGGCATTTTCACCAAAGTATTTTCGCGAAGCGTCCTGAACACCCCAAACACCATTTCCAAAATAAGCATTATTCAAATACATCGTCAAGATTTCATTTTTTGAATAAACGTTTTCAACTTGAATTGCCAAAAATAATTCCTTAAATTTTCGGGTCATTGTTTGTTCCTGAGACAAATAGGCATTTTTAACCAATTGTTGCGTTAAAGTACTGCCACCACCGCTAATATAATTCCGGTGAAGTAATTTGTTTTTAAGTAACAGGAAGAAGGCTCGCCCAATTCCCTTAACAGAAAAGCCGTGTTCGTGATAGAAATTCCGGTCTTCAGTCGATAAAACCGCTTTGGGAATATTTCGAGAAACCTTGTTTAAGTGAACATAAGTCCCCTTTTGAGCATATAATTCACCCGCCCGGTGATTACTGGCATCCAAAATTTCGGTCGTTTTAGAAAGTGACGATTCCAGATTTTGAACATGTGCCGTTTTGGCAAGAAAAGTTAAATAAGTACTGCCGGCTAATATGATGGTTAAAAAAAAGACCACCAGCCATTTGATCAAATGAAATTTTCTACAAAACCGATTAATCTTCCTGAGAAGTGGCCAAAACCATTTTCGGGAAGATTTGGTTGAACGATTATTATTCATGAGATTCTCCTTTTGTAGATCCAATTCATTGTATCATATGTCTTAAATTCTCAAACTGTGATCCGAAAAATTTTAACAGGATTTAAAAAAGACCGACAATCACTGCCGGTCTTCGTTTAAATTATTCTATTGCAATCATTGTTACATCGCATCCGGTGCCTTAACACCAAGTAGATTCAGTGCTTCTTTCAAAACAATTGAAACTGATTTAACCAATGCCAAACGAGCTCCTAATTGATCATCTTCTACCAACACTTTAGAATGTGCATAATATTTGTTGAACGCCTTAGACAATTTCAAAGCGTATTTAGCAACTTCTGACGGCTCAAAGTCTTTGCAGGCACTTTCAACAACATCTGGAAATTCGTTTAAGGTTGTAACAGTTTCCCACGCAGCCGGGTCATCTACTGCCTTATTAGTGGTATGAAAATCAACTGACGAGGCTTTTCTCAGAATACTTTCTGCTCGAGCATGTGAATATTGAACATAAGGTCCGGTTTCGCCCTCAAACTTCAACTGATCTTCCAAAACAAAATCAATGTTATTAGTTCGCTCATTCTTTAGATCACCAAAAATAATGGCACCAACACCAACTTCTTTGGCAACCTGATCCTTATTTTCAAGGTCAGGATTCTTAGCTTCAATTTGTTTCTTTGCTAAGTTAATCGCATCATCAAGCACTTCATCCAGCAAAATAATTCTACCGGAACGGGTTGATAATTTCTTACCATTAACGGTAATCAAACCGAAGGGAATGTGATGCAGATTTTCAGCTGACGGCAGACCCATTTCAAGTAAAACCGCCTTTAACTGTTTAAAGTAATAAGTTTGCTCCGAACCAACAACGTAGAGGTTCATAGCCGGCTTATACGTCCGGTCACGATAAATGGCCGTTGCGATATCTCGGGTAATGTAAAGGGTTGCCCCATCACTCTTAAGAATCAGAGCAGGATTTAAGTCATATTTATCAAGTTTAACAACTTGAGCTCCCTGTGATTCAACTAACAGGCCCTTATCCTTTAAGATTTGAATCCCTTCATCCATTTTGTCATTGTAGAAAGCTTCGCCATTGTAAGTGTCGAAAGTAACCCCTAATTTATCATAGATCTTGTTGAAGGATTCCAATGAAACCCGACGGAACCACTTCCAGAGTTCTAGCTCTTCTTTGTTCCCGTCTTCCAGCTTCTTGAAAGTCTCTCGAGCTTCATCATCAAGCTCGGGATGCGTTTTATCTTCTTTATGGAACTTAACGTAATACTTAACCAGGTTATTAATTGGATCTTTCTTAACGTCTTCTTCATTGCCCCATTTTTTGTAAGCAACGATTAATTTACCAAATTGGGTTCCCCAATCACCTAAATGATTATCTTTGATTGGGTGATAACCGTTTTTCACTAATAATTTAGCAATTGAATTACCAATTACTGTTGAACGTAAATGGCCCATTGAAATTGGTTTGGCAATGTTTGGAGAGGACATATCGATTGGCACATTACCACCCTTGCCATTATCGTTTTGGCCATAGGTAGCGCCTTCTTCAATGATGGTGGTTAAAACTTCACTGCTAAACTTCCCCTTATCGAGAAAGAAATTAATGTAAGCACCCTTTGCCTCAACTTTTTCATAAGATGTTTGGTCAATTTTTGAAACCAAATCAGCCGCAATTTGATTCGGTGCTTTGTGAAATACTTTTGCCAGCGAAAAAGCCGGAAATGCCAAATCACCCATTGAAAGTGACTTGGGCTGTTCTAATTTTTCGTATACTTCAGCCGACGAAAGTTCATCATTTAAAACGTTTAAAATTGAATTCGTAACCTGTGCTTTATAATCCATATCGTTTCCTCCAAAAATTATGATCAGTAACCAAAAAATCCCTTACAACAAAAATTGTAAGAGACGAGTAACCCCGCGGTACCACTCTAATTGATATAACTATCCGCTCAGTGTATTAATTTTGATATTCTAAAAAGCGCGCTTCGTTAGGTAAGTTTCCCGGCTCACACCCTTCCGGAATCGCTGATAACTTAACGACTAACTACTGTTCTTTTATCGTAGAATATAATTTGTCACTTAATAATGATTTCAATGACAGTTTGACTATTTAAGTCGTACGATCGATCTTTTTTTAAAGATAGTTGCGTACGAAGCGGGTAACGGGAATCGGACCCGCGACACAAGCTTGGGAAGCTTGGATTTTACCACTAAACTATACCCGCACGTGAAGAATAACCAAGAAATATTATATCATGTCCCAGGTTATTTGTCACAAACATTTTTTAATATTAAAGAAAGGCAAAATTGATTGCAATTTTCACAAAGAGCCATGATACTGGTAATTAAAGAGGTGATCGTCACATGTGGGTGACACTGAATTACATGTGTTGGGCCATTTTAAGTCTTAATTTTATTTGGGGACTTACCCGAAAAATTAAAAAACGAGTCATTGATTCAATGATGATTTCCAGGTTGTTTTACTGGCTCATTGTAATCAGTCAAGTTGTGATCGGTTTGCGATCATTTCATCGCCATCCATTGCTTGTAGGCATTGGCGCCATCATAACACTTACAATCATTGCATTATCTGAAACTGCCTATGCTCGAAAGCAAGAGGTTAATTACACACCAAGGCTCCTTTGGTTTCTAGTCGCGTTAAGCATCATCAGCATTGGTATTCAAACAACGGTCAACTTTTAATTAAGTTGACCGCTGTTTACTCTTGCCAAATAACTATTAATCGACTGCTTTATCAGCCGTTTGACGATTCTTAAGTGCCAACTCAAGTGTTCGATCAGCCAAAACCGTTTGAGCATCGATGACTGGATATGGGTGATTACCCGCCCGTTGCTGAGCAACTGAAAGTTCAGTACAACCTAAAATGACAATATCACACGCAAGTTGATCGACCATTGTTGATAAAATGTGGTGGTATAAATCGGGATCAACCTGGTTTTTCCCTTTAATATCATCATAAATTAAAGTCATGGTTCCTTCTGCAGTCTTCTCATCAGGCTTTACTACTTCATAACCGGCATTCCGAATTTCACGGTCATAAATCCCGTCGTGCAAGGTACCGCGAGTTGCAATTAAACCAACCCGTTTAGCATCTGGCATCATATTTTTTATATCCTTAACAGTCTCACGCGGCATGTGCAAAATCGGAATCGAAGTTAGCGCCTGAAGATCATCAAATGCATAATGGGCCGTATTACAAGGAATTACAAAGAATTCCGGGCCCAACCGGCTTTGTTGACGAATATCTTCTGCCAAGGGAATGAACGGATTGGGCTTGCGGTGATCCAAAATATAATCCGTTCGATCAGGAACCGTTGAATGATTAATCAAAATATAATTCAAATAATCCTGGTCACGTTTTGCCGGCGTTCGTTCATTGAGAATATGAATAAAAGTTTCAGTGGCTTCAGTGCCCATTCCACCAATAATTGTAAAAAAGTTTTTCATTTTAAACTCAGTCCTTATTTGGCGACAAAATATCGTTGATAATCCTTAGCGTAATTGTGCATCATCCATTTATACAGTGCAAACCGACGGATGTTTTTATCTTTTGCGTACCAAAAAGTATCGCCATAACGGCCTTCAGAAATTAATTGCATCGCCTGTTTCTTAGCCGCGTTTTCTTTGGCATACTTTTCAAAAATTTTGGGCGTTACGCCTAACCAAAGAAAGTAATCTTGCGTATTCTGATTAGCATAAACGGTCTCCTGATTTTTTAGAGAATCGTCAACATAATCTTGAACCACCCAGTCTGCAAGATGATAGCCATTTAGCGTCACAAAGAAACTACTCCGACCAGTTCGTAAATTAATTTCAAACAATTTGTAAGAATGATCACGTGTATCAAATTTAATGTCGAAGTTGCAATAACCCGTAAACTTGATTTCTTCTAAGAATTTTTTCACACGATCATAAATATCTTGATTGTATTCCGGAACAATGGCTACGTAATTGCCAATCGATGCTGGAGCCGGGTCTTCCAATAAAGGATGGCCCAAGCACATTAGTTTAACGTGATGGAATCGATCTACGTAAACATTAAGTGTTCGCATATGGCTATCGTCACCTGGAATGAAGTCTTGGAGAATAAAATCAGATGTATAACCATTGGTGTAACTTTTAACCACAACATCTTTAAATTCAGCTTCATCTTGGATAATGAAAGCCTTTTTTCGTCCTTCAAAATGAATGTCCAGCCACTCAACACTATTTGCCGGTTTAAGTGCCACCGGGTAACCAAAAGGCTGCTCAATTGTTTCACCAGATTCATACATCTGTTTCGTGATAATTTTGGTCTTTGGATATGGCAATTGGTACCGATCACACATTTTGTAAAAATTTTCTTTGTTATTTAAGTGACGAAGCATGTCATAATCCACGTATGGGCAGACAAACACGTCTTCCAATTCTGCTTTGTGTTTAGAAATCAGTTCAGCATACCCATCACCACAGCCGATTAAAATAACGGGTTCTTGATGAGTTGCATACCGCTGTTTAATTTTTTTCATTTCATTAATCCAAACCGGATCTTCACTAAATCCGGGAATTAATTCCAAATCGACAATTTTGGTATAGCGAGTCGGTGCCAAGCTGACTTCAGCAAACGCCTTAACCGGCTTGCCATAAAGATCATAAAGGCTGCGGGCCATCCCGTAAACGTTAAAATCACTCCCCAATAAAACAGGCGTAAACTTCTTACTTTGATTAGTCATTAAACTATAATCCTTTCACTAAATTTGCCACAATTGTCGCATCACCGGGATAAGGCACATTTTTCCCATTTATTTTTTGAAAGGCGTCGTGTCCCTTGCCGGCGACCACCACCATATCGCCTTGTTGACTGTGGGTGACGGCCTGTTCGATGGCTGCTTGCCGATTAGCAATATAAGTGGTTTTCACCCGTTTAGAATCAATATGCGCAGCAATTTCATCAGCAATAACTTTTGGATCTTCGGTTGCCGGATCATCCGTTGTTAAATACGCAATATTGGCGGATTCATTGATTGCTTTTCCTAAGCCTTTCCGACGGTCAATTCCTTTATCACCGGTACTGCCGGTGATTACGATTACTCGGCCGGTCGGTGACTGCTTTTTCAAAAAAGTCAATACCGAGTGCAGGCTACCATAATTATGTGCATAGTCTACATAAATTGTACCATGACTTTGAGTCGGGTAAATTTCCATTCGTCCAGGGACCCTCGTATGAGCTAATCCATCAGCAATCTCGGCTGGTTTAGCGCCCATCATTGCACTGGTGATCGCAGCAGCGACGGCGTTACCTTCATTATAATCACCTGGAAGACTAATTTCATAAGTGCCATCAATACCAAGTTGCTTAGCCTTATCACTAATTGACGTAATTTTGATTTTATTTTCACTTAAAGAATCCGCCAACGATTCATATTCAATATCTTTGGGTAGTTGTGCATTTTGAGTTGATCCCTTACGATGATAGACAAAAATATCTTCCGGTTGACTGGTTGCTTTAGCTGTATAATAAACATCCACCATATGATCACTATCAGCGTTGATGACGCATCTTTTAGCATTCACCAGGAGCTGCTCTTTGCAGTGTAAGTAGTCGGCAAAAGTGGGATGTTCATTTCGGCCGATGTGATCCGGCGAAATGTTTAGGAAAACGCCGACGTCGTAATGGAGATTGTATACTCGCTGCTTTTTATAAGCCTGCGATGAGACCTCCATTACCAAGTGAGTCATTCCTTTTTGAAGTGCCTTGGTCATATTCGTAAAAAGGTCTAATGATTCCGGCGTTGTTAAACTGGACTTAATCACATCGCCGGAATGAGGACCAAGAACCGTATTGATTGTTGAAAACAGTGCCACTTTTCGATTATAAACATGATCCAAAATTGATTTGGTAAAGTAGGCCGAAGTGGTTTTCCCTTTCGTACCGGTATAAGCAATTGTCGGCAGATCATTCTGTGGGAACCCAAAAAATGCCGCACTTAAGAGCGACATTGCTTTTTGGATATTTTTAACGATGATTCCCGGAATTGCAATATTATCATACGGCTTTTCAGAAACGTATCCTTTGGCACCCCGTTGCTTTGCGTCTGCCAAGTAAGCTTCATGAAAATTTCCTTTGCAGAAAAACAAACAGTCATTTGAAACAGCCTTAGAATTATAGGCAATTGAATTAAAGCTTTGATCCAGACTGCTAAATTGACTCTTGATGAGTAAATCATGTTCCTTAAGAAGCATTAAAACTTCATCAACCGTAATTTGTGCCAAAATAGATGCACCTTCCATTTCATACAGATTCTAAATCTTGGTACGGTGAACCAATTTAACCGTTTCTTCAGTTGTGTCTTCTGGGAAGTAGACCTGATACCATAAGATAAACGTGTAAATAGTGAAGATTTTTTGCATATTTGACTTGCCTTCAGCGTGTTGCTTCAGGAGAAAGTCCAATTGCGACACGTTAAAGAATTTTTTAGCCGTATCAGAATGGAATTCATGTTCAATTCTCTCGTGATACTTTGGATCATTAATCCAACTGGCAATTGGTGATGGAAAACCAAGTTTTTCTTTTAAAGCGGTCTTTTTAGGCATTTCTCTTTCTGCAGCCGTTCGCAGAGCAATTTTAGTTTCTTCAGGTGTGATTCGGGTTTTAACCGGCATCGTTGCGGCAAAGGCTGCCACTTTTTTATCAACTAATGGCACCCGAACTTCCAATGAGTTACACATACTCATCCGGTCCGCCTTGTGTAAAATATCATAAGGCAGCCAAGTATTGATGTCGAAATATTGCATTTGCGTCATTTCATCCTTACCGGCAACATCGTCAAAGATGTGTTTGGTATAGGCACCTGAATCAACGTTTAGAGACGGATCTTTTAATACCTTTTGTCGATCATCGTAATTGAAAACGTAATTTACCCGATAGTATCGCTCACTCAACGGTTCAGCTCCCCGAACCAGGAAGCGTTTCCCATGAAATCTTGGCAACCTGCGGGCAATAGCAGCTAAGCCCTTTCGAACCGGTTTTGGCACGTATTTTTGATATCGATCAAACGGAATTGATTCTAGATACGTATTATAACCACCAAAGAATTCATCGGCACCTTCGCCTGATAGTGCTACCTTAACGTGTTTAGATGTTTCTTTTGACAAATAATAGAGTTGAATCGCGGCCGGATTTGAAAGCGGCTCGTCCATGTAATACATCATTGTTGGCAGGAAGTTAAAGTAATCATCACCATTCATATAAATTGGCGTATTTTTTTGTTTAATCGTTTTAGCGAATTCAGTTGACCATGCCAATTCACTGTATTTCGAATGATGGAAGCCAATTGAAAATGATTGAATCGGCTTCAGCTTAGCAGCTTCGTTTAATACATAACTGGAATCAATCCCACTGGAAAGAAAGCTCCCCACTTCAACATCAGCAATCATATGAGCCTTGACCGAATCATCAACGATTTTTTGAATTTGATCCGCATCACCCTGAATCGTTTGATTATTGTCGATATGATCATAATTGAATTTAAAGTAACGGTGTGTTTCGGTCTGACCGTCTTTATGAAGGAAATATTGACCGGGCAACAACTTATAAACATTTTTGAACATCGTTTCCCTGGAAGGAATAAACTCAAAGCTCAAATGAATTGGTAACAGCATTAAGTTCAGTTCCTTTTTAAAATTAGGATGTTCAAGAAATGCTTTAATCTCAGATCCCCAAAGAAAAGTCTCACCATCGTCATAATAATAAAGCGGCTTAATACCAAAATGATCTCGGGCACCAAACACTTCGTTTTTCTTCTTATCATAGATAACGAAGGCAAACATCCCCCTTAACTTTTGAAGAAGTTCTGGGCCCCATTCTTCATAGCCATAAACCAATACTTCAGAATCTACATCGGTTTTGAATCGGTATCCGAGATCACGCAGTTCCTCTCGAATTTCTTTATAGTTATAAATTTCACCATTAAAAGTCAAGACCTTAGTCTGGTCAGCGTTAAACATCGGCTGACGTCCATGGGCTAAATCAATGATCGAAAGCCGTCGGAATCCCATCGAGACGTTTTCATCCGCAAAATAAGCCTCATCGTCCGGACCACGGTGCTTGATTCTGTCCGCCATGTCATTGATGGTGCCTTCAGGAACATCTTTTTGGTTAACATAACCAACAAATCCACACATAATCAATTCCCCTTCTGTTTTTAAATCTAACTTTGTTAGCCTTAAACATCGAACATAACGGTTTTTATTTTATCAGATAACTTTCGCAGCTACCAGTAGTATAATGCTTTCTTAAAAAAGCATCCCTGAAAAAACGGTATACTTTCATACAAAACAGCTGATCAGTTGATGATTTTACCTTAAAAACCATTTATTCAGTTAATCACTTTTCAATCCCTTCCGCAACCAAAGCGCTTTGACTTTCATTTTAGCACTAATATACGGTATACTTAATTTAAGAGTATGGAAAAGTGTTGAAGGGAGTGGTACCTATGGATGAGATTGTCTTCTTTAACCCAGGGGACTCGATTGGTAATTTCCATGATCATAATGAAGCTGTTAAAACTGCTCAGATTTACAAGCAGCAACAACATGACAAGAAAGTATTAGTTGTGCACGGCGCTAATAACCAATCATTTGATATTTTTCTTGCTGATGATGCAATTACCCACAACAACGAGACATCCCATCAGAATCCCAAGGAAAAGCCTTATCGGGTTTCTGATCAACTATAATCATTAAATCAAAATTCAACCAAAAACAGTTCGTCTTGCACATCAGTGTTTGACGAACTGTTTTTATCTTTGTTTAAATGAATTTTCAATGACTAATCTTTAGCATTCACAACTAATACCCGAGTCGTTGCATTTCGAACAACATAAGCGGTGGTTGAACCAATTAGCAACCGGTTAAGCGCATCCACCCCGGATTTTCCAATCACAATTAAATCAATGCCATGCTGATCGGGATAAATATGTGCAATGATATTTTTAGGGTTGCCGACATCGGCCGCCGTTTCGTATGGAATGCCTTGTTCTTCGACGTACTTTTTAGCATCCGCTAAAATTTTTTCGGCCATTTTTTTCTGATCATCGTACATGCTGGGCGGCATTCCTGCAGCACCCGTTCCATAATAGAAGTTAGTATTATTAATAACTGTTAGCAAACTAAGCTTTGAGCCAAACTGCTTTGCTAAATTAACTGCTTCTTCCAAAGCCTGTTTTGAATTACGACTACCATCAAGTGGGACCATAATGTGTTCATACATAAATTATCACCCTTTCTTTGTAAGCGTAACCAACGTTCCACTTACTATTATAATGCCGTTTTTATAAAATAAAAGCAATTAGTAAGTCTGTAAATTATATAATCAATCACAAGCTGGCCAAATCATTTGACTAACAAGCGTCGTAACAATCATTAAGACCCGTTTTCATAAAGTCATCGTAACGCGGGAAAAACAAAGAACTTGCTAAACAACAATTAGCAAGTTCCCGGTATTTCTAGTGATTTAATTAAGATGCCCCAAGCAGGATTCGAACCTGTACTTGATTACTCAAACAGCGACCTGAACGCTGCGCGTCTGCCAGTTCCGCCATTGGGGCAACAAAACAACATAATTCATTTTACACTAGAAATTGTAATTTGAAAAGATGTTTTTTCGTTTGGATTTAAATACCAAAAATCGGCTGGCATTTGGATCACGTTTCATTAAAACATAGCCAATCACTGCCATTATCAAAGCACCAACTACGTCAGCAATTAAGTCCGTCATAGTATCCATTAAAGCCGCCCGGCCAATCAACATCTTCCCTGCCGCTGCATATCGCTGCAAGTTCAATCCACCTAATCCATCAGCAGTAAACTCGTAAAATTCCCAAAAGACACCACAAGTAACGCCAAATGCAAAGGCAAACAGGCTCATTAAAAATGGGGCCTCCCAAGCATTCCTTCTGGATTTAGAAATACCTTGAAAAACAGCATATCCCAGACCGGCTAACATAATCGCAGATAAAACGTGTTCATATTTGTCCCAATAAAGAACGCCGTAAAATTGCAAACCAGAACCCAGAAAAATCGACATATAAAGAAAGATATAAAAGAAAATTAACTCAACTTGTGGAAAATAAAAGTGACCAATTTTCTCGATCAAAAAAGGCAGTAAGGCAATGATGATGCCCACTCCGACTTCAATTAAAAGCAACTTTTGGTTTGAAAATTTGGGTTGTCCTTTAAAAAACCAATAGCCATAATATCCTAAGTAGCCAACCATTGAAATGATTGTCACGATACTAAGCCACGTGCTAAATCTTAATTTACTAATCTGCATTCTGTCAGTTTCCTCCTCAGCAAAGCCAGATAATCGACCACAATTTAATCGCTATTGAAATAAACGGCTTGCTTTTAAAGTAAAATCACTTACAATGATATTATACACTAAGAGAAACGGAGTTGGATCAGATGCAAGAAATACAACCAATCAGACTGGATACACAATTGTGTTTTCAGATCTACAGTGCTAATAAAAAATTTAATAAATTTTATCAAGATGCCCTAAGACCGTTCAACCTAACATACCCACAATACATTGCCCTATTAACCCTTTGGGAAAATGCGCCAATGTCCGTTAAGAAGATCGGTAAACACCTTAATCTTGACAGCAGCACCTTAACACCCTTATTAAAGCGTTTGGAGAGTCACGGTTGGATTACCCGGACCAGAAGCCCTCAAGATGAACGAACGGTCATTATTCAGCTAACTGATAAAGCCATGGATCAACGAGACGAGGTCTATGATCGCGTTAATAGTTGCCAAGAGTTGCTACATTTAACAAGTCAGGAAATTGACGACTGCACAGCAGCACTTAAAATGCTGGATGAGCATCTTGACGCATACAATAACCAAACAAATAATTAAAAGTTGTTTTAAAAAATGCTTCAATTGTCCGCCAATCGTTCGGATAATTGAAGCATTTTTTATTTGGCCAGCTGCATCAAATAAGTTGCACACAACTGGCCAACTTGATTAAACAAATGAATCGTATTGGCCCGATTCTTTGAGCCAAATGTTAATAATGCAATTGCGATCGAATGATTGCGATAGACAAACTTTGCCACATCATGATCAATTTGGTAGCCCTCACCGGTTTTATTAAAAACCTGAATGCCATTCCCAGATTCATCAAAAGCGCCAGGCAGTTTATAACGAAATTGCTGATTCAAAAACCACTGACGGGCAATGGGATATTTCTCTAAAATGGTTTCTAATAATGCTAAGCTTTCTGCCGGTGACGTATAGTTATCAATTCCCCTATTTAAAGCAGTTGTATCCATCAAGTATCGATTAAGACGGGTTTGACTGAATCCTGACACTTTTAAAAATTGATTAATTTTTGCCAATCCAAACTGATCAATCACCAAGTTGGTCGCTGAATTATCTGAAACACTAATCATTAATGACAATAAATCTCTTAGGGGTAACACTTTAACTGACAAAAGTTGAAGCACACCGGCACCGCCAACTAATAAATCCGGCTTAACCTTAATTAATTGTGTCAGGCTGGGGGCGTGGGCTAAAACGTCATTTAAAATCCCCAGTTTAATTAAAGAAGCTGACCGAAATGCTTGATTTGCATTAACAGCCAACTTCTGTTCATGATCAACGTTGATAACCAGTCCAACTCTCTGCGAACTTGTCGCCAACAACCGATTGATTTTTTGAAAGATATCTGTTGTCATCGCCAATATCTCCTAAAACCGGTAAATTCAGCCGCAAATTTAGGTTCAGTTAAATTAGCAATATCAACTGTTTTACCCGGTGTTCGCGACTCAATCATTTTACCTTGACCAATGTACATTCCAACATGATGAACATAGCCACGGCCATGATCATAAGCAAAGAAAACCAAATCCCCCGGCAAAATCGCCTCAGGGGCAATTGGCATGCCGCCTTCACGTTGATCATCTGCATCCCGTGGAATATCAAATCCGAGGACCCGATGCATCGTATACGCTAAACCAGAGCAATCAAACCCATAAGCACTAATGCCGCCCCATAGATAACGCATGCCTAAAAATTGCCGAGCCATTTCAACCATTGTTTCGCCGGCTGTCTGGCCTGTGAACGGTAACACCGCAGACTGCTTTTCAATATAACCCTTACCTAATGGCGTTACCACTTCAAGAAAGTCGCCATCAATTCCAGTCTCTGGCAAAACAGTTCCTAGACTAAGTTCCATCAGCGGCTGCTTACTTGCATTATACAATTTAGCAGTTTTGACTGCTACTCGAACGGTTGTTGTAACGGGAGGGTAAGTCACCTGTTGATCGCTTAGCAGTTTTGTCGGCACCCATCCAGGGTAACCCCTTGAATCCGAATCATCCTTTTGATCAACCACAAAAACCTTAGCCCAATCATTCTCAAAGTGATCAATTAAGACTTCATCATTAAACAATGCTTGAGTTTCTAACAGGTCATTATCGCTAAGAGCGATTGATTCTTCATCACTTAATTGCTTGACCCAGGCTTTTACATCTCCATTTAGGGCTGGCTTATCGACCGGTCTCGGTGATGTTTTCGATTTCCAAATCGTTGCCACAGGTACTTTAATCCGTCTTGTTTCCACCGTGACACCCCCAATTCATTTCCTATTATGATACCACGAATTAACTTTTCAATAAATCAGAACCCCTTGAACATCCTAAGGAAAAACCAATAAAAAATTTCAGCAATGTTAATCCCGGTTTGATTGTTGTTAATCAATTCAGTCTTCTCTACCGCGAACTCTTTGCAAAACCTAAGCCTGGTTGATGTGGCAAAAGCAGCTTTGCCCCTTGATTTATCACCCCGCCAGCAACGGGATTTTTTGAAAACATCATTGACGCATCCAAGTCAACATATTTCACGTTCTTTTTAGCAGCTGCCAGATGCGCTGCAGCAGTTACCGAAACAGAAGATTCAATCATACTGCCGACCATACAGGAAATTCCAGCCGCTTCGGCTAACGTATTAATCTTAAGTGCGTTATCAATTCCGCCAGCCTTCATTAACTTCAAATTAATTAAATCACAACCGTGTCGTTTAATCAGTCGTTGGGCATCACTAACAGAAAAAATACTTTCATCAGCCATAATCATTGTTTGCGTGTGAGTTGTCACGTATGCCATCCCATCAAAATCAGTCGCTAAAACTGGTTGCTCAACTAATTCAATAGCTAACCCCATTTCAGACATTCGGTTAATCGCAGCAACTGCTTGTTTGGGATGCCACCCTTGGTTGGCATCCAATCGCAATTTTATTGATGGCCCAACCGCTTTTCTGATTGCAGCGACCTTTTCAACATCAATTGTCTCAGTATCATTTCCCACTTTAATCTTCAATGTTGAAAAGCCGGCTGCCACCAGCTCCCTTGCTTGAGCAATCATATGCTCAGTCGTATCGACACTAACCGTGTAGTCAGTCGTTATCTGATCTGCGTAACCGCCCAATACTTGAAACAGTGGCGCTTGGTAGTGCTGAGCGATAAGGTCATTAACCGCAATGTTTAAAGCTGCTTTGGGACTTGAGTTATGAATCATCGCCTGATCAATCGTTGCCTTAATATCCTCAGAGTTAACCAATGATTTGCCAATTAATTGTGGGCCAATGATTTCTTGAACAGCTGCTTTGATACTCGAAGCACTATCGCCGGTAATCACCGGGGTTGGTGCGGCTTCTCCAAAGCCCACCAGGCCATCGCTGTCGGTTACCTTAACAATCAGTGTTTGAGCGGTCGTAACTGTCCTCAGTGCCGTCTTAAACGGCCGTTTTAACGGAACAGCCGCTTCACTAACGGAAATCTTTTTGATCACCGGTGTCATTCTCGTTAACTCCTCTCCTACTTAACGGATGCATCCTTGAAGTTATAATTTGCGCCAGCTGTATTATAGATCACACCCTTAACGCTCTTTTTGACCAGCCATTTTTCGCCGGATTGATAAAGTGGAATGATTGCTTGGTCTTTCAAGGCCAGATTTTGTGCCTTGACCATATCATTCCAACGAGCTTCAGCATTTCCACCATCATCGTTATTACTTGCGTCAATTAAACGATCATATTCAGCATTTTTCCACTGGGAAATATTGCTTGGGTTGGTCGAAGTTAAAATATTTAAGAACGTAATTGGATCCGAAAAATCAGCGAACCAATTAGCCACCGTTGCCTGGAATTGATGGTCTGCCTGTCTTGATAAAATAACCCGTCCCGGAATATTATTCAGCGTAACGTGTAATCCCGGCAATTTTTCGAGTGCACTTTGTAAATATTCACTTAACTGTTTTTGATCATACGTATCGGAATTCAACAGTGTAAAGTGAAGGGATTTACGGCCAACCTCCTGTAAGCCCTGTTTGAAAAGCTGTTTGGCTTCAGCAGGATGGTAGCCCATTGAAGTTGGCGCTGTGACGTCCTGAGTGAAGTCACTTCCATCCTTGGGTGAAACCGCCAAGTCTTTGGAAACAAAGCTGTCATTGTTAATTGCCCCACCGCCAATCACTTTATTAGCCAACATTGGTCGATTAATAATCATTGACATTGCTTGGCGAATCTTGAGGTTCTTAAAGACCTTGTTTTTTTGATTTAAAGCAATGTAATAGTTTGAAGATTGCTTTCGTGAAATAAGATCTTTATTATTTTTCATCTGCTTTGCCTGAGTAGCTGACAATTGCGCCATATCCAACTTATTTTCATTGAACAAGTTTAAGCCGGTTGAAGGATCCTTGGTGACATTAAACTTAACGTTATCAAGTTTAACGTGCTTTTTATCCCAGTATGTCGGATTCTTCTTTAACGTCCAGTTCAAATTAGTACCAGTCCATTGAGTCAATGTAAATGGGCCATTATAAACTTGTGTTTTGGCTGAAGTGCCATACTGACTCCCATATTTTTGAACGGTTTTTGAATCCTGAGGGAAGAAGACCGGAAAGCCCATCAATAGCTTGAAGTATGGAATTCGTTGTTCCAAGGTGACAGTCAATTGATAATCACCGTTGGCCTTAATGCCCAGTGATGAAACCGGGGCCTTTTTATTTTGAATCTTATCGGCATTTTTAATTCCTGAGAACAAGTAACCATACTGTGAAGCTGTCTTGGGGTTAAGTGTCCGTCGCCATGAATAGACAAAGTCATGCGCTGTTACCGGATCACCATTACTCCACTTGGCATTTTTTCGCAAATGAAAAGTATAGGTCTTGCCATCTTTTGAAACCGTTGACGACGTCGCGATTCCCGGTTCAACTCGACTGTCCTTTCCTAATCGAACCAGCCCTTCATCCACGTTGTTCAAAACATTAAACGTGCCAACCGCCGTTGTTTTCGACGGATCAACTGTGGTCAATTCGCTATCAGTCGAAGTCGTAATTGTTTCCTTCTGCTGACCGGATTTTTGCCCACAACCAACAAGAATTAGTGATGCGCCAGTAATACTGACCAGCGTTGCCATACTACGAAATAGATGCATTGCTAAATCACTCCTCAAAATATGTGCGATTCTTAACGAACCCCGCTTAAACTCTAATTTAGCATAAATATTATAAAAGAACAGGCTTTTTTAATGAAATTTGCATCAAGCCTGTCCTTTATTCTGATTTATTTAGTAAGTAAAACCGCCATTTGACGGGCATTATAACTAGCTTCAAAAGCTTTTTTCGATAACCAATATTTTCCATCAATCGGATCACTCACATGCACCTGATCATCACGCAGTCCATCCAATAAGACAGCGTGGTTGTTAACCGGGACCCGGCCGAACCAATAATTCTGCCACTGTGGCGGGTCAAAATGAACCGTGACATAGGTCAAAACCGGATTGCCATAAGCAACTGACTCAAATAACCAGTCAACGGTTGCCCCGCTTAAATCAGTCATTGGCCCAAATTGGCGTCCCCAATCCAGCAATGGCCGAGGAAAAATGGCTTCAAATTTATCGGGTTGGTTCTTAAAGGGAGAACCACCGAATCCCCGATATGGATTACCATCCCGACTAATCGGCATCGTCAATAAAAATTGGCCATAACTCATGTCTAGGGCCCGTTGGCGATAATGAAGTCCTGCCAACAAGCTGGCGGCCTCGCAACCGTTAATCGCTCCCCATGCCAATTGGTTAATATTGGGAACATTCAGTAAAACCGGCTTCATGACGACTTCACCCCTAACTGATTAAACACTTTCTTAACCATTTCCGTGTATTCAGGCTGTTCTTCTTTTAATTGTTCAGCCGCGTCAATCAGGCTCAATCGACGGCGGCCCTTTCGATCCACAATCGAAGTGGCATGCACCAACGAACTTAACACAGCCTCGTCGACAGCCGCCGCAGTTGCTCGGAAAAACAAATCAATCTGGTTATCATTAAACCGCGTCACCACATCAAATTGATTTTTACTGAAGTGATGAATCAAATTAGTTGTTGAAAACGCAAACACAATTTCACCACTGCCGTTACCAATAAAGCCACCCGTTCGGGTAATCCCAACGGTTGCCCGCTTTGCTAAGCGTTTAAGCTGCCTGGCGTTTAAAGGCGCATCCGTTGCTAAAATTGTAATAATTGAGCCATTTTCTTCTTTGGTCTTGTCAGCTGCAATTAAGCGGGCGAGCGGCTTGCCAATTGGCAGACCATTAATTACCAGATCATCTAAAAAGCCGTAATTGGTCATTACCAGACTTCCAACCGTGTAACGGTGTTGGCGATCAACCGTTACCAGTCTGGACGATGACCCGATTCCGCCCTTTAAGTCATAACACATCATGCCGCGGCCAGCACCAACAGCCCCCTCTAAAAACTGACGGCCAACTGTATCCAGTGCCTGATTAACCGCCGCTTCTGTTAACCGCATTCGTCGAATGTTCGATACATCACCATCATTACATTCAGCGACAATCGGGTTAACTGTACTGGTGGTATCCCCAATTTCAGGGTTTTCAGCCAGCAGACGGCGTGTCAGTGCGTTAATCGCTGTGCCAACGCCAAAAGTATTGGTTAAAAGAATCGGCGTTTCAATTGTGCCCAATTCGTCAATCTGGACTAAGCCGACACTTTTGCCAAACCCGTTAATCACATAACTGGCAGCCGGAACCTTTTCGCGAAAAAGGTTTCCGGGATGCGGTAAAATCGCCGTGACGCCAGTATGAACATCCCCATCATCAATTGTTACCTGACCAACCCGCACTCCGGAAACATCGGTAATGAGGTTCAAGTGGCCTTTAACCGCCTGTGAAATATCATTTAAAAGTGGTTTATCCAAGCCCATTTTTCAATCCTCCTGTCAATCACTAGTGTAACGTATCTTTGATATACTTAAAAATTTACTAATCAGTTACGAGCGTAATATCGGGATACAAGGAGCGCAATTTAATGCGGGCATCCGCGGTTGTGAACTGCCAATGAATCGCTTTTTTCGCATCGGTCAGGGTAATCTGATATTTAATGGGGCGCATCGATGATCATTCCTTTAACTTTTTCCCCAGCATATCAAGAAACGACGATTATCACAATAATTTAGCTTTTCAAAGATACGTTACACTAGTGATTCGTCAGACTGACCTGCAAAATCATCATGCCCATTGCAATTAAATTATTCAAGAAATGTAGCCCAATTGGCACCCTGATATCATTTGTTCGAATATATAGAAAAGCCAGGATACCGCCTAAGCTTGCATATACCAAGAAACTAAAAATGTTTAAATCTTCCATATGGGGAATCGCAAATAATACGCCACTGACAATCATTGGTGCTACTTTTGCATTTCGCTTAAAAAATGCCCCTATTAAGAAGCCGCGAAAAACGGTTTCTTCCAAAATTGGTGAGCAAAACACGGCTGTAACCCCCATTAAAATCAGGGTTAACCGATTTGAGCTCATCAGTTGATAAATCACGTCATTATTAGCCGTTGATTGCTGATGATAGACAGCTTGATTGAGCAACTGCAAAATCACCTCAATTGCCAGGAATGCACCATAAGCCATGAAAATCATCGAAATATTCCGACCGGTAAATGATCGTTTTGGTGGCTGCACATATTTGCGATAACAATAAATCACTACCGAAATTGCTACCCCAAAGCCAACTAAATAACCAGCGGCCGCAATTAGATTTCCCAGTTGGGAATAGTGGCCGATAAAGCTCAATGGAATTTGGACAATTAAGACAATCACAACCAGCCCGATGAAGACAAATATCCGTTCAAAATAATCGCCTAAAGTCAGTCGTCGATTTTCATTCATAAATTTCCATCCTTTACATTATTTTCCTGCTGCTGCAAATAATTTATCCAGTTTATCAAAATTAACCGTCCCTAAACCGGTTGCCTGATTATATCGCTTTCCTGGTTGACCAGTATAGAACAAATTAGTATTGTTGGTCCGACTATCCAGAACTGTAAACGGCGAATTGCTTTGGGCAGCAAACCGATAAATTTGAGGGTTCCAAAATCCTAATCGTCCTGATGAATTATTTGACATCAAAACACTGGCTGCTGCCATTTGAGGTGCCACAACACTTGTGCCGCCCGTGACTTCCCATTCACCCGTCGCCGAAGAATCACTCTTAGGTGTGATAAAGACTGAATAACCGGTATTGGGATCCGCATTGGCAGCTAAATCAGGCATATTACGGCCCTTACTTTTTCCGCTAACGTTAGCCGGTGTTGTTAGTAATTTGGCATTACCGTTTTTGAATGACCAGAGGCGCGTTGCATCATAGGTACCAACGCCGCTAAAGCCAGCTTGATACTTCGGGACGGCATTATATTTACTAAAGCCGCCACCACCGCCGGCAAAGAAGGCATCCACCCAATTCTCAAACCCATTAATTTTTTGATCTTTGTAAAACGGATAGAGAAATTCAGCTCCCCAAGCCCGTTCACTGGTCACTTTAATGGTTTTGTTATCGGACGTATAAGTCCGTGGCAAAGTTGTGCCGCCGACAGTCGTTACGTAAGGTGAATTAGCCGGCGTATCAACTGATAGGGATGTGTCACCGCCAGAAATGGCATCATAGGCACCGTTATCGCCACTAGCCGCAAAAACACTTATCCCTTGAGCAGCTGCTTGTTCAAACAGTAAGTTCATAATCTGGTTATATTTTGTAGGTGTCACACCCTGTTTGATTTCATAAGCTACTTGTGCTTCACTCTGTCCCCAACTAAGGGAAAGCACATCGACCACATTTTGACCAACCGCTGCTGCTAACGAATTCACCATGCCCGTAATATCCGATTTGCCAATGTAGGTCCGAATATTACTGTCCGGCGCAATGGCTCCAGCCTGCTCAACATCCGTTGTGGTTTCATTGTAGCCGTCCCACGACCCTTTATAACCGTTGGTCCGGTAAGTACTTAACCGATTGTTCTTAACATCAATTCCCATCCCATTCCAATAGCGGTAAGCATCACTTGGATGGTAATTGGCAAATGAAATAACGCCAATGGTTTTACTTCGCCCGGTCGAACCGTTTTGATAAAGTGAAGAAACCCCATATCGGTTTACAAATTTAGTTGGTGAGTAATGCTTCGTCAGTTCACTCTGACTTAGCCCGCTTGCGGCTCTGGTATAAAGTGAGGAAGGCCGAAATTCTCGAGTGCTTTTTGAAACCGTCGAGTAATTTGATAACCCCATGATTGCCAAAACCGAATGGGACACTGATTTAGGCAAACTGGGTTTCTTAGTCGTTTTCTGATAAGCTATTTTTTTATTCTTGGTGACGTTAACCAGCTTAACTTTGAACGCTTTTTGAATATTTTTAGTCGATCCCTTGACCACCATCACTAAATTGCCGCGATATACCGCGGACTTCAAATGGTGTTGTTTTAAGTAGTGCTTTAATTTCTGAATATTTTTGGTTGGCTGGCCAAAGCGGCTCGCAAAGTCACCAGCCCCAACAAATTTATGATAATTGCTGTTTGCCGGATCCACCGTTTCGTAAACAAAGCGATTTAAATTAGTCTGGCTTTTGGGCTTTAAAACCACATCAACTAGTTGTTGTTTGTGATTCGAAACAGCAACGGCCTTCGTTTTAGCTGAAACAGAACTTCCACTCATTCCCATCAGGGCTGAAAAGGCAATCCCGGCAACAGCCGTCACAATTAATTTTTTAAGTAGTTGTTTTTGCATTATTTCTATCTCCTAGAATCAGACCATTTTTATACCTATTCTTTTGAGGTCCGCTTGACTTGTTTCTTAGCAGCTTCTTCCAATGCCGCTTTCTTTTGATCTCTGCTTCGAACAATTGAAACAACTAGTGGGGTAATCACCAAGTGCATTACGACAAAGGCCCCAACCCAAATCGCAATAAACTTAAACGATATCCAAGCCGTTCCACGGGTTAAATAAAACGCAGCGGTCAGGATGAAAACTATCAACAGTAAGGTTAAGCCAATATTCTTCTTCATTTTAAATCAAACATCCCTAATTTTTGAATTCCATTAATTTCCATTAATTAATTATCTCATAGTCACAATTTGTGACCGGTTCCTGTGTCAAGTATAATTGATGTAAATACCATAACACAAGCTTAACCTGGAGGTGAAGACATTGTTGAAAGAATTTAAAACATTTATTTCACGTGGCAACGTCATCGACTTAGCAGTTGGGGTGATTATTGGTGGGGCTTTCACCGCAATTGTGACCTCATTAACAACCAATTTGATTAATCCGTTTATTGGGTTGTTTTTAGGTCAAATTGACCTGTCGAATCTCGCCCTGAGAATCGGCGATGCAACGTTTAAGTATGGCGCTTTTCTTAATTCGATTATCAATTTTTTGATTATTGCCTTTGTCGTTTTTTTACTGATCAAACTCATCAACCGAATTATCAAAAAGAAGCCGGCTGAAGTCGTGCCGGATAAAAAAGAACTTTTACTGGAAGAAATCAGAGATCTCCTGAAGGAAGAAAATCGCTCTCCAAAATAATTCGATGGCCTGATTCAATAAAGGCCAAGGTGACACCTTGAACTAACTCTCATCTTTACTCTGTGGACTCTTCAAGACGCCAATTCATTGCGATTCGAAGATCTTTGTTCTAGAATTAAGGTATTAGAAAAGTTTTATACTGTCAAAAATTCGAGAAGAGGTTTTGTTATGAGAACGTTTGCTATCAGGGCCCGCGACGGGGTCATGGAATTAAATTATTCAGAAGATTCCAATAAACCGCCCTTCAGAAAGTTCATGATCACATACAACCCCAAATTTTCAATTGGCGATAATCTTGAAAATATTAAAGCTGCCTTAACTGGTTTACCAGTTGACGCTGCAATTATCGAAAACTCACTTAATTACGAGTTTTCCGATACAATTATCGGCATTAATCATCAAAAGATCGATATTGGTTTGGCCATTGCGAACATGATGAATGTACCAGTTGTTAATTTGAATAAGGTCAAAGAAGTCGGCTTGCAAAAGGCCGTTGCAGAAAAGGCCGATTACTTAAAATGGCATTTGGATTACTACGGCGAATACAGTGGCAAGCGAAACTACGGCCAAGAAGCGATGTTGACAATTGGTAACGGTTATTTTGGGTTACGAGGTGCTTACGTAGAAGCTAATGCGGACCATGATAACTACCCGGGCATGTACGTAGCCGGCGTTTACAACCAGCTCACCACCAATATTAACGGTCGAGACGTTGTTAATGAAGATTTAGTTAATTTACCAAATTCCCAATACATTAGTTTTGGCGTTGATCATCAAAAACCATTTACGATTAAAAAAGAAGATATTCAGGATATCTATCGCAGCCTTGATTTAAAAACCGGTGTGCTGACAACGACACTTCATATTCAGTTGTCAACCGGCCATATTTTAGAGGTTAAAGCAACTAAAGTAGCCAATATGACCCACTGGCACCGATACGCAATTAAGTATGAAATCAAGCCAATCAATTTTTCAGGCAGCCTACAAATTTACTCAGAAATTGATGGCAGCGTCATAAACGGTAACGTTGCGCGATACTCAGACTTTAACCAACACCATTTGGATATTATTGGCATGTCAGCTCATGATAATCAAATCTCAATGAGTGGCCAAACCAAAACCTCAAAAGTTGCTTTTGTAATCAATTCAAAATTGACCAGTTCAAACGTGAAGACAGCTGGTGCTATTAATACCGATACCGAAAACCAGGTCATTCGACAAACACTCAGCTTCAACGTTGAACCGGAAGAAAGTTATGAGTTTGAAAAATGTGTGTCGATTTTCACGGGCAAAAGTGATGACGACACCCTTGAGAGTGCTGCCCAAAAGGAACTGAATGCCTCATCGTTCCAAGATACCTTAGCGGACAGCCAGAAGTTCTGGAAAAACGTTTGGCACAAATCAGATATTAAAATTGATAATGATATTACCAGCCAAAAGCTGACGCGGGTTAATATTTATCACTTACTGGTAACCGGAGCGGCACTGGCATCCGGTAAACTCGATGCTTCCGTTGGTGCGCGTGGTCTGCATGGTGAAGCCTATCGGGGTCATATCTTTTGGGATGTCACGTTTGATTTACCGTTTTACGCCTTACACTATCCGGCAATCGCCAGACAATGTCTATTATATCGTTATCGTCGCATTGATGAGGCTAGAAAGTACGCTAAATCAGAGGGTAAAGAAGGCTCGATGTATCCTTGGCAGTCTGGGATGTACGGTGATGAACAATCTCAATTTGTTCACCTTAATCCAGTAAGTGGCAATTGGGATCCGGATAATAGCCGATTGCAACGGCACGTGTCAATCTCCGTTGCCTATGATGTTTTGAAATACGTCCAAATTACCGGTGACACTGACTTTATGGCTAATTATGGTTTGGAAATGTTGCTATCAATTTGCAAGTTCTGGGTCAGCATGGTTTCTTACGATAAAAAAGCCGACCGCTATGATATTCATAATGTGATGGGGCCAGATGAGTTCCATGAGGAGTACCCTAATGCAGACGAACAAGGGCTGACAAACAATGCTTACACTAATATCATGGTTTCCTGGTTATTTGACAAGGTAGCAACGTTGGTTTCGAAACAAAAAGCTGATGTCTTAAAGGCAGCTAATCAAAAAGCAGGCACCAATGATCAACTGTTAACCCAAATGGCTGACATCGCCCACAAACTGCGATTAGATATTAATGAAGAAGGCATTATCGGCCAATTTGCCGGCTACTTCAACCTTTCCAAGTTAAACTTCGATTCGTACCGTAAAAAGTACGGTGATATTTCAAGAATCGATCGACTTCTGAAAGGCGAAGGCAAGTCACCGGATTCTTATCAAGTTGCCAAACAGGCAGATACGCTAATGGCCTATTACGAATTACCAGTCTCAGAAGTTGAAGATGTTATTACCAGATTGGGATACAAACTACCGGCCAATTACTTTACAAGTAACTTACGCTTTTACTTGGATCGAACCACCCACGGGTCCACATTATCAAGAATTGTTTATTCGGTTCTGGATGAAATGGATGGCAATATGGACCAGTCCTGGCAGCTGTTTTCGACAGCCCTCTTCTCTGATTACTATGATATTCAGGGCGGCACGACCGCTGAAGGGATTCACTTAGGTGTCATGGGCGCCACACTTCAAATTGAGACTGGTTGTTACGGTGGCATTCGGTTTAACCATGATGAAGTATCCGCTGAGCCACATTTACCGCAACACTGGCAGAAGATTTCCTTTAAGCAAACTTATCAGGGAATCAATTATCAATTTAGCATTACCCACCATGATATCATCGTAACGGCTGATGCTGATTCCCATATCAAGGTAGCTGGTAAAGATTATTCCCTTACTAAAAATAAAGCAACGACAATTTCTTACAAATAATTTGGTAATGTCCAAAGTTCTATGAAAACTTACTCGTGACCAAGTTTGTACCTAGGTTTGTACTTTTCGTCAGGCTGCGACCAACTGCGGGGCGTCAAATGCCCTTGACAAGCCACGCAATGGGTTGCGG
>NZ_LS422983.1 GCF_900411375.1 Lentilactobacillus raoultii | reverse complement strand
TGAATCACCGTCCCCGCCGCTGTTTAAGCTATAGTTGTCCAGCAGATGTTATGCCACAACTGGTTTAACTTCCTAGACCAATTATAAGAATAGGCCGTTAGTGTTGCACTTAACTTGACAATCGAGGAAAAAATTAAATCTGAAAAAATCTGAAGAATTATTGCCGACTTAAAGGCATTTACCTGTTGACTCTCCAAGAAGTTGGATAGGGTTTGTTGAATTCACTGCCTATCTAGCTTATAATAACTATTATGATTTATTCTTTGAATAAGCCTAATTTTTAAATAAAAGTCTAATCCTACTGACAGTCTGTGAGTGACGGATTAGATTTATTTTTTGGAGGGTGTCACATGCAACAACAAGGTCAAAATGACCAGGAGAAACGCGCAGATACGTCATTCTTCGGTCAACCCCGCGGGCTTTCCACATTATTCTTTACAGAGATGTGGGAGCGTTTTAGTTACTACGGGATGCGCGCAATTCTCCTTTACTATATGTATTGGAGCGTGGCAAAAGGGGGCCTTGGATATGAGCCAGGGCTTGCTGCATCGATTATGTCAATTTATGGATCGCTGGTTTATTTAACATCAGTAATTGGTGGTTTTATTAGCGATCGAATCCTTGGAAGTCGAAGGACTGTTTTCTATGGCGGTATTTTAATCATGTTTGGTCATATCGCTTTATCAATGCCATTGGGATCAATTGCGTTATTTGTCTCAATTGTGTTGATTACTTTGGGAACTGGTCTTTTAAAACCAAATATTTCTGAGATGGTTGGTGATTTGTATACTGAATACGATAATCGTCGTGATTCAGGCTTTACAATTTTTGTCTTTGGAATTAATTTTGGCTCGTTTATTTCGCCAATTTTGGTTGGCTGGCTTGGGATGAGTTACAATTTCCATCTTGGCTTTTCTTTAGCCGCCATTGGAATGTTTTTTGGATTGTTACAGTACATTCGTGGTGGAAGAAAACACCTGCCAAGTTCAAGCCTTTATCCTTCAGATCCTTTAGAACCGGAAGATGTAAAAAAACTGTCGGTAAGAATCGGATTGGGTGTCGTGGTTTTTGCACTTGTCTTACTTCTAATGAATGTCATGGGCGCTTTAACGATTGCTAATTTTATTACGTTGTTGAGTGTGATTGCAGTGGCGACACCAGTGGTTTATTTCGTTATTATTATCTCAAGCAAAAAGATTTCAAGTACCGAGCGTTCACGAGTCATTGCTTATATTCCGTTGTTCATTGCAGCAGCGATTTTTTGGGCAATTGAGGAACAAGGATCAAGTGTTTTAGCACTTTTCGCTGCTAATCAGACGAATAACAATTTCTTTAGTTTTCTTCAAATAAAGCCGGCTTGGTACCAATCACTTAATCCATTCTTTATTATGCTTTATACGCCATTCTTTGCTTGGCTATGGATTAAATTGGGTAAGAAGCAACCGAGTTCACCAAGCAAATTCTCAATGGGTCTTGTAATTTCTGGCCTGTCATATTTGTTTATGGTTATTCCAGTTTCATTATTTGGTACTTCAGCTAAGGTAAGTCCTTTCTGGTTAATCGGAAGTTGGGCAATTGTTGAAGTTGCTGAAATGCTGGTGTCACCAATTGGCCTGTCAGTTACCACTAAATTAGCACCTAAGGCTTTTGAATCACAGATGATGAGTATGTGGTTCTTAGCTGATTCGGCAGCTCAGGCGGTTAACTCGCAAATCGTCAAGTACTATACGCCTGACAATGAGGTTAATTACTTCACACTTGTCGCAATAGCTGCTGTCGTATTTGGTGTCATTCTGGTCTTTCTGGTAAAACCGATCAAGAAGCTGATGGAGGGCGTCAATTAGCTTTAAATTTAGAAAATGTGTTATCCTGATTTGGATAACGCATTTTTGATTTGGGGAGAAAAAGATGATTCGACTAGCCGCTTCAAGTGATAATCATTTAGATTTAAATAAAGTGTCAATCGCTGACACAGTTAACCAACAGGTTCAGTATTTAAGGGCGCTTAATCTTAACTATTATTTAATTGCTGGTGATCTGTTTAACGATTTTCAAAAAACAATCGATTATGTCCAACAACTTATTTCAAAATTGCCTCAAACCAAAGTTTTATTCATTGCGGGTAATCACGATATGATCCGTCATGTGACTTACGCGCAATTAGAAAACGGCCACTGGCCAGGATACTTAAATAATCAGTTTCGTGATATTCCGGATACTGATTATCGAATTGTGGGGTTAAACGGCTGGTATGACTATACCTTTGCGAAAAGCACCGGGAAAACTGAAACACAATTCTTTCACTGGAAAATGGCTTATTGGATAGACAGCTTGATTAAGCAGCCAATGAATGATCCAGAGCGTGAAAAAATCGTTTTAGCTGAACTGTCAAATCAACTGGAGAAGGCCCATCAGGCGCAAAAAAAAGTCATCTTAATGACTCACTTTGTCCCCAGTCAGCAATTTATTCGTTATACAACTGATCAACGTTTTTGGAATATGGCTAATGCAATGTTGGGCAGTACCGGAATGCAGGCGCTGATCGATCAATACTCAGTGCCCATAGTGATTTTTGGGCATATTCATGATCATATGCCACCCAAGAAAATTGGTAAAACCTGGTATTATAATGGGGCTGTCGGTTATCATAATCATCACCACAATGAATGGCAAACTCCTGACTTCTTCAGTGAATGGCAGCGACAATTAAAAGTGATTCAACTTTTTTAAAAAATTGCTTGACGGAACCCTGATAATTTTGTATTATTATATTCGTTGGTTTGATACTGATAAACATTTCGGAGGGGTAGCGAAGTCTGGCTAAACGCGGCGGACTGTAAATCCGCTCCTTCGGGTTCGGTGGTTCGAATCCACTCCCCTCCATTTTATTCTTGGGCTATAGCCAAGAGGTAAGGCAACGGGTTTTGATCCCGTGATGCGCTGGTTCGAACCCAGCTAGCCCAATAATTGATTATTAACCGGCGTCATAAGTTAAAAGCTTGTGATGCCGGTTTTTTCGTACGCTGGTTTGACAGTTATTGGTAACAGTCTAATGGCTAAATCATTCGGCCACCATTAAAAAAAGACACTAGGTGATTCAAAGAAAAAGGTTGTTTTTAGCCTCTTAATTGCTACGTGATGGGCAAAACCTACGTAAGGTTGGTAAAGATCTTAATTTATCCCAAATCGGCTTAAGAGGCATTTATATGCCGATTTTTTGGCTGATCGAGTTGTGAGATGATTAGTCAAATAAATTTTTAATTAAGCATCCTGATTAGGAATCACTGATATGTTTTGATAAATAATCATTTAAGCTTCAATTAATCTCCTTTCTTTAAACTAGTGATAATTAGTTTTTATCGCGTTGTTAATGCTGAAAGGAAGGCGGTTTTAATGATTAAATGGATGCCTTATGTGATGAATATGACAGGAATTTTGATTTGGCTAAAAATCCGCTCACGAAAACTTACTAATGGTTCATACTGGCAGTTAAGCACTATATTTTCGGCAATTGGGTATCTTGTGATTGTTGGCTACCTCACACTGGCACCAACTTCAGAAGCTTTCTTAGGTAAGCAACAGGTGGTTCCGTTTATGATTGGGACGGTGCCGGTTAATTTAATTCCTTTTTGGAGTACAACGGCTGATTTTTATCAAAACGTTTTATTGATGTTACCAATGGGAATTTACATTGCACTGTTAAGACCAACCAGTAAGATAAAAATTGCCTTTTTTGCAGGTCTGATGATTAGTTTTGGTATTGAGGCCATGCAATTTGTTTTAGATTTGGTCGTTGGGCTATCACGGTGGGTTGACGTTAACGATGTGTTGACTAATACAGTTGGTGTTCTTATTGGTTGGCTGCTGATTGCATTAATGAAACGGACCAAGCTAAACAGATTAGTCTGGCGATTCTCCATCGATTTTTTGGGATTGACACGCAAAGGTGGCCGGTGATTAAGAGATAATTCTCCGTAAAAAACCAAATTATTCTAATCACTTTACCAATTAGGAGTTGCAATTCATCCAAAATTCGGCTATTGTCGACTTAAAGAAAAATTGGAATAGTCCGATATGGATGCAAGGAGAATTCAAGATGAAAATAGGCTTTATTGGAGTTGGCGCAATGGCTCAGGCAATCATTCAAGGGTTGCTTAAAGCCCAATTTGTACCAGCAAAAAACATTTTGGTCCATAGTGCCCATGCCGCACATTATGAAAAATATGCAACAAAATATGGCTTAACAGCCCAGCCAACTAATGCAGCGGTGACTAAAAACAGTGATCTGGTTGTTCTGGCTGTGGTACCTGGAATTACTGGGCAAGTCTTGCATGAAATTAATGGTGAATTGACCAAGCCGGGGAAAACGCTGATTTCAATCGTTTCAGGAATGTCGTTAAATCGGCTGGAAGAGCTAACTGACTATAATTTACCAATTCTTAGAAGCTTGCCAAATATTAATTCAGAATATGGGCAAGGGATGACAGCGGTTGCCGCAAACGAGAATTTAACTGGAGAAAAGAAGAAAACCGCTTTGGCGATGTTTGAAGCGACCGGCGAGCTCAGTGAGTTACCAGAAGCCCAGTTTGCCATTTTTAGCGCAATTTCAGGAAGTGCAGTTGCCTATGTTGACTTTTTCATTGATTGTTTGAGTCGGGCTGGCGTCAAGTATGGCTTTAGTAAAGAAACAGCGACTCGGATTGCTGCTCAAACAACCCTGGGTTCTGCCAGTTCGCTATTAGCCTCCAAACAAGCCCCCGCTGAGTTGATTGATCAAGTGTGTTCACCAGGTGGCGATACAATTGCCGGTATTTTGGCGATGGCTCAAGCCGGATTTTTGAATTCGGTAGTTAAGGGAATTGATGCAACGATTGAAAAATCAACTGGAAAAACCAAATAAATCTAAAAATTGAAATCGGGAAAACTTATGTCACGAGTATTTACACATTGTCATTTATATACCGGCCAGCGCGAACTTTCAGATGGCTTTTTACGCTTCTCCAATCGAATTGAATCTGTTGGTTCAATGACAGACTTTCTTCCCATGGCCGATGACCAGATCGAAAACCTGGTCGGTAAAATTGTGGTGCCAGGATTTATCGATGTTCATGTCCATGGGGGGTACGGCGTTGATTCGATGACAGGTAGTGCACAACAAATTTGCCAAATGGCCGCTCAAATGAAATCTGAGGGCGTTACAACGCTTTTTTTAACGACCATGACCCAATCTGCCAATAAAATTTCTCAGGCCATGCAGACGATTAAAACGGCATCAATGACGTCACCAATTATTAAAGGCATTCACCTGGAAGGACCATTCATTGCCCCTAAATTTCACGGGGCTCAACCAGTTGATCAAATTCAAGCAGCGTCGGTTTCCCGTTTAGCTCAGTGGCAGCAGCTTTCAGGAGGATTAATCAGACTGATCACCTATGCCCCTGAGCAAAATCCTCATTTAGCATTGGAAACCTACTGTGCCTCGCATGGTATTCGGCTGTCGGTTGGGCATAGTAACGCGACTTATCAAACATTACAAAATTGTCGGATTGATCATGTGACTCATTTGTTTAATGCGCAAAGGGGACTGCACCAGCGTGAGCCGGGAGTTGTTGGCTTTGCGGCTCTTTCAGAGATTCCTGTTGAACTGATTTGCGACGGCTTTCACGTGATTGCCCCCGTTGTTAAAATTGCTTATCGCCTAATTGGGCCGACACGACTGGAACTGGTTACTGATGCGATGGAAGCTAAGGGAATGCCGGATGGTCGCTATCAACTTGGTGGCCAAGGAGTAACGGTTGCTAAGGGACGAGCCACGCTGGCGAATGGTAAATTAGCAGGTTCTGTACTTAAATTTAGCCAAGCCTTTAAAAATATCATTGACTTTACAGGCTGTTCGATTGCCGACGCCGTCAAAATGAGTTCGACCAATCAGGCAAGGGAATTCAATTTAAGGGGGAAAGGGTCCCTTGAGATTGGCAGTGATGCGGATATCAACGTATTTGACAAGCAATTGACCCTTATGGCAACGTATAGTTATGGGAAATAATTTACAGAAAACAAAGTAGGTGGTAACAATGGGTTTACCAATTTATATTCAAATTCATAATGATATTAAACGAAATATTGAAGCTGAAAAATGGAAAATCGGTGATCGAATTCCTTCTGAACGTGAACTATCCGGTGAGTTTGGGGTTAGTCGAATGACACTACGTCAGGCAATTCAAACATTGGTTGACGAAGGAATCTTGGAACGGCGAGTTGGTTCGGGCACCTTTGTTGCTAATCAAAAAGTTCAGGAAAAAATGTCTGGTGTGACCGGATTCACTGATTTAATGCTGGCACAAGGTAAAAAGCCTTCAAGTAAAACAATTTCCTATCACACAATGGAACCATCACTTAGCGAAATGGAAAAATTAAAAATTACACAGGATCAGTCGGTTTTAAGAATGGAACGAATTCGTTATGGTGATAATGTGCCAATTTGTTTTGAAGTGGCAACCGTACCGGAAAACATTGTTGCCGGGTTGGAAAAATCAGAAGTTACCAGCTCCCTTTATAGAGCGTTGGAGCAAAAAAAGAATCTAAGCCTTGGTAAAGCCCAGCAAACTGTTTCGGCGATGTTGGCCTCTGAACGAATTGCTGAATACCTGGACATTAAGCGTGGTGATGCAATTTTAAGGTTGCGACAAATTACGTACTTACAAGACGGTCGGCCATTTGAATATGTTCGAACGCAATACGTTGGGGATCGGTTTGAATTCTACCTGGAAAAGGGTTAATGATCACTAACTTTAAAAATGATAAAAAGCCGGACAAGCCACTTTTGATGTGGATTTGTCCGGCTTTGTGGTTAAACAATTAATGGGTTGAGAAACGGTCTTTCAAAATTGCTAATAAGTATTTTGGCAGGACTGATAGCCGCGAGAGTCGACTGGGTTCTTTAATCACGCGATACAGCCATTCTAAATGTTTATTTTGCCAGCTTTCTGGTGCCCGCTTGACATTTCCGGTTAAGACGTCAAACGAGCCACCGATGCCCATCCAAAGGCCGTTGGTTGCCTGGCGGTTTTTATCGATGAAAGTTTCCTGTTTTGGATAACCTGTGGCAACAAAAACCATGTCGGGATGGGTTCTGGCAATGTCGTGAACGATATTACGGTCATCGCCAAAGTAACCGTTGTGGGTACCGGCAATTTTTAGGCCGGGGTATTTTTGAGCGACAACAGTTTTCAATTGATTGATGACCTCAGTTTTAGCGCCAACAAAGTAAGCCGATTTATGCGTTTGACTGCCCCATTCTAAAAGGCTGACAAATAAATCATAGCCGGTAATCCGCTCTTGAAGTGGCCGTTTTAAAAGCTTAGCGCCCATGATAATCCCAATCCCGTCGGCGACGATAAAATCTGCCTGCTTAATCAATTTCATGTAAGGCCGGTTTTGACGTGCATACATGACAATTTCAGGATTGGCAGTCACGACAAATGTGTTTTCATGGTGTTCAATGCGATTTTTGAGTAATGATTCAAATGCGTCTCGACTAGTGTTTTCAAAAGGAATGCCTAAAATCGAGACGGTTTTGGCTGGTGATGGCTTATCCATAAAATCTCCCTGTTTCTAATAGTTTATTTTTGTAAGGCTGGTAATCAAAAAAGCTCTCCCTAGACATTTTGGGATACTTCAGGTGAGGATGCAACCCAATTTTTAGCACTCGCCCAATCATTTTAAGATTGGCATAATTCTTTTCAATCTTCAGAATAATGATAAAATTAAATTAATTATATAACTTATCTGGGAGGATAATTTAATAAAATGCCAAAATTTGACAACTTAACCCTCCATACTGATTTCTATGAAATTAATATGATGGCCACGTATTTCGAAAAGCATATGCAGAATCGGCACGCGGTATTTGAAGTTTTTTTCCGTAAATTGCCTTTTGGAAACGGATACGCTGTTTTTGCCGGCCTTCAGCATATTATCGAATATATCCAAACTCTAAATTTTACGGATGATGATAGTGACTACTTGCGGGAAGTGACCAATTATTCACCAGAGTTCTTGGAATACCTACGCCATTTTAAGTTTAAGGGCACCCTTCGATCTGCTTTAGAAGGTGACTTGGTTTTTAACAATGAACCAATTCTTCAGGTAGAAGGGACCCTTTGTGAATGCCAGCTGGTTGAGACAGCGATTCTAAATATTGTCAATTACCAGACTTTGATTGCAACTAAAGCATCCCGTATTCGGACAGTTGTTGGGGACGACCCCCTAATGGAATTTGGCACCAGAAGAGCGCAAGAAGTTTCAGCAGCACTGTGGGGGACTCGAGCCACTATCATTGGTGGATTTGATGCGACCTCTAATGTTTTGGCTGGTAAAACATTTGGAATCCCGATCAGCGGCACCCACGCGCATTCTCTGGTAGAATCATTTGGAAACGATTACGATGCCTTTAAAGCATACGCTCAAACTCACCATAATTGTGTCTTTTTAGTTGATACTTACGACACACTTAAAAGTGGTGTTCCGAGTGCCATTAAAGTGGCGGATGAAATGGGCGATCAAATTAACTTTGCAGGTGTTCGATTGGATTCCGGTGATATGGCCTATCTTTCCAAGCGAGTTCGTGAACTGCTTGACAATGCCGGATATGAAAAAACAAAGATATATGCTTCTAACGATATGGATGAAACGACCATTGCCAGTTTGAAAATGCAACATGCCAAAATTGATGTTTGGGGAATCGGTACCAAAGTCATTACGGCGTTTGATCAGCCTGCTTTAGGGGCCGTTTACAAAATGGTATCAGTTGAACATGCTGACGGTCAGATGACAGATACAATTAAGATTTCCGGCAATGCAGAGAAAGTTTCGACTCCGGGTAAGAAGCAGGTTTGGCGAATCACCGATGCGCGGGATGGTAAATCAGAAGGTGATTACATCACGTTGGCGGAAGAAGACCCGCGACATGAAAAATCAATTTATATGTTTCACCCAAATTATACGTATATTAATAAAACAGTTGAAAACTTTAATGCCAAGCCACTACTACAACCCATCTTTGAAAATGGTCAACTAATTTATCAAAGTCCCGATTTAAAGGAAATTGCGCACTATGCCAAAAAGCAAATTGCCTCACTATGGCCAGAATACAAACGTGAACTTAACCCCCAAAAATATCCGGTTGACCTTTCGCAGAAGTGCTGGGACAATAAACGTGACATTATTGAAAAAGTTCGTCAATACGTGCAGCAAATTAATTTTTAAATCAAGGGATGGATGGCTATGCGAGAAAAACAAAAAGAGATTATTGAAGCCTTAAAAGTGCAGCCGAAAATTGATCCAACGGCCGAGATCCGCAGAAGTGTTGATTTTTTAAAGTCGTATCTGAAGAAGTATGATTTTTTTAAATCACTGGTTTTGGGGATTTCTGGAGGACAGGATTCAACATTGGCTGGTAAGTTGTCCCAAATGGCAATTACCGAATTACGTGAAGAAACCGGTGATTCCAGTTATCAGTTTATTGCTGTCAGGTTGCCATACGGGGTCCAGGCTGATGAATCGGATGCCTTGGAAGCAATTCATTATATTCAGGCAGATCAAACCTTTCGAGTCGACATTCAATCAGCAGTCGATGCAGCCGTTGCTTCGGTGGAAGCTAACGGTATCAAAGTCAGCGATTTTAATAAGGGAAATATTAAAGCACGTCAAAGAATGATTGCTCAGTATGCAATTGCCGGTAGTACTAATGGCGTAGTTGTTGGAACTGATCACGCGGCTGAGGCAGTAACGGGCTTTTACACAAAGTTTGGTGATGGCGCTGCTGATATTACACCGCTTTGGCGATTGGACAAACGTCAGGGCAAGCAGTTACTGGAGGTCTTAAAAGCGCCTAAGCATCTTTATGAAAAGACGCCAACGGCTGACTTGGAGGATAACCGACCGGCTTTACCGGACGAGGTTGCCTTAGGGGTGACATACCAGGATATTGACGATTATTTAGAGGGACGGTCGGTTTCTCAAAAGGCGGCTGAAACCATTGAAAACTGGTATCGCAAAACCGAACATAAGCGGCACACACCAATTAATGTTTATGATACTTTTTGGAAATAAGTTGTCATAGATGACAGAACATGAATCATTAGGTATAATATTCTTAAATAAAGGGAGTAACCAGCAATCGTGATTGTGAATATCCCGTCAACGTGAAATCAAGGATTTCCGGGGTAATTCTTAAATGGTGAGACTTATGAATTCTTTTTCACAAGAGTTTATAGGTCTCTTTTTCTTTAAAAAGAGGAGGAAATTAATGAAACAGCAAGGAAAGTTATTTTATCAGCAATCAGTTGATGATGTGATGCAGCAAATGAAGGCCGATCCAAAGGGGCTGACTGATCAGCAAGTCGCTCAGAGGCAAAAACAGTTTGGTGATAATCGTCTGCAGGCTAAACGGCGGACAACCCTAATTGAAAAATTTATTGCACAATTTAAAGATCTAATGATTATTATTTTAATTGTTGCGGCGATTATTGCAGGAGTTGCCGGTGAGCATGTGGATGCAGCTATTATTATTGCGGTTGTTATTTTGAACGCCGTTTTTGGCGTTTTTCAGGAAGCCAAGGCCGAAAATGCGATTGATTCACTTAAAGAAATGTCGGCGCCGATGGCAACCGTTTTACGAAATGGTCGAGAAGCCACAATTAAAAGTGAAGAAATTGTGCCGGGTGATATTGTGTTGCTGGAAGCTGGCGACGTGGTTCCGGCTGATATTCGATTAATTGAGGCCAACACTTTGAAGATCGAGGAAGCTGCGTTAACGGGTGAATCGGTTCCAGTTAATAAGCAGGTCGACCCAATTTTAGACAGTGAGTTACCATTGGGTGATCGAAAAAATCTCGGCTTTATGAATAGTCACGTTACCTCGGGTCGGGGAACCGGGGTCGTCATTGGTACCGGGATGAAAACGGAAGTTGGTAAGATTGCCCACATGCTAAATACGACCGAGGAAGCAACTACCCCGCTTCAGGAAAACCTGAACAAACTTGGTAAAGTGTTAACCGTTTTGATTTTGGTGATTGCTGTCATTGTTTTTGCCGTTGGGATGTGGCGAGGACAGGAAAGCTTGTTGAATATGCTACTGACAGCCATTTCACTCGCTGTTGCAGCCATTCCGGAAGGCTTGCCCGCCATTGTGACGGTAACCTTGGCAATTGGGACGCAACAGATGGCCCGGCATCGCGCGCTGATTCGAAAGCTCCAAGCTGTGGAAACATTGGGAAGCACGGACATTATTGCTTCTGATAAAACCGGTACGCTTACTCAAAACAAAATGACGGTGGAAAAAGTTTATTTAAACGGCCAGTTAGCTGATGCCAATCAGGTTGATTTATCGCTGGCGGATAAGCTGCCACAATTGATGATTCTTAACAATGATACCAAGTTTCTAAAAGAAGGCTTGGGCGGTGATCCAACTGAAACGGCCCTGGTTTCATTTTATTTAAATCAGAAATTACCCGTGAAGACGTTTATTGACCAACATCAACGGTTAGCTGAAATTCCGTTTGATTCCGAACGAAAGTTAATGTCAACCTATAATCAAATGCCGGATCATCAAATCGTGATGACGATGAAAGGCGCGCCTGACCAGTTATTGGCTCGGACTAATCGGATCTTGGATAATGGTCAGGTCCGGGAAATGACGGCTGCCGACAAGCAAAAGATCGGTGAAGTCAACCACCAACTAGCCACTCAAGCCTTGCGGGTCTTGGCGTTTGCTTATCGACCGGTTGATCAAGTACCAACCGAGCTCACAAGTGAGGCTCAGGAACACGACATGATTTTTACTGGTCTGATCGGGATGATTGATCCTGAACGACCGGAAGTGGCTCAAGCTGTTGCTGAAGCCAAAACGGCCGGGATTAAATCAATCATGATTACCGGGGACCATCAGGATACGGCTCAGGCAATTGCAAAACGGCTTGGTATCCTGGATCGAGACGAGCAGGTGCAGGATACGGTCATTAGTGGGGCCCAACTTGACGAATTGTCCGATAGTCAATTCGAAGATCGGGTTGGTAAGATTTCGGTCTATGCCAGAGTGGCCCCTGAGCATAAAGTTCGAATTGTTAATGCTTGGCAGAAAAAAGGAAAAGTAGTTGCGATGACTGGTGATGGGGTTAATGATGCGCCAGCTCTTAAAGCAGCCGATATTGGTGTTGGGATGGGGATTACCGGTACCGAGGTTTCAAAAGAAGCCAGCGACATGGTTTTAGCCGATGATAATTTTGCCACCATTGTGACGGCAGTTAAGGCTGGTCGAAAAGTGTTTGCCAACATTCAAAAATCTTTGCAGTACTTGTTGTCAGCAAACTTAGGCGAAGTCCTGACACTGTTTGTCATGACAATGTTGGGCTGGGAAATTTTGGCACCGGTACAGATTCTCTGGATCAATTTGGTGACTGACACTTTTCCAGCCATTGCATTAGGCGTTGAGCCGGCTGAACCGGGCATTATGAAGCGAAAGCCGCGAGGACGCACCTCAAACTTTTTGTCGGGGGGTGTCATGACCAACATTCTTTACCAAGGATTTTTTGAAGGCGCCATTACGTTAGCGGTTTATGCTTTTGCGATTATGAATCCGGTCCACTCATCGACAGCTTTGGTTCATGCAGATGCATTGACTATGGCTTACGCAACTTTAGGGCTCATTCAGTTATTCCATGCTTTCAATTCGAAAACAATTCATCAATCCATTTTTAAAGTGGGGTTGTTCAAAAATAAGTTCTTTAATTGGGCATTGATAGCTTCAGCACTCTTACTAGTGTTAACGATTATGGTGCCGGGCTTTAACGCAATGTTTCATGTAACCAAATTGGCTCTGTCCCAATGGTTGGTTATCTTAATTGGTGGATTAATGATCGTTGTGATTACAGAAGTAGTAAAATATGGTCAGCGACACTTTTTACATGAACAATAGGGTCTGTCTTAAAACAAGCTTTTTAGCCAAAGTTCCGGTATAATCTGGTTAAAAAACAAGAAATGAGGAATCACCGCATGACTAAGCCTCAGTTAAATACTAATCGACACGCCATCTCTGATGAAAAGTGGCAACGAATCGAAAAGCTCTTTCCCGCCTATACCACTGGTCGACCACCCAAGTTGAGTAATCGGGCGGCTTTAAACGCCGTGCTTTGGCAACTCAAGGTTGGCTCACCCTGGCGAGATTTGCCCGCCGAGTTTGGTTCTTGGAAAACCGTTTATAGTCGGTTCCGAAAGTGGACGGATAGTGGCCTCTTCGAACAGATTTTTGAAATTATTTGTGAGAGCGATGATCCCGACATGGAAAATGTCAGTCTGGACTCCACAACCATTCGCGTCCATCAAAAGGGCACCGGGGCTCAAAAAAATCCATCTGTACAGTAGAAAATCAAGCGATCGGCCGCAGTGCCGGGGGCCTTACGACCAAAATTCATGTCGTCGTTGATGGCCTGGGGAACCCACTCAAAATTATTCTCACGGGTGGTCAAGTTCACGACAGTCAAGTTGCCCAGCCCTTAGTCAGTCAGTTAAAAATTGCCGGCGTCAATGTGATTGCGGATAAAGCGTATGGCAGTGAGGCTTTTCGGCAATACTTAGAAGCTGAGGAAGGTACTTATACCATTCCACCCAAGAGTAACGCCAAGGAGAAATGGCCGGTGGACTACTACGTTTACCGTGAACGTCACTTGATTGAGAACTTTTTCAATCAACTGAAAAACTTTTGGCGGATTGCGACCCGTTATGATAAGTTAGCTCACGTTTATTTAGAACGCGTTTACCTGGCGGCGATTCTGATTCGCCTGAAATAGAGTTTTCAGACGGACCCTAATAAATGCGGAGGTAGTCTTTTTGAAACCACAAGATTTAAGTAGGTATGCTAAAATTGTTTCGGATATTATTGAAGCGACACAGAAAAATGGTGAGGATTTAAACGCTGACTATGAGACGCTTCGAAAAGCGATTGATAATCAGACAGTTTCGGAACTTGATTCGGACCAATTAACCCAGATTAAAACGCACTTTCAAGCTGGAACTGATAAGTACCTGGATAATGTGAATAAACTTGAACAAGCACCGGTACCGGTTAAACTTCTTGGAAAGCATAAGATGCTGGTGAGAGCTTATCAGGATTACACGGATGCTTGCCAGGCTATGACTGACAGTTTGGATCCGAAGGCTGGCCAGATTAATACTGAGCAGTTTAACCAATCTGAAAAAGATCAGGAAACTCACATTGCCAAGGTTTCGGATGTCACCACCCGAATTATGGGGATGTTATGAAAATTTAATCATGAGAAACCGCCCAAAATTTTAGTTAAGGGCGGTTTTTCTATGGTTAAACAGGACCGGCTGTCTGAGCTGAGTGATTAATTAGCAAAATTTGAAGTTGATTAATTTTCCGAAATTGCAATATTTAACCAGCTGTTTGACATGCTATAATAAATGCTAGATTGATAATGAGGTGGACTATTTCATGGAAACAACGCTTGCTGAAAAGATACAGCATGATTTACCAAAAATTCGTGTAAAACAAATTGCCGAAACATTAAAGATGCTCGATGAGGGTGATACGGTTCCTTTTATTGCCCGTTATCGAAAAGAGCGAACGTCAAACCTGGATGAGGTTGAAATTAGAGATATTCAAGCAGCTGTTCATCGAATCCAGACACTAGACAAACGTAAGGCAGAAGTACTCAAACTGATTGCTGAGCAGGATGCGTTAACACCTAAGCTGGCAGCTCAAATAAAAGCCGCAACGGTGTTACAGCAGGTAGAAGACCTGTATCTTCCGTATAAACAAAAAAGAAGAACTAAAGCAACCATTGCTAAGGAAAAGGGCTTGCTCCCCCTTGCTAAGGCAGCCACCAGTTTTTCCGATCAACTGGCGGCTCAAATTAATCAAGCGATTGACCCGGCTAAGGATTTACCGGATCAAGAGTCGGTGATTGCTGGAATCCATGAAATTATTGCCGAAGAAGTTGGCGACAGTGCGGATTTTAGAAACTGGATCAGGCGGCACACTAAGCGATATGGTGTTTTAATCACAAAAGTGAAGCGTGGCGCTAAAGAAAAGGATGAAGCCGGCACTTATCAGCAATATTATGACTTTTCCCAACAAGTTAAAGCGGTGCCGTCTTATCGAACACTGGCCATTAACCGGGGTGAAAAAGCTGGCATTTTATCAGTTAAAATTTCAGTTGACGAAGTGCCGATTAATTGGTATCTAACATCAAATATGGTGGGAAAACACTCCGGATTAGCAGCTAAAATTGTTAAAGAAGCCACTCTGGATGGCTATCAACGATTTATCGGGCCGGCAATTGAACGAGAAATCAGAAAAGAATTAAGCGAATCAGCGGCTGAACACGCGATTGAGATTTTTGGGAAAAATTTGTATAACTTGTTAATGCAGGCACCTCTCAAAGGTAAAATTGTGATGGGATTTGATCCAGCGTACCGAACTGGTTGTAAATTGGCGGTAGTTGATGCTAATGGAAAATATCTGGATAAAACGGTGATTTATCCTCATAAACCGGCGAGCGAAGCTAAACGAAAGGCAGCCGAAGGACTATTTCTTGATTTTATTAAAAAGAATCACGTTGAAATGATTGCGATTGGTAATGGAACCGCAAGTCGCGAGTCCGAGCAATTTGTGGCCAACGCAATTAAAAAAATTGATTTTCCCATTTACTATGTCATTGTGAATGAAGCTGGTGCATCAGTTTATTCGGCCAGTAAAGTGGCTCGCGAAGAATTCCCTGATTTTAGTGTTGAGCAACGGTCTGCTGTTAGTATTGCCCGTCGAATTCAAGACCCGTTAGCTGAGCTGGTTAAAATTGATCCACAGGCAATTGGTGTTGGTCAGTATCAGCATGATGTGCCGCAAAAACAACTGGCTGAAAAATTGGATCAGGTCGTTGAAACGGCGGTTAACCAAGCTGGTGTTAATTTGAATACGGCAAGTCCCGAATTACTGGTTCATATCTCTGGGTTGACCAAAACAACTGCCAATAATATCGTCAAATTTCGAAATGAAACTGGTCAATTTTCAAATCGAATGGCGCTTAAAAAAGTTCCTCGTCTGGGGCCAAAAGCGTTTGAACAATCAGTTGGTTTTTTACGAATCATCGATGGCGACAATCCACTGGATAATACAGATATTCATCCTGAAAGTTATTCGGCAGCAACTCAATTACTAACGCAATCCGGATTATCAACAGCGGACCTCGGCAAACCGATCGTGGCTAAAAAGTTAGCGTCTTTGACAATTCAAACAACTGCTCAATCCTTGGGAGTAGGCGAAGCAACCCTGGCTGATATCATTAAGGGCGTTGAAGCACCCGGCCGGAATTTGCGTGATGAGATGCCAGCGCCTCTGTTAAAAAAGGACGTTTTAACCATGGCAGATCTTCAACCTGGCATGAAGCTTCAGGGAACTGTGCGAAACGTCGTTGACTTTGGCGCGTTTGTTGACATCGGGGTTAAACAGGATGGCTTGGTTCACATTTCCAAAATGAGTAAGACATTTGTGAGGGATCCAAGCAAATTGGTTTCGGTTGGTGATATTGTGACGGTTTGGATTGATTCAGTCGACGCTGATCGACACCGAATCCAATTATCAATGGTCGAATCAAAATAATCATGACGTAAACTTTTGATCACTTTATTAAGGAGTACCATTGTGACAAATCAAGAATTACAAAGTTTAGTTGAAAAAACTTCACGACAATTTTTTGCTAAACCGTTTTTACACAGCGCTTACTTTAATGGCCGTTTACGGACAACTGGTGGTCGTTACCATCTTGACTCACACGACATTGACATTAACCCTAAAATGGTTGACGATGCCCCTCACACCGTTTTAATTGGCATTATCAAGCATGAGTTGTGTCATTATCATTTGCATTTAGCTGGTTATTCCGGCAAACACAATACGAAAGAATTTAAGCAGTTACTAAAAGCGGTTGGAGGTTCACGATACGCGCCCAGACTACCGGGGAATCATCCGAAGTCAGCTTACTATCAGTATCGCTGTGAACACTGTGGACTGGTTTATTATCGAAAACGAAAAATCAACTTAACCAGATACGTTTGTGGGCGCTGTCGAGGGAAGTTACGGCTAATGACTCAAACACCCGTTAGTCATTAATCTGGATTGGTGATCATTAAGGAGGAAAAGACGTTATGGCAAAAATTATTGTTCGTGTACCGGCAACATCTGCCAATGTCGGGTCTGGGATGGATTCGGTTGGAATCGCCTTGCATATGTATTATACGGTGATTGTGGAAGAACAAACCGATCATTGGAAGGTAAATCATGCTTTGGGAAGCGATATTCCAACTGATGAGCATAATCTCATCGTCCAGACCATTTTAAAGGTCGATCCGGAGATTCATCCCCACCAATTAACAGTGATTTCGGATGTTCCAATTGCTCATGGCTTGGGATCAAGTACGACAGCGGTTGTCGCTGGCATTAAGATTGCAAATGCGTTGGGAGATCGCAAGCTATCACTTAAAGAACAACTCAGCCTGGGTGCTAAATTTGAAGGCCATCCTGAGAATATTGCAGCGGCAATGTTAGGGGGGATGGCGGTGGCAACTTTTGATGGTCAAAAGGTTGTCGCAGCCAAATTGACGCTACCGGAAATCGCGATGTTGGTCTATATCAGACCAGACGGATTAAGTGAAGCTCAGAGTCGAAAAAAATTACCAAAGACAATCGATTACCAAACGGCTGTGACAGCTAGTAGCAAAGAGAATGTTTTTATTGCCCTGGTTAGCCAAGGCAAATTTGACGAGGCTGCTTCATTGATTGAAAATGACCAATTTCATGAACCGTATCGTAAGGATCTGGTTCCGGAAATGGCGATCATTAAACAGGCGGCTCACAATCTTGGCGTTCATGGGACTTATTTATCCGGAGCGGGTCCAACGGTGGCAACGCTTGGCGACCGGGCAACTTTGACACAATTAAGGATTGATCTTCAAGAAAAGAACTTAAATGGGAGTCTTCGATTGCTTGAAATCGACGAACAAGGGGCAACGGTTCGAGGCGAATAAGCCGGCATTGCTCAAAAACGAATAAAATTTTGGAAATGCTCACGATTTTTAAAAAAGAGATTGTCAACTTTCCAAATTTTTGTTATAATTTTATTCGTTGATGCGGCCATGGCGGAATTGGCAGACGCGCAAGATTAAGGATCTTGTCGGGAATTATCCCGGTGGAAGTTCGAATCTTCTTGGCCGCATACTTAAAGTTCGAATCATTACCTTGAGTAGTGGTTCGGACTTTTTTAATGAGGACTTTGTGATTAACTTTCAAAGTAGTAAAATTTGATTGCTGAATCACCGGAAACGCGTTATGTTGGAAGAGAAAGAAATGAGAATTGGATTAAGAGGAGAGCTGACGTTCAAGTGAATAATTATATTTTTGATGTTGATGGCACATTAATTGATACAGAAAAGATGTATCTGTTGCCCCTTCAAAAAACGCTGCGGGCAAATGGGAAACCAATTGCTTATGATGAGTTAAAAAAGGTGTTTGGGATTACAGCGACTGATGCACTAAGAATGCTAGGAGTTAAAGATGTTTCGGCAGTTCAAAAACAGTGGTTCAGTCAAATTAAGGATTATCAAAATGAAGCGAAAGTTTACCCTGGCATTCGTGAAACTTTGACAAAGCTTCATGCCAATTCACATCAACATCTGGCGATTGCGACGTCAAAAATTAAGGCTGAATTTCAACGGGACGTTGTTAGATTTGGACTTGATCGTTATTTTGATGCGTTTGTCTTTTCAAATGAAATTGTTCACGGTAAGCCAGCGCCCGATTTGATTCTAAAAGGGATTGAAAAGTTAGCTGCGGATCCGGCAACAACTATCTATATTGGTGATACAATTTATGATTTGCAAGCAGCCCATGCGGCCCATGTTGCGTTTGGTCTGGCAGGCTGGCGGGTTCAGAAAACGTCTGAATTTGCCAATAGTGATTATTATTTTGCGAAGCCAACCGATATTTTGGCAATTGGGGACCCTGAAAGTTCACGCTCACACTAATTATGGTATATTTGCAATAGTTAATGATAAGCTGACGCTTAATTGAAACGGGCTCTCTGGAAAGGGGATCATGAAGACATGACGTCAATAATTGTTGCAGGCCACGGTCAGTTTGCCAAAGCACTGGTTGAAACGTCTGAAATGATTGCCGGTAAGCAAACGAACGTTGCAACAGTCACTTTGGCACCACAGGATGGCATTAAGACCTTGGAAAACAAATTTAAAAAGGTTTTAGCAACTTTTTCTGAAAATGAGATTTTGATTCTAGTGGATCTTTGGGGTGGATCGCCATTTAATGCGGCTGCTAAATTTGTCGCAACCGAAGGTAATCATTTAGCTTTAATGGCTGGCGTGAATCTGCCACTGATTTTGGAAGCATACATGATAAAAGATCAACCGTTGGCGGCGGTCGTAAAACATTTAACTCAAGTGGCACCTGATACAATTAAACAATTTCAGGTATCTGATCAAAGTGAAGAGGGGGATGACTTAGAATGACAATGGAAATTCGATTGGCCCGAGTTGACAGTCGGCTGTTGCATGGCCAAGTAGCTACTTTTTGGACCCGCTATGTTAAGCCCAATCGCATTATGGTGGTGTCGGATACGGTTGCCAAAGATAATTTAAGAAAAACGTTAATCACTCAAGTGGCACCGCCGGGTGTTCGAGCAAATGTTGTTTCTGTCAATAAAATGATCCGAGCTTATTTTGATTCTCGATTTGATTCCTTTAAAACGCTGTTACTCACTGAAAATGTCAGAGATATGTTGCGGCTGGCTGAAGGTGGAATTGATTTTAACAATATAGGGATTAATATCGGCAGCATTGCTTATGAAGATGGCATGACGATGATCACTGATGCAGTTGCGATGAATGATAAAATCGCTAAAGAAATTTCAACCTTGGTAAATGATTTTCACCTTGAAGTTACGGCTCAAAAAATTCCTGCTGACAAAAAAATCGATTTATTGAATTTGATTAAGAAAAAGAATTTTAAGCTAAATTAGAAGGTAACGTCATGGAAGTAGTTTCTGGCATTCTGATTTTAATAGTAGCTTTTGTTGTGGGAATGGATGGCATCTTAGATGAATGGCAGCTTTTTCAACCCCTTATTGCCTGTACCCTAATTGGTGTTGTTACTGGGAACGTTAATGCAGGGATCTTGTTGGGAGCTGTTCTGCAAATGATTACGATAGGTTGGATGAATGTCGGAGCAGCTGTTGCACCCGACGTTGGCCTGCCAGCAGTAATTGCCGCACTGCTAGTTTGTGGCCCCGCGGCAATCGGCATGAAACACGGGATTGCGTTTGCAATGCCATTTGCAGTCATTGGCCAATTTCTAAATGTTTGGTTGAGAAAGAAAATTTCCAAACTGATTCATCGAGCCGATTTGGCAGCCAATGATGGCAATTTATCACGCATGGATCGGCTTCACTTGATAAGCTTGGGTTTTCAGGGGCTTCGCGTCGTCGTGCCAACGTTGTTGGTAATGTTGATTAAGCCGAGCTTTCTACATTATTTATCCAACCGGGTTCCAGAGATAGTTTCCAATGGAATCGATGTTTCGATTGGGATGCTAGCCGCAGTTGGGTTTGCAATTATTATGAATATGACAATTGATAAGCAGCTTTGGTTTTGGCTACTGGGGGGCTTTATTTTAGCTACCCTTTCCGGTTTGAATATTTTCATTTTGACGTTAATCGGGATTGGATTAACCATCGTTTATATTTGGTTTTCTGGTCGCCATCCTGATTCTTCCAAAGATAGCCATGATATTAATGAACAAGATGATTTTGATAAGGAATTAGATGATCTATAGGGGATTGGTAACGAGTAATGGGAGCAAGTTTTAATCAGAAAAAAGACCAGCAGTTAACTAATCGACCAAGTTTGCAACCCCAAGATTTTGTCAGTATTTTTTGGCGGTCTGGATTTGAACAGGCTTCCTGGAATTACGAACGAATGCAAAACTTGGGCTTTGCTTTTATCTTATCGCCGGCAATTAAACGACTTTATCCTGATAAGCAGGAGCGGATAGCAGCAATGAAACGTCACCTGCAGTTTTTTAATACATCGCCGATTATGCAATCATTGGTGACGGGAGTCGTCTTAAACTTGGAAGAAAAGAAAGCGCGTGGCCAGTCAATCAGTGGTGACGATATAACCTCTGTTAAAACGGCTATGATGGGACCGCTTGGTGGAATTGGTGATCCTGTTTGGAACGGGACACTCCGGCCAGTTTTATCCGCATTGGCGGCTGGCTTGGTACTAAGTGGCTTTGGTATATGGGGTCCCCTGTTGTTCTTTTTTGCGTGGAATGGGTTACGATTGGTTTTTCGTTATGAGGCACAGAGGGTCGGCTATCAACGTGGGACAGAAATTATTAATTTGTTTGGTTCCGGCATCTTAAAAGTAGTGACAAAGGCTTCGGCTGTTTTTGGGATGTTTATGACTGGTGTTTTAATTGCCAAATGGGTCACGGTTGATTTTGATTTAAATCGAATTCCGATACTTAAGAATCTGACATGGCTTAATCCGGTATTTTCGGCAATTGCAGCCTTATTATTAACGATTGCCTGCTTATGGCTCATCCGGTTGCGGATATCGCCGATTTGGGTACTTTTACTGTTATTTATAGTTGGCATCATTGGATGTGCTGGTGGCGTTTTGAGTTAAGCTCAAATAAACATAAAAGACGATTTGAAGAGGGCTTGTGCCGTTCTTCAAATCGCCTTTTTGATTAATAACCGTTTGTTGTCTGTGACTGGCCGGTCGTACTTGAATAGCCGCCGGTTGAGTAACCCGTTGTAGAATCCGTTTGTGATTGTTGTGACTTAAGCTTTGTTGAGGCTGAAAGCCCTAACGTTTTTCGAATATCGTTTGAGACTCTCAATAGTTCATTATCTGGGACCACTTGATAGGATAATCCATCGACCATTGCATTTTGTCCTTGTAATGTTTGGGATTTGATATGATGAGTAGCATCCCCGTATTTGGCTCTAATAGCAATCATATCGTCAAACGTCATGTCAGTTTTCAAATTACCATTAAGCGATGAAAGAATCGCTTTGTATCTGGTAAGAGAAGAAATTGCCAATCCTTTCATGACCAAGTGTTTAATAACTTGTCGCTGACGTGCTTGACGGCCATAGTCACCTCTTGGATCATCATCACGCATCCGTGAGTAATCCAGTGCTTGGCGGCCATTTAGATGGGTCTTGCGCCCTTTTACAACGCTCGCATGGCCGTAGTTGAAAGTGAGGGGTGATTTTAAGTCAACGCCACCAACAGCATTAACCATTTTTTCCAAGCCACCCATGTTGACGATCGCGTAAAAATCAATTGGAATATCCAAAAGATTTTGAACGGTTTTAACCGCCGTACCAGCACCGCCAATGGTGTAGGCGGCATTGATTTTTTCGTATGGTTGGGTATCACCGGGAACTACGACCTTTGTATCCCGGGCAATACTAGTCAAATGAATGGTCTTCTTTTTGGCGTTAACCGTGGCAACGATCATCGTGTCGGTTCGACCGGTATCGTGACGTCCAAGAGCCCCGGTATCAGTTCCCAACAGTAAAATTGAAAGGGGTTTTCCTTGTTTAATCACTGATGACACATTTCGCTCTTTTTGAATATGAGTCGAATCATAAGTTTGCTTAAATGTCTTTTTGGCGCTCTTATAAGCACCATATCCCCATAAAAGACCGCTGCCGATAATGATTAGCAGAATAGCAAAAATGCTCCAGCCTATAATTCGACGCCTTCGTTGATTCTTTTTCTTATAGTGTGGCTTTTTGTCAGCCCTACGTGAATATACGGGTTCAAAATCCCGCTTCTTGTCTGATGGCATAATAACTCCTCATTTACAAAAAATTCTTACAAAAGTATATTGCACTTTACAGGATGATTGCACAAATCCGCTTTTATTTAAACATAATTTAACATTTCTCAACCCCGTTGGTTTAAGATGAGCTGCTTCGACAATGACGTTATAAACCTCCTTTTAATCATAACGCAAAACATTGACCATCGTGGTAATTTAGTAAGTTAACTCATTAAGGATCATAGCGTTATAAAATTACAGCAGAATGTGGATTCTAATTGTGCTATAATAATACGTCGTGATCATTTTAAAAATTGAGGTGAGGAATTGATATGATTGTTTTTGTGCGTGCAATTTCCGGGGTGTTGATCATTTTAATTATGATCGCTTTGGGATTTCTACTGGCTAGAAATGACTGGTTTGACAGTAAAATGACCAGCATGATTGCTAGACTGGTTACCCAAATTGCATTGCCGGCTTATATGGTTGCAACCATCATGGAGAAGTTTACGGCTGAAAAGTTACTGTCAACGCTTCCAGACGTTTTCTTTCCATTTATTTCAATGTTTCTATTATACATAGTCTCCATTTTGATTGTAAAACTATGTCGGATTCCTAAGGTTCATTCGGGTCTTTTTCAGTCAATGTTTTCCAACTCTAACACAGTTTTTGTTGGACTTCCAGTTAACATGGCATTATTTCATAGTCCAAGCTTGCCGTTTGTTTTGGTTTATTACATGGTTAACACGACCTTCTTTTGGACGTTGGGTGTTTATCTTATTCAAAAAGACGGCATTTCAAATGCAACCATTAACTGGAAACAAACTTTAAAAAAGGTCTTCTCACCGCCTTTATTGGGCTTCATGGTGGGTGTTTTGCTTGTTTTGTGGCATATTAAACTGCCACAGTTTATCATGCAGGATTTAGACTACATCGGGGGATTAACGATTCCGTTATCAATGATTTTTATTGGTATTTCAATCAATAGTGTTGATTTAAGCAATGTGCATTTTGATCGCAGCAACTTTCTGATTTTGTTTGGCCGCTTCTTATTGGCACCCGCCATTATGTCGTTGCTGGTCATTCCAACCGGCATGCCGACATTGATGAAACAGGTTTTTATTATGCAATCTGCGATGCCGATTATGACAAATGCGCCGGTTGTTTCACGGCTTTATCATGCAGACTCTGAGTATGCGTCAATTATGGTGGCTGAAACAACTTTATTGAGTTTAATTGTTATTCCGATTTTGATGGTTTTAGTTCAAAAAATATAGGAGAAAGAAAGTTGAAAAAATCATTAATTTGCGTTTTGATTTCAACGCTGATGTTTAGTTCGATGGAAATTGTTTTAAAAGCCGTCAGTGACCAGTTTAGTCCAATTCAGTTGAACTTGATTCGCTTTTTCATTGGCGGGCTGGTGTTGCTGCCCTTGGCAAGGCACCATCTTAAACGGGCAGGGCAACGCTTAACCATTCTTGACTGGCTGATTTTTTCTTTGACGGGGTTTCTTTGCATTGTCGTCAGTATGACACTTTACCAATTGGCAATTGTTTCTGATAAGCCGGCCACAGTCGCTGTCTTGTTTAGCTGTAACCCTATTTTTGCGCTTATTTTTGCATTTTTAATGCTTCACGAAAAATTAAGCCGGGCCTCGGTTATCTCATTAGTGATTTCGGTTATCGGGTTATTAGTCATCGTGAATCCGGTCAATCTGACTAATCCGCTTGGGACAACGTTGGGGATCTTATCTGCAGTAACGTTTGGCCTTTATAGCATTATTTCACGTTGGGGATCGATCCTTGAGGGCTTTGATGGGATTACGATGACTGCTTACACATTTATTGCCGGTTCTGCTGAACTCTTTGGGTTGATATCGTTAACCCATCTGCGGATAGTCTCAACTGCAATGTCAGCGGTTAATTGGCTAAAACCATTTTGCAATATTCCCATTTTAACCAACGTTAATTTTTCACATGTTGGCGTCCTTTTTTTCATTGGCGTTTGTGTTACCGGTGGGGGCTTTGCGTTTTATTTTATGGCCATGGAACTTGATGGTGTGTCAATTGCATCACTGGTTTTCTTTATTAAACCAGCTTTAGCACCCATCTTGGCGATGATTCTTATTCATGAAAAAATGACGCTTTCGATGATTATCGGGATTGTTATTATTTTGCTTGGTTCGGTTGTGACATTCATTAGTAACCGGATTCAGGATAAACAACTTCAAAATAGTCGACCAACGGAAGTAAAAGCAGCGGCTGTTGGAGAAAGTCAGCCATCCAGTCAAGAAGTATCCCATCGGTCATCAACGACTGAAAAAATTTGATCATTTTTTCACGATCATCTGGCAATATTGTTTTAAAGTATGTTAGACTATCAGTGTTTAAAATTAGTTACGATGGTTTCACGATCTTTGTGAAAATTTTGGAAAAGAAGATGAAATTGTGCCAACTTTGGTAATCATGCGTCATGGCGAGAGTCAGGCAAATCGCGATAATATTTTCACTGGCTGGTCAGATGTGCCATTGACAAAAAAGGGAATTTTTCAAGCCCATCAAGCTGGGAAAATTATTTTTAAATCCGGGCTTCAGTTTGATGACGTGCATACATCCTTTTTAAAACGGGCGATCATCACCACTAATATTGTCTTAGATGACAGTCACCAAAGTTTCATTCCCGAACACAAGTCATGGCGGCTAAATGAGCGTCACTATGGCGGTTTGAGGGGGAAAAATAAGCTAACCGTTAAGAAAAAGGTTGGTGTAAAGCAATTAAAAATTTGGCGCCGAAGTTTTTCAGTCGTGCCGCCGCTCCTGAAAAAACGGGATGAGGATAGTCGGTATGATCGATACGGTGTCAAAATTCCGCTTGGTGAAAGTCTCCAAATGGCCCAAGCTCGCTTGATTCCTTACTGGGTTGATCAGATTGCGCCGAAATTGTTAGATGGCAAAAACCAACTAATTGTGGCCCACGGCAGTACGTTGCGAGCGTTAATTAAATACTTGGAAAACATTTCCGATGAAGCGATTCCAGACATTGAAGTGCCAAATGGTAAGCCGATTCGTTATGATTTTGATCGTCAGCTAAATATCGTTCAAAAGCAGTTTATGACTGGTGATGAGTGAGAATTACCTAGCCAGCCAATTTATCAGAATAAATAGATTAAAAAAACACCCCGATTTAAAATTGAAGTGCAACACTTGATAACTAGACCAATTAGACTAGCTTAAAAGGCCATGAAGACCTATTCTTATTATTAACGACAAAATCAACAGATAAGGATAGGTGTCTTCATGACCCTGAATCACCGTCCCCGCCGCTGTTTAAGCTATAGTTGTCCAGCAGATGTTATGCCACAACTGGTTTAACTTCCTAGACCAATTATAAGAATAGGCCGTTAGTGTTGCACTTAACTTGACAATCGAGGGATTAAAAAAACACGATAAACCAGAAAATTCTGATCAATCGTGTTTTTTATGTGGTTTAATTTAAATTAAGCAAGAGCACCCATTGGATCCCAAGGCTTTAGAACGGTTGGTTTTTGAGCTTGAGCAGTTCGTTGATCGTCGGTTAAGTAGGCTTTATTAATTACAAATTGATAAACAAATTGGTCCATCCATTCATCACTCATAACGAAGTATCCCTTTGAGCCGACTTTCTCACCCCAACTATTTTCAACTTTCCACTTAGTTGGCTTGCCATCAACTAAATCAACACCGGTAATGACCATAGCGTGAGTCATAAGACTTTCACCATAATCCAATCGTTCAGCTTTTGACATTGAAAGATCAGCGTCAAATAATTCGTCTGGAACGTAAAGGTTGGTATCCATAATGCCCTTTTTAGAATTGGAGCTTTGGCCAACATCACTACCGAACCAAACAGATTCACCATTTTGAAGTTGTTTGATTGCCAGTTTTTTCAGATCAGCCATTTCAAGGTTCAAATGTTTGACTTGGCGACCGTTGACGACGTTTCCTAACATTTCAATCGTGTAGGTTTTATTGAAAGGCTTATCACTAGTTGGTGAGTTGATAAGCGATACATAATTTTCCAAGTCAAGGTTAACATACTTTTTGAAGAATTCTTTTGGCGTAATGTTTTTATCGATGTGGTAGTTATTATCTTTGTCTCGATATTCGAAGTTGAAGGTACTTGTTGGCTCACCCAACGTATATACCAGCATCCGGTAAACTTCATTAAGCATAGTTTCCTTAGTTTCAGCAATTTTAGCATCAGATGCTTTGTCGGCTACCAATTCACGTAACGTAACGGCATCATGACGAAGCTTTAGATTAAGGAACTTATTAAGTTGGGCAGATTTTTCACTGTTGAAGGTTTCGGGCATGGCTGATTTTGGTACGATGCCATATTTCTCAATGAGGGCACATAGCATATCCCATTGACCACCATCTTGCTGAGGCGTTGCCATCAGCCAAGCGACTTTCCGTGAATCAAGCGGTTGGTCAGCCGTTTTCAAGACATTTTCTAAAAAGTAGTTTGACTTTTCAAACTTATCCCAGAAATTAGTGTAATTTTGAGATAGTTCAAAATCGTCTCCGACTTTGAATGTGTTCATTAAACGAATTCGCATGGTGTTTAAAGCAGCAAACATCCAGCAACGACCACTTTGTTTTTGATCGGCCACCTTTCCGGTAGATAAATCAAGTGAAAATACCGGTTGCATCTTACTTTCGGCGTTAAAATCTTCACTACTTGCCAAGATCCCTTGGTGTGAAACGGCCCGTTCAACAACTTTTGAATCCTTTCGATTGTTGAGATTCTCTTGAAACTTGTTGATTTGGTCTAATTTAATTTCTGATGTCAACAAAAATCACTCTCCTTAATAATTTAATATTTTACGCTCATTGTTTAAAAAGGGCTAGTGTAACGTATCTTTGAAAAGCTAAATTATTGTGATAATCGTCGTTTCTTGATATGCTGGGGAAAAAGTTAAAGGAATGATCATCGATGCGCCCCATTAAATATCAGATTACCCTGACCGATGC
>NZ_LS422982.1 GCF_900411375.1 Lentilactobacillus raoultii | reverse complement strand
GTTTTAGTAGCAACTGTGCGGGCGCCCTTTAAAGTACCAGCTTTGGTATAAAGTGCGTTGGTGCCGTTAACGTTGACGTTACGAGTTGTAGCTTCAGACGTTAAAGCTTTGTTTGATGTAACCTTAGCATATGACTTTGCGGAAGCAGTTTGTGCATTAGCAGAACCTGCGACAGCGACAAAGCCTAAAGCAGCTAAGCCTACAAATAATGATTTCTTCAAGCTTGATTTCATTATCTTGTCTCCTCCAATATATAAATTGATTTGTAGTTCACTAGGTATATGTAAACTGCAATTATCATTCTACCCCAAATCGATGAAATGAACAACTGCAATCACATATTTTTTTGCCCTAATCAACTCTACATTCATTATTCTAACGCCTTGGTATTGGCTTCGCAACATTTAGCTTCTTAATTTATATGATTGTTATATCTGAAACACTATTGTAATGAAAAGCGGCCGAACCTATTAAGGAACGACCGCTTTTCGTGGTACTAGTGTAATCAACCAGAATATTTCATTTGATATATTGTGCACAAACCGCTGACTTTAATTATTTGCGAGTATCAAACAATGGATCGATTTCGGTACTCTTGTAACGAGCGGCAAGTGGTGTCTGATAAGGGTTAACCCCGTCCTTATCAAACATCTTCAGATCAGCAATTGCCTGCATCTTCTTTTGAACGTCTTCACCGGCTAAATTGCCGCTTGCATAAGTGATTGACATCGTTTTGGTCTTATCGTCTGATGATTTAAAAATCAATTCGAGTGTTCTCATTGAGTAAATCCTCCTGTATTTTTGATCAAGTTAGTTGTTAAAACGGGTGCTTTAACTGGCTAAAAATAAATTTTGGTCAGTCTTAAGCTTGAGGAACGGGTGCCGGGGCTGGTTCACCGGCTGGTTTCTGATCTTCGGCAGCGTTCGTCACTTTGACCTGATCAGTGGTGGCCACTGTGACACCTTTTAACTCGCCTTCTGCCAAAGAACTGATGATGTCGCCGAATTTAGCAATCACTTCAGCCGAAGCATCTTTAGCAACATAGCTAAAATTATGTTTAACACCATTCTTATGATCTTTCTCAGTAAACGTGTAGGTAGCAGTTGACTTCATCCAATCTTTTTGCATTTTGTGATTTCTCCTTTATCTTCAAATCTTTTTGTAAGTTGTTGGCCAACCCTTACATCTATTAGTAACGAAATAAGGTCGCCAATGTGTCCCCTGTTTTTCAAACTTTTTTGATTTCTATTGAAGATCCTCCAATTTATGGGCAATTTGCTTCCGCAACCGATAGACCGTCTTGCGGCTAACCCCCATTCGTCGAGCAATTTCACTGACATTCAGCCCCAAATAATAATCGCAATGCAGATAGTTCAACTCATCAACCGTACAAATTCCCGAAAGTGTGCTAATCAATGCTTCAACTTCCATTTTTTCCGTACTCTGCTTTTGGTCCGCAATCTCATCCCAGGGTTCCGTTGTGTCATCAGTCGTTTCATAGACATGCCCATCAATTGCCCGCTGCTTTCGCATGTAGTCAATCATCGCCCAAACCACTCCTTGAAAGACGTATGGCATCACTGCCTCTGGTTTCTTACCGGCTTTCTTTGCAGCCGCCACCTTTTTGGCAAAGGCACAGCATCCTTCCTGGATAAGGTCATCATAAAATGGATTGCTCTTAGTTACATGCAGCCGTCTTAAAGCACCATAAATCAACAGCCGATAGTCGGCATTTTCCAAAAGTTTAAAGGCTTCACTGTAACTTTGTCGTTCCTGATCATTCATTTTTACAACTTTCCTATTCTGTTCAGACAACTCACCATTGTCTTGATATTTTTTGTGAACCGGGCCCTGATCACAAAAAATAATGATAGCGGGGTTTCAATAAAACAACCATAGTTGACTTTTTAAGCCCGTTTTTCTTTATAAATCCTAGGTTCCCTTATGTTAAGTAAAACGATTTATTCGGACTTTTCTTTACCGTTCATGATCAATTCTCGACTGTTCACGGCATCGCCCTATTAAATTTTCCTCCCGGCGCCCATACTTAAACCTGTGATCAACAAAAAAGCTTAACTCAAGCAACGAAAGAAGAGGCCAATTACTATGAACGAACAATCAAATGAATCATCAGCACCCCAGTACTATTCCCGTCACCAAGGACTCACGACTCACTTTAACGATTTTTACTTTGTCAAAATTCTAGAATCCGATGGTGACTTTTTCCTGATCGAAACCAAGGCAAAAAAAGATGGGCATTATCCCATTGATGCACAGAAATTCTTAATTGAAAAGGATTTGGTTTACCCCGTGGCGTCCAGTCTGGATGTTGTCAAGAACGGTAATTACGAGCCAGACGACCCAATGGCAGTTATCATCCCTAATCGCAACACTTCTCCCGAAAGCTTGGCCCATGACCAGTATCGGCTTGCAGGTTTACCACATACGCTTGAGTATCTGAACCAATTTCATCATACCTTGAAACGCCATGCCGATCTGGAAAGTAATCGGCCAGCCCACCTGCCATTCTGGGCCATTAATTGCGATCAGCCAGCATTATTTTCTGAGATCAAAGTCGCTTGGGACATGGTCGATGGTCAACTTAAGACTGCTCATTTAGAGACTCACTCCATTTATCTTAAAAACAATCTCGTTATTCCAACCGACAACCTTCAGTTTGTAGTCATCCCAGATCTCGCTACCGAAATGTATTTCCTGGGTAGAATGAGGGAGATTGCCCAAGCTCATCAGGAACAATCAGTTTGGCCATCCCAGCCTGCCGAACTATCTAGTGCTCAAATTCCGATTGAGAAATACGATGACGCCAATCCCTATCATTACCTGTTGGAGCTTCAAATGAAAGACGAGTTCGGATTTATCTGATCTGCAGGAAACTGACAGTTGAACTCATACAAAAAATCCCACCAACCAGTTGGCTGATGAGATTTTTGCTTCTACTATATTAGCGTAAGCAATGTGTGCTAATAAATAGCCTTAATGAGCTTATATTTAAACCTACTTTGAAAGTGAAATTTGCTTTATAATGTTTGATTGCCAAGCAAGTTTAGTCATGGATGGGTATCTCGCGCCACACATTTTTCAAGATGATCTATCGTTACTGAACTTCCTCGATGACAGGCCTTAAAGCCAGCTACTCTCATAGAGTTGCTCAATCGTTTGATCCCGCAAGGCCGGTGACATCGTTGGCGGATAAGCAATAATCATCGGCAGGCCATCATGTACATCAAAGTAAAACATTTTTTTATGATCCTTAATGAGACAATATTGATTATCTAACTGAAAAAATCCGTATCCCAACCTCTCGGCCGCATCTGAAAGGGCGTCGACCAAATCACCAGGACCATCCCCATTAGTATTACTAAAGGCCGCCAAAATCTCACCATGATGGCCATCAAAAATTTCAAAGGAGCCATCAGGTGACGTACTTTTCCGAAAATGCACATCAAGATGACGCTTTGAATTTCTAAGCTTTCGTTTGATTTGTTTAATTTTTTTTGAATTCATTGTTGTCTCCTATTAATGTTGGTTTTAATTTAACCGATACTAATTTGAATTGGTTACCGGTTACCGATCTGACCAGCGTTCTTCCCGCTTGTCATAAAGTACCCGAATCATCTTATCGCGTTGAGAAGTTGCCATGTCAGTTGGATAAGCGGCAACAATTGGTAGACGACCAATTTTAGTAAAATAAACCAGCTTGACTTCACCGTTAATGACAACATGTTGGTCATCCACGAACGAATAACTGTAATTAAAAATTTTGGTCATTGAAAGGACGGCATTAATTAAATCTGTTCGAGTGGCAGTCATGGTATTATCGATATACACAAGTGCTTCACCATTATCACCGTCAAAAGCATAATACGATCGATCAGGTGACGAAAACAGTCGAAATTGTGCTCGATGATGCCCTGTTTTTTTGAATTGTTTCTTTAACCGTTTAATTTTGTTTGAATTCATAGCTTTGACTCCTATCAGTTTGATTAAGAACTAAATGAAAATTAGTTATATCGTACAACTGAATTAGCCTTTAGACAATGCCAAGATTATTGACATGGACAAACCGCCAAGATGGCTTTGGCATTCCTTTAGCCGTTGGCATAAACTAATAGTGACTCGTCTCTAATAAAACCCAAACAAAAGCCGGTGTTATCATTGAAAATTGCCACAGAAAAAGAAGCCATCCAGTTACTGAATGACTTGAATATCGATTATCAACGAGTAGACCATCCCGCCATTTGGACGATGAACGATCCAAACGCCCCAAAAGGCCTGCCGGAAGTCAAAAACTTGTTGCTGAAACAAAAGAAAAGTGAGCAATTCTACCTATACTTAACGGATAATGCCAAAGTTAATTTCAAACATTTGGCAAATCAGTTAGGAATTGCCCACAGCCGGTTGACCTTCGCCAGTGAAGCTGAATTAGAAGAGCTGCTGGGTGTGGTTTCCGGAGTGGTAACGCCACTGGCCCTTATGCATGATACTGAGCACAAGATTCAAGTGTTATTGAATCACCGACTGAAAGCCCTACCCTTAATTTCAGCACACCCCAACGTTAATACGGCAACGATTCTGCTGAGGTGGGCGGATTTGCTGAAGGTTTTGGGGCGGCTGGGGTATCGGCCGGTGGTGATTGAGTGAATTTTAAAGATGCTTGGCCTTGTAAAATGACCGCCGGTTTTTCCCTGAGGCTTATAAGCATATATCGATCTTATGGGTATTCTTCACTTAAACATTAACAACAGATTACCAACCATAAACTTTGTCAAAAAGAATCAAAAATCTCAGAATTAGAAATTGAAGATAGGTAAGAAAAATTATAGTTTAGACAAAATTCAGAAAGTGATTTGCATGACTCCAACACAAAAAATAATTGAACAATTAAGTGAAGAAACCCCCAATTTTAAAGAAAAGATTCAACATTATCAGCAACAGAATGAATTGGGCATTAAAATTAGCGAATTACGACATGAAGTTGGATTAACGCAACAGCAACTAGCTGATAAAATCCATGTTCCTCAATCAACAATTGCCCGTTGGGAATCTGGTGATGGTAATATCACGATGAAAAATTTATCAAAAATTGCCCAGTCAGTTCACAAAGAATTAGTGATCAGATTTGTTTAAAATTAGCTGGGTATGAATTGGCTTAATATCAAAAATAATCTCTCCAGTGACTTAAAGAACCTTGATCAAATGAGATGTCTTAAGATTTAGCCCCACAGAGTAAAAAATAAAAATAGATCTCCTTCACATACCCAACCAGTACAGTTATGTGAAAAAATCTATTTTTATTCACGAATTCAAATTTTTTATCCTATATATCGCTTAGCTTCTTAACATATAGGTGCAGCTTATTAGGTGACACATAAGGTATAGTCGGCTTTTTGTCGCCATCTTGTTTTTTCATCAGTAATTGACTAAACCCGTTGGCAACGTAAAAGTCCCTCAAATGCGGCTCATTTTTGGCTTCTAGATAAAGCATAGTACCGCCAACCACTTCCCAGGCCCGTTTAATTTCTCTATATGCAAGTGCAAGCAATTGTTCGCCTGTTATTATGTGCTGATCCGCATATTCGAAATTCTTTCCAATTTGGCCTAATAGGATTGATGAAACCTCATAATTGTCTTGAGCGGTACGATAGCCAATTGGCATTAGCCTCTTTTGGACACTTTTGCTTAAATGCGACCAATTCTTTTTTGAAATTGTTAAAGGTTTTGAAGAAATTGAAAAATATCCTGCAAGTACCATTCTCCCTTTGACAGTAGTATAAACAAGTGTTGTTCTAGAGAGTCCGATTCTTTGAAACTGAATAGCAGTTTCGCGAATAAAATGTTGCACATCATCATTTATAGACGTAAAAGAGGAAAGTTGCTCATGTACCCTATCCTGTGGATAAGCGTCTAACAACTTTCCAAGAGAAACCACATCAAATGCCATTAGTCATTGTCTTTCTGATTAAATAGTTTATCAAATTTTTTATGAAACTGATCTGAATTTACATCAGTATATACCTTAACCGGTTCATCAACTTTAATGTCCACTCGCCTTGAATATCTTATCGCCTCTGCGAGCGCATGACCAGATTTACTGGTAAACTTAAAATCAGTTTGGAAACTTTTTGTAGCCATACGATCCTCTCCTTTAGTTACTCTTATATTAACACTAAAAGTGAATTTATTTTAAGAAAGAACTCTAATTTGGTTTATTCTTAATTATCTCAATTCTTAACAATAAATTACAGTGTTTATCTCTTTCACTAGTTAAAAATACCACTAGCTAATATGGAAATCTCTCGAATAATTTATCCACGTAAAAAGGTGATTTCTATGTAGACATGGAAGAAACTGATGAAAGGAACCACAGCTAGTGAGTACTTTTCAAGTACTGTCATTATTAATTGCCTTTGGCATGTTAGTAGCGATGTTTTCCAATCAGGACAAGTAACTAAAAAGCCGCCCTGCGTAACTTTGGCCGGTTACAAGTCGACTTAATTCGTTGTCTTTAACTTCGCCACCGCCTTTAAAGCGGCTTGCGGAAGGGGACCTGTTAACTCAGATCCTCTTTTTCTTACCTTTAATATACCATAAACGTTGAAAATTGGCCAACAATTCTTAAATATTGAAAAGTTCACTTCAAACAATTTTCAGATAGCCAATCAAACGGGACCAGAAAGCATTAAATTGCTTGCCAGCTCCGTTTTTGAAACCATAAAAAATCTTGACAGAAATCAAAATTCATAGCAAAATTGTTAATCGTAACCATTACTATTATTAAAAATCTTCGTTCACTGATTAACTGGCCACACCCCTGTCAGTTAGTATCAGGTCGAAGATGGATAGGAGAGATGATATGAAGAAACGAAAATTATTAGTTATGGGGCTATTGATTCTATTATCAGTTTCATTGGCCGCCTGCGATAAATCGACCGCTAGTCACAAAGCAGGTTCATCATCGACCAAGCAGCCTTACTCACGGGTGGTTGCCGGTACCCGGACAGTCGCCCAATATCTTGATTTATACAAGATTAAGCTGGTTGGCGTGGCCAATGAAGAAGGCATGCCGGCCCACTACACCCACTTAAAAAAGGTTGGCCAGCCTCGTGAGCTTAACGTCGAGGCCATCAGTGGTTTGAAGCCGGATTTATTCATTGGTGATAAAGGCTTTGAGGCAATGAGCAGTCATCAGCTTCAAGCAGCTAACATTAAATCCCGCTACCTGGACAGTTCCAGCTATGATAAGGTTTTCCAAAATGTCAAAACAGTTGGCAAACTTTTTAACCAAGAATCAAAAACCAATGGCATCATTAAAAAGTTGAAATCCGGTGAAACCAAAGCGCTGGCAGGATCCGAAAAATTAAAAGGGAAAAAAGTACTGTTGCTATTTGGGACCGGTTCCGGTTATATGGCCGCCACTAAACACTCATTTCTCGGCAGTCTTTTAACCAAGTTAGGGGTGACAAACGTTGCCGATGGTTTGCCAAAATCACAAATTGCTTACGCCCCGATCAGTCTTGAATCTGCCGTTGCCAAAAATCCGGATGTCATTTTAACTCTGGCCCACGGTAACAAAGCGATCGCTAAAAAGGCCTTTTCGGCTGAAATGAAAAAGGCCCTTTGGCAGAAGACCAATGCGGTTAAACATCATCGCGTTTACCCAATTGATGATCAAAAATATCCGGTCACCGGCAACATTCACGCGGTTTCCGTCCTTAATCGGCTCAAGGAACTTTTACTTAACGGACAAACATCATGAGTCGGCCGGCTCATCAGCAACTAACCGGTTATTTAACAATTGCTTTGCTGGTTTTAATTGGCGTCATCACCTTTAGTATCAGTTTTGGCAGTGTTCGCATCCCGCTTTCAGAAATTGCCAAGTCCTTGATTAGTACCTCAACACCCCACGCTGAAATTCTTTGGAATGTCCGATATCCTCGCGTGGCCATCTCACTCGTCACCGGCATCAATCTGGCGCTTTCCGGCTTACTGCTCCAAGCCATTTTAAAAAATCCACTTTCCGACCCCGGCATCCTTGGCATCAATTCCGGAGCCGCCTTGGGAGCCACTTTTGTCATGTTACTTTTTCCACAGTCCTCCAGTATCGTGCCATTAGTCGCCTTTATTAGCGGGTTACTGATCTTCATGATTGTTCTGGTGATTTCCTGGAAAGGTAACGCCTCACCAACTCGGCTAATTCTTTCAGGCGTCGCCGTCAATGCCATTGTCAGCGGTTGTCAATCAGTGCTCACAACCACCTATAGTGAGCGCCTAAGCGGGGTGGTGACTTGGATTAATGGGAGCTTAAGCGGTAAAACTTGGTCACAGGTTGGGCTGATGTTAGGTTACAGTTTGCCACTGTACGTAATCATCTTCTTGCTGCACCAGCGGCTTGATTTACTATCACTGGATGACCAAGCCATCTTTAGCTTAGGAATTTCTATTAAAAAGTATCGACTAATTGTGGCTTGCCTAGCCGTGTCACTGGCGGCAATTACCGTTTCTCAGGTTGGCTTAATCGGCTTTGTCGGCTTAATTGTTCCTCATATTGCCAGAATTTTAGCCAAAGGACGGTTTATCGTGACCATTCCATTCACCATGCTGATTGGCTGCATTGTTGTTGCCCTGGCCGACACAGTGGCCCGCTTAGCAATTTCACCTTTAGAACTGCCGATTGGAACGGTCATGTCAATTATTGGCGGACCGTTTTTTCTTTATCTATTGGCAACCCAGCATCAGTTAGGAGGCCGAAAATGACCGCACCGCACTTAAGAGCAACCCATCTGACCTTTGGCTACACTAAAGATGTGCCAATTATCAAAAATATTTCGATGAGTCTGCCGCCGGGAAAGTTGACCGCTATTATTGGTAGAAACGGTTCGGGTAAAAGTACCCTTTTTAAATGTCTAACCTCAGAAGTCAGTCCCCAAGTAGGTACTGTTTATCTTAACGACAAGCCATTGGCGGATTTACCCGCCAACCACCGGGCTCGGCAAATCGCAATCGTTCATCAAAAAAATCAATTATCCACACCTCTCAGTGTCAGAACCGTGGTGGGATTCGGTCGAACGCCCTATCGAAGATTTTTGGAAAAACCCTCAAAAAATGATGAGCGGTTGATTACAGATATTCTTAAGCAAACTAAATTAACTGAATTGGCTGATCGGTCGGTGCTTAGTCTATCTGGCGGCCAACTGCAACGGGTTTGGCTAGCGTTAGCCTTGGCTCAAGATCCGCAAATCCTACTACTGGACGAACCCACTACCTATTTAGACATTAACACTCAGTTGGACTTTTTAAGCTTGATTAGGCAGCTCGTCAATACTAAATGCCTCACCGTTGGCGCCATTCTGCATGATATGAATCAAGTGCTTCAATTCGCCGACAACGTGTTGGCACTAGCCGACGGCCAACTGATCGCCGACGGGCCAACCGCTCAAACGGTGACGCCGACGTTGCTTAAACAGCTCTTCGGGATTAACGCAACAATCGTTAAGACCAAGGCTGGTCATCAATTGATCGATTATCCTTAAGGAGGTAGACACGATGTTTAAAACCCTGTTGTCTCTGGGAATTTCCAAACGAAAAGCCGGCATTATAGCAGCTCTCTTCCAGTGGCTCAATTCACTGTTAATTTTAGAACCGATAATGGGATTGAGTTTTATCACAATTGATCATCGGATTCCCAGTGAATTACTCATGATCGCCACCATTCACATCATCTTGGTGATTAGCAGCTGCCTATTCAGTTCGTTTTTTAGCGGCCAATGGGCAACGGCTGCCATTAGCGACTTGCAACACCGATTTATCCATTCGATGCTGGCAAAATACGCACTGCAGCCGGCTCAACAACTCAACCAAATCATTCAAAACGGCATCGGCACGATTAAGCAAGTCGCCGTATTCTATGAAACGATCATCCCAACACTGGTTGAAATCGGCTTAACCGGCCTCATTGCAGTGATTGTCACCGGTTTTTTAAATCCTCTCAGCCTGCTCATCCCCGTCATCAGCTTGTTGGGAATCGGTCTGGGCATGATGGTACTCAATGGGCGGGGTAATCATCGCAACGCTGCCTACATTCGCAGCTTCACCAAACTGGGCGGTCGCTTTTTAAATGACATGTCCGCCCTAAAAGAACTGATCATGTACCACCGCCAAGCCCATTATGCGACAGCTTTTGCCAAAGATTCCGAGTACTTTCGTCAAAAGATAATGGAGGTTCTGGCTTATCAGCTGCAAACCCTCACTATCATTGATTTCTTCATTTATAGTGGTATTGGCTGCTTTGCGCTCGCCCAGTTAATCGCTGTCGATCGTCAACAATTATCGCTTACCGGTGCGATCAGCCTAACCTTTTTAATGGCAACTTGGCTGATCAGTATTCGACGTTTTGGATACTTTATCCACGTGTTTCATTCACTCTTTCCAAAACTTCAGCGACTATTTTCAATCATCAACTCGGATCAATCGGTTAATGACCGTCACTTAACAACGCCCGTCAAAACTCTTTCGTTAAATGGCAGTGTGGGTTATCAGGAAAAGCCGTTGGTCAAAGAGCTTAATCTTCAACTTCAGCCAGGCGAAGTCATTGGTCTAGCCGGGGCCAGTGGATCGGGCAAAACCACGATTAGCAAAGTCTTGCTGGGTGTCTTGCCGCCACTTACCGGCCAAGTCACGGTCAATGGTCAGCCACTCACAGATTATTCCTTGCCAACTTGGTGGCAGCACATTGGTTATTTAGGCCCCCAAACCACTTTCTTGGATGGTACTTTAGCGGATAACTTGTTACTAACCGACCAAAATCAAGCTTGGCAGGTTGAACTAGCTAAATTTGGTCTCTGCCAATTTGTCCAACAACTACCGGATGGCTGGGCCACCCAAGTTGGCCAAAATGCCAGTCGGCTCTCTCCGGGACAAAAGCAGCAATTAGCACTGGCTCGGGAACTGTTAAGTCACAAAGACGTCTATCTTTTCGACGAAATCAGTGCCAATATTGACCCTCAAAATGCCAAAATCATTTCGGACTGTTTACAGCGGCTGGCAAAAACCAAACTCGTTTGTCAAATCACCCATAAGGTTGACGATTTAAAACCACTTCATCAGATAGTCTACCTTGACCACCAACATGCCATTCACGGTAGCTTTTCGACACTTCAAAAGGCTTCACCAGCTTTTAAACAAATGATTGAGGAACAGCAACGGCTTATTAAGGAGGTTTTGGCAAATTGACACTGATTCTACGACTCTTAAAAGAAACCCACCATTTAAATCGCTATCTGCTGTTAAGTATCATCAGTGCATCACTCTGTACCATTTTTCAATTCAGTTTATTGCTTTTGACCTTAAGAGCGCTAATCCAGCCAACCGCCAACCAACTTTGGCCAATGTTGGCCATCATTCTCGGCTTGGGGCTACTCATCGGCATTACCCGTTACGGTGAACAGTACAGCGGCCATTACGTCGCTTTTAAAATCTTATCAGACTTTCGGATCCGATTGTATCGCCATTTGATCACGCTTGCCCCAGCTAGACTGGATGATCATCACAGCAGCCAACTGTTAAAAACAATCACCCAAGACATTAACGCGATTGAGGTCTTCTATGCTCACACGATTACACCGATCGCGACTGCGATGATCATCCTAATCTTTCAGGGAGTTGTCTTCGGACATTATGCTATTTGGCTTGGGCTTACTGCCGTTATAAGCTATTTACTAATTGGCCTATTACTTCCTTGGGGTTACGCGCGACTCATTGCTCCCGTGACCCCAAGACTGGCAAAAGCCGACCGTCAAAACCAAAAGACGATTACTGAACTCATTTCAAATCAGTTTGTCCTTCAACAGCACGGACTTACCAATTGGGCACAAAAGCAGGCCAACCAAACTAATGCGACTTACGCAGCCGGTTATCGGCAAAAAGCCAATTTGCAATCCCAGCAGACCGTGGTAATCACCTTATTTCTAACAATCACCACCGCTACATTTGGCTGGCTGGTGATTAAAACTCACCAGCCCATTTGGTTAGCAATTCTATTTCCATTAACTTTTCAACGTTTCCTGTCACTAGCAAACCTTCCAGGAGCGCTTAGTAATGGCTTAGCCGCTTCAAAAGCCATTTTCAATCTTTTGGATGAAAAACCTGATATTAACGATAACGGAACACAAACACTATCGACTGGCCAATCAGCCATTCAGGTAGTCGCAAACAACCTCAACTTCACTTATCCTAAGCGGCCCACCGACCGGATTTTGGCTCACTTCAACTTAACTGCAGTTTCACCAAAGATTATCGGGCTGATCGGTAAAAGTGGGACGGGGAAAAGTACCTTTTTGAAATTACTTATGCGATGGTATGACCCGCAAAGTGGGACCATTACGATTGATGGTACGCCGATTCAAAACCTAACGTTGGCTTCTCTTCGACAAAGTATCAATTATATGGCACAGGAACCAATCATTTTAGAAGGCACCGTTTGGGACAATTTAACCCTGGGCAAATCATTTCCAGAAGCTAAAATCAACGACCTGTTGACAAGCGTTAGGATGAAAACAGTGGTTGATCGCCTGGAACACGGACTAGACACGCCAATTTCACCTCGAAGCAATCCTTTTTCAGCCGGTGAAACTCAACGACTGTCCCTGGTCCGCGCCCTCTTATATCCAAGCCAAATTCTGTTGCTGGATGAACCGACCAGCAATTTAGACTCGATCAATGAAGCGATCATTTTAAAAACTGTCAAGAAACACTATCATGGCTTGGTTCTCTTGGTCACCCATCGAAAAAGTTCGTTAGCAATTTGTGACCAGGTGCTTGACGTTGGCTCGTTGGGCGCTAAAGCGGATTGAACCGTTGTTACTGATGAAGATTTGACACTCGAAGGTGATTATAAGTAGTCACACCATAACTAAAAGTCGCCGGTGACAGAAATTCTCAAGTAAAGGTAAAGAAAGACCGACCCAGCAATTAACTGAGTCGGTCTTTCTAATTAACATAACCAAAGTAATAGACGAGCTAACTCTTTAGCGAACGGCCGGACCGTCCTTTCCTGACTTGAAACGATATAGGAATCTGTGATTCTTGTCAAATAATTCGCTAGTCATTAATCAAGGTATTAAATAACGTGTGATGCTAAGGTAACTATCCAGCTATTGCTACCCAAAATTTTAAAGCCAATAATAAAGATAAACTTTAATAAAAAATTATCTGGAATTCGCTTTATGATTCCTGTATGATTAATACTTGCAGGAAGTTTTAAGGGCGGTGGCTGTCAATTCTCGAAGAGGTGATTTCTATGGAGACATGGAAGAAACTGATGAAAGGAACCACAGCTAGTGAGTACTTTTCAAGTACTGTCGTTATTAATTGCCTTTGGTATGTTAGTAGCGATGTTGTCCAATCAGGACAAGTAACTAAAAAGCCGCCCTGCGTAACTTTGGTAGGTTACAGGGCGACTTAATCCGTTGTCTGTAGTCTTGCCACCGCCTTTAAAGCGGCTTGCAAGGGAGAATCTGTTGACTCAGATTCTCTTTTTCTTACTTTTAATATACCATAAACGTTGAAAGTTGGCCAACAATTCTTAGATATTGGAGTGGCACTTCCTTTTCACTAAATTCACGAAGATGTCAACTTCAAGCTGGCGCAAGCTAAGGAAGAACAAAAGGAAATTTCAAGTCACCATAAATCCGATAAGTTCTTTAAACGTTATGACTGGGTTTCTACCTATTCGTCTTAACTTGATAACAGGTCGATAGTCACAGTTGATTTGCAAATGTTGCTTGTTCAAACAATCATCACGAGATCCTGTAAAATCATGCGAATAAATGCTGATTTTACAGGATCTTTTATCGCAAATCATTTATCATTCGTCATTTATTATTTGTGATTTATGATGCAACATTTTCATAAAATTTTAGTCATTCTTAATTCCCATCAACGAATGCCACCAATCATGTGTAGGTTTGAAGCCGTAATCATCACACAGTATCATTGATTTGAAAACCAATCATGTCTCGCACCACAACATTTTGTTTTAACTTTTGCAGCAATTTTAAGCTCACTTGAAAATTAAAAAAATTTCGGGGATAATTGACCCAATTGCAAATTGGCTTATTCTCAAATCTTATATTTTTAAAGGAGCGTGGTCATCGCCATGAATATCATGTTACTCTTCACTTCAGGATTTCTACTAATTGGAATTATCGGCATGCTTGTCCGTATAAAATTAGGAAAGGTTGATAAGCTAAGCAAATTTAGTTTAGCGGTATTACTCATTTGCTTTATCGTTGCACTGGCACCAAGCTTTTAAGTTAATTAAGCCGCTCTCAAAAACTCAGTTTGCCCAAAGAATAAGGGTTTCCCCCTATTGTCATTCCCGATTTTGGCGCTATACTAAATTCAATTAAATAAAAGTATTTTGTACTTTTTTAATGCCAAATTTAAAGTATAAATTACTTTTATTCAATCAATCTTACCAAAGGAAGTCTATCATGAAAAAAGTCCTAATTATCGGTGCCGGACTGGCCGGCTGCTACCTGGCCAGTCTGCTACAAGATACCTGCCATGTCACCATGATCACCAAAGGCACTCAAGCCGACAGTAATTCCATGCTGGCTCAAGGCGGGATCGCCGCTTCGCTTGATCCGGGCGATTCACCGGCCGAACACGCAGCGGATACGTTGGCGGCCGGCCAATACCACAATCGCCAAACTGCTGTTAACCAACTGGTGACCACCGGGCCCAAACTGATTCAACGATTAATCACCCATGGGATGGCCTTTGATCATCAAGCCAATGGTCAACTTGATTTTGGCCTGGAAGGTGCGCACAGCCACCACCGAATTCTCCACGCCAACGGTGATCGGACCGGCGCCGCACTCACTAAATTCGTCCAAAGTCACCTCAACCACGTCCATTGGCAGCCCCACACAACCGCCCTTGAACTGCAACGCCAAAATGGGATTTGTACCGGCGTGATCGTCCGAAACCAGCGAACGCATCAAATCGAAATCTTGTCCGGTGAGGCCATCGTGCTGGCCACCGGCGGCCTAGGCAACCTGTTTCCCCTCACCACCAACGATGCCACCATTACCGGCGATGGCATTGCGATGGCTGCTCGAATTGGTGCGGCGATTTCAGACATGGCCTTTGTCCAATTTCACCCAACCCTGCTTAGTCTCCATGGCCGGTGTTATGGTCTGATTACCGAAGCGATTCGTGGCAGTGGTGCGATTTTAGTTGATGAAAACGATCACCGGATTATGGCTGACGTGCTTCAAAAGGACCTGGCCCCTAGAGACGTGGTTGCCCGGCATCTAAAGGCTTGGCAACAACGCGGTCACCAATTATTTTTGGATATTTCAGCCATCCCAAACTTTACTCAACGCTTCCCAGGCGTCACCGAGAATCTAGACCGTCATCACGTGCCCTTTCGATCAACTCATCGAATTCCGATTCAACCTGGCGCCCACTTTGTGATGGGTGGCGTCACAACTGACTTGTCTGCTCAAACGTCCATCCCCCACCTCTTCGCAATCGGGGAAGTCGCTTGCAACGGCGTTCACGGTGCTAATCGACTGGCCAGCAATTCCCTACTCGATTGCCTGGTCAGTGCCAAAAAAGCCGCCGACAAGATTCAAGCGCTTCAACCGACGGAAATCGGGAAAGCTGCCGTTGCTGCAAAACCAGCTATCACCCCGCATTTACCCGAATTAGCCGACCTTCAAGCCCACGCCTGGCGATACTTGGGTGTTGTTCGGACCCCAGCCGGTTTGAAGGCCTTTTTGGATTGGCTGTCACCATTTAATTACCGACAGTTATCGCCAAGGCAGTTAACGGCTGATCAACTAACGATCGCCAACCTCTGCCTTTGCGCCTCCCTCATTGCCAAAGCAGCCTTTGCCGAGCCGAAAAGTTTAGGTGCCCACTACCTTGAAGAAACTGTTCCAAGTCGTTAACCAGCCAAGTCAATTTTTAACGAAAGGAATCCATCGATGCTTAATTTAAAGGAAAAAATTGCGTTTAATCGCTACTATGACGAAGCGCCAGCCGATCAAATCAAGCGAATTAAGAAAATCAAAGCGGCTTTTGGATCGGACCTGATGATTGTTGCCCACCATTATCAAAAAGATGAAGTCGTCGCATTTGCCGACGCTCGGGGTGATTCACTAAAGCTTGCCCAAATTGCTGCCAATAATCACACGGCCAAAAAGATTGTCTTTTGTGGCGTTCACTTCATGGCCGAAACCGCTGATATTTTGACGGCCGACAATCAGGATGTGATTTTACCGGATCCGATGGCCGGCTGCTCAATGGCTGATATGGCCAATCCATTTCAGTTAACCAAAGCTTGGGAATTTTTGACCGCCAACTATGGCCAGTCAATCATCCCCGTAACCTACGTCAATTCTTCCGCGGCCATCAAAGCGTTTGTCGGCCAAAAAGGCGGTGTAGCGATTACATCAAGCAACGCCAAAGCCATTATGAAATGGGCGCTTAAGCAGAAAAAGCACCTCCTCTTTTTACCGGATCAGCATTTAGGCCGGAACATTTCCTTATCACTTGGCATCAAGCCTGACCAAATCGGCTTGTGGCGAGCTCAGGAAGCTAATTTGCAGGCCGCTGACCCTCGAAAATTGCGGGTAATTCTCTGGGACGGCTACTGTTCGGTTCACCAACAGTTCAAACTTCATCACGTCCAAGCCTTACGCCAAAAATATCCCGACATTAAAATCATTGTCCATCCCGAGTGCGCCCACGAGGTCACTGCAGCCGCCGATTTTGTTGGCTCCACGTCTGCGCTAATCAAGTACGTTGATCAGGCTCCCATCGGCACCCGCATTGCCATTGGAACTGATAATAATTTGGTTGGCCGGCTAAAGGCAAGTCAACCAACTAAAAAAGTCATGTTTTTAAATCCATACTCCTGTGCCTGCATTTTAATGAATCGAATTGATCTGCCACACCTGGCTTGGACCATGGATCAACTGGCGGCCGGCCAGTCAGGGCATGTAATTACCGTCGATCCTCAAACTGCTTATTGGGCCAAGCAGGCGCTGGATCGAATGCTACAACTCAGTCTTTAGAAAGTCGAGATGACAAATGATGATTTACTTTGATCACGTCGCAACAACCCCCATGAGTTCCGAGGCGCTGGATGCCTATCGGGAAGTTGCCGAACATTTTTATGCCAATAGTGAAAGTCTCCATCAAGCCGGCAACGCTGCCGGTCAATTAGTTCAGGAATCCAAAGATAAAATCAGCCGCCTCTTAAAGATTCCATCAGAAGGGCTTATTTTTACCAGCGGTGGCACCGAGAGTAACCAGTTGGGCATTCGCTGTCTGGCTGCTGGCACTCAGAAGAAAGAAATTCTGGTCAGCCCACTGGAGCACTCCTCCGTTTATCAAATTTTAGATTATCTGGCAACCAATTCAGGCTACCGGATTAAATTTCTCCCGGTTGATTCCAAGGGCCACGTCACTCCGACGATTCTCAAGCAGGCCTTGAGCGACCAAACCGGCTTGATTGTCATTCAAGCCGTCAATGCAATCACCGGGATTGTCCAAGACATCCAGGCGCTCAATAAGGTTGCTCAAACGGCCCACCTACCACTATTTGTCGATGCTGTTCAGGGACTGGCAAAAGTTCCCCTTAATTTAAGTGACTTGGCCGGGTTTAGTGCCAGTGCCCACAAATTTAACGGCCCCAAGAGCTGTGGCCTGCTTTATTTGTCGCCTCAAGTCCTGACTCAAGCGCCTTACCCATACGTTTTCCAGCAAAACGGTTTCCTGCCCGGCACCCTCGCCGTTCCTGAAATTGTCAGTGCCACCGTTGCTTTTGAAAACGCCTGGCAGGCGATGACTGAGAATCTGACTTACGTGGGCCAACTAAAAAAGCAATTGTTAGCCGCCCTGGCACCCACCATCCACCCAGTGGCTTCCTGGGCGGAGTATCCCGGAATCTGCGGATTGATTCTGCCCAGAACGCCTGGCCAAAGTGCCGCCACGGAAATGGGCCAGCAGGGTTTCTGTTTCTCAACCGTTAGTGCCTGCAGTATTAAGGATCCGCGACCCGACCGAACGTTAACGGCCTTAAAACTCACCAACGAACAAATCAATCGCTATATCCGGATTTCCTTTGGGCCAAGTAATCAAGCCAAGGAAGTTGAGACGTTTGCGGCCGCGTTGAATCGAAATTACGGTTAACAACTTCCGCTCTCCTACCAGCAATATAAAGTTAGTTAATTTTTTAACTAGCTTGATTCGAATAGAGACCTAATCAGTTCCTTTAAAAAGGGAAATTGATTAGGCCTCTTTAAACTAAAAATAATCAATTGTCAGTATCGCTCGGGACCGGAATATTAATCCCATCGTTAAGACATTTTTTAAACCAAATCTTTTTTGCACCAGTTAAATCGAACACTGCCTCTTTTAAGGTTTCACCAAATGCCATGACTCCCGGAAGCTGTGGCATCGTTATTTTATAATATGTTTCATTATCATCGGTGACCAAATAAATCTTTAAACTATACGGCAAACTTAAATAATAGTTTAGCTCCTTCACTGTCGGTTTCCCTCCTTCTTTCCAAAAACCTACTTTTCAATTTTACGATATATCGAGTCCAAATCGCTTCCTGCTATTTTTATTTTTCTTTAATATCTTCAGGTCAGTTATTATTTTAATCCCGCTATCAGCCTGCATTCACTTAATGATCCTCCACTAAAGTTATAATATACTTAATCGTGTAAAGGAAAATTAATCAGGTTAATATCTTCAAAAAGACGAGGTGATCAATGTGTTAAATCAAACTAAACATTTTAGCGATGACCAATGCTTAAATGATTTACTTGAGAGTGCCAAAAAAATCCCAACACCTGAATTATTAAATCATGCACTCTACGAAAAAGATCCAGCTAAAAAAGCCGTCTTCAAAGCCTTGTACGAATATGTAATTGATGAACGGCAAACTAAAATTATCAACGAAAAAGGGTTTGTTATCTAATGACTTGATTAGCTTATATTATTGTTAATAAGCCCTATATTCGCTTCAAATTAACGATTCTTGTGATACCCATAACTAAAAAAATCACTTCTAATCTCACCTAATAATTTAGAAGTGATTTTTTTGATCTGTAAGGTGAACTTTACTTTTGAAAGTTCTGTTGGGTAGCAGGACACCAGCAGTGACGAATTTTTATTTTAGTCACAATTTTGTTTAATATAGTTTCCTACGTTAACCATTATTATAATGTGTTTCTTTTACTATTGATTAAAATTAGTTGATTTTAATTTATTTTTAACTTAAAATTAAGAACGTTAATAAATCTCACATGTCGAAGGGACGTGCAAAAGCATGAAGTTAAAATCACTTGTTAAGATTGGCGGTGTCGCACTGCTCTCAGTGTTAGCACTAGCCGGCTGTAGCAGCTCGTCACAATCCGGGACCAAGAGGCAGACCCTAAATTGGATGCTGCCAGCTAATATTTCCACGATGGATGCTTCCAAAATGACGGATTTGTATTCATCACAAATTGAAAATGACACCAACGAGGGGTTACTAAGAATGGGTAACAGTAAGGTTTATCCCGGGGTGGCCAAAAACTATACGGTCTCTAAAGATGGTAAGACCTGGACGTTTAATCTTCGCCACTCAAAGTGGAACGACGGTAAACCGGTGACGGCCAAGGATTTTGTCTTCTCCTGGCGCCGAACCGTTTCACCGAAGACCGCTTCACAGTACGCCTACATTTTTGATAACGTCAAGAACGCCACCAAGATCAATGCCGGCAAGCTTTCTCCGACCAAGTTGGGCGTCGAAGCCAAGGGTAACTATCAGCTGGTCGTTCACCTGATCAAGCCCCAAAGCTTCTTCAAGTACATGGTAGCCCAAAGCTACTACTTTCCAGAAGAACAATCGGTGGTTGAAAAATACGGTTCAAGTTACGGGACCAATTCCACCAAGAACGGCTACAACGGCCCCTTCGTTCTCAAGGGTTGGACTGGAACCAACGATACTTTGAAGCTGGTTAAAAACAAACACTATTGGAACGCTAAAAACATTAAGCTGCAGACCCTGAACGTTCAGGTGATTAAGGATCCAGCCACTGCCTTAAATAGTTATCAAAGCGGTAAGTTGGACTTCACCACTCTAAACAGCACCCAGGTTAAACAATATAAGAACGATAAGGATTACAAATCCTACCTGGAAGCTTCAACTCAATATTTGGAAATGAACGAAAAGCGGCTGCCAATGTTCAAAAATAAGAACATTCGAAAAGCTTTCTCGCTGATTGTGGACCGCAACCAACTGGTCAATAAGGTCTTAGCTGATGGTTCCAAAGCACCCAAGGGCTACGTTCCGGCCGGTATGAACAAACGAAATGGCAAAGATTTCGCTGATCAGGCCTACGTGAAAGGCGCCGTAACGGAAAATACCGCTGAAGCCAAACGTCTTTGGGCCAAGGGGTTGAAGCAAATTGGTAAAAAGTCGGTTTCACTGACGCTGATGGGTGATGATGACGATAACTCCAAGAAAGTCACCGAATTTGTTCAAAGCCAGCTGACCAAGCTCCCAGGCTTAAAGATCACCAATCAGAACATCCCGTTCAAGACCCGACTTTCCCGCTCCCAAAACGGTCAATTTGACATTGTGATTTCCCGTTGGATCGCCGATTACCCTGACCCATCCAACTTCTTGGATCTCTTCACATCAACTAACTCCTATAACAATGGAAAATGGCAGAATGCCCAGTACGATGCATTAATCAAAAAATCCGAAAACCAAGATGCCAACAATGAAGTTGCCCGTTGGAATGACATGATCAAGGCCGAAAAGATTCTGATGAACGATCAAGGAATTGTCCCACTAACTCAGCAAGGGCAATCAACCTTAATGAAGGCCAAAGTTAAAGGCGTTCAATTCTTCCCAACCTCACCACAGTGGGATTGGAGCAAAGTAACAATTAAATAATAATCTGATTGGATTTATAACAACAATTTAAAAGGCAGCGTTTCAGTTCTCGTTTTGGGAAATGAAACGCTGCCTTTTGGTTAATGACTATTTTTAATTTTCGATTGATCCTTAAGATACTGGGTATTTAAATTTTTCCAAAGTGTCTTAGAGGTTCCTAACACTGAAGACAGCTTATTAATCAACGAGTCCGTTAGATCAAGCTTTTCATTAACAAGTTGATTAACGGTTCTCTCCGTCACATTCAATTCTTTGGTCAACTCGCATTGACTCATCTCAGTTTCATCTAAAAATTCTTTCACATAATAGCCGGGGTGAAAAATAATCTGATTTTGATTTTTTATCATAATTCACCTCTTAATGCTTTTCTTTTTTAATATAATACCAAAAATAATGCCCCAAAGCCATCTTATCCCGTGCACAATCCATGGTATAATTCAAACTAGAAACTACAAAAAGGAGGCAGCGACCAATCATGGCAGATAACGTTTTAATGGCCCTTCACCTAAGCGCCAATAAAAAGCATCACAACGAACTTCATTTAAATACCAATCGATTCTACAAATGGCGAATTGACAAAGACACTAAAGGAACTCCCAAACCTGGCAATCTAGCCAAGGTTGAAACCGAGTACGGGATTCAACACGTGGTCATTTGGGGGACCAAAGAAGTCGCGCAAGATATTTCTGATTTAAAACGGGTCATCAAATTTGACGATCACGGTATCGGTCCTAAGCACGACTATATTAACGATGAATTTAAAAAATTTAATGAAAGTTAATCAATTTTACAATAACGCCTCAACGGCAGCCAAAAGTGAGCATTTCATTTTTAGCTGCCATTTTAATTTCAAAATTAACAATTGACAATGATCATCAAATCCGATATTTTTAACACACGACGTTAGTTAGTCATATAACTAACCAATTAACAAATTGATCTTTTGGAGGATTTGATATTTTTGGAAACCATTAAGCGCCGTGGATTAACAAATTTCGACATTAAGATTCTCGGCATCACGTTAATGTTCATCGATCACTTTCACGAAATGTTTGCCGGCGCCGGCGTGCCAACCCGGGTCGACCTATTTGGCCGTCCGGTGGCCACCCTCTTCATGTTTTTAAGTGTTGAGGGATTTACTCACACCCATGATCAAAAGCGCTATTTACTGCGCCTACTGATCGGTTTTTGGGTCATGGCAATTGGTAATATGGTCATCGGTCGGCTCTTCAGCGTTGGCAATCTCGGGTTGATGAATAATATCTTCGCTGATTTATTTGTCGGCGTCCTGACAATGTATGGGATTCAAACGGTGGCAGAAGGCAAAAAACAGCACCGACCAGGTAAATTATTGATGGGAATTTTGATCGTCGCCATCCCCCTTCTGCTAAGTGTTGTGGCAATTCTACTCACCCAGCCCGGCATGCCTCACTACGCATCGGCTGTAGTTTTGCTGCTACCGACCCCATTTATCGCTGAAAATTCAATTTTCCTGTATTTAGGACCGGTTCTTTACCTTTTGCGGCATCACCGCAACTGGCAAATGGTGGCAATTGCCGGATTTGCCCTTCTGACAACCGGGTTTCATTTTACCGGTCTCTTCACCCAAAACACCCAATGGTTGGAAATCTTAGCCATCATCCCACTTTCACTTTACAATGGCCAACTCGGTAAAAGTATGAAAGGCTTCTTCTACGCTTTCTACCCACTTCACATCTGGGGCCTCTATATTTTAGCTGCTCTATTAGGAATCAAATCCTAAAAATCGTTAGTCGCTTCTCCCCAGGAATCAGAGCATGATTAGCAAGTTTAACAACTCGAATTGCTATAATTGAGTCGATTAATTAATTCTGGGGAGAAGTGATTTAATTGAAGAAAAAATATCTGATAGTTGCTTTACTAAGCGGCACGCTGGTTTTGGGCACCACCGTGACTGCCAATGCTAAAGCTAAAACCAAAGTTGATCGGCGCCAAACCGTGGTGAACGTTGCTCTTAAGCCAACCAGTGAATCAAGTCTGACCGATTACGTCTATCACACAGTTGACCCCACCTCGAGTGACTTTCATCACTATTTATCGCCCGGAGAATTCGCTGATAAATTTGGCCAGTCAACCGACTACTTACAAGCATTTAAAAAATATCTTAGTGGCTACCATCTGAGTGCCACAGTTTATCCAGGAAATTTAGCGCTCAAAATCAAGGGAACCAAAGCTAATGTCAACCAAGCCTTTAAGGCCAAGTATGTCAGACAAAAAGGATTGCCTTCAAAAACCACCTACAAGTTACCAGGAAAACTATCCAAGCAGGTGGTGGCTGTCATTGGGGTATACGCGCCCAACCCCAAGACCCATTCAAAGAAATCAACCAAGTCAACCAAAAAATCGCCAACTAAAAAGTCGTTTACCAAATTGTCGAGCTTAAAGGACATTGGTGTGCCGATCAGTGACGCCAAACCAAATACCGATGTCACCGGTAACGCTTTTTCACGAAAATATGGTGCCCTAAAGTTTGCTAATTGCTACCACTTAACCAGCCTTTATAATCAAGGACTGGAAGGCCAGGGACAACGGATTGGGATTATCACCCACGCCGATTTTCGAATGGGCGATATTAAAACCTACTTAAAACAAGTCGGCTTACCGGACGATACCAGCCGGATTCATCGAATTTATCCGGTAGGCAGTAAAAAAGCTGCACGCAGTTTAACCAGCAAAATTTTAACGCCTTATCAGGCAGAAACTTCGCTGGACGTTCAATCAGCCAGTTCAGTTGCACCCAAAGCTCAAATCGACGTTTACATTGGCCAAACCAACAATGATGCCACGTCTACACCATCGATGCACTACACCAGCTTTATGACCGCCATTTCAGAAAACAATGATAAGCAACTCACGACCAGCTTTGGTCCCGGTGTTGAACTGGCCAAAAGCTGGACGGATCACAGTGCTTCGCTGCAACAGTACACCCATGCATTTAACTTAATGTTGGAACAAGCAGCTGCCCAAGGAATTACTGTTTTCAGAGCCAGCGGTGATTATGGACGCAGTGAGTCCCCCATCGGCAAGGAAAATCACGTCATGTCAACCTCACCCTATCAAGTGATCGTTGGCGGCACGACACTGCCTTACACCAAGATCATTCATGATAAGATCATTAAGGTTACCAAAGAACGCGCTTGGGGTGATATTTATAGTGCCAGTCCTGCCGAGATCAAAGCCGGGGTCTTCCCTGGCAGTGGTGGCGGCTTCTCAGCACTCAACCCGACACCCCGATATCAATTGGGCGTTCCTGGTGTCAACACTTTCCGGGCAATCACCCTTTTGAAGTATCTCGGCAAGGGCCATTACGCCATCAATAAGCATCCCAGAGTCATTACGGGTACTGGAAATGCCAGAAATCTACCGGATGTTTCCGGCAATGCCGACTCCCAAACCGGGTACGCCACTTACGTCTCCGGCAACCAGCTTAACATTACTCATAAGAGTTTTAAGTTGACACCTAAAAAAATTTGGACGATCGGTGGCGGGACCAGTTACGTGGCGCCACAAATGGCCGCTGCCAACGCCGTTATGAACACCCAGCGAAGTACGCCGATTGGCTTCTGGAATCCTCAAATTTACAAATTTGCTCAACAAGCCGATACGCCATTTCACGTCTTGGACGATGCCGATAATAACAACAATTTGTATTACACCGGTCAACCTGGCAAGCTGTACAATCAGGCAACTGGGCTTGGGACCATCGATTTCGAGAAGCTCTATGCTAAATTCAATGATGAAAACGCGCGGTAACGTTTAAATTGCATTTTATGGCTTAAAAATTTTTATCAATCAAGAATTAAAGGAATCCCGTGTGATCGACTTAGTATGCTGACCACACGGGATTTCTTATTATAAGTGTTGCCTGAACTGTTCCTACCGCTTAATAGCCAGATCTTTTCGCGAATTATTTACTTTCATTATCCCAAGTCCAGCTTTCCTACCAATTTATGAGTCACCTTGATTGCCACATAGAAAGTAGAAATCAAAATGAAAAGATACGCTGGAATCGCAATTACCCATGGATTAACTTTGGTAAGCCAGTGAATTAATATGACGCCAACCATATTTCCGACGAAATCAAAAATCTTAAAAGAAATAAAAAGGGAAAATAAGTATGTAATCCACCAAACAATTTCGTGCTTTATGCGTTTCGCATGTCGCTCTTGATACCCATCATCGTTTGAACTCATTGATAAAGCCCTCCAAAAGTTTGTAATTTTGTTACCCATACTACAAGAAAAATGTGAAATTTTTTTGATCATTTCCCAATAAGCTTGAGTGATCTAGGGATTAATCGACAAAAAGCCAAGCCCAGGCTTTTCGCCGACGAACGCCTTAGTCTCCGTAAATTAACCACTTTGATCTACTCACTCTTCTTAGGACAGTTACTTCAAGCAGCATCATTCCATATAAGGGATCGATTGAAAAAATCCAAACCCGGGATTTCCCCAATCGACGCCTTATATTCCAGATGCTAACCGCTTGAATCCACTCACTGAACTTAGGACAGCTCCCAAAAGCAACACCACTCCTGATAAGAGATCAAACTGAAAAATCCAAACCCGGGATTTCCCAGTTTGACGTCTTATCATCCGGGTGCTAACCGCTTTTGTCCGCTCACTGCTTTTCTTTCCCCCTTCAATAGCCTATACTTATTTCAATGACGTTTAGCAGGGAGGAATTCAGTTTGAAAAAAGTAATTATGAAGACAACCAACGCACAAGGTGGCAAAGCCGATCAGCCCACCGATGATTCAATCGATGAATCACTGTTAAAGGATGACCTTTATCAAGCCGTCAACGGCCGATGGGAAAAGACCGCCAAAATTCCCGCTGATCATTCCTCGACCGGTGGCTTTATGGATCTCAAAGACAACATCGACAAGGAACTCATGAGTGACTTGGACGATGCGAAAGCCAAAAATAATGACAGTTTTGAAGCGCCATTCTCGGAAATGCTGAAGCTTTATGACTTAGCTCAAAACTTCAAAAAACGGGATGCTGACGGTGCCGAACCATTAAAACCCTATTTGGAAAAAATTGAAAATCTGTCAAGCTTTGATGATTTAAACCATCAAATTGCCGACTGGGTTAAAACCGGTTTTCCATTGCCCTTGGGCTTCTTCGTTGAACCTGATATGAAGAACACTCAGGTCAACGCACTGTTTGCCAACAGTCCCAGCCTATTCCTGCCGGACCGCACCTATTACGAAAACAATAATCCAGCCTATGCTCAATTAATGCCGGTCCTGACCAAGACGCTCAGCCAACTCCTGATATTGGCCGATTACAGCAGCAACGAAGCCGATGAGATTGTTGAATCGGCCAAGAAATTCGATGCCGCCATCGCGCCTCACGTCAAGTCAGCCGAAGAGGCCGCTGATTACAGCAAGATGTACAACCCACAGAAATTTACCGACTTCGCCAAATCAAGCAGTCATCTTGATTTAAACAGCTTGGCAGCCGGCCTCTTTGAAAAAGTTCCTGAGCAAATCATCGTCACTGAGCCACAATTCTTTAAGGCTCTGGATGACATCGTAAACGATAACAGTTTCCAAGATATGAAGAATTGGATGCTGGTCAACACGGTCTATGCTGCCGCTGGATACTTATCTGAAGAATTTCGGCAAACGGGATCGACTTTCAGCCGGGCCCTTTCAGGCAAAAAAGAAGCCACTCCGCAAAAGAAGTCGGCCTTCTATCTGGCAACTGGAACCTTTGGCCAAACCATTGGTGACTACTACGCCAAGAAATACTTTGGGCCAAAAGCCAAGGCGGACGTTGAGCACATGGTTCGCAACATGATCAGTGTTTATAAAAACCGCCTTCAAAACAACACTTGGTTAGGCGAAGAAACCCGTCAAAAAGCCATTGTTAAACTGGACAAGCTTGGCTTACACGTTGGTTATCCCGACCACATCGACGAGTTGGAATACAAATTCAAGATCACGCCTGAAAGTCAAGGCGGAACCCTGTTTGACAATATGACTCAAATTGGTCAGGTTGCCTTAGCCGATAATTACGCTAAACTTGGCAAACCGGTTGATCGGACTAAATGGGAAATGAGTGCCAGCACCGTTAATGCCTATTACGATCCATTTAAAAACCTAATCGTCTTTCCAGCAGCGATTTTGCAGGCACCTTTCTACAGTTTGGATCAAAATTCAAGTCAAAACTATGGTGGGATTGGCGCTGTTATGGCTCACGAAATTTCACACGCTTTTGATAACAACGGTTCGCTATTTGATGAATTTGGTAACCTTAACAATTGGTGGACCAAAGCCGATCACGATTACTTCACCAAATTAGCCGATAAAATGATTAAAGAATTCGACGGGCTGCCATTTGCCGGTAGTAAGGTTAACGGTAAGCTGACGGTTTCGGAAAATATTGCCGATGCCGGTGGTTTAAGTTGTGCTGATGAAGCCGCCAAGAACGAGCCGGATTACAACTTGTATGACTTCTTCATTAACTGGGCAAAAATCTGGCGTATGAAGGCCACAAGCCAGTACAAACAATTGCTATTAAACATTGACGTTCACGCCCCGGCTGAACTTCGGGCCAACGTTCAAGTTAAAAATCTGGACGACTTTTATTCAACCTTTGAGGTTAAACCCGGCGACGGCATGTATTTGAAGCCGGAAGATCGAGTTAAAATCTGGTAATTCAGTCTCTAAAAACACAAAAAGCAACGATGAAGTTGACATTTCTCAACTCACCGTTGCTTTTTAGTTTCACATATGCAAATCAACCGACCATTTTCCAATCATCAAAACAGTCGGGTCATTTGCCTATGCTTGATGGCGTTTCTGCAGGCCGCTCGTTTCCTTGGGTTCTCGATTCAAATAAGTTTCAATTAAGCTATCCAAAGATTCCAACAGCATCCCCACCGCCATCATGGCCATCACAATCATACTGTGACCCATTAGCAGTAAGACGCCCATTATTAAGTAGAAGAATACGAAGAACCATTTTAACCACAATTTATCTGTCACTATTGTCGCCCCCTATCATTAGGATAGCTTTAACGTCAGCGAAGTACAACCGTCACGATAGAAATTCATCATGGCCACGTCAAATCTTGACGAGCACTAAATGATTTGGTAATTTGAAAGAAGTATCTACTAATGAATACGCATCAATTTGTTACCCCAAAAAGATAACGCTTCTCAATTCAACAAATCATATCATCATGAACAAACTTTGAATTATAAAGGATTTGATTAAAAATTGGCATCAACAATCAGACGATATCGCTGGCTTAGTGTTCTAGATGTTTTAGGGATCCTCATGGCCCTGCTTTTTGCATTCTTTCTGAACACGACGCCAGAGAAAAAATTAATCTTTTTTGTCTTGGCCAGTGGTTCTTTAATCATTTCAGTTCATTCCATGACCTATTTGATTGCCCAAGACCGAAAAGGATTGTCCAACTCAAAGTTGGGACGTCGAGTCGCTTTTGGCTGTGACATTCTATTTACCTTTATTTTCTTTTCATTTCAATCAATTAAACTTCCTGATTATTTACAGGCGGCTTGGACAATCAGTTACTTGGTTTGCACCAGCAGCTTTTTCCTCACAATTTTCTTTTTGGTCTATTGGATCACCAGCTGGGTTCAACGCAAGTTGCAAAGAAAGTGAGCTTAGAGGGTGTGACCGCTCTTGTCCGTTCACTGACTTAGGACAACTCCTCAAAGCAACCTCACTTCAGCTAAGGGATCGATTGGCAAAATCCAGACCCAGGATTTCCCCAATCGACGCCTTAGCTTTCGGAGGTTAACCGCTTTTGTCCGTTCACTGATTTAGGACAACTCCCAAAAGCAACACCGCTCCTGCTAAGAGATCAATCTGGAAAATCCAAAGACAGGATTTCCCAGATTGACGCCTTAGCCTCCGGGTGCTAACCGCTTTTGTCCGTTCACTGAACATATTTTTGTACACTTTTTCCAAAAGATATATAATAGTAGTAAAGAGAACCTGTGAGGTGACCATCATGAAACTAGCTGAATATCTTCATGATCAATTAAAATTTTTGAATGATCAAATGAATACCGCCAAAAATGAAAAAGATGAACCAACACAATATTTAGTTGATTCCAAAATTACTGAAGTTAAGTTAATTTTGGAAGCCCTTCAAAAAGGGATCATCGACGAAGCATAATTACGAGGTTGGAGTAAAACGATCGTTTTGCTGGCAACCTCATTTTGTTTGGGTTATGATATCAGCATTGTCATTCCTCACTCCGGTTGCAAGGCGACTACCAATTGTGGTTTAATCGTCTATAAGTACTAAATCATTCCTAAGGAGCAGAAAAACTTGATTACATTAAAATCACCACGTGAAATAGAAAAAATGGCTGAATCCGGAAAAGTCTTGGCCGGTGTCCACTTAGGCTTAAGAAAAATGATCAAGCCAGGCTTGGACACTTGGGACATTGAAGAATTCGCCCGAAAATACATTAAAGATCACCATGCCTACCCTTCAGAAATGGGCTTTGAGGGCTACAAATTTGCCACCTGTGTCTCGGTTAATGATGAAGTTGCCCACGGCATTCCGCGTAAGGGACTAATCTTGAAAGACGGCGACGTTGTTAAAGTCGACTTAACTGTCAATAAAGATGGCTTTGAAAGTGACTCTTGCTGGACTTACGCTGTCGGTGACGTTTCACCAGAAATTAAAAACTTAATGGAAGTTACCCGTAAAGCTTTGTACCTTGGAATTGACCAAGCTGTCATCGGTAATCGACTTGGTGACATCGGTGCTGCCATCCAGACCTACGTTGAAGATGAACACCACATGGGCGATGTTCGGGAACTGATCGGCCACGGCATTCAGCCAAAAATGCATGAAGAGCCAAATGTGCCGGCCTATGGGGTTGCCCATCGTGGCTTACGACTCAAGGAAGGAATGACCATCACCATTGAACCAATGGTCAACACCGGCACTTGGGAGATCAAGGATCGTTATGACAAAGCAGATGATTGGACCTACTACGTCTCAGCTGATGGTAGTCCTTCGGCACAATATGAACATACTTTAGCCATCACCAAAGACGGTCCAAAAATTCTGACGATTCAGGATCCGGACATTGACGCAAAGTATATCTATCACGAAACGCAAGACATCAATTCAAGAAGCTAACTCAAAGCTTTTGAATTGATCTTTAAAATAAAGAACCGCGCTTGACGCAGTTGTCTGAATAACTATAAACGATTAAAGCCGGGTGCAAAATTTAATTTTTGACCCGGCTTTTTTCTAAATTGGAGGTTAGTTATAAATGAACAATAAGAATTTTAAATTTCCAGACACCAAAGCGTATAACTTTGTTATCAAAGCTTTAAAGGAACGTGGGATTACGCCGGATGACATTTCCCAAATGGCCATTAATTTACAAAAACCATTCATCCCGAATCTCACTATGGAAGAGGTTCGAAAGGACACCACTAACGTCCTGCATAAACGGGAAGTGCTGAATAACGCCATGGTTGGTTTGGAATTGGACCGATTGGCATCCGAAGGCCAACTCCAGGAACCATTAGAAAGCATCATTATGAACGATTCCGGCGTTTTCGGTGTTGATGAAGGGATTGCGTTAAACATCGCCAATATCTATGGCACCATTGGCATCACCAACTATGGATACATTGATCGAGATAAGACCGGGGTCATTAAAAAACTGGACGAAGCCAAGAATGGCACTTCTTACACGTTTATTGACGATATTGTCGGCGCGATTGCCAGCGCGGTATCGGCAAGGATTGCGCATAGAAACAATTAGTGAACGCAGCCAAACGGTTAGCATCTGGAATATACGGCGTCGATTAGTGAAACCCTGGTTTTGGGTTTGGCTAATCGATCCCGTATATGGAATGATGCTGTTTGGCGGAGTTGTCCTAATCCAGTGAACGGACAAAAGCGGTTAACACCCGGATGCTAAGACGTCAATCTGGGAAATCCCGCATTTGGATTTTTCAGATTGATCTCTTAGCAGGAGCGGTGTTGCTTTTGGGAGTTGTCCTAATCCAGTGAACGCAGCCAAACGGTCAACATTTCCTAAGCCCGCCAGCCAAAATCAGTAAGGTCCATCCCCCGTTTCTTCATTCCGGAAACGTACGGGTTTCCCGCCACAAAGTACCTTAGCGGTTTGACAGCCCAATCGCCTTGATTTGAAACGCCGACACGGTTCGAGACGCCAATTTTTTTAGGCGTTTTTTTACGATGCTGATCGATGTTTAGTTTACTATCACCGAAGATCTCAAAATTCATTTTCTTATCTGAAATTCCAAAGGCTTCCATGAGTTTGCCTGGGCCATTGGTTAAGTCCCAACCGGTTTTGGTGCGATTTTTCATCATAATTTCTTGGCCGACAAACGGCTCAACGGCGCGAATGAGAACTCCTTGTGGGACGTCTTTTGGCTGGGCAGCCACATCAAGTAGGTATCGCCCATGAATTGAATAGATGTAAACTGTACCTGGAGGCCCGTATAATGGTTCATTTGAAGCGGTTCGTCGTCCTTTAAAAGCATGAGCTGCCGAATCCAACTGGCCCATATAGGCTTCGGTTTCGACAATCCAGCCGCCCACTAGACCTTTGGGTGACTGATATGTAAGCAGCATCCCCAACATTTTTTGGGCAATTTGATCGGTCGGGGCGCTGGCATAAAATGGATCACTGGTAAGCAAATTATCACAGCTTTCAAAATAATCTCTATTGGAGGAATTTTTAATATGGAACTAAAACTTGAACGAATTTACGATAAGCCACAAGATTTGTCCGGTTACCGAATTCTGGTTGACCGGTTATGGCCACGGGGAATTTCAAAAGTTAACGCAAAATTGGATCAATGGGAAAAGCAAATCGCCCCTTCCAAAGAATTGCGGTCATGGTTTTCACACGACCCCAAAAAGTTTCCTGATTTTAAGCAAAAATACCTTGATGAATTAAAGCAAAATGACCAAGTAGCTGACTTTGTCTCCCTTGTCCAAGACAAACTAAAAGCCGAAAATGTCATTCTGCTTTATGGCGCCAAAGATCGTGAACATAATCAAGCCGTTGTTTTAAAACAATACTTAGATGCTCACTTGGGCCAAGCCTGACGGATATTTTCAAGGGTCAATTGCCGAGTGCTTTCAAAATTAATGTCGGCTTCATGGAGCACTTGTGGATCGCCAACGCCAATTGAAACAATGCCAGCTGCGTTGATCGATTCAACACCTACCATCCCGTCATCAATGCCAACGCAGGCCTCCGGGAGCAAATGAAGCATTTCGGCGGCTTTGGCAAAGACATCCGGTGCCGGCTTGTTGTGTTTGATCGTCTTTAGATCAACGATTAGTGGAAAATATTTTTCAAGCTTCAGTTTGCGAATCTCTTTAGGCGCGTTGGCAGAAGCAGAGGCAATAATCATTTGATAATCATTAGCGGTTAATTCATCCAGAAATGCCGGAATGCCGGGCAGAATATCGCCAGGATTCATTTTATCCAACATCGTTTGATAAATCTCATTTTTTTGATCTGCAAGTGTCTCTTTTTGCTGAAGCGAATACTCATCCGCTTTACCAGCCGACGCTAAAATGGCGTTTAATGAGTCGATTCGATCCCGACCCTTGATGGCTTCTTCCAGCTCGTCCGTCCAGTTAATGCCCAACTGATTGGCAATTTCCTGCCAGGAACGGCTGTGATAAGCCCACGAGTCGGTAATAATCCCGTTAAGATCGAATAAAACACCTTTTACTTTGTCAAAATCACTCACCATGATCGCCCCTTTCACCCTTAGTCCTCTCAATCATTATAAAACGAGGGAAAGAAAATTACCTCAATTCTCTCTCCCTCGTTTTTATTTAATCTACGAGTCCATTACTTAACCGCGTTAAAGATCCAGGTAACGCCGTACTTATCGACCACTTGGCCGTACTTGTTACCGGATGACTTCTTTTCAAACGTGATAATCACTTTAACCTCTTCTGACTCGGCAACTTGCTTGTAGAGATTTTCCAAAGCCGTCTCCGCATCGGAATCGTGCGCATCGACCTCCAACATCAAGGAAATCAACGATGACACGACTGGTTTACCTAAGAAGCTGTCGGCAGCAAAAACTTGTTGTCCCAACACCTTAAAGCTTGCCTGAAGTGTCAGGTTATCAAGATCAACGTCCGGATTAAGGGACATCGCTTCAGCCTGCTTTTCGGTCGGTGATTCACGAGTGACATCCGTCGCCCCAAATACTCGCTTATAATATTCAAGCGCATTTTTAGTGTTCTCAAATGTTAAGTATGGAATTAATTTCGTATTACCCATTAGGTCAGCAACCCTTACTATTTTTTAGATATAATCATTATCATAATTTATGTTCAAATTTTAGAATACCGTTAATTGAAGGGGATGTCAATGTTAACAGTGAACGGACAAAAGCGGTTAACACCCGGAGGCTAAGACGTCAATCTGAAAAATCCCGCTTTTGGATTTTTCAGATTGATCTCTTAGCAGGAGCGGTGTTGCTTTTGGGAGTTGTCCTAAATCAGTGAACGGATCAAAGCGGTTAACCTCCGAAAGCTAAGGCGTCGATTGGGGAAATCCTGGGTCTGGATTTTGCCAATCGATCCCTTAGCTGAAGTGAGGTTGCTTTGAGGAGTTGTCCTAAGTCAGTGAGCGTAGCCAAACGATTAGCATCCCCTCACCTACTACTATTTCGCTTCAAAAAGAGTAAACTATTACTAAAGTCCAAGGAGGATCAACCTATTCAACAATCAGATCTATAACAACCATCAATATCATACAACTTGACAACTATATTGCTCAAACTCACCTGGGAGGAATTTACTAATGGAACTTGCACTTACGATTTTTGTTTTGAACGCCTTATACATTTCAATCAACACCTTTAGAACCATGCTGGTTGTTAAGGGGCATCAATTTTTGGCACCCCTTGTCGCAGTCGGCGAGGAACTGGTTTACGTGATCGCACTGGCTATCGCATTGGACCATATCGACAGCCCACTAAACGTCGCTTCCTATGCGGTTGGTTTCGGTGTCGGCATCTACATTGGCATTGTCATCGAAAATAAAATCGCCTTGGGTTATGTCAACTTCCAAGTAACGGTTCAAATCGATCCGGAAAATCCAGTCCACGCCCATAATGAAGAACTGGCTGAAAAGCTTCGTAATTTAGGTTATGGGGTTACCGTTTCCCGTGCTGAAGGTCGTTCGGGAGCCCGTTTGGTACTCAGCATTCTGGCACCTCGAAAAGCTGATCGGCGGCTTATGGAACAAATTAAGGAAATTTCGCCGGATGCCTTTATCATGGTTCAAGAGCCCGTTCAATTGTCCGGTGGCTTCTGGAGTAAAGAAGTGGATCGTCGTTACCACGGTGTCAATTCACGTTAATCCAAATGACCATGATAAAAGCCTAATTTTTTCAAGCTTTCTTCAACATCATGAACCGATTTCTCAACTTCCGGTGACAAATGTGTCGGTGCCGGTTCGGAAGGTTTGAGACTTTCGGTATCCAATTTAATTTTCCGCCGCTTACTCTTGCTTTCATGAGCAGACTCAGGGGCGGTTTTTTCATCTTCTTGAGCTGCCGTCGTTTCGGTCACTTCCGGTGCAGTTGACTCAGCTGTTTCTGAATCGGTTGTTTCTGCATCAGTTACTTTTGCCACAGTCGCTGTCGACTGAGAAGTCCCCTGCTCTTTTTTGGCCGTCATTTGATCCATTGTCTGGTTCAACAAGTTATCGACAAAAACATTGCCGTCATTATTTGCGTGACCTTTCGTCCATTCGTAGCGAATATCTGGGATTTTCTTTAAAATTTCGGCCATCTGCTGCCAAAGTTCTTTATTGATTAAGGGACCGTCAGCCCGCTTCCAACCTCGTCTTTGCCAGTTAGATAGCCAGCCCTTTGTAAGAGCATTCAAGACATACTTGGAATCAGAAACCACTGTGATTGGTCGCTTTTCAAAATGATGCGCTACTAAGTAGGTTAGTGCTTTTAACAGCCCCATAATTTCCATCCGGTTATTAGTCGCACCATATTCACCACCAGTGTCGGAAACCTCTTGTTTGGGATCAGCCATGGTAATCAAATAAGCCCAAGCCGCCTTATCCGTCTCTTTAACGTGTTCGCCAGTACGGTTACCGTGGCTTCTGGAACCACCATCCGAATAGACCGTAATCTCATCGCCAAAAGCCAAATCAAGTGGTTGCTGACTAGTCTGGCCGGTCCCCGCACTTTTTTTGACTTTTGGAAGGCTTGACGCTCCCGGCTTTTTACCTAAGTAAGCCGCCGCGTCCTCGTAACTTTTAAAGCTTTTATATTTGGCGCCCGAAAAGCCCGAAACTTGTTGCTTGGCTTCGTCCCATGAAGTATAGAGACCGGGTTTTCGTCCTTTTAAAACAGCGTAATATTTCAATAATTTCACCTCCAAATTTTATAAATTTTCAGAAAAAATACTCATAATATTTCTATCCACTTTTCAATTAGATAAATCTATGCGAGAATAGTAAGTAAAAGGGGGCAAAGACCACATGACCCGAACTAAAGCCACATTGATTATGGTCGAAGAAGCCAAGGCACTTCTTAAAGACCGATCAGATCAAATTAATGAACGTTTCCCACAACTTAAAAAGCAGGGAAAATACATTTTACCCGACTATCGCCTTACAAGAAAACGGGAAGCTTTTAAAATCAGAAAGCACACTTTTTTGCAGCGACACCCACGTTCCTACGTTGCGTTTGATTCCGAAAATGGTCAAACACTCTGGATGCATAATTTTCCAAGTTTAACTGAAGCTATTTTTTGGTTGGACACCGGTCTTAAACCAACCGATACCGATACAAGTACTTCTTATAAGCAGTGGAAGAATCAGCATGAAGATGATATCAACGAATTAAAGGATATTCTTCGCAAACGATCGCAAGAAAAGAAAGCGGCTGTGGCAAAGAAAAAAGCAGCCAAGAAAAAATAGTGCCTGATCAAAAGCAATTAACGCCCGAATTCTAAGGCTGTTATCGTCGTCATTTTTGCGAACCATTCTCAACTCATTTCTGAAAAAGCCGTTTTCAGGGATGAGTTGAGGGTGGTTTTTAACTTTCACCCTAAAATTAGTCCTTCAAATAATTATGAACCTGTTTGGGATCTGTTTTGACCAACACACGTCCTTGGTGAATCGAATACAAAATTTCGGATCGTTCATTTAGTGCATTATAAAAATTATTGTTATTCATAATAATGCAGTTTGCGGGTTTGCCGACTTCAATTCCGTAATGATCCATAATATGCATGGCTTTAGCAGCATTGGTCGTCACAAATTGATACGAGTTTAAAATATCGTTGTACCCCATCAAATGACCAACATGAATCCCCATTTCAACGGGATCCAACATATTACCATTGCCCATTGGATACCACGGATCTTTCAAATCATCTTCGCCAAAAGCGACATTAATGCCGTCCGCCGATAATTCTTTAACCCGAGTCATCCCCCGGCGCTTAGGATAGCTGTCAAATCGGCCGCCTAAGTTCGTATTGACCAACGGATTGGCAATGAAGTTGATTTGAGATAGTTTAAGTAATCGGAACAGCTTATAAGCATAGGCATCATTATATGATCCCATAGCAGTTGTATGACTGGCTGTCACTTTATCACCCATCCCGGATTCCAGGGCCAACGTTGCCAAAGTCTCTAGGCTGCGGGATTGTGGATCATCAATTTCATCACAGTGAACATCAACCAATTTGGCTTTGGTTTCCGCTAAATTCATTAAGAACTTCAACGATTCAACTGCGTATTCTCGGGTAAATTCAAAATGAGGAATGCCGCCAATCACATCAGCACCCAAGTTGGCTGCTTCAGTCATCAACTCCTTACCATGAGGAAAAGACAGGATTCCCTCTTGTGGAAAAGCGACCAATTGTAATTCAACCTGCCCCTTTAGCTCGTCACGAACTTCCAAGAGGGCTTTTAAGGCTGTTAAATTCGGGTCGGTAACGTCAACGTGGCTTCGTACAAATTGAATGCCATTAGCAACCTGAATCTGGATGGCCTTTTTGGCCCGCGTTTTTACATCAGCAATGGACAACTTCTTTTTGCGTTCACTCCAAATTCGAATACCGTCAAATAAGGTACCAGTTTGATTCCATTCCGGATCTCCGGCTGTTTGAGTTGCATCTAAATGAACGTGGGGATCAACAAATGGCGGCAGCAATAGCTTACCAGTCGCATCAATTACTTGTTCACCGTCCTCGGCATCAATGGTTGGCGCAATTTTGACAAACTGACCGTTTTCGATTTTCAAATCACTGGTGTGCTTGGCATTTTCAATATAAGCATTTTTAATTAGCATTTTCTCAGTCCTTTATCAACGTGTCTTTATTGGTATTATAACTTATTTGGGCGCGAATGCAGAACCGGCTTGAAAATTGTGAGATAATGTATAAGTGAGTGTAGCCCAGCGGGTAATGTTCGGAGTGTAAGGCGTTGATTTTGGAAATCCCGTTCTTGGATTTTTAAAATCAATCCCTTACATGTAGAACATTGCTGGGCGGAACGGTCCTAAAATAGTGAGTGTAGCCCAGCGGGTAATAGCTAAACAAGTACCAGATACATATTGGCTGATTTGGAGGGAATTAAACAGTGAACTGGTGGGGAAAACTTTCGTTACCACAAACTTTAACATTGGGGTTTTTAGTGATCATTCTGATTGGTTCTGGCCTGCTGACACTGCCGATTTCAAGCCAGGATGGGACGGCAATCAGCTACATTGACGCTCTTTTTACAGCCACTTCCGCTACCTGCGTCACCGGAATGACCGTGGTCAATACGGCGCTTCACTGGAGTATTTTTGGCAAAACGGTGATTCTAATCCTAATCGAAATTGGTGGCTTGGGATTTATGACCTTCGCGGTTTTAATGTTTGTTTTTATGGGCCGCAAAGTCAATCTAACTACTCAACTATTGACGCAGCAATCCCTCAATCTGGAAAGTTTTGCCAATATCCGTAGCGTGGTTTTTCTGGTAATTCGCCTGTCATTGGCGATTCAATTGCTGGGCGTCGGTCTATTAATGGTGGATTTTTATCCTAAATACGGCTTGATTCAGGGGCTCAGTTGCAGTATTTTTCATTCCATCAATGCCTTTTGTAATGCCGGCTTTGACCTATTCGACAACAGTTTGGTCCAATTTCAAAACGATCCTTACCTGTTGTTTGTGTTGACCTGTTTGATTATCTCAGGCTCACTGGGATTTTTAGTTTGGAAAGATTTGCTCCTGTATCGAAAGGATCATTTCCTCAGTTTGCATACCAAATTAGCGCTAACCACCTATTTAGGACTGATCGGCATCAGTTTTATCGTCTATTTATTAACCGAGGGTAATTTTTCTGAGAATCCGCATTTAACTCTGTTTCAGCGACTAATGAATACTTATTTCATGGCGGTCACCCCACGAACGGCCGGCTTTTACACCTACCCCTACACTAAAATTTCGATGGGTGGGATGTTTTTCACGATGATTTTAATGCTGATTGGTGGGACGCCGGGATCCACTGCCGGCGGTATCAAAAGCACCACGGTCGACATTCTACTAATCCGGGTTTGGGCGACCTTGCGCGGCAAGCGGGATGCAACTTTCATGGGTCGGCGATTTACCAACGAAAACATCTCCCGTTCCCTAACGCTGGTTTTTCTAGTCTTTGTCGTCCTGTCAGTCGCCACATTGATTTTAACGGTGACCGAAAGCATCCCCAAACGTTTCGGCATTGAATACATCCTGTTCGACGTGGTTTCAGCTTTCGGGACCACCGGCTTATCACTCGGCCTCACCCCTCACCTGACCTTAATTGGCAAGCTGATTTTTATGGTTCTAATGTTTATGGGGCGGGTTGGCATCTTCACCGTGATGTATTCACTATTGAATTCAAAGCACCCAGAAGACGCTTTTCGTTATCCAAAAGAGAACGTCATGATTGGCTAGTGGTTAGCCGTTACATTAATTTACCACATAAAGGAGCTTTTTTATGAAAAGTAATTATGCCGTTATCGGTTTGGGACTTTTTGGCAGCAGTATCGTCAATACACTGGTTCAAAATCAGCAAGAAGTTCTAGTAATTGATAAAAATGAAGCCAACATCGATCGCTTTCGGGATATTGCCACCGAAGCCGTTGTTGCCGATACTCAAAATGAAGCGGCACTTCGGCAGTTGGGAATCGGTAACTTCGATAACGTCTTTGTTGCCATCGGGACTGATTTGGAAGCCAGTATTATGACCACCTTGATTTGTAAAGATCTCGGTGTCAAGCATCTGATTTGTAAAGCCGAGAATGCCCGCCATGCTCAAGTATTGGAGAAATTGGGTGCCGACGAAATTATTCAGCCCGAACGTGATATGGGCGAACGAATTGCCCTACACGTCATGGAACCCAAGATTTTAAACGATTTGAAGTTAAAGGGTGAATTGGCCGTGGTCGAATTCGAACTAACCAATCCGAAATTCTTTAATCAGTCTCTTAACGAATTGGATTTAACCAACCGCTACAAAATTTCCGTGATTGCCATTTCCCATGTTGATCAGGAAGGGGCCGCCATTCCCAACCAAGCAACCATAGTAAAGAAGGGCGATGTGGTCACGGTCATTGGTACTCGAACCGACGTCCAACGCTTTGAAAACTTGGCAACCAGATAACCCACATCCCAAAAAAGCCTTCCGAAAATTGGTTGATGACCGATTTTCGAAGGGCTCAATTATTAATTTTGTCGATTTAAAGCATGCCATTTATCGACCCACAATCATCGCAACTAGTAAAATCAGGGCTGATAATAAAATAGTTTGACCGTGAAAATCACTTACCAAATAACCACTTAAAAACGCGCCAACAAAGAAAGCCCCGATAATGGTTACAATATCACCGGCTTTTCCAAGCGCTTTTCGATCTCCCTGGGCAATGGCATCCAAAAGACTTTCTGCCAGAGTTCTCACGTTACCAGTCATCATGAGTGATGTGAACGGCCCATTTTTCAACGTCCGAAATTCCTGTAATTGAGCAGCAGCGGCCATCGCTAATAAACCGGTTGTCACCAGAATCGATACCCGGCCGGCTAAAAAACTCACTAAAATAAACAAGGCGATCTCGTACCCTAAGGTAACTAATTTCCGTTTCAAAACCTGTTCACTTGGATAATGGTATTGCACTACCCGGATGATCGCAACACCAACCGCAAACATGACTAAGGACGTAATCCCCTGAATCAGTTCGCCATAGTCGCCGCGGCCAAGTCGCAAGCCGGTTAAAATCAAGTTTCCCGTCTGCAGCCCAGCAAAGACCCCGCCATCTTCCAAATAGGTGTAGGCATCCAGTGCGCCGGCGGCCATTGCTAATAACGCCCCACTTATCAGATGTTCAAAAACGCCCACTTCATCGTTTTTTGTCATTTGACTTTCTCCCCCTCCCATCATATCTTTCGATATCATAGGCAGTTAAGGGTGGAATTGCAACGATCTTAGCTCATAAGCGCCGGAGATTCCAAAAAAATTTGCGTTCCACCCGGCATTTGTATTATAATAATTTAGTCTATTGGAATTTTATAATTGGAAAAATAATAAGGAGCGTTTACTATGCGTATTTGTCATCCAAACGGCGTTCAAGGCCGTCGACCAATTAGCCGCAAGAAAGATCTTAAGCGGAATAAAGAACTGGCAGATCTTCAACGTTTTTTGAAGCAGAAGCCTGCCAAGTAAACTTACTAAGCACCTAGGATAACTGTAACGTTGTCTTGGGTGCTTTTAGTTTACGTTCATTTCAATTTATCCAGCAAAAGTTGAATGAATTGCAATAATTTTTGACCAATTATTCGGAATTTGTGGTATCTTTATTGATAAATATGAATTGGGATAGGGTGATTATTTTGGCAAATGAATTTCCACAAGCACTCACGATTGCCGGCTCCGACAGTGACGGCAGTGCGGGGATGCAGGCAGATTTACATACTTTCTTTCGGCGACACGTCTATGGCACTTCGGTCATGACCGCCTGTGTTGCCGGTAACAGTTACGGCATTCATGATTCAGTTAATTTACCAACGTCATTTATTGATCAGGAATTTAAGGACTTGGCAGACGACTACCACGTGCGGGCCAGCAAAACCGGGATGCTGTCGGATTCCGAATTGATTCGCACAGTCATCAAAAATTACCAGCAATATGACTTCGGCCCCCTGGTCGTTGATCCGGTGATTACGACTAAACATGGCAATATGTTATTGGAGCAGAGTGCTTATCAAACGTTGCGGGACGAATTGATTCCGTTGGCAACGGTCATTACGCCTAATTTCTTTGAGGCTCAAAAATTAGCCGAAATGCAAATTGAAACCGAAGACGATATGCAAACCGCTGCTCGGAAACTCAAGGCACTGGGTGCGAAAAATGTCGTTCTGAAAGGCAGCCATCACAATCCAAATCAGACCAAGGTTTCCGATTATATCCTGCTTGAGTCGGGAAAAGGTTTCTGGTTAACTGGCGCTTTCTTCAATACAGATCGAAAAAACGGCACCGGTGACAGCCTCTCCGCTTGCATTGCGGCCGAGTTGGCCAAAGGAAACTCTGTTGAAAAAGCCTGCCGGATAGCGAAAAAATTCGTTGATACAGCGATTGAACACGAAATTCAGGTTGGCCACAAATTTGGTCCGATCAATCATTGGGCGCCGGCAGATGAACTGTAAGTAAACACTTCCTGACAGCGTAACACTAAGGTTGGTCATTCATTTAAATCCAGCAAGACTCGAGATGGTTTACAAACTACCTCGAGTTTTTTTAATGCAAAATTCCAAATTGAATTTACCACTTATCCGGACTCCAAATCCGGCCGTCAACTTCTTGTTGAGCCTGATCAAGTCGTTTAGTCTGCTCAGCAATCAATGCCTGGGTAGCCTTTAAAATTGACTGATTAACAAATGACGGTTCTTGTGCTGCCATTTTGGCAAGTTGCTCAACTGCCCAATCTTTGTTTTCACTCATGATCTCATTCCTCCTGATCTCGAATCATCTTAACGGTTAATTTTAAATCATTAATTTGGTCTTGGCGACTGTCGATTGACTCGATAATCAAATCGAGTAGTTGTTGCTGCTGATCGGCCTTATCGGACTTTAACCGTTTCAAACGATCAATTAACCACTTTTCCCGGACTTCAAAAGTCAGTGGCATTGACGCGCTCAAATATTGGAGGTAAGCCACCAACAATCGTTGCTTTTCTGAAACGTCTAAATAACCGAACTGTGAAATAACAAACGGCTTTAGATAGGTCATCCCCGCTTTATTCGCAAACGCTTCAAACGGTCGCATCAGTTCTGAAATGGTAAATTTCTCACGACCACCCGCTTGAAAATCTTTCACCGAATCTCCTAAAGTTAGTACCAAGCCGAGTTCTTTACCCTTTAACCCCTGCTTGGCAACAACAAAGTTTCTGGTAAAAACATCGTCCATGTAGCGTTTTAAGCTGGCTGGTGATGAGTACCAGTACATCGGAAACTGAAAAACAATCCGATCAAATTGGCGTAACAGTTTCTGTTCATCGGCCACCACCAATTGATGATCCTGATAACGTTTGTCAATGTAACGCCACGTAGTATTGTCCAGACTACCGGCACTAGTTTTCAAAAATTCCTGGGTTCCCGATTCTTCGACTTTTGGATGGGACACCAAAATCAACGTTTTCATTTTAATCAATCACCTTGCTTCTTAATTTTTAAAATACCTGATATGGTAGATGCGTAAAGTCAAAAACTAACTAATCTAATTTGCAAAGGAGTCTTTCTCATGACAACCCATACAGTTCACACTACCTATCGTAACATTGGTGCCCAAACCATGATCAAGGCTGGCGATCACCAATTTATCGCTGACGAGCCCACCATGTTTCGTGGCACGGACGCCGGCCCCAGCCCGGTTCAATACTTGCTTGGCGCAGTTGGCGCTTGCCTGGGTGCCAGTGCGGCGTCATTAGTTAACCGGCCAAAATCGACAATCAAAATTAAAAAATTCGAAGTGACGGTGACCGGTGAAACCGAACGACAAGCAAATGGTGCCTCAAGAGTGACTAAAATCAATGTCAAGCTTACCTGCGAAACCAATTTGAATCAAGAGGAAAATCGCCAATTTATTGAGGAAGTGATCCATCTCTGCACGGTCCATAATACGTTGGAGGAAGCGGTGGAATTTACGTTTGACATAAATTAGTGAACGGACAAAAGCGGTTAACACCCGGATGCTAAGACGTCAATCCGGGAAATCCTGTTTTTGGATTTTTCAGATTGATCTCTTAGCAGGAGAGGTGTTGCTTGAAGGAGTTGTCCTAAAACTGTCTTAGGTCAAGTATTAACTCCCTCACCACCCCAATCATTATTTCTTATTTCAAAAACTACAAAGATTACAAAACGTGTTAGCACTTATTTTTTTGAGTGCTAATTTTTTATTTTATTTTTTATGTAAATTTTTAATAAATACTGTCAAACAGGCATTTAGACAACAAGAAATCATGAGGCAAATTCTTGCATCAATAACAAATACGTGATATTATATAATTGTTCGGAAGGGGAACGGATATTCCGAACGAGTTAAATTAAGCTAATAATTTAAAATTACTGAATCGTTATTTAGACATCAATTGGAGGCATGCATATGAACGACGATATTTTCGATGACATTTTTAATGACCCGTTCTTTAAGCAACAATTTCCTAACATGAACGGTCAATCACAAATGCGTCAACAGCCCGTTCAAGTTCAAGAGCGGCGGCCTCAAAATAAAACCACATTATTAGACCAGTACGGTACCGATCTAACTAAAATGGCCAAAGACGGCAAGTTGGATCCGGTTATCGGTCGAGATAAAGAAATTGAACAAATGGAAGAAGTTTTAAGCCGCAGAACCAAGAACAATCCGGTGCTCATCGGTGAAGCCGGAGTTGGTAAGACAGCGGTTGTTGAAGGACTCGCCCAAAAGATTGTGGACGGCGACGTTTCTGAAAAATTACTTAACAAGCGAATCATTTCAGTCGACGTTGTTTCACTGGTTCAAGGAACCGGTATTCGTGGTCAATTTGAAGAGCGAATGAAGAAGTTAATTGACGAAGTTTCCAAGAACAAGGATGTCATCCTGTTCATCGATGAAATCCACCAAATCATCGGGGCTGGCTCAACCGGCGAAGATGACAAAATGGATGCTGGTAACATTCTGAAGCCGAAATTAGCACGTGGCGACTTTCAGCTTATTGGTGCCACTACCAGCAATGAGTATCGGGGAATTGAAAAGGATCAAGCCCTTGCCCGTCGGTTCCAACCAATTATGGTCAATGAACCAAGTGAAGCCGATACACTGACGATTATTAAAGGCTTAAAGCCGAAGTACGAGAAGTTCCACCACGTTCGTTACACTGACGACGCTTTAAAGGCCGCAGTTTCATTCAGTAACCGTTACATTCAGGATCGGATGAATCCAGATAAGGCGATTGATTTAATTGACCAAGCCGGCGCCAAAGTTGCGATGAGCTCGTCAATTACGAAGGACAAGTCCAGTCTGCAGCAAGAAGCAGCCAAGCTTGAAAAGGCCAAGAACGATGCTTCGACAAATGAAGAATACGAAAAAGCAGCTAACCTGCGCGACAAGTTAGATAAAATTAACGACCAGATCAAGGCCATTGATAATGGCACCAAGGTTGAAGCACCAGAAGTCACCTCAGATGTAATTAAAGACGTTGTTGAACGGATTACCGGTGTTCCAGTGACCGATGTCAATAAGAACCAAGTTAGTCAGTTAAACAACTTGAATCGTGACCTCAAGAAAGAAGTCATCGGCCAAGATAAAGCCATTGACGCGATTTCTGCCGCTATCAAACGAAGCCGGGTCGGCTTTACGGAAGGCAACCGACCAATTGGCAGCTTCCTGTTTGTTGGACCAACCGGTGTTGGTAAGACCCAAACTGCTAAAGCTTTAGCCAAAGAGCTGTTTGGGACAACCAAGTCAATGTTTCGTTACGATATGTCCGAGTATATGGATAAGATCAGTGCCTCTAAATTGATCGGTTCCGCACCTGGGTATGTCGGCTATGAGGAAGGCGGCAAATTAACTGAACAGGTTCGTCGTCATCCATACAGTTTGATTTTGCTTGACGAAATTGAAAAGGCTCATCCAGACGTTTTGAACCTGTTACTGCAAATCTTGGATGATGGCCGTCTGTCGGATGCCCAAGGTCGAACGGTTGATTTCAGCAACACCGTCATCATTATGACCAGTAACGCCGGTCAGGAACACGTTGACGATCAAAAGAGTGTCATCGACCGCTTAAAGCCTTACTTCAAGCTTGAGTTCCTGAACCGAATCGATGATATCATCCAATTCAATTCATTGACTAAAGCTGATCTGTTGAAGATTCTTGATCTGATGCTCAACGATTTGGATCACTTGGTCAACAAGTCACGTGGCATTCACTTCACAGTAACTGACGATGCCAAGGAACAATTGGTTAACATGGGATATAGTAAAGAACTTGGTGCACGACCAATGCACAGAGTGATTACGAAGGAAATCACTGATAAATTAACCAATAGTTTCTTAGCTCACCCCGAAGAAAAGAACTTTACTGTTCAAGCCACAAATCATGAAATCACGGTTACCCCTACTACCAGTAAGGAACCCGCTACCAACAAGTAATGTTTCTGATGAAATTCGGAGTTAATCCATTGACAAGAAGCGGTGATGTTGGTATATTATAGTCAATGTGTTTCAGGAGTCGATTTTCAAAGGTACTTGTTTTATAGTTTTATGAAATAACTTCCTTGGAATCAGTTCAACTAGATGCATTAAAATTTATATCGCGCCAAAAGCGCAAGGAGGTTTCATATATTATGAAACAAGGTACTGTTAAATGGTTCAACGCTGACAAAGGTTATGGCTTCATTACTACTGACGATGGTGACGTATTTGTTCACTTCTCAGCTATCAACAAAGACGGCTTCAAGTCATTAGACGAAGGCCAACATGTAACCCTTGACGTTGAAGACAGCGACCGTGGCCCACAAGCTGCAAACGTAACTGTAGTTGACGACTAATTTAAAAAAACTAACATTTTTAAAAGCTGGCGAGTGATCGCCAGCTTTTTTTGTGCCTTAAATACTTTTGATCCGAATAATTAGAAGCATAGATTGGCTTTTAGCTTTTTTCCAATAGTCGCAGTAGTAGACTATATACCCCGGAAATAATTAACCTTGTTCAGCTAACTCAAAATGCGGTATACTATTTTTGATATTAATAAAGGGGTTTTATAGTTATGCAAAGAAATTATTCACGGGGGTTAACATCATCTTGGCCGGTTATGTTCTGCTTATTAGGCCTACTAACTGGCATCTTAATTTTAACCAATCCTACATATGCCGCTGATCCGTCAGCGGCCCAAAGTGCGTCAACCGCTCAAGCTCCAACCACCTCATCAAGTGCTGCAACGACGGGGACATCAAGTAATTCGGCTTCTACCAGTGAGTCTGCCAACAATCAAGTAACGACTGGCGCAAATAATCAACCAGTTGTCACTACTAGCTCATCGTCCACAGACCCAAGCAGCACTACTGAAAACACTTCGAGTCAACAATCAGCAACTACCACTGCGTCTTCGGCAGAGCATGAATCAGCCAGTGCCACAACACCTGCGCCAACTGAAAAAACCGTTTCGACTAATGAAACAGTCAGTACTTCCAGTAACGATGAAAACACTGTCCAACCAGTTAACAGTTCAGCTAATTCAGATGACGCTAATTCAAACTCTGAATCAAGTTCAGATCAAGCCGGTTTGGATTCAAGTTCAAGTGTTATCGAAAATACTTCCCCATCAGTTACTGAGTCGTCTGATTCTCAGCCAACCGCTTCATCGTCCTCGCAACCCGCTCAATCGGTAACTGTTACGAACACAACCAATTCTGTAACACCTTCAAGTGCCGAGATTAAGGTAACCCAGGCGGTAAGTCCCAATACCGACACTACACAGGCAACTACAACTCACACCGATCCTGATCAAATCACCGTTTCAGGAACCAGTAGCTCAACGGATCCGGCAATTAAGCAATCCAGTCGTAATCCGCTGCTTAACTGGCTGACAAATTTAACTAGTGCTGGAGCAGCTGCTTTAATCTATCCATTTATCACGTCTCGACAAGGATCGCATTTAGTTTCCCAATTCCGAACATTGTTATCGCCAACCCGCTATGATATTGATCATACTTGGGAAGATATCGACGAAAAATACGATCCAACCTACACAAAACAATTTTATACTGACGCCAAAGACTGGTATGACAATCGAGTGACCAAACAAACGTTAACGGTGCCATTTGCGGACGGTACCGGAACGGCTTCGGCAACCTACATTGCTCATCCCGGATCCACTAAAACGATCATTTACGGCCAGGGATGGACCACTGAGCCGGAGTGGATGGGCTACATTGCAAAGATTTTCTATGACTTGGGCTATAACGTCCTCATGCCTTATACTCGTGGTCAAAATAGTAGTGGCGGTGAGCTCATGACCTTTGGTTACAAAGATAAAGCCGATTGGATTAACTGGATTAATAAGGTTAACCAAATAAACGGTACCAATAGTGAAGTCATTCTTTATGGCCAGTCACTCGGGGCGGATGATGCCTTGGAAACAGCTGCTCAAAAGAACCTGCCATCTTCCGTTAAAGCCGTGATTGCCGATTGCGGTTACTCAACGATTCCGTCATTGCTTTACTCCCTATACACAGGAGTGGCTAACAAGCTGGACAGTGTCACGTCAAAAGTCGGTTGGCACTTAAACGGGTCAATTCCATTAATTCCTTACGATCAATTTTTGAATAATTTAAACAACATCAATCATTTTTTCCAAGGGTTTAATTTAGACGATGCATCAGGTTTAACAGCGGTTAAAAATTCAACGTTACCCACGTTGTTTATCGCTACCGAAGATGATTCCTTCATCCCGGATTCCGAAACCAAAGCACTCTATGCCGCAAGTGCTTCTACAGATAAACAATTATGGATTCTCGATGGTCACGTTGGCGGCCACGCGTCTGCCAATAATGCTGTTTTAGCTTATAAGCAACATATTCAAGCCTTCTTGAATGCTGTGGACAATCATCAATCCGGTACTTCTTCAAACCAAGTAACGGTTAGTGATCAGCAAACCATTGCTGCTTAACTTAATCGAATGAATATTAAAAAAAGCCTCCAAAATAAAAATTGGAGACTTTTTTTAATCACTTTGCCTATTGTAATTCTCTCAGCAGGCGAACCACACTCCCCTGGTAACCAATCCCGAACTTGCCGAGATGAAGCATCAGGTAATAGAGTTGATAGAATGGTAAGCGTTTTTCATATCCTGCTGCCAGTGGATATTCATCTTGGTAACCCTGATAGAATTCGGGATCAAAACCGGCAAATACCTGACTGACGCCAAGGTCAAATTCGCGATCACCATAAAAAACAGCCGGATCAATAATCACCGGATTGCCGGAAGTATCAAACATGAAGTTTCCGGACCAGAAATCACCGTGAAGCAGTGAGGGATCGCTGTGATGAGTCTGCATCAGCTTTTTGAATCGGTTAACTGCCTTCTGATACATGGCGTCCATTGAGCCAGTCCATAAATGACGCTTCAGAATGATCTTTTTTCGATATTCCAGTCGTTCATTAATAAAGAAAGATGCCCAATCCGGATACCAAGTACCACCCTGGTCGGACTTACCTTCCGGATCATTCACATTGAAACCAAACTTGCCGTTAAGGCTGGTTCGCCGGTGAATCTTGGCAACAACCCGACCGAGTGCATATTGATCACCAAACGGCTGTGACTCAATGTAGCTCAACAATAAATAAGCATCCGGTCCCCAAGTCCCATTAGCTAACACCTTGGGAACCTCAGCCGTTTGCCCCAACAAATTTAAACCGACGATTTCCTGCTTGTAGAAATCGGCTGTCTCGCTGGGATGCATTAATAAGAAATAATCATTTTTATCTTGAGTGGTGAGTTTGTATGCCTGATTGACATCCCCACCACCAACCGGTTGAGCCGTTTCAACCGACTCAATCGGTAAAGTAGTTAAAAGTGCTTTATCTAACAAAGAACAGCCCCCTTTGACAAGATCACTATACATTCATCCTAAAACGAGCGGTTGGACCTTGTCAAAGTGAGTGTCGCTCAGCGATTAGTACCTGGAATATAAGGCGTCGATTGGGAAAATCCTGAACCTGGATTTTTTCAATCTATCCCTTATATGGAATGGTACTGCTGGGTGAAACTGTCCTAAAACAAGTGAGTGTAACCCAGCGGGTAGATTTCGAGTGTAAGGCGGCAGGTGGGAAAATCCCGCTTTTGGATTTACTCACCTGATCCCTTACATGTAGAAATCTGCTGGGTGAAACTGTCCTAGCGAGCGTCGCCCAGCGGTAATCCAATTTCAAAAAATTAATCTTCCTTTGACACTTCTGCCTGTTTCTTGTCCTTTTCCAATACGGATTGGATATAGCCATCCACATCAAACGTCCCCGAAAATTCAGCTAAATGAACCAAATTTCTTAAAAAGTCGTGGGTCTTAGCCTCGTAATGATATTTCAAGCCCAATTCATAGATATAGCCGTTGATATAGTCGACCTCTGTCTGACGATTTTTGGAAATATCCTGGTACATAGAGGGAAAATGCAACGGATTAGAAATTCGACTAACGTATGAAACGGTTTCCCATTCTTCCTGACGAGTGTTGAGTAACGTAACGCCTGCCCGTTCACAAACGTCAAAGGCTTCGTTAATTAACTGAACACCAAGCTTTTTAGCAACTGGAGATTGGATATATTCGCCCATCCGAATTTTAAACATCGTGCAAAGCGTATTTACGACGGAATTAAAGATTACTTTAGCCATTAAAGTTCCCAAAAAGTTGGTGGTCAAATTAGGATTTAAACCGGCTTGAGTAAATTCATCGACAATCTGGTGGGTCATTTGATCAGGTGCTTCGGTTTCGTTGGCAATGTTCATTGACCCGGCACCTTTGGCTCCGATGAAATCAACGTCACCGGCCTGATTCAAAACGGTCCCAATTAAGGCTGTACCGCCCAATACCCGTTCCTTAGGGAAGTATTGATTTAACTTTTCAATATGCCCCATTCCATTCATACATGTCACTGCATACTGTTTTTCATTAAAGAAATGGGCGCTACGTTTCAGAAAATCGGCCAGCTGATATTGCTTGGTAAAGAAAATTAAGACATCCGGATTGCCGTGATAATCTTCCGGATAATAAATGTTGACCGGAACCAGGTGCTTATTCTGACCATCTCTTGAAACATAAACCCCTTTTTGGTTGCGAATGGTTTCAACCTGATCCTCCCAAGTGTCCACAAAGTCAACGTCAAAGCCGGCATCCTGAAGTAGGACCCCATACCGTAATCCCATTGCGCCTGCACCAACTACTGTATATTTCATTATCACAAACTTCCTTTCCAGTCATTTATCATCCCTAAACAAGCAAACTACCAAAAACGCCGCCCCTCTGTCATTTAGACAAAAGGACGACGTTCGCCGCGGTACCACCTTTTTTAGATACCCTGTTTGGCATCCACTCGTTCACCTGCGTTAACGGACAAGTCCGAAACCGGCTAACTCCTCAGCTCACCGATTTATTCATTAAGCATGAAAGTCACCACTTATCTCACCAATGTCATCTTTCAGCCGCCGAATGACTTTTCTGGTAATTGGTTAAATGAATGGCTTCTTTCAAATTGATAAGTCGATTATGAGGAATAACTTAGAAATTGTCAAGACATTTTTTGCTTAAATAGTCCATCTTGGCCATTTGCTTCAGACAATTTCTAATTTTTAACTGATTTTGGCCCACCATAAACTTATTTTTTAACAGTCATTCTCATGATCTGTCGGTTCTTTTAGATTTTCGCTGACGATAACAATAGTAGCCACCACCCATTAGGATCAGTAATAAGCCAAGGCCAATCATCGTCAACCACCAATCAGTTTTCTCATCGGTTTGTGGCAGCATGCCTTTAGGTGTATAGCCATTAGATGGCAAGCTTCCAGGCATCGATGCTGGTAATCCCGATGCCCCGCCAGCTGAAACTGGTGTTGAAGTGAGTGGATAATCAACGATTGGATAACGTTGGAAATGTGTCTGGCCTGTCGGGGCATACTGTGAGTCCGTTCCGGTTGCAGCGGTGCCACCGACTGATTTATCAGGGGTCACCAAGCTTCCTGTATCAGGCTTCAAGGTACTTTCAACACCTTCTTCAGGGGAGATTGCTTGATCTGCCAATGCAATTTGACGATCGTTGTGGTAGGCTACCTGTTCACCATCCGAATCAATCTGACCTGTGACAATTTCGGTATCGGCTTGCTTCCCATTACGCGTTGCAGTAACAGTATAATCTTCAAGACCGGCTAACTGTTCCTTGATCCGGTAAATGCTTCCCAGTGGCAGATTTAATCTGATTGAGTCACCGTGTGCCAGTTCAAAGTTCGTGCTCCCGTTCGCAAACTGTAAATTAATCGGTTGGCGTTTACCTGCCTGCCATTTGACTGCAGACAAGTTCTGATTAATTGGCTGTCCCAAGCCATCCGTGAGTTGCAGTTCAAAGTTAAACGAACGACTTCGATCGCCTAATTGGTTAACGAACTTGTGCACTACTAGCGAACCAGTTGCCGGTACTTCATCCAGTTGGTTTGTGAACCGAACAACGCGCTGTTGATTGGTTGTTAACTGGAATTTCGGTGTTGCCAGGCCTGCTATCTCATCGGCTGTTTCATCCAATCGATAAGACGGTCTAAAACCAGTCACCAGTTCTTCACTGATTTGATAACGAGATTGACTCGACAGGCCAATCATTGTTAGCGACTCTTGACTCTTCAAATGAACGATTGACTGGCCATTTTCAAAGTCGACCGTTACCAGGTGCTGTTGGCCATCAGCGGTTTGTTTAATTGCCCGATATGATTGGTTCAGCGCAGGATCCGCCGAAATCTGAAAGGCAAAGGTTTGCTGATGAGTTACCGGTTTACCCGCCTTATCGACAACCTGCTTGCTAAGTTTTAAATTGGTTGCCAATTTAGTGTTGATAAACCGCAACTCGTTAGTCACCGAGTTGGTTTCATGAAGTTGACTAGTTGCGACGTTACCCGGTCGTTCCTCCTTGCCACTAACTTGGTAACTGGCACTGAAATCCTGCCGAGCTTTTTCAGTTGCCGTAACGGTTGCTTTGTCTGGCAACCCAAGGATAACGACGTGTTCAGCCCCCTTCAAGATCAATTTGTTAGTTGTCAATTCGCCTAGTTTAACATTAACTAATTGGCCATCTTTGAAAGAGATTTCCCCGGTTTTCAACTGGTTATTGGCATCATAGTGTCGGATTTCAAACTGACCAGTCAAGTGATTGTCACGGTTATCGGTCACTTCCAAATCAAATTCAAACTCGAGGTCAAAGTCTGCGGCCGTTAAAAGTTTGCCTGACGGTGTTACATCCCTTAACTGCTTCGTTAATTTCAACGAAGTGGTCGGTAAATGATTATTGAAAATCAGTTCGTGATAACACGCTTGTTTGCGAATTGTCAAAACGGCCGTCGATCCGTCTTTAGTTTGGCCATCATAACGGTGAGAAACCCGATAATCATCTGGGACCCGTTCACTAATTGTCACCTTGGTGCCTGTTGGAACATAGACCATTAACCATTCATCAGCCGATAATCGAATTTTTTGATCGTCTAATCGATATGACCCATCCTTTTGACGATTGAAGATTAACTTCACCTTAGTTACCTGCTGATCGGCCGTCATTAATTGGCCATTAAATTCAACTTTTGACGCTTTTAGCCGTTCACTTGGCGCAATCGTCATGTCAAATTCAAATTTTTGATCTTTTGGTGCGCCCCCACTAACCGTTTTCTTAACAATTAATGGTACATAATCTTCAATGGTATTGGTAAAGGCAATTAAATTCGGTACCTTTCCGGTATTCAATTCAATTCCCGCTACCCTTCCGGATTGAACTTCCCCACCGGCTACTGAATAAGTGGTCTCAAAATTTAGTTGCGGATCAGATGCATTGATTTTCTCAGTTACTTTAAAATGGGTTGCATCAGTCGGTAAGCCGGATAAAATCAACTTTTGACCATCCTGTAAAGTTAACGGTTCTTCATTAAGCTCACCTAGTTTAATCCGGGAAGCTTGACCGTTTTTATCAAAAGTCACCTTTCCAGTATTGATTGGCCGACCGGTCGTGGCATTCACAATCGAAACCGCAAAGGTCTTTTCTTTGATGGCCGCCAACGTCTTTTCGTTAGCAGCTTCGATTTCAAAGTTAAACGCCTTAAGGTCACCCAATTGTCCCATCACTGACTTACTGAAAGCCAGTTGATTCTCACGTTGTTCATTAATGACCGTAACAGACTGGTGAGTGGCTTCAATTGGTCCCACCGCATGGAAGTCGCCTTCCTGATCAGCTGGTTTAACTTGATTGCCATCATCCAATTGGTAGCTGACCAAGGAATACTGATCGTCAGTTTTTTCAAACAATTTCAATCGGCTTTCGTTTGGCAGCATGATTTTCTCGTAGGACTCTCCATCCGCCAGTGTGATCTTTTGATCGGCTGCTCCATCACTGGAAGTTGCCCAGTGAGTGGCCTGCCCATCTTTAAAGTCAAACCAAACATCCGTCCTCGTCGTCCCATCAGCCGTTACTTTGACACCTTTAATTCTCCCATCATAATCCATCAGCTCATTTGTCGAGCTATAGAGAGCCAGCTTAAACTCAAACGGCTTTTGACGATCACTTTCGGTGCTTGGATCTTTCAAACGTTTGGTGAATTTAAACTCAGCCGGTTTTTCTTCCGTATCAAAGCGGTTGGTAAACGTGATAATGCCTGGATTAGTCCCCTTCCCTTGTTGCAGTTGAAGTAAATCCGTCCGTTTGCCCGTTTGATTTTCTTGATTTATTTTGGCTGTTAGATTATTTGTTTCGTGACTGGTTTTAAATGTGGTACTATTGATTTCCTCAACTTGGTAAAGCAGGTTTTGAGGTAACCCTTTGATAACGATGTGCTGATTGTCTTTAATGGCTGGTAATTTTGCCAGCGTATTGCTCTCATCACCAAAGGTCACGGTCCCACTAGTCACCTGTTGGTCGCCCTCATAAATTTCATAACCAAAATCCGGCAGTTGACCATCTGTTCCACTAGGGCCCAGTGGATTGGGCTTCGGATAATTTCCATCATTGTCACGAGCCCGTAAGTGAAACTCAAAGGGATCATTGGCATGGCTCGGATCCGTTGAATTAACTTGTTTGTGAATTTCCAAATCGCCCTTATACGGATTTTTAGCCTGGACGTGATACAAATAATCTTCGGCCTTTTCAAAGGTGATCGTTTCCGAAATAAAGTTCGTAAAGTAATGATCATCGTTTCCTTTAGCCTCGACCACTCGATACACGTCCTTAGTCCCTAGTCCTGCAAACGAGGCGACGCCGTCTTCGTTGGTTGTTGCGGTAATGGCTTGCCCGTCAGTGCCCTTCACCGTTTGCCAGTCATTTGGATCCTGCTTGGTCGTTGTTTCCAAGTTGAAGATCACGCCTGGCAGCGGCACGCCGTTTCGATTCGTTTTCTTGATATTAACACCAAACTGTTTAAATGAGGCGCCACTTTCAATATTGGAACCAATCACACTCCCATCGGTAAATTTTTTCTCACCGACATGCAAGGTAATGGTATTCCCATATTCACTACCTGCACTACCGTCATTAATGACCGTATGATAAACCAACATGAGTGGCGCATCGATTTTGAATTTACCGTCATCATCTTTGAAATCGATTGTCATCGTTAATAAATCATCGCTGTAACTAATGTTATACTTATCCGCAGGGAATTCCCGATCCATATCCGGTTCATAGTAAACCGTCTGACTCTCTTTATCCAAGGTTCGTTTAGCATAGTACAGCTTCGGCTGGTACGCTGGGTCATCCGTGTTCAAATGAGCGTGATTGACACTTTTCAGCTGGTCGACAATTTTAATGTGATCACCGGAAATCGTTTTACCTTCCCCGTTAATTAAATTTGTCCATTTAATCCCAGATAATTCCTGATTGTTCGGTGTTATTTTCTCCAACTTACCATATTTGTGCAGTAAATACCCATTGTCGGCATAACCGACTTCAGCTTTGGTCTCCAGTGATTTTGCTTCTGCGCCTTCGCCCTTGGTCATTTTAACCTGGTTGTGGAAAACCCATTTACCAAGATGACTGAGTTCATCAGATTGCTTATTGAGATTAGCTTTAGTTTGATACTCAAAAACGAAAACGTGCTTACCGGTGTCTTCGACTATCTTTTTCCCGGATTCCGTTAAAATGAATCGACACGTTAAATCGGTTAGTGAGTCACCCGGCTTGGTATCGATCTTTAGATCCTCAATTTTATAATCAGCCGGTGAAAGTTGCTGGCGGTCACCCACTAATTCACTACCATCACCGGAAAGATTGGCTACTGAAACTTTTAAGCTCTCTTTGAACCCAGACAGATCTTGTAAATTGGCAGAAGTACTGCTAGTGCCTGACTTATTAATCATTTTATCTGGTCCAAAAATGTCGTGAATATGAATGCCTCCCTTGAGGACTTCAGGAATCAAATAATTTTGATAATTAATCGCGACTTCCCAATTGATATAACGGTGGTCCGGATCTTGAAAGTTCTCGTCCAACTGACCCCGTTTGGAAATGTTTTCGGCGATAAGTTCTGGAATTGGCACACTTGCTGAATAATATTGTTTTTTCTCGCCATCAAATTTAACCGAGGCGCTATTGGACAACCTTTCAGGTGCTTTGTCCGATTCCAGGGCTTGATGCAGCTTCTCGGTGTCGATTGGTACTTGGCTCAGCTTGACATAAAATTTTCGGCTGGCCCGTTCACCCTCACCTGCCGTATTTGGATTACTCTTAACCTGAATGGTCATCTTACCTTCATTGTAACTAATCTCAAAGGCTTCCCGTTTTGATTGATCATCCTGGTTACCCCAATAGTACTTACCTGATTCAGCATCATAGTAATAGGCAATTGATCTATGAGTCCCAGACCCGGTTGGCAGGTACTGAAAGTCAAGATAATCCTTCAATCTATCGGCATCGGCCTGCTTAAAGTTATCGAAGAATTGTTGATACTTCAAGTAATTAGCGGTATTAGCATTAGCCGCATCAAAATCGACAATCTCAACCGGAAAATTAATGTCACGGTCCAATAAATTGACACCAATTCGCCAACTGGTCGTCATCTTATCCCAGTCAGTGTCGTCATCGAAAGTGCCACTGACCCACTTACCGGTTGCTGTTTTTTCATTAGCCGTTTTATACGTCTTTTTTTCAGCGTACTCTTTATCCTTCCATCTGACCTGATTTGTCAGTGGATTGTAATCTTCGTTCGTCGCACCGTCTGGTTTTAATTGATACTCCAGCCGGTAAACCTGACGACCTGTTTTAGGTTTGACTTCTTCTTTAAATTTAATTTCAAAAGAATGGCCATCATCAGCAATTCTCCAGTTACTCAACTCGTCTAAATTAACCTGCTCATACCGCCCACTTGCGTTTAAGGCAAATAGCTTAAATGATGCTTCATCATATTTAAATTTTTGAGATAGCACCTTATCTGTTAAAGTGAGCTTGGCAATATCGTCGTCGGCGTCCACTGCGAACCGCACTTTTGCTTGGACAATGCCGCCAGGTAAAATATCCATCGTTTTTTGAAGATGGTCTTTCGTGTTCTTAACACTGGCTTCAGCCCAATCCGTCTGCACCTTATCGTTGCCAATTTGACAGGATTCTACCCGAATTTGATTTTCATAAAGGTCATTGTTTAAATTCCAAATCGAAGCGGTATGCGTTAACGTGATTTTGGTAATCACTACTTCAGGGTCCTCAAAAATATCGGCCGCATTAAACGTAAATCGGGCTGTTTTAGAGGTGCCATCCCGCTCCACTACAGGTTTAGCCTGGCTGGAGACCTTCTTACCATCCTTAATTCCTTCAATTTCATATTCAAATTTACCACTATTGTCGTAGCCCCCGCGCTGCTCAAACTGATCAAGCAGGACGACTTTTGAGGCTCCTCTTTGATCTTGGCCTTCAGATCTCTTAACGTTAAAAACAGACGTCCATTTTACCTTTGAATAGTCATTGTACTCTTTCCCGTCAACAATTTGAGTATTCCAATTACCATCCTTTCGAATATCGATCGACGCCTTAGCTACCTGCACGCCGCCACCATCTTCAGCCACCTGACCAAAGTGAATTTCTTCCTTACTTTCATCAAAAGTTGTCGAGAGATTAGTACTGTATCTGACATCGGTATTAGCCAATTCGCCCGGTGTAAAGACAATCCGGATCTTTTGAACGCCTGGGTCATCCGTCGGCGTCATAATAAAATATCCGACCCGTCGATTATTCTGACTCGCAACAATTGGCTGTTTAATCCGCTCATTTTGACCATAGTCGTATTTGAACCCTTTCAAGTCAAACTCGTAATAGTCACCATCTTGAATTCGTTGATCAGCCGGGAAAGCATTTTTGTCTTCAATGTTGCCCGTACTCCATTCCCAATGTAAATCAACGCTGTCACTTCCCCGGATCGTTTCAGGGATCTGAACGTTGCCTGAATTTTCACCTGTCGGCAAGTCATGCGTTGATGAATTACCATCTTGATGAATGGTGTAGCTGATTTTATCAAAGAAATAATTTTTAACCAATTCGTTGATAGATCGTGTGCCTTCTGATTCGTCGCTTCGAGTAAAGACCCGTTTTACCGCTGATTGGCTTTTTGAAGATTCCTGGACGCCAGCAGTTGGTCCCGCTGGCGGCTCGCCCTCATCATCAGCTTCAGCCGTTTTTTCGATAGCTTTCCGACTGTCAGTAACGCTTTCTTTAAGTGTTGATTCCGAACTGCTACTCTGACTTTTGACAGAATCGGCCGTCGCTTTAGGTGTCTTTACCGATTGTTGATTGTCTGCAGAACGCTGTTGCTTCTTGCTTTCAGCAATTGCTTGCTGTTGTTTTTCAGCCGCCTTTTTTTGATCGGCTGCCTGTTTCTTCTCTAAATAAGCTTGTTGCTGTTGCTGCTGACTCGCCTTCTGAGCAGCTTCTGCTTGCTCTTGCTGCTGCATTGTTTCAAATTGATTCGCCGATTTCAAGTCACCAGCAGTCGCCGCTTTTTCTTGTTTTAAATCAGCTGATTTTTTCAAGACGCTAATCGCTGGCAATTGAATTTTTTGCCCAGCAATCGTCAATTTTAGCGCCAGTTGATCAGCTGGTCGTCGAAACGTAGTCGGTAAACTCACTGGCACTGTCACCCGACCATCGGCGCCGCGCCAACGAATTTCGGACTCATCGGCGCCAATTGTGATCACTACCCGAGTCGCACCATTTGCGTACCGATATCTTCTTGGTTTGATCTTTAACAACTGATCATCATAATTAAACCTCACCTTCCCATTCTTAGAACGGCTGCCCACCGTTAAATTAAAGCTCAGCTTCGCTTTTTCACCAACTTTTGTCTGATTGATCAACTGCTCTCGTTCATTGACTAAGGCTGCTTGACTTACAGAAACATCGCCAGGTTTGGCAGCTTCTGCCAAAGCCTGTCCAGCCGTCAAAAAATTACCAAAAAGCAGTGTCAACACACCTACTATTTGAATAATCAATTTTTTACTTAAGAACTTCATGGTTATCCTCCCCATGGGTTGCTAATGGTTACAATTAGACATTTTTAATTTACGCTTATTAGCTTAACAGGAAAATTTAACCATTCTTAGAATAATTCATGAAGAAACTATGCCATTTTGGCCATTAAATTTAGTCAAAATAATTTATTTTGTCTAAAAGCCATAAATAGATTAAAAAAATCTCGTATCGTCAACGTCTTAACATGTTGATCATACGAGATTTTTTAGATTTTGCTAAAATGGGATTCATAAGCAGACAGTTACCCTACAAATTCAGTCATTATTTAGGATAAACAGCCAATCGATTACCATCAATGGTGACCGTTTGAATTGGCTTTTCATAGAAGTCAGATAAACTATCTGCCGTTAAGACTTGCTTACGGGCGCCCTTCTTAATCACTTGACCCGAACGCAGCAATAAAACGTGATTAAAACATGGCAATAGTTCCTCCGTGTAGTGGGACACCAGCAATAAAGCTGGCCGATTGGGCATTTCCGCAATCCTGGCAACTCGGCTCAACAATTCTTCCCTGGCAAATAAATCCAAACCGTTACAAGGTTCATCCAAAATCAGTAATTTGGGATGTGCCATCATTGCCCGGGCAATTAACACCAGTTGGCGTTCTCCCTGCGACAGTACCGCATACTTTTTACCCAAGAGTTTTTGGCCACCCATATCGATTAAGATTTGACGGGCTTCATCTAATTCAGACTGTGAAAATTCCTGATAAATCCCAATACTGGCGAATTTTCCGGAAAGCACAATCAAGTCAACCGGATCACCGGTATGCAGCTGGTCTTGAAGCGCATTACTGACCCAACCAATCTTAGTTTTTAGTTCGGGAATATTGGTGTGGCCAAAAACGCCACCCAAAACTTCCAATTGACCAGTTGTTGGCCATAGATCACCATGAATCATTTTCAACATGGTCGTTTTACCCGCCCCGTTCAAGCCTAAAATGGCCCAGTTTTCATTTTGATTTACCTGCCAATTAATATGGTGCAGAATTTTTTTCTTGCCGCGAGTCACCGAGACGTCATCAAATCTCAAAATTCGTTCCATAATTGCCTCCTTGATTGTATATGTATTCAAAAGGACTGAATAAACCGGAGTGGGTTTTCATTCAGTCCTTTCGTTTAATTGCCTAGTTAGTTGTGAGGGGGAAAGCTCACAATTTAATCAACATGTTAGAAAATAATCTTGGAATCTAACCGCTTGTTAGTAGGACATCTCCTTCAAGCAATCTACTACGTCTAAGGGATCAAGAGGCAAAAAGCCAAAGTCAGGCTTTTCACCTCTTGACGCCTTAGCCTTCGTAGATTAACCGCTTGAATCCGCTCACTACTACTTTTCCGCGTCCGCTTCCTTTTCCGTTGGGGTGCTGTACTTGTCAGCTTCACCAACAAATGACATGTGGTCACGAAGATCGGCACCAACTCGTGAAAGCAGTGAGTTAGCTGAACGTTCACGCATCTTGTAAAGTTTCTTAAAGCCGTTACGGTAATCATCCATGAATTCTTTAGCAAATGAACCGTCTTGGATCCGCTTGAGAGAATCCTTCATTGCCTGCTTGGATTCTTTACCAACAACCTTTGGGCCAACAACGTATGAACCATATTCAGACGTGTTTGAGCAGTCAGCGTACATCTTGTTAAAGCCGCCTTCGTAGATTAGGTCACAGATTAATTTCATTTCGTGATCAACTTCGAAGTAAGCTAACTGTGGTGAGTAACCTGCCTCAGTTAAAACTTCATAACCAGTTTCGATCAGTGCAGTTACCCCGCCCATCAAGACGTTTTGTTCACCAAATAAATCTTCTTCAGTTTCCTCTTTGAAGGTTGTCTTCAGTAAGCCGGCACGAGCTGCCCCGTTTCCTTTGGCAAACTCTTTGGATAAATCTTCGGCATGACCGGAGTAATCTTGGTAATAGCCGTATAATGCCGGAACACCGGAACCTTCAACGTATGTACGACGGCAAAGATTACCTGGACCTTTAGGGGCCATCATCACAACATCAACGTTCTTTGGTGGCACGATTTCCTTATAGTGGATGTTAAACCCGTGTGAGAAGCCTAATACATTGCCTTCTTCAAGGTTTGGTTCAATTTCCTTCTTGTAAACATCACTCATAACTTCATCCGGAGTTAACATTTGAATCCAATCTGCCCGACGAGCTGCTTCGGCTGGTGTATAAACATCAAAGCCGTCGATCTTGGCATTTTCAAATGATTGTCCTGGCCGAACACCTACGATAACATCGTAACCCGAATCACGTAAGTTGTTGGCTTGAGCATGGCCTTGTGAGCCGTAACCGATAAAGGCGATTTTCTTTCCTTGAAGATAATTGGTGGTAACATCCTTGTCATATAACATTTCTACACTCATACTGATTCCTCCATTTTTTACACTTAAGTATTTTTCTAAAAACAACTGTCGTAGGAACTTAAAGCCAAATTAGTAATGAAGTGCCTCACCTCCTCAAAGTAATTTTCTTTAAAAGCCCAGCATATCACTGTTCTTGTGGCCAGGTGCCACCATTGGATAAACCTGTTCGTCAACCGGTACCTGAACCTCAACCAAGGTTGACTTGGGATCATCAAAGATCGCATTTAATTGTTGTTCCAACGGTTTGGCCGAATCCAATTGCCGATAGTTAATGTCGTAGGCATCGGCTAATTTTTTGAAATCCGGTTGATGGTTAAACAGTGATTGTGACCGGTGATTTGAATAGAAGGCATCCTGCCATTGTCTAATCATTCCTAATGCATGATTATTCAAAAGGAAAATCTTGACATTTAAGCCCTCTGCGGCCAGCACTTCCAGTTCTTCACTGGTCATTTGAAAACCACCATCCCCGACGAACAATACAACGTCCCGATCTGGGTTGCCCAGTTTGGCACCGATTGCGGCGGGTAATCCATATCCCATGGTACCCAACCCCCCGGAAGTCACTAACTGGCGGGGATGCTTGAACGGATACGATTGGGCCGCCCACATCTGGTGTTGGCCAACATCCGTGACCACAATCGCGTCACCGTTCGTGGTTTTACCCACGGCACTGATCACTTCATGAGGGTTAAATTGGCCCCGTGCCGGTTCAGTATCCTCAGGGTGCTCAGCCTTTCGTTCAACTGATAACTGATTCCAAGCCGGCGTTTGTGGCTTAGTCGCCTGACTGGCGTTCATTTCCTGAAGAGCCGCTTTGGCATCGGCTTCCACTGAGTAATCGGCCTTCAAAATCTTGTTCAATTCATGGGTGTCAATATCGATATGCACAATCGTCTTACGATCGGCGAAGTTGGCCGCTTTAGGCACCATCCGATCGTCGAAACGCGAGCCGATGTTCAACAAAAAGTCACTTTCTGCCAAAGCCATGTTAGCCGCATAACTACCGTGCATGCCACCCATGCCCAAGAACAGCGGATCGTCGCTTGGAAGTGTTCCTAACCCAAGTAACGTGGCAACTACCGGCAGATTCCAATCATGAACGAACTGATTGAACTCAGTCGTTGCCTGCGCCGCAGCAACCCCAGCGCCGACGACAACAACCGGTTTAGCCGCATAACTCAATGCTTCAAGGGCTGCAGCCAACGTTGCCTGTTGGGTCTTGCCCAACTTGGCTGGCGCCGCCGATTTCGTTGAGGTGACTTGAGGGTCAAAGGCGGCCATCTGTGATGTGACATCCTTGGGGAGATCAACCAAAACCGGTCCCTTGCGACCACTTTGGGCGATCTCAAAGGCTTTAGTGACGGTATTATGTAACTGGTTGACGTCTGAAACTTGGAAATTAGCTTTGGTGATTGGCTTGGTCACACTGACAATGTCCAATTCTTGAAATGCATTAGTGCCAATTGCAGAACGGGTTACCTGACCCGTAAACACAACCAACGGTACCGAATCCATCTGGGCATCCGCAATGCCAGTGACGACATTGCCCGCCCCCGGACCACTTGTCACACAAACAACGCCCGTTTTACCGGTCGTTTTGGCATACCCTTCAGCAGCGTGCACGGCCCCTTGCTCATGACGGGTTAAGACATTCCCAAATGATTTGGTATAAAGCGCGTCATATAACGGTAATACGGCACCACCCGGATATCCAAATAAGAAATCAACATCCTGTTCCGCTAATGCATCAACCAGGATTTCGGCCCCGGTTTCAGTTCCGGTTGCCGGTTTTGATTCTTCAGCAAGCATCTCTGATTCACATCCTTTCAAAACACATTATGTATCTAACAACATCACGTTAGGCCCGTTTTAACTTAATCTGCGAATAACCATTTCGTGATGGTTGAAATTTAACACAACTTTTTTGAACTTGTCAACCCGTAAATTAGATTTATTTTAATCTCAATCTCACCATTTTTGCGTGGAAGCGCTGACAGATGGCCGATTTGACCGCTCAAAAAAATTTTTTTAAATGATTTTTCGCCAACTGCCATGTGAGGACTTAGCAAAATATCACTTGCCTATTGACAATACTAGCTTTTTTTAACAAGTCAAGTCATTTTTTGAAGTTTCTTGATGCCTGCCAGACCGCTTTTTTCGCCTTATATGAAGAAATTCAATCAAGTTGCTTCACTAAAAAAAATTCCTCGATTGTCAAGTTAAGTGCAACACTAACGGCCTATTCTTATAATTGGTCTAGGAAGTTAAACCAGTTGTGGCATAACATCTGCTGGACAACTATAGCTTAAACAGCGGCGGGGACGGTGATTCAGGGTCATGAAGACACCTATCCTTATCTGTTGATTTTGTCGTTAATAATAAGAATAGGTCTTCATGGCCTTTTAAGCTAGTCTAATTGGTCTAGTTATCAAGTGTTGCACTTCAATTTTAAATCGGGGACTAAAAAAAATTTGTAAGATTTTTGTTGCAATTTTCACAACCTGTGGTATAGTTAGCGACAAGTTAAAAAATGAGAAATCGATTCAGGAAAGAGTAACTGACCGACTGTTAGCAAGAGAGCCCTGGGCTGCTGGAACAGGGTAGCAATCAATCAGTGAAGGTAGTTCCGTTATAAAAATCGTCTCTGGCACTGCCCAATATCCAGCCGTGTTTCAACACGATTTGAGGCGACCGTTCTTCAGTCGCGAACAAAGGTGGTACCGCGTTAAAGACGCCCTTTGAAAAACTTTCAAAGAGCGTTTTTATTTTGACTTTTTTGCTTTAATTTGATTTTAGATTTGACATTCAGAAAGGAATGATGACCATGACGACTAGCATAATCCCAGCTGCAGCTAATGCGCCAATGCTGAAATACTTCGAATCACAAGGATTTAACGAACTTTACATCGATAAGGATTCGGTGGCAAACCAATTAATGGGTGAAGAGGCTGATCGAGTGTTAGATTTGGCAGATTACGCACAATACTTGCGTTGTATGAGAAACGCGACCCGTGCTCGCCTATTGGCTGACACTTCTTTTGGTGGCGACAATCTTACCAACTGGGCAACGACTGCAGATGAACTGGTCCGTTGTGGTGCGGATACCATTCTGATCAGCGATTACCAGAGTAAGACTGCTAATTACCAGCCAAATCTACTTTCCGATAAAGACTTCAAAGTTAAAATTCAGACTATGAAGGCCGAACTGGCCGACACCCATACCAACGCCATTGTGAATCTTGGCGGTTTTTCAGCATACGGTCTTGCCGGCCTCACCGATCGAATTAAGATTGCCCATGATCAGGGGATCGCTAAAGTTTCCATCAGCAACGTCACTGCAAAGGACCTTTCAATCATCGGGGCCATTATGACGCCAAACCAAGAAATTGGTTTGGCGATCGATAACCCAAAGATGACATTTGGCAGTGCGCAACAGGTTAACCCTGCATTTGTTTTGGACACTTATCATCCCAAGAAGGCCACACAACAATGGGTCCAAAAAGCCGGGCCGTCCGTTGTGTTACGGTTGTACATGGGAAATTAAGATAAGTCGTTTCAAGACGACTATCGCCGGGACCACTGTCAAATCAGCAGTGGTCCCGGCGTTTTTATTTCAAGAAAGGAAAGTGATGATTTAATGCAAACAAGAACTCCCAAACTAACCGAAACAGATGTGACCAAAGCCTATGCGGTGTTAAAGCCGATTGTAGCGCATACCGCTTTAGAATATAATCGCTACTTATCCGAGCGTTATCATGCCAACGTGTACTTAAAACGTGAGGACCAACAACTGGTACGCTCTTTCAAACTCCGCGGCGCTTATTACGCAATCTCCCAAACCCCAGCAAGCACCAGGCAAGCCGGCGTCGTTTGTGCCAGTGCTGGTAATCATGCCCAAGGAGTCGCTTGGACCTGCAACCGGATGAAAATTCCGGCAACCATCTTCATGCCAACCACGACCCCGGCTCAAAAGGTGAACCAAGTGAAGTACTTTGGCGGTGATCACGCCACCATCAAGCTGACCGGTGACACTTTTGACGAATCAGCCACGGCCGCTTTGGACTTTTGTCAGAATCATGGGCAAACGTTCATCGCGCCATTTGATAATTTAAACACCATGGCTGGTCAAGGATCAATCGCCGTTGAAATTTTTAATGACGCCGCTGCACAGCATCTAAAAGTTGACGAGTTGTTTGTGGCGATTGGCGGTGGTGGCCTACTAAGTGGGATCAGTACATACACCAAAGCTAAAAGTCCCAAAACAACTATCGTCGGTGTTGAACCCAGCGGGGCCGCCTCGATGAAAGCCGCCTTTGACGCCGGCCAACCGGTTGAATTAAAGGCTTTGGACACCTTTGTCGATGGTGCCGCGGTCAAGAAAGTCGGTGAATTAACCTACGCCACCTGCCGAGCAAACGTTGATCGCTTATGCCAGGTTCCAGAGGGTCAGGTCTGCAACACCATTTTAGATCTTTACAGCAAAGCTGCCATCGTGGCCGAACCGGCTGGTGCCTTAAGCGTCGCCGCATTGGAAGCCAATAAAGATCGGGTGGTCGGTAAGACCGTCGTTTGCGTCATTTCCGGCGGTAACAATGATATCAACCGGATGCAGGAAATTGAAGAGCGGTCATTGATCTATAATCAGCAGCAACACTACTTCGTCGTCAATTTTGCCCAGCGAGCCGGCGCGCTTCGGGAATTTGTCAATCACGTTCTAAATCCTGACGACGATATCACCAAATTCGAGTACACCAAGAAAGTTAACAGCACTATGGGGCCCTGCCTGATCGGTGTTCGCCTCGGTAACGTCGCCAATCTGGATCAATTGCTTAACCGTCTGCAACAATTTGACCCCCACTACATCAATCTCCAGGAAAACCAAGCGCTTTACCGGATGTTGGTTTAAATTTCTCATAATTACTTGAACGTTTCTCATAGTGAGCATCGCGTTTTACGACTGAATGTCGGCGCGGTGCTCTTTAATTTTCGAATTTAATCTGCCAAGCAAGATGCTTGACAATTAAATAAAAATGAGAATAAGTGTTAGGGTATTCCCTCATTTTTTTCATTAGCTGTTTACAAGTGAGGAAAATTATAATAAGCTTAATGCAATTCTTAGACAAGTGAAAGGACATACCAACAATGAAAACTACCAATGCTTTATTATTATTACAAATTATTGTTCTCGTCGTGATTATTATTATCTAGACGGGCTAATTTGTAATGAGCCCGTCTAACCCGGCGGGCAGCATTGGTGAATTTCAAGCCAAGAGCTGTTCAACACAGCTCTTGGCTTTTTGTTTTATCCCCACCAGTCAAGAAGCAAATTTTGGTGCTCAACCACACCACTACATATCAGAGAGGATGATAGTTAATGGCAAATACACTTGATTTTAATGCAGAAGGAGAAGGTATCAATAAACGATCCGACAAGATCAAAGTTGGTGTTGACGAAGCGCCCTCGAAAAGTTTGCTTTACGCAACAGGCCGAGTAAAGAACGAACGTGACATGAAAAAACCGTTTATCGCCATTTGTAATTCGTATATCGAAATTGTGCCAGGTCACATTCATCTGCGAGCCTTAGCCGACGTTGCTAAACGGGCCATTCGTGAGGCCGGTGGGATTCCATTCGAGTTCAATACCATTGGCGTTGATGACGGGATCGCCATGGGCCACGTTGGCATGCGGTATTCCTTACCAAGTCGGGAAATCATTGCCGATTCAGCCGAAACCGTGATTAACGCCCACTGGTTTGATGGTGTCTTATTCATGCCAAACTGTGACAAAATTACTCCCGGGATGTTAATGGCCGCCGCCAGAACCAACGTCCCATCAGTCTTTGTTTCCGGTGGACCAATGCGGGCCGGCGTCGATCCTAAAGGCCGGGCCACCACGCTCTCCACCATGTTTGAAGCCGTTGGTGCTTTCAAGAGCGGCAAACTTTCCAAAGAACATTTACTGGAATACGAAAAAAACGCCTGCCCAGGCTGTGGGTCCTGTGCCGGGATGTTTACCGCCAACTCAATGAATTCACTGATGGAAGCTTTAGGTGTTGCCCTTCCTTACAACGGCACTGCATTAGCTGATTCCGAAGAACGAAAGGAATTGGTTAGAAACGCCGCTAAACAAGTCATGTACATGGTCAAGAACAACATCAAACCACGAGACTTAATGACCAAGGAAGCTTTTGACGATGCTTATGCGCTGGATATGGCAATGGGTGGCTCAACCAACACCATTTTGCATGGCTTGGCAATCGCCCACGAAGCCGGCATTAACTACAACCTTGACGACATTAACAAAATCAGTCGCAAGGTGCCATACTTAGCCAAAATTGCGCCATCTTCTCATTGGACCATGCAGGATGTTCACGCAGCTGGTGGGATCCCCGCCATTCTTAACGAATTAATCGAAAAGGGTGACATCTTACATCCAGATCGAATGACCGTTACCGGCAAGACATTGCGTGAAAATGTCGCCGGCGCCAAGACCAAGAATCCTGAAGTCATTCGAACCCTCGACAACGCCTATTCCAATGTCGGCGGTCTTTCGGTTCTTCATGGCAACCTTGCCCAGGACGGGGCGGTCATCAAAGTCGGTGGTGTTGATCCAGACATCCGTGATCAAGGTAAGTTTGTGGGTAAAGCAATTTGCTACGACTCCCACGACGAAGCTGTTCATGGAATTGATTCCGGTGAAGTTCAGCCGGGACACGTTGTTGTCATTCGCTATGAAGGTCCTAAAGGGGGCCCTGGCATGCCGGAAATGTTAAACCCCACCTCCAGTATTGTTGGTCGGGGACTCGGTCGCGAAGTTGGCTTGATCACTGACGGCCGCTTCTCCGGTGCTACTCGTGGGATTGCGGTTGGTCATATTTCACCAGAAGCTGCTGAAGGTGGCAATATCGCCCTGATCAAAAACGGCGATACCATCACCATTGACCTGAAGAATCACGATATTTCATTAGACGTTTCAGAAGAAGAATTAGCTGAGCGCCGCAAACACCTGCCTAAATTTGAGCCAAAGGTTCGTTCAGGTTACTTAGCCCGTTACCAAGCATTGGTGACTTCCGCTAATACGGGTGGTGTCATGCGGGGTTACGACGAACTATTTAATTAGTCATCATCAATTTAAAATAGAGAAATTTTAGGGAATTGAATTTATTGGAGGAATGCTTATGCGAACTGTTTCTAAAGTCGGTAATTGGATGAGTAAGTGGTTCACCTTACTCGTCATCTTATGGGCCGCTGTTAATTACTTCTTACCACAGGCCAGTTTATGGATTGCACCGAATACTTCCTATCTATTAGGCATTATCCTGTTCGGCATGGGATTAACTTTAAGTAAGGACGACTTCGCCCGAATCTTAAAGCGACCCGTACCAGTCCTGCTTGGGACGGTTGCCCACTACGTCATCATGCCATTAATTGCGTTTTTGCTCTGCCAGCTGTTTCACTTAACCGGCGCCACTGCCGTTGGTGTCATCCTGGTTGGTTCCTGCCCAAGTGGAACATCCTCTAGTGTGATGGCTTATCTGGCAAAGGGGGATGTTGCCTTGGATGTTTCAATTGAAGCACTGTCAACCCTATTGGCACCAATCATGCTGCCACTGTTACTCCAGTTCTACGCTGGTCGTTACGTTGCGATCCCAACCACTCAACTCTTCCTTAGTACCCTGAAGATTGTGGTTATTCCGGTGGTTCTTGGGGTGGTTGTTCACACCCTCTTCAGTAAGCAGGCTGCCAAGGTTAACTTGGTGCTACCGTTAATTTCACAGTTGGCAATTCTTGCCATCATCGGTGCCGTTTTTGCCGCTAACCACGACGACTTATTCACTGCTCAAACTGCTTTAGTCATTCCAGTCGTCATGCTGCACAACTTGAGCGGTTACGCACTTGGCTACTTGTTTGGCCACTTAATCCGGCTTCGTCAACCCCAACGAAAGGCAATTACGTTTGAGGTTGGCATGCAAGATTCCAGTCTTGGCGCAACGCTAGCTATGAAATACTTTGTTCCGGCCGCTGCCATCCCATCAACCATCTTCTCGATCTGGCACAACGTTTCCGGCTCAGTTCTTTCTTCTTGGTGGCGTCAACACACAACCGAATCGGTCAAGGAATCGATTCAGTCGGCAGCGTCAAATAACGTCGCAAATAATTAGTCACTAAGCTGGACCTATATAATAGTAGAAAAGACCATTTCCGTTAACTTTGGAAATGGTCTTTTTGATTGATTTAACGGGTTTAATCATACCTGAAAGCTTTGCGTTAAAAAGTCCGTTAGTTCCCGAGGATCAATATTTTGTAAATTGCCCTTCTTAACAGCTTTCTTAATGGTTCGCGGTGAAACCTTTCTGCCGATTAAATAGTTGGCCACTTCGTCCAAATTCCCGTCAACTTTAAAAAATGGGTTGAATTTAAGGTGAACCATTTGATTATCTGTAATCGTCCAATTAATGCCTAGTTTACCCGCCTCAAATTCATGATCCTGATAATCATAATAACCGGGATTATGCCCAAAGTTCCACGCATCAGTCCCATACGTCTCAGCCAACCGCTGATCTGCTTTACGCCAATCATCACCTGTCATGTGATAAACTTCGATGGCATCGAGTGATTTAACTTTAAAGAGTTCCTTTAATAAATATTCTCGAAATTCCGGCATGGTCATGCCATCCGGTAGATACTCCTTCAAATTAACAATCGGACTGCGCTTAGAAAAGACCCCTAATCGTTTCTGTTTTTCAAGCTGGTTTTCGGTTAAAACTTTTTTAGCATTTTCAATATTTAAATCGTACATAATCGTACCGCCGGCCGCAATTCCCTGACCGCTCTTGAACATTGTCATGCCGGACCACTTTTTCCCTTCCAAAATCAAATCACTGCTATTAGGCTTCATTTGAACATCCAATCCCAGCTTTTGAAGCGCCTTCAAAACCGGGTTGGCAAAATACTCATAATCGCCAAAATGCGACGCATCATCTACCAAAATATTTTCAAAAATAAAGTTGCCCATGTCATGGTAGACAGCTCCGCCACCGGAAGTTCGCCGAACCATTTCAATTTGATGCTCGTGCAGATAATCAATATCGACTTCTGCCCAGGCATTTTGATTCCGACCAATGATCACGGACGGTTGATTAATATAAAACATCAACCCATGACCTGGTAACTTCAAATCATTGACAAAATAATTATCCAGAGACTGGTTCACCCTCGCATCGTAGCTTGGCTGCCCATTTCTGGAAATATCAATCAGATACATTAACGTCCTCCCCCTAACCGCTTTGTTCCACACACTGTCCATTATACGTTATAATAAAGTTAAATCATATTAAGGCGGTGTCATTTTATGGCTAAGATGTCATTGTGGGCGCGCATTAAACAATTTTTTGCCGGCAAAAAAAGTGCGTCAACTGTTGAAAATGCTCAGGTAAAAGACGGAATTTGGTATGCAAAGCAAAGCGATGGAACTTATCTCTTAGGAATTGACAAATCGGTTTATCAATTGATGGGGAAAATTACTTTTGCGGACTTTCCGACCCAGCTTAAAGAAATCCAAGTTGATGATGACCTGTTGGACATTGAAGGTGACAAATCTGTTGAAACCTTAAAATCGCCAATTGCCGGCACCGTCATTGCTCAAAATCACGATATTGGTAAAAATGTCGAGACGCTAAATGAACCGAATCCGCAAGTTAATTGGATCGTTAAGGTCAAACCAGCTTCTTAGAGTTAAACATGATGAAAAATTTTCAAAAACCCGAATTGTCAAATCAAGTGCAACACTTGGAAGACACTACTTCATAGTGGTCTAGTTAACTAATCAAATAAAGTATCGTATGAACTAAAGACATTGGTAGGCGTGGCGTAGTTTAAGATGCGACGTGGTCGGTGGTTCAGTGCAAACTGAATCTGATGGAGTTGTGTGTTCGAGTAGTGGTGAAGTGATTTACCTTTGGGAATGTACTCACGGATAAGGC
>NZ_LS422981.1:51436-143014 GCF_900411375.1 Lentilactobacillus raoultii | reverse complement strand
TGTTTTCAAGCAGGAAATTAATATTAGCTAGTTTTGAGAGAACGAAGTTCTTTCAGGAAAATAGTGTGGTGGCGATAGCCAGAAGGAGACACCTGTTCCCATGCCGAACACAGCAGTTAAGCTTCTGAACGCCGAGAGTAGTTGGGGGATCGCCCCCTGCCAGGGTAGGACGTTGCCACGCAAATTAGACCTTCGATAGTATTTACTATCGAAGGTCTTTGTTATATATTGATAAAGTGAAACTACTCAGAAAAAGGTGAGATAAAATGAAGCGCTATAAGTCTTACAGATTGACGCTTGGATGGCAAATCCTCATTGGTCTGGTATTGGGAATTATCTTTGGGATTATTTTTTACAAGAATCAAGTTGCAATTACGACAATGCAAAATATCGGGACCATGTTTATTAGCCTGATTCAAATGATTGTTTTACCAATTGTGGTGTCTTGTCTAACGGTTGGGATTGCCAGTATTGGTGACATTAAGAAACTTGGTAGAGTGGGGCTTAAAACGCTCATTTATTTTGAATTAATGACGACGGTGGCAATTGTTTTAGGCATGATTATTGCCAACATCCTTCATCCTGGAACAATGATTGATATCCATTCACTACACGGGTCTGATATTAGTCAATATATGGCAACCGCTAAATCTGCCAAACATACCGGCCTTTGGGATACGCTGTTAGGGATTATCCCGACTAATATTTTTAGCTCATTGGCGAGTGGCAACATGATGCCAGTAATTTTCTTCTCCGTCTTTTTTGGCCTTGGAATTGCCGCAATTGGCGAAAAAGGGAAAATCTTAATTGAGTTTCTTCAAGCCGTCCAAGAGGTTATGTTTAAAGTGACTAACTGGGTGATGCATGCGGCTCCAATCGGAGTTTGTGCACTGATTGGCGTTGCCTTGGCCGAAATGGGAATCAGTGCGTTAATTCCACTGGGCTACTTTGTGATTATTACATACTCCACAATGATTATTTTCGTGTTAGTGGTAATGGGCATTGTCGCCAGATTATTTAAATTTCACATTATGGACTTACTTAGCGTGATTAGAAATGAAATTATTCTAGCATTTTCAACAGCAAGTTCAGAAGCCGTTTTACCCAAGATGATTGAAAAAATGGATCGCTTTGGAACCAACCAAGGTATTGTTTCGTTTGTTATTCCGACTGGATACACGTTTAATTTAGATGGATCTGCAATCTATCAATCATTAGCCGCACTCTTTCTGGCTCAAGCGTACGGCATTCACCTTTCAATTGGTCATCAAATTACTCTGTTAGTTGTTTTGATGCTGACATCGAAAGGTATGGCCGGCGTTCCAGGCGCTTCCTTTGTGGTTCTATTGGCAACAATTTCGACAATTGGGGTGCCAATGAGTGGCTTAACCTTTATTGCCGGGATTGACCGAATTGTCGATATGGGTCGAACGGCGGTTAACGTAGTTGGTAATTCACTGGCAACCGTTGTAATTGGTAAGTCGGAAAATGAATTTGATGAACAAAAATCTGAAAAATACATTGCACAATTTAAACACGTGAAAGGGCACGAAAAGGTTGAGAGTCCTAATTAATATTATCTAAAATTGAATTCGAAATGAAAATGACGCCATTAAATCGCATTGAAGTAACGATTTAGTGGCGTCATTTTTGATTAATTAGTGGATAATCAGAGATTTAAATTCGCTGTTAGATCTGCAATTGAAACTAATCGAGTTGCAATAAAGATTTGATAGATTTGACTTGGTGGTTCGGGTCTTTCCTTGCCAATCCAATAATTAATCAGGGACACAATATTTTGCAAAATAATTTCTTCTGCAAAATCAAACGGGATTTGGCACTTAGTTGAAAGTGGCACTGAGTGAGGCTTGGATAAACCAACTTCCTGCTTAATTAAAGCTTTCATTTGGGTAATGAATCGCTGATCAGTGCGAGTAAGTAGTACGTTAATTAGCGACCGATGAGTATACAGGTATTTAAATAATTGATAGAAAGCATTATTTGGTTCAAGTTTTGATGTAGTTGTTAGCGATAACGTTGGTTTGTCAAATTGATTAAAAAGGGCTTCAATATCCTGCAATGTTTGGTTTTCATAACTTGCTAACAAATCATACTTATCATCATAATGCAGGTAAAACGTGCCTCTGGAAATTTTGGCAGTTTTAATAATGCCGCTAATTGTTAGGTGGTCAAAACCACTTTTTTTAGCTAACTTAATAAACGCAACTTGAATTTTGTGCTTAGTTTGACCAAGCCTTTTATCTTTTATCACAACGTACCTCCTCATTAACTTCTGGCCAACTTTGGCTGCTTATCAATTAGTAATGGTTTGTTTAAATCCAACTTGAATTTGACCCAAATTAAAGCGTTTAGGGCTAAAACCAGCCCAAGCATGATCCAAATATCTACCTGAATCGGTAAATCTGTTGAAATGGTTGCTCGCAGCGAATCAATCAAATACGTCATGGGCAACCAAGGATTTAAATTGCTTGAAAGTGAGCTCAGCAATTGGGTTGGATAAAGCCCACCAGACGATGCTAATTGCAGAACTAAAATAATTGATACCAACCATGTCCCAAAGCCGCCCAGCCAGATTCTTAAAAAGAAGATGAGTGAAGAAAAAAGAAGTGACCCAATCAGAATGAGTATGAAGAGCCAACCTTCGGAAAAAGTGTGTAGATGATTTCCATAAGCGAGGGTAGTCGATAAAAACAGCGTCTGAACAAGGGAGACAGTTCCAACCACGGAGAATTTGCTGAACCACCAATTAAAGGCTAACTTTGGCTTTCTGCGTGGCAAATAGCCATCGTACATGGTCCCCAAAGCGATGGCTCCAACGTACAAGCCAATCGCAATGGCAAACGGTGCCATACCAGTACCGTTATTTGGAACTTTTGCGACATCACTTGAGGTTTCTTTAACTGGGTTAGCAATTAACCCGGCACTTTTTGAAGTTGTGGAGAGATTGGTTAATTCTTTGGCAGCTACTGCTAATTTTCGAGCAAGTAGTTGGTTTCCGGAAGTTATTTTCTTACTGCCGGCAATCAGAGATTTATTGCCGAGAATTGTTTTTCCCATACCAAATGTTAAAGCTGCTAGTTGATTGACGGACATTTGATTTGAACGACTATTTTTGATACTTGATTTTGACGCCATTTGACTTTTTTGAAGCATTTTAAGGCCATCTAACAATGTGACGTTCCTTTTTTGAGAAGCTATTAATTCCCCTTGAAGTTGTTGGCTGCCTTTGGTGATTCTTTGACTGCTGACAGCTGCCGTTGACATGCCAATCGTAACATTTTTTAACGTATTTAAAATAGCTTTAGTGTATAAAGTGGTGATTTGAGTGGCAACTTTTTGATTGATTGCTGTGATGGCACCCTTAGTCATCTTCGAAACGATAAAGTTTTGGCCTGAGTTAATTTCGAAATATAATTTTGGTTGCTGCGGGGAAGCACTTAATAATGTTGTTGCCTTAGCTGAAAAACTTTTTGGGATTGTCAAAATCATAAAATATTTACCAGTTTTCAGTTTACGGTTGGCCAATGATTTTGAGACCACATGGTAGTCTAAAGAATTAGATTTTTGAAGTTGTTTTACCAATGCTTTACCAATTGATAATTGGTGGCCACGCTCAGCACTCCCCTGATCATTATTTACAATTCCTACGGGTAGTTGATCCATCTTGCCGTAAGTGTTCCACATTGACGAAAGATACAGGTAGCAGTAAATTGCTGGAATTAGAGCAATTGCGATTAGAACCACCATCATCATTTTTCGACTTGTTAAGTAACGCCATTCTGATTTAATCAATTCAGCCATCTCCATTTCAAAGTTAACGATGTGATATTCATTAGTTATTAAACATCGTGTTCACTTAGAAAGATTACCCGTTTTTGGCTGTGAAACAATATGCAAAATAAGAGAAAGTGTCTATTTGGATGACGCCTAAATCGATAACAACAACGATTACCAATAATTTGAAAATTAGACTAAAAAACCACCAACGACTTTACGTTGGTGGTTTTATAATTTTATTATCCAGTAAGATCGCAGTCATCTTTCAAGAATTAGCTTCCGCCGGATTCTTGGAGGTGATTTCCTCATGATTACGATTATTACCGTATTTATGTGTTGGCAATTTGTCACGATTAATCGCATTCTCCCCAATTAGTTTCCTAAAAGGTGAGGCGTTTTTCGGCCGCAGATAACCGATTGGGCACAAGTACGTCAGTACCTAAATGTCCAAAACCACCGAGAAATTGTATTAATCGAATTCCCAAAAGTGTTGACATATCCAAACAAACGAAAACGGGAATTTTCTTGTGATGCATGAGGCATTAAAGCCCTAGAATCAAGAAATAATACGTTTAGATAGTCAAATCATTCTTTCTGTGGGAAAATCGATCGTCACAATTTCTCGTTAAGATTCCTTAGAATCTGATCTGCGAGAGGGATATTATCACAACCGGTCTTCCCATGGTAGACTGATGCTTCGTCGCTCCAGGATCTATAAATTCAGCTGTCATAAATCTCACCTCTTAAAAGTTTTTTAGAATGAAAATGTGTCCAGCCGCTAACGACTGGACACATCAAAATATCTTTTGCCAGTCGTTGAGCTTTAGCACTATGTGATGTAGTTATTCAATAACAGCTACGTTAGTCCAAGCCTTACTTTGACTAGAACAGCTGACTCATTGGCGTTTTTCGACGTTTCTGAGCAGTAGCATTTTTCACATAGGAGCCTCACCTAACAGCTTCTATTCAACTTTCATTCCAATTAGTATCCTATCATAGGCCTGACTCGAATGCAACAATAAAGTTCACTCGAATTTCAATAAATATTGAAAACAGATATATCGCCAATCAGTAGGATGCCAACTGTTTTCAGCTATGATAGGGTTAAATTCCAAAATTTGCAAGTCTACATGTGCATTCCCGGAATATTTAAATCTTCTTTTTTAACACCACGCTCTTTAGCAAAGGCGGTCATTAACGTATCCATGTCCATCAAATGATAGGTTTTAGGGTGATCTGGATCATAAACTTCAAATTGGGCCATCATACCGCCGTCTTCGTGCTCAAGAATATGGCAATGATTCATAAAGACACCCAGCTTATTAAAGCCGACTTTCAAGCGAACTGTTTCACCAGGATTAACACCGACTGTATCTTTTAGTCCTCGTTCGTTAGGATATGGTGCGTGACCATTTCTGGAAACAATTCTAAATTGTGTCGCATGCATGTGGTAAGGATGAATCATCCCAGTGCTTTTATCATTAGTATTAGAGATGTCCCAGTACTCAACGTTACCAATTTTTTGTTTGTCATCAATTCGTTGCATATCAAACTTTGTGCCGTTGATTTCAACTTGTTCATCCATGCCGGACATGACGACTTGATGCACTTTAGTATTTGGTGTAACGGGTGGATCAGGGATTTCAACCAAGTGATCTGGTAATTTAGTATCATCTTTGGCAAATTGATGAATTCTGAAATGGACGAGTGGCACATCATCTGAATAAAGTGTGACTTCATCGCCTGGTTGATATTGGCTGAAATCAACCAGTATCTCGGCTCGCTCAGCGCAGGTTAACATGAGGTGGGTGAAATCAACCGGTTCCGGTAAAATACCACCATCAGAGGCAATTTGAGTAAACTTTAAATTATCACTAAAATGCAGCCGCCATTCGCGTCGGTTGGCACCGTCTAAGATCCGCAGCCGCAATCTTTGGGTAGTTACATCAAAATAGGGATTGATCGTGCCGTTAATCATTGGCGTTGGCCCCTGAACACCATCGGGATCGTAATCTGCCATGTAATCCAATTGATTGTTTTGATGGAACCGCCGATCTTGGAGAACCAATGGGATATCATCGACGCCGTAATTTCTCGGGAACGGTAATTGGCTCTCGGTTTTATCCTGAACAATGACCATGGCAGCCAATCCACGCCAAACTTGTTCTGCCGTTTCCGGGCATGGATGAGCGTGCAGCCAGAGTGTTGCAGCAACCTGATCACATTTAAAATCGATTTGATGGCTTTCACCCGGATAAATTGGTGCATGACAGCCGCCATCTACAATGGGCCCCGATACGTTCAAGCCATGCCAATGAAAGGTAGTTACTTCAGGTAATTGATTTTTCAGTGTAACATGGATATTCTTGCCGTCTTTAAAGACAATTGTTTTGCCTAGAATACTGGTGTTATAACCCCAAGTCTTGGTCTTAGGGCCGGGCAGCAACTGGGTTTCACCAGCTTGAGCGGTTACCGTGTACGTCATATCAGTAGGCGTTTCCTGATCGGGTTGTAATAAAGCTGGAATTCTCAATTTTTCCTGTGGCGTTGTCGGCGTTTCAAGCGGCACATAGCCACCATCATGCGTGTTAAACGCTGGCTCATCAAAGAAATAATCTGTGTAAACTTTTCTATTTGCCATATCGATCCCGTCCTTTGAATTCTTTCACCCTTATCATACTACTTTGGCTGTTCATTGGAGTCCTAAATGTGGCATAATGGAATAAGAGGAGGTGTAATCGTGGCAGAAACAGTTACTATCGATAAATTAAATGAGACAGCAACCGAGATGGCAATTAAAGACTTTATTGATTTTTATTTACCGCGTTTGAGAAAAAATAATTTGGAAATCCTTTCAATGTATCGAATTGATTATTATTTAGCGGACATTAATCACTTCATTTTTGAAAATCGATCGTTTACTCCTGATGAACTTCGCAACGAACTTTATCGGGAATGCGGCGGTGACCTCAAACACATCATCTCGGTCATTAATCCGGAGTATCGTGAAGACGGCAGTCTGGTTTCCGGTACTTGGGAAGACTGGTATCGAGAAAAGTTTGATAAGGTACCAGTAAGAGACTAGGATATTAAGCGCTTGTTTTCACCCACTGGTTAGGACGGTTCAATCAAGCAATATCCTACATATAAGGGTTCAATTAGCCAAACCCAAAACCAGGGTTTTACTAATTGACGCCTTATATTCCGGATATTAAACGCTTGCTTTCACCCACTGGTCATCTGATTATACTTTTCTCCTGCAATTTGCTATGATTAAGTTAATTAGAACGGTTCAATCAAGCAATATCCTACATATAAGGGTTCAATTAGCCAAGCCCAAATCAGGTTTTCACTAATTGACGCCTTATATTCGGGATACTAAATGCTTGCTTTCACCCACTTGATGAGTTTATTCAACTAATAGTGAGGAGGGATCTCTATGGCTAAAGAAAAGCGCAGTCGTGAGAAAGAAAAGAAAACACATGCTGACGTTCGTTATAAAACCAAGACTAATTTAGACGTTAATCAAATGGTGATTAATAAATCAGTTCTTTCAATCAAGGTACCGACGATTGTTGCTCGCAAGCAGGCACAGAGGTTATTGGATAAAGCGGTTGATGATGGCGTAACCCCTTACTACTTGAAGAAAGAGACTTTAGATCGACTTCGTGGGACACACTATGAATAAAAAGCAAAAGAGGCTGACGGGAAACAAGATAGTTTCCTTTCAACCTCTTTTACTGTCAATAATTTTTAACGTTTTTTAAGCAGGTTCTGTTGGAAAACGTGATATGATAAGACCAATCATCAAGGTGTGCAATGGAGGGATTATTTGAAAAAATTAAAAACTATCATGAGTTGGCTGTTGCCCATTGCAATCGGGCTCTTAATTGGTATCGCCGTTCGCCAGTATTTTGTGAGCGCCAGCCTGATAAAGGGGACATCAATGCAGCCTAATCTGCAAAATTCAGAAGTGGTGAGCGTTTTTAAAACATTGCCAATCCATCGAAATTCCGTGATTATTTTTAATGCTCACGGAGAGGATCCAAAAGCGACTTCTCAAACCGATTATTATGTTAAACGCGTGATTGGCCTTCCGGGTGACACTGTCAGCAGCAACAATGGGACGATCTATATTAATGGTCAACGTCTTAATCAAAACTATATAAATCAGTATCAACGAGGACAGGGAACCGGTAACTGGGACCTGCGAAGTTTATCGGCTCACTGGGCTAAAGACCAAAATGCGGTCAAGGTTCCTCGAAACCATTATTTTGTTTTAGGTGATCACCGGTCAGTTTCTAACGACAGCCGCTATTGGGGATTTGTCGATAAAGACAAAGTTCTGGGAGTTGTTAAAACTGCACCATTTGATAAAAATGCCGCTAAAATCAATCATTCCTCAGCCGCACTTACCGGCCTCAATTAAAATGAAAAACCAAGTTCAACTTGAGAAACCAAATTAGTTTTATCATTGCTAATTCGGATTCGGCTGTTGAACTTGGTTTTTTTATCTTAGAAAGAAAAGTGTGGTTGAATGATTCGAACATTCTGTTTAGAAGTGATAGGCCAGTATTGAATCAATAAGCTTGTTGTTTCAAACTTGCTTGAAGAAGGCGAACTCCAGCGTGTAAATCGGGGCTGGCCGTTTTTTCTTGTGGGGCATGACTAATGCCGTTAATACTTGGGACAAAAATCATGGTTGTTTTAGCAACCCTGCTCATAATTTCACTGTCGTGGCCGGCACCCGAGGCTAATTTCTGGTAAGCCAGTCCCAATTTTTGGGCCAACCGCTCATTTTGCGCTAGCATCGTCGAATCAAGCTGAACCGGTTGGTCGGCTACCCATCGATTGACGGCGACTTTGACCGGTGAAATGGCAGCCTGCTCAGCCACAGTTTTTAAGCGGTTCTCGAATCGATTGAGAATTCGTTCGTCAACGTGGCGGGTATCAATGGTAAACGTCACCTTTCCGGGAATCACATTCGAGGTATTTGGCCATACGTGGAGTTCACCAACTGTGAAGGTGAGCTTCTTACTGAGTGCGAGTGCTTCAGTACGCAGTTGGTTAATAAGCGTCACAGCGATTTGAAGGGCATCATGGCGATCACTCATTGGGGTTGTCCCAGCGTGATTAGCAATCCCATTAACAGTCACCGTGAAGCGACGTTGGCCAACAATGGCGGTTACCAGTCCGATCTGACAAGCGGCTTCACTTAACTGAGGCCCTTGTTCAATGTGCAATTCGGTAAAGCTTTCTGGTAATGTCGGTCGACCAGCAGTAACGCCGTTTCGATTTAATTTAGCAATTGCCACTTTTCGGACGGCATCAAAGTCGTTACCGGCTTGATCTTGAATGCCGGTAACATCTTCAAAGCCGGTATAGTGTTTGGAACCGGAAAAAGTGGCCGGGAATCGACTGCCCTCCTCTTCACTAAACGAAATTAATCGCAGCGTTTTTTTAGGTTGGCCAAATCGACTCACCAGGTTTTGAATAGCCTGAAGGCCGCCAATAACGCCGTATAGTCCATCATAGGGGCCACCATGAACTACCGTATCCATGTGTGAGCCGGTGGCAATCACGTCTTGAGGAACTGTCGAGCCAATGACATCTAAATAAACCGTTCCATAGGCGTCAACGGTTACAGTCATCCCGCTTGCCAGCCCCCAATCAATCAGTTGATTTTGCCCCTTAATCCAAGTTGACGAGTATACCAACCGGTTTTGACCAATTTCGTGGTTTGAAAAGTGATTAATTGTCGCGAGACGGTCTTCCAATTGGTCAGTTTTGATTGGCATTGAATCACCTTCTACTTTGCAGCACTGACACCGGCTAATGGTGAGGAAGCAACTGCGCCATGTTCGATGACTCGTCCCGGTTTTGCCAGATAAGCTTTTCGACCGGCTTCAATGGCCAGCTTGAAAGCTTCGGCCATTAAGGGGATGTTGCCGGCAGTGGCCATTGACGTGTTGGCCATAACAGCCGAAACGCCCATTTCCATTGCTTCGGCAGCTTGGCTTGGGCGACCAATTCCGGCGTCCACGATAATTGGGACGTCAATTTCGTCTACCAGAATTTGGATCAGGTCTTTGGTCGAGAGGCCTTTGTTAGTGCCAATTGGTGCGGCTAATGGCATGACCGTTGCGGCACCGGCATCAACCAATTGGCGAGCAATATTCAAGTCGGGCAGGACGTATGGCATCACGATGAAGCCTTCCTTAGCCAATACTTCAGTGGCCTTTAACGTTTCATAGTTATCCGGCATCAGATACTTCTTATCCGGCACAACTTCAAGCTTAATGAAGTCACTGCCACTTAATTCGCGGGCAATTCGTGCAGTTCGAATCGCTTCTTCGGCATTTGTTGAACCGGAAGTGTTTGGCAGAATCGTAATCCCGTCTGGAATAAAGTTTAAGATATTTTCTGAGCCACTGGTGTTGCGGCGCAGTGCCATGGTGATAATTTGTGCTTTAGCGTTATTAATGGCTGAATCAATCAAGTCGTAAGAATATTTTCCGGAACCTAGAATGAATCGGGATGTAAACTTGTGACCGCCAATCGTTAATTCGTCTTGATCTTGATTGGATACTGACATCTTAATTTCCTCCTTAAATTTGAGTTTGACCTAAAATTAGTCGGGTAATCATGTTTGCTTCATGACCAGCGCAGATCATTACTCGGGGTGCCATTAAACCTTCAGCCCCCGTGCTGGTTCCATCGCCAGCAATGTAAAGATTGGCTCTGGGATGCTTAGTTGAAATCGTGTTGGAACTGTGAACGCCAGCCATACCGGTGCCCATTATAAGTGGTTTGTCCGGATAGAATTCTGACGCGGCATCCAACAACATGGCTTTGGCAGCCGGATTGTCAAATGCTTCACAGATAATATCAGCGCTGGCGAAGAGTTCCTTAACGTTGTCATGAGTAACTTTAACCTGGGCCGTTTGAATTTCAATAAATGGATTAAATTCCTGCAGGTTTTGTTTGAGCGCCATAACTTTTGGCATTCCAACCTGACTTAATTTGAACTGTTGCCGGTTTAAATTGCTGAGTTCTACTGAATCAAAATCGATTAATTTGAGATGACCGACACCAATTCTGGTGAGTGCAATAGCGATGTTGGATCCAAGGCCACCAGCGCCAGCAATAGTGACATGGGCCGCTGCCAGTTTATCAGTGGAGTCCTTGACGTTACGCTCCTTCATGCCTTCGTACACATCTTGATACGATTGTCCTTGAACTTCTGCTTCCATACTTTTAAATTGCCTCCCTTTAGCCGCCACCAACGAATGAAATTAATTCCACTTTGTCACCGGCTGCCAGTGTGACTTGATCAAATTCAGCCCGGTGAACGATTTCACCGTTACGTTCCACAACGATGTTATCAACAGGTGCATTGCGCTGCTTAAGAAAATCAATGACGGTTTGCCCAGCAACGTTTTCTTCCTGACCATTAACGGTTACCATACAAAAAGCCCCTTTCTTCAAGATTGCTCGAAGGAAGGGGATCCAGTTTAAGAAATTGACAACTGAGTTGGTTCTAACAAAAAAGAGATCTTCTTTTCTGTTAAAAGAAGATCTCGGAAGTCAGGTTTAAAATCAATTTTCCGGTTCGCTCTTCCTTCGACAGTACAAACTGTATCAGGTTCGATGGGTATTATCTCAGCCTTGGCGAACGCGATGATTAACAATCGTAATTATTAACCAGTCACGCCTAGGCACCCCAGACGAAATATTCAATTAAGCTTTGCAGCTTATGTATTATTTATAGCGGTTTCAGTAGAAAAAGTCAAGCGAATAGAAAATAGTGGAATTGCCTCACTAAGTAATCAGCTGCCAAAATGGGTCGGCTTTTTTGTCTCTTGAACGTTAACTGAAAACCGCAAACCATTAATGAAAACTAAGGCGGAAACTGTTTTTCAATACTGAAAAAAGCACTGATTAATGTCTAAGATTCGTAACAAATGCTAATTTTCCAATGTCTGTTAAGAATAGCTAGGGGTTTTTACCATTTAGAGAGATACTGTAGTCATTAATTAGTTTTCACATAATTTTTTAATGAAACTGATAATGGAGGAGATAGCGATGGACGGAACAAAGAAAGGTTATCGATTTTACAAGACCTTTGATTTTTGGCTTGGGCTGTACATGATTGTTGCAAATCTACCTGGAGTGATTCAAGTGAGCCATTTTAATATCACCTTTTTGCTTGATCTTATCGGGTTGGTCCTTGGGATTTCATTGATTGGTTACCCGTTTCTCAAGAAAAAGGGTCGCTAAAAGTGTGAAACAAAAGATTTGAACAAGGAAAGGAAGTAAACTAAATGACAGAAGAAACTTATTATGAAGGTAACTGGCAAAAAATGGGGCTGTTCGCGATGACGTTAATGTTGTTGTTAACAGCGTTATGGGTAACGGTACCTGTGATTCTAGCACTTGTCTGCTTTGCTTCACTGATCACGGTCATGGCCCATTTTAATATTTTTGAGTCTACAAATGACACCAACAAACTGAATAAGTTTGATTTCTACTTGCAGATTGCCTTTGTTTTGATCTCGTTGGTTAAATTTATGGTGATTTCGGGTTAATAATGAATAAAGAGGAGGGAAGATTTGTCATTCATTCGAGTCCAATCGATGAATGAAAATCGCTGAAAATGTTATTTAAACTTCAAAAGGCATTGCATGGTAAATACAAGGCGCTTTTGCCACACTATATTTTGTTGTTATTCTTGTTCTTGCTTTGGCTTCCAAGCATACTGAGTACCAACGTGAGCTGGATTAATGTTTTGCTGCTCACTTTTGGCATAATTTTAATTGGCGTTGATGGTATACGTAGGTATCTGAAGATTAGAAAGGCAAAATAGTTTAAAAATTGGGTTGCCGATGACAGTCACTGTTTTTAATTGAGGAAAGGAAAGTGACATGTTGAAAATGAATAAGAAATTCTATCTTAGCGTCGACTTCTGGCTCTGGCTAATTATTTTCGCTACAAGCGTCGGGGCAGCGGTTCACATCAATCTAAATCGTTTTGATTGGTATGCTGAAGCAGCGTTCACCATGATTGGCCTGATAGGGCTGGTATATACATTATTCTTTAAACGCATGAATTGAACGATTATTTTTAATATGCTTTACAAAAACGGCAAGTAATTCTGAAGACTTCTAAGAGAAGGGATGGGAATGACTTGCCGCTAGTTAGTGATATGAAGTTAAGGTTAGCTGTTGCTTAGGGTTCAGTCCGTAATCTTATAGATATAATGTAACCCGGTAACACAGGCCAAAAAAGAAAAAGCAGGAGATTACCGAATAGACTGTTCCAAGTATTTGAAGCGTAAAGTAACGACGTCATTGGGGGTCTACAATAACTAGACATTGGTTTGACAGGGGGCTTGAATTTGTTACATAATGATTAAAAGCCTATGGTGAGGGGGATTCGACGTGGATATCTCAGATAAATTGCGGTATTATCGAAAACAAAATAATTTGACCCAACAAGAGTTAGCTGACAAACTTCACGTTTCCCGGAAAACGATTTCCAGCTGGGAAAATGGTCGGGGATATCCAGATATCAACAGCATTACGCAGTTGAGTGAAGTTTTCGGAATTTCAACGGATAACTTATTGAAAGATGATCACCTGTTGGAACACTACGAAGAACAGAGTAAACAAAATCGGCGAGCAGATAAGCTGGCCAAGATTACATATTATTTAAACCTCATCCTGATGGTTATCAGTTATTGTAATTTATTTGATTTTTTGAGTATTAATGGGCCGATGCTTATGTTGCTCTCACTTGCTAATGTGGTTTTATTTTTTTCGACTTATGCCGATTGGGATCGATATAAGAAAAATGTTCGGTTAGTAGTCCTTACAGTGACTTTTTTTATTTTACTGATGGTAAATGCCAGTGTGATTCCGCTAAATAATCAATTTTTCCAGTTAATGAAGGTTAATAATCAAGTAGAGAAGTTAGGAGGTATCACTGGAGAGGTTTTTAATATCTTGCTTCGCTCAACTTGCCTGACTGTCATTATTTTTTTCTATCCGCATAAATCGCGAAAAAAGAAAAATGATAGTAAATTAACTCAGCCCTAGCAGTTTTTGACTCTTCCGTTCAAAAATGGACTGGTTGCAAAGTTCTTCCAAGTTGGGTAGACTTTGCACGAAGATATTAGCTGTTACTAATTCTGAATTTGGAGGAATTGATCATGAAGATTACCAATCGGCCATTGTACCTGGTCACTGACCACACTCATTTAAATGATGAAGACTTTTTGCAGCAAATTGATCTGGCTTGTGAAGCTGGTGTCAGCTTGCTACAGTTACGAGAGAAACACCGATCAAGTCGCGAAATTTATCAGTGGGCCATTCAAGTGAAACGAATTGCTGATCGGCACCATATTCCATTAATTATTGATGATCGTCTGGATATTGCCCAGGCAGTTGATGCTGACGGTGTGCATTTGGGACAAAGCGATTTGCCGGTTGAAGTTGCCCGGCGGATTTTGGGCAATCGTAAAATTATTGGGGCGACAACCAAGACTCTAAAGCAGGCTAAACTGGCCGAAGCGCAGGGGGCTGATTACTTAGGCGTAGGCGCGATCTTTCCCACCCAAACCCATGTTAAGACGGTTCATACCAGCATTGAAACGTTAGGAAAAATCAAAGCCGCGGTTCACATTCCGGTTTACGCAATTGGTGGTTTAAAGGCGCATAATGTGCAGGCGATCGAGCCGGCTCATGTTGATGGCGTTGCGGTTGTGTCAGCGATTATGCAGGCTAAAAATGCCAAAGCGGCCACTCGGGAGCTTTTAACCGCTATTGAAGCGGCAATTGAGTAAGCTGATTTATCAAACTGGCGGAGAGTAGGCAGGCGGTTTTTAATCATGTCTTCTAATCGCTTATAAGCAGCGGCATGAGTGAGTTAATGTAATACAAATTAATTATTGAGGTGAAAGTTAATGAGTCAGTTTACCGTTCAAGCGGCTTTTTGGAAAATCTTTCCGGATGTTCGGATTGCAGTTCTTTCCGTTCATCATTTGGATAATCATCAACGAGGTCAGGTACCACCTGAATTATTGGATGAAGCTAACCAGCACGTTTCCGAACTGATCCCCAATGAGCCAATTAGTGCTAATCCACTGATCCATGAGTGGCGGGAAGCTTTCAGAAAGTTTAAAACCAAAAAAGGTGCTCGGTTTGCGGTTGAAAATCTTTTAAAACGTGCCAAGAAAGGCAACCCAGTGAGAAGTATTGACCCATTAGTGGATATCTATAACGCAATCTCACTGCAAACCGGGTTTCCGATTGGCGCATTAGATATGAATAAGATTCAAGGAAATATGAGTCTGGAAGTTGCCAAGGGTGGCGAACCATTTACGGCAATTGGCGAAGATGAATCTGATCCCGCCTTACCAGGTGAAGTAATCTATCGTGATGATCAGCGGGTTACCAGCCGTTGTTGGGCGTGGCGGGATGCCAAAGAAGTTGAGACAACTGAGGATTCAACCGATATTCTGATGTATTCAGAGTGTTTAAAACCGGAATGGCAGGAGAAACATGCTCAAGCTATGAATGACTTAGCGAGTGATATTGAACGATATCTTGGGGCTACAGTCAAAGTCCAATACGTTGATCATGAGCACCCAACGGTTACCTACTAAAATTAAATAAGATTTAAAAAAGCCGAACTGCCAACGTCACTGACGTAGCGGTTCGACTTTTTAATTTTTTAAAATGCTATTAATTACTGTTCTTTGTACCATGTGTAGTGGAAGCTACCTGGGCGGTCAACCCGTTCGTAGGTGTGGGCACCGAAGTAGTCACGTTGGGCCTGCAAGAGGTTCGCAGGAACCACTTCTGAACGGTATGAATCGTAGTAGGAAACGGCAGCAGCGAGTGATGGTACCGGAACACCGGCTTTCGTTGCTAGAGCTACCACATCACGAGCTGATTCTTGATACTTCTTGGCAATGTCAGTGAAGTATGGGTCAAGCAGTAGGTTCTGCAAATCAGGATTCTTATCATAAGCATCCGTAATGTTCTGCAGGAAGCGAGCCCGAATAATGCAGCCGGCACGCCAAATCTTAGCCATTTCACCAAGTTTAATGTCCCACTTGTAACTGTCAGAAGCTTCTTTTAATTGAGCAAAGCCTTGCGCATAACTCATGACTTTACCAAAGTAGAGCGCTTCACGAACCTTTTCAACAATTTCTTTCTTGTCGAAATCAACGTCACCTTTTGGTTTTGGTAACACTTTGGAAGCTGCAACCCGTTCCTTCTTCAGCATGGAAATGAAGCGGGCATAAACGGCTTCAGTGATCACTGACTGATCAACACCGATTTCCAAGGCATCTTGTGAACTCCACTTACCAGTCCCTTTATTGGCACCACGGTCAAGGATCATGTCCACAATTGGCTTGCTCTTGTCAGCGCCGAGATCATCTTTATGAGTTAAGATATCAGCAGTGATTTCGATTAAGTAACTGTCAAGTTCGCCTTTATTCCATTCCTTGAAGATGTCGGCCAATTCGTCAACCGAATATCCGGCAAGGTTTCTTAAAATGTTGTAGCTTTCGTCAATTAACTCTTCATCACCATATTCAATCCCGTTGTGGACCATCTTAACGTAGTGGCCGGCACCGTTAGGACCAATGTAGGTAACACATGGTTCACCGTCAGCAGGGGCTTTGGCAGCGATCTGCTTCAAAATCGGTTCAACCAGATCATAAGCTTCTTTTTGGCCACCCGGCATTAGTGATGGGCCTTGGAGGGCACCTAATTCACCACCGGAAACGCCCATGCCAATGAAGTTGATTCCTGACTTGTCTAGGCGGGCGTTACGAGCCATGGTGTCGTGGAAGTTAGTGTTACCACCATCGATTAGGACATCGCCCTTATCGAGAAGTGGCAGTAATTCATCAATGACAGCGTCGGTCGGTTTACCGGCCTTGACCATCAAAATAATTCGTCGAGGTGTTTCAAGAGACTTTACGAAGTCCTCAATTGAGTAACTTGGAACTAACTTTTTGTCTCCGTGATCTTTCATAACAGCTTCGGTTTTGGCACCGGTTCGGTTGAAGATGCCAACTGTGTAACCGCGGCTTTCGATGTTTAGGGCCAGGTTCTTACCCATAACGGCCATTCCAACAACACCGATGTTTGCTTTTTGATCAGACATTTAAAACCATCCTTTTCTATTAAGAATTACTACGATACTACACCCATAAGTTTACCATTGCACAAGCAGAAAGTGAAATAAAATGTCGCTACCATAGGTAATCCAATTGATTAAATATGAGTTTGTGAAAAAGGAGCGTCGAAATTAATGAAGCGTTTTCATAAATGACAGTCATTCCATGAATAAACCATGATTAACCTGCGTGATGGTTGAAAAGATGAGCCACAAATGACTTTACTTAAAATGCGTTGGCTTTCAAAAATTGAAAAGTATTTACAAAAAGGGCTCAGTAGCCTAAACTGCCAAGTCCTTTTAAACGGTCTTTAAAATTATTGATTAAGTTTATAGATCCATTCACGATGGTCTCTAGCCAATAGTTCATCAGCTGAAACTGGTCCCATTGAACCTGGAATGTAGTTCGGGAACATTGGTTGTTGGATGTCCCAAACCCGTCGAATTTGATCAACGAACTTCCAAGCACTGGCAACTTCCGGCCAGCTGGCAAAGTTGGTACCGTCGCCCTTCAACACATCATGAATCAACCGTTCGTAAGGTTGTGGGGTTTCTCTTGTTCGCTTGGAGTCTTCAAGAAATTCCAAGTTAACTGGTTCAGTGTGGAAGCCTTGTTCACTGTTTTTGGCATTAACCAGCAGTGAAAAGCCTTGGGTTGGTTCAATAAAGATGGTTAAAACGTTGGCATTCAGCAGGGCCTTGCCGCTTTGAGGGAAGGAGAAGATATCTACCAGCGGCTTCTTGAAGACCACATCAACGCGGGTGAATTTGTCAGCCAATTTCTTACCTGTCCGGATGTAGAATGGCGTCCCTGACCAACGATAGTTATCAAATAACAGCTTACCGGCAACAAAGGTTTCGGTATTGGAATCTTTTGGCACACCATCTTCATCACGGTAAGCCCGGTTTTCACCAACGGCTCCGTATTGACCACGGACAAAGTTGGTTGAAGCTTCGGCCACGTTGTAGACACGCAGGCTTCGCAAAGCTTTTACTTTTTCAGCTCGAATATCGGTATCTTTGAATGCAACCGGTTGCTCCATCGCAAGTAAACTGACAATTTGCATAATATGATTTTGAACCATATCGCGCAAAGCACCTGAATTATCGTAATAACCGGCTCGTTCCTCAACCCCTAATTTTTCAGCCAGGGTAACCTGAACGTTATCGATATACCGGTTGTTCCAAAGAGCTTCGAAAATGGTATTACCAAAGCGAATGGCTTCGATATTTTGAATCATTTCCTTACCCAAGTAATGGTCAATTCGGAAAATCTGGTTTTCTTCAAAGGCATTACTCAATTCATCGTTTAATTCCTTTGCGGACTCGAAGTCGCGACCAAATGGCTTTTCGATAACTAAGCGGTTGAAGCCACCCGAAGTTGACAGCAAGCCTTGATTTTTAATGTTTTTAGCAACGGTACCAAAGAAGTTGGGGGCCATTGAAATATAGAAGACCCGATTTCCTCCTAATTGATACTTTTTATCTAATTCATCGGCTTTATCTTTTAAAGCAGAATAGTGAGCCAAGTCGGTGACGTCATGAGTAACAAAGTAAAAATGACTGGCAAAGTCAGTGATCTTTTTTTTATTGCTCGATTCTTTTGAGACAGATTTAATGACTAACTCCCGGTATTTGGCGTCATCCACCTTATATCGTGATGAGCCAATCACAGCAAAGTGATCACGAATGTTTCCTTTTTCGTAAAGTTTGAACATTGCAGGATACAGCTTTCGAACGGCAAGATCGCCGTTTGCCCCGAATAGCATGATCAATGAACGTCTTTCAGTTGGCAATTTTTTCACTCCTATCAAATTAACTAAGCAAGATTCGGTATATTGTCTATACCACTTCGCTAACATTATATAACACAACCGCCACCAGCGAAAGGGAATTGCCAATGTAAATGATAAAAATTTACAAGATTGGCTTTTTCATTTTGAAAATTATTTACAGGTTGATTTTTGCGGTTTGAATAGCGCCTCTAAACGATGCCAAGCCGCGTTAGGACTAGGTCAATAAGCAGTTGAGTTTCTCCATAAAATAGGTGCAGCGTTTTAAAGGCACCGACCGTGACGCTAATTTGATCTTTGGCTTCGGGACTTTGTTGAAAATAAAGAGACATCCCCATAGGGCAGTTGATTAAAGCCGGGGCAGTTTCTTAAGAATCCTCTAAAAGCACAAACAATTATTCCCTATTCCAGCTATTTTCGCTTATAATGTAGGTTGCAAATTAAAGATTAGGGAGACCAACTAAATGAAGAAAATCAAGTTTATTGCATTCATTGCTGTTCTTGCATCATTCTTTTTAGGTGTCAGTTTAAAGGCTTCTGCCAGTTCTCCGTCGCTTTCAGTTAACAACGTTTATACAACGTCTTCGAGCGTCACTGGAACGGCCAGCAAGGGAGTTTCAATTATTGTTCGTAATTCGAACAAGAAGACTCTTTCGACGACCACGGCGGATAGCCAAACCGGTAAATTCAGTGCTGACCTACACACAAACTTAAAAGCCAATCAAAAGCTTTACGTTTACGCACGTCGATCATCGACGTCCTATTTCTACCGGATTGTGACGGTTAAAACGCCACAAACCACTGCATCGAAAAGTAACAGCACGACTTCAAGTAATACGTCGAAATCCACTTCTAACAGCAAAGCATCCAGCAAGCTGACGATTAATGAACCAACTGGTAAGTGGTATTCAGGCAATAACAACGGTTACCGGGTTGTGACGACTTTCAGCCAGTCAACCGGTTTGAACCAAGCATTATATAAGAACGGGAAATTCCAGAAGAAGCTGATTAACTACGCTAGTTACAAAGTAACGACGTATAACAAATCATTCTGGAAAATTACTTACCGTGAACGTGGTAGCAAAACTTATCAAAGCTTCTACTTGAGATTCACTGATAATACGCACTTTATTATTGTTAATAAGGATAATAAGGCACTAAAAGTTAAATATGGCAATGCCCCTTATCATTATTACAAGTTTGTTCTTGTCAGCAACAAGTAATTAGATCGGGGTTCCAAAATAAAGCTATGGCAGCGACTGCCTTAGCTTTATTTTTTTGCCCGATTTTAAGCTGGTTTTATTAAGGAAACATGGGTCTTCCGATTGCCCAAAGCATAAGAGGTGTGAGAGAATGAGTAGGAAGAACCATTAATTCGAAAAGGGGGGTTACTTTGTCAAAAAGAAGTGAAATTCGATTCAGTTCGGTCATTTTATACTCGTTAATCTTAAACGCCGGCGCTGCGTTCATGTGGCCGTTAGTTACGGTCTACATGCATAATTACCTACACAAATCATTGACACTTGCCGGGATGACTATTTTGGCAATGTCGATTTTTATGATGGTCGGCAATTATTTGGGAGGCTATCTGTTTGATCGTTGGTCACCTTATAAATCTGCTATTATCAGTGTGTTGATTTCATTATCGGCAATTATTGGCTTAGTATTCTTCCACGGCTGGCCCATGTTTTCGATTTTGCTGTTGTTCGTTGGATTCGGTGATGGCGCCTGTATGACATTGTTAAATTCCTATGCGGCCAGTATTAAATCGCGTTCAACCCGGGACATTTTCAACGTGTTGTACATTGGTCAAAATCTGGGAATTGTGATTGGGACGTTGATGGTGGGCTTCTTGTTGGCACGGGGAATTACGACCGTCTTTATTGTGGCGGCAGTTTTCTACTTTGTCCTCGTGGTGATTACGCTATTTGACTTCAATGTGGCAGTTCAACGACGGGCGCCCGCCAAGAAAATTCAACGTGGTGCACCGCACGAGACGACGGTTGGCCCTATGATTCTAGCCATTTGTGGTGTGGTTTTGGGCGTTTACCTGTCCTATGCCCTCTGGGAAAGTGTCATCTCGGTTCATATGACTAACCTGCACATTCCGTTTGAAAATTATAGCTTGTTATGGACACTAAACGGGCTAATGATTGTCTTTGGCCAACCGTTCGTTAACCGGATTGGCGGTCACTTTAAGCTGAGCACTCAAACCTACGTTGGGGTCTTTATTTTTGCCTTGTCGTTCATTGGGCTGATTTTTTCGAAGGCCTACTATGAGTTTGTCATTGTCATGGTTGTGACCACCATTGGTGAAATGATTGGATTCCCGGGAATTCCTGCTTGGATTGATAATTTGTCCACACCGCAACAGCGCGGGAAGTTCCAAGGGATGTATAACTTGTTTATGTCGCTGGGTAGAGCCTTAGGACCATTGATTGGCGGGGTCCTTCTGGATTTCGCACCTTATGGCGTATTGTTCTCGTTTGCGGCCGGCATTATTCTGATTTTCCTAGTTGTCTTAATGATTTTAAATCGTCAGCGGGTTAGTTTTGATCGCCAACTCAAATCGTAGATCCATGTTAAAAAGGCGTGACTCGATCAAAAAAATCGAGTCACGCCTTTTAGGCAGTGCTTTTTAAACCATTTAGTGGCGTTACCCGCTTTTATCCGCTCACTTATGTTTCCGCCAATAATTTATAAATTCGCTCAACATCCCGGCCGGTTCCTCTTAATTCATAATCGGCTAGAAATGGGACGTTGAATTGGGATGCGTAGCGCTTGGCAGTTAGACAATATTGTTCGTTAAAATTTTTGTTACCACTACCGACAATTCCCCGACACAATGAGGCATTTTGATGGTAAGCGATATACTCACCCAACGTGTTGGTCATGAGTTCTTTAACCCCATTATCAATACCATTGCCACCATCCAAATAGGTTGGCACAAAGACAAAAAATGGTTTAGTCTCATCTTCGAAATCGGATTGGTCACTGATTTCTTTACTGACCACTAGTGGGTGGCTGGCCTCCTGATCGTGCATCCCCACGGCATATTTGGTTAAATCTCTGACGAAGGAACGGGTATTTCCTTCGATTGACATAAATAAAATCCTGATGGGCGTCATTGGCAATTCTCCTCATTAATAAAGACATAAGATACTTAATAATATAACTGTAACCACTATCAAGTGACTAATCAAGCGGTTTTTGATCGTTAGAAGGTGGTTGGGTCGATGAGTGCCGTGGTCGCGGCCTTTGTTTTGGTAGTAGTTGACGAAAGCCAACAAAGCCAATCGCCAAAAGAACAATCAGCCAACTGAAAATGGAGATCCATTTACTGATGCCCAGACCAGGTGTGGTGTACGTCAGTTTAATCCGATGTTGCCTAGCTGGTAGTTTAGCGCCGACAAAGCCTTGATTGACAACAAAGGTTGGGGTCGATTTACCATCAATGGTAAGTTTCCAGCCACTGGAGTACGGAATCGAAGTGACTAATGTGCCATTTTGGGTATTGTGCGAATTGCCGGTCACCCGATTGTTTTTAACGCTCAGGTGGGTTAAGCCGCTTTGTTTTAACTTTTGAAGTTGTTGATCATAGCGCTTGTTGAACGGCATGGCGATTAGTTTCACGGATTTGAATTTAATGTTTTTAACCATGTTGAAGTTTAATTTGATCTGCTTTCGCGACTTGGTTGAGTAGCCTAAGTTCAAGACCATGTTGTTGATCTGGCGATAGTTGGACAAATTATCGTTGTCATATTGGGCGTAACCATTGTGAAAGACGTTGGTATAGGCGTCAAAATTATAACCGCCAAAAGTTGGCTTGAGAAGATGCGCTCTTGCCGCATTTACTTTTCCCAATCTGGAATACAGTTTATTTTGAAGCAGAAATTGGTTAGCTGTCCACTGATTATGTTCCGCAATCGATCCGTCTGTCTGCTTAATGCCGGATAGAACCAGATACAGTTCAGCGTTCTTGGTCTGCTTTGGTTGGTTAACCTTTAAGGTGTATTGGAGCGGCTTGCCGGTGACGTCAGTTGTCAATTTCTTTAAGCCGTTTCGATTCTCATACTGGTTATTTTCGTAAATCAGTCGGTTGGTTGCCAGTAAATCCTTGGTTTTTTGTAAATTAGCACCGAGACTGACTTGGGCATGCGGCTGTTCGATAATTTTTCTTTGATCTTTATCTCCCAGAACGCCCAGCCGATAAGCAGTTAATTTTTTGCCGGAATCAATCAAGGTAGATCGGTTAATCTGAACTTGGTACTTCAACGTTTTGCTTGGGGAGTTGTAAGTGAGAGGGTGTTGGTTTTCCCGGTCACTGACAACTGCACCCTGAGTCATGACCCGTTCGCGATTAACCGGATCTAATTTCTGATAAGCTTTATTGGAAAAAGTTTTGAATTGGGTATAGGCCAGTGGCAGGGCATTATTACTTTGATAAATGACGGTCCCATCCATATTTTCAATGGCCGGCACAGCGTTGACCCTGGCTTTGGCTTGAAAAATCTTGGGTTGCCCATTGGCATTTTTAATGAGGTGGTAACCATAAGGAACCATTGGCGGCTTTTTTTGGTTGGCTTTAGCAAAGATGTATCGAACACCCAACAGATTATTAAATGCTGTTCGGTAATCCCCTTGGGCGATCGGGGTGTTCATTGAGAACTGGCTATTGCCAATTGACCGGGAGAAGTTGCCCAGGTAACCATTTTGAAGGGTTAGATAAACGGACGTATTATTAATGCCACTATTAATCGATAGGTCTGTATTGGTATTGGTATAATTGGCAAGATTTTGAAGGTGCTGATTGTAGTGATATCGAGGGGCCATTGAAGTTCTGAAAAAGCCGGGCTGTTGTTTAACGTACTTTTGAGCACCGTTGTAGTAATCGTTTGAAAAGCGGGTTGCCAAGCCTCGATTCAACTGTTGGATTGCCAGGTTGCTGGCATTGGGACTGTAAATGCCAATAATGTTTGACGCGATGTTTAGCATAAACAAGCCCAACATTAAGCTGACTTTGATCCACGGCCGCCATTTGAAGATGAAAATAGCAAGCAAGGCAATCACTGTTAGTAACAGGAACCCATAAGAAACTGCATCGTGGGCTTTTAAGTTTAAAATAAACCCGTTGGTTGCCCAGACAATAACAATCAGTGCCAATCCGGAAGCTGTCAGCCAAGCAATGTCATTTTTGGTTAATTGATTCAAGTGGTCAACCAAGGCCATGGTGGCCAGGCCAAAAATAATATTAGCCAGTAAGAACCAGCGGTTGGATGGCGTGGAGATAGCGTTCATAACAGCACCAAAAGCGGGGATGAGAATCCCAATTAACGCGACAATTAAGCCGACGTTTTGCCACCAATACTGTTTAAAGTGTTTGAGCGTATAAATCACGCCCAAGAATGACAGACTTGAGATCCCAATCACTAGCCAGAAGCTCATGGCGCGGCCGGTTGGTAAAATCGCACTGGGCATTTTTAAGTAATATTCTGGTGGAAAAAACCACATGCCATTAGCGAACGCTTGGTGAATCCGGGTTGATTTAGTCGCAAACAAGGCGGTTGGCAAAAAGACAACTGCGGACATCCCCAACCCCAGAATTACGGCCAGCATCATTTTTCCCAGTGACTTTAAGAACTGAAAATCTTCAGCTTTCCGCTGACTCAAAAGGCGAATAATGAGGTAAACAAAGGCACCAATCGCCAAAATCCATGCGAAGTAAAAGTTGGCAAACAACGTCAAAAAAACAGCCAATGCCAGTGGCAACCACGATTTGTTCAATAGAATCCGGTCAATGCCGTAACAGAGCAATGGGAAAAAGATTAATGGCAGGATAAAGAACGGATGGTGCAAGCCGGTGGACAAGGCATAGCCATTAAATGCATAGGCTAAGGCGCCGATTACCCGACTGATTTTCTTAAAACGATACGTTGAGGTATAGAGCATAAAGGCTAATCCGGAAGCGTACATTCTTAAGAAGATCAAGAACTCGAAGGCTAATTCGAGGTGGTTCTTGGGAAACAGAATGACTAAGTAGTTAAATAAGTCACCGATGACGTAGTATGAAAGATTGGTGAGCTGATCAGATCCCAGACTAATGGCCCAGCTCCAGTGAGTAAACCCCTGACTGGGATTGGCCAAGAATGTGGCAATCATGTGACGAAGTTGAAGCAGAATTGGGTAATGTTGGGCAAATCCGTCCAGCTCCCAAACCATTGATCGGCCGGTCATTAGTAGGCTGCCGGCCATAACGCCGCTCAGCACAGTAAACAGCACCGTGTATGTAAGCCAGGCCGGTGTTTTTTGCCATAGCTTTGTCAAAATAAATCCTCCTTATGAAGCATTTTTGTTATTACCTGTTATTTACTAAAAATAGCCCTGATAGACAAAGAGACTGTCGCAAAACAAATTGTCTTGTCCCAGTCTCTTGAGTTGTGATTAGTTCGTTTGATGATCGGTGCTTTCAGCGGGTGCTTTAGGCTTTCGCTTAGTAACTTCGAACCAATTGATGAAGGAATTCTCCAAGTCAACAATTTTAAAGTCAAAGTTTTCAAATGAAATTTCATCGCCTACTTTAACGTCAGGATAATTGTCCTGGAAGTATCCGGCCAGTGTAACGGCATCGGAACTTGTAAATTCCGGAAAGTCAGCGTCAAAATAACGTTCAAAATCGTGAGTGGTGAGTTTGCCGCTAACTTGGTAAGAACCGTTTGGTTGTTTAAAGACGTATTCGGTAAATGACGGATCAATTTCATCCCGAACCGTACCGAAAAGCTCCTCGTAAATATCCTTATCGGTAATAATGCCGGACGTACCACCATATTCATCGACGACTACCACAATTGGGGTTCTCTTTTTAATCATTTGATGCAACACATCAGTGATCGGCGTCATTTCAGGAGTTGTCGAAATATCTCGTAATAGTCGATCAACTCGGATACTGGAATCAACCTGAGATTGACGGATTAAGTCGTAGTTATAAACATATCCAAGAATCTTATCCTTATCATTATTGGCAACGACTGGAATTCGGCTGAATTTCTTTTGCAGATAGACTTGAATGGCCTGTTTGACGTCGGTTGTAATGTCGATGACCACTAATTGGGTCCGGTCGATCATGATATCTTTGGCCACTTTATCATTTAACTGGAAGGCTCGCCGCATGTAAAGGTAGTCGTTTTGCTCCAACTGACCGCTTTTAACAGCGTTCTTTGATAGACTCAAAATTTCTGCTTGGGAGAATGATTCGGCATTTTCATTGGCAAATGGCAATCCCAATAATTTAACAATCCCATTGGCGGAAACGTTGAGCAACCAGACAAACGGGTAAAAAAGAATATGGAAGTAATGAAGCGGAGTTGAAATGAAGTTCAAAACCTTCATTGGCATATCGATACTGATGTTTTTTGGCACGATTTCTGTTAAAACAACTTCCAAATACGTCAGAATAATAATCCCCAGAACCGCTCCAATGGCGTGGGCCGTGGCCGGATTAATTGGTGAGTTGTGAATTTCCATCACGTCTACTAAGATGGTCACAACAAAGGATTCACCGATATAACCAAGAATAATACCGGCCAGACTGACCCCGACTTGGGTCGTTGACAGGTATTCGTTTAGGTTGGTGACCATATGGATCTCCCGGTTGATCTTAGTGACTTTTTTACCCCTGGTGATCTTTTGGTCTTTTAATTTCTTTTTTCTTTCTTCAAGTGCACTTAGTCGTGATTGAACAAGTGCAAATTCACTTGCGACGAAGAAAGCCGCAAAGAAGAACGTCACTATAATAATCAATAAATTGGTCATTAACTGGCTATCGCCCAAAATTGGATTCCTCATTTCAAAATATATTTAACGCTAATTCGGCGCCTTTAATTGACACCGGATAGACTACTTTCAATTATACGCTTATCATGTCTCTTTTTTAAGCGAAATTGCATTTAGTCAGGGAATCCCCTAAAGATAAGTCATAAAAGAAAGTTGAAAAGATTATTGGAATTTTGGTGTTTTTTCTTAATTTTGGCAGCCAACAGTGATACGCTTAAGATAGACAGAAATAAGGGGATGTATCTTATGGCTCAGAAAGCTAAAATAAGTGAGAAGGAAAAAAAGGCGGACGAGGAAGAGAAACCCGAAAAGGCTTTTAACTATCCGGCCGATGAAGTTAAAAAAGCTGTCGATTTAATCGAGCAAAAGGGTTACGTTACCAAGCTCGATTTTAAAGAAATGGATGATGACGATTGGGCAAAGGGCTTTTCAAAAGAAATTGACAAAGTCTTTCAAAATAGCGATGAGAATCCATATATTTACTATGAAAAATTTGATTTTGTCGGTGGTGACATTGACTCGATCATTTGGAATATGGATGTCATCAAGACCCGTGAGGCTGCTTTGGAGAAATTGGCAGACTTGTTAAAGAAAAAAATTAAGTAGACGTTAAAAACATACTGTTAAAATTAAAACGGCAGTCGCGATGGAGGTATTTTCATCGTGGTTGCCGTTTTAAATTGTCATTTTTAATTGAGAGTCGCACTGAAAATTACTTTTTGAATTGTTTATACTGCTTGCCCAGCTCATAGACCAGCTCCGGTTCATTACCAGTTCGTTGATTGCGATTCATGACATCCAACATTGACATTTCGTCGTCACTTAATTCAAAGTTAAGATCGGCATTCTGAGCAATTCTTGCCGGCGTTTGTGACTTTGGAATGACTGCCACGCCACGCTGAATATCCCATCTTAAAACAATTTGAGCAGGTGACTTTTCGTGGTGGGCCGCCATCTTTTGAATCATCGGGTTATCCAGAACCACCCCTCTGCCAAGCGGACTCCATGCCTGGGTGACAATCGACTGGTCCTTATCAAATTTGATGAGTGGTGTCTGGTTAAGGTAAGGGTGAGTTTCAATTTGGTTGACCACCGGCATTTCATCAGCCTGGGTTTTCAGCAGTTCCAATTGTGAGCGGGTGAAATTGCTGACACCGATTGACCGGGCTTTTCCCTGCTTTTTCAATTCTTCAAAAGCTTCCCAGGTCTCGAAAAATTTATCGGCAATCGGCCAATGAACCAACAGTAGATCAACATAGTCCGTGCCCAACTGCTGAAGTGAAAAATTGGTACTATCAATGGTCAGGTCGTGGCCCTGATTCATCTCCGTCACTTTATCCACAATGAAAACGTCTTGGCGTGGGACGCCCAGGTTGCGGATGGCATCGCCCAACATCTTTTCGTTGCGATAGTATTGTGCTGTATCGAATAGTCGATAACCACTTTCATAAGCCGCTTGGATACTTTGATTCATTAATGCCGGCTTGGTTAGTTGATAGGTGCCAAATCCCAAGACCGGCATCTGGTTGCCATCGTTAAGTTGATAAGTCGTTTTGGCTGGTTCAAACATTCAGATTCCCCCTAAATAACGTGATTGTGACTTCATTCTAGCATAGTTTTGGGTTAAAATTATGTAAGCGCTTAAGAAATTAGGGATGGCTGACGGCTTCTTTGACTGTTAAATTGATTGCTAAAATCTTACGACCAGTTTAAATTTTTTAAGCTTCTTTTGAATCCATACAAATCAATATGCTTTTGAACTGAGATTTTGTACAATTGAGTAAAAAGCGAGGCGTTTAACTTGGCAGATGTCAAAATTTCAGAAGTTTCCCCTGAGCAGGGTCTGTCTTCTGCTCAGGTTGAGCACCAGATAAAAACCGGACATCAAAATACTGGTGAGCAGTCTCTGACCCGCAGTATTAAGGAAATTTTACGAGATAACACATTTACTCTTTTTAATTTGATCAATGTTGTGTTGGGCGGCTTGATCTTTTATACGGGGAGTTATAAAAACCTATTGTTTTTGGGGATTGCGTTTTTTAACACGATCATTGGGATCATTCAGGAAATTCGATCCAAACGACAAGTTGATAAAATGGTGCTGCTGGCGGAAGGCAAATCAACCGTGATTCGGGATGGTCAACCCCAGTCGATTTATCCGGAAGACTTAGTGCTGGGAGATGTTCTGGTACTGAATCGGGGAGATCAAATCCCGGTTGACGGCGTTGTGATGCAGTCGCGGGGGATGGAAGTTGATGAGTCACCCATTACTGGAGAATCTAAAACGATTTCAAAGAAGATGGATGACACTTTGACTTCGGGAACCTACTTGGTCGGTGGTTCCGGGAAAATGTTAGTGACTAAGGTTGGCGCCCAAACCTTTGTTAATCATATTTCCAACGAAGCCAAAGAAGGAAAAGACACCTCAAGCGTTCTGTTGAACACTATTAATCGAATTATTAAAGTTTTAACGTATGTTATCATTCCATTAGGCGTAGTGTTGTTCATTGCTAAATATCTTGGTGATAGTCATCTTAATCGGGCAATTTTAGGTACCGCTGCTGCGATGATTGGGATGATTCCGGAAGGCTTGGTTTTACTGACCTCGGTGACGCTGGCAGTTTCAGCGATGCATTTGGCCAGAAAGAAAACATTGGTTCGTGATCTGCCGGCAATTGAAACATTAGCCAGAGTTGATGTGATTTGTTTGGATAAAACCGGCACGATTACCAGCGGTGACCTCAAGTTTGAACGAGCTATTCCGATGGTTCCTGAAATGAAGGTGGCCGACTTGGAACGAGTGGTTGCCGGCATTACTTACGGGACTGGTGATACCAATGAGACGGCCAATGCACTTAAAACAGCTTTTGAAGATCCGGAAATGACAGTTAAAACCAGCGTACCGTTTTCATCGCAACGAAAATGGAGTGGGGCAGCCTTTGCGGATGGCCATGACTATGTCTTTGGCGCGCCTCAGTTTATCTTTAAACAATTACCAGATCACGTGATTCAGCAAATTCAAAAATACGCCAAACAAGGTTTTCGAGTGTTGGCAGTGGCCAAGGTGGACGGCCTGAATGCTGAGCAGCCACTAAAGGCTCCCGAAATGATCGGATTGATCTTAATTTCCGATGTGATTCGGCCTAACGCGGTCAATACATTTCGATACTTCAACAATCAAGGGGTCACGATTAAAGTTATTTCCGGTGATGACCCGACTACGGTGGCAACAATTGCTAAAAATGCCGGAATTCAAAACGCCGAGCATCAAATCGATATGTCAACCGTTGAAGACGAGGCTGATTTTGAAAAGATTGCGGCTGAACACACGGTGTTTGGCCGGGTGACTCCCGATCAAAAGAAGCGGTTGATTACGGCGCTGCAAAGTCAGAAGCATACGGTTGCGATGACCGGTGACGGGGTGAATGATTTGCTGGCGCTGCGGCAGGCCGATTGTGGAATTGCAATGGCTTCTGGTAGTGAGAGCACTAAGAGTATCGCAGATTTTGTCCTCATTAATTCAAATTTCGATGCAATGATTGACGTTTTAAATGAGGGGCGTCGGGTCATTAACAATATTGAACGAGTCGCATCAATGTACTTGATTAAGACCATGTATTCAGTCGCGTTAACGATTATCTTTGTTTTTCTGGCCATGCAGTATCCATTTGAGCCAATTCAACTGACCCCAATCACCTCACTGATGGTCGGTATCCCGTCGTTTATCTTGGCGTTGGAACCCAACTTTAGTCGAATTACCAATCAGTTTATGCGGCAGGTTTTGATTGTCTCGGCACCGGCGGCAGTCTGTGTGGTCGGGTATGTGATGGTGATTGAAATTTTGGGACGCTTTTTCGGCTTACACTATGAGTTTACGTCCACGTTATGTGTGTTATTAACTGGGGCAATTTGTTGGTTGGCACTAGTGTTGGTTTCGCGACCGTGGAATCGGATGAAGTTGGCCATGGATGTGTTGGTTTTGGCAGCCTTTCTGGCGATTATTGTCTTCTTCAATAATATCTTCTCACTGGTTTCTTTCTTTAATAAAGATATCTGGCTTTACGCTGTTCCGTTAATTGCGACGGCGTATCCGATTTACATCTTTATGCAGGGTGTGATTGCCAAGATACTGGATCGGCGGGCGGCCAAGAGAGCGGCTCGAGCAGCTAAGCGAGGAGGTCGGTGAACAAAGTGAAAACGATTAAATCAATTTTTTCGGGATTAATTGATGATCTCAGTTTGATGATGTGGGTGTTAGTCCCGTTAACAATTTTAAGAGGTGTTCTAGATCTCTTTCAATTTGGCCAATTGCGCTGGCTAAAGGATTTGACTATGTTCGTTGAAAATGTGATTGGGATTGCCGGCTTCTTTTTGATAATTGAGATTATCCAGCATTTTTGGGGTAAGTCGAAGCGACATTCTAATTAAATGAGTGATTACAAAAAAGCCAAATCAACTTTGTTTTCAGCCTGGTGATTTTGCCATAAAAGGATGATTTACCTTTTAGGGCTTTTTTTATACGTTTTAATCGATCAAATTACGAATCGTTGTGTCATGATTGATGATCGGGAACTGAGAGACTGCTCGAATTTCAATTCAGAAAATACTTCTTTAACCAGCCTACCACCTAGTTTTAAAAACTACATAAAGTGGTATAATTAACGATATGAGTAAGGGGCGATGTTAATGTCAGCTAGTAATGAGGAAGCGTATCAATCTTACAAGAAGTGGGAAGAGAAGTTAAAAACCGTTGAATTGCCACTATGGTCTGAATTACCTAAATTTGCGCTGTATATGGACCAAGTGACCGCACTGGTTAATAATCTGCTGGGGCCAATTGGCGTTGACCACGTCACACCAGCGATGATCAATAATTACGTTAAGCATAAAGCCATTATTGCGCCGGTTAAGAAGAAGTACCAGACGATGCAGTTGGCCGATATTATTTTGATTAGTCTGTTAAAACCGGCTTTTTCTTTGGAAACAATTCGCCACGGCATTGATCAGGTGACGGCAAATATTTATCCCCAGAAGGCCTATGATCAATTTATCAAGCGTCTTCGATTTTCGTTTAAAAATCTCGAAAATCGATTTGGCCAAGCGATGGAAGAAAAAAACTTAAATGACAAATTAATGCAGGTAGCAGTCAATGTGATAATTGATCGGTTAGAGTCTGAAACATTACTGCGGCTTATTGAAAGGCCAATTCCTAAAATTGCTAAGTAGTGAAACTATTCACATATAAATAAAGAAACCGGTTTCATGAAAATAAGAGTCCACTATTCGGGCTCTTTTTTCGTCCTTGCTTGAGTGACAAGGGATGTAATGAAATGAAAATTAAATTGTGATTTGTTGAACAAAAGTATTTACAATTAAAAAATTCGTGGTATAGTTATTTTTGTGAAATAGATAACAAAGATTTTTTCAAAAAGCATTTTCACGGAGGCTAACTAATGATTGAAAATAAGGTAAAAGAACTCAAACCAACTAAACCAGTAAAAACCAACGTTGACGACATGATCAACAAGTTAGTTTCAAAAGCCCAAAAAGCCCTTGAAATCATGGATTCATTTGACCAGAAAAAAGTTGACCACATTACCCATGAAATGGTGATGGCCGGTCAAGACAAACACATGGATTTAGCTATCATGGCCGCTGAAGAAACCGGCCGGGGAGTTGCTGAAGACAAAGCGATTAAAAATATGTACGCGACCGAAGAAATTTGGCACAGCATTCGTGACCACAAAACGGTTGGTGTCATCAAAGATGATCGGGAACGCCAATTAATTACCGTTGCCGAACCACTAGGCGTTTTAGCCGGGATTACACCCGTTACCAACCCGACTTCAACGACACTGTTCAAATCAATTATTGCGATGAAAACTCGTAACCCAATTATTTTCAGTTTTCACCCACAGGCAATGAAATCATCCGTTGCCGCAGCCAAAGTAGTTCGTGACGCCGCAATCGCTGCCGGAGCACCAGAAGGCGCCATTCAGTGGATTGAAGAACCCAGCATTGAAGCAACCAATAAATTAATCAATCATCCAGGAGTCGCAAGTACGCTTGCTACCGGTGGTCCAGGCATGGTTAAAGCTGCTTATTCAACTGGCAAACCGGCGTTGGGTGTTGGCCCGGGGAACGGCCCGGTCTACATTGAAAGAACTGCCAATATTTTGCGGGCAGTTAACGACATTGTCCTTTCAAAAACGTTTGATAACGGCATGATTTGTGCCACTGAAAACAGTGCCATCATTGATAATGAAATTTACGATGATGTGAAAGAAAACTTCATTAAAAACGGCGTCTTCTTTGTTGCCAAAAAGGATCAACCGAAATTGGCAGAAGCCATGTTTGATCCAAAACGTGGCGGGGTTCGTGGCCCAATCGCTGGTAAATCAGCTAAGGAAATTGCAAAAATGGCTGGTCTCAAAGTACCGGACAACACAAAAGTTCTGGCAGCTGAAATGACAGGAATTGGTGCCAAGTATCCATTGTCAGGTGAAAAATTAAGTCCAGTGATCAGTATCTACAAAGCCAAGAGTCATGAAGATGCCTTCTCAATTGCTGAACAGCTTTTGAATTATGGTGGCTTGGGTCATACCGCGGCCATTCAAACGACGGATGATGACATTGCTCTTAAATTTGGCGTTAAAATGAAAGCTGCTCGAGTATTGGTCAACACACCCGGTGGTTTCGGTGGCATCGGTAACCTCTATAACGAAATGACCCCATCATTAACGTTGGGAACCGGTTCATGGGGTGCCAACTCGATTTCTCATAATGTGACCGACTATGACTTATTGAACATCAAAACAATCGCAAAGAGACGAAATAATATGCAATGGGTTAAATTACCACGAGTTTACTTTGAAAAAACGTCAATTCGTTACCTTGACGACATGCCTGGGATTAACAAAGTCTTCATCGTGACAACACCCGGCATGGTTGAACATGGTTATGTAGATACCGTTTTGGATGAATTAAAACGTCGCCCAAATGAAATTGAGTATTCTCTTTTCGCCGACGTGGAGCCTGATCCAACAACGGATACTGTTGAAAAAGGGGTTGCTCAGATGCGGGCCTTCAAACCGGATACCATCATTGCACTTGGCGGTGGGTCACCACTAGATGCTGCCAAGAACATGTGGTTATTCTATGAGGATCCCTCAACCAGTTTCTTTGGCGCCAAACAGAAATTCATCGATATCAGAAAACGGGCTTACCGCTTTAACAAGCCCCGCAAAGCACAAATGATTGCGATTCCGACGACTTCCGGTACCGGTTCAGAAGTCACACCGTTCGCTGTCATTACGGATTCCAAGACGCACGTCAAGTACCCGTTGGCAGATTATGCCTTGACACCGGATGTGGCGATTGTTGATCCGCAATTTGTCCAAACTGTTCCAAAGGGGACTGTTGCCGCTTCCGGACTGGACACCCTTTGCCACGGCATTGAATCCTTTGTTTCAGTAATGGCTTCCGATTACACACGGCCGTTGTCATTGCAGGCGATCAAGCTGGTCTTTGATAATTTGACCAAGTCATATAATGGGGATGCCCACGCCCGTGAAGAAATGCACAATGCAGCGACACTTGCCGGAATGGCCTTTGGAAATGCCTTTTTAGGGATTACTCATTCCGTTGCCCACAAACTGGGCGGTGAATTTGGCCTTACCCACGGGATTGCAATTGCCATCACCTTGCCGCACGTGATTCGCTTTAACGCCAAATTGCCGGAAAAAATTGCCGTTTGGCCGAAATATGAATACTTCCGCGCTAACAAGGATTACGCTGAGATTGCCCGCTACGTTGGGATTCAGGGTAAGGATGACGAGGCGTTAATTGAAGGCTTGGTTCAAAAAATTATTGACTTGGCTCATTCCGTTGGGGTTACCTTGAGCTTGAAAGCCTGGGGCGTTGATAAAGATAAATTTGATTCGGCCGTTGATCGGTTGTCAGTTTTGGCTTACGAAGATCAATGCACGACTGCCAACCCGAAGGAACCGTTGATCGCTGATTTAAAACAAATCATGATAGACGATTATGATGGTCAAGGCGTCGAGAAATAAGTTTGCTAGAATAAAGAACAAATCAACAAATCATAGAAGCTTAAAATTAGTATGTTAAAATGGGTGACTTAGACAAGTAAGATGCTGTCTGGGTCACTCATTTTTATGGGTTTAAACTTTTTGAAGTGTCTTATTAATTTGGAAATGAGGAAAAGTATGATTCGGGAACTTCGCAGAATTCAAGATTTCGTGAAACAAGAACTGGGATACGAAACGTCAGGCCACGATTACACCCATATTATGCGGGTGGTCAGCCTGGCTCAAACCATTTTAAAAACTGAACCGGCTGATGAACAGCTGGTCTTGGTTGCCGCGTACCTTCATGATGTCAGTGATGATAAGGTGACGACCAATCCAGCGGCTAAACGACAGGCAATCATTGGTAAGTTGATTGAAATTGGGTATGATCAGCCATTCATTAACCAAGTTTTTGACATTATTGACCACATGTCGTTTAGTGATAATTTAAAACATCATTATCAACTATCATTAGAAGGTCAGATTGTTCAGGACGCGGATCGCTTGGATGCCATTGGTGCAATTGGGATTGCCAGAACCTTTTATTTTGGCGGCCACTTTGGTGAGACAATGTATAATCCCCACGTGATGCCCAGAACGAATTTGGACAAGTCGGAGTATCGAAAACGGGGAACGGTAATTAATCATTTTTATGAGAAATTATTAAAACTAAAGGATCAGATGAACACGCCGACTGCGAAAAAGTTGGCTGAGCATCGGCAACAAGTGATGTTGGCCTTTCTCAACGAATTTATGGATGAATGGAATGGCCAAGCCTGAATTAGAGTAGCCTGAAACTGAGGTTTAAGATGATTGAAATCATAAGGTTAAAGCTGGAAATAACCATCAAAATTTTTGTAAAATGCATGCCGGCTCTTTGAATAGTGTCACCGAATGGCAATCCTGAAATAAGAATCGTCAAAACAATTAATAGCAGAATTGTGGCAACCAACCCCTGTGTGGCGTTTTGATAGTCAGCTGTGCTTAAATCAAAGCCGCCAATGCAGATATTGATTGTTAATAGCCCAAAGATTAGCAGATTTCCCCAATCAAAGGTGGGCCAAGTGAGGTAAAGCTGTGAAAGAGGGCGTTGGGTTAACACGATTAATTGAGAATAGATATCCGGCAGCAACCATTTAGCCAATAGTAGAATAATGGTGCAACAGCCAAAAATTGGGGCGATGCCGATAAATAGATTGCCGATTTTTTGATAAAGACTATCGGCTCGCCAGGTATGATTAACGTAGCCGAGGGATGGATTATCAATGGTTGGTCGTCTGATCAATCGAACGGAGCGAATGTGGTGACCAAAGATGATCGCCACAAGCAAATGGCTGGTTTCATGGAGAATGATGCCTAAGAAGCCAAAGATCAGCTGTCCCCCGGTCCCGAATCGACTGGCAATCATTGCTTTAGTATTGTGGTTAATTGTGGCCAGCAGATAAACAAAAAAGAATGGTCCCACAATCGTGCTTCCGAGGACCATTCCGATATTGAGGAGTATTATTTTCAGCATTGATTACTCTTCCTTTAAATCGGTAAACGTGCCGTGGACTAATTGACGCATCTGTTCAGCGTCAACTTTAACTGAACGGCCGATTTGTCCGGAAGAAACGATGATTTTTCCCATTTTTTGAGCTTCTTGATCAATATAAATGGGATACTTGAATTTCTCCCAGATACCGATCGGGGTATTAGCCCCGTGCTGATAACCGGTTGTTTTCAGCAGGTCTTTGAGGGGAACCATGTTAACTTTTTTATTTCCGGATGCTTTGGCTAACTTCTTTTCGTCCAAATGTTCATCAACCGGGATTACTCCAACAACCGGACCGGTCGTTTTTCCACTCAAGACCAATGTTTTAAAGATTTGATGTTCATCCTGATCCAAATGATCAACGCTGATTTGTTCAACGTCACCCTCCTGATGAGTTGGAAAAGTCATTTGCTCAAAGGGAATCTGATGTTTATCCAAGATTTGTTCAACTAATGTTTTATGAACTCGTTTGCGTTTCTTTTTTGACATATCCGACACCTCATTCACATTTTATCACATCGGCTGATGAGTGTTGGCGCTAATTTGAACGGGAATTGATTGCTGAAGGACGCGAAAAAGTTTCGTGATGACTGAATTGTAGTGTAGAATATTTTTGGGATCTTAATTTGGATCGAGGGAAACTCATTTTGGGTCTTAAAGGGACAAAATAAGGTTGGTTTTAGTCGCCAGTTTTGAATGGCATACATTTTGTAATGAAAATCTGGTATACTTTGTAATTAATGTTAACGAACGACTGATTGAATGAAGGAGAAACAATGGCTGATTTAGTGTATCAAAACATCATGAAGGATTTAAAAAATCGGATTAAAAAGAACGAGTTCGATTCTAAGCGCCTGCCAGATGAGCGTAGTCTAAGTGAATCTTATGGTGTAAGCCGCAGCTCAGTTAAACGAGCCTTGAATGTTTTGGCAAATCAAGGAATTATTTTTAAAAAACGGGGATCGGGCACCTTCATCAATCCGCTATACCAAAAAAATCGCTCTATTTTTCAATATGAGGGGTCCAACCTTGGTGTGACTGACAGCTTCAAGAGTGATGGCAAGATTCCTAAAATCCGCTTGCTGGACTTTAATGTCATTCCGGCCAGCAAAGAGATGCAGACTGAATTGTTTTTGGATCCTGGTGATTTTGTTTATGAGATTAAGCGTCTGCGGACTTTTGAAGATAAGCCGTTCATGATTGAATTAGGTTACATACCGATTAAAGTGGTACCGGATTTGAATCGGGAACGCGTCGAGGGATCGATCTTCAACTACTTTGAGGAGACTACCGGCAAATCGGTGACAAAATCGTTTATGACGATTACCACGACACCATCCAATAAAGAGGATCAAGAACTGCTTCATCTTAAGCCGGTTGAACCGGTGGGTGTAATGGAAGGGATTTTCTTCTTGGATGATGGCACCCCGTTTGAGGTTTCGAATATGCGACTGCATTATAAATATTTAAACTACAATACGTTCGTCGATCTCAATGAAAATCGTTAAAATCAAATTGAAATTATTGTGAGTTCAGCCAACATCATCCAACTAAAATTGGGTGGTGTTTTATTTTGGAAAAAATTTTGAAAAAATTGTTACAAATTTGACTTTTTAGTGGACTAATTTTGATGAATCACTCATAATGGCAGACAAGTATAGGATTTTTAGACGATTTTAATTGGACCGTATCAATTTGCTAAAAGGTTGACTATTAGAAAAAATAGTGTAGTATTAATGTTGTAAATTGATCAGGCTAATTGATGAATTTTACGAACATTCTATACAGTAGCTTTGTTGTTAAATCTTAGAAGGAGTGTTAATTAATGACAGTAGATTACGATTCCAAAGAATATTTGGATCTTCTGGACAAGTACTGGCGTGCCGCTAATTACCTTTCAGTAGGTCAGTTATACTTGCGTGACAATCCATTGCTCAAGCGTCCTTTGAAGTCAGATGACGTTAAGATCAAGCCGATTGGTCACTGGGGGACAATTGTTTCTCAAAACTTTATCTACGCTCAATTGAACCGTGCCATCAACAAATATGATTTGAACATGTTCTATATTGAAGGTTCAGGTCATGGTGGCCAAGTAATGGTTTCCAACTCATATCTTGATGGCAGTTATTCAGATATTTATCCGAATATCTCTCAAGATGAAAAGGGTATGCAGAAGTTATTCAAACAATTCTCATTCCCAGGTGGTGTGGCTTCCCATGCTGCTCCGGAAACTCCGGGTTCAATCCACGAAGGTGGCGAACTTGGCTACTCACTTTCACACGGTACCGGTGCTATCTTGGATAACCCGGATGTAATCGCTGCTGTTGAAATTGGTGATGGTGAATCAGAAACTGGTCCATTGGCTGCATCATGGTTCTCAGACAAGTTTATCAACCCAATTACTGACGGTGCTGTTTTGCCGATCATTAACATGAACGGATTCAAGATTTCCAACCCAACCATTCTTTCACGAATGAGTGACGAAGACTTGAAGGATTACTTCAAGGGAATGGGCTGGGAAGCTCACTTTGTTGAAGCAACTGCTGACACTGATCATGCAGAAGTTGAAGCAGAATTTGCTAAGACATTGGATACTGTTATTGAAAAGATCAAGTCCATTCAAAAGAATGCTCGTGAAAACGAAACACCTGACAATGTTAAATTGCCAGTATGGCCAATGATCATCTTCCGTTCACCTAAAGGCTGGACTGGTCCTAAGAAGGATCTTGACGGTAACCCAATCGAAGGCTCATTCCGTGCTCACCAAGTGCCAATTCCGGTTGACGCAAATGATATGGAACATGCCGATGAATTAGTTGATTGGTTGAAGTCATACAAGCCTGAAGAATTATTTGACGAAAATGGCACTTTGAAGCCGGAAATTCGTGAAGTTGCCCCTAAAGGCGATCGACGCATGTCAGTTAACCCGATTACAAACGGTGGGATCAAGCCGGAACCATTGAAGCTGCCTAACGTTCGTGACTTCGAAGTTAAATTTGACAAGCGTGGTGTTGACCAACGTCAGGATATGATCGAATGGTCCAAGTGGTTGGATGCTGTGGCTCAATTGAACCCAACAACTTTCCGTGGCTTCGGTCCTGATGAAACTAAGTCTAACCGTCTCTACAGCTTGCTTGATAACGACAAGCGTCAGTGGATGGAAGACATTCATGAACCTTATGATGAAGATCTTGCCAACCATGGCCGGGTGATTGATTCACAACTTTCAGAACATCAAGCAGAAGGTTGGCTTGAAGGCTACATTCTGACTGGTCGTCACGGCTTCTTCGCAACTTACGAATCATTCGGACGAGTAGTTGATTCAATGTTGACTCAACACTTCAAGTGGTTGCGTAAAGCTTCAGAACAATACTGGAGAAAAGATTACCCATCATTGAACTTTGTTGATACATCAACTGTTTTCCAACAAGATCATAATGGTTACACCCACCAAGATCCAGGGATGTTAACTCATTTGGCTGAAAAGAAGCCTGAGTTCATTCGTGAATACTTGCCAGCTGATGCTAACGAATTATTAGCTGTTGGTGACGTTGCCTTCAGAACTTACGAAAAGATCAACTTGATTGTGACATCCAAGCACCCACGTCGTCAGTGGTACTCAATGGATGAAGCTCAAAACTTGGTTAAGAATGGTCTCGGTTATATTGACTGGGCATCAACTGATCAAGGTCAAGAACCTGATGTTGTCTTTGCTGCCGCTGGTAGCGAACCTAACTTGGAAGCCTTGGCTGCTATCTCAATCTTGAATAAAGAATTCCCAGACTTGAAGATTCGCTTCATCAATGTTGTTGACATCTTGAAGTTGAACTCACCTAAGAAGGATCCTCGTGGCTTAAGTGATGAAGAATTCGATAACTTGTTCACAACTGACAAACCAGTCATCTTTGCATGGCATGGTTTCGAAGATATGATCAAGGATATCTTCTTCGATCGTCACAACCACAACCTTCACGTTCACGGTTATCGTGAAAATGGTGATATTACGACACCATTTGACATGCGTGTTCTGAACGAATTGGATCGTTTCCACTTAGCTGCGGATGCTATCCGGAATGTTCCTTCATACGCTGTTAAGGGTGGCTACTTCATCCAACGTATGAACAACATTGTTGAGAAGCATAATCGTTACATCCGTGAGGTTGGTACTGACCTTCCAGAAGTAACATCATGGAATTGGGAACCACTCAACAAGTAATTCAATTAACTATTAATTACTAAAACCCAAAAAAGACGGAAAACATCGCGTTTTCCGTCTTTTTGTGGACTTATTAAAAAATTCTATGCTTTGAATTTAAGCTTTTGAGCTTCTTCGAATAGATGACCAACTTGTAATAGTAAATCTTCACGTCCCTTTTTAGCCATAACTTGGATCCCGATTGGTAACCCGTTATCGCCAACGTAGGTTGGTAAGCTAATTGCCGGCTGACCACTGATATTGGCAAGTTGAGTAAAGGGTGAGATGGTTAGCGCGGGCAGCCACTGATCCCAAATAATTTGGAGACGTTCAGTTGGCGAAAACGAGCTAATATTAAGCAACTTTGCCATGTTTTCCTTGGAAACCAATTGCTGGTCAATTCTGGGCGCCTGATAGGCAGTCGTCGGAGTTAGGTAAAGATCGTATTGATTAGTAAACTGATCCATGGCTGCGGCAACCTGATCCCAAAAGGCCAACGCTTGGCTGTATTGAACGGCTGAAACGGTCTTACCGGCCACATTGAGTGCCCAGGTTAGTGGCTCAACGTTATCGTGAATGGTCTGATCATCAAGGTGCATGTTGGCAAACATCGTCGCGGTTTCACCAGCGTTCATTGTGTAATAGGTCTGCATGAGTTGAACACCGTCAACGGGTACTTGGGCTTCAGTCACTGCATATCCCTGATTTTCCAAAAAAGTGACGGCTTCTTTAACGGCTGCTTTAGCTTCATCGGAAACTGGGGTGTTGACGGGTGAATGGGTTGAAAAAGCAATTTTAGGCTGTTTGGATAATTCATTCAACGTACTTTCAAAATCGTGTTCTGGCAGTGGGACTTGAAATGGTGCGGCCATTTGGACAACGGCTAAAGCGTCCAATAGCTTGGCAGTATCCTGAATACTTCTGGTAATCGCAAAGTTAATCGAAGCGCCCTGCCAACCGCGCCACTCATCTGGACCGGTTGGCACGCGGCCGCGAGTCGGCTTTAAGCCAATCGTGCCGGAAAAAGACGACGGGATTCGGATGGAGCCCCCACCATCGTTACCGGCAGCGATGGGCAACCAGTTAGCACTGACTGCCGCAGCGGAACCGCCAGAAGAACCACCTGGTTGGTACTCAAGATTCCAAGGATTATGAGCGTTACCATACAGACTTGAATCAGTAACATTTTTAAAACCAAATTCCGGCGCATTGGTTTCACCAACTGGGATCAAGCCGGCGTCTAAAAGTCTCTTGACAAAGTTATTGGTCTTAGGCGCGATGTAGTCTCGAAGTAAATGAGAACTGCCGGAATCAATTTCACCCTTAAACGATTGGCCAAGCCCTTTTAAAAGAATTGGCACGCCGGCAAACGGTTGGCCATGGTCCTCGAAGTCGGTTGCCATTTTTAAGGCCCGCTCCGGCCATAGATGAGTCACCGCATTAAGCTGAGAGTTTTCTTGCTTAATTGTGGTCAATAGGTCGTTCACCAGGTCAATGCGTGAAACTTGGTGATTGCGAATCAGGTTTGTGAGCTGAGTAGCCGAATGAGTTGCCAAAATGTGATTTGTCATGAGTCGAGTCTCCTCCTTGAATTGAATACTTTCCTCTAAGTATAAGGGACTTACAGAGCAATTGCAGTTAACGAGATTGATAATTGACTTGCTAACCCAACAATGACGATCGAAAATTAGTAAAATGTGGCGGTAATGGGGCAGTGACGGTAATTGCTTTTTCGCTGAAGGGCAATGGTAAAATAATTTTCCATGAATGGAGTAGTAAAAATGGCTGTTTGTCGTCCGGGGCATACAATGGGTCACCAACTAGTGGGTGGCCGATCGCAGCGAAATGTACCCGAATTTGGTGGGTCCGGCCAGTCGCTAATTGAATGGCTAACAACGTGTCGCCGGCTAATTTTTGAATGGCTTGATAGTGCGTTAATGCAGGCACGGCTGCCACTCCATTAACTTTTCGTTTGCGTTGATCTTGAGGATCTCGGCCGATTGGTAACTTAATGGTTCCCTGATCTGGGATTTCGGTGCCCGTCACCCAAGCCAAATAAGTTCGCTGAATACGTTTGGCTGCCAAATTGGCAACCAGTGGTGGCACCACTACCGGATTTTTCGCAAATAAGATAGCGCCGCTGGTTTCCTGATCCAAGCGGTGAATCATATAAGGTAAAGTGTCTTGGGGTGCCAAGTAAGCGGCCAGATGGTTAATCGTAGCGCCAACTTCTCCCGGTTGATTGGGATGGGTTTTGTCGCCTCTACGTTTGTTAACGACAATCAGGTTATGATCCTCGTAAAGGATTGCCAAGTTAGCGGCTGAATCTGGTATCACATTAGGAAATGGATTGCGAAAATCAGCTGGTAAAAATGTCATCTCTATTTTATCGTCATCATGAACTGGAAAATTCACTGGCAAGTAATGGCCGTTTACTAATACGCGTTTGTTGGATCGCAAACTAAAAATTAGATGTTTGGGGAGTAACCAGTGTTGGTGGAGCAGATTACGCAGTGATTGGCCGTCCATCATTTGGGGAACGGGAGCTTCAAAAGTCCATTTGGTTTGCACGGTTGGCTAATACCTCGCTTAGTTCAGACTGAAAGAAACCGGACCGATAATTGGCCCGGTTTCTGCATTTTTAATATTAAAAAGTTATTTTGGTTGCTTAGGATCGTTCTTGGACCGAACGATTAAGACATCGCAAATTGCGGTTCGGGTTACGTAACTGGTAACGGAACCAATGATTAATCGCTCAACCGCGCTTAATCCAGTAGAGCCGATCACAATGACATCTGTATCATGATCATGAGGAAATTCTCGCGCAATGATTGGCTTGGGATTACCAAACCGAATGTGGATGTTAACATCTTTAACGCCGGCATCCAAAGCTTTCTGTTTCATTTCTTTCAGTTTATCTTCTGTATTTTCAGTTAATTTGAAAACAACGTCACCACTTACGGCACTTCCATAAGTTTGATTAAATTGGTTGACTTCCAAAATGTTTAAGATGTCTAAGTGTGCATGATTAGCTAGTGCAACGGAAATTGCTCGGTTTAATACTGAATTGGTGACGGCTGAACCGTCAACTGGTACAAGGATGTTTTTATAATTTTGGTCTTCCATGTGATCACCCCGTCATCGATTTGTTCTTACCTTAACTATAACATTATTGGCGCTGGTTGTAATCAACAGTGTGCGTAACCCAGCGATTGGACGCCGGAAAAGAAGATTTGGAATTAACGGCTCAAAATAAATAATTCACAATTGACGTCAAAAACTGCTGAAAATGGTCTTTTTACTAAGGAATCAGTGAAAGACAGTTTGTGATTGTAATCGCTTACGTGAGGTGCTACCATTGTCTTGTGAAAGTATAAATGAAAAGGGGTTATTCTTGTTATGTATTACTACGTCATGAAATCCAACGACATTCGCCGCAATTTAGCAACCGAACAGTATTTGATGAATGAAATTAACTTTGATGAACCTTTGTTACTGTTTTATATTGAAGGCCCATGTATCATTGTCGGCCGAAATCAGAATACGCTTGAAGAAATCAACAAGAAGTACGTTGATGAGCACGGCATCGTGGTGACGCGGCGGCTCTCCGGTGGTGGCGCCGTTTATCAGGATCTTGGTAACTTGTGCTTTAGCTTCGTAGTTGACAGTGACAGCGAGGAATTTGGTGACTTTAAGTCCTTCGTTCAACCGGTCGTCGATGCTTTGCATGACATGGGCGCCACTTCTGCGGAAGTTAGTGGCCGAAACGATATTCTGGTCGATGGTAAGAAATTCTCCGGGAATGCCATGTACACGAAGAATGGCAAGACTTTCTCCCACGGGACATTAATGCTGGATGTTGATCTGTCGGTGATTCCCAAGGCACTGACGGTTCCAGAAGATAAAATCAAGTCAAAAGGAATTAAATCTGTTCGTTCCCGGGTTACTAATTTGAAGCCGTATCTTTCACCTGAATATCAAGACCTAACGACTCCGGAATTTCGTGATCGACTACTAAAAGAACTCTTCCACGTTGATGATTTATCGAAAATTAAGGATCGGGAGTATCATTTGACCGATGAAGATAAAAAGGGCATTGACAAGATTTTTGACGATGTTTACAATAACTGGAATTGGGTTTATGGTAATTCACCTGAGTTTACGGTTAAGAAACGTCAACACTTTACGAACGGGACGATCGATGCTCGCTTCCAAGTTGATGATGGCAAGATCTCAAACGTCACCTTCTTCGGAGATTTCTTTGGACCAAAGGATGTTGGTGAATTGGCAGATAAATTAAAGGGTGTTCGATTCGAACGCTCAGACGTTGCCAACGCATTGAAAGATGTTGATCTGAATCAATACTTTACCGGCATTCCGGAAGAAGATTTTTTGAATATGCTTTTCTAAAACTTATAAATACGTTAAACTGAAAGTGTCAGAATGAAGATAAATTCTAATTGAGTTTATCTTTTTTTATTGGAATTATTGGAGGATTATTTTTGAAAAATGAAGAAAAGAAGGTTATTTACTGGGCGATCATTTCACTAGTCTTTTTTCTACTAGTCAACTGGCTAATGACGTTGGGATTTATGCGGCTTGATCGACCAGTTAGGCTTTCTGAAGCGGTTAGAGTGACAATTTTGGCAAGCGTTTTTTACCTGGCAACGATTTTGCTGGCCTATTTAAAAGTTAGGCTCAGTTATTATTTGATGGCGGTCGTAGTAGCCATTTATACAGTCGGCTTTGTCGGCATGTTAACAACGATGTTTACGGGGAGCGATGCAAACATTATTGTGAAGCTGATCATGGCGATGCTAAGTGCGTTTGGCGTGATTATTAATTTTTATTGGTTTATCCTAGCCTTTAAGCTTAGAGGTATTTTTCAACGGGAGATACTGGCAAAGCAACTTAATAAAAACAAACAATTAAAGAAATAGGTGAAAGAATTTGGATAGAGATGTAACGAGTTTCATTGCAGATGTGATGGATGAGAAGCTTGAACATAAAACAATTAAAGCGACTCTGGCAAAACTGGTTGCTCATCCCGATGAGACTATGGCAGCCGTTTATGATTATGTAGAGGAGCAATTAAACCTTGGGAAGCTTGGGTACGGCGAAATCCAAGTGAGTGATACGGATGTGGTGATCAGGTTGGAAACTAACCTGATCAACTTACCATTACAAGATATCAAGCGAATTGATAAAATGATTTCGGATGAGGATCGATTACCGGTTAATGTATACATTGTGATGAGTTCGCCATACGTTAATGTTTCCGGTTTGCGAATTGATGAAGTCGCTTCAGCTCATGATTACCTTGATCACATGGCGCAATACCTGCCAATGATGAATGATTGGGTTGCCGATCATTTAGCCGCTGTTCAGGAAAACATGAAGACTCAAGCAGAAAAAGAAGCCGATGAGAAGAAAGCCAAGGCTAAGCCGAAAGCTAAAGCCAAATCGAAGACAACGACCAAGAAAGCCCAAGCAAAGACGAAGACTAGAAAAAGGACTACTAAGAAAGTTGCTGAAAAGAAGTAGGTTGTTTTTTGAGATGGTTTGTGGCATAATTAAAGGATGCGATGAGTCGAGAAAGATCACGCAGCATTATGCTGTTCGCGCAAGCGACTAGGTGATATTTTTAGATAACGGGGCACATTTTAAGCACGGATTTGTGGTGCCTGACTTCAGCGGATTGTGGAGTCCAAGAAGTCTATTCATGCAGTTGCATGGGTACCGTTAAAAAGGTCAGCTGAGTAATCAGCTGGCCTTTTTGTCTACCTAATTAACATTCATAATCAATTTACCCACAACGTGGCCGGCTTCACTTTCACGGTGTAAGCGCCGGACGTTTTCAACGGTAAATGGTAAGTCTTCAGCAACTCGAACGATTAACTTTTTGGCACCGAACATCTTGGCCAAAGATGAAATGACTTTTTTGTCGGGGTGAGCGTTGATCTTTTCAAACGAAACGCCGTACTGGTCGCTTAAGGTAGCTGCTTGATCAGTAGTTTCCACGATTGAAATGACTCGGCCACCCGGTTTAACCACTCTGAAGGCGGCCCGTTGGTTATCACCGCCAAGGGTATCGAAAACCAGGTCGACGTTTGAAACCTTAGTTGAAAAGTGGTCTTTGGTGTAATCGATCACCTCATCGGCTCCTAATTGTTTAAGTAGCGGAATGTTTTTCCCACTGGTCGTTGTAATAACGTGAGCACCGGCATTCTTGGCCAATTGGATAGCCATTAAACCAACGCCACCTGAGCCGGCCAGAATTAGGACAGTCTGGTGAGCCTTTAATTGACCGGCATCAAATAAAGCTTCCCAGGCAGTGGTGCCGGCTAACCCAAGGCCAGCTGATTCCTCAAAGGAAAGGTCGGCTGGTTTGATGGCAGCTTGGTCGGCATCGATGGCGTAATATTCAGCGTATGTCCCTCGATTACTTGGCGTTCCGTAGCCAATGACTTCATCATCCACTTTAAAATCGGTGACGTTTTGGCCGACTTTCACAACGGTGCCCGCCATTTCCTGACCCAGAACGATTGGAAAATTAAAAGGGTAGCGGCTTTGACGCAAGCCCTTTCTGGTTTTCCAGTCAATGGGATTGACACCGATACTTTGAACTTTGACTAAGAGTTGGTTGTCCTTAATTGTTGGGATCGCCAACGATTGTTGAACCAGTTGGTTTTCATCGCCATAAGCATGAATCGCGATAGTTGTCATTTTTCCTTCATTTGTCATTTGAATCACCTCTTCCTAATGTTATCACGGTCAACAGCCGGAACAAAGTCGTAACAGTCAACGTTAGCAACCAGCTCGGCCAGCTACTTTAATTGTATACAATTAGATTGACAAAGTGTGATTGTCGAGTATGATAAAGTTTATTGGAGGCCTTGATCATGAAATTAACAATCACAGAACGAGCACTTGAAAAGTTGAATCGGCAGCTGCCCGACAATCGGCGGACCCTTCTAAGCCTGGACGATGGTGTGGGGCCGTTTTCCAAGGTTGGCATTTGCTCACTGGAAATCAGCTTTGATGTCATCGCGGTGGACCCAGGTGCTGAAACGCCTGATTATGACGCTACCTTGTCGACAACTATCGGGAATTGGCAGTATAAAGGTTACTCCGGTGCTTATCTAAACGATCATATGAAGTTGGATGTCAAAAAGAATCAACTGGTCTTATCGGGCGATAGTGGGATCTTAGACAGTAACGTTGATGTAAAAGATCTTACTAAGCAGGCTGTATGAAACAATCTAAAAAGCAATGAAATAAGTTTCACTTAACTTGATAGAAGCTCGGATAACTTGAAAATCCGGGCTTCTTTTTTAACACGCATAAGGGATTATAAAATTCTAGGGCATGATAACCGTTGAACTGCTAACGATCATCATGCTTTTTATTACGTCATGCTTCCCGTAAAATGATGATATGAAAAAGAATATCCTCCAAGCAATCTTTTTTTACGACTCTCAAAATTGGCAAAAATTTCTTAATGGATTTCTAAATAAATACGCATATGCGTGTTGACTTGTTGACGCATATGATGTATTATAATAACTGTAAGGGAGATGAGCAAGATATGCCAACAACGGCGAGGAAAATTGAGAAGCTGGTTTTAAAAAACGGGTTTCACTTGACTCACCAAACTGGTTCTCACAGGCATTACACAGATGGCAAAGGACATTATGTTATTATTCCTTTCCACCCAGGAGATATGCCGATTGGAACTGAGAAATCAATACTAAAGCAAGCAGGGCTCAAATAGCCCCGCCGCTTTGGCATATCTTATGACCGTAAAAAAGGAAGGGATATCATGGCAAAAAAAGATACAGTAGTCTATCCAGCAATATTTGAACCTGATACAAAAGTCGATGCGATTAACGTTACATTTCCTGATGTACCTGAGGCCATTACTTATGGTCGAAATGAGGAAGAAGCAGCATACTATGCGAATGATGCCTTGGGATTGGCTCTGGTTAGTCGTGGCAATTTGCCTAAAGCTAGTTCGGTTAAAGACGTTAAACTAAGTAAGGATCAGTACGTAGTGCTAATTGCTGTTGATTTGGAAGAAGCAAAACGTAAGATTAGAAAACCCACCATTAGGAAGAACACCACAATTCCTGCTGACTTAAATGAGGAAGCTCAAAAAGCCGGTATTAATTTTAGCGAGGTTTTAACAGACGCTTTAAGGGAAAGATTACATGAATAAAAATTGTATGTACCCCCGCCTGGGATTGCCTATAAAAAATTGATTTTATCTTGGTAAATGTTGGTGCCCTTTTGGTGCCCTGGCCCTATTCGGTAATAAAAAAACGCTTGATATCAGCAAGGGGCGGCTACACTTCAAATCCTGTACCCTTCTTACTAAAAGATAGTAGTTCACCTTAAAACCTTGCTAATCATTGATTTAGCAAGGCTTTTGTTATTGGCAGGTTAAAGCAAGCTAGCCGTTAAGTTTGATTTAAGATTCCCCTGATAGAATAACTTGACTTAATAAAAAATTGGCGTGTAACGGCGACTTATGGGGGACTTTAACTAGAAATGGCTCAGGATGCAACAAAAAAACAGTGGATTAAATTTTTCATCAATGAATTGGTTAGTTTTACGGCGCTTTTTGCAATTTTAGGCGGTATTATTTACTTATCGTTTAAAGAATCAATTGATAAAAATATTAATTCAGGTTTGTATGGCCAAAAAACGGAGATTCTTAGGAGTCAGGCAAAGGCCAAGGCGGCTGGCGATCAGATTCATCCCTATCGGCCCCGTTCGACACCGCCGCCAACTAATAACGCCACTTTTCGAACCAATGCGTTGGCTTTTGATAAAAACGGCCACATCATTAATTCCGGGATGATTGGTCGGGGCGCTTTTAATGCTTTTCAAGGGATTAAATTGGTAAAAAGAAATCTGAATAAAGTAAAGGGCTTGGTCATCACCACCCGGTTTGGGACTAAGCAGTCCAATCATTACTTCATGACGTTGTTAATCAAAGTTCCCGCTACCAATACCAATACCGTTTATTCGGGGAAATATGTCCTAATTCTTCAAAATATCGATGCGGACTTGTTAGCAGTTGAAAGTTTTAAGAAATCTTTGTTTATGACCTTACTGCTCTTTTGGGCGTTGGCAATCGCAATTGCCTATATTTTATCCCGTTTAAGCATGAAACCAATTTTAGTGTCGTGGAAGAAACAGCGCGAATTTAGTGCCGACGCGGCTCATGAATTAAGGACGCCGATTACCGTGATTCAAAATCAGATGGAGTATTTACTGACTCGACCGAAGAAACGGATCTTGGATGAAGCGGCCAGCATTTCAACTACTTTGGATGAAGTTAACCAGATGCAGACACTTATTAAGCGGTTGTTAATGTTGTCGCGGGGGGATGCCAACATTATTCAACTGCAACCTAAGTCAGTTGAAATCGCTGATTGGGCTAATCGAATTTTCAAAATATATCAACCGTTAGCCGAAAGCCAACATAAAATACTTCAGAAGGATGTTCGAGTTTCCGGTAAGGTCGTTTTTGATCCGGAATTGATGCGTCAAGCCTTGGTCATTCTATTAGATAATGCGTTAAAATATACGCCAACGGGTGGCACTATTGAAGTGATAATCAAGCGATTACATGGTCGACTACTGATATCGGTAAGTGACACTGGTTCTGGCATTCCAGACAAGGACAAGGGGCAAGTCTTTGAACGTTTTTACCGGGTTGATCAATCACGAAATGCCAAAACTGGGGGGAATGGCTTAGGATTGGCAATTGCCAAATTTATCATTCAACAACATCGTGGCAAAATTGAGGTGCGTGACAATTATCCTCATGGGGCGATCTTTCAAATCAGCATCCCAGTAACTCGAGAACGTGGGGCATTAAAGAATCATCAGCCGACTGAATAGTCGTTGTTGACAACCAATATTAGCTGGATTTTGAATCTGATACAATATAGGTAAAAGAAAGAGGATCCGCGAATACAGATCCTCTGGTGCAGACCGCTTTAAAGGCGGTGGCAGTTACTAAAAAACAATTTATTAAGTCGTCCTGTAACTGGTCCAAGTTATGGCAGGGCGGCTTTTTAGTTATTGCTACAGTAATTTCTCTTCAAATTGATTTTTAGTGATTAAAAAGTTAAAATAGAATAATAATTCTAATGAATTGCTAATATTATTTGGAGGCTACATACTTATGTCATTAGGTTCAAGAATTTTCCAACGGGAGCAATTGGATCGATACCTTGAAACCGATAAAAAGTTTATTAAAACAATGTCGGCACTTGATTTAATTTCTCTTGGAATTGGGGCCGTTATCGGAACTGGGATCTTCATTCTACCAGGAACGGTGGCTGCGACTAAAGCAGGGCCCGGTATTATCCTATCCTTTATTTTTGCGGCTGTTGTGTGTTCTACTTCGGCCATGTGCTATGCTGAGTTTGCATCAGCGTTACCGGTAGCCGGAAGTGCCTATTCTTATGGCAACTTGGTTTTCGGTGAAATTATCGGTTGGGTGCTCGGTTGGGCATTAATTTTGGAATACGTCCTGGCGGTGGCAGCTGTTTCAAGTGCTTGGGGCGCTTATTTCCAATCTTTTTTAAAGGGATTTCATATTAATTTTCCCAAGGTTATTTCAGGACCGCTTGACCCAGCTGCCGGGACATACGGGAATGTGATTGCCATCATTATTGTGTTATTGATTTCATGGATGCTGAGCCACGGGATGCGGTCTTCGGTCCGGGTTAACAATACGATCGTGTTTGTTAAGATTGGGATTATCCTGTTGTTCATTGTGGTTGGACTGTTTTACGTTAAGCCGACTAACTGGCATCCGTTTTTACCTTACGGCTGGAGTAGCAGTAAAGGTGGTGTCTTTGGCGGCGCGGCGGCGGTTTTCTTTGCCTATTTGGGCTTTGATGCAGTTTCCAGTTCGGCTGCCGAAGTGAAGAATCCTAAGAAAAATATGCCGGTGGGAATCATTGGGACTTTAATTGTTGCCACCATTCTTTATGTTGGTGTTTCAATTGTTCTAACCGGCATGGTGTCCTATACCAAATTAAACGTTGCCGATCCGGTAGCCTTTGCGTTACAATTTGTGCGTTTGAATTGGGTAGCCGGGATCATTTCCATCGGGGCGTTGGCCGGGATGTTTACCATGATGGTCACAATGATTTACAGTTCGTCAAGGTTGATCTATTCGATCGGCCGGGATGGCTTACTGCCACATTTTTTGGGTAAGCTTGATAAACGAGGCAATCCCAGCAACAGTTTAATGATGGTGACTGTCATCATTGCCATTATGGGCGGCTTTATTCCTTTGGATCAGTTGACCAACTTGGTTAATATCGGGACATTGATTGCCTTCCTATTTGTCTCATTTGGGATTATTCCGCTACGTCACAATAAAGAAATTCAAAACAACCACGGTTATCAGGTTCCGGGTTATCCGGTCTTTCCAATTATTTCGGCACTGCTTTGCTTGTATATGTTGTCGCAGCTGCCAACGGAAACCTGGGTGGCCTCAAGCATCTGGTTTGTGATTGGCTTAATCCTGTACTTTAGTTATGGGATTCGGCACAGTAAGATTAGTCGGGCTCGCGACTAATTGTTAAAAGTGAATATTGATAAAACAAAAAATCGTGAAAATCAAGTTTATGACTTGGCTTTCACGATTTTTTGATTGTAGTCGGATGAGTCAAAATTAGGCTGAGTGGTAAATTGTTAAGCGATGGCTGATTGACCACCAAAGTAGTCCTATTCCCAACCAGACAATTAAAATGGTCAACGCGGCTGTCAGAAATAAAAAGGTATAGGAATGCCACTCAATCATGATGCCGCCAAACAATGGTCCCAGTGCGCGTCCCGTCGATGACCAGGCATTTAACAGCCCTTGGTAGCGGCCTTTCGTTTGTGCAGGGGTCAAAGCATTGACCAAAGCTGGAATTGCGGGAAAGGTTGTGGCTTCACCAATCGTTAAAATGATCATTGAAATAATGAAGTAGCCATAGCTCTTGGCCAGGATTAGCACGCCAAAGGATAGGGCAATCATGGAAATCCCAAACAAAATTTGAATGATTAAATGTTGGTGGTAGTGAGCCAGCCAATTAATCATCAGTTGGATGACGACGATCAAGCCGGCGTTAATTGTCCACAAAAATGAGTAATTTTTCAAAGGGATGCCTAAGGTTGTCATGTAGACGGAGAGGTTTGAGACCCACTGCTGATACATGGTCCAAATAATTAGCAGTGAGATAAAAAACGCAATCAATATTAATTTATTTGATGTCGGTAGAGGGTGGCGGTGTTGCATCGATTGGTAGTGATGACTGCTTCTTTGACGATGGATTTCAGCAGCTGGCCGATAATTAATAACAGCAACCAGTAACAAGAGCAAAAATAGTCCGGCAGCAATCGAAAAAAGAAGGGTGATGCTAATGTTGTAAATAAACCCCACCAGTGATGTGCCGATGACGACGCCTAAATTTTGTGAGAAATAAAGCATGTTAAAGACGTAACGGCTGTCGACGGTGGTGATGCTGGTTCCAATTGAATTAACCAGCGTGAGGTTCCAGCCCGAAGTAAAGCCATTGGCAAATAACCAAAACCCAAAGATCGGCCAGCCGTGAAAAAAGGTGAGGCCAAGCAGTGTCATTGTCGCACCACTAATGCCACCAATGATGAGGTGATATGGGTTTTGACGATCATACAAATAACCGGCGAGATAACTGCCAAGAACGCTGGCTAACGAGTTGAATAAAAGGACAATCCCAATGATTGACAATGACACGTTCAAACGGTTATGTAGATAGACACTGGTTAGCGGCCAAATAAAGCTCATGCCAATGCTGCTTAGAAGTTCTCCAATCATCAGCCATTTCAGTTTAATTTCGTTCACAGCAATCCCCCCGCTAATGAAGTTCTAATAATTAGTTTAGCAAAGTTCACTTCAAAACGCATCTCTTCAATTTAGCTGAAGAGCAAAACAGGCTTATGCAAGCGCCATCATTTATGGTGCTGTTTGATGGACTTCCATTTCTAAATAACATAAGATTAAGTTGTGTAGATACCTGAAGTGACTCATGAAAGACTCAAAAGGGGTTACTTTGTGGTTTGATAATTGGTTAGCATGGTTATATCTATTGGAGGGATTTTAAGATGGCAGTAGATGGATCACTTTATCATACTGAAGTTGTTAACGAACATGGATTAACTGGTCAAAGTTATGTTCATGGCAACGAAGGTTTAGCCTTGGGTGTCAGCAGCTCATTACTAAACAGCCCAGGCACCAATCCTGAACAATTTATCGGGTTTGCGTTGAGTACTTGTTTTAACGCGACGATTGGAATTGTTGAACGTCAGCACAAGCTTGAACCAGACAGCATTATTCACACGGGTGTTGATATTGTTAAGGATACGAAGGGCTATAAGTTTATCGTGCGCTGCGAAATCTTCTTTAACAAGTTGGATGATGAGCAGGGCAAGCAAATGGTTACGGAAGCATTGGACCAGTGTCCGGTTGCTAAATTATTAAAGGCAAATGAAAACGTCACGTTTGAAGTGGTGGATAAGTTTAGTTTTTAAGATAGTGAGCGAACAAAAGCGGTTAACACCCGGATGATAAGACGTCAATCTGGGAAATCCTGGGTTTGGATTTTCCAGATTGATCTCTTATCAGGAGTGGTGTTGCTTTTGGCAGCTGTCCTAAGAAAGTGAGCGGATTCAAGCGGTTAGACTTCGGAATGTAGGACGTTAATTTTGGGAATCCCGTTCCTGGATTTTTAAAATTAATCTCCTACATGTAGAAGTCTGCTTGAAGGAGCTGTCCTAGGAAAGTTAGTGTAGCCCAGCGCTTCATCCACTAAAACCAAGGTTCTAAAATCGCTCACACCCAAGAATTCAGAAAAATGTGCAAATTAAAAGAGCAGACTTTCATGATTTGAAGGTCTGCTCTTTAGTATATAAACAATTTAGTAAGATAAGTCGGTTGGGTGTGAAAAACCAACAACGTGCCACCAAGGTGCGTAAACTTGTTCAGTAACGACACCACGATTTTGAGAATCAATCATCCGGCCGTTGCCGATATACATACCTACGTGGGAAATACTTGACTTGCTGGAGCCAAAGTAAACCAAATCACCCTTTTGAATGTTCTTTTTAGAAATTTTCTTGGTACCGTTGTATTGAGCCTGAGCGGTTCTTGGCAAGTTTTTGCCGATTGACTTTTTGTAAACGTATTGGGTAAAGCCGGAACAATCAAAGTGGGTTGGGCCGACAGCACCGTAAACGTAACTAGTGTAACGTATCTTTGATATACTTAAAAATTTACTAATCAGTTACGAGCGTAATATCGGGATACAAGGAGCGCAATTTAATGCGGGCATCCGCGGTTGTGAACTGCCAATGAATCGCTTTTTTCGCATCGGTCAGGGTAATCTGATATTTAATGGGGCGCATCGATGATCATTCCTTTAACTTTTTCCCCAGCATATCAAGAAACGACGATTATCACAATAATTTAGCTTTTCAAAGATACGTTACACTAGTCCCCAAGTGTTTTTTAGCTTCTTTATAAACAGCTGAGTAGTGAGGCTTATCCGTGCTGGCGGCATTGGCTGCTTGAGCAAATGACAGTGCAGTGACTGCAAAGCTGAATAGTGCAACAACAAACAAAAGTGGTTTTAAAACTGATTTGATATTTCTATGGCAATGAGACACGATAATAATTCCCCTCTATAAATAAGTGTTTGAGAAACTGTCTTATGACAGTGTGTGATACTGAGTGTTTTTTCAAATGAATGAGCTAATCGGAAATATATGCTTTATTAGCAGTAATATAGTTTCCGTTGGTTAATTGAAACCGGTAGGCGCCGTTAGTTGAGCGGGCGATCTTTTTAACAGTCAATTTTTTACCGGCTGTGAGTTTAGTCACGCGCTTTTTAAAATTAACGTCTCGATATTCATAAATGTTACGAGTAGTGGTCACTTTTTTAGATGATGGCAAGGACGTGAAGTACGTTGGCTTGGCCACATCAGCTGAAGCTGCCTTAAACCATGAGTTCACTACAGACGGTTTCAGAGCTTTACTTAAATCAACGTTGCCGCTGATACCGCTGACCCGACCCTTTGAGGTGTATTGCCAAAGATCAGCTGAAGCAGTCGGCTTTTTCGAGTAGTTGGCAATCCAAGAACCATCGAACTTGGAGTAATTGATTTTATGAACGGCAACGTAGTTATCGTATGAATAATAAACTAACGGTTTGTTGGTTAATTTTCTCATTTGACTCAACCAAGCGTTGACGTATGATTGCTCGGAGCCACTCCCTTTTCGGTGTTCATTATCGAGTACGTAGAAACGGGCACCGGCGTTGGACCGCTTGTAAAAATCGCGGGCCTCTTTCTTGGCGTCGGCAACGCTGCTAAATTCTGCGTAACCATATTGGCCAAACGGAATGCCGTATTTTTTGGCGCCGTTTGCGTTAACGTTTCGTTTTGAATCGATTCGAAAATCAGCATCGCCAGTGTCACCGTGTTGGACACGGATGATGGCGTATTTTAGATCTTTAGCCGCTTTTTTCCAGTTAATGTTTCCTTGGTATTGAGAAACATCGGCGATCTTGGTTTTGCTGGCGCTGACTGTTGTGCAAATGGTAAATGCAGCAAGTGCCCCCATGAACAAGCCAGCTAATTTTTTAAAATTAAGTGTCATCGAATTGTTCCCCCTTTAAAACTACAAGCCCTAGTATAAGGGAAAAATGCTACATAACAGTCTCAAGACTGTTTCATAAAGATTAAACATCAATTTCACAATTTCCTCACATCAAGGTGTTGCTGATCTGACGCGACCTATCGGCAATCGTAGGTTATTAAATTAAGAAAAAATAATTCATCTTTTTCCCTATAAAACGAAATTACGGCAAATAATACCAATAAAATTGATAAAAAAGCCTTAAATGTTACAGGTTAAGGCAGTTAATCGTAATATTTTGAAGGAAAATAATAATTGTTGGTAAAAAGATGACCACTTTTGCGTATATAAAGTATGAGTAGGTTATACTGAATAAGATTTGAGCGATAACTGGTTTGAAAAGATCTTTTTGCTTACTAAAAGGACTATTTGGAGAGATATTTGATCATGTTAACGAAAACCCCAAGCAAGCATCATGTTAAATATAAGTTAACGGCAATCCTGTTGCCGATATTGGTGATGACGCTACTATTTATGATTATCGGGATTGCCCCATTTGGCTCCAAAAACCTGTTAATCAGTGATTTGTCGACTCAATATTTGCAATTTTTTGCCGAATTGAGACGGCAGTTGTTACATCTGTCGTTTTCAAGCTATTCATTTTTAATTTCAATTGGTGACAGTTTGGTACCGGTATATGCTTACTATCTGCTGAGTCCGCTTAATTTAATCGTCGTCTTTTTCGACCCGGCTCACTTACCAATTGCCATTGATTTGATTATTTGGTTGAAGATTATTTTATGTAGCTGGTCAATGACTTGGTTTTTGAGTCATAAATACGGACAATTCGATTTAATGACCATTTGCGGTGGCTTGGCTTACGGTTTGTGCGGCTTTGTTTCGATGTATTTTTATGATTTAATGTGGCTGGACGCACTGATTCTCTTACCAATTATGGTTGCCGGTTTGGAAAAATTAGTTGGTCAGTGCAAACCGTGGTTATATGTTTTTGGGTTAACCGCGATTATTTTGACTAACTACTATATGGGCTACATCATTTGTGTCTTCAGTCTGGGGTATTTTGTTTATTTATTGATAAAAGCACAACCAGCGGGAGTTGCCTTAATGCATCACATCAAAGACCGGCGGGGGCAAATCGGCCGTTTCTTGTGGTATTCGCTATTGTCGGGAATGCTAAGCGCCATCGTTTTGGTACCAACCGCAATTTCGATGATGTCTACTGGCAAAAAGGAGCTTCACTTGCGTAATTTTGCGTTAAAAGGTGCTTTTGGACCGAGTTTTACGGTCAACCTTGGCTTTGGCGGCAATGATTTTACGGGTCGCTTGGTTCATAATCCCAGCATGTTTACCGGTTCGCTATTTATTATTCTGGGAATTGCCTATTTTTTCTCAAAACGGATTTCATCACGGAATAAACAGGCAACTGCCTATTTACTGGGAGGGATTTTTCTGGGAATGTGGTTATTGCCGTTAAATACGGCGTGGCATCTTTTCCAGCGGCCAGCTGGGTTTCCCTTCCGAATGGTTTTTCTCTTTAGTTTTGTTTTGATCATGATTGCCTACGAAGGTTATTTAAAAAAGATTTTTGAGGAAACCAAATTAATTTTAATTTCAACGGGGGCTTTAGGGATTGCCATCTCGATTGGCTATCTTTGGGCCAACCTGTTTAGTGAAAAAATGACGCCTTTTAAGTTCACTACCCCTCAATTATTTGTCAATAACTTTATTTATGTGTTGGTTTTGGGCTTTTTGGTAGTTACCGCAATCGCGATTATCACGCTTACCGATCGTCAGCTTTCAAGTCGGGTAATTTTAAGTGGGATTTTAATTTTTGAGTTGATGTTGAATTTTTTTGTGGCCACTAGGGATGCACCGTTTGTCAACCAGCACCAATTCGAAAAACGTTATTATCAATCTGAGCAAGCTATTCGACGGGTTCAGCGACTAAAGTTTACCCAAAATAAATTTTATCGGTTGCTAGTCATGGATCATCCTTACCGAGATATTTATCAGATCCCATATAGTGGTTACAATGATTCACTGCTTTTTGAAAATCATGGTATCAGCTCATACAGTTCGACCCTGAATTCACACACCCAACATGTCTTAGCCAACCTTGGCTTTTCAAGTCGAAACATTCGGCGCATTGATATGTTGGGCGGCTCGGTGGTCACAAACTATTTATTTGGCATTAAATACAACTATATCATTGGCCAACACAGTCAAGAACTGATTATTCGGCCAAATACGGCTCAACTTGGCTTTATGGCCAATCAACGAATTCAAACACTTCGTTATCAACCTAATCAGATTTTTAAAAATTTAAATGCACTGGTCCAAGCCGAGTCGGGAACTCGCCAACAGTACCTCTATCGACCGAAAGTAACGGGATACCAACAGTCATTGGTCAAAGGGGTCTATCATTATCGATTGCAACTACGGGCGACTACCAGCGGGCCGCATTATCTTTACATTCCCAAGGTCCGTCTGTATCACGTGGCTTTTTGGGTGAATGGCGCCAAGCTTTCTAATACTTACAGTGGTCTTGGGACAGAGATGATTCCAATTGGAAACCTCCAAAAGGGGCAATTGACGACAGTTCGCCTGCATGCCACCAAGCGGTTAAAAGCGATGCCGCAAATTGCAGCTGGAGTTGATTTGAAAAAATTCACGGCAGCTACTGCGCAATTTAAGCATCATCAATTTGACTTACAGGATGCAAGAAACATTAATCGGCATGGTGGTCATTTTAGAGGGACAGTGACAGTCTCTAGGCGTAATCGGACATTGTTAATGAGTTTTCCTTATGATCAGGGATGGACGTTGCATGTTGATGGTCACCCCCACAAATTAATTAAGGTTGCTGATGGGTTAATCGGCGCTAAATTAACACCGGGAAAGCATCGATTGGCTTTTAACTACCACATCAGGGGATTGGCCCTAGGCGCATTGATTAGTTGCCTGGCGGTTGTTTTACTAATCGGCTCTGGTATTTGTCAAAAGAAACGGTCTGTTTTTGTAAAACATTTACATTATCCTAGTAAATGATTTACAGATTCCTTGAACGGAATTTTGTAAGATAAATCCTATTCTAAAGGGGATTAAGTCCAATTTTAAAACCAATTTACACAATCTATAAAAAGTTTGAAAAAAATTTACGCATAATGCTTGCGAAAATTCTTTTCAGATTATATAATGATTTTGGTAAAGGGTAGTAAGAAACTAGTATATTAGATGAAAGAGGTACGATTCTTATGCAAATTGGTATGATTGGTCTTGGAAAAATGGGCCTTAACCTTGTTAAGAACATGATCCGTAACGGTAACGAAGTCGTTGCATTTGATTTAAATGAAGATAATGTCAAACTTGCTCAGGAAGCTGGTGCAACACCTGCTTCAAGTAACAAAGATCTTGTCAGCAAATTAAGTGCTCCCCGCACTGTTTGGATTATGGTTCCGGCCGGCAAGCCAACTGACTCAACGGTTCAAGAATTAGTCGATCTGCTTTCAAAGGGCGACTATTTGATCGATGGTGGGAACTCCTTCTATGAAGATTCGATTCGTCATGGTAAGATTGCGGAAGCAAAAGGTGTTAACTTCTTTGACTGCGGAACTTCAGGCGGTAAGAACGGTGCTTTAAACGGTGGTAACTTCATGATTGGCGGTACCAGCGCCGAAGCTTTTGAACATATTAAACCATTGTTTGAAGACATCTCTCAAAAAGATGGTTATCTTTACACTGGTAAGCCGGGTTCCGGTCATTATCTTAAGATGGTTCATAACGGCATTGAGTATGGGATGATGGAAGCCATCGGTGAAGGCTATGATGTGTTGGATCACAGCCCGTATGACTACGATAACGAAGCGGTTGCCAAAGTTTGGGTTAACGGATCAGTTATTCGTGGCTGGCTCATGGAATTGGCACAGGAAGCCTTTGCCAACGACGCCAACTTGGATCAGATCAGCGGCAAGATGTTCTCATCAGGCGAAGGTAAGTGGACCGTTCAAGAAGCCCTTAAACAAGGCATTCCGGTTCCAGTTATTACGGATGCACTCTTTGCTCGTAACCGATCAATGGAACAGGATACCTTTACTGGTAAAGTGGTTTCAGCATTGCGTCACGGGTTTGGTGGCCATGCCATGGATATGAAAAAATAAATTGAATTAACAATTCCTTTCATCAATGTGTAGAGAAGATGGCCTCCCCACCTATGGAAAGGTGATTCTTAACTCACGTTGATCAACTAAAAAAAGTGCGACTTTTTAAAAAAGAGTGGCGCTTTTTTAGTGCGGACTAACCAGTTTGTTGCAAGGGTTTTCGGGACTATACTTATTGACTATTTGCTGGTACGCTAAGATCAGGCTGAATCATAGTGGGTAACGCTTACAAACAGGGGCTGCCCGCAACTTAATTGACACGATTGGGGAAATAAGCATGCTTGATTCAATTTTGAATAAACTAATGAAAACGACACCGGCTGAAAAGGAACAGTTAAAAAGTTTTGAAGTTCATGATGATATTCCAATCGATGCGTTTGATCCCTCACTATCGGAAAAAGAACACGCACCGGTTTTGAATGATCGCTTTTTTAGAAATAAACGGATCTATGTTAGCAAACATAATCGTTACGCCCCTTATCCGGAACACTCACACACTTTCTTTGAAATTAATTACATGTTGCGAGGATCCTGTGATGAGGTAGTTGATGGTGAGAAGCTTCATTTGGAAACCGGCGATGTTTTATTGATGGATATCGGCAGCCGGCATTCGATTGGCTACCTTGGCACCAATGACCTCCTCATTAACATTCTTTTCCGAAATCGGGACATTAATTTGGAATTACTGAACGGGTTGCGCAGTAGTCAAAGTGTTTTTTACGAATTTTTATTAGATCGTAAATTTGGCAGCCGAGGTGAGCTTCGACACCTGCTGTTTTCCCATAAACAGGTTGATGAGGTTCAGGAGACCCTCGATCGGATTATCGACGAATATTATTTACAAAAGGAATTCGCAGATACGATAATTAGTGGGTATTTGTCAATTTTGATTGCCCAACTGGTTCGCAACTACCATGTCAAAGTAAAGCGGCCGACGTCCAAATCTCAACAGTTGGTTTTGAAAATGCTTCAAGATATTGACCGCGATTTTCAAACAGTCTCGCTTGAGCGATTGGCGACTAAATATAAGTATAATCGGAATTACCTCAGTAACGTTTTTAAACGGGAAACCGGTGAAACCTTTTCGGAAGCTTTGAACAAACAACGAATGCGCAATGCCCACATGTTACTGACTTCGACAGCCTTGCCGGTGACCGAAGTCATGAAACGGGTAGGGATTAGTAACAAGGCGTTCTTCTATAAAAAGTACATGGCTTATTATCAAATCACACCGGGCAGTCAACGATAGCTTGGGTGTAAGAGAATGAGTGAGTACTGATTTGAAAACCTGACTTGAATTTTTGAGTCGGGATTTTTGGGCTGCAAAAGTGGCATATGAGTAATCGGCCAGATCCTATTTTTTGTGGCGAGGAGGGACACGATAATTCTTGAAAACTGATTAGTTTGAGAAATTGATTTGTGAATTGACAGCCATATTTACGTGTTAAGAGTATCAAATGTACATTTTTATGAATTGGGATTTTTAAATGAATCATAAAGAAAACACGTGATTTAATAGGGAAACCTTGTCCTTATGGCACAAAACATCCTGAAATTGAAAACGGTTTCTTGCCCTTTTATGGTTCACAAGCTATGCTTATCATTAATGATATATTAGTTTGGCGTCTTCATTGCGCAAAAAATCGTTGACGCTAATTCGGAAAGGAATTAAAAATGACTCAAACAACTCAGAAATTATTAATGCCGACTCACTTGAACGTTAATCTATTGTCGTTTGCCTATAACGTTGAAAAGTCACCTGCTTTTAGTTGGTGGGATCACAGCCGCCTTGAAGATAGCCAACAAACAGCTTTTCAAATTGTAATTTCACGGCGGTTACACGAACTGGCCAATCAAACTTATTTGTTTGACAGTGGCTGGGTAACGTCAGCTGAGAATACAGCGGTTAAGCTTCCCAAATTTTCGTCAGTGTTACAGCCCGGAGAATTATATTATTGGCAGGTTCGGATTAAGGATAATCACGGTAGTGTCAGTGATTATTCAGAGCCTAATAAATTTATCTGTGCCAAAGAAATTGTCAGCCAACCCAAAGGAATTTGGGCGGCTAAAACGCCGACAACCGGTGAGGAACTGCCTAAGTTGGGGAACGTGGTCTTTTTGAGAAGTCCGCAAATGACTTTAGACCCCGCTGATGTTGATACTGCCGTCATTACAGCCTTCTCCCGTGGCAATGAACCAATTTTTGCGCAAGGCTTTGATTTATTTATGAACGGTCAAAGTGTTGGGGTAGGTTCGGCACGGCCTCAAGCTGATTATTATGGTAGGGATCAAACCGGTATCTACTATAACCAATACGATGTCACGGAATTAATCGAAAACGGTAAAAATGTGGTTAGCGTTTTGGCAACTGCCAGCTCAGCCAGAAAGGCGTTTTGGGGACAGCTGACGTTATATAAGACTGATGGCACCATTGAACAGGTTCTAACAACCGATAGTTCCTGGAAAGCGCTAGATGGTAGCAGCGCTTTCGGCGATTTTGGTGTTAAAATGCGCAGTCTGTATTTTGGGCAGGTTTCTGAAAATGTTGATATGCGATACTATCCGCAGGGATGGACGTCGGTTGACTATCATCATGAATGGGATCATGCCTGGGTCAATCCTAAAGTGATGGTAGCCGATAAGGAAGTCCTGGTGCCTTACCGCAGTGAAAATACGTTGCGAGTTGAGTCACACGAAGCGACCAAACAGTTAAGTCAGTTGGGACCCCAAAATTACCTGTTGGATTTAGGCAAGGAGATTATCGGTGGCGTTAAAGTGCGACTTAACAGCCAATTGACGCAGCGGGTGACGATTCTAATGGGTGAGCAGCTGACTGATAACGGTCACGTTCGCCATCACTTGGCTTGTGGGCCGGATTACGTCGAAAACTGGACTTTGGTTAAGGGTGAAAATGAATTTACGACACTTCAGATGAAAAACTATCGGTATATTGAATTAGTCGGTTTTCAAGGAAAACTTGAATTAAATGATATTACCGGTTGGGCTATGATCCAGCCATTTTCAGAAAGTGACGGCACATTCACCAGTGATAACGAGTTGCTAAATCGTGAATATGAGTTGTCAAAATACACGATCAAGGCAACTAATCAGGACGTGTTTGTCGATTCTCAAGCCCGCGAACGCCGACCGTATGAAGGTGATCTGTTAGTAAATGGCAATACCAGTTACGCCGTGTCATCCCACTATTCATTGGCCAGACACTCATTGGATTATCTGATCGACAATCCAACTTGGCCGGAAGACTACAGGTTATTTAACGTTGAAATGGCTTGGCTGGACTATTTATATACCGGTAATGCTGATTTGCTTAATCGACGCTATGATGATTTGAAAGTTAAATTTAATCGGGGGAAGGGTGCTGATAGTTTTGATGGTGCGTCTCAAGACTTTGTTGGGACGTTGCGAAACGGTAAAGGAATTGATAACTTTGATGAGCAGGTCGGCTTGGTAACCAACGACGGCTTAATTGATTGGCCGATTCGTGAACGGGATGGCTTCGTTGAAGGAGAATACAATACACCGTTTAATGCCATTTATTACGGCACCTATCTGATCATGAGCAAAATTGCCAAATTAACTGGTCACCGGACTGATGTTGATTTTTATCGAGATCGGGCCAACCGAATTAAGCATGAATTGATCAGTCGATTATACGATGCCGAAACTGGTCGATTTTACGATTCGCTAAATCAGGATCTATCAGTTAACCGGCATACTTCTCACCACGCCTCTGCCTATGCATTGTGCTATGGTGTGTATGACAATCAGGAGATGGCTGACAAACTTAGTCAATTTGTTGCCAACAATGGCCAATTTATTGGTAGCGTATATTTCATCTACTTTATGTTAAAGGGCTTAATTGATTCAGGGCATGCGGACGCTGCCGTTACGCTGTTGACCAACAGTGATAATCGGAAAGATCAAAAAACGTTTGCGGCGATTTTGGATCAGCTCAAGGCGACGATTACCCCCGAAGCTTGGAGCAATACCTACAAACCAAACTTAACGTTATCCCATCCATGGGGTGCCACGCCAGGCTTGACGATTGTTCAAGGAATTATGGGGATTAATCCAATTGAAGCCGGCTTCAAAACGTTTAGTATTAAAGTCCGCCCCGGTAACTTGACTAATTTACGGGTAACAACACCGTCAGCTCGTGGACTGATCAAAGTCGCTTATCAAAAACAGGCACAAGCAGTTCAGCTAAAAGTTGATATTCCAATGAATACCAAGGCAGTACTCGATTTGGAAAATCAAAGTCAATCAATTGTTGTGACCGACAGGGCTGGCAAGCAGTTGAATTGTCAAATCTCTCAGAATAAGCAGTTGCAGTTACCGTCTGGACAGTATGAAGTAACGTATCGATGATGGTTAAAAATAGCTGACACTGGCTAAAAGTGGCAAATAGAAATTTAAAGCTCCCGCTGAATCAACCTGGATAAAGATTGATTCAGCGGGAGCTTTAAGTTCATTAAGGTTCAGTTACTTTGCAAAAGAAGTTAGTAGCTAGACAACGTCAGGCTTCTTCGTAATTTTTAAAGTAATCGGGGTAAGCATCCAAGACTTTCTGCTTTTCCAGCAACATTAAATGAAGGTGTTGGGTAACCAGAAAGGTCAGATCATCAATGTCCCGTTCCAAGACGGCGTTAAAAATCCGTTGGTGCTGATCTAACAGGGTACTCCAATTAAGTTCGCTTTCTTTTAATCGTAACCGCCGGAAACGGTTTAACTGGGTATTGTTAATTTGCAGCCACTGCCAGACGGTTTCCTTATTAACGACCTTATAAAATTCATGATGGAAGTCCTGATCCAAATCAAAAAAGTTGTCCGGCTCATTGTTCATTGCCGTTTTGGCTTGGGATCTGAGGTTAGCTTCCAAAACACGTTTGGCATCGTCTGTCATCTTAACAGCTGCGTCGACCATAATGTTGGGCTCAATGCAGCCACGGACAAAGCGGGCGTCTTTGGCATCTGCCATATCAATTTTAGTGATGTAGGTACCACTTTGGGGAATCACTTCGATTAATCCCTCACGTTCAATCCGGATAATTGCTTCTCTGACTGGTGTTCGGCCAAGGTTTAACTCTGAGGAGATGGTCTTTTCGGAAATCTTTTGGCCGGGGATGTAGTCAAAATGAATGATTTTATATTTAATTTCGTTGTAGGCATCGCTTCGCATGTTATCCATCATCGATCTTAACTCCTTTGTATACGAAGTTAATCTTAGCATAAACTTGTTAAAAAGTTAACGTAAACCGGTGAAAAAAGAAGGGTATTGACAATCTGGTATATCAGAATATAATGAGATTGAAAACGGATTCAGTAGACTTGTGTATCAGTTTCGAACCATTTTGTTAAAAACGCTGATCCGAGACCATTTTAGGAGGATTTCCATGGTAAAAATTACTGATAATTACTTAACTGATAAAAAAGCATTTACCGATGCGGGCATCAAGGTGCCTAGTTATGATATCGCACAAAAGACCGGGGCTACTCGCTGGGTCCACTTTGGTGGCGGTAACCTGTTTCGGGCTTTTCACGCGGCGATTGCTGATCGCTTGCTTGAATCCGGGAATCTGGATTCGGGGATTGTCGTTGCTGAAACCCATGATCCGGATGTCGTCAAAGGTGTTTACAAACAATATCATGATCGGATTTTACGAGTGGTCACTCACGCAGATGGTCACTTCGAAAAAGAATTATTTTCGTCGGTTTCTGATGCGCTCTTCTTTGCACCTGATCATCAAGAAGAATGGGCTAAACTATTTAAGATCTTTGAAAATCCAGCGCTTCAATTGGCGACCTTTTCAATTACCGAAAAGGGCTATAACCTTTGGGATACCAATGGCAATCTTTTACCAGCCATCCAAGAAGACATTCAAAATGGTCCCAAAGCGCCGAAAAATAACATGGCCAGCTTGACGTCACTCATGTTTGCCCGCTTTAAAGCCGGTAAATTCCCAATTGCACTGGTCAGCACCGATAACTTCTCACAAAATGGTGAGCGGCTTCAAAAGAGTGTCCTGACAATTGCGCAGGGTTGGGCTGAAAATGGGTTGGTACCATCCGAGTTTATTGATTACCTAAAGGACGATCAAACAGTCAGCTTCCCGTTGTCGATGATTGACCGAATCACGCCAAACCCATCCGATGCCGTTTCCGATCAACTGAAGAAAGACGGTTTTGAAGACTATCGCATTCTTCACACATCGGGCCATACCAACATTGCGGCCTTCACCAACACTGAAGAAACCCATTACCTGGTAATCGAAGATGATTTTCCAAATGGCCGACCTGCTTTGGATAAAGCTGGTGTGATTTTGACCGATCGCGATACGGTTAACGATGCCGATGAGATGAAAGTGACGACTTGCTTGAATCCGTTGCATACAGCACTGGCAGTTAACGGAAGTTTGTTGGGCTTTAACTCCATTGCAAAGGAAGTCAGTGATCCCGATATGCTCAACCTGATTAAACAGATTGGTTATGTGGAAGGATTACCAGTGGTCACGGATCCTAAAGTCATCAACCCGAAGAAGTTTATTGATCAGTTGGTCAACAAGCGCTTACCAAATCCTTACATTCCGGATATGCCACAACGGATTGCAACTGATACATCACAAAAATTGGCAGTTCGTTACGGCGTCACGATTAAGCATTATGTGGATGATCCAAATCGGCAACCATCTGATTTAAACTTTATTCCGTTGGTTCTGGCAACCTGGTGCCGTTACTTAATGGCCATTGATGATCAGGGCAAGTCGTTTACCCCAAGTCCCGATCCACTATTAAGTGAACTCCAACCAAAGGTCAGCGATATTAAATTGGGTGAACAGACAGACGTCCATGCTCATTTGAAGGACATTTTGTCAAACAAATCCATCTTTGGTCACGATCTCTATGAAGTTGGTTTAGGGGACAAAGTTGAAGCTTACTTTGCTTCTCAAATCAGTGGCAAGGGTGCCGTTCGCAAGACACTTGAAGAGACGTTGGCAAAATACGCAAAAGATGTTGACTAAAGGAGATTTTAACTTTGACTTTATTAAATGACGACTTTTTACTGACCACACCAATGGCTAAGCGGCTGTTTCACGATCATGCAGCCAAAATGCCGATTATCGATTTTCACTGTCATTTGGATCCAAAAGAAATTTACGAAAACAAAAACTACGAAAACATCACCCGGATCTGGATCTATCAAAACGGTTTCGGGGACCACTACAAGTGGCGGTTAATGCGGGCCAATGGGGTACCTGAGAAGCTGATCACCGGTGACGGGGATGATTATGATAAATTCATGGCTTGGGCCGGCACGATTGAAAAGGCAATTGGTAATCCATTGTATGAATGGACGCATTTGGAGCTTCGTCGCTTCTTTGGGATTGACGATGTCTTCAATCGCAAGAGTGCACCAGGCATCTGGAAGAAAGCCAACGAACTTTTGAAGACTGATGATTTTAAGCCGCGTAGTTTAATTAAGAATTCCCACGTTCAAGTGGTTTGCACGACTGATGACCCGGCTTCGGATCTGAAGTATCACAAATTATTGAAAGCCGAAGAGGATCAAAACGGCTTTAAAGTACTGCCGGCAATGCGTCCGGATAAGGCTTTTAACTTGAAAGCTGACGGTTATAATGACTATTTGAAACAGTTGGCGGAAGTTTCAGGCGTTCAAATTACGTCATTTAAGACCTTGGTTGCCGCTTTAAAGCAACGGTTTGAATACTTCCAAAGCCTAGGTGGCCGACTATCCGATCACGGCTTGAACTTCTTCCACTTTGTGCCAGCCACTGAGGGTGAGATGGATGCGATTATCGAAAAAGCGCGCAGCAATCAACCCCTGACTGCCAAGGACGTTGATCAGTATCAAACCATGCTGGTTGAAGCCCTGATGAAGCTAAACAAAGAATTTGGCTGGACCATGCAGTTCCATATGAATGCGGTTCGAAACGCCAACAAGCCAATGTTCAAGCAATACGGACCGGACGGTGGCTTTGATTCGATGGGCACCCAACCTGACTTGGCTCAGGAATTTATGAAGCTGCTAATTGAAATGCAGACTCAAAATCAAATTCCACGGATGATCCTATACTCACTAAATCCAAACGATTGGATGCAGTTAGCAACCGGGATGGGTGACTTCCAGCAGGATGGCGTTCAGAAATTACAGCTGGGAGCTGCCTGGTGGTTCAACGATACCTTTGACGGCATGAAACGCCAGTTGACCATTATGGCCCAACAGAGTCTCTTACCAAACTTTGTGGGCATGCTGACGGATTCGCGCAGCTTCCTTTCCTATCCACGGCATGAGTACTTCCGACGAGTTCTCTGCAACGTGATTGGTGAATGGGCAGCTCGTGGTCAGGTACCTGAAGATGAAGATTATCTGGGCCAGATTGTGGAAGATATTTCGTATAATAATGCCCACGATCAGTTCGGCTTCTTTGGCGAAAAATAAATTGTCATATTAGAAAGCGGCCAACCTGCAAACATAAATGATCGGTGAACATTGTCAAGATTAGCATGATTAATTGTGTTTGTGGGGAGGGCCGTTTTTTACTGATTTTAGGGAGTGGCAGAATGCAAACGATTCAAAATAACCGGTTTCGGGCTGACATTGATGAGCATGGCGCCCAGTTAATCCATTTGATTAACGAAGAAGCGAAGTTTGACTATATCTGGAATAATGACTTGTGGCCGAAGCATGCCCCAATTTTATTTCCGGCAATTGGCCGTTCAAATGACGATGCTTATTTGGTTGATGGCAAACGATACGAGATGCCGCAACACGGTTTTGCGGGGGATGCTGAGTTTGAGGTGGTTGACAAAACTGCTGATCGGGTATCGTTATTGCTGGCTTCAAATCCAGCAACTAAGAAATATTACCCGTTTGAGTTTAAGTTACGGGTAATCTTCAGTTTGACTGAAACCGGGCTGGTTGTTCACTTTGACGTCAAGAATGACGGTGAGGCAGATTTGTCCTATTCACTGGGGTATCATCCGGCCTTTAACGTGCCGATTAATGGCGAGGGGCAGTTTGATGATTATCGATTGGCCATTGAGCCGCCTCTTGATGAATTGGCAACTTACGAGATTGTTAAGAAACCCAATCCTTACCGTTCAGGAAAGATTGATTCTTTGCCTAACTATGACCACGGCATCGTTAAGTTGGATCACCAGATGTTTGAAAAGGGCCTGTTGATTATTAAGACACCAGGCATCAAGACAGTTAAGCTTTATTCGCAAACTGATACATCACATTCGGTGACCGTCAACGTTGCGGATTTTGATCACGTCACGCTTTGGACTAAAGAGGGAGCCAACGCGCCATTTCTGTGCATTGAACCGTTTAACGGCTTACCGGATGTGGCAGGCGAACTGGTTGAACTGGCAGATAAAGAAGGTAATCATCACACTAGTGCTGGTTTAACGTCAAGCTATGAGGTTAAAATTGATTTGGAGTAGGTTAAAAACGTTTTGACAATTAACGTTAATTGAACTAGTATATCAGTGTAAGCAAGATAATAAATTTTTGAAGGAGCATTTCTGATGGCATATAACATCGCAGTTGTTAACTCAAGCAGTTTCGGACAAGTATTTACAGAACACTGGCAGGAATTGGAAAAGGTCGGGACGATTAAGCGGTTTATGTTGCCGACCGATATCGATGGTAAGTCATTAGCTGAAAAGCTGCATGGCTTCAACATCATTATCGCAAGTGTTACCCCATTCTTTAACAAGGATTTCTTTGACAATAAGGATGAGACCTTATTGATCTCTCGTCACGGGATCGGTTTTAACAACGTGGATATTGAAGAAGCTAAGAAGCACGGTACTCAAGTAGCGATCGTACCGCAAAAGGTTGAACGAAATTCCGTTGCTGAAAACGAACTAGCCAACTTAATGGCCCTGGTTCGTCGCGTCGTTCCATCATCAGAACGTGAACGCGCCGGTCGTTATCAAGATCGGGCCCAGTTCATGGGGAACCAGTTTAGTGGCAAGACCTTTGGCGTGATTGGCTGTGGCAATATCGGTAGCCGAGTCGCTGAATTATTCAGCGTCTTTGGTGGCCCGGTATTGGTTAACGATCCGCATCCGGCAGTTGAACCTGAATGGTTTACTAACCACAATGTTGAACGCGTGGACTTGGAGACATTGTTATCCCGTTGTGACTACATTTCATTAAACGCTTCGTTGGACGATTCAAGTCTCCACATGATTAACGCTGACGCCTTGAAACACCTCAAGAAGGGTGCTTACATCTGTAACAATGCCCGAGGTGCTTTGGTGGTTGAAGATGCCATCAGTGATGCCATTGAAAGTGGCCAGTTATCCGGCTATGCATCTGATGCCATGGAAGTTGAGCCTGTTAAAGCCGACCACCCATTTTTGAAAAATGACAGAATTTTGCTGACACCACATACCTCCGCTTATACTTACGAGTGCTTGCATGGGATGGGTGAAAAGTGTGTCGATGATGTCAAGAAGGTTGTCGCAGGTAAGCGACCGGTTCGTGAATTAACCCATACTTTAGATGACTAAAATAAAGACTGATCGTTGATATCTGATCAAATGAACTGCGTGACGGGGAAGGAAGCAACTACCGGCTCATGCAGTTCATTTTTTGTCCTAAAGGCAAGTCTGACGTAAATGAAAGCGCTATTGACAAACTGATATATCTGATTTATGATTCTGGTATATTAGTTATTCTAGGAACGGAGATTTTAATCATGGATTATATTATCGGAATTGATGTTGGCACGACCAGCACCAAGGCATTGCTATACGACACCGATGGCAAAATATACGCCAAAGCAAATAAGGGATACACTCTTTATCAAGATACACCGGATATGGCTGAAGAGGATCCGGATGAAATTTTTAACGCGACCCTTTCCGCTATGCAGGAAGTGGTTTCCAAGTCTGATTTGGATGGCAAGGTGGTGGCAATTTCCTGGTCAGCTCAACAACATAGTTTGATCGCGTTGAATGAAAACCACAAACCATTAATGCGAACGATGACTTGGGCAGATAACCGGGCGGAGCGTTATGCGGCTGAGTACAAACAAAACGGTCGTGGTCTGGCATTTTACAAGCGAACCGGGCTGCCAATCCATCCTATGGGGCCGTTTTACAAATTACTCTGGTTAAAAAATGAAAAACCGGATTTATTTAAAAAAGCTGCTTACTGGGTCGGTATCAAAGAGTATATTATCTGGCGGTACACCGGCGTTTTGAAGGAAGAGGTCTCGATGGCTGCTGCCACCGGTTTACTGAACATGAAGTCGGTTCAATGGGACGAACAGGCGTTAAAGGAAACCGGCATCAACTCTTCCCAGTTACCTGAATTGGTTGATACTACCGATAAGTTCCAGGGAATTCATCCCGAATACGCCAAAGTGATGGGCGTGGATCAAGACGTTTACTTTGTGATGGGGGCAACGGATGGCGCCCTTTCAACAATTGGCGTTGGTGCGATCGATACCGGCGTTTTGGCAATTAACATCGGGACATCAGCCGCAATTCGGACGTTTGTGGACAAGCCGGTGATTGATCCCAAGGCTCGTTTGTATTGCTACCCGATCATGAAGGGTAAGTACCTGGTTGGCGGTCCGATTAACAACGGCGGCATTATTCTAAATTGGGCTCACGATTCATTATTTGGTGCTGAACAGGAAGCTGCCAAACTATTGGACATTGATTCGTATGATATGCTGTCCAAGATTGCGGCAACCGTTCCAGCTGGTTCGGACGGGTTGATTTTTCATCCGTATTTGGGTGGCGAACGGGCACCATTGTGGGATGCCAACGCCCGCGGCTCATTCTTTGGCTTAAACCGGAAGCATACCCGTGCCCACATGATTCGGGCAGTCATGGAAGGGATTATGTACAATCTGTATTCCGTTTCGCTGGCACTTAAGGAAGTCTCCGGCGAACCCAAAGCTGTCCTGGCTGCCGGTGGCTTTGCCCGCTCACAACTTTGGACACAGATGATGGCTGACATCTTCGAAAACGAAATTGTCATTCCGGAATCTTATGAAAGTGGTAGTTTGGCTGCGATGTTCTTGGCTAAAATGGCGTTAGGGATGGAAGATAACCTCGCCGATATTAAAAAGTACCTCGGTAAGGAAAATCATTATCAACCAAACGAAGCGACCTTTACCCGTTACCGGAAGCTGATCCCAATCTACATCCGCTTGAGTCGCGACTTTTCGACAGAGTATAAGGATATTGCGGATTATCAACGGGAGTTTGCGGACGAGAAATAAAAATTAATTGAATAAGTGCTTTTAGAAGGCTTTTAGTTATGGATGGTGATGGGCAACCACACACGGATTTACTGGAGAAGTAACAGTCTTAGCCTAATTGACCATCTCCTATCAAAAAGAAGTGGCTGGGACATAAGTCGGAAAATGGTCACAAATCAAAGGAACCCCGTGTGATCAGCACGATAAACTGTTGATATACGGGATTTTTATTTTTACTAAAGAGTGAAAGTGCTTAAAGTTGTTTATTCCCAAACATGACAAGGCATGCTTAAGGAAAATTAGCTAGTTTTTATGGTCTATGGCTTGATATATCAGGAAATAAGCATTTTTGAGTACTTTCACTTTTTAGTCAAGAAATCATTTAATTATTCCGCCTATCCCACATGATTTTTAAAATAATGACACAGATAAGGAAGGTTGTTGCACCGATTCCAACCCATAAACCTTGTTGATAAATTCCAATGAAATTCTTGATTGTCTGGTACAATCCCCAGGCAATGAAGATCAAAAGGATTACTGTTGCAATCCGAATTATAAGCTTTTTCATACATTCATCCTATATTAAGCCAAGATGCCGAGCACATCAACAATTATTTCGGCAGAAGTTCCTGCAGCAGATTTTGACAGCCCAGCATTTCTTAGTAAGTTGGTGAGATCAGTGACAAAAACTTGACCGCTCGCTACATTGATGGTTTTTTGCCAAATGCTTACAAATTTCTTTTCAGAAACCCAGCTTCCGATCAATAATGAAACTTTTGAGTACATCTTCTTTGGAAGGGTTCTTTCAACATACCTCATTCCATACTTTCCAACGAGAGTAGCCATGAGCTTCCAAGCTGTTTGATTGGGACCGTAAATCGGATCGTTTGTTTGGGGATTATTTGAATCTGGAAGAGATTCGCTAACTTCTTTCAGGGCTTCTTTAGCGAGTTCTTTGTCTGATTCACTTAAAACAATATCATTGTCAATTCTACTAGTATCATAGTCTTTGGCTGGCATAGCAGTATTGTCCTTTAAAGCGTCAGTATTAGCAGTTTGTTTATTTTGGTTGTCACTAACGCTTAATGTGTTCGTATTCCTATACTCAGTTTGAGAAGCATTTGCGGTCATTGTTGGGACCAATGCTCCCATGATAGTAATAATCGAAAATGAGAGTGCTACGTGCTTAGCTAATTTCATAAATGTATCTCCGTTCGCTTTTATTTTTTACGATAATAACCATAACATATATTTATAGTTATATAGAATAATTCACACAATCTTCGAAATATCTTCACATAAAGGAATGCACGTTCGTAAAAACGACATAATTTATTCACATTTAAGAACCTGTTTTTAATCTCTAACAACGTCGCAACAGAATGGCGATGAAAGCCAGCGCTACCATGACGTGACTGGTTCTCAAATAACGTTCACAGTTCCACCATAAACGACGACATTTGTCCAACCAACTAAAGCTGCGTTCAATCACCCAACGTTGTGGCGTAACCTGACCGTGGCGGAGATCATGTTGTTTGGCAATCACTACTTCGGCGCCAATCAGGCTTTGAACGACTTGGGCAAAGTTTTTCCCTGTGTAGCCACCATCCGCCATGACACGTTTAACCAAGCGGAACTGGTCCGGATTTAATGTCAATAAGGTGGTCGCCCCGCGACGCTCGGAAACGTTGGCCGTGGTAATGTAGATAGCTTGCGGAAAGCCATTAATGTCAACGGCCAAATGCCGTTTAATGCCGGAGATCTTTTTACCGTCATCATAGCCTTTTTGCTGGGCAGTTTCGGTATTTTTAACACTTTGAGCGTCGAGAATTACGAATGTAGTGGGTACCGAACGGCCCAAGTGTCATCGACTTTGAGCGACAATTTTTTTAAAATCAAATCTAATCGACTGAATCCTTGCTCGTTGATCGGTTCCGACCAGCGGCAAAAATACCCACAAACGGTTTGCCAATTCGGAAAATCATGGGGTAACTGACGCCATTGGGAACCGGTCCGTAAAATATATAAGACGGCATTGAAAACGTCGTAGAGATCCACTTGACGCGGTCGCGTTCGTCGACGAGCCGCTTCTAAATCGGGGCGAATCAGTTCAAATTGTTGACGCGTAATATCACTCGGGTAGCCAGTCATCAGTTATCACTTTTTTAAAACAGATCATATCGAATTGAGCCGGGACTTTTCGACCGAGTATAAGGATATTGCGGATTATCAACGGGAGTTTGCGGACGAGAAGTGAAGGTTAACATTATAAAATTCCGGTTTTGTGAACTTGTCGAAATGAGTCATTGATAAGGATAACTGGAATTTTTATTTTTATTTTTTGTAAAGGGCTCATAAAGGAAGGTGCCAAATGGCGAATCTTAATTTAGTTCCCAAAAATTTAATGGTTGCACCAGCAACACTATCAAGTGCTAGCGTCGCTTTAGTGTGGGAAAAGCCTGCTGAGCAAAGGGATGTCACTGGTTATCAGGTCAATGTATCCAATCATAAGATACTTATTAGAGCAGCTGCTCAAACTCATGTTACGGTAACTGGTTTAAAACCTGCTACCAACTATGAATTTAAAGTAACAACGATTTTAAAAAATCATGATTTAGCTGATGCCGCTGCAGAGTTAACAGTCACGACAAAACCGGGAAGCAAAGTCATCAACTTAGCTGACACTTATCAAGTGGATATTGCTGGAGAAAAGATTGAAACAGCAAACTTACAGCGGGCGATTAATGACCTTCCTGAAAATGGCACATTATTGATTCCAGAGGGAGTCACCATCTTAACGGGTGCAATTGATCTCAAATCAAATATGACGCTTCAGGTTGATGGCATATTAAAGGGCAGTTTGAATCCGGCCGACTACACTTATTCACCAGCACAGCAAAGGCAGTTTGCAGGAAAGGCTAATCTAGACGGCTTAATTTTGACTCGTTACGAAGGCTGGGAAATGTATTGCTACCGCAGCTTGATTAATGCCGGTTATTTGAATCCAGATGATCGATCAGTTACAAATTGTGAGAATGTTACAATTTGTGGTCAAGGCGTTATTTATGGTGGTGGTAACAAACTCGGGACCGCTATGAAAAAGCTTTATGCGGATAAGAAAAAATATCTTAAATACGTTTCAGACAACATTGGGGGGCGGCGTGTTCGTGGCCGACTATTAAGCTTTATTCAGTGTAAAAATGTTCATTTAACTGGGATTACTGTTCAGAACCCACCCTGCTGGACGATTCATTTAATTTATTGCGACTATGTCACTACCCACGGAATTCATGTTAAATCGCAGGGTGTTGATAACGGAGATGGTTGGGATCCTGATTCTAGTCGTCATTGCATGATTTTTGATACAACTTTTGAAACTGGGGATGACTGTATTGCAATTAAATCAGGAAAGAATCCCGAAGGTAATCAGATCAACCTCCCATGTGCTGACATTCGAATCTTTGATTTAGAAATGATGGGCGGCCATGGACTGGCGATTGGAAGTGAAGAATCGGGTGGAGTTCAAAATGTATCAATTAGAGATTGTCGAATTCAAAACACAGATTACGGGATTGAATTAAAGGCGAGTGCCTCCCGTGGTGGTTATATTAACGGCTTTTCGGCTCAGGACTGCATAATTGATCGATTTTTAGTTCACGGTGTCCAGTATAATTTGGATGGTTCAAGCGCAAAGTCAGTACCTGAGTTCAAGAATATTAAGCTGATAAATGTTAGAATTACGGGAAGCTCTAAGGATTATGACGTGGCTGGTCATTTAATTAATAATCGTCAGCAAGCAATTGAGTTAGTCGGTTTTGACTCTCCTGATGATCCAACGGACGATACCGGCTTTATTAGTGATGTTAGCTTGAATGATGTGAAGTTAAAATCAGATAATGTACTTATAATCGACAAAGCTAGAAATGTGGCATTAACTCATGTCACAACGATGGATGGGAATCCCCTATCATTGAAAATTGGTAACTCAATCAAAAAAATTGTGATTAATTAGAGAGTCAAACGAATTTACTGAATTTAAGCAAAAGAGCAGTGCATCAACCTAAATTTTAATGGTTGGCACACTGCTCTTTTAACGTGACTGTCGTGATAATGTGGCTTCAAAAACCTCAGCCAAAGTTGCGTTAATGTCGGCAAATTTTTTATTCAAGACTAGTCGGCGAAAATCCGCAAATGAAATATTTTCAGTTTGTTTTAATGGAATAGCAGCCGACGCGATATTTAAACAGGTAGTAGTCGTTAAGCTAAGCTTATGCTGCTTATTCAAACGAACTCGGTAACTTTCGAAATACTCGCGTGTCTCATAAGAACCCTCAAGTTGTTTATGAAATGAAAAATATCTTTTCAAATAATCTTCAAACGATTGATCGGACTTAAGGGCTTCTTTAAATGTTTGATTTTTCAAAATAAGTACCTCCCTAATTTTTTTAATCAGTGTTCTCTCTCAGTCATTATTTTACAAGCTTTATTAGTAAATGCAACCGTGAAAATCAAATAAAAACGCTGTCTAGCAGCTTTTTATCGACTTTTTAAGACGAATACTAATTTGAATGGCAATAAAACGGGCCATGCTAATATTGAAAATTGTAAGATTCACAAGCTAAATTTTTTTATCCAAAAATTCCTTGTTTATCAAGATGAGAAAGGGAGAAAGAATTGTGAATTAAAAAAAGTTCAAATAAAGTGTTAACGTGTGCATTAAAATATGGTATATTTGTAAGCGTTAACAAGGGTGAATAAATCACACTAACAATTTATTGATAGACGAAGGCCTCGTTTATAAATGTTACCGTTAAAACAGTTATTACGTGGAGGTGTCTCATGGAAACCACTGATTCAAAGATTGTCACTAAAGACAGTCAACAAGTAAAGAAGCATGATGATGAATTGATGAATGACTCATCCAAGCGAATTCCGATGCATCAAAAAATTGCCTATGGATTTGGCGATTTTGGAAATGGGTTTATGTTCGACCTTGGCCAATCGTATTTGACTAAATTTTGGATTGATGGTGTCGGCATTGGCGCTGGCGTTGTCGCCGGAATCTTTGCCTTTACGAAAATCTTCGATGCATTTATGGATCCGATTGCCGGCTCCGTTGTTGATAATCGAAAGAAAATAGGTAAACGGGGAAAATTCAGACCATTCATGATGGTTTCAGCAATTATTCTGGGTGTTTTAACCGTTATTACCTTTACGATGCCTGACGGGTTGTCAATGAATCAAAAAATTATTTATGCTTATGCGGCATACATGATTTGGGGATTGGTTTACTCGTTTACAAACGATCCCTATGGGTCACTGGCATCAGTGATGTCACGAAACACACAAGATCGTAGTTTTATGGCCACCACTCGTCAAATCGGTTCCGTTGGTGCGCAGTTTATTGCCGGAGTTGCTTTTATTCCACTGACAGTTTTAATTGGCGGTAGTAATCAACGTCTCGGCTATTTCTGGGCGGCTGCCATCTTTGCCGCAATTGGCGTTGTTATGTTTGGTGTTTGCTATTTAGGTACTAAAGAAAATGTGCGCGTGAACAGAAGTAAGTCAGCTCAAAAGGAAGGCTTCAAGGATTACTTTAAAGTCATCTTTAAGAATGGTCCTTTGGGTGCTCTGATTTTGATGACGTTGTTTACGATTTCAGCAATGAACACCAATAACCAAATGATGGTTTTCTATGCTGAATATAATTTAGGCAATATCGCACTTCAGCCAATCATCAATGCCATTATGATGGGTTGCTCAATTGCTGGTGTCTTCATGATTCCAACACTAACTAAGCACTTTGGTCAAAAGCGAACGGCAATGTGGAGTTTTGCCATTGGGGCAGCCGCTAACATCCTCAACTTCATTTTACCGGATCATGTAGTTGTCTTCGTTGCTTTAGTAACGGTTGGCTACACAGCACTTGCGATTCCAAATGGGATTACCTGGGCGATGGTTTCAAATGCAATTGATTACGGTGAGTGGCGTTCTGGTGTCCGGAAAGAAGGGATTACCTATGCAGCCTTTAACTTTTCCCGAAAAATTGCCCAGTCAATTGCAGCCTTGGTTTCGGCCGGCGTTCTAGCTTTGACCGGATACGTTGCCAATGCCCATCAAACACCCGGAGCCCTTCGAGGAATTAAAGCCGCAATGACATTGTATCCTGGCATTTGTTTGGTTCTGGCAGCGGTCGTAATTGGTTTCTTATACAAACTAGATGGCGAACGCTTTGGTAAGATTGCCGATGACTTGGATCATGGTCGTTGGGAAGGCGGCAAAATCGGTGAAGATAAGTAAGCCGTTTTAATGATTAAATTTGGAAACAAAATGATTGATAACATGGAGGAATTACGATGGATTTAAAACAATTATTAAGTGATGTTAAAGAGATTTTAAACGCTGATGGTGATTACAGCCATTTAAGTGACCAGGAAGTTTACGCCCCATCAATTCAGGTTGATCGCCGCAACGTTTACTTCATTCTTCATCAAACCGATTCAGAAGGGATTCTCCAAAAGCATTTAGTCGTTTACGAAAACCGTTTGACGGCCGGCGACTTCGATGCTGAAGAATCTTTGACTGACGTTGATTCAACACTTCTGGTGGGTGAATTAAACGAAAAGAATAACGATGCCTTGGCTAAACGCTTCCAGTGGATTCGACCAACATCACGTCGTAATTACAAATATACCTTTGGTTTAGGTGATCGACTGGGCAATGCCTCAAACGCCCACTTGCGTCTCTTAAAGGGTCGAGGCATTATGCCGGTTTTGGCACAACAATCAATTCGTGAACTGGTTTTGATGCACCGGACTAACACCGACGTCTTCCAATCTGCATCCTGGGCAGTCTTTGAAGAAGGCTTTACTTATGGCTGGGGCGCTGATGGTGACCACGTTAAGACGCCTTACGAAGTTGACTACGCCGTTAAGATTGGCTGCTCAATGATTACCCTGGATTGTACTGAAGAGATTAACAATGACATTGTTAATTTGAAAGATGATGAATTGGATAAGCGCTTCAACACCTTGGATCCGGATCAAATCAACTACTTCAACGACACTTATTTGAACAAGACCTTCGATTTAGGCAATGGTCGTTCGGTTAAATTCACCAAGCACGACGTTGAAGAATCCGTTCTGACCTTCTACGATGCCATCTTGTTTGCGGCTGGTATCTACAAGAAGTTCGTGGTTCCTTACAATTTGGACTTCGAAATCTCAATGGATGAAACCCCTTATCAAACAACTAATCCAAACCACTTTTTCTTTGCCAACGAACTTCATCGTCGTGGCATCACACCAACCACGATGGCACCTCGTTTCTACGGTGAATTCCAGAAAGCCATTGACTACATTGGTGATACCAAGCGCTTTGAACGTGAATATGTCATTCACGAAGCAATCGCTGAACACTTTGGTTACAAGTTGAGTATTCACTCTGGTTCTGACAAACTATCCGTTTACGAAATTATCGGTCGGATCTCCAAGGACCATGGCTGGCACGTTAAGACGGCCGGGACCAACTGGTTGGAAGCTTTGCGGGTAATTGCTCACAAGGATCCGAAGTTCATGTTGGAATTGTACAAATTTGCTTATGAAAACTTGGATGATGTTAAGGACTTCTACGTCTTCAACGCTCAAACTGATGGCACTGCACCAAAGCCGGAAACGATGACTGAAGAAAACGTTATGGACTTGTTAAACAACGACGATGCCCGTCAGGTGCTTCACACAATGTATGGCTCAATCATGAACTTGAAACACAACTACCACTACGTTTACCGTGATAAGTTGTGGAACATCTTGCTCAAGAACCAAGCGCTTTACGACCGTTACCTGAACATTCACATTGCTGAACATCTGGACTTGCTTCAAGGAATTGCCAAGACTAAGCAGGAAGCTCAAGAAATTCATGAGCCCAAGACGGATATTTCCAAGGAAGATGCGACAGAACTTCGTGAAGAAGGTACGGAACGCTTAGAAGAATTGGCCAAGAATTAAGTTAAAGGAGATCAGAGTCGTGACATTATTAAATGATGATTTTCTGCTGGGAAATGAGACCGCCAAGACGCTGTTTCATGACTACGCAGCCAAAATGCCGATCATTGATTTTCACTGCCATTTAAATCCGGAAGAAATCTATGAGAATAAAAATTATCCAAATATTACCCGGATTTGGTTAAACGAAGGCACTTACGGTGACCATTATAAATGGCGCTTGATGCGGGCCAATGGTGTGGATGAGAAGTATATCACTGGTGACGGTGACGAATACAAGAAGTTTATCGAATGGGCCAAAACCATTGAAAATTCATATGGTAATCCATTGTATGAATGGACCCATTTGGAATTGCGCCGATTCTTCCACATCGATGAAGAATTCACCGAAGCATCCGCTCCCCGAATTTGGGAAAAGGCCAACCAGTTACTTCAAACGGATGACTTTAAACCACGGAATTTAATTAAGAATTCAAATGTCCAAGTAGTTTGCACTACCGACGATCCAGCTTCTGACTTGAAATACCACAAGTTATTAAAGAAGGAAGAGGCCCAGAGTGGGTTTAAGACGCTGCCGGCAATGCGGCCGGATAAGTTGATTCAGATTGATCGAGATGGCTTTGGAGACTACCTCAAGACATTAAGTGACGTTTCGGGTGTTGACATTAACAACTTTGCTGACATCATTAAAGCTCTCCATCAACGCTTCGAATTCTTTAATGAAATGGGTGGTCGGCTATCTGATCATTCACTGCTGACGTATCACTTCAAAGAAGCCAGCGAAGATGACCTAAACGCCATCGTGAAGAAGGGCGTTGCCAACGAGTCGCTGAGTCAAACCGAAATTGATCAGTATTTGACAATGCTGTTGGAAAACTTGATGAAGTTAAACACTGAGTTTAATTGGACGATGCAGTTCCACATTAACTCAAGTCGTGACTTGAACCGGCCGATGTTTGACAAAATTGGCCCGGATACGGGTTACGATGCCGTTGGGACACAACCCGATATCGTTAAGCATATCACCGAACTCTACACCAAGATGCAGGATTCGAATAACGTTCCTAAAACTATCTTCTATTCATTAAACAATAATGATTGGATGGAATTAGCCACCATGATGGGCTGCTTCCAAGGTGGTACGGTTCAAAAATTACAGCTTGGTGCCGGTTGGTGGTTCAACGATACGGCCGAGGGTATGGATAATCAGTTGCGAATCTTTGCCCAGGAAAGTCTGTTACCACACTTTGTTGGGATGCTAACCGATTCGCGAAGCTTCCTATCCTATCCGCGTCATGAGTATTTCCGTCGGGTACTGTGCAACTTCTATGGAAAACTCGCAGAACAGGGGCGGGTTCCCAACAATATTGAGAAGTTAGGCCAAATTGTTCAAGATATTTCCTATAATAATGCGAAAAATTACTTTGGCTTTTTAGACTAGGGTAATGACGCAAGTTAATCGAGACAATGACTGATTGAAGTAGTATTAGGAAGATTATGGCCACTTAATTAATTTTCAAATTAAGCTGCATATTACAACACTCGGAAGGGATGATCGCTTTTCGGGTGTTGTTTTTGTTCTTGATTTTTGAACTCGTAGAACTCATAATGTTGATGTTAAGCGGCATTAATGGTTAGTTGTAAATAAAAGTTTATGAAGAGGAAGCGATGGCAGATTGAAAAATATTGATAAAAATGAGAATGCGGTGACAATTCGAACAATTGCGAAGATGGCCAACGTTTCTCATACCACCGTCTCCAGAGCCTTAAATGGCAGTCCGTTGGTTAAGCCGGCCACCCGTGACAAGATTTCGGAAATTGCCCGCCAGATTGGGTATGTGCCAAACTTAAACGCTAAAAGTTTGGTGACCAACCGTTCCTATATGATTGGGATTTTCTTTACAAACCTGGATACCGGGACCTCCGCCAGTTTTTTGACGGATGTAATCGAGCAAGCGCAGGGAATGCTGCCAAAAAGTTACTCGTTATCAATTAATAGCGTCGACAATGCGATGGATGGTCAAAGCGTGTCGGTCAATAATTTTGATGGGATTATCGTCATTAGTCAATCGAAATCGGATGACGAGTTTATCGACTATCTTCATAAAACCGGCTTGCCATTGGTTGTCTTGAACCGGGTCATTGATCGGGATGACATCAATAATTATGCGGTTGGTGATGAATTGGGTGGTAAAATTGCGACCGAGTACGCGATTCGCATGGGTCACCGCAAGTTTGCCCTGATTAAGGGACTGGCCGCCTTTAAATCGTCTGTTCAACGGACCAAAGGCTTTACCCAAGCGATTGAAGCTCATAAGATCGAGGTCAATGCCAACTTGATTAAACAAGGGGATTATCGCCCAAAAAGCGGCAACGTGTTGATGCGCCAAATCCTATCCAGCGGCAATATTCCGACATGTGTGATTTGTGAAAATGACGATATGGCGGTTGGGGCCATTAATGCCTGCATCGAATTAGGTTACCAGGTACCCCGGGATATTTCATTCATCGGTTTTGATGATATGGGTTATTCCAAGTACCTGGTGCCACCGTTGACGACAGTTCGTAAGCCGACTTCAACAATTATTGGAATGGGCGTTTCCAAGTTGGTTGATTTGATGGAAGATGGCCAACCGGCTGATATTGAACAAAAAGTGGTTGATCCGGAAATTATTGTGAGAAGTTCCGTTTTGAATCTCAATAAGATTAGTCGCTAAATTTGAAAAAGTTTCGAAGATGCCTCCGCAAATGACGATAATGTGATTTGCGGAGTTTTTTGTTTAGTTGACGGACTCTTTAAAATTCACAATAGCTAATCATGTCACAATTTTTAGATAAATAGTATACTGTAGGCATGGATGCGGTTTCAAATAGTGAACGGATTCAAGCGGTTAACACCCGGATAGTAAGACGTCAATTTGGGAAATCCCGGCTTTGGATTTTTCAGATTGATCTCTTAGCAGGAGCGGTGTTGCTTGAAGGAGTTGTCCTAGGAACAGTGAACGGATTCAAACGGTTAGACCCCGTGTCAGGCGGCCACTGTCAAGAAACCCAATTCAGATCCAAATTATAAATGTCGGAGGTTAAGGTTATGTCCAAAGTATTAATTGTTAACGCAGGCAGTTCTTCTCTAAAGTTTAAGTTGTTTGAAATGCCTAAGGAGACGGTGCTTGCAGATGGTCAAGTTGAGCGAATCAACCTGCCGGGCTCCATTATTAAAATCAAGTATGGGGACGGTCAAACGTACAAGCGGGTTGAGGACAACGTTGACTATGAACGTTCCGCAGCGATTATGCTGAACAATTTAAAGGACCTTGGTGTCATTGACCATCTTCACGACATTGATGCGGTAGGAAATCGAGTGGTTGCCGGTAGTACGGTTTTTGATAAAGTCTCTAAAATTGATGACAAGGCGTTAAATTGGATTAATGAACTAAGCGAAATTGCACCGATTCATAATCCAGTGGAAGCCGAATATATTAAAATTATTCGCCGAATTTTGCCGGAAACCGAACAGTACGCGGTCTTTGATAGCGCCTTTTTTAAGGATGTGCCGGAAGTCAATGCGATTTATGGCATTCCCTATGAATTGACCAAGAAATTTACGATTCGTCGATATGGGGAACACGGTATCAATCATGGTTATATTACCCAAAAAGCACAGGAACTGCTAGGCTATAAGACGGCTAAACTAGTTACTTTGCATTTGGGATCTGGCGCTTCAGTAGCGGCTGAAAAGGATGGTAAATGTGTCGATACTTCGATGGGCTTTACACCGATGAATGGGCTAACCATGGGGACTCGTTCCGGTGACATTGACCCGGCGTTGGTACCCTTCTTCATGAAACGAATGGGCGCTTCAGCCGATGAGGTGATTGAAATGTTCAATGACCGTTCAGGATTGCTGGGGATTTCCGGGTTATCATCAGATATGCGGGATCTGGAAAGCTCTGATGATGATCGGGCTAAGTTGGCCTTGGATATCTTCGTTAATCGAACGGTTAAATACGCAGCCAGTTACATTACTGAACTGGGCGGTGTCGATGCGATTGTCTTCTCCGGTGGTATCGGTGAACACGATAAATGGGTTCGTGAGCAGGTCTGCAAGAAGCTGGAAATCTTTGGGATTAAGTTGGATGGGATGCTAAACGAAAAACAGGCTCCCGGCGATTTGAGCACCAAAGATTCGTCAGCTCGAATTCTACTGATCCCAGCAGATGAAGAGTTGGCGATGGTCAGGGACGTTGCTAACGAAATCAAATAAAATCCAAAATGCTAATCAACTTTTCCTGTGAGACTGGAGAGAGTTGGTTAGCATTTTTTAAATCTATAGTTTGTCGAAGATCATCAGCGAAATTAACTATCACAAGGTTTTACCTCAAAGTTTACTTAAATTACTTTTCCAAATAGCCTTTAATCTATTGTGATTTATCTTTAAGAAATTCTTGACGCTTCCTAATTAACTTGGTGAGTTCCTGTAAGTCTTCAGCAGTCGCAAAATTTCGAATAAAGCCCCGTGCCTGTGAACGACGTGAAATGTAGCGGGTGCGTTCTTTATGGGCCTCATCCCATTTTTTGTTGGCTCGCTTCCGAGCCTCGGTATAGGGTTGCTTTGCCATGATTCATCCCTCATTTGATTGTATTTCCAAATTGAATATGCTACTATTATATTGAAAAGCGAGCACCGAGTTGCCTCTCAGTGCCCGCAATCGTGAGTTGGATACTGGGAAGGTGACTAACCAATTTGGTTAGTCATTTTTGATTTTATCGTAGGCACACGCCAGCAAGTAAATGCCGTAGCACAAACCGATAAAATCGACTACCCAGAGGTCCGTCACGTATTCTCCAAGTCTCCAATTCGGCTACCTCCCATCACCGGTGAGTTAAGTTGATTGAATGATGGTGGAGTGTACCCGATACTCACTTGGCTAAGACGCCGGGCGCGACCCTTTGTCTTTAACCATGCTGTTAATTGTACACCTGTATTGGTGTGAAAGCCAAACTTAATTTGATTTTTGAGAATTAACAGCAGAACCTGTCATAGTGCGCAGTCGGTTCTGCTTTTAATTTTGTTTATTTATTAGTCGCTTGGCTGTTCTTTGTATACTTAAGAATCAGCCAACTGCTGCCTAACCATAATCCCAACATTGGCAAAATGGAGACGTCTTCGAGAATTTTCCAAATGCCAATCCATATAACGATGGTACCAAGCGTATTTAAAGCAAGTAATAGTCGTCCATGATGTCTCAGTGAAGTCCAAAGATAGTACCACCAGCAAAGCAATGCGAATGGCACAGCAAAGTAAGAAAAGAGCGACCATAATTTCAGAATCATTTATTTTACCCCCAGTTAATATGTCTATGTAGTGTTGAATCTAAGTTTACTAAAGTTTAAATTCAGATTACTACTACGGTTATTTCTTGTAAATATCCCCAGTAGATGATCGTTTAAAAAATAAGTGTTTACAATTAGAAAACAATGAGTTATCATAGTCAATAATTAGAAAACGTTAAGAAAAAGAGCGATGAAAAGCAGGAGTAGATGACTACCCTCGTTAAGAGAGCTTCCAATTGGTGAGAGGAAGTCTTGGGAAGTGATTGAAAGTAGGCTTTGAGCTGTAAATGCGATCAACTGAGTGTTTACTGGATGCCACCATTACAAGGCCAACGACTACAATGATCAATTGTGTTCGTTAAGATCGATTTTTGAATGATTTAAAATCGGTGAAATCAAGGTGGTACCGTGCATCTAATGCGCCCTTCGAATATAGGCAACTATAGTTCGAAGGGCGCATTTTTTGTGCACCTTCTTAACGATTAACTGAACGGAGGAATCAATATGACAACTAACAATTTACTCACATACTTGGATCAACGACCAGAAACCATCATCCCCGCTTCCGGAGATGGCAATACATTTAAGGCGCTCAGCCAAGAAAAATTTCCGGCAATCTTATTGGATGGGACTTTAACCAGCCGTAATTTGATTGCCGAAGACTCACAGGGGATGCTGACGCTTTCGGAATACGCTAAATTTTTACGGGACATGCGTTTAAAGAAGACCGGTCTGTTAATTGCGGATCTGCAATCAGGATTTGGCAATCCATTAAATACGTACTATGCGGCAAAAGAACTTGAACGCTCAGGCGGCGATATTTTACTTCTGAATGATCAGACTTACCCGGCACACACCACGGCCAAACCGCTGACGACCACGCCTGAAGAATTGATCGGTAAGTTAAGAGCGGCCAAAGATAGTCTTGAAAATCCAGCTACCCAGATTTGGATTAAGCTGGAAGGGTTACATTCATACGGAATCGAAGGGCTGATGCAACGAATTCAGTATTTGGCCAGAGCCGGTGCGGATGCAATCGCAATTGATCATTATGAGCCCGAACAACTAACCCAGTTGGCGCAGGCAAAATTGCCACTGCCACTATTGGCCACTTGGCAGCCGGGAACCGAACAGATTGATGGGATCACCGGTTGGTTGGACAAAGGTTACTTATCGACCGTTATTAAAAAAGCGCAAAGTCAAGCGATTAATTTTATCAAACAGGGAGGATTAGCCTATGCTGAAAAATAAACGAATGAGAAATCAATTTAAAACTGAAGTGATGAGTGGGCACATTGTCCGGATGATGGTGGCACCGGATGCTTTAGCCGCTAAAATTGCTGAAGCAGAAGGCGCTCAAGCAGTTTTTTCAGCCGGCTATGCGACCAGTGCCTCGGCCTTAGCCATGCCAGATCGGGGAATTGCCGATTTTGGCTTATCCTTGGAACGGTGCCGCCAGATTATCAATGCGGTTAACATCCCAGTTTTTGCGGATGCCGATACCGGCTATGGTGATCTTGATAACATCAAACGAACGGTTGAAAATTATGAAGCCATTGGCGCGGCCGGAATGTTTATCGAAGACCAGGTTTGGCCGAAGCGCTGTGGTCACATGGATGGCAAAAAGGTTGAACCAACTGAAGTTTTGGAAGCTAAACTTCGGGCAGCTAAGGCAGCTCGTCAACACGATGATTTCTTGATTATGTCGAGAACTGATGCCCGGGCCGTTTATGGTTTGGATGATGCCATTGCCCGCAGCAAGCGTTATCGAGCAGCCGGGGCCGACTTGATTTTTATCGAAGCGCCGCAAAGTGTTGCTGAATTGGAAAAAATCCATGAGGCCTTTCCAAATACGCCGTTAATGGCCAACATGATCGAAGATGGCAAAACGCCGCTCACCAAGACGGAAGATTTGGAGCGCTTAGGCTTTAATATCGTGGTTCACCCGAATGCCATGACCTATACGCAGGCCTTTGCGGAAAAAACGTTGATTGAAACCCTGCGTCGGGATGGTACCACTAAGGCCTATAAAGACCGAATGATCACTTTCCCGAAGTTTAATGAGTTTGTAGGATTGGACAAAGTTAATGCCCAGGATGCCAGCTATTCGGCAGAGAAAATGCGGGCTGAATATATGGGGTAAATTCAATGTTAACTGGATTTAGAAGACTTTCGAAAAATTTTAACTTGCCAGATTGATGCGACATGTTTTTCGAGGGCCACATAGGAGATGAATTGCCAATGGCTGATAACACATATTTTGAAAATGAATCAACTGCTTTAGAAACCCGATTAAACGACGCTCGCGAAACACCTTTATTCTATAAAGTGTTTGCGTTGGCCGGTGCCGGGATGATTTTGGATGCCGCCGACGTGTACATGGCAGGGGCAATTAACAGTACGCTGATTCAAGATAAATTCGCGAGTATTTCCCAAGGTTCACTTTTTCTGTCGAGCGGCTTTTTAGGCCTTTTTATCGGGTCAATTTTGGCCGGGTATCTGGGTGATTTTTATGGTCGGAAGTTATCGTATCATTTTAATTTGTTATTATTTGGCACGTTCACCCTTTTATCGGCCTTTGCGCCCAATATGACGATTTTAATTGGTTTACGATTCTTTGCGGCAGTTGGCTTAGGTGCTGAGATTGTGACCGGCTATGCAGTTGTCAATGAGTTTGCGCCGATCAAACGACGGGGCCACTGGTCAGGGATGACGGCAATTGTGGCAAATACCGGAGCACCCATTACCCTCTTGATTGCCTCGTTCTTGATTCCCAAATTTGGTTGGCGGTCAATGTTTGTTACCATGGGCGTTTTGGCGTTAATCTTGTGGCTGGCCAGACGGCATTTCCCTGAATCACCTCGTTGGCTATTAGCCAAGGGGCGAACAGCGGAAGCTAATCAAATTATTGAAAAATTGACGGTTAACGGACTCTATGACAAGGATGAACTAAGGGATGCTGACGAACCGGCTGTTCACATCTCATTTATCCGAGGATTAATCATTGCAATCATTGCGGTTAGTGCCACATTATTATGTCAGTACACCTTTACTTCCTGGGTACCGACGCTATTGCTAAAGCAGGACATTAACATTGTCGATTCAATTGGTTTTTCAGCCATTATGATGATTGGTGCTCCAATTGGTTCGGCGATTGGCGCACTAATGATTGATTGGACCGGTCGAAAAAAGTTGATTTTGTCAGCTTTTATTGCGACGGCCATTTTGGGGATTGCCTACGCTTATGAACGCAGTACCACCGGCATCTTAATCAATGGGTTCCTACTGACGATTACCCTCTACATTTTGGTTGCTTCCGTTGTTAGTATCTACACCAACGAGCTTTTCGAAACCTCACATCGTTTCCGAGGCGCCGGGATTGCCAATGGAACATCAAAATTGCTGAATGTGTTAATGCCAACAGCCGTTGCCTTTATGATGACGCAATTTTCCGCTTCATACATTTACTACGCAATTGCCGGTTTGGCGATTATTGCGGCAATTATTATTGGCCTGTTTGGGCCGGAGACGGATCAGAAGGCGATTAGGTAGTGACATCTTTAGTTAAGTATCAGTTGCTGTGAAAAAATATGTAGAAACTAAATGTAGTCAACAAAAGTCCCACAAATATTGATATTTCCTTGTGTCTTAAAATTAATGTGACACATAGGCTGATTTCAATAGTTGTGAGACTTTTACTGAATATAAGCTCGAGCAACGATTTTTATGATTATTTGGTAAATTCAATTTAATGATTTTCGCGATAATTTCTTTGGATATTTTCTAAGAAATTATCTAGACCTTGAATATCGATTTGTTGAAGGTTCCCCACTTCTCGAAGATGCCAATTTTTATGGAATTCTACCAAACGACTCGTATCAATCCATGATGGTTGATTGAGTCCAGCTTCTTTCCATTGTTGGATTTGATAGTAATATTTTCTAATATGAACAGATTTATTTAAAAATTTGGTCGTAATTTTGAATAGTCGATATTGATTTTCACCTTGTTTAAAGATAAGAACGGGACGCTTTTTACCCTGTCCTTTTTATTTTCAAATTTAATAAAGGCAATCGCGATGGTGTTATTTTTCATCATCTTCATCATTAAATAAAAATTTTTCTGCTTTCTTCCGATCTTTAATAACTGGAATACCTGATGATTTAATAGTGTTTAATAAATGATGACTAGCACGTTCCTCATCGGTTAATGCAAAATCAAATGGGATTTTTCCTTCAGCTTGGATTCGACGATACAAAGCGTTAATAACAATGGATTGGTTTAATCCGAGATCTGAAAGGATCCCATTAACGTTGTCACTTAACTTTTTATCTACAACAACTTGAATTCTTTTTTTATCGTTCATTTTAGTTGGCATACCTATTACCTCCGTTGGCTATAATGGACTCATACCATGAGTATATTATAGTCAAATTTGTAGGCGTTATAAATTATATAGATAAGGATTCAGTTCATAGTTAACAATGCCAATCCCTTTTTTGCTAGCGGCCTGACAATTACTGCTCGAACCATCAAGGCTAGAATCAGTGAACGGCCCCAGATCCAAATCAAAGCATCGATCGGCATGACTAAGAGCGTTTGACTGATTAACAGGCCAAAACTGCTCATACTGAGACACATGATGATAATCATCGTCCAACTGCGAATCAACACGGTTCGGCGCTGAATTTTAACCTGGGAAATCATGGATTGGGTAGCGTGCTTGATGAGAAGATTGGTTACTTTGGAAGCTACTAATAAATTGTAGGCAAAGGCGACGAAGATGGTTGGCACCCACCAAATTAAGAAATTACTCAGGGTGGTCATCTGAAAACCGGTGGCCATTACATTTCCTAAGAAACTCATAATCGAGCCCATCCCCAAACACATTTCCGCAGTAAAAAATAATCGTTGTTTTTGAGTCATTTCAAACGCTCCTTTAAATGGTTGACAAATAAACTAATTTCCAGGTTACAACAATTAGTTTATTTGTCAACTATTTTCATCTATAATATTCAATGAGGGAAAGAAGGGAAAATCATTGAATGACGTTGAAACAAATCAGATTGGCCGCTATATCAGTATTATTCAAAGATCATCAATTACGGCCTTGAATCATCAGTTGGATTTAAAAGGCTTGACCGCTTCAAATGCTAATTTATTGTTATTTATCCGGGATTATCAAAAAGTAACTGCGCAAATGGTCGCCAATCAATTATCAATTAACAAAGGATTGGTGAGTCGTGAGTTTGCGACACTTGAAAAGAATGGCTATATTCAACGGGAAACGGATCAAAACGATCGCCGCAACACCTGGGTCACGCTAACTGATCAAGGACAACATGCTTGTCGACGCGTTAATAAGTTAATGGCGGCTTGGTGGCGTAAACAGTTTAGACAAGCCGGTATTAAAAAGCAATCGATGCTTTATCGGGAATTAAACTGCTTGGCTTCAAGCATCGTTGGCGAGCCACTGGACTATCGAAAGGAGTGAGCCGGCTTAATCAATTAAGTAGTTCCGAATTGGCTGAATATATTAAACCGACTAGTGTAACGTATCTTTGATATACTTAAAAATTTACTAATCAGTTACGAGCGTAATATCGGGATACAAGGAGCGCAATTTAATGCGGGCATCCGCGGTTGTGAACTGCCAATGAATCGCTTTTTTC
>NZ_LS422981.1:0-51335 GCF_900411375.1 Lentilactobacillus raoultii | reverse complement strand
GCATCGGTCAGGGTAATCTGATATTTAATGGGGCGCATCGATGATCATTCCTTTAACTTTTTCCCCAGCATATCAAGAAACGACGATTATCACAATAATTTAGCTTTTCAAAGATACGTTACACTAGTTGAAAGGGGGGGCATCTCTGAGATGACAATTGATGATCTCGAAGCGTTTATTTTGGTCTGTCAGTTAAAAAGCATCTCTAAAGCAGCACGACAGGTCAACTTATCGCAGTCAGAAATTTCTAAGCGTTTGCGAAAAATGGCCGAAGAATTAAACAGTCAACTCATTAATACAACCAATAAACGACACTTGGAAATTACAGCTGATGGTAAGCAATTCCTTCAGTCTGCTCAAACCATTGTTAAGAGTTATGAAGCGGCTCTTCAAGCGTTGGCTGAGAATCGCACGGCGGAAAAGCCCACTTTAAAGATTGGCACCGTGCCGATTGCGGGACAGTATCGAATTGCCTCAATCATCGCCGAGTATAATAATCAGCATCCCCACGTTCAAATTTCACTTTTGGAAAACGAAGGTGAAGTCATTCTTAACCAATTAAAAGCAAGACAGGTTGACGCAGTGATTTTACGGGATGTTCAGGCACAGGCAGTTTCTGATCTTTATTATCAAAAAGTTGGCTTGATCACGGATGAATTAAAAGTGGTCATGGTTGTCAATCATCCCTTGGCGACACAATCCAACGTCTCACCCATTGATTTGCGCCATGGGCAGGTGATGACGCTACCTAAAGGATCAGGCGTTTACGAATTAATGATGAACTGGTTTAAACAGGGTGAACTTAAACCTGAGATTTATTTTCAAAGTACTCATATTGAGACTTTGATCGGCATGTTACAACATTCAGCCAGTGTCACCTTTTTGTTTCAAAAATCGGTTGGGCCCTTTATGACTGATAAATTGAGGATGAAGTCGTTGACGCCACCCGTTTATAGTGATCTTCAGTTTGTTTACCCCCGGCGTCATGGCAATCAGTTGTTACTGAGTGTGCTGCATCGCTTAACCGAGGCTTTTAGAAACCAACCGTTATCTTGATGCGTCTTTAAATTGTTAATCGCCTTCCCAACGAGAACTAATGTCGTTTGAAATGTTGAAGGCATCGAGAACCTTCATAGTTTGATGATCGATTAAATCTTGGATCGTTTGGGGATGATGATAGAAAGCGGGAATCGGGGGAATAATTTGTGCACCCAGTTTGGCCAATCGGGTGAGATTTTCTAGATGAATCACGCTTAACGGGGTTTCCCGCGGAACGATGACCAGTTTACGCTGTTCTTTAATGGTGACGTCGGCGGCTCGGGCAATCAAATTGTCAGCCAAACCATATGCCACGCTGGCAACGGTCTTCATACTGGCCGGGACAATGACCATCCCGTCGCTCAAAAAAGAACCGCTGGCAATTTTGGCACCTTGATCATTAGCCGAATAAACGTGATTAGCGAGCTTCTTCACGTCAGCCATTGTGAGATCGGTTTCCAATTCGAGATTCTTTTTAGCCCATGAACTCATAATTAAGTGTGTTTCGACTTCGGTAATTTGACTTAGTTTTTTAAGCAGATCAATTCCGTAAATAGTTCCGGAGGCGCCGGTAATACCAATAATCAGTTGTTTCATAATCACACCTCTAAGTTAGTCTAAAAACTTTTTCCAATCGGGCACTTCTTTGAACTTGGCCCGTTCAAATTGAGCCTTCATGTCAAACGGCACGGTACCATCAATAACTAATTTGGAACTCATCCCTTGGAATCGAATAGACTTGGGGTCATATTCCGGCCGCTCGGAAGGGTCAAGTGGATGGTTGCGCATTCCTGAAAGGACTATTAGATCCTGATCCGCTTGGAACCGGGTATTCATGGTCCACACAACATCATTCATATCAAAAATGTCAACATCTTCATCAACTAAAAAGACGGTTTTCAATTCTTTGAAAGCTGAGAACGCCAGTAGTGCGGCTTGGCGTTGAATGCCTTCGTCAGCCGCGTTCTCCTTGTGAATTTGCATAATGGTCATTAATTTACCCCCACCAGCCGGCGGATTATAAACATTAGTCACTTTGCCGGGGATGGCGCGGTTAACCAGTTGCAGGATGCTGGCTTCGGTCGGGATGCCGGCCATGGAAACGTGTTCTTCACTCGGACCAATCACGCTTTGCATAATTGGATGATCACGCCGATGAGTGACGGCCGTGACTTTGATCACTTGGAGTGCTGGATTGGCATCGCCGTCATATCCGGGGAATTCCGGCATGGCTTTGCCGGTGTGGGTATTGATATCCTCTTGAATCCGTTCATTTGGCATAATGTAGCCCTCCAGCGTATATTCCGCCCGGGCAATCGCTTTTTCATCAACGGTTAAGCCATCAACGAGTTGAACCGGCTGTTGGCGAATGCTGCCGGCCACTCCGAGCTCGTTATAACCGATTGGCGTGGTTGGTGGCTCAAAGGTTGCACCAATTGTGATGGCCGGATCCAGGCCGATGCTAATGGTCACTGGCATTGGCTGATTAGCTTTTTCATATTCTTCAGCGAATGCGCCGATGTGGCGACCACCAGGCATAATGTAAATTCCCAGTTTGTCTTTATCTTCAAGGACCATTCGATGAATCGTCACGTCGCTTTTTGATTTATCCATACTGGAACCAAGCACGACACCAACAGTAATGTAAGGCCCAGCATCTTCCGGTGTGTTGGTTGGTGCGGCAACTAATTTACGAATATCAAACCCGGGCTCGGTTGCTTTGTGAACGACTTCGTGGGCCGGCGCCTGGGATTCGTTAACTGTTTCCGGCCAAATTGGATTGGAGACCGATTTATTTAAAAATTGTCCCAATGTTCGATAGTCGTGGTGAAAGATTTTGCCAACCCGCTTCCGGCTGGCCATTAAGCCAATCAAGACCCGGGTATCCGGAAAGCCTTTGATGGTATTGAACATCATTGCCGGACCCGCTTGAGTTGGTCGTTTCACAGTGCCACCAGCCCCGATATACCGATAGACACCCGAAATTTCGGCTTCTGGATCAACTTCAACGTTGGTCTCGTGATATTGTTTGGGGTCGTCTTTTAATTCTGACAACACCCGTCTTAAATCCCATGGTTGGTTTGCCATGCCTGTCATCTCCTAATTTGATTGTTAGGCTTATTATACGATTGATTAAAAGCGCTATTTATTCGAAAATGACTGGACCGTTATTCGAAAAACGACTAAGTGATTAAACACAAAAAAGAACGTCCCGGGTGTTGATGCCGAAGCGTTCGTTTTAGATGGATTGGCAAATTCAGTCACTATTTTGGTTGTTCATCGTGATGATAGTATTTTGGTTTGGAAATTGTTACTGGATGATTGGCTAGCCAGTTGTTTATTTGAGCAGCTAATTGGTCGATCATGTCGAATGAGGCATTGAGTTGGGCTTGGGTAATGTGATCGACATGGACACCGGCCAAAATGGTCAAATTACCCTTAAGCATGGGCTTAATTTGCGGCGCTAAGCGCTCTGATAAAAAATAATCTTTGTGAAAGCGGCCGTCGTGGCTGGGATATTGAATCGTTTGCAGATCCGTGGTTGGTGACTTGGTGGTGACATCGCCAATGTGGGGGTGATCGCCACCGGTAATAATGATTAAAATATCGGGGCCAATTGTAAAGAGTGCCGCTGAAATGGTGTAGTTTTCAGCCTGAACGCTAAAATCGTGAGTGGATTGCATTGAAAGTGACGCCTCCAGAAAATTTAATTGAGTGAGTCATACGTTTGTTCATGGGCTAGTGGGAATTCTACCGGTTGTTGGTTGGTCATCAATTCCTCGGTTAAGGTGACTTTAGCAATCGTTTGATTATCGTAGGGCTGCATATAGTAAGTCAGATGACTGGAATCCATATAACCGCGATACTGGGTGTAGTCGGCGCCACCATTTTCTTTGAGCTTGACACCCTTGGGAATTTCAACCGAGTTAAGAATATGGCTGAGAACATTGACGGCGGCTTTGCTTGGAGCGCTGGTTGTATATTGACGCATGAAAGCAGTCCGTACGAATCGAGAAACCGACGTATAGTCACCGGGCATCCCCAAAGCACCACTACCGGGACCAAAGGCAGTAATCCGGTAGCCGTTGTAGTCCCGATCCGGGTGGGGATTAGGCTGAAGTTCTGTGAAATTGTTTAAATTCTTGAGATGCCATTCGAACTCCGGTGAATTGGTCATCACGCCCACTGGATTTTTAAGGAAATGGACCCCATCGGCCCGGATTTCCAAGACCCGACAATCACCGTAACGGTCTGAAAGGATCCAGTGCAACGGAATAACTTTTCCCATTAATTTGATTGGTGCGTTGACTACGTTCAGCTTTTGAATCAACTCTGCCGCATGATTACAGCTTTCCGCGTTGCCCAAAAGCCAGTTGAGGACTTCATAAGAGGCCAAATTGGTGTGATCGTCCTTGATCTGGTCTGAATAGCTCGCTTCACCACTGAAATAAAGAGCGGCGCCACTTAAGCCGCGTTCATTGACACCATCGACCAATACATAGCCGTTCAGGTTGCGGCCGGCCCCGACAAAGGCCAGTTTAGTATCGTATCCGGCTGTACTGGCACTGCTGTTAAAGTGTTGGTGACGTGGGATAACCACCGGTCGGCCGTCCAATTCAAATGCAAAGTCCATTGTCCGAGCCAGAAAATTATCTCCGGTTTCGGATAGAAAAGTGACACTGGTACACATGTTAATTCCCCATTTCTGTTTTGATTGAATCGTTATTTTTTTAGTGATTGGTTGCCGAGAAATTGCGATCGGGTCAAGCTTGAGTGCAAGGCAACCGACAAGCTAAACGATTTTATTTTAGCATACTGAAGTCAAAGGGAAGTTGGTTTTTAAAAGTGTCGACGTGACTCACTGAAAAATTACCACAAAAAAGATCGGTTGATAAAGCCCCTTTATAGGAGTTATCAACCGATCTCCGAAATAAGATTCATGAATAATCAGCATTACGCCAAAGCCCGCTCAAGCTGGGTTTGGCCAATCGTCATCAGCCAGCAGAAAAACCAGTAGATGACTGCCATGACAATATAGATGCTCATGTAGTCCTGATAGGCACCGGCGACGATCTTGGCATCCATGAACATTTCACTAACGGTAATCATGGCCGCCAATGACGTGCTTTTGAACAGATCCAGTAAAATGTTGCCGAGTGCCGGGATGGCAATTCTAAACGCCTGGGGAAAGATCACCTTGGCGATCACGATGTGGTAGGGTAAGCCTAAGGAATAGGCAGCTTCCCATTGACCGCGATCAACAGCGCTAAAAGATGCCCGAAAAACTTCGGAAACAAAGGCGCTGCAATTAATGGTAAACGCGATTACGGCCGCTGGCAGTGCATCCGCACCGAAGCCAAAGTAGATGATAAATAGTAAGACCAGCATCGGCACGCCCCGCATAAAGGAAATAAACGCTCTGGCCGGCCAATGAATGAGCTTAACCGGACTGAGTTGGGCCAGTGTCAAGAACAGTCCCAAAATGAGAGCACCCACAAAGCTGACAACCGTTAAATAAAGCGACATGGGAAAGCCCGCTAAAATTTTTGGAATCGAGTGAACCGCAAGTGGGGCGTTAAAAAAGTTTGGAATTGAAAAACTTTTGAGCATGGTTGTCAGTCACCTACTTGATGGTAAAGCGTTTGGAGATGTGAACTTTAGGCTGTTTGGAAACGTCAGCGTGATAATACTTCTCGGAGAGTTTCTTTAAAGTGCCATTCTTCTTCAGTTGGCGAAGGGCCCGGTCAACCTGCTTCTGTAGTTTGGTATTGCCCTTCTTCATTAAAATGCCGGTACCTTTGCCATCTTCATTGGTTGTAAAGTACATATTATTTAAAATCTTCAACCCGTTGTGAGGCACAGCGGCTAAGGCCAATTTTTGCAGGTAATAGTCGTTCATAATCAAATCGGTTTTGCCCTTTTTAACGTCCTTCAGATAGATGTCATTGGAGACATTATCATAGTTAACGGGTTTGGCGCCCAGCTGTTTGGCGAGTCGTTGATAGCTGGTACCGGCCTCACCGGCAGCCCGTTTACCCTTAATATCGGCCCAGGAATGAATGCCGGAATTATCCTTTCGGCGGACAACAATACTGTTAAATGAGTGCTTATAAGGCGTCGATAAAGTAAATTCCTTTTGGCGAGCCGGTGAAACAGTAAAGTCGTTAGCAGCTATGTCGGCCTTCCCGGTTTTAACCGCCGTTAACTGGGCATCGACATTCATTTCTTTAAAGGTCACTTTCCGGTGCAGCTTTTTGGCAACCGCCCGGACAATCTCAACATCATAGCCGGTTAACTTGTTGCTTTTTTCATCGTGAAATGATGTTGGATACAGCGTTCCGGACGTGGCACAGATCAACGGCCCCTTTGACGAGGCATTCTTTTGGCCACAGCCGGTTAACAGAATCATAACGGCTCCTAAGATTCCTAATAGTCCCAACCAACGAAATTTAACCTTTTTCATCATAAATAAACCCCTTTAAAATATTTATTCAGCACACCCATTATATAGAGGTGAAACCGATTTCACAAGTTTGACTGATTACTAACAGGAGGCAGGCATTAACTTACTTGAAAACGTTGATAAAACGGGGATTCTAGTTAACCAATTCAATCAAAATCAGAAACTTAAACTTTGTGATTTTGGATTAATTTTGCTTTTGAGAGAGTGGTTGAACGTTTCCATTTTAATGAACGACAAAAAAGCCGAAAGACTCCGACTTTTTCACTTAGCTATTTTAAAAATCAGTCAATTTAGAATTCAGCTTGGTAACTGATCGAATAACGCTTTTCTTCACCAGCCGGCAACAGGACGCTGCCGAAGCCTTCATGATTTGGCGTGTCAGGTAGATTCTGAGCTTCCAAAGCAATGCCCATGTGGGGAACACCGGCACCACGTTCGAAGGTGACGCCGTTTAAATCATCTGGGGTAAAGACCACCAAGGCGTTTCGGTTAGAGAAGATGTGGACTTTTCTTCCCGAAGTCGGGTCTGCCAGAGTGGCAATTGGCTGGTCAGCTGGGTGATCATTAATCACATAGACTTCATCGTAAGTATGGCCGACGCTGGCTTTCATGTCATCAATGCCGCTCTTAATATTTTGACCATTCCGAAAATCGTAGGCGGAGCCAGCCACGTTGACCATTTTACCGGATGGGGTTTTATCCGAATTCAGTTCCAAGTATTTATCCGCGTCGATGGTCAGCGATTGATCGTAGACGTTGTCGGTATCACCCAAGTTAAAGTAGGCGTGCTGAGTTGGGTTAAACAGGGTGTCGGCATCACTTTTAGCGGTATAGGTGACGGTCGCCGTATTGTCGTCATTCAACGTCCAGGTAATTTTGACGTCTAAATTGCCGGGGAAGGAGTCATCAGCTGAAGCAATGTGTTTTTCCATAACGATTTGATTGTCATCAATTGAACCGTTCCAAATTTGGGTGTTAAAGCCGTGGGGGCCACCGTGAAGGGTCGTGGTGCCTTCGTTTTGGTCGACGTGGTATTCTTTGCCGTTAATTGAAAAGGTCCCATTGGTAATTCGGCCGGCTGTTCGACCAATTGCCTGGCAGAAGTATTGGTTGGCCATGATTTGTTTACTGGTGGCCTGACTTAATAGCACATTGGCGGAGTGACCGTTTTTGTCAGGAAAATCAAAGGCTTGCCAAGTGGCCCCGAGAGTAATCACTGAAATTGAAACGCCATTGTCGTTAGTTAACGTAAATTTTTGAATATCTTGATCATTATAGTTGTCGAATAATTCTTTTTTTGCTTGCATAATTGTGAAGCACTCCTTAAAAATAATAAATTTAGGCTTTGAAACCGCTTTTATATGTATTATAATATTTTTTTGTACGGAGGTGCAACCCAATAAATCATATTTATCCGTACAATTCTATGTTATTTACCGTTGAAATATGATATTTTATTAGTGAACGGACAAAAGCGGTTAGCAACCGGATGCTAAGACGTCAATCTGGGAAATCCTGGGTTTGAATTTTTCGGGTTGGGAGTGGTGCTGCTTTTGGGAGATCTGCACATACTAACGAATACCGTTTAGCAAAAGTATTTCAAGGGGAAGTCAAGTAAGCGAGGGCTACGATGCAAAATATACTATATGTCTTATCAGGAATTTCTGATTTAAGTTTAATTGTGCTGATTTTTCTTTGGGGTTACGACTATGCTCGCAAGGAAAAGCCGGCTCATAATCACCACTATGGGCTGTGGACGTTGGCAATGTTGGCGGTAACGGTGGTGTTAATGTTCGCTGCTGAAGCGTAAGCGGTTGTTTGGCCAAAGTTTAAAACGTCTTTATATTGATTTAGGCAAAAAAGTCGGCATTTAGTTGATAGTTAATCAATGCCTGAAAGATAATTTAGCAGGATTTTGAATCATTAAATGAGGTAATGTCCAAAGTTCTATGAAAACTTACTCGTGACCAAGTTTGTACCTAGGTTTGTACTTTTCGTCAGGCTGCGACCAACTGCGGGGCGTCAAATGCCCTTGACAAGCCACGCAATGGGTTGCGGCCTGTTCCTTGTGTTGAGTTGGTACTTACACTATGTCGGAACTTTTGGGGGAAGGCAAGTGTTTTTTGATTAACGTTGATTTGACAAGGATTACCAAGGATGGAACTAAGAAACTTTGGACATTACGTTAAATGAGTGGGGGGTATTAAAATGGAAACCAAATATGTCATGGTTAAAAAGAATCTTAAACACCATATTATTAACGGCAAGTATAAAATTAACGAAAAAATCCCCACCGAATCTGAATTAATGGCCATCTATTCTGTCAGTCGATATACAATTCGACGGGCAGTTGGTGACCTTGAACATGAAGGCTATATATACCGGGTTCAAGGAGGTGGGATGTATGTTAATGATTGGATCAATAACAAAGTGCGTTCGGAACGCTCGAATCAAAGCATCGGGGTCGTCACAACCCACATTGCGGACTACATTTTCCCAAATATTATCAGCGGCATCGATCAAGTAATTTCAGACGCCGGCTATTCATTACTTTTAGGCAATACGCATGATGAGCATGATAATGAACGACATAATTTATTAAATATGTTGGATAACGATGTTTTAGGATTTATTATTGAACCAACCCGCAGTACTTTGGAAAATCCCAATTTGGATATTTACCAGATGATTATTCAATCCGGCAAACCAGCCGTTTTCATTAACGCCCACTATCCGGAGTTGGATTTTCCGTATGTGGAGGTTGCAGACACGGCCAGCGAAAAGAAATTGATGGATTATCTGTTGGATCATGGTCATGAACGGGTCTTGGGAGTTTTTCAAGTTGACGATATGCAGGGAGTCAACCGGATGAATGGCTTTATTCGATCGTACCAGACACATCCCAACGTGGCGTCATCCGGTGATATCATGATGTATCGCTCCGCTGATGATATCAACGATGTGCTGCGGAAGATTAAAAATCGCGTTGAGGTGCCGGACAGTGCCCGCCCAACGGCCATTGTTTGCTACAACGATCAATTGGCCATGGAAGTAATTGGCATGTTGGGTAAGGAAGGCTTCGATATTCCCAATGATATTTCGGTAGCCGGGTTTGATGATTATGAGATTTCAAAATATATCAACCCGGGAATTACCACGATGATTCATCCGAAACGGCGGTTAGGTGAAACAGCGGCGGAAATGCTGATTGATATGATTAATAAAAAAGACCGGCAATCGAAAGTCTTTGATGCGGATTTGGTCATTCGGGATTCAACCAAAGCCATTGATGCAACCAAGACCGTCTAATATTTTTAACTCACGAAAGGTGGTGATGCCTTAGCGTTCAAAGCCTTTCGACTTTTTTACTTAAAATTTTTGTGCTAATAAATAAAATATGTATTGATTTATGCGGATAAATATTTTATACTTCTCTTGTAAGCGATGTCAGAAACCGTTTACATGTGCGCACAAAGTTTTTGCAATTGTTTTAAATTTTTAATAGAAAAGTCGAATGGGGTGTTCGTTTTGAAAAAAGTTTCAAACGGATTTATTTATACGTTTGGTGCTTTAGGAGGCTTGCTATTTGGATATGATATTGCATCGGTTTCCGGTGCGATCCTCTTTATCCAAAAGCAGCTGAATTTAGGGCCATGGCAACAAGGCTGGGTTGTTAGCTCAGTTTTAATTGGTGCGATCATTGGTGCGTTGGCCACCAGTAAATTCTTGGATACGTATGGCCGTCGTAGATTACTGATTTGGGCCGCCGTGATCTTCTTCATTGGTGCGTTAACTTCAGGATTTGCACCAGACTTCTGGGTATTGCTATTTACTCGGATTATCTTGGGAATTGGTGTTGGAATTACGTCCGCATTGATTCCGGCTTATCTGCATGAGTTGGCACCTAAACGAGTGCACGGTGCGGTTGCAACCATGTTCCAATTAATGGTTATGATTGGAATTTTGCTGGCTTACATCTTGAACTACACGTTTGCCCACATGTACACTGGTTGGCGTTGGATGTTGGGATTTGCCGCATTACCAGCTGCCATTCTGTTCTTTGGTGCTTTGTTCCTGCCGGAAAGTCCCCGATTCTTGGTTAAAACAGGGAAGCTTGACGATGCCCGTGATGTTTTGATGAACACCAACAAGGGTGATAAGAAAGCGGTTGACGTTGCTTTAACTGAAATTCAGGAAACGGCTCAGCAAAAGACCGGCGGCTGGAAGGAATTGTTCGGTAAAGCTGTTCGACCAGCTTTGATTACCGGACTTGGTGCCGCTGTCTTCCAGCAGGTCATTGGTTCCAACAGTGTTATTTTCTACGCACCAACGATTTTTACCGACGTTGGTTGGGGTGTCATTGCCGCACTGCTTGCCCACATTGGAATCGGGATTGTTAACGTTGCTGTGACGGTCGTGGCCATGTTGTTAATGGATAAAGTCGATCGTAAAAAGATGTTAATTTTCGGTGCCAGTGGCATGGGCTTGTCACTTGTTGTCATGTACACCATTTTGAAGTTTGATAACGGGTCACACGCAGCCGCCATTGTGAGTGCGATTGCCTTGACCGTCTATATTGCCTTTTATGCCACAACTTGGGCACCAATTACCTGGGTTCTGATTGGTGAAGTCTTCCCACTAAACATTCGTGGGTTGGGGACCTCACTTTGCTCAGCAACCAACTGGTTAGCTGATATGGTGGTTTCATTAACTTTCCCAATGATGCTCAGTGCCTGGGGCTTGGACAACGCCTTTCTGTTCTACGCAGTGATTTGCGGGATCGCCATTTGGGTTGTTCACACTAAATTCGTTGAAACTCGTGGTAAGTCGCTTGAAGAGATCGAACTTGACCTTCACAAACGTGCTGGAATCAAGGAATCCGATACTTCAGCTATTAAATAAGTTATCAATGTTTGGGTCTTTGCGCCTGAATATTAATAAAAATGTTTCATTATTTTAATCAAAAGAGGAGAGAAAATACTATGTTACAAGTTCCTGATTATGAATTTTGGTTTGTTACCGGTAGTCAGCATCTGTATGGTGAAGAACAACTTAAGTCAGTTGAAAAAGATGCCCGTGATATCGTTGACAAGTTAAACGCAACTAACAAGCTGCCTTATCCAATTAAGTTCAAGCTGGTTGCCACAACTGCCGACAGCATCACTCAATTGATGAAGGATGCCAACTACAACGATAACGTAGCCGGCGTGATCACTTGGATGCACACATTTTCACCTGCTAAGAACTGGATTAGAGGGACTAAATTACTTCAGAAGCCATTGCTTCATTTAGCTACCCAATATTTGAACCACATTCCATATGACACCATTGACTTTGATTATATGAACCTTAACCAAAGTGCCCATGGTGATCGTGAATACGGCTTCATCAATGCCCGTCTTCGTAAGCACAACAAGATTGTTTACGGCTGGTGGGGCGATGAAGAAGTTCAACAAGAAATTGCTGACTGGGAAGACGTTGCCGTTGCCTACAACGAAAGCTTCAAGATCAAGGTTGCCCGTTTTGGTGACAACATGAGAAACGTTGCTGTTACTGAAGGTGACAAGGTTGAAGCTCAAATTCAATTTGGCTGGACAGTTGACTACTACGCCCTAGGTGACTTGGTACAAGCTGTTAACGCCGTTCCTGAAAGCGACATTGATGCTAAATACAAAGAATTACAAGACAAGTACGAATTTGTTCAAGGCGATAACGACAAGGACAAGTACGAACACTCAGTTCGTTATCAAATCCGTGAATACTTCGGTATCAAGAACTTCTTGGACAAGAACAACTACACAGCCTTCACAACCAACTTCGAAGACCTTTATGGTTTGGAACAATTACCTGGTTTAGCAGCTCAATTGCTGATGGATGAAGGTTATGGTTTCGGTGCTGAAGGTGACTGGAAGACAGCTGCTCTTGATCGTTTACTGAAGATCTTGACTCATAATCAAGCCACTGCCTTCATGGAAGACTACACCCTTGAATTACAAAAGGGTAAGGAAGCCATCCTTGGATCACACATGCTTGAAGTTGACCCTGGTATTGCCAGTGACAAGCCACGTGTTGAAGTTCACCCATTGGATATTGGTGGTAAAGCAGATCCTGCTCGTTTGGTATTTACAGGTCGTGAGGGTGACGCCTTTGATGTCACAATCTCAGACTTTGGTAACGAATATCGAATGATTGGTTACGCCGTTGAAGGCCACAAGGCACCAAAGCCAACGCCACATCTACCAGTTGCAAAACAGATGTGGACACCAAAAGTTGGTTTGAAGGCCGGCGCTACTCAATGGATTCACGATGGTGGCGGACACCACACAGTGTTGACATTCGCTGCTAACGAACAACAAATTGCAGATCTTGCAACGATGTTCAATCTTCCTTTTGATGACATTAAATAATCTGCGATAATCAGGTTACGTTAATTAAAACTTGAAACAATTTTTAAAACGAGGTTGCCGCCCTTTGGGGTCACAACCTCGTTTTATACATAGCAAGTGGCCATGCAGGTTCGCCTGACAAACTTGCGCTAAATATAGAAAGATCAGTTTGGTATAATAAGACCATGGTAATTTGAATCGAGATGGAGGAATTGATTAAATGGCAATGACCGAAAAGCAAAAAATGTTGGCGGGAATGAAATATGTTAACGTTGATAAAGAACTATCAGCGGATCGTTGGAAAACCCGAAAACGGATCAATGAATTTAATGAGCTATCCAAGGAAACGCCGGATGAGGCCATGAAAATTTTGAGCAACGTCTTTAAAAGGACTGGTAAAAACTTTAATGTGATGGCCCCTTTTCAATGTGATTATGGATACAGTATTACGGTGGGCGATAATTTCTTTGCCAATTACGGCTGTACATTTATTGATGTCGGCTCAATTACAATTGGCGATAATTGTCTACTGGGGCCAAATTGCCAGATTTACACGGTTGACCACGCTTTTGATGTTGGCGAGCGTAATCGGGGCGTTGAATACCCAGGCAGTGTTACGATTGGTGATAACCTATGGGCGGGTGGCAGTGTCGTGATCACCCCCAATGTCACGCTTGGCAATAATGTGATCATTGCCGCCGGCGCGGTTGTCACCAAGTCGTTTGGTGATAACGTGTTAATTGGTGGTAATCCCGCCAGAGTGATTAAAAAATTAAAGTAAAACGGAGGAATTTGATGACAACAAAGAGAATTGATTCGAGAGTGAAGTTGGCTGATGGTAATCAAATGCCGATTCAGGGGTTGGGCGTTTATAAAATGACCGATGAAGCCCAACTGATTCAGTCGGTGAAGTCAGCTTATGATGATGGCTATCGGTTATTTGATACCGCTCAAATGTATGGAAATGAAGCGGCAGTTGGTAAGGCGATCAAGGAATTAAACGTTAACCGGGATGACGTGTTTATTACCACTAAAATTGCTGAAGAAAATCAGGGCTATGATCAGGTCATGGCCTCGTTTGAGACGTCATTAAAAAAGCTGCAATTGGATTATGTTGATTTGCTGCTGGTTCACTGGCCGATTCATACCCACTTTTTTGAAACTTGGCGGGCCTTTGAAAAATTGAAGGAACAGGGATTGGTAAAGTCGATTGGCACGAGTAATTATGGCATGCTGCACCTTCAATACTTAGCAACCAAAGCCAATGAAATGCCGGTGGTTAATCAACTGGAAGTTCATCCTTACTTAGCCCAGCCAGCGATGATTGATTTTAATCGGGAAAATCAAATTGTCACTCAGGCTTGGGCACCACTGGGACGCGGCAAGGCCTTCGATGATCCGGTACTGGTGAAATTAGCCAAGGCCCACGGTAAATCGGCTGCTCAGGTCATTTTGCGTTGGCATTTGCAGCGCGGTGACGCCTTTATCCCCAAGTCGGTTCATCCACAGCGAATTAAGCAAAACGCCGATATTTATGATTTTGAACTAAGTGCTGACGAAATGAAACAAGTAGATGACTTGAATCGAAACACTCGGCTCAGTCAAGAACCTGAAATGGTTTACGAGATTGGTCATCAATATCCACATCATTAAAAAAACAGTGAGCGGATCCCAGCGGTTAGACTCCGGAGTGTAAGGCGTCAATTGGGAAAATCCTGTTTTGGATTTTGCCAATTGATCCCTTACATGTAGGAGTTTGCTGGGAGGAGCTGTCCTAAGAACAGTGAGAGGATTCAAGCGGTTAATCTACGAAGACTAAGGCGTCATTCTGGGAAATCCTGAATTTTTCAGAATGATCCCTTAGACGCAGTGGATTTGAAGGAGCTGTCCTAAATTGAGCTACGGTTTCCTTGCCTTGGGAAATCGTAGCTCAATTTTTTGAATGACTTGTTACTTGTTACCTGTAACTTGTAACTTGTAACTAAGCTGAAGGCTCAGTGGGTTCTTGGTTAGACTTGAAAATTAGATAGACCGTGTAAAGGATTAGCCATATAAGGATTGGAATGGTTGGGCTATTGGCCGTACCACCGTTAGTAAAGTGAAAAATTTGATTCATGACTGATCCAATATATTGAACGATGGCATAGATGCTGTAAGAAACCAGAATGAGTTTAAAATCAGCCCAATTTTCCTGACTGAAGATGGCCTTTGATCGTAGATTTCCTGATAGTTTAAATAGGCCGAAGATCATTAGAAACCGCATGCCAAGCAAAATCACAACGTATAGCCAGAACAAAAGAATTTCCCAGATGACGGGATTAGAGATGCCGGCACCATTCAATGTTTGATTCACAAATGAATGGACAGCTGGGATAAATAATAATAGCAAGCAAATAACTGATGTGATCAAAAACAGGGCAAATGTGATGCCAAAAAGGATGGCCAGCACCATCGCAATGTCATACACGACTTCCAACGGCTTGGATGAATGGTTAGTCATTAACATTTGAAACACCTCCTTGTGGATTTCAAAGGCATTCTAAGCCGATCATAACTGAAAATAAAGCAATGATACTTTTTCATTTAAATTGAAAATTAGGGTTATCCCAGTGCAACGTCCAAAACCATCATTAGCGTAAAGCCAGCCATAATTCCTAAGATTGCCCAGTGGGATTCTGCTTTGGTTCGGGCGTGGGCTTCTGGGATCAATTCCTTGCAAGCGACATAGATCATGGCACCGGCCGCGAATGCCAAGGCGTATGGCAGAATCTGATTAACGTAGGTGACCAGCAAAGCACCAAGGATCCCGGCGACGGGTTCGACCATCCCACTTGCTTGACCATAGAAAAAAGCCTTAGTCCGACTCATCCCGTTTTGACGCAATGGAATGGCCACCGCGGCGCCTTCGGGAAAGTTTTGCAAACCAATGCCAATCGCCACGGTGACGGCCGCCAGAAGCATGTTGAGGTGCTGGGTGCCGCTGGCTGCCTGAATGGCACCAAAAGCCACGCCGACGGCCAAACCTTCCGGGATGTTATGCAGAGTAATTGAAAAAACCAAGAGAATGGTCTGTTTGACTTTGCGAGATGGTTGGTGCTTTGCTTGCTGGTTAATCTGAAGTAGTGGGATCGCTTTGTCGGCCAAGTATAGGAGAAGGCCACCGAGGATAAAGCCACTTGAAACGACTAACCATGGCACTTTGTCCAATTCTCTGGCCAACTCAATGGCTGGATCCAGCAGCGACCAAAACGAGGCTGCAATCATGACGCCAGCCGCAAAGCCATACATGATTGCCAACGCGCTGTCACGAATGGTTTTAAAGCCGAAAACAAACGTGGCGCCCAGTGCAGTGACACCCCAGGTAAAAAGGGTGGCCAAAAGTGCTTGCTGCCACGGTGAAAATTTTAGTAAATAAGTCACATCAGTGGCTCCTTTCATCGTTGTAACTGTAGATATTTAAGCAAAGTGCTTATTTTTCGAAAACAGTTAACTATTTATTAATAGTATAACAATAAAAATCAATATAATCATGTAATTATGCTTTACTAGTTAATTAAATAGTTGGCATGATCATTATTGATTAGCGAAAAATGATGGCTTTTTGATGATTCTTTTCTGGTGATTCGTTATACTTAAATCGTACACAGTTTTGATAAAATACGAAATGAGGCTGATTCTCGTGAAAAAAGTCACAGCATATCTTGTCCGCCATGGGCAGACTTATATGAATTTATATAATAAGGTTCAGGGATGGATTGATTCACCGCTTACTGAAAAAGGGATTCGAGATGCTAAAAATGCTGGTGAACGGCTTAAAGGGGTTAACTTTAACGCTGCCTTTTCCAGTGACTCGGGAAGAGCAATTGATACGGCTCGGCTGATTTTGCGGGCCAATCCTCATAATATGAACATCGTCAGCTATCAATACCCAGAATTACGGGAGCAGTTCCACGGCTATTTTGAAGGCAATGACCTTAATCAAATGTGGCAGTTTGTGGGTGCTCAAGTCCAAAAAACGTCTGAAAAAGAAGTCTTGAAAGACTTTGGTTTGGAGCGGGCCCGAGATTTAATTCATCGGGCTGATCTTTATAACAATGCCGAAAATAACGCGATGTTTTGGGAACGCCTGAACTTTGGCTTTGATAAGATTCGTCAAAATACGGAAGATGGCCAACAGATTTTGATCGTTTCCCATGGCATGACGATTCGCTCGATTGTCGATCGTTATGCGCCGGATCTGGACACGGGGGTCCCAATCGCGAATGGTGCGATCACGAAACTGATCATTACCGATGACGATATCAAAGTCGAGTGGGCAAATAAATTGGGAGAGATTAAATAAAAAGTGAACGGACAAAAGCGGTTAACACCCGGATGCTAAGACGTCAATCTGGGAAATCCTGGGTTTGGATTTTTCAGATTGATCTCTTAGCAGGAGTGGTGTTGCTTTTGGGAGTTGTCCTAAGAGAAAGTGAGCGGAGCCAAGCGGTTAGCACCTGGAATATAAGGCGTCGATTGGGGAAATCCTGGTCTTGGATTTTTTCAATCGATCCCTTATATGGAGTGGTGCTGTTTGGCGCAGCTGTCCTAAGTAGTGAGCGGAGCCAAGCGGTTAACACCCGGATGCTAAGGCGTCAGCCAACTCGACGCTATTGCTAATTCGCTATATCTATGATAGATTTAGTAACAGATGTTAGAGGCTGAGACAAGTGAATTTGCCGCAGCCTCTTTGTTTTTAACGAATTGAAACGCGAGGAATACACTTTAATGATTACAATTTCAGAGATGGGATTACAGCTCTCAGGGAAAAAGCTGTATGAGAACGTCAATTTAAAATTTACACCAGGCAATTGTTATGGTGTGATTGGCGCAAATGGAGCCGGCAAATCAACTTTTCTTAAGTTGTTGGAGGGAAAACTATCACCAAGTACCGGTGAAATTCACGTTGATAAAAATGAACGAATTTCCAGCTTGAGTCAAGATCATTACGGCTTTGAAAATCAAACGGTGATGCAGACGGTGATTCAAGGCTATCAACATTTATCAGATGTCATGCAGGAAAAAGATGCCCTTTACGCTAAAGCTGATTTTTCTGATGAAGATGGGATTAAAGCGGCTAATCTTGAAGCAGAATTTGCTGAAATGGATGGCTGGAACGCTGAAGCCGATGCATCGCAACTATTACAATCTTTGGAAATTCCAGAGGGGTTGCATGAACAGCTAATGAGTGAATTGACGGAAGGCCAGAAGGTGAAGGTATTGTTAGCCCGAGCACTATTTGGTGAACCAGATATTTTACTGCTGGACGAGCCGACTAACGGGCTGGACGTTTATACGATTGAATGGTTGGAAAACTTTTTGGCTGATTATCCTAAGATTACAATTATCGTTTCCCATGATCGGCATTTTCTGAACCAAACTTGTACGATGATGTGCGATGTTGATTTTGGCGAAATTAGAATGTATATTGGCAACTACGATTTTTGGCTGCAGTCCAGTCAGTTGGCTACCAAAATGAAAGCTGATTCAAATGCCAAAAAGGCTGAAAAGGTCAAGGAACTTCAAGACTTTATCGCTAGATTTAGTGCAAATGCCTCCAAGTCTAAACAGGCAACTTCCAGAAAGAAGCAATTGGAGAAGATTACGTTGGATGACATTAAGCCGTCATCTCGGAGATACCCGTTTATTAAATTTGAACAGGAACGTCCACTGGGTAATGATTTATTACGAGTGGACAAGCTTTCCAAGAGTTTGGATGGCGTGAAAATTTTGGATAATGTGACGTTTACACTGCGACCAGGCGACAAAACGGCTTTTGTCAGCCGCAACGACTTGGTTACCACAACCTTGATGCAAATTTTAGCAGGAACCATGCAGCCGGATGCTGGTGAAATCACTTGGGGCCAGACGGTTAGGATGTCCTCAATGCCGAAAGATTTTGCGGCTGAGTTTAACAACAATGACTTACGAATCATTGATTGGTTGCGGCAGTATGCACCTAAAGGTAGCGATGACGATGCTTTCTTGCGCCAGTTCTTGGGTCGAATGCTCTTTTCTGGGGATGCGGTTGATAAGAAGGTTCAAGTGCTTTCCGGTGGTGAAAAAGTGCGTTGCATGTTGTCCAAAATGATGCTGGAGAAGGGTAATACGCTGTTGTTGGATGACCCAACGAATCATTTGGACTTGGAATCAATTACGTCGCTAAACGAGGGTTTGGTTGGGTTCCCAGGTGCGGTGATCTTCACGTCACATGACCACGAGTTTATTCAAACAATTGCTAACCATATCATTGAAGTATCTAACAATGGGTTGATTGATAAAGCGGAGACAACTTATGATGAATTTTTGGCGCATCCCGAAGTTCAAAAGAAGTTGGCGGATCTTTATGAATAGGTTAGTGATGGCCTAAATTAATAGGGACACTGTTGATAGCGTTGGCTAACGGCAGTGCCCCTATTTTATTTTAAAGAAAAAACCATTGAACAAAGTCGTATATATTAAGTGAAGGGAGAAATCAAAACTATTTCGAATACAGTCGTCTGTATCGATAATCAGTACACTCGAGTGTATAATAAAATCAGGAAGGAGGATAGGGAGTGTCTCAAGTTAGAGTATCTGAGGTGCTAAAATTATTAAAGAAAAATGGCTTTCATGAAGTTTCTAATCGACAATCGGGTGATCATCATAGATTTATGGATGAGAATGGTCACAAAGTTACAATTCCGTTTGCGAGCAAGAAGGCAGTTGTTGCACCCGGAACTTATAATTCAATTTTGAAACAAGCAGGTCTTAAATAGTTTAAGCAATGCACTCCAAATTAAAATGAAAAATCCAGATTATGTGGTTTATCCAGCTGTTTTTGATAATACGAATAATGATGGCTTTTACACGGTAACTTTTCCTGATATTCCTGATACTGTTTCGCAGGGGAGAACGCTGAAAGAAGCAATGAAAGAAGCACCCGATGCAATTGCTGTTGCTTTACCGGATTATCCAATATATCCTAAACCTTCAGATATAAAGAAAGTTCAGGCACTGCATCCTGACTCAGTAGTCAGCTTAGTGGGCGTCAATATGAAGGAAAAGCTGAAACAAATGAAAAAAAGAACTGTCCATAAGAATGTTACAATTCCGGTTGCACTTGCTGATGAGGCAAAAAAACGGGGAATTAATTTTAGTGAGGTTTTAACGGAAGCTTTGCAAGAAAAATTAAAAGTATAGTTGAGGCTACTCTGATCGAGTTAATGATTGGGGTAGTTTTTTTCTGTTTAAAGTTTTTAAGAAAACTAAACCAAATCTATAAGTTTTAATATGCCAAAAGTATATTTGACGAATAAATGAATGGCGTATACGGTAATAGTATAATTTCTTGATTAATCCAGTTTAAAATTAACCAAATGGGCGGTGGATAAAAATAGATTTATCGATTCAAAATCTAAGCATGAGTTATGGTGAAACAACGATCTTTTCCGGGCTAAATGCTGAGTTACACTCTGGTGGCTTGATTGGGCTGCTTGGTCCCGATGGGGCTGGAAAGACCACTTTATTAAAAATTTTAACCACTTTACAAAAGCCAACCCAGGGTGACGTCTTGGTTAACGGCACCAGCTTAATTTCACATCCGGAAGCCATGCGAAAAGTTTCGGGGGTATTTGCCGCAACAAGTGCCCTATTTTCCTAATTTAACGGCGATGGAATATTTAAACTACATTGCCGGCATGAAAGGCATGCGACCTCAACAAGCACTCGAACAAAGTCAATCCCTTTTAGAAAGCTTGCATTTGAACGGGACGGCTAACAAACGACTAAAAGATTTTTCCGGTGGTATGCGTCAGCGAGTTGGCATTGCGGCAACTTTACTAAATGATCCACAAATTATTATTGCCGATGAACCCTCAACCGGCTTGGATCCGGAAGAACGGGTCACTTTGAGAAATCTACTGGCTGAGTTGGCAAATGACCATTTAGTATTGCTTTCAACCCACATCGTCTCTGATATTGAAGCCATCGCTGGCCAAATTTTGGTACTTCAATCCGGTCACTTTCTGTATCAGGGAACCCCCCGGTGAATTGATTCAGCGCAGTGTCGGGGACGTCTGGGAATACCCAACATCAGCGGACTGGACCTCGCCAGCGATGGTGAAACAGTTGGACCAGCCGACGACGTCCTTGGTATAGCGCCCGGATAGCATTTGAATTCGTGAGATCAGCCAGCGACCACCGCAACCGCAAGCCCAATCAGTGACGCCCAATCTGGAAGAAGCTTACCTATGGCTCCTTAAAGGGGTGATTCGGTCGTGAAAACCAGTTTTCAAGCGACCTTTCGTGAAAAAAGCCGTCATATGTCCTTTGTGGCTTTATGTATCGGCTTAATTTTCTCTGTTGTGTTAATGATTCCTAACGGCTCCAATGTCATGCGGGCCATCATCATAAATCCGGCGACTTACGCCCAAGCTAATAATGCCAGCTGGTCGGCCATCAGTGTGGCCTTTATGATGGGCTTTTTTCTACCCTTGATTGGAGCAGCTTTCTTACGTAACGCCATTCATCTGGATCGGGATAACGGCACCATGACCTTATTTCTAACCTCTCGCTTTGCCCGCTTCAAATATATCACGGGCAAGTTTTTCAGTAACCTCTGCTTGATGTTGATTTTCTGGGGCATTGTGTTGATTTTTTCTCTGATTGGCACGTTGGTTAAATATCAAGGTAATGGGTTTAATCTGGTTCAATTCTTGCTGCCGTTCTTCATTTTATTGCCAGGCATCATCTTTGTCTCAGCGTTAACCCTAGTCACTGAAACGTTGTCGGGATTGTGGGGGCGAATCGGCACGGCAGCGGTCATCATCTTGTTAGTCTTGCTGTACGCTTCAGATGCCAATTTTCAACAAGCGCCTAGTCCACTCCAGCATGTTTTTAATATATCAGGAACCGATTATTTGATCACTAATATTAAACAGGCGGTCATGCAATCTTCCGGCCACCCCTTAACCTTATTGAAGATTATCGGGGCCAGTACCTCAACCCAGTATACGGGTCATCAAAATCTGGTTTTCCCACCGTTACGCTTAACCGGAACTGATTTGTTAGATATGGGGCTTTTGGTTCTTATCAGTTGTGGGCTGGTGTATGTGGCGGGACTGCTTTTAGAACGGCGACCGACCACGCCCCTAAAACTGACGTCTTGGGAAGTTCATTTACCGGTTAGCGGTTTGAAAGGCTTTAGCCAATCCCAATTTTATTTGTCCTTTCGGCTGTTAGCCGGTAGTGTGACCAATTATTGGCTGTTGATGATCCTGTTGATCTGGTTATGGAATTGGTTGACCTCGTATCAGGGCTTGGGCCAGTTAGCCTTTCCGTTAATCTTTTTAATGGCGATGCCTTTATTTGCCGAGCTGGGAGCGGGGGAAGTGCAAAACGGTGTTTATCAGTGGTTGCAAACTTTTCCCCATGGTCATCGCCGCCAGACCGTCCGGGAATTACTGACTGGCAGCCTGTTGTCAATCGCCTTAGCGTTACCAGCCTTGATTAAGGCCCCGACATTAATGACGCTGTTGGCTTTACTAATTTGGACCCTTCAATTACCAGTTTTAGCGCAGCTATTGGGGCGACTAACGGCTAGTAAACGTCCGGTTCAGCTACTGATGGTAGTCTTCTTTTATCTTTATTTGAATGGGGCGCCGTTATTGCCATTTAATCAAACTAGCTTGGGATTACCAACATTGATCTATTTGGCTATTTTGATTTTAACTTTGGGAATGTTGATCGTAAGCAGTTAATATAACGACGTATTTAAAATAGGCGCCGGTCTCTGTTAAACTTTTCGAGACCGGCGCCTATTTTAGTTTTAGTCAGTGCAGGATTGTTGGACAGCTGGATGCCATGGTAAATAAGCCTCCAGTTGCTGGCATGTTGGAAATTCTCCTAACTGTGGCAGTTTTTCAAACAAGTAGGTTAGATATTGGCGAAAATTTAATCCGTTGGCCTTCGCTGTTTCAAACAGGCTTAGAAAAACGGCATTGGCTTTGGCCCCAGCTTGACTGGTACTAAACAGCCAATTCTTGCGACCAATGACGGTATGTTTAATACTTCGCTCCGCCAGATTATTACTAATGGCCACTTGGGGATCGGTTAAAGGGACCGCCAATGCTGCGCGTTGATGAATGGCGTACGCAATGGCTTTACCTAACTTCGATTTGGGAATGGCGGTAGTTTGATCAATTAAGTGCCAAAATTCTGCCAAAATCGGGGCGGCCAATTGCTGACGCTTAATCAACCGTTGTTCAGCGGTCAATTCACTAAGTTGACGCTCTAACCGAAAAAGGCGATCAATGATGGTCACAAAGCGCCGGCTTTGGCTGCACTGGCTTGCCACACCGTGGGCCGCTTCCCAGAATTTACGCCGCACGTGTGCCCAGCAGCCGGAACGGGTGACTGATTGAGCCAATTGATTGTACCCGCTGTAACCATCGCACACCAGGGTTCCCGTAAACCCATCATAAACCTTTTCGGCAACTGCCCCCTGACGTGAGGCAGCGTAAGCGAAGTAGATGATGGGCTGCGGATCCTGATCAATCGAACGAAGTTCCCATAAATAGGACTTACTCGTGGCCTTTTTTCCGGGCTCGCGTAAGACTTGAATCGGCGTTTCATCACCATGCAAGTGGTCGCGGGCTTTCAACTTAACCAATAAATAGTCGGACAACTTGGTCAGCTGCTCAGCACTTTTAATGACCCAGTGACAGATGGTGGGCTCACTAACCTGTAACCCTAATTCGGCTAACCGGGAGCGCTGCCGATCCAAAGGTAAGGCTAGTTCATACTTGTCCGCCACAATCGCGGCGACTAAGCTGGCACTCGCCAAACTTCGGGTAATTAATGGCGCTGGCATCGGGGCGTTGACTAATTTATCCCCATCAAAAGTTTCATCAGCTGAACAGTGTTGGCACTTACCGACTTCTCGATAGATTTTTCGTATGTAAACCGAAGCTGGCCGATACTCTAATTTTCGGCCAACCTGTTTCTTAAAAATATGATAGGTTTCACCACACCGGTCGCAAACGGTCTCTTTTAATGGGACGATCGTTTTTTCGCTGGGGAGTGGCCGCGTGATTTTCGTTTGCGAACTTGACCTTTTCGTTTGACGTAAGTTTCCCGACTTGATTTGTTTTCCAGTTGACTCTGGTTGTGGGAAAACACCGGTCTCATCATTAAATAACGAAGTCTGCCCGGTTGCCGAAGTCGGCGATTGCTCACTGGATGGCCCATATAATTTTCGCAGCACGCTCTTAAGTTGTTCATTTAATCGTTCAACCTCAAATTTTAAGCGTTCATTTTCGGCCTTTAGTTTATCGAAAGCTGCCTGTTCTTGGGGAGTCATGAATTTCACCACCTTTTTTATAATTCTCAATGAGAATATCATAATTTTGGGTGAATGAAAATACCTTCTACCAAAGTTAACGGAATGGTTGCGTTAATAAATGGCGCCTGGTTTAACGCGATGAACCGACGGCTCAATCGCTAAGCCCGTCAATAACCATTCTAATTGCTGATGGGTGAGTTGGCGGACCTCCGATGCGCTGCGTGGCCATTGAAGATGACCTGATTCGTATCGTTTATACAATAAAACGAAACCGTCACCTTCCCAAAAAATTGCCTTAAATCGATCTCTCCGTGTGCCACAAAATAAAAACAGGGCCGGTGAAAAGGGATCTAGTTCAAATTGTTCCTGAACGATGGTCGCTAATCCATCAATTCCTTTCCGTAAATCGGTTTTACCACAGACCAAGTAAACTTGTTTTAACTGACGAAAGTCCATTAACTTAGTCATGCTCCGTCAATCCTTTCAAAACAGTTTCTAAAATGGTGGGTTGAATTTCATTATAGATTTCAATTTCCAGTTTTGTCGGGGTAGTTATTCGGCAAGCAATCTCAGACGTGGTGGCTGACTGAATCTTTTCCGTTGGAACTGCCACAATTTCTTTAGCCATGAAGCATCATCTCCAATTTAATTGATGCTCCAACTGTATCAAAAAGGACGCCCTCATTAGAAGACGTCCTTTGGTTTACTGCTTACTGTTGATCATGCCAAATACTCTTTTTTCAAAAAGTAATGATTAGAAAATTAGGTAAGGCAAAAGGAGCTTGTCAATCGAAGACAGGCTCCTTTTTAACATCTAGTGTCCTTTGTGTTTTTCCAAGTGTTTCTGACGCTTTTTCTGGTAAATTAACTGTTTATGTTGATCCTTTAGCATCTTGCAGTGTTGTTGATGGGACTGTTTTCGGGCCTCGTGTTGCCGGTTAAGTGCTCGTTGTGCCTTGGTACCAATCCCTGTTGCTTGGATATTTTTGCTGGCAAGTCGCTGAAGTCGTTTAGGGTTGACTTTTTTAATCGACTTTAATGCCTCTTGACTAGTCTCAAAAAAGCTCAAGGATTTCCAACGGTGCAGCAGAAAACTTTCGATCTGACGAGTGGTTGGCTCTGAAGGACCAAAAGTAATTTGAGCCACTTGATATTTCCTGGCAAAATGACATTCGAAAATTCCCTTGTAAAAGGGTGGATCAAAAGTTACAGTTAACGTTCCACTAACAATATTCATCATTGTTAGCCCTCCCTTAATAATGATTATCAACTGGACGACCCGAGAGGAAGGATACTGACGGCGTTTGAATTCACCGTGTCCGGACTACCAACCGAACAGTGTTTTTGCTGATATATAGTAGTTTATCATTAAATAAATTTTGTGTATACCGCTTGCAGAGTTCTTAATGAAATTGCCTCATCCGGTTGACAAATATAGAACTTTAAGTGGGTTCTACCAAATAATCGTGACTTACGAAGATGTCACACTTAGTTACTTCGGTGTCATGGATCAAAAGCGGCCGGCACTTCAAGTTAGCGATCACCAGGTTAATCAAGCAAGGCAAGTAAGTTAGAAATCTCAGGTTGTCTGTACTTCCTTTTGTTTTTGATTTGCGGGGCTTACAATAAATGATAATGTAAGTTTGAAATTGTACTGCAGATCAATCGGTGGATTGTTTGGAGGGAAGTTGGATGACGAAGGTTTTCATTGTTGAAGATGATTTGGCGATTACCAAAGAAATGATTAAAGAGTTTCAAAAATGGCGATATTTGGCTAAAACGGTAACTGACTGGGATCGAGTCGTTGAAGAAATTCAAGATTGGCAGCCAAATATTGTCATCATGGACATTACACTGCCTACGTTTGACGGTTTTTATTGGACCGGCAAATTGCGGCAGGTTTCTGAGGTACCAATTATTTTTGTTTCAGCAGCCGAAATGGACCCAAACGCAGTGCGGGCGATCGCTACCGGTGCAGATGACTATCTCGTCAAGCCGTTTTCACTAAACGTTTTAGTTTCCAAGGTTCAGGCGGTCCTTCGACGAACTCAGAAAACGATGCAATCACTTTCGGCACTGAATTTTGAAGACTATCGGTTGAATGTGTTAACTAATGAGCTGACTTATCAGGGAAAGGCTGTTAAATTGACGCCAACAGAAGGCATCATTTTAAAGTTATTATTTTTAAATGCCGGCAAAACGGTGACCAAAACGCAACTAATGCAGCAAATTTGGCAGGGTGGCCAATTTATTGAGGCCGATGTACTCAACGTTAATATTAGTCGGCTGCGCGATAAGCTTGAACAGGTTGGCTTAAGAAATCAGCTTGTTACGGAACGGGGACACGGCTATCGACTGGTGAGTGCTAATGAAAATTAAGGCGCACTGGAAAATTTTGATAGAGAATCAACTGCCACTGATTTTTGGATATGTTGGTCTCACCCTAATGTTTTGGGGACTATGCGCGTTATATGGCGTGTCAAATCAGGTAGCAATCGATCTTGTTCGCTTTACCTGGATTCCTTTGGCAGTGGTGGTAGGTTATCGATTGATCACTCAATACCAATTAATGAAGAACTTTGAGACATCTTTCATGGAACAGCGTTTACCACCAAAGCCACATGGTCCGCTAATGGGCTATTACTGGCAATATTTGGTTAAAGAACAAGCGCAGTACGCCAATGAACAGCAAAGGCTGCAAAATCAGCTGCGCAAAAAAACGGATTATCTGAAACTTTGGAGTCATGAAATCAAGCTTCCTTTGACAGCACTTCAACTACTGGCTGAAAATCAGGCACAGGTTCCCAGTAATGACTTGCAACAACAACTCCAGTTCATCAACCACCAGCTGGAATTGCTGTTAAATTATGAACGTCTGGCGGACTTTCACCACGATTTGGCGTTCAAATGGCTTTCCGTTGAGCAAATTGTGACGCCAATTATCCAAGAATATTCAATTTTCTTTATTAATAAAGGGATCACACCTAAGCTAAGTTTCCATCGGGCTCAGGTCCTTACTGATAAAAAGTGGTTGAGGTTTGTTATTAAACAATTAGTGTTCAACGCGTTGAAGTATTCAACTTCTAACAGCAGTCTTGAGATTTTATGGGATGGTCACCGATTAATGATTCGGGATCATGGTATCGGAATTGCTTCAGAAGATTTGCCACGGGTGTTTGAACCTGGTTTTACCGGGCATAATGGTCGACAACAACAAGCGGCTACCGGCATGGGCCTTTACATTTCCAAGCAAGTTATTAACCAATTGGGCGAAAAAATGACCATTAGTTCGACCTTGAAAGAGGGGACGACTGCTACAATTATATTTCAATCAGCTCATATCAAAACTTTATAACAAATTGTAAGGTTGCTAACGTTACCGTAACTGGTAGGGGCGTTGGCAGCCTTTTACAATGGACTTGAATAGATGAAAGGAGCTGATTCTTGTGGCACTGTTAAAGTTGGAACATGTCCGACGGGTGTTTTCATCGGGCAAGCAGCGAGTTGAAGCATTGAAGGATATTTCATTTGAGGTTGATCAGGGGGATTATGTTGCCATCATGGGGGAATCCGGTGCCGGCAAGACAACGTTGCTCAATATTATTGCCACGTTGGATAAAGCAACCAGTGGCGTGATTCAGCTTGATAATCAGGATTTGAATCAACTAAAGGAACAGGATGCCGCTCGGTTTCGAAGAGAGCAGTTGGGATTTGTGTTTCAAAATTTCAACCTACTGGATACCTTTAATAATCGAGATAATATTTATTTGCCGTTGGTACTGGCTAAAAAATCAGTTGCTGAGATGGCTAGTCGACTGGCGCCCATTGCTCGTCAATTAGAGATTACGGATCTCTTGGATCGATACCCTTCTGAGATTTCAGGTGGTCAGCGCCAACGTGTTGCTGCGGCCAGAGCATTAATTACTCAGCCTAAATTAGTTTTAGCTGATGAACCGACCGGTGCTCTGGATTCACACAATGCGGCCAGTTTACTGGATGAATTTGACCAAGTTAATGATACCGGCCAAACCATTCTGATGGTGACTCACAGTGCCGTGACGGCCAGTTACTCAAAACGGGTCTTATTTATTAAAGATGGTGTGATTTTTCATGAATTATTTCGCGGACAACAATCCAAGAAAGTTTATCTGAAAAAAATTTCTGATAGTCTAACCGCGTTGGCCGGGACTGGTGAGGAGGCATCATCATGATTCACTGGAAATTGGCTTTTCATAGTTTAACGCACCATCAACGAGAAAACGGTTTGTTTATTTTGGCCAGTTCGGTTTTAATTGCCATTAATTATATTTTTTGGAGCCTGCTTAACAATCATAGCCTTCGAGTGAGTCCAAATGGATCAATTATTGAAGACATTGTCATCTTAGGGCTGGTATTTGTGGTAATGATTGCCGTTATTTTTACGTTTTATGCCAACGGCTTTATTATGCGTCAACGAAATCGGGAACTTGGTTTGTTTAACATGTTGGGATTAACCAGACGTGATTTGCGGTTGATCTTGCTTTTTGAAAATAGCTGCCTCTTCGTGATTAGTTCGGTAATCGGATTGATCATGGGCGTTACTTTTATCAAATTAGCCTTTTTGATGTTGAAGAAGTTGTTAGCCGATGATCGATTGACCGATCGCTTTTCTGTGGGGACAGTGATGATTGTTGGCATCATTTTTGGTCTAACTTATATGGCATTGTTACTTTATGACTTTGCAAAGTTACGGCAGGTGAAGCCGATTGATCTTTGGCGTCAAGCCGAAAAGGGAGAACGAGAACCAAAGAGTCGCTGGTTAAGTGGTGCCTTAGGGATGATTTTACTAGCAGCCGGCTATTGGCTTGCTTCAACCACCAAACCAACTGCTGATTCAATTATTCGCTTCATGCTGGCGGTGGGATTGGTTGTGATTGGTGTTTACTTGATTTTTATTGCTGTCAGCATCATTTTATTAAAATTTTTGCGTGCTAAAGCTAACTTTTACTATCAACCGAATCACTTTATTTCGGTTTCCGGGATGCTATTTAGAATGAAACAGAATGGTGCCGGTTTGGCATCCATTTGCTTATTATGTACGTCAATTTTGGTAACGATGATTGCCACAATCAGTTTATTCGTTGGTGAACAACAACTAATTAAGCTTTGGAATCCGTATGACATTATGACGGTGACCACGCGACCGGAAACTCAATCGGTCAAATCGCAAACTGCAAAGTTGGCAGTTCAACACCATGTTCGCATCAAGACACCAGGCCATTACCGGATGACACTGCCTCAGTATGGCCAACTCACTACCAACCGATTTAAAAAAGTTAATGTTGGTAAAACGACTCACCAACTCTCAACCATTACGGTTGCTGATTATAACCGAATTCAGGATACTCATCAGAAACTCAAATCCAATCAGGTTTTGGTATACACACCTAATGGTCGTTATCAAAGCAAAAGGATAATCTTAAATCACCATCGTTATCAGGCACAACCACTTAGCGACTTTAAAATGGCAGTCAATTATGAGCATACGATTTTTCAGATGGTTTTTATTGTAACGGCTAATCAACGTGTTGCAAGGCGGATTAATCCGCAACCCTGGCTATACGTTAACGGGTTTAATTTAACTGGTTCCTTAAAAAACCGCAACGCATTTGCAACAGCGATGCAACAACAATTTCATCTTAAAAATGCCGAGTTTTCTGTGAAGACATTTCAACAATCAACGTTTAAATCGATTTTTGGCGGGTTCTTGTTTGTTGGGATCTTAATTTGTTTAACGATGAGTTTTGCGACAGCCCTCATCATTTATTACAAGCAGGTATCTGAAGGAATGGCTGATGCCAAACGGTTTGAAACGATGCAACAGGTTGGACTCAGTCGATCTGAGAGTCGGCGGGCCATTCACAGCCAAGTTCTAATGGTATTTATGTTGCCGATTTTTGGTGCGGTTATTAACTTGGGGTTTGCGTTTCCGGCTGTAAGAAGTTTGCTGACACTGTTCTCAATGTATAATCTTGGCATTTTCATAGAAGTCAGCATTGGAACAACGGTGTTCTTGACGACTTGCTACTTGTTGGTTTACTGGCTGACCACGAGAGTTTATCAAAGGTTGGTTGGGGCTGATGGTTAATATTGCTTGCAACTCGCTAACTGCAAACTGTGAATTTTGTCGATCGAATTGTTAGTTTGCCAATTCTTGTGCTAAGTTGGATAATGAAAAATAAGTAAAGAACTTAACAAACTTAGCATAGGAAGGAAATGTTCATGTTTGGAAAAGAAAAACGACCCAACCGATTTGAAGTTACTGCTGATGAATTAGTCGGGACGGCACAAAACGTTGATATCATTGTCGACCACAAAACTGGTGTCCAATATTTAGTGGTCTCTCAGGGAGGCACTGGTAATGGTGTTACGGTACTGGTTGATCAGGATGGGAAGCCATTGCTGGCTAAGTAAAATTTTCAGGAAAATAAAGACGGCTTTTGCTAAAGTATCTTTTAGTGGAAGCCCTTTTTGAATGTAATCATTTTGCTCATTAGTAATCGCATGATGTATACTCTAATCAACTAATTGATACTTGGTTAGCATTCAGGCAATATATATCAGTAATTAAAAATCCAGCTTTGATTGAAGGGACAGAGTATCATGTTAACTTGGAAAATGAAAATCATTCAAGGGGTCGCATTTGGGGCGGCTAACATTGTTCAAATAGTCCCATTAGTGATATTTACGGTCCTTTTTCGCAATCAGAATGTGTTGGATTACGCGCCTTACATACTTTTCTATACAGGTACTAAAACAGGTTTAATATTTGTCAACGGAATGGGGAAAGTTGGTAATCCCTATCAATTATTGAAATATTCTATCTTAGTATATATTCTGTCATTAATGATTATTGGCATATTTCCAGTTTTACCTGTTGATAACCTAATGAGTTTCGTTATGGGAATGGGTGCAAGTGTTATCTTGCCGGCTTATCAAACTATCTATTATAAAGAAAGAGTTTTATGGTCGTGGAATATTGGAAGTGTTGAAATTCTTTCAATGTTTATGTACATCGGATTACTAGCTTTATTCTTACTATTGCCTAGCACTCAATACCATCAAATGGTTTATTTTAGCTTGGCTGTTTTTATATGCCTTTTTGGCTGGGTAATCAACATGTTCCCAGAAACTGTGAAAAATGGTGCCTCAAGTAGTATCCTACCAGATACCCAGTCTCAGAACGATATTATTTTGTTTTGCATACTTGTTTTGTTTTTGTTTAGTATTAGGCTATTGAGATTTTTCAATAATTCTATTAGTTTTTATGGATTTTTGATTTCGTTTGTTTTGTTCTTGGTATTCTTCACTATAATTAATGTGAAAAAGCAATTGAAAATCGATTTTCCTCTGTCACTTGTTGAGGTATCCATTTTAAACGGTGGGTATGAGGCATTCTTGATGGTCTACCTATTCTCTCTTAATGTTAACCATGTTAACATCGTTTTAGCTTACACTGTTTATGGTGCCGGGATTGCTGCTGCACAATTCTTAAGAAAGGTTGTAAGTCACCTTTTTAGAAATATTTCGGAATTAAAACAACAGTTATTATTTTTTGTAATTGGAAGTTGGCTATTGTTCTTTCCGAGTACCATTTTAATTGGAACTTTCATTATTGGTTATGTTGGAAGCGCAAATAGCATCTTACTGAATCATGCTTATTTTTTTGCTCCTGTTGATATTTTGGAAGATAGGCTGATAGTTAAGTATAGAAATACATATTTAGGCAGCATTTTATTACAACTGATTTGGGGGTTGTTTCTCTTTACTTCATCATTAATAATCAAACATGATCTGATCGTTTTAGCTATTAACAACCGAGCAATTCAACGAGGAAATATAATGACCGCTCTGTTCTTGTCTTTGACAACAATAGTCTTAGGAATGATTCTTCCTAGTCTAAACGAGCGAAAGCTATTTGTTAAATTATAAGAGATTTACAAAATACATTGCTGGAATTAGAGTACTTAGTTTTATCAATAAGGATTGGTGATTATTTGAAAATTAAGCAACGAATGACGGACAATATTATCAATCATATCAAGCCCAGTACTTTAAGAGTTTTGCCATATTTATTGATGGCAACAACCTTTCTATCAATCGGCTGTTTCTTTGTAAGACCCATTCGGAGCCTCTCTTACATCATCTTTGACTTCTCACTCTTTGGCTGGGCCGATGTAGTGACTGTTCATTTAACTAAACGGGGCACCAATGTTTTTCTTAGCATTCTAATTGCCACACTGGGTGTTTTTGGCTTGGGAATTATTGCAACATTTATTCTCTTCTTGTTGGTTGGTGACTAGTAATGCACGCATTTAGATCTTGGTTGGCTGAGATGGGAAATCTTTGTTACTTAAATGAACTTAGCAAATAAACAAATTAAAGACGACTCTCACTACTTGTCAGGTGAGGACCGTCTTCTAGTTCATTTGGGTATAAATTAAAGAATTACGAAATCAATAGTCAAAATTAGATTTAACGGTGGTAACTTCGGCTGCTTTAACCCAGCCATTGACTTGGGGATGGGCAGCATCCTCAACCTCGTAATAAGTGGCGTTGCTATCCCGGTTGTTTTGCTTGATCCCCACTTTAACAACTTTTAGTGCATCGTTGACATAATCGGTAGTGGCCTGTAAGTTACGGCCAACCTTGTAGTCAGTCCAATCTGGTGCGACGTACGTCAGTGTTGATGCTTTGGGCTTGGTAAAGTAAAGAGGGGTTTGGGCAAGGACAGTCGAAGGCGCTGTTTCTTTAAATGTTTGAACGGCTTTTACCCCATCGCTAACATTGGTCGAATTTATACTCGGGTCTTGAGTGCCAACATAAATCCAGCCACGATAGCTTTTGTCGAAGGAAACAATTTTTAAATAGAATTTGCCATCGCTGGTTTTGGCTACCCGGTAACCTCGAAAATAAGTCTGCCCTTGATCCGCTGTGGTGGCTAAAGCCTTAAGCGCAGCAGCCTTAGTGATCACCTTGGCACCGGCTTGACTGGGGAGCTGATTGTAAAGGGGCTCATTACCGGTTGGCAAATAATTTCGAGTGTTAGCCGGCGTAGCTAAGGCCGAATTTGAAATCACCGTTGACTGGTTAACTTGATCGGCTAAAGTTGTCAAACCATTACTAGTTAGCGTCACAACTACCACCAAAAGCGTAATCAAGCCAAGCTTTAAATTAAATTTCAAAATAGTTTCCTCCGTTTCTTTCAATGATAATTATGCCAAAAGTATACACTGAAATTGTGATGAATGCCATCTCAAAATTAAAAATCAATGATAAAAGTTTATGATTCAAGAACAAGTATGCCATTTATGTCAGGATTATAAACATTTCAGGATTTGGTAACTGAATAAAATTAGAGATTTTTTAATTTAGGGATGCTTTTTCCATCCAATCGGTGTATTCTATTTTTAAACAATTTCTATTCGAAAGTGCATTCTTATGTGGAAAGCGGGGCTTGGGTTTGAGAGAAAATAAAAAAATCAGAGTGTGGATCGGATTGCTAACGGTAGTGATGGTTGGCGTACTTTTTTGGTGGCCGGCCCCTCGTGTCAGCGCTGAGAGTGGCAGCACGTTACAGAGTGATTTTCAGCAAGCAGCTAAGAAATACCATGTACCGGAAAAACTATTAATGGCCGTTTCGTATAACGAGACGCAATTTAATGATCACAACGGGAAACCGAGCGTTGCCGGCGGTTATGGTGTCATGCATTTAACGGATGCTGCCGAACAGGTTTCAACTGCTGGAAAAAAGTCGCAGCAACTACCCGATTCATCAGTGTTACACACCTTAATCAAGGCGGCTAAATTAACGGGCCTCTCGGAAACAAAGTTAAAAACTGAAACGTCGGCTAATATTGAAGGTGGGGCCGCGCTTTTAGCGAATGACCAGAAACAATTGGGCCATTCGTTGACCAGTGATGCGAATTTCTGGTATGGTGCAGTTGAAAAATACAGTCAAGCTACAACCAGTCAAGCCGCCGAATTCTTTGCTGATGATGTTTATCAAACGATTAAAAAGGGGGTTCACCAAGCTGGCGTGACGTTGACTGCTCAGAAGGTGAGTCCAGTGAAAGAACAACCAAATAGTTTTCATCTTGATTCAGATACAGCAACGGTAGAGGGGCCGGATGGTCTACCAATCGAATGGGTGCCGGCACTTTATAAAGTTTTCGATAAGCAGGGTAATTACGGGAACTATGATTTGGCTGATCGCCCGAATGATGGCGCAAAAATTAATTACATCGTTATCCATAACACGGAAACCACGTTTGATGATGCGTTACATTTATTCACGGCAGTTCCTAATTATGCATCCGCAAACTATGTTGTGAGTTCCGATCAGGGGACCGTTGCGGAAACGGTGCAACCTAAGAATGTGGCCTGGCATGCCGGTAATTGGTACATCAATTCGCATTCAATCGGGATTGAGCATGAAGGGTTTGCGACAGTTGGCGGTTTTTGGTTTACGGAAGCGATGTATCAATCATCAGCTAAATTAGTTAAATATTTGGCAGCCAAGTATAACATCCCGTTGGATCGGCAACATATTATTGGCCATGATAATGTTCCTGGTCTAAATCCGGCGGCACAAAAAACCATGCATTGGGATCCGGGAACCTATTGGAATTGGCAGCACTACTTTGAACTGTTAGGTGTTAACTTCAAAAATTCCCAAGGATCAGGTGAGATCATCACGATAACACCCGATTCCAATCATAATTTGACGGCAGATTCGGGTCAAAAAGTAACAGATAACGGCGTTGATTTACCGTTGAAGGGGTCGAACTTTGTTTATCTTTACAAGCACCCTGGTTTTACCAGTGACTTAATTTCGGATAAGGATTTTTCGAGTGGCACCATTGGTACGACGGAGAAGGACGATTGGTCGGATAAAGCCGTAACTGGTCAACAATTTCATAAAGTTGGCCAATCCGGTGACTGGACCGAAATCGATTATGGCGGTCAAAATGCCTGGTTCTATAATCCTGACGGCGCTAATACCACTAATGCGACTGGAAAGCTGGTAACTCCTAAAGGGAGTCAGCCGGTTCCAGTTTATGGCAGTGCCTATCCGAAGGCAGCAATTCTTAAAAAGGACAAGGTAACGAACACCAAAGCTAAGGCGTTATATGTGATGCCGGTGGGACAAAAATATGTGTACGGCGGTAAGCTGACAGCTAACTATTTCAATTCTCATTTTGATGCCAATAGTCCTAAAAATGTGATTAAAGGTGATACACAATACATTCAAATTCAATTTAATCATCGAATTGGTTTTGTTAAGGCCTCGGATGTCAAGGTTGTTAGCCAATAGAAAAAAGCGTGAGAAAACTGGAACTGAGACAGTTTTTCCGCGCTTTTTTAAAAAAGTTTGATATTTTCTGTCACAAATTAAGCATTATGTCGACTATATAGGTGAAACCTATTTTTAAAAGGCAAAATCAAAGTAGCAACGACAAAGACAGCTGAACTGCCGGCAAAAATCAGCCAGCCGATTTGGATCCCGAGTTGATTCATCAAATAAAGGAAACTGCCAGCTCCCAGTGGCGCACCAAGTGTTAACAGCGTATTAATAAAGCCGATGGTTTCCGATAGTTGAGAGGCTTTCACTTGATTAACCACCAAGGCTGAAAGTCGGGGACCGATTTTCCCGGCTAGAAAAGCAATGCTAAAGGCGACCATCAGTAAAATGCAGGTTGTAATTTTCGAAAGAACCGGATCGGCAAAGAGTAATGCGAAAATTGTCATAGCGATTCCTAATAATAGGCAAATCCAAATGAGTTTAAAATGTCTCAGGAAGTCATTTGCCGAGAGGGTACCAACCAATAAACCGCCTGTAAAGGCAACGTTAAAACAGACAAGGGTCATGCCATAATGATTAAGCCAAAGCTCAGGTGTCTTGAGCAGGGCGACATTTTGAAGAGCTTCAATACTTCCAGAAAGTAGATTGGCAATGGTTAGTAGGATGATTAAAGTTAGCAGGCCGTGATAGTTAGCCAAGCTTTTGGCGGCCAGTTTCGTAGTCATCCCAAATTGCGGTCGTTGGACTGTTACACTGGTTGGTGATGTGATGTCGACGAGTTGATTTTTAGCATGGTGTAAAATAATCATTGACACCAAGAAAGTTAATAAGTTGAGCAATGCAATTAATGCAAATTGTTGGTGTAGTAAGGTTAACAGACCAGCTCCCAGCGCCTGGCCAAAGATGTCTGTGAGATTAGCAAGCCCTTGCGAAAGCGAAAACGCCGAGTTCATATTTTGAGGGGCAAGCGTCAACTTGAATAGTTTAATGACGATCAACCCACTGAAATTGCCTAGAATATCTGAAGTCATCCCCAACAGCCAAAGACTTAAAAAGAGGACGATCCCCTTTGGAAGCAACATGCCCACGGTAATCATGGCAAACAGGCCAATTTGAATCAGCTTGATTCGAACCAATCGTCGATAGGGGTGGGTAACTTGATCGGCATAATAACCGGTAAGTATTCCAGAAAGACTGGGAATGAACAATCCCAAAGATGCCAATGATACTGCCAACGAACTGTTCTCAGTGAGTTGAGCTGCATAGATAATGAAGACAATTAAGTATAAGTAATTACCAAGGTTATTGAAAACACTGGCATCGATGAGTGTTCGAAAAACGGACTTTTTAATATATAGATTGATCAAATGAATCACCTCGTCAAATTTATATAGTACGCAGACGATGGTACTGGATTTGAGGAGGATGATCATTGTTTTTTCCGATTTTCAATTAAATGTCGATATGGAAAATCAATTTAAGGAGTGATTTATTTGAACTTGTTACCCGAACGATTAAAACAGGCTCGCCTTGACTTGGGATTGACTCAGCGGGAAATGGCGGGAGAGGTGATGTCAACTTCTTTTTACTCAAAGGTTGAAAATGGAATTAGTGACATTAATACAATAGACCTGCTTAAGATCTTGGTGGCCCATCACCTTAATCCGGCCCATTTTATTCAGCAGGTAACCGAGGGCCTCACGCAGGAAAATACTCAAGAACCAAAGGCCGTAGCAAGTGCGATTTACCTGGCTTTTTATCAGCACGATTTGAAACGGCTTCGGTCGATCCGATCGCAATTAAGCACGCTGAAGCAAACTCAACAGATAACTGAATTAGGCCGGTTGGCCGAATTGGTTGCGGCGACCATTACCGGTTCGGTTGATAAGCTGCCGGAAGCTGACAAGCAACAGATTCGTCGGTCACTTTTTAAAAATCAAAATTGGACAGTTGATTCTCTGGCAATCTTTGCGGATTCGATGACAATCTATCAATTTGACGAATTGGCGTTTTTGATCAATGCCATCTTAAAACAAGCCGTCAAAGATCAATCAGCGTTATTAAATCGACCACATGATTTGGCCATTATTTCGACGATCATGATTAACTTTGCAGATAGTTGCTTTAAAGAAGAGGACGCCTCGCTTGCCGAACGTCCCTTAATCTGGGTGGCTAAGTTACCGGCCATTCCGGAATTGATCTTTTATAAATTACTTGGGCAGTATTATCAGCTCAAGTTGAATATTCATGCTGAAATGATTCACGCTTCAGTTGATGAGATTAAGCGACTTTTGAGAAGTGTTGGGATGGGAAAAGTGGTGGCATCTTTGCCCTGAGGAGGTGATTCCCCTGGCCGTATTTAACGATCAGGGGTTAATTGCGATGCTCTCAAGCATGTTCAGCGTGATCTGATTTTTGGATCCGGAAGTTAATGATTGCCGCAATCAAAGCGCAAACACTCAAAACTGTCACAAACAAGTAATCATAGCGACCACCCGTGTAGGAGCGGGCAACAAAGCTGCCATGAGTACCATTTTGACTAGCGGCCATGATAGCCGCCATCATCCCTACGCCGATAGAACCGGCAAACTGCTGCAGCATGTTGAAAAATGAATTAACGTCGGCAGTATTTTTCTTGGGAACATTAAGAGAAGCGTTAGAAATCGAGTTGGAAAAGCCCATGTTGAAGCCAAATCTTAAAATGCAAAAGGCAATGATTACCCAAAAGGCTGTTAACCACGGTTGGGCGAGAACGAAGACCAGTCCACCCAAGGTCAGACAGCCAAGCCCGATGGTAATTGGCAACGCGTATCCGCGGGAATCAGCCAAGCTGCCGGCAAATGGTGAGGTCAGTGCGCCGATAATTGATCCCGGCAATAGTGTCAAACCGGCAACCATCGCGGAAGTATGTAGGACGTACTGACAGTACACGGGAATCACAAACGAGATCCCGATATTGATGAATTGCAGACTAAAGTAGGTAAAGGCGGACAGTGAAGTCGTTGCCTGCTTTAAAATCCCAAGGTCCATTAACCCGGTTGTCCCGTGGTGATTAGTGAGGATGAACAGCCCCAAGCCGATGATGCCGATCACGAGGGGCAGAAGAACTGGCACACTGGTTAGCGGGTCAGCGGCCGCCCGACTAACGGCATAAACAAACGAAGTCAAGGTGACTGCTAAAAGGCCGAGGCTTAGGAAATCGAAAGCTTCTTCAGTTCCAAATGGTGCAATATCGATATAGCGGATCCCCAGGAAAAGCCCAATCAACACAATTGGCAGGATCAGCCAAAAGATTAGCCGCCAAGAAGTTACCGAAGAGATCACACCGCCATAAGTTGGCCCAAGGGCGGGAGCCAGAGAAATCACCATGCCGGCCAACCCGGTCATTGAACCGATTCGCCCTTTGGGAATTTGCGTAAAAATGATGTGAAACATTAGTGGGGTCGATAGGCCGGTGGCGATTGCTTGAATAATTCGGCCGATTAGAAGCATGATAAAATTCGGGGCAAGGGCACACATTAGATCACCCAGAATAAAGGCACTGGCGGCGAAGACGTAAATGCCCTTTGCAGGAAACCGTTTAAGCAAATAGGCGGTGGTCGCCATGACAATGGTCACCATCAATAGATAGCCGGTAGTCAGCCACTGAATGGTATCCAAGGTCACACCAAATAATTTTGAGAGTTCAGGGAAAGTGACGTTCATTGACGTTTCCGTTAAGATACCGGTAAATGACAATAGGGCAGTTGCCAAAAGTGATAACAAAGTTCGGTGATTAATTTTTTCTTCCAAGGGATCATCACTCCTTAAAAATAAAAGACCATCAGTGAATTTCAGCTTTCACTCCGGCCTGGTTAAAATCATAAAGTTGGTTACATGGCTTCCCAATCGTTATCCCAAACGACGCCCATCGCTTTTTCTCCGGTATGAACGGTGATTGCCGGACTGATTTGATAGGTACTGATAGCCGCATTTGGGAATCGGGCCTTGATGGCCTCAACCCACTGTTTACTTAGGCGCGGATTATCTGCGTCAGCGACCGAAATTCGAACTTGATCATTAAAGCCGTCAAGGGAATTTTCAATCTCATCAAGAATTTTGGCCAATGCCTGCTTCATAGTTCTGGCCTTACCAAGTGGGACAATTTGACCATCAGCGTTGAAGGTTAGCATCGGTTTGATTTTGAGCAGGTTACCAACGAAGGCGGACGGGCTTGAGATGCGACCGGTTCGCAGGAGGTGATCAAGGCTATCGACGACCAGCGAGACGTGAATGGACTCACGGAGCTCGAGCAAGCGCGGTAAAATTGTCTTGGCAGTTTCACCATTTTGCGCCATCGTGCCGGCCAACAGTGCTAGGTCGGCTTCACCAGCACTGGCAATTTTGGAATCGAACGGGATGACCCTGATGTTGGTGACAGTTTTGCTATAAGCCACCAAATTTTGATAAAAACTGGTAATGCCGGAAGATAGAGTGATACAAATTACTTCGTCGTAACCAGCGGCACTTAGGTCATCAAACGCCGTCTGCATTTGCTGCATCGTCACTTGAGCGGTAGTCGGCAGTTGATCCGCCTGAGCTAATTTTTCCAAGAAATCGTGAGCGGTCAAATCAACACCGTCCCGATACTGTTCAGTGCCAAAAATAATGGTGATGGGCAGAACTTTGATGTGATATTTGTTGGCAACTGTGGGGTCCAGATAGCTGGCACTGTCGGTGATCACTGCGGTTTTCATTAGAGTAGCCTCCATATCCGGTACATAATAATTTATTCCCATCAAGTTTAATCCAAATGAAAAGGGATGTCACAAAATCTGGTTATTTTAAGCCTAGGTCCCGAAAAGTATCTTGATTATTTGCCGAATAACTTTTTGACAACCTGAAACAGTTTAAAAATCAGATAAGCAGCGACGGCAATTAGAATAATTGACGTAATAATTGTAAATAGCGGGGTCCCTGAGCCAGATTCAATACTCATGCTTAGCCTCCTCTCAATGGATGGTTTCAATCAGAATTGTTAGCATGTCTAAATTATATCAAATCATCAAGCTAATTCATTGTTCAAATGAAAATGACCTGTGTATGATAGAAATAATAATGAGTCAGAGTAATTGAGGGGATTAAAAATGAAGAGAAAGCCGCTGTTGCGACGGGCATTTCGCACGTTTTTTAGAAATTGGGGTGCTTATACCACCTTGGTAGTGGTGATTAATTTTTTGATGTTGGGCGTCGTGGTGCCATTAACCACCTATTCTACCAGTTTAATTTTAAGAATTAATGACGTCCCCTACATCTCTTATACCAATGTAGGTTGGTTGTTTACCAAGCGATTGGTTGCGGTTGGTGAACTGGGATTATTATTAATCATCATTTTAGCACTTGTCTTTTGGCAGTTTGCGTTTTTGTTGTTTGGCATTCAAAATATTGCCGAAAAACAAAATCAACGCTTAACCGGGGTGGCTTTAACGGCCTTTAAAAATCTGGGGCATCTGCGAGTTGGCAGCTTTCTGTTCTTCCTGGGTTATTTTGTTTTGATTTTACCGTTAACCGATATTTATTTAAATTCACCATTACTATCCAAAGTTCAGGTGCCGATATTTTTATTCGAAGCAATTGATAAAAAATGGTTATTCATGGTACTGGTCTTAATGGTGTACGGACTGTTATTCTATTTGGGCATTCGCTTGATTCAGGTACTGCCGTTGATGATTCTAAATCGTCAGGCTGCATTTACAGCCGCCAAGAAGAGTTGGCAAATGACCCGCCACAACAGTTGGCGATACTTCTGGCGAATTGTGGTATTGGGCGTGATTAGTGTCCTGACCACAACGCTTCTTTCGGGAATTCTTTATCAGGTTCAGCTTTACTTCGATCAAAAAACAAATCCGGTGGCCTTTGTCAGTGCCATCATCAATATGGGCCTGCTATCGATCTGGCAGTACATTATCGGTGCTTTTAGTCTGGTAGTGTTCATGTTGGTACTGATTTTTAATTTAGATGATCACGGCGGCCAATTAACAGTCGCGATAACTTCAACAAAACATCGTGGTCGACGCCGGCGAACGTTGGCGACCCTTCTGGTACTGTTGTTCTTGGGCGCTCAGGTTACGTATAATGCCGTTTATCTCAAGGGGGCTTTGCTGACTCGACCATTAACCATTTCTCATCGGGGCGTTGACGATGGTAATGGCGTGCAGAATACCATTCCAGCATTAAACAGGACCAGCCGTGAGAAACCGGATTACGTCGAAATGGATATTCACGAGACCAAGGACCATCAATTTGTCTTGATGCATGATGAAAATTTGGAAAATTTGGCTGGCGTGAATAAGGCGCCCCATCAGTTGACATTGAAGCAACTGACTCGGCTGAAGGTCCATGAAAATGGGCACACTGCCCACATTGCCAGCTTTGATAATTACCTATCAGCGGCCGAGCACGATCACCAAAAATTGTTAGTGGAAATTAAAACCACTAACTATGACAGTCCCAACATGCTTCAGTTATTTATCAAACGTTATGAAAAGCGCCTGTTGCGGGATCATGATCGGATTCATTCCCTGGACTATCACGTGATTACGGGGTTAAAGAAGCATGCACCAAAACTATTCGTTAGCTACATTCTACCGTTTAACTTTTCGTTTCCGGAAACCAAGGCCAATGCTTACACGATGGAAGAGACAACTTTGAATCAGGACTTCGTGGATCAGGCTCATAATCGAAAACAGCAGGTTTATGCCTGGACGGTCGATAATGATGACGATATGACCAGAATGATCTTTTTGAATGTGGATGGTATCATTACAGATAATCTGCATGAACTGCAGGTAAACCTGGAAACCAATTTTGATCACCCGAGTTATGCTCAACGGCTGCTGATTTATTCGGATGAGTTGCAGGATGTCAGCGATAGTAGCGGGATGCCGGAAAATTAAGTGGTCACTTGTCAGTTTAAAAATGGCTGAATTAATGAGATAATGTCAAAGCCAAGTCAATTATTTTTGTTAAAAAAAGAATCGTTTAAATTATCTCACGGTAACTTAAGCGATTCTTTTTGATTTGATAGTATTTAATGAGTCACTAACTGGTTAATCACCTTATCCAGTGCTTTAACGTAGCTGTCCAGCTTATCGTTAACGGCTGATTGGCTTTGGTCGGTGACTTCCAAGTAGAACTTCACTTTTGGTTCCGTACCGGATGGGCGGACTGCCAACCAGGTTTCATCATCCAACCAATACTTTAAAACGTTTGATTTTGGTAAATCAATCGGGGTTTGTTTGCCATTCTGATCAGTCAAAGTAGAAGCTTGGTAGTCGGCATGGCGGATTACTTGATGACCGTTAAAGTCGGTCAATGGTTTCTCACGGAGTTCGCTCATAATGTGCGCCATCTTATCCTTGCCATCAAGGCCATCGAACTCTTTAGCAATGGTTTTTTCGGCGTAGTAACCGTACTTCTTAAACATTTCCTGAACGCCATCATATAGCGTTTTGCCCTGACTCTTATAGTAAGCGGCTACTTCGGCGAGTAAAAGAACCGTTTGAATGGCATCCTTATCACGGACAAATGGTTTAATCAGGTAGCCAAAACTTTCTTCGAAGCCAAACAGGAAGGTGTGGTCATGGTAAGTTTCATAGTGGTGGATGGCTTCTGCAATAAATTTGAAGCCGGTGAGGACGTTATTGGTTGCAACCCCGTAATCCGCTGCAATTTTAACGGCTAAATCGGTTGAAACAATTGATTTGACAATTGTGCCATTATCTGGCAGGGAACCCGCCTTTTTCTTGGCAGATAGGATATAATTAAGCAAGACACTTGCGATTTGGTTACCGCTTAATAATTGGTAATCACCATCGGGTTGACGAACGGCGGCACCCAACCGATCAGCATCCGGATCACTGGCAATCAACACGTCGGCTGATACTTTTTTACCAAGCTTTTTTGCCAGATCGAAGGCTTGAGGAAATTCGGGATTTGGAAATGGGGTTGTTGAAAACTCCGGATCAGCAATGGTTTGTTCGGGGACGACAACGTAATTGTTAAAGCCGGCCTCCTCCAAAGCCCGTCGCGCAATTACCTTGCCAGTGCCATGGAGTGGTGAATAGACAAACTTCATGTCCTTGCCAACGGTATCGATCAACTGATGATCAATATTAACGGTTTTAACGTGATTTAAGTAATCGATATCAACGTCCTCACCAATCAGTGTCATGACCTTTGATTCACGTAATTCTTGTTCGGGCTTGGTTTGGATGGCAAACAGATTACTGTTCTTTCTAATATAGGAAGTGATTAAATCGGATTCTTTAGGTGGCATTTGACCGCCGTCTTCACCGTAAATCTTAAAGCCGTTGTATTGCTTAGGATTATGGCTGGCAGTAATCATAATGCCGGCATAGGTGTGCAGGTGACGAACGGCAAATGACAGTTCCGGTGTGGGACGGATATCATCGAACACAAAGGTGGGGATGTTATGATATCCCAGTACTTTGGCCGATTCGTGGGCAAATTCTTTTGAATGATAGCGTGAGTCAAAACTGATGGCGACGCCCCGCTTTCGGGTAGCGTCATCCAAGGTTTCCATAAAGGATGCCAGGCCTTCAGCTGCCTGACGAACGGTGTAAATGTTCATCCGGTTAGTGCCGGCGCCCATAACACCGCGCATACCGGCAGTTCCAAATGATAGGTAAGTGCCGAATGCATCTTCTTTTTGTTCAGGGTCGTTTTGTAACTTTTTGAGATCGAGTACAAGGTTTTCTGGTAAATTTGGCTGTTTAGACCATTCTTGGTAAGCGTGTTCAATATTGTCGTTCACGAGACGAACCTCCCTTTCTTAGTTCAGCTTCATTATAGAAATTTCCGAGCTTCCCGTCAATATTTTTACTAGCTGAAAACGCTAATATGTCGCAACATCCTTGACTTATCAAGTAAAACAAAATATATTTATTTTAGTAAATTAACTGAAGATCAATTTTGATGAAAAATTTTGAAATAGGGGTGGTTTATTTTTGGCAACAATTAAAGATATTGCTAAAAAAGCGGGCGTTTCAATTACAACGGTTTCGCGGGTTTTAAATTATGATAAAACGTTGTCGGTGAGTGATACAACCAGAAAGAAGATTTTCCGGGTAGCCGAGGACTTAGCCTATACTAAGAAGAAAAAGGCCGGCGCCATTAAGGACAACATCGCGATTGTCCAATGGTATACCGAGCAACAGGAGTTGGATGATCTTTATTATTTATCAATTCGGATGGGGGCTGAAAAACGGGCTGAGCGGCTTCACTATAAAGTACATCGCTTCTTTGCCAACGATTCGTTATCCAAAATTAAAGATGTCAAAGCGATTATTGCGATTGGCAAATTCAGTGATCAACAGATCAACCGAATGCGGCAGGTAACGCCAAATGTGATTTTTGTTGATTTCGATACATTAGCCAAGGGATATGATTGTGTGGTCACCGATTTTGATAATTCTACCGAGATGGTTCTCCAGTATTTTATCGATCATGGTCTGACACGAATCGGCATGTTATCCGGCGTTGAGTATTCCAGTGATCATCAATTAAAGATTGTTGATCCACGCTTCAACGTGTTTAAAGATTATTTGGAGAGTCGCTCACTTTACGATCCAGCCAACGTTTTTGTAGGGGACTTTACGATTCAATCAGCGTTTGATTTGGTCAATAATGCACTGAAAAATAATCGACAGAACTTTCCCAATGCCTTATACGTTGCCAATGACGCAATGGCTGTTGGGGCATTAAAAGCCTTACACGAAAATCAGGTCAAGGTGCCGGAAGACGTCAGCCTGGTCAGCTTTAACGATACAGCCGTTGCCAAGTATGTCATTTCGTCATTAACGTCAATTAAGGTCGACACCGGTAAAATGGGGGCGGTTGCCGTTTCGCTGGTTGATAATATTGATGATGACGATGATGACCACACGCCACAAAAAGTCATTGTTGGGAACCGATTAATTAAGCGGGAATCGAGTTTGTGACCATAACACTGAAACGGCAGGAAAATCGATTGGCCCATGCAGAATGTTTGTTGGTGCTGTAGGCTTTGGCCGTGATTAGTCATTGACTTATCAGCGATTACAATTATAATTTAATTATGTGTTACAATAACTAATTTTAGCCAACGTGGAGTTGAACAATTTGTGATACTTGGCGTTATGGTTAATACATAACTAATAAAGAGACCATTCCGATATTGCTGGGGGAATTGCTTAAGGCTGTCGGGGGATGATGGGAAGATGAGGAGTAAGTCATGAACAAGTTCTTCAAAAAATATATCGGCGTTATTCTAGCTTGGATCGTCGTGGCGATTGCGGCAATCTTTGTTCTGCCGAATTCGTTTAATTTGGTTGCCAGTCATGGGCAGACCAAATTGCCCAAATCTGCTCAAAGCCAAGTTGCCAATACACTAAAAAATAACTGGGGCCCCAAGCTGAGTCATACGCGTCAGGTCCTGGTTGTTTTTAGTAACGGCAAAGCCAAGCTTAACGACATTCAAAAAAATCAAATCAATACAACTTTGACAGAACTGACCAATAAAAAGGATCAATACGATATTAAAAGCATCATTAAGCCAAGTGTTGATTCGGCTGCAGCGGTTAGTCAACCATCCAATGCTCAGAGTACCGCTGCTCCTCAAAATTCTTCCCAGTCCACGGCAGCCTCGACATCTTCGGCTTCAAGCGCTGCATTAACTGGCAGTGATCCAACCGTTTCAACTGAGCTGAATTCCAAAGATGGTACCACGATGTTGGCACAACTGAATGTCGGTAAACGGGATTCGGTTCGTCAAATGGATGCCAAACTTAAAAATGCGGTTCGAACCGCTGGCGTGACGACTTACATAACCAGTCCCGAAAGCATTATAAGTGATACGCAGCACGTAACGCAGGCTAATTTGTGGAAAACGGCAGTTGTGGCGGTCGTGGTGATCTTACTGGCATTGATTTTACTATTTCGTTCATTGGTGGTACCGATTGTGTCACTATTATCGAGTGGCATTGCTTACGTCATTTCACTAGCGATTGTCTTAAATCTGGTCTCTCACTATGACTTCCCATTTTCCGACTTTACTGAAACGTTGATGTTGATTCTGATCCTGGGATTAGGGACCGACTTCAGTATTTTGTTGGTAAATGAGTTCAAGCGCCAGTTGCAGGCCGGCAAAGACCAGTTGGCCGCTACATTGGCTGCCCGAAAGAAAGTTGGCAAAACCATTTTAGTTGCCGGACTGACGCTGACCGTGTTGTTTAGCCTGTTGGGATTTGCTAATTATTCATTGTACGAATCTTTGACGGGAGTGTCCATTGGCATCCTAGTGTTATTGTTGGTGACGATTTCCTTTACGCCGTTCTTCCTATTCTTGATGGGTGAAACCCTGTTTTGGCCGTCAGCCAACTTGGAAGCCCGCAATTATAGTCGCTCATGGGGCTTCTTGGCAACTAAATCGGCAACTCATCCACTGATTGCTTTGATAATTGTTATTGTGGTGGCAACCCCATTTGTCTTGTTGAATCAGCACCATTTTAATCATAATGATGCGGCTGAAATCACTCGAAACTCTGCAGCCAAAACCGGTTATCGAATTGTGAACCAACACTATGCCAACGGAATGAACGCGCCGGTTTCAATTTATATTAAAACCGATCATGGTTTGCGAAACCAAACTGATTTGCAACAACTGGAGACGGTAACGCGTCAGTTGAGCGCTCAAAAGGGCATTCACAGTGTTAATTCAGCAACCGAGCCCCATGGCGAACCGTTGAAACAACTTTATGTGAATCAGCAATTGGACACGCTAACCGGGGATAACGATGCGGTTTCCAGCGGCATGGCCAATACTTCTAAGAAGTTAAAAGGCACCTCAATTCCAACTTCCAGTTTGGATTCGATGACGGGTGATGCGCAATCCATCACGTCCATGGTTTCAACGATCCAAAATGAATTTAACAGAAGTGGCGTCTTCGCAACGCCGGCACAAGTAGTTGACGAGTTGCAACAAAAGCTTCAAAGTCAACACCGACGCCGATTGACCAGTGTCCAACGATTAGTGGTGACTGAAGCATTGAGTCGGGCGCTCAATGATCAACAACAGCAGACTCAGATGAATAGTGCCTTATCCAGTATCGGGATGAAGACTGACTCAATTAATTCAACGGCTAATGCTTTTAAATCTGAATTGCAGAATGTTCAAAATCAGGTTCGCGGCTATGCGTCGAATTTAGACAGTTTGAATAGTTCGTTGACGAACTCGAATAACTTCTTAAAAGCCTTGGCGAAGTCGTCAGTTGGTGACACGATCTACGTTCCGGATAACGTCATTAATGCGGATTATTTCAAAACACTTATTAGTGATTACCTGTCGGATAACGAAAAAACAACTCGAATTGATGTGGTCTTAAACGCAACACCAGGATCTCGAAAGTCAATGGAACTGGTTTCCGACTTGGAAAATCAGGTTAATTATGATTTGCGTGGGACTCAGTTAAAAGGGGCAACGGTTGCCGTAGGTGGTTATTCATCGGCAGTTGTGGATAATCAGGCGGCCATCCATCGCAGCTCAAAGCGGATCAGTATTCTGTTAGGGGTCGTATCTACAGTGATCTTGATGGTCATTGCCGGATCGATTTTACAGCCGGTTTATATGATGGGACTATTAAGCATGATTTATTTAATGTCGCTAGGCTTCACGCGGTGGTTCAGTGCCCAGTTCTTGGGACAAAAATGGTTAACAGTTAATACACCATTCCTGACGTTTATAATATTGTTGGCGCTGGGTGTTGACTATAGCATCTATCTGTTGATGAAGTATAAGCAAACGCCCGGAAAGGGGCATTCACCGGAAAGAATGGTGAATGCGGCCATCTTAATTGGAACTATCATTATCTTTGCTATTGCGATTGTTGGCTTAACTGTGGCGACTCTCCTGTCGTCGGGTGTCTTAACACTCATTCAAATGGCCATTGCTGTGATCTTTGGATTAATCGTTTTTGGCATTACAGTACCAGCTATTTTGCCAGGACTGATGCGGTTAACTTACGAGGGCTTTAATTTCAAACAATTGAAGTTTAAACATCGGCAAACCTCTAAAACTGAAGATGAAGATTAATTAAAAGAAAAACCGGCCAGTTGACGATTGAAGATCAGCTGGTCGGTTTTGAGTATGGGCTTTAGCTAAATTAATCTGATCGAAGCTCTGACGTATTACCATTGATAATGCTTTTCCTTCTGTTTGATCAAAAAGGCATGGATCGAAATGGCAATGGCGACTAGTAAGGCTGGTAGCCAAATGGCCTGAATGTTGAGCAGGCGAATTAAGAACGCACAGGTGATTGCACCGGCGATGAAATAGCCAAAGGCTTGCGTGTAAATTAATGAAAGGTGGAGACTCCTAAGATTATGATATAGGAAAGCCGTCACCCCAGCTAAAGTTGCGTGCTTGAGATTGGCAGTTGCCATTACATTGGCATAGCCAACGCCAGCAACCTGATCATAAAGGGAATTTTGGATTGCCATGACGACTGCTAGGGGTGGCAGTACCAAGTAATTTGATACAGATGTTGGTACTATTCCCAAAATTATCAAAATGATCAATTCAGGTATCAAAGCAGCAACCCGCCAATAGTGAGTATGATCCATTAGTTTCGTCCAAAATGCGGCAAGCATGGTGCCAAGCCAAAAGGCCAAGATGGTGACTGCCTTTAAGAAGCCTTGGTGCCAATTACCGTTGGCAAAATTGGCAGCTAAAAAAATAATGTTGCCGGTTTGGGCAGAAGCAAACATGCCACCACGAGTGATAAAAGTGTATGTATCCACAAACCCGCCAACAAACGATAGAATCCAAGCGAGGCGCGGATCTTGGTTCATTTGTGGTTGCTCGGGTCTTAATGGTTGTCGCAGCAAGATATCACCTCCAAATTATCCCAGTAAATAGGTGACGCCAGTGGCATCGCTACCTATAAAGCAAGCCATCTCCGGGTTGGTTGGAACCTGGGAAATTGACAAAAAGGGAAACTCAGCGGTCAACATTTTATAAAGAAAATTTGCGCGATCCGGATTTCCGGAATGCAAAATAGAGAGCTGAACGATTGGTTCATGGTGCATCACGGCTAACTGCTTATCCCAAAATCGACTGACAAGGTCATCTTGACGGCCGTGGGTCACAAACGAAAAATCATTATCCTTAAATTCAATGACGTAGGAAACGTTCAACCGGTTTTCAATGGTTCCCCGAATTCGACCAATAAGTCGGCGATTCACCAACTGAGAATTATTTGGTGCGGAAAAGAAAATGCGAGTTTTCTGGCGAACCTTGTCCATTGAGGATAAAATGGCAGTTAGTGGTTTTGATGCAGAAATAGCTTTTGCCGCCGTCATTACTTGGTAGGCTAAGCCGGCAGAGGTCACGCGACTGTTAACAACGGTTACTTGACTGGTAGATTTTTCGGCGGCGACTTTAGCATTGGCGTAGGTATGGGAAAGCGTGTCACTTAAGTGAATCGAAAGCACTTGGCTTCCGTCCGCTCCCAATTTATTGTAAGTATCAATGAGGTTGGCAACACTAACTTCGCCAATGATCGGCGATTTACCTGCTTTATCAAACATTTTCAAAAATTTTTGCTGGCTGATTTGATTAACGTAACCAAAGATTTTGCCCTTTATGAGGATTGGCGAATTCATGACTGTGATATGATAATGGTTGATATCCGCTGTTGGTAAATGAGCAGCTGAATCAGTGACAATTTTAATGTGTGGCATATCACCACCTCCTTAGATTGAGTAGGATTGAAATAAGTTATTATAAGATACCATGTTAATGCCGTTTTGATAAATTATTTGACTGGTTTAGCATTTTATCATGCCGAAACCGGTTACTTTTGAAAGGATCATGCAGATGAAAGGAAAATATGAGGTTACCCAATACATTGGTGTCCCACTTGAAAGCGATGACTCTGGACAATATCAGTTGAAGTCTGATGATACCGGTGCAATTAAGTTTCACAGTTGGCGAACAGGTAAGCATACGAAAGGCAAGTTCAAAGCGCTGGGACAAGTCTTCATGACCGAAAATCATCTGAGAGTGGTGATTGTTAAAACGTGTCCCGTTGCTTTTAAGGACCGCCATGAGTTTACACCACTCCAGCGATTCACTAATGAATTTGTCTCAAAAAAAGTGTTAACGACTGCCCAAACAGCACTTAAAAACGCAAAAACAGCCTGACACACATTGTGTCGAGCTGTTTTTGGATTAGGTACAAAGCCTGAAACTACTTTTTAAGTAATTTTTCAGCTTCAGCTTTTAGATCATCAGTTGACATGTCCATGTACTTTTCCATGTCCTTACCAGTTTTCATGGTATCATGATCGTTTTTCTCCATGTAATAATCCCAAAGTGCGTCTCGAACTGGAAGCTTACTATCGCTCCAATCAAAGGCCTCACTCATTAACTTGTTAAGTAATGGTGATTCTGCGCCTGGTTGCTCTTGGATATCTTCTGCCATAGATAACTACCTCCTTAATTGTATCTAACTCCATTATAGTTCAAATTTGAAATTTGACACAGAAATGACCCAATAAATTTATTTTTTGAAAATTTCCCGGATTTAAAATTGAACTGCAACGCTGAGCCAGGTATACAAATAGGCCATAGAGACCTACGCTTGATAGTGACTAAACAACTCAAGAAAGGACTTCTCTATGACCCAGATCAAGCATACTACT
>NZ_LS422980.1 GCF_900411375.1 Lentilactobacillus raoultii | reverse complement strand
TCCCTCAAAATGTGACGGTTAGTGATCAGTTAAGTTTTGTCAGCGATCAAAAGTGCCTGAAAGGATAAAAAAATGGCCCTCAAAAGGACCAAATCAGGCAAATTTTAAAAGTAGAGATTATTCAGGTATAATTAAGGTAATTAAGATGATTCGAAACAATAGATATAATATAGGTGGTCACAAATGGTAAAACAAGGCAAATTTGCCAAGTCAAGCAAGCTTCGACAGATAAAAGAAATACGTAAGGCCCGTCAGGAAAAAAATGACCGCACCATCACACCAGCGCAATTTGCCCAATTTGTGTTTGTGCGCTACGGCTTGACGTTAAAAGCCAAGATGATTGGCACTGATAAGGAAACCATCCAACGTTTTCTGATCGAGTGGGTTGACAACGCACCCTTGAATGAAAATTGGTCGATCCAACAACTGGCTGTTGAGACACTTAAGAAAATTAATGTTCGGGTGCCATATCAGTTTTATCGGGCAATCGTCCGAAATTGGTCCAAGTTTCAGCGCTTTTTAAAACGTGAAATTCCGGCAGTCCCGTTAAAAAAACGGTTGTTGCTGACGGATTTTCTGACGAGTGAAGCGTTTGAAAAAGTTGTCGCTCGGCAATTGGCAGCTAATACGTTATTGGCGACACTCGGAAACAATCCTCAATTGATGAAGCAAATTAATCTCAATCAGGTGGCGACACTAGCTGAAAACTTCATGGATGGCAACCATATCAACTGGAAAAAGGTTGAGGCTGCTTTTAAGCCACTCCCGTTTGATTCAAGCACGGCACCGGACACACCGACCAAAAATTGGTTGGCAAAACTGTCCTCAGAAAAGTGAGTGTAACCAAGCAGTTAGACCTCGAACTATCAAGCACTTGGAGTCATACTTAGAAAAGTAAGGTGAAGTTGAAAATGGATGCGAAACATGCCTTGAATTGTGTCAATTTGGTGCCACTCTTTAAATCGCTGCCGCCAGCTGAAAAAACGGCAGTTGCGAATCTAGTGGTCCAACACCACTATCAGAAAGGAACCATCATTTATTTGGCTGGAGATCGGATTGGCCATTTCATGATATTGGAACGTGGACAGGTTAAACTGTCGCAGATTGCAGAAAATGGCAAGGAGCAGCTATTAAAAGTCATGCAGCCGGGAGACTTTGATGGTGAGGCTGCTCTGTTCAGTCGTGATCAGAGAAACGTTACGGCAACGGCCTTGGTCGATTCGACAGTGTGTCAGATTGACCAGGATGCGTTTCAAGACTTATTGAAACAAAGTCCACAATTAGCGGTGAACTTGCTGACAACCATGAGTCAACAGATCAATCATCTTCAAGAAGAGAAGACCGTTTCAGCAACTTCGGATGTTGCAGGTCAATTAGCCAAGTATTTATTGGAAACCAGCGCGTCTTTAAATGAGACCCACTTTAAACTTCCCCTAAAGAAAAAAGACATTGCCACTTTTATTGGGACAACTCCAGAAACTATCAGTCGAACTTTTAAGCAGCTTGTTAAAGCCGGCTTAATTCGTGTGCAGGCGTCGACTGTTGAGATTGTTGACCAAGATAAGTTAACCGAAATGATTTAAACGACACTTACAATAGACTAACAGGGATCAAGGAGTTGGTGATTTATCAGCCGACCTTGATCCCTGCTTTTAAATAGTGACAAAAATCCATTCTATAGTGCATCCCAATTCTCGTGACGCAAGGCCATGCCCCAGTAGCCAAGCTCGTAGGCGCTGCTTCTGATAAAGGCGGTCGTCATGGCTTGTCGCTCTGAATCATCTACCTGCTCAGCTGCTCGATTGGTTAATTGAATCATCTTATTCACGCTATCGGTATACCCCTCACTGTCGTAGGTTTCGATCCACTGCTGATAGAGGGCCACGGGAGAACCCTGACTAATCAATGCCTGGCCGATTTCGTTATACAGCCAGTAGCAGGGTAATAGGGCAGCAATTGCTCGTTGGGGTGACCCCTGATAAAGAGCGGCATACATGTGGTTTACGTAGTTATAAGCGGTGGGCGCAATGGGGGTTAGGGCAACCTCTTCTTTGGTAATATTTAATTGAGTGAAAAAGCCCTTTCGAACCGCAATTTCACCATTTTTAAGTCCCTGAGCGCCATCGCGAAGAAACTGGATAGCTGTTTTGTCAGTGAGCTGATCGGCTATCTTATCATGCAATTTACCAAATTCACTCAGGTAATAGCGGTCCTGTAGTAAGTAGTAGCGAAAGGTCGATAGTGGTAGATCACCGGTGGTCAGTTGCTTGATGAAGGGATGGTGAGCGCTTCGAAGCCAAAGCGGTTTTGCCAGTTCGTGGATTTGAGTGGTAAACGTTGTCAAAATAATAACCTCTTTCTTATTTATCTTGATGGTCTAAGAAGCAGACCTGCTCATGAAAAAAGACCACTTCCAAAAAGAAAATGGCCTTTTAGTCAAGCTCGAATCATTGCTTTTAGACTAGAGGGTCTTCCTTCGGCAGTATTAACTGCATCAGGTTCCATGGGTATTTCTCAGCCGATAACAGCACCCCAGACCATCAGATGAATTTAATTTTTATTGATTAATGCAAATTAAATATACAACAATCACCGTTATTGAGCAACTATAGTTTGAAGCCTTAATACAGTGGTTAGTTTAGCAGAAATCAATCTGATTTATCCTATAAATAACAAATACCATTGATTTATCCGTACGAATATTCTACAATTAAGCAGTAAATGTAATTAATAACGAGCAACTCTGGAGGATAAAACAATGGACGAAAGTCGAGTACGAGACGAAATTGTAAGCGGAAACATTTCGTTAGGTATCGAACTGGGATCGACCCGTATTAAGGAAGTCCTGGTTACCAACGATTTCCAAACAATTGCTTCTGGCGATTATCTTTGGGAAAACGAACTAAATAACGGCATTTGGACTTATCCGATTGAAAAAATCTGGGATGGTATTCAAACCAGCTACGCAACTTTGGCATTAGAAATTCATGATAAGTACGGCGTTGAACTCAAAAAAATTGGGTCAATCGGCGTTAGTGCCATGATGCACGGCTACATGGCCTTTGACAAGGACGGCCAATTATTGGTACCGTTCAGAACCTGGCGGAATAACATTACAGGCCAAGCAGCCGAATCATTAACCAAGCTGTTTAACTTCAACATTCCGGAACGGTGGAGTATTGCCCATTTGTATCAAGCAATTCTCAATAAAGAGGATCATGTTAAGAAGGTTGACTTTTTAACGACCCTTGCCGGTTATGTGACTTGGAAACTTTCAGGTGAACGGGTATTGGGCGTTGGTGATGCGTCCGGTGTCTTCCCAATCGATGAAAAGACCACTTCCTATGATCAAGGGATGATTGATAAATTCAACGGTTTGGCTGAAGTTCAACAATACCCTTGGAATTTAGTTGATATTTTGCCGAAAGTTTTGCCAGCAGGTAAAAAAGCCGGTGAATTGACCGCTGATGGTGCTAAATTACTGGATCAAAGCGGCCAACTTGAAGCTGGTTCTTTGATTGCACCTCCTGAAGGGGATGCCGGGACTGGGATGGTTTCAACCAACAGTGTTAAGAAACGCACTGGTAACATTTCTGCCGGAACATCGGCCTTCTCCATGGTCGTGCTTGATCAACCAATGAAGGCGGTTCACCGCGATATTGATATGGTGACAACACCGGATGGTGCACCGGTTGCTATGGTTCACACTAATAACAGTTCATCCGATATTAACGCTTGGGTGGGTTTATTTGGCGAATTTGCCAAGGCGCTTGGCCTTCAATTAAAGCCGGATGACCTATATGGAACGTTGTTTGCGGAATCTGTTAAGGGTGATCAGGATGCCGGTGGCTTGGTTAACTTTGCCTATCTGTCAGGTGAAAATATCACTAAGATGCCGGAAGGCCGACCGTTATTTGTTCGCAAACCGGATGCTAAATTAAATTTGGCCAACTTTATTAAGACCCAAATTTATTCAGCCTTTGCGCCATTGAAAATCGGGATGGACATTCTATTGCGTGAAGAGCATATTAAGACAAACGTGCTGGTTGCTCAAGGTGGGATTTTCAAGACACCGGTCGTGGCTCAACAAGTATTGGCTGATGCGCTGAACACGCCGATTTCCGTAATGGAAAATGCAGGTGAAGGCGGTCCATGGGGGATGGCAGTTTTGGCTCTCTTCTGTGTGAACCGTAACAATGGTGAGTCTTTGGAAGATTACCTGGCTAACCGGGTCTTTAAGGATGCTACTAAAGCCACTCTTTATCCAGAACCAGCCAGCGTTCAAGGATATGACAAGTTTATTGATAACTACAAGGCTGCTTTGCCGGTTGAAAGTGAAGCCGTTAAATCAATGAAAATGAAATAATGAAAGGTGAATGCAAATTATGCTAGAAGAGCTTAAACAAGAAGTTTACGAAGCAAACATGCAACTACCCAAGTTGGACTTAGTGACATTTACTTGGGGTAACGTTTCCGGAATTGATCGTGACAAAGGCTTGTTTGTCATCAAACCATCCGGTGTTGAATACGATAAGATGAAGCCATCTGATATGGTGGTGGTTGATTTGGACGGTAAAGTGGTTGAAGGGGATCTGAACCCTTCAAGTGATACACCAACGCATACTTATCTTTACAATCATTTTCCAAATATTGGTGGTATCACTCACACCCATTCACCTTGGGGCGTTTCATTTGCTGCTGCTAAAATGGATATTCCAGCGGTCAGCACAACTCATGCCGACACTTTCTACGGTGACATTCCATGTGCCCCGGCATTAAGTGAAAAGCAAATCAAAGAGGCTTACGAATTAAATACGGGTAAGGTCATCGTTGACGAATTTGAGAAGCGGGGCATTGATCCGGATGCTGTTCCAGCAGTTTTGGTTAGCCAACACGGTCCATTCTCATGGGGACCAACACCAGACAAGTCAGTTTACAATGCCAAGGTCTTGGAAGTTTCAGCCGAGATCAGTTACCATGCTTTGCAACTGACCCGGAATGAAATTCATGTTCCACAATATCTTCTGGACAAGCACTACTACCGTAAGCACGGTGCTAACGCCTACTACGGTCAAAACAGTGCCAAGTCAAAGGAACACGCAGAACACGAATAATTAATCACGTTTGCAGGATTGTCATTTTAACGGTCGGGAGCCCTCTTGCAGACGAATTAACTCAAACATATGAAGCCTCAGGTTATTGCTTGGGGCTTTTTTGTATGTTATTGTTCTTACAATTAATGTCTTTAATTTCAATAACCTTTTGACGCAATTGCAACCTGAGCTTGAATCGTTTTGTCAGTAATATTGAATTGAGTTCAGATTTGGCGTTGACCAAGGGCTGTAATCAACCTTTTGAGACTATCGGAAGAGGTTTTATTTCAAAATGAAAACAAAATCAACCTATTTTCGTTTATTCCTAATTTTTGCCATGGGCACCCTAATTGCTTTTCCAGGAAAGTATTTTTTTGCAACCATTGGTTAATCATTCATCCCCACTTGTATTAATGATCGCCATGCCTACTATTGCACTAACATTACTTTGGATTTCTGAAAAAATTGCCGGTACTGATCGATTAGCGTTCACAACCGGACCGTTTGTAATTGGCGTGTTGAGCGGTATTGGCTTGAAGGCCTTGTTTGTCGCCCTAATGTAATTTTTAAATTGAAGTCGATATAGTTGACCAGTTCCTATTCTAAAGATAAACTGACCACAAAATCAGAACGCTTACATGAATGGGGGAGTTAACGATGGCAACTAAGACACCGTTGGTAACAATTTCAATTCCAACTTATAATCTGGGGAAGTACTTGGAAAAAACATTGAATAGTATTTTTAAACAGACTTGCCAAAACTTTGAAATTTTACTGGTTGACGATGCTTCGACGGATCAAACTGCTAAGGTGATTGAGACCTTTGCAAAACAGGATGAGCGGATTAAGCCCCACTACTTTGAAAAACATAAAGGGGTTTCCAAAGCACGTAATTATGCAATTGATCATGCGAAAGGTGAAATTATCGTGTTCGTTGATGGCGATGACCTTTTGGATCCATCGTATTTGGAAGTTATGGTTTCAGGCTTAGCCGATCCCAAAACAGATTTGGTAATTGTTGGCTTTAATTGGAGTTGGCGTGGTTCTCGACATGCCGGACGACCGGAATTTGAAGCCATCACCAAACGGCGGGCCTATGATTCGATTAATTACCGGGGAGATGGCATTGGCGGTTATACTTGGAACAAAGGCTTTCGACTGTCGATTATTCGAGATCATCAAATTCGGTTTGACGAGTCACTGGATTTGGCGGAGGACTTATTGTTTACGGCGGAGTATATGCTGGTTTCCCATAAATTTCTATTTTATGATGCCGCACTTTATAACAAAGTGAACCGTGGCAATAGTATTATTCACAGTGCAACTTACCAAATGCGGGCAAAGGAACGGGTGGTTCGCCGCCATATTGATGAAATGGGAATGACGTTAATGCCATAGAGAACGGGTTCAAGCGCTAATATCAAACTTAAGAGTAGCCTAAAGATGGTTAATGGCATAAACACAAATTGAAGAAATGGGGATGCTAGAGTTGAAGGCTTGGTGGATCACTAATTTGATTATGCTAATATTATTTGGACTGACAACCGTTTTCTTAATGATGCGTCGAGTGGATGGCACTGGGGCTGTTCAAACAACGGGTGATCGATTAGCAGCAATTGGTGTGCTGGGCGTTGTTCTATTAGTAGTTGTCATCATTCAATTGATTAGATTAGCATTGATTAGGAAACGTCTACACTGAATTTCAATGATATTGTAAATGAGGATTTTAAACCCACTGGCCGATTCAGAAGACAATCGGTTGGTGGATTTTGAGTAATCAGGGAATTGATACTTTCAAGTTACGGTATCCTTATTGACAATTCGGGATGTCCTAAAATGGGATAAACACTAACCTCTATTAATTATTACAAAATTGTATTGACACATTTTACGAATTAGTTTAAAACTAAATCGTGGATGCTTTACAAGAACATAATGTTGAGAAATTAGTGGGGCCTGGGGGACTGATTGTGATAAAAGAGATAAATTTAAAGCTGTTTGAGATCCTTTTAATTTTGAGCGGAGTACTTTTGTTTGCAACAACAAAGGTGAACGCAGATGTGGTGGCAAGGTCATTCGATAATATTACCTTGCAGAAGGTGCGACAATTTGAAATGATTTCAGCAACTAAAGTACCTGAACCATATACACGGAACTCTAATGGTCAGGAGCAGGTTTTCCAGAGTTCTCCAAGAGAAGCTTTGAAAGAAACGGTTTTAAATGAGAAAGCTACTTCAAAAAAAGTTAAAGCCGTTACGACAAAAGGTATAGCTAAAAAGGCAACTAATAAGATAAGCAAAAAGCAGTTAAACAGATTGATTAAGAAGGCCCCTAAAGCGACAAAGAAGAAACTTCGGAATGCTTTTAAAAGGGATAGCAAGAAGTACGGCGATAAAAAGGGATCAAAGATGAAATACGCGGCACTTGCTGGAAAGAAAAAGCATCGTAAGGTTAAGAAGGATTTGCAAAAGGGGCCTTCAAAAAAGACTGCCAGTGCCTCAAATATTTCCAGTATTTTAACTGTTTTTGATTCTAAAATAGTTTAAGTGCTGGAACAACAAGCTTTGCTCTTTTAACAGATGGAAATAAAAAGTTTGTTTAGCACTAAATTTGGAAAGGCCTTAGTTGCAGTCCCCGTTTAAAACTGACGGATGATCAATCTTAAAACTGTCGTTGTACGTAAATGATTGCTGAATATTTTTTTCAAGATAGTATCATTCTTTGCGCTTGCGTTAAATTGTGAAAATAGTTTGAAGACTGAGTAAATTTTATGTAAAGAATAATTGAATTTCCACTCTTTTTGGCCAAAAAGCGGTATGATAATTCGGATTAAGAAGTTATTGGAGGTTTGATCGTGCAAGGCACTTCCCGATTTACCAAGCTAATGGCGGTTATTTTAACACTGGCCGGTTTGTTGGCCGGGTTAATGACCGTAACGGCTACTCAAGCCAAGAGTAAAAAAGCGCAGTACCGGTTTGAAGCCAAAGAGATTTATGTCATGGATGCAAAATCCGGACAACTATTATACCAAAAAAACAGTAATCAAAAGCGCCCGATTGCCAGTCTTTCCAAGTTAATGACGTTATATCTAACTAAAAGGGCAATTGATCAGCATCAGTTATCTTGGAATCAAAAGGTTCCGGTTAGTAAGCCATTGATCAAAATGAGTAAAAGCTATGAATTGGGTTCCTTTAAAATTAAGAAATCCAAGCAATATACGGTCAAGCAGCTTTATCAAGCAGCGTTAATCGCCTCATCCAATTCGGCAGCAATTGCCCTTGGTCAGCTGGTAGCTCATGGCAATAACACCAAGTTCATTAAAATGATGAACCAGCAGGCTAAACAATGGCAACTGGATGCCCACTTCGTCAGCAGTTCTGGTTTAGATAATACTGATTTGACCAAGTATCAGCTGCAGGTACCGGGAACCGGAAAAAAAGCACAAAATATGGTGAGTGCCAAAGCGATCTCCACGGTGGCGGCTCACGTATTAAGCGAGTTCCCGACGATTACCAAATGGAGTTCAAAACCGTCAATGAAGGTTGATAAACAAGTCTTGGTCAATAGTAATCGACTGTTGCCAGGCGATGTTTATTATAAGAAGAACGAACACGTTGACGGTCTCAAAACCGGTTTTACAAATAGTGCCGGTCTTTGTTTGACAGCATCATTTTGGCACCACGGCCGGCATTTGATTGCCACAATTATTGATAGTAATACTATTTTTTCATCTATGGAAAAATTGATCCGATCGATTGAAAAGAATTACACAACTGAAACGGTCAAGCTTCATGACCAAACAGTTTCGATTGGTAAACATCAAGTAACTGCATTGCCACAGGATTCTCGAGCCGTTATCTGGCGAACCAAAGCAGCCAAGCCGACACTTCATCAATCATACGCTGGCGAAGCCCGCAAGTTACCGGTTAAGAAGGGGTCAACCATTGGCAAAGCACTTGTAAAGGTCGGCAATAGTACCGCTGAAGTGCCAATGCTGGCTGCCAAAACACTGCAGGCACCTAAAAAGAAGTCGACTGATAAAAAAACCGGGCATGAGTCATTTCTTGCTAAAGTCGGTCATTTCCTGGGCGGGATTATCAGCAGCCTGGTAAGAGTGATTGGCGATCTTTTCAGACATTTATAGCGTAAACCAAGTCAGAGGGAATCATCCTCTGGCTTTTTTACGCTTTTGATACATTAAGATGGCTTATTTTTTACACCGATTTGTTATTTTAATGTTGTCAAGAAAAGGAGGGCTCTTCGATGAAGCTTAAAGGATTGACTAAGAAAGTCTTAGGCATTATTTCAATTTTTTCGATGGCACTTTTATTTGCTGGTTGTTCGAATTCCGCTGCGCATAAAGTCACACACATTACATATTGGCACGTGAACGCGCAGACACTTGGTGGTGCTTCGGTTAATAAGCTGGTTAAAAAGTTTAACGAAACGCATAAAAATATTAAAGTCACGGCCAAGTACAATCCGAATATGTATCAAGGATTAATGCAGAACTTGCAGTCGGCTCAAGCATCTGGAAAAGTCCCGGATGTTGTTCAAATTGGCTGGGCATTTACCAATTATTTTTCAGACAATTTCAAATACATGACACCGACCGATGCAGCTCAGCAATTTGATAAAAACAAGAAGACAATCACGAATAATTTTTCTACTCAAACACTTTCATTTGCGAAGAATGCTAAAGGAAAGCTGGTAGGATTGCCTTACTCACTTAGTACACCCATTCTTTATACTAATGATGATCTGTTAGCTAAGGACGGCATTAAGAAAAGCAGTTTGAAGACTTGGGAAGGGGTTGCCAAAGCCGCCAAAACGATTAAGCAAAAGAGTGGTAAATACGGTGTTTATATCCAAGAGCCGGCTGACACTTGGGCCCAGCAAGCAATGATGCTGAGTAATGGCGCTCAAATTAAAGATGCTAACGGCAAGGCTGCTTTTGCAAGCACTCAGGGGCAGAAAGCTTATCAACTCTATCAAGATATGGTGTTGAAGGATAAGTCGGCCATTCATACGCCATGGAATCAAGGGATGGATGATTTTGTCAATGGCAAAGTGGCGATGGCCTTCACAACGGTTGCTCAAGCATCCCATATTAAGCAGAGTGTCAGTTTTAAAGCCTCTTCTCAATCTGCGCCAACCTTTGATGGCCACAAACTAACGGTTCCGGTTGGGGGTTCAATGTTGGCAATTACGGCCCAAAAAACAGCTCAACAAAAGGCTGCTTGGACGTTTGAAAAGTTTATGTATCAAAATGATTCCTTGCTGACATGGGACAAGGGAACCGGTTATTTACCACCAACAAAGACGTCACTAAAATCGAGTGCGTTTAAAACGTATTTGGCGGCCAATCCGATGATTAAACCAGCTGTTGCGGAGTTACCAAACGCTGTACCTTGGACATCATTTCCAAAGAACGGCCTTCAAGCTGAGCAGGATATGATTGATGCGCGTGACAAGATTCTATCCGGTAGCAACGTCGGGAAAACCCTTAAATCAGCTCAGGAGAAGATCAATGATCAGCAATAATTCGCAAGTTAAAAGTAAGATTGCCAGTCGCTCCGGCCCTAAGTCAAGGGACCGTTTTCGCTATCGAGTTAAACCGTTGCTGTATTTTTTGCCATCGGCTTTGTTACTGTTGGTGTTTATCGTGGTACCAGTGGGATATACGTTTTATCTCAGTTTTTTTAATTGGAATTTAATCGCACCGACCAAGGAATTTGTCGGCTTACAGAATTACATTAGCATTTTAACGGATCCAATTAATCAAAAAGTGATGGTTAACACGCTCATCTACATTGGCCTGTTGCTAATCTTGAACTTTATTTTTCCTTATTTGATTTCATTGATTGTCAATTTCTTTATTGGAAAAATGAAGGGGGCTTATAAGATTTTGTTTTTTATTCCAAGCCTGTTTTCATTAGTTGTTGGGGCAATGCTTTTCTCATGGATTTTGAACCCGGTGTCTGGACCATTGGCCTTAATGCTGCGTGACTTTGGGATGAAACTGCCACAATGGACCAATTCAGGTGCAATGGCGATTGTCGTCATCTGTTTAATTACTAATTGGAAAGTTTTTGGCTATAATTTTATTTTACTTTTGACCGGACTGGGCACAATTCCCAAAAATATTCTGGATGCGGCGGCACTTGATGGGATTCCTAAGTGGCGGGTAATTTGGAATATTGTGTTACCAATGAACCGAGGCGTTGCCGTTTACGTTTTGATTTTAACGATTGTTCAAGGCCTTCAATACGTTTTTACGCCATTGAACGTGATTACACAGGGTGGTCCGGATTACGGATCCTCTAACCTTTTGTACCACACCTATTTAAATGCGTTTGTCCTTTATAAAACGGGAAATGCCTCCGCTTTAGCAACGGTCACTTTGATTATTTTCCTAGTGTTACTGCTGGTTGAAATGAAATTTGTTGAAGGGAGACATCAAGATGGTGACTGAACGACGGCATGCTTTGTGGCATATTTTGTTACTACTGATTTGTATTGGCGTGATTGTGCCGGTCCTTTTTATGATTGCTAATTCTTTTAAAACGCTGCAGGAATCTTATCACGCCATTTTGCAGCTGATCCCAAGCCACCCGACGTTGTCTAATTACCAAACGTTAAATCGGCAAATTAATCTTCTTCAGATGATCAGCAATACATTTTTGATGGCAACCTTGGTGACACTCGGAAAAGTGCTAACCGGTTTATTGGCTGCTTATGGCTTTTTAAACTTTCATTTCAAGGGTCGTCGGCTGGTTTACTTTTTATTTGTGGCCACAATTTTTGTCCCCTTCACAACCGTGATGATTCCAAACTATTTGGTGATCTCAAAAATGAATTTGTTGAATAACGTTGTTGGCGTCGCACTACCTCAAATGTGTGACGCAACGGGCATTATGCTGTTTCTAAAAGCCATGGAAAAGATTCCCAACTCTTTGATCGAGGCAGCCAAAGTGGATGGAATTCCCGATCGACGAATCTTCAGTAATTTGGTTGTGCCGTTATTAAAGCCAAATATTATCAGTGTTGGTGCGATTTTCTTTATCAATAGTTGGAACGAGTATGTCTGGCCAACACTGGTGTTAAAAGACAAGAGTAGCTTTACATTACCGTTGGCACTTCAAAATTATATTTCAAGTGAAGGTGGGACTAACTTTCCGTTGGCGATGGCGTTGGCCGTCATCATGATCATGCCGCCGCTTTTGATATACATTGTCTTTCAACGATATATTTTGAGTAGTATCAGTCAGTCAGGTTTGAAGTGAATGAGGAGAAATCAAGATGGCATCTAATGGATTTTCAGTTGAATTAAAGGACGTCTCGAAAAGTTATCATAAAAAGACAAATGTGATCAACCAAATGGATCTATTGGTGAGGCCGGGAGAACTCCTGGTTTTTCTGGGACCTTCAGGCTGTGGCAAATCAACAACGTTAAGAATGATTGCCGGTCTTGAGAAACCAACTGCCGGTCAAATTTTAATCGATGGCCGCGATGCCACAGCGATGACAAGTCGCCAGCGAAATATTGCGATGGTTTTTCAGGATTACGCCCTTTACCCTAATATGACCGTTTATCAAAATTTGGAGTATGCCTTGAAAGTTCACAAGGTGGCCAAATCAGTTCGGCAGCAGCGATTGGCGGCGATTTTAGCATCCTTAAATTTGAAAGATTATCGAGACCGGTATCCGGCCCAACTTTCCGGTGGTCAAAAACAGCGGGTAGCTTTGGGGAGAGGAATGGCGAAGAAAAGCAAGATCTTTTTACTTGATGAACCACTATCTAATATTGACGTTCAATTAAGGGAAAAGCTCGTGATCAGCTTTTACAGCTTCACAAGCAAAACCAACAAACCATCATCTACGTCACCCATGATCAGCAGGAGGCAATGGCACTGGGGGATCGAATCGCGGTCATTAATGATGGGAAGATTCAGATGATTGCCACCCCTGATCAACTATACCGGCACCCGGTCAATCTATTTGTAGCCAAGTTTGTTGGAACGCCCCAAATTAACCTATTACCGGTTCAATTTGATCATGGTAATTTGATTAGTGATGACCAAATAATTGTTTCGAACCTCAGCCAATCCGTTTGGGAGGCGCTAGTTGAAGGCCAGCATTACTTACTGGGGATTCGACCGGAAAATATTCAATTACATGCGCAACCGGTTCCTGGAAGCTTCCCGATTGAAGTTCAAACCGTCTTGGATTACGGTAGATTCAAACAGCTAACTTGTCGAGCGTTTAAAAACAGTCAGTTAAAAGTGGTCGTTAATCGGTGGTCTAAAACGGCACCGAAAACAGCCTACGCTCAACTGGATGACTCGGCGGTGCTGTTATTTGACAGTCAGACAAAAGAAAACGTCGTTGATCAGCAATTAAATGATGAATTGGAGTGATGAGAATGGCTCAGTGCAAAATTGTTCAAATTTCTGACACCCATTTAACACCGGCGGGCGCTTCACCCGCTAATCACCAGCAGATTGATCCTGAAGAAAAGCTGCGAACCGTTTTTGATGATATTTATACAACCAATGTTAATCCTGATTTAATCGTCATTAGTGGTGATTTGATCCATGAAGGGGATGCAGAATCCTACGCTGATTTTCACCATTTATTGGACCAGGAGCAGGATCGCCTGATGGCACCAATCAAAGTCATTCTAGGAAACCATGATCGAACGGATCAGTTTTACAACGGCTTTTTGGGTCGAAGGCACGTTGCTAACCGCTATTATTACCATGAGTCGTTAGATCAATGGGATGGCTATTTTTTGGACACCAAATGTGGCAACATTGAACAGGGTTATCTGGATCAAACCCAATTACAGTGGCTAAGCGGCCAATTGAAAGAATCAACGAAACCGGGCATCATTTTTATGCACCATCCCTTGTTCGGGCCGCCTCTCCAACAGATGCGTTACAGTATCCTGCAAAATGGGGAAGATTTGTTAAAAGTAATTGATCACACCAACATTAAAGCCATTTTTTCAGGGCATGTCCATTTTGCCAATAGTTACTTGGTGGACGGAATTTTAAACGTGGTGGCTGATTCCACAGCTTATCATATTAACTGCGCCAACCCACACGAACATTTCGTGACCGATGGAACAGCCTATAATGTGATTACTCTAGACGGGGCGGCCATCGGCGTTGAACAGCGCTTGCTCTATCTGGGGACCAAGACCATTAACTCGTTTAAAATCCCCAATACAGACTTTGTTGATCGAAAAGTTTTGATGCAGGCCTGGCATCATTTAATGAGTCATGAGTAGGAGGGATTCTATGACTTGAGCTTGGAATAAAGAGCCATATCCCTGAACTGGCCGTTATAAAAAGCATATTGTTTTAGGAGACCATCTAAGTGAAAACCTCGACGTTCAGCGACGTTGCGGCTTTTTTTGTTACGCACATCGGCCAAGATTTCGAGACGGTTCATCTGCAATTCCTGAAAGGCGATGGTTTCAAGTTCACGAACGGCTGCGGTCATGATGCCGTTTCCCTGCAAACTGCCGGTTAGCCAATAGCCAATTTGACAGCGGTGATGGTTGTGATTAATTTGATGGAGATCGATAATCCCGGCAATGTCACCTTTATAGAGGATAGCCGCAAACCAGAATGAGTTAGCTGCCATTCGTTGACGACCGTTTTTGATAAAAGCTTTTTCGTCGTTAACCGAAAATGAGTCTTTAACCCATGGCAGCCATTCACCAAATTCGGTACGGTTGGCTTCAATAAGCTCAAGTAAATTAGTTGCGTCACGTTCTTCAGGTAGTTTAAAGGCCAATGTTTCGTTAACTTTATGAACAAACATTTTGATTTCCCCTTTGTGGTTTATTTGTGTCCAGTATACGCTATTGGGAAAATAAACGATGGTGCCAAAAACGGCCCGACAAATTTCAATTACAAAATTTGCCGGACCGTTTCATCTGCCTGCTACAAGTTATTAGTGCCTCGAAGCAAGGTGATGATTGGTAAATCTAAATCCAAGGAGAACCAACGCTGCCGCAATTAAGAATGATAACAAACCAGGTAAAACTGTTGTGAAACCGAAACTGGCAACAATCGAAGCGAAGATTGTGCCAATAATCAGAGTTAACAGACCAATTAACGTGATTTTGAAGTTTTCATCCATCATGATATCGCTCCCCTAAAATTAGTGAAAAACGGCAAGCAATTTGGCGGAGTTGGAGGGTGAGAAACCACCACTTCACACTCTAAATTCAAGGAATTGATTGAAGCGTAGCAACAAATTGTCTGCGTTTCTCCACGCCCTTATTATACCGACCTTACATCAAAATGTCAGGCGTTTTGAACACAAATTATGAACATTTTTCACTACCCGAATTGTCAAATCAAGTGCAACACTTGGGAGACACTACTTCATAGTGGTCTAGTTAACTAATCAAATAAAGTATCGTATGAACTAAAGACTTTGGTAGGCGTGGCGTAGTTTAAGATGCGACGTAGTAGTATGCTTGATCTGGGTCATAGAGAAGTCCTTTCTTGAGTTGTTTAGTCACTATCAAGCGTAGGTCTCTATGGCCTATTTGTATACCTGGCTCAGCGTTGCAGTTCAATTTTAAATCCGGGAACATTTTTCACTATGTGTTTATATATTATGAACACGTGTTAACTAGTTTTAAAAGAGCTCGGAAAATTAGGCGGGGTAAGAATGATGACCTGCATGTTGATTGGGAACTTGGAATGATGCACCGACTTGAAATGGCGATTTCAGTATGTTATTTTAAGTTTATACTAAACAAGGATGTGACCAAGCGTTGAAACTAACAAATCGTTAATCAGAATTAAATACCAACTGGTTTTTTTTAAGACAGGGGTAGTCTGTGCGATTTGTGAATTTCAATGGCTTGTTGTTTTGAGTGGCTGCTACTCAAAGAATGGCATCAGCGATTTGAATAAGATTGACGATTCCCGTGGGCAATTTGGTTGCAACGGGGATTAGCTTTTAAGAGTGAATTGGACAGCTGCCCCGTTAAATCGGGGGCGACGTGTTTATGGGAAACATTCAAGTGAAAAATCTGTCATTTCGGTATAGTGACATGACAAAGAATTTGTTTAATCGATTCAGTTTAAATATTGATGAAAGTTGGAAATTGGGCCTGATTGGTCGAAATGGTCGTGGAAAAACGACTTTTTTAAAACTGTTACTTGGGAAATACGTTTATTCGGGAGAAATTCAATCAAGTGTCCGATTTAAATATTTTCCGCAACCGATTGCTAATCCAACGGCGAAGACATCGGACATTTTAAAAGCCATTACGGGTTTAGCTGACAATGACTTATGGAAAGTTCAATTAGAAATGAATAAATTAGGGCTTACCGATGCCCTGTTGACACGACCTTTTTCGACGTTGAGTCCCGGTGAACGGACTAAATTACTACTGGCTGGATTATTTGTCGATGATGGCACCTTTCAGCTGATCGATGAGCCAACAAACCATTTGGATATGATTGGTCGGCAGACAGTTGCCAACTATTTGCAAACCAAGCGGGGGTTCATTGTTGTCAGCCATGATCGACACTTTATGGATCAGGTGATTGACCATGTGTTGTCGATCGACCGGGCAAAAATTCAACTTTTTGACGGCAATTATGAGACGTGGCAACACGAGTATAACCGGCAAAATTTGGCGGAACATAATGAGAAGCGTCATTTGCAAACTGAAATCAAACGGCTGCAAGCAACTGCCGATCAGGTGAAGCAATGGGCCGGCCAATCAGAAAACAAAAAATCAAAAGCGAGTTATCGCGGTCAAAAAACGGTTGATCTTGATAAAGGGTTTATTGGCCATAAAGCGGCTAAGGTGATGAAACGTTCTAAAAACACACTCAAGCGAACCGAAGCAGATATTGATAAAAGAAAGTCACTGTTAAAAAATGTGGATGAGGTGGTGCCGTTAACCTTGAATTATCAACCGCCTTATCAAAAGCACATTTTGAGATTGGCAGAATTTCAGGTGTGGCGCAATCAAAGGATTTTGAATTGGCCATTAACAATTGATTTGCAAAAAGGGCAGCGGCTTGTTTTACAGGCTCCTAATGGTTTTGGCAAAACAACAATTCTAAAAGCCCTTTTGGGTCAGAAACAGTTGATTGCCCATGGCAGTTATGAGTTGAGCCGGACAGTTAAAATTTCTTATCTCATGCAGAATTTTGAAACGTTGACCGGTGATTTGCCGGATTACGCCGCTAATTTTGACATTGACTTATCGAGCCTTTTAAATATGCTGCGAAAATTAGGCTTTGAAAGAAGTGCTTTTTCTAAAAATCTGGCTGATCTCAGTATGGGTCAGAAACGTAAAGTGTCGTTGGCCCGCTCATTATGCGAACCTGCTAATTTCTATCTTTGGGATGAGCCCTTAAACTATTTGGATGTGATCACTAGGCGCCAAATTCAGGCGTTAATTTTAGCGGTTCAACCGACGATGCTGGTGATCGATCATGATCAGGATTTTGTGAAGGCCATTGCGACAGAAGCGCCAATTAACTTGGCTAAGGAAACTCATTAAGGAGATGGGATCATTGAAGGCGCTGTCGATTAAACAACCATATGCTTGGCAAATCATTATTGGCCAAAAGCCATTCGAATATCGAAGCTGGCTGCCGGGAAAAGTCACCACCTTTTTGTTGGTTAGTGCGGCCACCCCGTCAGCGACTGACTTTGGCTGGGGATTGGCGAATGGCCTGGCACTTGCGATAATTTCGATTGGCCGGGTGTCACGAGAAAAGCACTATGGTAATTATGCTTGGCCGGTTCAAGTGGTTGATTTGGTCAAACCGTTTCCGGTAAAAGGCCGGCTTCACTTCTATGAGGTTGATGATGCTAAAATCACACGTTTACCAGATCTGACTCACTCGTTACTGGCTTATCGCCAAGATCAAACGAGTGATCAGGCAATCGATTTTATTAATCAGTACCAGCGGCCATTGATGGCTATTGGTTATCGTCAAATGCCGAAAAAATACCAAAAGCAATTCGAAGCAACTAAGAGTTGGCAAGCGGTGCGCGAACTTTGGTTAAAAAGGCACGCCAATTAAAAAGGTGATCGTCCTCACAGGGGTTCTGTGGGAACGGTCACCTTTTAATTAAACGACTTATAATTTGGCACTTGCCAAAGTTTGCAATGATGCATCAATTTTTTCAGCACACATGCGGCCTTCATGGATGCCCCAAATGACGAGGCTGGGACCGCGTCGACAGTCACCGGCAACGTAAACCTGATTGTCGTTGGTTGTATAGTTACCGTTTTTCTTGGTGATGCTGAATTGGTCAAACAACCACTGTTCGGCGCCGGTAAAGCCCATTGCCAGGACAACAACGTCGGCTTTAACTTTTTTGCCGGTACCGGGAATTGGCTTGAAATGATCCACCTGGCTGATCTCAGCTTCTTGAACGTGGCCTTTTTCACCAAAGAAGGCGGTAGCAGTTGACGAATACTTGGTGATGTCGCCAAACAATGCCTTGGCTTCCTTTTGCCCATAACCGGTTTTCAAAACCATTGGCCACTCAGGCCATTGATTTTGTGGGGTTCGTTCTTTAGGCAGGGCCGGTGTGATTTCCAATTGGGTAATCCCGGCACAACCTTGGCGGATCGCGGTGCCGATACAATCATTACCGGTATCACCACCGCCAAGAATCAGAACGTGTTTGCCTTTCAAACGATTGTTAGCCTGGGTGCCATTTTTCAGCACGTCCTTAGTAGCCATTTTCAGAAATTCAGCCGCTTGATAGATTCCCGTCAGGTCGCGGCCCTTAACGTCGAGGTCACGGGCTTGACGGGCACCGGTACAAAGAACAATTCGGTCAAATTGCTGCTTAAGTTCAGCTGCTGAAATGTCTTTACCAACTTCGGTGTTGGGAACTAATTCAATGCCCACCTGTGAAAGGGTTTTGATTCGGCGCTGGACGATTTCTTTCGGCAATTTCATATTTGGGATGCCATACATTAGAAAGCCGCCAAAACGATCGTCACGCTCAAACAAAGTGACCGAATGGCCAAGCTGATTTAAACGCCAAGCCGCAGAGATACCAGCTGGCCCGCTGCCGATAACGGCAATCTTTTTGCCGGTTCGGTGCAGCGGTTTGCCAGAGTCAACCACCCAGCCATTTTTAAAGGCTTGTTCGATAATAAATTTTTCGTTGTTTCGAATGGTAATTCCGGGACCATTTAACGCTTGGACACAGGAAACCTCGCAGGGAGCCGGACAAACCCGACCGGTCATATCCGGCAGCATATTGGTTCGACTCAATCGTTCAAATGCCCGGCGATCCTGATCACGGTATACCAAGTCATTCCATTCGGGAATCAAATTGTCGTTTGGACAGCCACTAACTGCTCGGCCACCGCCGAAGAAAACCCCGTGGTGACAAAATGGAATGCCACAGTTCATGCAACGGGCAGCCTGTTGACGTCGATCAGCATCGCTTAAATCCAATTCCATCGCGTTAAAATCCTTGACGCGCTGCATAATTGGCCGCATCGGATTATCTTTTCTGGGGTATTTTAAAAATCCTCTTGGATCTGCCATTTTGAATTCCTCCTAATCTTGACTGGTAGCCGTGTAAAAGGCTTTTTCAATCACTTTTTCTTCTGAAATTCCCGGTTTAGTGTAGTCACGAATCAGTTTACGCATCTTGTGATAGTCACGAGGATAAACTTTGATAAAGGTCTGTTTTTCGATTTCCCAATTATCCAGAATCTTACGGGCAGTTTCAGAATCGGTGTATTGAACGTGTTTCTTTAGGAGTTCTTGCAAAATGCTATCATCACCGGCCTCATCCAGATGATAGAGGTCAACCAGATCACGGTTACAATTTTTTTTGAAATCATGGGTCCAGTCGTAAACATAGGCGACACCACCTGACATCCCGGCAGCGAAATTACGCCCAGTGCGGCCAAGAATAACAGCGACACCGCCGGTCATGTATTCACAACCGTTATTGCCGACCCCTTCAACGACCACGTTGGCACCAGAATTACGGACACAGAATCGTTCGCCAGCCCGGCCGTTAAAGTAGGCTTCACCGCCGGTTGCACCAAAGCAGGCCACGTTACCGACAATTGGTGAATGGGTATAAAGTTCTTTGGCTTGATGCGGAGCGGCCACAATTAGTCGGCCACCGGATAAGCCTTTGCCTACGTAGTCGTTGGCTTCGCCCACCAGCTTGATTTCAAGTCCTTTGGTAATAAAGGCACCAAAACTTTGGCCAGCCGTGCCATGATAATTAAACCGCAGTTGTCCCGGTTTTAAACCATAGTTGCCAAAGTGGGCTCCGATCCAACCACCCAGCCGGGTCCCAACTGCCCGATCAACGTTGCTGATTGGCAGGTTGATTGTGGTAGCATTATGATTTTTCAAACTGGTTTCAGCAAACCGGTCCAAATCCGGCCAGTCGTACTTTGGCTTGAATGGATTGGCTTTTTTACGCTCAATGGTAATGGTTTTATTTAGCATGCGATCATAATTAAGTGTTTTGGATTTGCCGGATGGCATGTATCTTGGCTTCAAATGTTCACCGTGACCAACCATTTGATCAACAGTGCGATAACCTAAAGCTGCCATTTGTTCCCGCAGATCTTCAGCCAAAAAGTGCATCATGTTAATGACGTGTTCAGGTCGACCAGCGTATAGTTTACGTAGCGCCGGATTTTGGGTCGTGATACCAACTGGGCAAGTGTTAAGGTTGCATTTTCGCATCATAACACAACCGATGGAAACCATCGTCAGGGTCGCAAAACTGAATTCTTCGGCGCCCAACATGATGGCAATGGCAATGTCTCGGCCAGTTAGCAACTTACCGTCGACTTCCAGCGTAGTTCGCTGTCGTAATTTGTTGAGGGCCAAGGTTTGGTGAGCATCGGCCAAGCCCATTTCCCATGGCAGACCACAGTCACGGGTTGAATTTCGTGGTGCAGCACCGGTACCGCCATCGTAACCTGAAATGACAACCGTATTGGCGCCGGCTTTAACCACGCCGGCTGCAATGGTGCCAACACCAGTTGAAGAGACCAGCTTAACATTAATCTTGGCGTAGGGGTTGACCTGTTTTAAGTCATAGATTAACTGAGCCAGATCTTCAATTGAGTAAATATCATGGTGAGGTGGCGGTGAGATTAACTGGACGCCGGCGATCGAACCCCGGATGCTGGCAACCCACGGATAAGCTTTTCCGGCAGGCAGCTGACCACCTTCACCCGGCTTGGCACCCTGAGCCATTTTGATTTGAATTTCTTCAGCACTCATCAGGTATTCAGTATTTACGCCAAAGCGAGCGGTTGACACCTGCTTAATCTTACTGTTGCGATTAAGTCCATCGGCACCAACGTGGAAGCGACTTCGACTTTCGCCACCTTCACCGGAGTTACTGCGGGCTCCCAGCTTATTCATCGCAATGGCAATTGTTTCATGTGCTTCTTCTGAGAGGGCACCAAAACTCATTGCCCCAGATTTGAAACGTTTCACAATTGAACTAACCGGCTCAACCTCACTTAGGGGCACCGGTTTATTGCCATTTTTTTCAATTCGCCACATGGACCGCAGGGTGACCGGGCTTTCTTGGGCTTCTTTATTCATTTCAGCCGTGTACTTTTGATATTCTTGATAATCGCCGGTTCGGACGGCTTTTTGGAATTGGTAAATACTCTTTGGATTATAGAGATGCTCTTCGCCGTCGACTTTATATTGAAAACTGCCACCGGAAGGCAAATCGTCAACGGAGTGGTTACTAAAGGTCAACTGATACTTTCGATAATATTCATCTTCAATTTGATTTAAACTAATGCCACCGATTCGGGTGGGGGTCCCGGTAAAGTATTGTTCAACTACTTCATCGGAAAGACCAACTGCTTCAAATAACTGAGCACCTTGATAGCCGGCGGTAGTTGAAATCCCCATTCGGCTCATGATCTTAATGATTCCCTTGGTTGATGCATGGCAATAGTCTTCCAAGTGGTTTTCCAGTCCGCGTTCTCGTAAAGTCGCAAATGCGCCATAAGGATGGATCGCAGCGGCACCGTAACCCAAGAGGCAGGCAAAGTGGTGAATTTCACACGCTTCGGCAGTATCGACGACAATCGAAGCAGCCGTGCCCTTTCCTTGGCGAACCAAATAATTGTGTAAGCCGGAAACGGCTAAAAGAACCGGAATCGTCATCTGATTATCGGCAACCGGGCGATCACTCAATACCAAAATGGTGGCCCCGTTATCAATTGCATTTTCTGCTTGAGTAAACAGTTCCTTCAGTACGTGCGCCAGTCGATCAGGTGTATCCGTCAAATCGTAAGCCAACGATAATTGGGCGACTTTTAGGGAGGGGAGATCCAAACTCAGGATCTTGGCGTACTCTTGATCATTTAAGATAGGACGGTTGATTTTTAATTTATGACAGTTTTCAGCCGTATCTTTGGTACAGTCACCATCTCGACCAAGAAAGCCAAAGGTGCCAATCACCACTTTTTCTCGCAGCGGATCAATTGGTGGGTTGGTGACTTGGGCAAAGGATTGTTTGAAGTAGGTAAACAATGATTGCGGTTTTTTACTTAAAACAGCTAATGGGGAATCAAAGCCCATCGCAACAACCGGCTCGCCGCCATTTTTGGCCATTGGAATCAAAGCGGTTTGAATCACCTCGTGGGTGTACCCGTTTCGAAGCCATAGTTTCTTTAAACTTTCCTTTGAGATACTGGCCTCTGGTTTAACTTCAGGTAATTTATCAAGTGTCAGACGGTTGGCATTGAGCCATTGTTGATAGGGATGAGCTTCGGCGCATTCACGCTGAGCTCATCCGTTTTGGAAATTCTGCCGGTACTGGTATCAACCAGAATCATTTCAGCCGGAGCCAGGATTCCTTTATCGACGATATCACTTGGATCGACATCGACAACGCCGGATTCCGAGGCAACCACTAATTGGTTGTCTTTGGTTAATGTGAAGCGGGAAGGCCGTAAGCCATTTCGATCAAGAAAGGCCCCAACCTGAATGCCATCGGTAAAGCAAAGTGCAGCTGGCCCATCCCAAGGTGCCATGAACGTGGCATTGTATTCATCAAATGCCCGTTGCTCATCTGACATTTCTGTGCCACTGCCCCAAGCTTCCGGCACCATCATCATCAATGATTGTGGAATCGAGCGGCCATGGCGGTATAAGTATTCCATACAATTTTCCAGTTTAGCGGAATCGGAATCGTCTTCGTCATAAATTTCGATGCCGTGACTGGTCATCCAGTTTTCGGCGCCCTTTAATGTATTGATTTCACCGTTATGCGCTAAGAATCTAAAGGGTTGAGCCCGATCCCAACTTGGAAACGTATTGGTTGAAAAACGGGAGTGAATTAAGCAAATCGCACTCTTCATCTGGGGATCATGTAGATCCGGATAGAAGAGACTGACTTGATAAGCGTGCAACATGCCCTTGTAAACAATTGTGCGGCTCGATAGGGAACAAATATACATTGATTGACGGTCAAAAGTTTTTTCCAATTGACGCCTTAAAATGTAAAGATGATCTTCAAAATCCTGGCCCGGGTTAATATCAACCGGACGTTGTAAAACAACTTGGACGAAGCCGGGCATTGATTGCTGGGCTGCTGGACCACAATTTTCGTACACAAACGGCACGTTACGGGTCCAAAGCACCGGAAAGCCGGCGGCATCAATTTGACTGGTAACAGCTTTTAGCATTGACGCCTTTTCATCAGCGTCATGGGGTAAAAAGAGTTGGGCGACTGCGTAGTCACCGAACTTTGGTAATGTTAACTCATATTTTGCCATTTGATTGCGGAAAAACGCGTCCGGAAGTGCCATTAAAATCCCGGCACCATCACCAGTATCGGGTTCGGCCCCGGTACCACCACGATGATTCATTCTTTGTAACATGGTCAGCGCTTTTTCCACAATTTCGTGACTCGGATGGCCATCCACTTGAGTAATAAAGCCCATCCCACAGGCTGCATGCTCAAATTTAGGTGAGTACATTAATTTGTCGTCATCCTTTAAGCGATCCATGAAACCACCTACCTTAATAATTTAAACTTAGATTGTCCATACCAATTGTGTAGTTCTCATAATATTCTAATAATTGCAAAATTACAATCTTTTTTTGAATTTGTTAATAAAAAAGTCGGGATTTTCCTTATTAATATATGAAATATGTGAATAACTGAATAAGAATAATTTTAAGTATCAATTATTCCATTCGCAAAAATCAGAAAATTCTAAATGAATATTAAGTTTGGTATTGCAAAAGTGGGTCGGAAGCGTTTATAATTTAATCTAATTTTAATGGTACGGATTTGCGGGAAAATTATTTCTACAAATATTCCAAATGTATGTAAAAATACATAGTCCAGAAGGTATAATGTTAATTGAAACAGACATCATGGAAGGGAGAATCGCAACATGGCAACTTTAAAAGTAACGGATCTTCACGTCGCAGTTGAGGATGAAGAAACCAAGAAACAGCAGGAAATTTTGAAAGGTGTCAACTTGGTCATTAACACGGGTGAAACTCACGCGATCATGGGACCAAACGGAACCGGGAAATCGACTCTGTCTGAAACAATTATGGGGAACCCGAATTATCACGTTACCCAGGGTGACATTACCCTGGATGGGGAAAGCCTTTTAGACAAAAAAGTTGATGAACGGGCCCGCGCCGGCTTGTTCCTGGCGATGCAGTACCCGGTCGAAATTAAAGGGATTACCAATTTGGAATTCATGCGGACGGCTGTTAATGCGACCTGTGATAAACCACTACCAATCCGAAAGTTCTTGAAGAAACTTGATGAAAACCTGAAAGTTTTGAATATGTCGGATGAGATGACTGAACGTTACTTAAACGAAGGCTTTTCCGGTGGTGAAAAGAAGCGTAATGAAATTCTTCAGCTAATGATGATCCAGCCAAAGTTTGCGATTCTCGACGAAATCGATTCAGGCCTTGATATTGATGCGCTTCAAGTGGTTGCCAAAGGGGTTAATCATATGGCAAGCCCCGACTTCGGCACCTTAATGATTACTCACTATCAACGATTATTGAACTATATCCATCCGGATCAGGTTCACGTCATGATGGATGGCCGAATTGTTAAAACCGGTGACGCCAGTTTGGCAGAAAAACTGGAAGCAGAAGGTTACGCCGGCTTGAAAGATGAATTGGGCCTGGATGTCAATCTGGTTGACGACGATGTCAGTGTTGGGGGAGGGAAGTAGCCATGCTTTCAACGAAAACCCGAAAATTAAATCCGGGATTATTAAAACAAGCTCAATTTGATCATGAGCCTGAGTGGTTGACGAATCTGCGTCAAAAAGCTTGGCAGCAGATTGATCAATTGACACTACCGGTATTTGATAAGGTCAATTACCACTCATGGCCGTTGCTCAACTTTGCCGAGACTGAGCAGCCGGTTCGTGATGATCCAAGCCAATTATTGGATGCAACGGATCATTACCATTTTGTGAGTGTTGGGAAACAAACCTTTAAAAATCAGCTTAATGACACTTTAAAAGATCAGGGTGTTATTTTGTGTGATATGCAGACGGCGGTTCGAGATCATAGTGAGCTGTTGTCAAAAAATCTTTTCGCAAAAGCAGTTGACTACCGTGAAAATCGCTTGACGGCCGTTAATGCCGCTTTGATGAACGGCGGGACCTTTCTTTATGTCCCTGATAACGTCACACTGGAGCAGCCAGTTAATTTAATGGCGGTTCAAGATAGTCGGGGCCAAGAAAATTTTGTTAACCATACATTAATTCTCGCCGGTGCCAACAGCCATTTTTCTGTTCTCCAACGGGTTTCAACCATTGGTGATCAGATTAATCCGGCCCATGTGACAGTTGAGATCGTGGCTGAAGACGATAGTTACGTCAAATTTTCCGCGTTGGATACACTGGGTGAGAAGACTTACGCTTACTATAATCGGCGGGGTTACCTGGCCAATGGTGCTCGAATTGATTGGACGATGGGCGTCTTAAATGATGGTTATACTGTCGCTGATTTTGACTCCGATCTAAAAGGTGACGGCTCACATACAGAAATGCAAACCGTCGCTTTGTCCACTGGCCGCCAGGTTCAAGGATTGGATACCCAAGTCACTAATTACGGCCGTCATTCTGAAGGCAATATTTTACAGCGTGGGGTCTTGCTGGATCGCTCAACCCTGATTTTTAACGGGGTTGGCAAAATTATTCATGGCGCTCACGGTGCCAAGGCCCAGCAAGAAAATCGGGTATTGATGTTGTCACCCAAGGCCCACGGAGATGCCAATCCGATTTTACTGATTGATGAAAATGATGTGATTGCCGGTCACGCTGCCAGTGTGGGACAAATTAATAAAAAACAGCTGTATTATCTGATGAGTCGCGGCCTTTCCAAAAAGGTTGCCAAACGGTTGGTTGTTCGAGGCTTTCTGGGCGTTGTCCTACGAGACATTCCAGTTGAGGAAGTCAGAGAGCAAATGGTAGAGATGATGGAAAGGAAGCTTTCAAATGAGCAAGGGATTGAATAATTCAAGATCGGATTTCCCGATTCTTGACCAAAAAGTGAATGGCGAACCGCTGGTTTACCTGGATAATGCGGCGACAACTCAAAAGCCGGTGAGTGTCTTAAATTCACTGGTCCACTACTATGAACATGACAACGCAAACGTTCACCGTGGTGTCCATACCTTAGCTGAACGGGCAACTGAAGAATTCGAAGCAGCTCGGGATAAAGTAGCGGCATTCATTAATGCGCCAAGCCGCAAATCAGTTATTTATACCCGTTCCACAACGGAAAGTTTGAATTGGATTGCGTCGAGCTTTGGCAACAGTGTCGTCAACGAAGGCGATGAAATCGTCATTTCAGAATTGGAACACCATAGTAATGTAGTACCTTGGCAGCAGGTTGCCAAGAAGCAGCACGCAACCTTAAAGTATATCGGCTTAACGGCTGATGGTGAGTTGGATATGGCGGATGCTAAAAAGCAAATTACCGATCGGACCAAGATCGTTTCAATTGCGCATGCTTCAAACGTTATGGGCGTCCTCAATCCGATTAAGGAGTTGACTCAGCTGGCTCATCAGCACGGGGCCTATATGATTGCTGACGGCGCTCAGTCCACACCTCATTTGAAAGTGAATGTTCAAGATCTGGACGTTGATTTTTACGCTTTTTCAGGTCATAAGATGTTGGCACCAACCGGCATCGGCATTCTGTATGGCAAACCGGAAGACCTTGATCAAATGGAACCGGCTCAGTTCGGTGGCGAAATGATTAACGAAGTCCATGAACACGCTGCCGATTGGAAAGAATCTCCTTGGAAGTATGAAGCCGGGACACCGAATATTAGTGGCGCCATTGCACTGGGAAGTGCGGTCGATTATTTAACTCAATTGGGCATGGATAACATTCAGGCCTACGAACAGGAATTGGTTGATTATACCTTGCCCAAATTATTACAGATTGACGGCATCACGGTGTATGGTCCGCATGATCCGGCTAAGCATACCGGGGTCCTGTCATTTAATTTAAATGGCTTGCATCCCCATGACGTCGCAACTGGTTTGGATATGGATGGCATTGCCGTTCGAGCCGGCCACCACTGTGCCCAACCGTTAATGGAATATCTAAGTTGTGAAGCAACCTGCCGGGCCAGCTTCTATTTCTACAACACAAAGGAAGAAGCCGACCGTTTACTTGATGGATTGAATGAAGTAAAGGAGTTTTTCGCAAATGGGATTGGCAAAGCTGAACGAACTATATAAAACGGTGATTATCGATCATGCTCAATTTCCCCGACACAAGGGCGAATTAGCTAATCCAACGGGTGAAAAACGATTGAAAAATCCAACCTGTGGTGATGTGATCAAGGTTTCGGTGGTTGTTAAGGATAACAAAATTGCTGACGTTGCGTTTGACGGTTCGGGATGCACCATTTCCCAAGCTTCTGCCAGTTTGATGACAACGGTTCTTCTTGGTAAGGACGTTCCGACGGCTCGAAGATTGATTTTAGCGTTTTCCAAGTTAATCAGCGGTGATGATATTGATGAAGCCGATGAAGAATTATTGGGAGATGCGGCCATTGTTGGCACGGTGGCAGAGTTTCCAACTAGAATCAAGTGTGCGGCACTGGCATGGCACGCAATGGATGAAGTGTTGAATGAGGAAGGAAGTGGGGCAGATGACTGACGTTTCAGAAGTACTTGATGATAAAGACTATGAATTCGGCTTTCATGATGATGTGAAGCCCGTTTATTCAACCGGCCTGGGGTTAACTGAAGAAAAGGTTCGTGAAATTTCAAAGGCCAAAGATGAACCCCAGTGGATGTTGGATTATCGCTTGAAAGCTTATCATGCCTATTTAAAAATGGCTGAGCCGGGTTTTGGCCCGGATTTAACCGGCCTTGATTTGGAACACATGAAGTTTTTCCAACGGGCAACGGATAAGCAGTATCGTGATTGGGATGATGTGCCTCAGGATATTAAGACAACTTTTGACCGGTTGGGCGTGCCCCAAGCGGAGCGAAAATATCTGGCAGGCTCCTCGGCCCAGTACGAGTCCGAAGTGGTCTACCACAAGATGGAAGAGCAATTCGATAAGTTGGGCATCATCTTTACAGACACGGATACTGCATTGAAAAAGTATCCGGATCTGTTCAAAAAATGGTTTGGCAAATTGGTAAAACCAACAAATAATAAATATGCGGCGCTCAATTCGGCGGTATGGTCCGGTGGCACGTTTATTTATGTGCCAAAGGGCGTCACGGTGACAACGCCGATTCAGTCCTACTTCCGAATTAATGCCGAAAAGTCCGGCCAATTTGAACGAACCCTGATTATTGTGGATGAGGGCGCTCACTTGGAATACGTTGAGGGCTGTACGGCGCCGACTTATAAGAGTGATAGTCTGCATGCGGCAGTCGTTGAAGTTAACGTGTTGCCGAATGCCTATTGCCGCTACACGACGATTCAAAACTGGTCGAACAATGTGTACAGTTTGGAAACCAAGCGGGCCCAGGCGTTGGATAACGCGATTATGGAATGGGTTGATGGAAATTTAGGCTCTAAAATTACCATGAAATATCCGTCTGTTTACTTAAATGGTGAGGGTGCCCGGGGAACAATGCTGTCAATTGCGGTGGCTGGTAAAAATATTGACTCGGATACCGGTGCCCAAATGATCCATAATGCCCCTAACACGTCATCATCAGTGATTTCCAAATCAATTTCTAAAGATGGTGGTGCTGTGGACTATCGTGGGAAAGTTAAATTTGGTCGGCACTCGGACGGTTCGTTTGCCCACGTTGAATGTGACACGATCATTATGGATGATAAATCAACCAGTGATACAATTCCGTATAATGAAATTTTGAATGACAACGTTTCGATGGAGCATGAGGCCAAAGTGTCGAAAATCTCTGAGGAACAGCTTTATTACTTAATGTCACGGGGAATTTCTGAACAAAAGGCGACGGAAATGATCATCATGAGTTTTGTGGAGCCGTTCACTAAGGAGCTCCCGATGGAATACGCTGTCGAGCTGAACCGATTAATCAGCTTTGAAATGGAGGGATCAATCGGATAGTGAGCGAACAAAAGCGATTAACACCCGGATGATAAGACGTCAATCTGGGAAATCCTGTTTTGGGATTTTTCAGATTGATCTCTTATCAGGAGTGGTGTTGCTTTTGGTAGCTGTCCTAAGGATAGTGAGCGGATTAAAGCGGTTAATCTACGGAGACTAAGGCGTCGAATGGCGGAAAGCCTGGGCTTGGCTTTTTGCCATTCGATCCCTTAGACGCAGTAGATTGCTTTGAGGAGCTGTCCTAAGGATAGTGAGCGGATTCAAGCGGTTAGCATCCGGAGGATAAGGCGTTGATTCGGAAAATCCTGGGCTTGGATTTTTTGAATCAATCCCTTATACGGAGCGATGTTGCTTGGAGTAGCTGTCCTCAAACCATTAAGCAGACAGCCCCAAAACCCAACAAGGAGGTATCACGAATGAGTGAAGTTAATAATCGGCCATTTAAAGAGAAAGCTTTAGACGTCTTGGAAAACGTGATCGATCCGGAATTAGGTATTGATATTGTTAATCTGGGTTTAATTTACGGCGTCGAATTGGATGATAAGGGATTATGTACACTAACGATGACGTTGACAATTGCTGGATGTCCATTAACGGATTATCTAGATGAAGCAATTCGTGAAGAATTAACCGGGTTTGATGAAGTAAAAGACGTTTATATTAACGTTGTCTTTGAACCGGCCTGGTCGATTGACAAAATGTCAAGAGAGGCCAAGTTGGAACTAGGTATTCATTAAATTCAAATCAAAAATGGTCCTCATCATAGCTAGCAAGTTGTTAGCTGTGATGAGGACCATTTATTTAATGATATGGTGGCAAACTTATGAAAGCTTTCAAGCCAATCTACGTGAGTGAGCTTGGATTCAAAACAATTACTTAAGGCGCTGGCACGTTCATTTGGCGATCAATCGTTGACCGACCGGTAGTGTAGTTAAAGGTCACCTTGGGTTGCACATTAAACAGATAGACATTAAAATTAAGCGTCCGATCTGTACTGATGGCCTCGAGGTGAATTCCTCGGGCCATCAATTCTTTGCCCCTGAAAATCGGCTTGGCAAAGAAAATCACCCGCTTGCCGGCTTTTAACGCAGACCGGATTTTTTGTTCATAAATTGTTTGAACCCGTTGATTGGAAAAGGCGGTCTGGGTAAACAGGTTTTTAGGATTGTTTTGGTCGCCGGAAGTGTCACCGGGGCTGTAATGGCCATTTTGATTAATGCCTTTTGAGATGGAATAAGCGATTAAATGACCCCGGTTGATAATCGGTTGGCGATCTACAAATTTTTGGTGCCAGGCAGTTGGTTCGACGAATTGACGAACTCGGTTGTCATCAGAAGCCAGGTTGCGACGTTCTAAGTAAGCTAAGTTGCCGCGGCTGGTCCGGTTTAAAGTATCTAAATTTGAATAAACGACGTAGTTGGTCCGCCACTTTTGGGGATTTAATTTGGCCCGATTATGATTGACGTAGACGAAGCTTGACTCACCAGAGTGATAGGTTAATTTCGCTAGTTGATCATTTGAAACGTTATTTTTAGTTGTTTGATTGATCGTTTGGGTGGCCTGATTGAATAAATCAGTTAGTGAACTTGGTTGACCACCGGTAAAGTACCAGGCTCCGGCTAAAACGATCACTGTCACCAGCCAACCAAACAGCCTGTTTGATTGCCGGTTCTTTTTTCTGCGTTTACTCATATTAAAATCGTCCTTAGGCAACAAAAACTCAGCGGCCACAGGTTGTCACCGCTGAGCATCATTTTTTGGTTATTGTTAAGTCAAATTAGCTTGCAGCCAAACAGATTTAACTCATTAAGGCAAATCATTGCCTGCTGCGAAGTACAGATTGTACCATTCCTGCTTGGTTAGCTCAATGTCAGCACCGGCAGCACTATCCTTAATGTGTTCCGGATTCATGGTACCGAGTAACACTTGAACGTGAGCAGGATGACGAAGAATCCAGGCAGTCGCAATCGCGTTCTTTGAGGCGTGGTACTTCTCGCCGAGTTCTTCTAGTTTTTTATTTAGTTTAGGATATTTTGGATCATTGATGTACATTCCGGCAAACAAGCCGTAGTTAAATGGTGACCAAGCTTGAATGGTCATGTGTTTACGACGGCTATATTCCAGAATACCGCCATCGTGATCGAGACTGGCATCATCAATCATATTAACGTGCATCCCTTCGCGAATCATGCCGGAGTGAACGACGTTAAATTGCAACTGGTTGATTAGCAGTCGCTGACTAACCCAAGACTGCACCATTTCTACTTGTTGTGGGTTGAAGTTGGAAACACCGAAGTGACGAACCTTACCTTCTCGTTGGAGGGTGTCGAAAGCATCGGCAATATCATCAGCTTCCATCAGTGGATCCGGTCGGTGTAACAGAAAGGCGTCTAAATAATCGATACCCATTCGTTGAAGAATTCCGTCAACGGCATCAATCAGGTGTTGCTTTGAAAAATCATATCGGGCGCCAAAGACCAGTCCATCATGACTGCGCTTTGGATCGAGGATGATGCCACCCTTTGATTGAATGTATAAATCATCTCGGGGAATACCGGAAGCTTTGAGCGCTTCTTTGAAAGTTTTCTCCGAACCACCCTCACCGTAAATGTCAGCCGAGTCAATATAATTGATACCGGCTTCATGGGCAGCCTTTAGCGTTTTAGCGGCGTCTGCGGTGGCCATTCCGGCCATGCGCATGATACCAAGTGCAACGGCAGATGCTTCAAAGTGCGTCCCACCGATTTTGACAGTCTTCATAAATAAAAGAACCTCCTTTATTGGTACCTCTTAATTATAAGCCAAAAGCGGGGGTGGGTGAAAGCGAACATTGGCTGATTGGGGAAATTTAAAGGCTGTTTCTGGCGTGCCAAATGCGTCATATGATATACTTTTGATACTGAAATATCGACATATCTTTCGCAAAATATTATTTTGGTAGTTTACCGGGAGGACCTTTCTTGAGCGAAACAACGATTACGGGATTGATCAATCAATATGGCTACTTGGCGATTGCATTTTTAATTGCTGTCGAGAATCTGTTCCCGCCCATTCCATCCGAATTGGTTTTGGTCTTTACGGGCTATTTAACGTTAACCAGTCATTTGACGATTCCGGGTGCCATTTTAGCTGCTACGGTTGGGGCCTACGTCGGGGCATTGATGCTCTATGGAATCGGCCGCTTATTAAGTGTGCCCCAGTTAGAAAAGATGGTTGCCGGTCGACTGGGCCGCTTGCTGCGGCTTAAACCCGCCGACATTGATAAGGCCGCCCGGTATTTTGAGCGGCATGGCGGCTGGGCAATTTTAATTGGGCGGTGTATCCCGGTTGTTCGAAGCTTGGTCTCACTTCCGGCCGGAATGACAGCCTATCCGTTGGTGCGTTTTTCCGGTCTGACGTTATTTGGAACCCTGGTTTGGAACACGGTGCTCATTTTGACCGGTCACTATGCGGGGCATGCCTGGACTAGGCTTCTGGTAATGATTGATCAGTGGTTGGCAGTGCTAGTCGTGATCTTAATTGTGGCAGCAGGATGTTATGGATACTATTGGTTTTCAAAATCAAAACAGAACTGATCTTGATACAAGGGCAATTTTAGAGTGATTTTTGCTGGCAGGTTTCTACTTACATGTAACAATCAAAAAAGCGTGTTCGAAGATGTCGAACACGCTTTTTGAAATGAACTAAACTAATTTGTTGACGCATTGCTTTCGTTAGCATCTTGCCCTGACATTAACTGCTGATAATATGTCAAGTCGACAGTGACAGTTGTTTTGAAGTCACCGTTCTTTGACGAAAAAATGATATCGTCTAGTGGAGTTGGTTTTGGCCGCTTTGATTGATTGATTAAGGTTGTTCCGATCAAGTCCTTGGCCTTTTCCAACGCCTCTTGTTTAGTAAGTGCTTCCGTCCAAGCACCGTTTATATCCGGAATTTCAACGCTATAACCAATTTCTTCATGATGTAAAATAATCGGGTAAGTGAGTTCACGTTTACTTTGTTTGACCATATTGAAACCTCTTTTCAGTCAAATAGTAGACAATTTTCACATCCCATTATAGAAAGAGAAGTTCGAATTTACTAGGGGATTTGGAAGACTTTTTTAACTTATTTTGAATTAACCAACTGATCGGCCCTGGATTTGGTATCAGTGCCGCTTAAGTGCTCAAAAAAGAGGCGGTGCCGGCTGGCAAAGGAATCAATTAACAGATCGACAACAATTAATAACAGTACCAGCGTGGTTGCCAGAATGCCCCAGTGAATAAGTGACAACTGGGATTGCGGCGCCGTCCCGGTTAAATCAAGTAGTTTGATGGTGGCATAGAAGGTGCCGCCGATGATGCCGTAAGAAAATAAATTTCGAATAATGACTTGATACCAGCCGGCGCGGTGGCCAAATTTATTGGTCACTCGAATTCGAACCAGTTGCATGCCAATTGACCGCTGAAAGAAAATTTCCGGAATAATAATGAGGATAAACCAAGCCATTAAGGTGGTTGTCCAGTCATCGTTATTACTTTGTAAAATGATCGAAATCAGTGAACTGACAAAGATGATCAATAACCAGTCAATGGCTAAAGCAGTTAATCGACGTAAGCCGGAAATACTGCGATTACGAGACAAAGCATGGGCTTGATCTTTTTGAGGCGAAGGAAGAATTCTTCTCAGCCAGTTGGTTATCCAGTAGCCGAGTAAGCCCCCGGTTGTGTTTAGCAACAGATCGTCCACGTCAAATAACCGATATGGTCGGGGATAGAATCCGTACAAACCGGTATACTGGGTCATTTCAAAGAATAATGATAAACAGAAACTTAAGAGTAACGTTTGTTGCCAACTTCTTTGAAAATAGTAGTGTAAATAAAAGCCAAACGGAACCGTTAAAAGAATATTAAAAGCCGGTTGAATGACAGTTGGTGCCTTTAAAGCAGCCAGCCAAGTGCCGGGATGAAATAATGAAAACGGATTGTACTTAATGAAGTCGGTAATGAACATCAACGGCACAAAGTTATGAGTAGGCGTTGTTAAATGGGCCACAAAGCTTCGGCTGGGTAAGGGTAAAATGGTTAAAAAATAAGCGCATAACATGTAAAAAACAAAGGTGTAAAGCACAAAAATATTCCATTTGGGAAGTGCACCATAGCGGTGGTAATTAACTAGTAGAATTGGTAAGGTCAGCAAAAGTGCTAAAAATGGAAAAAAGAAAACAGCAGTATAAATCACATTAATGTATTGAGACATCGGCTTCTCCTAGATTTTAACTTTAATAATTTTAATTTGATAGGTTAAATTGGGGGCTTGAACAGTCACCACGTCACCGGTACGATGGTTTAAAAGTGCAGCACCAATTGGCGAAGCAATCGAAATCTTGCCATGATCAATATCGACTTCCGGTGTGCCGACGATTTGATAGGTCTCAGTTGATTGGTCATCTAAAAATTTAAAGGTGACATACTTACCAACTTCGACATTGTCACTTTTAGATGGCGTATAAATTTTGGCGTATTGTAATTGTTTGCGTAGAAAACGTAAGCGACTCTCTAAATGACGCAAATCACGTTTAGCGGCACTATATTCAGCGTTTTCCGACAAGTCACCCAAAGCTCTGGCAGCCGACAAGGTTTTAATTTTAGCAGGCCGGTCAGCTTCAAGTTGCTGAATCTCGGCTTGAAGCTGATGGTAGCCGGCTTGTGTGATCTTATTGAAATGCGGTTCCAAAGAATCACTCCCTATAGATATATCAATCATAATTTTATATCATTTTTAGAAATTGGCCTAATGATTTGCGATATTTTTCGCTTAATTTGTTGTTGCGATAACTTAATGGATTCAAAAGCGGCCATATTCAATTATTTTTCAATAATTTTAGCTAAAAAATAAGGTGGTTAATTACAAAATGAAGTGCCTCATTGTCCGTAACAATAGGATTCTGTCTTAAATATTACCATAAGCGGTTTTACTTTAACACGTTTGTAATTTTCCGGTTACCTCCATGTAAATCCAACGGTGTATATTCATAGTCGTTGATTAATTACGGAGGGGAAAAGTTATATTATGAAGTTAAAAAAATCGATTGTTACGTTAATGACGGCACTCACCATGTTTGGAACTTTCCAAGTTGCCGCAACCCAAGAAATCGCTAACGCACAAACTACCAGCACTTATAAATCAAAATTATCAAAGGCTAATCTTGCCGCTAAAAAGTGGATTGCCTACCACGAATCCCGTGGGTCCTACACTGTTCGTAATGGCCGTTACATTGGTCGTTACCAATTAAGCTCATCATACTTACATGGTGACTATTCAAAAGCTAACCAGGAAAAAACTGCTGACCGCTATGTTAAAGCCCGCTATGGTAGTTGGGTAAATGCCAAGAAACATTGGCGTGCATACGGCTGGTATTAAGAACAGCTAACTAAAACCAAACTAATCGCTTAAAATCGCAATTGCTCGAAAGCTATCTTTCGTTCAGTTGCGATTTTTTCAGTTCTGTCAACGGGTAGTTGATCTTTCAAGCCAGAGTCGGTATGGTTTCTCAGAAAATAACATTGTGATTGTGCGGATTTAATGGTAACATATCTTTATTACGTTAAACACGAATGAAAAGGGAGAACAAGATGAATAATGTTTCTGTTTCGGGTAATAAAACGCCAATTCGCAATGCAATTTTAGGCTTTCAACATTTACTTGCCATGTACTCTGGGGATATTTTGGTACCGTTGTTAATTGGTGGTGCGTTAAAGTTTAACGCGGCTCAGATGACCTATTTGGTGTCGATGGACATTTTCATGTGTGGTGTGGCGACACTGCTTCAAATTAAACGAACGCCGATTACCGGCATTGGCCTGCCGGTGGTCTTGGGGTGCGCGGTCGAGTATGTTGCGCCACTTCAGTCGATTGGGAAAAACTTTGGCTTGGGGTATATGTACGGAGGAATTATTTGTGCCGGCTTATTCATTATCATTGCCGCTAAGCCCTTTGCTCATTTGCGAAAATACTTTCCACCGGTGGTAACGGGCTCATTAATTACGTTAATTGGATTTACCTTGATGCCGGTTGCGTTTCAAAACTTGGGTGGCGGTGATTCAACGGCCAAAGCCTTTGGTAATCCAACTCATTTATTTTTAGGAGCGTTAACAGCACTGGTCATTATTATCTTAAATATCTGGGGCCACGGCTTCTTGAAACAAATTGCGATTTTGATCGGGATTTTAGTCGGGACGGTGGTTGCCATTTTAATGGGCACGGTTGGCTTCCAATCGGTTGGCCAGGCTCACTGGGCTCAACTACCTCAATTCTTTTATTTTTCGGCGCCCAAGTTTGAATGGTCATCGATCGCGACATTAATTTTGGCCGCTTTGACCTGTATGATTGAATCAACTGGGGTTTACTTTGCCCTAAGCGATATTACTGGGCGTCAATTAGCTGATCGCGATTTGGAACACGGTTATCGTTCAGAAGGGTTGGCTGCTATTTTAGGCGGGGTCTTCAATACATTCCCGTACTCAACTTTTTCACAAAACGTTGGCATTGTGCAATTATCCGGAATTAAGAAATTAGCTCCTATTTATTATTCGGCCTTCTTCTTAATGATCTTGGGACTGATTCCCAAGTTTGGGGCGATGGCAACGTTGATCCCGGCATCGGTGCTTGGTGGCGCCATGCTGGTCATGTTTGGGATGGTTGGTGCTCAAGGAATTAAGATGCTTTCTCAAATTGAGTTGAACAACAAGAATCTACTAATCATTGCAGTTTCAATCGGTTTTGGGTTAGGAGTGACGACCCAACCGAATCTGTTCCAGTACTTACCGGCGACTGTTCAGGTGATTATGAGTAACGGAATGGTTGTGGGGAGTTTTACAGCCGTGATTTTGAACATTTTACTGAATCATACCGGCTTAAAAGACCGGATTGAATAATGGTACAAAAAAACAGTTGGTTATCTGAGAATGCTCTCGGAAGCCAACTGTTTTTGATTTGCTAGATTAAATTATTGATAATTGTCGTAAAGCTTTTCGAAATTAATGGTTCCCAGTCCAGTTGCCTGATTATACAGCTTACCAGGTTGGCCAACGTAATAAAGATTGGAATTGTTGGTAGTGCTGTCCATGACGGTAAATGGCGTTTTGGTCTTGTCCTGGGCTAATTGATAAATTTGTGGATTCCAGAAGCCCATTCGCTGACCCTTGCCACTGTTCATAACAGCTGCGGCACCGTTGAACTGTGGTGCGACAAAACTGGTGCCACCGGTTACGTGCCAACCACCTGCTGCCTTATCATAAACTTGGTAGCCGGTTAGTGGGTCGGCATTGGCAGAGACATCCGGATAGTTTCGGCCGTAATCAGTCCCACTGACCAGCACCGGGTTGGTTCGTGGTTGTCTCAAGTTTGAGACGTATTCGCGAGCATTAAAGGTATTGACTCCGGAAACGCCTTCTTGGTACTGTGGCGTGTTATAAAGGTGACTGATGCCACCACCGCCACCGGCCATTGCCTGCGAGTAAAGACTGAGATTTTTTAGCATATTATGACGGCCTTTGATGTAAGCGTCAAACAGATAGTCGCCACCCCAGGCACGTTCTTTGTCGACGGAGACTTTCACCCCCTTGGCAAGTTTCTTAGTAAATGGTAAGGTTGTGCCACCTGTTGTGGTTACCCACGGATTATCGGCGGGGAAAATTGCATAGGTACTGTAATTTGGCAAGCTGATTGGGCCAATTTTACCACCAATCCCGCCAGCATAAGCACCGGAGTCACCAGAAGCGACAAAGGTGGAGACCCCTTGGAGAGCGCCCTGGGCCATGACAATGTTCATAATCTGGCCGTAAACCGGCGTCAATAGTTTCTTGTCTTTCAAATAATGGGTCAAATATTCGCTGAGTCCCCAACTCATTGAAAGGGAACCGGCTTTATTTTCGTCAAAAGCGGTTGAAAAAGCATTGACTAGGCCAACGTCACTGAAGTTGGTTTGATAAACCCGAACATTGGCTTTTGGGGCAACGGTCCCAGCCTGCTCAGTATCAACACTTGTTTCAATTTGATTGAACTTCGTGTTGGTCGTTTGAGCTGCCGGACTGGCTAACTTTTTAACACTGAGCCGGTTAGCACTGCTATTGACACCTTGCGCTTTCCAAAAATGGGTAACATCGGATTTCTTGAAACCGGCAAATGAGATAATCCCAACGGTCTGTCCTTGGCCTTGATAACCTTTATCGTACAAGGACTTGAGATTATATCGATTAGTGAACTTACTTGGTGAATATTTCTTTTCTGGTCCCTGAGTTTTGTGACCCTTTTTAGCTAGGCCGCTTGCTTGATTGTTAAAACTGGTAATTCCCAGAATAGTTAGAACGTGATCAGCCAGTTCCACTGGCATCTTTGGCTTTTTACTTGAAAACTGAACCGGATTATTGTGATACTTAGCGGTTTCAAGGTTGGTTGAAAAAGCTTTATTAACGTTCTTAGCCGTTCCGGAAACCTTGATGATCAGACCATTGCTAAAAACGTGACTCTTTAAATGGTACTTTTTAAAGTACGGTTGGTATTGACCGGTGACCTTTGCCGGTTGGCCAAATTTAGCTCGAAATTTAGCCGGCGTGTAAAATTGTTTAAAGCCGGTTTTACCGGGTGTATTGACGTTATAAATTTCATTGGTTAACTGATCTTGATTCTGCGGCTTTAGGAAAACATCCAGTTGAACTCGTTTATTGGGTGACATCTTCTGCTTGGCCATTAGCGCTTTTAAGATCTTACTAATACTGTACGTGGTTTTACCAGCATGCTTCTTTTTTGAAGCAGCGGAAGCAGTTGGCGTCAGCATTAACAAAACAGCCAGACTGGTAATGCCCGTTGTCCATAATTTTCGTTTCTTCAATTAACTCATACCCTTCCTGAAAAAATCTCCCCATACTTAATCACCCCTGATTAAGCAACATGTGCCCCTGTTAGAATATTGTGTTAATTCCTTCAGTGAATTGCACGCTATGTATCGAACAAGTCTCCGGGAATTTTAACGATTGGGTCAATTGACAATCATGATTTAATTAACCCTTCCCCATGGTGCGAGTTGAGGATCACTTCCTTTCCGATCATTGTTAGGGTACTCTGAATGTGTAAACGTGTCAATTGGATTACATAAATGTGAATTTTGTGTGACGAAAATTGTAACAATTGTTATCAAACTTGAAAATTAGATAATGAATGATTACCACATTCGATCACGGGGGTTAACTGATTAGCTGAATTTAAAATCAAAAAAGAACCACTACAATGCTTGACTGCAAAGTGTGGTTCTAAGTGAAAAAATTGAATTTTTATCGATTACCAACTTGGCGCGTATTGTTCAACCACCTTTGAAATAATCTCCAGTAAATCATTGATTGGCTCTGAAGTCTGCTTAGTCTTCATATAGGTAATGCCGAAGTCAGCCGTCAACGCATCAGAAGGAATTTGAACGATGTTTAAATTCTTCTTTTTATCATCGCTGATGAATTGATCTGAAACAAAGACATCTGGTGCCACAGTAACGCCCAGCGCATTAATTGCCAGGTTGGCAGCCAAGTGAATGTCCGGAACTTCCAAACTGTATTCTGGGGAAATGCCTAAATCACTAAGGTAGTTGTTAACAGCACGTTGGTAGAAATCCTGCTGTGGAATGCCGATGAACGGCTCGCCTGACAATTTACTGAAGTCCAGACTCTTGTAGTCGACTTTATATTTGCCAGCTTGGAACAGGGATGAAGATGACGGAATAATGAAGACTAACGGGATTTTAGCAACTGGTTGATATTCAACCTTTGGATTTGATAGTGGTTGACCCACAAAGAAATCCAGTGACCCGGATAACAGGCGCTTTTCCGCGTCCCGACTATTCATTCGAATGACTTGCGCGTGAATCTTCGGGTATTTATGTGAGAACCGAATCAAAATGGGTTCGTAGATATCATTTGATAACACATCGTTTGACGCAATGGTCAGATGACCGTATTTAAACTCGGAGAGGTGCGTCATTTCTCTGTCCAAGTTGGCACGAAGCCGGTTTTCCTCTTGAAGATAGGATAATAACTTTTCACCTGCATAGGTTAATTGAATCGGATGAGATGATCGGTCAATTAATCTAACGCCAAAGTTAACCTCGGCATTTTTGATAACCCGACTAATATATGGTTGGGTGACAAACAATGCTTGAGCTGCCTTTGACATGTTGCCTTGAGCCTTAATTTCTTCAAGAAACGAAAGTAATTTACTATTCATAATTTTTCTCCTTTAGGGACCTTTCATCTTTTATACTTTACCAGCCTTTAGTTACATATTGATTATATGCCATTCAGAAGACAGATGCATGCATAATGACTTATCAACTTATTAAAACATAGTGGAAAGTCAATAAAAAGTATACCAACTTGTAATAGACTAGTAAAGTCATAATGGCAACCGTTTATGTAGATTTACTGAAATTTAATATCTTAAAACGATTACTATACCGTACTAACATAAAAATGTGAATTTTTTGGTAACAAAAAGTGAAAACTTTGTGTAAAATGGTAAAATTGAGTCAATTACGATGCGAAAGGAACAGTTGCTTATGAGGATTGAACAATCACCGGAATTTCAAATTCATTTGCAAAACTTGCGAAGTAAGGATCCGATGTTTTTGGAAACCATTTATAATGTTGGCAATGGTCACTTTGGGGTTCGCGATTCAAACCCGTTGCAGGGAAATAATTTAGATTACATTGGGTCGCCTGGGCTATTTGTCAATGGCTTCTTCGACTATAACGAAGTGATGTATGGTGAAAAATACACTGGCTATCCGGAAAGCGATCAGGTGATTAATCGACTACTTGATCCGCGATACATTCGGATTAAAGTTGCCAATGAAGATTCCGCTGTTGATCATTTTGAGGTTGAAACAATTGATAAAAACCTCGATATGCAGACAGGACTGCTCCATGAAATGTTTTCCGTGACAACACCGGAAAATCGAAATTTTAATTTGGTGTTGGAAAGTTTTGCCAGTTTGAGTAAATTAAACGTATATGGAATTCGATATTCCATTATTCCTACCAATTTTGATGAAGAGGTTGAAGTGATTAAGCTCCATAATTATGTTAATCAGGCGACTCATCGTCAGAACCGCGATGTTCGGGTTAATCAAAGTGTCGGCGAAATGCAACTGGATTTTATTCCCGACAATGGCCAACCCAGCTATCTCATTACGACTTTTCGCAGCCAACAGGGGTTGCTCTTGACCTTTCAGGCGCAGGAAAATTTGGCGCCGGATCCAAAGATTGAGTATTTTAGGGATGATGAGCATCACTATGGCTATCGAAGTCGCTATCACGCTAAGAAAGGAAGTCAGAAAAACTTTGAGTTTCTATTTGCGATCGGCGACATTCATCCATTGGTAAACGCCAGGGTTTATGCGGATCAATACCTGGCAGCGTTGGACAATCATATTCGTGATACCTCTTTTCAATCGGAATTAATGGCATCAGCTCAAGTTTGGCAAACCTTTTGGCTCCACAGTGACGTTAAGATTGATGGTGACCCCCAAATTCAATTGTGTTTGAGATTTAATCTGTTTGAATTAAATCAGTCGGCGGGTCGGGATGGCTACACCAGTATTCCCGCCAAGGGATTAACCGGCAATGGCTATGGAGGTCATTTCTTTTGGGATACGGAAATGTTTATGCTGGCTTTCTTTTCGTATACTCAACCCAAGTTGGCAAAGAAACTGCTGATGTATCGATACCATACGTTGGAGATTGCGCAACAACAGGCGAGTGAATTTGGCTTGTCAAAGGGCGCCATGTATGCTTGGCGAACCATCAACGGCTATGAAGCCAGTTCGTACTGGCTGGCCGGGATGGCCCAGTTTCATATTAATGCCGATATTGCTTTTGCCATTGAACAGTACTACACCATTACGGGTGATGATGAGTTTCTCAAGGATTATGGCTTTGAAATTATTTTGGAAACGGCCCGCTTTTGGATGCAATACGGTAATTTTACCGAAATGGACGGCAAACGGCGCTTTGTGATTAATAAGGTAACCGGTCCGGACGAATACAGTGCGTTGGTGGATAACAATTATTATACAAATGTCATGGCCCAATTTAATTTGAGGCTGGCAATTAAATATGCTAAAAAATTCAAAAATACCTCAATTACCAGCAAGCTAAATATCTCTGAAGAAGAAATCGATGCCATGCAGGAAGCAGCTGATTTGATGTACTTGCCTTACGATAAGCAAAAGAAGGTTAAGCTGCAATTTCAGGGCTTTGAACAATTGCCCAAAATGCATTTGGATCAAATTGACCAGAGTCTATTTCCATTATTACTTCATTTCCACCCGTTAATGCTCTATCGTTACCAAGTGAATAAGCAAGCCGATACTATTATGGCTGACATTCTGTTTCCAAAGGGCAATACTCGAGAACAGCTTGAAGCGGACTATGATTTTTATGAACCGATTACCACGCATGATTCAAGCCTCTCTAAGGCGATGTATGCGATTGCAGCGTCGAGAGCCGGTAAGAAGAAGCAATCCTATGACTTTTTCTCACAGGCCGTTAAAACGGATTTGCTGGATTTGCATCATAACACCCAAAATGGGATTCATGCGGGCAGTTTGGGTGCCGCTTGGCAGGGAGTTGTCTATGGTTTTGCCGGCGTGGTTAATAACGCAGAGCATTTTAGTTTGGAACCCAAGCTACCGGCTGCCTGGAATTCAATTCGATTCAAGCTGCGGCTTCATCATAATGAGTGTCTGTTTACGATTTATCAAAACGAAGTCAAGGTTGAATTGACCAGTGGTAAGGAATGTGAAGTGTTCATTTATAATCAAAAGGTTCACGTGACCACGCAGCATCCACAAGAAATTTGCACTTATTGAGGATGAGTGACTGCTAAAGGCTTACTCTGGATAAGGGATCTAATCGCAAAAAGCCAAGCCCGAGCTTTTCACGATTAGCCGCCTTAGCCTTCGCAAATTAACCGCTTGAATTCGCACACTTTAGAACTGCTCCTTCAAGCAATTTACTGCGTCTAAGGGATCTAATTGCCAAAAGCCAAGTTCGGGCTTTTCACAATTAGCCGCCTTAGCCTTCGTAAATTAACCGCTTGAATTCGCACACTTTAGATTATGATTTGTTATGATATAGTTATACAATTAACTTGAAAGTTCGCGGATATTTAAGCAGCTTATTTTTCGATAGGTAGGAAGGTAAAAAGATCATGAAAAAAGATGTGCGGCAAACTAAAATTGAACAAATTATCAATCAGTATACGATTACCACCCAAGAAGAACTCATGGAAAAGTTGAAGCTATCCGGGATTAACGTCACTCAGGCAACACTATCCCGCGATATTCGTGAAATGCAGATTGTTAAGCAGCCTGACAGTTCTGGAAAGTCCCGCTACATGATTTTTAAGTCGGGCAATCAAAACGAACTGGAGCGAATGTATCGCATGATCAATGGAACCGTGACGGAAGTTCGCCAAATTGAGTTTGTTGACGTGATCCATACACAACCCAGTTATGCAAACCCACTAGCGGCAGTCATCGATGATTTGCATTTGGAAGACGTTGCCGGGACCCTGGCTGGCTATGACACAATTGTGACGTTTTGCCCATCAGTTAAATCAGCCAAAAACATCAAAGACTTATTTTTAAAACATGCTAATCCGGATCTACTCATTACGACAGTGAATTGAAAGGTTGGCGGTCAACAGAGGGAAATTAATTGCTTTCTCTCTGTTTTCTTTTAGACCAAGAGGGGTGAAATTGCATGGAAATCCAATATCACTTAGGCGCAAAAGCCTCGGTAAACGCTTTCATTTCGGGGCAATTTGCTTGTGACCCATTATGAAAAAGTGTATTTTCTTTGAAGAAAAAATGAATATTTTATGAACCATCAAAAATATTTATTCGGTTTTAAATTAGGAGAAAATATGAATTTTGTGAAAAAAGTGTGATATAATAAGGATTATAAAATTTAATCAAAAATTTATTTTTTAATTTAAACATTTTTGGTTGTATAAAAATCCGTTAAAATCAATTTGTGAAGCAATTAATCAAAGAAAAAATTAGATTTATTCAATCTTTAATTGTGGCATGCTAATTCTGCTAAAAAAACGACATTTTCAATGCATAAAAACAGACGATGGCTTTTTTAAAATGATCTATCATTAGACATGTACTCAAGGGAAGAATGGAGGTTACACAAATGACAAGTCCAATTCATAACTACTCAGAAATCGGTAAGCTAAAAACGGTATTGTTGAAACGACCTGGCAGGGAAATTGAAAACTTTACCCCTGAAATGATGCCACGATTATTATTCGATGACATTCCATATTTACCGATTGCTCAAAAAGAACATGATTATTTCGCTGACACACTGCGAGATAACGGTGTTGAAGTTCTATATTTGGAAAAACTGTCTGCTGAAGCACTGGATGCCGGTGGCGAAGAAGTCAGAGACCATTTCTTAGAGCAGATGTTAACTGAATCAGGATATGCTTCCGGCACCATTCACGATGCGTTGAAGGAATATCTTGGCAGCATGAATAATCAAGACATGGTTGTTAAGATCATGGAAGGTGTTCGTAAGAACGAACTTGACTTCGTGCCAAAGGACCTTGTAAGTAGTGCTGAAAACGAAGACTACGAATTTTACATGGATCCGATGCCAAACCTGTACTTTACGCGTGACCCTTCGGCATGTATTGGTGATGGCTTGAGCATTAACCATATGACGTATCCGGCAAGGCAACGTGAATCACTATTTAATGAAACAATCACTAAATATCATCCACGATTTGCTAACCAGGGAGTTCACGTATGGCGTGATCGAAACCACGAAACCCGAATTGAAGGTGGCGATGAACTGGTATTGAATGATCATGTGATGGCCATTGGGGTTTCTCAACGAACTTCGGCGGATGCCATTCAGGATATTGCTAAAAACCTCTTCAAACATGGCCAATATGACACGGTCATTGCCATTAAGATTCCGCATAACCACGCAATGATGCATTTGGATACGGTCTTTACAATGATCAACTACGATCAGTTTACAGTTCACCCGGGAATTCTTGGTAAAGGTGGTCAAATCGATACTTGGACCATTACTCCTGGAAAAAATGAAGGTGAGTTAAATCTTCAACACGATACTGATTTGAAGAAAGTTCTTAAAACAGCGCTTCATTTGGATGATCTTGATTTAATTCCAACCGGTAACGGTGATCCGATTATTGCTGGTCGTGAGCAGTGGAATGATGGTTCCAATACGTTAGCGATTGCGCCAGGCGTTGTTGTTACGTACAATCGGAACTATGTTTCCAATGAACTGCTTAGAAAACACGGCTTAAAGGTACTTGAGGTTATCTCAAGTGAATTGTCAAGAGGCCGTGGGGGTCCACGTTGCATGAGCTGCCCAATCGTCCGGGAGGATCTAAAAAGATAGTGTGCGCAGCTAAGCGGTTAACACCCGGAGAATAAGGCGTCGCGGTTAACACCCGGTAGATTGACGACAAAATTTAGTACCCCAAACTTCACATCAAGGAGAATTCGAATATGACAAAAGATTTTAGACAAAACGTATTTCAAGGTCGCAGTGTGCTGGCTGAAAAAGATTTTTCGGCTGCTGAGTTGGAATATTTAATTGATTTTGGCTTACATTTAAAAGCTTTAAAGAAAGCTGGTATTCCTCACCATTACTTGGAAGGCAAAAACATTGCCCTGTTGTTTGAAAAATCTTCGACACGAACTCGTTCAGCCTTTACGACTGCCGCAATTGACCTCGGCGCTCATCCTGAGTACCTTGGCCAAAACGACATTCAGTTGGGTAAAAAGGAAACGACGTCGGATACGGCGAAGGTTCTTGGCAGCATGTTTGACGGCATTGAGTTTCGTGGGTTTAAACAAAGTGATGCCGAGATCCTGGCACGTGACAGTGGGGTACCGGTATGGAACGGATTAACGGATGAATGGCACCCAACTCAAATGCTGGCTGACTTTATGACGGTTAAAGAAAACTTCGGTAAACTCCAAGGGTTAACATTGACTTTCATGGGTGATGGCCGGAACAACGTTGCCAACTCGTTGCTGGTAACTGGCGCAATTCTGGGTGTAAATGTGCACATTGTGGCCCCTAAAGCTTTGTTCCCAACTGATGAGACTCAAAGTATTGCTAAAGGATTTGCTGAAAAATCAGGTGCCAAGTTGGTTATTACCGATGAACTTGATGAAGGCCTGAAAGGCTCCAACGTTGTTTATACTGACGTTTGGGTTTCCATGGGCGAAAGCAATTGGGAAGAACGGGTTAAGGAATTAACCCCATACCAAGTTAACATGGAAGCAATGAAAAAGACGGGCACGCCGGATGATCAGCTAATCTTCATGCACTGCCTGCCAGCCTTCCATAATACTGACACAACTTATGGTAAAGAAGTTGAAGAAAAGTACGGGATTAAAGAAATGGAAGTTACCGACGAAGTCTTTAACAGCAAGTACGCTCGTCAATTTGAAGAAGCAGAAAACAGAATGCATTCAATTAAAGCAATGATGGCGGCAACTTTGGGTAATTTGTTCATTCCAAAAGTTTAGGCACTGAAACAAAATTAAACAGATTAATCAACCAAGAAAGTGAGGGTCGGCGACAAACATTATTAGTCTGTCCCCGGCCTTTCGTATTTAAAATAACGGTTATCTCATAAACAGGAGGGATTCACAATGGGACGAAAAATAGTAGTCGCACTTGGCGGCAATGCAATTCTTTCAAAAGACGCATCGGCAGCTGCACAACAGCAAGCACTGTTGGCAACAGCTAAACAACTGGTGAAATTTGTTGAAAACGGAGATCAATTGATTATTTCGCACGGTAACGGCCCACAAGTTGGTAACTTATTGTTGCAGCAGGCAGCCGGCAGCACTGAGGAAAACCCGGCAATGCCATTGGACACAGCCGTTGCGATGACTCAGGGAAGCATTGGTTACTGGATGCAAAATGCCATGAATCAGGTTTTAAAGGAAAAGGGATTGAAGCAAACGGTTGCGACGGTGGTTACTCAAGTTGAGGTTAGTGCGGATGATCCGGCATTTAAAAACCCCACTAAACCAATTGGCCCATTTATGTCCAAAGGCGAAGCTGATTTAGCTAAAAAAGAAAATCCTGACTTTACGTTTATTGAAGATTCGGGTCGTGGCTATCGCCGGGTTGTACCATCACCTAAACCGACGGGGGTTGTTGAAACCCAAGCAGTTAAAACGTTGGTTGATGCTGGAATTATTCCAATTTCAGTTGGTGGTGGCGGCATTCCGGTAGTCACAAATGGGGACCAGTTAATTGGCCGAGAAGCGGTGATCGATAAAGATTTTGCCAGTGAAAAATTGGCTGAATTAGTGGATGCCGATGCATTAATTATTTTAACGGCGGTGCCAAACATTTATGTTAACTTTAACCAACCAAATCAGAAGAAATTAGAGCGGGTTTCGGTAGCTGAATTGGAAACTTATATTGAAGAAAACCAATTTGCTCCGGGAAGTATGTTACCAAAGGTGCAGGCAGCGATTGATTTCGTGAAGGCAACCGGAAACCAGGCGGTGGTAACAGCGCTTGATAATATTGAAGGGTTTGTTAAAAACGGTTCGGGAACGGTGATTAGTAAAAAAGTTAGTGTGCGTAGCTAAGCGGTTAACACCCGGAGGATAAGGCGTCGATTTGGGAAAGCCGGGGTTTGGCTTTTGCAAATTGAACCCTTGTGAGCTGGCGAAGCAGTCCTAAATTAGTGTGCATAGCTAGCTCGGCGCACCTGAAACTGTTTGATGTACAAAACCATTAATTGCGGTACACTTTTATTGACAAGTTAATTATCTAACCATTTTTGGAGTGGACATATAATGATATTGAACAATAAAAGTGATTACCAATCGTATCGAGAAAAAATTCGAAGTCATCCAGAATTTAGCCCATTAAGTGATCAGGATTTGGATCGCATTATTTCATCCATGACGATTAAGTCTTTTCATAGGGGGCAGGTTCTCTTCGATCAGGGAGATCCGAGAAGCAACTATTATTTTCTGATTAGTGGCGTCGTGAAATCGTTTCATTTGGATGAAGACGGGGATGAGCAGCTTTATCTTTATATTCGTCAAAATAAAGCGTTTCCATATATTGGGCTCTTTGAAGACGAAAATTATGCTTATAGTATTGAAACGATGACGGAAGTCAAAATCGCGGTCATGCCGATGAAGTTATATGAGGAATTGTTGCGGGAAAATCCGGAGATGATGATCAATGCAATTCGTGAAATGAGTTCGATTATCAATACAACCGAAATGCAACTTCAGCGAATGGTGACAACCAGTGCCAAATGTCGGGTTTGGAATGCCATTTGGTTTCTTGGCCAACAAATTGGTGATAAGCAAGATGACGATACTATCGTGATTCCGTACCCAATGACGTTGATCGAACTGTCAAAGGTCAGTGGCACAACGAGGGAAACAACCAGTCTGATGGTGCAGCAGCTGGTAGCGGAAGGCAAGATTCAGTATAACCGGAAGTATTTTAAAATTTTGAGTGTGCGCAGCTAATCGGTAACCCTTATCAGGAGTGGTGTTGCTTAGCGAAGCAGTCCTAAATCAGTGTGCGTAGCTAACTCGGGATAAGCCGAAGTGTAAGCAAGCTTGTGAGTAATGACACATTGTTTGAAATCTGCACCGGTTTTGCAATTATCTTTTGATACCAGGGGAAAATTTTGTAAGGGAGTGAATGCAATGGAAAAACATGATGGTAAATTAGGCCTGCTTGAGTTGATCGGTTTGGTTGTTGGATCGATTATTGGTGGCGGTGTCTTTAATTTAATGCATGATATGGCTGCCGGTGCTGGTGCCGGTGCGATTATCATCGGCTGGGTAATTACCGCAATTGGAATGGTAATGCTCGCGTTGACATTTCAAAACCTGACAATGAAACGACCAGATTTGGATGCTGGTGTTTACAGCTATGCTGAAGCCGGTTTCGGCAAATATATGGGCTTCAATTCAGCCTGGGGTTACTGGTTATCCGCATGGCTGGGAAACGTTGGGTACGCAACATTATTAATGAGTGCGGTGGCCTACTTTCTGCCAATTTTTGGGGATGGTCAAAATATTTGGTCAATTCTTGCCGCATCCGTGATATTGTGGGCTTGCCATTTTATGATTTTAAGAGGTATTGAATCGGCATCGTTTGTTAATACGATTATTACGATTGCCAAATTGATTCCGATTTTCCTATTCCTGATTATTGTATTGTTCGCCTTTAAAATGAACATGTTTACCAGTGATTTTTGGTTTACACCAAGTGGCAATTTTCAATTTGCCGATGTGATGAAACAAGCTAAGAGTACGATGCTGGTAACGGTTTGGGTCTTCATTGGAATTGAAGGAGCGGTCGTCTTCTCAGGCCGGGCTCGTAAGCGTTCCGATGTCGGTAAAGCAACCGTTTTAGGAATTATCACAGTTATTTTAATTTATATGTTGGTCACGTTACTATCTTTTGGTGTTATGAGCCGCTCAGGTTTGGCTCATCTAACACAGCCGGCAATGGCCAATTTGCTTGAAAGTTTGGTTGGTAAATGGGGATCGATGGTCGTCAACCTTGGCCTGATCATCTCAGTAGTTGGGGCCTGGCTGTCTTGGACGATGTTTGCCGGCCAGTTGCCATATGAAGCTGCCAAAGAAGGCACTTTCCCGAAATTGTTTGCTAAAGAAAATAAAAATGGCGCACCGATTACTTCTTTGACGGTTACCAACGTTTGTGTTGAGTTGTTTATGTTTAGCTATTTAATTACGGCATCCGCATATAACTTCTTCTATTCAATCGCCAGTGCGGCAATTTTGATTCCATATGCTTTCTCAGCTTTCTACCAACTGAAGTATTCTGTAAACGATGATCATAGTAGTGGTCGGGGAAGAAATATTACGATCGGGATTATCTCAAGCATCTATGCCTGCTGGTTACTATTTGCGGCTGGGGCAAACTTCCTGCTTCTGATGTCGTTGCTATTTGCAGCCGGCATTCCAGTATATTGGATTTTACAAAAACGCGATAACAAAGCTGATAAGGTGTTTGGGCCAATTGAAATGGCCATTGCTGTCCTGATTGTGATTGCGGCAGTTTACACCATTTATGGGCTGGCCGTTGGAAAAATTACTTTTTAAAATAGACTGAATTTTAATGAATGAATGGACTAAAGGCATTAGAAATGCTGCTGTGGCAGTGTATCTAATGTCTTTTTACTTATTTTAAAATACTGATTTTACAATAAGTAATCGCCAATATGATGAGTAAGGTACTCAGAAAATTGGATTATCTTGTGATGATATAAATAATAATTTAATAATCATAATAGTGGTAAACATTCCAAATTAATGATATGATACCTGTGATAAAAGAAGAATTGACGGATTTCTAGTGAGGTAAGAAATTGAATGAGACTTTAAAGTTGTGTCAGTGTTAACAAATCGGAATGGGTAATTTGGCACTGATCTGGGGGAGTAAATCCAAGAATCATCACCATATTGCTCTTGAATGCTGCAAGTAAACCGCAGAATGACGATGAAAGGGTGTTTTAGTCATGAGAGGCCGAAAGAACATTTCAAGAAACAATCGAATTGGACGAGCAGAAAAACAAAATCTGCATTATAGATTACGAAAGCACAAAAAACATTGGTTAACGACCAGTCTATATACGCTTGGTGTTGGAACCGTGATTTTATTTGGTGGAAGCAATGATCGGGCGGCAGCTGATAGCAGCACGGCCTCACCTGATACAACGCCGATTGAGGAAACGGCGGCATCACCTGGCAAACAAAGTAGTAGCCAAACGGTTCCTGCAAAGCCGGCGGGAGCTTACCAAAAAGAGACGGGAACACAACAGCAAGCTCAAGGTGCGGACACTCAAAGCCAAACCAGCTCAACTGGTGCTGCTACAGCGGCTTCGTCGGCTACTCAGCCAACGTCGCAAGCGTCACAACCAACGTCAACTGCCCAGGCGTCACAAGCATCACAAACGTCACAGGCAGCCAGAACATCGCAAGTATCACAGCCAGCAAAAACCAGTCAGGCGACTCAGGCATCACAACCAACTCAGTCGTCGGCAGGGACTAATCAAGCTGCAGCTACTCAGGCAAGTCATCAACAAACAACTCCTCAAGCCTCGGCGGGTCAGGCAACAGGTAATTCAACGAACAATCAGCAATCAGCTTCAACTGGTCAACAGGCTGGTCAGGGACAAGCTACGCAGTCGACTGCTGGACAACCGGCAGCTGCTCAAGCACAGACTGCTTCTTCAGCTGGTACGACGCCTCAACAGTCACAAAGGTCAACTGCGGCTGCTTCTTCAGCAACGACTAATTCAGCAGCGCCGGCCAAGAACTCATCAGCTGCTTCGACTAATCAATCGACAAGTGGTCAACCTGAAGCGACTTCGGTCAACCAAGATCAGTCTCAGCCAAAAGTAGCTGAGAAGCATCATCAAGAAGAAAGTTCTGCAGAAAAAGCAGCGCCAACTACTCGAGTAAAACGATCACTTCAATTAGCCGATGAACAGGCTGATGCCGATTCAAAGTCAGCGGCGGCTCAAAAGGCTCAAAAAGATCAAGCCACGGATCCCCTTGAAGGGCTCCGGCAGAATTATGATGAAACGACTAATGTCATCAAACTAACTAACGCAACCAAAGCCGACCAAACGGCTGCGTTAAAGCAGGCTGCAGAAATTTTTAAAATTACCGGGAAAAAACCGACAATTCAGTATACGTCGACTACTAAGCTGGCATCGACAACGGATATTAACAATCCTGATTATCGATCTGGTTGGCAACAGGCCCAAAAGAGTATTGACGAAATTAATAAACCGATTAGTAGTGCCGGAGCGCTTGTATTACAAGTTGGCGATCTCGGGAAAATTGGTCATGTCTTGGATGCTTATGTTGCGAGTCATGCTGAAGATGAAAACGGTATCATTGATCCTAAGCAGGTGACAACCTCCCATACAATGATGGACAATAGTGGTCAATTGATCTGGTCGGGGACTTGGAAAGAAGGCGGCGTACTTGGAATTGGTGCCAAGGAAGTTTCCGCCAATGATAAAAACGACAATTTTAAACTGGGATATGCTGATTATTTATCCACGTATGCAACTGAGGTGCAACAGTATATCAATAAAGTGAAAGCTAACGCAATGGATCCGCGTTTTGGTGATAAGCTGGTAAACAGTAATGCTTATCGAAGTAAGGATTTGGAATCCAATGTTAGTGTGACCGGAATTGTAAACTTGCTTGGGACGTTAATTCTTAATACAACTGTTAAGGATAATCCAGAAGTCTTTGCTTACCAGGAAACCAGTGGGCTTAATCGAGATGTCAGTTCACAAACTAGAAAGACGGTTGAAAGTCTGCAAAAATTTGTGAATATCGTCTTGCCATTTATTCAAAACGGCATTATCAAACAGGCGTTGACAGATATTCGATCAATTGGGATGGAATACGTTGATAGCAATGGTAACCAATCCGTCTCGATTCCGGCAACACTTGGTGGCGATGATGGTGCTTTGGCATTGAACGGCACTTTGAAAACGATTGCAGATATTGTTGGCCTTAGAAAAGCGGCCAATTCCTCAACTGCTAACAGTCTTTATCTTGCACTGGCAAACGGAATTAAGAATGCAATTTTGCGGCATGCCAACGTGGGGGTTCAAACTGCTTTAAACGAAGTGATGGATCCATCAACTGGGGCCACTGGTATCAGATACACTGGTTTAGGCCTTAATAATTATCAAGTTAATGATCCCGTCAAAGCGGCCAATTCCGATCAAAAAGTTGCTGTAACAGAATTTGTTTCGGCTGAGGCTTATGCATGGGCAAAAAAGGTGATTGTACCGGTTATGCAAATGGCAGCCAGAGATAAATTAACTGGTGACCCATTAAAACAGGATGGCAAGACAATCGCCGAGGCACTTTATGTTGCCAGAGCAATTACTTTGGAAGATTTGAACAATTTACAGGGCCATCAACGAAGTGGGGTTTATGAAAATTATCAACCTTCAAATGAAGGTGCACTTAAATTCATTTACTCTCTTTATGAAAATGAAGCAGGTGCCGTTGATAAGGCCATTAAAGATTTTCTTGACGGTCAACCGGCAACCGATTATCAATTTGTGAACGAAGGTAATCATGATAAGTCAACCAATACCGTCAGCAACAAAGATTATAACCAAATTTATGATTATTTGGCTTCATCAGATGTGAAGGAAAATTTAGTTGCGAAGACCAAAGAGTTGATGGACATTTACCGGAATAGTAAACATGAGGCCGGCATTGCCAAAGATAGTAAGCGGTTCTTTGAAGATATGCAGATTAATGCAGATATTTCGAAGATTACGTCACCAACTTTAACCAGTTCAGCAGTTAAGAGCGAGTTGGATAAAATTGTAGAAGATGTCGTGACAACTTATTACAACGATGCTGCCAGAGCCTATAACTTGGAATTCGGTACGCAGCAGGGAACTCTAGATGCGACGGCTGGTAAAGCTATGACCCTTGGCTATGATGAATCGTATTCAGTTCCATACCAAAAAGCCTATGAACAAACCGAAGCTAAGTTGGTAGTAGCAGCCAAACAGCAAGCGGCTGATGATTTCAATGCGAATCGAAAAGCGGACGCTAGTGCCTATCAAAATGCCAAGGCGGTTTCGGCTTATAACGAAGCTTTTGAGTCAACTCAAAAAGCAGCGATTGCCAGTGCTAAGGAACAGGCCGGCAAAGATATGAATCAAAATGTGTCACTGGAAGCCGGAATTAAAAACTATACCGTAACAGCAGTGACTGATGCTTATCGGACAGCCTATGAAGAAGCTAAGGCAGCGGCACTTTCTGCAGCAACGGTGGCCGGTAAAAACGATTATCAGGCAGGAAAAGCATTGCAGTCGGATTATAGCCAAAATTCGGATGTCAAAGCGGCTTATGAAAAAGCTTATAACGATGATAAAAACGGCTTTCTCAAACAAGCAACTGACCAAGCTGCAATTGATATGACTGCCGGTAAGACAATGGTTGAAGGGGTTAAAGCTTTCGAAAAAGGCCCTGACGCAGCCACAGCGTATCGTCAAGCTTATCAAACAGCTCTTGACAAGGCAATTGAGTCCGCTAAGAAAACTGCTGAAACTGATTATCGCGCGGGCACACGACAATATTTTAGTAGAAATCAGCAAGTAGAAGACGCTTATCTTCAAGCTTATAAGGCAATTCAGACTCAAACCATTGAAGAAGCTAAAATTCAGGCTGTCAAAGATTTAAATGCCAATGTTCCCCGGGCTACCGGTGTGCTTAAATACAGTTATGACAAGGATGCAGTGACAGCGTACAATCAAGTTTATCAAGATGCTCGAGGCGATGCTTTTAAAACCGCCAGAGTTGATGCTAAAAAAGATTACTTGGCCGGTCAATCACTTCGCGACCAATACAGTGTCAATGTGGAAATTCAGGAAGTTTATCGTCAGGCCTTTAACGATACTAAGAAGGAAACACTTACCGAAGCTAAAAAACAAGCCAGTCAAGATATGACAAATAACATCGACGTACAGCAGGGGGCTTCCAAGTATCAATTTGATGCTGATGCGGTGAACGCTTATCAGCAAGCTTATGAAACAGCTAAGACTAATGAATTGGCGTTTGCTAAAACCCTTGGCCAAAAGAACTACGAATCGGGTAACAAACTGGATCCACATTATAGTCAAAACGTGGATGTCCAAAAGGCTTTTGAGGAAGCTTACCTGAGTGCTCAAGCCGCCGCTATAAAATCAGCTGTTGATAAAGCCCCTAGTGATATGGCTAATGCAGTTGTGACACAGTATCGTGATCCGGTAGTTATCGAAAGCTATCGAAAAGCATATGCGGCTGCTCAAGATCAGGCAGTTGCCCAAGCAAAATTGGATGCTGACCGCGACTACAAAGCAAACCAGCGTCAGAAAACTTATAGCCTAAATAGGATAGTGCAAGCGGCTTACGATAGTACCTTTAACCAGAACAAAAAAGCCACTGCCGAAGCGGCTGTTGCGCAGGCCGGGACTGATCTGGCTGCTAACGTCGCTAAAGAGATCGGTGGTAAGGCTTTTGAAAATGATGCTGAAGCCAAGGCCCTGTATGAGAAAACTTATGATAAAGCTTTGGCTGCTGGTAAAACCAAGGCAACTGAAGATGGTACAACCGATTATAATAATCATCAACAACTTCGAAACAACTATCATGCAAATGTTGAAATTCAAAGTGCTTATAAAACCGCGTATGAAAATGCTCAAAAAGCAGCCATTAAAACAGCGGTCGCCAAAGCAGCGACTGATATGGCCAAGGGCGTTACTAAGCCTAACGGGTTGAAAGGCTATGTGGATCAAGCAGTTATCAGTGCTTATGATCAAGCTTATGAGAACGCGTTGACGGATGCTAAACGAGCAGCTGAAAAAGCAGCAGAAACGGATTATCAAACTACAGCGACGCCTAAATCAATTAGTCCGAATACGGCGGTTCAAAATGCTTATTATCAAAGCTTTAAGCAACAGCAGGAAGCGGCAATGAAAGCAGCTGTCGCTCAGGCAGCTAATGATGTGAAAAGTGGTGTTTCCAAAGAAAACGGGATTAAGTCATTAAATAAAGATCCAAAAGTTGTCTCGGCCTACACCACGGCTTATCAAACTGCGGTAGTGGATGCAGTTAAAGCAGCCGGTAAGCAGGCAGCAGATGATTATCGCAATGGTCAAAAAGCAACGACCGTTAGTCAGAATTCAGAAGTTCAAAGAGCGTATGACAAAGCTTATCAAGCCTTAAAAGATCAGGCAGTTGTGGCAGCCAAAACGCAGGCTGGCGAAGATGTTGCCAAGGGGATTGCCAAGGCAGTCGGTGTTCAGACTTATGCTAACGATGTGGATGCTGCTGCAGCCTATAATCAAGCATATGAAACGGCTAAGGCGACGGCTATTGATCAAGCTAAGAGGGTTGGAATTGCTGATTATCAAAATTGTCAAACCCATCGTGATAATTACAGCGCCAACCAGGAAATTCAAGCGACTTACGATCAAGCATTTACAGAAGCTCAGGCAACAGCCGTTGATAAGGCACAGCAGACTGCTGAACAGGATGCTCGAAATGGCCGACCGAAAGTCATTGACACCCAGGATCCAAAAGTTCTTACGGCGTATGAAAAAGCTTATGAAACAGCTGAAAAACAGGCAGTTAGCAAAGCCATTGGTGATGCCGACAGTGATTACCAATCCGGCAAAGAAAAACGTAGTAACTACAGTAAAAACCAAGCAGTTCAGGACGCTTATGACCGCGCTTATGCTCAAAATAAAGCTGAAGGACTCGCAGCTGCCACTCAATCTGCAGCTGCCGATGTGCTGAATAACGTTGATCGGCAAAGCGGCCGGGCAAAATTCACCAATGATCCAGATGCTCAAAAGCATTACGATACGCTTTATGAGCAGACACTAAAAGATGGGCTGGCAGCTGCCGCGGAAACGGCTGCTGATGATTATCGACAGGGACAGCCCAAGAAGGAAACGTATAGCCCTAATAAGTCAATTAACGCGGCTTACCAAGCTGAGTATGATCGGCAAAAACAAACTGCTTTAGCTGGAACATTCGCTCAAGCAGCCGGTGATATTGCAGCCGGAATAACGGTCGAACAAGGAGCTGCCAAGTACCAAAACGATCAACAAGCTGTTGATAAGTACCGACAAGATTATCTTGAGACACTTAACAAAGCAGTGACGGCTGCCGAGGCCGCTGCCAAGGAAGATTACCGATTGACAGGCCAAAAGAAAAATGACGCCAAGCATGCGGCAATTGTCAAGGCCTATGATCAGGCATTTGACCAGGCAAAAGCAACTGCGGGTGAACAAGCCAAAAAGCAGGCGCCTCAAGACGTTGAAACTGGTGTGACATTGACGGATGGCCAACAAGCATTTGCCAATGATCTGGATGTCCAACAGATTTATGCTAATGCTTATAATGAAACCGTTGATAAAGGAAAAGCAGCCGCCGAAAAACAAGCGGTGACTGATTATCAAAGTGGTCAACCTCAAACGACCTATAGTCAAAATGCGGCCATTCAACAGGTATATGAAATGGTCATGGCTGAACAACGAAGTGCTGGTCGCACCCAGGCAATTGAGCAGGCTGGCAAAGACGTTGAAGCCGGCGCCAGCCAGGCTGAGGGTGCTGCTAAATTCAATCATGATCAGGCAGCCAAAGATGCTTATGCGCAAACGTATCAGCAAACGTTGACGAAAGCGCAAACAGCTGCTCGTCAGCAAGCCGTTGAGGATTATCAAAAACAGGTTGCTAAAAATAATGCTTATAGTCAAAATACTGAAATTCAAGCAGCGTATGATCAGGAATTTGAAAAGATGCATCAAGCAACCGTTACGCATTTGCCGGAAGTGATTGCAGAAGATATTAAAGCCGGGACAACAGAGACGGCCGGCGCCGATCGCTATCGACATGATCCAATTGCTCAACAACAATATCTGGATGCTTATCACCAAGCAGTTGAAGCGGGCAAGCAGGCAGCTGCAGCCGATGCTAACAATGATTACCGAAATGGGCAAAAACAATCACCATACAGTCGTCAGCAGGCAATTAATGAAGCTTATGAGGCTGCTTATCAACAGAATCAGCAGACCGGTCGGCAAACAGCCGTTACCACAGCTTCTGGGGATGTTGATCAAGGCATTAGTAAAGCTGAAGGAGCTGCCAAGTTTGCCAATGACGCCGATGCCAAAGCGGCTTATGAGAAGAAATATGACGAAGCACTTCAAGCGGGTAAAGATCAGGCTTCTCAAACCGGCCAGGCGGATTATGATGCCGGTCACCCTAAACAGGTAACCTACAGTCAAAACGACGCAATTAATCAAGCTTATCAAACGGCATACGAAGAAGCTAAGCAGAAAACGTTGGCAACCACTCAGGCGCAAGCTGCAGCTGATGTTGCCGCCGGAATTGCGATGGAAGCCGGTGATGATCAGTATCAACATGATACCGATGCTGCCGAGAAATATCGTCAAGATTACGAAGCTGCTTTAACAGCTGCTAAAGACCAGGCAACTGAAACTGCCAAGAACGATTACCAGGCTGGCCGTGAGCCACAGAGCCAATTTAGCCAAAATAAAGAGGTCCAAAAGGCTTACGAAACTGCTTTTAACAATCAACAGGCGATTGGTATCAAGCAGTCAACTGAAAAAGCTGTCAAGGACGTTGAAGGCGGAATGGATAAGACCGTTGAAGCTGGAAAAATTGCGGATAAAACCACTAGGGAGGCGTATGAAAAAGCCTACGATCAGGCCCTTGAAGCCGCTCAAGTAACGGCAACAACCACCGGAAAAGCCGACTATGACAAAACTCAAACGGCTAATCCAGATTATAGTCAACATCCAGCTGTTCAAAAAGCTTATGAAACGGCCTTTGAGCAAGCTAAACAGGCAGCTCTGAATCGAACCGATGCCCAAGCTGTTACGGATATTGAGGCTGGCATTACCAAGGAAACCGGCCGCCAAGCTTTCGGCAATGATCAACAGGCAACGGCTAAATATGATCAGGCTTATGATGAAGCCCTCGCCAAAAGAAAAGTCGAAGCCACGGCAACCGCTGAGGCTGACTACGCTGCGGGTAAGGGACAGAATCAACAATTTGCCAAACAAGAAGCGCTTCAAAAGGCTTACGATCAAGCTTATCAGGATGCTAAAGCTAAGGGCGCAGTTAAAGCTGAGCAGACGGCAGTTACAGACGTTGATCAAGGAGTTGACGTGACTGAAGGAATCAAGGCGTTTGCCAATGATCCGGATGCACAACGAGTTTACGAAGACCAGTATGCAGCGACCGTTAAAGCTGGTCAGGAGAAGGCTGGTAAAGATGCGGTCACTGACTATCAAACAGGTCAAAAGAAAACACCTTACAGTCGTAATTCGGCCATTAATCAAGCTTATGAAACGGCCTTTAAGGACCAAAAAGCAGCTGGCCACGATCAAGCGATCACAACCGCAGCTGAAGACGTTGCTCAGGGACGGCCAAAAAATGCGGATGCGTTCAAACATGATGCTGATGCACAAAAAGCCTACCAAGAGGCATATGATCAAAAACAGGCAGATGCGGAACAAAAGGCAACCGATCAGGCCAAAGCTGATTATCAAGCCGGTAAATCATTGGCAGACTACGACAATGTGAACGCAGGCGTTAAGGCCGCTTATCAGAAAGAGTATCAGGAAGCTAAATCAGCTAACCTCATCAAGGCAACGCAACAGGGGGAGAAGGATGCCAAGGCTGGTGTTGATCAAACAACTAGCGCAAAAGCATTTGAAATGGATGTGGATGCCAAAGCAAATTATGATCAAGCTTACCAAACAGCCGTTGAGACTGGTACCAAAATCGCTGAAGCGCAGGCGGATGCTGATTACAAGAATCAGCAACCAAAGAATGCTCACTATAGTCCAAACCAGACGATTCAGAAAGCCTATGAGCAGTCGTATGAAACTGCTAGAAACACGGCAATTGCACAAGCTGCTTTAGATGGAAAGCGGGATGCCGATACCAGTTCCAGAAAGCCGGATAATCATCAAAGCTTTAATAACGATGAGGCCGTTCGTCAAGCCTATAATCAGGCGTATAACGATGCCGTTAAGGAAAAGAAGGCCCAGGCCGAACAGCAGGCCAAAGATGATTACCAAGCAGGGCGAACCAGTCAAAAGAATTATTCGCAGAATACGGAAGTTCAGAAGGCTTATGATGAGACCTATAAACAGGCTAAAGAAGGCCGGATTACGGAAGCTGAATTACAGGCAGGCACGGATGTAGATCAAGGAATATCAGCCAGTGCCGGTGCCGAAGCGTATGCAAACGATTTGGATGCTAAGGACAAGTACCTGGAGTCTTACAAGCAAGCACTTGACACTAAGAAGAAAGAAGCTGCAGATAAGGGTAAAAATGACTATAATAATAATCTTCCGATGAATCCAACCCATTCAAAGAATTCTGAAATCCAAGCTGATTATGAGCAAGCTTATCAACAGGCCAAGGAAACGTTTGCCAAAGAAGCTGAACGCCAAGCGGGTATTGACGTTACCAATGGCGTTGATCGTCAAACTGGTGCTGAACAGTACAGTCGTGATCCGGAAGCTCAGAATAGATACAAAGCGACTTACGATCGAGACTTGAACACCGCTAAGGATCAAGCCAAAGATCAGGTTGAGGCTGATTACATGGCTGGCCAACACAAAACTGATTTCAAGCATCCTGACGTTCAACAATCATATGATGACAAATATCAAGAATTAAAGGACAATGCGCGTAAATTGGCTGAAAGTACAGGGCGTGAAGCTGGTCGAAAGGGTGAAGATTTAGCAACTGGTAAGACGAAGTTTAGTCACGATGCCGATGCACAAAAGGCCTTTGAAGACAGTTATCGACAAGGCTATCAAGAAGTTGCCAAACAGACTACCGTTAAATTCGGTGATGGCCATGCGACGATGACGACTGGACCAGATGGTAAAACGGAAATGACCGTTTCAAATGGTCAACCAACCTCGATTCCGGCTGATGGCCAATCAATGAAGATCGGTGATCAGGGCGTGGCCATCAAGGATCGTAATGGCGACGTAACGGTTAACGATGGTCAGGGAACCACGACAATCGTGAATGCTCAAAATGAGATCGTCAAAGTTGTGACAACTGAGATAAATCCACAAACGGGTGTTATCACGGTGACAACGAAGGATGGTAAAGATCAAGTAACTGAAACCAAAGTGACGACCAAGCCAACCAATGCCGGCACAACGGTCATTAGAGACACTGGGGCAACGGAACAACCAGTCACGGTCATCGTTAATACGAAAGACTCGCAGGGTAATCCAATGACTCAAGTGTTAACACCTAACAAAGTTGAGACGCTGCCGACAGGTGAAACGGCCTTGCTTGATCGGGATGGTAATGTCACGATTACTGATGAAAATGGTCAGTCGGTAACGACGAATGAGGAAGGAACCGTAATTGGCACTCATCAACAAACCGAAGCAGCCACGACAACCACTCGCCAGCTGCCGGATGGCAATCTGGTAACAATCCAGGCCGATAAAGATGGCCACACAACGGTGACGATGACAACGCCGGATGGCCAAGTAACCCCAATTACGGGTTCAACGGCTACTCCGATTAAAGACCAGAGTCAGCAATCAACTGGTAAGATGGCAGTCACGGATGGTAAAGGCAATGTGATCATCAGGGATGCTGACGGCAATGCCACGACTATCAATGCTAGTGGTCAAATTACCCAAGTGACGACGGTAGGTAAAGATGGCACAGTGACAGTTGAAAACCTGGGGAACGTTGGCGAAACAACGTCCAGTGTGGTGACAAATCCAGACGGCACGGTGACGGTGACGACACCGGATGGGACTGAGACCAAAACGGCAACCCGAGATCAAACGGGCCAGATTGTCACTCAATCAGAAAAAGGTTCTGAGAACCAGGAAGTAAAGGTTGTTGATGGTCAAGTTGTGGTAACTCATTTTGACAACACTGGTAAAACCACAGGGACCACAACAACGGTGACAGAACCAACAACTGGGAAGACGATCGTCACTAACCGGGATGCAGCTGGTCATGTCATTGCCGAGATGATCGTTAAGGCTGACGGCACAGTGACGGTGAACAAACCGGCCTCAACGGTTGGCAGTGGAGCCGCCACAACGGGTCCGGTCATCAACCCAAATGATGTCAATTCAGCAGGATCAATCGTTACTGAAACCGGCCAGTCAACGGCGACGACAATTACCACGCCGGCGACAACAATCGAGCAACCAGATAGTGTGGGTCAAACTCAAAATCGCTATTACCAGAAGCTGGTGACTAAAACAGTGGTCACGGTTAAAGGACTGTATCGCTATAGTCGATCAACCTTTAACAAGCGTTATCGGGTTGGATATGTTCGTCCGGGAAGCGTACTTCACGTGATTAAAGTGATCATTCGACCAGACGGCATTACAAGATTACAATTATCAGACGGCACGTATATTACCGGTTTGAAATCCTTTAACCAGTTCCGCTCAATTGCTCGTCATTACCACGTTGATGCAACAGCAGTCATTCGAGTAACGGCCAAAAAGGGCGTCTATACGCACAGTAGTCCACGCTTTACTCGCGACAATCAGGTGAAACGACTGAAGAAGGGAACAGTTCTGAAGGTTCGTCGAATTGTTCGCCAAGGCAAAACCACGCGTTTTGAATTAACCAATGGTCAATATGTCACAGCACGCAAATCGGCGGTTCAGCTGATCCAGCGGTATTACACGAAGCCGGTTAAGACCATTAAAGTCATAAATCAGAAGGGAATTAACAGTTATTCGAAAAAAACATTCACTAAAGCTAAACGAGTGAGTCACTATTCGAAGGGTCGAGTGTTAAAGGTGACGCAACTTGTCAAAAGTGGCTTAACGACCCGTTTCCAACTTGAAGATGGTAGTTTTATCACAGCTAATAAAAAGCTGGTTGTCAAAACGGATTAATCGTGACTGACTCAAGCACAAATTAAAAAATCACCCTTACTCAAACGAGCAGGGGTGATTTTTTTGATTCGACTAATCGACATGGTAAGGAATAACTAAATCTTTAGGCCGAGTTTTTGCTTTAGAGTCAGAATTCTTTCAACGGATTGATTTAACCGCTTTTGGGAGAGGTGTTTATGAGCAATGGCGTAGCGAAGATGGCGGATGCCCTTCTTATAATCACTGGATAGGATGACGTCATTTCCCGCTTTAAAGGCGGCCACATCGCGTTGAACGTGGTGACGAGTGGCGTAATTACCCACCGCTTGCATTTGCAAACTATCCGAAACAATCACGCCTTTAAAATCTAGTTGCTTTCTCAAGAGACTAATATCCTTATAGGAAAGAGAAGCGGGCTTTTTTGGATCAATTTTTCTTAGAATGATATGGGTGACCATCACGGCATCCACGCCACTATTAATGCCAGCTTTGAAGGGAACAAAATCCCGTTTTTCAAATGAACTTAGGGAACGGTTAACGGTGGCTGAGCCGGTATGGGTATCAGCAGCCGAACCATAACCGGGGAAGTGCTTTAACGTGGCCGCAACGTGCTGGTGTTGAATGACTGGAACCACTTGGCGAATGTAAGAAGCAGTTTTTTGGTAACTGGGCTTAAATGTTCGGTTGTAAATAAAGCTGTGGTGATTTTTTGAGACGTCGGCAACCGGCGCAAAATCCCAATTAATGCCAAGTGACCTAAGTGTTTTAGCTTCTAACCGATAAATCTTTTTGACTTCCTTCATGCCGCCTTTCTTGTCAGCCTGTTGTGGTGAAAAGTAGTAACGATGGCCTGAAATGCGTGGATTGCTGCTCAGGCGGGAAACAGTACCGCCTTCCTGATCTGTTGAAATGGTGAGCGGAATTTTCGCGCTGCGTTGATAATTGCTAAGCCGGTGTTTAAACTGTTTACGCGAGCCAACAAAATTATTACCCATTAAAATAATGCCGCCCAAGTGGTATTCTTTGATATCATGGCGAACAGCGGCACTGTTATTGGAAACACCGGTGACAAATAACTGACCGATTTTTTCGTTGGTTGACATTTTTGCGACCCGGGCTTTGATCTTCGCTGATGGACTGAGCTTTGCCGGTTTTGTGCCGGCCTCAACGTTTGAATGATGCCAGAATAAGCCGCCGATGACCAGTCCGGAAAGCAGCAACAGCCAGCCGACTCTTTGAAGATGACGATTAATTTTCAAAATGAACCCCTCCTGTAAGCAATTAAGCTGATAACAGTCTTATATTATCACTTATTCTTAATGTTTTATAGGTCAGCTTTTTTAATTAATCGACTTGCAATTTTCCCCTTAACCGGTAAGATGGTGACATATATAGATTTAGACGAAAGCGAGAGTTAAAGATGAAGCATCTATTCTTCGATTTTGATGGTACCATTGCTGATTCGGAACAGGGGATTGTGCAATCTCTGAAATACTTTATTGAAAAAATGCACTTACCGACTTTAACGGCCACCCAGTATCGGAAGTTTATCGGACCGGCATTGATTACGTCAATTCGCCAGTTTTACCCGGATCTCTCCGATGATGACGTGTTTAATGCGTTGAGTTACTATCAGGAATTTTATCAAAAAGAGGGCATCTTCCAGCTGAAAATCTATCCTGGCATTTTGACGGAGCTTGAAGCGCTAAAGGCAGCCGGCTATCAGTTACACATTGCTTCTGCCAAGCCTGAAGTGATGATTAAACGGATCAATGATCATTTTCAACTTGGCCGTTATTTTGAAAGTGAGTACGGCGCAACCAGTGACGAGAAAACCCGCATTACCAAATCGGCCATTTTGAAGTACGCTTTAACGCAGTCGGGTGCCGATGAAGCTGAGAGTGTCATGATCGGGGATCGCAATACGGACATGCTTGGTGGTTACGAGAACCACGTGAAAACATTGGGCGTCACTTATGGGTTCGGGGATGTGCCAGAATTATCGGCTGCCCATGCGAGCGCAATTATTGATCATCCCACAGAAATTCATCAAGGTGTTGAGCGATTGGTTGGATAATCTTGAAATTTAAACCATAAAAAACGTGGTGGCAACGGCAGTTAAGTCGCAATCCACCACGTTTTTCATGGTTTGATGTAAGCATATCCCTGTTCTTGCAATGTAATTAAATCGGCAACCCCAGCTGGAACAATTTCGACATTGTCCGGTAAGTCCTTGGCCTGAACACCGTGGCTGCGCATGGCGTTTTGACAAGCATGAAACCGCACAGCTTGATCACCTAGTTTTTTAACAGCCTGCTTGGCGGTGGACATTAAATAGCTCATAATGCCATCGCCGTTAACGAGTACGACAATTTGATATTGGTCATGCTGTGTTTGAGCATAATCAAGTAGGTTTTGAATGTTTCCCATGGTATGGGCCCACTTTTCAACTTCATCAACGTGAAAAACCACTTTATGCATTAATTTGTTCCTCCTTTGCCAATTGGCCGGTATCATAAGCTTCTTTAAATAATTGATAATCGACATGAACCTGTTTTGCGTAATCATTGGCCCAATTAACCAAACTTTTGACTAACTTTTTCTTTTTGCCAACGTAGCCATGGACAATGCCGGCAGTAGGGCTTTGGGCGTGGCCCCGTGCCAGTAACAACGCACAGACCCTGGCGTAGTCGGCAAAGTCGGTTTCACTCATTTTTTCTAGGTTGACCGATTCCTTCATGTCCCAGAACTGACGAACATAAAAACTACGATCGATCTCATCGTTATGATAAAAACCAAGAAAGGGATCGGATGCCCGCTGTAAGACCTGCTGGCAAGTCACGATTCGCTCACCATTATCCAGCCCGTTTTGACTGTATTGGGTTGTTACGTCGAATCCTTGAAAGCGCCGGGTCTGTAAAGCCTCTTTAATTTGGAGGACCAGGTGGCTGCCGTCAATTGCTGTTAAAAGGACTAGAAAGCATCGGGTGCCAAAACTGCCAACACCGACACTATGGCGAACAATATCACTGATGTGAAACTGTGAGAGTAGAACAGCAACGTCTGGACCAACTGTTTGAAGGTATTTTTCCAGGTGGTTGGTTATTTGAGCCATCCGTTTTTTTGAAACGTGGACGGTTTTCGGTGGGTTTTCCCGAAAGACCAAGTGGCCCTTTGAGTCGAGGGTGGTGAATTTTTTAACCACTTTTTCGGAATTTCGAGAAACTGCACTGCACTTAATCTTTTCCCACAGGCTTGAAGCAGAATGATCGGAAGCTTCTGATTTCAAAAAACTTTCGACCTCCGTTGAAAAGTAATAACGTTCCAAAGCACTATGATTATCGAAACACTTACTTAAGATTTCCTGATAGGTTTCTACGGCGCCCTTCTCGATGGCTGAAAGTTTATTTTGAGATAGACCAAGTTGTTGCCCAACCAGCACGACGCTGACCAAAAGTCGACGAATATCCCAGTCCCAGGAACCGATGGTGGATTCGTCAAAATCATTGAGGTCAAAAAGTAATTTTCGTTCCGGTGAAGCGTAAAATCCAAAATTGCCGATATGAGCATCGCCGGAAATTACTACCGGAATGTTAGTCGAGACTTGGTTGGCTAAATCATAAGCCATTAATTCGTCGGTCCCTCTGAAAAAGGAGAAGGGGGAGGCGGCCAATCGTTTATGACGGAGGGGTAACAGTTCTGAAATTAATTTGCTTTCCACGTGTTCAATTCCGGAAACCACATTTCGATTTACGGGCTGAAAATGGGCCAATTGGTCAAAAGGCACTTTATCTCGTTCGGCGTGACCCATTTGGATCAGCTCACTGATGGTTTTATTAATCTGAATTTGACTTAAATCGTATTGTAAACCCGACCTTTGTTTGGCGGCTGTCAGGCTTTGGCTATTTTGCATCGAAGATCTTTCCTTTCAAGTATTCGACAAAAATTGTGATCACTAAACTTATTGTGGTTGACGGTTTATTGACAGTCAAGTAAAGCGATGAGTCACACTTGATTTGCGTCAAATCTTTGCCGGTGCATCTGCTGTGGTACAATACCTGTAACGAGTTATTTTGGAGATTTTATTTATGAAAAAAATTTATTGGGAAAGCGTTGAAATCAATCATCAAGTGTTTTATTTTACAGTGACCGATAAGGGGCTAAACTTTGTTTCAAGTCCCCATCGACACATTTCTGAAATTTTTGACTTTTATCCTCAAAATCGATATCAGTATCAGTTCATGTATGATGACGATATTACTGGGGCTTATCTTGATGAATTTAAAGAATATTTTGATAAAAAGCGTGAGAAATTTGATGTGCCACTTGACTTTAGTGAGATTCATAATGAATTGGAGCGCCGGGTTCTGAAAGCTCTGCAACAGATTCCCTATGGGCAAACCATTACTTATAAACAATTGGCCGAAATAATTGGCCAGCCAAAAGCAATTCGAGCGGTGGCCAGTGCCGTTGCTAAGAATCCCTTTTTAATTGTCGTGCCTTGTCATCGAGTGGTTCGGTCAAATGGTGAAAGCGGTGATTATCGAGGTGGTGCCGATACAAAAGTGGCCCTTCTTAAATTTGAGAAAGAGCCGCCTGAAAAGGAACCCTTGATTAAAAAATTACCGTTACCACGGCTTAGTCAATTAGGTAAACCTGATCTTTAATCAAATCAAATGGTTGATGGTGACGGTTTAATTTTTCAGTGGCTTTCGGCTCAATCATATGGGCCGCTTGCCAGAAAGCTTTTGAATTCGTGGCACCGTTTTTCTCGCCGATGACGATCAGTTTGAGATCGTGGTCGGCTTTTCGTATTGCATTTAGGACATCCAAATCAACGGTCCCTTTATCCGGCGCCCAACTCATGATCACGTCGTCAACGTGGCCTTGATATTTGTGAATGGCAGAAACGGCATCCAGTTTTTCGATTTTTGTGACTTGGTGTTGACCCGTTTGATTCTCGGCAACCCAATCGAGGCTGTCAGTCGGATAAACGGTTAATCCAAGGTCAGCGAGGCCTTTTGAGATGTATCCGTTGCCGGCCATGACCTCCAGAACACTGTGGTTACCAATGTAGTCTGCCAGATCTTTTACAAATGGCGCGGAAATATAAGCCCACATGCCATACGTTTCTTCAAGGTAGTCGCGGTAAGAGCGAAGGGCTTTATCCAACTTTGGGAGGGCATCGGATAATTGATCCCAAAGTTGATCGCCCTTAGGATCGTTCTTATCAAACTTTTGATTAATGACTTGATAGAGCTGATCCTGGACATTATCAGGCAATAGTAAAACCGGCAGATCCTGGGGAAGTAATTTAGACTTGATTAGATGGTCGCTTTCGAGTACATTATTAATTAAAAACTTAATGTCAGGGAAGTCCGAAAACAGCTCCCGATAGCGCTTCATTTGATTGATGTAATCATTATTGGTGGTTGCTTTTTGATGATGACGTTTTAAGAGTTTCTTTTTTTGTTTGTTAGTTAGCATAGTGACTCCTACTAAATGAATTTAATTAAGATTCGAGGGTTGATTGAATGATGACATTTGCTCAGAAAATAGCTGCCATTTGGGTTATTTTGTTAGTCGGGTTAATTTTTGCAATTATTCAAAAAAACAGAGCCCATATCGCTTTTTGTGCGATTGCATGGGTTGGCTTCACAATTTCAACTTTCGTCAGCGTCTATTTAATGATTAAATGAGATTAGTGATGGTTGTTTTTATCCATCCCCAAGTCCAGCTCTTCTTGCTTCATGGTTGGGGTAGGTGGTTGTGGCCGACCTGTCTTGCCATGGATATAACCGGAAATCAACTGGTAGATTTCATAGCGATCGGAAGAATCTAGAGTTTGACCATTAAATTGGAGAGATTTATCTGAAATAAACAACCGAGCCAAATCATAGGTTGTATTTTCTGTCAGGCCGGTTAAGTAGTCCATGGTAACGTTGAAAAAGGAAGCTAGTTTTTGAACTTCAACGTATGAAGGGGTGCGAACACCGCGCTCCCAGTTACCAATTTGTTGGGGCGTATTGCGATGTTCTTTATCGGTTGGAAATTGCGTATTAAGTAATTGAGCTAATTGGGAAAGTGTCAGGTGTTTTCCCCGACGCAAAGCTCTTAATCGTTCTGGAAACATTATGATCACCGTCCTATTCGTTAGTACTAATTATACTGCAAATTGATAGTGTGTGGAGCCAAGCGGTTTGATTCCGAAATGTAAGGCGTTTGGCTTGGAAATCCCGGGTTTGGATTTTTGAGCCGAATCCCTTACATGCAGGAATCAGCTTGGCGGAACAGTCCTAAGAAAGTGAGTGGACAAAAGCGGTTAACCTCCGGAAGATAAGGCGTCAATTGAGTAGTTAATTAAAAAATATAATGGTGAATAGTAAATGAAAAAGCGAACAAAACTATTAATTGCCTGTGCGTCGCTGGTAACGGTGGTCGCCGCAGGATTATTTGGAGCGGGTCTTTATTTTTACAAGGTGGCCGTTGTTCCGGCACCTAAATCATTTTTGAGTAAGCCGCAAAGAATTAAGCCAAGTAGCCCGTTGTACCCAGCCCATCGATGGTATCAAGGGGTTCATAAACAACGCTGGCATGAATTATCGGCAACTGGTCATCTAAAGTTGGATGCCAACTATATTTCGGCTGATCAGCCAACGAACAAGACAGCTGTTGTTGCACACGGCTTTATGGGAAATAAGGATAAAATGTTTCAATATGCTTATCTTTTCCATCAGCTAGGTTATAATGTGTTGTTACCCGATGCTCGGGGCCATGGTGACAGCCAAGGGAATTACATTGGTTATGGCTGGCCGGATCGACTGGATTACGTTAAATGGATCAAAAAGGTGATTGCCAGAAAGGGCCCTGATTCCAAGATTGTGGTCTTCGGAACCAGTATGGGCGGCGCGACGACGATGATGGTTAGCGGTGTTAAAAATGTTCCCAAGCAAGTCAAAGCCTACATTGAGGATTGTGGCTACACGAATGTTTCTGATGAAATTGCCTACCAGGCAAAACAGCTATATCATTTGCCGAGATTTCCATTGGTTGGCATTGTTAGCGCAATTAATTGGGTTAAAAACGGGTATACGTTTAAGGAGGCCAGTGCGTTAAATCAGGTTAAAAAGAATCGGCGGCCAATGCTATTTATCCATGGCGCGCACGATCACTTTGTACCGACCAAGATGGTTTATCCGCTTTATAAGGCCGATAAAGGTCCCAAGCAGCTTTTAATTGTTCCAGGAAGAGGCCATGCCAGATCATATCAAAATCATCCCAAACTATATACGGAAACGGTGAAGAAGTTTTTGAACCGTTATCTCGATTAGTCAGTGGAATATGTTAGACTAATAATGGAAGAGTCCAGAAGGAAGGGAGGGCAAATTCCTTGATTTATATTGTTTTAGGGTTTCTGGCCTGCGTGATCGGGGCATTTAGCGGCGTCTCGCTTCAAAAGCGTCGGTACGCAGCTGAAATTCAAGGTGCCCACAGAGAGGCAGATAAAGTGCTGGCACATGCCAAAGTGAAAGCCCAGGAGGCCGTTGAAAAGATTAATGAGACGGCTGATCAACGTGTTTCTGATTATAAGGAATCCATTGAGGAAGAACTCGACAGTTATCAAGCTGATAATGCAACTCGGGAAGTTCGAATTAAACAACGGGAGACCGGCTTGACCCAAACCGCTGCCAGACTTGATCAACTACACGAAGAAATGACAAAACGGGCTAATGACTTATCACACTTGAAACAGTCGATTGTTGACCTGAGAAAACGGGCAGAAGCCTTATCAAGCAAACGGGTGACAACGCTTGAAGAACGTGGCCAACTATCGATTGGGCAAGCTAAAGTTGAAATTCTCGATCAGCTAAAAGACTCGTTGGCACGTGAAAAAGAAATTGAATTACGATATCAACAGGATGAAGCGGCTGTTAATGCCCCTAAAATCGCTAAAATTATGGCGGTGGATGCTATTCAACGCGGCCCGGTTGATATGCCTAGAGAACACACGGAACATCTGGTTCAAATTTACGATAATAGTACCAGGCAAAAATTAACCGGGCGTGACAGTCAGAATTTACGTTATATTGAGACTCTGGCCGGCGTTGATTTGGTTTTTGATCCAGATGACCGCTCAGTATTGCATATTGTAACGGCTGATCCGATTAGACGGGAAATTGCGAAATTGGCACTAACCAATTTGACCGTTTCAAAGCAGATTAATGCACAATCAATTGAGCGGCAAGTAACGATTGCACAGACTGATGTGATGAATGATATTCGGAAAACCGGTGAACGAGCGGTTAGTTCATTACACATTGGTTGGATGCATCCAGACTTGATTAAAATTGTTGGTCGGCTAAAGTATCGGACCAGTTATGGTCAGAATGTGTTAAATCATTCGATTGAAGTAGCTGAGATTGCCGGTTTAATGGCAGCTGAACTAGGTTTGAATGTTAAGGTTGCTAAACGAGCCGGCTTGCTGCATGATATTGGCAAAGCAATCGATCGCGAAGTTGATGGAACGCACGTTGAATTGGGTGTGAAAATTGCCGAAACGTTTGATGAGGACTCAAGGGTCATTAATTCCATTGCGTCTCACCACGGGGATGTTGAAGTCACAACACCGATTTCCTATCTGGTGGCGGCTGGTGACACCATTTCCGGTGGCCGACCTGGTGCCCGAAGTGAATCAGTTGAAGAGTACGTTAACCGGTTGAAGAGTCTTGAACGAATTGCCAGCAGTAAGCGTGGTGTAAAGGAAAGTTACGCCATTCAGGCTGGTCGAGAGATTCGAATCATGGTTGATCCTAGAAAAATTAACGATCAACAGAATGCGGAACTGGCTGATCAAGTTAAAAAACAAATCGAAGCTGAATTGGCTTATCCTGGTAAGATAAAGGTCACCGCCATCCGTGATTTTAAAGCGGTCGCCTACATTGGTCAAAACAAAAAATCATCACAACAGCACGAACCGGCTAGGCGAAGGCAATCAAAACATCGGCCAAATCATGCCAAGAGCCGAGTACGTTAAATAGTCGAATTGAGTTAAGCTGATAAATGAAAAAGCATCCTTGTCAAATAAAAATTGACGGGATGCTTTTTTCGGTTTAAAAGTTAATTTTCAAAGAGTCAGTTCGTTTTTTTCTTAGGTAAAAGATTGCCAACAAAATGAAGAATAGCCCCAAAATACCTTGAATTAAAATTTCCTGACCTGTTACGGCACTTTCTTTGAAGACACTGGTGCTGGCTAAAGTACTGTTGAAATCCCATAATCCATGGGTTAACATTGGCAAGATCAAGCTGCCGGATCTTAAGTATAAAGCTGCTAAGAAGATCCCGAAGCAGGCGGTTGAAATAATTTGCAATGCAGTTTGATCCCAAGGCTGTGAAAAGGCGTTAATGCCGTGAGTGATTCCGAATAAAATACTTGAAAGAATAACGGCTGACCAAATTTGGCTGTGCGTCTTGTATTTGGTAAAGACATATAAAGAAATGCCTAAGATCAGTCCTCGAAATAGATATTCTTCAAAAACACCGGCACTAATTCCGACGACACTTGCTTTAATCAAATTATTAGCGCGGCCGTTTGCCAATTGAATCACAGCCGACAATAGGATAAGATACATCGGCCAAGCTAGTAATAAGGCTGAGCCAATTGAGGTGTGCAATGAGAAATGAATTGGCTGTTTAATCCAAATGAGATTGATCGCCACAAAAATAATTAATAAGGTTAGGTCCTGAACAAAGAATTGACCTGTATCGTTACGGGTAATTAGGTTCTCAACTGGTGGTATCACATAAAATAATAGTGCTAAAACAAGAACTTCTAAAAAAATTGCCAACCAGAAATTTTGACGAGTTGTTCGATGCATGGATTTGTCTCTCCCCTCATGAGTTAATCGTGATTTGAATTTAACACAGTTTATAATAACTTAAACACGTGATTAGCGCATGAAAAAGGGCCTATTAAATTGTGGACAATTAAGTAGTTAATCTTTAGCTTCAATTTTGAAATTATGATTATTAGTTGCCTTGATGATGGGATGTTTTTGTAAGTACTCTAAAATAATTTGACTAATGGTCATATCACAAGAAGCAACAATTTTGTCTTTCGTATACATGGGATAGTGACCGCCACCGCTTGCTCGATAGCGGTTTAAAGTCACAAATAGAATTTGATCGTCAGTAACATCTTGACCATGATATTTTAATTTAGTAACCCGATGACCAACTGGCCTAGCAATATTAAGTGTGTATTCAATTCCCTCGTACATATCGTAATTATAAAAGCGCTCTTTAGGAAACATGAAGCGTTCGTTAACGACCACTTCGCCATGTTTAACATCAAAGTATTTAGCGGTAACTTCTAAAGCGGCTCGCAGATCAGCACCGGTAATTCTGGATTTTACTAGTGTATTTGGATAAACGTAGTTGGTGATAATATTACGCATCGTAATGGGACTTTCAAACCCGTGGGCTTCGTTATTATATAACGCGGTGGCAGAAATATCGGTGCCCATTTTGGCCATTTGAATTTTTTGAATAAATTCAATAAAGGCAGATTCCTTAATTCGAGCATGAAAAGGATCACTAAAGGTTAGATCCCCATCGATTCGAGAAAGTGGTTTATCAAGCCAATGCTGCAGATGATCGGAAAGGGAGGCAATTTCCTTGGCGATTTTTTGATCAGGGTCGCTATCAGCAACACTTAATAATTCAGCGTTACGATGGGTGATTCGCTTGTCTTCGGGTGAAATGTCAAAAGTGATTTTGCCAATGTATTCACCCCGGGATCCGGGTTGGATAATTGGCACCTTAAATAGCTCGCTGGCGATTTTGCGATGTTGGTGACCGGAAATAAAGCCATCAATTCCCTTGATATTTTTTAAAATATCGTAGCCACGATTTTCACCCGGATTAATGTCATTCCAGGTACCGGTTCGATCCCGCTCAAACCCACCGTGATAAACGATGACGACAATGTCAACTTTATCTCTTAATCCTGGTAAATAGCGTTTGCACGCGGTTAGTTCGGAAATCAGATTGAAGTCATTTAAATCGTTCACGTTTTTCCATTTCTTAGTACTGGTGGTGGTTAATCCCAGGAAGCCAATTTTAACCCCGGCAACGGTCATAATCGTATAAGGATTCGTCAGCAAGGGCTCGTTATCGCGATCGACAATGTTGGCACACACAAATTGCCGAGTTGAATGATTAATAACAAAATTTAGATAATCCAGCCCGTAATCAAATTCATGATTGCCAATGCTGCCGATTCGATAACCAACTTGGTTATAAGCGTTAATAAAGGCCGCCCGGTCGGTTGTATCGGCGCGCTTGGCGACGTAATCAGCCATTGGTGACCCTTGAAGAAAATCCCCATTATCAATCAAAATGACCTTTTCATCTGGATGTTGGCGGATATATCGTTTAATTGTCGAGCTTACTTTTTCTAGACCAAAAGGCTTATCTGAGTTCGAATCAACGTAGTTGGTTGGTTCGATAAAGCCATGTGTATCACTGGTCGCTAAGAGGGTAATTTTCATTTTTTTCACCTGCAAACACAATGTATACCGTCAAGTATAATCAATTAAGAACACTTTGTAAACGTCAGTGAGCGGAGCCAAGCGGTTAGCACCCGGATGATAAGAGATCAATCTGAGAAATCCCGACTTTGGATTTTTCAGATTGATCTCTTATCAGGAGTGGTGTTGCTTGGAGAAGCTGTCCTAATAGTAGTGAGCGGAGCCAAACGGTTAGCACCTGGAATATAAGGCGTCGAGTAGGGAAATCCTGTTTTTAGATTTTTCTACTCGATCCCTTATATGGAATGGTGCTGTTTGGAGAAGCTGTCCTAGCAGTGAGCGGAGCCAAGCGGTTAGACCTGTTCCATATAAACCATTTGGTTGGTCGGGATGCTTTGGTTTAATTGATCGAAGGGGCTAATAATTTTATGATAAGTTGAAATTGATTTCTTTTTAAGTTATACTTCCATCATTTAGGTACAGGAATTGGTAGGCGATAGACGATCGAAAATTTTGTGAGTGTTTATTACCCAACACTAATAAAGCTTATGATTGAACCGGTCAGATGATTATAGTATCTGATGCAGAAGTGATAATGGGCAAATGTCATTATCATCACTTATCATATTTCAATTCAAATCATTAATGTGTAGCCCGTTATGTTTACTTTGAAGAAGCTCAAGCCAAGAAATGGCTCAAAATAAATCATAATGATAGCGCAGAAAGGAAAAAGACATGAAAAAAATAGTAGCAGTAACGCCAACTATCTTGTTACTTATCGGTGTGGCGTTTGGGATGTTTTTGCCAGGATTAAAGAAAGAGGCTCAGGGAAGCATGATTGCGTACAGCATCATTTCCTTAGGGATCTATTCGTTCTTTTCTATTTTTATTTACGGCATGGCGCTTGCTGTTAGAGGAGAAAAAGAAGTTAATTTTTCAGCAAAACTTTTTCTTGGATACATGGTGTCAGTATTGATCCTAGTAATTTGTATTGCTTTGTTTCTAATGACTCATAATTAAAAAGTGGATGGGGAGAGAAAAATTCACAAATTCATTTACAAAAAGTAAGTAATGGTATTGACAAAAGGTGTCACTGTGTTAATATGTTACGTGAAAGATGTATTTCAGTTTCATTTTTGTTACAAATTAGGGGGGATTGTAATGTTAAATCTTTACGTTGCACAAAGTAGTGCGTCAAGTCGAAAGGCACGCGCTTGGTTAAAGCGTCACAACATTGCCTTTAAAGAGCGAAACATCAATTCCAATCCTCTTAATGCCGATGAGGTTAAGCAGATTTTACGCTTGACTGAAAATGGTAGTGAAGACATCATTTCTACAAGATCCAATATTTACAAGAAATTAAACTTGGATATTGACAATCTTTCGGTATCTCAATTAATTGATTTATTGGTTAAGTACCCGGATTTGATTAAACGACCAATCATTTTTGACGACCATCGACTAGAGGTTGGTTTTAACGAAGAAGAAATTAGAAGATTTTTACCTCGCAGTGTACGTGAGGCAGAACTTCGTGAACTTGAATCACAGATAAGTTAAGTTAGAAAATAACGGTTGAGTTATACGGATGAATTTAGAAGTCAAGGTTATTAAAGGCCTTGGCTTCTTTTTTGCTTGTGAAATAATGACTGGATATTGCTGATTAGGGCATTGACTTAATCAATAAATTGTTATGCTTTTTAATTTGTCCGGAATAATTATCGATCTCAAATGATTTAAGCACTTAGTTAAATGTCAAATTAGCCATGAACAGTCAATGTCGGTTTCTTCAAAATTAAGAAGTTATTTGTAAGATCTTCCTAAAAGGATTGTTTTTTTACTCAATTTTCATTAAAATTAACCTCGTTATACTAAAAGAGGGGGATATTCTCAGTGATTAAAATGGTAGCTTTGGACTTGGACGGCACCTTGCTGACAAGTGATAAAACAATTTCCAAAATTAATGAAACTATTTTGAAACAGATTCATGATGAGGGCATTAAAGTCGTCCTTTGCACAGGCCGACCGATTAATGCAATCTGGCCATACCTTGAACAATTGGGTTTAACAGGTGAGGATGATTACACCATTACCTTTAATGGCGCATTGGTTGTTCACAACAACGATAAGACGCCTTTATTTAAGAGTGGCATGGCAAAAGTAGATTTTGAGCCCTTACATAAACTTGCAGAAGAATTCAGTGCCCCATTGGACATTTTGAATTTTGAACGAGTCTATGCGATCTCGGACTTAAAGCCTTCCATGTATGAACAACAATTTAAAGGCAATATCGAGTTTGCTTCACAAAGCTATGCTGAATTGGCGGAAACTGAGTCATATGCCAAAGCAGTTGTGTGTGAGGAACCGGCACTTCTGGATGATTTTGTTAAAGCGATGCCTGCTAGAATCAGTCGGCGTTACCATGTTGTCCGGTCACAACCACAAATCTTAGAGTTTTTGGCGCCAAAAATGGATAAAACGGTTGGCTTAAAAGCCCTTTTAAACCATTTTGGCTGGAACTTTTCAAATTTGATGGCGTTTGGCGATTCGCAAAATGATCTTGGCATGATCTCACACGCTCGAATTGGGGTCGCAATGGAGAATGGTACGGATGAAATTCGGGCCATTAGCAGCGTCATTACCAGCAATAATGATAATGACGGTGTTGGCAGTTATCTCAAGAGCTTTTTTTCGGTACGCTAACTTTAACAGAAGTTGACCAATCCCCAGTAGACTTTTAACTCAAATGAAAAACGACTGTCAGTTCGTTAAATACGAAGACGGTCGTTTTTATGGATCTGTGATTAATGTTGTTTAAAGAGGCCGGTTAAGTGGGTCATGAAGGCGTCTAAGTAGGCGTCAACATCGGCATTAACGGCAACTTTGACATTTGGATTAGGATCTGAAAGTCGTGCCGGATCTCCCGTCGTTCGGCCGTAGTATTTTTCATCGGTTGTCACATACATGTTTAAACTGATAGTTTGAACAAAGTTAGGGTTAATCGCCACCCCAACCGCGAACGGATCATGGAGGGCACACCCATGAAGGTCGGGACTGGTTACCTCATAAGCTTTGATATAGTAATCAACGATATCAGCGAAAGCGCGACCAGATTTAGTCCCTAGGTTACGCCACTGCTGGGTTTCTTTTTTCGTTAACAGTGTGCGTAAGGTCACATCAAGACCAACTTGGGTCAATGGGGCTTTTCGAAAGACATGGTCGGCGGCTGTGGCATCTTGTTGGATATTAGCCTCGGCGACGTTGGTCACGTTTCCTGGAACGGTTACAGCGCCACCCATGATTGTGATATTACCGATTTCGTTGGTAATTTCAGGTGCTTTTTTAATTGCGGCATCCAGATTAGTTAATGGGCCGGTTGGAACCAAGATTAGGTCTTTGCCATATTTTTTAACAGCATCGATAAAGAAATCAATCGCATCACCAGTTTCCGGCTGACGCTTAGGGGCAGGAAGATCCACTTCACCAATCCCGTTTTCGCCATGGATCTGAGCGCTAACCGGCATGCGATCAAAGTGGTCACTTTCAGACGAGTGCGACAGGCCTTGGTAAACTGGGACATCGGTTGCACCCAACAGTTCGAGAATTTTAAGTGAATTAATAACGCCATCTTCGACGTAAACATTACCATATGAGCCGATAATACCAATTAAATCAACGTCCGGATCAGCAACGGCATATGCGATTGCCATTGCGTCATCAATACCGGTATCAAGATCGAGAATCATTTTTTTCTGGGCCATTAAAGCTACCTCCATAATGTTGTAATATCAAGGATGAAAACCCTTTACCTAATCATAACCGAAAATGACGGATAATTCAAAATTTGAAGTGAGCGGAACCAAGCGGTTAGACTCCGGAATGTAAGGCGTTAGATGGGAAAATTACGGGCCTGGATTTTTCAATCTAATCCCTTACATGCAGGGGTCTGCTTGGAGGAGCTGTCCTAGGAAAAGTGAGTGGAGCCAAGCGGTTAGATTCCGGAGCGTAAGGCGTCACGTGAGGAAATTCTGTTTTTGAATTTTTCCACCTGATCCCTTACATGTAGGAATCTCCTTGGTGTAGCTGTCCTAAAAGAGTGAGCGACACCGACTTGAATCTGTTTGCTGGGTAAGGTACGCTAAATAGTAATACTATTAAGAAATGGGATTTTTTAAATGAAACTCGAAAATAAAAAAATCGGGCGCAATTTTTTCTCGCTGATTTGGACGGGCGTTCGACGAAATTATGATAATCTGGATAACTTGGATGACCACATTGCCAAGCGGTTGAGTGACGAATCCCAGGACAATCCGGTTGAAATTCATCTATCGAGGATGTTTTCTGAAGTTTTTCAGCGGCATACTAAAGATGAAGCAGATCGACTCTTTATTGTGGGAACCAGGAGCACAACCCCTAGTTTGAGAAAGGTGTCGAGTCGCCCGGTTAAACCGTGGTTTTTTTCCAGAATCTTTTTTGTGTTGGCTGTGAGTTTTGCGATGCTGATGCTGTTACTATTTCTTTTTAAAAGCAATAAAGCAATTCCCGGGCTGATTTTTATTGGGTCACTGGCCGTGCCGTTTTCGTTGATGATGATGTTTTTCGAAATTAATGTTTATCAAAATATTTCGGTTCTGCAGGTCCTAACGACTTTTTTAGTCGGCGGGATCTTATCATTGCTTGTGACCATGACATTTTATTTAATGCTGCCAATTCGAACGGATGTGAGTATTGAATCGGCACTGGTTGTCGGCTTTGTAGAAGAACTTGCCAAATGTGTGGTCGTGATTCTGTTTATTAATTCGTATCGACTTAACTACATATTTAACGGTGTCTTGATCGGGGCTGCAGTTGGGGCCGGCTTCTCAGTCTTTGAAAGTTCCGGTTATATTAGTCAATATGGCTTAATGACTATTTTTACCCGTAGCTTTCAGGCAATTGGAACCCACACTATTTGGGCAGCCATTATGGGCGGCGCCATTATTCTGGGAAAAGCTCGTAAAAAGCCGTTTACAATGCGCGATTTCTTTACTAAACCTAAATTTTATATTTTCTTTTTGATTGCGGTCGCTTTACACACATTTTGGGATTGGGACATTCCGAATACCGGTTTAAATGTTTCCATTATGCAGGAAGTTCTTGATATTATTATCGGCTGGTTTTTAATTTACATTATGATTGATGCCGGCTTAAGGGAAGTCAAAACACTTCAAGGCCAGCGAATTATCATTCCGAAAAAGCACCGGCTCAAAAAAGGCAGATCGGAAAAGAATCGTTCAAAAAAGCGTTAAACTAAACAGAAACTCAAATTGGTGATGACAGTCACCCTTTATGAATCTAAGGAGGAATCTCAAAAATGACTTCGAGTGAAACAATGTATGATATAACCATTATTGGTGGTGGGCCGGCAGGGATGTTTGCCGGCTTTTATGCGGGACTTCGAAATGCCAAAGCCCAGATCATTGAGAGCTTAAGCGAACTAGGTGGCCAGGTAAGTGCACTATATCCGGAAAAAATTATTTTAGATGTGGCCGGCTATCCAAAAATTAAAGCCAGAGATCTGGTTGAACAGCTCGAAAGTCAACTTAAGACGGTTGAAACAGCCGTCAAACTGAATCAAACGGTGAAGAATGTCCAAAAGGTCGATGGTGGCTATCAAATTACGACAAATCAGGAAACGACGCTCACCAAGGGTGTCATTATTGCCACAGGAGTCGGTGCCTTTAATCCGCGCAAGTTGGCAGTTGACAATAGTGATGAGTTTGAAGGTCGTCAACTATTTTATAGCGTTAAGAATTTAGCTCAATTTAAAGATCAGACGGTCCTGGTAGCTGGTGGTGGTGACTCAGCCATCGATGAAGCACTATTGTTGGAATCAGTTGCCAAAAAGGTCTATCTGCTTCATCGGCGTGACAAGTTCAGGGCAATGGAGCATAGTGTCGATCGGCTACAAGCGTCCTCAATTGAACCGGTGACACCGTATTTGATTAAGCAGCTGCAAGCAACTGGTGATGATCAGGTCATGATCACAGCTAAAAAAATGAAATCAGATGAAACAAAAACTTTAACGGTCGATAAAATTGTTGTTAATTACGGTTTTATTGCCCAAGACGAGGCTTTAAATGCTTGGGAAGCGCATCCGGCAGTTAACCGCGGTAAAATCTCGGTTAAGTCAGCTGGAAAAACCGAGTTGGCAAATGTATTGGCAATTGGGGATGTTTCCGAATATCCGGGGAAGGAGCCACTAATCGCCACAGCCTTTGGCGAAGCACCGGTTGCAGTTAACACTATGATGCAGTCACTTTACCCGGATAGACGGGGACCACTGCACAGCACGTCGATGCATCGATGAAATGATTTTTTTGTTCAAATTGTTATCAAATGGAAAATAAAAAGGCTAGCCATTTCGGTTAGTCTAATTACATAACTATTCGCATGATGGGTATAAATATCCGAATAATTAAAGGTGAGTTAATTTTCAAAAGGGTTGCTGTGACAGGTTTACTAAACGCCTGCAATCAGATTAATTGCCATATGGATGCCAATTGGGACAAAAATGTTTTTGGCCTTTAAATATAAGATTGATAAAATTACACCCATTCCAAATCGTAATAAGAGACCCATTAGTTCAGCTTTGGAAGTCAGCGCCGTTTCGGCCCAATCCCAATGAGCTAAACCAAACAGCAGGCTCGAAAGCAGAATGGACAGGATAGTTGAGTTGAAAACTGATTTAAAAGCGGCAATTAAAGCCTTTCTGAATACCAATTCCTCTAGAAATGGTGCCAGGATTGCACCAAAAATAAACATAATTAGCGGCGCTGAATTTGCGGTAGTGGTGAATTTCCTCGCATTTACGTTTGGATGATAGTAGACAATGTTGCAGATAATGTTCCAAGCGATAATGCTGACGATACCCAAAAGGATATATAAGGAATATACGGGGATCTTTTTAGAAAAAAGCTTCAATTCACTTTTCATTTCACCAATTAGTAACCGACCAACTATTAACAACATGACAATTTCTAGAATTGTAACAATATAGGGAAAGAGACTAGATTTAGTAACATTGCTGACTTTTTCAAAAAACATTGCGGGAAGAGAAATCATAATGTATGAAACGATCGCCCACCAATAGTTTGCGGTTGAAGCTTTTTGACCTTGGCTTTTCATAAATCTCACCTCACTAAATTATTACTACTGTTTTTTCTAAACGTAGAATAAGCAAAAATGTTACCTTCGATAAATATGGTTAAATGTTAATCGAATGCTACCACATAACAATTAAAAGTAAAGGCTTTTGAACTTTCGAATAAGTGAGTATTTGTTAAGCAATTAAGTACAAAGGTAAAATTAAACTTGACAAGCTAAGACGGTTTTAGATAATAGAAAATAACCTCGTAGTTTTGAAAGGAAGGTAACCAGTATTACAAAGCCAAGTATGCCCAAAAGAAGTAACTTAGGATTGATAATCGCGATTATTTTAGTGATTGGGCTCTTCTTTGCAACGATTATCTTAATGCAGACTGGCATAATTTCGCTAACCATCGGCGTTGGCTTGCAACTTCTGTCTTTTACAATTTTATTTTGGTATTTATATGGGCTGATGATTTATAATCTTCACAAATATGGCAGCTCTCTCAAACAATCTGACAAGTTTTGGTTGGCAGGGCCGAGCGGTAAGCGAATCAACCCTTACAATAAAAAAGGATTAATGGTTATTACAATTGTTACTATTTTCTCAACAGTAATTTTCCTTGCGATATTTTTATCAATCATTTATATGTAAAATTAAAAGACTCAATACAATTCGGCAGACTTTGTCAAAATTATATTGGTCATTTTTCTATTGATGGTGTTTCTTTTTAGGAGCCGGTTTGGGCTTTCGTTCTTGCGGCGTTTGAATAGTCTTTTGTAACTGGGAAACTTGCTTTGATAGATGATCCACTTGTTTGGTTAAGTGTTTTAAAGCTCGATCCCGATCTTCTTCAACATCTTGTTTTGTAAAAAAGCCGGTAATTGTAGAGGTCAGTAAACCTAGAAAACCAATCCCACCAAGCATTAGTAGCGAAGCGACAATCTTGCCACCGGCTGTATGAGGCGTTTCATCACCGTAGCCGACAGTTGTGGCGGTTGTGATGGCCCACCAGAGTGCTTCTTGAAGTGAAACGTGTTCAAATGAAGCAAAGACCAGTGAACTGCCAATCAAGATTACCAGACTAATTGAAAATAGGTAAATAAAGCCGGTATCGTACAAGAACCGATGAATTTCGTTGGTGAATTTACCAGTCCAACCCAGTTTCCATAAAAGATTATAATCCCGAATAATTGTGATGATCCGGGCAATTCGGAAAAGTGCAAAAATCGGGTGTGATGGGATTAGTGCGATCAAATCAAACAAGTTTGAAATCAGAAAATCCTTTTTGGAAGGCGCTAATTTCAACCGGATTAAATAATCGATTAGAAAGAAGCCCCAAATCAGGAAGAAAATCAGGCGGTAAGGCCCGCGCTTCAAAGTGATGACGTTAATAATTGCCAAAATAACCATAGCAAATGATGCCACTGCCAGTAGACTGACTAAAAGATTATAGATTAGCAAATTAACCCAATGTTTGTTTTGAACCTGTTTTTTCACGATACCATCTTCCCATTAAGATGATTGGTTGATTTTTACCTGGCAACTAAGAGTATGGTTGAACGAGTTACAATTCGATCATTAATCGTTTTATTTACGCATTACCTGCTGCTATCATTATTGCTTGCATCCGGGTTGGTAATCTTGATTCGGTTGGAATCTGTTGACTTGTGATGAATTTCCGGCGCATCAGTGACGTAATCCTTAATCGTATTGCCATGCTTCGAATAAAGACTGGTCGACTTTTTACCACGCTCTTTATTAATTTTAAGTTCTTTTTGGTATAAGTTAGCGTAGTTGTACTTACGGGGATCAACCGTTTCGAAGCCTTTCGGATGATAGAAGCGCAGCAAATTCTTTTCGTTTAGCGAATCAGATAAGGCTAGTTCTTTGTCCACTCGGGATTTATCCTTATCAACTTGTTTTTGCTGACGCTTGGTTAGTTTAAGCAGTTGGCCGGTTTTATTTGAGTAAATATCACCGCTGATAGAAGTGAATGCGGGGCTAACCCAATCCTGATTTCGGAAGGCAACAACCTGATCATGTTGCTTTGAGAAAATGTCGGTGCCAAATTGAACGTAACGTTTGGTACTGATGCCTAATAAATGCATCAAGGTAGGTAAAACGTCGATTTCACCGGCATACTTTTTGGAAATATAGCCGTGCTTCATACCAGGAATGTTGATAATTAACGGTACCCGTTGAAGTTGGGCATTATCATAATCTGTCCAGTCGTCCGGATTCTTGCCAAGGGCCTTTGCCAGGTTTTTATTTTCGGAGTTGGAGATCCCGTAATGATCACCATAAAGTAGGATCAGCGAATGTTTTAAAAGACCGGACTTCTTCAGGTACCGGTAGAATTCACGAATGGATTGATCCAGGTAGTGGGCTGTAACAAAATAGTTGTCGACGACGTCATCTCCCGTATTGGTTGTCTTGAAGTTGGTATCTTCCTTATCCAGATCATACGGGAAGTGGTTCGTGACGGTAATGTATTTTGCATAAAATGGTTGCTGAAGATTCTGCAGATATTTGATAGAATCCCTAAATAGCAGTTTGTCCTTTAAGCCATAGCCCATGGATCGGTCGCCGGAAGTATCGTAGTAACTGGCATCAAAGAAGTATTGATAGCCCATTTCTTTATAAACGTTATTTCGGTTCCAGAAACTGGCAACGTTACCGTGAAAAACCGCACTGGTATAGTTGCGGCGTTGCTTCAAAATGGCCGGTGCGGCTTGGAACGTATTGTCACTGCCAAGTTGTGCAAACAGCGAGCCTTGAGGAAGGCCATAGGTACTGGTTTCAAGCATGTTTTCAGCGTCTGAAGTTTTTCCTTGGCCAACCTGATGGAAAAAGTTTTTAAAGGAATACGATGAATGGCTTCGGTAAAGTTTGTTAAGAAATGGGGTGACTTCTTGTCCATTAATCTTTTTGCCAATTAAAAATTGTTGGAAACTTTCAAGATGAAGGATAATGACATTTTTTCCTTTGGCAATGCCATAATACTTTTTGTTGGGTTTAGCATAATGCCGATGAGTGAATTTTAAAACATCTCCCAACTCGGATTTGGTTGCAGTTGCCCGCAAATCGTTAGTGTGCTGGGACTTAATGCCGTCATAAACGGTAAAGGCATCCAGTCCAAGATATTTGACAATGTAAGTTCGATCAAACGTCCGGCTTAACAATTGAGGCCGATCCATTTCTCCAAGCGATAAATTAATCGCAAAAAATAGGACGGAAAGCGAAGTGACCGCCAAACCGATTCGACGATTAAGTGGGCGGTGATCGATTTTGATTTTTCTAGTCACCATTAAAATGACAATCACAATTAAATCCAACCAGTAGATCACATCGTGGACATTGGTTAATGCCAGGGAACTGCCGCTTAAGCCCTGGTTTACTTTAGAATAACCGGTCATCGTACTGACCGTCATAAAATCGGTGAATTCGCGAAAATAGATCACGTTTAAGTATAGGAGAACTGTATTTAAAATTGAGATGATAATAGCGAGTGGATAAAAGATCCGACTTTTCTTAAAGTAAAGTGGGATGCTTAGTAGTAAGACGGTTGTTGCCAATGGATTGATTAATACGATTAGGAATTGAAACGGATTTGTAATGCCTAATCGGAAATCAACAAAGTAGGCAAACATGGTTTTTACCCAGAAGCAAATGATTAATAATAAAAGAAATCCTTTACGGGTACTGCATTTTGCAAGGATTGAATTAACATATTTCAAGATGCCGACTCCTTAAATGAAAATACGTACTTCATTTATGATAGCAGATAAGTGAAAAGAAAAAAGTGCCAAGCAAAGAACTTGGGGGAAAGTTAAAAAAATAAGTGAGCGAATCCAAGCGGTTAATTTACGGAGACTAAGGCGTTCATTGGTGAAAAGCCCGCACTTGGCTTTTTGCCAATGAATCCCTTAGACGCAGTAAATTGCTTGGAGAAGCTGTCCTAAGAGTAGTGAGTGGATCCAAGCGGTTAACACCCGGAGGATAAGGCGTTGATTCGGAAAATCATGGGCTTGGATTTTTTGAATCAATCCCTTATACGGAGCGATGTTGCTTGGAGAAGCTGTCCTAAAATAAGTGAGCGGATCCAAGCGGTTTGGCACCAATTAACCAACAAGTTTTTGTCCGCATTCCCGGTATAAGTTGGTATACTTAAGGTATCAAAGGCAAAGGATGTGAAGACATGACTAAATTTACTTTGTATATGGTTCGTCACGGTCAAACGTATTTTAACATCTATAACAAGCTTCAGGGATGGAGTAATTCACCTCTGACTGAAAAAGGACGTCAGAACGCGGTGGATACTGGGGAAAAATTAAAAAATGTTAAGTTTGTTGCAGCTTATTGCAGTGACACCACTCGAGCTGAAGAAACTGCCAAGGAAGTGTTAAAACATAACGTTGCTTCCGACGTTAAAGCGCCAATTACATCACCATTTTTCCGGGAAGAGTTCTATGGCTATTTTGAGGGTAACGATATGGATCAGGCTTGGTATTTGGCGGGAGCTCCGCACGGATTGCCGACATTTAAGTCGATTGTTGAAAAGTATTCAATTGGCAAGGCTAAGGACTATTTAAAAGAAGCTGATCCGTTTCATCAAGCTGAAAACAACGAAGAGTATTGGAAACGCTTGGATCAGGGTTTGGCACTAATTAAAAATAATCCTCAGATTAAGGATGGCGACAACGTGTTACTAATTAGTCACGGTAACACACTACTGAGTTTGGTTGAACGCTTTGGTAATGGTCAATTTGATGTCACAACGCGCCCGGCCAATGGCAGCTTAACCAAGTTACAATTTGATGGTGATGAGGTGACCGTCACCGCCTATAACGTCCAATCATAAGGTGGCTGGGTTAGTGGAAATTAAACAAACTTCAAAACTGGACCAAATTTATCAGGATGCCCGTTCGATTCGGAAGGCCGTTTTTGTCAATGAACAGGGAATTGACGAAGCACTTGAATTTGACGGAACGGATGCCCAGGCAACTCACTATGTAGCCTACGGGAATCACCGGCCTGTCGCAACAGCCAGGGTCACTTTAACAGAAGCGGGCGTTCACATTCAACGGGTTGCGACGCTAAAAAACTTTCGGCATCGTGGCTACGCTAAGTGTTTGTTGGAAACAATTTTAGCAGCACCCCAGTACGCCGCATTTTCACGATTTTACCTTGGTGCTCAGGAAAGTGCCAAAGGATTTTATGAGACACTTGGATTTAAACAATTTGGCCAACCGTTTCAAGAAGTTGGCATCCAACATATTAACATGGCTCGTCCTCGATAATAAAAATAAAATTAAAAACTGTGGCTCGAGATAACCTCGTGAGTCACAGTTTTTAATTTCCAGCGAAATTGGGGATGGTAACCGATAATTTCTGCCATACAAAGTGAATTGCAAAAGCTGAGGCAAATGACAATAGCCACGTTCCCAGGTAGAGAGTGGCAATTCCAAGCCAGAGATGATGCAATACCAGTTGTTTGCCACCCGCCAGCCAAAGCAGCTCTGTCCAAAAAGCGTTTGATAGAAAAGCCTTATAAGCAAAAACGGCTAAAAGATGGACTACTCGATTAACAGGACTTCGATGATCGAGTTGAGTAATTGCCAGTGCGGCGATCAGGCTGATAACAGTCAGATCATAAAGTACCATGGTGGGCTTGTAGTAGGGCGCGTTTGTAAGCATAATTGGGAAGCCAAACTGAAAAAGTTCGTTGTTAATCCAGTAGAAACTGCCAAGAAAGATCAAACAACCGATTGGCCACCAAGTCCGAAAGAAGCGGTTGACGGCTTGGCGATACTGCCAGGCCAGCGTTCCAAAAATTCCATAAGCCAAAAAGCTCAAAAAGAAGCGATCAAGGAGATACCAGTGGACCATCTGGGGGCCGTGAAATACTTCTTGATCGTAAAAGATAATCCAAGCCAGGTAGACGATGGCGGTGATCGAAGCAACCAGAAGTCCCCGCTTCGTGCTCGTGGCACACCAACGGCCAATCAGCCAGAATAACGGCATTAAAAGAATGAACTGTAGCATCATCGTATTGTACCAGAGGTGGGGTGCCGCATTGCCGTTAACAAACTGCCACAGAAAAGTCTTTAAATCATCATAATGATGAACCTGTTGCAGGTCGGGGGTGATGAGTAAGTAAATCATGGTCCACCAAATTGTTGGAACAAATAAAGAATGCCACTGCTGTTTTAAATAAGGTTGGTAGCGACCGGTTAAAATAGTTTTGCGAGTGGTTGTATATAAGATACCAAAGATAAACGCCGGTGCTGTAAATTTGATCAGATTATAAATAATTCCGATAAAGATTTGGCTGGTTTCGGAAACAGTCAGCTTCAATGCAAAGGCTAAAACTGTTTGAAGCATCACAGCTGTGCAGGCAAAGAGTTTCAGGTAATCGCCAATATCGGTATCACTTGAGTGACTGAATTTTTCCATTTGAAAATCTCCATCAAAAAACTACTTACATTCTAATCGTTGCCGGCAGGTGTGGCAAGGTGATCTTGAGATACCAGGAAAAACAAAAACGATCGAGGCAAGAGGTTACTTGCTTCGGTCGCTTTCTGAAATAGATATTAAGTTGTCATGAATATGTTGAAACTTAAATTCGTTAAATCAATTAATCAAGATCTGTGACGTGAACGCCGCCAACATAATGCCACCAAGGTGCTTTGACATTTTCAGTAATGACACCACGATTTTGAGCATCAATCATTTTACCATTACCGATATAAAGGCCAACGTGTGAAATAGAAACGGCGCTACCGCCAAAGAATACCAAATCGCCTTTTTGGAGATTGCTGTAAGAAACTTTCTTTTCAGCATTGTATTGTGCTTGGGCAGTTCTTGGAAGTGAGACACCAGCACCCTTTTTGTAAACGTAGCTGGTAAAGCCGGAACAATCAAACGACGAAGGACCCGTTGCGCCCCAGACATATGGTTTACCAAGATTTTGCTTAGCAACGTTGTAGATAGATGAATAAGTTGGTTCATCTGTTTTTGCAGCTTGTGCAGTGGTAAAACCTGCTGTCAACAATGTGAAAAATGCAACCAGAACTAAAACGATTTGTCTATGTACTTTCATAATTTAACAACTCCCTATCAATTTACAAGTACAATCCTACCAGTCCTTTGTTGCAGGACTGTGACAAACAATTTTCAATGCAGTTAAGGAAGATTTCGTCACGAAATATTTTGAGCAACCGGTTGTTTTATTGGTGGATAAACGTTGTTATGACGGGAAATGAATTGTCCGGATAAATAAAAAACGCCCGAAAGATTTCGGACGGATTGCTTAAATTGGTGAAATAATAAAGCATTTTAAAGCAAAATTCAGGTTCTTGAGTCTAAAATAACGAGAAATGTTACAATTTGTGAACAAATTCATGATGATTGCCGTGATCGGCTACTTATTTTTGAGAATATTTTTCTTATCCGGCAATGTGACTGCCAGTTTTCCTAACGATGAAACGATCATTGGGAGAACCAAGTAGAAAATAAACGCTGTATAAATAACGATCAAAGCAGTCTCAATCATGGCTAAGGATGCGCCAAAGGTCAACGCAATGGACAGAATGACAACCACCAATAAAATATAGCGGACGATTTGGCCATAACTGGTCATCGTCGGTAAAATCCAATCAAGAAGAGATAATTCCGTGTATCGGTAAGATAGCCCGAGTGCGATGATTTGCCAGGCGCCAAATGCGGCCAGGATTACAGCTGCAAGTAAGGGAACCTGCCAGTCAAATTGTTTAACACTTGCAACAAAGTGCATGGTTAAGTAGGTTAGCTGAAAACCAGTTAGTGCAGACATGACAAACGCAGCGGTCCAATAAAACGGCTGAAGAATTGCCCGGCTGAGAATGAAGACAGCTAGCAAGATGCCAAAGACCAGGATGGCCATTAAGGTAGTGAAATGGTGGGTCATCTTTGATTGAATAATTGATTGAGCAACCGGCTCCCCTGTGATGGCAACAGTCGCTTGGGAAAGCGAAGTTCCTCTTAACTGAAGGTCAATCTGTTGCTGTAATCGTTTAATTTGATGCACCGTTGTTTGGCTTGACGGGGCATTTTTGAAAACGACTTGAAGCGTTGTCAACCGCTTGTTCTGACTGGCATAGTTCAATAGTGTTTGCTGAAAGTCAGTGTCAGCAAGTTGGGCTTTCGTAATGTAATAAATACTTGCGCCACCAGATTTTTGTAACCCATTTAAGTAATCGTAAATCCCGTTTAACTGTGAGGTTGAGGCCGTCACCTGTTGATTGACCCGCTTCAGTTGTTGTTTTACTTGGTTGATTTGGCGGCTATAGGATTGCAAATTATTATAGCTGTTTTGACCATAGCTTTGGATGACTTTTCCCTCGGTTGCTAATTGACCAACTCCTGAAGAAACGCTTTGAAGTGATTGTGCCAGCTGATTAATTTGCTGTTGGTATCGGCGAACCCGTTTTGACGCGTTTTGTTGCACCGTGACGCTTGAATTGGCAGCAGTCCGATTGACTTGAGCGGCTAGACGACTACTGTCTTGAACAATCTGATTGCTTTTAGTGACCATTGTCGATAATTGGTTAACTTGGCGTTTTAAGGCCTTTAAATCAAGCTTAGCTGCATTTGAATGTAAGCTGTTAGATGCTTGAGACAATCGGCCGGTGGCTTCCTTTGAGCTTAAGCCAATGGCATCAAGTTGATTAGCAACGTAGTATTTATCAATTGGCATACCGCCAGGCTGGGTGAGTGAATAGACATTTTGGACACCCTTGGTATGTTGAAGCTTACTGGTTAATTGATCAAGACTTTGTAGGTCTTTCTCGTTATTAAGCGGCTGGTTGGCTTTCAAGTAAATCGTGACAGGGGTGGCTTTTCCTTCGCCAAAATGAGCTTGCAATACCCGGGCGCCCTTAACAGCCTGGCTGGTTTCAGTTAAGTTAGTCATTGCAGAAAAGCTCAAACTATTATGATAAAAATAGATAAAGGGCAGTGTGATGTATAGGGCAACTAAAAAACCGGCAATTGGTTGCCAAAGTGAGAATTCAGTAGCTGTTCGCCAATAGTGGGACTTCATCGTCGCCTGTGGGGTTCCGGATGGCCAAAAGAGGCTCTCTCCCAATGCAGCCATAAAGACGGCATTGAGGGTCAAAACAGCCAGAATCAGAATCGGGTAGGTCATCGCCAATGTCCAAAGTGCACGGATCTCATTAAAATTAATGAAGCCACAAAGGGCAAATAAGATAGTTAAACAACCGCCCACCGTCACAATCGGAAATCGTAAACTTTGAATTGTTTGTTTAGTGGCTGCTCTGGCCTCCTGTTGAACGGTCAAGACACTTCTAAATTTACGGTAGAGATAAATATTCCAAATGGTGCCTAATACCAAAGTGGCCAGACCAATCTCAAGGGGAACGTATTGTGAAAACGCCCAGTTAAAATGTTTGGCCAGATTCAGTGAAAGACTATAGGCGGTGACAAAAGCAGCAAAGAGGCTCATAAATGAAACGGCTGCTGCCAGAGGAGCTCTGAAATAAAGACCGACAATCAACGTCGAAGCAACAAATAGCGCCACCAGGATAATTTTAGTGATCTGGGCATTTTTTTGATTTGAGACGTCACGAATAATTTCGGGGCTGGTAACGTAGGAACGTAAGCCGGGCACTTTAACTTGACCACTTAATTCATTGGTTAAAATTCGCAGATTATTTTTGGCATTAATGTCCAGTGAAACCAGTTGAGTCGATCCGTCCCTTGAAAGTAATTGTGCCTGACCGGAAACGTTGGTATCAGGTGACACAACCCGACTAATACTGTAAAATGAACGGTGCTTTTTTAATCGATTAATGACGGATTGAATTTTTTTCTGTTGGTTGGTTGTCAACTTGCCGGTGGGATTCTCGTAGACGACGTTGACTGACGTTGTGTTGGCCAAGTGATAGCCCCATTGGTTGCGAAGCTTGGCGGCTTGAGTAGGTTGTGATTTAGCACTGAAAGTTGGTTGACTATGGGATTGGAGCGTATTAGTAACGCTTGGAGCAGAAATAATTGCAATAAAGATCATTATCAGCCATACTAACAGCGTGAATACCCGATTCTTGTGTAATTTTAAAATTGTTGCGTGCATGATAAACTGTCCCCTGTATGTATCTAAAAGTGACTGAGATAAATTTCCCAGTTAAGAAAATTTTACCATTTTATGACACGCGTTGCGATAGCAAATCGCTGTCCCGGCACAATTTAAATTAAATCTTAGTTTAATGTAAGGAAAGGAGTCGATTTTATGTGTACCAGCATCCTTCAAATTGGCCAGATCGATCATGCCCATGTTTTGGCCAGAACAATGGACTGGCCGCAGTTAGGTGCCCGGCCACTATTTTGTCCACGACACTACCACTGGCATTCAGTATTTGATGATCGGGAATACATCACTAAATACGCGCTGGTAGGCTCAGGTGGTCAGCATGGCCGACGAATCGATACCTCCGATGGGGTCAATGAGTTTGGCTTAGCCGTTCAAAAGTTAACCTTTACCAATGGCAGCCAGCTGGTTGAAGAACCGACCGCGGGGTGGATTCATTTGGCTCCTTTTGAATTGTCATTTTATTTGTTGTCTAACTACCGTTCGGTTCAAGACATCATTGATCACATTGATGAAATTGAATTGATGGCTGATAAGCATAGTCTATTGAAGTACGGTCACAGTGAACTGCATTTTGCGGCCTGTGACCCAACTGGTCGAATCGTAGCGATTGAACCAGTGACGCATCCAATTGAAGTGATTGAAAATCCGTTGGGCGTTTTGACAAACAGTAATCATTTCGAGCGCCAACTTCGCCAATTAGAAAAGTACGTTAACTTTACCGAAGCATTCAAACATCGAACGGTCCCGCTTAATACACCCCGGGTAACAACCGGTAACGTGTCCGGTAAGGCTATTCCACCAGGATCCTATTCACCCGGTTCACGATTTATTCGGGCGGCTTATCTAAAGGAACGAATTGATTTACCTGAAAATGAAATTGAGGCGTTTGACAATTGCTGGCATTTATTGGACTCGGTCAACGTGCCAAAGAGCGCCGCTCATCAACCGACTTACTCGGTTTACCGGGCAGCGGTATGCTGCGAAAGCCGAAATTATTATTATCAGCCATACCATGCCAAGTCGGTGGTTAAAATCCAGTTAACCGATGAGTTGATTCGCCAAGCGGAACCGATCTTTTTTCAGATAAATGACCGGGTTGACTTCAGAGAAATCAATTAGTTGGCTAATTTGAATTAAAGTGGGGTTACACAGTTGCATAAAAGAATTTGGTGGATTTTAGCACTTTTAATTGCAGTGGCGGGAGTTGTTTTGGCAGCTGTCGTGATTCGAACTCATCGACAGGTCGTTACTCAACAGCCTCGTATTTCGGTTGCTGACAAGTCCAATCGGCAAAAGATGACCATTAAACAGAAAGATGCCTTCATCCGGAAAATTTCCGGCCCGGCTGTCAAAAATTTTCGTCAGAATCGCCGGGTACTTCCCAGTGTGGTCATTGCCCAGGCAATTTTGGAATCACAATTTGGCTCATCAGCGCTGTATCGACTAGCTAAAAATCCCTTTGGCGTTAAGGGGCGCTATCACGGACAATCAATGTCGTTTGAGACCCGGGAAGTTGAGAACGGTCATTCAGTGAAAGTTATGGCTGCCTTTCGAAAATATCCTAATTATCAATCGGCAATCATGGACCACAATCGCTTGTTGCACGACAAATTCGTCAGGCGGTCAAATCTCTTAAGCTATCGAACCACGACCCGGTTACTTCAGGAAAATGGCTATGCAACCGACCCGCATTATGCGCATAAGCTGAATCACCTAATTGTGAAGTATCGATTGAGCCGGTACGATTTGGAAGCGCTCAACGAAAATTAATTCCGATTTGCCTATTGCCGTCTGTGGTAGAATATTATAATCTATCAAATGAAACGGAAGTTTAAGATGAGGAGAGGTTGCCAAATTGTTGAATTGGGTTTCGAATTTATACGGCCCGTTTTTTGATGCACATAATTGGAGTACGGTTATTACCAGTGGCAGCGACTGGTTGATTATTTTATCCCTGGTTACCATTGAGTGCTTGCTCTCAGTAGATAACGCGGTGGTTTTAGCCGCGCAGACTCAGGCGTTGCCAACGAAGATCCAGCGTGAGAAATCACTATTTTATGGCTTGTGGGGTGCCTACCTGTTCAGATTTCTGATCATTGGGTTGGGTACTTACCTGATTCATTTTTGGGAAATTAAAGTATTGGGAGCAGGTTATCTGTTCTATCTGGTTTATTCCTTCTTCCGGAAAACCCGAGTAGTTCGAACTAAAAAATTAGCCAATCAAAAAAAGCACCGACTATCATTATTTTGGTCGGTGGTCATGCAAATCGAATTCATGGACGTGGTTTTCTCAATTGACTCGGTACTGGCATCACTGGCGATTTCACCGAATCCGGTGATTGTTTTAATTGGTGGGATGATTGGAATCTTGGCAATGCGGGGTGTCGCTGAAGTGATTATGAAGTTGATGGGAAAGATTCCCGAACTACAACCGATGGCGTACATTTTAATTGACATTATTGCCTTGAAATTAGTCTTATCAATTCCGATGATTGATATTGAAGTTCCAGCACCACTGTTTGGCTTAATCGTGTTGGGGGCTGTGATTATTACGTTAATCATTCACTATGTTCGAAAGGAGGGCAAGCAGACAGATGAGCGTCACGATAACGAAGGATAATCTTAAAGCTGAAACAAATCATCAATTGACCGTCGTTGATTTTTGGGCACCATGGTGTGGTCCGTGTAAGATCTTGGAACCAATTTTAGCGGATTTGGAAAAGGTTTATGGAGACCGGATTCATTTCGGTCGAATGAACGTGGATGGCAATCAGGAAATTGCGGAACAGTATCACGTTCTTAGTGTTCCCAGTTTGGTTATTTTTAAGAATGGTCGAGCGGCTGAAAAAGTGTCGGGAATCTATCCAAAGGAAAAGTTGGCCGCTTATTTGGATAAGAAGCTAGCCGAGGTAACAGAGGGTTAAGTCGACTAAGGCTCATTTGAAAGGTTGAATGTGTCGCTGCTTTGCTTCGTTAGTTAAGGCTTTATCCAGGACATCCAATCCCTGCAGGGGAAAATTAAAAATAGGTGCAAAATAATTGTTTCGTTGAGGGTCGGGGATGACTTGGCTCTTTTTTAAATTCGGCAAAAATTTTTGAAGATCGGCCTTGGTGAGCTTTAATTGGCGAGCATAGTACATGACTCGGTGATAGACAACGTTTTTAAACCAGAGGTAGTAGATGATGAGGGCTGCTGCAACGTACCAAAAAATACTCCAAGTAATGCCGATCTTTTGAGGATCAAGAAAGCCAAAACCGATGGCAGCAATGACAAAAATGATGTAGGTCAAAACGGCGATAATTGCAAATTTTACTTTTGTGGACATAATTAGCCAACTTTCTCATTGTTTTTTAATGTGGTTATCCCTTATACTGTATATTAAGTGTATAAGAAGGTGTGATCATCTGGCAAGTTGATGGTCCAACCAGACTTGATGTAAATCATTTGATGAGTACTAAATTTGATGGAGACACGGTATAGAAAAAAGAGTGGAGAGATTAGTCGTGAAATTTTCAATTGAAACTGCCCAGCGAGACGAATATTCAGAGATCAGAGCCATTATTGCTGAAAGCTATACAAATGGTGAAACCAATACTGATGGCGACGAGGTGGACATGGTCGACCGGTTGCGAACATACAATGATTATCATTCTGAGTTTGAAGTGGTGGCTAAAGACCATGATCACCAGTTGATCGGTCATGCCCTGATGATTCCGGTTACTATTCGTTCGCCGCACCATACGCACCGGATTGTGTCGATTGTGGAAGTTAGTGTACCCAAGCAATATCGAAAACAGGGCGTGGGCCAGGCATTGATCTATGAACTTGAAAATCGGGCTCAGTTAGCAGGTTATCCGGCAGTTAGTGCGATTGATAATACGGAGTTCTTCTATGATTTAGGCTACGTCGCTGCAGAAAACTTCAATATTTTTTCAACCATGCCGGTGGCAATTAATGCCAATCTGATTAAACCGTTGACCGATGGCGGATTGTTTAAACGAAGCGGCAAAATTTATTATCCTGAAGAGTTTTATGGCATTCGTCGAAAAGAATCTTAAGCTTGATAAGGCAGTCTTACAGGGCTGCTTTTTTAGACCCCTTTGAAGGAAACTCATATGAAAAGACTATTAGCACAATTGATTAATGATATGGAAATCGTTGCGTTGATCTTAGTTGTCATTGGCGTGATTAAAGGAATCGTTGATTTTTGGCGATTTGGTCAGCTCTTTTGGATGAGTTATTTGAAAGACTTTATTGGCAGCTTATTTTGGGCGGCAATTTCGTTTTTGATTGTCGAAATCATTTAATATCGGCTTGATTTCCAAAATAAATCCTAAAAATGAGATTGATTGATGATTGATCGAGGATTATTTTCCCAAAAATCAAGACTTTCCCCACGACTTATTACAAATTGCCAAATCGTGTGAGTGGTTAGGGTATGCCTGGTTTGACGTTATTTTGATAAATAAACGTTTAACAAAAATTACCAAGCCGTTACATGAATTACACACTTGCCGATAAGCTTAATACTGGTGTTATTTGTCTGTTACACCGATGCGATAGACTAAGCATTGTTGATCGATGAGGTCAGCAACTTCCAGTCACAGACACAAGTATTTATAGGAGTGTGTAATTTTGAAAAAAGTATTATCAATGATCCTCGCAACCTCAGCCGCTGCTGTTGGTCTTTTCTTCGCAGGTTTTTCGTATGCTTCAGCTGCGACCGTTGTGACGGTTCAATCCGGCGATAGCGTATGGGGACTTTCACAAAAATATGATGTCTCGGTCGATGCCATTAATCAAGCAAATAATTTGAGCAGCTCAAGTGTGATTACGGTTGGTCAGCAGTTAAACATTCCCGATGGTAGCCAGACAACAACGTCGACTACGACGACTCAACCGGCTCAACAGACGACGTCAACACAGTCATATGTTCAGCCACAATATAAACAGTCAGCCCAAACTAACTCGACTGCCAAACAAACCAGCAATTATCAAGCGGCTAATACCACTAGCCAATCAAGCTATCCGACAACATCTAGTCAGTCGACAACCGGTCGCTCAACCACTCAACGTTCAGTAACAACGAATACCGGTTCAAGTAATTCAGCGAAAGCTTGGATTGCCTCACACGAATCAGGCGGTTCATACTCCGCTCGCAATGGTCAGTACGTTGGTAAGTATCAATTAAGTGCTTCATACCTGCATGGTGATTACTCGGCTGCCAACCAGGAAAAGGTGGCCAACCAGTACGTTGCCGGCCGATATGGGTCATGGTCAGCTGCCAAGTCTTTCTGGCAAGCGAATGGTTGGTATTAAACGAAACAAGTACTCATTAGACCTTTCGCGCTAATTAAAAAAGACGATTTCATCTTATAGGTGAGGTCGTCTTTTTTGTTGGCTTGAGTTTATTTTGTGATGTAAATATATAATGTGGTTGTTGAATAGCCAATTCGAAAATCAAGCCCATTTGAATGTAAGGCTTTATTGGTCGTCTTGCTGGTCTTACTGGACTTAGTTTGTTTTTGGAACTGTTTCATCAATTTCTTAGCGTTGGCACCGGCACTATCGGCCAAAATTGAAAAGGAAACTGCAAATTTCTTGGCTTGGGTTTTATTTTTCAGTGCGTTAACCGGAACCATCAGCGCTAAACCAACCACTTGTTGCCGATCAGTGTTGACGCGAATCTTGATGTCCTTAGTTGAAACCAAATTATGAATGCCATCGCGAGACTTGGTTGGCAATAATTGATTTTTGACCCGCTGCTTTGCTTGATGCATTGCGGCAGTCACCTCGGCACTGGTTGTCTGAAACTTGGCTGTTTGAGATTTCAAAGCGATTGCCTTTTTTGCTTGACGAGCTAGTTGGCTGGCCGCGCGGGTGTCGCCGGCTGCCAATTTTTCCTTTTCAGTGGCCACCGTTTTGGTGATGGCTTGTTGCTGCTGCTTAAGTTTAGCTCCTTGCTTCTGTAAGGTAATGGCTTTTTGGCGATCCTGTTTGGAAAGGGCTGTTGCCGTGAGCGCTTGATTATATTTCTTTTGCAGGTTAGTGTAGGCAATCACTGGTTTGGCCTTTGCCAGTTTAACGGTTTGGGTTGTCCCGCCAGCACTTAAAGTAATCTTTTGGTCGGTGGCCTTGGCGGGGATGGTTAAGGCAAAGCTGCCGTTATGGGTCTTTTCGGTTTGCTTTGGGCCCTGATCAACTCGGTAAGTGATGGCTTGGTGACGGCTCTGGCCCTTAATTACAGCGCCCAATCCATCAGGCTTTAAATCGTGGTGATTTACCGATAAATTTGGACGACCGCAGCCGGCAAGCCCCAGGGTGAGAAGGACAGCAGTGATCGCAATGCCAATTCGTTTTTTCAATGTGCTCGCCTCCTTAATCAAACGAAACGTTGTCTGAGAACTGACTGTTGTACAGATCCGCATAGAATCCGTTCTTAGCCAGCAATTCGTTGTGGGTGCCGGTTTCGACAACCGAACCATGATTCATCACGATGATATTATCAGCGTTTTGAATGGTGGAAAGTCGATGGGCCACCACGAAGCTGGTTCGATTCTTCAGTAAATCGTTCATCGCGTGTTGAATTTGAACTTCGGTCCGGGTATCCACTGAGCTGGTGGCTTCATCTAAAATTAAAATTTCCGGATCCGCTACAAAGGCTCTGGCAATCGTCAATAATTGACGTTGGCCTTGAGAAATGTTGGAAGCCGCCTCGTTTAAAACAGTGTCATAACCGTCAGGTAGTTTTCGAACAAATTCGTCGACATGGGCTGCCTTGGCCGCTTCGATAATGTCATCATGCGTCGCATCTTCGCGACCGTATTTAATGTTATCGTAAATGGTCCCGGTAAATAACCAGGTGTCTTGAAGCACCATGGCAAAATGTGAGCGGAGTTTTTCACGATCGATATCACGGGTGTCAACGCCTTTTAGGCGAATCGAACCACCAGAGACATCGTAAAACCGTTCCAAAAGGTTAATGATGGTCGTTTTTCCGGCACCGGTTGGCCCCACAATGGCGACTTGTTGACCGGGCTTCACTTCGAGATTGTAATCAGTCATCAATAACTCGTCTTTTTCGTAACCAAATTGAACATGCTCCAGTGAAACGATATTATCGGTGTTCGCTTCAACCGGTCGATTTTGATTGGTATTCTTCATTTCTTCTTCGTCAATCACATCAAACACTCGCTCGGCTGAAGCAATCGTTGACTGGATAGTGTTCATCAAGTTGGCTAATTGCGAAATGGGTTGCGAAAATTGGTTGGTGTATTGAAGAAAGGCCTGGACATTTCCAAGTGTGACACTACCGTTGGCGACTTGAATGCCACCAATGATGGCGACAAATACATAACCAATGTTATTCATAAAAATCATAAGAGGCATGATGATACCGGAAATAAACTGGGCTTTCCAAGCTGATTGATAATATTGATCGTTTTGTTCTTCAAATTTATCAATGGTATCTTTTTCTTTGTTAAAACTCTTCAAAACCAGTTGGCCGGCGTAATTTTCTTCGACTTGGTTATTAAGCAACCCAAGACTTTTCTGTTGAGCCGCAAAGTATTTTTGGGACTTGGGTGCGACAATACCAACCACGATTAGACTTAAAGGAATGGTTACAAAAGCAATCAGCGTCAACTTCCAACTAATTGAAAACATCATCCACAACGTTCCAATAAAGGTGACAAAACTGGTCACTGCTTGGGTGAGACTTTGCTGGAGGGTGCTGGCAATGTTATCCATATCGTTAACGGCTCGACTCATGATATCACCATTACTGTGGGTATCGTAATATTTAATTGGTACTCGGCGCATCTTCTGCTTCATTTGTTTTCGGAGGCGGTAAACGGTTCGCTGGGAAATCAGTGTCATGATGAACTGTTGCAGGTAACTGAAGACCGCTGATGCCAAATACATGAGGGCGACAATGATGATAATATGAACAATTTTATCGAAATTAATCGGCAGGTTGCCAATGTTGAAGCCGGCTTTTTGCTCAGCCGTGCCTTTCATAACACCTTTATAGATTTCGGTAGTGGCTTGACCCAAGATCTTTGGCGTTCTGATTTGGAAAATGACACTGGTAATTGCGAAGACCAACACCAAAATGAGGCCGATAATCCGGTCAGACATATAACGCATTAAGCGGGCCGTTGTTTTCCAAAAGTTTTTAGGCTTTTCAACAACGCCGCGAGGGCCACCAGGGCCGCCCCGACCAGGCATTGGTCGAGCTTGAGTATCGTTTGAAGTATTCTTCTCAGCCATCTAATCGCCCTCCTCTCGAATTTGTGAATGGATGATTTCTTGATAAACTCGGTTAGTTTTTCGAAGTTCATCATGGGTACCTTTACCGACTAAACGGCCGTTATCCAATACCAGAATTAAATCGGCATCGGCAACCGTAGCAATTCGTTGTGCAACAATCACGGTGATACTTTGTTGAATATGCGGATCACGCCTTAAGGCTGCTCGCAAATCGGCGTCGGTTTTAAAGTCCAGTGCTGAAAATGAATCGTCAAAAATGTAGACGGCCGATTGCTTAACCAGGGCTCGGGCAATGGCTAGTCGTTGGCGTTGGCCACCTGAGAAGTTACCGCCACCTTGTTCAACGTGAAGATCCAGTCCTTCAGGGTAGTCGGCAACGAAATCTTTGGCCCGGGCAATGGATAATGCGTGCCAGATTTCGTCGTCTGTCGCATCAGGTTTACCGTACTTCATATTGTCACGAAGACTCCCGGTAAAGAGGGTGGCTTTTTGTGGCACTAATGAAACGGCTTCGTGAAGCTGATCAAGTGCCATGTCATTCACATTAATACCATCCAGCTCAACCTGTCCGGCTTCCACGTCGTAAAATCGAGGAATTAAATTAATCAGGGAAGTTTTTCCAGAACCGGTTCCACCAATAATTGCGACAGTTTGACCACTCTTGGCTTCAAAATCGATATCAGTTAACGCCGGAAGTTCGGCGTTCCGGTATCGATAAGTCACATGGTCGAATTTTAAGGTGTGAGTTGGTGCTGAAAGATCGATTTTGACAGGCTTCTTTTTGAGTTTGAGTGTTGAGTGGAGATTTAGAACTTCTTGGATTCGCTTAGCAGAAGCTTGGGCTCGAGGGATGAAAATAAAGACCATTGACATCATCATAAAGCTCATGAGAATCTGCATGGCATAAGTCATGAAGGCAATGAGGTTCCCCACTTGCATGGATTGAGTGCCGATCAACTTAGCACCAAACCAAATGATCGCAATGTTGGTGCCACTCATAATCATCGTCATCACTGGGAAGGCCAGGGCCATTAAGACGTTAACGTTGATGGCATTTTGCGTGTAATCTTTATTGGCATCCTCAAAGCGGTCCTGTTCAAACTGATCTTGTCTGAAAGCTCGGATGACCCGAACCCCGGTTAGTCCCTCTCGAAAAATCCGGTTGATTTTATCGGTTTTAGTCTGCATTGCCCGAAACATTGGCACAGCGAAGTAAAGCAGAAAACCAATGAAGAGGGCCATAATTGGTAAGACAACTAAGAACACGGTGGTCAGCTGATGGTTTTTGTTGTAGGCCAGAAAGCTGGCCCCGATCAGCATAATTGGTGCCATCAGCATCATTCGCAACATAATGATGCCGACGTTTTGGATTTGGACCACGTCATTAGTTGTCCGGGTGATCAAAGAAGAAGTTTCGATTTGATCGTATTCATCATTTGAAAAATTGATGACTTTTCGATAAATGTCACTTCTTAAATTTTTACCGAGCTTTTGCGATGTCGTTGCAGCTAGGAACACGTTGCAGACGGCCGCCGCAATACTGAGTAGCGAAAAACCGACCATTTTAAAACCGATTTTCCAAATATAGCTGATATTACCGGTAGCAACCCCGTTATTAACAATGTCCGAGGTAAGGCTGGGAAGGTTTAGGTTGGCGATAACTTGAATCGCCATAAAAAAGACCGCCCCCAGAACTGCCAGATAGGAAACGCGTCCCCTTGCGATTTTTAGCAATGTGAAAGCTCCTTTCAAGTTTTGAATTTTTTCGAATGATCTATTGCAAACACTGGTTAGTTTACACCAATTCAGAGGAAATGACAGCTTTCTTGGCGCCATTATTAGATATTCTTATACTTTTGTCAACATATTTAACAATAGCGCCGACAATTGGCAGGATTGCAATAAAATTAGTAAAGAATAATGGTGATTCATACAGTGCCATTCTTAATTAAACGATACTTTTTAAGAGTCGTAAACCCATTTAAAGTAGGTGGTCGAAAAATGGTAGTAAGTGGTCTGAAATAGGTTCTGACGAGAAAAAATGATGACAAAAAAGCGATCGGCTAAAATTGCCGATCGCTTTGTGAGATTCTTAAAGAATTTGTTAATGAATGCCAAATTTAAACCAAGTGTGGCTATTGTCGTTCTTATTAACGGCGTAAGTGTAAGTGCGGTTAGTGTTGAATTTGCCTGAATCCAACCCCCAAGAAACGTTGACCGCTGAGTGGAACAGCTTTAAGTGGTGTCCCTTCTTTAATGAGTACGTCGCTACTCGATAACGATTTGACATTGGATCAGTGTTTCGAATTTTAGTTACGGTCACGTTTTGCTGAAGCGTCACCCAATGAGCATGATTCCAAAACGGATTGGCTGGATTATACAAGCTCATTGCATGACTAGTGTAACGTATCTTTGAAAAGCTAAATTATTGTGATAATCGTCGTTTCTTGATATGCTGGGGAAAAAGTTAAAGGAATGATCATCGATGCGCCCCATTAAATATCAGATTACCCTGACCGATGC